>NZ_JBXAMP010000001.1:1970857-4056888 GCF_058800765.1 Afipia sp. GW822-FHT04G07
GTCATCGATCGCCGACGCGTCTCCGTCCAATGGTTCAGCGGCACGATTCTCACCGGTCTGTGCGGCGCGGCTTTGATCGGCGGCGCCGTTTTCGCGTCGCTCGATGGCGAAATGACATTCGCCAAGGTGCCCGAACGTGTCGAAGGCGCGTTGCGCGGTGCATTCGGCGCGAATGACAAGGGAGCTGTCGCGCGCAAAAGCGACCGGCTTCCGCCGCCCAGCGATTCGACGGCCGCGCGCCAGGTGATTCGCGTTTCAACGGTGGCCCGCGCCGGCAACCGCGACGTCATGAAGGTACGCCCGTTCGTTCGAATCGCAGGCAACCTCTCACTCACCACCAGCGATCTCTCTTCCAAGGTCCCGGCCTTCAATGCGCAGCGCATGTTGACCGACGTCGGCAGCGCGGCGCCCGCAGACGGCGACGCCCAGACCGCCGAGCCGGATGCGGAAGTCTCTTTCGTGACGCGCGACCTCGCGTCGGTGCTGCCTCGCGCGAAAATCGCGGCCAATGTCGCGATCGACGAAGTTCTGCTGCGGGTCCGCGACGCATCGAACTGGCGGGGCAACAGCGCCGTGAAATATGCGTCAAGTTCACCGACCGATTTCAAGATGGCCTATGCCGCGGAAGGCACGCCCGATCCCTACGCGGGTTTCGAGGCGCGCGTGGTGCCGGAAAACGTCACCCTGCTTCCGAAAACCAAGGATCAGGCCACCGGCGGGAACCCCTCCAGCGAGCGCATCCACATCGTCAAGAAGGGCGACACCGTACAGACCATCCTGCGCGATATGGGAGCGTCACCGGGCGAAGCGCTGGCCATCGCCAACAATCTCGGCGCGCGCGGCCGCGACGGCGGGCTCAAGGAAGGCCAGAAGCTGCGCATCATGATGGCGGGGACCGGCCCCGGACTTCAGCGCCAGCAACCGGTTCGCGTCATCGTCGCCAACGAAGCCACCATCGAGGCCGTCGCAGCGCTGTCCGATCTCGGCAAATACGTCGCCGTCGATCCCCAGAGCTTCAATACCGTGACCGAGACCGCAAACAGCAGCGACGATGACGAAGATGATGACGGCACCGGCGTGCGGCTCTACCAGAGCATTTACGAGACCGCGCTGCGCAACAAGGTTCCGGCCACCGTCATCGAAGACATGATCCGGATCTACTCCTACGACGTCGATTTCCAGCGCAAGGTGCAGGCCGGCGATTCGTTCGAAGTGTTCTTCGCCGGCGAGGACGAAACGCCGGTCAATAACGAAAAGACCGAGGTGCTGTATGCAGCCCTCACCGTCGGCGGCGAAACCAAAAAATACTATCGCTTCCAGGCGCCGGACGACTCGATCGTCGACTACTACGACGAGACCGGCAAGAGCGCGAAGAAGTTCCTGGTCCGCAAACCCGTCAGCAACGCCATCATGCGCTCCGGCTTCGGCGGCCGCCGCCATCCGATCCTCGGCTACACCAAGATGCATACCGGCGTGGATTGGGCAGCCCCTTACGGAACTCCGATTTTCGCATCCGGCAACGGATCCATCGAGAAGGCCGGATGGGAAGGCGGATACGGCAAATACATCCGCATCAAGCATCCCAATGGATATGAAACGGCCTACGGCCACATGACCGCTTTCGCCAAGGGCATGGAGCCCGGCAAGCGCGTCCGTCAGGGCCAGGTGATCGGCTTCGTCGGCTCGACCGGCCTCTCGACCGGTGCCCACGTCCACTACGAAATTCTGGTCAACGGCCGCTTCGTCGATCCGATGCGCATCAAGCTGCCGCGCGGACGTTCGCTTGAGGGGCCGATGCTGACGAGTTTCGAAGCCGAACGCGACCGGCTCGACACCATGATCAACAACCGACCGGGCAGCAATCGTCCGCAGCCGCAAGCCGCCAAGGGCCAGAAGACAGCGCAGGCCGCGGGCGAGCGCTAAATCCCGGCTCCGTGTTTCCCGACAACATTCCTCAATCTTGAAAGATTGCCGACGCCGGTGTCGCGTGCCGTACCGTGCGTGCATCGCAACGTCGGTTTTCGTTGCCAAGCAGCGCTCGACCCCAAATACTCCCTGCATAAATCCCGGCGCGAAGACGCCAAACAGGGAGGCTTGCCATGATGAACCGATTTGTCGCGAGCGCGACACTCGTGGCCGCACTCGCGGTCGGCACAACCACCGCAGCCTTGTCGCAAGCCTATGAGGTGGCGAAGCTGGTGCCAGGCTCGGCGTTTCACGGCGTTCATGGACTGGGCATCGACAAGAGCGGACGCATGTTCGCGGGCAGCGTCGCAGGCGCAGCGCTTTACGAAGTCGACCGCAGCACCGGCACCGCGAAGATTTCCGTGACCGCCGCCGACGGCGGCATGGCCGACGACATCGCGTTCGCGCCCGATGGCACCATGGCGTGGACCGGGTTCATCACCGGCGATCTCTATGCGCGCAAAGGCGACGGCCCGATCAGGAAGCTCGCGTCCGGTCTGCCGGGAATCAATTCGCTGGCATTCCGCAAGGACGGCCGGCTTTACGCCACGCAGGTCTTCCTCGGCGATGCGCTCTACGAGATCGACGTCGAGGGCGCAAAGCCTCCGCGCAAGATCATGGAAAAGATGGGCGGGTTGAACGGATTCGAATTCGGCCCGGACGACCAGCTCTATGGACCGCTGTGGTTCAAAGGCCAGGTCGTCAAGGTGGATGTCGACAAGGGCGAACTCGCAGTGGTCGCGGATGGGTTCAAGGTGCCTGCGGCCGTCAATTTCGATTCAAAGGGCAATCTTTGGGTGGTCGATACTGCGCTCGGCCAACTCGTGAAAGTGGATCCGAAGACGGGCACGAAAAAAGTCGCAGCCCAGCTCAAGCCCTCCCTCGACAACCTTGCCATCGATGACAAGGATCGCATCTTCGTTTCCAACATGGCCGATAACGGCATTCAGGAAGTCGATCCCGAAACCGGCACGGCGAAACAGATCATTATCGGGCAACTCGCACTGCCCGGCGGCATCGGCGTTGTCACTGACGACGGCAAGGACACGGTCTACATCGCCGACGTCTTTGCCTATCGCACGGTTGACGGCGGCACCGGCAAGGTCAGCGAAACCTCACGCATGCACGCGGACGGCGTCACGCTGGAATATCCGATGAGCGCCACGGCCAAGGGCGATTTCGTCGTGCTGTCGAGCTGGTTCACCGGAACGGTACAACTCATCGAGCGCAAGACCGGCAAGACGGTCGAGATGCTGCACGGCTTCAAGGCCCCGCACGATGCCGTGCGCCTCGGTGATGGCAGTCTTCTCGTGAACGAACTCGGCACGAAATCGCTGGTTCGCGCCAGCGGCGAGCACGGCAAGGATCGCAAGACGGTGGCCGGCGATCTCGCGGGCCCCGTCGGCCTCGTCACTGCGAACGACAACACGGCTTATGTGACGGAGGCCTTCGCCGGGCTGGTGTCGAAGATCGATCTTGCGAGCGGCGCCAAGACCGTCGTCGCCAAGGATCTGAAAGGTCCGGAAGGCATCGCGCTTGCGCCCGACGGAAAACTGATCGTCGCGGAGGTCGGCGCCAAACGGATAATCTCCATCGATCCGCAGACCGGCGCCATTACAGAGCTTGCCGGCAACCTGCCGATCGGACTTGCGAGCGCCGCAGGAACCTTGCCGACGAACATCCCGACCGGCGTCGGCGTCGGCGCGTCGGGCACGATCTACGTGTCGTCCGACATCGAGAACGCGATCTACACGCTGAAGAAAAAGTAGCCCGGCAGACAGCTGTACAAATAGAAATAGCCGGGCACGTTGCCCGGCTATTTTATCTTCAATTCAGCTTGCTCTTGGGCACCGGTGGCGTCTCGGTATCGATCCTGGCAAGTTGACCATTGAAGGTCAGGCCGCCATCGCCCGCCGAGACCGCGACCACTTCACCGTCATGGATGCGTCCGGCCAGGATCATCTCCGCCAGCGGATCCTGCACTGCGCGCTGGATCGCACGTTTGAGAGGACGTGCGCCGTAAGCTGGATCCCAGCCCTTCGCAGCCAGCCAATCGCGCGCCTTATCGTCGAGCGTCAACGTGATCTTGCGATCGTCCAGCAGCTTCGAGAGCCGCTGCATCTGAATATCGACAATGCGGCCCATCTCGGTTCGCTGCAGCCGGTGGAACAGGATGATCTCGTCCACGCGATTGAGGAATTCCGGACGGAAGCTCGCGCGCACGATGGCCATGACCTGATCGCGCACCGCCGACGTATCTTCACCCTCTCCCTGGCTGACGAGATATTCGGAGCCAAGATTTGAGGTCATGATGATCAGCGTGTTGCGGAAGTCGACCGTGCGGCCCTGACCATCGGTCAGGCGGCCGTCGTCAAGAACCTGCAGCAACACGTTGAACACATCCGGATGCGCCTTCTCGATTTCGTCGAACAGCACGACCTGATACGGCCTGCGGCGCACGGCCTCGGTGAGCGCGCCGCCCTCGTCATAACCGACATAGCCCGGAGGCGCGCCGATCAGCCGCGCCACCGAATGCTTCTCCATGTATTCGGACATGTCCATGCGGACCAGCGCGGTCTCGTCGTCGAACAGATATTCCGCGAGCGCCTTGGTCAATTCGGTCTTGCCGACGCCGGTGGGGCCGAGGAACATGAACGATCCGATCGGACGGTTCGGGTCCTGCAATCCCGCACGCGAGCGCCGCACCGCTGTCGATACCGCGGTGACCGCTTCGGCCTGACCGATGACGCGCTTGGCAAGCTGCAGCTCCATCTTGAGCAGCTTCTCGCGTTCGCCTTCGAGCATCCGGTCGACGGGGATGCCGGTCCAGCGCGACACCACCTGCGCGACGTGGCTCGCCGTGACGGCTTCCTCGAGCACGACGTTGCCGGCCTTCTCGCTCTCCTCTAGCGCCTTCAGCCGCTTCTCAAGCTCGGGAATGCGGCCATAGGCCAGCTCACCGGCCTTCTGGAATTCGCCACGACGCTGCGCGTCGGCCAGTTCCTGGCGCGCCTGCTCCAGTTCGCTTTTGACCTTCTGGGCGTCGGACAGCTTGTCGCGTTCCGCCTGCCACTTCGCAGTCAGCGCATCGCCCTTTTCCTCAAGATCGGCCAATTCTTTCTCAAGCCGCTGGAGACGCTCCTTCGACGCGGAATCGGTTTCCTTCTTCAGCGCCTCCTGTTCGATCTTCAGCCGCACGATGTCGCGGTCGATGGTGTCGAGCTCTTCCGGCTTGGAATCGATCTGCATCTTCAGCCGCGCGCCGGCCTCGTCGATCAGGTCGATGGCCTTGTCGGGCAGAAAACGGTCCGTGATATAGCGGTTCGACAGCGTCGCCGCTGCCACGATCGCGGAATCCGTGATGCGGACCCCGTGATGTAACTCGTACTTCTCCTTCAGCCCGCGCAGGATCGAGACGGTGTCTTCCACCGTCGGCTCGCTGACGAACACCGGCTGGAACCGGCGTGCGAGGGCGGCGTCCTTCTCGACATGCTTGCGATACTCGTCGAGCGTGGTCGCGCCGATGCAGTGCAGCTCGCCGCGCGCCAGCGCAGGCTTGAGCAGGTTCGACGCATCCATCGCGCCGTCGGCCTTACCCGCGCCGACCAGCGTATGCATCTCGTCGATGAACAGGATAATCTGGCCGTCGGACCCGGTGACTTCGGTCAGCACGGCCTTCAACCGCTCCTCGAACTCGCCGCGATACTTCGCGCCTGCGATCAGCGCGCCGAGATCGAGGGACAGAACCGATTTGTCCTTCAGGCTTTCCGGCACGTCGCCATTGACGATGCGCAGCGCAAGGCCCTCGACGATGGCGGTCTTGCCGACGCCGGGTTCGCCGATCAGCACCGGATTGTTCTTGGTGCGGCGTGACAGCACCTGAATGGTGCGGCGGATTTCCTCGTCGCGGCCGATCACCGGATCGAGCTTGCCGTCGCGCGCCGCCTGCGTCAGATCGCGAGCGTATTTCTTCAGCGCGTCATAGGCGTTCTCCGCCGTGGCGCTGTCGGCGGTGCGCCCCTTGCGCAGCGCGTTCACGGCGGCATTGAGATTTTGCGGGGTGACGCCGCCCTTGGCGAGCAGAGCGCCCGCGTCGCTGTCCTTGTCGAGCGCAAGCGCCAGCAACAGCCGTTCGACCGTGACGAAACTGTCGCCAGCCTTGTCGGCAGCCTGTTCGGCGGCGTCGAAGGCGCGCGCAGTGGCGGGCGCAAGATAAATCTGCCCTGCGCCGCCGCCGGAAATCTTCGGCATCTTGCCGAGCGCATCCTCGGTCGCTTTCAGGATCGCACGGGAATTGCCTCCCGAGCGGTCGATCAGCCCACCGGCCAGACCTTCGCTATCGTCGAGCAGCACTTTGAGGATATGCAGGGGCGTGAACTGCTGATGGCCCTCACGCATGGCCAGACTCTGTGCCGACTGGATGAATCCCTTCACGCGGTCGGTGTACTTTTCAATATTCATTCGGTGTCCCTCAGCCTGCCATTCCGCCCCGAAGGCACGAAATTAGCATCTTCAATGGGTTTCCGCTGCCGGCGTTGACGTTCCTCAACCCGGAGCGGTGGCCGGTCTGGGCCGGCCTCACGCAAATGTGGGAACCCCGGCACGCCTGCGAAAGAGGCAGGGCCAAAAATTCACCCGCGCTGGAATGGCAGGGTAAATTCGCATAAGGATGCCGGATGTCGAACGCCTCCCCCGTCACCGTTAACGGTATCTATCGCTATCCCGTCAAAGGCCTGTCACCGGAAGCGCTCGACCGCGTGGTCCTTCGCGAGAGCCAGACGCTTCCTGCGGATCGCCGTTATGCCATCGAGAACGGACCCACGGGCTTCGACCCGGCGGATCCGAAGTATTTTCCGAAGATCCGGTTTCTGATGCTGATGCGGAACGAGCGCCTTGCCGGGCTGCAAACGCGGTTTGACGACGCCAGCAACATTCTCGCGATTCATCGCAACGACGCGGAAGCCGTGCGCGGCGATCTGGAAACAGCGAGCGGGCGCGCCGCCATCGAACAGTTCTTTGCCGAGAATTTTACAAACGAGTTGCACGGATCGCCCAGAATTCTCTCGGCGCCCGGGCACAGCTTCTCGGACGTTGCAGCCAAGGTCGTCTCGATCATCAATCTCGCCAGCCTTGCCGTGATCGAAACCCTTGTCGGGCAGCCGGTCCATCCGCTGCGGTTTCGCGCCAACCTTTACGTGAGCGGCTGGCCCCCATGGCACGAGTTCGACCTGATGAACACCACGCTCGAGATCGGCGGCGCACAGCTGCGGATCATCAAGCGGATCGTGCGCTGCGCGGCCGTCAATGTCGATCCGGTGACCGCCGAACGCGATCTGAACATCCCGCAGGCGCTGATGCGGGCGAATGGCCATGCGGATTGCGGCGTGTATGCGCAAGTCATCGCCGGCGGCGAGATTGCCACCGGCGATGCGGTTGTGAGTGAAGAGCCGAAGCTGTTTTGAACGATCAGCTCGTCGGCATCACGTAGGCGTAGATCCGCCCGCGCGAATAGCTCGACTCGGCGACACGGCGGCCGTGGTTGCCCGAGATGACGATCGGGTTGCCCTTGGCGTCGATGCCGCTGACGACGCCGACATGACCGCCGCGGCGGCCACGCGACATCACGGCGATGGCGCCGACCTGCGGGCCGGAAATGCGCTGGCCGTAGCTAGCGAACGAGCGCGCCATGTCCGAGCCCGTGCCCTTATGACCCGAGCGCTGAAGCACCATGTTCATGAAGCGCGCGCACCACAGGCTCGCACGCCCTGTGGGATTGCCGCTGCCGATGTAACGCCGCGCTTCCGCAACGATGTTCGATCCGCCGAAGCTCTGCGGAGCAGAAGTTACGGCAGATGCTTCTGCCGGCGCATGACCGCCGCGCCGTCCATGACGAACGCGATATCCACGATGTTTCTTGATGTGATGCTTCTTGATATGATGCACATGAGCATGACGGCTGGCGCCGTGATGTGGCCTCGCCGAAGCCGGGGTCGCGATTGCGACAATTGCCAGTGAGCACAATGCAACCGCAGTGAGACCAACAGGCCGACGAAACGCGTTACTTACAATCATCCATAGTCCTCGTTACACCCCCATTTTCCATCGCTCCATGCCGGAGCGATATGAGTGAGCGGGCGTATGACGGGCGGGATGTGGCAGAAACAAGACAGCTGCGCGCTGAGCGGCGTTGAGCAAGACTGCTATGCGCTCCGCGATTATCGCACGATAACTTAAGGGCCGGAATCACGCGATTTCCGGACGATTTCGCCGTTCGGCCTAATCGCGGCGGCTCAGCAGAAAAACACCCTGCTCGCCGAACATGTTCCAGAACCACCACGGCGCATTGAGCCGCAGCGGCCTGCCGTAGAGGTCAAGCGCCACCGCGCGCTCCATCTTGACGTTGATCTCGTCGCAGAGCTGCACGAAATCCTTGATGGTGCAGAAGTGGATGTTCGGCGTGTCGTACCACGTCGCCGGAAGATTATCGGTGCGCGGCATCTGGCCCTTGACCAGAAGCTGAAGGCGCATTTTCCAGTGCCCGAAATTCGGAAACGTCACGATCGCCCGGTGCCCGATGCGCAGCAGGTTTTCCAGAACCACGCGCGGCTGGCGCGTCGCCTGCAACGTCTGCGACAGCAAAACATAATCGAACGCATCGTCAGGATAATTGACGAGGTCGGTGTCGGCATCGCCCTGCACGACCGCGAGGCCCTTGGAGACGCAACGATTGACGCCCTCGCGCGACAGTTCGATGCCGCGGCCATCGACACCGCGCTTTTCCAAAAGTTGCAGCAGGTCGCCCTCGCCGCAGCCGACGTCCAGCACCTTCGATCCGGGCGGCACCATCTCCGCCACCAGCAGATGGTCGGCGCGGTAGCCGTTCTCGGTCACGGGCAAAATCGCGGTCGGTTTGAAGGCCTGATCCTGGATGGTCATATGCGCGCTCCTAGGTCAGGCCGTGCGCGGACGCGGCCGATTCCAGGAACGCACGGGAAATCTCGATGAATTCGGGCACGTCCAGCAGGAACGCGTCGTGCCCCCTGTCGGTCTCGATCTCGGCGAACGACACCCGCGCGCTTCCGGCGTTGAGGGCATGCACGACCGCGCGGGATTCCGACGTTGGAAACAGCCAGTCGCTGGTGAACGACACGACACAGAAACGCGTGCGCGTGCCGCGAAAGGCCTCCGCCAGCACGCCATTGTGGTCGGCGGCGATATCGAAGTAGTCCATCGCGCGCGTCAGGTAGAGATAGCTGTTGGCGTCGAAGCGTTCGACGAACGACGAGCCTTGATGCCGCAGATAGCTCTCGACCTCGAAATCCGCATCGAACGAAAATGTCGGCACTTCGCGATCCTGCAATCGCCGCCCGAACTTGCGATGCAGCGCCGCGTCCGAAAGATAAGTGATATGCGCCGCCATGCGCGCGACCCCGAGACCGCGGCGCGGATGGGTGTCTTCCTCGAAATAGCGCCCGCCGCGCCAGTCCGGATCCGCCATCACCGCCTGACGGCCCAGTTCATGGAATGCGATGTTCTGCGCCGAGTGCCGCGTGCTGCACGCCACCGCCAGCGCGGAAAACACCCGCTCGGGATAGGCAGCAGCCCATTGCAATGCCTGCATTCCGCCCATCGATCCGCCGACGACGGCGAGCAGCTTCTCGATGCCGAGGTGATCGAGCAGCATCGCCTGCGCCCGAACCATATCAGGCAAGGTGATCATCGGAAAATCCAGCCCCCACGGCTTGCCGGTCTCGGGGTTCGTCGATGACGGACCGGTGGAGCCCATGCAGCCGCCGACCACGTTGGAGCAGACGATGAAGTATTTGTCGGTGTCGATCGGCTTGCCGGGACCGACGAGCGTTTCCCACCATCCCGACTTGCCGGTGACAGGATGCACGTTCGCAACATGCTGATCCCCGGTCAGCGCATGGCAGATCAGGATGGCATTGGAGCGATCGGCGTTGAGTTGGCCATACGCCTGATAGGCAATCTGAAACGGCGCGAGATCGACGCCGCAATCCAGCCGCAGCGGCTTGTCGGTGCCGAACCGCGCGACCAGCGACGTCGGGTGATCCGCCTCATGCGCACGCTCGCCGGTCGGCGCCGCCGCGTTGTTAATGGGCTTGACGTTTACCATCTTGATACTGGCCTCCTCAGCAGGTCTCGCGACCAACGTCGGAAATCAGGCCATAAAAAAACCCGGCCTGAAACGAGGTTCGGCCGGGATCACTTATGTCCCCGGCCTGTTTAGCGAGTTGTTTAACGTGGCTGCAAGCCGGCCGGCTCAAATGACCACGGAATGGCTAAGTTACTAGTCACGAACGGCCTTTTCGTCAAGCTGCACCGCGGGATGCGAACCGCCCCTGCGGCTGCGCGAGGTCAGAATTGCCAATGTTTTCTTTGCTTTCAGGCGCTCCCCTGCCTATCAATGCGCCAGCCAACCCCCTTTCAGACCGGCCTCAATCGCAGCTTCCAGGCTGCAAACACAAGTCGCGATACCATGACCAAGCCGCCGCCATCGCTGCAGGACCTTCGCCTCGAAATCGATTCCATCGATGAGCAGGTGCATGGCTTGTTGATGAAGCGCGGCGACATCATCGACCGCCTGATCTCGGTGAAGAAGACGCAGGAAGTGGGCTCCGCCTTCCGCCCCGCGCGCGAGGCCGACATGATGCGCCGGCTGGTGCAGCGTCATCGCGGTATGCTGCCGCTCGACACGGTCGAGAGCATCTGGCGCGTCATCATCTCGACCTTCACCTACGTGCAGGCGCCCTTCTCGGTTCATGCCGATCTGTCCGTCGGCGAATCCGCGATGCGGGACTCCGCGCGATTTCATTTCGGTTTCACCGTTCCGTTCGTCGCGCATTTCAACGCTGAAGCGGCCGTGGAAGCGGTGGCGAAATCCAAGGGCGATCTCGCGCTGATCTCCGCGACCGGCAGCCGCTCGCCGTGGTGGATCGCGCTCGAACCCGCCGGCACACCGAAAATTATTGCGCGGCTACCGTTCGTCGAGCGCGCCGACCATCCGGCCGCATTGCCGGTGTTCGTCGTCTCGCGCGTCGCTGCGGATGCGATGGTGACCGAAGTCGAGATGTGGAGCGTCCGCGTCTCCGGCTGGAGCGCGGATGTCGCCCGCGCGTTGTCGCCGTTCTCGGAAATCATTGCCGTTCCCGATACCGCATCCGACGGCGCGGCACTGCTGATCTCGGTTCCGGGCCCGGGCGGACTTGCGAAAATCACCGCCGCGCTGCTTGCGGCAGGGGCTTCGGTGCGCTCATCGGCTCTCGTCGGGAGCCATGCAACGCGCTATACGGTCCCGCAATCCAAAGCCTAAGTCTTCATTTCGGAGTTTAAGTCGATGTCACGCCCTGTGCCGAAGCCAGGCATTCTCGATATTGCGCCCTACACGCCCGGCAAAAGCGGCGCGGGACTGAGCGGCCGCGTGTTCAAGCTGTCGGCGAACGAGACCCCGCTCGGACCGTCGCCCAAGGCCGTCGCCGCCTACAAGGCTGCCGCCGATCATCTGGAAGATTATCCGGAAGGCACCTCGCGCGTTTTGCGCGAAGCCATCGGGCGCACCTACGGGCTCGACCCGGATCGCATTATCTGCGGCGCGGGCTCCGACGAGATCCTGAACCTGCTCGCACACACCTATCTCGGCCCAGGCGACGAGGCGATACACACCACCCATGGCTTTCTCGTTTATCCGATTGCCACGATGGCGAACGGCGCGACGAACATCATTGCGCCGGAGACAAACTTTACCGCCGATGTCGACGCGATCCTCGCGCTTGTCACGCCGCGCACCAAGCTCGTCTGGCTGGCCAACCCGAACAATCCGACCGGCACCTACTTGCCGTTCGACGAGGTCAAGCGGCTGCGCGCGGGATTGCCGCCGCATGTGCTGCTGGTGATCGACGCCGCCTACTCCGAATACGTTTCGCGCAACGACTATGAAGCCGGCATCGAGATGGTCGCCACCACCGACAACACGGTGATGACGCGGACCTTCTCGAAAATCTACGGCCTCGCCTCGTTGCGGATCGGCTGGATGTACGGCCCCGAAAACATCGTCGATGCGGTCAACCGCATTCGCGGCCCGTTCAACGTCAGCACCGCGGCAATGATGGCCGCGGTCGCGGCCCTTGAGGACACGGCGCATCAGGACATGTCCCGTGTGCACACCGAGAAGTGGCGCGAATGGCTGACCGACGAGGTCGGCAAGCTCGGACTTCAGGTGACGCCAAGCGCAGCCAACTTCATCCTGATCCATTTCCCGCAGGAGAAGGGCAAGACGGCCGAGGACGCCGATGCGTTTCTGACCAAGCGCGGCCTGATCCTGCGCGCGCTGAAGAACTACAAGCTGCCGCACGCGCTGCGCATGACTGTCGGCACCGAAGAAGCGAACAAGCTCGTCGTCGCAGCCCTGGCCGAATTCATGGGGCGGAAGTGAGCGCCGAACCTCACTTCGGGCGGATCGCGCTGATCGGCTTCGGCCTGATCGGCGGTTCGATTGCGCGGGCGGCACGCGCGCAAAAGCTTGCGGGAGAGATCGTGACCACCGCGCGCTCGCCGGCAACCCGCGCGCGTGTCCAAGAACTCGGTATCGTCGATCGCGTGGTCGACACGAACGCGGAGGCGGTGAAAGACGCTGACCTCGTTATACTGTGCATTCCGGTCGGCGCCTGCGGGCCGGTCGCGGAGGAGATTGCGCCATATCTCAAACCGGGCGCCATTGTCTCCGACGTGGGCTCCGTGAAGGGCGCTGTGGTGCGCGAGATGTCTCCGCATCTCCCAAAAAACGTCCACTTCATCCCCGCGCATCCTGTCGCGGGCACCGAGTACTCCGGTCCCGATTCAGGCTTTGCCGAATTGTTTATCAATCGCTGGTGCATTCTCACACCGCCGGCCAATGCGGACGCTGCCGCCGTCGAAAAACTTGCGGGGTTCTGGCGCGCGCTTGGCGCCAATGTCGAAACCATGGGCGCTGATCATCACGATCTGGTGCTCGCCGTCACCAGTCATCTGCCGCATCTGATCGCCTACACGATCGTGGGCACGGCCGACGAACTCGAGGATGTCACGCAGGCGGAAGTCCTGAAATTCTCCGCCGGCGGCTTTCGCGATTTCACGCGCATCGCGGCGTCCGATCCGGTGATGTGGCGCGACGTGTTTCTCGCCAACAAGGATGCCGTGCTGGAAATGCTCGGCGCGTTTCAGGAAGATCTCTCGAAACTCACCCGCGCGATCCGGCGCGGTGACGGCGAGGCGCTGTTCGAGCATTTCACGCGAACCCGCGCCATCCGCCGCGGTATCGTTAACCTCGGTCAGGAAACCGCCGACCCCGACTTCGGGCGCAAGCACGCAAACCTGCCGAAGAAGGCAGACCAATAGCCGTCAGAACAGCGGCGCGGTCTGCGCGATCCGCAACGGCCCGATGGAAATCACACCCTCGGTGAACTTCAGCGGAAAAGCCCGCGCAGGCTTGCCTTCCAGCGTGGAGGCCTGACCGAGCAGGTTGATCCCCGCAACCACACCCGCATTGGCATTCTTGCGCGCGACATTGCCGAGCCCCGGGATCATGCGGTCGAGCGCGCCGATCACCTTGTTGACGTCCTGCGCGCTGATGCCGGGCGCGACCCGATCGACCGTCGACTGGGGCACGCCATCCATCAGCAACTTGTCGATGCCGAGTTGCGACACGATCCGCTCGAGACCCGCGACCGTCATCGTCAATTCGCCGTCGAGATAGCCGCTTGGTGTAATGCTAAGTGAACCTGCCGCCACCGCGATGGTCTCGCCCTGCTGGACCCGCGACTGGGTGAAATCCAGACGCCCGCCCGCAGCCTGGATTTCCCGGAAACGCTCGGGCCACGGCTTCGGTGCGAAATCCTTCAAGCCGCGCAACAGCGCGCGAATATCGGCATCGAACGGCTCGGCCATGACGGGATGCAATCCCTGCAAACTTGCCGCCGTCAGTTGAAGCGCGGTCTCCACCACCGGATTGTCGGAGATCGAGCCTTCCAGCAGCCGCGTATGCAACTCAAGATGCTTCGCGCGCAGCAGAGGTGTCTGGACTCCGCCGCTGACGCGATCGAACGCCGGATCGTCGAACACCGTCGAAATCCGCTGCGGCGTCGGCAGACCGGATGCGCTGGCCCGCCCCGTGGTCCAGCTGGCAACGAAAGACGACGTCTCGCGCTCATTGCTCACGATCGCAGGGCCGGTAAATTCGGCGATGATTTTTGTCGGGTCGTAGACCTGCGCGACAACCAGAATGTCCTTCAGCTTCGCGATGAGCTGGGTCCGGTCGGCGGTCTGCGACGTCAGCGTCACCACCGGATTTGCGCAACGCACCTCCATGCGGAAGGGAAAGCCAGAGACCGAGCGATTGGCGCATTCATAGGCGCGGCCGGATTTCGCCTCGCGTGTGCGCCATTCGTCGAATTTTTCATCCACGTGAGAGGCCGCGTAGAACCAGAATCCGCTCCACGCCGCAGCCGCGGCGAGAACCAGAACCGGCATCACGAAAACGGGCCAGAGACGGCGGCGAGGTGCGATAGGAGATGTCGGCATGGCAGAAGCTAGATCACCTGAATCGGGCAATTGAAAGATGCACTGTTCGCGCAAATCCCATTGATGTCCATATAGTTGCATGCGCGAAGACAGACTGGTAGGCGTGATCGACCAGGTGACGCAATCATGGCTGCTAAAATCCTTTCCGAGCAGGACTTCCCCGACGATGATCTGTGGGTGTTCGGTTATGGGTCGCTGATCTGGAAGCCGGGCTTTGCCTTTCTCGAACAGAAGCCGGCCCGGCTCATCGGCGAGCACCGCTCGCTCTGCATCTATTCAATGGTCCATCGCGGCACACCCGAAAAGCCTGGGCTGGTGCTGGGACTGGATCGCGGCGGAGCCTGTCAGGGCGTTGCATTCAGGGTGGCGGCGGCCCGGCGGAAAGAGACCGTCGACTACTTGCGCGAGCGCGAACAGGTGACCGGCGTATATCGCGAAGTCATGCGCTCGGTCTGGCTTGAGGGCGATGCACGTCAGCGCGTCAGCGCGCTGGCCTATGTCGCCGACCGCAGCCACGATCAGTATGCGGGCCGACTGACAATGGACGACCAGTTACGCCTGGTGCGCCAGGGACACGGCGCCTACGGACCAAACGACGAGTACGTCATTTCGACAGTGCGCGCGCTGGAGGCGCAGGGCATTCGCGATACGCCACTGCATCGTCTTGCCGTGCTGCTGCATGGCGAGGGCGCGCTACACCGCCACCCCTGACCGAACGCCAGTTCAGGATTGAGGAGCGACGACCGGCGCGGAGAAACCGATCAGCCTGACCTGTTCCTCGCGTCCTGCCTTGACCAGCCTGTCGGTCGCCTCTTCGATGACAGCCTGAAGGCGCGCGGTAAATTCCTGACGCTTGAGGCCCGGCGGAATCGGGTCGAGAAACTCGACAACGAGCGTGCCGGGATAGCGCATGAAGGTCCGGCGCGGCCAGAACAGGCCGGAATTCAGCGCGACGGGAATGCAGGGCACGCCGGCTTCGCCATAAATCAGGCTGACGCCGTTTTTGTAATCGGGCGGCGCGCCGACGGCCCGCCGTGTTCCTTCGGGATAAATCAGAAGCTGCCGGCCACGCTTGGTTTCGCGGGCCGCGCGCTTGGTAATGTCGATCAACGTGCGTCCGCCGGCCTTGCGGTCGACGCCGATCATGCCGGCCTTGCTGAGGTACCAGCCGAACAACGGCAGCCACAGCAGTTCGCGTTTGAGAATGTAAAGCGGCTCATCGAAAAACTGCAGCAGCGCGAAGGTTTCCCACGCCGACTGATGTTTGGAAGCAGCAATCAGCGGCCCTTTCGGAATTTTCTCGCGGCCACGATATTCAACCTTGGTGTTGCAGATGATCCGCATCCACCAGATGCTGGTTCGCCCCCAGTTGGTCGCAATCCAGACGATGCCCCAGCGCGGCATGACATAGGTCGGAATTCCGAGCAGCACCCAGAACGCGAGGTTCAGATAGAAGACGATATTGTAAAGCAGCGAACGCAGAAAAACCGAAACCATCGATAAACCCGAATGTCAGAACCAGACCACTAGTTGGCGGACGCGGTCGCCGGCTTGTTCGGCGCTGGCGGCAAACCGACTTCCGGAATACCGCCCTGCCCCAAGCCACCGAAGGCGACCCTCATCTCGGCAAAAAGATACTTGCCGTATTCCGATAGCAGGAGGCGCAGCGCAGCGCCACTCGTCCACCACGGCTCCTCGCGCCATTTGTCCCCGACCACGGCGAACGGCACGAGTTCGATGTCCGGCATCGCGTGGGACAATTCCACGATCGCACGCGGCATATGATAGTTCGATGTCACCACGATCAGGGAATGAAAGCCGCGCTCGGCCGCCCAGCGTCGCGTCTCCGTCGCATTGCTGCGGGTGTTGACGGCGGAACGATCCAGATCGACGCAGCAGCCGAGCAGGCGCTGGCTGTCCGGTATGGTGCGCTGGATATCGCTGTAGCCATTTGTGGGGTGCACGCCGGAAATCAGAAGCCTGCGTCCATAACCTGCCGAGAGCAATTCGATCGCGTCGGAAACGCGCGACGATCCACCGGTGAGGACCACGATGCCGTCTGCATTACGCGGAGGCTTATCCTCGGAGGGCGGCACCTTCGACAGAAAATCGACGAACCCCAACCCGACGAACAAGAGAACCGCGAAGACGACAAGCATCGCCACGCGTCGGCGCAGGCGCGGATGCGTCGGTTTGCTGTCATGGCTGCGGGACGTCTCGGGCAATCTCAACTCGCTCGGTCACATCGTGTTGCTGTCAGTCTATCGCAAAATCCGGCACGGCTGTGGCCTCAAAACACTGCTCAACCATGTTTTGATCAGTCGCCGTGAGCCGATCGGGCAACAGCATTCGGGAAGGGCCTAGTCGATCTCTTCAAGGGTCGCAAAAAGTGTCCGCCGCGACGCCCATGCGGTGACGGCGGCGATCATGACGGTCTGGGCCGCGAGGGCGAGATACCCCGAAGCCGGCAACGCGAACGTTCCCAGCAGGGCGGCGAACTGGTCGCCGACCGGCGTGCCCGAGAACCAGCTGGCGATGGATTCCGAGAAGCCAAATGTCAGCATCGCAGCCAGTCCGCCAATAATCCCGCCTTCAAGGCCAAGCCGCAGGAAATGGCGCAGGAAGCGATTGGCGATATAGCGATCCTGCGCGCCCACGAAATGCAGCACCTCGACGATCGGCCTGTTGGCCGCCATTGCGCCCCGCGTGGCGAACGACACCGAAATCACGGTCGCTACGATCACGAGAATGAGAATTCCGGTCCCTGCCAGAACGATGGCCCCCGTCATCGACCGCATCCGCTCGATCCAGGCGCGGTGATCGTCGATGCTCGCGGACGGCGCGGCCTGGGCGACAGCCTTGCGCAACACCGCAAGGTCGGGAGCCGCGCCCGGTGCAATGCGTACGACGATGACACGGGGCACCGGCAGATCGCTCAGCGACAGTCCGGTGCCCAGCCAGGGCTCCAGCAACTTGGCCGATTCATCCTTGGTATAAGGCCGCACCTCAAGAATACCCGGCACCACCCGCGCGGCGTCGGTGACGGCGCGAACATCGCGCTCGATGTCGCGCCCCGGAGAAGGCCGCAACTGGATCGTCAGTTCGCTGGCGACATCGGACTGCCACTCGGCCGCGGATGCGCGCACCAGCAGCACCGCCCCTGTCGTCATCGACGCCAGGAACGTCATGATGGCGACGACGGCAATCAGCGCACGCCCGGCAATCGATCCGCGCGGAACGATCGGCGACAGGTTCCGCGCATTCGCAGCGACCTCCGATGTGCTGTCGCCGAGATCCATCATGTTTTTGCGCTCGTCAATCATAGATATGCAACCGCGACTCATGCAGCACCATGCGTCGCGCCTCATATTGATCCATCAGCGCGATATCGTGGGTCGCGATGATGACGGCGGTTCCAGACTTGTTCAATTGAATGAAGAGGCTCAGCAGCCGCCGCGCCAGCGAAGGATCGACGTTGCCTGTCGGCTCGTCGGCCAGCAGCAGTTGCGGCCGCGCGATCACCGCGCGCGCGATGGCCGCGCGCTGCTTCTCGCCGCCGGAAAGAATCGGAGGCAGCGCATCCATCCGCTTGCCGAGACCGACCCAATTGAGCAGATCGATAACTTCCTTGCGATAACTGGATTCGCTGCGCCCCATCACGCGGAACGGCAGCGCGACATTTTCATACGTCGTCATGTGATCGAGCAGCCGGAAATCCTGCAACACGATGCCGATGCGCGAGCGCAGTTGGGCGCGCGAGTCCTTGTTCAGCATCGACACGTCGTTGCCAAACAGATTGACCAGTCCGCGCGTCGGCCGCAGCGACAGGAACAACATGCGCAGCAGCGACGTCTTGCCGGCTCCGGACGGTCCGGTGAGAAACTGGAACGAGCGGGCCGGAATCTGGAAGGTCAGGTCGCGCAGAACCTCCGGGCCGAGCCCGTAGCGCAAACCGACATTTTCGAACCGGACCAAGCTCAGCTCCGTTCGAGAGGGCCGCCGGACACGGCGGTCCCCGGACGGCCGATTGGGCGAATACCGTAAAACGCTTGTGCGTCCGTTATGGTTTCCGATTCGTTAACGGACGCCGGATAGCTTTGGGGCGCTTTCACTTTGGCGATTCGTCCATGCACATTGTCTGTCCCCATTGTACGACATCCTACGCGGTCGATCCGGGCAATTTCCCCGAGACCGGACGCCGGGTCCGCTGTGCCCGATGCCACGAAATCTGGCTGGCGACGCCACAGGAGCTGGCTTCGGCCAACGCCATGTCCCGGCCCGGGATGGAACCCGCCCGCCCGGAAGCCGGCTTCGAGCCGAACGATGACCCATCGGGCGACTGGCAGGACAACCACACCCCGCACATCGACAGCCCATCCATAGCCGCCGAATGGACCGAAGCCGAGACGACGCGGCCAGCCGCCGAAGCCGACCCCTACTGGTCTTCACTGGCCCAGCAGGACGCGATCACCGATGCCGTTCCGGCCAAATCCCGCTCACGATTCAAGGGCGTTGGCCGGTCCATCGCGCCATTCCTGAAGCCCGCAAACTGGGCCCAGGCACTGCCCGGCGCACTGACGCTGCCAACCGCCTGCCTGGCGCTCGGCGCAATCGTTTTTGCCCTCCTCGCCTGGCGCGCCGATGTGGTGCGCGCGATGCCGCAGACTGCGACCTTCTACAAAATGATCGGCATGGGCGTGAACCTGCGCGGCCTCGCCTTCGAGGATCTCAAGATCAGCACTGAGATGGTGGACAACAAGCCGGTGTTGTTGATCGAGGGCGCACTCATCGATGTCGCGCGCAGGTCAGTCGAAATTCCGCGCCTGCGGTTCATCGTGCGCGACGCCAAAGGCGCAGACATCTACGCCTGGAACGCGGTGCTGGAGCAGCCGGTGCTCAACCCCGGCGAAAAAGCCTGGTTCAAGACGCGGCTGGCATCGCCGCCCGCGGAAGGCCGTGAAATTGCCGTGAGGTTCTTCCACAAGCTGGATGTGGGCTCCGGAGGCACCTGAATGCCGCGCGTTCTCATCGCAGACGACGAAGAGTCGATGCGCCTGCTGGTCGCGCGGGCGATCGCCATGGACGGCCATGAGGTCGTGACCGCGGAGGACGGCGCCGAGGCACTGGAGATTCTGACACGCGAAAGCGGCGCATTCGACCTGCTTCTGACCGACATCAAGATGCCGGTGATGGACGGCATCGCGCTGGCGCTGGCGGTGGCGCGTGATTTTCCGCGGTTGACCGTTCTCATGATGACGGGCTTCGCCGATCAGCGCGAGCGCGCCTCAGGGCTGGACGCCATCGTCCACGATGTGATCACCAAGCCATTTGCCGTCGCGGACATCCGCACCGCGGTGGCGGATGCATTGGCATCGCGGAAAATCGACTGACCGTCATTAATTGACGCGTTTTCTTTACACGAACCGGTCTTCACTTCGCTCCATGCTATTCCGCCAGTTGTGGCGCGACCTTGCCCGGCCGTAATGTCAGCCGCGTCAGAATGAATGCCGCAACCGCGCATACCGCGATGGTCGCCACCATCGGCAGCGAGGTGCCGTTGAAGAATGCGCTGGCGACGACAATCATCACCGCGCCCGTGACCATTTGCAGCGTACCGCCCAGTGCTGACGCCATGCCCGCGATCGGCCCGTGTTCCTCGAGCGAAAGGACCATCGTCGACGGGATCACCAGGCCGAGCCATGCGAACGCGCAGAACAACATCACGATCAGAACAGCGAGATTATCGACGCCGCTCGCGATGACGACGAACAGCGCGACCGAAAACGCCGCGTAGCAACTGACCGCGACCGAGACGACTCGCGCGATCCCGAAGCGCCCGGCGAGATAGCCGCTGAGTTGCGACGCCCCGATGAAGCCGATGGCATTGACGGAGAATGAGAGGCTGTACTGCGTCGGCGTCAGGCCGAAATGGCCGATGTAAATGAATGACGAACTGGCAAGAAACGCGAAGAAGCTCGCCATGCCAAAGCCGCCGATGAAGGTCAGCCCAAGAAAGCGCCAGTCGCGAAACAATTCGCCGAATCCGTCCAGCACGCTGCGGACGCTGACCTGAATTCGCTCCTCCGGCGGCCGGGTTTCAGGAAGCACGAAGGCGACCAGCAGGAACGACAGGAGCGCCGCGACGGTGACCGCCACAAATACTGAGCGCCAGCCGAACGGCACAATCAGGCCGCTGCCGACCAGCGGCGCCAGAATCGGCGAGACGCTGAACACAAGCATGACCAGCGACATCAGGCGCGTCGCGTCGACCCCGGTATGCAGATCACGGATCACTGCCCGCGGAATCACCATGACCGCCGCAGCGCCAAGACCCTGCAGGAAGCGAAACGCAATCAGCCACGTGATGCTGGGCGCCAGACCGCAGCCGATGCTGCCGAGCGCAAACACCACGATTCCGAAATAGAGCGGCGGCTTGCGGCCGACCATGTCGGACACTGGCCCATATACAATCTGGCAAACACCGAGCGACACGAAAAAGGCCATCAGCGTCATCTGTGTTGCCGCAGTGGAGGCGTGAAGATCCGCGGCGATCGCCGGCAGCGCGGGCAGATACATATCGATGGCGAAGGGTCCGATCGCGGAGAGCAGACCCAGCACGATCGCGTTCTTTGCAAAATTTGATGACATGACGTGACGTATCCTGAATATTCTTGGCGATTGTGTGGGCGGCCTGCCGGTCAGTCCGCGCGATGGGTCAGCAACCGGTCTCGGGTCGCATCGAAGAGGTTGTGAGGCCGCCCGAAAAATGGTCAATGCCATGGTGATCGATGGCATCAAACAAGAAACGGAACGGGACATGGCGAAAGAACAACAGAAGATCGCGCTGGTGACGGGCGCCGCACGCGGCATCGGCCTCGCCGTGGCTAAACGATTTCTGGCCGAAGGCTGGCGCGTCGTCCTGCTCGACATCGAGGCCGAACTTCTTGCCCAGACTTACAAGACGCTGGCCGCACCCGACACGACACTGGCGATCCATTGCGATGTGTCGGATGCCGATGCCGTCGCGGCCGCGTTCAAGCAAGTCGTGCAGCATTTCGGCCGGCTCGACGCGCTTGTCAATAACGCCGGCATCGCGATCTTCAAGCCCCTGCTGGAAACCACGCAGGCCGACTGGGACCGCGTGCTGGCGGTGAACCTGACCGGGCCGTTTCTGTGCACACAGGCGGCCGCGCCGCTGATGCGCGAGAACGGCGGCGGCGCCATTGTGAATATCACATCGATTTCCGCGCTCCGCGCCTCGACCCTGCGCACCGCCTACGGCACCAGCAAAGCCGGCCTCGCCCATCTCACCAAACAGTTCGCCGTGGAGCTTGCGACGCTGGGCATCCGCGTCAATGCGGTCGCGCCCGGCCCGGTCGACACTGCGATGGCCAAGGCGGTCCACACGCCCGCGATCCGCGCCGACTATCACGACACCATTCCGCTCAACCGCTACGGTCTCGAGGAAGAACTCGCCGAAGCGATCTTCTTCCTGTGCAGTGAGCGCGCCAGCTACATCACCGGCCAGATGCTGTGCGTGGACGGCGGATTCGAAGCGACCGGCATCGGCCTGCCGACGCTGCGCGGAGAAGGCCGCAACGGCTGAGAGCAAGCCGCATTCACGATCTCCACCGCGAAGACGCTCGTGCAGCAGCGTCTCCTGTGTGCGCCGTTCCGCGGCGCTCGGTTCGGCGCGCGCGACTGGACTCAACGCGCGATTGGCCCATGCCATCGGTAAGACCCACGATTCGCGCTTGATGCTCCGCAAACATCGGCGTTGCCGTCCAGCTCTCGTAGTGATCTTCCGTCTCGAACACGCTGATGAGCAGAGCCGAGCTTCCATCCACATCGCGATAGACCCGGCCGCCGTGAAATCCGGGAACCGCGTCCGCGAGACGATTGCGCGCGGTTTCCAGAAAATTTGCAAGTTCGTCGAGTTTCCCCGGCTTGGGCGTGAAGCTGTTGATGAGCACGAACGGCCGGGATGGGCTGTCCTGCGATTGAATTCGGTCCTGATATGTCGCGTCTGGCATGGTTCCATCTCTGATTGTCGGTCGGCCCTTTCGATCATCGAAGCATACCGCTTGCGGCGACCGTGCTCGTAGCCTAGAACCTCAACCATAGTTGAGGTCAAGCCATGATGAAGCACGAGAAATTGACGGGAATTGCACGAGAACTGAGCGTCGGCGAGGTCGCAGAACGCTGCGGGGTCGCCGTCTCTGCTCTCCATTTCTATGAGTCGAAGGGGCTGATTGCGAGTTCGCGAAACCGTGGCAACCAGCGCCGCTATCCGCGAGCGGTCCTGCGCCGTGTCGCCGTCATCAAGGTGGCGCAGAGCACCGGGTTGCCGCTCGCGACGATCCGCGATGCCCTTGCATCGCTGCCTGACGGACACGTCCCGACCGCCAAGGATTGGACCAGGCTCTCGGCGAAGTGGCGTGCCGACCTCGACGATCGGATCGCCAAGCTGACCCGCTTGCGCGATCAGCTGAATGGTTGCATCGGATGCGGATGCTTGTCGATGAAGACATGCCCTCTGTGCAATCCTGGGGATCGGCTTTCGACGCAGGGCACCGGAGCAAGACTGCTCGATCCGTCCTAGCAGCCAGCGACCGTCACCACTTGTCACGTCCGCTTTTTCGGTAGCGCATGTTGCCATGCCGTTTCCAATGCATTCCTGAGTTCAGCGACGCCGAGCGCCGCAAAACTGAGTGTCGTCCATCCCTGCTTGCCCCAGGCATTCGGGACCGGGGCGAATGCGTTTGGCGCAAGCAGGCATTTGAATTCCTGCTCTTCCGGTGAGAGCTTGAGATTGGCAGTGCGGCCATCGGCAGCGAGCGTCACGTAAATCCGCGCCACCTTGAACGCCGCACGGTCAAAATGCGGCGCCTCTGTTGTGCCTTCCAGCGAAAGCGCGATACGCCGCAGATCGCGAGCGGTTGCCATGGCAGATCACCAATCAAACCGGTTTCTCGGCAACGGCCTTCATGCTGGTCAGTCCCTGCACGAACTGATCGCCGCACATCCGGTCGATGTTCATGAACAGGTGCATGATCTTCGCCATGAAGGGCGCCGGACCGTGCATCGCCCAGGTGACGTTCGTCGCGCAGCCCTGCGGGCGCATCGTGAACTCGGCGAAATTGTGAGCCTCGAACGGACTGAAGAAATCCAGCTTGATGACGATCTTTGACGGTGGCGTCGTCTCAAGAATCTCCATGCGGCCTTGGCCGACGTTCTTGTTGCCGGTCCACTCATATACCGACCCCTTGCCGCTCGGTGCGCCGCTGAAGGTCCGCTGCATCGCGGGGTCAAGGTTCTCATAGGGCGACCATGAACCCCAATGCCTGTAGTCGTTGATCAGCGGAAAGATTTTATCCGCCGGTGCATTGATGTCGATCGACCGTTCAACGCGAAACGTGTCGGGGCGCAGCGCCGCGAGAATGAGAACGATTGCGATAACAACAGCGAGAGCAATCGCGATGTACATCAGAATGGTCATGCCTTACTCCACTTGCCGGAATGTGATCGATAATCATCGTCGCCAGGGAAAGATCAGGCGCAAGCGCTCGTCCCGCAGATAGAGACCGCCCCAGATCATGACCCCGAGATAGACGCCGAACAGCGTATGGCTGAACAGCGGGCTGCCGGCGCGGACATGCACGTAGATTGCGCCGCCGAGGTAACCGGTCAGCAGGATTGCACCGAGTACCGAGGTGCGCGGCCATGCATAAAGCACCGTGCCGATCAGCGTCAGCACGCCGAGCATGACCGCGAGATCGGTCGGGATGCCAAGCTGACGGGACGTCTCGATGACGATATCGAGCGGGATCAGTTTGATAGCGCCGTCGAACAACAGAAACACGATCACCAGACCGCTAAGGATGCGGCCAGTCCACAGCGCAACCGGCGAAATCGGAATGAGTTCATCCATGATACTCTCCGGGATTCAGGCGCGCAGCGACGAGAGGTAGGCCGCAAGCTGATCCCACGTCCCGCCGAAGCCCTGAGTCATGCTGTCGAAGTTGCCCTCGAACGTCGCGCGCTCTTCGTCCGTCGCGTTCAGCGCGACCACGCGATTGACCAGCAGGGTTTTGCTGCCCTGATCTATAAAAGTCGCTGTCCCCAGCATTTCAACCGGCCATGTCGGCGCCATCGGATGACGGGTCAGGCCTGCATTCTTGTCGGAAAACGAACTGATGAAGACCAGCCGCTCGGGCTTTACGATTTCGCGGAACACCCACTTGCCCCACATCTCGCTGCCGTCCGGCCCCTGCATACCGTAGTGGAAAGTGCCGCCCGGCTTGAGGTCGAGATTGCCGACGATCATCTTGAAGCCCTTTGGGCCCCACCACTTCATCAAATGGTCCCGCTCCGTGAAAGCCTGCCAGACCAGATCGCGCGGTGCGTCGAACACGCGCTCGATGACGAATTCCTTGCTGAAGACTTCCGCAACGGCGGATTGAACTGAGGCCATTTCTTTTCTCCGACGGATTTCCGCTGACAACTCGTGATGATCAGGCGGCTACGGGCGGTTGCGGATGCGCGAGGCTCCAGCCGTGGCCGAACGGATCACGCACCTGCGCGTAACGTGCGCCCCAGAATGCGTCCCACGGTTCGAGGATCGATGTCGCGCCGGCGGCTATGGCGCGCTTGTAGGCTTCGTCACAGTTCGGAACTTCGAGGTGAATGAGAAACGTCGAACCGCCGAGCTTGCCGGGAGATTCGGTTTTGCCGTCGCCGTGGTTACAATACTCCGGGAAGTAATCCATCAGATACACGGCGGCGCCGTTGATCATCATCTGTGCGTGCATCAGGCGCTTGCCGTCTTCCGCGGGCATCCGCAGCGTTTCGATCGCGCCGAACGCCTTGCTGTAGAACGCGAGCGCATCGACGGCGCCGTCCACCACGATATGCGGGACAAGCGGGGGAAGCTGGGCTGGCTGGTCGGTCATGGATAAACTCCTCACTGGCTGATGGTGATGGGATTTCTGACATTCGCTGCCGTAAACGGGTCTCTATTTTTTGAGCGGCGCGCGCGGAGATTTGCGCTTCGCGGTCTTGCGTCGCTTCGCGGGTGTTTCCTGCTTCTCCGTGGCCTGCAATTCGCCGAGATATTCCTCGAGACGGTCGAGCCCCGCCTCCCAGAAGCGGCGATATTCTTCAAGCCAGTCGTCAACTTCCTTGAGCGCGGCGGGTTCGATCCTGCACGGCCGCCACTGCGCCGCGCGGCCCCGCGTCACCAGCCCGGCATGTTCCAGCACCTTGAGATGCTTGGAGACCGCCGGAAGGCTCATCTCGAACGGCTCGGCAAGTTCGGTCACCGACGTCTCGCCCAGCACCAGCCGCGCAAGAATGGCACGGCGGGTGGGGTCGGCAAGCGCCGCGAATTTGCTGCTGAGGGGGTCCATCGGCATCTTCATATAACCAATCGGTTAAATAACCTTCTGGTTAAATACAAGCGTCTCCGCGACCTGTCAAGCGATCCATTTTGAAAATCTGGTTCGGTTTGGAACCGGACCGACCGGCCCGAAGCTCAGTAGTCCTTGAGCAGGCGCTCGATGTAATCGAGCTCGATCTGCGGCCGCGCCGGGTCCGCGAGGCGACGGCGCAGTTCTTCCAGAATTCGCCGCACGCGCTGCACATCGATCTCGCCGGGAATCTTCACCGTGAGATCGTCGCTCCATTCACGGCCGCTGAGTGGCCGTCCCAGCGGATCGGTGGTGTTGCCGCTGTTCTGCTGGCGGCCTGCGCGGTTGCCCGGACCGCCGTCCTGCCCCTCGCCGGGCTGCATCGACTGCGCGAGATTCTGCGCGCCCTTGCGCAGAGCTTCCAGCGCTCTCCCTTGTGAATCCACGGCGCTGTCGGCGTTGCCCTGCCCAAGCTGATTGCCCGCATCGCCCATCGCAGAATCCGCGTCGCCAAGCGAGTCACCGCCGTCCTGCTGGCCGTCCTGCCCCTGACCGGGCTGCTGACCCTGCCCCGGCTGCCCCTTCTCGCCGCGCTGGCCCGGCATCATGCCGTTCTTCTTCATGTCATCGAGCAGCTTGCTCAGCCGGTCGCGCAGCGCCTGCTGGTCCTGACGCAGGCCGTCCATTGCATTCTGGTCGCCCTGCTCGCCGCGGCTGCGGTCACGCCGGGAATCCTGTCCCTGCTTGAAGGTCTTGTCGCGCAGTTGCTGCTGCTTGCGGATCATGTCGCCGAGTTCGTTCAGCGCCTGCTCCATGTCGCCATCGCCCTGGCCGGGCTGCGCCATCTGCAGGTTTTCCAGCATCTGCTGCATCTGATCGAGCAACGCGCGCGCCGCGTCCTTGTCGCCGGAGCGCGACAGCCGCTCCATGCGGTCGATCATGTTCTTGAGGTCCTGCTGACGCATGACCTTGGTGTTCGGATCGAGCGGCCGCGCCAGTTGCTGTGGATTGTTGCGCAACTGTTCGGCAAGCTGACGCATGAAGTTGTCCAGCGCCGCACGCAGGTTGTCCGTGAGTTTCCTGATCTCCTCGTCGCTGGCGCCGCGCTCCAGTGCATCCTTCAGCGCATCCTGGGCGGCCCGCAGCGCCTTCTCGACATCGCTGATGTTGCCGTCCTCGATCGCGACCGCGAGCGCCCACAGATTGTCAACGGTTTCGCGCATCGATTCACGCGATTTGGCGCGGCCAAGTTGGGCCGCGATGCTGCGCATGCCGAGATAATATCCAAGCTCCGGCGTAAACGCCTCGGGCGCGATCGTCAGCGCCTCAAGGGCGATCAGCACCAGCGGCTTCTGGTTGGCGTCAAGCGCAAGGTTGCGGCGCTGCTCGATCAAAGCGCGCGCCAACGGCTTTGCGAACAGCCGCTCCGGCATCCGCATGTCGAACGGCTCGCTGCGGCCCTCGTTGCCGGCCTCATCCTTCGCCGTGAGCGTCAGCGTGACATCGGCCCCGGCATAGGGATTTTCGCTGAGGTCCTTCACCGTCTGGCCGACGCCGTTACGCGTCCTTGCGTTCGGCAGCCCGAGCGTGATCGACGGCGGATCGTATAGCGGCTGCGGCGTGGCGGCATCCGGCTTGCCGCTGGAGCGAGGCGCGAACTGCGCCTGCGCTTCGGTCACGCCGTAATCGTCTTCGAGCTTGTAGGAGAGCAGCAGCGCACCCTTCGCCTGCCGTTCGGGATCCTTGGCAAGCGAAATCGACGGCGCGCGGTCGGGCATCGCCTTGAAAGTCCATTGCGGCTGCCCCGACGGCGAGCGCACATGCGCGGTGCCGTCACTGGCAATGGTAAAGCGCCGCTCGTTGGTGCCCTGCGGCGCATTCTCCGTGACGGGAATTTCCGTCACGCCGCCACCGGCAGAGACATCGAGCCTGCCGCCGCTGGAGCGGACGATCAACGTGCTTCCCGCAGGCACGGAAACGGGCCCGGCGTCGGACGGCGGCGTGTCCTTGTTGGTGGAGGCCGACAGAATGACCGGCGGACGGCTCGTGTAAGGCGGCGGCGTCACCCACGCATCGACGCGAACGTTGGCTGCGGAAAACGCGCCGTTCCAGTCGAACGCCGCGACCACCCGCGCAAATCGGTCGTTGCCGGCGGCGACAAAGGTCGCGACCATCAGTACGACGACCAGCGCACGAAACGCCCATGGATCGTGGAGCGCCAGACGCGGGGACGGCAACCCAGCGCGGATGCGCTTGATCGACGCCAGCGTCCGCACGCGCTGCTCCTGCCATAGCGCCTGCGTGAGCGGGTCCTGCGATTTCAGCGTATCGGTCAGCGCGGTGGCGGGGCGATGCGGGATGCCGGTGCCGCGGTCGAGCCGGCGCAACGCGTCATCACGGGATGGCCAGCGAAAGCGAATCGCGGGAACAAGCGCTGCCACAGCAAACGCCGCAAACACGGTAAATGCGACGATGCGTACCGCGAAGGGGAATGCGACCCAGAGTCCGGCCCACGACGCGGCCAGGAAGAGGCCGACGACCGTCAAAAGCCGCGCGAGATGCGGCCAGCCGCGTTCCCATGCAACCGCAAGCCGCGCGCGCTGCAAGGCCTGCGCAAGCTGAAGCCGCCGCGCCGATTCAGGATCGCGCGGACGCTCGGTTGGGTCTGGGATCGGTCCGCTCAACAGGCTCTCCAGATTTGCGATAGCGCAGCGTATCACAGCGGCGGCAATGAGGCATGGCCTCAACGCGCATACCCACATGCAAAGGTCCTGCCGCCCCCATGTTGGGGTGTCACGAAAGCGTGACAGACAAAGCCCGACCGTCGGTCTTGGAGGCATCCGCCTTGGGGCTAATTGAGAGGCGCGCAAAACGAAGCTGGAAGATCATCATGACGGCCAATGCACAGAAAGCCATGACCGGCTTGCTCAAGGCGATGATCGTTCTCGCGGTTCTGTTGTTTGTACCCGCCTGGACACTGCGTTTCCGGGAAGGCTGGGTTTATCTCACAATCATGGCGGCCTGTTCCGCCGCCATCATCCTGTATCTCGCGAGACATGATGACGCACTGATCGGACGGCGGCTCAAGGCAGGGCCAGTGGCGGAAAAGGAAAAAAGCCAGAAGATCATTCAGGCCCTGACGTCGGTCTTTGGCATTATCCTCTATCTGGTGCCGGGCTTCGATGCGCGCTGGCATTGGTCGCATATTCCGATGGCATTGGTTGTCATCGGCCAGATCGGCGTCGCGCTCGGATTCTTCATCACGTTTCTGGTGTTTCGCGAGAACACCTATGCCTCGAGCATTATCGAGGTGACCAAGGACCAGAAGGTCGTCTCAAGCGGGCCCTATGCGATTGTCCGGCACCCGATGTATGCCGGCGTGGTGCTGCTGTTTCTCGCAACGCCGCTGGCGCTCAATTCCTGGTGGGCGTTCATTCCGGCGATCGCCTTGAGCGCAATGATCGCGGTTCGCCTGATCGATGAAGAAAAATTTCTCGGCGCCAGACTGTCCGGCTATGACGACTATTGCCGGGATGTCCGTTATCGGCTGGTCCCGGGTATCTGGTAATATTGGGTGACTATAACCAGGGCGCCGTGCGGTCCATCGCGATCAGCGCATCGGCATCGATGCGCGGCCGCACCACCGCATACTGTCCATCCTTGACCAGCACTTCCGGCACCAGCGCACGGGTGTTGTAGCTGCCGGACTGCACCGCGCCGTAAGCGCCCGCGGTCATGATCGCAATCAGATCGCCCCGCTTCGGTTCGGCCATCCTGCGATCGAGCGCGAGATAGTCGCCGGTCTCGCAGACCGGACCGACCACATCGGCGGTGAAATCGCGCGCGGTATTCTCGTTCACCGGCAGGATGTCGTGATGCGCCTCGTACAGCGTCGGACGGATCAGATCGTTCATGGCGGCGTCGATGATGACGAAGTTCTTCGCATCGCCATGCTTCACATAGATCACGCGGCTCACGAGAATTCCGGCATTGCCGACGATCATGCGGCCCGGCTCGAACATCAGTGTTGCGTCAAGACCCTTGGTCACGCGCTTCACCATCGCCGCATAGGCGGCCGGTTCCGGCGGATTAGGCAGATCGTGCTCATACGGAATGCCGAGGCCGCCGCCAAAATCCACATGCGCGATGGCGTGGCCGTCAGCGCGCAGCGTGCCGACAAACTCCACCAGCAGCTTGAACGCGTCCTCCATCGGGCCGAGATCGGTGATCTGGCTGCCGATGTGCATGTCGACGCCGGTGACCTTGATGCCGGGCAGCTTCGCGGCGTGCGCGTAGACCGCGCGGGCGCGGCTCAACGGAATCCCGAACTTGTTTTCGGACTTTCCGGTCGAGATTTTCGCATGTGTCCTGGCGTCGACATCCGGATTGATGCGTACCGAAATACGCGCGGTGCGGCCCGTCTCGCGCGCGAGATTAGACAGCAATTCGAGTTCGGGTTCGGACTCGACATTGATGCACAGAATGTCTTCGGAGAGCGCCTGACGTAGCTCGGCCTCGGTCTTGCCGACTCCGGAGAACAGAATTTTTTCCGGCGGGATGCCGGCGGCCCGCGCGCGCTTCAGTTCGCCACCGGACACGACATCGGCGCCGGCGCCGAGTTTCGCCAGCGTGCGCAGCACGGACTGATTGGAATTTGCCTTCATCGCGTAGCATACGAGGGTCCGCACACCGGCAAAGGCTTCCGCGAAAACGCGGTAATGCCGCTCGAGGGTCGCGGTGGAGTAACAATAGAAAGGCGTCCCGACCTCGTCGGCGAGGCTGGCCAAGCTCACATCTTCGGCGTGCAGCACGCCGTTGCGATACTGGAAATGATTCATGGCGGGATCAGTCCAGGATCGCGTCGAGCGGAATGCGCTTTTTCTGACCCTTGGGAGCAACCGCGATGCTGCTGCTGCCCGGCGGGCGATAAACTTGGCTTTGCAAGTTCGACGCAGAGTTTTGCTCGGCGATTTCCGCCGCGGTCGCGCCGTTCTGTTGCTGCTCGGCGACGGCACCTGGCGGAAGGTCGAGGCCTGCCTTGCGGCCGCATCCTGCGAGCAGACATGCAGCGGCGATCAGCCCGATGGCCGTTAGTTTTGAGAGCGAAGGAATGGAGCGAGAAGCCACGGGTCAGTCCTTGAATTTGCGCGTCACCATACAAAGAAGGTGTCGCTCTGGCGAGGCCCGGAAATGATGAAAATTTCTGGCTTCAACCCAAATTTTGCTCTTTTTCCAGCCGCTTGAGCCATTCCTTTGCCTGCGCGCGGACGTTGGCGGGGGCCGTGCCGCCGTAACTGGTACGGCTTTCCACCGATGCCTGCACGGACAGGACTTCCAGCGCCTCGGCGGTGATCTTCGGCTCGACCGCCTGCATCTCGGACAATGGCACCTTGTGCAGCGCCAGTCCCTGTTCCGACGCTTTCGCGACGATACGGCCGGTGACGTGATGCGCATCGCGGAACGGCATCTTCAGTGTGCGGACCAGCCAATCGGCAAGATCCGTTGCGGTAGCATAGCCCTCGCCCGCCGCGACTTTCATCCGCGCTTCTTCCGGCACCAGATCGAGCGTCATCCCGGTCATCGCGCGAATCGCAAGAGACAGCGCTTCGAACGCCTCCATCGCGCCCTGCTTGTCTTCCTGCATGTCCTTTTGGTAGGCGAGCGGAAGTCCCTTCATCACGATCAGCAACGCCGTCAGCGACCCGATGATGCGGCCGGTCTTGGCGCGCACCAGTTCGGCGGCATCGGGATTTCTCTTTTGCGGCATGATCGACGAGCCGGTAGTGAACTTGTCGGACAGCCGCACCAGCCCCACCAATGGCGAGGTCCAGATCACGATTTCCTCGGCGAAGCGCGACAGATGCACAGCCGCGATCGACGCCGCCGACAGCGTCTCGAGCACGAAGTCGCGGTCGGATACCGCATCGAGCGAATTTGCCATCGGCCGGTCGAAACCGAGCGCGCTTGCGGTGGCGTGACGATCGATCGGAAACGAGGTGCCTGCCAGCGCGGCCGCGCCAAGCGGACTTTCGTTCAGCCGCTTGCGGGCGTCCGCGAACCGGCCGCGATCGCGCGCCGCCATTTCGGCGTAGGCCAGCAGATGGTGACCGAACGTCACCGGCTGCGCGGTCTGCAAATGCGTGAAGCCCGGCATGACCGTATCGGCATGTTCGATGGCGCGATCGACCAGCGCGCGCTGAAAAGCCGCAAGCGCCCTGTCGATGTTGTCGATAACGTCGCGCACATAAAGCCGGAAGTCGGTGGCGACCTGATCGTTACGCGAACGCGCCGTGTGCAGGCGGCCCGCCGCCGGCCCGATCAACTCACCGAGACGGCTCTCGACGTTCATATGGATGTCTTCGAGCGCGCGCTTGAAGGTAAAGGTGCCCTTGCCGATTTCTGACAAAATCGTGTCTAGACCGCCCGTGATGTTTTTTGCATCGTTTGCCGTAATGATGCCTTGAGCGGCAAGCATGGCTGCATGCGCCTTGGACGCCGCAATGTCCTGGGCGTAAAGGTGCTGATCGACGTCGATCGAGACGTTGATTTCCTCCATGATCGCATCGGGGCTTTCCCCGAAACGGCCGCCCCACATCTTGTTGCTCATATCTTGTTACTCACGCGCTCATCTTCATTAGGGTTGCCCGCCAACCGCTTCGCAAATTGCCACTCGCCACCATCGCAGCAGACCAGTCCCGGAGTATGACAAGCAAAATGCCTGACGCCGTCCAGCAACAACCCGGCCAATCTCGGAAGCCCTTCCGCCGCATCCCCATGGTCGCGGCAGCCATCCTTATAGGCGCTGGGATCGGATATGTCGGGGTATACGGGATCGGTGGGTTAACAGGCAATCCGTCTGGCGATCCGGAGTGCCGTCCGGCTGTCGATCTGGCCAGGAAAATCGCCCCCTTGGCGCGTGGCGAGGTCGCGGCATTAACCATGGCTCAGAGCGCGCTGCGCGTACCGGACCTCGCCTTCGATGACGCCGAGGGCAAGCCGCGCAAGCTGTCGGAGTGGCGCGGGCGCACGGTGCTTGTGAATCTGTGGGCCACCTGGTGCGTGCCATGCCGGAAAGAGATGCCGGCGCTCGACAGCCTGCAAGGCAAATTGGGCGGACCGAACTTCGAGGTGGTCGCGATCAACATCGACACCCGCGATCTCGACAAGCCGAAAAACTTTCTCAAGGACGCATCTCTCACCCGTCTCGGCTATTTTGCCGATTCGAAAGCCAAGGTGTTTCAGGAATTGAAATCCGTCGGCCGCGCACTGGGAATGCCGACCTCCGTTCTGGTCGATGGCGCCGGTTGCGAAATCGCCACCCTCGCCGGCCCCGCCGAATGGTCGAGCGACGATGCGGTGAAACTCATCAAGGCCGCCTCAGGGCAATAAGTCGCAGTTCCCTGGAATCCGCCTCTTGACCTCCTCGTGCACGCGCCTATACTTAACCATATGGTTTACTATTCAACTGACCGCCTGAACCGAGTTTTTGCCGCCGTCGCTGACCCGACGCGGCGCGCGCTGCTGGCGGAACTGGAAGGACGCGAGAGCATCACGATCAGCGAACTGGCGAAACCGTTCGATATGTCGCTGCCCGCGGTCATGAAGCATCTCGACGTGCTCTCGGACGCGGGGCTGATCACCAAGACCAAAACAGGCCGCACAGTCACGTGCCGCCTGACGGCGGCCCCGATGGAGCAGGCAATGGAATGGCTCAGCCGCTATCAGCGATTCTGGACCGCGCAACTCGATCGTCTCGCCGCTTTTGTGGAGAAGGATTCATGCTCACCCAGCCAAGCCTCACCCTCGCCCGACGACTCAACGCGCCCGCCGCAAGAGTCTTCGAAGCGTGGACAGACCCCAAAAAAATCGTCCAGTGGTTCGGACCCGGACACACAGTAGGCGACAGCGTCAAGGCGGACATGGATGTGCGCGTCGGCGGGCACTTCCGCATCAGCTTCAAGACCGACGACGGCGAATATCACGAGGTCGGCGGCAAGTATCTCGAAGTGTCGCCGCCGCAGCGGCTTGTCTTTAGCTGGGCGTGGCATTCGACGCCGGAGCGCGTGTCGCAGGTCACCGTGGTGCTGCGCGCCGAGGGCGACATCACGCTGCTGACGCTCACCCACGACAAGTTCTTCAACGAAGAGGCCCGCGACGGTCACGTCCGCGGCTGGACTGGAACGCTCGACAAGCTCGAGCAGCTGTTTGCGTAAGTGCGGAGGAAATCGACATGAAGCTGTTTTATTCCGAAACGCTGAATCCCCGGAAGGCCTGCGCCGTCGCCAAGTACCTGAACTCGCCCGTCGAGTTTGTTTATGTCGATCTGGCGAAGTCGGAGAACAGGACATCGCAGTTTCTCGGCATCAATCCCAACGGCAAGGTTCCCGTCCTGCAGGACGGCGAGACGAAGCTGTGGGAAGCGAATGCCATCATGTGCCATCTCGCGCGCGTGGCGGGTTCGGATATCTGGCCCGACGACCAGCGGCAGATCGAAGTGATGCGCTGGTTGAGTTGGGACGCCAGCCATTTCACGCGCTTCGCCGGAACGCTTTACTTTCAGAATCTCGTCAAGCCGCAGCTCGGTTTCGGCGAACCCGATGCCGCCGCCGTGCAGGAAGCCGAAAAATGGGTCCGGCAACACGGTTCGGTGCTCAATAACCATTTACGGGGCCGCGACTATCTCGTCGGCGATGCCATCACACTCGCCGACTTCGCGGTCGCCGCGACGTTGCCCTATGCGGAGAAGGCGAAGATTCCGATCGGTGAATTTCCCGAGATCACGCGCTGGCACGCACGGCTCAACGAACTGCCGGCGTGGCGCGACCCGTTCCCGGGCCACCACGCCAAAGCCGCCTGATTCACCGCCGGTAACCGGCATAAACCTCGAAGCCACCAGGGAGTTCGAAATGCAGTACGTCGATGGATTTGTTTTGCCCGTCCCGAAAAGGAAGCTGAAAGCCTATACGGCCATGGCCAAGCTCGCCTGCAAGGTCTGGCTCGATCACGGCGCGCTGGATTATCGCGAGTGTGTCGCCGAGGACGTCAAGCCCGGAAAGGTAACGTCGTTTCCGCAGAGCGTGAAGCTGAAGACCGGCGAGACCGTGGTGTTTGCCTGGATCACCTACAAGTCGCGCAAACACCGTGACGCTGTGATGGCCAAGGTGATGAAGGATCCGCGCCTCGCAAACATGATGGACCCGAAGAAAATGCCCTTCGATGCCAAGCGCATGTTTTTCGGCGGTTTCGACACCATCGTCACGGCGTAGGCCGCGCCCCGCGCCAACCATTTCTGATCGAGCAAGGAGCACGAGAATGCAGAAATTCACCACATGTCTCTGGTTTGACGACCAGGCCGAAGAAGCCGTGAAGTTCTACACGTCGGTTTTCAAGAATTCGAAGGTTGGAAACATTGCCCGCTATGGAAAAAACATGCCCGGAAAAGAGGGAACGGTCATGACCGCCGAGTTTGAACTCAACGGTCAGAACTTTCTCGCACTCAATGGCGGCCCACATTTCAAATTTACGCCGGCGACATCGTTCATCGTCAACTGCCAGACCCAGGATGAAGTCGATGAGTTCTGGGAGAAACTTTCAGAAGGCGGCAACATCCAACAATGCGGCTGGCTGACCGACAAGTTCGGTTTGTCGTGGCAGATCGTTCCCACCGCTCTGAGCGAGATGATGAAAACCGGCACGCCTGCGCAGTCGCAGAGAGTGATGGAAGCCGTCATGAAGATGATCAAGCTCGACGTCAAAACCCTGAAGCAGGCTTATGAGCAGGCGGCCTAACTCTGCCTCGCGCTGCGAGTTCCCGGGACGGAATGACGCCGACGTCATCCCGAATCGGGAACTCGCAACCAATCTCTACACCCGCGCGTTTCATGTCGCGTGGATGCAGGCTGAAACCATGATGCAAAGGAGTGCAGTCATGTTGAAGGCAAGCGAAGCGTTCAGTGGGTTCTCGACCAACGATCTCGGGAAAGCCAAGGAGTTTTACGGCCGTACCCTGGGACTTGAAGTTTCCGAGGAACACGGCCTCCTGACCCTGCACCTCGGCGGCGGCGCCGATGTCCTGATCTATCCAAAGCCCCATCATTCGCCAGCCACGTTCACCGTCCTCAACTTCCCTGTCGAGGACGTCGACAAAACGGTGGATGAACTCGGCAAACGCGGCGTACGTTTCGAGATTTATGACGAACCGGGCTTCAAGACCGACGCGAAGGGTATTTCCCGCGGTAACGGCGGTCCCACCATCGCCTGGTTCAAGGACCCCGCCGGCAACATCCTGTCCGTGCTCGACGTGAACGGAGCGATGTAAACGCTGCCCTTTGCGGCGCGACAAAACACGACGCATCAACGAAGGACGCGACCATGACATCCCACGGCCATTTTCACTGGAACGAGTTGATGACGCCCGATCCGGAGCGCGCGAAACAATTCTACCAGAAGACCATCGGCTGGACATTCGAGGGGATGCCGATGGATGACGGCGCGACCTATTGGGTCGCTTACGCTGACGGCGAAATGGCCGCTGGAATCTTCCCGACCAACCGCCCCGCGTTTGAAGGCGTTCCGGAAGGCTGGATGTCTTATCTGGCGGTCGATGATGTCGATGCGCGGGTGAAGGCGGCGGTCGCAGCCGGCGCGCAACTGATGCGGCCGATCTTCGACGTGCCGCATGTGGGACGCATTGCGATCCTGACCGAGCCCGGCGGCGCCGGTATCGGATGGATCACGCCAACCGCGTGATACGCGTCAGACTGAAATGTCGAGATTGCCGCCGACGCCCGGCGCGTTGTTTGCCGCCGGTGCGGGCTGAAGCAATTGCAGGACCGATTTCTGGGAATCGATATTCTGCTTCAGGACGCTGGTCGCGATCTGTTGCTGGGTGCTGGCGGCCTGCATGGCCATCATGCTGCTGACGATACTCATCATATCCATGGAAAACGCACCCGCTCTAACCGACGTGGCGGGAAACTAGCCGACAACGGTTAACGAATGCTGGACAGGCCGCGCGGGGCGCTATCGCGTCGGAATTGGCTTGTCGCCGCGGTAATCATAGAACCCGCGCTGCGATTTGCGGCCGAGCCAGCCAGCCTCGACATACTTCACCAGCAGCGGGCATGGGCGATATTTCGAATCCGCCAGCCCTTCGTGCAACACCTGCATGATCGACAGACAAGTATCGAGACCGATGAAATCGGCAAGCTCCAGCGGACCCATCGGGTGATGTGCGCCGAGTTTCATGGCTGCATCGATTGCCTCGACGTTGCCCACGCCTTCATACAGCGTGTAGATCGCCTCGTTGATCATCGGCAGCAGGATGCGGTTGACGATGAAGGCCGGGAAATCCTCCGAGACTGCAATCTGCTTGCCCATCCTGGTGACGAACTCACGCGCGGCGTCGAACGTCGCGTCGTCGGTGGCAATGCCGCGGATCAGCTCAACCAGTTCCATTACAGGAACGGGGTTCATGAAGTGGATGCCGATGAACTTCTCGGGCCGGTCCGTCGAGGCAGCAAGCCGGGTGATCGAGATCGACGACGTGTTGGACGCAATGATGGCTTCGGGCCGCAGAACCGCGCAAACGTCGTGGAAAATCTTGCGCTTGACATCTTCCTTCTCGACCGCGGTTTCGATCACAAGATCGCAGGCGGCCAGGCCATCGAGACTGTCGGACGAGGTGATTTTGGCGAGCGCGTGTTTATGCGCGTCCTCGGTGATGGTCTTCTTGGCGACCTGACGCGACAGGTTGCCATTGATGGTGGCCATCGCGGACTTGAGGCGGTCGGCGGATACATCATTAAGGACGACGTCGAAGCCAGCGAGCGCGGCAACATGCGCGATGCCGTTGCCCATCTGACCCGACCCAATCACACCAACCGTCTTGATCGCTGCCATTCTCTTCCGGTCTCTGTGTCTTCGCTCGCGTTATCCGAGGCGGCAACAGCTTGCCGCGCCGTCCTTTATATTACGTGAAATACCGGCAGGCGTTTCAAAATTCCCGCCGGATCTCATCAGCAGCATACCACGGCCCCGGCGCATGGCGCGCCGGGAATCCTCTTAGAGCGCCGCGGTCAGTTCAGGGACGGCCTGATAGAGATCGGCGACCAGGCCGAAATCCGCGACCTGGAAGATCGGCGCGTCCTCGTCCTTGTTGATCGCAACGATCACCTTGGAGTCCTTCATGCCGGCCAGATGCTGGATCGCGCCGGAAATGCCGATGGCGATGTACAGTTCAGGCGCGACCACCTTGCCGGTCTGGCCCACCTGCCAGTCGTTCGGTGCGTAGCCGGCGTCCACGGCGGCGCGTGATGCACCGACGCCGGCGCCCAGCTTGTCCGCGAGCGGTTCGATGTACTTGGCGAAGTTCTCGCGGCTCTGCATGGCGCGGCCACCAGAGACGATGATCTTGGCCGACGTCAGTTCGGGACGATCGCTCTTGGCGACTTCCTCACCGACGAAGCTCGACAGCGCCGGATCGGCTGCGGCGGTTGCGTTCTCGACCGAAGCGCTGCCGCCCTCGCCCACCGCGCCGAATGTCGAGGTGCGAACCGTGATGACTTTCTTGGCATCTTTCGACTTCACGGTCTGGATCGCGTTACCAGCATAGATCGGCCGCTCGAACATGTCGGGCGAAACCACCTTGATGATTTCGGAAATCTGCATCACGTCGAGCAGGGCTGCGACGCGCGGCATCACGTTCTTGAAGCGCGAGGTCGCGGGCGCGACGAAGGCGTCATACGACCCGCCAAGCGAGACGATCAGCGCAGCCAGCGGCTCGGCCAGATCGTGTTCATAGATCGCGTTTTCCGCGAGCAGGACTTTCGTGACGCCCTTCAGTTTCGCGGCCGCTTCGGCGGCACCCTTGGTGCCTCCGCCGCCGCCAGCCACAAGAACGTGGACCTCGGCGCCGAGGGCTGCTGCCGCGGTCAGAGCCTTGTTGGTGGAATCCTTGAGGGTGGCGTGGTCGTGTTCGGCAATCAGCAACGTGGCCATCAGAGCGCCCCCGCTTCCTTGAGTTTCGATACCAGTTCGGCGACGTCCTTGACCTTAACGCCAGCCTTGCGGCCCGGCGGTTCAGATGTCTTGAGAACTTCGAGACGCGGTGAGAGATCGACACCGAAGCTGTCGGCAGCCTTCTCGTCGATCGGCTTCTTCTTCGCCTTCATGATGTTCGGAAGGCTCGCGTAGCGCGGCTCGTTCAGGCGAAGATCGGTGGTGACGATCGCCGGTCCCTTGACCTTGACGGTCTGCAAACCGCCGTCGACTTCGCGCGTCACGTTGAAGTCCGATCCATCGACTTCCAGCTTGGATGCGAATGTGGCCTGCGACCAGCCGAGCAACGCCGCCAGCATCTGGCCGGTCTGGTTGCTGTCGTCGTCGATGGCCTGCTTGCCGAGAATGACGAGGCCCGGCTTTTCTTCGTCCACGATAGCCTTGAGAATCTTGGCGACACCGAGCGGCTCGATGGTGCTGTCGGTCTTCACGAGGATGCCGCGATCCGCACCCATGGCGAGGCCGGTCCGGATAGTCTCCGACGCCTGCGCGGGCCCGATCGAAACCACCACAACCTCGGTCGCCTTGCCGGCCTCTTTCAGGCGCAGGGCTTCCTCGACGGCGATTTCGTCGAACGGATTCATCGACATCTTGACGTTGGCGAGCTCGACGCCCGTCCCGTCGCTCTTGACGCGAATTTTGACGTTGTAGTCAATGACGCGCTTAACCGGCACCAGAACCTTCATCGGTTCCCTTTCGTCCTGAAATGGTTGATCACATCCACTCTAAAGCGGTTGGCGGCGGAACCTAAAGGTCCCGCCAATCCGGGTCAACGCGCGAAAGCTGGAATTCAAGGAAGGTATACCTAATATCAGCGCTCAGCGGTTTTGGCCGGGCACCCAGAGCACGTCGCCGGCCCCGTTGTCATTGACCGCACGGCTGGCCACGAACAGGAAATCCGACAGCCGGTTGAGATACTGGACGGCGGCGTCGCTCACGGGCTCGTTCGGCTGGGATGCCAGTTCCACAACCATTCGTTCCGCCCGGCGGCAGACGGTCCGGGCTAGATGAAGATGCGCGGCGGCCGGCGTTCCGCCAGGCAAAACAAACGAGCTGAGCGGCGCGAGGTTTGCGTTGAGCGCGTCGATGTCCTGCTCAAGGCGCTCGACCTGCGTCCCCAGCACGCGCAACCGCTCGGCCTTGCCGTCACGCTGCGGCACGGCGAGATCGGCACCGAGATCGAACAGGTCGTTTTGAATGCGTCCGAGCATGGCGTCGATGTCAGGCGCCTGCGCCAGATGAAGCCGGACGACCCCGATGGCGGCATTGGTCTCGTCAACGGTTCCGTAGGCGCTGACGCGAAGATCGTATTTCGGGCGGCGCTCGCCGCTGCCGAGCGCCGTGGTGCCGTCGTCGCCGGTGCGGGTGTAAATCCGATTGAGAATGACCATCGCGTCGATCCGTTATGACAACAAGGTGGTGATTGAAATCCGGTCGGCCCTCGTCAGTCAGCTTTTCCCGAGTACCCAGACCGCGAGCATCGCGATCACGATGGCAATGAACTGGAACAGCACGCGCAGGCGCATCAGGCGCTGCGACGTATTGGGAGAACCTCCGCGCATCATGTTGAACAGGCCGAGAAACAGCACGATGGTAACCGCGGCCAGGGCGATGGGGAGAGCAATGCTTGAGAGAAAGGATGACATAAGGGCTACATAACACCGGCTGCGGCATCGCGCCATTGCTTGAGGGAAACAGAGGGAAAGAACCCTTTCCGTCTTCAACCGTACATGACTTTAGGGGGCTGGTGATCCGGTTCTGACATTCGTATCATAATCGTGGCGGGCACTTTTACGAATGTCAAAACCAAAGGATCACCAGAATCATGGCTTGCTAGTGTCCTTTCGTATCCGACGTTCGCTCGGAAGCTGCTACGGAGTGAAGCGAACATCGGATACGGGACACTAGCGCGGTAAATCATGGGTGTGATGGAACAGGGTGAAACGTGAGGCTGCTTCGCAACGCCTTCAATATCGCGCTCGATGCGTTCTACACCTTTCTGGCCGATGACGGCTGGGCGATCGCCAGCCACATCGCGCTGTCGGCGCTGATGGCGCTGTTTCCCTTCCTGATCGTGATTACGTCGCTTGCCGGCTTTTTCGGCTCGAAGGATCTCGCGGACCAGGCGGCCGAACTGATGCTGGATGCCTGGCCGTCGCAGGTGGCCAGCGCTCTGTCCGGCGAAATCCATAACGTGCTGACACAATCGCACGGCGGTGTTCTCACCATCGGCGTCGCGCTGGCGATCTATTTCGCATCGAATGGCGTAGAGAGCCTGCGCGTCGGACTTAACCGCGCCTATGGCGTCGTCGAACCGCGGCGCTGGTACTGGCTGCGGCTGGAATCGATCGGCTACACCATGGTCGCCGCGGTGACGTCTCTCGCCATGGCGTTCCTGATCGTGCTCGGACCGCTGATCCTCGCCGCTGCACGGCGCTATGTGCCGCTGCGGGTCGAGCCGAACGAAGACCTTCTCAACGTCCTGCGGTACGGCCTGACCATCGTCGCGCTGATCGTCGCGCTGGTCATCCTGCACAAATGGCTACCGGCCGGCACGCGCAAGATGCGCGAGATTATGCCGGGCATCGTCGTGACGATGGTCGCGTCGCTGGTTTCCGGCATCGTGTTCGGAAAATATCTCGAACGCTTTGCCAGCAACTACGTCACGACCTATGCCGGCCTCGCATCGGTGATGATTGCGCTGGTGTTCCTGTATTTCATCGCCGCGATTTTCATCTACGGCGGCGAGCTCAATGCCTCCATCGTCAAGGCGCAAAAATCTAGCGCTTTGCCGCCTGAAGCAGAGCCGTCGCCAGCGCGCGTGGGCTGACGGGCTTGGTCAGGAACGCATCGGCGCCGGCGGCGCGCGAGGCCTGCTCGTCCTCTGCGCGGCCCGACACGCCGATGATGGTGATGCGCCCTTGCGTGCCTTCAAGCGCCCGAACACGCCGGATCGCCTCGATGCCGTCGATACCCGGCAACACCATGTCCATCAGCACCGCATCGAAGTCGCCTTGCGCGATACGCTCCGGCGCCGCCTCGCCGCGTCCGATGAATTCGGTCTGATGGCCGAGTTCGGTGAGAATGGCATTGAGCACGACGCGGCCGAACGGATTGTCCTCGATACTCAGGATACGAAGGCTCTGCGCCGAATGCAGCGGCGTGTCGGCCCCAGGGACCGTCGCCAGTCCCTTGGCGCGCTTGAGCGCCACGGTCAGCGTGAACGTCATTCCGCCACCGCGCCGCTGGGTCGCAACGATATCGCCTCCCATCGCGCGCGCAAGCTGCTTGACCGACGACAGCCCGAGGCCCGCGCCGCCGAAGCGGGAGGCAATGCTGACATTGGCCTGCGAGAACGGCTTGAACAGCCGCCTGATCTCCGCCAGCGAGAGGCCGATGCCGCTGTCGGACACCGCGAACGCGACGCCGAGTCGGCCCGCCGGCCCGGACACGGCGGACACACTCAGTGCGACCTTGCCCTGCGGTGTGAATTTCACGGCATTGTCGATCAGGTTTTCGAGCGCCGCTCGCAGACGCACGGGATCGCCGATCACAAAGGCCGGTAGTTTCGTGGCGATGTCGACCTGCGACTGCAGGCCCTTCGCCGCGGCCCGGCCGGCCATCGAATCCCCGATGGCCCGCGCCAGCGCCTGAAGGTCGAAAAAGTCCTGACGGACTGCGAGCCCGGTGCTGCCGCTGCGAGCGGCATCGACGAACAGCGTGGCGAGCGCGGCCAGATGCTCCGCGCCGACCTTGATGGTATCAACCCAGCGCCGTTCGCGCTCGCCCAGCTCCGAGGTCGCGAGCAGCGAGCTGATCGCCAGAATGCCGGTCAGCGGCGTGCGGACTTCATGGGCGAAAGCGGCAAGCGCAGCTTCGACGATCCGGGCCTCGGACGGCGGACGCTTTGCGCGGGACGGACTACGTGGTCGCTTCACGATCTTTTTCGGCACGCGCTTTTTCGGCGCCGGCCTTTTGGCCGCGCGTTCCGATCCCGTTTTCCGGCGTTTTGCAGGCGATTTCGCCGCCATGATTCCCCGACCCATCCCCGCATCAACATGGCATGTCAGGGCATCGAGAGTCACGCCACTACGGATTTAAGGCAGGTTAATACCGACAAGACGCCGCACGTCGGCCGGCGTCATCCCGCCGGCCCGCAGTTCGCGGAGCGCTGTCGAACGGGTCGATTTCGACAGCTTTTGCCCGGCCTCGTCCAGCACAAGGGCATGATGACGGTAAAGGGGTTGAGGCAGGCCGAGCAATTCCTGAAGCAGGCGATGCACGCCGGTCGCCCAGAACAGGTCCTGCCCGCGGACCACATGGGTCACGCCCTGCAAGGCATCATCAATCGCAACCGACAGGTGATAGCTCGTCGGCGTATCCTTGCGGGCCAGGATGACATCGCCCCATTGTTCGGGCCGCGCCGGCACCTCGCCACTCTCACCCCGCGGCCCGGCACCCTGCTCTGCCCACGACAACCTGCCCGCGCGCGCGATCGCCGCAGCCATGTCGAGCCGCAGCGCATAGGGCGCGCCAGAGGATAATTTCTGGTCGCGCTCCGCATCCGGCAATTGCTTGCCAATCCCCGGGTAGACCGGAGCGCCATCGGGATCGCGCAGCCACGCGCCGGTCCGGTCCTGCTCCGCGACCAGCCGGGCAATCTCCGCGCGGCTCTCGAACGCCGGATACAGCAGTTTACCGCGCGCAAGACGATCGACGGCTTCACCGTAGAGCGCGAGATGTTCGGACTGCCGCCGCACCGGCTGTTCCCACACGATGCCGAGCCATGCGAGATCATCGTAGATCGCTTGCTCATAGTCCGGCCGGCAGCGAGCCGCGTCGATGTCCTCGATGCGCAACAGCAGCCGCCCGCCGCCTTGCTGCGCCAGATCGAAATTCAGCAACGCCGAACGCGCATGTCCGAGATGGAGAAATCCGTTCGGGCTCGGGGCAAATCGGAAAACGGGTGGCGGCATGGTTCGACTTTGCTCGACGCGCTGTTATTGTCCTGATCTGACGTTCGCTTCATTCGCAGCGCCTGACACGGAACACGCGTGAAATTAATGACAGTCCACCTCAACACGCAAGCCGACCTTGAAGACGCGATCCACGCGCTGGTGCGTTTAGATCCAAGGCTCGGGCCTGTTCTCGATGCCGCCGGGATGCCGACGCTGCGGCGGCGTGAGCCGGGCTTCGCGGGACTGGCAGCCATCGTGTGCGGCCAGCAACTATCGACCAAGGCCGCCGCCGCGATCTGGGGCCGCGTCAGCACGTCGTTCGATCCTTTCCATCACGACGCACTCAAAAGCGCGCGCGCCGACAGGCTTGGGCGTCTCGGCCTGTCCGCGGCGAAAATCAAGTCGCTGAAATTCATCGCGCGCGAGTTAAGCGCGGAGCGGCTCAATCTCGAGGTGCTGGCTGAAGAAGACGCGGATGCCGCGCACGCGACATTGACAAAGCTGCACGGCATCGGCCCGTGGACCGCCGACATCTATCTTCTGTTTTGCCTTGGCCACGGCGACGCGTGGCCTGCAGGCGATCTTGCGATCCAGGAAGCCATGCGGATCGGCCTCGGACTGAAATCGCGGCCGACAGTGAAGGAAATGCAGCCGCTGGCGGAGCCATGGCGGCCATTGCGGGGCGCGGCCGCGCATTTGTGGTGGTCGTACTATCACGCCGTCAAGAAACGCGAAGGCGTGATCGCAGGAACATCAAAGCCGCCGACGAACGCGGCAAAGAAAAAGGCATCGAAACCGAAACCCGTTTCAAACACCAAACCCGTTTTAAACAAATCCCGCGTCGCAAAAGCGTCAGCCAATACGGCGAAGAATGCGCTACGAAAGAAAGCAGCGACAAAATCGGGAGCTCGCAAATGACATCGTCCACTCAGTTCATTGTGGATCGCAACGATCTTGCAAAATTCAAGGTGATCGAAACGCCGTTGCCGAGCGTGATGCAACTGCCGGAAGACGGCCTGCTGGTGAAAGTCGATCGCTTTGCATTCACTGCGAACAACATCACCTACGCAATGCTCGGCGATCAGATGAAATACTGGCACCTGTTTCCGGCGCCCGATGGGTTCGGCAACATTCCTGTGTGGGGATTTGGGCGGGTGATCGAGTCGCGCCATCCGGATATCGCCAAAGGAGAAGTGTTGTTCGGTTACCTGCCGATGGCGACCCATCTGGTGATCGAAGCCGCCGACGTGAAGAAAACGAGTTTTCGCGACGCCGCCGCGCATCGCCAGAGCGTGTCGCCGGTCTACAACGCCTATTCGCGCGTCACTGGTCACCCGGCCTTTGAAGGCCGCGAGGGCGATTATCAGGCGCTGCTGCGGCCGCTGTTCATGCTCTCGTTCATGGTGGACGACTTCCTCGCCGACCAGGATTTCTTCGGCGCGAAAAGCGTGATCCTCTCCAGCGCATCAAGCAAGACGGCGTTCGGCCTCGCGTGGCTGTTGCATACCCACCGCAAGCCCGTGCGGGTGATCGGCCTGACCTCGGCCGGGAACCTGGGTTTCGTCACATCGCTCGGCTGCTACGACGAGGTCGTGACTTACGACAAGATCGAATCGATGCCGGACCAACCCGTCGCGTTTGTGGACATGGCAGGCAACCCGGATCTGCGCACCCGGCTGCACAGGCATTTCGGAGACCGGATGGTTTACAGCGGGCGGGTCGGCCTCACCCATCAGGATGCGGCGCCCGACGACGACACCCTGCCCGGCGCCAGGCCGACATGGTTCTTCGCGCCGGACCAGATCCGCAAGCGCGCCAAGGAATGGGGGCCGGGAGGAGTCGATCAACGATTCGGCGCGGTCTGGTCTGCCTTCACGGCGGCGATGGGACCGAAGCTGGAGGTGGTGGAAAGCCGGGGTTCCGACTCCGTCCAGCGAATCTACCTGGATACGCTGAAAGGCCGCGTAAAACCGGCCCAGGCTCACATGCTCTCCATGGGTGACTGAGGCGAAACGGACACCATCAGGTGAGCGGAAACGCTCTTCACAATCCCGTCACGCTGCCTGTAGTATGTCATCCCAAGCTGCTTCGCAGCCAATTGGGGTTGGGGCCAGGAGCGTTACTTGAACGCACATGTGTCACAAGGCGGTTGGCCGGTGTTGGTGTTGAACGCGGACTTCCGGCCGCTGAGCTATTATCCGCTGTCACTGTGGTCGTGGCAGGATGCCGTCAAGGCGGTGTTCCTCGACCGCGTCAATATTGTTGCCAATTACGATCACGCAGTTCACAGCCCGACATTCGAGATGCAGCTTCCGAGCGTGGTCTCGCTCAAGTCGTTCGTGAAGCCGACGACGCATCCCGCTTTCACACGGTTCAACGTCTTCCTGCGCGACCGGTTCTCCTGCCAGTACTGCACCTCGCAGGATGACCTGACCTTCGATCACATCATCCCGCGCTCCCGCGGCGGCCAGACCACCTGGGAAAACGTCGTCGCCGCGTGCTCCCCGTGCAACCTGCGCAAGGGCAACATGACGATGGCGCAGGCGCGGATGCATCCGCGCCAGATGCCATTCGCGCCGACCGTCCACCAGCTTCATCGCAACGGCCGGTTGTTTCCGCCGAACTACCTGCACGAGAGCTGGCTCGACTATCTCTACTGGGACACCGAACTCGATCCGTAGCCGGTCCTGCGCCTCGTCTTCATCCCGGATGCCGCTACTTTGCCGGTGCCGATACCAAAGCATCGCCCATGGCACCCATGATCGAATAGCGGCTGCGCGTTGATTGCTGCTGGACAGGCAACAATGGGAACACCAGTTCCGCGAACCGGTGCGCTTCCTCGAGATGCGGCAGCCCCGACAGAATGAAATATTCGATCCCGAGATCGGCGTATTCTCGTAAGCGCTCCGCGACATTCTCGGGGCTTCCCACAAGCGCCGTGCCGATCCCGCCCCGCACGAGGCCGAATCCTGCCCACAGGTTCGGGCCAACACGCAGTCGTCGGCGATCACCCTGGTGCAATTCGTTCATGCGGCGTTGCCCCTCCGAATCAAATCGCCGCAGCGTGTTCTGAGCCGCAGCGATCGTGTCGTCGGTGACATGGTCGAGCAGCTTGTCGGCCGCCGCCCATGCCTCATCTTCGGTTTCCCTCACAATTGTCTGCAGCCGGATGCCGAAACGCACCGTGCGCCCCAGAGCGTTCGCGCGCCGGCGCATGTCGGCGATCTTCTCCCTGACAGCCTCCAGCGGCTCACCCCAGGTCAGATAGACGTCGATATGCTCCGCAATGAACGCGTGACCGGCGGATGACGAGCCACCGGCCCACAGCGGAGGAAATTTTTCGACAGGCTCACGCTCGGGAAACAGATAAAGCTGTGCGCCTTCGACCCGGACATGCTTGCCCTGAAAGTCGACACGCTCGCCTTGCTGGAGGCGTCGCCAAACCTCCAAGAACTCTGCGCCCAGTTCATAACGCTCATCGTGCCTAGCGAAGACGCCGTCTCCACCAAGTTCTTCAGGATCGCCTCCGACCACGACATTCAGCAGCAGCCGTCCATCCGACAGACGATTGATGGTGTTCGCCATGCGCGCTGCGACCGTGGGCGAAATCGTCCCCGGCCGCAGCGCCACGAGGAATTGCAGGTGTGTCGTAACCTGCGCCAGCGCAGCGGCGACACTCCATCCGTCCTCACAACTCCGGCCGGATGGGATCAGCACCCCGCGATAGCCAAGATCGTCACACGCCTCCGATATCTGCCGCAGATAGGAGAACGTCACAGGGCGCGAGCCGATGTCCGTTCCGAGATAGCGGCCGTCCCCAAATGTCGGCAGAAACCAGAAGATGTTCATGACGGCTTTAAAATCCCGCGGCCGGAACGGCCTCCTTGATGAGGATAGGCTTCGGGATCAGACCTTCTTTCAGGAAGGTATCCGCAAGGCGCTGCTGACTGGCGGCAATTTCGGCACTCAGCGGCTTCACGCCATAGCCCATGCGCCCCAAGGCGAGCGACACAGCCTCCTCTTTGATCCCGGTCGACTGAGTGAGCGTTTTGATGACAGGCTTCAGGTCGGCCAGCGCCTGCTGGTCGATCTTCGCGATCTCCTCGAGGATGATCTTCACCAGCGCCGGGTGCTTTTCGGCAATCGCACGCGTTGCGAGATAGAACTGATAGTTCGCCACATCCGCATATGTGCCGTCCGCGATGACGCGAACCTTCAGATCGGTCTGCACAGCGGCGAGGAACGGGTCCCAAACGGCCCAGGCATCGATCTTGCCCGACTCAAACGCGGGCCGCGCATCGGCCGGAAACAACCATGACCATTCTACATCCTTCGATGAGAGACCGGCCTTGGAAAGCGTCTGCAACGACAGGTAGTGGACATTGCCGCCCTTGCTCGACGCAATCCGTTTCCCCTTCAGGTCGGCCGCAGAGCGGATCGGCGAATCGTCCTTCACAATGATCGCCTCGCCGGCCGGTGCCGGGGGCTCCACACCCACATAGACAAAATTTGCGCCGGCAGCCTGAGCCACAATCGGTGGCGCGTCGCCGGTGCTGCCGAAATCGACCGCGCCGACATTCAACGCTTCGAGCAGTTTTACGCCGCCTTGAAACTCAGACCACGTCACTTTGATGCCGTTCGCACTCAGACGTTTTTCAAGCTCACCATTGGCCTTGAGTAGCACCAGCGTTCCATATTTCTGATAGCCGATACGCAGTTCGGTAAGCTCACTTGCATGAGACGGACTTGCCGCCGTTCCGAGAAAGGCCGCCAGCACCGTTGCACCGGCCAAGGCAGCGCGACGGATCGAAGAAAAGGAAAACGACATCGCGAACATTGCTCCATGATGTGCGACGAGATCCGAGATCAGGTCGTCGCGTGACAGCAGGCGTTGTCCCACACATCCGGCAAAATGAATTTTCGTACTTTCGCTTGGAGTTGAACATTTCATCCACCACGACCGCCGCACGGAGAAACGACGTCCGATAACACGCAGTGAAATCCTCAACGCAACAGCAGCGTGGCCGCCAGCGGCACCAGCAATGACGTCACCAGCGCATTGAGTCCCATCGCGATGCCCGCAAACACGCCCGCGACTTCATCGACCTGAAACGCCCGCGCGGTGCCAATGCCGTGCGACGCAAGCCCCGCTGCGAAGCCCCGCGCGCGAAAATCGGTGATCCCGAGCCGGTTCATCGCGGGCGTCACCACGATGGCGCCCATGATGCCGGTCAGCACCGTTGCAATCACGGTGATGGCCGGATTGGCGCCCAGCGTCTCAGAGATGCCCATGGCGACGCCGGCCGTGACCGACTTCGGCGCGAGCGCCAAAACTATATCGCGCGGCAGACCGGCGGCTTCGGCGAACAGCACCACCGAAACGATCGCCGTCGCCGAGCCGACCAGCAACGCAGCCAGCATCGGCAGGATCGCGGCAGCGACGAGTTTGCGATTTTCATAAAGCGGCACCGCAAGCGCCACCGTCGCCGGGCCGAGCAGGAAATGCACGAACTGCGCGCCGCCGAAATACGTCGTGTAGCTGGTGCCGGTGAAATACAAAAACACACCGATGATCCAGATCGAATGCAGCACCGGATTCATCAGCGGATTGCGATGGGTCGCGAGCGACACCGCATCGGCCACCGCATAGACCGACAGCGTGACCGTCAGCCACAGCAACGGCGTCTGGGACAGATACACCCATAACGAGAATGGATTGGCGGTCATATTAGCCGTCATGGCGATTTGCGCGTCCGTTCCATCGCCCGGTTGATGATCAGGAAGGTTCCGGCAGTGACCAGCAGCGTCACGACCACCGAGGCCGCAAGAACCGCGGCAATCGCAACGCCACGCTGCGCAAGGAGGTCCAGGTTCTGAACGACGCCGACACCGGCCGGCACGAACAGCAGTGACAAATGCGCCAACATGCCTTTCGAGGTGCCCTCCACCGTGCCGTCACGCAGCGGCCCGCGCGCCAACACCGCGAAACGATCCCGCGCGATGAGCGCTACGAACAGAAGCGCCAGCCCGAGCACCGGTCCCGGCACAGGCACCCGCAAACTGCGGACGACCACTTCACCGATCAACTGGCAGATCAGGATGACACTCAGGCTCGCGATCATGGGATGCTCCGCAATAATGAGCGCTTCATATCACATGATGCGCGTCACTGCTGCGTGCGCTGATAAAGACCCGAAACAGCCTTCCAGATCGTATCCTTCAGTTCGGTGACCGCCGGGCCCTCAAGAACCAGCGGCGGTGCGACGCGCCGGACGCAATCCTCGACCAGCCGCAGTACCCACACCTCACCGTCCGTGTAATAGAGATCGCCCTCGCCGTTGCGGCCGCGCAAGGTGGGACCGATTCCCGCAACCTTGTAGCGGGCTTCGACCATTCCCGCGGCCTGCAAGCCTGCCTCGATCAACTGCCGCTCGGCGTCGATGTCAGGCGCTGTGTGATGGGTGACGGCGCCGGTGTAGCGGCTGAACCCGACGCTGCGATCGAACGTCGCCGCGCCAAGCCAGACCGGCCGCTTTTCCTCTCCATCTTTCAGAACCATCCACAAACGGATGTGATGCCGCTGGTCTGCGCTCTTGCCGACCGGCTTCTCGAAGGCGAAGTCTTCCGGGTGTCCGTCGTAGATCAGCGTGCTGACCGGCGCGTTCGGATAGGGCTGATCCAGCAGCACGCTGCCGGATATTTCGAGGGAGGACCGCCATGTGATGGGATCGGCGGCATACCAGCCCGCCGCGCGCATGGCGCATAGAATATCTTTTGCCGATCCGACCATGCCGACATTGATCGGATCGGCGGGAATGCCTTGCGGCGTCGCCGTCACCATGGTCATGCCGTCGAGCTTCTTCTGATGCTCGTAATGCCGCCAGAGCGACGGAAGAAGAAGATAGGCGATCGCGCCATACACGATGAGACCGGACGCAAGCACCATGAGCGTTCGCTTCATGGTGCGCGATACCCGCCGCGCCGGACCAGACGGACCGGCGCCCGGCTGGTTCATTGCGTTACGACCGAGATCAGCCTTTCAGCCGCTTGGTGCATTCGCTGTAATAGCCGCCGCCCTTTTGAATCCACTTCAGGCCACCGTTGGCATTCGCAGCCTTGTTAGCGTTGTACTGATCGACGCAGGTGTGCATGCGCGCCTTGCCCGCGGTCTCGCTCGAATATTTCGGCGCAACGGCGGTCGGGAACACGGCGGCTCCTGCGGCAGCGGGAGCGGCGGCAGGAGCAGCGGCCGCCTTCGGCGTTTCCTTTGGAGCGGCAGCCGCCTTTGGTGCTTCCTTGGCAGCAGCCTTTGGCGCCTCCTTGGGAGTTGCCGTTGTCGCTGCGGCCGGCGTCGCGTCGGCGCCGCACTGCGCCTTGCGGAAGTCATTCCACTTCTGGTCGCCGAGCGTCCCGGCGGTCTTCGCAGCCTGATACTTGGCGCTGCATTCCTGCGCGGTCAAAGCTTGCGCTGGCATCGTCGCAAGGGTGGCCGCGCCGGCCAGCAACACGGAGCAAAACAGATTGGCTCGGATTGTCATCGAACTCTCCTGAAAAAGGGCTTCGAAAGCATCACATCCTAGCTCAGGCCGGTTGCGGTTCAACGCGCTGCAGCCCCGGACAATCAAAAAATAATGAGCGACCACGTTTATCCCGCGCTGCGTCGTTCACCGCCGGTTCATCCTGACGGGCAAAGGCTCGTGCCCATCTGCAACGCGAGACCCCAGCCATGATCACTCTCTCCTCACGCGCCCTTGCCGTCGCTTTCGCCTCACTCATGCTGGCCGGTTCGGCCTTCGCCCAAACCGCTGCGCCCACCGCTCCGGCTGCGCCGGCCGCCAAGACGGCGCCCGCCGCCAAACCAGCACCCGCGGCCAAGACGGCCGCCCCCAAAGCCGAACGTACCGCGGCTTCGCTCGAATGCTCGAAGCAGGCCGATGCCAAGGGATTGCACGGCAAGGAGCGCAAGAAATTCCGCTCCGAGTGCAAGCGGGGCGCCAGCAAGCCCAACTGATCCAGCGAACCTGAAGAGGGGCCGGTCATGACCGGCTCTTCTTCCTTGCGTTGTTGATTGCATTGCATGGCGCACGCAGAATTGTCGTGCGACCCATGCTCACTGCGCATTTGCGGGTGATGTCCGGATTTGTGATAACGGACCTCGCGCATCACATCCCGCTGCATCACACTCGCCTTCGGAACCTGTCGCGAATGCTTCGCCACATCACAGCGCGCGACGTCCTGCATACGCTTGAAACACTTCTGATCGGTCTGGCGGGAGGGCTGTTGTTTCAATGGCTGCAACTTCCGGGAGGCCTGATCTCCGGCGCCATGATTGCCGTCGGCGCCGCCGCCATCGCGGGACAGCCGATGGGACTGCCGCCGCTGATGGCGCACGTCATCCTCATGACGCTCGGTCTATCGCTCGGCTCGATGGTTTCGCCGCAAATGCTGACGAACATGGCCGCCTATCCGGTCAGCATCGCCATTCTCGCCGCGTCCACCTTCTGCGCCACGCTCGGCAGCAGCTTCTATCTTCAGCACGTCCATCAATGGGACCGCACGTCGGCCCTGCTTGCGGGCAGCCCCGGCGCGCTGTCCCAGATCATCATGCTTGCCAACGAGCGGCGCGCCGATGTCGCCGGAATCGCGGTGGTGCAAACCATGCGCGTGATCATTCTGACGGCGGCGCTGCCGCTGATCCTCGCCGCGTCCGGACTGGCGCAGCATGCGGGCGGGCCGTTGCGTGCAGCCCCGGCAACACCGCTCGCGCTCACCGTCCTCATTGTGGTCTGCGTGGCGACGTCGGTGCTGCTAAGGGTCCTGAAATTTCCCGCAAGCTGGATGTTCGGCGCGATGCTGGGATCGAGCGTGCTGCACGGCACAGGCTCAATCGAGGGCGGATTGCCGGCCTGGGCCTATGCCGCGGCCTTGATTGGCATCGGCGCGCTGATCGGCACGCGTTTTGCGCGAATTTCACCACGCACCCTGCTGAGCTACATGACGGCCGCGATCGGATCGTTCACCGTGGCGATCGTCATCTCGGCGATCTTTGTCGTCCTCGCGATGCTGACGACGCACGCGCGGTTCGGCGACATCATTGTCGCGTTCGCACCGGGGGCGATGGACGCCATGCTGGCGCTGGCCCTCACATTGCATATCGATCCGATTTTTGTCGGCGCGCATCATCTGGCGCGTTTTGTGTTCGTGTCGCTCGCAACGCCGGGCATCGTCCACCTGTTCGGACGGCCGCAGGTCGACGCCGACGATTAGATTGCCCTATCGGACCGACTTACCGATGCCCCATGCGGCGAGCGCCGCCATGGCCAGCGAGATCAGCGCGTTGTAACCGGCCAACGACAACCCGAGAAAGCGCCACTGCACCTCGTCGCAGCGGATCACCTTCACCTTGTTGAGGCCATCCAGCAAATTGCCCGTGTTGCCGAAATCGACGATCGGCCCGCTGCAATCCGTCGGCCCCTGCCAGAAACCCCATTCCACACCGGCGTGATAGGCGCCGAGCCCGGCATTGGCGAGCAAAGCGAGCGCCAGTACCACAAGACCGGCGACCAGCAGGCGGCGCGAAACACCCTTTGAAGCGCCAAGCGCGATCAAGGCCGCGAGCGGAATGGCGAGGTAATAGGCGTAGCGCTGCTCGAGGCAGAGCGGGCAAGGCCGGATATCGAGCACAAGCTCAAAGAACCACGCGCCCGCGATGGTCGCGGCGGCAATGACGGCCACGCCCGCGCCCGCGGCGAACACCGCGTCCCGCGAACTCTCCGAGCCTTTTGTGACAATGGTGCCGCTCGCCACGTGATCTTCTCCGGTTCGGAACGGGTCCTAGCTTGCCCGCCGCCCGCTGTCGACATATGGCACGATCACAGGCGGTTGACCGCGCGCGCGCGCGGGCTATATTCCGCCCGCTTCGCGATCCCTGCCCTCGGGCAGCGGTCCGTTGGCCCCTGTGGCGGAATTGGTAGACGCGCTCGACTCAAAATCGAGTTCCGCAAGGAGTGCTGGTTCGATTCCGGCCAGGGGCACCAACCAGGCTGTTCAAGCCCGTTCCGAAACGTCCGCAACCGTCCGCACCGTGCTCGGAAAGCCTTGAAAAATAGGCACTTCCGCGTACGTTCTAGTTCGTCACCGTTTGTTCTCCTCCGATCCCAGCCGCCCGATTTGCTGGTATTTTTGCTGGTATCGGGAGAACAAACGTTCACGGCGACTTTCGCTTTGCCGAATGAAGGAATTGAGCCGATGGGCGGCAAGAACGACGGCGCGTGCGCCAATCCCAAGCAGATTAAGACCGACGTCGACTGCCGCGCCGCCCGACCGAAATTCGACAATGGCGCGTGGAGTCCCGCTAAGATTTCCGACGTGACCGGCGGCTGGCTCTATCTCTTCGTCACGCCGGACGTGAGCAGGCCCGGCAACGCTGCCTCCAAGCTCTGGCGGATGGACTACCGTTTCCACGGCCGCCAGAAAACCTACTCCATCGGCCCCTACGGCAACGGCAGGGATGGCACGTTCTCGCTCGCAGACGCGCGGCGCGAGCGCGACAAGGCCAAAGACCTGCTCAAGGAAGGCAAAGACCCGAGCATCGAGAAGCAGCTCGACAAGCACAAGCAGGCCGCCGCCCGGCCTTTCGCGCAATGGGCCGATGAGTGGCTCGCCAAGAAGAAGGTGGAGAAAGTCAAGCGCGGCAGGATCGTCGCAGTGCGCGACCCCAAGACCGTCGAGGTGCTCGAGCTGCGCGTCGGCTACGTCAAGGCTCGCTTCGGCAAGCTGTGCAGGCAGGACATCAAGCGTCCCGACGTGCTCGCTTTCATGCGTTCATATGAAGCAGAGGGAAGGCTGGAAACCCGGGACCGAGTGCGCAGCATCGGCGAGCAGATCTGCGACTATGCCGACGTCGAAGGCGACGGCTACAATCCATTCCGCAACCTGAATGGACAGATGATTGCCAACATTTCGACGCCGCGTCCCGGTGTCACCGAACCACGCGACGTCACGCGCGTCTTCAAACTTATCAGCGCACCGTGGACGAGAGCGAGATTTGGTGACGTCGTTGGCCTTGCCTTGCGCTTCAATGCGCTGACCATTCCCCGCCCCGGCATGGTCAATGAAATGGAATGGGGCGAGGTCGATTGGGATGCCAAACGCTGGACTGTTCCAGCTCCCAAGATGAAGACCGGTTGGGACCATGTTGTGCCCTTGTCACGACAGGCACTCGCGATCCTGCGTAGCGTCCAGAAGCTGACCGGCCATCGCCGGTACGCGTTTTCCTGCTCGAAGGACGCGCCGCTATCAAACAATACGCTCAACAAGCGCTTGCGGCTGCTTGGCATTGATACCAAGACTGATCATTGTGCCCACGGATTCCGGACCACGTTCTCGACTCTATCTCACCACGAAGAGATCAAGGACGCCAAGGCATGGGATGGCGATGTCGTCGAGCTGCAGCTCGCACATCTCGATAACTCTACTGTGGAAGGTCTCTACAAGAAGCACGGACCCCTCGCGCTGATCGGCTCGCGCACGAAGCTGATGCAGCATTGGGCTGATCGGATCGACCACTGGCTCGATCCCAAGAAGGTGATGCCGATCAAGGGAGGCGCGCAGGCTTGAGTCGCCTATCATCAGGCCTGTTAAGTTGCCCAATTCAACCCGTCGCAAAGCTCATGTGATAATCGTCGACGCTTGTGCATCTCGTGCTGGAAGGATCGATTTCGCATCCGTTGCATCGCGTTGCGCTTGTCCGCCTGAGATAACCGCAACAGCCGTTGTCGCCTAGATCCAATGCTTTGCCGTGGCTTCGAACGGCCGGATACAATGGAGAAGCAGTGCGACGGAGAGAGTGTCAGTCAGCCCCCGCTGAAAGATAAAGCATTTTCGACCTTCCTGGACTACGGCCACGTCCGAAATATCATCTCCGGCAGCCGAAATTACCGGAAGGGTCATAATACTGTTTCGAAGAGGGGATGGTTGCGGGGGGTGCAACACCCGTATTAGTTCGAGGGCAATCCCACGGCCCGCAGCATGGCCCTGCTAATCGGCCCAATGTCGGATGTGGCTACCGGCCATAAGCGAAGCGGGGTGTCCAGCTTCGCTCCAATTCAGCATCCTCATCCTCCTCATCGAGAGGGGCTTCGGGCAGCCCCTCGCTGGTCAACACGGTCAAGGTGTAGCCGTATTTGCCAAGGCCGATGATCTCTTCATCAAGAGTGATCCGACCCGGGCCGTCGAACCATGTCGCCAAGTCGGTTTCACCAACGGCGCGTTCGGCGCGAAGGACATTCGCCGCATCCGCGTTGAACCTCTGCGTCGCTCCGTCGGGCAAAGGAGCGCCTTTTCGCAAGAACGCTAGCTTGCCGAGATTCTTGAAAGACTCCGAGGTAAACGCATATGCGATCTCGTTGCCCTTGCTGACGATGATCGCCATCGGATAGCTGCCGCACTCCGCGGCCCGAATCGCGGCAGCCGTGATCGAACAATGGGCCTTCTCAGCCAGCTTGAGAATGCCGTCGAGGCCGATCTGATAATTGGAGAGCAGGTTGCGTGTGAGATTGGACGGCAAGAGAAGGCCGCTGGCGAAGTGGTCAGCCTCCAGCTCGATCGACGTATTCTGTGTAAAATTGGCGCGGGACATGTGCGCGCCGCCGGCCTTGATAATCTCCTCGGGATGGCCCGGCAGGAACCAATGCCCCAGCTCATGGCCAATGGAGAAATTCTCGAAGCCTTCGTTGCCGTGCTCGGTGGAGTAGATGATGGTGGCCGAATCACCGGCGAAGATGATCGCGCCGGACACGCCCGTCACTTCGGCTGGTTTCGCCTGGATGACAATATCCCTGGCCTTGGCGATCTCTCGAGGTCTAACTGGAAACTGATTGAAGCCAAATTCCTCAGCGACCTTTTCGCCGTGCTGGGTTGCCATCTTCAACCGAAAGCCCGCCATGTTTCGCCCCCTATTTCTTGTCCTTAATCATTGTGTCGATGATGTTCTGAATAAAAAGTCGATCTTTTGCGCTCAGCTTGTCTTCGTCGCGAAAGGCGGTCGTCGCGGCTTGCGCCCCGAGTAGGTAGTCGGCCGAGACCTTCAGCGCCTTCGCGAGCGCTCGCACGTTGTCGAACGACGGCTTGCGGCGCCCAGCCTCAAAATGGGCGATGGCCGAAGGTTGCATGCCGGCTTCCCTGGCCAGTTCGGATTGGCTTAGCTCCCGCGTTTCGCGCGTTTTGCGCAGGCGAGAGGCGAAGTCTTTTGGTGCGCTTGACTCGGCCATGACAGATCGTATAGAGTTCCATGTCTAGATCGTCGACAGCCCCGCGGGGCTATTTCTTCGGCTCAGGCTATGACAGAGCGTATAGCTACTTATTACGATTTGCGAATCAGGTCAAGGAATCAGGAGTTGTGAGCATGGCAGGCAAGAATCAGCATGTCGTTCCGCACGGTGACGAATGGGCCGTGCGTGGCGAAAGGAATGAGAGGGCAACCTCGATCCATCCGACCCAGGGAGATGCCGAACGGGCTGCACGGGAGATCGCGATCAACCAGCAGAGCGAAGTCGTCATTCATCGGCCGGACGGTCGGATTCGCGACAAGAATTCCTACGGGCACGATCCCTATCCTCCGAAGGGCTAAGCGACATGACGCAGGTTGCAGTTCCTTCAGATAAACCGCCGATTCGTCGAATTCTCTCGATTGACGGCGGCGGCATCATGGGAACGCAGCCGGCGTCCTTTCTTACGTCTCTGGAAGAGGATCTCGACCGGCCCATCGGAGAGTATTTCGATCTGATCGCAGGAACGTCCACGGGCGGCATTCTGGCGATCGGATTGGCGATGGGTCTTCCCGCGCGTGATCTCCTTGACCTCTATGTCCGTCGCGGCCCACACATTTTTGGACAGTCGGGCGGCGCTCTGGCGAGCTTCGCCGGCGACGCGTGGCGTCGCCTCAAGCACATCGTCACCCCGAAGCATGACGCTGATCTGCTGCGGAGCGAACTCTCTACAGTTCTCGGCAGCAGGCGCATTGGGGATGCGAGAACGCGACTGGTGATTCCCGCATGGGATGCCGACCATCGCGGTGTCTATATTTTCAAGACAGCGCATCATCCCCGCCTCAAGACCGATTACAAGCGCCTCGCCGTCGATGCCGCGATGGCGACGGCCGCCGCGCCCACCTACTACAAGCGCCACCGGACCGCCGAGGATGTCGGTCTGCTCGACGGCGGCGTATGGGCCAACAACCCGATCGCGTTGGCGGTGGTCGAGGCCGTCACTTTGCTCGACTGGCCGGCCAGCAGTCTGCGAGTGCTGAGCCTGGGCTGCGTCAACGAGGTCTACATGATCGGCGAGGCGCCTGGTTGGGGCGGTCTCGCAAAGGATGTGACCCGCCTGTTCATGGACGGCCAGTCGCATGGCGCGCTTGGTATGGCGAAGTTGCTTACCGGCCATCAATACGAACGTGAGGCGATTTTCCGGTGCTGCCCGGATGTGCCGAAGGATTTCTTCAATCTCGATGACACGCGCAAGATCGCGCAACTCAAAGGCATGGGCGCCTCATCAGCTCGTAAGGAGCGTCCTCGCATTGAACCCGTTTTTCTGACGGAAACTGCCGAATCGTTCAAACCTATCTACACCGTGAAAGGAATTGAGCCATGAATCAGATGTTCACGGCGCCTCCCCAGACGCATCTGCTTTTGCGCAAAGCCGAGGTTTACTCGCTCCTCGATCAGATTTGCCAAGCGCTGGAGTTGACCGCTGCTCAGCTTGAGGCTGCGCGGACGAGCTACGAGGCTGTCGCGGAATGGCTCTCCGGGTCGGACAACCCTCTTCTGAAGTGGATCGATATTTATGCTCACGGCTCGACCGGCCTCGGCACGACGGTCAAACCGATCGGGCGCGAAGATTTCGACGTCGATCTCATCTGCAAGGTGCTGCGCTTTACCGCTGACCGGCCACCGGCAGAGTTGAAACGCATTGTCGGCGATCGCCTGAAGGAGAACGCGCGCTACGCTGCCATGCTCGAAGAGAAGAAGCGCTGCTGGCGCTTGAACTACGCACGCGAATATCATCTCGACATCTCGCCGACGATCAACAATGCCAAATGCGCCAACGGCGGCGAATTGGTTCCCGACAAGAAGCTGCGGGAATTCAAACCGACGAATCCGAAAGGCTACAAGGCGCTCTTTGAACGCAGGGCAGCCCTAATCCCCACCTTGCGGATGCAAAAGGCTCTCGCTGCCGAGGACCGTGCGGCCGTCGAGCCCTTCCCTGTGCATGGCACCGCCAAAGGCATCCTGCGGCGGACGGTGCAGATCCTCAAGCGGCATCGTGATGTGCATTTCCTGGAAGTCGTCGAGGAGATCGCACCGATCTCCATCATCATCACCACGCTCGCGGCACAGTCGTATGAGTATTGCGTCAAGAGCTTTGTTTTCGATTCCGAACTTGACGTTCTGATCGCGACCATTCGGTTGATGCCACACTTCATCGATAAGCCGGTCGTCAATGGTCGGCGGATCTATGTGGTGGCCAACGAAACCACGGTCGGCGAGAACTTCGCCGAGCGCTGGAATACTGAGCCGGCTCGCGCCGCCGCCTTCTACGAGTGGCATGCGAAGGCACTGGCGGACTTCGAGGCCCTTCCGGATTTGCAGGGCATCGACGTTATCGGCAAGAGCTTGGAAGGAAGCCTCGGGAGTTCGGTCGTTCGCAAAGTTATCGATGCTCGCACCGACAGCATTTCGCAGGCACGCACGGCCAAGAAGCTCTACGTCGCGCCGACGGTCGGGCTCACGCTGTCCAGCGCGGCCAATGCGACGCCGGTTCGCTCCAACACGTTCTTCGGTGACTAGGTGTTTTCGCGTGACCGCCCAGACCTGACGCCCGCGCAGCAGTTTATGTTTCTGCGCGCCAATCCCATCTGTACGGGGACAGGCCGGCTGCACGCGACTGGCTTTATTTGGGATTATCGTGACAGGCCGACGCCCCTTAGCCGTGAATACTCCATGCGCATTACATTTCAGCGGGGCGAAACACCAAGCGTCTTCGTCACGGACCCCGAGCTTTCGGCTTTGGCGGGTGAGCGGCCCCTGCCGCACGTCTATCATGATCCCCTGCGCCTGTGCCTCACGTTGCCAGGAACGCGCGAGTGGACCGGCACGATGCGGATCGATCAGACATTCGTACCCTGGGCCACAACGTGGCTTTACTATTTCGAGGACTGGCTGATCTCCGACGACTGGAAGGGCGGCGGCAAGCACCCCGATCCGACGGATAACGAGCGTTATGGTCGACGGGTGCGTCGCGCGACGCGGCAACCGAGGATCTGACGGCTATATTACAATACATGCGGCGTCCCCTTCTGCTTTGATGCTATCTACCTTAACTGACAACTTCCTCTCGCCTTCCGGCCCCTTATCCGCCGCCATGACGCACTTGAACATCGGCGGGACCAGCTTAGCCGGATCGGGAAGGCGCGGCTGCGAACGCGGTCCCGGCTAGAGCTTCGGAATAGGCAACGAAAACTGCGCATGGCGCGGGCCCAAACCGGCTTTACTATTCGGCCTATTGGAGAGCCGACAATGGGAACCCCGCTCTGACTCTTTCCTGAGGATGCTCTCCGAGGGCTACCCTTCGGCTCGCTTAGCGAAATGACGCACTCGGCGAGCCTTCAAAAAAGCTTCTGTCCGTCGCCATGAACCGCGCCAACATAGGCGCAATGAGTTTGGTCGAAGCCAAGCATATCGCTCGGTATCTCGGTTCTCATGATGAACACGTAATAGGAGCGCTATCTGGCGGCTCTATTGAGCAGTTTCTCTGGAATGATTCCGTCATGAAGCAAGGCACGCTTTAGCATCGAAATATCACGGCCGTTGTTCACCGCGATTGCGCCGGCAATTTTATCGTGACTATCGAGGAAGATTGCCGTCCAATTGTTCGTTTCAGGATCGTCCAGCACGACACTGCGGTCAGCATTTTGCAGCACTCCTAACGACTGAATGTTGTGTCCAAACTGGTCCGACCATAGCCACGGCGGCTCCGCATAATGCGAGTCAATCCCTGCCATGGATTTCGCCGCGACCAGCGATTGGCCCGAGGCCACCTTCCAGGACTCAAGTCGCTGACGAAACGCGCCGCCTAAGACGGGGTGTGACGTCACCTCTCCCGCAGCGAAGATCGCCGGATCAGATGTCTGGCAGCGATCATCCACGACAATACCATCATCGACGTCCAGCCCCGCGTCCGATGCAAGTTGGGTGTTGGGTTGAACCCCGATCCCGACAACGACTGCGTCGACATCTGCGAATGCATTCCAGCGCAATCGCAACGAACCATCATCCTGATGATGAATTGAATCGATCTTTGAGCCAAATTCGAACTGGACTCCGTTCAGGCGATGCAATTTCTCAGCCCAACGGCTCAGGATAGCAGGCATGCCGCGAGATAGTATCCGATCCGTCATCTCAAACAGAAAAACCTCGCAGGCCATCGCTCGAGCGGCGGCAGCAACCTCTAACCCAATGAACCCGCCGCCGATCACAGCAATTCGACGCGATTCCCGAAGCACGGATTTCAAGCGAACCGCGTCTTCAAGCGTTCGCAGATAGAGAATTTTCGAGCTTTGCCCGACGCTATCCGGCAATTTTCTCGCCCGCGATCCGGTCGCGAGGAGTAGCCGATCGTAAGCATAAGCATTTCCGCAAGCGGTTAGAATTTCGGAGCGGTTTCGATCGATCTGCGTCGCGGTTTGTCCGGGATGATACGAAATACCGTTCTCATGATAGGTCTCCGCGTTTGCCAGATAGCGCGGTGCGCCCTCGCCAAGGACTTCTTTGGACAGCGGCGGGCGATCATACGGCAGGCCGAGTTCGTCTCCGAGAATATCGATCTTGGCTTGTGGCGCCAACTCGCGAAGATGCACGGCGGCTGTGTGCCCCGCGAGGCCTGCTCCGACAATCACAAAACGCATTTTAGCGCTCCCTGTAGGGGAAGGGCACATTCGGCGCGCCCGTCCTCCTTATCCGCCGTTGACAGGCGCCGAGCACTCTCACATTCAATACCTTCAGCCGAAGGCTAGTTGGCAGATTCTGCTGATATTCATCTGCGACGCACTTGCTAGACGCTGTAGAAATCGAGCGCAGTGGCCATTTGATCGTTCGTAAGGGAAATCTTTTTGAATCCGATCAGCCAAGCCTCTCCAAGACGGCGCAGCCGAAATTCAAGGCGTCCGAAGTTGGTATGGCTTTTACAAGCGCGCGGATCGTACGTATGAACCGTGAAGCAGGCATTTCCCTCGATCGAATCCGTCGAGGCCGCATCGACCATGATGTTCGTATAGGAATGAACCGTGCGCGGAAGCGGCATCGCCGTGATGGACTTTCGCGACTGTATCCTGTCAATTCGGTCACTCAGCCCATATGAGTTCTCATGATATATCATTGAAAGCTCGCGGTTCGGATTGGACGTCGTCTCGTACTCGTCCTTCCAGGCCGGCACCCAGAAAATCGCATCGTCAGCGTAGAGCTTGACCCAATCGCGGAATTTCTTCTGATCCAGAAGTCTTGCCTCCGTGAAGAGAACGCGAGTAGCAATCTTCAGGTAATCATCCTCTGACATGTCGCTAACCTAGCCTTCCGAGGGATCACGAGTCATAAGGCGCAGCCATTCCCGGTAACCGGAATGAAAGCATGTCTCATCGCCGAACAGGGGCGCTCCATAGGTCCACCGATCAGGTGAAACCTGCAATTCGGAAGAGTAGTTGAGTGCCTCGCCGGACTTCGGCCTCAAGCCTCGCGCATACCCCTGCGTAGGACCAGCGAAACGAGCTCCGTAGCCGGTCTGGCAAAGCTCGTACATGACGTTGTCGTCGGACGTCGCAAGACCGCTCGGATTGAAGAAATCCTCATACAGACGGATGCGAACGCGGCGCGCCTCGTCACTTTCACCAACTGGGGCAAGACAGTGAGACGTAATCTCCGTCTTGTCCGGAGCCAATGGCCGCCACGTCCGCAACTGCAGCGTGCCGATATCAACGATCTGCAGGTTAGGATAAATCGTGAGATTGCGCTGACGAAACATCCACTTGAGCTTGTCTTCCCGAGTCTGCCCCTGAACCGTCGACAGAAGTTTGCCATCCTGATTGAGAGGGCGGAGCTTATAAACCCTTGACGCATGAATGGACCACATCATCGCGTGCCCCCTCGCCAGGCTGAAGCTTCCTTGCGCGTCGGGGTCGGTCTCTGTCGGATTCCACGGCTTTACTTCTAGCGGTCCTCTCCGCACTTCACGCTTCTTGAGAACGTCGATATACGAACTGTGCGTTGAAGCGAAGTGGTAATAATCAAGCCCGTTCTCGAACTGAAGCTTCCAATTGGCGTCGAACGTGTAGCTTACGTTTCCGTCAACGAACTCCAGCCCTTCGATGCCCTGATCGACAACGAGATCGATAAACGCGCGCGCGTCACCAAGATGCTCCTCTAGCGTCGGCACGTCGGGCGACACGCTTGCAAACAGAAGCCCTCGATAGCTTGCAATCTTGGGAACAGGCTTGAGGCCATGATCATCCGCAAGAAAGGACGGCGGATACTGGCCATCCTTCTCATCGGTCATCGAAACATTCTTGCCGGCACTATCGTACGACCACCCATGATAGCGACAAACATGGAATTTCTGATTGCCCTTCTTAAAGGGGCAAACGATCGCCCCGCGGTGGCGACAGGTGTTAAAGAAGCATCGAATTTCTCCAGTCCCGTCCTTTGTAATCAGGACGGGGTGGCGCCCGATGTACGTCGTCACGAAGTCATTCGGCTTGCGTAACTGACTTTCCAGCCCGACGAAAACCCAAGTCCCCTCGAAAACGTGAGTAAGTTCGCGCTCAAAAATATCCTGGTCGGTGAACACCGTCCGATCTACCCGAAATATTCCGTCATCGGGTCGATCGTCCAGCAGCTTCGAAACCATTTCGGGTGTGATTGGCCCACCTCTGACACCACCGTCGCTCGGCCTCACAGGGCTGGGTACTTCCGACCTGAAGCTGGTCAATTCGACCTCCTCTATTTTTCTTGTAGCAAAGCGGAGCGGCTATTTCGGACGAGATGGGGGCGTCACACAAAATGGCGACATCGTCGCCCCCCTTGCCGTTAAGTTAGGTTGACGCGTCGGGATTAGACGGTGCCGAGGTGACATCGATTTCCACAGCATCACCGGCGACACGAACAGGATAGGTTGCCAGGGCCGTTTCTGCTGGTGAGGTCAACGCCGCGCCCGTTCGAACATCGAAGCGGGCGCCATGAAGCGGGCACTCGATCTCGTAACCATCGAGCCAACCGTCGGACAGAAGTGCATAGGCATGAGTACAAACGTCAGACGTGGCAAAATACTCTTCGCCGCAGCGGTAGAGCGCAACTTTGCATCCGTTGATATTGAGCTGCTGAATGCTGTCATCCGACACATCTTTCGTAAGAGCGGCTTTTACCCAGTTAGTCATTCGAGTCGACGCTCGCTTTTGGATTGTTGCGAACTTCAGTTCTTTCCGAACATATTCTTCCAGGCCTCGGTGCCCGGCTTCGCTTCCCATTGTTTGCTGTCGGACAACGTATTTATGCCCGCCCTAACCCCCGGACGGTCTTTGATCGCCTGGTACCATCGATCAATGTTCGGGTACTCCGACAAGTCACGTCGATGCAGCTTTCGCGTGCGAACCCAAGGGAATGTGCTGATGTCAGCGATGGAATACTCGCCGGCGAGATATTCAAATTCGCCAAGGCGCTTCTCGAGAATGTTGTATATTCGACCAACTTCCCGATCATAACGTTCGATCGCGTAATCGATCTTCTCAGTCGCATACACCATGAAGTGGTGCGCTTGGCCCAGCATTGGACCCATCGTCGTATTCTGAAATACAAGCCACTTTAGCGTATCGTAGCGCTTTTCAGGATCCTGAGAGAGAAATCTACCGGACTTTTCCGCGAGATAGATAAGAACGACCGCGGATTCAAAAACTGCATATGGCTTGTTGTGCGGGCCATCGTGATCCACGATGGCCGGCACTTTGTTATTTGGATTGATCTTCAGAAATTCCGGATGAAACTGCTCACCTGCCGTTATATCAACCGGAACTACACGATACTCCAAGTCCAACTCTGCCAGCATTATGGCTGCTTTATACCCGTTCGGGGTTGGCCAGAAGTATAGATCAATCATCGCAGAGGACTCCTATCCGACGATCTTGAGCCCTGCTGGCTTGTCAACGATCAGCCCAGGGTTCAACATCCACTTCGGGTCCAGTTCGGTCTTGGCGGCTGCCAGCACACGGCGGAACAACGGATCGACTTCCTTGTCGTACCAAGGACGGAACGATTTTCCGACAGCATGGTGGTGCGTGATGGTTGCGCCGAGTTCGATTAGCGCGTCCGACGCAACGTCGTGGAGCATCTTATAGGCTTCAAGGCTGTTGGCGTGCGTCGAAGGAGCCATGATCGAATAGTAAGGAGCCGGGCCGTCCGGATACAGGAAGGAGAACCTGCGGCAGACGATGCCGCCGCCAAGATTTTCCTTCTGGGCCTTCCGGATGCGACGCATGATCTCGGTATCGACTTCTTCGAACCGATCCCAAGTGTAGGCAGTTTCGAACGTGAAGCTGACGATTCCCATCGCTGCGCGCGTATGCATCAACCGGGGCAGATATCTGAACTGGTGCCGCCAGTTACCCTGCGGCCCGCTACGGCTGGTCTCCAGCGCGTTGTCCGCAGTTCCCGCCTGTTGCTTCACGACGCCACCGAAGTCCTTGCAGATTTCGAGACTACGCTCCAGCCACGCGTCCACCGGATGGTCGGCGGATTCGAAGCCCAGCAACAGGACCGAATCGGTGCCGTCTCCAGCGCCGTAGAATTTGGCGTCCTGCTCGTCCAGATAGCGACAGTTCGCCGGGAACAGTCCTGCTTGGGTGATCTGACGGACGGCCTTGGCACCCTGATAGAACGTCTTGAAGGAGATCGACGCATTCGCACGGAATTTCACACGCCCCTGTAGACGCATCCATGCATCGGTGATGATGCCCAGCGAGCCCTCAGACCCGATGAACAGCCGATCCGGATTGGGTCCCGCACCCGAGCCTGGCAGGCGGCGGTTCTGGATCGTTCCCGCCGGGGTGACCACGCGCAGGCTTTCCACCATGTCGTCAATATGCGTGAGATGGGTCGCATAGTGACCGGACGAGCGGGTTGCGATCCAACCGCCCAGCGATGAGAATTCCCACGATTGCGGAATATGGCGCAAGGTGAGGCCATGCGGCTTCAGTTGTTCTTCCAGAGCCGGACCGAGAATGCCCGCCTGGATCCGCGCGCAGCGCGACACGGGGTCGACTTCGAGAATCTTGTTGAGGTTGCCCAAGTCGATTACGACGACCCCGGGAAAGGCGTCGCGCTCGGGACCCCAGAAGCCGCCGGTGACGCTCGATCCGCCGCCATACGGGATGCATGCATAACTATTTTCCCCGCACCAGTCGAAGATGGCAGCGATGTCTTCTTCGTCGCGCGGATAGGCCACGACGTCCGGAGCCTTCTTGAAATCGCGCCGGTAGATAAGGGTCATGTCCTTGAAACCCTTACCGTACGTATGAACAATTCTGTCCCATTTTTCCGAGGTACAGAAATCCTCCAGCGTTCGCGGGATCTTTATGCGCGACGCATAAAGTTCAATCTCGTCCAGAGTCGGGTCTGACAGAATTTCGATGTCTTTAATTCCAAGCCGCTGCTCCACGCGGTCTCGCATGGTTCGGATTTCGTCCTTGGAATTAGCTTCACCTTCATATCCCCACGACCAGAACTTCCTTCGCTGGCCGTAGTAGCCACTCTTTTCCTTCGCCACAGCGCTTCTCCTTCGAGATTTTCGACGTAAATCAACCATCCAGGTGCGCATGCGTTTTGGTAGACATCGCGATCTGGTTCGACCAAATTGGCATATCCAATTCGGTCGGTCAATGGTTCTCGGAGTAGATAAGCACCCCGGAGCTACGCCACCGCGACAACATTCGCCTTGACACCGCCGCCAAGAGCACGCTTGAATGGTATGACCAGATTGGATGTGCCAGATTGCAACTGATCTGCAAATAGAGAACTCACCTCATTTTTTGATGAGCGGGCGTTCAGCGGCCTTTTTCACATAGAGAGGGACAAGAGCGTGGTGCTGTCGGACCAAGCCAATCTGCATGGTGAGCGCGCCCTCCAATGGACCGCGTCATGCTGAGATATCTAATTCGTCGCCTTGTCGCCCTTGTGCCGACGTTCCTGTTAGCGAGCGTTATTGTGTTCTCGGCCATTCGCCTGATACCGGGAAACACGATCGACATGATGATGTCGCAGAACGACATCTCGGCCAGCGTCCAGACCCGCGAAGATCTTATCAAGGCACTCGGGCTCGATCAGCCGGTCCTTGTACAATATTGGCACTGGATCAGCTCGATTGTGTTCCACGGAGATTTCGGTCGCTCGCTTTGGACGGGAGATAGCGTCACCCGCCTCGTCGCCGAGCGCATGCCGATTACTCTGTATCTAGGCGTGCTGGCCATGATATTCGCGCTCTTGATCGCGCTGCCCGTCGGGATCATCTCGGCGATCCGGCAAAACAAGCCGGTCGATTATCTCGGCCGTGTCTTTGCCATCACGGCCCTGTCCGTCCCGCCTTTTTGGCTCGGGACATTAGTGGTGGTCGTGCCGGCGATGCTCTGGGGGATCGCTCCGACCGTGCAATATGTTCGGCTGACCGACGATCCCCTCCTTAGCCTCCGCCAGATGGTGCCGCCCGCCATCGTCCTCGGCATCGCCTTGTCGGGAGTGACGATGCGGATGACCCGCACCATGGTCCTCGAAGTCATGCGCCAGGATTATGTCCGTACAGCTTGGAGCAAGGGTCTCGACGAGCGGACGGTCGTCCTGCGCCATGTCCTCAAAAACGCGCTTCTGCCGGTCATAACCATCGTCGGGTTGCAGTTGCCCCTGCTGATCGGTGGCGCGGTCGTGATTGAGCAGATCTTCGTGATCTCCGGTATGGGCCAACTACTCCTGATGGCGGTGTCGCAGCGGGACTATCCGGTCATTACGGGCATCTTTCTTCTCGTGGGCGTCGGCGTAATGACGATCAACCTGCTCGTCGACATCAGCTACGCCCTCCTAGATCCCAAGATTCGTCAGGGCTGAACGCATGACTATCGAGTCACCTCTGAAGATCGAAACAGGTCCCGGGCGAGGCGCTTGGGCAGCACCCGTCAGGACTTTCTTCAGTCGCCTTTTTAAGCAGGATATCCTCGGAACGGTTTGCGCCGGCCTTCTCGCCGCGATCGTGGTCTGCGCACTCTTGGCACCTTGGATCGCACCGTACGACTTCGACGCGATCGACCTTACATCGCTGATGCAAGGGCCGTCCTGGTCGCACCACCTCGGCACAGACGAACTCGGACGCGACATCCTCAGCCGCATCATCTATGGAGCCCGTACTTCCGTTATCGTCTGTATCACCGCCGCGCTGCTATCGCTCGCCCTATCGGTCACGCTCGGGGTTCTGTCCGGGTATTTCGGCGGACGTCTCGATGCCCTGGTTCAGCGGTTCGTCGATACCTGGCAGAGCTTTCCCGACCTAATCGTGCTGATCGCGGGCGTCGCGGTTCTCGGCCCCGGGATCGTGCAGATCATCGCCCTCCTCGGCATCCTCTACGGCGTTGCCGGTTCGCGCATCGTACGCGGCGCGGTCCTGTCGGCGCGCGAGCAACTGTACGTGCAGGCGGGCCATTCCTTCGGCGCCGGTAACTGGCACATTATTCTCCGGCACATCCTGCCGACGATCGCCGCGCCCCTCATCGTGCTTTACACCACGCGCCTCGGCGGCGTGATCCTGGCCGAATCGAGTCTCAGCTTCCTTGGTCTTGGTGTGCCACCGCCCGCACCCGCGTGGGGCCGTATGCTGAGCGATGCCCGCCCTTACATGTTCGAGAACGTCTGGATGGTCGCGGCCCCTGGCCTCGCGATAACTCTGATCGTTTTTTGCGTGAACATCTTCGGAGACTCTCTCCGCGATCTTCTCGATCCACGCGGAATAGTGCGCAATTGAGCGAAAAACCATAACACTAAGGAGGAGCAAGGAATGGTAGGCCGACATCTCGGAACTATGGCGGTTATCGCGCTCGGGACTGTGATTGCGACCCAAGCCGTGAGCGCCCAGGAACCCAAATACGGTGGCACGCTGACCATCGTTCCTTACTCCCCGGGGATTGCGGCGTTGTCGTGGGATCCCGCCGACTGGAACTGGAAGGTCTCTATCGATGCTGGGCCCTACATGGAGCAGTTGATGGTGGGCGATCTAAGCAAAGGCGTACGTGGCGGCGGGAAGAACAACTTTTTCAGCGAGGCCTGGCTCAGCGACGACGTGCTGCGCGGCGAACTCGCAGAGAGCTGGGAGGTCGTCGACAAACCGCTCTCGATCGTTATCAACCTGCGCAAGAACGTGAAATGGCAGGCCTGCAAAGGCATCATGGAAGCGCGCGACTTTACCGCCAAAGACGTCGTGTTCGCGTATAACCGTCTCGTCGCTAGTCCGAAGGCGAACAAAGTCTATTTTTCCTTCATCGACAGGGCCGAGGAGACGGGACCGCACCAGGTGACCTTCTTCCTGAAGGAGTACAACTCGGAGTGGAAGTACCGCCTCGGCTACGGCTATTACGCCGGCATCTATCCCAAAGAGATCACGGAGGCCCCTAACGGCGGTGCTGGCAACTGGCAGAATGCCTGCGGCACGGGTCCCTTCCGGTTGACGCGGTATGAGGCCGGGGCCTTCGGGGATTATCAGGCTAACAAGGAGTACTGGGACCGCGAGACGATCGACGGCAAACCTTACAAGATCCCATTCGTCGATAACCTTGTGATGCGGACGATCGGGGATTCACAGACACGCCTAGCCGCCTTCCGCACCGGCAAGATCGATGTCATGGCGAATATCAACTGGGACGAACTCAAGTCACTGGCGCCGATCCAAGATAAAATCAAAGTCATCGAACACCCCGACTATGCGGGTGAGGCACTGGCAATGCGGGTCGATGCACCACCCTTCGACAACCCGAAGGTGCGTCTCGCCTTGAATCTCGCGGTCGACCGGGCCGCCATCTCGAAGCAGATCTATGGCGGCCACGCCGACTTTCCGCACCTGCCGATGGACGAAACTTGGGAAGGCTATTTCACGCCGCCCGAAAAGATGCCGAACGATGCCCGGGAGGTTCTCCAGTACGATCCGGCCAAGGCCAAGAAGCTCCTCGCCGAAGCGGGTCTTGCGAATGGTTTCGAGTTCAAGGCACAGGTTCCGAGCTTCCCTGAGCAGCTAAAGAAAGCGCAGATTGTAGCCGGATATCTGTCGGCAATCGGCGTAAAGATGACCATCGAGCCAAAGGAGTATGGAGCGTTTCTCAGTCTGATGACCACCGGCAAGCACGGCCCCGGCTATTGGCATCTCGCAGGCATGAGCAATCCGACGGCCTCAATCGAGAAACTGTACCGGTCCTCTTCCGTCTGGAATTCGGCCCGCGTCAACGACCCGAAGGTCGATGCGGCACTCGACACCATCCAGCAGGAGAGGGACCCGGACAAGGTCAAGAAGGGCGTCGCCGCGCTCACCAATGAGATGACCGCGCGAGCGCCATTCCTGTTTCTGCCCAGGCCGCGCTCGTTCACGGTATGGTGGCCGTGGGTCAAGAATTACTATGGTGAGATTTCGGTCTCCGCTCGGCGTGATGCGCCGGTCTGGGCGCGCGCTTGGATCGATCAGGATCTAAAGAAGTCGATGGGCTTCTGATCGATGCACGGAACTTTGGAAATGTCGGGGCCCCCGATACTGGATGTACGCGGGCTCTGCGTGGGCATCTGGTCGGGCAAGACGGAGCTGAGTGCTGTCGCAGACGTTTCGTTCCGGGCCTATTCAGGCCAGGTCGTGGCGCTCGTAGGCGAAAGCGGCGCGGGCAAGAGCATCACCGCGATGTCGCTCACCCATCTACTGCCAATGCCACCGATCAAGATCACGGCCGGCGAAATACGCCTCTCCGGCCGTGATATGCAGACGCAGTCACCAAAACAGATCAGGGACATCCGAGGCAACGAGGTCGGCATCGTTTTCCAGGAGCCGATGACAGCGCTGAACCCAAGCCTGCGCATCTGGCGCCAGATCGCCGAGCCGCTGGTGCGTCATCGCCGGATGTCCTGGAGCGCCGCCAAAGCGCAGGCGATCTACCTTCTCAAGAAGGTCCGCATCCCGGATGCAGAGACCAAAGCCGAGGCCTATCCTCACCAGCTCAGTGGGGGTATGCGCCAGCGTGTCATGGTTGCTATCGCGATCTCCTGCGAGCCAAGACTCATCATCGCGGACGAGCCGACGACAGCACTCGACGTCACCGTGCAGGCGCAGATTTTGACGCTTCTCACTGACCTTACCCGCGGATTGGGCGGGGCGCTGCTTCTCATCACGCACGATCTCGGCGTCGTGGCGCGCTACGCCGACTGGGTCAACGTGATGTATGCCGGCCGCATCGTCGAGACAGCGGCGGCCGACGACCTCTATCGCGATGGGCGCCATCCTTATACGCACGCCCTCCTCGCCTCCGTGCCCAAGATCGTCGGTCCGATCGCTCATCGGCTCGAGTCGATCGCTGGGCAGCCACCCGCCCCCTCCGACGGAACCGGGGGCTGCGCCTTCGCACCGCGCTGCCCACGTCGGACCGAACGGTGCGACGAACGCCCTCCGCTTAGCGGCGACGAACGCACACGGAACGGCCATCTGTTCGCGTGCTGGAATCCGCTATGAACGACGTAGCAACGAATATTCTCGAGGTCTCGGACCTGTGCGTCGACTATGCAAGCACAACCTCTTTCGGCGTAACGGGCGCCCCCTCCGTTCGAGCTGTCAAGGGCATATCCCTCACACTCCAGCGCGGCGAAACTCTCTCGCTCGTCGGCGAAAGCGGTTGCGGCAAATCCACCACGGCCATGGCCATACTACAACTGACGCCGCCGAGCGGCGGCCGGGTCGTGTTCGACGGACGCGATATCACGGGCTTCAGTCATCGCCAGATGCGACCGCTAAGGCGTGAGATGCAGATCATCTACCAGGATCCGTTCGGGTCGCTAAATCCCCGCATGACAATCGCCGACCTGATCGCCGAACCGATGGCGATTCAGGGCGTCGGCAGATCGGGCCACGAGCGCCGCGCGAAGGCTGCCGAACTCCTAGATACGGTCGGAATGGGTACTCGCTTCCTCGACCGCTATCCGCACCAACTCAGCGGCGGCCAGCGTCAGCGGGTCGCCATCGCGCGCGCCCTGTCACTGCGTCCGAAACTGCTCATCTGTGATGAGCCGGTCTCAGCTCTCGACGTCTCAGTGCAGGCCCAGGTTCTGAACTTGTTTTCCGACCTCAAGGAGCAGTTCGGCTTGTCCTATCTGTTCATCTCGCACGACCTCGGCGTCGTCCGACACATGAGCGATCGGGTCGCAGTGATGTATCTCGGACGCATCGTCGAGATCGCGACGCGCGACGACCTCTACGGCGAACCGCTCCATCCCTACACGCGCATTCTTCTCGATGCGGTAGCGGTGCCGGACCCGCAAATCGAGCGCGCCCGCGATCACGTGCTCCTTCAGGGCGAGGTGCCGAGCGTCGCCACCCCCCCGCCCGGCTGTCCATTTCACCCTCGCTGTCAGTCCGCCATGCCGGTCTGCAGCCGCGAAATTCCGCCGCTGCGGTTGCACGGCAATCGGCAGATCGCCTGCCATCTGTATGATGAGACAGCAGCCAATAAGGCAATCGAAGCCGCGATGGACGGAAATGGCAATCCAAACTAGGACGTCAGAGCGGTCGCTTGTCCGCACCTAGCCCAAGCACCCCTTTAGGACGTCAGGCAACGGGCCGCCCATCGCCCAATCGACCAACTCCACCGTGTGGACGACTGGAATGCGTGTTCCAGCACCAATCTGCGTTATGCAGCCGAGATTTCCACTCGCAATGATTTGCGGTTTGACCTTCTCAATGTTGGTGACCTTTCGTGCGCGCAGTCGATTGGCGATCTCAGGCTGCAGTACGTTGTATGTTCCGGCGGAGCCGCAACATATGTGGCCTTCCGGTACTTCTCTCACTACAAACCCCATTCGCCTCAAAAGTGACTTCGGCTGATCTCTAACCTGCTGTCCATGCTGCATCGAGCATGCCGAATGGTAAGCCACGACCTGGCCGGTAGTCCGAACACCGTCTTGAAGCGGTAATTCATGCAAGAATTCTGTGATGTCCCGCGCTAGAGCCGAGATCCGTACGGCTTTCTGAGCGTAGGCGTTATCGTTGCGAAGTAGGAAGCCATAATCTTTAATGACCGTTCCGCAACCGGACGTCGTAACCACGATGGCGTCGAGGCCGCCGTTCTCGATTTCGCGTGTCCATACATCCACGTTGTGTCGAGCCGCATCCAGCGCCCGACTTTCGTATCCCAAGTGCTGCACGAGAGCTCCGCAGCACCCTTCGTCGATCGGTTGAACTACTTCGATACCGTGACGCGTCAACAACCGGATTGCAGCCTCGTTGATGTTCTGGCCGAGGACCTGCTGGGCACATCCGCTCAGAAGCGCAACCCGACCGCGCGGCCTATCGACGGTCGCGCCCGGTAACCTTCGGGTCGGCCTTCTTCGCTTGAATGACGACGAAAGTTCAATCATCGCGGCGAGTTGCGCGCCGCCGGGAAGATTGGCGAGCCACTTTCTGATCGGCCTGCTCACGGTAGCCACGCGTAAAGCCAACCTAAGTCGGCCCGGAAACGGCAGCACCTTCGCCAACATGCCTCGAAGCAACCGATCAGGCAGAGGACGCGTATAGGTTCGGGCGATATGGGCTCGCGCGTGATCGACCAGGTGCATGTAGTGCACGCCGGACGGACAGGTCGTCATGCAGGAAAGACACGTCAGACATCGATCGATATGCTCGACGACCTGAGGGGTCGCCGGCTTTTCCTCCTCCAACATGTCCTTGATCAGATAGATGCGCCCGCGCGGACTGTCCGCTTCGTCACCAAGAAGCAGATATGTCGGGCATGTCGCAGTACAAAAGCCGCAATGCACACAGGCACGGAGGATTTTTTCTGACTCGCTTACATGTGCATCGGCCAAGGCCGTCAGCGAGAAGTTTGTTTGCATACCAGTCCGCCTCGCCTCAGATACCGGCGTACATCCTGCCGAAATTTAGAACGCGGTCAGGATCGAAAGATTTCTTGATTTCCTGCGTCAACTTGAGCACCGCAGGAGGAAGCGGCTCGAACACATCGATCCTGCGGCGAATCTCCGATGAAGCCCGTACGAGTGTGGCGTGCCCACCGGTATTGACCATAGCTTCCCGAACGACCGACGCTCCCGCATCGTCAGCGCCCACGACCGCGAGCCACACGAGACCACCGCCCCAGTCGTAGAAATACCGCACGCCGAGTTTTCGCCGGATGTCAGCAAGAGCACGCGGCGCTTTGGAGGGGGCCAAGGACAACCGCCAAATGGAACGATCCATTGGCTGAGCCAGCCAGTGCGCGTCGCGGATGCGCAACCAAAAGTTTGCGCTTTCATCCCCTTCGATCAGGTCGGGCAGCCCAAAGGAGCACCAGAGCCTGGCAAGTTCGCGGGATCCGTAGGCTACCGAGCCCTCGGACCCCTCTAGTCGAACGATCGTAGTCGAGTCCGACCCAATACTCGCCGGGATATGCGCCGCCGCCGAGACCGCGAAAGTCGACCCGAGCGCTGCGGTTAGCGCCGAAATCGCTGTCATGTCGTCCAAGCCGCGCAATCCCAGCGATAGGGAACGCGCCGGCTTCGGCAACACCTTGAAGATGGCTTCGCTCAAAACGCCGAGCGTGCCCCACGCACCGCAGGTCAGCTTGACCAAATCGAGCCCGGTGACATTCTTCATCACGCGCCCGCCGGATTTCACGATGTCTCCGCGGCCCGTGACCAAGCGAACGCCGATCAGGCTGTCGCGACAAGCTCCGACCGCGACACGACGCGGACCCGAAACATTCCCGGCGACAATACCTCCGATTGTCGGCTCTGCGCTCGTCCCGAACAACACACGATGATCCATCGGCTCGAACGGAAGCATCTGGTTGTGCTTGGCGAGCATCCGATCGATTTCGGAAACCGGCGTTCCAGGCAAAGCACCGATGACGAGCTCTGTCGGCTCATAAAGTGAAACTCCGCGCATGCGCTCGGTCGTTAGAGGCATAGCGTATCCACCCAGCGGTCGGCCCATCGCCGACTTGGAGCCGGCGCCGCGCACGACGAGAGGCATCTTTGCTGTAGCCGCATCCTTGATGGCAGACGACAGTCCGCACTCGTCGCGCGGCTTATAGCAATCGGTCATCACACTCCCGTCACCCTAACCTTGACATCGAAAATCGAGGGGAAACACCTTATCCGTATTGAGCAGCCATCGCGGATCGAACGCGGCGCGCACCCGAATCTGTTGAGCCAGATCGGCATCGTCAAACTGGCAGCGCATTAGATCACGCTTCTCGATACCGACACCGTGCTCGCCCGTCAGGCACCCACCAACTTCAACGCAGAGCCTGAGAATGTCATCTCCCGCTGCTTCCGCCTTCGACTGCTGCGACGGATCGTTCGCGTTGTAGAGGATGAGCGGATGCATGTTGCCGTCACCGGCATGGAAAACATTCGCGACACGCAATCCGTGTCGCTGTACGATCTTGGAGATCTCCGCCAAAACGTACGACAGCTTGCCGGTCGGCACCGTGCCGTCCATGCACAAATAGTCAGCGACTCGCCCGGTCGCACCGAAAGCCGACTTCCGCCCCTTCCAGATTGCCGCCGTCTCAATTGCCGACCTGCTCTCGCGCACTGTCGTCGCACCATTCGCACGAGCGATGGCGGTGATGTCCGCCAGCGTCGCGTCCATCTCGGCGTCGGACCCTTCGACCTCTACAATCAGAAGGGCCTCGACATCGAGCGGATAGCCGGCCTTGGCGAAGGCCTCGCAGATCTCGATGGCGGCCTTGTCCATGTATTCGATGGCTACGGGAATGATACCGGCGGCAATGACGTCCGCAACCGCCTTGCCCGCTCCCTCGCAAGACGGGAAACCGAACAGAACCGGGCGCGCTCCCTCGGCCGATTTCAGAATTCGGAGGGTCGCTTCGGTCACTATCCCGAGCTGCCCCTCGGAGCCGACGACCAGGCCCAGCAGATCGAGTCCAGCGCTATCGAGATAGTCACCGCCGAGATCGATGATCGATCCATCGATCAGTACCATCCTTACGCCGAGGAGGTTATTGGTCGTGACTCCATACTTCAGGCAATGCGCGCCTCCGGAGTTGTTGGCAATGTTGCCTCCGATCGTGCAGGCAAGTTGAGAGGAAGGGTCTGGCGCATAGAAGAAGCCGTTCTCCGCCACCACCGCCGTTACGCTCAAATTTGTGACTCCCGCTTCGACGCGGATGAAGCGGTCATCGTAGTTGACCGCGAGCACCCGATTCATCTTTGAAAGTCCGAGAACGACGGCGTCTTCACTCGGAATTGCCCCGCCGGCGAGAGACGTACCTGCGCCGCGCGGCACGACCTTGACGCCGGTGTCGTGACAGTATTTCAAAACGGCACTCACCTCTTCGGTCGTCTTCGGTAGGACGACGGCGAGCGGCATCTTGCGATAGGCCGTCAACGCATCTGTCTCATAAGCCCGACACTCGTCCGTCGACGTTATTAGCCCAGCGGGGTCAACAAGGCGGGTTAGATCGTTTATGATTGAATCTCGGCGCGCGAGGATTTCTCGATTTGGTTCGGTGAACCTAATTTTGCTCATCGTATCCTCGTCATCGGATATTTTTCCGATGGGTCAGTCGCGGCCTGATGCAATCGACATAAGCCCGACGCATCCACCATCGAGCTTCTATTGCACTAACGCCACGACCCTCTCAGGGTGGCCCGACCAGCGCCAACCAAGCGTCGGCCGCGATAGCCCTAGCATCATTCCGCCAAGGGCCGGAGGATGAAGCCAGAGTTGCTCCGGATCTCGACCGCTCCGCTTCTCCTCGCGCGGATCCAGCGTGTGTCCCACGTCGTCCGCCTTCGCCGATCTTTCGATGCGACCGATCTCTCGGCTTTCGGCATACGCCATATAGAAAGACGAGCCTTGGCGGGCGTGATACCTGCCGAGCGTCTTGGTGAAGTCCGTCGGCGTGATGACTTCAAATCGGTCGAGGCGATCAGGCGCGAAGAGAGTGAGGACGCCCGTATAGCCAAAGAGCTCCGAGGTAATCGTCACGAAATTCCGTGTATCAAGACGAAAGACTTCGGCGAAGCGCGTTACCGCGGCTGCCTGGTCGGCCGCGAGCAAAGTCACCTCATAAAGGAAATCAATCCCGCCGGTCGGCTCCACCGTACGCGGGGGAGAGATTACGAAATGGACCGGCTTCCCCTCGATTTCGAACCGGAGAAAATCCTGGCCATTTTCGTGCTGATGCTCAACTCCGACCGACGTGGCATGATGCACCAGTGCACGCGGGTCGAGTGAGGTCGCGCCGGCGCCGAATAGATGAGATCGCCCGCGTCTTGCCAGTTCGTCCGCGACAACGCCGTTGCCTTCCGGCTCCAACAACTCAATCTCGCCGGTCCCGGCACGCAATGTCACTCGTTTGGCGCCCAATCCCCGGACCCGATCCGCAGAGACTTGTTCCGCCCCCAATCGGCGACGCCACATCTCCGCGGCACTTTTGGCATCCGGCGTCGCGATCTGAACGCGGTCGATGGTCAACAACACTTCGCTAACTCGCTTTAGGCGTTGGATCTTTGGGCCCTAGAGTCTGGCGCGGCGAAGGACCGTCGCGAGGTTTGACCTGCGCGACGCATGCTCCGCGACGGCGTATCAGCATTGCCGATCGCGCATGCTAACCGTGCATCTGGGTCAGGAACTTAGTGTTGAGATACGCGTCCATCGCTTCTGTACCACCTTCCGAACCGTATCCGGAGTCCTTGATTCCTCCGAAGGGAGTCTCCGGTAAGGCAAGGCCTTGGTGGTTGATCGACACCATTCCACTCTCCACGATCGAGCCGAGCGCGCCGATCGTCGCCGCTGACTTCGTATACGCATATGCAGCAAGGCCATAAGGGAGCCGATTCGCTTCGACCATGGCATCCTCGAATGTCGAGAACGACGCGATTGGCACAACAGGGCCGAATGGCTCCTCGTTCATAATGCGCGAGTCCAGAGGCACGTCCGTCAGAACCGTCGGTTGAAAGAAGAAGCCATCGTTGCGCAGGCGCCTTCCACCTGTCCGGATGCGCGCGCCGCGCTGAACGGCGTCCGAGACCAGCGCGTCCATCGCCTCGACTCGACGGAGATTAGCTAGTGGTCCCATTTGGGTCGCTTCGTCGAGGCCGTCCCCGACGACGAGAGCTTTGGCAGCAGCGGTGAATTGTTCAACGAAGTCGTCGTAGACCCGTTCATGGACCATGAACCGGGTCGGAGAAACACAAACCTGGCCGGCATTCCTGAACTTTGCCGCGGACAGCAATTTTGCCGCTTGTTTGACATCTGCGTCCTCGAAGACTAGCGCAGGCGCATGTCCACCTAGCTCCATCGTAACGCGCTTCATGTGACTTCCAGCGAGAGCCGCAAGCCGCTTCCCGACTGGCGTCGAACCCGTGAACGAAATCTTGCGAATGACAGGGTGGGCAATCAAGTATTCCGATATGTCGGACGGCACACCGAAAACGAGATTGAGGACACCGGAGGGCAAGCCGGCATCGACATAAGCATTGACCAGAGCTGCACAACTTGCCGGCGTTTCTTCGGGTCCCTTCAGAATCACGGAGCACCCGGCCGCCATCGCAGCTGATATCTTTCTGACGGCTTGGTTGATCGGAAAATTCCACGGCGTGAAGGCGGCGACAGGCCCAACTGGCTCGCGGATCACGACCTGCTGTACGGCGCCGGAACGTGACGGAATGGTCCGACCGTAGGATCGACGCGCCTCCTCCGCGAACCAGTCGATGATGTCTGCGCCGAGCAACACCTCCATCTTCGCCTCGCCCAGCGGCTTGCCTTGCTCGAGCGTCATGATACGCGCGATTGAGGCGGCTCGCTCGCGGAGCTTTTCGGCAGCCCCACGCATCAATTTGTATCGCTCGAAGGAAGACGTCCTCCGCCACAATTCGAACCCGCGCACGGCCGATTCAAGTGCGTCGTCGAGATCGGGGATAGACGCGTGCGCAACTGTTCCGATCAATTTTCCCGTCGCCGGATTCAGGATGGGCTCGACCTTTCCGCTCGTTCCATCGCGCCAGGATCCATCGATGAACAACTTTGTATCGGGGTACATCTGCTCGCGACTTGTCACCATTTCCGTCCGTCCGGTCTATAATTCGTTAAACTGAGGTAGCCGCTGACAGCGACTCCTCGGCGCGCTTTTTCAAGTCGTGCTTTCTAATCTTCCCGTTCGGGGCTACCGGAAGTTGCGGCAAGACAATGATCTGCTGCGGCTTCTTGTATGGTGCGAGCTGCCGCTCCACGAGCGCGAGCAGTTCGGCCACTTCGATGGTGCTTCCAGGGGTCGGCTCAACGAAAGCGATGATTTCCTCGTTGCCCTCGATTGATCGCCCGACTACCGCGGAATTGAGAACCGCCGGATGAGAATTGAGGACAGCCTCGATTTCGGGCGGATAGACGTTGAAGCCGGACCTGATAATTAGCTCCTTCGACCGGCCTTGGACCACCAGTTCGCCGCCCGGCGACCGGCTGACGATATCTCCGGTTTTCAAATATCCTTCGCGATCGATCGCCTCCGCGGTCATGTCCGGCTGACCATAATACCCCAACATCACGTTGGGCCCGCGAACGAGCAGTTCGCCCGCTTCGCCATCGGGTACTTCCCGCCCATCAGGTCCGACGATCTTGGTTTCGATTCCCGGGATTGGCGGTCCGATGTTGATTTCGTTGCTTCCCATGGCATACAGCGTCCGACTGATGGTCGGAGACGTCTCGGTCAGCCCGTAACCATTATGAAGCACCACGCCGAACACTCGCTCGACGCTCTGTCGCAGAGACAGATCGAGCGGTGCCGTTCCGGTATAGACATAACGAAGGTTATTGGGCGTGAGCTTGATATTGTTCTGATCGACGTAAGCGATGATCCGCGACAACATCGCAGGGACGGCATTGAAGGCGGTCAACGAACCATTCACGACGGCGTCGATTGCTTGCGTGAGAGAGAACCTCGGCATGATCCGCAGGTGTGCGCCGACAAACAACATACCTTGCAGCAACGTCAACCCGTACGAATGAGAGATCGGCATAACGCAAAGCGTGACGTCCTCGGGAAAGAGCGTGTTGGTTCTTTTGCCCCGGCCCGCCACGTAAGCGAGGTTGCGATGACTGAGCATCACTCCCTTCGGGCGACCGGTAGTCCCCGTCGTGTAGATGAGAACTGCAACCTGACGGGCGGGATCCTCATAGACCTCCTCGGGAACGGCGCTCGCCTCCAACTTACCGACCTTGATCGCTCCAATCCCCGTGAACGCTTCGGCTTCCGCGCCGCGCCGGCACGCCGCAGCATCTGCTTCCGCCGATATTCCATGCGTATAGAATACGCGTCTGGGCTTGCAATCACCCTCAATGGCGTCCAGTTCGTGCGGGCCGAGCCGTGCGCTCGTCATCACTGCCCATGCATCAAGCCGGCTCGCCGCATACATCAGGACGATGGCGCCGATTGAGTTCTCGCCCACCACCATGACCCGATCACCGGGACGGATCCCTAGACGCGCCAAGTCACCTGCAACGGCCTCGATCGTATCGATCAGTCTCCGATAGGACCAAACGATGCCCCGCTCGTCAGTAAGAGCCGGCCGGGATGCTCCTGCTTTGGCCCCCTCATCCACAATGAGGTGGATGCGTCGCGGCAGGCTAGTCAAATAATCCACTTCCATGGTGGGCCCAATCTTCTTCGCCAGAACTTCCGCATCCAGCTCCTCGACTACAAGCGGCTGCGGATGGCGAGGTTAGTCTGTTGCTGGATTTTCACCGATACTGGTAGGACCAGTTTGGTATGATCACAATCGTATTGTCAAGTGCGTTTTGAGCGGCGCCGCATAACGCGCGCGCCAACGGCCTGAATTTGCACAATCGATCGAAATTGAGCTTTCTAAGCCGCCGCGTCGCGCACGTAACGTGCAGTGCGGGTACGCATAGTCACCAGTTCCTCGGCGGAGGTCGGGTGCAGCGCCATAGTGGCGTCGAAGTCCGCCTTGGTAGCCTTCATCTTTACGGCAATGGCGATGACCTGAACCAATTCGGCCGCGTCCGATCCAACGATATGGCAACCCACGACGCGGTCGCTCCCCGCGTCAACCACCAGTTTCATCAACACCCGCGACTCGCTGCCGGACAGCGTCGCCTTCAACGGGCGGAACGCCGCCTTGTAGACATCAACGATAGCGAACTGCGCCCGCGCCTGCGCCTCGGTGAGGCCCACGGTGCCGACCTGGGGCTGCGTGAACACGGCGGTCGGAATATCGATGTGATCGACCTTGACCGCCCGCTTGCCGAAAACCGTATCGGCGAAAGCGTGGCCCTCACGGATCGCTACCGGCGTCAGATTGAAGCGATGGGTGACGTCGCCGACCGCATAGATATGTGGCACCGAGCTCTGCGAGGCTTCGTTGACGACGATGCCTCCGTTATCCGGGTTGATGGCGACGCCGGCTTTCTCCAGCCCGAGATTTGCGACGGCGGGGTGACGGCCGATGGCGAACATCACCTTGTCGGACGCGATGCTGGAGCCATTCGACAGGTGCGACGTGTACCAATCGTCGTGCTTCTCAATCCCGTCGACCGTGCAACCGGTCAGGATGGTAATGCCGTTCTTCTCCATCTCATCGCGGACATGGGCGCGGACGTCGTCGTCGAAGCCACGCAGGATGTTGTCGCCGCGATAGACCACAGTCACGAGGGAACCCAGGCCCGAGAAGATGCACGCAAACTCCAGCGCGATATAGCCACCGCCCTGGATCAGGATACGCTTCGGCAATTCGGGTAGATGAAATGCTTCGTTCGATGAGATGACATGCTCGATGCCGGGAATGGCCTTGCCGTGGTTCGGTGCGCCGCCCGTGGCGATCAGGATATACTTCGAGCGCACCCTCCTGCCGCCGTCGAGCACCAGCGTATGCGGGTCCTCGAACACGGCGCGCGACTTGATCACCTGCACGCCAGATTTCTCCACGTTGGTGGTGTAGGCCGCTTCCAGCCGGGCGATCTCCTTGTCTTTGTTGGCGATCAGGGTGGCCCAGTCGAACGTCGCCGGCGGAACGGTCCAGCCGAAGCCCGCGGCATCCGCGATGTCGTGGCTGAAATGCGAGGCGTAGGCGAATAGCTTCTTCGGTACGCACCCGCGAATGACGCAAGTGCCGCCCATCCGATATTCCTCGGCGATCATGACGCGGGCGCCATGGCCAGCGGCGATCCGCGCGGCGCGCACGCCGCCCGAGCCGCCACCTATGACAAACAGATCCGTCTCAAAGCTATCCATGCTGGGAAATCAATTCTTTAGGTGGATTTGGCGCGTTTCAGATGCTTCAATTTCCTCAACCTGATATCTACTGAAGCAGGGCGGATTCGACCGAGATCCTCAAGGTTCCTCCAAAGTACTGGTCGACCAATTTGGTCGGCCATGATTAGCTACCGAGGAAATCGAAATCAAGTGGTCGGCAGGACCAGGCAGGATATTTTAGATGACTGAGCGAAATCGAACCGACAAGCTTGAGGCTCCTTCGAACGCCATCGGAAAGATCCTTTCCTTCATCCGTGAGCGCCGCTATCAGCCCTCCGAACGGTTGCCATCAGAACGCGACTTTGCGGAAAAGTTCGACACCAGTCGCGGCGCGGTTCGAGAGGCTCTGGCCGCACTTGAAACCATGCGAGTGATAGAACGGCGCCCAAATTCTGGAATCTATCTGCGAAAGATCGAAGAGAGCAGCATCGATGCTCTAGTGCTTTATGCTGAATCCGGAGTTCCATTCGAGGCCAAGGAAATCGCCGACGTCATGGAGGTCCGGCGCATGCTCGAAGGGCAGGCGGTCAGGTTGGCCTGCACACGCAGGACCGCGGACAACATTCGCGAGATCACCGCCATACTTGAAGAGACCAACAAGCGCCTATCCAAAAAGCAAAGCATAGAGCGCGAGGACGAGGCGTTCCATCTTGCGATTTTTGCTGCAACCAAGAACGACATTTTGCTGCGCGTGGCGAGATCGTTCTACGAACTGTCCAGGCATCGACGGAAGGTCTACTTTGCCGACCAAAATCGAGGTCGACAATCTTATGAGGACCATTGCACCATCTTGGAAGCGATCGAAGAGCGGCGGGTAGGCCTAGCCGAACAACAGATGAACGCTCACCTCTCGCGAACAGTGGAGGCATGGCAATCGCTTCTAGGGGAAACCAAAGTCACAAAACGTTAGTCTTGCCGGGCACCCCGTCCGCCATCTCTACGCGAAATACCCACGGTCTAGCGCGAAGCACGAGGACGTGCTTCGCTCGAACAGTGCCTAACCTTTGAGCGCACCCGCCGTCAGCCCTGCGACGAAATATCGATAGCAGAACATAAAGATAACGAACAACGGCAGAGCAATAAGGGTTGCGCCGGCGAGTATCTCACCCCAACGCAGATCTTGCGCGCCAAGCATTGATGCCAAGCCCACGGGCAATGTCTTGCGATCATCACTCATGATGAGGATGAGCGCGAATACGTAGTCCGCCCAGGACAGCAAAAACGAGAAGATGCCGACCGTAATCAAGCCGGGGGCCGAAAGCGGAAGGACCACCTTGATGAAGGCGCCGAATTGGGAACAGCCGTCCACCATTGCCGCTTCCTCCAGATCGAACGGCATCGATTTGAAAAAGCCCCATAGCAGCCACACCGCCAGCGGCAGCGAAATCGCCAGGTGAGCGATTAGCAGGCCCCACAAGCTATCGGCTAAGCCAGCTATTCGGAACAAGGCGGACATCGGAATAACCAACATCAATGGCGGAAACATGTAGGCGAACAGCATGGACGCGACCAACGTCGTTTTGCCCCGAAACCGTAAACGCGTCGCTCCATAAGCAATGAATGATGACAGCGTCGTCGCCACGGCAATCGTAGCCATAGCCATCATGACGCTATTAACGAAATTCGCCGGATAGTTCGTAAGCTGCAAGAGTGACTTGTAAGAGCTTAGATCGGGTGGCCAGAAAACCAAGGATGAATCCAGAAATAGCTTTTCGGGCGACCTCAGACTGGAGAGGATCATCCAGTAGATCGGGAAGAAGGAATAGATGCAGATTAGCGCAACCGCGGCATACAAACCGACGCGGCCGGCAATCTGCTTCAGCGACTTGCCGTAATACCGCGTCGTTTTCCCGTGCGAGACTGAAGGTGTGGAGTCTGAGATTTCTCTTCCTGAGCCGCTAGAGCTATGCAACATCCGCACCGCTCGTGAACCAACGACGACAGCGGCAGCAGAGCGGGCTTGATTTTGAGTCGACATCGTCATCGTCCCTGCTTGGCCTCGTCGATCGGAAAAACCCTGAGGTAAATCAAGATAATGCTCGCCAACATCAAGAACGAGATGGTGGCGACAGCGGCCCCCCCTCCCAAGTCGAACTCGAGAAACGCTTTTCGGTAGGCCAACGTGGGAAGCGTCTCGGTTTCGTTGAGCGGTCCGCCCTTCGTTAGAAGCCAGATCACGTCGAACTTGTTGAACATCCAGATCCCTCTCAGGAGGATGACCACGATCAACACTGACCTCAATCCTGGCAGCGTGACATGCCAGAATTGCTTCATAACCCCTGCTCCATCGACCCGGGCCGCTTCATACAGTTGAGCCGGAATGGATTGAAGGCCGGCAAGAACACAGGTCACGACAAACGGCGTCCAGATCCAAACGCTAACAAGGACAATAGTCGCCTTCGCGCTCGTTGAATTACCTCCCCAATCGAACATCCCATATCCGAATGACGCGAAGACACTCTTGAGAAGGCCGTAGTTGGGATCAAGAATCCACTGCGTGATGAGGCAGGCGACGACCGTCGGAAGAAAATACGGCACGATTGACAGCGCCCGCACGACAGTCTGCCCCACAAACTGCCTATTGAGGACGAGCGCAATGGTGACGCCGAGAACGACTTGCAGCACGATCGCCGAGATGGCGATCGTGACACCGTTTAACAGCGAGCCCCAGAACAGCGGCTCACTAAGAACCTTCACGTAATTGCCAAGTCCCACCCACTGCGGCGGGTCGATGAACGACGCCGCTGTGTAGAAGGAGAGCTTTATCGAATAGAGGAGAGGTCCGCCAACAATTGTACCGAGTACCAGTACACCCCCGATGAACAAACCGATGATTCGCCAGTCCTGTCGCATAGCCTCGGGCCTCTATTCACCAGTTCCGATGCTCAGCCAATTTTTCGGATTCGATCGGCGGCGGCTTTCACGCAGTCGCTTGACGACATGTTCTTAAGAACCCGATTTTGCAGCATCTCCGGCATAATGTTCGCATCAAAGACCTTGCACGGTCGCAGATCAAACGACGGACCCGTCATATCTATTGAGTTAAGAACCGTCTTGCTGTCTTCATCAATGAACGACTTCATCTGCTCCATCGTCGCCCAATGCTTCTGAATCATCGGATGATTTTTCCACCGTGGATCTTCGTAAATGTCCAATCGCGCCGGTTGGAAATTCATCCAGGCGGAGTGCAGCCAGCGAATATAGTGCGCGTCAATAAACCATTGTAGAAACTTAAAGGCCGCCTCAGTCTGCTTAGTCTTGTAAAGAATAAAGCCATCGAAGGCGAAGGACAGTGCGTTCTGCTTACCAGCACTGTCTGGAGAAGCGAAAATACCATACTTGTTTGCGAGGTCCGGATTGCGAGCTTCCAGCGCCTCGACTACGCGGCCCGAATAGACGGTATGCGCAACCTTTCCCGTCGCGAAAAGACTCATCAGCTCAGCATAGCTGACCGTGTTCATGCCAGCCGGCATCGTTTTATAAAGATCGGCATATAGATCGAGAAAACGGCCGGTCGGTCCGGCATTCCCCGGCGCATCGAGAACGACGTTCCACTTGTCGTCATAAAACTTCGGCGCGTCTGCAAACAAGTTGCCGAAGCTCGCCCAGTTGGTGGCACTGTCACTCGCGAGCGGTATGACGCACCCCCCTCGCTCTATGTTGCCATCCTTCGCGACAGTCAGCGCCCGGCAATTCTCAAGGAACTCGGCCCATGTGTTGGGAACCTTCAGGCCCTTCTCCTGATACAGATCTTTTCTGTAGAAAACCGTCACCAAATTGTAGTCATAGGGATAGAACCAATTTTCTCCCTTATATGACCAGGTTCCCTGCTTCCCCCACGAATATTTTTTGACAAGATCCGTCAACGGCACGATGTGACCCGCCATCGCGTATTGCAAGATGTGCGCAATGTATCCCGCCGTGGCGATATCGTAAGGAGCGCCAGCATTGATGGCCGCCATCGACTTCGCATAACCACCACTAATCGGCGTCGAGTCGACGACGATTTTTACGCCGAACTTGCTCTCGTATTCATTGCACGCATCGCGCAAGGCCGATTGGCTCGCAGCAGTCGTTTCAGCGTTCAAAATGCGAAGCGTTACCCCGGACTGTGCGTTGACATAGGGCGCGGAAAGTGAGCCCGCGATGCCAGCCGCTGCACCAGCCGTCGTTTTGAGAAAACGCCGCCGATCGATGTCGCTCACGTTAGCCTTGGAACTCGGCGCGCCTAAGCTGAGCTTGTCCATGAAGTTCTCTCCCGTTGCCATTTTCGCCTTTCGTCGAGGTCCGCCTCAGTGTCTTGCCGCTCTCGCGCGAGAACAGGTGCAACTTCTCTTGAGACAAATTCACAAAAATTCGGTCGCCCGCCCTCAGCGCATCGTCCCGAGCAAATACCGCGCGGATTTTGTTGCCATCGATCTTACCCAGCACATAGGTTTGCGCGCCGATTTGCTCGACCAAGCCGACTACCAGCTCAAAAGCCGTGGAGGTTTCCGCGCGCTCGATGTGCTCGGGCCTAATGCCAAGCGTGACATCCCTTTCCGCTTCGGAGAATGACTGGGCAGGCAAGTTGACGCTCAAACCGCCGGAGCGCATTACGAGCGCGCCCCCGTCGCGCATCAACCCGCCATCAATCAGGTTCATCTCTGGAGACCCGATGAAAGTCGCCACGAAGGCGTTCGCGGGCCGATCATAAAGGTCAAGCGGACTGCCCGCCTGTTGGATGAATCCGTCACGCATGATCACGATACGATCGCCGAGCGTCATGGCCTCGACCTGATCGTGGGTAACAAATATCATCGTCGCGCCCAATCGGGCGTGTAGCGTCGCAATCTCTTCTCGCGTCCGGACCCGCAGCTTCGCATCAAGGTTCGAGAGGGGTTCGTCGAGGAGGAATACGTCGGGATCTCTGACTAACGCGCGACCAAGCGCTACGCGCTGCATCTGACCACCCGACAATTGGCGTGGCTTGCGCTCCAGCAGGGCCTCCAATCCGAGACTTGATGCCGCGCTGCGCACCCGACGATCGATCTCCTGCTGTGGCGTCCTACGGACCCGAAGGCCGAAGGCCATGTTTTCGAAGACCGTCTTCTGTGGATAGAGAGCGTAGTTCTGAAAAACCATCGCAATGTTGCGATCTTTCGGCGGAAGCGCGGTGACGTCCCTTCCGTCGATCAGAATCTTGCCGAATGTGACGTCATCTAGACCGGCGAGCATTCGCAACGTCGTGGACTTGCCGCAGCCGGACGGGCCGACGAACACGACCAGTTCGCCATCGGCAATATCCAACGAAAAGTCCTGAACGGCCCATGGCCCTCGATCTCCTCCAAAGGATTTCGCGACATTCTGGAGAGTTACTCGCGCCATACAGCCAGACCTTCACGTTCTTCCCGGTATTTTCATTAATTGGTTAAACCAATTTGGCAGGACCGTATGTCGCGTGATGCGCGGTGTCAAGCAGCATTTGGTTTGACCAATCTGGTCGCTCCACATATAGTTAGTGCGGCCTCGCACGGCGCGCGGCTATTTGACCCGCAGACTTCAAGGAAGCGTGATGGCTGGACCGTTGGCAGGTTATCGAGTGCTGGATCTTTCGAGAATCCTCGCGGGGCCTTGGTTAGCGCAGTTGCTGTCTGATCTAGGAGCCGAGGTTTGGAAGATCGAACGCCCTGGCACCGGCGACGATACGCGGCAGTGGGGCCCGCCCTTTCTGCGGAAAGACGGTGGAATTGATACGACCGAAAGCGCGTATTTCCTGAGCGCCAATCGCGGCAAGCATTCGATATGCGTCGATATATCGACTGACGAGGGTAGCGCCATTGTGCGCGCACTTGCCCAGCAAGCCGATCTCGTGATCGAGAACTACAAGGTCGGCGACATGGCGCGTTACGGCCTCGACTACGAGGCGCTTAAAAGGGTCAAGCCTGACATCATTTACTGTTCCATCACCGGCTATGGCCAGACCGGCCCGATGAAGGACGTCGCAGGATACGATATGGCCATTCAGGCCATCGGCGGCCTGATGAGCATTACCGGAGAGAGTGATGACAAGCCAGGCGGGGGTCCGCAGAAGGTCGGGGTTCCGATCGTCGATATTCTCACTGGCATGTATAGCGCCGCCGGCGTCATCTCCGCATTACTGCATCGCGAACGCACCGGAGAAGGACAGCATATCGACATGGCACTGCTGGACGTCCAGGTCGCGGTTCTCGCCAACCAAAATTTGAATTTCCTCACGACCGGCACGCCGCCGAAACGGTTCGGCAACGCGCATCCAAACATCGTTCCATATCAGGTCTTCAGAACCAGCGACGGTTCCTTCGTGCTCGCCGTTGGTAATGATCAGCAATTCCGGAAGTTCTGTGCAGCTACTGGTTTAAGCGGCCTGGCAACCGATAGCCGTTTCGTCACTAACACCGACCGGCTTAAGAATCGTGATCAACTCATCCCCCTACTCGATGCGCATCTGATACAGCAGACGACCCAGCATTGGATTTCCATTCTGGAGCCCGTGGGCGTGCCTTGCGCACCGATCAACCGGCTGGATCAGGTGTTCGCTCACCCTCAGGTTATCCATCGGGAGATGCAGGTCAATCTTCCTCATTCTTCCGGAACAACAGCCCCTCTCGTCGCCAATCCGATAAAGTTTTCCGGAACGAAGATCGAATATGCCAAAGGACCGCCGCGGCGAGGCGAGGATACTGCAAACATCCTCAAGTCGATACTGAAGTACGACTCGGCGGCCATCCAAGATCTAAGTGAGCGACGGATCATCGATATCGGACGTCCCGAAGTCGGCTAGGGGCCAAGAGCCCATATCACTCGTCGAATCGTCTCTTGGTCCGGCTGGATGGCAGGTTTGGCAGGAGCGAGCAGCAAAACGGCGAGCCCTGCGCCGAGGAGCAGGAACGCGGCCACGATCCTCCGGTATTGAAACATGAGACGAGCTCTCCGTTGACTACCAGGCCTTCGTCGCTATAATTGGATCGACCTGATTGGTAGGACCAATTATAGTTTGGCGATGGCTTTTGCAAGTCGGGAAGGCCTGACCTTGGCGAAACTGGTCGCAAAAACGAACCGATCGTCGGCTTTTGAAATAGGGGACGGAGGATGAAGCTCTCGAAATACGATTATATCGTTGTCGGCGCAGGATCGGCAGGATGCGTGCTCGCCGCTCGATTGAGCGAAGATCCCAACGTCAAGGTGTTGCTGCTCGAGGCCGGACGTCCCTCTTCTTCAATCTTCGTTCACATGCCGGCGGGCATTCGCGTGCTCTACACGAGTCCGAAGCATAACTGGCAATTTTGGACCGAACCGCAGACCGAACTCAACAATCGCAAGATCTATATTCCCCGTGGCAAGGTGGTGGGAGGGTCGTCCGCCATCAACTCCATGATTGCGATCCGGGGAAATCCTCAGGATTACGACTCATGGGAAGCGCAAGGCTGTCGTGGGTGGGGGTACGAAAACCTCCGCCCCTACCTTAGAAAAATCGAGGACGCCGCCCAGGTAACGTCCCAGCCCGATCAGGACCGAGGTTATTCGGGTCCGATCCGACTTTCTTATGGCGTGTTGCAGCATCCAATCTCGAAGGCATTTATTGAGAGCGCCAAGTCGGCAGGCCTCCCCGAGAACAACGGCTTCAATGGTCCGTCTCAGATGGGCGCAGGCTTCTACGAACTTACGATTTCAGACGGCAAGCGTTCAGGTGCTTTCAAGTTTCTCGACCAGGGGAAAGGACGAAGCAATCTGACCATCATGGCCAACACTCAGGTTCGGCGCCTCGCGGTCGAAGGCACGCGCGTTCGGGGTGTTGTCATTGACCACAACGGGCGTGAGGTCACCGTTTCGGCCGAACGAGAAGTCTTGCTGACTTCCGGGGCCATTGGTTCGCCGCAATTACTGATGCTGTCAGGAATTGGACCGGCCGATCACCTCCGTTCACTCGGCATCAAGCCGGTGCTCGATTCCGCCGGCGTTGGAAGCAATCTGCAAGATCATTTGGATTGCGCAATTCGATTGGAGGCGTCGCAGCCGATCACACTGACGCCGTACATCGGATTGTTCAGAGGTGCCTTGGCCGGCGCACAATATATGCTCCGAGGCACGGGGCCCGGCACCTCACAGGGGGTCGAAGCCGGAGCCTTCTGGGGGCCCGATAAAACCTCATCGTGGCCTGAGTGGCAGGCTCATCTCATCGTCGCGCTGCGAAACCCGCCGCAGGGCGAGCGCGTCCCGCACGGCTTTGCCATTCGCGTATGCCAGCTTCGTCCGAAGAGTCGTGGAACGCTGCGCCTGCGGTCGGCCGATCCCTTCGTCGCGCCGGCGATCGACCCCCGCTTTCTATCCGATGAAAGTGATTTCGTCAGCATGCAAGAAGGCGTTCGGCAGATGTGCGAGATCATCGATCAGCCGGCGCTCCGAAAACACATTAAGCGCAAACTCGATATCGATCCGTTTACCAGCACGGAATCCCGCAAAAAGTGGATACGAGCCCGCGCAGAAACGATCTACCACCCGGTCGGAACATGTCGCATGGGTGAGGATCGCGACGCCGTGGTCGATAGCAAGCTTCGGGTTCGGGGCATCGACAATCTACGCGTTATCGACGGTTCACTTATGCCGACCGTGATCAGCGGAAACACCAATCTGCCGATCATGGCTATGGCGGAGAAAGCTGCAGAGTTGATTGCCGGGAAGTGACCCAATGTTCTCTCCCTCAATGGCAGGAACAATCTGAAACCCTGCCTTTCATCGCACAGGCCATCGCTTGATTTCCCGTGGTCCCGCTCGTTGTCGGCGGTCTGACGCGAAGGTGTCAGTAAATGGCAGCAAGCGCCTGAGGGCGTCCTCCCTAGACTGCCCGGGGTCCGATGACGGGTCCCGGGCTTCTTTTATGGATTTGAGTACCCTTTTGGACATCACCCGCAATCGTCAACGATGTCCGTGCTGCTCTGACCGTTCGATAAGGAAGGTTTAACCGGGACAGCCGTGCCGGAGATCAAGTACCGACGCCACCTAACCTAGCTCGACATGCATCGCATATTTCAAGACTTCATTGATCATCTTTCGAGCGCTGAAGATCAAGCAGAGCTTTCGGGAGCCATGGCCGTCACAGCCGCGGCTCTCGACCTGTCTTGCTTTGCGTACCTCGCGCTACCGCAAAAGCTCGATGGGACACCCCGTCTTATGTCGACATACCCAAAGGAGTGGACTTCACACTACCTAAGGAGCCACTACGAACGGATCGATCCGGTTATCATGCAGGCGCTACGGGACACCGAGCCGTTTCGCTGGGGAATCGGATCGACCGAACGATATCTTTCGCCGGCACAGAAGCGGTTGCTGGACGAAGCCTCCCAATATGGCATTCGGCTAGGATTCACCGTTCCTATCCATGACGGACACGGCCCCGTTGCCGCCGTCACCTTTGCCGGCAACCAACGGGAAGCTCAATTCGAACGCTTCGTCACGTCGAACCCTCGAATGCTTCAGTTGATGGCGATGTTCTTCCACTCACACGTTCGCCGCAAACTCGCGAGCGATCTTCGTGTTGATGGAGCAGCTTTGTCCGCCCGCGAGTTCGAATGTCTGGAGTGGGCCGCCCGCGGCAAGAGCGCTTGGGACATCGGACGCATTCTGGGAATATCGCATCACACTGCTATCTCTTACCTGAACAACGCGAAAGCAAAATTGGGAGTGCGAACCGTTGTTCAAGCGGCACTACGCGTGGCCGCTGCCAAACGAGAACAGCAAAACTAAGGCGAACTCCTCCCACAACTAGGGGTGATGCTTCTTAGCGTAACTTCGCCTCAAAGAATCATGGCAACCTTGGAGGATGTCATGATTCAGCTCATCACGGAGCCTTGGTACGGCGAATTCTCCCATACGCTCTTTGCAATACACCAACTACGACATCGCGTCTTCAAGGTCCGGATGGACTGGGACGTTCAAATTAGCGGCGACATGGAAGTTGACAAGTTCGACTCGTTGCATCCGGCATACCTCGCCCAACTCTCGGACGACGGCCGGGTACAAGGCTGCGTCCGCCTGCTTCCAACCAAGGGACCGACGATGCTCCGCGACACATTTCCCGCGCTTCTGAATGGTCAGCCGATGCCCATGAGTCCGCAGATATGGGAAAGCAGCCGCTTTGCGATCGACGCTAGACTCGACACACCAAAAGGAGAACACGGAATAGCTTGTGCCACCTACGAGTTGTTTGCTGGCATGGTGGAATTTGGGCTTTCGCGGCATCTGAGCGATATTGTTACCGTTACCGACGCCCGAATGGAAAGGATCCTGCGGCGCGCTGGGTGGCCGCTACGTCGAATCGGCGCTCCCTCTAAGATTGGGAACACTCTCGCCGTCGCTGGATATCTGGATATCTCCAGTGCGGCGCTCGCGAAACTCCGTGGGGCAGGCGGACTTTCCGGGCCAGTGCTCTGGGCGCCTGTATTGCGCGTCGCCTAGAACGGTCGCACAGCGGACCCCTGGGACGCAGTTTCGCCTACTGACGGGCTACAGGCATGATGGAAATCAACAACATTGACAACCAGCAGCGCACGACCGGAATGCCCGTCATCGGCCTGCGCCTGCTTCGGTTTGCAGTCGTTGCCAACGACTGTGGAAGTCTTCGGCAAGCCGCTGAATTACTTTCCATTCCACATTCTGTCGTGAGCCGCTCCATTGGCCAACTCGAGCGCCTAGTCGGGACCAGCTTGTTTGAGCGGTCGACCGCGGGAGTCCAGCCAACACTTGCTGGTAAAGTAGTCGTGCGGATCGCAAGAATGGTGCTGGAGCAGGTTGATACACTCGTTGCAACCGGCAGATCAATTGGTCGTGGCGAAACTGGCCACCTTTCGGTCGGCTTCTGCACGTCGATTTCAGCAGGCAATCTGCGGACTACCCTCCTCGACTTTAGAACGAGATTTCCTCGGATCGAACTCGCTATAGCCGAACGGCCGCGCACTTTGCTTATGAACGCGCTCCGGAGCGGAACACTCGACGTTCTCATCGTTACGAGCGACACGCCATCATCGGACAACAAGACGCTCAGGGTCTGGAGCGAACGCGTCCTCGTTGCATTGCCTGAGGATCACCCTTTGGCGGCGCGCGACGCGGTTTATTGGACCGATCTTCGCGACGAAACCGTACTACTAAGCCATCACGATTCCAGCCGCGAGTTTGAAGATCTCATCATATCGAAATTTGTATCTACGGACGATCGGCCCAAGATCGACCGACACGACGTCAGCCGAAGCATGATCAAGGGTCTCGTCAGTATGAAACTAGGCATTAGCCTCGTCATGGAGTCCGATATGGGCGCGAGTTTCGCCGGACTGAAATATCGCGAACTACGGGACGGGACAGGATCAAGCCATATCGGCTTTTCTGCACACTGGTGCGCTGACAACGAGAATCCAGCCCTCAACCGCTTTCTCGAAATGCTGGCGGAGCGCTATTCCTCCCCATCTCTCGGCGATTGACACGCGCGTCGTAGACGGGCGAATCCTCGGTCAGCCGCCATGAACCGCGCCAGCATCGGCGCGATCAATTTTGTTGGATCGGCGCGCTGACCCGTTTCACGCGCGATTGCCTCCGCGTACGCAGCAAGGTCCCGGTGGACGGATGCAGGCAACTCCGCGGTCACCTTCACCGGCTTGTCGTCTGGGACGGCGGCGATCTTCAGCTTCGTCATTGAGGTTGTCATCCTGTGTAAGGCTCGAGGCGGAGATCCCGGTTGACGATGACACGAACCGGAAAACCCGGGCGGATCGTCAGGGTCGGCTGGATGTTGAGACTGCGCCGAACCACCTGTTGTCCGGTTTGATTCAGTGAGTCCGAGGCGCCGTGTCGCAAGGCCTGGATAATTGCGCTGTCGTTGCTGTTGGTGTCCGAGCCGGCACCCAGTTCGGTCCCGACCGCCAGAAACGTCGATAGGGCCGCAGCCTTGAACAGCTCACCCCAGTGATTGTCGACCTGGTCTTCGAGGCCTGCATACCCGGCAGCGTCAACGCCAGGCTGCCGCTCGAGAACGATAGAACGTCCGTTCGGCATGATCAGCCGGGTCCAGACGAGCAGGACGCGGGACTGGCCGAAAGTGACCTGGCTATCGTAGATGCCGATCAGACGCGCTCCCTGAGGCACAAGCAGAAAGCGGCCGGTCGGGGTATCAAAAACATTTTCGGTTACCTGCGCTGTAACCTGGCCCGGAAGGTCTGATCGGATCCCGGTGATCAGGGCACCCGGAATGACCGTCCCAGCCTGCACGACATACGGTGAGGCCGGCCTGGTGATGCGGTCAGGGCTTACCGTGCGACGGTCCACAGAGGCGTTGACGAAGGCAAGCTTCCGGTCCTGACCGTTTTGCACAGATCCATCGTCGCCGGTGCTCGTTGCGTTCGGTGGCACGACCCGCTCGCTTCCAACAGCCGCAGTCGCGGACGGACGCACTTCTCGTCCATTGGTCGAAGCGAACAGATGACTGATGCGGGCTGCTTCGGTCTCCTGATCCCGGCGCTGCTGGTCCGGATCAGCGCCGCTCGTCGGCGACTGGCCTTGAGCGGCAAGGATCGGTCGACCGAGGTCACCGGGGAGCGGCGGACCAAGCTGCGGGATTGGCTGGCGCGGAACGCCAGCATAGTCCTTCGGCAGGGTCGTAATGCCGTCGGCAACATTGTGATGGTCGGTGCTGTAAAGCTCATCGGCCGCCTGATTTCGAGCACGATTGCTCTGAAGTGACCACAACACTGCTCCGCCGATAACAAGCAGGGCAACCGCGCTCCCGCCAGCCAAGACCTTCCGCGACAACCGCGTCACGCGCGGATGCTCCGCTCTCAAGCGGAAACTTTCGGACTGCTCCGCTTGTGTCTCCGGCGGAACTGCTTGCTCGTGATCGTTTTCATTCCGGGTGTTCATGACGACGGTCTCCCGTCGGTCCTGACAATCCTGACCTTCTGCTGGTGCTCACCGCCGAGCCGGAGTTCGGCGGCCGCAAACAGCCGATCGACGATCAACACATTGCCGTAGGCGCGATAGTTGACGAGTTCTGTCTTGCCGTCTGGGCCGATGACAAAGAGCGGAGGCATTTCGCCCTGCACGATGCCGAGCGGGAATTCGACGTAGACCTTGCGGCCATCGTCATATGCGGCTAGCGGCCGCCAGGGAGGACTGTCGCCTTCGATGGAATAGCGGGAGATACGCTGCGCTGGGTCCGGAAGAACGGGCTTCAGAGCAGCTGAACGCGACCGTTCGCGTACCGTCTCAGGATAGTACCAAGCAACGGATGGCATGTACGGCCGCTCGCGAGAGCGGAGCTCAATCAGGTAGGTGCGCCGGTCAGTATTGACCACCAGGTTGGTCTCGATCGAGGCTCGGGTCGGCTTGACCAGGATATGGACGCGCCGTGTGTCGCCGCTCCCGCTCTCGGTATCGCCCACGACCCAGCGTACGGTATCTCCGGCCGCGATCGGCCCTGATCCCGTCAAAAGTTCTCCTTCCTCGAGCGCGATATCCGTGATCTGCCCCGGCGCGGCGTAAATCTGATAGAGCGCCCCAGGACTGTAGGCGTAGATTTGCGCTGCGTTGAAATACCCTCGCTTGCGCGGTTCGACCCGGGCCGCGCTATTTGCTGTCTCAACCCGGCTCACAGGTTCAGCGTCTTCCTTCCCTCCCGACTTGCCGCCGAGAGCCGGCTTCCAGAGGGGTGGAATGTGAAGCGGTCGCGATCTGTCGTCGAGAGCCACCGGCGTAGCCGGTAACGGAGGCACTTCGGCGTCATAGCTGATCTCCGGAGGAATGTAGGTCGCGCACCCACCGAGCGCCGAGGAACCAAGCAGGAGAGCAAACAAAACTGCTCGCTTCGCGGTCAAGAACGCGGGCCAAGTGGGACCGATCCCGCAGTCCGGGGCGGGGCGCTTCGAATAAACGTCAAACGGCGTCTTGGTCACTGACTCAACTCCTTTGACCAGTTGATGGCGCGGACGTAAACGCCAAGGGGATTCTTGCGCAGGCGTTCGGCATCGCGGGGCATCTCGATCACGATGGTGAGAATTGCGGTCCAGCGTTCGGTCGAGCTCAGCGAACCGTTGTCATAGGTGCGCTGGGTCCATGCGACCCGAAAGCTTTCCGACGACGCGCGAATGACGCTCGAGACGTCGACGGAGATTTGCGCCTTACCGAGCTTGGCAAAGGGGTCATTGTTCCGCGCGTAGTCGTTGAGCGCAGCGGCGCCGCGATCGGTCGTAAAATCATAGGCCCGGAGCCAGTTTTGGCGTAGAACGATGCCGTCGGCCGGCAGACCTCTGACATCCTCGATAAAGCGCGCCAGATGGTAGGCGATCTGCGCATCAGTCGGTTGATAGTCGAAGTTGGCCGGCGCAACCCTCTGGGCTTGGCCAAGATGGTCGACTTCGACCACCCAGGGCGTGATCGACCCATGGCTTGATTGCCAGACCAACCCACCAGCGAGACCGGCTGACAGTATGAGACAACCGAACGCCATCAGCCGCCAGTTTTTGGCTTGCACGCGGGCGGATCCAATGCGTTCGTCCCAAACTTGGGCTGCTTTTTGATAAGGCGTGATCGGTTCGGGCATGCGCCCGTAGTGAACTAATGGTCGTTTGATCATTGATGATTGCCCCTGAGATCAAGTGATCGGCTTTGAGCCGTGTAGTGTCTGGGTTTGAGGCGCTGCCGCGTGGCGGGTGGCGAAAGTGCGGTGATGCGTCTCAGCGCTCTCCTTCGGACAAATCGACGGAGGAGCCGCTGCCACCATGATCGCCCGAGCGGACGTGACCAGCAGCCGAGGCACCATGCCGAATAGTCTCGGCGCGCTTCATGCGGCGCGCCCAATCGGGCAGCCCTTCGGCCGAAGCGCTTGCGGCCTGCTCGCCAGCTTGCTCGCCCCCGAAGGCAGCCGCTGCACGACGCAATGGACTCATGGCAGCCGAGCTGCCCGCCTCAGCGACGCCAGCAAGGCCGCCGCTTCGATAGGCGGCTGACGCTCCCCTTATGACAGCGCCACCACCGCGCGCGGCGCCCGCAATCGCGCCGCCAGCGAGACCAACACCGCCGGCGGCAAGACCCGCGCCCGCCGCAACAATGCCACCGGCAGCAAGGCCTGTTCCAACCGCGGCACCGGCACCGAGCTGAGGCCCACCCGACACCAGGCCGTTGGCGATTCCAGGACCGAAGATGCCCAGGCCAAGCAAGGAGAGCGCCGCAAGGACCAGGGTCATCGCGTCTTCTATGGTCGGCTGATTGCCACCAAAGCCAGCGGTGAACTGCGAGAACAAAGTCGAGCCGATGCCGACGATGGCGGCCAGGACCAAGACCTTGATCCCTGAAGAGATGACGTTGCCCAAGACCCGCTCTGCCGCGAAGGCTGTCTTGCCAAACAACCCAAAGGGAATGAGCACGAAGCCGGCCAGCGTCGTGAGTTTGAACTCGATCAGGGTGACGAAGAGTTGGATCGCCAGAATGAAGAAGGCGAGCAGCACCACGATCCAGGCAAACAGGAGAACGACGATCTGGACGAAATTCTCGAAGAAACTGATGTAGCCCATCAGATTGGAGATCGAATCGAGCAGCGGTCGGCCAGCGTCAAGTCCGACTTGAGCGATCTTTCCCGGCCGAAGGAAGTCCGACGCGGAGAGACTTGCGCCTGATGCTTTTAGCCCAAGGCCGGCAAAGCTCTCGAAAACGATGCGTGCCAGACTGTTCCAATTACCGATTAGATAGGCAAAGACGCCTACAAAGAGCGTCTTCTTGACGAGGCGCGCGACGATGTCTTCGTCCGGCCCCCAACTCCAGAACAACGCAGCAAGCGTGATGTCGATCGCGGCAAGGGTCGTTGCGAGATAGCCGACGTCGCTACCGAGCAGGCCGAAGCCGTTGTCGATATATCGCGTGAACGTTTCCAGGAATTGGTCGATAATCCCCGTACCCGTCATGGCTTGCTCGCCTCAGGTGTCGCCGGTAGCAGATATCCCTGCGGGATCCGGCTCTGATCCTTTGGGGCCGGCGCCAACGCAGCGGCGGGTTCTTCTTGGCCACGAACCGCGGCACCAGATTTCTTGGCCAAGAAGCGTCGCCGGTTTTCGGCCCAGACCTGCCTGCAATGCTGATAACCTGCCGTTTCCTCCGCAGTGACGCTGCGGCAGCGTGCGAGGTCAGAGCTGGTTGCATCTGTCGTCTGCGCGGCCTTCGGCAGCGCGGGCTGCTCGTCACCACCGCGAAGCTGAATCGTGCAGGCAGTGACGACCAACACGCCGATTGTCGTAAGCAGCGACAACGCCTTGAATGCCCTTATGTCCGTCATCAGTGGAACATCTGTACGTTGGATGACTGATAGCCCTGTCCCGGAGTCAGGAACCGACGAAGCTGTTCTCGTCCCTGATCCTGGGCCGAGGCGCGCTGAGCCGCTTCAAGGCTCTGCGCCCGACCTTGCGCCGTCACGACGGCGGTGAGGTCGGCGAGCTGCTGCGCGTTCAGCGCGAGAATCTGATTGCCAGCCTGCGTTGCCTGCAGCGCGCCGCTGGCACCCTGGCTTGACGTTACGAGCGCGGATGTCTGGATGCGATTGGTGTCGAGGTTGCCAACAATGCCCGCCTGGACGCGAAGCGCGTCTTGCGTTGCGGCATAGGAATTCTGCCAACGTGACTGAGCGTTGGAGATCAGCAACTGGTTCGATTGGCTGCTGGTCGCTGGCGCGTAACTTGTCGAGAAGGCATGATCAATCTGCTGAACGTCGTAGGCGATCCGCTGGGCCTGGGCCAGCAATTGCTGGGTCCGCTGGATCGATGATTGCAGTTGCTGCAGCGATGAATACGGCAGGCTTGCCAAATTCCTTGCCTGATTGATCAGCATCTGTGCCTCGTTCTGCAACGAGGTGATCTGATTATTAACCTGCTGGAGCTCCCGCGCGGCCGTCAGGACATTCTGGACGTAGTTGGTGGGGTCAAAGACGATCAGCGCCCGTGCAGGCACCGTGACGCCAAGCAGCAGCGCGAAGGCGGCCGTGGTCGCCAATAGGCCAAGAGGTCTCATTGCGATTTCTCCAGATTGACGAGGTTGGGGATCAGGTCGAGGGCCCAGGCGACGCCGCGGTGCTGGAGCCAGGCGGGCACGAAGCCGTCAGGTCCATGTTCGGCAAGGAGCTGCGCGATGGCTGCCTGGTCTGTCTTGGAAGAGGCTGCGGTGAAGGCGAGCGCAACCTCACCAAGGCCAAGTTCGAACATCCGGTTGCCGCGACGAGACTGGCAATAGTAGTCGCGCTTTGGCGTTGCCCGGCTCAGAAGTTCGATCTGGCGATCGTTGAGTCCGAAGCGGCGGTAGATGGCGGTGATCTGCGGTTCGATCGCCCGTTCGTTCGGCAGCAACAGGCGCGTCGGGCAGCTTTCGATGATCGCCGGTGCTATCGCGGAGCCATCAATGTCAGAAAGCGACTGTGTGGCGAAGATGACGGACGCGTTCTTCTTCCGAAGCGTCTTCAGCCATTCCCGGAGTTGCCCCGCAAAATCCTCGTCATCGAGGGCAAGCCAACCTTCATCGACAATAAGGAGTGTAGGCCGGCCGTCGAGACGGCCCCCGATGCGATGGAAGAGGTACGACAGCACGGCCGGCGCAGCACCCGTTCCAATCAAACCTTCGGTCTCAAACGCCTGGACCGAGGCTTCGCCAAGGCGCTCGAATTCGGCGTCGAGCAAGCGCCCGGAAGGTCCGCCGAGGCAATAAGGTTGCAAGGCGCGTTTCAGAGAGTTCGATTGGAGCAGGACTGACAAGCCCGTCAGGGTCCGCTCCTCCCTCGGCGCCGAAGCGAGAGATGTCAGTGCCGACCACAGATGATCCTTGACCTCCGGGGTGATCTCGACCTTTTCCCGTGCCAGGATCGCGCCGATCCATTCCGTCGCCCATCCGCGCTCGGAAGGATCCTCAATCCAGGCCAGCGGCTGCAGGGCGACGGGGTTTTCGTCCCCGTCTGACAATGCACCGCCGAGATCATGCCAGTCGCCACCCATGGCGAGCGCAGCCGCCCGAATTGAACCGCCGAAGTCGAACGCAAAGACCTGAGAGTTCGGATAACGGCGGAATTGCAACGCCATCAGAGCCAGCAAAACGGATTTTCCGGCGCCGGTCGGGCCCACCACGAGGGTGTGGCCGACGTCGCCGACGTGGAGAGAGAATCGGAAGGGCGTCGATCCCTCAGTCTTGCCAAACAGGAGTGCCGGCGCCTTGAAGTGCAGATCCCTCGCCTCACCGGCCCACACGGCTGACATCGGAATCATATGGGCGAGGTTGAGCGTCGAGACCGGTGGCTGCCGCACATTCGCATAGACATGTCCCGGCAGGCTACCGAGCCAGGCTTCGACAGCGTTCACCGTCTCGATCATGCAGGTGAAATCGCGGCCCTGAATGACCTTCTCGACCAGCCTCAGCTTTTCATCGGCAGCGTTGGGATCTCGGTCCCACACAGTGAGGGTGGCCGTAACAAAGGCTTGTCCGATCTGATCCGACCCCAGTTCCTGCAACGCCGCGTCGGCGTCGATCGCCTTGTTGTGGGCGTCGGTATCGAGCAGCGTCGACGCCTCGTTGGTCATGACCTCCTTGAGAATGGCGCCAATGGATTTTCGCTTGGCGAACCACTGCCGCCGAATCTTGGTCAGCAGCTTGGTGGCATCGGTCTTGTCGAGCATGATTGCGCGCGTCGACCAACGATACGAGAATGCCAGGCGATTCAGGTCGTCCAGGACCCCCGGGGTCGTCGCGCCCGGAAAGCCGACAATCGTCAAGACCCGCACGTTCGCTGAACCCAGCATCGGCTCAAGCCCGCCGGTCAGTGGCTGGTCGGCCAAAAGCGCATCGATGTACATGGGAATTTCGGGCACGCGAACGCGGTGACGCTTAGTCGAGATCGTCGAGTGCAGATAGGTCAGCGTGGCCTGATCATCGAGCCAGGCGCAATCCGGCATGAACCCTTCGACGAGTTGCAGCACGCGGTTGGTTTGATCGATAAAGCCGCGCAACACCTCCCGGGCATCTGCTCCAACGGTGCGGTCGCGACCTTCATAGAGCAATCGCTCCGCCTTAGCCGCTCCCTCCTCCGGCGGCAGATAGAGGAAGGTCAGGAAATAACTGGACTCGTAGTGGGCACCTGCCTCCTCGAATTGCGCTCTGCGTTCGGCATCGACCAGCGCAGACGCGACATCCGGAAAGGTGTTTGGAGGATAAGCGCCCGCAGAATGACGCTGCGCCTCAACGAACACGGCCCAGCCGGATCCGAGGCGGCGCAAGGCGTTGTTCAGACGACCGGCGACGGCAACGAGTTCGGCCGGCACCGCGCTGTCGAGGTCAGGTCCCCGGAACTTTGCTGTCCGTTGGAAAGAACCATCCTTGTTCAGGATGATTCCCTCGTCGACGAGAGCTGCCCAGGGCAGGAAGTCGGCGAGACGCGCGTTGGAATGACGATATTCGGCAAGGTTCATCATGGCGGAGCGCTCAGGTGTTGAGGTGGCTGGGAATGCGCAGATGTCGGCGCACGACATCGACAAATGCGGGATCGCGCTTGGCGGCCCAGACGGCGGCCATGTGGCCGATGAACCAGAGGATGAGACCCGCGATCCAGAGCCGCAATCCAAGTCCAAGGGCCGCAGCAAGCGTGCCGTTCACGATCGCGACGGACCGCGGCGCGCCGCCCATCAGAATCGGCTCAGTGAGTGCGCGGTGAACGGGCACGACAAAACCTGTGACCGGTTCATCCATCAAACCACCACGCCGCCGCCGAAGGAGAAGAACGATAGGAAGAAGCTCGAGGCGGCAAATGCGATCGACAGGCCGAACACGATCTGGATCAGCCGGCGGAAACCACCCGACGAATCCCCGAACGCGAGCGTGAGCCCGGTCACGACGATGATGATGACCGCGATGATCTTGGCAACCGGACCTTCAACCGATTGCAGGATCTGATTGAGCGGCTGCTCCCATGGCATATTCGAACCAGCGGCCCATGCCGGCGCCGCCGCCAAAAGCACCGTGCCGAAGGCGGCCACCGATGCACCTCGAAGAAAACGAATTTGCTGACGCATGTCAGTCTCCTGCTGTTGAAAGGCTGTAGTCGCCGGCAGCTCCAAGCCCCCGGACGAGCGCGAGCTCAACGAGGCGACGATCAGCGCCACGCCCCGCCAGCACGGCGATAACGTTGATGGTCTCGGCGATCAGGGCACGCGGAACCGTGATGACGGCTTCCTGAATGAGTTGCTCAAGCCGCCGCAGGGCACCGAGCGCGGTACCAGCATGAATGGTCCCGATGCCACCGGGATGCCCGGTACCCCAGGCCTTGAGCAGATCGAGGGCTTCGGCACCGCGGACCTCGCCGACCGGAATACGGTCAGGACGCAGTCGCAGCGAGGAGCGAACGAGGTCCGATAGCGTCGCCACGCCATCGTTGGTACGCAAAGCGACAAGGTTGGGCGCTGTGCACTGCAGTTCGCGCGTATCTTCGATCAGCACGACCCGATCGGCAGTCTTTGCCACTTCGGCCAGGAGCGCATTTGTCAGAGTCGTCTTGCCGGTCGACGTTCCCCCGGCGACGAGGATGTTCTTCCGTGCGGCGACCGCGCTCTTCAGGATCTCGGCCTGCTCCGAGGTCATGATTTCCTTGGCGACGTAATCGTCGAGGGTAAACACCGCGACCGCTGGCTTGCGGATAGCAAAGGCCGGGGCGGCAACGACCGGAGGCAAAAGGCCTTCGAAGCGCTCACCAGTTCCAGGCAGTTCTGCCGAAACCCGTGGCGCCCCGGCATGCACCTCCGCACCTACGTGGTGCGCTACCAGGCGAACAATGCGCTCGCCATCCGCTGCGGAGAGAGTTTTGCCTGTGTCGATCAAGCCACTCGACAGCCTGTCGATCCACAACCGCCCATCCGGATTGAGCATCACCTCGATGATCGCTTCATCTTCGAGGTAGCCGGCAATCGCTGTGCCAAGCGCACTACGAAGCATGCGCGCGCCGCGCGAATTCGCTTCCGATTGAATGGAATGGCTTGGCACCGTCGTCCCCACCCAGTGAGAGCGTCCGCAAAGGGCCCTCAGATGGGATGATTAGAAAAAGCACCTATGGAGTTGGCGCAACAAGCGCTTTCGGTGATCGTAGACTGGCGTAGAAAAAGGAAGACTGAGAACTGATATTGGACTCCTGCTCAATCGTACCAGTCCGCTAAGAGCTATCGCTCACCACTCCGCGCCGTCGTCCGCGGGTATCAGGATGGGCGAATTCTCGTACAAGCCGACCGACTTGACACCATTGGAAACAGAGGCTGGCGTGGAGCGGGAAGTTAAACTCATCCATGAAGCGCAGACTCTACGCCAAGGCAGCGCGAACCAGACCAAGGCTGCGATCTGCAGCGCTACGTTGAGGCCGAACGCGACCTGATAGGCCTGGACGGACCTATGGCCATCGATCGTGTGCCATTGCTCCAGGATCAGGCCTGTCGCGTATTGTGCCAGAAATGCCCAACCAAAGTGCAGGACGTTCAAGACGCCGTTGGCACGACCAGCAAGCTCCGGCGGAAAGTAATCCGCTATTACCGCGAAGCTGACCACGGTTGCCGTTCCGGCAATTGCGACAACCGACCAGGGCAGGATGGACGGCAGGGGCGCTCGCAAGATCAAGGCTGAATCGGCTGCGATGAACAGCACTGCAACCACCACTAATATAGCCTCCGCTCCGATTCCTTTGCGTTTGATGTAATGGACGGCCATACCGAACAACCAGGCACCGCCGCTTAGTACGACGGACATTGTAAACAGCTGTCTGACGAGACTTGTGCGATCAAGCCTCTCCACGTCGATCAGCCACGGTGATGCCCACAGCCCCTGCAGAGACCAGGCTGATCCGACGCAAGTCGCCGACAACGGGGCCATTCGCCAGAAGCGCCGATCGCTGAAAACGGAGCTAAGAGTGGCGCAGGCTGCTGATGGGACAATGCCCCGCTCGGGAACCACGACATAGATGAAAATGGCCGTCGCGCCGGTCGCCGCCGCTAGGATCTCAAAGAGCTGCCGCCAGCTCATCCAAGCGAGTAGGTATTCTACGGGAACCGTAGCGGTCACCGCTCCTAGCGATCCCAGCATGATCATGTAGCCGTTAAGCAAGGCAACTCGTTCTCTGGGGAACCAAAGGACGATCGACTTCAGTCCTGCGGTCAACGCCGCCGCCACGCCAAGCCCGATCATTGCACGCGCGATCAAAAGCGACAGGAAACCGGTCGATATCGCGAAGAGTCCGGCGCCCGCTGCGGCTAGCAAGAGCAGAACACTCTGGACGCGACGCGGACCAAAGCGATCCAACAATATACCGACAGGGATCTGAGCCGCCGCGAATATCAGGAAATAGACTGACGTAAGCAACCCGAGGTCGGCAGTCCCGAGCGCGGTATCCGAGCTGAGATGACTGGCGATCAAAGCGTTGATCGTTCGATACAGATACGAAAGATAGTATCCAGCAGCAAACGGGAGAAAAACGCGCGAGATGAGACGCCATGTCCCGGAAATTTGCATGCTGGCCCTCTTGCTGTCAGCTCGTGCGAGCCGATAGCGCGACCAGCTTTTCGTCAGTTCGGGTAAATCCCTGCGGTCGTAGGGTGGCGTAGAATAAGAAGGATCCGCGAAATGGTCTGTCTACGTGGCTCTCTCAAGTTTCTTCGGCCGGTTCCTGACGACCGATGTCTTCTGGAATCTCCCGGAGAAAGCTTTGCCCCTTTTGCAAACGGCGCCCGAGTGCTTCGACAAATCCTTCAAAACGATCCCTGCCCTTTGCCTGCGCGGCAGCCTGTGCGTCGTTGGGTAGCGGCGGCGTGATCGTCAGCCAAAAGCGGATGAAGAGCGCCAAGCTTTCGGCCGTCAAGCCCACGTCGCGTTCCAGCCGCTGCATCTGGCGCGACAGCCGATCGAGGCGCCGGGTAAACGCCGCTTCTCGCCTGTCCGCTCCATCCGGGGACAGAAACGAAACAACTGCCGCTTCCACGATCGCCGACCGAGAAAGTCTTTTGCGATCGGCGAGCTCTGAGATCTGTTTCAGCAGTTCTGGCGGGAAGTAGACGTTCATCCGGTCGCGCATAATGCCTCAGAGCTCCATACCGTCATTCGGGTCCATGGCGACCTGACGCGCAACGCCGCGCATCTGCTGGCGTATGAGCCGGGACTGGCGGACCCCATCCTCGTCATCGTCAAGAACGGCGGCAAATTCTTCTGCCGGCGTCGGTTCGGTCGTCTCCTTGGCGATCGCGACGTGATCGGGGAGTTCGGGCTCGCGACGGAGTCCGCTGTTCGCCGTGTCTTCCTCGACCTCCGCGGCTTTGTCAGTTGGACCCGCCGTCGGCTTCAATGGTCCTAGCGCTGACCAACCGTCCGTTCTCGATGATCGGCCGGCGCTCGCCGGATTTGGCGGCGGCAGAACCCGCTCGGTGAACCGCCTATCCTCGTAGTAGCGAACTTTCTTCGCCCGGATCGGCGGCGTACCCGCCACCATGACGATCTCGTCCATCGGTGGAAGCTGCATGACCTCGCCCGGGGTCAAGAGAGGTCTGGCCGTCTCCTGCCGCGAGACCATCAAGTGCCCCAACCACGGGTTCAATCTATGGCCGGCATAGTTTTTCATGGCCCGCATCTCGGTCGCGGTCCCGAGCGCGTCCGATACCCGCTTGGCGGTCCGCTCGTCGTTGGTCGCGAAGCTGACGCGGACGTGACAGTTGTCGAGGATGGCGTTGTTAGGCCCGTAGGCCTTCTCGATCTGGTTGAGCGACTGCGCGATCAAGAAGCTCTTGATGCCGTACCCCGCCATGAAGGCGAGCGCAGACTCGAAGAAATCCAGCCGCCCCAGCGCCGGGAACTCGTCGAGCATCATTAGCACTCGATGCCGACGGTCGCGGGCGTGTAGATCCTCGGTCAGGCGCCGGCCGATCTGGTTCAGCACCAGACGGATCAGCGGCTTGGTCCGAGAAATATCCGACGGCGGCACCACGAGGTAAAGCGTCGTCGGGCGACCATCTGCGATCAGATCGGCAATCCGCCAGTCGCAGCGACAGGTCACCTGGGCCACGACGGGATCGCGGTAGAGCCCGAGGAACGACATCGCGGTGGATAGGACGCCGGAGCGTTCGTTTTCGGATTTGTTGAGGAGTTCGCGCGCGGTCGAGGCGACGACGGGATGGGCGCCCTGCTCGCCAAGGTGCGGTGTAGTCATCATCGCCCTCAGCGTGGTCTCGATCGGCTGCTTCGGATCGGACAGGAAGGCGGCGACGCCGGCCAAGGTCTTGTCCGCCTCGGCATAGAGAACGTGGAGTATGGCGCCGACCAGGAGCGAATGACTGGTCTTCTCCCAGTGGTTCCGCTTGTCGAGGGAGCCTTCGGGGTCGACCAGGACGTCGGCCACGTTCTGGACGTCGCGAACCTCCCATTCCCCGCGCCGGACCTCGAGCAGCGGATTGTAGGCTGAGGACTTTGGGTTGGTGGGATCGAACAACAGGACGCGGCCGTGTCGCGAGCGGAAGCCCGCGGTCAGTTGCCAATTCTCGCCCTTGATGTCGTGAACGATGGCCGAGCCGGGCCAAGCCAGGAGCGAGGGGACGACAAGACCGACACCCTTGCCGGATCGGGTGGGTGCAAAACACAACACGTGCTCCGGCCCGTCGTGGCGAAGGTAGTCGCGGTCGAGCTTGCCGAGCACCACACCATCCGGACCGAGAAGTCCCGCCGCTCGAACCTCGTCCGCACCAGCCCAGCGCGCCGACCCATAGGTCGCGACATTCTTGGCTTCGCGCGCCCGCCAAACCGACATGCCGATCGCCACCGCGATCGAAACGAAGGTCCCCGACGCCGCAATGAAGGCTCCTTCGACAAAGACCCGTGGCGCATAGGCGTCGTAGACGAACCACCACCAGAAGAAGACGGGCGGGTAATAGACCTTGAAGCCCAACAGTTCGAACCAGGGCCGCCCAAGCTCCGGTTGCCAGGCGAGCCGCCAGGCCGTCCACTCGGTTGCTCCCCAGATGGCCAGCAAAACGATCAGGCCGACCACGATCACCTGCCCCCAAAGGATTTTGGTTCCGGACATCCCGAACGCCCTTCCGCAGCTGGATTGGTGCGATTGTTAGAGACCGAGGTCGCGCTTGCGACCAAAGCCCCATTCGATTCCACCGCCGTCCTTCACGACGCCGGTGACGTGTTGGCCGAGCCTCCTTTCGAGTTCGCGCGACCAGGGCACGAGTTGGAAGCCGAGCCCATTGTCGATCATGGCGAAGCGTCCCGAGGCGAGCGTCAGACGCTGGCGATATGTCCCCGCCACATGCTCCCCGGATTCGGACTTCACGTAAGGGAGGCTGGTGTCGGCCGAGACTTTTGCGGCCACCTGGTCCAGTTCAAGCTGGCGCAACGTGTTCAGGAGGTTGCGCTGCAAGATGATGCGTTGGCCCTGCCGCCGCGCTAGGCCCTCCCGGATCAGATGCTCGGTACGGGCTTCCATGGCTTGGCGCGTCTCTCGGCCGAATCCGCCCATGGCAAGCGGCATGGAGTCGCGTTCGACCAGCCTGTGGTCAAGCCAGGTCGCGCCTTTTGCGGTGACCTGCTCGGCAAGATCGAGATCGGAGCGGATGGCGAGCACCACGGTCGGCCGTGGATCGCCGGCTTGACCGAAGCGTCGGACTTCGACGATTCCCCCAACGGGCGGAGCATGTTCGAAGGCCTCGATACCTCGAAAGCGCACGTGGTGCGCGCGTCCGTCGGTCCCGTCGATCAGGGCGTAGGCCTCGCCAGTCAGTTCGTCATGCAATCCACGCTCGACCAGTCGTCCCATAAGCTGAGACGTCGGCTGTCCACCCTCGATGACGAAGTCGGCGACGCCGCGCGCTTCCCCGCGCTCGGTAAAGGCGCGGTGCATGGTCTTGATGATGTCGCCGCGCATGCCGAGGTCGCGCAAGCTGCGCTCGGCCTCGAGTCCGACCATCCACTCCCCTGGTGCGGCGGATGCGGCAAGGCCCATCTTCTCGAGGTGCTGAAGACGGCCAACCATCAGGCGGCGGATCTCAGGATCCGCGCTGCCGGGATTCTTGGGTCGAAGATCGATATACCCGGTCTCTTCCGCCGCCAGTCGGACCTCCCGGTCGAGCCGCGTCCATCGTTCCGCCGAGACTTCCCTCTCCAGCGAATTGCGGATCTCGTGCTCCGGTTTTGGACCCAGTTCGATCGCGACCAATTCCTCGGCGCGTGAACGCAGGCCCCGGCTGATGTAGTCGCGGGAGATCACGAGATCAGCGCCCTCTTCGTCGACCCCCCGAACGAGAAGATGGACGTGAGGATTGTCGGTATTCCAATGATCGACAGCCACCCAATCCAGTCGCGTGCCAAAGTCGGCTTCCATCTGCTTGGCGAGGTCGCGGGTGAAGGCCTTCAGGTCGGTCATATCGCCGGCGTCCTCCGGCGAGACAATGAACCTGAAATGGTGACGGTCGTCCTTGCAGCGTTCGGCAAACGCCGCGCTATCGGCGCCGTCGCCGCGGGCATCAAACATCTCGGCCCGCTCACCACTCCGGGTCACGCCATCGCGCTTCAGATACGAGAGATGGGCCGTCAGCGGCGCTGAGCGGAAGGCTCGTCCTTTGTGGCGAACCACGCGCGCCTTCACCACAACGCGCCGCGTCGGGCTGAACAATCTCGCCCGGCTAAAGGCGAGGCGCCCGCGGCCAAACGTCGAACGCCCATGGGCCGCGGAACGCCTGCCGGCCGGGGTCTGACCCGAGGTGTGTCCGGTTTTCTTCGCCGCGCGTAGCACCTGATTGATGAAGCTTTTCGGCTTCGGCGCGCGGGTACTGCGGATGCGCCCGGGCCGGATACGCAGATCGCTGTCGCCCGTGGTCATGACTGCGCCTCGAAGGACGCCAAAACGCGTAGAGTGCCGAAAATGTAGTTGATCTCATTCTTAAAAATCCAAGGCGCGGCACGCGCCCCGACCGACCGGCACGCCGGAACCCAAGCCATGTCAATGGCTTGCGGTTCGAGCGGCGAGCCCCTTTTATCTCGCCGTCCTGCCGTCGTGGTCTCCGGGTCGCCGGTTCCCGAAAGAGCCACCGCGACCTGGCCGCCAACTCGCGAAGCCCCCACTGCTTCCGAGCGCTTGCGATAGCGATCGTTACCCGAAGGGCCGAGACACCCGAAGGGTGGCTCGGTGAGGAGCGAAGCGACGAGTAGAGCGCGGGCCGAAGGCATCGCCCATACACCATCAGCTTGCGAACCCGCACACCTGGTCATCGCGATACTCCCGAATCCGATCGAGGGACGAACATGCCAATTGGCCGGGGGACCATGGGCGAAACATCGGGCGCCGAGAACGCGGTCGTGACACCGCTAGACGGCATGAGCGCCAACAACCGATCACGCGTCTTCATGAGATCGGATCGCGTGACGAATAGCGTCGCAGCTGCTGATGACTGTCCGCCGGACGTCCACCTCGGCGGCAGTTCGACGGCAAGCAGATTTGCAAGCTTTGCGACGTATGCTCGCGTCTCGTCTGGCAGAGAGCCGCCCGCAAGATGCTCTTCATAGCGAGATGGTCCCGCATTGTACGCCGCAAACACGCCAGGCGAGCCATACCGATCGAGCAGTTCGCGCAAGTACGCCGTACCGGCCAGAATGTTGTCGTGCGGGTCGTAGGGGTCGTTCCCGAGATTGTAGCGCACACGAAGTTCCGCCCAAGTCGCTGGCATGATTTGCATCAGGCCCATTGCGCCTTTTGGCGATCTGGCGTGCACGTCACCAGCACTCTCGATGCGTTGGACTGATCGGATCCAGTTCGGCGCAATCGCAAAGCGTTGTGCGGCTTCATTGATGAAGCCGGCAAATGAGTGAGCGGTCTGACTGATCGCCGGCTGGGCGGTTGATCCGCTCTGGGCCAAAGCAGCACCGTCGAACGCGGTCAGAAGAAGCATCACGGGCACGACTGCACAAACGCGCGTGCCCAACCGACCCAAGCACGCGGTCGGGCTCGCGCCAGCCTTGCAGACATCGATCGAGACGGAGGAATGATCCCGCAATCGATCGAACAAGGGCATGGCGAGGAGAACACGTCGAATACGCACGATCACCCCTCCCACGTCCACACCGGCATCGCACGGCCGATCACGCTGGATGCCGGAAGAAATCCAAAATACCGGCCATCAAGAGAGTCGTCCGACTGCCAGTTCATCAGAAACAGATCGCCGTCGCCGACGACGCGGCAGCCCTGCCATTTCGGCAGCGGCCGGCCGCGTCCGTCGCGGTCCTTCGCCTCGCCCACCGCGACCTCGTCGACCGAAATCGTGAGGCCGGTTCTGCAAACACTCTGCCCCGGAAGGGCGAGCACGCGCTTCAGCATGGGCACGCCAATGGGCAAATAGCCGTTCAAATCGAGGAAGGTCGCGAGCGGCTCCGGCGGCTGCACGGCGACCAATTCAGTAACTTGGAATTGGTCCGCCGGTCGGAGGCGGTAGAGACCGATCGGCACGCTCGCGGATGCGTTCCAGATGTATAGCGGAATCGGCTCCAGGACGATCGTCGCGATGAGCGCAGCAGCGACCCCAATCGTCACGGCCAGCATCGGTAGGCGGCCCGTCATCGCATCACCCTTTGGCGATGGAGCCAGGCCTGATGGCGCGCTTTCGTATACGGGCGCGGGTTTTCATTAACGGACAGACGGTTGTGAACGTGATGCCAATGGTCGGGAGCGACATCAGCCGGATCGACGCCGAGCGCCTCAACGGCATCGATCATCTGCAGCACGCGCTCGACCTTCGGCCAGCCGGACAGGCGCAGCAGAATCTCACCGCCGGGCGTCACATAAGGAACGGTCGAGCAGCGCTGTCCCAGTGCGACCGCGCGCAAGATGTCGATGCGCGAAATGATCGTGCCAAAGTCGTTGGAGGTCCACCGGACGAAGGCAAAGATGCTGCCTGGCGCGAATGACAGGACACGCCGATGGCGATCAAGCTTCCGTTCCCCGACAATGCGACCGAACCGAATGCGGTTTTCGATGCGCTTCTCGAGCCACAACACTTCCACTTCCGTGAGATCGCTCATGCGGCGGCTCCCGGACGCTGGGGCTGGCAGCCGTGAGCTTGGGGCTCGGTCGAGAGTGTGTATCGCCTGCAAAGGCAGGCTGGCCTGTCGGACTGCCGTTGCCGAGCGCCATCGACGCCGCTTTCGGCCTGCTCCGTTAGAAGAAATCCGAAGGATTTCCGGTTAGTAAAGTTAGAGCGGCTGGAAAGCGCGGAGAAACAAGCTCTTAAGCTCGATTCCGGTCCCCGATAGCACGAGGATCGGGTCCCCGATAGCACGAGGGTTGCGGTCCCCGATAGCACGAGCTGATTCACAGGTTGTCCTCCGAATTTGGAATGAGACCGCGCCGGCGCAAGCGGGCCGTTAAGGGATCAACAGGCGTGGGTGCAAAGTTCAGTCGCTCGGTGCCATCAGGGTCGCGCGTGAGCACGAGCTGATAACCGGGCAATGTCTGGCGCTGGACGATCTGGCGCACGTCGTAAGCAAAGTGCTTGAGGGGCGAGAGGATGCCGGACTTGGCATGGAGGTGCACCAGATCAAAACTCCAGCCGCCGTCCTGGCGTCCGCCGTGCTTGCGCACAAGACGATAAAGCCACCTCTCAAGTCCGCCCGTCAGCTCGAAATAGGCGCGATCAATCGTCAGCACGAGCGCGTCATCGATGACGCCAGCGTAGAACCAATCCGGCAGGATCAGCTCGATCCCAAATGGGCGGCCATTTGCATCGGCCGTCTCTTTCCACTCGTTGATCCAGGAGAAGCGATGCCGTCGCCGCTCTGCCGGCTGACGGATCGACGTCAGCACGGTCGTTGACTGAAGTCTGTCGAGACCCGCCTTCAGCCGATCATAGTCGCGTGCGCCGGTGCCGCGGCCGACGAACGTCAGAATTTCATACGGCGTTGCAGCCATCAGGCGCGACGTCTTCAGGCCGGCATCACGGGCTTCGACAATCTGGGACGCGGCCCAGATCAGAACGTCTGCATCCCAGATCGTCGCCATGCCGTGTTCCGGCACGGCTTCGACACGAATTGCGATCGCACCGGCACGGAAGTCGATCGGCACGATCCGCTTAGTCTTTGCGAGGGAGAAGAACGGATACGCCATCAGATCCTGCGCGTCGCGCGGCGCAAGATCGCCGGGCAACGCCCGAAAGAGCTCAAGCTGGTCGCGCTCCGAATGGTGTTTGCGCCGCATGGTCACTACTCTCACGCGGCAATCAGCGACGTTCCTGGCCCGCATACGGGCGCAGCGCGGGCTGCTTCTTGGCCGGCAGTACCGTCCCCTTCCCGGGATCGGACGTCGACGTCTTGGCGCCGCGGTCAGCCCACGCTTTCAGGTCATCGACGGCGTAGACAACACGTCCGCCGATCTTCCGATACGTCGGTCCAGTACCGTACGTGCGGTGCTTCTCGAGCGTGCGACCGGACAGGCCAAGATAGCGCGCGGCCTCAGGTGTACGCAGGAATCGCGGTGGTAGACCGGCCATCGGATCGGGCATTTGAGGACTCCAGGAGGACATCGCACTACGCCTGGCTAGGCCGGCGTGTGTGCGGTCATCATGGAGAAGCAAGATCTCGGAGGGGGATGCCGAATATGGAGGGGGCCGCTTTCGATACCCCCCAACCGGAAGGGCTATTCGTCCCTGCGCCCGGACCGCAGAAGTTTGCGGTAACCACCGCGCATCAACGCAAGGCCGCCTTGCACCAAGCGGATTGTTCGATTGCGCAGATCATGGGTCTTCCAGGCACGGTCGGGGATTCGCTTTTTGCCGAAGAGCGCTTCGGCGATAACGCGATAGCTTCCGCCGGCGCTGCGAGCATCAAGCGCACGGATCGCGGCGCTCAAGCGTTCGCGCCGCTGTTTAGATAGTTGGTGAAAGGCAGGACCTGGTGCGCGTCCATTCATCGCGCGCCACAGCCGGCGGGCTGCATACGCACGCGCGCCGAAATCGCCGTCAAATGGCAGTTCGGCTGCATATGACGCGCCAAGCACCGGTGGATCCTTGGACCAGACACGGTGATCCACTGCACCGATGCGCAGCACGGCGTGCCAGCCGTCGGCGGCGCGGCGCATCTGGCCTGCTGCAAGGTCAAGCAGCGGTTGAGGCGCTGAACTGCGATCGGCGGCCGAGGCAACCTTGACCGGAACGACCGCCGCTAGAACCTCAGGCGCCCAAAAGATCGTCTGCTCATCGAACGACCGCCGCGGGTCATGGGCGAAAGCAGAGGCCCCACCTCCTCCTGAATTCGTCAGTCACTTCGCCGTTCGGGCTGTTGGCAATCATCACCTCGTACTCACGCCGGTAACCGGCGTTGCGGCGGAGACATTCCCAGGCGATGTCGGTGATTTCGGCGTCTTGTAGGCTCTTGTAGGATTCCGGCGACCGCCAGTCGAATTCAGGCATTGCTTCCGCCCCATTGCACGCTGCTAACAACGATTGCGCCGCAATAGGTATGAACGAGGCGGTTGTAGGAAGCCCCTAGTTTGGCACCACGTGGTGCACCGGAATGACCACCGATCAGCAAAAGAAAATAGTTCTGCCTGCAAGTCGCCGGCCGGCGGTTTTCTTCTATTTTGAGCCGGTGCCGCGCAAGAGGCGTCCCTGCTCGGTCACCCATTTGGCGCGCGCGAGATGACTCTGATATGCGCTTCGCGCACGGTCCGGCTCCCGCACCGGATCGATATGCAGCACCACTCGAGCGACTTCCATCCAGTCAGCCCCTTGGCTTTCGGCCTGCAGAAGGCGCATGTAGGTCACGACATGCTGCTCATCGTAGGCAGTGAGAATTTGATCTGCAGGCGCAGCGTCGGCGACGCCTGGGTCGAGCGGCGGCTTCCTCATAAGACTCCACGCCTTAGTTTAGACAATTTCTAACACGCGGGCAGGAAGGAGCAGAAGCGCCAAAATTGTCGCGGAAGCCGTCCGGATCGCGTTTTGTCGAAAATACTCCGTGGTGAAATACTCTTCAAGGACATGCCCTCTCGCGTATGGATATACGCGAGATACTTGCAATCAATTTGCGGAAGCTCCGGCAGGCCCGTGGTTTGTCACAGGAGGAATTGGCTCATCGTGCTGAAATTGACCGCACTTATATCAGCGCACTCGAGCGAAGCGTTTATGCGGCGGGTATCGACGTTGTCGATCGGCTCGCTCGCAGCCTGGGTGTCGAGGCCGCCGACCTGCTCACTCGCCCGCCCACAAGCACCAAGAAAAGGACTCGGGGGCAGGCCGAGTGATTGAGCCGACCCGCTCGATCCGGCGGCCGGTTCGCGCTCACTGACGCCTGGAAGGATGGGAAGCCCCGCCCGGCAGACCGGACGGGGCTTGATGAAGTGGCCTACTCGCCGGTCTTGCGCGGCCGCGACCAGAGCAGGGTGTAGCCTTCACCGCCTTCGTCGTCGAACAGGTTCGCGTAGATCGGCGCGTTGAAGGAAGGATCGTCGAGCTTGAGCGAGAGGTAGTCGCGGCCTTCCTCGGAACGCTTCGACCAGGCTGCGCCGATCTCCGCCCGGCCCACATAGATGCGGTGGCTGGGGGCGTTGTCATTGGAGCGGTTGGTCTCGGCGACGATGCGGACGCCCTTGGCCTTCAGGCTCAGGGTGACGATCTCGCCCTGGAATTCGTTACCGACCTTCTTGAAAGAACCGATGTTAGCCATGTCACTTCTCCTGTTGTGTTTCGAGCCCGCGACCACCGCGGCCTCGATGGCGATCTAGGGCCGAGGACGATCGGCGACGCACCCGCTCGGGCCGGAGCGCAGCGGAGGACGTCGTTGTGGCGACTTTCTTGCCTCGCGAGGAATGGGCGAAGCCCAGGGGAAGAAAGTCGCATCAACGGCGTTGCGGCTCAGACGATCGAGGCGAAGCCGGTCTTCGGCCAGATCAAGCCATCAACGAGGCCACGTGCGTCCGCGTGCTGAACCACGATATCTGGAGAAGCGTGGCTATCTCGGTTTTGATGAACAAGAGGCGTGAACGATTCAGCGGGGAAAGAGAAACAATCTCCTGCAAAAGGCGGTATCGTCTCCCAAGAACGGATCGAGATAAGATCGTTCTGCCGCGGCTGCGTGGGCCAGACCGAATGTCGGCAGCTTGATCGATGAATTCCGAGCAGGACGAGATCTCCGCGCTCAAGTTCGATCATCCCGTTCACCGCGCCGATCTACGCGAAACGAAGCTATTCGACATGGCAGCGGTAAGCGATCGCCCCTGGGGCCATGCGGCCGTAAGAATTGGCTAGGACGGTTTCTCCACCACCACATCGGGCTCGAACGGGCGGGTCTTCGCCAAAACCACCAAGCGCGTCATCGCCGTGCCGCCAACGCAAACCGCGCCCAAGGAAGCGAAGACTTCACGCCAAGCCAGCGAGGGCACCCCGATATTGGACACGGCGAACACCACATGATAGCCGGCGACGGCGGCGGGAACAGCGAATGCTGTTGCGATCGCGATGCGCAAGGCCGAGGACCGAGTAACAGCAAAGGCGACCTGGCCGAGGACCAGCGTCAGCGCACCGCCGGCCGTCGCGATAAGCATGGCGCCAATGAGGCCGGCGTCGCTGTGAAACGTCATCATCCCGATAATGAGTGCGACAAAAAACGGCAGGGCATACACGGCAAGCGCAATGATCGCCCAGCAGAACAGACCGATGCCGAGTGTGTTGAGAACAAGCCCAATAGCGAGCATGGTGGTGGCTCCATGTGCATAGATCTACCAGTCGCGCCTTCCACCACCACCACGGCGCAACTCTGGATATGAGACTGAAACGAGGCGGAGTTGCGGCGGGAGCAATTTCGCCTCAAAGACTTCAGTTGAGCAGACGGCGCTCATGCGCCGCCGAACATCCAGACCGGGATGCCGAGCCGTTTCGCCTTGTCGGCGAGGTTGTCCTGGATGCCCGTGCCCGGGAAGTGCATGACGCCGATCGGCAGGAGTTCGAGCATGGCATCGTTGCGCTTGAACGGTGCTGCCTTGGCGTGCCTCGTCCAGTCGGGCTTGAAGGCGATCTGGGCCACTTTGCGGTTGCTCGCCCATTTCGAGGCGATCAGTTCGGCCCCCCTCGGGGAGCCGCCATGCAGCAGGACCATGTCGGGATGCTTGGCATGAACCTTGTCGAGACGATCCCAGATGAGGTGGTGGTCGTTGAAGTCGAGCCCTCCGGTGAGCGCGATCTTTGGCCCTGAGGGCAGCAGGATCTCGGTCTCGGCGCGGCGCTTGGCTGCGATGAAGTCGCGGGAGTCGATCATCGCCGCGGTCAGGGTGCGGTGGTTCACCAGCGATCCCGATCGGGGGCGCCATAATGTGCCGGTGTGAGTCTCGAAGCGTTCGATGGCTTGGTCACGGAAGAGCTCCAGGCAGTTGCGTCGCTCGATCAACGTGGTGCCTTCCGCCGTGATGCGTTCGAGTTCGACGGATCGAACTTCGGAACCGTCCTGCTCGCGCTGACTCTTCCGTTGCGCCTGTTCGTTGTCGTCGAGTTGGCGACCGATGCGGTCGACGGCTCGGTGGAACAGGTTGACGGTCGACCAGAGCAGATCGTCGAGGTCCGGCTCGAGCCGCGTGTCGCTCAACGTCGCGACCAGGGCATCGAAGATATCGACGACGGCACCGGTAATGATCCTGCCGTCGGGAAGCGGCCGTGGATCGGGCTGGTCGTCGAAGGGGCGGTAACCGAAGAGCTGCAATTCGGCAAGAACGTGTTCGGTCGGAGATGCGTCGTGCGGTGGTTCGATGTCATCGTGGTCGGTCATGGAGGCGATCCTTTGCCGGATCGGCCGCGACCATCGCGGCCTTCGTGGCGATCACTCAGACGGCAGGCGGAACGGGCCAGAACCCGGAGCAGAGCGGAGGGCCGAAGCGCAGCGGAGGATGGCGGAGGCCGGGCTATTTTGCTTCGCGATGCAAAGCGCGCTCGCCAGATGGCTAATGTGTCTTCTCGTCGCCGGCGCGCGGCGGAAAATAGCCGGACGCAGCCATTGCCGGTCCGAGCCGCTTGCCGTCCGATCGCCCTCTAGAAGGCCGTGGTCGCGTGCTCTCCCGGCAGTGGCCGCACCGCGACCGACCTGTCGATGCCCATCGAATTGCCGGGGCTATTCCGCGGTTGCCAACGACGAATGCAGCAAACGGACGACGTCCTCTGGTACGAGCTGAAGCCGCAACGATGCGCGGAGGGCTTCGAGGCCAAAGATGTGCAGATCTTCGTTGAAATCGCCCACCCGAGGCGACAGCGGAATCGCTTCAACGCCGGCCTCTACCGCGCGCTGCGTGAGAATCGCCTGTACGGTATCTCCGGCAGCATCGTCATCGCGGGCGATATAGAGCCGACGCAGGCCAGATGGCAGCATCATCGCTGCGAGATGATTAGCCGAAAGCGCGGCCGCCATGGGCAGGGCCGGCAGTGCGTAACGCAGTGACAGCATGGTCTCGATTCCCTCGCCGGCAGCGAGCACATCATCGACCACGCCGAAGCGAACGGCGTTGCCGAGCAGGTCACCCATGGCGCGTCGTGGTGTGTCGATCGGAGCCTTGCCGAGCCGCACGCGATCAAAACCGTGTGGATCTAGCCAGGTGCGGTGCACGCCGGTGATCCGTCCATCGAGGTCGGTGACACAGGCTATCATCGCCGGCCAGGTTTCGGTCGACGAATGCTCATCCGGTCGATAGTAGCAACGAGGATGGAAGCGCAAGCTGCCACCATGGTTGATGCAACTAATTCCGCGACGCTGCAAGTACGCCTCGGCTAATGTCCCTTCAATCGGGTTGGATATCGCAAAGAGCCGACGAGCGGCTTCCTGCGATCCGGCCGGCGCGACTGGACGAACGGGCCTCGGGAGTGATTGCTCCTCGGAACGAGGCAGCTTCAGAAAGCGCCTCGCCTCCTCGGCGACCTCGCGAAAGTCTCGCAAGGCCAGACTTTCGCGGATGATGTCGAGGAGATCACCATGTTCTCCGGTCGCGGCGTCGGTCCATTTCCCAGCGGGTCCCTTCGGTGATTCGTGCAGCCGCACGAACAACGAGCGGCCCGGCGTATTGTAGACGTCGCCGACCAGCCAGTACCGCCCCGCCCGCCTGCCATTAGAGAGATAGTGTCGGCACACCGCCTCAGCCTCGCACGAGAGGCGGCGTGCCAGTTCGGAAGCATCGCCGGCCATCACGCGGCCTCCCGCTCACTGACGCCCGTAACCGGATAGGTGTCGAGCACCCTGGACAGGACCTCGATGCCGCTCGCGTCCGTGGGTACGAACATGCGCAGCTTCCAGGAGATGATCTCCCCAAAGAGGCCGTAAGCACGGAGGCGATCGCGTATCGTGTCGTTGAATCCGGACAGCTCGATGCGATAGGCGCCCATCACCCGGACGCGGCGAAGTTGGAGTTCCTCCGCGAGGTCGAGGACGGTGCGTCCCTCCATCAGCGCGGCAAAGGCAGCGTCCGGCGTCAGCGCGGGCGCGTCCCTCGAAAGGACGTTTGCGACCCATGTGGCCGAAAACTTGCGTCCGATGATGCGTTCGCCCGCATCGGTCTGGAGCCGATAGACGCGGGTTGATTCGTTCGGCAGCCGCTTCCAGATAGGGAGCAGCAAGCCCGCCACAACGTGGATCGTGCTTTCCGTGAACTGGGGCACCTCGGCAAGCTCCGCCACCCAGGCCGCAGCGAAGCGCCCACGGTCCGCTTCGATCCAGTGGCTCTCCGCCATCATGCTCAAGGGGACCGTGTGCTGATCCATCGGCCGGATCAGACGGACGCGCCGCTCGATCTCGCCGTCATCGAGCATGACGCTCGCCGCGGGGACCTGCACGGCGGCTCGTCCCGAGCGCTCATTGACCAGCAGGACGGCCTGACGATCGGAAAGACGAGCAAGAGCGTCATCCAGACTCACCGGATGATTGCGCTGGCGCTGTGTGACAGTGAGCAGCCGGGTCTCGGCGCCGGTCCCCCGCTGGTCATAGATCGTCCGCCGGTCGGTGACGACAAGGCTCTCGGCACGGAGTGTTTCCAACCCGACGTCGTAGGTGCCGGATGCAACCGCGCCTTCGATCCGAGCGGTCAAGAGCTGCTCGAAGGCGGTGAACAGCACATTCTGGAGGTCGATGGTGAGCGCCAATAACCTGTTCAGAAAGGTCGTGATCGGCGGCAGGTCATTCCTGAGCCCATTGGCATCCATGAGCTTCAGACCGGTTGCATCCTCGAACCTCCCAAGCGAGCAACCGTCGACCTTGCCTCGCGCGAGCAGCGTGTAGAGCTGACGCAACGCATCACGTCCATACTGGCTTTCGAGATTGTCCTCGGGCCGGAACAGGCCCTGTCCTCCGGTCTGACGTTGGCCGCGCGTAATGGCTCCCAACGTATCGAGCCGGCGGGCAATGGTGCTGAGAAAGCGCTTCTCGGCCTTCACGTCTGTCGCAATCGGACGAAACAGCGGCGGCTGCGCCTGGTTGGTCCGGTTGGTGCGGCCAAGGCCTTGGATCGCGGCGTCGGCCTTCCAGCCGGGCTCGAGCAGGTAATGGACGCGCAACCGGCGATTCCGCGCCGACAGTTCGGCATGGTAACTCCGCCCCGTGCCGCCGGCGTCGGAGAACACGAGGATGCGCTTGACGTCATCCATGAAGGCCGAGGTCTCGGCGAGATTGGCCGAGCCTGCGCGGTTTTCGACCACCAGCCGGTCGCCCTTGCGGATGACGCGGCGCGAGCGGCCCGTCACCTCGGCGACCAGTTCGGTGCCGAAGCGCTGGATGACCTGATCCAGTGCCCCAGGTACCGGCGGCAGCGAGGCAAGCTTCTCGATGAGGCGGTCACGGCGTGCGACGGCTTCCCGGCTCTCGACCGGCTGGCCGTCGCGATAGACAGGCCGGGAGCAGAGGTTACCTTCCGAGTCGGTGAAGGGTTCGTAGAGCTGGACCGGGAAGGAGTGGGCGAGGTAGTCGAGGACATACTCGCGCGGGGTGATGTCGACCTGGACGTCGCCCCATTCTTCAGTTGGAATCTCCGCGAGCCGGCGCTCCATCAGCGCTTCGCCCGTCGACACGATCTGGATGACCGCGGCGTGCCCAGCCTCAAGATCGTTCTCGATCGCACGGATCAGTGACGGGGTCTTCATCGAGGTCAGGAGGTGACCGAAGAAGCGCTGCTTCGCGCTTTCGAAGGCGGAGCGTGCCGCAGATTTGGCCTGCCCGTTCAGCGTTCCCGTTGCGCCGGTGATGTTGGCGGCCCGCATCGCCGCGTCCAGGTTATTATGGATGACGCTGAACGCACCGGCATAGGCGTCGTAAATGCGGACCTGCTCCGGCGTCAGTTGGTGCTCAACAAGCTCGTACTCGACGCCCTCGTAAGAGAGCGAGCGGGCTGCGTAGAGGCCGAGCGCCTTGAGGTCGCGCGCCAGCACCTCCATGGCCGCGACCCCACCCTCCTCGATCGCTTCGACGAACTCGGCACGGGTGGCGAACGGAAAGTCGGCGCCGCCCCAAAGGCCGAGGCGTTGGGCATAAGCGAGATTGTGGACCGTGGTTGCGCCCGTCGCCGACACATAGACCACGCGGGCATTCGGCAGCGCGTGCTGGAGCCTCAAGCCCGCGCGCCCCTGCTGAGAGGCCGCTTGGTCACCACGCTCGCCCTTGCCCCCGATCGCATTCTGCATGGCGTGGCTCTCGTCGAAGACGATCACTCCGTCGAAGTCCGAGCCCAACCATTCGACGATCTGCCTGACGCGCGAAAGCTTCTCGCCACGCTCGTCGGTCCGTAGCGTGGCGTAGGTGGTAAATAGGACGCCTTCCGCAAGCCGGATCCGGGTGCCCTGGCGAAACCGGGACAAGGGCGTAACGAGCAGGCGCTCCATCCCGAGCGCGGACCAATCGCGCTGCGCGTCCTCGATCAGCTTGTCGGATTTGCTGACCCAGACGGCACGTCGGCGGCCCTTGAGCCAGTTGTCGAGCAGAATCCCGGCGACCTGCCGGCCCTTGCCCGCGCCGGTGCCATCGCCCAAGAACCAGCCGCGGCGAAAGCGGACGGCATTCTCTGCGTCATCGCGCGCGGCGGCGATAACATCAAAGGTCGCATCGACCGTCCAGGAGCCCACGAGAAACTCAGAATGCGCCTCGCCGGCATAGATGACGCTCTCAAGTTGGGCGTCCGACAGAACTCCATCTGCCACCAGACTCGAAGGCAGGTGCGGACGATAGGATGGTTTCGGTGACGCAACGGACGCCATCGCCGCGGACTGCACGAGCTTGGTCGGGTGTGCGCACGATCCGGGAATACGGATCGATTGCAATCCGTATTCCTCGTAAAGGGCATCGGTGAGCCGGGTGCCTTCCGGCGGCGACCATTCGACCGTTTCGTATGTAAGTTCGACGCCTTCTGGCGCGGCGTCTCTCGAAGAAGACGATGAGCGTGGTGCAACGGCGCCCAGCGATCGCGACATAGCCGGCCGCTCGATAGCGACGATCTCCGGTGATATGGCGACGGGCAGCCTTGGAGGCACATGCTGGTTCACCCAGTCGAGCAAGGTAGCGACGTCGGCCGCCATGCCTGGCGAAGCCGGAAAAGCCGTCGGATCGGCAGCGGGCAGCTTGTCGATCACAAGCAGCCGTGTGTCGATTTGTGTTCCGTGCTTCGCGTAGATGGCGCCGTCGATCGCCGCAGAAAACGCTACCTGCCCGCGTTCCTGGAGCCGCACAAAGGCTTCTCGCCATGCCGGGTTATCCGGTGCGAAGCTGGCGCCAGTGATGGCGACAAGGCGTCCACCGTCGCCAAGACGCGCGAGCGCTGAAGCGATGTGACGGAGAGCCGCATCCGTCATCCGTCGGTCTACGTTCGTCAATGCCGAGAACGGCGGGTTCATCAGAACGACGCTCGGCACGACACTCGCGTCGAGGTGGTCGTCGATCTGTGCAGCATCGAACCGCGAGACCTTAACGCCTGCGAAGAGATGATCGAGCAGCGCCGCGCGGGCCTCGGCCAACTCGTTCAAGACCAGAACGCCGCCGGCGAGCTCGGCAAAGACGGCGAGCAAACCGGTCCCAGCAGAAGGCTCAAGAACGCGATCGGCCGGCGTAATGCCAGCCGCGGCGCATGCGGCCAGCCCAAGCGGGATCGGCGTCGAGAATTGCTGAAGCGCCTGGCTGTCCTCGGAACGCCGCGTGTGGGTCGGCAGACAGCTAGCGATCTTCGTGAGCATCGGCAGCATTGCTGCCGTCGACCCAGCCTTGGCACGCATCGCGGGGCCGAACTTGCGAAGGAACAGAACGGCTGCCGCCTCGCAGACGTCATAGGCGGTCTTCCAATTCCAAACGCCGGCCGTGTCCGAGGCGCCAAAGGCAGACTCCATGGCGCTACGCAGAACAGCGGCATCGATGCGACGGCCGCGTTCGAGCTCGGTCAGGACCTGTCGCGCGGCCCTGACAGCGGCAGAGGTGAGATTTGCAGCGGCACGCATGGAGAGCGGCGTGGCGATGCCGCCGGCAAGAGATTCGGTCATGGCAGGAATTCTTTCGGAGAGCAGGAATGGGTCGAACCATCAGGCGCTCTCCTTTGCCCCCGACGGCTCAAACCCTTCCCGGCCCGACTCTCACTCTCCGCCGTTCCCAATAAGAATGGGGACCAGCGCTACACACCGGTCCCCAAGCAACCGCGGGACGGCCAAAGCCGCCCCGCTCTGTGATGATCACTCAGCCGCGTCGAGATGTTGCGGATCTTCGTCGGCGGCGGTCTCCTGATCCTCCTCGTCGGCGAGGAATTCGGGCAGCCGGCCCGCCTCGCTCTCCTGCTCTGACGCCGCATCGGGATCGAGGAGACGCAACGGCTCCGGCAACCAACCCGAGCCATCCAGAAGTCGTTCAGCCTCCTTGGCCATGTCGGCCTTCTTCAGATGGTCGATCAGTTGCGCCGACGACTCGCCCTTGGCCTGCCGCACGGCATCCAGAATACGCGGCTTGGTAACCCGGCCGAGATAGTTGTCGACGGTCGGTCGCCAGCCGGCCTGCACCATGTCGAGCCCGACCGCGCGCGCCAGCACATCGGCCTGGTCGAGACGCGTGCGAACGCCATGGGCGGAGACGCGACCCTGATTGTAGCGATTGGCTGGCTCATGGACGGCGTTGACCGCAAACGACGCACAGTGGGCGAACAGCGACGCCTGTGCACCACCATCGAGAGCCGTCAGCGCATCCCAGAGATCGTTCTCGCTCTTTGGCAACCGTGCCTTCCAGACCTCATGTCGCGCCTCGACTGCTTTGGCCGAGACGCTTTCCCTCAGCCCCGGAGCTTGGGCGGGAAAGTTCGGCGTGCGAAGGCTGATCTCAAGACAGCTCCCGGACGATGCGAACCGGTAAAAGGCCGTCAGCACGAAGTTATGCAGAACTGCCTGGAACGCGACCGCTGGATTTCCCGCCAACGCATCACGCAATGTCAGTGTACGATGCGCCGTCAACTCGATGATGAGACGATCCGGCAAAGGTTTGGTCGCGTCCTCATCATCCTCCTCGGCATCAGCAGCGCCGCCTGCGACCGCGATGACCGTGCGCTGGACGGAAGGGCCCACTTCAAGACCTTCGGTCGACGACGCATCGGCGCCCTGCCCGACATCAGGATCAGTTGCCGGCACCTCGTCCTCCGGCCGGACGTAACCCCGGTCCACGGCGAGGCGTCCTTCGGAGTCGATGCTGATGAAGACACCAGCTCGGGCGATCTCCGCCGGTTCGTAAAGCATCGGCCGGTCTTCGAATGCAGCCAGGGCCGACTCGATTTCGCCGAGACGCTGATCGACCTCGTCGGGCAACTCGTCGGCATCCCGGTAGTCGACTTCCAGCTTGGCTTGCTCGGCGTTCAGCGCATCGATGGTGGCCTGCTCCTCAGGCGAGAGATCGACGGGCTTGCCTTCGATTTGTCGTAGGCCTTGAGTGTGACCGTAGGGGAAATCTACGGCGACCGAGATCCACTTCCAGCCTTCGGCAGCAATCGTCTCAGCTTCGGCCTTGAGCTTCTCGGTTACGAGGCGGTCGAGCAAGACGACGTCCTGAAGCCAGCCGCCGTCGTCGTGCTCGAACAGATCCCGCAGAACGCCGCCACCCGCGCTCTGATAGGCATCGAGGCCCACAAATTGGGCCCGGGGATCGGAACCGCGCACGGTGTTCTCCGTGAGCAGCCGGCGGATCTGGTATGGCTCGTCATAACCGGAGCGGCTGACATTCTCCCAGACTTGCTCCTGGCGGGCGTGATCGGCCGTGACCGAGAACGCCATGAGCTGCTCGAGGGTCATGCCGTCTTCGGCATAGACCTCATGCAGCTTTGGCGAGACCGACGCCAGGCGCAGGCGCTGCTTGACGATTGCAGGGTTCACGAAATGACGCGCGGCAATGTCTTCCTCGCTCATGCCGAGATCGCGGAGTGTCTGGAAGGCCCTAAACTGATCAAGCGGATGCAGGCCGACCCGCTCATCGTTCTCCGCCACCGAATCGTCCTCGGCGATGCCCCCTTCACGCACAACGCACGGCACCGCCTGCGTCTTTGACATCCGCTTCTGTTTTACCAGGAGCTCGAGAGCGCGATAGCGCCTGCCGCCCGCTGGCACCTCGAACATGCCGGTCTCGTTGCCATCTGCATCGACGACGGCCCGGACACTCAGACCTTGCAGAAGCGTACGCTGCGCGATGCTCTCGGCTAGCTGCTCGATCGAGACACCGGCCTTGACGCGGCGAACGTTCGACTGGCCGAGCACGAGCTTGTTGAAGGGAATGTCCCGAGAAGGGGACAGCGTGATCTTTTGTACGGCTTTCGTCATTTTGGCTCTCCACGACGGGTGGCCGTGAGACTCTCTCTCGGCTTCCAACCCGTCGCGAACAGCCTCCCCTCCTCTCACTCTCGCGCGAGGCCAGGCATCACGCCGTCTCGTGATCGGCGACAGCCGAATCCAGCGATGCGGGCTCAATGGACCCGGGAACGAAACCGAGCAAATAGTCCGCGGCCTTGCTCGCCTGCGAGGCGGCCCGCACGATGGCGCGATTGTCTTCACGCAGGACTTCGAGCCAGGAGCCGATATAGTCGGCATGGCGCACGGTGGGGACGATCCCTAGCGACGCGCAGCTGAACGCGGAACTCAATTCGGCGACCAGCTCTTCGAAGGCATATTTCTTGGTACCGTAGGATCCGCTCTGGTCGCGATTGAGACGCGACGGGTGCCCAGTCGCATGACCGAGTTCATGCAAGGCCGTACGGTGCCAGTTGATGGGTTCGAAATAGGCCTGCGGCGGCGGGACCTGAACATAGTCTTCGGCTGTTGCATAGAATGCGCGATCTCCACCGATCCGAAATGGAATTCCGCTGGCCGTGATCAGGGCATCGACCGTCGGTTCGATGAGGCCGGCCGGCGGCGGCGGCGCAGCGGTGGCAATGTCGTCGGGCAGTTGCTCGCACTGATCGGTGTTGAAAACGGTAAATCGCTTGAGGAACGGGATCGCCTGCGCGTCTTCGCCGGTCTCGGCGGCGCGGCGCTTTTCATCATTCGGCACGAAACGATCCGCGTAGACGACGGTAGTCCCGCGCTCTCCCTTGCGAACGTGGCCGCCAAGAGAGAGTGCCTGGCGGAAAGTGAGCCAACTTTGACCGGTAAATCCGCGTTCGATCACGACTCCCCAGAGGATGAGGATGTTCACACCACTGTATTGCCGGTTGGTCGACGCATTTTTCGGCATGGCCAGCGGCGCTTTCGCCGCGGCAGTACCCCAGGGCTGAACCCAGGGGACGCGTCCGGCCTCAAGCTCGGCGATGATCTTGTCGGTGATTTCGTTGTAGAGGTTCGCCCGGTCCTGGCCGGCGCGCGCGCAAGCATTAGGGTTTGACATCGCGGGTCTCCGCGACGGGCACCGCGAGCCTCTCTCGCAGATTGTAACCCGTCACGGAAAACCAGCCTGCACTCTTACTCTCAGCTTCTTGCCTTAGGCCGCAGGCCTGATCCGGCGTGCGCCAGGGGCGCATCGCCCCAAGAGAAATGGCACCCGCAGGAGCGTGAGCATAGCGACGCCGAAGGCGGCACGCGGGACCGAGTGCAGCGACGAGACCGGTTAAAAGGGCACCCGGGAACGGGGCAGTGATAACGATCGCCGCAGGCGAGCCCCTTTTCCGAGTGCCCCCGGCGAGGAGCACCAAAGCTCTGGCGCGAGGGATCGAAGCCGCAGGCCGAGACGCGGCGCGGCTCGGTTCACGAGAGCCCGGTGCGGCCCTGGCCGCACGCGCACAACCACTAAAAGACTTGAGCGAAAGTGATGCTGGCAATCCTGCGAGAACAGCCTGGCAATTTCACAGTGGTCTCAGAACGGGCGAAAACCTTGTCCTCTGCTGACTGAGAATCCCAGCCTTGTGTTAGCAGCCGGAACAAACGGCGGACCACTAGATTCGTGTATTCGGAGTTATTCAATGCTGATGACCAGTGAGCGAAGGCCGGCGATACGGACACTGCAGGGTTGGGCGATCCACGTGCTCCAGGAAGCGGGCGCCATCCGCGAATGCGAAGAGCATGGTTGGATGCAGGACCGCGCCGATCCGCATGCACGAGAGCGAGCCTTCGATATTGCCCGTCGAGACCCGCCAGCAGACGTCTCCCGTCAAGCCGCGGAGGCCGCGCTTCACGACGTGCTCGACTCGATTGGCGATACCTGCCCAGAATGCCCCCCTGACGAGGAGGACCCGCGCTAAGCACCGACGCCGACCCGTCTGCTACTCAGCGGCCTAGCCGTTTCTCCACCCGCTTGCGCGCGTTGCCGACCTTTTTGACGGCCTTTTTCACCGCCGGCGCCGACTTTCCGGTCTTCTTCGCCTCGTACTGCACTTCGTAGTCCTGCCCGCCTGCCACCCGCGCCCGGTCCTGCTTTCGTCCGCGCGCCGTTTTGCTCTTCTTCGCTGCCGCCATCGGTGCCTCCTGTTGGGACATCGAAGCAACGCGACAGGGATTCGCAGGTTCCGGAACGATTCGAACTGTGCCAATTTGAATCGGCTGTAGCGTGGAGTTCTTCAGTGGCGTTTCAGCGTAACAAGCCGGCGGCTATCGGCGTCAAGGCGCCTTTCCCCGCCTTCATCGAACCGGCCCTGGCATCCTCGACAGAGAAAGTGCCGTCGGGAGAGCGCTGGATCCACGAAATCAAGTTCGACGGCTACCGTGTTCAGGTCCATCTGGCCAACGAGACGGCGAAGATCTCCACCCGGCGCGGCCACGATTGGACGCACCGCTTCAAGAAGGTCGCTCATGACGCCTGGCGGATCAAGGCGAACTCTGCGGTGGTGGACGGCGAGATCGTGGTGCCAGCTGCCGATGGCACGACCGACTTCTCGGTCCTGCAGAACGAGCTCAAGGGTAAGTCGAGGAGCATCGTGCTCGTGGCGTTCGATCTGCTCTATCTGAACGGCCGAGATATCCGGAAGCTACCGCTTTTTCAGCGCAAGGCCGAACTCAAGAAGATCCTGACCGGCACCGACATCCAGTTCAGCGAAAGCTTCGCGATAGACGGCCGCGAGATGTTTGCGCACGCCTGCAAGCTTGGCCTCGAAGGTGTCGTCTCGAAGGTCCGGGACGGCGCCTATCCGGCCGGACGCACGAATGACTGGGTCAAGAAGACCTGCGTGCAGCGTGAGACCCTGACTATTGCGGGTTTCGCGCTCGATGGAACGAAGTGGGACGGCATCTACGTCGGCCGGCGTAAGGGCGACGATCTAATATACGCCGGGAAGGTGGACCATGGATTCGACAAGGCATCAGCCGCCGACCTTCAGAAGCGTCTGAAGCCGCTGATCCGCAAGACGCAGCCTTATGCAAAGCGGATTGCGCACAAAGGAATCTGGGTCGAGCCCAAGCTGCTGGCCGAGATAGAGTACCGTGCAAAATCAGCGGAGGGAAAAGTCCGTCATCCCTTCTTCAGGGGGCTTCGGGAGGATCTGTAATGGATGCCTTTGACCGCTTCTGGGAGTGGGCGGAAAAGCCGCTCGATAGTCCGCTGACGATCCCTGCGGAGCTCCATCGAGCGGTTATGGAGCTGTCTCCGGAGGACAGGCGGGACCGCGCAAAGGTCAATGAGGCCGCAGGGCGGGCGGTTTCCGACCGATAGTTACCAGCGAGCGCCCAGTCTGAGCGCGCCCGCTCGAGACCCACCATTCAAGATTGACCTGCTTGAATTGGACAGTGTCCGAATTCGCGAAACGGAGTATGATCTGGTCATCACCGGCAAAGGCACTCTGCCCGCGGGCACCGGTGACTGAGAGACCAATCGCGCTCCCGCCTGCAGCAGGAGCCACCAATGTCTCATTATTCCGAACGTGTCATCCTTGCCCGTCACCATGTTGCCAAAGGACGTCAGATCGTCGAAAGGCAGCAACGGATGGTCCGCAAGGGTGGCGCAAACATCGCAGAAGCTCTGAAGCTCCTGGCTCTCTTTGAAGCAACGCAAAATATCTTCGAGGATGATCTGGAGCGCATCTTGCGGGAAGAGCGCAACTGCTAAGGCTCGCGACTTGGCAGTTTAGAGTCTGGCAATTTCCGGTCTCGGCGGCAAATCAGGCGTCAACGCTAAGACACGAGATGGTCGCACTTTGAGACCTAGCCTCGCGCGCGTCGTAACGCGACTTCCAACCGGGCCTTCTCCTTTTCCCAACGCGCTTCCTCGTCCCGCGCGCTTTCCTCAAGAACTTCGAGCTGTTGTTGAATGTCAGCGGCCTTTTCTTCGTGCTTGCGACGGGCCGCGTCCAAGGCACTTTGCGCCTTGTCGACGGCGTGCTGCCGTCGCTCACGCTCCTTCTGCCGGACGGCCTCCTCCTTGGCACGTTCGCGCTCCCGTTGCATCTGCTCCTTCTCTAAAGCAAGTGCAGCCTTCCGGTCGGCCGCATCGTCGTGGGCCCGCTTAGAAGGCTTCCGCGGTTGACGGCGGCCTGTCTTCTTTGAGCTGCCGCTGGCAAGGTCGGTAGGTAGCTCGGCATGCTCCCTGAATGGCCCGTTGGAGCCGACGGGTCTCTTCAGAACGATGCCCGGCGCAGCCATAGTCGCCTCGATGACGTCCGGATCGTCGCTTTCCTTCGCCGCGCCCTGGTGGAAGAGATTGCTGTCAGCGCCCCAGGCTTCGAGGGCCGCTTTCATGGAGGGAGCGGCGATCGCCAGATCGAAGAAGCCCAGCGAGGTCTGATAGGTCTTCAGTTTTCTGGCCATCGGTCTGATCCGCCCTCGTCGATCGTCAACGTCTCGCACGCCACCATGCCTGCGGAACACGACGCGGCCCCGAAGCGTTCCCCAATCCTTGAAGGACGTCCATGCATTTCGCAACGCGCTCTTAAGGATTGGCCTTGAATGAGCCGGATGTCGACCCTGCCCAAGCGCCTGCAGCCGATGCTTGCTACGCTTACCGAGGCGCCGTTCGACGACCCCAGCTGGGTTTTCGAGGACAAGTACGACGGCTTCCGGATGATCGCGGAAATCCGGCGGGGCAAAGTTGCGCTCTACAGCCGCAACGGCAAGATAATCAGCCGCAGCTATATTGAGGTCGCCAAAGCGCTGGAGGGCGTGAAGGGCGACGCCGTGATCGATGGTGAGCTTGTCGCGATCGGTAAGGATGGCGTCTCACATTTCCAGTTGCTTCAAAACGCGCTGCGCCATGAGGCGAAGCTGCTGTACTGCGCCTTCGATCTCATGTTTGAGAACGCAGCGGACTTGCGCAACCACCCCCTCCTCGAGCGGAAGAAGCGGTTGAAGGCAATACTGCCGCGCGACAAGTTGATCGCCTTCAGCCATCACCGCAAAGCGAACGGCATGAAATTCTTCGCCGAGGCCGAGCGGAAGGGTCTGGAAGGCGTCATGGCGAAGCGCGCCGACAGCGCGTATGCGTCCGGAAGCCGGACGGCGGATTGGCTGAAGATCAAGACAGCAAAGCGGCAGGAAGTGGTGATCGCGGGCTTCACGGCGCCGAGGCGTACAAGACCATACTTCGGCGCCCTGGTCCTCGCCGTGCGGGAAGACGACACATGGCGCTATATCGGACATGTTGGCACTGGCTTCAGCCACAAGGTCCTGGAAGACCTCCACGCCAAGCTCGTGAAGCTGACGATCCCGAAATCACCCTTCCCTGCCAAAGTGAAGGACGAGGCCGCCACGACCTGGGTCAAGCCCTCGTTGGTCGCCGAGGTCAAATTTGCGCAGTGGACGAGCAAGGGCGAACTGCGCCAGCCCGTCTACCTCGGGCTCAGGTCCGACAAGCGGGCGAAGGATGTCGTGCGTGAGCGAGAACGTCCGCGCAAGTAGCTTCCCTTCGGCGAAAGCCGGCAAAAAGGATTGATGCACTCTCCGCCGACACTCACTCGCCTCCAAGGTCGTGGATTTCCGGTCGCATGCCGTCAGGCGTGAGTTCGAGCGTCGCAAACGTGATCGGCAGCTTGAAACGCCGAGGTCCCGCGCTGCCGGGATTCAGGTAGAGAATGCCACCGACCGTGTCGATCTTCGGTACGTGGGAATGCCCGGAGACGATGACGTCGAAGCCGGCGCCGAGATCGGTCTTCAGCGTCTTCAGGTCGTGCAGAACGTAGATCGACTTACCTGCCAGACGGACGAGTTTCGTGTCGGGGTAGTCGCGAGCCCACTTGCCACTGTCCACGTTTCCACGAACGGCCGTGACGGGTGCGATCCGGCGAAGCGCGTCGACGATCTCGGGGCGTCCCATGTCGCCGGCATGAATGATGTGATCGACGCCCGTCAGGCCTCGCTCCGCCTCGGACCTCAACAGGCCGTGCGTGTCCGAAATGACTCCAATCCTGAACATCATTTCCCGACGCTCTCAGCCGAGATCGCCAAAAGACGATCGAGAAACTCTACCTGAGCGGACAGCATCTTGGTCCGCGCTAACTCGATATCAAACCATTCCGCGCGGTCGACTTCGGGAAAGCTCTGCCGTCGACCGCTTCGAGGCGGCCATTCGACATCGAAGGTATTGCTGGTCAGTGCTGCCGGATCAAAGTGTCCCTCGCCGCCGAATGCGATGACGCGCTTGCCTCCTCGCTGTCGGACCTCCCCCAGCGCCTGGAGTGGACCAATCGAAGCGCTCGGGCCGAGTTCTTCGGCAAATTCTCGTTGAGCAACGTTCTCCGGAACATCATTGGCATCGATTTCGCCCTTTGGAATGGACCAGGCGCCATCATCCTTCTCACGCCAGAACGGACCGCCGGGATGAACGAGCAGAACCTCGAGCCCCCGAGCTCCTCCCTTGCGGTATGCGAGAATGCCCGCGCTCAAGGTCGATCTCCTGGAAGTCTTTTTCACCGCAGCCATATGGCTCCTACTTTGCAGAGCAATCGAGAGCCGGCGAGCCGTCGTCCCGCCATACGGGACCGCGTTCGCCAAGCGCCTGCTTAGCTTCGTCCGCGGTCCTATGCACCGTTACTTCGGCCTCGCGCTCGGCCGCCTTCCTGGCGCACGCACCTACCCGCCGGGTCGCCATTAGACGGCGACGAGATGATCTCGCGTGACCTCGTTGAGACGGATTTGCCATTCGCCAGAGCCTGCCACGGACGACGAAGGAGTGCCGTCCGGCGTCACCGGATGCTTCACGACACCTAAGCCGACTTCCGCTGCGGCTTGGCCGCCGGCTTTTTCGCCGCGGCCTCCTTCGCCGGCTTCTTGCCTGCGATCGGCATCAGCATTTCCTTCTGCCCGGCCGCCGCCTTGCGCGGCTTTTTTCCTGATTTCTTGGGTGCCTCTGTCGCTGAGGCGCCCTCTCTTCCGATGCTCTTTCGCAGCGCGTCGATCAGGTCCACCACGTTCTCGCCGCGGGGACGCGCTTTCGCGGTGATGGGTTTGCCGGCGCGCTTCTGATTGATCAGTTCGATGAGGGCGGTTTCGTATTGGTCTTCGAACTTGTCCGGCTCGAAATGGCCCGCCTTCTGATTGACGATGTGCTTGGCGAGATCAAGCATGTCCTTGGTGACTTTGACATCCTGAATGTCGTCGAAATACTCATCAGCTGAACGGACTTCGTAAGGATAGCGCAGTAGCGTTCCCATCAGGCCCTTGTCCAACGGCTCCAGCGCGATGATGTGCTCGCGATTGGTCAGCACCACACGGCCGATCGCGACCTTGTTCATCTCGCGGATGGTTTCCCGAATAACGGCGAAAGCATCGTGCCCGACTTTACCGTCGGGACGCAGATAGTAGGGGCGAATGAGATATCGCGGATCGATCTCGCTGCGGTCGACGAACTCGTCGATTTCGATCGTTCGCGTTGATTCCAGTGCGACGTTCTCTAGCTCCTCCTTCGTCACCTCGATGAAGGTGTCCGTGTCGACCTTGTAGCCTTTGACGATGTCCTCGTTGTCGACCTCCTCGCCGGTATCGGCATCCACCTTAGCGTACTTGATCCGATGGCCGGTCTTTCGATTCAGCTGGTTGAACGAGACCTTTTCGGATTCCGACGTGGCCGGATAGAGCGCAACCGGACAGGTGACGAGGGAAAGACGCAGGAAGCCTTTCCAGTTGGCGCGGGGGGCCATCGCGGGGAACTCCATTACTGATGCCGGATTAAAGACGAACGACCGGGCTTGGTTCCGACATCGCGACCCGCCCCACAGCGGGATTTTTCTCATCGGCCTGCCTGGCCGGACTCGACATTTGTTCTTGTTATGTTCTAATTCGGGCATGACCGACCGACCCGCGAGCTGGCGCATGCCGACCCCGAAACAGATGGAAAAATTGGCCGCTGAAGCCGACCGCAGACGAGCGCCGCCCGCTGCGGGTCCAGATGCCCCCCTCCCGGCCGAATATTGGGAATCGGTCCTGAAAGACGCACGCGCCGGCACGACCGGGGCTCAGATGCGGCAGCGACGTCTTTCCGAGATTCAGCGTCACGTGCTGCGCGTCTCCTGCCGCCGCTGCGAGCGGACCGTGGAAATCCAGACCGCTGATGCCGTTCGACTGTATGGCGCCAACGCGCTCTGGAAGGACGTCGCGCAGCGGCTGCTCGACAATACCTGCCGGCAGCGCACCGGCAGGCATGAAGAAGACGGGTGCTGGCCAGCGTTCGAGACGCCGTAGCCGCTCTGGATTTGCCGATCCGATCTCTTTGCGCCTGGATGTCTGGATGGCCCCGAAGTATCACCCTACGCCCTTGTCGGGCGGCGATCGCAAGGCTCTGGCGAAAGAGCTCGGCAAGGCACGCGCGATGGCCAGCATGCTGGCGACCCAATCGGCGGAGATGCGGGCCAAAGGCGGGGCGATGATCCAGCAAGCCGACAGGCTGCTTTGCGAAAGCTGGAACGAGCGGATGTGGAGTGACGGCGAACCGATCGATCCGTCGCCGACCATCGATCAGGCCGTAAATGGAGGCTTCCCCTGGCTGGAGATCAGGTGCGCGCGCTGCAAGACGCCGAGCGATGTCGACCTGGCCGCGATGAAGCACCCGCCGACCACCTTCGTGCACGATCTCGCCAGCCGGCTGCGCTGTCGCAAATGTGCCAAGGCCGGCCGGCGTCCATCCGCGACTCTGCTACAGTTGACCTGGCAGCCGCGCCACCCTCGAGCCGAATCCTGACCGATGTGCAATCTTTATTCGATCACGACCAATCAAGCCGCGATCAACGCGCTGTTCCGCGTTGTCAACCGATACGTTGGAAATCTGGCGCCGATGCCGGGGGATTTTCCCGACTACAAGGCACCGATCGTGCGCAACGGAGTGGAGGGCCGCGAGCTCGCTACGGCGCGATGGGGAATGCCGTCGTCATCAAAGGCGCTGATGGACGCCACGAAGAAGCGAGCCGAGAAGCTGCAGGCCAAGGGCAAGGCAGTGGATTTCAAGGAATTGCTGCGAATGGAGCCGGACGGCGGCACGACCAACATCCGCAATGTGAAGAGCAAGCACTGGACGCGATGGCTGGGGACTGAAAATCGCTGCGTGGTGCCGTTCAACTCGTTCAGCGAGTTCAACAAGGCCGAGGGCGGTGATATCTGGTTCGCGCTCGATGAGACACGTCCCCTCGCCTGCTTCGCCGGTATCTGGACCAACTGGACGTCCGTCCGGAAGGTCAAGGAAGGCGAGACGACCAACGACCTCTACGCGTTCCTCACGACGGAGCCCAACGCCGAGGTCGGCGCCATCCACCCCAAGGCGATGCCGGTGATCCTGACAACGCCAGATGAAGTCGAGACCTGGATGACGGCCCCTGCGGACGAAGTACTGAAATTGCAAAGGCCGCTTCCGGACGGAAGCCTCCGGGTCGTCGCTCGCGGCGTCAAGGAAGACCCAATAGGGCCGACGACGTGACGGACGAGACCGACTACCAAACGGGGCCAGCACCGCATCAGCGCAAGATCATTCTGTCGATATAGACATCTTCTACGCATCAGTGGAGCAGCGGGACAATCCGGACTTGCGTGGCAAGCCAGTCGCTGTGGGCGGGATCGAAAGAGCGCGGTGTCGTAGCTGCAGCGAGCTATGAGGCGCGAAAGTTTGGAGTTAGGTCGGCATTGCCGTCAGTGACAGCCAAACGGCAATGCAAAGAGCTAATTTTCGTAAAGCCGCCGCGCTTCGAAGTCTACAAGGAGGTCTCTCGACACGTCCGGACAATCTTCGCGGAGCATTCTGACGTCATTGAGCCCCTGTCGTTAGATGAGGCCTACCTAGATGTCACCGAGAACATCCAAGGCCTCCCAATCGCGACAGAGATCGCGACCTTGATTAGAGTCAAGATCCTGAGCGAGACAGGCCTGACCGCGTCTGCCGGCATCTCTTACAATAAGTTCCTGGCAAAACTTGCGTCCGACCAACGGAAGCCCAACGGACAGTTCGTGATCACGCCAAAGATGAGGCCGAGCTTCGTTCAGGATCTCCCAGTCGGCAAATTCCATTGAATCGGACCGGCGACCAGTGCGAAGATGCATGGCCTTGGCATCTTCACCGGCATGAATATGCGCAATCAGTCGCTCGAGTTCATGAACGCCAATTTTGGGAAAGCTGGGGCGTATTATTACTGGATCTCGCGGGGGATTGACGAGCGTCCTGTCCGTGCCAACCGAATCCGAAGGTCCGTCGGCGCCGAAAGCACGTTTCGCGGGACTTGGCAGACCACGAAGCGCTGACCATCGAACTGCGCCCACTGGTCGACAAGGTCCGGCAACACTGCGAGGCGACGGGCGCGCGAGGCCAAACGGCGATCCTTTTCAGATTTCGAGCTGATCACTCGCAGCACGTCCGTACGCATGAACGACACCGCGGACGATCTCTCTAGCCTGGCTCTTGAACTATTAGCGCAACTTATGCCGCCAAAGAGGCCGATCCGGTTAATCGGTATCTCTGTTTCGGGGGTTTGTTGGGTCAGGGCTCGATGATGATCAATTGCCACTCATGCTGGCTTGATTTGGCGGGTCCAACCGCATCTCGTTGCTGCTTGCAATAGGTGCCATCCACTCCCCCAATTTACACAGAGCATGCTTGGGAAAACGCGCAAAATATCGCTTTGCAGTCGATAACTCTGACCCAAAGCATATACTGCGCTATCATATACGAATCACCGCATTTGTACTGTTTCAAGGATGGATTACGGCGCTATGGCGCGAGCTACCATGCAAGGCAAAGCGACGCTCGACGCACGATTCAAGTTTGCTGATACCGCGTTTTCGAGCGGCACCGAAGGTTGGAATTCTCAACTTCGTTTTGCCACCGGCATCGCCGACGGCGAGGACTATCTTCTTCGTCTGTTCAAGAAGACCGGAACCCCGCTGGACGAGGACCTGAAGCGGCTCATCACGCACGGCCTCAGGCGTGTCCGGCGTGTTCTGTCGTCACGCCGTGCGCGCCAGTTATTGGTCGAGGTTCTTGAGATCGTCGAGGACCAGGAAGAGATCGGTATCTTAATGGTTGATCCTGGCAGTCCGATCTGCGGGTCATTGCACAGGGTTCGAGCGCGAGAAGGCCGGCTGCTTACGACGACCGGCCGCAAGATGTTTTGGCGCAATATCTTGCGCGTAGCTGAAGGACTTGCACTTTGTCATGATGCGGGCATCGTGCACGGCGCTGTCAGCGAACATACGATCTTTTCGCATAGCGATGAAAAAGAGGATTTCCGACTCGGCGGCTACGAAGCGTGCGTACACATTGCCGACGGCGATGTGGGCGGCGCGGGACATCTGCTGCGGCCCTCCGGCACCGTCTCGTTTCGCCGGGACTGGAGTGATCTTGGGCAGGCAGCGTCGCGGATCCTCGGCCTGACCGAGGACGGCGGCGGTCCTTCCCTGCTGTCGATCGAGCGACGCATGCTTAATCGTCTTGCCGATCCGCCACGCTACCAGCTTTTCGACGGAAGTATCGTGCTAAACGAGATCGCCGAGGTCGTGGCCGATCTTGACCGGTCGGGGTCAAGCGGCGAAGGCGAGCTAATTCTCTACCCTTCCACCCAGGTTACCCAAAGCGACCTTGCATCGCTTACATCGGGCACCATCCCGGCTGACGATAGGGATGCGGTCCTCCGTTTTGTCGAAGAGGATCTCAGCGGACCAACGGTACGCACTGTTGTCGTAGATGAGGCCTTCGTGCGTATCGTCACCGACCTTGCCGCGTATGGCGTGAAAGTCATCGATGACTATGTCGGCATGATCGAGAACGCCAACAAGAGGCGGCCTGACGACTACATCTATGATGCCGTCGAGGTTCGCCACCGGATTCATCTTGCGCGAACTCGGAGAAGCGCCGAAGAGCGAGTACGCAGGCTTGGCCCTGGCGCCAAACCGTGGATTGACGCGAGTGTCACAACAGGAGTGAGCCGATCAGTCGAAGAGATTCCCACTTGGTACGCCCTCATTCTTCTCGAAGCCTTTACTTGGCTGCGGGAGCAATTCCGAATCTATCCCGTCGAAGTGCTTCACCCGCCGTCCGGCGGGGATTCAGATTTGGCCTGGATCGCCTCCCGCGAAGATCCCGACCGGGACATGCGACGCAAGCTGATGGGACTGCGCCCGGCATACGACGCCTTGGCGCGCGAATTGAAGTACGACGACGGCAAACCAAATTGGACTCTTTCACGCAGCGACGCGCTCGCCGGCGATCGGGAGCGATTTCCGGAACTCAGTTATGAGGGAACGGGCGGTGTCGTCGACGGCCGCCTACCGTTCACGTTCGCGACAAGCGAAGCTGTTGTACCGGGGCAGCTTCTTTTTCTTCGTCCTCGAAGAGATGGTGGATTTGAACGCGCAATTCGCCGCCGCCTTCAAAATATTGTGGCGGCCCGGACGAATATTGAACTCTTGAGAGCGATTGACGATCCGGCGCAGGTCGCGCTGGACGAAGTATTACGTGATATTGCGACCCCGAATGCGGTGCCGCCGGACGAGATGGACGGTTCGAAAAAGGTGGCATGGGACGCAATCGTATCAGGCAAGTCCATCAATGTCGTTGTTGGCCCTCCTGGCGTCGGCAAGACGTTCCTAATTTCGAATCTTGTCAAAAGCATTCTGGACAAAACACCGGACGCAAGGCTTCTAGTGTCGGCGCAAAACCACGAGACCTTGATTCAAATGGAGGACGAACTCAAGGCGACACTGGCGAGCGGCACGAAGATCGTCGTTCGTGTCGAGCGGACACGATCGACCGATGAAGTCAGCTCCTTGCGTGCGAGCTCCGTTGATCTTCTTAGGTCCGTTTCGACGGTCGACCACGCCGCTGAAAGCATGATGGTCAACCAACGCTATCAAATCAAGCAGGCGCTCCGGCCCGTTGATGCGTCGGAAGCGACGGTTGCGGAACGCGTATTTCGCGATACCGACAATCTGCTGCTGCGCTCTTCCGATGTCACGCTTGCCACGACATCGTCGCACATCATCGAGGAGATGATTGCCGATGGCGATCAATTCGACTGGGTCATCGTCGAAGAAGCGGCCCGCGCCAACGGTGCGGAACTGATCGGCGCGCTATTGCTGGGCAACAGAAGAATCATGGTTGGCGATCACAACCAACTCTCTCCATTCGATGCCGCCCAGCGGCAACAATTCTACGATCCCGAGCGCGCAGTTGATCTGCTGCGGGACGCGAAGGAGCGGCTTGAAACCATCTCCGATCTACCGCCGGAAGTTACTGAGGCGCTTGATACAGTTAAGTCGAGCGAACATCTGATGAGGGAGGCTCTCGCAACAGCGGCGCGTCTTGAAGAACCGTTTCGATCAATAGCTGAGCGCGAAATTGAGCGCGAAAAGGACACGGGGCGTCCGAGCACGATCGTCAACACGCTGCTGGAACAGAGCCGCATGCACCCCGCCATCGGCGATCTCGTCTCGAATACTTTTTATGACAGAAAGCTCGCTCCCTCCGACCGCGTCAAGCGTCGCACGCTAACGGTCACGTCCACGGTCGCGTACCTCACCTCTCCAATCGTTCTTCTCGATTTTCCGCCCCTCAGCATGTCAAAACGGCGACATTTCGAACACAAAGTGGAGCGATCATTCCGCAACGAGCTTGAGGCGCAGGCCTTGATAGCGGCCTTGAAAGGGTTGCGGCCGATAGTTGGCGCGGACGGCCGCCGACCGACCCTCGTGATCATCTCGCCCTACGCGGCGCAGGTGAGATGGTTCAAGCGCTTACTGCGCGGCCAAGTCAGGAAAGACAAGACCTTGTTCGGCTTCGCGAGCCCGCGCAGTAATGGTGAGTTCGTCTTTACCAGCGATAGCTTCCAAGGTGGCGAAGCCGATGTCGTGGCCGCCAGCCTTACGCGCAACAATGTCATGGTGGGATCGCGCGCGCTCGGATTCGTCAAAAGCCCACAGCGCATGAATGTGCTGCTCAGCCGCGCCAAGCAAAAGCTGATTCTTGCCACAAGCCAGCGCTTCATTCGCGAAGTGGTCGAAGGAATCGATCCGGATGCAAAAAAGGACGATCTTGAATTCCTACGAAAGATGCTGAAGGAGCTCGCGACCCTCGCCGGGACCGATTACGAGCTCGTCAGGAAGGATGCTCCTAGCATTAAGGTGAAAGGCGCATCCATCGTCGCGATCGACGAGAACGGGAGGCTTCCGGCGTGAAAATCTACCTTCCCGCTTGGCACTATCGCGCGCGCGCCATCGTTCAACGCACATGGGGATGGAGTCCAATCGAAGAAATGATCCTGCTCGCGCTCGATCGCACCCCAGAAACGATCGAAGAGGTGGCAACGTCGCTCGGGATTCCAAGCCAGGTCGCGGGCTCGACCATCGCGCGGTTGATGCAGTTCGGCCTGGTCGAGCTTCGCCTGGCTCCTGTCCCTCAATTGGCGACAAGCGGCGTCGGTCAAGACTTCATCCGGTTGGGTGGCGCCTTGCCGGAGCGAACTGAAGATCGGGAGATTCACATCAGTCTAGTGCTGGAGAAGGTCGGACACTCGGTCTTTCGCAACCGCGACGTCGAGACCGCTCCACTCTATCGGATGACCCATACAGATCACAAGGTCAACTTTCCTCCGGGCCCAGATGAGACCGATGACACAATGGCGGTCCGCGTAACGCAGCTCGTCGCCGGCATGCTCCGTCCCGGCGAATGGCTGCGCGGCGTTCAAACGATCAACTCCGTTCTCGAAAGAAAATATCTCGCGATCGAACTGAACGACGTCAAGAACGGATTGCTCCCTGAGGGGGCCAGCCAGGACTTGATCGGCGCTCTTCAAGCAACAATCAGGACTGGTATTCTGCCGGAAGCTAGCGATCCGCAGCCAAGCCGGTCAGTGACCGTCGATACGATGATTGGCACCGATCAATTGATCGTCGGCGGCGAACAGCATCTCGAATGCTTCGAACGCATCGTGGGTCAGGCCGAGGAAGACGTTTTCGTACTTTCGACTTTTGTGACGCCTCACGGCGAAAAATACACGGAGCAACATGAACGCATTCGAAAAGCTCTTGAACAGGCTGCGCAGCGTGGCGTGCGCTGCCACTTGTTCTACGGTACTGCGCTAGACACCGACAGAAAGAACGCGATCGCGATGCAGGAGCTCAATATGCGGCTCTCGTCGGTCCGTCGCGCGCGTGGCTTTGTGTTCACGCAGCGCGATTCTGTTCGAAGCCATGTGAAATGCCTTGCCGCGGATGACGGCCACGGCGGCGCTGTCGTCGTGCTCGGCTCCTCCAATTGGCTGTCGTCGCCCTTTTCTGCCTTGGAGGTGTCTGTCGAGCTGACAGAGAACCGCGCGGCCGCGGCGGGCCTGGATCTTTTGCGTTCTATCGTGTCACCTCTTTCAAGCGCCAGCCGTTCGATTGAGACGCTCCAATTCATAGCATCGGATTTAAGGCGCTCGCGGAGCGCCTTAACATCTAGCGCCGATGCTGGAGGGAGTATTCCAGTTCGGATGAGCATTCTCCAGGCTGACGATCATGAGCGATTGATTCGGAGGGTTGCTCACGAAGCCGAAGAGCGATTTGTCTGCTGTACCAACAAGGTCGGAGCTCCCATGGTGCCGGCGATCTTTAACCCCGCCGAAATCGCAGGACGCCGACTCGACGACGTCCGTGTTTACTACTCGCGCCAGACCGGGCCGATCAAACGGCGGCACGTCAAGGCCCACCGCGAACGGCTACATGGTGTAGTCGATCTGATCGCCGTGGAGGATCCGCAAGTCCATGCAAAGTTTCTTTTGTGGGACAGAGATCACGTCGTGGTGAGCACGATGAATTGGGGCTCTCAGTCGGGTTCACCGGATAATCCTCTCGACGAGATCGGCCTCCATTTGGAAGGGCCTGGCATAGCCGAGTTCCTCCTAATGAAGTTCGAGAGTCAACTCGACGATTAGTATCTGACACGTATTTTGGGCTGCGTCCAAATTGTCAACGCGCTGCGCGCCAATTGCGCTGAAATTGCTGAGTTCTTTGTTCAAGGTGGAAAGAGAACCTTTCGCCATCTATCATCAGGCGCAGCCAAAACGCCTGATAAATACAAAGCAGACCGAGCTCGCCGATTTTCCTACAGACTACGACGAAGATCGGTATGACCCCCAAAAATCTGCCGTCGTGAAAGCCACGCCGTCATAACGCAACCCGTTTGCAGTGCTTAGCCGGGTGGGCAGCCCCGATCGGGAGCGTCCAAAAGACCGCCTCACGAATTTTACCGTGGCGTTCTAGTCGTGACCCACCGAATGACGCCATCCGTCATGTAAACCACGGCGCCCCGAGGTGCTCCTGTGGCACGAAGATAGTCGCTCAGCTGAGCGGCATGATCGCGCCTATCCTGCTCGCTGGGCGCGACATCGCTCTTCCAATCCAGGACAACGGCAGGCTGACCATCTTGAACAGCGATGGCATCTATCCGCCCAGCCAGCGCAGTCGCCGCGGGTGAAGCCGAGAGCATCGCATAAATTGGCCACTCCGGAGCGAGGCTTGGCCTGAGTGCGGCGATTTCGGGCAGTGCAAGGGTGCGCGCGACGGTCACCGCTATTTCCTCTGGGTCCGGAAGCTTCGCTCCGTTGTCAGCATCAATTATAAGCTGCGTCATCAGCACTCGCGCACGTGCAGCGACGACCGGCATCTCCTCGGCCAGTTCGCCGGTAAGCATCTCCTCCATCAGCTTGTGGAGAATAAGGCCCCGCACGCGGCCGGCGCCGACCGGCAATTCGGTTTCTGGGGCTTCGCCAGGCTCCATCGCGATCGCCTCACCTCTTGGCGCTCGATCAGGATCGTGATCGCTTGGCCGCAGCCACTGGAGCGGCATCGCCGCGGCGGCGATCGCGGCACGCTCTGCCCCGAACAGCTCCGGCGTCTGCGTATTCGGAGGCGCGACGTCGGTCACGCGGGCGACCGGCGTCAAGTGCGACAGGACAAGCTGCGGCAAGTCCCGATGCGCAAGATCAACGATCCGTGCCCAGGACCGCTGCTCAGCCTGAGGCAATTCCGGAACGATCAGAAGTTCGCGGGCGCGCGTGCAGGCGACATACCAGAGGCGCTCCCGCTCGCGGGCCAAGCTATCGTCTTCAGACTCGAGTGCGCGAAGCAGTTCCGGCGGAACCACGTCGCCAATCAGCCAATGCAGTGTTTCGTCGTCGGCGCGGTAGACGAATGCCTCGCGCGAGCGCAGCAAGGTGCCGGTGTTGATCGGAATTACCACCGGCCATTCGAGACCCTTAGCGCTGTGGATCGTGATGATTTCGATCGCATCGCCTTCCGCATCAACTCGTCCCTCATTGTGGGGCACGCCGTCGCGCCATTCCCGGGCGAGATCCCGAACGAACTTCCTGAGGCCTCGCACACCGTAAGGCCGCGCACGTTCCAGGAACGCTTCGAGATTGGCGGCCGCGCGCGCACTACGATCACCCTCGCGCGCGGCGAGGGTTGCACGGACCGCGAGGCGTTCGATCGCTTCGGCCAAGAGCAGCGCAGGCGTGGTCGCCCGCACGCGTTTTCTGAGGTCTTGTAGGATCGCGAGCGTGCGACGTGCCAGAGGATGGGCGACATGATCGACATCGGTCAGCACCGAGAAGCGCTGGGGCGCTTCGGCGCGATCGAGATGCGGCGGAAGACCCACGGTGATGTCGAGTAGCTCCTCCTCAGTAAGCCCGACCAGTGGGCCACGCAGCAGCGCGCCGAAGGCCAATGTGTCGCCAGCGTCGGCGAGTACGCGAGCTAGCGCGAGCAGGTCCTGCACTTCTTGCCGGCGGAACAAACTCTTGCCGGCCTGCGAGGCGATCGGCAGCCCGCGCTGCTCGAGCGCGCGCTCATAACGCCAAAGCTCGGCGCCAGTTGGCGCAAGCAGGGCGATGCCGCCGGCAGTGAGCGGTACGATTGCGCCGTCCTCGTCGCGGATAGGGAGATTGCCGATAAGGCGGGTGCAGAGATCGGCAACGGCTTCGGCCTCCGCGTCGCGGATTTGAGCGGGCCGAGAATCAGGCGGCACATCCACTGTGATTCGCGCCGCGCAGGGCAGATCATGATCGGGGTCGCCGAGCGTCGACGTGAGCGGCACGTAACCGGGCTGGCCTTCTCCCGACAACGGGCGCGCGAAGCAGCGGTTGATGTGCCTAAGGATGTCGGGACGCGAACGAAAATTGGCGGTGACCTGAACGATATTTTCCGGCAATTGCCGCTCAACAGCGGCGCGCGCCTGCGAGTATGAGCCGATATCGGCGCCTCGGAAGCGATAGATTGCCTGCTTCGGGTCACCGACCATGAATAAAGCCCCGGCACGCAGCACGCTGTCCTGCCAGCGTCCGGCGCGATCCTTCCCCGCGATCCCGAAGAGGATCTCTGTCTGAACAGGGTCGGTGTCCTGAAATTCGTCGACGAAGATGTGGCGATAGCGTTCTCCAAGCGCGCGGCGCACGTCGTCATGCTGGCGCACCAGCGCACGCGCCTTCTCGAGCAAGTCGTCGAAGTCCAAGACTGCAGCGGCCCGTTTGAAGGCGGCGTAGTCATCGAGTACTTCGTCGAGCTCGGCCGCAAGCTGGGCGACAAGCGCGGTCGCGAACCGACCAAGAACGGTCCGGTAGCAGCGATTGACCCGCTCAAAGCATGCGGTCGCCTCTTCATTGAGGAGCGCGCCTCGCTCTTTGCCCGCGACACGCTCCCAAGCTGATTTCCGTCTCGGCGTGAGAAGATCGAAACTGTGTCGGCGCATGCACGCGAGCTGTGGCGGATGGGCGAGACGCCAGAGCGTGGCAAAATCCGGTGGAGGGTCGAAACTACCGGCGTAGAAGTTGGCGAGCGTCTCAAGCTCTCCGACCAATTCTAGGGTCTTGGGCTCGACCGGCTGCGACGAAATCCAGCGTCGGAAGTCCGCGACGGCGTCGACCAGGTCGATGTCGGGCCGACCGCCGAGCTCGGCGGGCAGAGCGCGTGCGCCGCGATATCTGAGACGGAAGCGTGCGAGTTCCTGAAGAGTATCGACGATGCGACGCGGATCATCGCGCGAGAGTGTCGCGATGGCATCGCCTGGCCGCTCGGGCGCATTCAATCGCCGTTTCAGCCACTGCTCGAAGACGGAATCGAAGGCCGCCGCCGCCTGAACGGCGTCAAGAATGCGCGCGCCCGGATCAATGTCGGCCTCAACCGCATAGCTGGAGATGATCGTCTGGCAAAATGCGTGAATGGTGGCGGTTGTCAGTTCGTCGAGCTTCGCCGCTGCACCGGAAAGTGCGCGTCGTTGGTCCACGTTTAGTCCGTTGGGCAGAGCAAGCCGCAAAGGTTGAGGCACACGTCCCGCAAGCAGCTCCTCGACATAGCGTTGCACGCGCGTCGCCAGCCCGCTCGCGGCAAGCTCTGTGAAAGTGATCGCGGCGATCGCGCCGGGCTCGGTGCCACGCGCGAGCAGCATGGTCAGGCGTCCGGCCATTAGCGCCGTTTTGCCGGTGCCGGCGGCGGCCTCGACGAGCAACGTGGCGTCGAGATCAGTCAGGATGCGAAGCCGTGCGGGATCGTCGGCGAGTGTCATCGGCAGCCCCACACTCGTGCAAACCCTCCGAAAGCGCGCATGAACGCGCCGTTCTTGAGCTGAAGATAGGCTGCTGGCGACGACGGCAGGGCTATGCGGAAGTCATTGTGCTCTTCCTGAGCGTCGGGGCCAGGCAGGGCATGGCCACCGCGCAGGAGGGTGATGGCCGCCGTGACATGCCCGCCGAGTTCGGCGATCGCCTGGTCGACGTCCGGTAGGCGATAGGGCCTCGGCTCTTTGTTGCCGAGAAAGACGAGGCGCGCGATCACGCGCGGATTGTCGGGGAGCAACTGACTGGCCGCGACCGAATAGATGACGCGCTGAAGCTCCGCACCGCGGCCAAGCACGATCTCCTCCGCTCGGCGCGGTTCTACGCCGGTCTTATAGTCCGACACGCGCACGCCGCGACGGTCGCCGGTGAGATCGAGCCGATCGATATTGCCTCGGATGCGCACCTGGGTACCGGGAATCGTAACAAGGGAATCGGGGCGCCAGGGTAGATCGTGTGCCATCGCACCATCGCCAGCTTGACTGAAAGCAAGCTCCGTCCAGCTTCGCGTACCGGGTTGGAACGTCTCGTCAAGCGTCAGTGCCTTGAGGGCGAGCTGAGCTGCGGCAGCGAGCGTGTGTTTCCAGAGCAACGCGGGCGGCGCCGATCGCTTGAGTGGCCAATGCGTGCGGACCGTCTCCGTCGAGGTCGCGAGCGCAGCTTCGATTTCCTCCCGGGACGCACGCGCATAGCCCGGCACAGGTTCGAGCGCATCAACCGTGCGCTTCAGCAACTCATGGACCAGCTCACCATAAGAGCGTGCGTCCAGCGTGAGGGGCTGATCGTCTTCTGGGACCGCGCGCCAGCCCAGCGCGTAGCGCCAGACGAAGGCGAGCGGATCGCGCAACATCAGCCGCAAGGAGGTGGCGGACTGGACATCACCGATTGCGCGGACGATTTGGGGATGGTCTGCGCGAACCTGGCCATCGTGGGCGGTGACGATCGGGCGCCGCCAGTTGCGCCAGCAGAGATTGGCTGCGGTGAGCGCCGGCGATGTCGCCGCTTCGTCCGGCCGTGCAAGAAGACGATCGGCCTCGCTGAATGCATGCTGCGGAATGCGCGCCCGCTTCAGGATCTGCAAAGATGCGCTCTGCGGGATCAGCGGGCTGGCGGACAACTGCCCACCTTGAGCGTTACGCCGGCTTCGCGAGAGAACGCAGCCGCGCGCCGCCTGACTGGTGATGACGGCAAAGGCGCGTCGATCTTGCTCGGCGACGGGATCAGGGTCAAGCACAGAGCGCGGCAGGATGTGGGCCGGTATCAGTGGGTCCTCGGCCGTGCGGCGCGGCCAAGAGCGCGATGTCATGCCGAGCAGGCGCACCCAGGGACGCGGCGCACCTGCAAGGTGGCTCGCCGGGCACCAGACAGCGCTCGCGCCTGGATCGCGTCCATCGGGCAGCCGCAAGTCCTCTAGTGAGAATTCGAGCCCTTCGGCCGGCGCGCGTCGAAGCGCCTCGGTCCAGAGCGCACGGGCCGCTGTGCCCAATAGCATCGCGCCGGCCTGCGCAGCCGCCTCGGGGCCACTCGCAAGCAGCCGCAGAATGGGCATCACGACCGGTCTTGGATCGCCTGCGTCGGCGCGGCGGCCGGTCGCCTCGTCAAGCGCGCGCTGCCACTGATCAATCTCGAACAGCGCCGCACCAGGCTGGAGGCCGAGCGACCAGTCCGCAGGCAAGTCGGCCAAGGCACGGCTTCGACCCGCGGCATGGCCGAACAGTCGCCGGAGGCGATCCTGGCCAAGCCCGTTGAGCAGGACGTCGGCAAGTGCGGCGCACGCTTGTCCCTCGCGCGATGCGAGGACCGGCACGCCGTGCGAGAAATGGAGTGGGAGATCCGCGTCCGCGACGAGAACCAGGAAGTGCTCGTCCCAGTCCTCGGTGGCCGTGGCACAGATCGCGATCTCATCGGGTCGCGCGCGGCCAGAGGCAATGAGTTCACGCATCCAACGTAGCGCTTCGACTGCTTCGGCGCGCGGGTTCGCGCAGGAAACTAAGGATATGTCCGCAGCCATCTCGCGGTCGCTGGTAATTAACTGGCCCGGAAACCAGTTCGCATCGGAGGTTCCAGGATTGCGCCAAGCGAGTGGGACCGTCTTCGCGAGCGTCGCAAGAAGCGGACGCCAGACCGATGCAATCTCACTGAGCTGATCGATATCGATTGACCCGAGCGCTGCAGCCGCATGGGCCGCGTGCGCAATTGCGGCATCGCGCAAGTCGCGCGGTGTCAGAACCCCTGCTGGGAGGTTGGCGCGAACGCGGCGCTCGACCTCCGCAAGCTCGGCAAGCCGAGCATTGTGGCTAGCGAGCCCCTCAAGATCGAGGTCGGCTTGCCAAACCTTTGCGAGCGTGCGGGCGATTGACCGTGTCGTGCCCGGAAGCTGACGGATACCTTCGAGCTCCGTCAAGCCGCCGGCGGCGAGTGCAGCGCGAATGGCTGGGTCGAGGTCCTGGGATCGCGCCGGTCGGTTAAAGCCTCCGGCGAGACGTGCAGCAAGCAGTGGAAGTGTGAAAATCTGCAGCCCAGAATCCGCTCGCTGTGCGGCAGCGATCCGCGCTGTACGGAATGCAAGCGGCCCTTCGACAACTATCGATCGTCGACTCATTTCCCCTCAGCCGCGACGCTATCATCGCCATGTTCGAAAGTTGCCGGCGTAATGCGAACCTGAGCCGCTCGCCCCTCCTCATGGAACCACAAATCTCTAATTCTCGCGTCATCGCTTGCAGGCAAAGGATTTGCGTCGCGCACGCGAAAGGTCGTGGGAAGGTTCACGGAGGTGCCGAAGACCAGCGCATGCTGCTTCGGAAGCGACGGGAGCCGCTTCAGGACCGCCTCGGAGATGAACGGGGTCATCTGCCGTATATGAGCAAGGTCGTCGGGATTCTGGATTCGATGGATGACGAAATTCGAGCACTGCGAAAGAATGGTCTTCGAGAGTTCACTGGGCCTCTGCGAAGCGGCGAGAATGAACAGCCCGTACTTTCGCCCTTCCTTGGCAATCCGCTCGTAAACTCTGCTGGCGTCTATGGCATAGCGGGATGGCTTCTCCGCGATGTATCGATGCGCTTCCTCAAGAAGCAGATGGATCGGAAACCGATTGCGTGGATCTGCTTGTCGGAGCAGCCGAAAGGCCATTCTAGCGAGCACTGACGCTACGAGCTCGACAACCTCATCCTCCACCGCATTCATGTCGATGATGACGATCTGGTTGCGTTTGACCCAACCCGCTCCGTCGCGTGCCAAACCGAGGAGCTGCTCAAGGAAGTTTTCGAGCGACGGCCCAGCTTGGCTTCCTTGAAGGTCGTAGCGCAGGAACGCATATTCAGGTCGCTCCTCGAGCGACTTAAAACGCGTCAGCATCTGCGAGCAGTAATCTCGGATCTGACGGTTACCGTGAGCCTCCTCGTATAGGATCGCCAGATCGAGCGCCTCTCCCAACGCGGAAAACTCAAAGGGAAGGTTGGCATATGCCGGGAATTTCAAACCTTCGATGATAAATCCGCCGCCATTGGCGTTTCCCAACAAATAGGTTGTTAAACCGGCAGGGTTGGCCATCTGGCCGAAGCCGATTTTGATGAATGGCGCGATCTTTTGATTGTTGATCTCCGGCGTGTTGAATCTTTGCAGCAGACCGACCATGCGATCGTGTTTTGACGGACTGCCTGTGTCGTCACGAAGAATTTGGCTCAGGCAGGTTGCCAGAATGTGGTTCTTGATCCCCTTCAGCTCCGCCGCGCTGCCCGCTGAGAACAATGTTGCCAGCCCGAGCGCCATGCGCAGTATCGGTAGTTGGGTGCGCTCGCTGGCCTGCAGAAGCAGCTCCCACTCTGACTGCTCCAGAAACCAATGGGGCAGACGAAAACGCTCCGTGCGTGCGGTGCCGTCCAGAATGACATGGTCCACGCCGATCTGCTTGCGCTTTGCGAGCGGCGACAGCGCCTTCGCATATTCTCCATTGACGTCGAATACGACGAACGTGGCACCGCGAGCATGGTGTTCTTCCGCCTTTTCGAACAAGGATTGGAGGACCGATGCGACCGTGCAGGACTTCCCGCTCCCTGTGTTTCCCAGGACGGCAGTGTGTCCGCCGAAGAAATCATCGATCCTGACCTTAACGTCGTAACCCTCGAATATGACGGACCGGCCGATCGTCAATGCGCGATAGCGGGTGGCATCAGGTGGCGTGGGTGGAACATTGTCGATCGGGGGTGTAGGCTCCGAAGGATGATCGGTTTCGAAGACTCGATCCAGTTCAGCGTCCAGCGCATACAGTGCGTCGCCGTAGAGTGACGGGAACACGGAGACGCCGAAGCGAAACCTTTCGCGCCGATCTTGAGGCAGCATCCCGACGGGAACGACATCGAGGTACTTCGCCGAAGAAGCCTTATCCAGCTCCCCTTCACTGCGACTAACATGACCAACGTCGCGCTCACGCAGGCCGACGACCTCGACAACCACGTACTCGGTTTGCACCGCGACCATCAGGAACGATCCGAGCCTGGCGACATAGTGAACGTCGTCGAATCCGACGACGGTGAAGTTGTCGGTGCCCGCATGCATCTCGATCACGAAACGGTCGGCCGCGACCGAGACCACCTTGCCGATTGCGCGCTTCCGATCGTCACGACTCATCGTCATCCTCCCCCTTCTGGGGAGCCGCGGCCTCCTTCTTCGGGGCCATCGCCTCGATCACCTTCCGAACGGCGTCATCAATGCGCTCGCTCGGGCGTTGCGGCATGAACTCTTCGATAATGGTGTCGAAGTAATGGGCTTTGCGTCCGGCGCTGCGTCCGGCACCCCCAATGATCCAAATTCGTGGATCATTTAGCGCGCGAAGCTTCGCAATCTCCCCGTCCAAATCTGGATCTACAAAGATCACGAGCCGGAACGTGGGAATCGTCAGGGCCTGATAGATGATATTGTTGATGTGCTCGTCGCCGAAGGCATACCCCATCGTAAATAGCACGCTCTGTTCGCGAACAATGCGTGACTGGAATTCCCGAAACAGATCGGCATAGGGAGACCCAAGGCTCGAATTCTGCTTGGCAGGCGTCGGATAGATCATCACCTTGCCCGGTTCTTTGGAGACGGCCGTTTCTCGGATCGGGAAAAGTCCGTGATCGTCCTCTGTCCAACTAATGGACCCATGAATCTTACACAGATAGACAAAGCCATCGACCGCAGACCACTTGCGGCTGGTGACATCGAGCTGTTCAGCGAGGGCGTACCGAAACGTCGCTGGATTGAACCGCCGTTCGACAACGCCGGAGAAGCCGTTCGTGTATGGCAGGCCGAGCCTATCCATTGCGGTCTCGTTGAAGAGATCGTAGTTCGTGGTGAACACCCAAGGACGCGGAAGAGATCGGTCGCGCAGCACAAGCTTGCGATAGAAGGATTCATAAAGGCCAACGACGGTATGGTCGCCATTCGCGAAGGCGCCGTTCGTGCATTTGGCCCAAAGAAATGTTTGAACCTTCTTGATGATCGATTCGACAGTCTTGAGTCTTGTGGCGGCATCACTCAGCGAACTGCGCACTAAGACGAAGCGCAGGCTGAAAAGAAGCTCCATCAGCCGCTCTAGGTTGCGCGCATACTCCGCGGCACCGAGGTCGATTCCAAACTGCTTCAACAGAGCATCACGTTCGTCGGCTGTCGGGAACGATTGATCCCCTTCCTTCGGTGCCGCCGTGAATTCCTTCGCGAGGGGCGCCATCGTTGGGATGCCGACCTCCTTGTCATTAGCCCACGACGAAGAACAGCCAGCTCCCAGGAGGAACGCCACATTTTTGGCATTCAGTGACTCAGCCAACGCCTTTCTGACAATATCCGCCCCATCAGGCCAATCATAATCAGCCTTCTCACCCTCGACGCCGCGAATAAACTTGAATGTGAGCTTCGATGGCTCCGTCTTGTCTGCATCCGCCACCGCATTCCCCCCAAATCTCTATTTCGCCGCCTCGTTTGCCCGGCGCGCGACATCTGCACTCCGCGCCATGAGGACCTCGAAGGTTTCAGCATCTTCCAACAGCAGACCGTCCTCGACCATGCGACCATAATCTTCTTCCAGCGCCTTCGCGGCATCACCGCCAGGCACGAGCTGCAAACCGCCATTCACGGCAGCCGCATAATCGATCGGACTTCGATCGGCCGCCCTCTCAACGAAGAACATGCCCTTGTGGCGCGCGACCGCGTTCGCCAGCTCCCTATCGGCGAAAGCCGCATCCGCCAGGCCGGCGTCATCCAGACGCGCTATGTCATGCCAGTGGCGTGCGAAGCGATCACCGCGCAGCCGCTGCTGGAGGCAGAAGACGTGGACAGCCGTCGCCTTCTCCCAGAAGGTCCGCTCGGCGTGCATCACGCGCGGCCGCGCTGTTGGGAACGTTACGCCTTCAACCAGGCCGGATGCATCGCATTTGATGTCGCGGAGGCTCGCCGGCTCGCCCGTTGATCGCGCCCCGAACTCCAGCATCACACTCGGTGCGACGTAGCCCGAGCCAGCGGTGGTCGCCTCGTAGTCGACAAACAGCTTCTCGCCTTCCACGCGGACGGCAGCCGCCAACGTCGCGGCAGCCAACGCGTCCGCGACGACCGGCTGCGCGGTGCCCGCCACCCAATCCGGCAAGCGCTTGCGCACCTCGCTCGACCAGCGCTTCTCCTCGCTACGTGTTTTCGGCAACGCCTCGCCGTTGCCGTCCACCAGGTCGGGCGCGATCGCCCGGATGTCGTAGGTCAGGTCGACGTCCTCGGAAAACCGCCGGATGACCCCATAGGCCTTCGACAGTGACGTGCCGCCCTTGAACACCAGATGCTCGCCGAGCGCCGACCCGTAGAGCGTGGCGAGCGCCCAAACCACCCACACATCCTTCTCGAGAAGGTGCGCCGGTCGTCCCGACTGATCGGCCGCGACGCTTAGCGCCTCGCGGCGGTCAGCGACCGGAAGGTGGAGAAAGGCGTCAGCCATGCGCCGCCTTTCCTACGCTGCGCGCGAGCCAGGTCGGAAGCTGCGGCGCTGCCGCGACCAGTTCGCTGAAAGTGGACGGCGAGAGCTTCCGCTTCAACGTTTTCAAGGCGGCTTCCGCTTTCTCCGGCCCAAGCCAGGCCAACGCCCGCACCGCCTCGCCAGCCGGCTTATGAGCCAGGGCGAGTTGCCAGCGCGGAGCATGACGAAGTTCGACAACCTGTTTGCCGAGATTCATCGTTCGGCTGCGGCCGGAGGTTAGATAGACCGACCGAACCGGCACCTGGGTCGTCAGGCCGAGAGTGTTGGCCGCCGCCGCCCCGCTCGGGACGATGACTTCGCCGCGCTGGTTGGCGAGCGCCTCGACCGCTTGCTGGACGGAGGGGGCCCTCGTTCCGAACCGGCTCGTGATGGGACGGAGATAGACGCCGCGACCGGCCCGGATCAGTTGGCCCCGCTCAGTCAGACGCGACAAAGCCTGATCCACCGCGGCGCGATTACCGAGGTGAAGCAAGCTCTTAGCCGCCACGGGCGTACCTTCCGGCAACCCTTCGGCATGCGCGAGAATCTGTTCGGTTAACCGTTGCATGGCCGTTCTCCTGTCAGAAATATACGCGGTTTTCTGACAGTTTTCAAGCCAGCGGACTTGCTGGGGAGCCGTCTATTTCGGCTAGATCAAGGGCGAACCCCTGTCGAGTAGACCATCCAGGAAATCCTCCCGCGAGCTGATCGGCCCCGCGAGCGTCGCAAGGATCAACGCCTCGACGATCTGGCGGGCCAACGACCGCGCCATCACCCGCTCTTTCGTCGAGATGGCGGTCATGGCTCGGCCGTGCAGGAATGCGCTTCGCACGTTGAAGAGCTGCTCATACTGATCGGCGAAGCGTCGATCGCCCAGCAGGCCGGCCACCCGTCCCCGAATTCTATTCGTGGCGCGCATCCCTTTGTGGCGGTCAGGCGCGATGCGAAAATTCTTCTGATAGTCCGCGCGCAAGCCGAGCGCCGCCTCGATCGTCGTGATGTGCGCAAGGAATTCATCCACGCCCTCGGCCAGGAACGCGCGGACGAGGAAGTGAGGGATCGGCGTCTCAAACAAAACCGATTGCTTCGCCTGCTCGACGGTCGTCCATCGGCTCTGGTCCCACACCGTCAGCTCGGTCTTTGCATCCTCTTCTAGGTGCAGCTCGACCGGGCGCTCTTCCTCGTATGTCCCGCCATAGCCATCGTCGTAGACCCGGTCCTCCCAGCTCAACGTGTCGGGGGACGGCGGCGAACTGGGACGAACGAAGATGTCGCTGTCGATCGTGTAGACCCATGGCACACGGAAGCCCCGCCAATCGACTTCCTGCATGGTCGACCAGCTCTCCCAGGGGGCCAGCAGGAGGAAGAACAGCGCTTCTTCCAAGGCAGTCGGGAACCGCCCTTGATGCGGTTCGACCCGCCCCAGATCTAGGCTCAGGTCCATGAACAGGACCGGGACCGCGCGTTCCTCCGGCTCCTGCTCGAGCACCACGACCTCCTCAACGATCAGCCAGTGGAATTCGGCGAAGCGCTCGGCATCGAAGTCCTGACGCGGATAAAGCCGCCTCAGCCGGCGCGCATCGATCACGCCGCGCAGCTCGTCGGCGCTCAACCGGCACACCCTGGCCGGACCGAATGCGTGCGGCGGCAGGTCGGCGGCAAGATCGAGCGGCGCAAGGTGAATGCGCCTGGCCCGGGTAGCGCGCAGCGCCGCGTCCAATCCCTTCGCCGCTTCCTCCACAGGCATGGCAAGATGGGCCGTGTCCTTCTGCAGGTGACATGGAAGGCCCAACGCCCGCAATGCCGTCGAGAGCGCGAAGTTCGGCCCCTTCTTGCCGGCGTTTGGGTAGTCGTCGCGGCAGATCTCACGCAGCCGCATGAAGGCCGGGTGCGCAAGAATATTGTCGGGCCCGGGCGGTCGTATGCGCCACAGGTCCGTCATCGCCATCAGCATCGCCATTCTCGGACCCGTCTCGCTCATCAGGAGATCCGGAGCCGCCGCAAAAGCTTGCCGAGGACCGCCTCGTACTCCTCGGGCTTGGAGAAATCGGCGTAGAGCTTGCCTTTCAAGAACTCTGGCAGCTCACATTCCTCGTAGAGCAGCGGCAGCACGACCACCTCGCCGCTCGCGATCTCGTGGTTCATCGCCACGTCGAGCTCCTTCTTCACCCAAGGAGCGCCGATCGACTTTTTCGACAGGACGACGGCGATGTAGCGGCTGAGCTTCATCCCCTCTTCGATCTTGGCGATCAGCGAGTCCCCGATGTCGATTTCGGCCTCGTCCAGCCACACATGCTCTACGCCATGAGCGAGCAGATCCTTGCGAAGCTGGCGCACGAAGGGTTTGTCGACGCCAGTATGGCTCAGGAAGATGCCGTGATACTTCTCATGCGCCGGATCGGCCTTCTCCAACGCGAGGCTGTCGCGAACGAGCTGGTTCTGGGCTTCCTGCGACGTCGGCGGCGTCAGCAGCCAGCCCGTCGGGGTGCCGAGCATCAGCTGACCGCCGAGGCTGTAGCCCTCCGGCGTCGCGGCGATCGACCCATAGCCTTCGCCGGGATCGGATAGGCACAGCGTCCAGCCGCCGGTCCGCGACAGAACCTCGAAATAGCGCGCGAAGGGGCTGTCGAGATCGACCGGCCCCATCCTGCGCCCCTTCTTAATGAGAAGCTCCGAACGCTTTACGAAACTCGCCACTTTCGGCGCCACATATCCAAGATGGGTTTCGCGATAGCCGAAGAAGTTCACCCGCTTCGGCTCGGACAGGCACCAAACGACCGTCGCGCCACCCGCAATCGCGGCCTCCATCTCCTTGCGTCGGTCCTCGCCATCGAAGGCGGAGTCGAGGTCGTAGCGGTCATTCTGCCCCTTCAGCTTGCCCAGCTCGTAAAGTTCGTTCGAAAACTCTCCGGCCTTACCGAACAGAAAATGCGTGTAGCTCTCCGGATTGATGATGATCGTGTCGTATTCGTAGAGCGGATAGGCCGCCCGCTCTCGATCGACATCGGGCTGGCAGAGCCCGAGATTTTCGATCTCCACGCCATCGATCTTGTCGCCGGTGTAAGTCAGCCCGACAGTCAGCACCCGTTTCACGTGTCGTTCCTTTCCGCCGCCTGCTTGGCCGCCTCTCTAGCTTTCACTTCCAAAACCTCGCCGCGGCTGCCGACGAGCGCGATCTCGATGCCGGCCAAGGCGCACCGCGGCGCGAGCCGCTCGGCCAGGCGCAAGGTGCCGTCCGTCAGCGGAACCACGGCCACCTGACGCCCCTGCGATGGCGTGGCCATCAGCAGGCCTACGGTCTCGCAAAGACCCCGGTAGAGCCGCGACAACTGGCCTGGATGCCGCGCGTTGATAATGCCGCCCTTGCATTCGGCCGAGATGACGTGGTCGCCGATATTCGCGACGACATCACCGAGCCCGGACTTCGGGTTGACGGTGATCGTCTGGCCCGCCGGATTTCGATAGACTCCGCCATAGGCGGTGCTACCGACGCCGGAGACCTTGGTGAACGCTCGCCGCCCCAGCCAGCCCGCGAAATCGAACTGCTTTCCGTGCTCGCCGTCGGGATGGACACGGACGTCCCGTGCGCCCTGCGTGCGGAGCAAGTGCATCGCGTAGGCGACCATCACCGCGCCCTCATACAGATGATGTTCGTGGGCGCCGTCCGATTTTCCGGCGCGGTTCGGCGGCGGCTCGAGCGCCGTCACGAGATCCTCGAAATCCAATCCAGCCTCCCCGCGATATCTGCGGACGCGCAGCGCGCACCATTGACAGGAGCTTATAACCGGCCATATTTGCCCGGTAAAGGAAGGCCTGTCATGTTTACCTATAGCCCCGAAAAATTTGCGTCGCTCTACGCCTCCGAACTTGGCCAGCGCATCTGGGCCTTTCTCACGCGGCCCGAAAACGTCGCCCGCCTGGAGACCGCGTCCGAACTCGGCAAGCCCGCGGTCGAAGGCATCGAGGAGCAGCTCCTGGCGGAATTCCGCGAGGAGGTCTTGGCCGACCGCGTGAAGCAGATGGTCGGCCATATGGTGCGGCAGATCCTGGAGCAGCGAGATTGGGTGCTCGACCAGACCGATGTGAAAGTTCAGTCGGTGCCCTTCAGCAAGGCGGCACGCTATCGCCGGCCTGACTGGTTCACCTTTCACGCCTTCCGCAACAGCAGTGATCCGCGCGACGTCGTTATCACCGATCGCCGGCAAAATCCGACGCTGCCGAACGGCGCGCGCTGGACCTTCTACGCTACCTTCGCCAGCCCGCTAAAAGCGGCGGTGGCGTTCGGCGTCAACGACATCAAGCAGCTTCGTCAGCAGGTCCATTCGCACGGCTTCCACCGTGTTCGCATCGAGCGGATGCTGCGCCGGGCATGAGACGAGCAGATGATGACTGATCTATTCGATGTCGACGGCGCCAATCTCGATCGCGGGTTTGAAAACCTGAAAGCCGCCGAGCTTCCGATCGAGCAGCAGCTTCACGCCATGCTGCAAGAGATGTGGGGGCGTTACGAGCCTTATGCCGACCCCGACTTTCGGCAGGGTTTCGCACGCGATGTCGATGGCCGATTTTGGGAGATGTATCTGGGCTGCACGCTGCTCGAGGCGGGCCGCACCCTGCTTCCCGTCGTCGAGCGCCAGCGCGAAGGCGGTCAGCCGGACCTCTGCGTCCTGGAAGATGGCCGCCGAATCTGGATCGAGGCCATTACCCCAGATGAAGGCGCACCGGGTCCTGACCAGATCGTGCGTCCGGTCCCCCTCAACGAGGGCGGCGGCCTCTTCGCCGCACCGATCCGTCAGGCGCAGTTGCGCACGTCCGGGGCGTTCTGGACCAAGGCGCAGAGGATCGCGCGCTATCTCGAACAGGGTGTGATCGGCCCGGAAGACACGAGGATCATCGCGATCAGTGCGAGCCGCTTCGGCGTCTATGTCGCCGACCAGCCGTTGCCGCTGATCATGACCACGTTATTTCCGATCGGAGATGCCTACATCACCATCGATCGCGAGACCGGCAACGTCGTTGACGAAGGATTTCACCCGGCCCCCTTCATCGACCGCGAACGCAATCCGATCCCGCGCACGGCGTTTCTCGACGAGCGTTTCGCTGACATCTCAGGTGTGATCTGGTCGCGCGTTGGCCTCGGCAACCTCTCGCGTCGAAGCCGCCCGCTGACCTATGTCCACAACCCCTTGGCGCAGGTTCCGCTGGCGACAAGCTGGGGCGTCTGGGATCGCGAGTTCGTCATCACGCCGCGCGGCGACGAGTGGGAGGCCAACGACATTCTGGCGCAAGCCGCAGCGGAGGCATCATGACGATGCGCCCGAGTGCCCGCGTCTGGCGCCTTCCGTTCCGTGAGGTTGATCATGGCCGTCGGCGATGAGCAGCGACTGATCACGCCGATCAGCCAGCGGCAGTTTGAGCTCTATGCGCTGTCGCTCGAACGTGGGCCCAATTTTGATCCCGCGCAGATCTTCGGGAGCTATCAAGCCGGACACGGCAGCGCGAGCGGCTGCATCCTCCTCGATCCGGAGCGCGGGACCTTCACCGCCCTGGCCTTGCGCAGGCGTGTCGATCATCGCTGGGTCCGCGTCGATGAAGGCGGCCCCTATCCCACTCCCGAAGCCGCGCTGGATCAGCTCACCATCAGCATGCGCGCTGGCGAGCCGCCCGAGCCATTGCCGCCGGGCGCACGGCGACGGCCGCTTCTGCTGAAGACCGGATCGCGAGGCACATCGCCGGAGTTCGACCTGCTGACGAGCACGATCAGCCATTTCCCGGCGCTGATGGCGGTCGGCGAATGCTACCTCGCGCTTCCCAATCCGGATGCCAATTTCGTCCCCGATCTGCAGACCAGCAATTTCGCGTCCCGCCTCTTCGAACTCTATCTTCTTGCCTGCTTCCGCGAGCAAGGCCTGATCGTCCGGCAGAAGCATGTCTCACCGGACTTCCTGATCGAGAACGATGGCGCCGCCTGCTGGATCGAAGCCGTGACCGCGAATTCCGAGACGCCCCGCTCCGGCGGGATCGGGGACTGGGTGCATGCTCCGGTCGATCGAAATGAACGCTTAACCGGCGCGCCAGCTGAGCGCTTCGCCAAGACGCTGCGCGGCAAGCTTCAGCGCAACTATCATGAGCTGGATCATGTAAAGGGGATACCCTTCGCTCTGGCGATCGCTGACTTCTATGAATCCGGCTCGATGGTTTGGAGCCGCGAGGCTTTGCCGACCTATCTCTACGGCCTGCGGGCAGATGTCGAAGGCGAAGGCGCCGGGCGACGTGCGATCGGCACGCCGATCAACAATCTTACGGGCAGGCACGGCATTCCGGCCGGGCTATTCCGCGATCCCGACTTCGCTCACCTCTCTGCCGTCATCTTCAGCAACGCGGCGACGCTCGCCAAATTCAACCGCATGGGCTTTCTCGCTGGATGGCGGCCGCCGGGCCTCACGATGACCCGCCGCGGCATTCTCTTCGACCGAACGCCGGGCGCGCTGGAGCCCATTGATTTCGATCTGTCGGTCGACAGCGCCGAATACCAAGCGCTCTGGCCTTGGGGCGAAGCCTGGTGTCAGGAACTGGAGGTCTTTCACAACCCACAGGCGACGCACCCCATTCCCTTCGATCTCATACCCGGCGCGACCCATTGGTTCGAGCGCGGCGGCGACGTCGAGTGCAACACCATGTGGGCGAACTCGGTCATTTCATCGATCACTCATCTGCGCATGGCCGGCGCGCAAGGCGAAAGCGAGCGGCCATGATCTGCCCGCCATGCATGCGTCGCCGTCCTCGCCCATCAAAGGAGCATCGTTGAACATGGAAACGGAACCATCCGACCGGACCATCGTCCTCCATCTCCTGCGCGGGGCTGTACCCGAGCGCGCCGACGAGATCAGCGGCCTATGGAGCCAGTATGGTCATGGTGTGGAAGTCGCGCCGAGCACCAAGGGCGTGACGATGAAGGCCGATGACAAGCGCATCCAGTTCGACACCAAGACGATCGACTTTTTCTGGCTGCTCGGCTTCAGCGCATGGCGTGCCATCGAGGTGTATTCGCCGGCCCTGCTGGTGGCGACATGGACCGGAATGCCGCTTGATCAGGCCCTCAAGATCGATGCCGAACGGGGGCAATACGAATTCGATTACAAGCAGCGCGTCAGCACCGCTCAATCGCTCATCGCGGCCGAACAGACCGCACAGATTTCCTGGCCTGCGGACATCCCCGAGCCGACCGCTGACCGCGACAGCTTGGGAGATGTCCAGCACAAGACGATGTTCGACCTCGTCGCGTTTGCCCTGGCCTTCGCGCTGCTGCACGAATTCCGGCACGTCATGTATTGCGCCGACAAGAGCGCACCGTCGACACTGCCCGAGGAGGAAATCGGCTGCGATAACTGGGCCCGCGAGTTCATGACCAGCGGCCTCGCCGCCTATGCGAAGGAGCATAGGACAACTACGCTCAAGTCCAGCAGAAGCGCGCGATGGGAATAGCGCTCGCCGCCGTGATCATCCATGCGATGACGCCGACCCACGCGCATTGGGGCAATCGGCAGTATCCACCGATCGCCGAGCGGCTGACGGCGATGATCGGAGGCTACAATCTGCCGCCCGGCTCGTCCTTCTGGCCCTTCACGGCCTGCCTTTTGATCACGCTGATGAGGCAGGAGGGCCGGCCGCTCGACATCATCGCGTACTCAAATCAGGAAATGGTCGAGGCCCTGCTCGACCGGCTCCGTTGACGCTGCGGGGAGCGCGACGTGCCGGTCTATTTCATTGGCGAAGATGAAAACGGATGCTCCCCGATCAAGATCGGCGTGGCGAAGAACATCGAGGCGCGCCAGCGCAACCTCCACACGGGGAATCCTTTGGAGCTGCGACTGCTCGGGTGGATCGAAGCGACCGACGCCTTCCAGCTTGAACGAGAGCTGCACAAGCATTTTGGATCGACCCATGTGCGTGGAGAATGGTTCGACATCGAGCCGGGTGACATCCTGGCCATTCTCAAGCGCGCCGGCCGCGCTGGATTTGTCGCCAAGAACGCCGATGCTTTCCAGATCGTCGGTTATGATCGCGACGCCATTCCCGAATACCTCGGCGTGTGGGAATGGGCCGATCTGGAAATCGACGAATGCTGCCCGTTCTGCGGATGTCTATGCGGCATGCATTTTCAGGAAGCCTCGCAGATGTACTATTGCATCCGATGCGACACGCTGACCGACTTTTCCGAGCTCGATCCGCGTGAGTATCCGCCGGACGAGTGATGTCCTGAAAGGCGGAAAGATGCCAATCCTGAGAAGCTGAAACCCGGCTTTGCGCTTCTGAGGGGAACGCCATCCCCTGCGGCCGGCCTTCGTCTCAGCCGCCCCCTTTTGCGGGGAGCCCCCGCAACGCCCCCTTCAGAGTGAGAGTGCGGACCGGCTTCGCCGTGACGGGTTGAGGGCTGAAAGAGGGGCCCCGGCGCCGGTCGCGGAGATCGGTGATGTCCAGAAAGACCTGACAAGCTCGGGCTGGCCAGGACCGGGCGAGCTATACGATGAACTTACCGACAATATCATCGCAGAACTTGAGGCCGGGCGCGTGCCTGGGTCCAACCTTGGAGGACGGCGGCTGCGAAGGCGCCACTTGCCAAACGCCGCGACCGGGCGGAATTATTCCGGGATCAACGTGCTGATCCTTTGGAGCGCCGCGGCACGGCTTTTCGGGCCAGAGCGGGCCCACCTTCCGCCAGGCGCTCGCGCTCGGCGGCAATGTCCGCAACGGCGAGCGCGGCACGTCCGTCGTGTACGCCGACCGATTCGTACCCGACGACGAGAAGCGGCGCGCCCGAGCAGGCGCGAGCGGCGATTGATTGCTGCGCAATCTTGCTATGCTCGGACCCTTCCCTCCTAGTGATTCGCGCCTGCCATGAGCATTTTATCAAGCGATCCGATTACTCAGCTCGCATTCTCGATGTTCGAGAGCAAGGGTGTCTATGCTTTGCTTCTCGGCTCTGGTCTCTCTCGTGCAGCCGGGATTCCAACTGGATGGGAAATCACTTTGGACCTAGTTCGACGAGTCGCGCTCGCGCAAGGCGTCAAGAATCAGTCCGATTGGGCGACGTGGTATCGCAAAACGTATGGTGCGGAACCCGATTATTCAGCGATTCTAGCAGGACTGGCGGCCTCGCCTGCCGAACGGCGATCCATCTTACATTCGTACATCGAGCCTGACGAAGACGATCGTGCAGAGGGTAAGAAACTTCCGACAGCCGCGCACCATGCAATCGCGGGCCTGGTTCGCGACGGGTATGTCCGAGTGATACTAACGACCAATTTCGATCGGCTATTAGAAAATGCACTGCGAGAAGTTGGCGTTGAGCCAACTGTCGTCACCTCCGTCGACAGCTTGTCAGGAGCCGAGCCGCTCACACATAGCCCGTGCTACGTGCTGAAGCTTCATGGTGACTACAAGGATGCACGCATCCTGAATACCGACGAAGAGTTAGGCGTGTATCCGCCGCAATACGATGCGCTGCTCGACCGCATTTTGGATGAGCACGGTCTTATAGTTTGCGGTTGGTCAGGCGAGTGGGATGACGCGCTACGGGCAGCATTGTTGCGCGCTCCTAACAGGCGTTACCCTACTTTCTGGAGCATACGGGGGAAAGTTGGGAGCGGCGCAGAGCCCATCATCAGTCAGCGTAAGGCTGTGACCATTCCGGTTGCCGACGCCGATAGCTTTTTTCTGAAGTTGGCCGAGCTGGTGAAAACACTCGCCGAGACTCGGAAGCAGAGTCCGCTGACGATTGATATCCTCGTCGGCTCTATCAAGCGGTACGTTGCGAGGCCGGAATTTCGCATTCGACTCGATGAAGTCATCACACAGGAAGTTAACAAGCTTTTCGACCGCCTCGACGCGAAGGAGCTCTCTCCGCAGGGTGTGTGGTCCGTTGAGGAATTCCGCCGACGCCTTAAACTCTATGAGGCCACTACCGAGCCGCTCGCGAAAGCCTTTGGTGTTCTCGGACGATGGGGGGATGACGCCGAGCTTGCACTCATTGCCGATACGATCCGCGGCGTCGTTGCCAGGGCGAACAAGGTGGGCAGCGGCCTGAATATATGGCTTGATCTAAGGACGTATCCGGCCGTTCTGCTCATGACTGCATATGGGCTCGGACTTGCGAGAGCAGAGCGTTGGAAGACCTTGCATGACCTGTTTTCTCTCTCGATGCCTAGGGACGAGCGGGACCCAAAACGTCTCGTGAATTCGCTCTTCCTGTGGGACTGGAGGGGGTCAGACGACAATCTCTGGAATAACGTTGAAGGTTTCACGACAGGCAACAACCGCCGAAAAACACCACTCAGCGACCATCTATTCGACGTATCCTTCGAGTGGGGCACGGCGTTTTTGGGCGTCCCCACAGACAATGCTCTGCTGTTCGATCGTTTTGAGGCGCTGGGGGCGTTGGTCCACCTTGAAGAGAACAGTGAAAGGGCACTGAAGGATCAACTGGAGAACGGCGACAGGAAGGCTAGGATGTCTGTCGGTCGCATCGGCTGGCGAAGCGAGGGGCGACGCTCAATAGAACACGAGCTGAAATCAACTCCTACCAGGCAACAACTGCTTAAAGCAGGGTTCGCATTGGGCAGTGAAGCATACCTCGATCTATTCTTGGAAAACCTATCACGGGTAGCACGATGGATGGAGTGGCGCTGACACTCCACCTGGCGATACCGGCCAGGGAGCAGCCGGACGATGTCTATACGCCTGAGAGAACTGTTTGCCTGTACGGAGCAAGGCGGCGCTTTCGTCGCCGAATCTGCCGATGGTCGACTCCTGCATATTGGCGAGGTGCCCTCCGGGCTCGCCTGCAACTGCGTCTGTCCCGGCTGCGGAAGGCGGATGGTTGCGAAAAAGGGAGATGTGCAGGCCCACCATTTTGCGCACAATGCTCAGCAAGATGGCCGGTCATGCGCGTCCGCCGGCGAGACGGCCCTGCATAAGTTTGCGAAACTCATTTTGGATGAGCGCCTGGAAATTACTTTGCCAGCGCAGGTCGTGGAGGAGCAGAAGGATCGCGAAGTTGTTGTCCGGGCGGCGAAGCGTACTTTCGATCGAGCGATCCTAGAAACCAAAGATGGGCAGATCGTTCCCGACGTCGTGCTGCTCTTACGCGATCGCAGGCTCATCGTAGAATTCAAGGTCACTCATCCGTGCGACTCAATAAAAATCGCCCGGATCCAAGCGATGGATGTCGGCGCAATCGAGATCGACCTCTCCCAGTACCGCGACCACAAGCTCAGCGAGATCGGAGACCGGATACTTTACGACGCGCCGCGAACATGGCTGCACAATCCGCGGGAACGTGAAGCGCGCGCACGCCTCGAAGTGAGAGCGCTACAGCGAGCAGAGGAGAGGCGGACGCAAATCGAAAATTACCGCGGCTCCTATCGCCATCGTTCACCGTCAGAATCCCCGGGAAGCGGGGCATGCGAATCTTCGGCCCGGAAAAACGGCCTCGCCGACCTCATCAATCTGCCGGTATATGGGGCTGGTTGCTTCACAGTGGCCGTTGCGGAATGGCAAGCGGCTATTCTGGAAGCATTGCTCGCTCCAACGAAAACGCCTTTCCGAACTCGAAATGGGCTCGCGGCACTCCGAAGCAGACGATGGCTCGACTCATCGTTTGCTGACATTTCGGACGAAATCGTATGTGGGGTGCGAGCGGCCGGGATTCCGTTCAACTCCCCCTTCCAGGCCGTCGAAGCATATCTAACGCAACTCGAGCGCCTTGGCTTCGTTCATTCGGATCCGACTGAGATTTGGCGGCCCTCACATACGCTACAGGCACGGATCGATAAGGCGCGCGAGCTCCGCGCGCGACCGGTCAAGCGTACGCGCGAGCTCCGTCAATTAGTTGAGGAGCTGATTGCCACTCTTCCAGCGGATGAGACCGCTGCTTTCGTATTTGAACAATGGTGGAGTTCAATGCTCCCGGAACGCGGCCATTCACCTCGTGATGCGATCGACTTCGATGAAACGAAGTGGCGATCGCTCACGAACGACCTGGATAATATCGCGACGCAAATCCGGTTCTCGCCGCGAGAACGCTTAGACCTTTTTGGGCTTCCCTACCACGGCGCCCTGGCGCGCGCACTTGAGCGCAAGCATGCAGAAGAAGCCGAACGTCAACGCGCCAATCAAGCGAAAATCGAGGCAGATAAAGCTGCCCGCGTCGCCGATCTGCAGCATCGCGCGCTTCGACAGATCGGGAGAGAAGCGGAACTCTGGCTCGTGACGACAAACTCTAACACTGGGGGACGCCCTCCCATCGAGGTCGCTTTGGATAGCGAAGCTGGTCACGAGGATGCGGTCCGCGCGCTCCATTACCGAGCAAGAGAGATTGAGGTTCAGCATCGAGCAAGCGAGCGGAAGGCAAAAGCCGTGGCGGAGCTCGCCGCGCTCGCCCAATCCCGGTATTACGACGACGAGCGAGCTAATTTATGGATGCGAGGCAGGAGGCGGGAATTAGGTGGTAAATCGCCGGAGGAGTTCACGGTTGATGATGCTACCCGGCAGCGGTGTAGTGAGCTGCTACCTACGAAACGTTCGCGTCGATAGGAACTCGGATGTTCTGTGTCAATACACCGCATAGAGACAATGAACCGGCCTTCTAAAAAGCACCACTTCGTACCACAGGCGCAGCTTCGAAATTTCTCTGCGGACGCGGAGCGCCGTTTTCTCTATGTGCTCGACAAACAAACGGATCGATCATTCCGAACTTCGATCCTCAACGCTGGCTCAGAGAACGACTTCAACACCATCAGTCTCGGCGCCAGCAAGTGGAACTTCGAAGATCTGTTCCAGGAAGTCGACACCCGGTCGGCTTTGCTTATTGCGGAGATCCTCTCGCGCAAATCGCTAGCCTGGCTATCCGAGGATGATCGGCTTGCTTTGGCCGACTTGTTCGCCACCCAGATGCTTCGCACGCATTTCAGTCGAACCACGCGGGCGCACCTCGCTGATCGTCTTCGGGAGATCACACGGCAGCTCGGCTACGATCCGGATCAGAATCCGACCATGGCGACGCCCCCCGATGCAGCACTGCGCCTCGGCGCAGTACGGACATTCCTTGATCGCAGCGAGCAGGTCGTCGCGCTTCTGCGCCTGTATCCCGCCTTATACCGAGCAAACGGGGACCATCGGTTCATAATCTCTGATCATCCCACCGCAGTGATGAATGCTTTTCCCTATGGGGAACTCGGACTTACTTCGCACGGCATACTAGTCGTCCTGCCGATCTCACCAGAGATTATGATTGCCTTGCACTGCCCGACAATTGTGAAGCGCTATGAGTTCGCTGAACAAGCGAGTCTCGAGGCAGATCAAAAGGAGCGAGTGTTCCGATACAGAGACGGCCTCAGGTCCGGCAATCCGATCGATATTGATGAAGATGCGGTCCTGTTCCTCAATCATCAGCAAACGGTTCATAGTGCGCGGTACCTCTACGCGGCCACCGACACATTCGATCGCGCGCGTGAAGCGTTGGAACAGCAACCTCACCTTCGGTCCGTCACGACACACCTTACGTTCGGCGAAATGGGACGGCCGTCTAAACGACATTCAGAGATGCAATCGGGAATACACCTCGTAGTACGCGGTCCTGCCGATCACGGGATCCTCACAATCGAGGAAATCGATCCTTCCGGAGAAGGGATCACCGCTCGGACCGGCCAGATCACATTGTTAGCCCAAATGGCATCGGATCAGGGCATGCTCCGTGTCGAACTCTACGTCGATGGACGCCCCATGCGCACCTTGGGCGCTGCCATGGTGGAGCCTCTTGGAAACACAGCCGATGGCTGGTTCCGCGTAGTTCACCGCGATGCCAGTTTGAGAGAGTTAGGCAAGCGTCTCGATCGCAACCGCTTGTAGCCTTCCATTTCCGGCGAGCAGGTCCCCGATATCAAACTTCGAGCAGTTGGCAGCACAGGCCTGTTCCACAGCATGCAGCGCAACCTCTCACGTCAAAAGCACTAGGTGACAATACAAGCGTCCGCGAGCCGCGCTTCCTCGTCCATCCGATTTGCACGCTACAGCACTCTGGACTTGGGGGCGGCATCAGGGGACCCTTTGTTTGGCATCGTAGACAATTTAGATCGATGCATGGCAATTGGGTTACGCGTAGATGGCGCCGAAACGGGTCAGCAGGAATCTCGTCAGCCACCACAACGGTAGGTCTTCTGGCGAGCCCGCACCGACAGCGTCGCGCCATGGATATGCGCATCTCACTCAGCGCGGTTTTGATCTTATCGGGGGATCATCGAAGCGCTTGCAGGGACTCATGGTTGAGAGTGATAACAACAAGCGGCGCCGGCTCGTCGAGTTCAAGGATGGTTGCCGCTATGGCAAATTTGGAAGAACTAAAGCTTATGAGCTGATCGCCCACGAGAGGATCAGGGCCTACAAGATGGGGGGCAAGACCATGATTGATCTCAACAGCATAGATGAATATCATGCTTCGCTGCCGAGGGTCGAAACGAGAGCAAGCTAGGCCGCCGATCTGCGCAGCCGCTAAGTCCTCACACTGCTGCCATGACCGAAAACACCGATAATGCTCCGTTCGACCCCGCGCTGGGGGCCATCGAACCGCACGCCGGAACGCTGACCGCACCGCCGGACGGGCAACAGCTTTACAAAATCATGACGATTGAGAACCTGCTCCGGTCGGTGAGCGGCGGATACCTCTATTTCAACCGGGTCGATAGCTACAAGGACTTCCGGAATGCCGACGGGCATGACGGTGAGCAGTTGCAACAAGATCGCGCCGCCAATGAGGCCGCCAAGTTCGAAAGGGCACCCGATTTCTCTGGGGCGGACTATTATGACCGCTGCCGAAACCGGACCTATGCGTGCTGCTTCTCGCTGGAGAACTCCGACTACATCTGGCACGAGTACGGGAACGGCAGCGCACATGGTAAAGTCGGCATCGCTTTCGATTTCGCGAAGCTGCGTGCCGTCATCAATGAGATCATGAGCGTCAGGAATGGACTGCTGTACCGGGGAAACGCCTGCAAGCAGATATTCTCCGTAAACTACGGAATCGTCGATTATTTGTCGTGGGAAGAGGTGCGGGAAAATATCGATCGGATGCCCAATCCGATCCGCTACACCTACGTCAAGGACAAGAGCTATGCTGATGAGCGCGAGTTGCGTATTTCGCTTTCGGCGATTGGCATGGGACATTTTGTCTTGGCCGATGGCACGAAAATGGAATTTGCCCCCGGACTCGAACTCGGCTTTGATTATCGAAAGGCCATGACAGATGGCACGATCACGGAGGTTTTTCCCGGCCCCGGCTGCGACCTCGATTTCCTCCGCGATGAACTCGGCAAGCTCGGCATCAAAGCGGTAGACGGCGCGGCCTAAAGGCTAGGCAGATAATCCAGCGGCACTTCGCCGCCGCTGTGCGTCCCAATCTATAGGTCTTGTTCGGGCGCCGGCTTCTTTAAACCGCGCGGCTCCAGTAATTCGGCGGGGGTTTCTTGCAGGCCACAGAATGCGCTTATCCGGTGATTACCGTCGAGGATGCTCAAGCCATCGGGAAGCCTTATCGCAACTAGCGGCTTTTCGAAGACGCCATTCTTCATCAGGTAATCGGCCCCCCTCTTGAATCGCCTCCCGGTCTCCTCATCAATGGTGCCGCTTGCTTTCTCCATCAATATCTGCGCCACAATGACCTTCGTACCCTGGCAGAGATTTGCAAAGCCACAGTCAGTCGTTTCGCGCTTCCAGCTAACCTCTCGCCACCATGAAAGGGGCCTGTATCCAAGGATGGCTGCCCATGCGTGATTGCCGAGCGGCTCCGGCGGCGGCCAACCCGTATCGCCAGCGCTGCGGTTTGCGAGGTAGAACAGCCACAGTTCAATGACTGCATCGGGCCAATGCGGAAGATAGCGCTTTATATCGGCTAGAGATACCTCCGGCGGTCGCCACTTCTTCTTCAGAATCTCGGCGAGTTCTATAGCTTCGAGCAGCGTTAAGCTCCACAATTCCTCGACGAGCTTCGGCACATCAGCCATGGCATGATCCTGCGGTCATGATTTCATTACCACTATCACGCAAACGCCAAACGGAGGCGCACGGCGGCTTTCTGCTTTCCGGTTGCCGACGTGCCCTCATCGTTAAGCAGGGTCGAGGCGATCGAGCGGAAGCCGCGGGCGTAGTGGTCGCTGCCGGCGCTTTCAGTGTTGGTCTGGCCAGGCGCAACCGACTCGCCCCGAAGTCGTTCAACACGAGGTACGTATCTCGCTCGGCATCGTGGGGCAAAGTGTAAAGACTACGCATGACAAGGCGCTCCCTTGACCTCGCGATATCAAGTTTGGGCGATCCTATCGGGATTCGAGTCGGAGCCGGGTTCGATTCCGGTCGTGGCGCTTGTGGAGACCAGAACGGCATGGGGCGCGCCTGCTGCCGGGGAGCCTGCTGGCTTATTTTTTGCCAGCGAGTACCGCGCGTCTCAGCTTGCTGGTATTTCTGCTGGTATCGGCAGCAATCCGTGACTAAAATCGCCATAAATTCGGATAGTTAAGGAAATAGGTGACTGCCGGCCAGGGGCACCAGGACTTTCAGGCACCGTTATCTTTTCCAGAACGGCTATCTTTTCAGGACGGCCCTTAAGATCTTTTCCAGAAACTATTCGTGAGCAGGCAAGGCATCCGGCTTGCGGGTCGTGCCGATCTGCGGCAATCTTGTCGTGCGACGACCTCGGAAAAATCAATCAAACTTTCTCAATTCTTCTTTCGCCGGATGCATCATATCGCGGCGACGCATGTTCTGATATCGTGTGCTTGCGTCATGCCCGTCGCGACGTTGCGGCTTCATCTCGCATTCGGCGCATGACCCGCCTGATCTCGGGGCAATACCAGGCAAGCAATACCGGAATGACAACCCATGCGACACCAAGCCAACCGGCAGCCGGCTGAACGCTCCGACGGGGCAACGCATGCCGAGATTCCGCCCTTTAAAGGTTTGTACAAGGTCGAGTTCGAGACGCCGCGCGGAAAGGCGTTCGGTGTGATTCATGCGGACAACGGCAAAATCTGGGGCGGAAGCTCGGCATTCGCCTATGTCGGATCCTACACGCAGGACGGCCATTCCTTGAACGGGAATGTATCCAGCCTGCGGCATACATCGGACTCAGAACATCCCTCAGTGTTCGGGTTCGACGAAGTCACCATCACGTTTCAGGGCGCCGTCAAAGGCGACTTCGCGACCTGCGAAGGGACCGCAGCGGAATTTCCAAGTCTCGCCTTCAAGGCGGTGCTGACGCGGGTCGCCGGGTGACCCTTTAGGTGGGGTCGACATTCGAAGCGAGACAGTCTCACCCGGTCCCCAACGGCATTTCATCCCGCCCTTGAATTCTTTATCAGCGCGGCTCGATGACCAGACACTGAACCGCCCGGCCGAAATATCCCTGAGCGTCGCCGAGACGCGAGACGGCGATGCCCGCGCCGTCGGTCCCTAGCGTCATTTCGGAATTCAGCAGGATCCAGTCGCCGACGGGTTGCCGTGCAAATGTCACCGTAAGGTCGGCGTTGATGAAACTCCAGCGGTGAAAATCCAGCACCGACGAGACGCCATTGGAGCAATCCGCCGCCAGCGCGGCCTTCATCGCCTGCGAGATCGGCGCACCCTCGACGATCGGGCGGTTCGGCCTGAACCAGATGGCCGAAGGACCGGGTTTGAGGAAGCCGCCCTTGACCGCGCGCAACGTAACGCCGGCCAGAAAATTATTGAGCCCTTGCGGCTCCTCTCGACCCGCTTCCTGACCCGGAACGTCGATCGGCATCTCGGGGATCACATCGCCGGGCAGAGTCACGGCCTGCGTCCTGACCTTGAGAACGGTCGCGCGCACGACCTCAACGCCCTCAGCCAGAAGACGGACCGCACAAAGCTGAATTTTGCGGCCCTCCCGCACAACCTCGGTCTCAAGGGTGAGCGGCGCTACCGGCACCGGGCGCATCAGATCCACGGTCAGCCGCGCGACATGCATCGGCTCCGGGGTGGGAATGCGTTCGGCTGCCCATACGATCAGCGACGACGGCGCGCCGCCGTGCTGCATGCGGGGATCCCACGGACCCGCGGCATGTTCGCTTGTGAACACACGATTGCCTTCAACGCGAAAGACGGCTTCCATAATTTGTGCCAACGGCTAGAGCGGCGCGTCGATCGCAGCGTCGTATTCCTTTTTGAAGCGTGCCACCAGTTCGGCGACCGGCAGAACCTCATCGACGCTGCCGATGCCCTGTCCGCTACCCCAGATTTCCTTCCAGGCCTTGGGCTTGTTGCGCTCGCCGCTGGCGTCGGTGCCGAAATTCATTTTCGACGGATCGGATACCGGCAGATTCTCGGGGTCCATGCCTGCCGCTACGATCGAGGGCTTGAGGTAGTTGCCGTGAACGCCCGTGAAGAGGTTCGAATAGACGATGTCATCGGCGGACGATGATGCGATCATCGCCTTGTAGTTTTCCGGAGCGTTGGCCTCCTTCGTGGCGATAAACGCCGAGCCGATATAGGCGAAATCGGCGCCGAGAACGCGCGCCGCGCGAATGGCGCGGCCGTGTCCGATTGCGCCGGACAGCGCGATGGGACCGTCAAACCACTGGCGAGTCTCGGCGACAAATGCGAACGGCGAAATCGCACCGGCATGACCGCCGGCGCCCGCGGCCACAAGCACCAGACCGTCCGCGCCTTTCTCGATCGCCTTGCGGGCGAACTTCTGGTTGATGACGTCGTGAAAGGTGATGCCGCCCCAGGCATGCACGGCCTGGTTCAACTCCTCGCGCGCACCAAGCGACGTGATGACCATCGGCACTTTGTGCTTTTCGCAGACAGCAAGATCCTGATCGAGCCGGTTGTTGGATTTGTGCACGATCTGATTCACCGCGAACGGCGCGGACGGACGATCCGGGTGCGCCTTGTCGTGCGCCGCCAGCTCTTCCTTGATCCGGTGCAGCCACTCGTCCAGCAGCGCGGCGGGGCGAGCGTTCAATGCCGGAAACGATCCGACGATCCCGGCCTTGCATTGGGCGATGACGAGATCTGGCCCCGACACGATAAACAGCGGCGAGCCGATCGCCGGAATCGAAAGGCGACCCTTGAACAAGGCAGGCATCGACATCAGAAAATTCCTCTTCCGCAGAATGAAACAGCGGCGCCGGGGCCGCAGCAATTACGCTACGGTCATAGGGGCTACATGCATTTCTTGAAAGAGGCTTGCGTCTACTGGCAAACGGCCCGGGTGACGAAATTCTCCGTCCGGCACGCGCCCTGGCCCGAAAAATACGCCTTTGCAGAGCATTTCTGGGTCGATTCCACATCGACGCTGTTGCCAGCCGCGTAACCTTTCTCCTTGCAGAGCAGCTCTGCCGCGACCTTGCAATCAGGAGCGCCATTGGCGGCGGCTGGGCAAAGGGTTCGGCCGGTGGCCATCGACTGGCCGGACATCGGCGCGATCCGTCGCAGGCTGTCGGTGGCCCCCTTGGCGCTCGAGTTCAATCCATCGAGCGCCTCGCTCGGACTGGGCAGCGTTGACCTCAGACCGGACGCCGAATCCTTCAAGAGCTTGCCGAGTTCTTCGACCAGTCCCGGATTACTGCGCTCAGGGGCTGGCGGTGGTTCGGCCACGGGAGCGGACTGTTGCGATGGCGCGACCTGAAGCTGCGGCTGGATCTGCTGCGGCCATGCCGCCGTCGCTGCTCCCAGCGCAATCGAGAGGACGGCCATCAGGACCACGCCTCCCCGCACATCCACGAACAGATCGCCGGTGTAATTGGACATGCCTTGAGAGTATCCCCGCGCGACGACGGCGAAAAGACTTTAAGTCAGACGCATTTTCCTCGCGCGAGCCGGCACCTGTCACGAGCCAGCCCGAGGAGATGCCTCGCGTCCTAAAACAGCCGGAAGGCGACGATGAAGCCGATCACCAGCACACCCGCGGCGATGGCGACCCAAAGCCCAAGGCGCTTCTCGATGACCTCGCGAATCCACGTGCCGTAGCGATTAAGCAGAATGGCGACGATAAAAAACCGCCCGCCGCGCGCGATGATCGAGAAGATCACGAACAACAGCAAATTGTAGTTGGCGAAACCGGACGTGATCGTGACCAGTTTGTAGGGGATCGGCGTAAGACCCTTCAACAGGATGATCCACGCACCGTATTCAGCATAGGACGCGCGGAACGCCTCGACCTTGTCGCCGTAACCGTAAAGATTGATCAGCCACTGTCCGACGCTGTCGTAGAGCAACGCGCCAATGGCATAGCCGACGACACCGCCGGCCACCGAGGTCACCGTGCAGATCAGCGCGTAGAGCCACGCCTTCTGCGGCCGCGCCAGCGACATCGGGATCAGCATGACGTCAGGAGGAATGGGAAAGAACGAGCTTTCCGCGAAAGACACCGCGCCCATCAACCAGAGGGCATACGGCTTGTCGGCGGCGGCAATGCACCAATCATACATTCGTCTCAGCATGGCGCGATGAACCACCGTCCGGCGGATTTGTCCATGCGTGGAAATGAGGAATGTTAGCGGCTATTCAGCGCCGTTTCTTCAACCGGCCGCCTTGGAGCGCGACAATTGGTCGCCGGGCTACATTTTCGGCGCCCCGCGTCTCGGTCATCGAAGGCTTCTGTACCGAAGGTTTGGGGATCTTCGGCAGGGCTTTTGCGGCTGCGGAAGTCCTGTCGCCGGACTTCTGCGGAACAGGCTTGTTCGCGAAGCTCTTGGGTAATTTTTCAGCAATCCCCTGGGCCCGTTCGCGCCGGTCCATCTCGTTCCAGACGTCCTGCGGGCGGACACCTGCCGCGACCCACAGCACCGACAGGTTGTAAAGGAGGTCGGCGCTTTCGCGGATCACCGCATCCGATTTGCCGTTGACGGCATCGATAACGACTTCGATGGCTTCCTCGGCGAGTTTCTTGGCCATCTTGGCCGGCCCGCGCTGATACAGCCGTGCCGTGCGCGACGTTGCCGGATCGAGATCCTTGGCCGCGACAATGGCGTGATAAAGCCGTTCTAGCGAATCACTCATGCTTCAACCTTAAACTAAATCTCTCGCCAGCGAGTTAACAACCCGCCCAACAGCCTGAAAACGCTCCCAAAACGCAAATTCGCCGGGATTGCTCCCGGCGAACTCGCGGCTTGGAGATACGACGGGCTCAATAGCCGTAGTAACCGCCGCCGTAATAGGGCTGCGCGCCGTAGTAGCGGTTACCGTAATAGGGGTTGCCGCCGTAGTAATAGTTGTCGCGGTAGTAATCGCGGCGACGCTGCTCGGCGACGATGGCGCCGACGGTGCCAAGCGCCAGACCCATGAAGGCCAGCCCCGCGGCATTCCCGCCTCCACGATAACCGCGGCGCACGGCGCGACGGCGGGCACTGAAATCGGTGGCGTCGCTGGCGGCTTCCGGGCCGGCTGAGACGGCTTTGGTGACCGGCGCGGCTGAACGTGCCTGAGCGACCGGCGGCGGAACGGCCACGGTCAAGACCAGCGCTGCAGCCGTCGCCAGAACCACAGCTCGGCTGAAGGGAGAAGGCGAAGTCTTACGATTGAACATTTCAACGTCCTCATAGGTCATCCTGGCCTGAACAGGCCAGTTGGGAGATAACCCTAGTCTTTACATTAAGTTTCCCAATCCGAACGCAGGATGAACGGCAAAAGGCGAAATGGCGGCAATCTTTGCTGCAAAAGGCGAAAAGGTGACGAAACCGGCGTTGTGTGCTTGTCATCATCCCAACACAGCGAATGCTCAAAAGCCGCGTCTTGCTGCCCCGAACTGCTGCTGCCCAAGACTGCACCTCAAGACTGCAACCTCAAGACTGCCTACCGAAGACCAAGTGCCGCTCATGTTCAAAAGTCCGGATCGTATTCTCCGCAAGATCCTGCTGTCGCTGACCGTGCTGGTCTGCGCGGTAAGCTTCCGCGCGACGCCGGGGCTCGCGGCGACAGCGCTGCACTTCTCTCTCGACCGCGCACTCGACGGCACGGCCGCGCCTTTCGTGCTGGCTTCCAGCAAGGGATTGTATCGCGCGGAAGGCCTCACCGTCACAACCAGCTCGGCGGCCAGTTCGCCGGACGCCATCGCGCGCGTGGCATCGGGCGCCAGCGACATGGCGCTGGCCGACATCAACGCGCTGATCCGCTATCGCGACAAGGACGGCGCCGTTCCGGTCAAAGCCGTGTTCGTGCTCTACAACAAGGCGCCCTATGCGATCATCGCCCGCAAGAGCCGCGGCATCGCAACCATGTCGGACGTCGAAGACAAGACCATTGGCATCGTGGACGGCGATCTCGCGGCGCGACTGTGGCCCGCCGTCGCGCGCAGCAACAGCATTCGACTGGGCAAGGTCAAGAAAGAAAAAATCAGCGCGGCGGTGCGCGGGCCGATGCTGTCGGCCGGTCAGGTCGATGCGGTGACAGGCCTCTCGTTTCTCACCGGCATCGACCTGCGCAACCGCGGCGTTCCGGCGAACGATCTCGCGGTGCTGCGCTTCTCCGAGTTCGGCAGCGAAGTTTACGGACACGCGCTGATCGTCAATCCGAAATTCGCCGCCGACAATCCCGACGCGGTGAAATCATTCGTGCGCGCGACGGTCGCGGGTATTCACCTTGCCATCAAGGATCCCGGCCGCGCGGTCGACGAGGTCCTCACGCAAATGAGCGGCGGCTCGCGCGAGGTCGAACTGGAGCGGCTGCGCGCCGCCATTCAGGACAACATCGTCACCGACGACGTGAAGCGAAACGGCCTCGGCGGAATCGACGACAACCGCTTCGCTGCGGGCGTCAGTCAGATCGCGGAAGATTACGAATTCCGCAAACGGCCGCTGCCGGGCGACATTTTCGACGATACGTTCCTGCCGCCAGTGAACGCGCGCAAGATCAACTGAGCCGCATCACGTTGAGATTGTTAGCAACGCTTGAGACCGACAAAGAATCATCAGCCGCGCCGGGCCTTCTCGATCGCGGCGACGTCGATTTTCCTCATCTCCATCATCGCGTTAAACGCGCGCTTTGCTTCATCGCCGCCGGCAGCCACCGCGTCGACGAAGATCTACTGTTTCTGAAGTTTCGTGACTGTTCTCACCCCACCCATCTCCGTGATGGAAAAGGTGACCTTGTCGCCAACATGCACGGTATCCAGCGACGCGCGATCTTGTGCTTTAAGCCCTTCTGCGGCGCCGCCGGTATTCGCTCCAACAGTCTCGCTTTGCTCCTGTTGAATCACGATCGTGCCATTGATCCGGTTAATTTGGGTCACCGTTCCTTTAAGGGCTTGTTGGGCCAAAGCTGCCGAGCTGATGATGGTGAACGCCGCAGCACCAGCCAAAACGATTTTTGCGGTTTTCATGGCAGTCTCCGGTTTTTGGAACATGCATGACAAGCCACGGCGGTCCGGTTGGTTCCTCCGTGCGCCTCGCTGCCGCGGCCACTCGTTATCTAGACCGGCTCCAGGCCGAGCGACTTCGCACTCTCCAGCCAGACCGGCAATTCGCGCTGATACAGCGCATTGGTTTCCTTGAATCCAAGCGCCGGTTCCAGCACGAATGTCGCGAGAACTTCCTTCACTTTCGGATCGCTGTTCGCCGCCACGCAGAGTTGCGCCAGCCGGTCGACGATCGGCTGCGGCGTCTTCTTCGGCAAGGCCCATCCGGTGAAGCCGCTCACGGTGAAGAACTTCGACGTCGCTCCCTGTTCGGGCAGCGTCTTGACGTTCGGGAGCGCATCGACCTTCTTGGAATGCACCGCGAACACAGTGCCGCGATCGCTTTGCAGCACGGGTTGCGCGGCCGTGTAGCTGCCCATCGCGACATCAAGCGTGCCTTCCAGCAGTCCCGTCCACATCGGCGCTTCGCCACGGTAGTGGACCGGCTCGATGTTGAGGCCGTACTGCTTGTTGAGTTCATTGATCGTCATGTGCGGAGCAGAGCCCGCGCTGTAGGTACCGAAATTCACCTTGCCGCTCTTGCGCGCGAAAGCGACGAAATCATCCAGCGTCTTGACGCCGGACTTCAGGCTCGCGACCAGCAGCAGCCCCGCGCCGGGAATGATGCTGACAAGCGTCAGGTCCTTGTCCATGTCGTAGCCGGGGGTTTTCATCATCACCCTGTTCATCACGTAGGTTGTCGAGATGGAACAGATGATGGTGTGGCCGTCCGGCTCCGCGCGCGCGACCTCCGCCGTGCCGATCGAACCGGCCGCGCCCGCCTTGTTTTCGATGACGACGGTCTGCCCCACTTGCTTGGAAATGAACTCGCCGAAGGCGCGCGCGAGGAGATCCGTCTGCCCGCCCGCCGGATAACTGCAAACCATCCGGATTTGCCGCGACGGCCACGCGGCTTGCGCCGACGCCCCGCGCAGGAGAAAGGGTGTCGCGGCAGCGGCCGTACCGGTGGCGATGAAGTGACGGCGATTCAATTTGTTTGACATCGTTCCCTCCCTCAATTTTCCACGAGGCTATCTCATCGCCCCGCTTCCGCCAGTGCGGCAAGCGAGACAGATTGGCGCAACGTGAACGGCATTTTCGGCGAATGCGCGCAAAATCAAGGAGGTGCATAACGCCGTCCGTCGGCCTGTATTCGCCGGTCGTCCCCGGTTAGGATGCATGTCCCTTCGCTGAAGTCAGACCTGTAAGGCCGTCCCTTGATCCGTCTTTATGTCCGCGTTCTCGAATTGCTCGGCAAGGAAGCCCGGCTCGGCTGGCTTCTCGCGGGAGCCAATCTTCTGCTGGCCGTCGCGCAGTTCGCGGAGCCGGTTCTGTTCGGACGTATCATCGATGTCCTCTCCGGCACGGTGAACCCCGCGGCAGCCGCGTTCGCGACGGCTGTCGGCGCGGCACCCAACTCGCCCTGGCCGCTGCTTGGCGCCTGGGTTGCCTTCGGGCTCTTCACGATCGTGATCAGCGCCTATGTCGCATTGCAGGCCGACCGGCTGGCGCACCGGCAACGTCAGGCGGTTCTCACCGGTTACTTCGAACACATCATGCAGCTGCCGCTGACATTCCACACCGGCACCCATTCCGGCCGCCTGATGAAGGTGATGCTGCAAGGCACGGACGCGCTGTGGCGGCTGTGGCTGAGTTTCTTCCGCGAACATTTCGCGTCCATCGTCTCTCTCGTCGTGCTGCTGCCGCTGTCGCTCTACATCAACTGGCGGCTGGCGATCCTGCTGTTCATTCTCTGCGTGGTCTTCACGGTGCTGACCACGCTTGTGGTGCGCAAGACCTACACCCTGCAGGAGCAGGTCGAAAACTATTACGGCGACCTCGCCGCGCGCGCGTCGGACGCACTTGGCAACGTGGCCCTCGTGCAAAGTTTCGTTCGCGTCGACGCCGAGGTGCAAGGCCTGCGCGGAATCGCCAACAACCTGCTGTCGGCGCAGCTTCCGGTGCTGTCATGGTGGGCGCTCGTGGTCGTGATGACCCGCGCCTCCACCACCATCACCATCCTTGCGATCTTCGTGGTCGGCATCATCCTGCACGGACAGGGACAGGCGAGCGTCGGCGAGATCGTGATGTTCGTGAGCTTCGCGACCATGCTGATCCAGAAGCTTGAACAGGTCGTGAGCTTCATCAACAGCGTGTTCATGGAAGCGCCGCGGCTGCGGGAATTTTTCGACGTGCTCGATGCCGTCCCGGCGGTGCGCGACATGCCGAACGCCATCGACCCCGGCCGCCTGCAGGGCCTCGTGGAATTCAACGACGTCTCGTTTTCCTATGACGGCAAGCGGCCCGCGGTCGAGGACGTCTCGTTCACGGCGCTGCCGGGGCAGACCTTCGCGCTGGTCGGCGAAACCGGCGCGGGCAAATCCACCGCCATCGCGCTGCTGCATCGCGCGTTCGATCCTCAATCGGGCATCATCAAGATCGACGGCATGGACGTGCGCGGCATGACGCTCGCGGCGTTGCGCCGGAACATCGGCGTGGTGTTTCAGGAAGCGCTGCTGTTCAACCGCTCCATCGCGGAGAACCTGCGCGTCGGCAAGCCGGACGCCACCGACGAAGAGTTGCGCGCGGCCGCAGAAGGCGCGCAGGCGCTCGACTTCATCGAGCGCGCCGATCTCAAGTTCGACACCAACGCCGGCGAGCGCGGGCGCATGTTGTCCGGCGGCGAGCGGCAGCGGCTGTCCATCGCGCGCGCGCTCCTGAAAAATCCGCCGATCCTGATCCTCGATGAAGCCACCAGCGCGCTCGACGCGGTTACCGAGGCGAAGGTGAACGCCGCTCTCGATACTGTGATGAAGGGCCGCACCACCTTCGTGATCGCCCACCGGCTGTCCACCATCCGCAACGCCACCAAGATTCTTGTCTTCAACAACGGCAAGGTGATCGAGAGTGGAACTTTCGATGAACTCGTCGAAAGAGGCGGCTATTTCGCCAGCCTGGCGAGGGCGCAGTTCATGGTTCAGGAAACCGCCCGCGCTGAATCACCCGGGCCGGCGGCAACTGTTGCCGCGAAGAGCGGAAGTTAACTGGCGGAAGTGTGGGTATCGCCGAATTTTGGCCCATTTCATGCTTGATTGAGCTGCCAACCCCCTGTTCCGAAGCGGGTCCTTCGGTATAAGTATTGATCCATCGCTTTATCCGATTTGGGCGACGTAGACCGTTCTCAAACCGTACCGTCGAGGAGGCCATGTTTTCATTCGCCGCTGGCCTGCTGTCAGACATCGGAAACGGATAGTGGCATCGCTTCCCGCCCCGTTCCGGATCCTCGTGCTGCGATTGCTCGCCGCCGTTGCGGCGATGATGATTGTGGCCGCCGCGCCGCGCGCCGCGCAGGCGGAAGCGCTGCTGCTAATCGAAGCCGACACCGGCAAGGTTCTTCAGGCGGAGAACGCGACCTATCCCTGGTATCCGGCGTCGGTCACCAAGATCATGACGGCCTATGTCGCGCTGAAAGCCGTGAAGGAAGGGCGCATGACGCTCGACTCGCTGCTGACGGTGTCACCCACCGCCGCGGCGCAGTCGCCTTCGAAAATGGGCTTCAAGCCCGGCACGCAGGTCACCCTCGATAACGCGCTCAAGATGATGATGGTGAAATCCGCCAACGACATCGCCGTCGTGATCGCGGAAGGCGTTGGCGGATCGATCGACGGTTTCTCCGCCGAGATGAACAAGAACGCGCAGCGCCTCGGTATGACGCAGACGAGCTACGTCAACCCCAACGGCCTGCCTGCCGAAGGACAGATCACCTCGGCGCGCGATCTCGGCATTCTGGCGCGCGCGATCCTTCGCGATTTTCCCGAATACGAATATTTCATGCACATCCCGGCCATCAAGTTCGGACGCCGCGTGACGGTGAACTACAACAAGCTGATCGGCCGCTATCCGGGCGCGGACGGCATGAAGACCGGCTTCATCTGCGCGTCGGGCTTCAACCTTGTCGCCACCGCGACGCGCAACAACAAGCGCCTGATCGCCGTCGTGCTCGGCGCGCAATCCTCCGCGCAACGCGCGGTCCGCGCCGCCCAGCTGCTCGAGCGCGGCTTCGGCAGCAACAAGCTCTCATGGCTCAAGCCATCGCTCGGCACGGTCAATGCGCTGGCGCCGATCGACGCCTCGCCGCCGAATTTGCGCGACGAGATGTGCGGACCGAAACGCAAGCGGCCGGCCGCCGAGGATGAAGACGACGATGTCAGCATCAGCGCGGACAACAGCGACTCGGGCAGCATGCAGATGTTCGCAGCCGGATTGCAGCCGCCCAACATGAAGGCGTCCGAGATGCTGGCGCAGCCGGCGATAGCCGCCACGCCCGTGATCGTCTACACCGGTCCGGCGCGGACGGGTGCTGCCGTTCTCGAGGCCGATGCCGCCGAAACCGCGGCTCAGGCGGCGAACGTCGCCAAGCGGAAGAAGACCGCCAAGCCGAAAGTCGCGGCCAAGCCGGCCGGGGAAGACGCGAAGTCCGACAAGAAGCCGGACCCGAAATCCGCAGCCAAGCCCGACGCCAAACTTGACGCGAAGCCAAAGGCGGCGGCCAGGCCGGCTCCGAAAGCCGACGCCAAGCAGGCCGCGGCGGTGAAGCCCGAGACGGCCAAGCCTGCTGCTGCAAAGCCAGCAGCCGCGAAGCCTGCGGCGAAACCCGCAGCGGCCAAACCGGCGGCAGCGCCTCCAAAAGATGCAGCCAAGGGCGCTAAACCCGCGGACCAGCAGAAATCCGCCGCCGCGCCCCGCGGTTAATTCGTCCCGTTACATCACCCGGCTGATTGTGCTTTGCGGAATCCGCAGGGGCCGACGACCGCAAGCCCGCATACAAAGCCTCTAAAGTGCGTCGTTACCACGCACAGGCTTGCTATGGCCCATGGCTTCGCTCAATACTTATTTCAATACTTGAGAACATCAACCGAGCACCCCGCCAAAAGACGGGGGCCGTGAGGAAACAGCTGAGGGGAATTTGCCATGGAACGTATCTGGCTCAAGCAATATCCGGCCGGGGTGCCCGCGGACATCGACGTCAATCAATATCCGTCGCTGGTCGAACTGCTCGAGGAGAGCTTCAAGAAATTCGCCGACCGCAAATCGTTCATCTGCATGGACAAGTCGATCACCTACGGCGAACTCGACGAGATGTCAGCCGCGATCGGCGCGTATCTGCAAAGCAAGGGCCTGAAGAAGGGCGCGCGCGTCGCCATCATGATGCCGAACGTCTTACAGAACCCGGTGGCCTCCGCCGCGATCCTGCGCGCCGGCTTCACCGTGGTGAATGTCAACCCGCTCTACACCCCGCGCGAGCTTGAGCACCAGCTCAAGGATTCCGGCGCCGAGGCGATCATCCTGCTGGAGAATTTCGCGAGCACTCTTGAGAAGGTGATCGCCAAGACCAACGTCAAGCACGTCATCATGGGATCGATGGGCGACCTGCTCGGCTTCAAGGGCGTGATCGTCAATTTCGTGGTGCGCAAGGTCAAGAAGATGGTGCCGGCGTTCTCCATTCCGGGCGCCGTGCCGTTCAACGACGCGCTGGCGGCGGGACGCAAGCTGAAGCTGAGCAAGCCGACGCTGACCGGCGACGATATCGCGTTCCTGCAATATACCGGCGGCACCACCGGCGTCTCGAAAGGCGCGACGCTGCTCCACCGCAACATTCTCGCCAACGTCTTGCAGAACGACGCGTGGCTGCAACCCGCGCTGAAGAAGCCGCCGCATGTCGAGCAGCTCTTTATCGTTTGCGCGCTGCCGCTCTATCATATCTTCGCGCTGACCGCGTGCTTCCTGCTCGCGGTGCGCGCCGGCGGCGTGAACCTGCTGATCCCGAACCCGCGCGACATGGCGGGCTTCGTCAAGGAACTGTCGAAGTATCAGGTCAACAGCTTCCCGGCGGTCAACACGCTCTACAACGGCCTGCTCAACACGCCGGGCTTCGACAAGCTCGACTTCTCCAAGCTCAAGAGCTGCTTCGGCGGCGGCATGGCGGTGCAGAAGCCGGTGGCCGACAAGTGGACTGCCGTCACCGGCGTTGCGCTGTCGGAAGGTTACGGCCTGTCCGAAACCTCGCCGACGCTGACCTGCAATCCGGCGGACACCGACAAGTTCTCGGGCTCGATCGGCATTCCGGTGCCGTCGACCTGGCTCTCGATCCGCGACGACGACGGCAACGAAGTGCCGCTCGGCGAGCCCGGCGAAATCTGCGCCAAGGGTCCGCAGGTGATGGCGGGCTACTGGAACAGGCCGGAAGAAACCGCGAAGGTGATGACCGCCGACGGTTATTTCCGCACCGGCGACATCGGCATCATGTCGGCGGACGGCTACACCAAGATCGTGGACCGCAAGAAGGACATGATCCTGGTCTCCGGCTTCAACGTCTATCCGAACGAAGTCGAGGAAGTGATCGCGAGCCATCCGGGCGTGCTCGAATGTGCCGTGATCGGCGTCCCGGATGCAAAGTCGACCGAAGCCGTGAAGGCCTTCGTGGTGAAGAAGGACCCCAACCTCACCGCGCAGGACATCATCAAGTTCGCCTCGACCGAACTGACGGGCTACAAGGTGCCGAAGCACGTCGAGTTCAGGACCGATCTGCCGAAGACCAACGTCGGCAAGATTCTCCGCCGCGAACTGCGCGACGAGAAGCCGAAGGCGGCCGCCGCTGCGGCGAGCTGATCGAACTGTCGTAGCAATACAATTCATGGTCGTCCCCGCGAAAGCGGGGACCCATACTCCCTGGACCATCGATCTTGTTGTGATCGAGGGCCGACTCCTTTTCTTCGTCATCACTGCGCCCTGTGGTTATGGGTCCCCGCTTTCGCGGGGACGACGCAGACGGTTCAGTCCGACCAACTGCGATGTTATACATGACCGACACCCTTCCCTCCCCCACCGACATTCTCGATTTCTGGCGCAAGGCCGGACCTGACCGCTGGTACAAAAAAGACGACGCATTCGATCAGGAATTGCGCGACCGTTTCATGGCGGCGTGGGAATCCGCGCGCGACGGCAAGCTCGGCGCGTGGCAGGACACCGACGATGGCGCTCTGGCGCTGGTGATCGTGCTCGACCAGTTTCCCCGCAACATGTTCCGCAACGATCCGCGCGCGTTTTCGACGGACGCTCTCGCCCGCAAGGTCGCGAGCCGGGCCATTGCCGAAGGCCGCGACCGGCGCATCGATCCTGCGTTAGGTGCGTTTCTTTATCTGCCGTTCGAACATTCCGAAGAAATGGCGGATCAGGAGCGGAGCCTCGCGCTGTTCAGGCAACTCGGCGACGAGAACAATCTGAACTACGCCATCACCCACGCCGACATCATCCGCAAGTTCGGCCGCTTTCCTCATCGCAATGCCGTGCTGGGGCGAGCCACGACGCCGGAGGAAGCCGCGTTCCTGAAGGACGGCGGGTTTGCAGGGTAAGTGAATCTCCCTCTCCCCGTTTACGGGGCGAGGTCACAACCACCAAATCTTAACGAATCCTTGCTAAGGCGCATCCAGCCGCATGAAGCGGAATCTGGATCGAACCCGTGGCCGTCATGGAAGCTGAGAGCGCGTCTGAAGCGAAGCCCACGGGGCTGGTCGCGCGACTGCGCGAAGTCCTGACCGGCACCTCCGAAGCCTCGCTGACCAAGCGGCTGGCCGGCACCGTTTTCATCATCCGCGTCGTGAGCGCAGGCCTCGCGTATTTCTCTCAGGTGCTGCTCGCCCGTTGGATGGGCGGATCGGATTACGGCATCTACGTCTATGTCTGGACCTGGGTGCTGCTGCTCGGCAGCGTGCTGGACTTCGGCATCGCCGTCTCAGCGCAAAAAATCATCCCCGAATATCGCGCCGACGGACAGCTCTCGATGCTGCGCGGCTTTCTGTCGGGAAGCCGCTGGGTGACCTTCGCCGCATCGACCGCGATTGCGTTGCTGCTCGCGGGGCTCGTGACCATCCTGTCGCCGTGGATCGATGCCCGCACGATGCTGCCGCTCTATATCGGCTGTCTCACCCTGCCCGCCTTCGTGGTCGCCAACACGCAGGACGGCCTCGCGCGCTCCCACGACTGGATGCGGCTCGGCCTGATGCCGCAATTCATCGTGCGGCAGACGCTTATCATCGGCTTCACCGCAGGCGCGGTGGTGCTCGGCCTAAATCTCGGCGCGACGGCCGCGATGATCGCCAGCGCCGCGGCGGTCTGGATCGCCATGATCGGCCAGATGATCGTGCTCAACCGCCGGCTCAATGCCAGCGTCGCGCCCGGCCCGAAGACCTACGATTTCCGGAGCTGGCTGAAAGTCTCGTTGCCCATCATGATGGTGGAAGGTTTCTATCTGCTGCTGTCCTACACCGACGTGCTGGTGCTGCAACAGTTCCGGTCATCGGAAGAAGTCGGCGTGTACTTCGCCGTGGTGAAGACGCTCGCGCTGGTGTCGTTCATCCATTACGCGATGTCGGCGACGACCGCGCACCGGTTTAGCGAGTATCACGCCTCCGGCGACAAGGAGCGCCTGGCTGCCTACATCGCCCACGCGATCAAGTGGACGTTCTGGCCGTCGGTCGCAGCTACCGCCGTTCTGCTCGCCATGGGCAAGCCGCTGCTCTGGCTGTTCGGGCCGCAGTTCACGTCAGGTTATGGAATCATGTTCGTCGCGGCGATCGGTTTGATCGTGCGCTCCGCCATCGGCCCGGTGGAGCGGCTGCTCAACATGCTGGGTCACCAGAACATGTGCGCGCTGGCCTATGCGCTGGCGTTTGTCGTCAACCTCGTGCTGTGCGTGCTGCTGGTGCCGCGCTTCGGGGGCTACGGCGCCGCCGCCGCCACCTCCGTGGCATTGATCTTCGAGACCATCCTGCTGTTCTGGATCACCCGCAAGCGTCTCGGGTTTCACGTGCTGGCGTTCGGGAAGCGCTGACTTCACCTCTCCCCGCCTGCGGGGAGAGGTAAAGAAGAACAACCGGCTATTCCGCCGTCCAGCCGCCGTCGATCGAGAGGTTCGCGCCGGTGATCTGCGCGGCATTGTCACCGCACAAAAACAGCGCCAGCGCCGCCACCTGCTCGACGGTCACGAACTCCTTGGTGGGCTGCGCATCGAGCATCACGTCGTTGATGACCTGTTCCTTGGTCAGCCCGCGCGTCTTCATGGTGTCGGGGATCTGCTTCTCCACCAGCGGCGTCCAGACATAGCCGGGCGAGATGCAGTTGGCGGTGATCTTATGGGTGGCAAGCTCCAGCGCCACCGTCTTGGTCAGGCCCGCGATGCCGTGCTTGGCGGAGACATAAGCCGACTTGAACGGCGACGCGACCAGCGAATGCGCCGACGCGGTATTGATGATGCGGCCCCAGCCGCGCTTCTTCATGCCCGGCACCGCGGCGCGAATGCTGTGAAACGCCGACGACAGGTTGATCGCGATGATCATGTTCCATTTGTCGATCGGGAATTCCTCGACCGGCGAGACGAACTGCACACCGGCATTGTTGACGAGAATGTCCACCGAACCGTAGGTCTTTTCGCCAAGCGCGATCATCTCGGCAATTTCCTCGGGCTTGGTCATGTCGGCGGGTGAATGCACCGCCTTAACGCCAAAGTCCTTCTCGATGGCCAAACGCTCTTTCTCGATGTCGGCTGGCGCGCCGAAGCCGTTGATGACGATGTTCGCGCCCGCGCCCGCGAACGCCCGCGCATAGGCGAGGCCGATACCGCTGGTCGAACCCGTCACAACTGCCGTCTTGCCGGAAAGAGTACCCATTATTCGCTCCTGTTTACCGTTTGATGTATTGCGACCCGCTTTCACACAGGTCGTAGGTGACCATGGTTTCATCGGACTGCGGCCGGTTCAGCCATTCCGGATGAGTCATGGACGCATAGACGTCGCGCTCGCCCGCAGCCCAGTGCTCGACCATCCCGAGCCGCGAGAAGTCGTAATCCTTCGACGAGGCTTCGTGGGTCTTGCTGCGATAGATCAGATGCACGACCGTGACCGTGTTTTCCTTCGCCGCTTCATTCAGCGTCGCGACCAGCGGATCGCCCTTGAAGCTGTCCGGCAGCTTGGCGATCAGTTCGCGCACGGCCTTCTTCGCGTCGTGAACCTTCTTGGCCTTGTCGGTGTTCATGCGGGTGCGGCTGGAATAGCGGATGTCTTTTTCGCGCTCCGCCGCCTCCAGAAGGGTGGCCGGCAAATCGCCCCGCGCGCTGAACAGATCGATCTGGAAGATCAGCAGATCGCGTCTGGTTTCGGCATCCAGCACATAGTCCAGCGGCGTATTCGACGCCACGCCGCCGTCCCAGTAATGCTCGCCCTCGATCTCGACAGACGGGAATCCCGGCGGCAGCGCCCCGGAAGCCATGATGTGCTCGGGGCCGATCTTCTTGCCGAGCTTCTTGAACTCGACATTGTCGAAATAGCGGAAGTTGCCGCTGGTGACGCCGACCGCACCGACGCTGAGGCGCACCTTCGCGTCGTTGATCATGTCGAAGTCCACCAGCCGCTCCAGCGTCGCGCGCAGCGGGGACGTGTCGTAATAGCTCTGCGACTGCGGGCTGCCCGCCGGCCAGACCGGCGCGGGCGGAAAGCGCGGCGTGAAAAATCCCGGCACACCGAAGGTCGCGATCAGCGCGGCACTGGTCTCGTTGAACAGCGACCGCGCGTGATCGCCCTGCACCAGCGGAGCCCACGGCATCGGCGAGCCCGACGACACCGTCTCCCAGAATTCCTTGAGTTTGCCGATCCGCTTTTCCCGCGGATTGCCGGCGATGATCGCGGCATTGATCGCGCCGATGGAAATTCCCGCGATCCATTCGGGCTCGAAATCATGATGGCACAGCGCCTGATAGGCCCCGGCCTGATAGGAGCCGAGCGCGCCGCCGCCCTGCAGCACCAGCACGCGCTGCGCCTGCGCCGGGATCGAGGTGGTCTGTCTGTCGGGGGAAAGCTGATCCATACGCCATCACGGGAGCTAGTGTCCCGTATCCGAGGTTCGCTTCGCTTTGCGGCGCTCTCCGAGCGAACCTCGGATACGAAAGGACACTATCAAATTATGATTCTAGTGATCCTTTGGTTCTGACATTCGTAAAAGTGCCCGCGAAGGATACAATACGAATGTCAGAACCGGATCACTAGCATCGCGTGTTGCGATGCGATGGCACGGTGGCCTCAGTTCGCAGCCGCGTCAATTGGCCAAAACGAGGGGAATGTCACAGAAGGTTTATCTTGGCCGCTTATCGCGCGTCCGGCGCGGCGAGGATCAGCGTCCAAAACACCTTGTATTTGGTATTCGGGGCGTAGGTCGCGGCGATGCCTATTTTTGTGACACCGCTCGCCAGCATGTTGGCCTTGTGGGGCGGTGAGTCCCGCCAGCCCGAAAAGGCCTCGGCTAGGGTGTGATAACCGGCGGAGACGTTTTCCACGGCCTTGGTGGCGTCGAACCCGGATGCCTTGATCCGCTTGTCGAGGGTGCCCGCCACGTTGTGATCGAGCTTGTTGCGGCTGGCCATGGCCTGCGACTGCGATTCCGCCGCCTTCATCAGCAACGGGTCGACCTGGACCGCGCCGAGGCCGTTGTTCTGCCGGTAGCCGGAAATCATGGACGCCGCCGTGGCGGGATCGAGTTTCGCACCGGCGCTGGCCATGCTGACATAGAACGCCGGCTGCTCGGTGGACGTGTCACCGCCCGTTCCGCAGCCACTCAGGATCGTCAGCGCCAGAATGGCGATAGCCGCGCGTATCATGATCGATGCCCCCACCCGTCGGTCGGCGTTTGTTGCACACCAACAGTGGCTGAAAGGTGAACGCGGCGTTGATTAGGAGGGGAACCAGACAAGGCTGCAACCACGATGCGCTTCCTCTCCCCGTCAGAACGGGGAGAGGTGAAGAACTTACGACTGCGCGGGAAACAGCCGATAGCGCCGGGGCTGGAGGCTGACCACGTCGCCGGGCTTGAGATCGCGGTCGCGCGGCGCGTCGATCTCGATGAGCGTCTCGTTCGCGCCGTTATGCAGGACCACGTCGGCGCGCTGGGTCGGGCCGAACGCCCGCACATGCTTGACGTCGCCCTCGAGAATGCCGCTGCCGCTCGGCACGATCGACACATCATGACGGCGGATGAACAGATTCGATGGACCCGATACGGCGTCGCGCGGCTCGATGTTGAGCACCTTGTCCCCGAGACGCACCTTGCCATCCGAGACCTGCACCGGCAGCACGATGGATTCGCCGATGAAGCCGTGAACGAAGGCGGTCGCCGGATTGTCGTAAACGTCACCGGGCGTGCCGATCTGTTCGATCTTGCCCTTGTCCATCACCACCACGCGGTTGGCGACTTCGAGCGCTTCTTCCTGATCGTGGGTGACGAAAATCGACGTCACATGAATCTCGTCATGAAGCTGGCGCAGCCAGCGGCGCAATTCCTTGCGCACCTTGGCGTCAAGCGCGCCGAACGGCTCATCCAGCAGCAGGATGCGCGGCTCGATGGCAAGCGCACGCGCAAGCGCGATGCGCTGGCGCTGGCCGCCGGACAACTGGCTCGGATAGCGATCCGCCAGCCAGTCGAGCTGCACGAGATCGAGCAGTTCCTTCACGCGCTTCCTGATGTGCGCCTCGTCCTTGCGGATGGCGCGCGGCTGCACCCGCAGGCCGAACGCGACATTCTCGAACACGCTCATATGGCGGAACAGCGCGTAATGCTGGAACACGAAGCCGACATGACGCTCACCGGCGCCGCGCTCCAGCGCGTTCTCGCCGTCGAAAATCACCGAGCCTTCATCGGGCCAGTCGAGGCCGGCGATGATGCGCAGCAGCGAGGTCTTGCCGGAGCCCGACGGGCCCAGCAGCGCCACCAGTTCGCCGGTGGCGACCTTGAGATCGACATGGTCGAGCGCGGCGAAAGAGCCGAACTTTTTCACGATGTTGCGGACTTCAATCGTCACTTGCGGTCTGTCCTTCTTCGAGATGGCTTTCGAGAACGGTCTTCACGATCAGCGTCACCAGCGCCAGGAATGCCAGCAGCGACGCGATCGCGAACGAAGCCACGAACTGGTACTCATTGTACAGGATTTCGACCAGCAGCGGCATGGTGTTGGTTTCGCCGCGGATATGGCCGGATACCACCGAAACCGCGCCGAATTCGCCCATGGCGCGGGCATTGCACAGCAGAACGCCATACAGGATGCCCCATTTGATGTTCGGGATGGTCACGCGCAGGAAGGTGCGCAGGCCGGATGCGCCGAGCGAAATCGCCGCCTCCTCTTCCTGCGTGCCCTGCTCCTGCATCAGCGGGATCAATTCGCGCGCCACGAACGGGAATGTCACGAAGGTGGTCGCCAGCGCGATGCCGGGCACCGCGAACAGGATCTGCACATTGTTGGCGATCAGCCATGTGCCGAAATAGCCCTGCGCGCCGAACAGCAGCACGAACACCAGACCCGAGATCACCGGGCTGACCGAGAACGGCAGGTCGATAAGGGTAATCAGGAAGACCTTGCCGCGGAATTCAAACTTGGCAATCGCCCAGGCCGCGATCACGCCGAACACAAGATTGAGTCCGACGGAGATCACCGCGACGGTCAGCGTCAGCCGGATCGCGGACAATGCTTCAGGCTCGGCGAGCGCACCGAGATATGTCGCGACGCCCCGCGAAAAAGCTTCGGTGAACACCACCACCAGCGGCAGCACCACGAAGACCGTCAGAAACGCAATCGCGATGGTGATGAGAATCCAGCGAACCCAGGCAGGTTCGGTCCTGACCTGATACGCGGGCGCGGTGGGGCGTGTGGTGACCATGACCGCTCAGACCTGAACCGCGACGCCGCGCGTCTGCGCCCAGCGTTGAATGCGGTTGATGGTGAAAATGATGAGAAACGACACGACCAGCATGATGACCGCAATCGCGGTCGCGTCCGCGTATCGAAACTCCGACAGCCGGATCACGATCAGCAGCGGCGCGATTTCAGAGACGTTCGGCAGGTTGCCGGCGATGAAGATCACCGAGCCGTATTCACCGACAGCGCGCGCGAAGGCGAGCGCAAAGCCGGTCAGGATCGCCGGCGTGAGGCTGGGCACGATCACCTTGGTGATGATGTCCCAGCGCGACGCGCCGAGACTGGCCGCGGCTTCCTCAACCTCCACTTCCAGATCGAGCAGCACCGGCTGAACCGTGCGCACCACGAACGGGAAGCCGATGAAGATCATCGCGATAAAAATTCCGATCGGCGTGAACGCGACCTTGATGCCCATTTCAGCCAGCGGCGCGCCGAGCCAGCCCTTCTGCGCGAACAGCGCCGTCAGCGCCACGCCCGCGACCGCGGTCGGCAGCGCGAACGGAATATCGACGATGGCATCGAAAATCCGCCGGCCGGGAAAACGATAACGCACCAGCACCCACACGATCACCATGCCCATCACGAGATTGACGATGGCGGCGAGGAACGCGAGGCCGAAGGAAATCTTCAGCGCGTTCAGCGTGCGGCGGCTGGTGAGGATGTCCCAGAACTGAAAGAGGCTGAGTTCGGCGGTCTTCAGGAAAAGACCCGCGAGCGGAATCAGGATGATGATCGACAGCCATGTCAGCGTCAGTCCCATGGTGAGACCAAAGCCCGGCAGTGCCCGTCGTCGTCCTGTTCCTCCGCTCACGATGCCCCCATCAATCCGCGTTCAGATCAGTTCTTGTAGATCTGATCAAAAACGCCGCCTTCGCCGAAGTGTTCCTTCTGCGCCTTGGTCCAGCCGCCGAACACATCGTCGATGGTGAAAAGGTCAACCTTTGCAAAGGAGGCCTCGTACTTCTTGGCCACTTCCGGATCACGCGGGCGATAGGAATTGCGCGCCGCAATGTCCTGGCCTTCCTTGGTGTACCAGTACTTCAGGTATGCCTCGGCGGCAGCACGGGTGCCCTTCTTGTCGACGACCGTATCGACAATGGTGACGGGAGGTTCGGCGAGGATCGACAGCGGCGGCGCCACGATCTCGAACTTGTCCTTGCCGAATTCCTTCACGGCGAGAAACGCCTCGTTTTCCCATGCCAGCAGCACGTCGCCGACGCCGCGCTCCACGAAGGTCACGGTCGAGCCGCGCGCGCCGGTGTCCAGCACCGGGACGTTCTTGAAGACATCGCCAACGAATTTCTTGGCCTTGTCCTCGGAGCCGTACTTCTTCAGCGCATAACCCCAGGCCGCGAGGTAATTCCAGCGTGCGCCGCCCGAGGTTTTCGGATTCGGCGTGATCACCTGAACGCCGTTCTTGATCAGGTCGTCCCAGTCCTTGATGCCCTTCGGATTTCCCTTGCGGACCAGAAACACGATGGTCGAGGTGTAAGGCGACGAATTCTGCGTCAGGCGCTTCTGCCAGTCCTTGTTGACGAGACCCTTGTTGGCAATCGCGTCGATGTCGTAGGCGAGCGCCAGCGTCACCACGTCCGCCTGCAGGCCGTCGATCACCGAGCGCGCCTGCGAGCCCGAGCCGCCATGCGACTGCTTGATCTCGATGCTCTTGCCGGTGTCCTTCTGATAGGCGACGGCGAAAGCCTTGTTGAATTCAGCATAAAGCTCGCGCGTCGGATCATACGACACGTTGAGCAGCGAGACATCCGCGGCGAGCGCTGAGCCCGCCCACAGGACGCCTGCAAGGACGATTAAACTACGGCGAACCATTTCAATCTCCATTCGAACTGACGACATCATCGCCATCAGGGAAGGCGTGAAACTCTGGAACTCGCGTGGTTCTGTCAACGAAACCGGATTTCGTTCTTTGCAAACTTATGGAACGAACGTTCTATGAAAGCGCGCTTCGCAAGCATGCAAGATTTTACAGAAATATTTTATGACGCTTTGGTCATTTACGAAGTCTTGGTGACGTGAATTCCGCATTCCGTCTTGCCTCTGTCGCGCCAGCGGCCGGCGCGCGGGTCTTCGCCGGGCAACGTCCGGCTCGTGCATGGCATACACCCGATCGAGGTGAAGCCGGATGCGACCAATGGATGCGGCGGAAGATTCATCGAAGCATACAGCGCCTTCAGTTCATCCAGCGACACATTCGCCAGCGGATTGAACTTCAGCCGCTCGCCGTCGGCTTCGACAACGGGAATGGCGGCGCGGTCGCCGCCCTGAAAACGCTTGCGGCCGTTGATCCATGCGTCGAACGGCTTGAGCGCGCGCGCCAGCGGCTCGACCTTGCGGATGAAGCAGCACTGATCTGGATTCGAGAACCACAGGTCGCGGTCCTTGTCCTCGCGTTCAAGCGTATCGGGCAACGGATGAATCGTGCGCACGTCGGTGAGACCGAGCAGCCCCGTCAGCGTGTCGCGATAGGCCAGCGTTTCCTCGAACAGCCAGCCGGTATCGAGAAACACCACCGGGATCGCGGGATCGACATCCGCCGCGATCTTCAGCAGCGCCGCCGACTCGGTGCCGAACGACGACACCACGGCAAGCTTGTCTCGGCCGACTTTCCTGATTGCGGCTGCGATGATCTCCGCCGGCGACGCATTGGCCAGCGCCCGATCGAGTTCGGCGGCCTCCGTCACGATCAGCGACGACGACGGATTTGCAGGAGCCTGCGACAGAAAGGACGGGGCGGCGGTACTCATGATCCAGCACCTTCCGACATGTGCATCAGACGCCGCCGGAACGCCGGAATGCGGCCGTCGCCAACGGGCTGATAGAACACGGAGTAACGATGCGCGACATCGGTGAATGCCTTCGCGTCGCTGTCCTTTTTCACCTCGAACGCATCGAAGCCGGCGCGCATCATGAACACGAACTGGTCGCGCAGGACCTGACCTGTGGCGCGCAACTCGCCACGGTAGCCATGACGCTCGCGCAGCAGACGGGCCTGCGTGTAGGCGCGCCCGTCGCGAAAAATCGGAAACACCAGTCCGACCGCAGCCAGCCTGCCGAGATACGGCACCAGATCGTCCACATCCCGGTTGTTCGGCCAGATCACGCCGGTCTTCACGTTGTCCTTGCCGCCTCGCGACAATGCCGCTTCAGGATCGGCAAGAAAGCGCGTCGCAGAGAACAGCACCGCACCATCGGCGGGAATCTCCGCGTCGTCGTCGAGATGCAGAAATTCGTCTGCGACGATGGCATTGCCCTTAACGAGTGGCATAGACGCGCTCCTTGAATGGCGCCACGCCAAGACGCTTCACCGCATCGACAAACAGCTCGTCGGGCCGCTGGCGCAGCGCCAGATAGGCCTCGACAATATCCTCGATAACATCGGCCACCTGATCGTAGGGCACTGCCGGACCAACCAGCGTGCCGAGCTCGGCATGCTCGTCGGCGCGGCCGCCGATCGTGATCTGGTAGAATTCCTCGCCGTTCTTCTCGACGCCGAGAATGCCGATGTGGCCAACATGATGATGGCCGCAGGCGTTGATGCAGCCGGAAATGTTGATGTGCAACCGGCCAATGAGATTCGCCGTATCGGGATTGGCGAAGCGCCGCGTCAGTTCCTGCGCGATCGGAATCGAGCGCGCATTGGCGAGCGAGCAATAGTCGAGGCCCGGGCACGCAATGATGTCGGAGACCAGATTGACGTTCGGCGTTGCGACGCCGGCCAGATCGAGCGCGCGCCACAGCGCCGGCAGGTCGCGCTTGGCGACATGCGGCAGCGCCAGATTCTGCTCATGGCCGACCCTGATCTCGCCGAACGAATACTTGTCCGCGAGATCCGCGATCTGGTCCATCTGCTTGGCCGACGCATCACCCGGCGTTCCGCCGACCGGCTTCAGCGAGAGGGTGACGATCGCATATCCCGGCACCTTGTGGGGCGCGACGGAATTCTTGTGCCAGGCCGCGAAGTTCGGATTCTGCTCGGCCTTGCGCAGTTCGTCGGGCGTGTCGGACAGCTTCTCGTAGTCCGGATACTTGAAGCGCGAGCGGATTTCCTCGACTTCCGATGGGTCGAGCGCCAGCACGCCATCGCGCACCTGACGCCACTCCTCCTCGACCTCCTGCTTGAACTTCTCGATGCCAAGCTCGTGGACGAGGATCTTGATGCGCGCCTTGTAGATGTTGTCGCGGCGTCCGTACTGGTTGTAGACGCGCAGGATCGACTCGACGTAGCTCAGGATGTCGCGGTGGCTGACGAACGGGTTGATGGTCTTGGCAAGGAACGGCGTGCGGCCAAGCCCGCCGCCCACCAGCACCTCGAAACCGACTTCGCCGGCGTCGTTCTTGTAGATGCGCAGGCCGATGTCGTGAACCTTGATCGCCGCGCGGTCATGCTCGGACGCGGTGATCGCGAACTTGAACTTGCGCGGCAGGAACGAGAATTCCGGATGCAGCGTCGAATACTGCCGGATGATCTCCGCCCAGACGCGCGGGTCTTCAATCTCGCCGGGCACGACGCCCGCCCACTGGTCCGCCGTCACGTTGCGCGTGCAGTTGCCGCTGGTCTGCATTCCGTGGATGCCGACCTCGGCCAGATCCGCCATCGCGTCGGGCAGATCGGCGAGCTTGATCCAGTGAAACTGGATGTTCTGCCGCGTGGTGAAATGGCCATAGCCGCGGTCGTACTTGCGCGCGACATGGGCCAGCGCGCGCATCTGCTTCGATGACAGCGTGCCGTAGGGAATCGCGATCCGCAGCATGTAGGCATGCAGTTGCAGATAGACGCCGTTCATCAGGCGCAGCGATTTGAATTCGTCTTCCGTCAATTCGCCGGAAAGACGACGCGCAACCTGGTCGCGGAATTCCACAACGCGTTCGTTGACAATCGTGCGGTCGAGTTCGTCGTAAGCGTACATATTGAAGCGCCTTAAGCGGAGAGCAGCAGCGGAAAGGTCACGCCCTGCTGGCGGATTTTCTCGCGCAGGTTGCCGGGCGCGATACCCTGATCTGTGACGTCGACGGGCGCGATGTAAGACCCCACCGCGCCGACATCGTCAGCAACGGACTCGGCGAGCAACGCGCGCGCCTCATCGGCGGTCCGCACAATCGCGGCGTCCGACAGGTCGACCGACCAGCCATGAGACGCCGTGCGGTAAATCACGGCGCCGTCGCCCGTCCTGTTGGCGGTGACGATGGAGGGGCCGGTGATCTTGATTTTCTTTTGTTCGAGAGGTGATGTCATTCTGCAGCCATTAAAAGTTCGGAGATGAGGTCATCGGGGGTGGTGTGTTGCAAACCCTGTGCTCGCCAGGGCGCGGAGCGGGCGACGACGTCGCCGATAATCAGAATCGCGGGACCGTTCTCGACCTGTTCGGCGAGAGACGGCAAATCATCCAGCACGCCGACCACGGCCTTGGCGTCGCGGCGCGTCGCGCGCGCGAACACGCCGACCGGCGTTTGCGGCGAGCGGCCCGCAGCAAGCAAACCTTCGCGAATGGTGGCGGCGGCCGTGATGCCCATGTAGACGACCACTGTCATTTTGGTGTCGGTCAGCGCCGACCAGTCGACGTTGCCTGCGTCCTTGGCCTTGTGCGCCGTAAGGAACGTGATGCGCAGCGCTTCCTGACGATAAGTGAGCGGCACTTCGGATTCCGCAGCAGCACCAAGGCCCGCCGTAATGCCGGGGATCACCGCATAGGCCACGCCGGCTACGCGCAAGGCGGCGATCTCTTCGCCGCCGCGCCCGAAGATAAACGGATCGCCGCCCTTGAGACGCACCGCGCGCCGGCCGGATTGCGCGGCCTCGATGAGAAGACGATGAATCGCATCCTGCCCGATGCCCGGCTTGCCGATGCGCCTGCCGACCGGCACCAACGCCGCATCGCGGCGCGCGCGGTCGAGAATTTCCGGTGAGACCAGATCGTCGTAGAAAACCACGTCGGCGTCCTGCAACGCGCGCAGCGCCTTGACCGTCAGCAGGTCCGGATCGCCCGGCCCCGCGCCGACCAGTGTGACAAGGCCTTCGCCGCCGCTGGCTGCGAACGCGACCGGATCGTGAATTGATGTCAGCTTGCGTTCTGCGTCGCCGAGCCGCCCGGCGAGAACGTCCGCGCCGATGGAGCCGTCGATCACGCGCTCCCAGAACAGGCGGCGCATCGGCATGTCGGGAAGCCGCGCCTTGATCGCGCTGCGCCACTGTCCGACGAAAGCGGCAAGATCGCCGATCCGCGCAGGCAGCAACGCCTCGATGCGTTCGCGCACACGCCGTGCGACCACAGGCGACGCGCCGCCGGTGCCGACGGCGACCACGACGTCGCCGCGATCGACAATCGCCGGGAAAATGAATGTGGAGTGCGCGACCTCGTCCATCACGTTGACGGGAATGCCGACGGCGCGCGCACGCGCGGCCATGGCGTGGCCGGTTTCACCGGCGCCCGCGCACACGATCGCAATGACATGAGAAAGATCGGCGGTCAGTGGATCGCCCGTCGCCTGTTCGATACGCGCCGCAGATGCGGAATCGAATCCCGAGACGTCGTGATTGCCGTCAGTCGCGAACCAGCGCACGCGTGCATCCGCCGCCAACAGCAGGCGTAATTTCGCCTGCGCAAACGCGCCTTCACCCACCAGAACGATGGGTCCGGCCTGCAAATCCAGGAATACCGGCAAAAACCGCATACGAAACTCCGCTTCCCCATTTGCGGGGTTGACTGGAATTATTTTCTATATATGTATCTTGCAAGCCGCGCAAAGAGAAAATTATTCCTTCTACGCTGCGCCGCAAACTTAGAATTTTGCACCACAAACACAGCGCAAAAGAGATGCATTTTCTCGTGACACATCTGGATGGCAAAGCCCTCCGTCTGAGCGTCGCTGCATCTTTTGACAGCACCGGCCTGCGGGCACTGCCTGCAACCGGGACGGAGTAATCCATGGCGAACTCTTCGGCCCCCTCGTTGGTGAACACGACCGCATCCAAATCTGCCGCACCGCTGATCACATCCACGCCGTCGATGGATCACCTCGACGAACTGGAAGCGCAGAGCATCTACATTTTCCGCGAGGCCTTCGCGCGGCTCAAGAAGCTCGCGCTGCTGTGGTCGCTCGGCAAAGATTCGAATGTGATGATCTGGCTGGCGCGCAAGGCGTTCTTCGGCAAGGTGCCGTTCCCCGCGCTGCACGTCGACACGCAGAAGAAATTTCCGGAGATGTATGCGTTCCGGGATCGCTATTCGAAGGAATGGGGTCTCGATCTCAAGGTCGATTACTGCCCGCCGATCGAGGACATCGACCCGACGCTGCCGCCGGCCGCGCGCTCCGCCGCGCGCAAGACCGAAGGCCTCAAGCTTGCACTGGCCAAATACGGCTTTGACGGACTGATCGCCGGCATCCGCCGCGACGAGGAAGCCACCCGCGCGAAAGAGCGCGTGTTCTCGCCGCGCGGCATTGAGGGCGGCTGGGACGTGCGCGATCAGCCGCCGGAATTCTGGGATCACTTCAACGCCTCGCCGCCGCAGGGCGCACACTTGCGCATTCATCCGATCCTGCATTGGACCGAGGCGGACATCTGGGCCTACACCCAGCGCGAAAACATTCCGATCATTCCGCTGTACCTGTCGAACAACGGCAAGCGTTATCGCTCGCTGGGCGATCAGGACATCACCAATCCGGTCGTGTCCAATGCCTCGAACATCGATGAAATCCTGATCGAACTGAACGCGACGAAAATTCCCGAGCGCGCCGGCCGCGCGCTTGACCATGAAACCGAAGATGCTTTCGAGCGGCTGCGCGTCGCCGGATATCTCTGACGCCAGATGGACGCCGCCATGAACATCGCTGTCACGAAGACCTCTCTCGCCACGCCGAACGGCACCACCCGTCCGCAAGTGCGCATCGTCATTGTCGGTCACGTCGATCACGGCAAGTCCACGCTGGTCGGCCGCCTGCTGCATGAAACCGGCAGCCTCCCGGACGGCAAGCTGGAAATGCTCAAGGCCGTCAGCGCGCGGCGCGGCATGCCGTTCGAATGGTCTTTCCTTCTGGACGCGCTGCAAACCGAGCGCGACCAGGGCATCACCATCGACACCACGCAGATCCGCTTCCGGACCAAATCGCGCGACGTCGTGCTGATCGACGCGCCGGGCCACGCGGAATTCCTGCGCAATATGATCACCGGCGCATCGCAGGCCGACGGCGCGGTGCTCATCATCGACGCGCTGGAAGGCGTGCGCGACCAGACACGGCGTCACGGCTATCTGCTGCATCTGCTCGGCGTCAAACAGGTCGCCGTCGTCGTCAACAAGATGGACCGCGTCGATTTCAGCGAATCTCGTTTCAAGGACATCAGCGACGAGATCACCGCGCATCTGGTCGGCCTCGGCGTCACGCCGACCGCTGTCATTCCGATTTCCGCGCGCGACGGCGACGGCGTCGCCGAGCGCACCCCGAACATCAAGTGGTACAGCGGCCCGACCGTGGTCGAGGCGCTGGACGCGCTGACGCCCGCGCGCGCGCTCGATGAATTGGCATTACGGTTGCCGGTGCAGGCGATCTACAAGTTCGACGACCGGCGCATTGTCGCGGGCCGTGTCGAATCCGGCGCCATCGGCGCCGGCGACGAAATCGTCATCATGCCCGCCGGCAAGATCGCCAAGGTGAAATCGGTCGAAGGCTGGCCGGTCACGCCGGTGTTCGGGCGGCAAGGCGCCGGACGCTCCGTCGGCATCACGCTCGACCGCGAACTGTTTCTGGAACGCGGCGACATCATCGCCCATATCGCCGCCGCGCCGCGCGACACGCGCCGCCTGCGTGCCCGCATCTTCTGGCTGCACGACGCGCCGCTGAAAGCCGGCGCATCGGTTCTGGTGCGGCTCGGCACCATGGAATCCCGCGCGACCATCGTTGCCATCGACAAGGCGGTCGATCCGGGCGAACTCGCCAGCGTCGAGACGTCTGCGATCGCGCGCAATCATGTGGGCGAAATCGACATTTCACTGGCGAAGCCTGTTGCCGCCGATCCCTATACCGAGAATTCGCGCACCGGACGTCTTGTCATCGAGGTCAACGGACGCATTGCCGGCGGCGGCCTCGTGCTGAGCGTCGATTCCGGCCAGCGCGCCGTTCCTGTCGACATCGTGCCGGTGGAATCCGCGCTGCGGCCGGACGAACGCTCCGCGCGCTACGGCCATGGCGGCGCGGTGGTCTGGCTGACGGGCCTGCCCGGCTCCGGCAAATCGACGCTGGCGCGCGCGCTGGAACGCAAGCTGTTCACGCGCGGCGGCTCACCCATCCTTCTGGACGGGGACACCGTTCGCGCAGGCCTCAACAGCGATCTCGGCTTCTCGCCCGAAAGCCGCGCCGAGAACATCCGCCGCCTCGCCGAAGTGGCGACGCATCTGGCGCGTAACGGCCACATCGCCATCGTCGCCGCCGTGTCGCCCGCCATCGACGACCGCGCCAACGCGCGGCGTATCGCCGACGACCTGTTCCGCGAGGTTTACATCGCGACGCCCGCAGAGGTTTGCGAAAGCCGCGACCCCAAGGGTCACTACGCCAAGGCGCGCGCCGGAAACCTGCCGAGCTTCACCGGCATCGCCAACGATTACCAGCCGCCCGCCAATGCCGAGCTGACCATCGATACGTCGACGCGCTCCGTCACCGAGGCCGCCGACGCGATCGAACGGCTGCTCGCAAACACCGGCGTGCTGTTCGGCGATCTCGACGATCTCGCCGCCAATATCTGAGCCATACGAATCCAGTTAGGAGAGATACTTTGCGCAAGATTCTCATCGCCCTCGCCGCCAGCGTCGGCATCGTATCCGCCGCGCAGGCGCAGACGCCGACCACGCTGCTCAACGTATCGTACGATATTTCGCGCGAACTGTTCGCAGCGATCAATCCCGAATTCGCCAAACACTGGAAGGCCAAGACCGGCCAGGACATCACCATCAACCAGTCCCATGCCGGATCGACGCGCCAGGCGCGCGCGATTCTTGAAGGGCTGGAAGCCGACGTCGTGACCTTCAATCAGGTGCCCGACGTGCAGGTGCTCGCCGACAAGGGCAAGCTGATCCCTGCCGACTGGCAGAAGCGTCTGCCGAACAATTCGTCTCCGTACTATTCGCTGCCGGCGTTCCTGGTGCGCGCTGGCAACCCGAAGAACATCAAGGACTGGGACGATCTGGTCCGCGCCGACGTCAAGGTGATCTTCCCCAACCCGAAGACCTCCGGCAACGCCAAGTACACCTATCTGGCCGCCTATGCCTACGCCAAGAGCAAGTACGACAGCGCCGAGAAGGCCGACGACTTCATCAAGAAGCTGTTCGCCAACGTTCCGGTGTTCGACACCGGCGGGCGCGGCGCGACCACGACCTTCGTCGAACGCCAGACCGGCGACGTGCTGATCACCTTCGAGGCCGAGACCAACGGCATCCGCGACATCGCCGGCAAGGACAAGTATCAGGTCGTGGTGCCATCCCAGAGCCTGCTGGCGGAATTCCCCGTCACCGTCGTCGACAAGTTTGCCGAGAAGCACGGCACGCAGGCGCTCGCCAAGGCCTATCTCGAGTATCTCTACACGCCGGAAGGCCAGACCATTCTCGCCCAGCAGTACAACCGCGTGAACGACAAGGCTGTGGCCGAGAAGTTCAAGGGCCAATTCCCGGCGGTGAAGCTCGTCACCATCGAGAAGGAATTCGGCGGCTGGGACAAGGTCAATGCAGAACACCTGAACCCCGGCGCGAAGCTGGATCAGTTGTTTGGCGGCGCGAACAAGTAAGTTCGCAGATGTAGGGTGTCATGCGCGGGCTTGACCCGCGCATCCATCCTTTGGAGACAACGCTCTAAAAAGATGGATTGCCGGGTCAAACCCGGCAATGACGGCCCAAAGCGGAACTGGTAGCAGCGCTTTGCCTGAATCTCAGAAGTGGATGATTTGATTTGCGACGCCGGGTCATCCCAGGTTTCGGATTGGCGCTGGGAACGACCGTTCTCTATCTCGGAGCAATCGTGCTGCTGCCGCTGTGCGCGCTGCTGCTGAAAGCCTCGGGCATCGGCCTCGCGCAGTTCTGGGACATCCTGTCGTCGCCGCGCACGCTGTCGGCCATTCGCGTCACCGTGACCATGGCTTTCGCCGCCACCATCTTCAACGCCATTTACGGCCTGCTGCTGGCATGGGTGCTGGCGCGGTACAGTTTCCCCGGCAAGCGCATTCTCGACGCGCTGGTCGACATTCCGTTCGCGCTGCCGACCGCGGTCGCGGGTCTCGCGCTCACCGCGCTGTTCGCCAAGAACGGCTGGTTCGGCGCGCCGCTCGACAAGATCGGAATCGCGGTCGCCTACACGCCGCTCGGCATCGCCATCGCCATGGCTTTCACCAGCATTCCCTTCGTGGTTCGGACCGTGCAGCCGGTGATCGAAGACATGGGCTCGGAGGTCGAGGAAGCCGGGCGCTCGCTCGGCGCCAACGATTTTCAGATCCTTTGGAAGATCATCTTCCCGGCGATCTTTCCGGCGTTCCTCGCCGGCTGCTCACTGTCCTTCGCGCGCAGCCTCGGCGAATTCGGCGCGGTGATCTTCATCGCAGGCAACCAGCCGATGAAGACCGAGATTGTCGCGCTGCTGACCTATATCCGGCTTGACGAATACAACTACCAGGCCGCCGCCGCGATCTCCGCGATCATGCTGCTGATGGCGTTCGCGATGCTGATCTTCACCAATCTCGTGCAGGCCTGGCATCTGCGTTACGTCGGCCGCGGAGAGGTCTGATGTCCATTGCATCGGAACGCGACAGCGAACAGGCCGAATGGATGCAGCATCCGGTCGGCGGCGGCAAGGTCACGCGGCGGATCGTGCTGTGGACCGTGCTGGTGATGACCGCGGTGTTTCTGGTGGCGCCGCTGGTGCTGATCGTGACGTCGGGGCTGTCGTCAGGTGTCGGCGTTTTCATGCGCAATCTCACCGAACCCGCGACGATGCACGCCATCGGACTGACGCTGCTGACGGCGCTGATCGTGGTGCCCATCAACATCCTGTTCGGACTGGCCGCGGCATGGACGGTGACCAAGTTCGACTTCAGGGGCAGGACGCTGCTGATCTCACTGATCGAACTGCCCTACTCGATCTCGCCGATCGTCGCCGGCGTGGCCTATCTCTTTGTCTACGGCTCGCAAGGCCTGTTCGGGCCGCTGCTTGAGTCGCTGGGCATCAAGGTGATGTTCGCGCTGCCGGCGATCTTTCTGGCGAGCCTGTTCGTCACCGCGCCCTTCGTCGCCCGCGAGCTGATTCCGCTGATGCAGGTGCAGGGCACCGACGAGGAAGAAGCCGCGGTGACGCTCGGCGCGGGCGGCTTCATCACCTTCTGGCGCGTCACGCTGCCGAACGTAAAATGGGCGGTGGTCTACGGCGCCATCCTCTGCAACGCGCGCGTGATGGGCGAATTCGGCGCGGTGACGGTGGTATCCGGCAACATTCGCGGCCAGACCACGACGCTGCCGCTTCAGATCGAACTGCTTTATCAGGACTACAATGTCGCCGGCGCGTTTGCCGCGGCGACCGTGCTGACCGCCGTGGCGCTTGTCACCATTCTGGTCAAGGTGACGCTGGAGCGGTATGGCAAGACGTCATCCGCAGGCCCCGGCCACTAGATCGGCGCTCCGCGCCTCGTCGCATCGGCCATTTGCAGGCCCGTGGTATACGTCTTTCGGACCGGGAAAGGGCCTTCTCATTGGCCCGCCTTTGGCGCTAAAACCTTCCTCACGACGCCACTTTCCGTGGCCATCATCACCTTACCTGAAGCTTCAAAACAGCGTTTGAAACGCTGTTTTCCGTGGGATTTATCATGAAACGTATCGACGCCAGCGGCCTCAAGATCGCGCCCGTTCTGTTCGACTTTATCGCCAAGGAAGCAACTCCCGACACCGGCGTTTCGCCCGATGCCTTCTGGGCCGGGCTCGCCGCCATCGTGAACGACCTCGCGCCCCGCAACCGCGAACTGCTGGCCGCGCGCGACAGGCTTCAGGCCAAGATCGACGAATGGCACAAGGCGAACAAGGGCAAGGCGTTCAACATGGACGCCTACACGGCGTTCCTGAAAGAAATCGGCTACCTGCTGCCGGAGCCCGCCGCGAAGGACGTGCAAACCGCGAACGTCGATGAAGAACTCGCGACCATGTTCGGGCCGCAACTCGTCGTGCCGCTGACCAATGCGCGTTACGCGCTGAACGCCGCCAACGCGCGCTGGGGCAGTCTCTATGACGCCCTGTATGGCACCGACGCCATCCCGCACGATGCGTCGGAGACTGGCAAGGGCTACAACAAGGCGCGCGGCGACAAGGTGATCGCCAAGGCCAAGGCGTTCCTCGATCAGGCCGCGCCGCTCGCGACCGGCAATCACAGCGACGTTACCGCCTATCACATCGAGCACGGCCAGCTCGCCGCCAAGCTCAAGAGCGGCAACGCCACCGCGCTGAAGAACAAGACCCAGCTTGTGGGCTATCAGGGCGACGCGGCCTCGCCGACCGCGATCCTGCTGGTCAACAACGGCATGCACATCGACGTGCAGATCGACCGCAGCAACACCATCGGCAAGGACGATCCCGCCGGCGTTTCCGACATGATCCTGGAATCGGCGGTCTCGACCATTCTCGACATGGAAGACTCTGTTGCGGCGGTGGACGCCGACGACAAGGTTCTGGTCTACCGCAACGTGCTCGGCCTCATGAACGGCACGCTGTCGGCGGATTTCGAGAAGGGCGGCAAGACGCTTCAGCGCAAGCTCAATGCTGACCGCGTCTACACAGCGCCGGACGGCAAGGGCAAGGTGACGCTGCACGGCCGCAGCATGATGCTGGTCCGCAACGTCGGCCATCACATGTTCACCGACGCGGTGCTCGACAGCAAGGGCGAGGAGCTTCCCGAAGGCATCCTCGACGCCGCCGTCACCGGCCTGCTTGCGCTGCATGACATCAAGGGCAAGACCAAACTCAAGAACAGCCGCAAGGGTTCGGTCTATATCGTCAAGCCGAAGATGCACGGCCCGGACGAAGTCGCGCTCACGGTCGAACTTTTCGGCCGCGTGGAAAAGGTGCTCGGCCTGCCTGCAAACACCCTCAAGGTCGGCATCATGGACGAGGAACGCCGCACCACGGTGAACCTGCAGGCCTGTATCCAGAACGCCGCGCAGCGCATCTGCTTCATCAACACGGGCTTCCTCGACCGCACCGGCGATGAGATCCATACGTCGATGGAAGCGGGCCCGATGATCCGCAAGAACGACATGAAGGCGCAGCCCTGGATCAAGGCCTATGAAGACTGGAACGTCGACACCGGTTTGGCCAACGGCCTGCCGGGTCACGCGCAGGTCGGCAAGGGCATGTGGGCGGCTCCCGACAAGATGGCCGACATGCTGGTGCAGAAGGTCGCACATCCGCAGGCCGGCGCATCGACCGCGTGGGTGCCCTCGCCCACCGCCGCGACGCTGCACGCCCTGCATTATCACCAGGTCGATGTCGGCGCGCGCCAGAAGGAACTGAAGTCACGCGCGAAGGCGAAGCTCTCCGACATCCTCACCATTCCGGTGTCGCAGTCGAACTGGGCGCCGGACGACGTCAAGCAGGAGATCGACAACAACTGTCAGGGCATCCTCGGCTATGTGGTGCGCTGGATCGATCAGGGCGTCGGCTGCTCCAAGGTGCCGGACATTCACGATGTCGGGTTGATGGAAGACCGCGCGACGCTACGCATCTCCGCGCAGCATCTCGCCAACTGGCTGCATCAGGGCGTCGTCACCAAGGATCAGGTGATGGAATCCTTAAAGCGCATGGCGGTAATCGTGGACAAGCAGAACGCCGGCGACGCGCTGTACCGGCCGATGGCACCGAAGTTCGACGGCGTCGCGTTCCAGGCCGCCTGCGACCTGATCTTCAAGGGCCGCGAGCAGCCGAACGGCTACACCGAGTTCATCCTGCACGCACGCCGCAAGGAAGCGAAGGCGGCGGGCTGATCTACCGGTGAATTGAAGTGATACGAAAACCCCGGCGCATGCGCCGGGGTTTTTGATTCAAATGGTTATCGTTGCCCTCTATCGAATGACGCCACTTCGCCGCAGTTCCGGCAGGAACGATCGCATCGTCCCATCGTTATCGGGCATTCCAACACAGGAGGAAGCCGATGGACTGGAACCGCGTTGAAGGGAACTGGAAACAATTCAAGGGCGCTGCGAAGGAAAAATGGGGCAAGCTCACCGATGACGATCTCGACGTCATCGAAGGCCGCCGAGAGCAGCTCGAAGGCAAGCTCCAGCAGCGTTATGGCTTCGCCAAGGATCAGATCCACAAGGACGTGGACGACTGGTTCAAGACGCTGAAGTAGCGAGACGCAAAATCAAAGTGCGTCGTTCCAAAACAAAAGCCCCGGCGCAATGCCGGGGCTTTTTTCGTACAGGCCTTCGCTCGAATCCGGCGCGGCCTAGAACACCGCCAAAACTCTCAACAGCGAGATGATGCCAATGATGATGACGATAACGCGGACGATCTGCTTGGCGCGACCATCGATCGGAAGCAAATTGACCAGATAAAGAACAAGAATGACGACGAGAAATGTGATCAGCGCGCTGATAAGCAAAGACATGGTGACCCCTCATGAAATCGGTTCGACAGGGTCACGAGACAGCATCCCGCATCCCTCCTCACCAACGATCCCATTCAGGATTGGTTCCGTTTCTGGAACAGCGTTATTGCGAGACCGACGACACCCGCTCGTACTGCGCACGCACAGACTTCGGCGCGGGCGAGAAATTGAGCGCCGCGCTGCGGTTCTTCTTGCTGCCGCCAGCGACCATCAAACCGTTCGGACCGGCAACAATGTCACCCTTGCGCAAGGTCGGATCGTCCTCGACGTCGATCCTGGCGAGCCCCGCAGAATCCTTGCCGTTGCAGGTGCAGCCGGCGACAAGCTCGGTGCGATACTTGAATGCGTTCGGCAATGCCGAATACGGCTTGCCGCTTTCGGTCGCCGCGTTATCGATATCTCTGCCCAGCACCACCTTGGTGTCGCTGGCCGGACAGAAACTCTTGCACGCCTCGGCGCGGCTCTGGCCGCCTGTCGCCGGCAATGGGAAGTAGCGGCCATCGCAGGTCCGCACGCAATAGGCCGAGCCTCCGCCGCTGTAACGTCCGCCGTAGATGTTTACGCGCCTCGACGGCGCGGGGGCCTCACCAGGATCAGCCGCGTAACCGAACGACTGATGGGGAGACGCCCGGTCGTTGCAACCGCCGAAGAGGGCCGCGAACGGATCGCACGCCGATGCGGTCGACGCCGACAGACAGCCGACAACAACGATGATTGCAAAAGCAAAGCATCCGGAAGCGACGGAGCGCGCTGACTTGAACGAAGCTGATATGGACTGAGTTGACTTACGCATCGTGAACCTCTTGGCGGGCACTTATGCCTCAACTGGCGGACACCTCGTTAAGCAGCACTTCCAAACAGGTGTTTAATATAATCCCGACATCCGGATGTTTTGTGACATCCGCCGGTCGGGCCGCGCGTTCGGTGAATTTTCATTGCTACGATGAATGGCCTTTGCCTCAATTTGCACCGATCTCGTCTTCGGCCACACCACAACCTTCGTGCCGACGGTGACGCGGCTGGCCAGATCCTGCACATCCTCATTGGTCAGACGGATGCAGCCGCTGGAGACGAACTTGCCGATGGTCGACGGATCGTTGGTGCCGTGAATGCGATAAGTGCTGGAGCCGAGATACATCGCGGCGGCGCCCAGCGGATTTCCCGGACCGCCTGCCACGAACCGCGGCAGGTAAGGCTGGCGCGCGATCATCTCCGTCGGCGGCGTCCAGTCCGGCCACGAGGCCTTGCGCGAAACCGTTTGTACGCCCGACCATGTGAAGCCCTCACGGCCAACGCCGACGCCGTAGCGGATAGCGCGGCCCGGCCCGAGCACATAGTAAAGCGTGGTGTTGCCGGTATCGATCACGATGGTGCCGGGCGCTTCGCGGCTCTCGAACGAGACGACCTTGCGCTGAAGACGCTCAGGCAGAATTGCCGACCCGTCTCCCTCGTCCTCGGTCACGCCGGGCTGTGGCAGCGCCTGCCGATCCGACCAGAACGAGCCCTGAGCATTCAGGCTTTGGGAATCTCCAGCATAGCCAAGCGTTTGAGCAGCCAGCGGAGTCGCCAGCGCGACCGGAAGAACGATCGCCGCCACCGCGAAGCCGAGAAGAGACTGGGGGAAAATACGGAATGAAGAACTGCGAGACGCCGCTTGCGCTGAATGACTCATGACCAGCCCCCGTTTTTACAATCGCACCCGGTGAGTGCGGATACAGAGCGAACGCCGTCCTGCGTCATTTGGTTCCCGCGCCGGCCCTGCAACACGAATTTGTCTGGCTGGCATCGGGCTGCGTTTAAGTCCGGACGGCGGAACCTTGGGACCCTCCGACGGTTAGCGGTGCCGGAAGCCGGCGCACGGTAGGCGGCTGGCCAAGCACGTTGAGGATCATTGCCATGTCACTTGGGACCATTCTCGTCATCATTCTGATTTTGATATTGCTCGGCGTCATTCCAAGCTGGGGCTACAGCGGGAGCTGGGGTTACGGCCCATCCGGCATCGTCGGCACCATCCTTGTGATCGTTGTCATTCTCCTGCTGCTCGGCAGAATCTGACAATGGCCGAGGTGCGCCGCGAGGTGCACGCTGCGAAAAGTCCGGAGGTGAAATCATCTCCAGACGAGCGAAAAAGCGAGCGACCTCCGACCGTTCGACGGGCCGATGTCGTTTCCTTTTCGCTGGTGGCATTGCTGATCATCGCCCTCGTCGCCGTGCTGTATTTTGCGCGCGCGTTCTTCCTGCCTACCGTCACGGCGCTTGTAATCGGCACGATGCTGTCTCCCGCCGCGAAGGTTCTGGAACGCTACGGCATTCCCCGCTCCATCTCGGCGGTCCTGATCGTCTCCGCGACCTTCGCGGGGATCGTCTTCATGGTCGCGCTGATTTCCGCGCCCCTGATGGAATGGACGGCGCGGCTGCCCGAGCTTGGACCGCAACTGAAGGACAAGTTTCACGTCTTCGACCGGCCGATCGCGCTCTGGCACCAACTGCAAGGCCTGTTCGGAGCGGCTCCGGCGGGCGAGACGGGCTTTTCATTTCCGAAAGTCGAATGGGTGCAGCCGACGCTCGAATTCCTGTCGCCGACGTTCACCGAGATCCTGTTGTTTTTCGCGGTTCTCGTGCTGTTCATCGCAAGCTGGCCGGACCTGCGCCGCGCGCTCGTGCTCAATTTCACCGACCATGATGCCCGGCTGCGCGCGCTGCGCATCCTGAACGAGATCGAGAGCAACCTCGGCGGCTATCTCCTGACGGTCACGCTGATCAACATGGGGCTCGGGGTTGCCACCGGATTGATTTGCGCCGTGACGGGAATGCCGAACCCCGCCGGTCTCGGCGCGCTCGCCGCGACGCTGAATTACATTCCGATCATCGGCCCGATCGTCACATTCGCCGTACTGGCGGTTGTCGGCATCATCACGTCGTCGACGCTGGGTGCAGGTCTCATGGCCGCCGCCGGTTTTGGCGCCGTGGCCTTTATTGAGGGCCATTTCATCACGCCAACGATTATCGGACGACGGCTCGAGCTGAACGCGCTCGCCGTGTTCGTCACCCTCGCCTTCTGGACGTGGCTATGGGGACCGATGGGCGCGTTTCTGTCATCGCCGCTTCTCATCGTCGGGCTGGTCCTCAAGGAGCACCTGATGCCGGTCCAGGATACGCGGCTGCCCGACGAATGAGCAGCGATGGAACCTTCACATCCACCGGACGTTTCTGATCACACAAGCGGTTTCCAAGAGCTGCGGTTTTCCAGGAGCTTTCGATGTCGAGCACCGACGGTGAAGACGCGATGAGGAACATGACTGACAAAGCCACATCCGAACGCCTTAAGAAGGATATAGACGCCGTGAAGAACGATATTTCAGCACTCGCAGACCAGATCTCGGACGTACTCGAAGCATTCAAGGTCGACGCCCGCAAGCAGGCCAAGCGGACCTACAAGCAGGCCCGCTCCAACGTCGATTCCATGATGTCAGACGTCAGCAAGCATGGCAGCGAGGCTCTCGACGCCGCGCAGGATTACGCCAGCACGCTGGAGGATTCGCTCGAAGACGCGATCATGCAGCGCCCGCTGGCCGCTGTCGGCCTTGCCGTCGGGCTCGGCTTCCTGATCGGCGTCACGTGGCGGCGCTGATCCGGCTATTTGAAAAGCGCTGCCGGCATAACGCCGGTGGCGCAACCATGTCGTTTTATTGACGCATAGTGAGATTGGATTTTCGATGTTTCAGAAGTTCATGGATGACGTCCGGGACCGTGCCGGCGGCGCGTTGCGGCTGACATCGCTTGCGGCCGCCGTCGCGGTTTCCCTGTTCATCACCGCAGCGTTTCTCTGCGCCGCAGCCTTTGTCGTCGTGCTTCAGAACTACGGATTGCTGCAGGCCTGCCTCGCAGGCGCCGGCGTCTTCTTCGTGGCGGCGCTGCTGGCCGCGATCTGCTATTCCGTCAGCAAGCGGCAGGCTAAAAAGCGGCCCGTTGAACCCAGCAAACCCGGCAAATCGGCCATGCAGTCCGCGTTGAGCGATCCGATGGTGCTGGCTGCCGGATTGCAGATCGTCCGCACCGTCGGACTGAAACGCATCATCCCGCTGGTCGCGATCGGCGGTATCGCGCTCGGCCTGATGGCGAGCCGGCGCACGGCCGATGACGACACCACAGAGGAACCGGCGGACGAATAGGCCGGTGCAGGATAGCAAAAAAGAGCGCCGACCCGGCGCTCTTTTTCTTTGCCTCGGATCTCTATAGCGATCAGGTGATGCAGCGCCCGGGCGCGAGCTGCTTCGCCACAGCGGTCAGCACGCTCACAACGGGTTCGCACGCGATGGTGCGTGACGGTGCGGCAGATCCCCCTTTGAAGCCGGTGGTTGCGGCCGGAGGCTTGCGGAGCGCATCGGCAGCCTCACCGGCCGGGACACGCACCAGCACCGATGTATCGGGCATGTTTGGCGCGGGCACGGATATGGTCATGCCTCCGGCAGGCTTCACCGCTGTCTCGCGGTCACCCTTCGCCGCGCGATCGACATTCATTGCAGTCGCGTCATCGACCGCCCGCGCCGGAAGGGTCATGCGCGCGTCGCTGCGCTGGATCGGACCAAGCAGATCGTTTCCTGCCGACACTTCGAGATGCACGGCGCCCAGCGCCAGCACACCCGCCACCACTCCCAGAGTTCCTGAAGCCATGTACGACATTTGCGGCCTCGACACGTTGTCCTGCCGCACGATCACGGCTTCTGGATAACGTGGCTTGTCGGGCTTCGTTCCGGGCCTGCCGGCGGGGAAAGCTCCGCAGGCGGCGAATCAGGTCAGAATATTTTTTTGGACCTGGGAACGCTTTCGTGAGTCCGGCGTCTGTCTCAAAGCCGGTCATCCCCCTGCCCCTAATCGACCGGCTTTCGGGGGTGTGGCTGTGGTGATGCCGGCCGCACCCCTTTTCTCTTTGCCGGACACGCGACCATGCAAAAAACCGGACCGGGCTTTACCCCGGTCCGGCTTTTTGATTACAGCGCCGTGTTCAGGACGCGGCAGCTTTGGGCCGGCTGCGCGAATTGCGCTGGAAAAACAGCGCCTGGCTTGCCACCGCCGACACCATGGCCGGCTGGAACGGCTTCGAGATCAGGAACGCCGGCTCAGGCCGCTCCCCGGTGAGGAAACGCTCGGGGTAGGCTGTGATGAACACCACCGGCACCTCGAACGTCTTGAGCAGTTCGTTGACCGCGTCGAGCCCCGAACTTCCGTCCGCGAGCTGGATGTCCGCCAGGATAAGGCCGGGCCTCTTGGTCTTCGCCAACGAGATGGCGTCGGTATGGGTTCGCGCCACGCCGATGACGTTGTGACCCAGATTCCTGACCAGGCTTTCAAGATCCATCGCGATGAAGGTTTCATCCTCGATGATCAGGACGTCGGTCGCGATCTCGGCTGCAAGTTCGCGTCCCGCCGTATCGGCGAGGTCACGAACCTGTGTCACGTCGGTATCCAGAATGTGAGCGACCTCTTCTTCCGAAAAGCCCTCGAGCGACAGCAGCAGGAAGGCCTGGCGTGCGAGCGCCGTGAGGCTAGACAAGCGCTGTTCGGACGCCGGCGCCGGGCCCTTGTCGGTGCTCTCGTTCAGCGAGACCGAATTCCAGATCTGGGTGAACAGCCGGAACAGGCCGGTGCGCGGCCCCATTTTTTCTTCCAGCAAGGACGGGTCCTGTAACAAGGCTTCCAGCATGGCCGCGACATAGGCATCGCCCGATGCCTGGCTTCCGGTGAGCGCACGGGCATAACGCCGCAGCAGCGGCAGATGTTCAGCAACGAGCTGAGAACGAGACATACCCCCTCCAATCAATTGGTCTGATTTCGGCCTGGGACCTGCAACATGGTGATGCCGGCGCCCCGCTTCCGACTATCTACGCATAAATCCCAGAAAAGTTCCTCGACGCCGGAACTTTCTGGCGATCCCCTCGTTTAAGACGTGATCTCGGGGGCTGAAAGGCTTCAAAGAAACAAAAAACTCTTTTATTCCTAGCTAGTTAGCTAAATGGGGACAACGGATCGGGCCAATGAAAGAATTGAAGCCTCAAGTTAACAGGGCAGCCACCGGAGCTGGCAAGCAAGGTGGCTTGAACTCCGAAATTCAATCACGGATCGGGCACCAGCTTCGCGCCATGTACGATGATGTGGTTCGCCAAGGCGTGCCGGACCGTTTTGCAGATCTGATCCGCCAGCTTGACTCACAAGATGCGGCTTCACAGATAAGCGGAGATACGACCAAAGATGGGAGGGACTGATGCCTCTCACAGATTCACTTCGTGACGACATTCTCGCAACCGTACCGAGCCTGCGCGCGTTCGCTATTTCGCTTAGCGGCAACGCCGACCGTGCGGACGATCTCGTTCAGGAAACGCTGTTACGGGCGCTCGCGCATATCGACTCGTTCCAGCCGGGTTCGAACCTTCCGGCATGGCTGTTCACCATCCTGCGCAACCTGTTCCGCTCGGACTATCGCAAGCGGCGGCGTGAGGTCGAGGATGCCGATGGCAGCTACGCCAAGACGCTGAAGTCGCAGCCGGCGCAAAGCGCGCACCTCGAGTTCGAGGAGTTTCGCGGGGCGCTTGAGAAGCTGCCGCAGGATCAGCGCGAAGCGCTCATTCTGGTCGGCGCGTCAGGCTTCTCCTATGAAGATGCCGCCGCCATCTGCGGATGCGCGGTCGGCACCATTAAGAGCCGGGTCAACCGCGCGCGATCGAAACTGAGCGCACTGCTCTACGTCGATGGCGCCGAGGACTTCGGACCCGACGACACGATCCGCGCCGTGATCAGCGGAAGCGGCGGCTAAACCGCGCCCTTCAGACACAACAAAAAGCGGCCACTCACACGTGACCGCTTTTTATTTCTTCTTGTTTCTTCGACTGTCCGCGGCGCAATCCTCATCCGCCGATGTCAGCGCCTCGTCACCGGAGCGCCGATGCGTTCGGTGCGGTCCATTTCGATCTCGTCCACCACAGTAGCCATCGGCGCCGTGAGTTCGTAGACGTAGCTGACATCCGTGAAATATCGCTTCGATGTGCCGCCGAGCGCTTCGGGTGCGACGCGATCCAGCAGCACCAGCCCGAACTCGCTGTCAGTCCGGCGGGTAGCGGCGCTGGTATTGAACTCCTCCCAACGGAAATGAAACACTGGATCCTGCTGGTCGTCCGAGACGCTCCACGCCGCGACGATATGCGGATGCTTGCCGACCAGCGACAGGCCCTCGTCCGCATGGGACGCCAGTTCAAAGAACAGCAGCGACAGGCTCTGCGCCGCGCGTGCGCTGACGATAATGTCCGGGCCGGTGAGCGCGATGCGATCCGCATGGGGAATCGCACGCGGCTCGAACAGGCCCTTGAGCCTGACACCCTGCCACTGGCTTTCACTCAGCAGCGACACGACATGCGACATGGCGTGAATGCGGCCAATCAGAAGCTCGCGCGCGACATCGATATCCGCGCCGTGCCGCATCGTCCGGGTCACGATCGACTGGATCACCGCCAGGATGTTTTTCACGCGGTGATTGAGTTCGTCGATCACCGTGGTGAGCCGCCGCTCGAATCCGATGCGGGTCTGCACCTCGCGGCTCAGCCGGATATTGTTGTAGGACACATATCCGAACAGACCGCACAGGATGACGACCAGCGCCACGCCGATCAGCATCACGATAACCGCAAGTTCCTGGGCGCGTGCCGCAGCATTGGTTTTCGCGTAGTAGATCAGGGTCCAGTCCCGCGCGCCGAAGGCCACGACACGCAGCAGCGGTGGATTGTCGGCATCCAGCAAAAGCGGCTCGGAGGTGACGTTTCCTTCCGCGTCGGCGCTCAGATTCTCGGAGGCGTTTCGCGGATCGCGCAGTGCCACGGAAAACAGCGACAGGTCATCGTTGACCAGCATCAGCGGCGCCAGCCGGTAGGATATGGTCAGAAAGCCTGCAACGGTGCTGCTGCCCTCGGTCCGGACGGGTGCAGCCAGCACAACGCCCATGGGACCGCCGTTACGCAACAGCACGAACGGTTCCGAGGAAACCGGCCTGCCTTCCTCCACGGCGCGCACCAGCATGGGCCCGACCACAGGATGACTGTCCAGAATGCGTCCGGCGAAAGGCCTGGTTTCCTCGTTCTGCGGCTCCACATCCATCAGCACGCTTGCCGGATCGCGCACCGTCGCCAGATTGAGCGGACTGTCGTCGGCGTTCCGCGGCGTCGGATTGGGGAAACCCGCGGCCCTCAGTTCGGTCTGCACGCGGCCGAGATCGGATCGCGGAATGCGCGCAATCCAGCTTGCGACAAGGAAATCGGTCTTGAAGGCATAGATCGACGACCGCAACGGCTGCAGCGCATTGGCCATGCTCACAACCGGTGAACGGAAAAGCCCGACGGCGACCCGGGTGAGCAACTCGCGCTCGCTCAAACGCTCCTGAACGAGACTGGCATGGCTATCCACAGCGCGGGCAAGCGCAGTCCGGCCAATCGCCAGTTCCTGATCGTAGACCTTCAATGCCGCAAGACCGGAGATGATCACTCCGATAATTGCCATCAGTCCGATGATGAAGCCGAGACGGAGCACGCACTTACTCGAAAAAAGGGAGATGGAATGAAAACGGCCGCGGGCAAACAATGCGGGCCAGGCGGAAACGGCAATCTAATGCAGCGGCCGAACTAATATTCATGGGTGCTCTGATGCCGCCGGATCGAGAACGGAGCGAGCCGGCGTGGCCTGAATGTATCGTAAATAGATCAATTTAGTCGCGGCGAAATGGTTCCCGCGTCCGGAAAATATACCCATCATGGTAAACCCGGGCCATGGGTGAGCGGCGGAGGTTAACATTCGGACTGTTGCTGCTCGATATGACAATCGGCCGGAGCCGAGCGGGCCGAAGCCATGCTCAGGCCAAGGACCATGACGATGATTCCAAGCAGGACCGCCCCCAGGAAGAAGCCGCTGTAATCTCGTGCGGGAGTTGTTGTCGATTGTTTCATGCAGGCTAACCCCGACAGGAGCCTGCCGTTCCAGAATATCTGATGTCACCTTTCGTCTGACGTCCGGCGTTTCAGTTAACGGCGGCCGGAGCCGGCGCACGAAGACCGCCCTTGCTCTCGATGAAACGGATGATGCGATCGAGACCTTCGCTCTTTTTCAGGTTGGTCATGACGAACGGCCGTTCGCCGCGCATGCGCTTTGTGTCAGTATCCATCTTCTCGAGCGATGCACCGACATAGGGCGCGAGATCGATCTTGTTGATGACCAAAAGATCCGACCGCGTGATGCCGGGGCCGCCCTTGGACGGAATCTTGTCGCCGGCAGCAACATCGATGACATAGATGGTGAGATCGGCGAGTTCCGGCGAAAAGGTTGCCGCGAGATTGTCGCCGCCGGATTCGATCAGCACCAGATCGAGATCGGGGAACTTGAGGCGCATATCGGCGACGGCGGCCAGATTCATCGAAGCGTCTTCGCGGATCGCGGTGTGCGGACAGCCCCCTGTCTCCACGCCTGCGATGCGATCCGGCGTGAGTGACCCTGAACGGACCAGAAACTCCGCGTCCCACTTGGTGTAAATGTCGTTGGTGATGGCCGCGATCTCGTAATGCTCGCGCATCGATTTGCAGAGCAGATCCATCAGCGCCGTTTTACCCGACCCGACGGGGCCGCCGATGCCGACACGAAGCGGTCCATTGAATTTCGTCATGACAAAAGTCTCGTTCCATTGAAAAACAGAATCGCGAAACCGGCCGCGAGGATCAGGCACAGCGGCGAATAATACCGGCGATCGTAGGTCGCGAACGGCTCGCGCGGAAACCGCGCGCGCCACGCCGGTAGATAACCGGCAATGCCGCGCCCCGCGAACACCAGTGTGGCCACCAGTCCCGCGAGCAGAACAATCGACGGCGACACCGATGTGCCGATCAGGCCGGCCAGCATCAGCGCGATGGTGCCCGGAATATAGATCGCGAGCGCTGCAAGATAACACTGGTTGGGCGACGGCATCTTGTCGCTCGCATGACCGACCACGGCGGAGACCAGTTCGGCGTCGGTCTTTCGCGGCCAGCGGACGCCGACGCCCCACGCCACGTGAAGCGCCGCGACCGTGGTCAGAACAACAAAGATCGCAAAGGCAATCGCGCTCATGACCGGAACAGCCTTGTGTACTGGGTTTCGTGGCGCATGCTCGCCAGATCCGCGCGGAACGTGGCGCTGCCGAGATCGTCGAGCGTGGCATTCAGCGCCTTTTCCGCCGTCGCAGCAATCACGGGCTCCAGCGCGGCCAGAACGCGCTGACTGTCGGTCTGCCCCAGCGGAATGAGACGGACCCCCGCCGAAATCCAGTTCGACGTGGTCGCGTGAAGAAAGGCGTGCATTGTCGGGACCAGCGGAAGGCGATGCCCAGCAGCCAGCACGCCGACGGCCACCGGATAAGCAATCGGCCCTGCCAGATGCGGCCTCAGCAGATCCAGCGCCGCGCAGTTCCAAGCGGATCGCGCGATCTCGACAAAGGCGCGTCCTTGCGCTGTCGTTTCCAGATGCCGCTCGCGCGAGGGCGTGAACGCAGCCGCCAGTTCCAGGATTTCGCTCAAGGCCCGGGCGTCCGACGCATGCGCCGCGCGATGCGCATGACACAGGAAGATACCGTCACAGAAGCCGGCCCCTTCGAGCAGCATGACGGTCAGCCAGTCCTGCAACGACGCCCTGTCGTTGATGTCGCCGGCTTCGACCGCCCATTCGATGCCGCTGGAATAGGAGAACGACCCGACCGGAAACGACGGCGACAGCCATGTCATTAATCTAAACAGCGCAGCCGATTCCTCGGCTTCTGCCAAGGCGTCGTCCGCAGCGCGGTCAGTGCTCGTGGTCATGAGCATGGGAATGACCGTGGTGATGGTCGTGGTCGTGATGCGCTTGATCGTGACCACTGTGTTTGTGATCGCCGTGATCGTGCTGGCCATGGCCGTGCGCCGCATGACCGCCGCCGGCATAGGCGCCGCCTTCCGGATCGAACGGCGCTTCGATCACGATGACGCGCGCGCCGAGGCCCTTCACCATCTCCTCGATCACATGATCGCGGCGGATGCGCAGTCCCTTGCCCACGATCTGGGTCGGCAGATGGCGGTTGCCGAGATGCCACGCCACCCGCACCAGATGATGCGGATCGGTGCCGCGGATTTCCACCAGCGGCTCCGGTGCTGCGACCACTTCGATCAGCCGCCCGTCATCCAGCACCAGCGCGTCGCCGCCGCGCAACGCTATCGCTTCCTCGAGGTCCAGCAGGAATTCCAGCCCGCGCGTGCCGGTCATCGCCATGCGCCGCCGATGCCGGTCGTCGAAACCGAGAACCACCGTATCGGCGGCGGCTTCGGTCCAGCGAACCTGCGGACGAACCTGCGTGGCGCGGATCATGACAACGCTTTCATAGTTTCTGGACTTCGCCGCCGCTGATGATCTCGATCTCGGTCGGCGAGACCTTGAGCGGCGCCGACAACTCACGCCACGCCTTCAGGTGCGGCGCGCGGCTATGGGCGGTGAGATCGTCCCGCGTCTCCCAGCGTTCGACGAACACCAGGGTATTCGGATCGTTCACGCTGGAATGAAGCTCATAGGAGATGCAGCCCTTCTCCTTGTGAGTCTCGGCGATGCAGACTTTCGCGCCGGCGATGAAGGCCTCGCGGCCTTCCGGCTTCACCTTCGTGGTGGCGACGACATAGATCATCGGACATCCACACTGGCTGGCGTGATGACTTCGATCTTCGGCGGCGCGGTCAGGCAATTCACGACAACACGTCCGAACGTCTTCATGTGCTCGGCCTTGCGATGCGGCACCAGCGCGTCGGCATTGTCCCACTGCTCGACGAACACCAGCTTGGTGGGATCGGTCACGCTCTCGTGCAGGTCGTAGGCGATGTTTCCGGCTTCCTTGCGGGTCTCCGCGATGCAGGCTTTCGCAGCAGCGATCAGCTCTGCGCGCATCTCTGGCTTGATGGTCAAAGTCGCAACAACGTAAATCAAGGCATCCTCCCGGCTTTCTTATTGGTGCCGGGACCCTAGTACATGAAATAGCGCTGCGCCATGGGCAGCACCTCGGCCGGTGCGCAGGTCAGCAATTCGCCGTCGGCGCGCACCTCGTAAGTTTCGGGATCGACCTCAATGTTCGGCGTCGCGCCGTTGTGGATCATGCTCTTTTTCGAGATGCGGTCGCGGGTGTTTGAAACAGCATAGAGCTTCTTGTCGATGCCGAGCTTCTTCGCCAGCCCCGAAGCCACCGCGGCCTTCGACGAGAACACCACCGAGGACGCCGTCAGCGCTTTTCCGAAGGCGGCGAACATCGGCTGGTAATGCACCGGCTGCGGCGTCGGGATCGAGGCATTCGGATCGCCCATGGGCGCTGCGACAATCGAGCCACCCTTGACGATCAGATCAGGCTTCACGCCGAAGAACGCCGGCGACCACAGCACGAGGTCGGCCATCTTGCCCTTTTCCACGGAACCGATCAGCTTCGAGACGCCATGCGCGATAGCCGGGTTGATCGTGTACTTCGCAATGTAGCGTTTGACGCGGAAGTTGTCGTTGTCCTTGCCCTTGTCCTCCGGCAGCGAACCGCGCTGCTTCTTCATCTTGTCGGCGGTCTGCCAGGTGCGGATGATGACTTCGCCCAGCCGCCCCATCGCCTGCGAATCCGACGAGATCATCGAGAGCGCGCCGAGATCGTGAAGAATGTCTTCCGCCGCGATGGTTTCCTTGCGGATGCGGCTTTCGGCGAACGCGAGATCTTCCGCGATCGACGGATCAAGATGGTGGCACACCATCAGCATGTCGAGATGCTCGTCGATGGTGTTGCGCGTGAACGGCCGCGTCGGATTGGTCGACGACGGCAGCACGTTCTTGAGGCCCGCGACCTTGATGATGTCCGGCGCATGGCCGCCGCCCGCGCCTTCGGTGTGGAAGGCGTGGATGGTGCGGCCCTTGAAGGCCTTGATGGTGTCCTCGACGAAGCCCGACTCGTTCAGCGTATCGGAATGCAGCATCACCTGGATGTCGTAGTCGTCGGCGACAGACAGACAGTTATCGATGGCGGCGGGCGTGGTGCCCCAATCCTCGTGCAGCTTGAGCGCGCAGGCGCCGGCCTTGATCATTTCCACCAGCGGCGCCGGACGCGACGCGTTGCCCTTACCGGAAATGCCGAGATTGACCGGGAACGCATCGAACGACTGGATCATGCGCGCGATGTGCCACGGACCCGGCGTGCAGGTGGTCGCGAACGTGCCGTGCGACGGGCCGGTGCCGCCGCCGAGCATCGACGTGACGCCGGACATCAGAGCGTGTTCGATTTGCTGCGGGCAGATGAAATGGATGTGGCTGTCGAAGCCGCCGGCGGTGAGAATCTTGCCTTCGCCCGCGATGATGTCGGTGCCGGGGCCGATGATGATCGTGACGCCCGGCTGAATGTCGGGATTTCCGGCCTTGCCGATCGCGGAGATCATGCCTTCCTTGATCGCAACGTCGGCCTTGACGATACCCCAGTGATCCACGATCAGCGCGTTGGTGATCACGGTGTCGGCCGCGCCCTGTCTGTTCGTCACCTGCGACTGGCCCATGCCGTCGCGGATCACCTTGCCGCCGCCGAATTTCACCTCCTCGCCGTAGGTCGTGAAATCCTTCTCGACCTCGATGATCAGGTCGGTGTCAGCAAGGCGCACGCGGTCGCCCGTGGTCGGGCCGAACATGGCTGCATAGACGGAACGAGAAATTCTGGTGGCCATAATCAATCTTTCGGTGATCGTTCTTTCAGTAGCTCTTGCCGTCGAATTTTTTCACGCTCAGCGAATCAAGATCGACATCGTCGAGACAGCGCACATTGACCGCGACCATCTCGGCCCCGTTCGGCGCCTTGCCATTGGCGAACGACTCGACGCCGCAGGTCGCACAAAAGCGATGCCGAATGACGCCCTTGTTGAATTTGTATTCTGTCGTCGCGTCATCGCCCGACAACAGCTTGAAATTCTCCGCTGGAACGAATGTCAGTAGCGTTCCCAGCTTGCCGCAGCGCGAGCAATTGCATGCGATGACATCGCCAATCTCACCGGTCATTTCATAGCGGACCTTGCCGCATTGGCAGCCACCGATATATGTCTGCATCACAGCTTCCCGCTCACATCGCCACGAAATCCGTAAACCACCCGTTTGCCGGCCAGCGCGACGAGATTGACCTCACGCGTCTGTCCCGGCTCGAAACGCACGGCGGTGCCGGCCGCAATGTCGAGCCGCATCCCGCGCGCCTTCTTGCGGTCGAACTTCAGCGCCGGATTGGTCTCGAAAAAATGATAGTGCGAGCCGACCTGAATGGGCCGGTCGCCGGTGTTCGCCACCGTCAGCGTCGCGGTCTTGCGCTTGGCGTTGAGTTCGATGTCGCCGTCCTTGATGAAGAGTTCACCGGGGATCATGTTGCATCCTCACCGAATGGGTTCGTGAACGGTGACAAGTTTCGTCCCGTCCGGAAACGTCGCCTCGACCTGAATGTCGTGGATCATCTCCGCGATGCCGTCCATGCACTGCTCGCGCGTAATGACTTCCGCGCCGGCTTTCATCAATTCCGCGACGGTGCGCCCGTCGCGCGCGCCTTCGATGATGAAATCCGAAATGATTGCGATGGCTTCAGGATGGTTGAGCTTGACGCCGCGCTCAAGACGGCGCCGGGCAACAATCGCCGCCATGGAAACGAGGAGCTTGTCCTTTTCGCGGGGAGACAAATTCATGCGTGCAATATCCGGTTCAACTGAGCGAATTTGAGCAAGAGCATTCTGATTGAGCCAGAGCCCATTTAATTAAGCCAGAGTCTTGGCAAGCCCGAAGGGCTCGCACATCCCAGCACTTTCATCATATCGGCGCGGAGCCGCGCGGTATCTTGTGCGCAGAAACGCGCCATTGCAAACCCGTTCCATGCCGAGACGCCGACCTCAGCGCCGAATGCACCAGACGCCTCGCGGATGCGCGTGACCATGGACTCATCGCCCGGAACCACCAGTGCCGTGCCGATGGCGACGCCGCCATTTGCGACAGCGCGGCTGGCGAGCTTGGCGGCGATGTCGCCGTCGAGCCGCACGGTTTCTGCGAAGGCGAGCTTGCCGCCGATCTTCATGCGCCAGCGGTCGGTGAAAGATCCGCGTGCCATGACCTCGCCCATCGCCGCGCGTCCGAATACCACGATCTCGCACAACAGCAGCGACGCGCCCTGCGCCAGATCAATATCAATCTTCCGCGACACGCGGGCCTGATCGAACAGGATGGTTTCCTGCGGCAGCCAGCAAAGCCGCGCGTCAGCGCCCGCGCGCAGCGCGATGTTTACCTGGGCGTCCGGCCCATGGGAGCGGTAAATCTTTTCCGCCGCCGCCGTGGTCACGGTCAAATGCGCGCCCTCGCCAGCGGCGATGTCGATATCAAAACGGTCGCCGCCCGCGATGCCGCCCGCGGTGTTGACGAACACCGCGGAGAGGCCCTGCTGTTCCGGCGACGGAAAGCGGACGCGCAACGAGCCGGATTCATGCAGCTCACGCCGCCGCGTCGCGCCGTCCTTCAGATGCACGTCGAACGTCACCGCGCCAACCGCCCGGTTGGCCGCGAAGGTGTCCGCCGCTGAGGAGTTGATCCCGTTCTGCATTCGCCCCGGCTCACGTCAGTTCAGGTCAGTCCGCCTCAGAGCGCCATCTGGCGGCTGATCTCGGCGGGGTCGAGGTTGCTGCGGTCGCAGGTGAACTTGACCGCGCCGCGATCCATGACGGCAAAATTGTCGCCGAGCTCGCAGGCAAAGTCGAGATATTGTTCGACCAGCACGATGGCGATGGTGCCGAGGCTGCGCAGATATGAGATGGCGCGACCGATGTCCTTGATGATGGACGGCTGGATGCCTTCGGTCGGCTCGTCGAGCAGCAGCAGCTTCGGCCGCATCACCAGCGCACGGCCGATGGCCAGTTGCTGCTGTTGCCCGCCGGAGAGATCGCCGCCGCGCCGCCCCAGCATGGTCTGCAACACGGGAAACAACGAAAACACATCATCCGGAATGATGCGGTCGTTGCGCTTGAGCGGCGCGAAACCGGTCTTGAGATTTTCCTCCACCGTCAGCAGCGGAAAAATCTCGCGGCCCTGCGGCACGAACGACATGCCCTTGCGGGCGCGCTCGTAGGGCCGGAGGCCTGAAATGTCCGCGCCGTCGAAGGTGATCGAGCCGTCCTTGATCGGATATTGCCCGACCATGGCGCGCAACAAACTGGTCTTGCCCACGCCGTTGCGGCCCAGCACGCACGTCACCTTGCCGGGCTCCGCAACCAGCGACACGCCGCGCAGCGCCTGCGCCGCGCCGTAGTAGAGGGTGATGTTTTTCACATCGAGCATTTCAGCGTCCTAAGTAGACTTCGATGACGCGCTCATTGGACGACACCTGATCGAGCGTGCCTTCCGCGAGAACCGAGCCTTCGTGCAGACACGTTACCCGCACGCCAAGCTCGCGCACGAAGGTCATGTCGTGTTCGACGACCACCACAGTCTTTTCCTTGTTGATCTCTTTCAGCAGTTCGGCGGTCTGATGCGTTTCCACATCAGTCATGCCCGCCACCGGCTCATCGACCAGAAGCAGTTTGGGGTCCTGCGCGAGCAGCATCCCGATTTCGAGCCATTGCTTCTGCCCGTGGGACAAAGCTCCAGCGAGCCGGTCGCGCGAGTCCGTCAAACGAATGGTTTCCAGCACGCGGTCGATCCGCTCGCTTTCGTCCGGCGTCTCGCGCCAGAACAGCGTGCCGCGCACACGGTGATCGACGTTCAGCGCCAGCAGCAGATTGTCCTCGATGGTCTGGCTGTCGAACACCGTCGGCTTCTGGAATTTCCGGCCGATGCCGAGTTCGGCGATCTGGGTTTCATCCAGCCGCGTCAGATCGACCTTGCCGTCGAACAGCACGTCGCCCTCGTCCGGCTTGGTCTTGCCGGTGATGATGTCCATCATCGTGGTCTTGCCGGCGCCGTTGGGACCGATGATGGCGCGCATTTCGCCCGGTGCGATCACCAGCGACAGGTTGTTGATGGCGTGAAAGCCATCGAACGAGACGTGCACGCCGTCGAGATAGAGCATGGCCGATGTGGCGCGGGTGTCCATGACGTTCATGTGCCTACTCCGCCAGACGTGGTTTAGGCAGACCTTGCTCGGTCACACCGTCTTCCGCCGCGGCGCTTGCCGCGTTCGCGTCAATCCGGTCCTGCCGCTTGCCCCACCAGTCCTTGACGGTGCCGACGATGCCTTTCGGCAGCAGCAGCGTCACCAGAATGAACAATGCACCCAGCATGAAGAGCCAGTACGGCGCGAGCGCGCCGGACGTGAACACGGTCTTTGCGTAGTTGACGACGATGGCGCCGAGCGCCGCGCCAATGAGCGTGCCGCGTCCGCCGACCGCGACCCAGATCACGGCTTCGATGGAGTTGCCCGGCGCGAACTCGCCGGGATTGATGATCCCCACTTGAGGCACGTACAGCGCGCCGGCGACACCGGCCATGCAGGCAGACAGCGTGAACACGAACAGTTTGTAGTTCTCGACGCGGTACCCGAGAAAGCGCGTGCGGGATTCAGCATCGCGAATGGCGATCAGCACCTTGCCGAGTTTGGAAGTGACGATGGCACGGCAGATCAGAAACGCGGCGACCAGCGCCATGCATGACAGGATGAACAGCACTGCGCGCGTCCCCTGCGCCTGCACATTGAAGCCGAGGATGTCCTTGAAATCGGTCAGGCCGTTGTTGCCGCCGAAGCCGAAGTCGTTGCGGAAGAACGCCAACAACAAGGCATAAGTCATCGCCTGCGTGATGATCGACAGATACACGCCGGTGACGCGCGAGCGGAACGCGAGCCAGCCGAAGCAGAACGCGAGCAGTCCCGGCACCACCAGCACCATCAGCACCGCGAACCAGAACATGTCGAAGCCGTACCAGTACCACGGCAGCGCCTTGTAGTTCAGGAACACCATGAAGTCCGGCAGCACCGGGTTGCCGTAAACGCCGCGCGAGCCGATCTGCCGCATCAGATACATGCCCATCGCATAGCCGCCGAGCGCGAAGAACGCGCCGTGGCCGAGCGAGAGAATGCCGCAATAGCCCCATATCAGATCGATCGAGAGCGCTAGGATGGCGTAGCAGAGATATTTGCCGAACAGCGCCATCAGATAGGTCGGCACCTGAAACGGCGAATTCTCCGGCAACAGCAGATTGGATAGCGGCACCAGAACGCCGACCGCCGCGACGATCAGCAGAAAGATCGTCGCGCTCTTGTTGAGCGAGCGGGTGAGAAAATACGGCGTCATGCTTCCACCGACCGGCCCTTGAGGGCGAACAGGCCGCGCGGCCGTTTCTGGATGAACAGAATGATCAGCACCAGAATGGCGATCTTGCCGAGCACCGCGCCCGCCACCGGCTCAAGAAACTTGTTAGCCATGCCGAGTGTCAGCGCGCCGACCAGCGTGCCCCAGAGATTTCCGACGCCGCCGAACACCACCACCATGAACGAGTCGATGATGTAGCTCTGGCCGAGGTTGGGACTAACATTGTCGATCTGTGACAACGCCACGCCGGCGATCCCGGCAATACCGGAGCCGAGGCCGAAGGTCAGCGCGTCGACGCGCGAGGTCGCGATGCCCATGGAGGCCGCCATGCGGCGGTTTTGGGTGACTGCGCGCATCTCCAATCCAAGACTTGTGAAGCGCAGCATGCCGAGCAGGATGAAGAACACCGCGATGGTGAACACCACGATCCAGAGCCGGTTGTAGGTGATCGTCATCTGGCCGATCTCGAACGCGCCGCTCATCCATGACGGATTACCGACCTCGCGATTGGTCGGGCCGAACATCGTGCGCACCGCCTGCTGCAGCACCAGCGAGAGGCCCCATGTCGCGAGCAGGGTCTCCAGCGGGCGGCCGTAGAGAAAACGGATGATGGTTCGCTCGATGATGACGCCGATGATCCCCGCCACCAGAAACGCCAGCGGCACCGCGATCAGCAGCGAATAGTCGAACAGGCCCGGATAGCTGGTGCGGATCGTCTCCTGCACGACGAAGGTGACGTATGCACCGATCATCACCATTTCGCCGTGCGCCATGTTGATGACGCCCATCACGCCGAAGGTAATCGCCAGACCGATGGCAGCGAGCAGCAGCACTGATCCGAGCGACAGGCCATACCAGGCGTTCTGCGCGGTGGCCCATATCGAGAGCGTTCGCTGAATCGAATTGATGCCTGCGGCAGCGGTGCGCGCCAGCGCGGGCGACTGATCCGCAGGCAGCCCGGTCAGGATCGCCAGCGCGTCCTGATCGCCGCGTTCGCGAATAACCGAGATGGCGTCGAGCTTGTCGGCCTCCGACGCCTTGGGATCGAACAGCATGATCGACGCCTTGGCCTCGGAAAACGCCCGCTTCGCGCCGGCGTTGGTTTCCTTCTGCAACGCGCCTTCGATCACCGGCAGGAATGCAAGGTCATGGGTCTTGAACACGGACTGCGCGGCCTGAATACGGGTCGCCGGATCCGGCGAGAGCAGCGTCAGCCCGCCGAGCGCAGCGTCCACGGTCCGGCGCAGGCGGTTGTTGAGACGAACGACGGTCGTGTTCGCGGGCGCATCGGCGACGGCAGCGCCGGTCGCAGCGTCGGTGATCTTGCCGCCCTTGTCCTTGACGAACACCTTCTTGCCCTGCGGATCGGCCAGCAGGCGGCCGTCCTTGAGCGCATCGATGATGGAGAAAGCCAGCGGATTGCCGCTGGTCGCAAGCGCGCCGACGGCGGCTTCGGTATCAGAAAATGAATCGTTGGCGAATTGCGCAACGGCGTCTTCAAAGGGACCGGCCAGCACCGGCACGCCCGAGACGATCACGAGCGCCAGCGCGAGGATCGACGCCCGGCAGCGATTGAGAAAAATGGAAAACACCTGACAACCCCGGCAGAGGCAAGAGGAAGGCGGCGACTGCCGCCGCCTTCATAGTTGTTACAAACTCCAGGAAGTCGTCATTGCGAGCGAAGCGAAGCAATCCATAAGAACGCAAAGGATTGGATTGCTTCGTCGCAAGAACTCCTCGCAATGACGCTCAACTCAAACCTCAGATCAGGAACCCTGACCGCCGCACTTGTTGGTCTTGGTGTTGAAGTTGCCGCACTTCTTGCCGACCCAATCGCCAATCAGGTCCTTGGAGCCATCAAGCTCCTTCGACCATGCATCGCCAGCCACGAGACCGGGGGTCTTCCACACCACGTCGAACTGGCCATCGCCTTTGATTTCGCCGATGAACACAGGCTTGGTGATGTGATGGTTCGGAAGCATTTCCGACACGCCGCCAGTGAGGTTCTTCGCCTTGATGCCCGGGAGCGCGTCGATCACCTTGTCGGCGTCAACCGCACCGGCCTTCTCGACAGCCTTCACCCACATGTCGAAGCCGATCACATGCGCTTCCATCGGATCGTTGGTCACACGCTTCGGATTCTTGGTGTAGGCCTGCCAGGACTTGATGAAAGCCTCGTTCTCCGGCGTCTTGATCGACTGGAAGTAATTCCAGGCGGCAAGATGGCCGAGCAGCGGCTTGGTATCGATGCCGGCGAGTTCTTCTTCGCCGACCGAGAACGCGACAACCGGAATGTCGGTCGCCTTGATGCCCTGATTGCCGAGTTCCTTGTAGAACGGCACGTTGGCGTCGCCGTTGATGGTCGAAACCACCGCCGTCTTCTTGCCGGCCGAACCGAACTTCTTGATGTCGGCCACGATCGTCTGCCAATCCGAGTGACCGAACGGCGTGTAGTTGATCATGATGTCTTCGGCCTTGACGCCCTTCGACTTCAGGTAGGCTTCAAGGATCTTGTTGGTGGTGCGCGGATAGACGTAGTCGGTGCCGGCCAGAACCCAGCGCTGCACCTTTTCTTCCTTGGCGAGATAATCGACCGCAGGAATTGCCTGCTGGTTCGGCGCAGCACCCGTGTAGAACACGTTACGCTCGCTCTCTTCGCCTTCGTACTGCACCGGATAGAACAGGATCGAGTTCAGCTCCTTGAACACCGGCAGCACGGACTTGCGCGACACCGAGGTCCAGCAGCCGAAAACCACCGAGACCTTGTCCTTGGTGATCAGTTCGCGGGCCTTTTCCGCGAACAGCGGCCAGTTGGAGGCAGGATCGACAACGACGGCCTCGAGCTTCTTGCCGAGAACGCCGCCCTTCTTGTTCTGCTCGTCGATGAGGAACAGGATCGTATCCTTCAGCGTCGTTTCGCTGATGGCCATGGTTCCGGACAGCGAATGAAGAACGCCGACCTTGATGGTGTCCTGGGCCTGAGCCTGACCAAACGTAGCGAGGCCCAGAAAAAGGCCCGCGGTCGCAGCCAGCCATTTTCGGCGGCTGAACGGCGCAATTGCAGCGGTATTGAAATGCGGTGTCATGCGATGTCATCTCCCTGACGCAGACGTGAAACGCTGTACGACGGCCATCGGCCGGCGGCGTTAAGGGAATCGCAAGAACTATGCCATTGCGCAGATTTCACTAAGCAATTGACATATAAAGGGAAAACAATTTCCAGAGACACGACTTGTGGCGGCTGCTTATTTTCTGAGCTGCGAGACTGGCATTGTTTTTTGCAACTGCATATTTTATAAGCACATTTGTAACGCTGTCTAAAATTAAAGCAGTAGACGCTGCCGGAACCATAGGTCTCAGGACCATCAAACTTCGTCTGGAAACCAGATCCGCAGGTTTTACCTTGAAAGCGCCGCGTTCTTGTTCCATATGAGCGCCACGACCTTGAGAATCATCAGGTCTTTGCGAGCCGCGTGTTCTGATCCCGTTTACGGTTTCTGGCTTGCCCCTTCAGCTAACCAAAACCGACGCCCCAGACACGCGGGTGTCTCAGACACCCGCCCGCACCTGACATCCCTGTCGGGCGCGCGCCATGGCTCATAGAAAGATACCCTTTTGACCTCCTTTCAGGATTTCGGTCTCGCCGATCCAATCTCGCGTGCACTTAAAGAAGAAAATTACGTCACGCCCACCCCCATCCAGGCTCAAACCATTCCCATCGCGATCACCGGCCGAGACGTGATCGGCATCGCGCAAACCGGCACCGGCAAGACCGCGTCCTTCGCGCTCCCGATCCTGCATCGCCTGCTGGAAAACCGCATCAAGCCGCAGCCCAAGACCTGCCGCGTGCTGGTGCTGAGCCCCACCCGCGAACTCTCCGGCCAGATCCTCGAGAGCTTCAACGCCTACGGACGGCACGTGAAGCTGACCTCGGCGCTGGCGATCGGCGGCGTCCCGATGGGCCGTCAGGTCCGCTCCGTCATGCAGGGCGTCGACGTCATGGTGGCGACACCGGGCCGTCTGCTCGACATGGTCCAGGGCAATGCCCTGAAGCTCAATCAGGTCGAATTTCTCGTCCTCGACGAAGCCGACCGTATGCTCGACATGGGCTTCATCAACGACATCCGCAAAATCGTCGCCAAGATGCCGGTCAAGCGCCAGACCCTGTTCTTCTCGGCGACCATGCCGAAGGACATCGCCGACCTCGCCGAACAGATGCTGCACAATCCGGCCCGCGTCGCCGTCACGCCGGTGGCGTCCACGGTGGAACGCATCGCCCAGCGCATCATCCAGGTCGATCACGCGGCCAAGCCCGCCATTCTGGCGCAGTTGCTCAAGTCCGAGCCGGTCAACCGCGCGCTGGTGTTCACACGCACCAAGCACGGCGCCGACAAGGTCGTGAAAGGCCTCGCCCGCGCAGGCATTCCCGCCGACGCCATTCACGGCAACAAGTCGCAGAACCACCGCGAGCGCGTGCTCGCGGCGTTCCGCACCGGCGAGATCCGCACCCTGATCGCCACCGACATTGCCGCACGCGGCATCGATGTCGACGGCATCACCCACGTGTTCAATTTCGACCTGCCGAACATTCCCGAAAGCTATGTCCACCGCATCGGCCGCACCGCGCGCGCCGGCGCCGAAGGCACGGCGATTTCGCTGGTGGCCGGCGGTGAGGAACTCAGCTATCTGCGCGATATCGAAAGACTGATCAAAATCACGCTGCCGAAGGAAGATCGCCGCACACCGGGCGGTCAGCGCACGGCAGCCCCCGCTCCTGCCCCGTCACAGCATCGCGGTGGTGGCCGTCCGCATGGACAGACGCCGCGTTCCAACGATGCCGCGCCCGGATCGCAGGGTCCGCGCCGACGCCGCCGTCCGAACGGCGGGATGCCGCAGTCCGACCGTCACGAAGCCGGCCGCCATGAGCAATCTCGGCCATCGCAAAATGCCAAGAGCGAGGGTATTCAGGGGGTCGCCTTCCTGCACCGGGAAAGCCGCCCGGCGCAGAACCAGCCCCGGCGCAATCAGCGCCCGCAACGCTCGTAACCTGATTTCATAAGTACCGATTAGAGGACTTGGAGACTTTATGGCCAAAGAAGAGCTGATCCAGTTCGAAGGACTGGTGACCGAAATTCTTCCCGATGCGCGCTATCGCGTCCAGCTCGATGCCGGACACGAAATCGTCGCCTACACTGCCGGGAAGATGAAGAAGAACCGCATCAAGACACTGGCGGGCGACCGGGTGACCATCGAAATGTCGCCTTACGATCTTGAGAAGGGTCGTCTGATTTTCCGCCACAAGGACGAACGTCCGGGTGGCGGCCCGCCCCGCGGCACTCCTCCGCGCGGGCAGTTCCGCCGCAGGTAACGGCGACGCTCCGCGCGACCGACAGATTGCGCACGGCACAAGCCGTGCGCGATTCCGGTTTTGGAGCCCTGTCACGCGGACCCAAAAATCCGCGCATGGCAGGATTGTTTTGAACGCGTATTTCGCCTAATATCCACAGATCGATCTTCGGCCGGACGACCTAGCTATCCACCGGTACAGCCGGTTTAGACGCTGACGACCTCATCCAAATTTCGATCTCACCAGCCCATTTGAACGTGGGCTACGACTATAACTATCTTGAGAAGGACTACCTGCGTGAGCATGGGAACTGTGAAGTGGTTCAACGCGACTAAGGGTTTCGGATTCATTCAGCCGGATGACGGCGGAAATGACGTGTTCGTTCACATCAGCGCCGTCGAGCGCGCTGGTCTGGGAACGCTGCGCGAAGGCCAGAAGATTTCCTACGAAATCGTCGCTGATCGCCGTTCGGGCAAGTCGTCGGCCGACAATCTGCGCGCCGCTGGCTAACGGAAGCTCCGCAGCTTCCGCCGCGGAATTCCAGCCGTAGACCAAAATGAAAAGGCCGTGCGGTTCGCACGGCCTTTTTTATTTCTCGCCAGTTTTGACAACTATTCAGCTCGTCGGGCCTATAACCGTTTCGGATTGACGCGGGCGCGTGAAGCACTCGTCGCTCAGGGGAAATCCCCCCTTCATCACGAAGCCGATGATCGGGATATAGGTATACGTCACCTCGCTCCAGATCAGCTGCGTGTTCGCAACCAGAAGTCCGGGCGGAATGGTGGTGATGACCGTATCCTTCGCATATTCCTTCGTCACGGTGATTGAACTTCCGGCAACGACGCCTCTGTAACTCCAGACCACCTTCGCCACCTTCGAGGCATCGATGCTGATCGCCGACACCTTCTGCGTCATGGTCGTCGCCGTCACGGGATAGGGCGACATGATGGCGCTGCCCAACCCGAAGAAGTTTGTGAGCTCGGTTTGCGTCACTTGCGTCCCTTGCGAGACGAGATCGGACAACGACCGCGCAACCAGCGTCACCTTGCGGTCGATCGCCACGCCGCTCGACACTTCGATCGTACCGAATATCAGCGTCAGCATCAGCGGCAGAATGAAGGCGAATTCGACCGCGGCCAGACCACGCGCGTCCCGCGCGAAGCGAGTTGCGAGCCTGCGGCCGCGAAGCATGATCTTTGATGTCCCAGTCATCTCATGAGCCATTCGGTTCGACGCGGAATGCAGTTGTAGCCGCCAGCAGGCGCTTGGCGTTGGACGTGTTGGCTCCGATGTTCGCGATGTTGTAGCCGAGCTGGGTGACGTACAGCGGCCACTGATAGAACGCACGGATCAGGACGGTCTCGCCGGATTTCGGCATCTGATAGACGGACGTGTTGACAAAATTTCCGCCGTTGATCGGGGCGGCAAGGTCGGCGGCCGGAATAAGCGTATTCGCCGGATACGCCCTCACGGACACGACAAGCGGACCGGCAGGGTTGCTGTCACACGTGAACAGCGACTTGATGCGGTCGCACAGATTTTGCTGAAACTGCGCCTGCGTCATGTTTGCGCCCTGAGCCTGGTTCGTCAGCATCAGGCGCGCCGCATCCTGCGTTCCGGTTTCCAGAACCTGGGCCGCGAAAAACATCAGCGCGGTTTCGATAATGGCGAACAGCAACGCAAAGAATATCGGAGCGATAAACGCAAACTCGACGGCGGCGGAGCCGTGCCGGTTGCGGCGAAACCGGCGGAGCGTCTTGTTGAGCGCGGTCAGCGATGTCGCAGGCGAGCGCATCGGACTATCCTTGTGATGCAGCGGAAATAACTACCGCCGAGAATAGCCGACAGAGATTGTTGAATGCTTGCGCCGGATCAAAACAACATGCGGCGCGGGATTAACGGATTGTTAACCGACTCATTCCGCGCCGATGCTTCACATCAGGGCTTGGATCCGGCGGCGCTGGCCTGCCCGATCAGATTGCCGGTCTGGCCCAGCGTCTGCGTGAAATAGTCTTGTCCGTCACCCAGCGTGACGCGCCGCTGGCAGGCCGGCGTACAGCTGTAGGATTCACGTTGGAGGCCGCGGAAGACCGTCACCAGCTTGTCGCTCGGGCCTTCGACCTGGATGGAGCGGTCGGTCAGAATGGCGCCGGCGCGATCCATGGCGATCATGTTCGTCGAGCCGTAGCCCTTGCCGGTGACCACCACCATGCCGCCGGGCTGGAGGGTCACATCGGCGATCAAGGGGTTTCCGACCACGATCGTGGCGACCTTCTCCGGCAGCTTGACGACCTTGGCCTGGTCCACAACCACCTCGACCGGACCTTCGCCGGTTCCGGCGAGCGTCACCACCGGACACATCAGGAATCCAGCCACGAGAACCCGCAACGCGACGGACCCGCGCGCGTAACGACGCGAAACATTGGACATACTCTACTCCGGGACGTCTACAAGCCGGCAAAAACGATACGCAACGGTGCCGGCGCCCGACATGGCAAATCTGACGTTAATTGATGAATGAACTGCAAACGGAACGCGTCCGCGGCGCCAGCGCCATCCGGAAACGCGCTTGAAACAACGGCTCGATCGAGGTCATCGCCTTTACGCGATGCCGTTAAATCAGCATTTACCGTTCGCAAGAAGAGCCGGATACCCCGGTCTTTCCGCAATCGAATTAACTGCGCTGCAATTCCTGGCCCTTACGTTGACACCATGGTCACGGTGGTTTCCGCCCCGCAACGACCAGAGTTCTGCAGCCACGTGTACAAATGGAGTTACTGATGACCAAGCTCATTGCTCGTTTCGTCAAGGACGAATCCGGCGCCACCGCTATTGAATACGGCCTGATCGCTTCGGGCATCGCCCTTGCTGTCATCGCGGCAGTCAATGGCACGGGCACCAAGCTCTCGGGCACCTTCACCAAGATCACTTCGTCGCTCACCAACTAAGCGACCGCGTTCTTACGGACACAAAGGGCTTCGGGAGACCGAAGCCCTTTTTGTTCGTCGACTACCTTTACGCGATCGATGCAAGTTGAGTTGAATTGCGAATGCAGCCCTCCGATGCCCGCAGACACCCCCATGCAATCCTGCCGCGCCCGGCCCGTTCCCGGCGCGACATAACAATGACGGTTTGCGCGGCGCTGATCCTCGCAACGCTGACAATCCTGTTCCGGATCGCAGAAACTGCCGGGGCTTCGTTTCACGATTGTTCATTTGTGAGCGCTAGTCTGCCCCTGACCGCTCATTGCCCTGAACATCCAATGGCCTCCGACACGCCATGATCCTCGATCTTGCCCGGCTTTTCCTGTTCCCCGCACTGATCGCGTTTGCCGCGGCAAGCGATCTTCTCACCATGACGATTTCGAACCGGGTCTCCTTGCTGCTGCTGGCCGGCTTCTTCGTGCTGGCGGCATTCGGCGGCATGCCGATGCAGAGCATCGCGCTGCACGCGGGCGCCGGCATCGCCGTTCTGGTGGTCGCCTTCGGGTGCTTCGCCATGGGATGGGTCGGGGGCGGCGACGCCAAGATCGCCGCGACGGCGGCGCTGTGGTTCGGCTTCGAGCACCTGATGAACTTTCTGGTCTATGCGTCTCTGTTCGGCGGCGCGCTGACCCTGCTGCTGCTTGAATTCCGGCAATGGCCTCTGCCCTACATGCTCGGTTCCCAGCAATGGCTGCAACGCCTGCACGACCGGCAAAGCGGAATTCCCTACGGCATCGCGCTCGCCCTGGGCGCGCTGATCGTCTACCCGGACACCGAATGGATGAAGGCAGTCGACCTCGCCCGCTTCATCGGCCAGTGAACGCGTCAGCAACATCTCGTTAACGCGATTTAGATACGCCTCATTAACCATGCTTTGACCTTTAACTGGTCAAATCCCGCCACAGCGACAGGTGCGTCGCGGCGTGATGTGGGAAGTGAGCGTATGAATACCGCGCGGATTGTCGTCCTGACCGTTGCCATTTGTGCCGGCGGCGCTGCAGCCTACCTTGCAAGCGGTTCCGATCCCAAGCCGGTCGCCGAAACGCCCCAGATGGATACGACCGACGTTCTCGTCGCCCGTGGCGATATTCCGCTGGGCCAGACGGTCACGCCGGACGATCTGCAATGGCAGTCCTGGCCCACGACTACCGCCAGTTCGAGCTTCATCCGCCGCAATGATCGCGCCGAGGCGATGAGCCAGATCGTCGGGTCCATTGCGCGCTCGCCGTTCATGGCCGGCGAACCGATCCGCGAAACCAAACTCGTGAAGGGCAACGGCTCCGGCTTCATGGCCGCCATTCTGCCGACAGGCATGCGCGCGATCTCGACCGAGATTTCGCCGGAAACCGGCGCCGGCGGATTCATCCTGCCCAACGACAAGGTCGATGTCATTCTCACCAAGCGCGACAAGGTCGCCGACCGAAGCGGCAGCAATGTCGATGTCATCAATTCCGAAACCATTCTGGTCAACGTCCGCGTTCTCGCGATCGACCAGACGGTGGGGGAGAAAGACGGACAGAAGGTCGTGGTCGGCAAGACCGCCACGCTTGAGCTCAAGCCTGAACAGGCGGAATCGCTGGCGCGCGCGCGGCAGAGCGGAACGTTGTCGCTCGCGCTGCGCAGCCTCGTCGATGCCGGCCAGCAAGACATCATCCTCACCGACAAGGGCGACACCGTGAACGTCGTTCGCTACGGCATTCCAACCACAATGACGACGACACGAAAGTGATCGAGAGGGCGAATAGAATGAGGCGAGAGGGACATCAGGCACCCGTGCGGACCTTTATGGTGCGTGCCCTGTCGTTTGCCGCGGTCTCGGCGCTGACGCTGAACCCCGCGTTGTCGCCCGTCATCGCGAGCGACTATCGCGCTCCCGTGGCTGCGGCAGCCTCCGCGGGCGGCCAATTGAACGCGCGCTTCCTGCCGCTCGGCATCGGAAAATCCGTCGTCATCGACCTGCCGCGCGACATCAAGGACGTTCTGGTCGCCGATCCGAAGATCGCCAACGCAGTTGTGCGTTCGGCGCAGCGCGCCTACATCATCGGCGCCGCTGTCGGTCAGACCAACATCATCTTCTTCGACAGCACAGGCCAGCAGATCGCCGCTTACGATATCGCGGTCACGCGTGATCTCAACGGCGTCCGCGCCGCGCTGAAGCAGGCATTTCCGAACTCCGACATCCGGATCGAGGGCGTCGGCGACGGCGTCGTGCTGTCCGGCTCGGTTTCCAATCCGGTGGAAGCGCAGCAGGCGCAGGAAATGGCCATGCGGCTGGCCGGAGGCACCGACAAGGTCGTCAACAGCATCGCGGTTCGCGGGCGCGATCAGGTCATGCTCAAGGTTACCGTCGCCGAGGTTCAGCGCGACATCATCAAGCAGCTCGGCATCGACCTGAGCGCGAGCATGAACTACGGCACCGCCGTCGTGAATTTCAACAACAACAATCCATTCACGGCTTTCGGACGCCCGCTGGTCGCCGGCAACTCCGCGAAAGCCGGATTTGGCTCCGGGGTGGGAGGCGTGCCGGCTGTGCAGGCCACCATGCGCGCCATGGAAAGCGCAGGCGTCGTCCGCACGCTTGCGGAACCGAATCTCACCGCGATTTCCGGCGAATCCGCAACCTTCCTCGCGGGCGGCGAATTTCCGCTGCCCAAGGGATACACCTGCGACCCGATTACCCGCGCGTGTACCACACAGATCGATTTCAAGAAGTTCGGCATCGCGCTGAACTTCACGCCGATGGTTCTGTCGGAAGGCCGCATCAGTCTTCGGGTGATGACCGAAGTCTCCGAACTGTCGCCGGACAACGCCATCACGCTGGAACAGGCGGGAAGCACCCTGACCATTCCATCGGTCAAGACCCGCCGCGCGGAAACGACTCTTGAAATTCCATCGGGCGGCTCGATGGCGATGGCCGGCCTGATTCAGGAACAGACCAAGCAATCCATCAACGGCCTGCCCGGACTGGCACAGTTGCCCGTGCTCGGAACGCTGTTCCGCAGCCGCGATTACGTCAACCGCAACACCGAACTCATGGTGCTCGTGACTCCTTACATCGTCCGCGCGGTCGCGCAGAAGGATCTGTCGCGTCCCGACGACGGGTTTGCCGATGCCGCCGATCCGCAGTCGGACCTGCTGGGCAATATCAACCGAATCTACGGCGCTCCCGGACGTGCTGAGCCGGGCCGCAAGTATCGCGGCACCTACGGCTTTATCACCGACTGAGATGGGACAAGGACAGTAGCGATGACGATACGAGTACCCCATCTCAAGCACAGCCTGCGGGTCGCAGTCGCCCTTCTCGGGGCGTCTGCCGCGTTGGGAGCCTGCACGCATACGGATCAGGACACGGTGACGGGCAGCATTCCGAACGACTACCGCCAGCGCCATCCCATCGTGATTCAGGAAGCCAATCGCACCACGGAAGTCTTCGTCGGCAGCGGGCGGGGCGGCCTCACCTCGGCGCAACGTTCGGACATCGCGGGCCTTGCGGAAACATGGCTGCGTGAAGGCACCGGCGGCATCATCATCGATATGCCGGTCAACACCCCGAACGCCCGCGTCGCGACCGACTCGCTGCGCGAAATCCAGGGCATCCTCGCCGCCTCCGGCGTCCCGGCGCGCGGTGTCATCGTCCGGAATTACCGGCCGACCGATCCCCGGCTGTTTGCGACCATCCGCGTGAACTATCCGCGGATCACCGCCGACGCCGGTCCTTGCGGCACCTGGCCGGAAGACCTCGGCCCGTCCGTCAAGAACAAGGGCTATCTGGAAAACCGGCCGTACTACAATCTCGGCTGCGCCACACAGCGCAACATGGCGGCGATGGTCGACAATCCGTCCGATCTCGTCCAGCCGCGGTCCGAAACGCCGGCCTATACGCCTCGCCGCAACATTGCGTTCGACAAGTATCGCAAGGGCATGACGACAACGACCGTCTATCCGGAAGCCGACAAGGCCAAACTCAGCGATGTGGGCAAATGATTAGTTACGCGCGTCAAGATCAGGAAGACGGTTCGGCCTCTCCCGCCGCGGACGAACATATCGCGCCGGCGCCGCGCGTCTCCATACAGGCGTTCTGCGAAACCGTCGAAACCGCCGCGGCCGTGCAGGCTGCCGGCGAAGACCGGCGTCTGGACAAGGCCCATCTCAAGATTCAAATGGGCGGCATGGCGGCGGCTATCGAGGCCTATCGCACCGCGCCGACGCCGAACGTCATTCTTCTCGAAACCGAAGGCCGGAACGACATTCTGTCCGGCCTCGATCAGCTTGCAACGGTGTGCGACGCCGGTACCCGCGTCGTCGTGGTCGGCCGCGTCAACGACGTCGTGCTGTATCGAGAACTCGTGCGTCGCGGCATCAGCGACTACATGATCGCGCCCGTCGCACCTCTCGACGTCGTGCGCTCGATCTGCGGTCTGTTCTCGGTCGCCGAAGCGAAAGCCGTCGGCCGGATCATTGCTGTCGTCGGCGCCAAGGGCGGTGTCGGCGCATCCACGGTGGCGCACAACGTCGCCTGGGCGATCGCGCGCGATCTCGCGCTGGATTCGGTTGTCGCCGATCTCGACCTTGCGTTCGGAACTGCGGGCCTCGATTACAACCAGGACCCTCCGCAGGGCATCGCCGATGCTGTTTTCTCGCCGGACCGCATCGACACCGCCTTCATGGATCGCCTGCTGTCCAAATGCACCGACCATCTCAGCCTGCTCGCCGCTCCGGCCACGCTCGAGCGGGTCTATGATTTCGGCACCGACGCCTTCGATTCGATTTTCGATACGCTGCGCACCACGATGCCGTGCATCGTGCTCGACGTGCCGCATCAGTGGTCGGGATGGACCAAGCGCGCGCTGGTCGGCGCGGACGACATCCTCATTGTTGCTTGCCCCGATCTCGCCAACCTGCGCAACACCAAGAACATGTTCGATACGCTGAAGGCCGCGCGGCCCAACGACAGGCCGCCGCTTTACTGTATCAACCAGGCCGGCGTGCCGAAACGGCCCGAAATCAATACCAGCGAATTCGCCAAGGCGATCGAAAGCCAGCCGATCGTGACCATTCCGTTCGAGCCGCAGATTTTCGGCGCGGCCGCCAACAACGGACAGATGATCGCGGAAATCGCGGCCAACCATCGCACCTCCGAGATGTTTCTGCAGATCGCGCAGCGCCTGACCGGACGTGGCGAAGCCAAGAAGCCGCGCAGTTCGTTCCTTTCGCCTTTGCTCGAGAAACTTCGGGCAAAATAGACTTTCGCGTGGGGTATCGTCGTGTTTGGTAAGCGTAGCGGATCAGAGGCCGATGTCCGGGCACCAGTGCATGCGGACCGTGGGCAAGACGTAACGCCCGCCGCCGCGCGGTCGAGCACACCTTCCATGGCGAGCGTTGCATCGCCCCCGCTGTCGCCGGCGCGCCCGGTCGCGCCCCCGCCCGTGGCCGAAGCCCGGCGTTCCGATGCCTACTATCAGGTCAAGGCGACGATTTTCGGCGCGCTGATCGAGGCGATCGATCTCGCCCAGCTTGCAAAGCTCGACGTCGAGTCGGCCCGCGAGGAAATCCGCGACATCGTCAACGAGATCATCGCGATCAAGAACATCGTGATGTCGATTTCCGAGCAGGAAGAACTGCTCGACGATATCTGCAACGACGTTCTGGGTTACGGACCGCTTGAGCCGCTGCTGTCGCGCGACGACATCTCCGACATCATGGTCAACGGCGCCGGCACCGTCTACATCGAAGTCGCCGGCAAGATCCAGCGCACAGGAATCCGGTTTCGCGACAATCAGCAGCTGCTCAACATCTGTCAGCGCATCGTCAGCCAGGTCGGCCGGCGCGTCGACGAATCCTCACCGATCTGCGACGCGCGCCTCGCCGACGGCTCGCGCGTCAATGCCATCGTGCCGCCGCTGTCGATCGACGGGCCGGCGCTCACCATTCGTAAATTCAAGAAGGACAAGCTGACGCTCGATCAGCTCGTCAAGTTCGGAGCGATCACGCCGGAAGGCGCCCAGATCCTGCAGGTCATCGGACGCTGCCGCGCCAACGTGCTGATCTCGGGCGGCACGGGCTCCGGCAAGACGACGCTGCTGAACTGCCTGACCAACTATATCGACGACGACGAGCGCATCATCACCTGCGAAGACGCCGCGGAACTTCAGTTGCAACAGCCCCACGTGGTGCGACTGGAAACCCGTCCTCCGAATATCGAGGGCGAAGGCCAGATCACCATGCGCGATCTGGTCCGCAACTGCCTGCGTATGCGCCCCGAACGTATCATCGTCGGCGAAGTCCGCGGCCCCGAAGCATTCGATCTGCTGCAAGCGATGAACACCGGCCACGACGGATCGATGGGAACGCTGCACGCCAACAACCCGCGCGAGGCCCTGTCCCGCGCCGAATCCATGATCACGATGGGCGGCTTCTCGCTGCCGTCGCGCACCATTCGCGAAATGATCTGCGCCTCGATCGATATCGTCATCCAGGCGGCCCGCCTGCGTGACGGTTCGCGCCGCATCACCCACATCACCGAGGTGATGGGCATGGAAGGCGACACCATCATCACGCAGGATCTCTTCGTCTACGATCTGATGGGTGAAGACATCAACGGCAACATCATCGGGCGGCATCGCTCGACCGGCATCGGCCGTCCGCGGTTCTGGGACCGTGCGCGCTACTATGGCGAAGAAAAGCGACTCGCCGCGGCGCTCGACGCGGCCGAAGTCGCCAACCCCGGCACATAGGGAGCCTCGCCATGACCATGCAGGCGCTCGCGCTGGCCTTCCTCTCCGCTCTCACCATCGGCGGTCTGGCCTGGGTTTTTGTCTATCCATTGCTCTCCGGCGAAAAGCAGGCGGAGAAACGCCGGGCATCCTTCACGAGCTCGGCACCCGCCTTGCGTGTCGATGACCGGATGCGGTCGCGCCGCGTGCAGGTCGAAGATTCGATGAAGGAGCTCGAGCAGCGCCTTGCGGCAACGAAGAAGGTCTCGCTGTCGATTCGCATTTCCCAGGCCGGACTGACCTGGACGAAACAGCAATTCGTGATCGGCTCGGCCGTTCTGGGCGGAGCCGTTCTGATCGCCGCCTTTATCGGCGGCATGGCGCTTCTGCCCGCGATCGGCTTCGCCGCCGCGATGGGTTTCGGGCTGCCGCGATGGGTGCTGGGCTTTCTCAAGAAGCGTCGCGAGAAGAAGTTTCTCGACGCCCTGCCCGACGCCGTGGATGTCATCGTGCGCGGCATCAAGGCCGGTCTGCCGCTGTTCGATTCCATCAAGGTCGTCGTGGCCGATGCGCCGGAACCGCTGCGCAGCGAATTTAGCGCCATCGTCGAGACGCAGACCATCGGAATGCCGCTGGGTGACGCATGCCAGCGGCTCTACGAAAGAATGCCGCTGCCGGAAGCAAATTTCTTCGGTATCGTGGTTGCCATTCAAACCAAGTCGGGCGGCAATCTGTCGGAAGCCCTTGGAAACCTCTCGAAGGTGCTTCGCGACCGGCGAAAAATGTCGGCTAAAATTCAGGCGATGTCGATGGAAGCCAAGGCTTCCGCCGGCATCATCGGCTCGCTGCCTCCGATCGTGATGATCATGGTTTACATCATGACGCCCGAATACATCTCGCTGTTGTGGACCCATCCGACCGGGCGGCTGATGCTTGCCGCCTGCGCGTTGTGGATGGCGACCGGCATCTTCGTGATGAAGAAAATGATCAACTTCGATTTCTGACGAGGAACCATGATCGATCTTCTCATCGAAAAATTCCACGACGTCAGATTCATGACCATGCTTCTGGCCGCTATCGCGGCGAGCGCGACCGCCTATACGCTGATCACGCCGATGTTCGCGGGCGAAGGACTTGCCAAGCGCATGAAGGCGGTGGCCAGCGAGCGCGAGCGGCTCCGCCAGCGCGAGCGCGAGCGCATGAACCGCAACGAGAAGGTCTCGCTGCGCCAGAACCCGAAGCAGGTGGTGCAAGGCGTCGTCGGCAAGCTCAATCTGGGAAAATGGCTGGCCCAGGAAGAAGCCCGCGACAAGCTGGTCATGGCGGGCTATCGCGGTCAGGCGCCTTACGTCACGTTTCTTTTCTTCCGTCTCGTCATGCCGATCGTGTTCCTGATCGGCGCGGTGCTCTATGTGTTCGTCATTTCGAACATGCAGCAGACCACGCTGATGAAGATCGGCATCTGCATCGGCGCCACCTGGGCCGGCATGCAGGCCCCCATGGTGTTTCTGAAGAATGCGATCACAAAGCGTCAGTTGTCGATCAAGCGCGCATTCCCGGATGCGCTCGATCTGCTGCTGATCTGCATCGAATCCGGCATGTCGATCGAAGCCGCGTTTCGCAGGGTCAGCAATGAAATCGGCACCCAGTCGATCGCGCTGGCCGAGGAATTCTCGCTGACGACGGCGGAACTGTCCTATCTTCAGGACCGCAAGACGGCCTATGAAAACCTCGCCAAACGCACCGGCCTCGAAGGCGTGAAATCGGTCTGTCTCGCCCTGATGCAGTCGGAACGGTACGGCACGCCGCTCGGACAGACGCTGCGCGTCATGGCTCAGGAAAACCGCGACATGCGCATGAACGAAGCCGAGAAGAAGGCCGCCGCGCTGCCGCCGAAACTGACGGTGCCGATGATCGTGTTCTTCCTGCCGGTCCTGTTCGTGGTCATTCTCGGCCCGACCGGCATCAAGGTCACGGAATACATGAGGTAACGCGGCGCGGCGTCCGAATGGACGCTGCACCCTTGCCCTCGATGTGACTGTCTGATTGCCATTCCACGCAGCGCGCTCGCGACAACGCGACCCGCCACTTGCTAATTCTCACGGCTGGATTGTTTCGCGGCGCCATCGGGCGGGCCATAGCGCGTCGAAGACGCGCGTAAACGCGCTTGTGGCGCCGACCCGGCTCGCAATGACGAGGAGCTTACGACCGGTGGGGCTCTGCCACCGCCGTTGTCTGCGGTCCGCGGCCGTCGCGGCTGAGCATCTGCTTCAGATAGGCGACATTGGCTTCAGCTTCCTCAGCCGGCAGGTCGGCCTTCACGATGGCCTCGGCCTCGCTGAAACGGCCTTGCAGCCCGATCACCAGCGCCAGATTCTGACGGACGCGGGCGTCGGTCGAGCCGCGCTGATAGGCCCGGCGCAGCACCGCCTCGGCCTTGGGCAATTCCCTCGAGAGAACATACGACATGCCCAGATTGGACAGCACGGAGGGATCTTCAGGGGCGATCTTCAGGGCGCTCGTGTAGTAGCGGCGCGCCTCGTCGTGTTTGCCCATCTGATCGAGCGTAGTGCCCTGGACCGATAGGATCCGCCAGTCCGGGTTTGCAGGCGTGTGAGAGCGCGTCAGGATGTCGAACGCCTGCTGGAAATTTCCGTTGTCGGCCAGCGCACGGCCATAGGCTGCCAGCAAGGTCTTGTTGCCGGGATTGGCGATGGTCGCCTGCTCCAGCACGGCCACGGCCTGCTGGCGCTGCCCGTTCTTGCGCAGCGACTGACCATATTGAAGGGCGGCAGCCGCATCGCGCGGGTTGGCACGATAGCGCTCGCCATAGGCGTCGATCTCGTTGCGCGAAACCTCGGCCGGGCCAGCGTCCGCGCGCGCATTCAGCGAACCGGTGATATCCGGCGAGCCTGCGGTCTGGCAGCCGGCAAGACCGACGGCGAGAACAGCCGCGACGGCGGCAGATCCGAGATGCCGGGAAAAGGACGAATGACGCATGACACATGGACTCGCTTGTCGAGGTTTGGCGAAGCCGATGCGTTCAGCAATAAAGCGTTAACCCTAATGGCTGGTTAACCGCTGATCCGGCGTGCGGGCCCTACTCGGTCAAAAGACGTGTCAAAACGCGATCTTGAGCCTGCCGCACAGCCCTGCGGCGCTGCTATAGTGACCGCCTGTCACCCGCCCTGTCTGGGAACCCCATGCACCCTGCCTTTCAGAGTTCCGCCTCCGCCACTCCCATCACCTTCGCAACCAAATCGACCTGGGAGGCGCTGAGCGCCACCCTTCCCGCCGCCGCCCGGCGTTTCGCGACGGCCAACGCTTTCACCGCGAAGCCCGGCCAATATCTCGCGCTGCCGGCGGACGACGGGTCGCTTGCCCACGTCCTGTTCGGCATCGAGGATCAATCGAGCGAATGGCACGACCTGTTCCGGCCCGGCCAGTTGCCCGGCCTGCTGCCTGCCGGCACCTACAGTTTCGCCAATCCGCCCCACGATGCGCGGCTCGCCACGCTCGCGTTCGCGCTGGGGAGTTATCGCTTCGGCCGGTACAAAAAGAACGATGCGCCTGACGCGCGGCTCGTTCCGCCACCCGACATCGACATGGCGGACATCACCCGCATGGCCGACGCGGCTTCGCTGGCGCGCGACCTGATCAACACGCCCGCCAACGACATGGGGCCAGAAGAACTCGCGCAGGCCGCGCAGACGCTTGCGGACAAATTCGGCGCGGCGTTCTCCTGCATCGTCGGCGACGACCTGCTCAAGCAGAATTTTCCGCTGATCCATGCGGTCGGCATGGCCTCCACCCGCGCGCCGCGCCTGATCGACATCACATGGGGCGATCCGAAGCATCCCAAAATCACGCTGGTCGGCAAGGGCGTGTGCTTCGACACCGGCGGTCTCGATCTCAAGCCGTCCAGCGGCATGCTGATCATGAAAAAGGACATGGGCGGCGCGGCCAACGTGCTTGCGCTGGCGCACATGATCATGGATGCGAAGCTCAAGGTTCGCCTGCGGGTGCTGATTCCCGCCGTCGAGAACGCGGTGGCTGGCAATGCATTCCGGCCGCTCGATATTTTCCGCTCGCGCAAGGGTCTCAACGTCGAGATCGGCAACACCGATGCCGAGGGACGGCTGGTGCTGGCCGATGCGCTGGCGCTCGCCGACGAAGAAAGTCCCGACCTGTTGATCGATCTCGGCACCCTGACGGGCGCAGCCCGTGTCGCGCTGGGGCCGGACCTGCCGCCGTTCTACACCGACGATGAATCCCTTGCATCCGATGTCGCGCGCCACGCCCGCACGGAGAACGATCCGCTGTGGCGGATGCCGCTGTGGATGCCATACGACAAGTGGCTGGATTCCAAGACCGCGAACCTCAACAACGCGCCCGGCGGCGCGTTCGCGGGTTCGATCACCTGCGCGCTGTTTCTGAAGCGGTTTGTCGAGAGCGCCAAAAGCTGGCTTCACGTCGACATCTACGGCTGGACGCCGACGGCGAAGCCCGCCCGCCCCGAAGGCGGCGAGTGCCAGGCCGCGCGCGCGATCTACAAGCTGTTGAGCGAGCGCTATGGCTGATTCACGCCTCACGCCCGCACGGCCGGACCTCGCCGCGAAACATCTCGAAGGCCAGGTGAAAGCCACGCGCTTCGTCGACGGAACGGAATTTGAAATCTTCGATCCGATCGCGCCGCTGCGCCGCGAGCCGTCGCATGACGCCGCGCTCGATACCGAGGCGCTGAAGGGCGAACGCGTCATGATCTACGATCGCGACGCCGAGGGATGGGCGTGGGGACAATTGAAGTCCGACGGCTATGTCGGATGGCTGCCGAACAATGCGCTGGTGCAGCCGCGCTCAACGCCGACGCATAAGGTCACGGCGCTGAAGACGTTTGCCTTCCCCGGCCCGTCGATCAAGCTGCCGCCGGCCGAAAGTCTGCCGCTCGGGGCGCGCGTCCAGATCATCAAGACCGAAGGAATGTTCGCGATCACCAGCCAGCGGCATTACCTGCCTGCGCAGCATGTCGCCCCGCTCGACGCGTATGAGACAGATTTCGTGACAGTCGCCGAACGCTTCGTGGGCACGCCTTATCTGTGGGGCGGCAAATCCAGCCTCGGCATCGACTGCTCGGGACTGGTGCAGGTGTCCCTCGCCGCCGCAGGTATCAAAGCGCCGCGCGACAGCGACATGCAGGAAGCTGCATTGGGCACGGCGGTTCCGTCCGCACAATGGCATGATCTCAAACGCGGCGACCTGATTTTCTGGAAGGGCCATGTGGCCATCGTGCGCGACCGCGACACCATCGTTCACGCCAACGCGCATCATATGGCCACGGCGATCGAGCCTGTGCAGGCCGCCATTGCACGAATCAAAGCCGCGGGCAGCGATGTGACCAGCATCAGGCGGCTGAGCTAGATCTCACATCTCCGGAACGATATTCGGCGCTGCTTCGATGTTGAACGCCGCCGCGAACAGCGCGCGGGTGTAATCGGTCTTGGGATTCTTGAAGAGATCCGCCGCCACACCCTCCTCGACCACCTTGCCGTGCCGCATCACGATCAGGTTGCTCGCCAGTGAGGCCACAACACGCAGGTCGTGAGAAATGAACATGTAGGTCAGGTCGCGTTTGCGTTGCAGGTCGCGCAGCAGATCGACCATCTGGGCCTGAAACAGCATGTCGAGCGCACTGGTCGGCTCGTCCAGCACCACGAAATTCGGCTCCAGCACCACGGCGCGAGCGATGCTGATGCGCTGGCGCTGGCCGCCGGAGAATTCATGCGGATAGCGGAAGCGCGTCGCTGGATCGAGCCCGACCTCCTTCAGCGCCTTGATCACCCGCGCCTCGCGCTCGTCCTCGTTCAGCGACGGCTGATGTACGCCAAGGCCCTCGGCGACGATGTCGCCCACCGACATGCGCGGGCTGAGCGCACCGAACGGGTCCTGAAACACGATCTGCATGTCCCGGCGGACCGGGCGCATCTCCTTGAAATTCAGCCCCTGAATATCCTTGCCGAGAAACACGATCGGCCCCTTCGACGAAATCAGGCGCAACAGCGCGAGACCGAGCGTCGTTTTTCCCGACCCGGATTCGCCGACGACGCCGAGCGTCTCGCCCTGCCGCACCGACACGCTGACACCGTCCACCGCCTTGATGTGTCCGACGGTCTTGCGCAGCAGTCCGCGCTTGATCGGAAACCAGACCTTCAGATCGTCCGATGACATCACCACCGGCGCACCCGGGCGCGGCGGCGCGGGATCCGGCTTCGGCTCCGCCGCGAGCAACGCCTTGGTGTAGGGATGTTGCGCGGCGGTAAACACCTGCTCGACCGGGCCTTGCTCGACGATCTTGCCGTTGTTCATGACGCAGACCACGTCGGCGATGCGCCGCACGATGCCGAGATCGTGGGTGATGAACAACATGCTCATGCCGAGCCGCGTGCGAATGTCGGCAAGCAATTTCAGGATTTGCGCCTGCACGGTGACATCGAGCGCAGTCGTTGGTTCGTCCGCGATCAGCAGATCAGGCTCGTTCGCCAGCGCCATGGCGATCATCACGCGCTGCCGCTGGCCGCCGGACAACTGATGCGGGTAACTCGCCAGACGGGTTTCGGGCTCGGGAATGCCGACCTGCGTCAGCAGTTCGAGCGTTCGTTCGCGCGCCATCGCGCCGCGCACACCGCTGTGCAGGTAGATCACCTCGGCAATCTGCGCCTCGATGGTGTGCAGCGGATTGAGCGACGTCATCGGCTCTTGAAAAATGATCGAGATATCGTTGCCGCGGATGCCGCGAATCTCCCGCTCGCTCATCCCGAGCAGTTCCTGCCCCTTGAAGCGTATGCTGCCCGAGGGATGAAACGCAGTGGGATAGGGCAACAGCTTCAGAACGGACAGCGCGCTGACCGATTTGCCGGAACCGGACTCGCCGACCAGCGCCACGCATTGCCCGCGATCGATCGAGAAAGAAACATGATCGACCGCGACGCTCTCATTGCCGCCCTGACGGAACGCGACCGACAGATCACGCACATCGAGCAAAGGCTGGTTGATCGTGTCCAACATGCCTGCCTCTATCTAAACGTCTTGCGCGGATCGAAGGCGTCGCGCACGCCTTCGCCGATGAAGATCAAAAGCGACAGCATGATCGCGACCGAGAAGAAGCCGGTGAAACCGAGCCACGGCGCCTGCACATTCGACTTGCCCTGAGACAGCAACTCGCCGAGCGATGGCGAACCCGGCGGCAGGCCGAAGCCGAGGAAGTCCAGCGCCGTCAGCGTCATCACTGAGGACGACACGATGAACGGCAGGAAGGTCATGGTCGCGACCATCGCGTTCGGCAGCAGATGCCGGAACATGATGGTGCGGTTCGAGACGCCGAGCGCGCGCGCTGCCTGAATGTATTCGAAGTTGCGCCCGCGCAGGAATTCCGCGCGCACAAGTCCGACGAGCGACACCCATGAAAACAGCAGCAGGATTCCAAGCAGCACGAAGAATCCCGGCACCAAGACGGATGAGAGGATCAGCAGCAGGTACAGCGACGGGATCGCGGTCCACACTTCGATGAAACGCTGAAACATCAGATCGACCCAGCCGCCGAAATAGCCCTGAATGCCGCCGGCTGCGATTCCAATCACCGATGAAATGATCGTCAATGCGAGGCCGAACAGCACCGAAATGCGAAATCCGTAGATCAGCCGCGCGACCACATCGCGGCCCTGATCGTCGGTGCCGAGCCAGTTGTATTCGAGATCGCGGCAGCCCCTGACGCCCTTCTTCTCGACCACCGCCTTGCACTGCTGCTCGGTCAGCATCCATGTCGGCTTCGACGGCGCGGGCGTCGGCAGATCGAGGTTGTGCGTGCTGTAGGAATAGCGGATCAGCGGCCAGAGCACGAAGCCGTTCTTCTCGGCGATCAGCTTTTGCAGATAGGGATCGCGATAATCCGCCGCGGTCTCGAAGTCGCCGCCGAACGTGGTCTCGGAATAGCTCACGAAGGCCGGGAAATAGAGTTTGCCGTCGAACTTGATCAGGAATGGCCGGTCGTTGGCGATCAGTTCGGCGAACAGCGAGATCAGAAACAGAAACGAAAAAATCCAGAACGACCAGTAGCCCCGGCGATTGGATTTGAAATTCCGCCAGCGCCGCTGGTTGAGCGGCGATAGGCTAAGCGGATGGCGCGACGGCGGCACGGCCTCGCCCAACGGCGATAGCGCAGTCGTCTCAACTGGCGGGATCGGAGCCACCGTCATACTTCGCGCGCCTCGAAATCGATTCGCGGATCGATCCACATGTAGGCCAGATCCGAAATCAGATTGACCACAAGGCCGACCAGCGAAAAGATGAACAGCGTGCCGAACACCACCGGATAATCGCGATTGAGCACGCTCTCGAAGCCCAGCAGGCCAAGACCGTCGAGTGAAAAAATCGTCTCGATCAGCAGCGAGCCCGAGAAGAACGCGTGGATGAATGCGCTCGGAAAACCGGCGATCACGATCAGCATCGCGTTGCGGAAGATGTGCCCGTACAGCACCTGCGTCTCGCTGCAGCCTTTGGCGCGCGCGGTCATGACATACTGCTTGCGGATTTCATCAAGAAACGAATTCTTGGTCAGCAGCGTCATGGTGGCGAAGGCGCCGAGCGCCATCGAGATCAGCGGCAGCGTGATGTGCCAGAAGTAGTCGAGAATTTTCTGATACCAGGGAAATTGCGCCCAGCCGTCCGACGTCAGCCCTCGTAAAGGGAAGATGTCGAAGAACGATCCGCCCGCGAACAGGATGATGAGCAGGATCGCGAACAGAAATCCGGGAATCGCAAAGCCGATGATGATGATGCCGGAGGTCCAGACGTCGAACTTTGAACCGTCCTGAATGGCCTTGCGGATGCCGAGTGGAATCGAGATCAGATAGGTCAGCAAGGTCATCCAGATGCCGAGCGACATCGAGACCGGCAGCTTTTCCTTGATGAGCTGGATCACGCTGACGTCGCGGAAATAGCTCTTGCCGAAATCGAAGCGGGCGAAATTCCACACCATCAGGGCAAAGCGTTCCGGCGCCGGCTTGTCGAAGCCGAATTGCTTTTCGAGACTTTTCACGAAATCCGGATCCAGCCCCTGCGCGCCGCGATACTTCGAGCTGACCGCATCCGCGGATGCGCCGGCCTGAGGGCGCGAGGCGAAATCGCCGCCTGACGATCCCGAAATGCGTGAGCTGGCCCCGGTGTCCGAGCCCGACAGTTGCGCGATCACCCGCTCGACCGGTCCGCCGGGCGCGAACTGCACGACCACGAACGACACGAACAGAATGCCCAGCAACGTGGGTATCATCAGAAGGATGCGGCGGGCGATATACGCGCTCATGACTTATTTCGCCTGCTGGGGCTTGTTTGATTCAGGCTTCGTTTGTTCAGGCTTGGCCTGATCGGGCTTTCTGGCTTTCGCCTCGTCGGTCCACCACAGATCCGGCACACCGACGGAGCCCGCATAGCGCGGAATTTTCGGAGGATGGGCGAAGACATCCCAATAGGCAATGCGGTGGCTGCCTGAATACCATTGCGGTACCCAATAGCGGCCCGCGCGGAACACACGATCGAAAGCCCGGCAGGCGGTGCGCAACTCGTCGCGGTTCTCCGCGGCGATGATGCGCTCGATCAGCGCGTCGAGCGCCGGACTCTTGATGCCCGAAAGATTCTGCGATCCCTTGACGTCCGCGACCCGCGAGGAAAAGAACGTCCGCATCGCATCGCCCGGCGTGGACGACATGCTGAATCGCTGGATCGCAAGGTCGAAATCGAAATCGTCGACGCGTGAACGATACTGCACCGGATCGACCAGCCGCACGCTGGCGTCGATGCCGAGCGTTCCGAGGTTTTTGACATAAGGCGCGTGATGGGCCTGAAATGCCGGCTCGTCGAGCAGAAATTCGACCCGGAATGCATCCCCGTTCGGCAACCGCCGCTTGCCGTCCTTGATCGGACAACCCGCGTCCAGCAGGAGTTGCGACGCCTTGCGCAGCAGCGTGCGATCCTGGCCCGATCCATCGGTGACCGGCGCGACGAACGGCGCGCCGAAAACCTCATCCGGCACCTGGCCGCGAAACGGCTCGAGCAGCGCGAGTTCAGCCGCGGGAGGCATTCCTTCCGCCATCAGGTCCGAATTCTGGAACGGCGACTGGGTACGCGCGTAAGCGCCGTACATGATGGTCTTGTTGGTCCACTCGAAATCGAACGCATTGATCAGCGCCTCGCGCACGCGCGGATCCTTGAACTGCTCCCGGCGCATGTTGAGAAACCAGCCCTGCGCGCCCGACGGCGTCTCGTCCGGCAGCGTCTCCTGTTTGACGCGGCCGTCCTTGATCGCGGGGAAATCGTAGCGCGTGTTCCAGATGCGCGCTGTAAACTCCTCGCGATACAGATAGTTGCGGCCGGTGAATCCTTCGAACGCAACGTCGCGGTCGCGATAGAACTCATAACGTACCGCATCGAAATTGAATGCGCCACGCGACACCGGCAGATCCTTCGCCCACCAGTCCTTGACGCGATCGTATTCGATGTAGCGGCCGGACTCGAGGCGGCCGACCTTGTAGGGGCCGGAGCCGAGCGGAATGTCCATGGTGGATTCGTCGAACGGCTTCTTGCTGTAGTAGGCCTGCGAGAAGATCGGCAGCCCCGCGACATAGAGCGGCACATCGCGGCCGCGTTTCGCGGCGAACGTCACCGTCAGCGTAGCATCGTCGTTGGCTTCCGCCTTGGTCATGTCGCGCAACTGCTGCTGAATGATCGGATGGCCTTTCTCCTTGAGGATATTCAGGGAGAATGCCGCGTCCTTAGCGGTCAGTTTGGTGCCGTCGTGAAATTTTGCCTCCGGCCGGAGCGTGAACCGATACACGAGCTTGTCCGGCGAAATCTTCACGGAGCGCGCGACAAGGCCGTACATCGCATCGGGCTCATCAGCGGCGCGGACCATCAGAGACGCAAAGGTCTGGTCCATGCCAGCCGCGCCGTCCCCCTTGAGGATGAAGCTGTTCAGCGAATTGAACGTCTGGAACGACGTGTTGTAAGACCTCGCCGATGGAACCGTCGAGAACACACCGCCCTTGGGCGCGCTGACATTCACATAGTCAAAATTGGAGAATCCTGCCGGATATTTCAGATCGCCGAACGCCGACATGCCGTGAGAGTCGGGAGCCACCTCGATGCCCTCGCCTGCGGCCCAGACAGGATGCGTCCACGCCGCAGCCATCGCGCTGCCGCCGAGAACAAGAACCCGCCGCCTTGTGACGCTGGTCAAGAACGCCTGCCGATCTTCTCGGCCTTCTCCTTGTCGAACCACCACAGCGTTGGCAGACCGGAGCGGCCGTACTTCGGTAACGGCGCGTGGCTGAAGCGGTCCCATCGCGCGTATCGCATAAAGCCATAGGTGAACTGCGGCACCACGTAATAATGCCAGAGCAGAACGCGATCGAGCGCCTTGGTCGCGGCGACCAGTGTCTCGCGATCGGCCGCGAAAATGATCTTGTCGATCAGCTTGTCCACCACCGGATTCTTGATGCCGACGCTGTTGCGTGATCCCGGCACGTCGGCGGTCTGCGAGCCCCAGAAATCGCGCTGCTCGTTGCCCGGCGACAGCGACTGGCCCCAGAGTTCCGTGATGATGTCGTAATCGAAACTGCGCACGCGGTTCTGATACTGTGCGTCATCGACCGTGCGGACGGTCACATTGATGCCGAGACGTTCAAGCGACGGCTTGTAAAACAGGACGATGCGCTCGGCCGGAGGATTCGAGATGAGAAACTCCACCGAGACCTGCTTGCCGTCCTTGTCCACGAGCTTCTGATCGCGAACCTCATAGCCCGCCTCCTTGAGAAGCCGCATCGCCTGACGCCGGTTTTCACGCACTTTCTCGGGATCACCGCCGACGGGATTCTCGTAAGGCTTGGCGATCACCTCGGGCGGAATCTCGCCGTAGACTTCTTTCAGGATCTCGAACTCCCGGCCTTGCGGGATGCCCGAGCTCGCCAGTTCGGTGCCTTCAAAGTAGCTGTTGATGCGCTTGTACTGGCCATAGAACAGTTGCTTGTTCATTTCCTCGAAATCGAACGCATAGTTGAAGGCGCGGCGAACGCGTTTGTCCTCGAACAATGGACGGCGGATGTTGAAGGCGAAGCCCTGCATCCGGCCGGAATCGTTGATCGGGAATTCCTCCAGCACCACACGTTTTTCGGTCACCGCCGGGAAATCATACGCCGTCGCCCAGCTTTTCGCCGAGGACTCGACGATCCAGTCGGCCTGATCCGCCTTGAACGCTTCGAGCGACACGGTGGTGTCGCGGAAGAATTCATAGCGAAGCTCGTCGAAATTGTTCTGGCCGATCCGCACCGGCGTCTTCTCGCCCCAGTAGTTTTTCACGCGCTCCAGCGTGACGGAGCGGCCCGCGACGAAATCCTTGATGGCGTAGGGACCGGAGCCGAGCGGCTTCTCGAGCGTCGTCGCGCCAACGTCGCGCTTGCGGCCTTCGCTGTCGGTGCCTTCCCACCAGTGCTTCGGCAGCACCGTCAGTTCGCCGACGATGGTCGGAAGTTCGCGGTTGCCCGGCTGATCGAACGTGAACTTGATATCGTGCGGCCCGACCTTCTCCGCCTTCACCACATGCTTGTAGTAGGACGAATACATCGGGCTGTATTTCTTCAGCGACTCCATCGAGAAAAGCACGTCCTCCGGCGTCACCGGCTTGCCGTCGTTCCAGCGCGCTTCCTTGCGCAAGCGATAGATCACCCAGGAATGATCGTCTGGATGCGACACCGACTCGGCGAGCAGGCCGTACTTGGTCGTCGCCTCATCCTGCGACTGGGTCATCAGGGTTTCGTAGAGCAACCCGACCGCGGGCGCGATGTTGCCCTTCACGCCGGCAACGGCGAGATTGAAATTATCGAAGGTGCCGATCGATATCTGCCGCGCGGTGCCGCCTTTGGGCGCGTCCGGATTGACGTAGTCGAAGCGCTTGAAGTCGGCGGGATACTTGATGTCGCCAAACAGCGACAGTGCATGTTGCCACACAGGTTGACCGGCGGACTGGGCACCCGCGGGATCGATGGCGTTCACGCCCGCGGCTTTCAGCATCGGGGCTGCTGCAACAAAGGCTCCGCTCTGGAGCAGACGGCGGCGGGAAATGCTCAAATTGAAAGTTCCTGCTGCTGGTCGAAAATAGCTGTTGAGGCAACGTCTTGAGGGATTATGTCGGTTTTTGGATATGATGCCAGCCCGTTGCCGCGTGTTCTTTGCGGCCAAACGTCTCCATCGAAAACAGCAGCAATTGCAACGAAAAACGGCCAGGCGAACCTGGCCGTTTCCGGATTAAATTTCTGTCACGCTCAGCAGGCTCATTTGCTCGCGGTGGGCAGCGGCACCGGGGTGTCCGCCAGCGTGCGCAGATAGGCGATCAGATCGGCGCGCTCACTGTCTTTCTGGATACCGGCAAAGCCCATCGCCGTGCCGGGGACTGCGCCCTTCGGGCTGTTGATGAACTTGTTGAGATTATCATAGGTCCACTTGCCGCCCTTGGCCTTCATCGCAGCAGAGAAGTTGAACCCGCCGCGGCCGTGGCCGACTTCGTCGTCAACAATGCCGTAGAGATTCGGGCCGACCTTGTTGGGGCCGTTCTTCTCGAACGTGTGGCACGACGCGCACTTCTTGGCGGCGGCGGCACCCTTCTCAACGGAAGCCGTCTGGAGCAGTTTCTCGATCGGCTCGCTCGGTGCGGCGGCCGCAGCAGCGCCGCCTGCGCTGTCCGCTTCCTTCACGGCGATCTCAAAGCCGGGCTTTTCCGGCTTGATCGGCGAAAAGATCGCGTTGGCGGCCATATTCAGCGAGAGCAGAACGAGGCAGGTGCCGAGCACCGCGCCCATGATCTTGTTGAGTTCGAAGGAGTCCATTTTCGATCAGGCCCTAGCCGGAAAGTCGATACGTTTGGCCGCGCAAGCGACCATGAATTGCTACCGGGAACAGGCGTGCAGCGCAATACTGGCAGCGGGATCGAGATAACGGTTTGCCTGCGTTCTGGCAACCCGTATAAACGCGCGACCCCTTGAAAAGTCCCGTCATTTCCTCATCAATTTGGCTGTCCGAACCGTTCGCCCCCGATGACAAAAACCCGCGCTTTGGTGCTGATTCCCGCCCGCATGGCCGCGACCCGCCTGCCGGGAAAGCCGCTGCTGGATATCGCCGGCCTGCCGATGATCGTCCATGTGCTGCGCCGGGCGGAAGCTGCGCGAATCGGTCGTGTTGTCGTCGCGACGGATGCACCGGACATCGCCCGCGCAGTGACGGACCATGGCGGCGAAGCCATCATGACCCGCACGGACCATCCGTCGGGATCGGACCGGATTTTCGAGGCGCTGGAAGCGCTCGACCCATCGCGTGAGATCGACACCATCATCAATGTGCAGGGTGATCTGCCCACCATCGATCCGGGCGATATTCGCGCCGTGCTGGCGCCGCTCGACGATCCCGCCGTCGATATCGCGACCCTGGCCGCCGTGATCCGGAAGGACGAGGAGCACACCAATCCAAACGTCGTGAAGGTGATCGGGTCGCCCGTCGGCGCGACGCGGCTGAAGGCGCTTTACTTCACGCGCGCGACCGCACCCTACGGCGAAGGCCCGCGCTATCACCATATCGGGCTCTATGCCTATCGCAGGCAGGCTTTGGCGCGGTTCGTCGCCCTGCCGCCCTCGCCGCTAGAGATCCGCGAAAAGCTCGAACAACTCCGGGCCCTTGAAGCCGGAATGCGGATCGACGTCACAGTGGTTGACACGGTGCCGCTGGGCGTTGATACGCCACACGATCTGGAGACCGCGCGGCAAATGCTGGCAGAAAAAACATCATGACAAAGCCAATGAAAATCGCCTTTCAGGGCGAGCCCGGAGCGAACTCTCACATCGCGATTGCGGAGGCGTTTCCCGATGCGACGCCGCTGCCCTGTGCCACCTTCGAGGACGCGCTGGCCGCGATTTCGTCAGGCGAAGCCGCACTCGGAATGATCCCCATCGAAAACTCGGTGGCGGGACGCGTCGCCGACATCCATCACCTGCTGCCGCAATCGGGGCTTTTCATCGTCGGCGAATGGTTTCTACCGATCCGTCATCAATTGATGGCGCCGCGCGGCGCCAAGCTCGATGGCATCAAGACCGTCGAGAGCCACGTCCATGCGCTCGGCCAGTGCCGCCGCATTATCCGCAAGCTCGGCATCAAGGCGATCGTCGCCGGCGATACCGCGGGCTCCGCGCGCATCGTCGCCGAACGCGGCGACAAAAGCTGTGCGTCCATCGCGTCGCGTCTCGCTGCGGAGATTTACGGTCTCGATATTCTGGCGGAAGACATCGAGGACGAAAGCCACAACACCACGCGCTTCGTCATCCTGGCGCGCGAGCAGCTCTGGGCCGCGCAGGGCTCCGGCCCGCTGGTCACGACATTTGTTTTCCGTGTGCGCAACCTGCCGGCGGCGCTCTACAAGGCGATGGGCGGCTTCGCCACCAACGGCGTCAACATGACCAAGCTGGAAAGCTACATGGTCGAAGGCAACTTCTTTGCCACGCAGTTCTATGCGGACGTCGACGGCCATCCCGAGGACCGCAACCTCGCCTTCGCGCTTGAGGAACTGAAGTTCTTCTCGAAGGAACTGCGGATCGTCGGCGTCTATCCCGCGCATCCGTTCCGCGTCGCATTCGCGGAAAAGGGCGCGGAATAAGGCTAACTACGCCGCCGCCTGCTTTCCGATCCCGAACGCATCCGCGAGCAGGCTGTACGACCGCTTGCGCGCCTCGTGATCGTAGGTCGCCGTGATCACCATCACCTCGTCGGGCTTGCTGGTCTCGATCAGCGGCGCGATCTGTTGCATCACGGTCTGCGGCGAGCCGGTAAACAGCCGCGAGCGGTTGCGCGCGATGCTGGCCCGCTCGGCATCGGTGTACGGGTAGGCCTGCGCCTCCTCGATACTCGGCAGCGGCTGATATTGGCCGCGGTCGCGCAGCAGACGGTTGAGATCGGCTGACGACGCCAGCCGGTCCGCTTCCGCGTCGGTCTCGGCCATGATGACGGCGATCGCCAGAATGGCATGCGGCGTCTCACGCCAGCGCGATGGCTTGAAGTGCGCGCGGTAGTGAATCATCGCATCTGCCGCGTCATGCGAGGCGAAGTGATGCGCGAACGCGAAGCCCATGCCGATCTGCGCGGATAACTGCGCGCTGTAGTCGCTCGATCCCAATAGCCAGATCGGCGGCAGCGGCGCGTCATCCGGCATCGCAATGACCTTGTTGTACGGATGCCCCTCGGGAAACTCGCGGGTCTCCCACAGGGTCAGTTCGATCAGGCGCTCGATGAAATCGTCGCCGCCGCGCGGATCGAACCGCTGGCGCAGCGCATGCATGGTGGTCTGATCGGTGCCGGGCGCGCGGCCGAGCCCGAGATCGATGCGGCCGGGAAACAGTCCCTCCAGCATCTTGAAGCGTTCGGCCACCATCAGCGGCGCGTGGTTCGGCAGCATCACGCCGCCGGAGCCGACGCGAATGCGCTGCGTTGCCGCTGCGATCTGTCCGATCATGATTTCGGGCGCGGGTGACGCGACCGACGAAAGACTGTGATGCTCCGCCAGCCAGTAGCGGGTGTAGCCGAGACGGTCGGCGTGCTTCGCCAGATCGATGCTGTTGCGCAGCGACTGGGACGGCCTGGTGCCGGTGGTGACGACCGAGAGGTCGAGAATGGAAAGCGGGGTCATGAAACCCAAGCTAGTGGCTTGCGCGCGCCTGACAACGCGGCAGCGGCGCATGTCATCCAGCCGGCCGTCGCAGGATTGATGGGCAGACCATATTGAGCGATGATATTGATTGAATTTCTGCCCACTTCGGTTGAGTGCCGAAGGGGCTATTTGGTCGCTAAATTGCTAGTATTATTAGGAAATTTAAATGAAATTACATCCAGTCACTTGATACAAGGGCTTGGGAAGGTCATATCTTTAGGAGGTATTGGGCAGTTTCCCACGGCAAAGACCCTTCGATGGGCTGTCGGAAATCGCCCGTTTCCCCTATTTTATCCTGCAATGGCGAACTGGTGACCGACTTCGCCCCAAAGGGCGGAATCAGGGCACGGCGCATCGCCACAACCGCCCGCCCGGAATTCAGCGCGCCGCCGGTTGGCCATCTAATTCGATCTCTTTGATTCTGGAGTTGTGAAGCGTGACGAGTGAGACAGTTTCCGCCGGATCGCAGGCGCAAAAGCTCCCGACCATTTCCTTCGAGTTCTTTCCTCCCAAGACGGAGGAGATGGAGCGCAATCTTTGGGACGTGATCAACCGGCTTGCGCCGCTGACGCCGAACTTCGTGTCGGTGACCTATGGCGCCGGCGGCTCGACCCGCGAGCGCACCCACTCCACCATCGCGCGCATTCTCAACGAGACCAAGCTGACGCCCGCTGCGCATCTTACCTGCGTCGCCGCCACCAAGGCAGACATCGATGACGTGGTCGCGCGCTATCATGAGGTCGGCGTCCGTCACATCGTGGCGCTGCGCGGCGATCCCACCACCGGCATCGGCACCGCTTATGCGGCGCATCCCGACGGCTACCAGACCTCGGCCGATCTCGTCGCCAGCATCAAGAAGCGTTATCCCGATATCGACGTCACCGTGTCGGCCTATCCGGAGAAACATCCCGAGAGCGCCGACTTCGACGCCGACATCGACGCGCTGAAAGCCAAGGTCGACGCAGGCGCCACCCGCGCCATCACCCAGGTGTTCTTCGACAACGATCTCTACTTCCGGTACCTCGACCGGGTGCGGGCGCGCGGCATCGATATTCCGGTCGTGCCGGGCATCATGCCGATGCACAATTTCAAGCAGGCGCGCAACTTCGTCACCCGCGCCGGCACCACCGTGCCGTCATGGCTGGCCGACAAATTCGAGGGTCTCGACGACGATGCCGAAACACGCAAGCTGGTGGCCGCGACCGTGGCCGCCGGGCAAGTGCAGAAGCTTGCCAAGCATGGCGTCGAGAATTTTCACTTCTATACGATGAACCGTGCGGATCTCGTGTTCGCCATCAGCCACCTTTTGGGCATTCGCCCGAGCGGTGCGCAGAAAGCTGCGTGATCCTATGACCGTGAAGACATCTCCGACCGCCGACCATTTCCGCGCGCTCGCCCGCGAACGCATCCTCGTGCTCGACGGCGCGATGGGCACCATGATCCAGGGCCTGCAATTCGACGAAGCGGCGTTTCGCGGCGAACGCTTCAAGGATTTCCATCGCGACGTCAAAGGCAACAACGACCTTCTGATCATCACCCAGCCGCAGGCCATCGAGGACATTCATTTCGCCTATCTCGCGGCGGGCGCGGACATCGTTGCGACCAACACGTTCTCGTCGACCTCCATCGCGCAAGCCGACTACGACATGTCGGACCTTGCCTATGAACTGAATCTTGATGGCGCGAAGCTCGCGCGCAACGCCGCAAACCGCGCCACCGCAAAGGACGGCAAGCCGCGCTTTGTCGCCGGCGCGCTTGGCCCGACCAACCGTACCGCGTCGATTTCGCCGGACGTGGCCAACCCCGGCTACCGCGCGGTGACCTTCGACGACCTGCGGATCGCCTATAGCGAGCAGATCAACGGCTTGCTCGACGGCGGCGCGGATCTGCTGCTTGTCGAGACCATTTTCGACACGCTGAACGCCAAGGCCGCGCTCTACGCCATTGCGGAGATTTCCGAAGCGCGAGGCATCCATGTGCCGGTGATGGTCTCCGGCACCATCACCGACAAGTCGGGACGCCTGCTGTCCGGCCAGTTGCCGGAAGCGTTCTGGTACTCGGTGCAGCACGCCAACCCGATCACCATCGGCTTCAATTGCGCGCTCGGCGCAGAAGACCTCCGCGCGCATATCGCAGATATCGGCCGCGTCGCCGACGCGCTGGTCTGTGCCTACCCGAACGCCGGCCTGCCGAACGAGTTCGGCCAGTACGATGAGTCGCCGGAATACATGGCGCGGCTTGTCGGCGAATTCGCCGCATCTGGCCTTGTCAATGTGGTCGGCGGCTGCTGCGGCACCACGCCGGATCACATCAAAGCCATCGCGGAAGCCTGCGCGCCGCACAAGCCGCGCATCGTTCCTGAAATTCCGCCGCTGCTGCGGCTCTCGGGCCTCGAGCCGTTCAATCTCACATCCGATATTCCGTTCGTGAACGTCGGCGAGCGCACCAACGTCACCGGATCGGCGCGCTTCCGCAAGCTCATCAAGGAAGGCGACTTCACGGCGGCGCTTCAGGTCGCGCGCGATCAGGTCGAGAACGGCGCGCAGGTCATCGACGTCAACATGGACGAGGGCCTGCTGGATTCGAAGCAGGCGATGATCGACTTCCTCAATCTCGTCGCCTCCGAGCCAGACATCGCCAAGGTGCCGGTGATGGTCGATTCGTCGAAGTTCGACGTGATCGAGGCCGGCCTGAAGTGCGTTCAGGGCAAGCCCATCGTCAACTCAATCTCGATGAAAGAGGGCGAGGAGAAATTTATCCACGAGGCGACCATCGCGCGGCGTCATGGCGCGGCCGTGGTCGTGATGGCATTCGACGAGGTCGGACAGGCCGACACCTATGAGCGCAAGATCGAGATCTGCAAGCGGGCCTATGATCTTCTGGTGGAGAAGCTGAACTTCCCGCCGCAGGACATCATTTTCGATCCGAACATCTTCGCCATCGCGACGGGTCTTGAAGAGCACAACAATTACGGCGTCGATTTCATCGAGGCGACGCGCTGGATCCGGCAGAACCTGCCGCACGCGCATATCTCCGGCGGCGTCTCCAACCTGTCGTTCTCGTTCCGCGGCAATGAGCCGGTCCGCGAAGCGATGCATTCGGTGTTCCTGTATCACGCCATCAAGGCCGGCATGGACATGGGCATCGTCAATGCCGGACAGATGGTGATCTACGACGACATCGATCCGGAACTGCGTCAGGTCTGCGAGGACGTCATCCTCAACCGCGATCCCGCAGCGCCGGAGAGGCTGCTGGAACTCGCGGAAAAATTCCGCGGCAAAGGCAAGCAGGTCAAGGAGCAGGATCTCTCCTGGCGCGAGTGGCCGGTGGAAAAGCGCCTGAGCCATGCGCTGGTCAACGGCATCACCGAATACATCGACGCCGACACCGAAGCCGCGCGCCTCACAGTCGAGCGGCCGCTACACGTGATCGAAGGTCCGCTGATGGACGGCATGAACATCGTCGGCGACCTGTTCGGCGCGGGCAAGATGTTCCTGCCGCAGGTGGTGAAGTCCGCGCGCGTGATGAAGCAGGCGGTCGCCTATCTGATGCCGTTCATGGAAAAGGAAAAGGCCGACAATCTTGCCGCTGGCATTGCCGGCGACGGACGCAGTTCCGCCGGCAAGATCCTGCTTGCCACCGTGAAGGGCGACGTGCACGACATCGGCAAGAACATCGTGGGCATCGTGCTCCAGTGCAACAATTTCGAGGTGATCGATCTCGGCGTCATGGTGCCGGCGAGCAAGATCATCGAGACCGCGAAAGCCGAGAACGTCGATATCATCGGCCTGTCCGGGCTGATCACGCCGTCGCTCGACGAAATGGCGTTTATGGCCGCCGAACTTGAGCGCCTCGGCCTCAACCTTCCGCTGATGATCGGCGGCGCGACCACCAGCCGCGTCCACACCGCGGTGAAGATCGATCCTGCCTACAAGAGCGGGCCGGTGATCCATGTCAACGACGCCAGCCGCGCGGTCGGCGTCGCCTCGTCCCTGATGTCTCCCGAGAAGCGCGAGGAATACGCCCGCGAAGTCCGCGCCGACTACGCGAAGATTTCGGCGGCGCATTTCAAGGCGCAGCAGGACAAGAAGCGGCTCAAGCTCGAGGCCGCGCGCGCCAACGCGCATCAGATCGACTGGGCGAACACCAAGCCGACAAAGCCGACCTTCATCGGCACGAAGAGCTTCAGCGACTATTCGCTCGCGGAACTGGCCGAGTACATCGACTGGACGCCGTTCTTCCAGACCTGGGAGCTGACCGGGCGCTTCCCGGCCATTCTCGACGACCCGAAAGTCGGCGAAGTCGCGCGCTCGCTCTATAACGACGCGCGCAAGATGCTCGATCTGATCGTCAAGGAGAACTGGTTCAAGGCCTCGGCCACCATCGGTTTCTGGCCGGCCAACGCGGAAGGCGATGACATCGTTCTCTACAGCGACGAGGCGCGCAAGAAGCCCTTGACCACGCTGCACACGCTGCGCCAGCAGTTGGAGAAGCGCGAAGGCCGCAAGAATGTCGCGCTGTCGGACTTCATCGCACCCACATCGAGCGGCGTGCCCGATTACATCGGCCTGTTCGTGGTCACCGCCGGCATCGGCGAGGATGTCATCGCGGATCGTTTCAAGCACGCCAACGACGACTACTCGTCGATCCTCGTGAAAGCGCTGGCGGATCGCCTCGCGGAAGCCTTCGCCGAGCGGATGCATCAGCGCGTGCGCAAGGAGTTCTGGGGCTACGCGCCGGACGAAGCCCTGAAGCCCGACGAACTGATCCTCGAGCAATACGCCGGCATCCGCCCCGCGCCGGGCTATCCGGCGCAGCCCGATCACACCGAAAAGGCGACGCTGTTCAAGCTGCTCGACGCCGAGCGCACCGCAGGCGTGACGCTGACCGAAAGCTTTGCGATGTGGCCGGGCTCATCGGTATCGGGGCTCTATTTCAGCCATCCGGAAAGCTATTACTTCGGCGTCGGCAAGATCGAACAGGATCAGGTCGAGGACTACGCCGAACGCAAGGGCATGAGCGTCGCGGAGACCGAGCGCTGGCTGGCGCCGATCCTGAACTACATTCCGTCGCGCGAGATGCCGGCCGAGACGGACGATGATGTCGCAGCGCTGCCGCTGGCGAAACATCCGCCGGGGTGCGGCTGTGCCATGCACATGCGCCTGAACCAGAAGCCGCGCGCGGAAGCTGTTCCGAACTGAGCCTGACGTTCGTCATTGCGAGCCAACGGGTCGGCGCGAAGTCGCCGCCCGATGCAGGCCCCCGCGAAGCAATTTCAGAAAACAAGATTGGATTGCTTCGTCGCTTCGCTCCTCGCAATGACACCGCGGGATATATCCCTTTCAATTAAATTTGACGGCGCATGTTGGCCGCGCGATCACACGCGCGTGTGTTCCGACGTGAGGAACTTCTCCTCACGCGCGTGTGACTCCGATTGGCATGGAACCCGGAACAGCATCGTCAATGAGACGTTGATGCGCTGCAACGACCCCACCCACCAAAGGAGCAAAATATGAAAAAGGTGACATTTTTCGCCGCTGCTGCGGCTGTGACCGCATTGGTTGCCTCGCCCGCAATGGCGCAGGATTCCATGAAGCCGCGAGCTGAAAAGCAAATCAGCGCCAAGCACATGAAGAAGCATCATGCGTCGTCCAAGCATATGAAGCGACATCAGGCGCGCGCGCAGCGCACCGATGAACTGGCGTCCGGCGACAACTGGAATGGTCGTGACACCTGGAATAACCGCGACTCCGGCTTCTGGCCTGCTGACGTGGTCGGCGGCGCAATCGGCACCGCGGGCGCAATCGCCGGCACGGCTGTCGGCACCGCAGGCGCGATCGCAACGGCACCGTTCGGTGGCCCGAACTACAATCGCGGGCCTTACTACAGCGACGCGAGCGGTTATCCCTATGGCAACCGTCATCGTTATGGCGGCGGCGCTTACGCCTCGACGAATTACGTCAGCGGCTGGAATGAGCCGGGATACTCCGGCGAGTACACCTATAACGGCATCGCGATGCCTGCAGCCGCGAGCTATGACGCCCGCAATGGCTTCACCTGCCGGCCGGGCAGTGTGACCCGTCTCGCGAACGGCCAGCGCCTGTTCTGTCAGTAACCGTTCTGTCGGTAACGATGAGCGCATGAATCATGGCGGCCGGGGGGGGCTCCGGCCGCCATTCTTGCGATCCTGCCACTACATGAAGCTGACGCGTCCGGTCGCGAGGTCGTGCATCGCGCCCACGATACGGAGTTGGCCGGATGTCACCAGCCCCTTGAGAACGGGGCTTCGCGACGTCAGGCCGGCGACGGCCATCCGGACATTGGTTTCAGCCACGGCTTGAACGAATGCCGCGTTTTTCGACACTCGCTCGCCACTGGCCTTGCTTGCGGCCACGGCGGGCCTGATGTTGGCGAGAGTCGCCGTCAGATTTCCCAGCTTGACGTTATCGACGGCGCCCTTGATGGCTCCGCAGTCGTTGTGCCCCAGCACGACGATCGCCCGCGCACCCGCGACCTTGGTCGCGAATTCGAGACTGCCGATGATGTCGGTGTTGACAAAATTTCCCGCGACGCGCGCGCAGAACACATCGCCGATACGCTGGTCGAACACCAGTTCGGGCGGCACGCGGGAATCGATGCAGCCGACAATGGCGGCGAACGGCGCCTGTGTCGCCGCGGTCCCCTTCACCTGCTCGATCAGATCGCAATTGATGGTTTTGCCACTGAGGAGCCGCGCGTTGCCCTCCTTCAGGCGGGCCAAAGCCTCATCCGGAGTTTTGGACTGCTGACGATCTGGCGTCATGACCGCGCATTCCACCGGCGCGGCTTGCGCGCGGGCCGCTGCGACCCCCGACACCAAGGCGAGTGAGGCGCAACGGCAAAACGAACGGCGGCTCAACATGAGCAAGCTCCCTGAAAATCGGCGAGCGCCACTCTTGGGTCAAACCCGTTAAAAAGATGCAACCACGCCGTCACGCGCGGCACTATCGCGCGCCTAATCCCCGTCCGGATCGCTGGCGAGCACGCCCTTGACCGCCTGCGACCAGCCCTTGAGTTTGCGCGTGCGCGTGGCGTCGGACATGTTCGGCCGGAAGCGCCGTTCCAGCCGCCAGGAATCCGCAAAGCGCGACGGCTCGGGATAGATGCCCGCGCCGAGACCCGCGAGATAGGCCGCGCCCACCGCAGTGGTTTCCTGAATCATCGGCCGGTCGACCGGCGCATTCAGCAGGTCCGACAGCCGCTGCATGGTCCAGTCCGACGCCGTCATGCCGCCATCGACCCGCAGCACGGTGTTGGTCTCCTTCGCTTCCGGCCAGTCGGCGCGCATCGCGGCCCACAGGTCGTAAGTCTGGTAGCAGACGCTCTCCAGAACGGCGTGCGCAAGCTCCGCCGGCCCGGTATTGCGCGTCAGGCCGAACAGCGCGCCGCGCACCCGCGGATTCCAGTACGGCGCGCCGAGGCCGACGAACGCCGGCACCAGATAAACCGATTGCGTGGAGTCGTTGGCGTCGGCGAGCGGACCGGTCTCGCTGGCGTGCTTGATGAGGCCGAGCCCGTCGCGCAGCCACTGCACGGCGGAGCCTGCGACGAAGATCGACCCTTCCAGCGCGTAGGTGCGCTGACCGTTCAACTGATACGCAATCGTGGTGAGCAGCTTGTTCTTCGAGGCCACCGCCGTGGTGCCGGTGTTGAGCAATGCGAAACACCCGGTGCCGTAGGTGGATTTCATCATGCCCGGCGAAAAACACGCCTGCCCGATGGTGGCGGCCTGCTGATCGCCGGCGATGCCGCGAATGGCGATCGCGCCGCCAAGCAGATGCGGCTCGGTCTCGCCGAAATCCGCCGATGAATCCCGCACATCCGGCAGCATCGAGCGCGGTACGCGCAGCAGCTTCAACAGATCGTCGTCCCACGCGCCGGTGTGGATGTTGAACAGCAGCGTACGCGAGGCATTGGTCGCATCGGTGGCGTGGACCTTGCCGCCGGTCAGCCGCCACAGCAGATACGAATCCACCGTGCCGAACATCAGTTCGCCGCGCTCGGCCCGCTCGCGCGCGCCCGGAACGTGATCGAGTATCCACGCGACTTTCGTGCCGGAGAAATACGGATCGATGATCAGGCCCGTTCGCGCGCTGATCAGCGGCTCGTGACCTTCGGACTTCAACCGCGCGCAGATGTCGGCGGTGCGCCGGTCCTGCCAGACGATGGCGCGATGCACGGCCTGACCGGTGGCGCGATCCCAGACCACGGTGGTCTCGCGCTGATTGGTGATGCCGATGGCCGCGATGTCGGCGGCCTTGACGTCCGCCTTGCTCATGGCCTCGCGGCAGGTCGCCACCGTCGAGGTCCAGATATCCTCCGGTTCGTGCTCGACCCAGCCGGACGCCGGGAAATGCTGCTGGAATTCCTGCTGCGCCTGCGCCGCAATGGAAATGTCCGACCGAAATACAATGGCGCGCGACGATGTCGTGCCCTGATCGATGGCAAGGATATGCGACGCCATTCCGTTTCCTCGAATGCTTTTCGTTTTTGGTTCGAGTCGCAAACAAAGCGATTACGGACGCGCGCGTCAATATGGATGGAGCTATCCCCACCGTCATAAGGGGGAGGGATAAAGCAAAGCTACACCGCCGCCGTGGTGACGCCGCCGTCGATGACGATGGTCTGGCCGGTCATGAAGGTGGAGGCGTCGGAGGCGAGATAGACCACCGCGCCGGCGATTTCATGCGGCTCGCCGATCCGGCGCAGGGGCGTGGTCGCGGTGCGGCGCGCCAGCAGCGCCTCGTCTTCCCACAGCGCGCGGGCGAAATCCGTCTTCACAAGGCCCGGCGCGATGCAGTTCACCCGCACATTTTTCGGGCCCCACTCGCCCGCCAGACTCCGCGCCAGCGAGAAGTCCGCCGCCTTGGAGATGCCGTAGGCGCCGATCACGGTCGAGCCACGCAGTCCGCCGATGCTGGAGATAATGACGACGGAGCCGCCGCCCTGTTCAGCCATTTTCGGCATCGCCAGCTTGCAGAGCCAGATGTTGCTCTTGATGTTGGCGCCCATGATCTTGTCGAAGGCTTCATCGGTAATGTCGAGCAACGGGCCGTAATAGGGATTCACCGCCGCGTTGCAGACGAGAATGTCGATCCGGCCGTAGTGTTTCACGGTGCCGCCGATCAGCGCATCGACCTCGTCGCGGCGGCTGATGTTGCAGGCGATGACATGGGCATCGCCGCCATTCTTGCGGATGCCGTCCGCGACCTCGTTGCAGGCGTCCGCCTTGCGGCTGGAGACGACGACCTTCGCCCCCATCCGCGCCAGCAACTCAGCCGAGGCGCGGCCGATGCCGCGGCTCGAGCCGGTGACGACGGCCACTTTTCCCGCCAGATCAAATGGCGATGTGGTCATGGCCGCGTCTCCAGCTTTGGTTATCAGACCAGATTGCCCGCCTCGCTGACGCGGCGCAGGTGATAGTCCGTGTCTCCGAACGTGCTTTCGATCATGGTCAGCCGCTTGAAGTAATGGCCGATCTTCAGTTCCATGGTCATGCCGACGCCGCCGTGAAGCTGGATCGACTGCTGGCCGACGAACTTAAGCGACTTGCCGATCTGCACCTTCGCCGCAGCGACCGCCTGCGATCGCTCCTTGGCATCCTCGAAATCGGAAGCCATGGTGGCGAACATCGACATGCTGCGCGCCTGCTCAAGGGCGACGAACATATCCGCCGCGCGGTGCTGCAAGGTCTGGAACTGGCCGATGGCCACGCCGAACTGCTTGCGGGTCTTGAGGTACTCGACGGTCGACTTCAGCGACTCGTCCATCGCGCCGACGGCTTCGGCGCACATCGCGATGCGAGCCTCGTCCACCACGCGCTCGATCAGCGGCAGGCCGTTCTCGGCGTCACCGATCACGGCATCCGCGCCGACCTCGACGCCTTCGAACCGGATGTCCGCTGCGCGCATCCCGTCCTGGGTCGCGTAGCCCTTGATGGTGACTCCCTTGGCATTCGCGGGCACCAGAAACGCGCCGATGCCAGTGCGATCGCGCTGGCCACCCTTGGTGCGCGCGGTCACGATCAGCGTGTCCGCCGTCTCGCCGTGCAGCACGACGAATTTCTCGCCGTCGATCACCCAGCCGCTGCCCTTTTTCTTGGCCGTGGTCGTCACGTCCGCGAGGTTATAGCGCGAGCTTTTCTCGAGCTGCGCGAAAGCGAGCGTCTTGCTGCCGTCGATGATCGACGGAATATGCGCCGCCTTCTGTTCGGCCGAACCGCCGAGGCGCAGGAAGCTACCGCCGAGCACGACGGTCGCGAGATAAGGCTCCAGCACCAGCGCCTTGCCGAGCGCTTCCATCACGATAGCGGTTTCCACCGCGCCCGCGCCGAAGCCGCCGTCATCTTCCGAGAACGGCAGGCCGAGCAGACCCTGCTCCGCGAGCTTGCTCCAGACCGTCTTGCTCCAGCCGCCCTTTTCCTTGGCGTACTTCTTGCGCTGGTCGAAATCGTACGAGTTGGCCAGAAGGCCGTCGACGCTGTCTTTCAGGAGCCGCTGCTCCTCGGACAAATCAAAATCCATTTCCTGCCTCCAATTGCACCCGGTGATCCACCGGCGCATCAACAAAACAAATCGTCATGCCCGCGCTTGTCGCGGGCATCCACGTCTTTCTGTCCCGAAGCAAGACGTGGATGGCCGGGTCGAGCCCGGCCATGACGGCATATGAGTTCCTCTCCCCGCAAGAGCGGGGCGAGGGAGAAGCCTTACAGACCCAGCACGGCCTTGGTGATGATGTTGCGCTGAATCTCGTTCGAGCCTCCATAGATGGAGACCTTGCGATAGTTGAAGTAGCCCGGCGCGACATGGGTCGCCCAGCTCGCTTCCTCGTTGCTCTTGTCGTCTTCCGGCGCGTAAGGCAGCGCGAACGGCCCGGTGATCTCGAGCAGCAGTTCGGTGATGGTCTGCTGGATCTCGGAGCCCTTGATCTTGAGGATCGAGGAGGCCGGGTCCGGCTTGCCCTTGCCGTTCTTGTGCTCGTTGGCGACGACGCGCATCTGCGTCAGTTCAAGCGCCTTGAGTTCGATCTCGGTCGCGGCCAGCTTTTCACGGAACCGCGAATCCTCGATCAGCGGCTTGCCGTCCTGTTCGACCTTGGATGCAAGGTCGCGAATGCGGCGGATGCGCTCCTTCGACATGCCGACGCGCGCGATGTTGGTGCGCTCGTTGCCAAGCAGGAATTTTGCGTAATCCCAGCCCTTGTTCTCCTCGCCGACGAGGTTTTCCACCGGCACCTCGACGTCGTCGAAGAACACTTCGTTGACTTCCGCGCCGCCGTCGATGGTCTGGATCGGGCGCACGGTGACGCCGCGCGATTTCATATCAAACAGGATGAACGAAATACCCGACTGCTTCTTCGCATCGGGGTCGGTGCGGCAGAGACAGAAAATCCAGTCGGCGTGCTGCGCCAGCGTGGTCCATGTCTTTTGGCCGTTGATGATGTAGACGTCGCCCTTGCGCTTGGCGGTGGTCTTCAGCGAGGCAAGGTCAGAGCCTGCGCCCGGCTCGGAGAAGCCCTGGCACCACCAGTCGTCGAGGTTCGCGATGCGCGGCAGGTAATGCTTCTTCTGCGCCTCGTTGCCGAAGGTGTAGATCACCGGACCGACCATGTTCACGCCGAACGGCAGCGGCGATGGCGCCGGCGCGGCCTGCAACTCTTCGAGAAAGATATACTGCTGCACCGGCGTCCAGCCCGTGCCGCCGTATTCCTTCGGCCAGTGCGGAACGGCCCATCCCTTCTTGTTCAGGATGCGCTGCCAGTTCACCAGATCTTCCTTGCTGGTGTGACGGCCTTCCACCAGCTTCTTGCGGATGTCGGCCGGGAGACTTTCCTTGAAGAAGGTCCGCACCTCGTCGCGAAATGCCAGTTCTTCCTTGCTGAAACTAAGATCCATCGGACCCTCCTTGGGCAATTTATCGTTGTGCTCACCTCCCCTTTTCAGGGGAGGTGAAAGCTCTCAAAAGTTTACTGAAGGATCTCGAACAGGCCGGCCGCACCCTGGCCCCCGCCGATGCACATGGTCACGACGCCATACTTCGCCTTGCGGCGACGGCCTTCGATCAGAACGTGGCCCGCGAGGCGCGAACCGGTCATGCCGTAAGGATGGCCGACCGCGACGGAGCCGCCGTTGACATTCAGCTTCTCCGGATCGATTCCCAGCTTGTCGCGGCAATAGATCACCTGCACCGCGAAGGCTTCGTTCAACTCCCAGATGTCGATATCGTCGATCTTGAGGTTGTGACGCTTGAGCAGGCGCGGAATCGCGAAAACCGGACCGATGCCCATTTCATCCGGCTCGCAGCCGGCGGACACGAAGCCGCGGAAGATGCCAAGCGGCTTGAGGCCCTTCTTCGCGGCCATCTCGCCGCTCATGATCACAGCGGCGCTGGCGCCGTCCGACAACTGGCTGGCGTTGCCCGCAGTGATGAAGCCGCCTTCGCGCACCGGCTTCAGGCCGGCGAGGCCTTCCGCGGTGGTCTCGGGACGCGGACCTTCGTCCTGCGACAGCGTGATCTCCTTGAACGAAATTTCCTTGGTGACCTTGTCGGCGACCGCCATCTTGGTGGTCATCGGCGCGATTTCTTCCTTGAAGCGGCCGCCCTGTTGCGCAGCAGCGGTACGGCGTTGGCTCTCGAGCGAGTATTCGTCCTGCTTCTCGCGCGAAATACCATACCGCTTCGAGACGACTTCGGCGGTGTCGAGCATCGCCATGTAGACGTCGCCCTTGATCTTCACCAGTTCAGGATCGACCGCGTGAAACTTGTTGATGTGATCGTTCTGCACGAGGCTGATCGATTCACCGCCGCCGGCAACGGCGATCTCGACGCCGTCGTAGATCACCGAACGTGCTGCGAGCGCGATGGCCTGCAAGCCCGAGGCGCACTGGCGATCGATGGTGGTGCCGCCGACAGACACAGGAAGACCGGCGCGAAGCGCGGCCTTGCGCGCGATGTTACCGCCGGTGGTGCCCTGCTGCATGGCAGCGCCCATCACCACGTCCTCGATCTCGGCGCCGTCGATGCCGGCGCGCTTCACGGCGTGCTCGATCGCGTGGCCGAGCAACGTCGCGCCTTCGGTGTTGTTGAACGCGCCGCGATAGGCCTTGCCGATCGGCGTGCGGGCGGTGGAAACGATAACGGCTTCGGTCATGAACGACCTCCTGTTGCAAGTTTGGGTTGTTGTTGAATGTGATGGCGTTGCTGGTTGCGCAATTCGTGGCGCGAGAGTTTTCCGACGCTGGTGCGCGGCAATTCTTTCATGAACTCCACCGCCACCGGCAGTTCGTGCTTGCCGAGCTTGCCGGTCAGGAATGCGCGAAGCTCGTCGATGGTGAACGGCTGCGCGTTGGCGCGCAGGGTCACGAAGGCTTTGGACGCTTCGCCGCGATAGTCGTCGGGGATTCCGATCACGATGACTTCCTGCACCGACGGATGCTGATAGATCGCCTGCTCGATCATCTGCGGATAGACGTTGAAACCGCCGGAGATAATCAGGTCTTTCTTGCGGTCGACCAGATAGAAATAGCCGTCGCTGTCCATATAGCCAATGTCGCCGGTGAGAAAACGGTCGCCGACAAACGACTCGGCGGTTTCCGCCTCGCGATTCCAGTAACCCTTTGTGACGTTCGGACCGCGAATGCGGATTTCGCCGGTCTCGCCGACAGGCATGACCTTTTTCGGATCGTCCAGCGAGACCACATCCATCTCGATACCGGGCAGCATCAGCCCGATGGAGCCCGGCTTCTCCGGGCCTTCCGGCGGATGGCCGGTGCCGGGCGAGCAGGTTTCGGTCATGCCCCACCCGCTTTTCAGCGTGATGTTGGTCTTGCGCTGGAAAACCTTCGCGACCTCCACCGGCAGCGGCGCGCCGCCCGAGCCGCAAAACGCCAGCGACGACAGATCGCGGCTGTCGAGATCAGGCAGGCTCGCGATGGCGATCCACATGGTCGGGACACCGGGGAACGCGGTGGCGCGCTTGACCTCGATGTCGCGCATCACGGCATCCAGATCAAAGCGCTGGTGCAGCGAAATCAGGTCGCCGTTCTTCAGCGTGCGCAGCAGGACGACCGTGAGCGCGTAGATATGAAACAGCGGCAGCACCAGGATGACGCGCTCGATGGTATTGCGCTCGGCCTTCTGCTTCGCGCTCCACACGTCGTAGATCGATACCGCCGAGGTGAGATTGCCGTGGGTCAGCATCGCGCCTTTCGGCAGGCCTGTGGTGCCGCCGGTATATTGCAGCAACGCGATGTCATCGGCGCTGACGTCGGGCCATTTGACGGGTGGCTGCGCGCCTTTGACGAAATCCTTGAACGTCATGATCGCAGGATTTGACGGGATCGCGGCCTGCGGATTGCCCACCGCCCCCCATGTCTCGTCCTCGCAGACGATCAGGCGATCGAGCAGGCCCTTGTCGAAAAATTTCAGCGCCGTGGGCAACAGCGTCGACAGGCTGCTGGTGACAAGGATGCGCGCGCCGGAATCCTTCAGCTTGTGGGTGAGCGCGATCTCGCCGTCCAGCGGACTGAGATGCACCACGCGCGCGCCGGCCTTCAGCGCGCCGAAGAAATTCACCGGATGATCCGGCGAATTTCCCAGAAACAACGCAACAGATGCGCCCGTGGACGCACCCGCGCGAAGAAACGCCGATGCCGCGACATCGACCATATCCTGCAACTGGACGAAGCTGATGGTGCGGTCGCGATATTCGATCGCCGGGCGCGATCCGAAATCCGCAGCCGCCTTGGACAACAGATCCGGCAGCGTGCCGCGTGAGATCGGTGAATCCCAGCGGACGCCCTCCGGATAATATTGTTCCCCGGGACGGGTCATGACATCAGCCCTTGGCGAGGGACGCGAATGTCTTGCCTTCGTCAGCCAGACGCTTGAGCAGCGGCGTCGGCTCCAGCGACGGATCGTTGGTCTGCTTGGCGTAGAACGACAGCCGTTCCGCGATCTTCTTCAGGCCGACCTGATCGGCGTAGAACATCGGGCCGCCGCGATAGATCGGCCAGCCGTAGCCGTAGAGCCAGACCACATCGATGTCGCTCGGGCGCGCCGCGATCTTCTCTTCAAGGATGCGCGCACCCTCGTTGATCATCGGGTACATCAGGCGTTCAAGGATTTCATCGTCGCTGATCTGGCGGCGCTTGAGGCCGAGCTTGGCGGTGGTTTCCTCGATCAGCTTTTCGATTTCCGGATCCGGCAGCGGCGCGCGCGAGCCGGCTTCGTACTTGTAGTAACCCTTGCCGGTCTTCTGGCCGAAGCGCCCGGCCTCGCAGATCGCGTCGGCGATTTCCGACTTGATGCCGCGGTCCTGGCGCGAGCGCCAGCCGATATCGAGACCCGCAAGATCGCCCATGGCGAACGGACCCATCGGCATGCCGAACTTGGTGAGCACCGCATCGACCTGCTGCGGCAATGCGCCTTCGAACAGGAACTTTTCGGCCTGCTTGCCGCGAGCGGCCAGCATACGGTTGCCGACAAAGCCGTCGCACACGCCGACGACCACCGGCACCTTGGCGATGCGCTTGGCGATGGATACCGCCGTCATCAGCGCGTCCGGCGCGGTCTTCTCGCCGCGCACGATTTCGCACAGCTTCATGACGTTGGCGGGTGAGAAGAAGTGCATGCCCAGCACGTCCTGCGGACGCTTGGTCATGGCGGCGATGGCATTGATGTCGAGATACGAAGTGTTGGTGGCAAGAACCGCGCCGGGCTTGGCGAACTGGTCGAGCTTGCCGAACACCTCCTTCTTGATCGCCATGGTCTCGAACACGGCCTCGATGATGAGGTCAGCATCCTTGACGTTCTCGATGCCAACCACGCCCTTGATGAGACCCATGCGCTTGGCGGGCGCGTCAGCCGGAATGCCGCCGCGCGCGGCGGTGGCGTCGTAGTTCTTCTGCATGATGCCGAGGCCGCGCTTGAGCTGCTCCTCGCCGGTCTCGATCAGCGTTACCGGGATTCCGGCATTGACGAACGACATCGCAATGCCGCCGCCCATGGTGCCGGCGCCGATGATGGCGACCTGCTCGACCTTGCGCGGCTTGGTACCTTCGGGAACGCCCGCGACCTTCGCGGCTTCGCGCTCGGCGAAAAACGCATAGCGCTGCGCCTTCGACTGATCGCCGTTCATCAGCTTGAGGAAAAGTTCGCGCTCGGACTTCAAGGCCTGATCGAACGGCTGGTCGAGCGAGTGGCTGACGGCTTCGGCTGCGGCGAGCGGCGCTTCCAGTCCGCGATTGCGCTTATTTGCCGCGGCAGCCGCGTTGGTGAAGATCGACTTGTCGGCCTTGGCCGCGGCGAGCTTGGAATCGTCGTCGCGCAGCCTGAGCGCCGGACGCTTTTCCGCGAGCACCTTGCGCGCGAACGCTTCGCCGCCCACCGCGGGCGCTCCGTCGACGATTTCCTGGATCAATCCGTTCTTGAGCGCGTCCGCGGCGCCGATCGGCTCGCCGGTCACAATCATCTTGACGGCGAGTTCGGGACCGACCGCGCGCGGCAGGCGCTGCGTGCCGCCCGCGCCCGGCAGCAAGCCGAGTTTCACTTCCGGAAGGCCGAGCTTCGCATCCTTGGTGGCGACGCGGAAATGCGCGCCGAGCGCGAGTTCCAGCCCGCCGCCCAGTGCTGTTCCGTGAATTGCGGCAATGACCGGCTTCGGGGAATTTTCAATCCCGGCGATCACATCATGCAGGCTCGGCGACTGCGGCGGCTTGCCGAATTCGGTGATGTCCGCACCGGCAATGAATGTTCGCCCTGCGCACGCGATCACGATGGCCTGAACTTGGGGATCCGCCGCCGCGCTCTGAACGCCTTCCAGAATACCTTTGCGCACCGCAGCGCTCAGCGCGTTTACCGGAGGGCTATCCACAGTGACGATAGCAACCGCGTCACGACGTTCCACCTTGACCACTTCGCTCACGCAACTCTCCTTGGACTGCTTGTTTTCATGTTTCGCAGTGCGGAATTTAATTCCACATCTTGACACGGAGGGATATTTTGAAGCACGTCGCTTGTCAACGAAGACCACCCATGCGGCAGGACCGATGAAACGCCCTCCCAAAAAACCCGCGACAGATCGAAGTTTTGTCATCGCACTCTCGCGAGGGCTCGATGTCTTGCGCGCGTTTCGTCCGAGCGACGGCCTTTTGGGAAATCAGGAAATCGCCGCGCGGACAAATTTGCCGAAGCCGACCATCTCGCGGCTGACCTACACGCTGACAAAGCTCGGTTATCTCACGCCGGTTCCGCGCTTCGAGAAATACCAGCTGGCGCCCGCCGCGATGGCGCTCGGATATTCGGCGCTCGCCAACATGGGCATTCGCCATCTGTCCGATCCGTATCGCGACCAGTTGATGCGCGAGACCGGCGGCGCCGTCGCGATCGGCGCGCGCGACCGCCTGAGCATGATTTATTTCGGACAGAGCCGCAGCGAACTCACCGTCGGCGTGCTGCTCGACGTCGGATCTAAAGTGCCGATCGCAACAACCGCGATGGGCCGCGCTTACCTGTGGGCGCTGCCCGACGACGAGCGCGCGAACCTGATGCGCGAGATCAAGGAACATGTCGGCAGCAACTGGCCGAAGGTGCGGGACGGCATCGAACGCGCCGGCGAATGCATCGCCAAGCACGGCTTCGCGATGTCGGCCGGCGAATGGCACAGCGACATTCACGCCGTCGGCGTCGCCCTCAAGCTGAACGACGGAACCGGACCCTACGCCTTTAATTGTGGCGCACCGGCTTTCAAATTCAGTGAAGTTCTATTACAGAACTCTATTGGACCTCGCCTCGTGGCGATGGTAAGGAACATCGAAACCGCGCTGACGGGCAGTGTCGCGCGCGGATCGCAAAACAAAGAAACTACACACATCAAGAAAATGAAAACTCCAGGAGGGAAAGTTGCCCGTATTGTTGAGGGGATCAGATAGCCGCCGTCGTCGCGGATTCAGGCAGATCTGGGCAAGACAGTTCCACAAAGGAACCAAGGCATGATGCAGGCTCAGGTCGCGCAGGGGCATCAGCCTTTGCTCGCGGTACGCGACGTCAGCGTCGTGTTCGGCGGCATCATCGCGTTGAATGGCGTGTCGTTCGACATGAAGAAGGGCCAGATCCTCGGCTTGATCGGCCCGAACGGCGCCGGCAAGACGACGCTCTTCAATTGTCTCAGCAGGCTCTATCAGCCCAGCAAGGGCGATATCCTGATGGAAGGCGAGAGCATTCTCGATCGCCAGCCGTCGAAGATCGCCGAGACCGGTATCGGCCGCACGTTCCAGAACGTCGCGCTGTTTCCGCGGCTGACGGTGCGCGACAACATCCGCATCGGCGGCCACTGCCGCACCAAGAGCGACATCATCAGCGACGCCTTGAAGCTGCCGTGGATCCGCGAGCAGGAACGCCTTCTCAACGACAAGGTGCATGAAATCCTCGACTACCTCGAACTGCACGACGTCGCCGACCGCGAGGTCTCGGGTCTGCCGTTCGGAACGCAGAAGCGCGTCGAACTCGGCCGCGCGCTCGCCGCCGAACCGAAGATCCTGCTGCTCGACGAGCCCGCCGGCGGCCTCAACCATGAGGAGGTCTATGTGCTGGGCGACCTGATCTGCCGCATCCGCGACGAACGGCACATCACGGTTCTTCTGGTCGAACATCACATGGGACTGGTGATGAAGATCGCCGACCATGTCGTCGCGCTGAATTTCGGCAAGAAGCTTGCTGAAGGCACTCCGTCCCAGGTGCAGTCCGACCCCGACGTCATCAAGGCCTATTTGGGGAGCAAGGACTCATGAAGACGATGCTGACGATCAAGGATCTGCGGGCCTATTACGGCCAGATCCAGGCCCTTCACGGCCTTGAGTTCACGCTCAACGAAGGCAGCGTAACCACGCTGCTCGGCGCCAACGGCGCCGGCAAGACCACGACGCTGCGCGCGATCTGCAACATGATCCGCTCGACGGGCAATATCGAGTTCGAAGGCAAGCCGCTGACCGGCATGTCGACCGAAAACGTCGTCCGTCTCGGCATCGCCCACGTTCCGCAGGGCCGCGGCACCTTCACCAACATGACGGTTGAGGAAAACCTGCAGCTCGGCGCGATCTCGCGAAGCGACACCAAGAACATCGAGGGCGATATCGAGCGCATGTACGCGCACTTCCCGGTGCTCAAGCAGCGTCACACCCAGCAGGCCGGCACGCTGTCCGGCGGCGAACAGCAGATGCTCGCGGTCGCCCGCGCGCTGATGCTGCGTCCCCGGCTGATGCTGCTCGACGAGCCGTCGTTCGGTCTCGCGCCGCTGGTCGTGCGCGACCTGTTCGGCATTCTCGGCAAGATCAACCGCGAGGACAAGGTGACGATCCTGGTGGTCGAACAGAACGCCCAGCTCGCGCTTGAACTCGCGGAAAAGGCCTATGTGATCGAAACCGGACGCATCGTGATGTCGGGAAGCGCGAAGGAAATCGCGAACAACGAAGACATCCGCAAATCCTATCTCGGATACTGAGGACGCAGCCATGGAACTGTTTACCAACCAAGTCCTGGCTGGCATTGCCACAGGCGCGATCTACGCCTGCATGGCGCTGGCCATCGTCATGATCTACCAGGCGATCGACCACCTCAACTTCGCCCAGGGCGAAATGGCGATGTTCTCGACCTTCATCGCCTGGCAATTGATGCAGTGGGGTCTCGGCTTCTGGCCGGCCTTCCTGCTGACGCTCATCATCTCGTTCGCCGGCGGCATCGTCATCGAACGCGCGCTGTTCAAGCCGCTCACCAACGCGCCCATCCTGGCGCAGGTGGCGGGCTTCATCGCGCTGTTCGCCATTCTCAACAGCGTCGCGGGCCTGACCTGGGATTTCACGATCAAGCAGTTCCCCTCGCCGTTCGGGTCATCCGGCTTCCTCGGCAGCCAGCTGATCTCGACCCATCAGGCCGGCATGATCGGCGTCACGCTGCTGCTGCTGATCCTGCTGTTCATCTTCTTCCGCTTCACGCGCATCGGCCTCGCAATGCGCGCCGCGGCGTCGCTGCCTGAATCCGCGCGCCTCGTCGGCATCAACACAAGCTGGATGATCGCGCTCGGCTGGGGCATGGCCAGCGCCATCGGCGCCATCGCCGGCATGCTGATCGCACCGGTGGTGTTCCTCGAGCCCAACATGATGGGCGGCATCCTGCTCTACGGCTTCGCGGCCGCGGTACTCGGCGGCCTCACCAGCCCGCTCGGCGCGGTGATCGGCGGCTTCCTGGTCGGCGTCTTCGAAAACCTCGTGGGCACTTATATTCCAGGTGTCGGCAATGAACTGAAACTGCCCATCGCGCTGGCACTGATCATCCTCGTGCTTGTCATCAAACCGTCCGGCTTGCTTGGCCGCGCCATCGTACAGCGAGTTTAATCATGAGCACAGTTCAGGACTCAGTCTCCCAGCCCGCAGCGGTCGCCGCGCCATCCAAGAAATCGATGACGGTCGGCACCACCGCAACACTGGTGATGCTCGCACTACTGGTTCTCACGCCACTGTTCGTGAAGAACTTCATCATCTTCCAGATGACGATGGTGCTGATCTACGCCATCGCCATCCTGTCCCTCAACATCCTGACCGGCGGCAGCGGACAGTTCTCGCTGGGCCAAAGCGCCTTCTATGCTGTGGGTGCCTATACCGCCGGCATCATGATGGAGCACATGGGCGTCAACTACGTGCTGACGCTGCCAGCGGCCGGCATCATCTGCTTCATCTTCGGCTTCCTGTTCGGCTTCCCCGCGTTGCGGCTTTCGGGCGTGTATCTGGCGCTCGCGACATTTGCTCTGGCGGTCGCGATGCCGCAATTGCTCAAGCTCGGCGCGTTCGAACACTGGACCGGCGGCGTGCAGGGTCTCGTCATCACCAAGCCGGACGCTCCGTTCGGCCTGAAGATGTCGCAGGACATGTGGCTGTACTACTTCACACTGTTCGTCTCGGCACTGATCTACATCCTGGCCGTCAACCTGCTGCGAAGCCGGTCCGGCCGCGCCATGATGGCGATCCGCGACAACCCGATTGCAGCCTCGGCCATGGGCATCGATCTGCCGCTGTACAAGACGCTGACATTCGGCGTCAGCGCCGCTTTCACCGGGATCGCCGGTGCGCTCGGCGCCATCGTGGTGCAGTTCGTGGCGCCCGACAGCTTCACCATCCAGCTCGCGATCGCCATCTTCCTCGGCATGGTCGTCGGCGGCGTCGGCTGGCTGCCGGGATCGCTGGTCGGCTCGGCGTTCATCGTGTTCGTACCAAATGTGGCCGAGCACATCTCAAAGGGCCTCTCGGGCGCCGTCTTCGGCGTGCTGCTGTTCGTGGTCATCTTCCTCGTGCCGCATGGTGCGCGGCAGGTGGCCTACATGATCGAGGCCTTGTTCCGCAGGAAAAAGACTTAACTCCTAAAGTCTGATTACATTCATCTGAATTCAGGCTTGTTGTTATCCGCCTGTTTGAGCATGATCTTTTCGGAAAACCGGTTTCCATCGAAACCGGTTTTTCGCTATGCGGAATACCGCACTCTAGGGAGAAATTAAAATGTTATCTAAACTCAAGTTTAGCGCGGCAGCTGTGTCGGCAATCGCCGCGCTCGCCATAACGAGCGGCAGCGCTCTCGCGCAAAAGAAATACGACACCGGCGCGACCGACACCGAAATCAAGATCGGCAACATCATGCCCTACAGCGGACCGGCATCCGCCTACGGCGTCATCGGGAAGATGGAAGAAGCCTACTTCAAGATGATCAACGATCAGGGCGGCATCAACGGCCGCAAGATCACCTTCATCACCTATGATGACGGCTACTCGCCTCCGAAGGCTGTCGAGCAGGCGCGCAAGCTGGTCGAGAGTGACGAAGTGCTGCTGGTGTTCGGACCGCTCGGCACGCCGTCGAATTCCGCAATCCAGAAGTATCTGAACGCGAAGAAAGTGCCGCAGCTGTTCGTCGCCACCGGCGCCACCAAGTTCGGCGAGCCGAAGGAGTTCCCGTGGACCATGGGCTGGCAACCGGCCTATCAGAGCGAAAGCCGCGTCTACGCCAAGCATCTGCTTGCGACCAAGCCCGATGCGAAGATCGCGGTCATGTACCAGAACGACGACTTCGGTAAGGACATGCTCAAGGGCCTGAAGGACGGCCTCGGCGCGAAGGCGTCGCAGATCATCGCGGAGGAAAGCTATGAAGTGTCCGAGCCGACCATCGACTCGCACATCATCAAGCTGAAGGCCTCGGGCGCGGACGTCTACTTCAGCTTCACCACCCCGAAGTTCGCGGCGCAGAGCCTCAAGAAGGTCGCGGAACTCGGCTGGAAGCCGATGTACTTCCAGAGCAACGTCGGCGCGTCCGTCGGCAGCGTGCTCAAGCCTGCCGGCTTCGAGACCGCGCAAGGCATCCTGTCGGCGGCCTACGCCAAGGACGGCGCGGACCCGCAGTGGGACAACGATGAGGGCATGAAGAAATTCTACGCCTTCCTCGCCAAGTATGCGCCGGACATGAACAAGACCGACGGTTCGGTCGTGTACGGCTACGGTCAGGCGCAAACCCTGGTGCAGGTTCTCAAGCAGGCGGGCGACAACCTCACCCGCGAGAACGTCATGAAGCAGGCCGCAAGCCTGAAGGACTTCACCCCGGACACCTTGCTGCCGGGCGTCAAGATCAACACCAGCGCGACCGACTTCTACCCGATCGACCAGCTGCAGATCATGCAGTTCAAGGGCGAGAAGTACGAACTGATCGGCCCGATCATCAACGGCGGAATGGGCGGCAGCTAAGGTTCGCGCTGCGAAACTGACTGAAGATTAAATCAGCCCCCTGCGACCCGGTCGCGGGGGGCTTTTCGTTGAACGCGCCCGGCAAAGGGTATTGAATATCTCCGGGCCGCAAAGAGCTCCAATCCAAAAAGCGAAGAGGACACACACCAGGATCAGGGAGTAAACGAATGACTATAACGAGATCTCGAGTTGCTATTGCCACGGCGGCTTTCGCCCTTCTCGCGGCGACAAGCACCGGCGCACTGGCCCAGAAAAAATACGACACCGGCGCAACCGATACCGAAATCAAGATCGGCAGCATCATGCCCTACAGCGGACCCGCTTCCGCCTACGGCATCATCGGAAAAACCCAGGCCGCCTACTTCAACATGATCAATGCCCAGGGCGGCATCAACGGCCGCAAGATCAACTTCATTTCCTACGATGACGGCTATTCGCCGCCGAAGGCCGTCGAGCAGGCCCGCAAGCTGGTCGAAAGCGACGAAGTGCTTTTCATCTTCAACTCGCTCGGCACGCCGTCGAATTCGGCGATTCAGAAATACATGAACGCCAAGAAGGTGCCGCAATTGTTCGTCGCCACCGGCGCGACCAAGTGGAACGACCCCAAGGAATTTCCATGGACCATGGGCTGGCAGCCCAACTATCAGAGCGAAGGCCGCATCTATGCGAAGTACCTGATGAAGGAGAAGCCGAACGGCAAGATCGGAATCCTTTATCAGAACGACGACTACGGCAAGGATTTGCTGAAGGGCCTGAAGGACGGCCTCGGCGCCAAGGGTGCGTCGATGATCATCGCGGAAGAACCCTATGAGACAACCGTTCCGACCGTCGATTCGCAGATCGTGGCACTGAAGTCCAAGGGCGCCGACGTCTTCGTCAGCATCACCACGCCGAAGTTCGGTGCGCAGTCGATCAAGAAAGTCGCTGAACTCGGCTGGAAGCCGCTGTTCATCCTGAACAACGTCGCCGCATCCGTCGGCTCGGTCATCAAGCCCGCCGGATTCGAAAACGCTCAGGACATCATCTCGGCGGCTTACGCCAAGGACGCCACCGATCCGCAGTGGAAGGACGATGCCGGCATGAAGGGATTCGACGCATTCCTCGTCAAGAACTTCCCCGAAGCCAACCGCACCGACGGCTCGGTGATGTTCGGCTACAACACCGCGATGACGATGGTGCATGTGCTGAAAGGCGCGGGCAACAATCTCACGCGTGAGAACATCATGAAGCAGGCGGCGAGCATCAAGAACCTTGAATTGCCGGGCTTGCTGCCGGGCATCAAGATCAACACCAGCGCGACCGATTTCGCGCCGATCAAGCAGCTCCAGCTTCAGAAGTTCAAGGGCGAGCGCTGGGAACTGTTCGGCCCGATCATCAGCGGCGAGGTGGGCGGCTGATCTTTCGCCCTGCGAAACGAAACTATTCAATCTGCTTCCGGACAGGCCTCTCTGCGACATTGTCGCAGGGGGGCTTTTCGTTTGAACGGTCCATGCAAACGGTATTGAATATGCCGCGAAGCAAAAAGCTTCCCATGCAAAAGCATGAAAAAAACATCAAGAACAGGTCAGGGAAACAAAAGAATGTCCGTCAAAAACATTCAGCGAGTTCTTTGTCTCGCTACCGTCGCGGCTCTCGCCGCCACAACGAGCGCGTTCGCGCAGAAAAAATACGACACCGGCGCGACCGACACCGAAATCAAGATCGGCAGCATCATGCCGTACAGCGGTCCGGCTTCCGCCTACGGCATTATCGGCAAGACCCAGGCGGCCTATTTCAACAAGATCAATGCTGAAGGCGGCATCAACGGCCGCAAGATCAATTTCATTTCCTACGATGACGGCTACAGCCCGCCGAAAGCCGTGGAGCAGGCCCGCAAGCTGGTCGAGAGCGACGAAGTCCTGCTGATCTTCAATTCGCTGGGAACGCCGTCGAACTCGGCGATCCAGAAATACATGAACACCAAGAAGGTGCCGCAGCTGTTCGTCGCCACCGGCGCAACCAAGTGGAATGATCCGAAGAACTTTCCGTGGACCATGGGCTGGCAGCCCAACTATCAGAGCGAAGGCATCATCTACGCGAAGTACCTGATGAAGGAAAAGCCGAACGGCAAGATCGGCATTCTCTATCAGAACGACGATTTCGGAAAGGACGTGCTCAAGGGCTTGAAGGACGGCCTCGGCGCCAAGGGTGCGTCGATGATCATCGCGGAAGAGCCCTATGAAACGTCGGTTCCGACCGTTGACTCGCAGATCGTCGCGCTGAAGTCCAAGGGCGCCGACGTCTTCGTCAGCATCACCACCCCGAAGTTCGGTGCGCAGTCGATCAAGAAGGTGGCGGAGCTCGGATGGAAGCCGCTGTTCATTCTCAACAACGTGGCCTCGTCCACGGGTTCGGTGATCAAGCCGGCCGGCTTCGAGAATGCGCAGGGCGTCATCTCGGCGACCTACGGCAAGGACCCGACCGACCCGCAGTGGAAGGACGACGCCGGCGTCAAGAACTTCGACGCGTTTCTGGTCAAGTACTTCCCTGAAGCCAACCGCGCCGACAGTTCGGTCGCGTTCGGCTACAGTTCAGCTCAGACCATGGTGCATGTCCTCAAGGCCTGTGGCGACAATCTCACCCGCGAGAACGTCATGAAGCAGGCGGCTAGCATCAAGAACCTGCAACAGGAAATGGGCTTGCCGGGTATCAAGATCAACACCAGCGCGACCGACTTCGCCCCGATCGAACAGTTGCAGATGATGAGGTTCACCGGAGAGCGCTGGCAGCTGTTCGGCCCCATCATCAGCGGCGAGATCGGCGGCTGATACGAAGCGCCTGCCGGGCGAGGCCTCGGATTTCCAGTTCTGAAATCCGGATTCCTCGCCCCGCACAGCCATATCGGACGACGTTTCCACCCTCCGCAATAACCTTGCGGAAGGTCTTTTACTGACCGGCTGATCGTGCGATCTCTGTCATCCCACAATGCACGCGATGACACGATGACCGATAAACGTCCCCTGCTGCGCGCGATGTTCGACGCCGCGGTCTCCGCCGCCCATCCCGACCGGATTCTCGGCAAGCACCTGCCTTCGCCGCCGAAGGGCCGGATCATCTGTCTCGCCGCCGGCAAGGCCGCCGGCGCTTTGGCCCATGCCGCGGAGCGGCATTATCTCGGCGAAGGGCGGATCGATCCGGCGCGGCTCTCGGGGCTCGCCACCACACGTCACGGACACGGCATGCCGACCAGCCGCATCGAGATCGTCGAAGCCGGTCATCCGGTGCCCGATGAAGCGGGACTGAAAGCCACCGCCCGCACGCTCGATCTTGCCGCGAGCGCCACCGCCGACGATCTGGTTCTGGTGCTGCTGTCCGGCGGCGGTTCGGCCAACTGGATCGCGCCTACCGACGGCGTGTCGTTCGTGCAGAAGCAGGCGATGAACAAGAGCCTGTTGCGGTCGGGCGCGCCGATCGGCGAGATGAACACCGTGCGGAAACATCTGTCGCGCATCAAGGGCGGCCGGCTCGCCCGCGCCGCCTCGCCCGCGCATATCCTGACGCTCGCGATTTCGGACGTGCCGCACGACGATCCCGCGACCATCGCATCGGGACCGACCGTGCCGGACACCACAACGCTCGCGGATGCCCGCGAGATCGTCGCGCGCTACGGCATCAAGGCCGATGATGCCGTGACCGAGGCGCTGAACGATCCGCGCAACGAAAGCTGCAAGCCCGGTGACGCGGCCTTCGCACGTGCGGAATTCCGGATCATCGCGCGGCCGCAGGAATCGCTCAATGCCGCTGTCGCGATTGCGCGAGAGGCCGGCTACGAGATTCTCGATCTCGGCGCGGACCTTGAAGGCGAAGCGCGTGATGTCGCAGCCGCTCATGCGCGGATCGCACTGAAGGCACAAGCCGACGGCAAGAAACTCGCGATCCTGTCCGGCGGCGAATTGACGGTGACCGTGCGCGGCAACGGGCGCGGCGGCCCCAATCAGGAATACGTGCTGGCGCTTGCGGCGCTGTTCGCGGACACCAGGGGCATCTCCGTGCTGGCCGGCGACACCGACGGCGCGGACGGCGGCGCGGGCTCCGCGGACGATCCGGCCGGCGCGTTGGCCGACCAGCGCACGTTTGCAAAGATGCGCGAGTTGAAACTCGATCCTGCGGCTTACCTTACCAACAACGACGCGACGGCGTTCTTCGCAGCGACCGGCGATCTGCTGAACGTCGGCCCGACACTGACCAACGTCAACGACATCCGCATCATTCTGGTGGATGTGTAACGCGCTTCGTCATAGCGAGCGGAGCGAAGCAATCCAGTCTGGACAGCATCAAGCAAGGACTGGATTGCATCGTCGCAAGCGCTCCTCGCAATGACGTAACGTCCTAAAATTCTCCGGCGATCTTGCCCAGCATCGCCAGCAAGAGATCGCGGTTGTCTTTGCCGAGCAATTCCTCCAACCGCGCTTCGTGCCGGGTCTCGATCAATTTTTTGGCGCGCGCCAGAACGGCGCGGCCTTTCTCCGTCAATTTCAGGATATGCGAGCGGCGATCGTTGCTCGAGCGGACCCGCACGCAAAGATCGCGGCTCTCCAGTTCGTCGAGCATGGCCACGAAATTCGGACGCAGAATTCCGAGCGTGCTGGCGATCTCGGTCTGGTTGCGTCCCGGATTGGCATCCACCAGCATCAGGACGGAAAACTGCGCCGGTGTCAGTTGCAGCGGTGCGACGCACCCGATGAAGTCGTCGAAAATCCTTAACTGGGCGCGCTTGAGCGAATAGCCGAGGAACTCCGACAGTGCACCGAGCTTGATCGGGCCGGTGGCCGCCGCTGGCTGCGCCACCCCCCGCGCCGGGCGCTTGGCTTTCGATGGACCGGCAGTTCTGGAAGCAACCATTGCGCTGTCTCGGGTGTACCGTCTCGGGTGGGCTGTCTCGGACGCGCGGCCTCGGTAGCAAGGCGCGATCATTCTGCTATAAAGCCGGGCGCTCCGGCCTTGAGATTATAATCGATAATCGTTATGAAACATATCAAATAGCGACGGCGGGTTTCAACCGCTGATTGGAGCGCCGGGCCTTCAAAACCCGCGTTCGACGCTTGAGGAAGCGCCGCTTTAAGGGGACGACTTGGACAGCACGATCCTTCTGTTTTTGTTGCAGGACGGAATCACCAGCGGCGCGATCTATGCGCTGCTCGGTCTCGCGCTTGTTCTGGTGTTCGCGGTCACGCGTGTCATCCTCATTCCGCAGGGCGAGTTCATCACGTTCGGCGCGCTGACCTACGCGACGCTGGCCGCCGGAAAAATGCCGGGTACAGCACTGCTTGCGCTCGGGATGGGCGTCATCGCTTTCTGTTTCGATATGGTCGCAGGCCGCAACGCCATGTCGGCAAAGCGGGCAGCCCGTTCGCTTGCGGTGAACATCGTGTTGCCGCTGGCGATCTGGGGCGTTGCGATGACGATGGCCGGGCGACAGAACGGCGTCGCGGTCAACTTCGTGCTGTCGATCGTCATTGTGGCGCCTATTGGTCTCTATCTCTATCGCATCGCCTATCAGCCGATCGCCCATGCCTCGGTGCTGGTGCTGCTGATCGCGTCGGTCGGCATTCACCTCGCGTTGCAGGGACTGGGCCTCGCGTTCTTCGGCCCCGAAGGATTGCGCGGACCCGCGATTTCCGCCGCCGCGCTCACCATCGGGCCATTGAGATTCACCGGCCAGAGCCTCGGCATCTACGCGATCACGATCGTCCTGATCGTCGGACTGTGGCTGCTGTTCGGCTACACGCTGTACGGCAAGGCGCTGCGCGCCACCGCCGTCAACCGCCTCGGCGCGCGCCTTGTCGGCATCCGCACCACGATCTCGGGCCAGTTCGCGTTCCTGCTCGCCGCCATCATCGGCACGATCTCGGGCATCCTGATCGTGCCCATCACAACCATCTACTACGACACGGGCTTCCTGATCGGGCTGAAAGGCTTCGTCGCCGCGATCATCGGCGGGCTCGTGAGCTATCCCCTCACCGCCGCCGCGGCGTTGGTGGTCGGGATCGTCGAGGCGTTCTCGTCGTTCTACGCCAGCAACTTCAAGGAGGTCATCGTCTTCACGCTGCTGCTTCCGGTTCTCGTCCTGCGCTCGCTGGCTTCGCCCGAAGTCGAAGAGGAAGAGGATTAATGACGCAGCGGTGGGCCATGATCGTGTTTGCGCTGGTGATGGCGGTGATTCCGTTCATTCCGGGTATGCCGCCATTCTGGATCGTGCTGCTCGACAATATCGGCCTCGCGGCGCTGGTGGCGATGGGCCTCGTGCTGCTGACCGGCGTCGGCGGCCTCACCTCGTTCGGCCAGGCGGCGTTCTGCGGCTTCGGCGCCTACACCACGGCAGTGCTGACCACATCTTATGGATTTTCTCCGTGGGTGACGCTGCCGCTGTCGCTGATCGTCAGCGGCGGCGCGGCCGTCATCCTCGGTCTGGTGACGGTACGCCTGTCCGGCCACTACCTTCCGCTCGGCACCATCGCCTGGGGCATCAGCCTCTTTTACCTGTTCAGCAAGCTGGAATTCGTCGGCCGCAATGACGGCATCTCCGGCATTCCGCCGTTGGCGATCGGATCGCTGCAACTGACCGATCCCGGCAAGATCTATTTCGCGATCTGGTTCGCGGTGATCGTCTGCGCGCTGCTGACGGTCAACCTTCTGGACTCGCGCACCGGCCGCGCCATTCGTGCTTTAAGGCGCGGCCACATCGCTGCCGAAGCGTTCGGCGTGCAGACCGCGCGTGCCAAGCTTCTGGTTTTCATCTATGCGGCGGTGCTCGCGGGATTGTCCGGCTGGCTCTACGCGCATTTCCAGCGCGCCGCGAACCCGACGCCGTTCGGCCTCAACGCCAGCATCGAATACCTGTTCATCGCCGTGGTCGGCGGCGCAGGTTACGTCTGGGGCGCTGTGCTCGGCGCGAGCATCGTCGTAGTGCTCAAGGAGATCTTGCAGAGCTACCTGCCGCTGGTGTTTCACGGCAACGCGCAACTTGAAACTGTGATTTTCGGAATCCTGCTGGTGGTTCTGTTGCAGATCGCGCCCGGCGGCATGTGGCCGAAGCTCGCCGCGCTGCTGCCGTTCAGCGTCCGGTTGCCGAAGCCGCGTGCAGCCGACGCCCTGCCCCCACGCGCCAAGGCCGTCGCCACGTCGGACACGCTGCTCGACATCAAGGACGCCCGCAAGCAGTTCGGCGGTGTCATCGCCGTCAATGACGTGTCGTTCAACGTGCAGGCGCGCGAGATCGTCGCGCTGATCGGCCCGAACGGCGCCGGCAAGAGCACCACATTCAACCTGATCACCGGCGTGCTCCGGGCCTCCGGCGGCACGATTTCCATTCTGGGCCGGAACGTGGACAACGCGCCGCCGCAGGATATCGCGAAACTCGGCGTCGCCCGCACCTTCCAGCACGTCAAGCTGGTGCCCGACATGAGCGTGCTGGAGAACGTCGCCATCGGCGCGCATCTGCGCGGTCATGCCGGCGCGATCGCCAGCATGTTGCGGCTCGACCGCAAGGACGAAGCTGGATTGCTGGCGGAAGCCGCGAAGCAAATCGCGCGCGTCGGCCTCGGCGACCAGATGCACCAGCTCGCCGGCAGTCTCTCGCTCGGCCAGCAGCGCATCGTGGAAATCGCCCGCGCGCTCTGCGTCGATCCGATCCTGCTGCTGCTCGACGAACCCGCCGCCGGTCTGCGCCACATGGAAAAACAAAAGCTCGCGGCATTGCTTCGGCAACTGCGCTCCGAGGGCATGTCGGTGCTGCTGGTCGAACACGACATGGGCTTCGTAATGGATATTGCCGACCGCATCGTGGTGCTGGAGTTCGGTACCAAGATCGCGCAAGGCACCCCGGCGGAAGTTCGTGCCAATCCCGACGTCATCAAGGCTTACCTTGGAGCAGCGTCATGACGACAAAGCTGCTCGCCGTTGATGACGTTCATGTCTCCTACGGCAAGGTCGAAGCCGTGCGCAACGCCACGCTCGACGTCGGCGCCAATGAGATCGTCACCATCATCGGCGCCAACGGCGCGGGCAAGACCACGCTGCTCAACGCCATCATGGGCATTCTTCCGCTGACCGGCAGCGTCACCTTCGCGGGCCAGCAGATCGCCAGGCTCGAGATCGAGGATCGGGTGGCTTTGGGCCTGTGCATCGTGCCCGAGCATCGCGAACTGTTCGGAACCATGACGGTTGAGGAGAATGTGCAGCTCGGCGGCTTCCGCGTGCCCCGCGCCGAGGCCGCGCGCGAGCAGGAGCGCGTTTACGCATTATTCCCACGATTGAAAGAACGGCGCACGCAGCTTGCGGGCACGCTGTCCGGCGGCGAGCAGCAGATGCTGGCGATGGGCCGCGCGCTGATGAGCCAGCCGCGCCTCTTGATGCTGGACGAGCCGTCACTCGGGCTCGCGCCGCTGATCGTCGCGGATATTTTCCGCACCATCGGCGAACTGAGGCAGGCCGGGGTGTCGGTGCTGCTGGTCGAGCAGAATGCCCGCGCGGCGCTGGAAATCGCGGATCGCGCCTATGTGATGGAGCTTGGCGAATTCGTCATGAGCGGATCGGCGAAGGACATCAGCGGCGATCAGCGTGTGGTGGCGAGCTATCTCGGATTCCAGCACGCCGAAGAGAGCAAGCTCTGAGTTCAGCTCCGGCCCGCGAGGTTGGCCGTTTACGGTCCCAGGATCGTTCGGTTTCAGCAGCCGAAATCATCTAACAATATGTCCCGTTCTGGCTGATACTCGTTCCCGCAACGTCTTGTTGCGGGGGCATGTCGATTATGGATGCAAGGTCCGAGCGCAAACTGCGCATGTTCATGACGATCCTGCTCGCCGGCATGGCCGGAGGGACTGTTTTTATCTTCGTCAATGTCGGGTTCTCACCATTACAGTTGCTGATCGGCATGATTTACGGCCTTCTCATCAGCGCCGCCATCGGGGCTTTCGAATTTACTGCGGCGGGACCGATGCGCGACTGGCTCGGAGCACTGCCGTTCAGCGCCAGCCTTGCGGTTCGCAGTGCATTCTACGCCGCCGTCATTGTTCTCATCCAGTACTTCGAACTTGGCGTCCGCATCGTCGGGATGACGCCTGATCCGGCCAAACAAGGATTCTGGGACGCCGTTATCTTTTCGGCGATCCTGTCGGTGGTGCTTAATCTCGTCTTTGCAATCACCAACATCATCGGCCGTAACACGCTGCTGAATCTCGTGACCGGGCGCTATCACACCCCTGTTGAGGAAAACCGGTTCGTCCTCTTCGTCGATATCGCGGGATCGACGGCCCTGGCCGAGCGCTTGGGCGGCCTCGGCATTCATCGCTTTCTCGACAAGACGTTCCGCACCTTGACCGGGCCGGTGATCGATTATCGCGGCGAGGTTCTGGATTACGTCGGTGACGAAATCATCGTCACCTGGACGGAGGCGTCGGGGGCGGTGGATTGCCGGCCGCTGCGCTGCTTTCTTGCGATGCGGGCCACCCTGCAGCAGCTTCAAGAGCGGTTTGAGAAGGAGTTCGGCGTCGCCCCGCGAATTCGCGGAAGCCTGCATTTTGGAAACGTGATTATCGGCGAGATCGGAGATATCAAGCGCGCCATCGTCTTCAACGGCGACGTCATGAACACGGCCGCGCGCCTTGAAGAACAAAGCCGCAATGTCGACGGCGGCTTTCTGGCCTCCCGCGCCGCCATCGAGCGCTTCAAATCCGCGCCGCCAGTGCCGATGCTTGATCTCGGCGTGCGGGACATCCGCGGCAAGTCCGATGGCATCGCCGTCATGGGACTTGCATGACGCAGGCGCGTCGCACAAACGAAAATGCCCGGCACAAGGCCGGGCATTTGTAGATCGGTCTCAAACAGCAGCGCTTACTTCACGACTTCATACTTGCCGTTCTTAACGGTCAGGATGATGCGCGAACGATCGTCGGTGCCGAAGCGATCCTTCTCGGTGAAGTTGTAGACACCCTGGCTCGCTGCGATCTCCTTCTCGGAGAGCAGCGCCTGACGAAGGCCTTCGCGGAATTCCGGCGTGCCGGGCTTGCCCTTCTTCAGCGCCACGGGAACGATGCGCTTGAGCACTTCGAACGTGTCGTACATGTGGCCCGCGAACTGGCTGCGGGTGTTGGCGCCGTACTTCTTCTCATACGCTTCGTTCAAGGCCAGTCCAGGCTTCTTGGTCAGCGCGCTGTCGGCCTGCCCTTCGGGAGCCATCACCGGGCCTGCGGCCATGATGACACCTTCCGCCGCCGGACCGCCGATGCGGATGAAGTCCATGCTCGCAGCACCGTGGGTCTGATAGATCAGTCCCTTGTAGCCACGTTCGCGCAGCGCCGCCTGCGGCAGCGCGGCTCCGGTGCCCGATGCGCCGATCAGGATGGCGTCGGGATTGGCCGCGACCAGTTTCAGCGCCTGACCCGTCACCGACGTGTCGGGACGCGCATACCGTTCCTCAGCGACAATGCTGATGCCGCCCATGGCGCCAGTCTGGGTCTTGATGTCGTTCAGCCACAGGTCGCCATAGGAATCCGAGAAGCCGATATAGCCGACGGTCTTGATGTTGTTCTTCTTCATGTGCTCGTAGAGCACCTTGCCCATGATCGGCACCGGCTGCGGCATCACCGCGGTCCACTTTTCGCGTGCCGGCGTGATCGGCATCGGCGCGAGGCTGAAATGCGGCACGCCGACTTCATTGGCCACTGTGGACATCGCGATCGACGGCGGCGTGGTCGAAGAGCCGACGATGATATCCGCGTTGGATTCAGTCACGAACCGGCGCGCATTGGTGGTGGCGGCGGTCGGATCGCCGGCGTCGTCCAGCACGATGGTCTTGATCTTCGCGCCACCGATTTCGGTCGGCACGAACTCGAGCGCATTCTTCTCGGGAATGCCGAGCGCGGCAGCGGGGCCGGTGGTGCTGACGCTGACGCCGATAGTGATATCCTGCGCCGAAGCCAGGGTCACGGCGCCCGGCAGTGTCACGGACGCCGCCAGTACCACGGCCGTCCAGGTTAGGTTCTTCATCAAGTCCTCCCTAAAGTACTCTTTTCAAGTTTCTCAAGTTTCGTTCAGCGGCCGAAAGCGCGACGACACGTTATTTGCGGTGCACCATCGCGTCCGGAATTTCCGCCATTCAGATAGAAGTTATCGGTCATTTGCAATGCCCGGCGCCTCTGCCATTGGTATGACAGTCAATCGGTAAGACAGTCCGGCTCTGACCACGTCGACAACCTTTTCCTATATTGTTATCTAGTATAATCAATTTTCCCGAGGCCGCAAAACCCTATTCGGGGGTTGGGAAACGATGCCGCAGGCGGGAGTGAAGTCGTTGCGAACACAGGTCGCCATCATCGGCGGAGGCCCGGCGGGCCATCTGCTCGGGCAGTTGCTGCACCATTACGGCGTCGACAACATCATCGTGGAGCGCAAGGACCGCGACTACATTCTCGGGCGAATCCGGGCCGGTGTTCTCGAACAGGGCACCGTCGACCTGCTGGACGAGGTGGGCATCGCCGAGCGGCTGCACCACGACGGCCTGATCCACCACGGCATCGAACTGGCGTTCGGCGGCAAGCGCCATCGCATCGACATGACAAAAGCCACCGGCAAGGTGGTGACGGTTTACGGCCAGACCGAGGTAACACGCGACCTGATGGATGCGCGCGCCAAAACCGGACAGAAAACCATCTATGACGCCGGCGACGTCAGCCTGCATGATTTCGAGGGCGAGCATCCGCGCGTGCGCTACGTCAAGGACGGAACGACCCACGAAATCGCCTGCGACTTCATTGCTGGCTGCGACGGTTTCCACGGTGTCAGCCGGCAAAGCGTCAAGCCGGATGCCCTCAAGACCTACGAGCGTGTTTATCCGTTCGGCTGGCTCGGGATCCTGTCCGAAACCCCGCCGGTCTCGCCCGAACTGATCTACAACAATCACGAACGCGGCTTCGCGCTCTGCTCGATGCGCTCGAACACCCGCAGCCGATATTACTTGCAATGCCCGCTCGATGATCACGTCGACAACTGGTCCGACGACAAATTCTGGGACGAGCTGAAACGCCGGCTCGATCCGGAAGCGGTGGATCATCTGGTCACGGGGCCCTCGATCGAAAAAAGCATCGCGCCGCTGCGCAGTTTCGTCGCCGAGCCGATGCGGTTCGGCCGCCTGTTTCTGGCGGGCGACGCGGCACACATCGTGCCGCCGACCGGCGCGAAGGGCCTGAATCTCGCGGCTAGCGATGTTCATTACCTGTCGCAGGCGCTGCGCGAATTCTATTCCGACAAATCGGCAGCCGGCATCGAAGATTATTCGCGCCGCGCACTCAGCCGGGTGTGGAAGGCCGAACGCTTCTCGTGGTGGATGACGTCGATGCTCCACCGGTTTCCCGACACCGATGAATTCAGTTCGCGCATCCAGATCACCGAATTGAACTACCTCGTCGATTCCGACGCTGCAAAAACATCGCTGTCGGAAAACTACGTCGGGCTGCCGTACTGACGAGCGGCTGCTTCCTCGTCCTGCTCTTACGTGAAACAACAATGACACTGCCGCTGTTTCAAACATGCGGCGTCGTGCTGTTTCAAACTTGATTCCGAATGCCCGCACCCGCGGTCCGCTTTATGCTGCGGACCAAGCGACATGCAATGCGCAGCATTTGGAAGAGAGCCATGGATACAACAGAGACCATAACCGATGTTCCGGACGGCTTCGAGCCGCATCCGCGCCGCAGTCCGATCACCGAGCCGTGGGAGCCAATCTACTTCAGAAAGACGGCGAAGGCCTACATCCTCGGGCTTCGGCTTGCCAAGGCGCACACCAATTCGCGCGGGCTGGTCCACGGCGGGCTGATCGCGACGCTGGCCGATAACGCCATGGGATTGAGTTGCAGCGTCAACATGGCCGATCCGCAGCGGCTGGTGACCATCAACCTCGCGGTCGACTATCTCGGATCGGCGAATGTCGGCCAGTGGCTTCAGGTCGACACGAACTTCGTCAAGGTCGGCGGTTCGATCTGCTTCGCGCAAAGCCTCATCACGGCGGACGGCGAGCCCTGCGCGCGTGGCAACGCGACCTTCAAGATTTTGCGGAAGAAGGACTAGGCATCACGCCGTGCCGAAGCGCCAATTTGTTTGCGCAACCACCAGATCGATAAACGCCCTGACTTTCGCCGACAACAGGCGCGAGGTCGGATAGACGATGTGGATCGGCAATGGCGGCGGCTCGAAATCGGCCAGCACGATTTTCAGCCGGCCCGCCTTGATCGATTCCGCAGCCTGATAGGCCAGAATGCTGACCAGGCCGCCACCCTGCTCCGCATACAGCAATGCCGCATCGGTGCTGTTGGTGGTGAAGCGCGATGCGGTCGGAACGCGCATCTCGCGGCCGTTCTCGACGAGACGCCACTCGGACTGCGAATTGCCTCCCGCGAACTGAATGATCTCGTGCCCGGCGAGATCGGACGGCTTCAATGGAGTGCCGCGTGTCTTGAGATAACGCGGCGAGGCCGCCACCACGCGGCGCATGTCTCCGACCATGCGGGCCACCACGCTGGAATCCGTCAGGTGGCCGATGCGCACCGCGAGATCGATGCCCTCGTCCACCAGGTTGACCATGCGATCCGACAGCCTGAGTTCGGCGCTGACATCCGGATATTTTTTCAGGTAGGCCGACATTAGCGGCCCGACATACAGCCGGCCGAACATCAGCGGCGCGGAAACGATGATCTTGCCGGACGGCCGCGCGCGCTCGGCTTGAACCGAGCCGTCCGCCTCTTCGACATCGGCCACGATCCGCCGTGCGCGTTCCAGATAGCGCGCGCCGACATCGGTCAGCGTTACCGAACGCGTGGTGCGCTGGAGCAGCCGCGCCCCGAGTTGCGCTTCAAGCCCGGCAATCAGCCGTGTGACGGCTGAAGCCGACAGCCCGAGCTTGCGCGCCGCCGGGGCAAATCCCTCAAGGTCGGCAACGGACACAAAAGCGCGCATGGCATCGAGACGGTCCATGGCATTATTTCATAATCTGCAACGATGAACTGTCAATGCCGGCGATTATGCTCGGCCGGAGATTGCCTAGATTCGAGCTATGTTAGCGAGCGATCAGGAGGGCCAGTGATGACCGTTGCCCATGCTTTTTCAAGCGATGTCGCGTTTACGCCTGCGGTGAAGGAGATCCAGGCCCGCAAGGGCTCACGCGATGCCTATGCCCGCGTCGAGGAGAACGGCGGCTGGCGCACCGAGATCGACGAGTCGCTTGCGGCCTTCATCGGCGAACAGACCAGTTTCTTTCTGGCGACGGCCACCGCCGACGGGCAACCCTATATCCAGCATCGCGGCGGCCCGGCGGGCTTCATCAAGATCCTCGACAAGCAAACGCTCGCCTTCGCGGATTACAAAGGCAACCGGCAGTACATCACGCAGGGCAACCTCACCGAAAATCCGAAGGCCTATATTTTCCTGATCGATTACGTCAACCGCCGCCGCGTCAAGCTCTGGGGTGAGGCGCGTGTGATCGAGGACGATCCCGCGCTGATCGCCTCGTTGATGCCCCGTGATTACAAGGCGAAGCCTGAGCAGGCAATCCTGTTCAAGATCGCCGCCTGGGACACCAATTGCCCGCAGCATATCCCGATGAAATTCGACGCCGCCGATGTTGCAACCGCGATCGCAGCCCGCGATGAGCGCATTGCCGAACTCGAGGCCGAAGTCGCGCAGCTGAAGCAGCGGCACTCATCGACATAGCGACACGAGATAGTGGCAGCGGGGAGATGCCCGCTCTCCCCGGCTGCGGGGGAAGCAGGGTGCGTCACGCCGCTTCCGACAACCGCTGCCATGGATGTTCCGGATAGTACCGCCCCATCATCCGCTCGACATAGGCGACGAGATTGGAGAACTCCAGCACCCGGTCGCGCAACGGCGAATCGAAGAACGGCGTCAACAGGCCGGCCAGCACGCCAAAAACGATGGCGTCAGCGCCGCACGGACGATCCCCCATCAGATAGTCCTTCCAGCCAAGCTGCATTGACAGCGCGGACAGTGACAGCGTCCCGAACTCGACGATTTCCGGCAACGAATGGCGCGCAGGCCCCGCCATGCGGACAACGTCCGCCACACGCGCACGGGCATCATCCCTCAGCTGCTCACGAATGGCATCCGGCGCGGCATCGAAGAAATGCGATGGCCCCTTGGCAAAATTCTCGGGGATCATCCAGCGCATATGGACCAGCATCCAGTACAGATGGTTTTCCACCATGCGTTCGGTGGTCCAGGCTTCGGCGCGTTGGCGCTCGTCGAGCGCGGCATCGAGATCGATGCCACGGGTTTTTTCCAGATGCAGCCTGATAAAGGTGGTGTCCGAGATGCGCTCATCGCCATCGTCGATGTAGGGCAGCTGCCCCTTGGGCGAATCCTCGCGCGAACCCACCGCCTTGACATAGGCCAGCTTCGCCATTTTTAGCTGAACCTCGGCCTTCATGACATAAGGGCTGGCCTCCGGAAGGCCGAAATAGGGACCAAAACCGTAAAGCGTGATCATCGGGGCATCCTTTGAGCGTTGAAAAGATGCCCATTTGTAGCTACCCCCTGCTGCCAACGTGGTGTCAGTAGCGGACCTGCAGGACCAACAGAATGCGGCGCGCCGACCGGCTATTTCAGATCATTCAGGTGCTCCGGCGCACCGGCAAGCCGCTGACCGCGGAGGCCATTGCCAACGAACTGGAAACCTCGAAACGCACGATCTACCGCGACATCGCCACCCTGATCAGCCAGCGCGTACCGATCCGGGGCGAGGCCGGCACCGGCTATGTGCTGGAAAAAGGGTTCGACATGCCGCCGCTGATGCTGACCCCGGACGAGATCGAGGCGGCGGTGCTGGGCGCGCAGTGGGTCGCCGGGCGAGCCGATCCGGTGCTGGCGAAGGCGGCGCTGGATCTGATCACCAAGATCGTCGAGACCATCCCGGAACGGCTGCAGCCGCTTGCGCTCGAACCCGCGAGCCGGACGCCGCTGAAACGGAGCGATACGCAGGACAGCATCGATATGACGCGATTGCGTGCCCATATCCATGCCAGCAAAAAAGTCCTGCTGCACTATTGCGACGAGCAGGGCCGCGACAGCCAGCGCACGGTGTGGCCGATTGCCGTCGGCTATCTTGAAACGGTACGGCATCTCGCCGGATGGTGCGAGTTGCGCAAGGACTTTCGCAGCTTCCGGATCGACCGGATCGCTCAGGCCGTGTTTCTGGAGGAGAAATATCCTGAACGCCGCACGGCGTTGCGAGTCAAATGGATGAAGAGCATGCATGATGCCCGCATGCGCGAGTGCACATCATGACCGCGAGCGACAATCCCTGCCAAAGCTGCGGCGCCTGCTGTTCCTATTCGAGCAACTGGCCGCGCTTCACGGTGGAGGACGACGCAGCGCTCGATCTTATCCCCGAGAAATTCGTCAATGACCGGCTGTCGGGGATGCGCTGCGACGGCGACCGGTGCACGGCGCTGACCGGCAAGGTCGGAATTTCCACGGCGTGCGGGATCTATGCCGTGCGGCCCGAGGTGTGCCGGACCTGCATGCCCGGCGATCCGGAATGCGCGATGGCGCGGCGCAGGTTCGGACTTGAAGAACTCCCTGGGGAACTTTCGGTGGAACTCACGGCAGGTTTCCTGCCGGATGGCCATTAATCGCGGAACGAAACCACCTCTTTGGGCGTCAACCATTCCACCGACAGAATTGCCTCAAGTGGAGGAGCACGACGCCATGCAGGAAACCGAAATTCACACCTATGCCCGGCAGTTGATGGAAATCCACGGGCCGCAGGCAATTGCAAAGGCCGCACAACGGGCGGTCGAGTGCGAAGCGCAGGGCGAGGCCGAGCAGGCCAGGACATGGCGGCACGTTGAGGACGCATTGAAGATCATGCGCGGGCCGCGCCAGAGTTGAACAGGCGCGGTCGTCGTCGGCTCAGGCCGGCATTGCCGCGAAGTCGCTGTCGTCGTCCATCTCGTCCATCGCAGGAACGAAGGTGCTGAGCGGCTTGGTCGACAGCGTGATACCGCGCCGGTTGCCGTAGGACGATGCGACCGGCTGTGACGACGGCGCTTCCCGCGACATCGCGAACAATGTCGATCCGACGATGCCGCCCTGCTCGACCAGATCGCGTTCCGTGCAGGTCGCGGCAATGGCGAGGCTCATGCCGTGCAGATGCGCGCGCTTGTAACAGAACAGCGCCAGCATCGCCCGGACATCCGAAGACACCGATTCTACAAGTTGAGGAAGGCCATGTTCGCTGGCACGGTACAGGCTTCCGAGCATTTCGTCGCCCACGGGGCAGACATCGTTCTCAAAGGCTTCGCGGCTGGACCACATTGGTAATCTCCCGAGCGCGATCTGCCAAAAACGGAATTCACTTTTGCCGATTGCGCTGAAAGGGAAGATGCAGTGCAATTTCCTAACGCAGAGTTAACCACCCTCTCCGTTACGAGCCCGCGTTCATATTATGTAGAGGGTTACCGAAACGGGTTCCCTGACGTGATTCGGCTGTGTGATTCGGCGCGGCGCGCTTCCGAAACCGGCTTCCACTTTCGAGATCATGCCCTAGCCGATGAACGTCACAGCTTCCGGGATCGTCGCGCGGTTGGTGCGGTAGCTGTTGGCGAGATGCGTCGCGTCCGCATAACCGAATGAGATGCCGCACACCACGCGGCGATCCTCACCGACGCCGAGATGCTTGCGCACCACGTCCGCATGACCTGCCAGCGCTGCCTGCGGAACGGTCGCGAGACCTGCGGCCTGCGCGGCGAGCATGAAGTTGCTGACATAGCCGCCGCAGTCGATCGCGCCATAGACGCCGAGCGCTTCGTCGCTGGTGATGATGGCCACATGCGGCGCACCGAAGAAGCGGAAATTTTCCAACATCTGCTTGTTGTATGCGGCCTTGTCGCCGCGCGGGATACCGAGCGCGTTATAGAGCTGGAAGCCGCTTTCGCGCCGGCGGTCCAGGTAGACGCCCTGATACTCGCGCGGAAACTCGAAATCGGTGACGGGCGGCGCGCGTTCGCTCGCCGCCTTGTACATTGCCTCGCCGAATGTCTTGACCGCATGGCCGGAGAAAATCGCAACCTGCCACGGCTGGCTGTTGCACCATGACGCAGTCTTTTGCGCGGCAGTCAGCACACGTTCGATGGTCGCGCGCGGCACGGGGTCAGACTTGAACGCACGACAGGAGTACCGCGCGGCCAGAAGCTTCTCCACGACCTCGATGTCGCGGTTGTCGGGTTGTGCAAGCATGGCGTTCAGCGTCCCTTGGTCGGAATGGCATTGAAGGGGACATCCTTGTCGACGCGGATGTCGCCCGGCAATCCGAGCACGCGCTCGGCGATGATGTTGCGCAGGATCTCGTCGGTGCCGCCCTCGACCCGCGTCGCGGGCGAGCGCAGCAGCATCGACTGGAACTGCCCGGCGGCCGCGACAGAGTCCGCATCGTTGAGAACGCCGGCAGCGCCCTGAAGATCGAGCGCGAACATCGCGATGTCCTGAAGCATCGAGCCCGACACCAGCTTGCCGATGGAGTTCTCGGGGCCCGGACGCTCGCCGCGCGAAAGCGCCGAAATCGAGCGATAGCTGGTATATTTCAGGCCGCTCGCCTTCACCGCCCAATTCGCGAGCTTCGAGCGAACGTTTTTGTCATCGATCGCCGGTCCGTCATCGAGCATCAGCTTGCTGCAAAAATCGAACATCTCCGGCACGCCGGTGACGATGCGCGCGCCGATCGACATGCGCTCGTTCATCAGTGTGGTGAGCGATACGTTCCACCCGTCATTGACCTTGCCGAGACGCTGCGAGTCCGGGATCCGCACGTCGTTGAAGAAAACCTCGTTGAATTCGGCCTGACCGTTGGCCTGCTTGATCGGCTTCACCACAACGCCTGGGCTCTTCATGTCCAGGAAGAACATCGTGAGGCCCTTGTGCTTCGGCTGCGTCGGATCTGTCCGGGTGATGACGATGCCGTAGTCGGAGAAATGCGCCCCCGTGGTCCAGACCTTCTGGCCGTTGATGATCCAGTCGTCGCCCTGTTTCTCCGCACGCGTGCGCAAACCGGCAACGTCGGACCCCGCCGCTGGTTCAGAGAACAACTGACACCAGATGTTCTCGCCGGACGCGAGCTTCGGCAGATACTTCTTTTTGTCCTCTTCGCCGGCATAGGCCATCATGGTTGGGCCGCACATGCCCTGCCCGATCAGGAACACGCTTTCCAGCTTGATGAAAACGCCTTCTTCCTGCTGCCAGATGACGCGCTCGATGGGAGACGCGCCGCGCCCGCCATATTCCTTCGGCCAGTGCAGACAAGCCCAGCCGGCCTCGGCTTTCTTCTTCTGCCAGTTCTTCGACTCGGAGAGAATATCGCCGCTGCGCAACTTGATGCGGCCGACCGACGGTTCGGAAAGCTCGCTCTCAAGGCGCTTCGGCGCGTTGGCCTTAATCCACGCACGGGCCTCGGCGCGAAACGCGGCCTCCTGTGGAGTGTCATCGAAATTCATGGACGTGATCCTCTCAAGAAGCGTTTCGGAAGCGCATCCGGTCAATCAGCCGGTTTTCCCAGTAGGTCTGGCTTCCAAGCATCAGCGCCAGTGCATTGGCGCGGCGGTAATACAGGTGGCAGTCGAACTCCCAGGTGAAGCCCATGCCGCCATGGACCTGATTGTTGTTCTTCGCGCAGTGCAGGAACGCCTGCGTTGCGCTGACGCGCGCAGTGGCGGCAGCTTCCGGCAATTCTCCCGCATCCGTCGAAAGCGCCCACGCGCCGTAGTAACAATTCGAGCGCGCCAGCGTTGCGGACACATACATATCGGCCAGAAGATGCTTCACCGCCTGGAACGATCCGATCTGACGCCCGAAAGCAATGCGATCCAGCGCATAGTCGCGCCCCATTTCCAGCGCGCGATCCGCGCCGCCGACCTGCTCGAACGCGACCAGCACCGCTGCACGATCGAGCACGCGGGTGAGAATGCTCCAGCCTTCGGTGGCAGCCCCCAACGGCTCTGCCTTGCACTTGTCGAAAACGATCTCGGCCTGACCGTGCGCCTGATCGATATTCGACAACGGCCTGCGCGTGACGCCTGCGCCATTGAGATCGACGATAAACAGACCGATATCGGTTTCGCGGCCGGTCGATCCGGTGCGCGCCGCCACGACGGCGAAATCGGCGATGGCGCCGTCCGGCACCGGCTTCTTGGTGCCACTGACTGTCCCCTGCGAACCCGAAACATTGATCGCCTTCGGCGACGGATTGCCTGCGCCCTCGAACAGCGCCAGCGTTCCGATGGCTTCGCCCGACGCGATCTTCGGCAGCCATTTGGCTTTCTGCTCATCGCTGCCTGCGAGCATGATGGCTTCGGCCGCAAGGTAGATCGTGGACGAGAACGGCACCGGCGCCAGCGCGCGGCCCATCTCCTCGGCTATCACGCAGAGTTCGAGATGACCCGCGCCCGCACCGCCGAATTCTTCAGGGATCGCGACGCCGAGAAAACCCATCTCGGCAAGGCCCTTCCATAGCGCCTTGTCATACGGCGCGTTGCCTTCCAGCACGAAGCGCACGGCTTTCGGCGGCGAATGCTCGGCAAGATAGCGCCGCGCCTGATCGCGCAACTGTTTCTGGTCGTCGGAGAATTCAAAATTCATGGGTTTGCGACTCGTGTTGTGAACATGAAATTATGTGAGGACGATGACGTCGGGTCCCGGCTTGTCCGCGTAGAGTTGCCCCACCAGCGCGGCGCGGCGCTCAAGCCCCGCGCGCTGATTGATGTAGCCCTTGTCGGTAAGTTCGTTGCCGTCGATGGATGGCGGCTCGGCCATCAGCATGGCGCGAACAATCTTCATGCTGCTGGCGCCGCCGCAGGCCTTGTTGTGCGCCAGCAATCCCTCGCGCAGATGTGTGCGAATCCTGGGATGGTTCACCACCGTCTCCATCGACGCACCCATGTCGTCGATCAGCCGGCGGCACGCATCGAGGTTCGGCCATGCCAGCAGTCCGATGAAGGGGCGGTCCGGCCCCGCGACCAGCGCGTCCTGAATCACAGGCGATGCGGCTGCAATCGCATCGGTGCGCACAGAGCTGACCAGAACAAAGGTTCCTGTGGTGAGTTTGAAGTCCTCGACCACGCGGCCCGAGAAAATCAATCCCTTCGCAGGATCTTCCGGATCGACGAACACGCCGGCATCGCCGATGCAGTAGAAGCCTTCGTCGTCGAAGGCCTTTTGCGTCAGCTCCGGCTGGCCCAAATAACCGGGCGTGACGTTGACGCCGCGCAAACGCAATTCGTATTGCGGCCCGGCGGGAACCATCTTCAATTCGACGCCGGGGAACGGCAGACCGATCAGGCCGACACGCTCGGTGTCCCAGTAAGTGCCGGTGGAGGTCGGCGCGGTCTCGGTGGAGCCCCAGCCGGTATAGAACACGATGCGTTCGCCGGTGGCACGCACCGCCAGCGCCTGCATCCGCTCATAGAGATCGTCCGGCAACCGCGCTCCGCCATACGCAATGAGACCGAGGTCTTTGAAGAAGTTGCGGCACAGCGCGTCGTCCTTCTCCATCGCTGCCGCCAGCGCGGCGTAACCCGCTGGCACGTTGGCGTAGTAGGTCGGCGAAATCTCGCGCAAGTTGCGCAGTGTCTCGTCGATCATGCCGGGGATCGGCTTGCCGTCGTCGATGTAGAGCGTGCCGCCCTCCGTCAGAACCGGGTTGAACAGCGCGTTGCCGCCCATAGTGTGATTCCACGGCATCCAGTCGAGATAGATCGCCTCGGAATCACCGGGCGCGCGCGGGCGCACCTGCATCATCATGCGGGCATTGGCGCACATCATCTGCTGGGTATTGATGACGGCCTTCGGCATTCCCGTCGAGCCCGACGTGAACAGCAGCTTGCCCACCGTGTCCGGCGTGATTTGCGCAATCGATGCTTCGACAGCCGACGTCACCGGCGTCGCGGCGAGATCGGCGTAGGAGACACTCGTGATGCTGGCGGGCGCGCGATCGACATGCACGACCCTGATGCCGTCGAGGTCGAGCGCGGCCAGTGCTTTCTCAAAGGTGGGTCCGTCCTGCACCATCACCACGGCGGGCTTCACGAGGCCGAACAGATATTTCAGCTTGGCGTGATCCTGGCTCATCAGCGAATAGGCCGGCGACACCGGAGCTGCGGGAATCCGCGCCTGCATTGCCGCCTGCGTCATCAAGGCGTGTTCGATGGAATTGCCGCTCAGGATCGCCACCGGACGACCGGCGGGAAGTTTCATGTCCAGCAGCGCCTGCGTCAGCGCATCGGCCGTGCGCTTGGCCTCGCCGTAGGATACCTTGCGCCATTGCCGCTCCGGACCCTTGCGCTGCGCGAGCCAGGTATGACCAGGCCGCGCCGCGGCCCACTTCGCCAATGACGCCGGAATATGCGGCTCGAACGGATCCAGCGGCGTGCGCGATTTCAGGACGATGACGCCATCGGGACGGCGCTCGACGCCGATGTCCCGCGCAAGCCATTCGATCTTGCGGAACGGCGGCTTTTGCGGCGCCTGCGCCGTTTGCTTTTCAGCAAGACCCGAACCGGCAAAACTCGCACTCATCGCAGCTTCCTCCCGAGGAAAACCGGCGGGGGCTTTTTTATTATGGCGCCCCTCGCCGGCCGATTACGCGCAACAGGTGCGTGACGTATCACGCGCCTCGAAGTTTCCTGCTACCGCGGCGCCATGCGGATCGCGCCGTCGAGGCGGATCACTTCGCCGTTGAGCATCGGATTCTCCACGATATGCACGGCGAGATTGGCGTACTCGCTCGGGTCGCCGAGCCGCGCCGGATGCGGCACCTGCTTGCCGAGGCTGTCCTGCGCTTCTTGCGGCAATCCTTTCAGCAGCGGCGTCAGGAACAGGCCGGGCGCGATGGTCATGACGCGGATGTTGAGCGACGCAAGATCGCGGGCCACCGGCAGCGTCATGCCAACGATGCCGCCCTTCGACGATGAATAGGCCGCCTGGCCAATCTGGCCGTCATAGGCCGCGACGCTGGCCGTGCTGATGAACACGCCGCGCTCCTCGCCGATCGGAGGCGCCGTCTGCATCCGCTCGGCGACGAGCCGGATGCAGTTGAACGAACCGATCAGGTTGACCTTGATGACGCGCGTGTAGTCCGCGAGCGAGTAAGCGCCATTCTTGCCGACGGTTTTTCCGGCGTTGCCGATACCGGCGCAGTTCACCAGCACCCGAACGACCCCGTGCGCGGCCTCGGCCTTTGCAATCGCTTCCTTGACCGGCGCTTCCTCCGACACGTCGCCGACCAGCGCGAGGCCCTTGATCTCCTTGGCGACGGCTTCCGCGCCGTCCTTGTTCATGTCGATGACGGCGACCTTCGCGCCCTTTGCGGCCATGGCGCGCGCGGTCGCCGCGCCGAGGCCCGAGCCGCCACCCGTCACGAGTACTGAAATATCCTTGAGCTGCATGATCTGGTTTCCTGTTCTGGTTTTAGGGAGTGAAATCTTAAGACGCGCGAGCAGCGGCCGCTTGCGACCACTGCGCGAGAATGTCGGACGCCTGCGTCGGAGGAACAGCAGGCGAACCTTGAATCGCCGACGGCGTGCGCGAGAACCGTGGCGCGGGCGCGGGCTGAACGTGGCCATCCGCGGTCACGAAGGTCTTGCGCGCGGCGAGATGAGGATGTTTCGGCGCATCGAACATTCCCATCACGGGCGCCGCGCAGGCATCGGATCCCTCGAGAATATTGGCCCATTCGTCGCGCGTCTTGGTCTTGAACAAAGCGGCCATCTTGTCCTGCATGTTCGGCCATTCGCCGCGATTCATCTGCGCGTCGTAGCAATCCTCGGTGAGGCCGGCGAGCTGGCGCAGTTCCGCGTAGAATTGCGGCTCGAGCGCGCCGATCGCCATGAAGCCTCCGTCCTTGCATTCATAGGTGCGGTAGAAATGCGCGCCGCCGTCGAGCAGGTTGGTGCGCGGCTGGTCCGTCCAGCGCCCGATCGCCTTCATGCTGTGGAACATGGTCAGCATGCTCGACACGCCGTCGCACATCGCAGCATCGACGACCTGACCCTTGCCGGAGGTGCGCGCCTCGATCACGGCCGCCAGCACGCCAACAACAAGATAGAGCGCGCCGCCGCCATAATCGCCGACGAGATTCAGTGGCGAAACCGCTTCGCCGTTGCCGGCGCGGAATGAATCCAGCGCGCCGGTGATCGCGATGTAGTTGATGTCATGGCCCGCCGCCTGCGACAGCGGACCTTCCTGGCCCCAGCCGGTCATGCGGCCATAGACCACGCGCGGATTACGCTTGAGCACGACGTCGGGACCGAGGCCGAGACGTTCCATGACCTGCGGACGGAAGCCTTCGATCAGAACGTCGGCCGCAGCAATTAGGTCGAGCACTTGGCGGATGTGATCCGGGTTTTTCAGATCCAGCTCGATCACGCGGCGGCCGCGGTTGACGAAGTCCCGCACGTCGCGCTTGCCCTGTCCGGGCCGCGCAATCGACACCACATCCGCGCCCATGTCGGACAACAGCATCGATGCGAATGGTCCCGGTCCGATGCCGGCGAACTCGACCACACGCACGCCGCGCAATGGTCCCGTTGCCGCCGATTGCTCCTTCATACGCCTCTCCCGAACGAACGTCTTCTTGGTTTGGTTTAGAGCCTGATCAGCTTCGCAGAAATCAAACTCGTCGTTTTTCCATTTCGGCATGATCTTTTCCGAAAACGGTTCCCACTTTTCGGATCATGCCGTATCACGCCTTGGTGGCGGGCTGGTCCTGCGCGCTGGACGACATGCGCGCCTTGTCGGTCAGCAACCCGCCCAGCACCATTTTCGTCATGTGATCGATATATTGCCGCCGGACCTCGTCGGTCACGCCGCCCGATCCGACAAAATGCGAGTTCATCTGCCGGCCATAAAACAGATGATCGCATGCGCCGTTGAGGCTGATGTAGAACAGCGCCGGATCGACTTTCCGGAATTCACCGCTCGCCATGCCCTGCTCAAGCAGCCGCTTCACGAATTCGAACAGCGGGCCCACGAAGAAGCGATGAACTTCTTTCGCCGTGGCTGGGCTGCCCTGATGCAGCAGCAGATGGATCAGCCGGTTGAGATAGGGAACGCGGTAATAGGCATTGACGATGCCGGCGATGTGCCGCCGCATTTTTTCGGTTGGTGAAATCGGCTGGTCGAGCACGAAGGCCAGATTCGCCATTTCCGCGCCGGCGTCCCGCGCCAGCAGCGCCAGCAGCAAACCATCCTTGTTGCCGAAATGGTATTTTACCAGCGCGGCATTGACGCCGGATTTCTGCGCGATCTCGCTCAGCGACACTTCAGTCGTGTTTCGCTCGATCATCAAATCGCCCGCCGCCACCAGAAGCTTGGCGGCGGTCGCGTTCATCGGCGCGGCTTCCTTTTCAGGAGCGGGCTTCGGCGCGGCCCTGCGCGGGGCTTTTGTGGTGAGGGTCGACGACATGCATCTCTCTTTATAGGAACCGATAACTAAGCCGATGATCGGGCCGCGCTCAAGAGTTAATTGAGCGATTGACTAAATTGCCGTCGGCCTTTTTAATCCGCGCCAACAAGTCATCAGGGAGCACCACCATGGCCGAAGCCTATATTGTTGCCGCCGCCCGCACCGCAGGTGGACGCAAGGGAGGCCGCCTCGCTGGCTGGCATCCGGTCGATCTCGCCGCTTCCGTGCTGGACTCGCTGGTGGACCGCACCGGCGTCGATCCCGCCCAGATCGAAGACGTCATCATGGGGTGCGTGATGCAGGCCGGCGAGCAATCCAACAATGTGGCGCGCAACGCGGTGATGGCCTCGAAGCTGCCGGAAAGCGTGCCCGGCACTTCCGTCGACCGCCAGTGCGGTTCCTCGCAGCAGGCGCTGCACTTCGCGGCGCAGGCCGTGATGGCCGGCTCCATGGACATCGTGATCGCCGCCGGCGTCGAGGGCATGACCCGCGTGCCGATGGGACTTCCGGCCACGCTCGCCGCCAAGAACGGCTTCGGCACCTATATGAGCCCGAACATCCAGAAGCAGTATCCCAACATCCAGTTCAGCCAGTTCACCGGCGCGGAAATGATGGCGGAGAAATACGGCCTCGCGAAAGACGATCTCGACGCCTATTCCTACCAGAGCCATCAGAAGGCGATTGCGGCGACGCAGGCCGGCGCCTTCAAGAATGAGATCGTTCCGCTCACCATCACCCGCGCCGACGGCTCGACCGATACCCACAACATCGACGAAGGCATTCGCTTCGATGCCACCATCGAAGGCATTCGCGGCGTCAAGACGATTGCCGAGAACGGCAAGCTTACTGCCGCCAGCGCCAGCCAGATTTGCGACGGCGCGTCCGGCGTCATGATCGTGAACGAAAAGGGCCTGAAGGCGCTCGGCATCGCGCCGCTGGCGCGCATCCATCACATGACCATGATCGGCGGCGATCCGGTCATCATGCTGGAAGCGCCGTTGCCCGCGACCCATCGCGCGCTGAAAAAGGCCGGCATGTCCATCAATGACATCGACCTGTTCGAGGTCAACGAAGCTTTCGCGTCGGTGCCGACCGCGTGGCTCAAGGACACCGGCGCGGACCCGGCGCGGCTCAATGTCAACGGCGGCGCGATTGCGCTCGGCCATCCGCTCGGCGGCTCCGGCACCAAGCTGATGACCACGCTGGTCAACGCGCTGAAGCAGCGCAACAAGCGCTACGGCCTGCAAACCATGTGCGAAGGCGGCGGCATGGCCAACGTCACTATCGTCGAGCGGCTGTAACGGAATTCAAAAGGGCGGGTGCTTCACCCGCCCTTTTTTTTGTGGCCTGATGACGGGCCCACATCCCATCCCCAATCAATCAACGAGCGGCAAAAGCCGCCGAGGTCTACGGGAAACGCCAAGGGAGCTTCATGTCTCATCCATCTGTTCACGCGCAGAAGAATCCCGACAAGATCGCCTACCAGATGGCGAAGTCGGGCGACGCCATTACCTATCGCGAGCTGGACCACCGCTCCAATCAGGGCGCGCAACTGTTTCGATCGCTCGGCCTGCGCACCGGCGATCACATCGCGCTGTTGATGGAGAACACGCCGACTTTCATGGAAATCTGCTGGGCCGCGCAACGCAGCGGGCTCTATTACACCGCGATCAGCCGCTATCTCACCCCCGACGAGATCGCCTATATCGTCAAGGACTGCGGCGCCAAGGCCGTCATCACGACGCCGAAATGCGTGGAGGCCATCGCGCCGCTGGTGACCAACGCTGCGGACGCGCCGGCGTTCTATATCGCCGGAGGATCGCATGCGGGATTTCGCTCGTGGGACGACGCGCTCGCCACCCAACCGGCGACTCCGATTGCCGACGAATCCGCCGGCTACGACATGCTGTATTCGTCGGGCACGACGGGCCGTCCAAAGGGCATCAAGCGCCCGCTGCTTGAACCTTCTATCCTGGTGCCGAATCCGCTGCTGAAACTGCTGTGTTCCGGCATGTGCGGCATGACGGAGGACAGCATCTATCTATCGCCCGCGCCGCTCTATCATGCGGCTCCGCTGCGCTTCAACATGATGTCGGCCGCACTCGGCGGCACCTCAATCATCATGGAATCGTTCGACGCGGAAGAATTTCTGCGACTGATTGAAAAGCACAGGGTGACGCAATCCCAGCTTGTGCCGACGATGTTTGTCCGGATGCTGAAACTGCCGGACGAAGTTCGCGCGAAATACGACGTTTCGTCGCTCAGGGGCGCGGTGCACGCCGCGGCGCCCTGCCCGAGCGACATCAAGGCGCGGATGATCGACTGGTGGGGTCCGGTGCTGATCGAATACTACGCCGGATCCGAAGGCAACGGCGTCACGGTGTCGACGTCGAAAGACTGGCTCGCGCATCGCGGCACCGTGGGCCGGGCCGTGGTCGGCACGATCAAAATTCTCGATGACGACGGCAAGGAATTGCCTATTGGCGAAACCGGCACGGTGTATTTCGCCGATGGCCCGAAGTTCGCCTATCACAACGATCCCGACAAGACGCAGCGCGCCTTTAACGATCGCGGCTGGTCGACACTGGGCGATGTTGGTTATCTGGACAACGACGGTTTTCTCTATCTCACCGACCGCAAGGCCTACATGATCATTTCCGGCGGCGTGAATATCTATCCGCAGGAAACCGAGGATATTCTGATCTCGCATCCGGCGGTGGCCGATGTCGCAGTGTTCGGCGTGCCCAACGAGGAAATGGGCGAAGAGGTCAAGGCGGTGGTGCAGCCGCATGACATGGCGCGCGCAGGCAAGGAACTCGCGGACGAGCTGATTTTATTTTGCCGCAAGCACCTGTCGCCGATCAAATGCCCGAAGAGTGTCGACTTTGAAGCTGAATTGCCGCGCACTCCAACCGGCAAACTGTTGAAGCGGCATCTGCGGGACAAATATTGGACGAAGGTGAACAAGTCTCCCGCCAAGGCGTGAGCGAGCGCGTGCTCACTCCTCCTTCAGCCACTGCTCCGCGAGCTTGACGTCGGGCGGCTGCGCGTAGCGCGTGGTCCACATGTCGACCACCCATTCCACGCGACTGACTTTTTCCACCAACACCGCCGTGTTATGCGGCGTCTGCATCGCCAGCACATTGCCGCGGTAGCGCGGATTGCCGACCGTGTGGTGCTTCAGCAAGCCCCACTCCTGCAGCACCAGCAGCATGCTGGACGTGTTTCGCGTGGTGTCCCAGCAATCGTAGTTGTTGGCGTCGGCGCGATTGCGGATGTCCGCTCGCGCCACGCGCGTCGTCGTGCCGATGATCGGGCCCATCCGCTTGTCGAACCAGACGATGGCCTTCTGAACTGCCACGCGTTCGGCGGCGGCGGACGCCTTGCCGGCGGCCATGATCTGCGAAAGCTGCTTCTGATCCGACGCGGTGAAGTCGAGCGACGCCCGGCGGCGGCAGACGAAACCGTAACACACCGTTATTCCGTTCGGCGACGGCGGATTGATCGATACGGACGAATAGAGATCCGCCTGCTCCGGACTGAGTTGTATGGCGGGCGCGGCTCCGGCGCCGAGCACAAGACAAGCCAGAGACGCGACAATTGAGATAGATCGGGACATGACGTGGAACACGGCGATTTCCTGAACAAGCTGCGTTGCAGGACTATGGCCGATTTTCTACACAATCAACAGTTCATCGGCCTTATCGCCCAACGTTCCCGTGAACGCGCGATCACACCGGCAGCGGCGCGTCGCGCTTCACTTCTTCCATCACCGCATACGTCCGCGTCTCGCGCACGCCAGGCAGCGCCAGCAGTGTCTCGCCGAGAAACCGCCGGTACGCCGTCATGTCGGCAACGCGCGACTTCACAAGATAATCGAATCCGCCGGCGACCATGTGACACTCCAGCACTTCAGGCGCGCGACGCACCGCCTCGGCGAACCGTTCGAATACATCGGGCGTGGTCTTGTCGAGCAGCACTTCGACAAACACGAGCAGCCCCAGTCCGAGCTTGTGCGGGTTCAGCCGTGCACCATAGCCCTCGATGAAGCCGTCACGCTGCAACCGCTTGAGCCGCTCGCCGATCGAAGTTGGCGACAGCCCTATACGCTCGGCGAGCTCGACATTGGCGATGCGACCATCCGCCTGAAGGATGCCGAGGATTTTCCGGTCAATTTTGTCGATGTCGATCATTTATGCGGTAACTCTCCCATAATTCCGTATTTTATAATGAATTTTCCTTGATTTGTCTATCGAACCACGGCGAGGACTGGAGTTAGTATTCGGGTGATCCACGAGGGACGTCATGCTCAACCCATCCAGCCCTGTTCCATTCTTTGCAGCACCCTACGCGCCCGACGACAGCGAGATCGCCGCGCGGCTGCTCGCCATGCCGCCGCTGGACGCCGGACAAGAAGCCCGCATCGACCGCACCGCCACGCGGCTGATCGAGGCGGTACGCACGGGGGACGGCGGCTTTGGCGGTGTCGAGGACATGCTGCGCGAGTTCGCGCTCTCCACCAGGGAGGGCCTCGCACTCATGGTGATGGCGGAGGCGCTGCTGCGCGTGCCGGACGCTGCGACCGCCGACCGCTTCATCGAGGACAAGCTCGGCCAGGGCGATTTCGCCCATCACCAGACCAAATCCAGCGCACTGCTGGTCAATGCGTCGGCCTGGGCGCTCGGCCTTTCTGCACGCGTGATCCAGCCCGGCGAAACTCCGCACGGCACCGTCGGCCTCATCGCGAAAAGGCTCGGCCTTCCGGCGGTGCGCGCCGCGACCCGGCAGGCGATGCGCCTGATGGGAAATCATTTCGTGCTGGGCGAAACCATCGACTCGGCGCTCGCGCGCGCATCCGATGACGACGGCCCGTATCATCACCGTCGCTATTCGTTCGACATGCTCGGCGAAGGCGCGCGCACGTCAGATGACGCCACACGCTATTTCGAATCCTATGCGTCGGCGATCGAAGCCATCGGCCGCGCCGCAGGCAACGCGCCATTTCCCGACCGGCCGGGCATTTCCGTGAAACTGTCGGCGCTGCATCCACGCTATGAGGCGCTGAGCCGCGCGCGCGTCATGGCCGAACTCGTGCCGATCACGCTTGAGCTCGCGCAACGCGCGAAGGCGCACGACATGAATTTCACCATCGACGCCGAGGAAGCTGACCGGCTCGAACTGTCGCTCGATGTGATCGGCGCGGTTTTCGCGGATCCGTCTCTCGATGGCTGGGACGGTTTCGGGCTGGCCGTGCAGGCCTATCAAAAGCGCGCCGAGGCCGTGATTGATTACGTCCACGATCTCGCCCAGACGCATGACCGGCGCATGGTCGTGCGTCTGGTGAAAGGCGCTTATTGGGACACTGAGGTAAAGCGCGCGCAGGAGCGCGGTCTCGACGGCTATCCCGTGTTCACGCGCAAGGCGATGACGGACCTCAACTACATCGCCTGTGCCCGCAAGCTGCTCGGCCTGCGCCCGCGCATCTTCCCGCAACTCGCCACCCACAACGCGCTCTCGGTGGCGACGATTGCCGAACTGGCCGGCGACGACGAAGGCTTCGAGTTTCAGCGGCTGCACGGCATGGGCGACGCACTCTATGCGCAAATCCACGCCGACAAACCCGCGCTTGGCTGCCGCATCTATGCGCCAGTCGGCAGCCATCGCGACCTGCTGGCCTATCTGGTGCGGCGATTGCTGGAGAACGGCGCGAACTCGTCGTTCGTAGCACAGGCGGCGGACCCGAATATTCCCGTCGCATCGTTATTACAGAGGCCCGAGCACATCGTCACATCGCCGGATCAGGCGCGTCATGCCCGCCTGCCGCTGCCGCACGATCTCTACCTGCCGCGGATCAATTCGCGCGGCATCGAATTCGGCGACCGCACATCGCTCGACAATCTGTTGACATCGGTCGCCGCCGAAACTCTCCCCACGGATGCCGTGACCAACGCCACGGAGAAAGATGTCGCGATTGCGGTGGCGCTGGCGCGCACCGGCTTCGCATTCTGGGGCCGGACCTCCACCGACGCGCACGCCACGGCGCTGGAGCGCGCCGCCGATCTCATCGAACAGCGAATGTCGCGTTTTGTCGCGCTGCTGCAAACCGAAGGCGGCAAGACCATCGACGATGCGGTGTCGGAGATTCGCGAGGCGGCGGACTTCTGCCGCTACTATGCAATGGAGGGCCGGAAACTATTCGGCGACGGACTGCCGCTTCCCGGTCCCACCGGCGAGAGCAACACGTTGCGGTTGCGCGGGCGGGGCGTGATGGTCGCGATCTCGCCATGGAATTTTCCGCTGGCGATTTTCACGGGCCAGATCGCGGCGTGCCTGATGGCCGGCAACGCCGTCGTCGCCAAGCCTGCCGAGCAGACGCCGCGTATCGCGGAGGAGGCCGTGGCGCTGCTGCATGAAGCAGGCGTCCCGGCTTCCGCGCTTCAGCTCGTGCAAGGCGACGGGCGCATCGGCGCCGCACTGGTCGAAGGCAACGAGATCGCCGGCGTGGTGTTCACCGGCTCCACCGAGGTGGCGCGCTCCATTAATCGCGCGTTGGCCGCGAAGGACGGGCCCATCGTACCGCTGATCGCGGAAACCGGCGGGATCAACGCCATGATCGTGGATGCGACTGCATTACCCGAACAGGTTGCCGACGATGTCGTGACCTCGGCGTTCCGGTCCGCCGGACAACGCTGTTCCGCCCTGCGGTTGCTGCTGGTGCAGGAGGACGTGGCGGATCGCATGATCGAGATGATCGTGGGCGCGGCGCGTGAACTTCACGTTGGCGATCCGCGCGATCCGGCGACGCAAATCGGCCCGGTGATCGACGCCGAGGCGAAAGCGCGGCTCGATGCGCATATCGCGCGCATGAAAAACTCAGCGCGACTGCATTTCGCAGGTGACGCGCCCTTATCCGGTCATTTCGTCGCGCCGCACATCTTCGAGCTGGCGAGCGCGGACCAACTGACCGAGGAGGTCTTTGGCCCGATCCTGCATGTGGTGCGTTACAAGGCGGCGGATTTCGAGCGCGTGCTGCAATCCATCGCGGACAGCGGCTATGGCCTGACACTCGGAGTTCATTCGCGCATCGACGACACGGTCGCAGCGGTGATCGAGCGGCTCGCGGTTGGGAATGTTTACGTCAACCGCAACATGATCGGCGCGGTGGTCGGCGTACAGCCGTTCGGCGGCCACGGACTGTCGGGCACCGGGCCCAAGGCCGGCGGGCCGCACTATCTGCCGCGCCTTGCGGTCGAGCAGACGGTGACGATCAACACCGCAGCCGCTGGCGGCAATGTCGGACTGATGACGGGGGATTAGGGTTACAACACCACCGGCTTGTCCGGCAGTTCATTGCGGTGCGCGCCCGTCGCCGGGAAATGCTTCGCGAGCAGTTGCGTCGCTGCCCCAATGCCTTTCAGCACCCCGCCCTCGAAATTCCCAGCGCGGAATTCCGCTTCCATCGCCCGGCAGATGGTTTCCCAATCCGCTTGCGTGACCTTCGCATTGATGCCGCGATCGGCGACGATCTCGACGTCGCGGTCGGCGAGCAGCAGGTAGATCAGGATGCCGTTATTATGGGTCGTGTCCCAGAGCCGTAGCTCTCCGAAGACGTCGATGGCGCGGTCGCGCGCGGACTGATCTCGAAACAGCGGCGCGCCGTCGAGCGCGCCTTCCACCGCAAAGCGGATCTGCCCGGAGTGAGCCGCTTCGCTGGTCTTGATTGCCTTCTCGATGTTGGCCAGCGCCTGACGCGGAAACGCGCGCCGGACCCGCCAGCGATTGAGAAGAAGATGCTTGCCGATGCGCTTGATGCCCATTGCTATCTCTCGGCTACCAACTGCCCGATGCGCCGCCGCCGCCGAAGCTGCCGCCGCCTCCGCTGAACCCGCCGCTTGAACTGCTCGATCCGCCTGAACTGAATCCGCCGCCGTAGCCGCCCCTGCCACCGCCGCCGGAAGACATGACGCTGTCGCCGACCAGCGTGACAACGAAGGCGATCATTCCCCCGATGGCCGCGATCGGCAACACGCCGAGAAAGAACCAGATGAACGCTGCGACGCCGCCGCCCGCGACGAGCGAGCCGAGCAACCTTCCGAAGATCGCTCTGAAAATTCCGCCACCGACCAGCGTGAGAATAAGGAGAAACGGGAAATACTCGCCGATCGCGCTCAAGTCGGGCAGTTCGCCCTCGGGCTTCGGCGCAGGAAGTGGTTCGCCGTCGATCACCCTCAGGATGCGATCGACACCGTCGGAAATGCCGCCGGCAAAATCGCCGCTCTTGAACTTCGGCGTGATGATCTCGTCGATGATGCGCTTCGATGTGGCGTCATTGAGCGCGCCCTCGAGACCGTAGCCAACCTCGATCCGCAGCTTGCGGTCGTTCTTGGCGATCAGCAGCAACGCGCCGTCATCGACTTTCTTGCGCCCGAGCTTCCATTGTTCGACCACGCGCAGCGCATACTGTTCGATAGTTTCGGGCTGCGTCGTCGGCACGATCAACACCGCAAGCTGGCTGCCCTTGCGATCCTCGAAACTCTTAAGGGTCTGTTCGAGGGTGGCGGCCTGATCGGCCGACAGCGTCGCCGTCTGATCGACGACGCGTCCGGTCAAGAGCGGCACCGCGACGTCCGCCCGCACGACAAAGGTCGAGCCGGCAAACGCCCAGCACAGCATGGACGCGAGAACGACCGCGAGACTAGCCCTTCTTGCCGCTTTCATCACGCTAGTATCCCGTATTCGACGTTCGCTTCATTCTACCGCATCTCCCGAACGAACGTCGGATACGAAAGGACACTAGCAAACCATAATTCTAGTGATCCTTTGGTTCTGACATTCGTAGCACTCGCTGGAAGTGTGACACGAATGTCAGAACCGGATCACTAGCTGTCAGGCGCCCTACTTCGCGGGCGCCGGTGCAGGCGCTGGCGCGGGGACAGCAGGCGCGGCCGGCGGAGGTGCGTTGAAATCGACCTTCGGCGCGGTGGAAATCGACTTCTCATTCTCGACCGTGAAGTTGGCCTTTTCCTTATAGCCGAACACCATGGCGGTCAGGTTGTTCGGGAAGGTCCGGATGCCGACATTATAGTCCTGCACGGATTTGATGTAGCGATTGCGCGCCACGGCTATACGATTCTCGGTGCCCTCAAGCTGAGCCACCAGATCGCGGAACAACTGATCGGACTTCAGTGTCGGATAATTTTCCGTCACGACCAGCAGGCGCGCCAGCGCGCCGGTCAATTCGCCTTGCGCCGCCTGGAATTTCTGTAGGGCGGCCGGATCGTTCAGCACCTCGGGCGAGACGTTGACGCCGCCGACCTTGGCGCGCGCATTGGTCACGCCGAGCAGCACGTCTTTTTCCTGTTGCGCAAAGCCCTTCACCGAATTGACAAGGTTCGGCACCAGATCGGCGCGGCGCTGATACTGGTTCACCACCTCCGACCAGCTCGACTTCACCGATTCGTCGTTCTGTTGAATTGCGTTGTATCCGCAGTTCGTGAGGCTCAGCGAGGCGAGTGCTGCGAGGATGGTGAAAAACTTGCGCATGAATGATCTCCAGTAAGATGCCGGATGCCGCAACGGAACACGGCGGGCGCGGCACACCCGCGCCGGGATCATATACATCCGGATCGTCCGGGTCATTGTCTTGGTTGTTCTCTTTTTAGCTACTTTGATCTCGCAAAATCGATGAATGCGCGCAACCGCACGAGGATGACAGCGCAGAATCTGACCGGACCGGACACTGGCCACGCAACATGACAGCGTTGCGTCAGGTTTGTCTGGCGTCACGCCTCGGTTCCGTTCAAAGTTCTGTTTCAAAACTATCTACGGAGCAGCGCCATGACCGTCACATCCGCCGCAACGATCATCGACACCGGCACGGACGAACTGCTCTGCGAAGTGCGCGAGCGCGTCGCCGTCATCACGCTCAACCGTCCGCACGCGCGCAATTCGCTGTCGGACAATCTCACGCCGGCATTGCGCAAAATGATCAAGCTCTGCGGCGAAGACCCCAGTGTCGGCGCACTCCTTATTACTGGCGCGGGTCAAGCCTTCTGCGCTGGCGGCGACGTCAAGGGCATGGGCGGCAAAAGCGGCAGCAGCAATGCGCCCGAACTGACCTTCGACCAGAAGGTCTCGCGGTTGCAGGAACGCCAGCGCACGCTGACCGGCGCTCTCGTCAATGTCCGCAAACCTACCATCGCGGCACTCCCCGGCCCGGCCGCAGGCGCGGGTCTTTCGCTCGCTCTGGCATGCGACCTGCGGATCGCCGCGGAATCCGCGTTCGTCACCACGGCCTATGTAAAAATTGGGCTCAGCGGCGACTACGGGATGGCATGGCTGCTGACGCGCCTCGTCGGAACGTCGCGGGCGCGCGAACTGATGTTCTTCGGCGAGAAGATCGACGCCAGACGATGTGAGACGCTCGGCATCGTCAACCGCGTGGTTGCAGACGACAAGCTGCGCGACGAAGCCTTCGCTTGGGCGAAGACTCTCGCCGCCGGTCCCGCGACGGCGTTACGCTTTCTCAAGGACAACCTCGACGAAGCGCTGATGAACGATTTCCTGACCTCGCTCGATCACGAGGCCGAGCGCATGGTGCGATCAGCCGGAACGGCGGATCACAAGGAAGCAGTGAAAGCCTTCATCGAAAAGCGCAAGCCGGTATTCGGGGCAAGCTAGGCCGCTTTTTTTTCAACAAGGCATGATCTTTTCCGAAACCGGTTTCCACTTTTCGGGATCATGCCCTAAGCCGCTTCCAGCAGCGCAACCGTGCCCTGCCCGCCATCGGCGCAGATGCTGACAATGGCGCGGCTGCCTTTCGGCATCGCCGCCAGCGCCTTCACGGCCTGACTCAAGATGCGCGCGCCGGTCGCGCCGAACGGATGCCCGAGCGCGGTCGAGCCGCCGTTCGGATTCATGCGCTCGCGCGGGAATTTTCCGAACTCCGCCGTCACGCCGGCCTTGTCGCGGATGAATTCGGGGCTTTCCAGCGCCTTGATATGCGCGAGCACCTGTGCGGCGAACGCTTCGTGGATTTCCCAGAGATGGATGTCCGCATAAGTCAGCCCGTGACGCTTGAGCAGGCGCGGAATGGCATAAGGCGGCGCCATCAGCAGACCCTCGGTGCGAAAATCCACCGAAGCCATTTCCCAGTCGATCAGTTTCACCCGCGGCGTGTTCGCGGGAAGCCGCGCAAGACCCTTCGTCGAGGCGACCCAGATGCTCGACGCGCCGTCCGTCAACGGCGACGAATTGCCGGCGGTCAATGTGCCCTTGCCGCTGGTGCGATCGAACGCGGGCGACAGCCGCGCCAGCTTTTCAAGCGACGTGTCCTTGCGCGGAATGGTGTCGCGCTTCACGCCGCCGAACGGCATCACGAGGTCGTCGAAGAAACCGCGATCCCATGCGGCGACAGCGCGCTGATGGCTTTCCAGCGCGATCTGGTCCTGCGCCTCGCGGGAAATATTCCAGACCTTGGCGGTGATCTCGGTATGCTCGCCCATGCTCATGCCGGTGGTGCGGTTGCTGACCGCCGGAATGTAGAGCCGCACGTCACTCAGCTTGAGATCGATGGCGTGGGTGAGTTTTTGCCCGAGGGATCGAGCGACCTGAAACTGGCGCACCCAGTTCGACAGCGACATGCCGAGCCCGAGCTGAATCTGGCTGAGGCTGTCGACGCCGCCGACCAGCGCAAGATTGCGCGCATCGCCGTCCATCATTCCGGCGGCTTCGAACACGCCCGCCATGCTGGTCGAGCACGCCATGACCGTTGAGAAGGCGGGGACCGTCGGGTCGACACCGGCATCCATGAGAATTTCGCGGGCGATATTGCTCCAGGTCAGGTTGGGCACGACATTGCCCCAGACCGCGAAGTCCGGCTTGCCGCCATTGAGGCGCCCGATCATGCTCTGGACGACGGGCACCGACAATGCGATCGCGTCGACGCCGCTCAACGGGCCATCGACCTTGGCGAACGGCGTGCGGACGCCCGCCCCCAGCCAGATGTCGGTTTGTTTCGATGCGGACTCGGCCATGCGGAACTCCTGGATCGCGCACACGCGAGCGCTGCGAAAAGACTATGCGATCCAGTCGGTCGGTTACAAGCCAGCGCCGCGCGGAGATGAGGGCAGCAATATCAATACGATCAGTGCACCGGCCCGGCATCCTGCGAGAACCAGCCCGTCATCGCGACCTGCTTCCAGCTTTCGCACGGGATATCCGCAACATGATGTAGCAGTTTTTCAAACCGCACCTGCCGCCAGTCGCTCGCTCGCGGCATGAAGATGAAGCCCGATTTGCGGGCGAGACCGATCATCTGCTCGTTATTGCGGAGTGTTTCGCCGAACAGACGCAGCGCACCCAGCGCCGCTGAACGGCATTCGAGATTCGCCAGCATCGCGCGGCCGATGCCCTGCCCCTGCCACGCATCGCCGATCGACAGCCCGAACTCGCTGTCCTGTGTCGCGGCGTCGAAACTGTAGCGCGCCTCGCCGACGATGGTGTCGAGGCCATCGACTTTCATTTCCGCGATCACCGCAAAACGATTGCCTTCTCCAATGTGCAGCGCCTTGTCGAGCTCCGACGGCGGCAACTCGCTCGCAGCCCCCATCAAGCGGCTGTAACGCGAACGCTGCGATAACGACCTGAAGTAAGTCAGCAGCGCGTCGGCGTCGCGCGGCGTGAGAAAACGCACCGTCAACGGCCTGCCGCCTTTCAGGCGAAGCACGTCGGTATAGCGGTCAAGATTGCTCGGGATGAAACGATGATCGGCGGCGGCAAGCATGGCGGCGCTCCATCGAAAATCGGTGCGAGTCGTTGCGACAAACAGTGAGACAAAAAGCGAGCCCGATCCGGGGAGATCGGATCGGGCTCGCGCGCGTCGCCTAGGCACGCCAGAACGGCTTGTTCGCCTCGTAGGCGAAATCGCTCCAGCTGGCGCCGACGTCGTGGAAATCTTTATCGGTGAGCCGAGCCAGTTCGGCCCGCCGCTTGTAACGCTGACGCCAGATGTGCAGCACATCTGCAACTGAGGTGAGCGGGTGGGCGATGAAATCATGATGATGATTTGTCATCAGATCGTTTGAATAAACAGACATAGCGGCCTCCTGAAATCAACTTGATGGCACTAATATCTGCCCGCATTACCCCGTTGACAAACGACAGCTTGTCCTCTGTAATATGAGAATATCTCATGCATGAGGGATCTTCATGATCGCCCGGCTCCCTTCTTTGAACGGATTGCGCGCCTTTGAGGCCGCCGCCCGGCATCTCAGCTTCACCAATGCGGCGCAGGAGTTGAACGTCACCCAGACGGCCATCAGCCACCAGATCCGGCGGCTTGAGGAGGAACTCGGCATCCGGCTTTTCATCCGGCAAAACCGGTCGCTGGCGCTGACACCACAGGCCGCCGAGTATCTGCCGGGCATCCGCGCCGCATTTCAGGATCTGCGCGCCGCCACCGACCGCCTGCTGCGCACAGGCAGCGACCGCGTACTGACCGTCAGCACGCTGACATCGCTCGCAGTGAAATGGCTGCTGCCGCGGCTGGCGCCGTTTCAGGAACAGCATCCGGACATCGACGTCCGCATCACCACCTCGACCGAGCTGGTCGATTTCCGCAACAGCAACGTGGACGCGGCGATCCGTTACGGGCGCGGGCAATGGCCCGGCCTGCGCTCCGACTGGCTGATGGCGGAAGATCTGTTTCCAGTCTGCAGCCCGGAACTGCTGAAAGGCGAGCGCGCGCTGCGGCAGCCCGAAGATCTCGCGCGCACCACACTGCTGCACACGTCTGTCACGCGGGAGGACTGGCGCCTGTGGCTGACGGCGGCCGGCCTTCCGGTCCGGATCGCGGAAAGTCCGGGACTGACATTCGATCTGGCGTTCATGACAATTCAGGCGGCGATCGACGGCCTCGGTGTCGCGATGGGACACACGGCCTATGTCGCGGACGACGTCGCCAAGGGGCGCCTCGTGGTGCCGTTCGATATCACCATGCCGTCGGCGGGGTACTATTTCGTCATGCCCGAGGACAAGGTCGTGACGCCGGCGATCGGCGCGTTTCGCGACTGGCTGATCGCGACAGCCAAAGCGCGGCCGATCCCGACTAACATTGCGCAACCGAGGTTATAGACATCTCGCCACTGTCACTGCGCATCGTCTGCCGGGCTCATCGTTCGCGGAAGGCGCGGCTCATCTGGTCGATGAAGGGCTTCATGAGATACGAAACCGCGGTTCGTTCCTTATTGGCCGGCTATCGATCAGTTGATTTTGTCATAACCTTCGGCAAAGCCTGAAAGCACAAAGGCCAGGTTCACATTCTCTTTGTTGAGATTCTGAAAGATAACCGAGAGGCGTTTTCCGGACTTCATCGATCCCAGCATGTCCAACGAAACTGTCGTCGCGGCATAGCATCCTTTCAGATCGCAGGTTTGAATCGGCAGCACCTGCGGCTTGCTTTCATCGATCTGCAAACTGACTCCAGCCGGGAGGAACAATCCCACTGGAAGTTGAACCATCAACACGGGCTGACGCGTATCGGGAGGCAGCTTCACATTGACAGAAGCCACCAGCTGCCCCGTCTTGGTCATGTAAAGACTTTGCTCGACCTCGCAAAGAAGCACCGCCTTTCTGCCATCGCTCGCGCAACGCGACGTCCAGACAGGCTGAGGCGGCGCACTGCCGTCCGCCGGAGCGGGGGCCGCCGCAGCGCCGGTCGCGGTCGAGGGTCCTGGCGATTTCGGCGCGGCAGTTGCTGACTTCGTCGTCTTCTGTTGAGGTTGCTGCGCGATGGCCGGATTGGCGAGAGCGATACAAGAAGCGCCCGCAACCAAAAGAAGTGTCCGCGTTATCTGTCTCATCGTTCCATCCATCACATCGCTTCGCGCGCAGCTGAAATCGAGCCTACCACGCAATCTTGATACCACCTGTGCCGGCGTAAGCCAGACTTTGCGACGCAATCTGAGTCGCGAGTGAGCTGAACAGCGCCACCTGCTTCGACAAAGTGAGTTCGCTGCCGATCACGATCTGGGCTGAATCCGCCGACGCAGGCGTGCCTACGGTGCTGAACAGAAACCCCGGCGCGGTGTTGAACGATGCCGTGATACGCCGATCCGGAAAGAATTCATGAACCCATACCGCTCGCAGGTAAGGAGCCAAGGTCACGCCATCTGTTAGCGCCAACCTGCTATCCAGCTGGAGACCGAGGGACGCCGGCAGGGACATCGTCGACTGCGATTGATACGTCAGTCCGAGAATCCCAGCGGGCCCGCCGGACGCAGGTGTTTCGATGTAGCCGCGCTGCCATGTGTTCGCGAATTGCAGGGCGCCGAAAGGCGTCACCGCGATGTTGCCGGCCATGTGCCGCCATCCCAGTTCGACGCGTCCGGAAAACTGATCGCTTGCGAACTGGCCCGACACGAATTCGCTCGGAAGACCGGCGACCGCGATTTCGCGGGTCATGCGATTGTCGAAGCGGCCATAGCCAAGACTGCCGCTTAGATAAAGCGGACCATCGCGGACCGCGCCATAGACACCCAGATGTCCGCCTTCGATGCGGCCATTGGTCGAGCGGTCGGCCACGGAGTATGTCGAACTGCTTCCACCGGCGCTAAATCCGAAGACGGCATTGTCGCCGAACTGTCGCTCGACGCCAAATCCGCCGCCGGCGCTTGTCGTTGCCGACCCCGGGGCTCCCGACGCGGCGTTGCTGCCGATGGTCTGTCTCGATCCGAACGGAGCGGCCCAGGCGCGCCAGCGATCCGAGAAACTCGGCGGAGGAGCATTCCGGACATTCCGGAACGCGGTCTCCGCGATCACATCGGCAGGAGATACAGCAGCATAGGCCCGCGCGTTATCGTCGAACACGACCCCGTTGTTGTTGCCCGGCGCGCCGGCAACCCAGGAAGTCATCTGATCGAACATCATGGACGCGAAACCGGTGCCGGCGCCGAAACTGGCTTGCTGCGTGGCAGCGGTACCGCCGCCGCCGACGGCATTATAAAACTTTGACAGCGCAGGCTGGTCGGGCAGGTCGAACAGTGCCGATGCAATCGGCGCAAATGCGGGCGAACTGCGGGCGGTCTGGATGGCGTTGATCGCGTTGCCGATCGATGCGAACTGCGTCGGCAGGCCGACCGGATTGAACGTGACATTATAACCGAGCACCACGTCATTGGGATTTGGATACAGGAGTTTGTAGGTGACGATCGCGGAAGATGCCGCATCGAGCGTCAATCCGGCGTTGGTAAAGCCACCCGCTGCCGAGACAATCGTCATCTGATGATCGCCGGGCAAAACCTGCGCCTTGTTCAGGAAGTTGACCGAAACCTTTCCGGCCATGGATCCGGTGCCTGTCGCATTGATACGATCCGCCGTGCTCGGCCCGAAATCGAGGTCGAGTTGATAAGTGCCGCCCGTTGACTGCACGACATTGCCGGTCACCGCGCTCGTGAAAACATTGTTGATCGCGCCGGGCGACATCGTCCCGTTGTTGGTGAAGAAATTCCCGGTGCCGAGCATGACGCTCGCACCCATGTCGAACAAGGCTGCGGCTTTGTTGTTGAAGGCGTTGAGGCCCGTACCAAGATTAACCGAACCGATCATGGTGCCGTAGTTGTCGACCGTGTCGTCGCCACTGGTGGCGGTCATCGCATAACCGGCGATCCGGTTGATCGATGTAATCCGGCCGTGGTTGGTCAGCAGGTTGGTCGCGCCGTCGAGGAAGCCGACGCCCGCGCCGGTCCCGCTGCCGCCGGTGATCGTCGTGCCGGCGGTGACAGTGACGTCCATATTTCCATTGCCGGTGCCGCCCGCGCTCTGAACCAGCAACGCAACCGAGTTGAGGCCGATCGCCGCGACGTCGCGGTCCTGCGTCAGCGATACGCTCGCGCCGGTGCCGATACCGCCAGACGTGCCTTGAAACATGGGATCGAGGCCGAGCAAGTCCCCAGACTTGCCGACAACGCCACCGCCGCCACCCACGCTCTGCACGAAGACGCCGGCAGCGTTGTCGCCGGTCATGATAATGGAGCCGTGGTTGACGACGCTCACGGTGCCGCCATTGCCGTTGCCCTGGGCCTGGAGCGCGAACGTCGCCGCTCCGTCAGCCGTTGCGATACCGCCGCCGCCGCCAACGCTCTGCGCGAAAAGACCGACAGAGCCCGCGCCCGTCATCACAATCGTGCCGGTGGCGGAGTTCGTGATCGAGACATCGCCGCCCAATCCGACCGAGCCGGAGCCGCCGCCGATCGGAACAACGGCGCCGATGGTCGCCGCGATGGCCGAGCCTCCCGAACCGCCGCCCCCGCCGACGCTCTGCGCAAAGATCGCAACAGAGTTGATCCCTGTCGTGGTGATCGCGCCGTCATTGGTGACGCTGATCGTGCCGCCGTTGCCACCATTACCACCTGCGCCGCCCACGGCTACGGTGCCGCCGCCTGCCGTCGCCGAAACGGTCAGCGCGGCACCGCCATTGCCGCCGCCCCCGCCAACGCTCTGCGCGAAGATCGCCGTCGAACCGGCGCCCGTTGTTGTGATCGCTCCGGTCTGGCGGTTTGTGATCGTGATGTCGCCGCCGTTGCCGCTTGAACCGCCGCCACCACCCACGCCGATTCCCACCGGCGCGGCGGCGCCGTAACTTCCTGACGTGCCGCCATTACCACCGCCACCGCCGATGCTTTGCGCAAAAATGCCGAGGGCGATAGCACCATTCGTGCGGATCGCGCCGTAGTTATCAATGGTGATGGCACCACCATTGCCGGAAGATGCGCCGTTGCCGCCAACCGAAATCGAAAGCCCGATTCCTCCCGACACAACATTGCCACCTCCACCACCGCCACCGCCGACACTCTGTGCGTAGATGCCGTAAGCCATGTCGCCCGATGTCGTGATCGATCCGGTCGCGGAGTTGGTGATGGAGACCGCACCGCCATCGCCGCTCGAACCGCCTGAGCCGCCAAATGCCATCAAGCCGTTGGCCGCAGCACCGCTGCCGCCGCCACCGCCGACGCTCATGGCCATGATGCCGTTCGCGCTCGCGCCGCTCGTTACAATGGCCCCGGTGTTGGAAACGGTGACGAGGCCGCCCGAACCGGAATTTCCGCCGGTGCCACCGATGGCAAGCACACCCGATGAGGCGCGTGCCGAACCGCCGCCGCCGCCGATGCTTTCCGCCATGATGGCGTGCGACTGAGCGCCATGGGTCGTGATCGATGCATTGTTGGTGACGCTGACGATACCGCCGTCACCGCTGCCGCCGCCGTCACCGCCGATCGTGATGATGCCTAGCAGATCACCGCCGCCGCTTCCGCCGCCGCCGCCGATGCTAGACGCATAAACACCGCGCGAATTACGTCCGTTCGTGACGATGTTGCCGCCGCTCGCGATGGTGACAGTCACGTCACCGCCATTGCCGCTCGAGCCACCCGAACCGCCAATGCCGAGCAGACCAACGATACCGGGCGAGGCGTTGCCGCCGCTGCCGCCGCCGCCGCCGATGCTCTGCGCCATGATCGCATCGGAATTGACGCCGCTTGTCGTGATCGCGCCCGAACTCGTAACGGTCACGGTATTGCCGGCTCCGGAGTTGGCACCGGTGCCACCGATCGCGATCTTCGGACTGAGGGGCGTCGCGTTGCTGATCGGGATGAGAATCGTGCTGGGGTCAACCGGCAAAGGCGTCAATCCACCGCCGAGGCCGACCGAGCCGTTGCCGCCTTCGCCACCACCGCCGCCGATGCTCTGCGCAAGAATGCCGACAGAGTCGTCGCCCGTGGTGGTAATGGCACTGTGGTTGTTGACGTTCACAGTGCCGGCATCGTTGCCAGATCCGCCATTGCCGCCCACCGCAATCGCAATGTTGATGTTGGTGCCTCCGCCCGGCGACGGGCAAACCGGCAAACCGCAAGCCGCGCCGAGCGCGAAGGCAAGCGAGTTGGCTCTTCCGCCGACGCCACCGCCGCCGCCGATGCTCTGTGCAAGAATGCCATGCGCGCCATCGCCGGTGGTTGAAATTCCACCGGTCTGATCGATGGTGACATTGCCGCCAATGTTACCCGTTCCACCGTCGCCGCCGACGGCAACCGACGCGTTGACGGTATTGCCGGGACTGCCCGCAGCAAAGCCAACAACAGCGCTGATCGATCCGCCGCCATTGCCGCCGCCGCCGCCGATGCTTTGCGCCTGAATGCCGTAAGCGCCATCGCCCTGCGTGCTGAGCAGACCGTTGTTGGTGACGTTGACTGTCCCGCCTGTTCCGCCCGCGCCGCCTGATCCGCCGATCGACACGCCCATGTTGACGCTGGTGGCCGTGCCGCCGACGCCGATGGCGCTGGCGACGGAGAACCCGCCGTTGCCGCCACCGCCGCCGATGCTTTGCGCAAGGATCGCCGTGGAATCCGTTCCGCCGGTAGAAATCGCGCCTGTATTGTTGACGGTGACGGCTCCGCCCGTGCCACCGACAGCGCCCGAACCACCAAGCGCAAAGTTCACGTTGTAAGAGTTGCGCTGCGCGAAACCGCCCGCGAATGAAAAGCCGCCGCTGCCGCCGCCGGCGCCGATGCTCTGCGCCAGAATTCCGAAAGATTGCGAGCCCGACGTCGAGATGCTGCCGTTACGGGTGACGTTCACAATGCCACCATCACCACCTGCACCGCCGGAGCCGCCGATGCTCAGTGCAAGGCTGAGATTGGTATTGCAGCCGCAGTCGGGCGCCGCTGTCAGGGAGACAGCGCCTGCGAAACCACCGGTGCCGCCGCCGCCGCCGATACTCTGCGCAAAGACCGCCGCCGATGTATCGCCAACCGTCGTGAGTGAGCCGGTGCTGTTGACGGTCACAGTGTTGCCGTTGCCGCCACCGCCGCCTTTTCCGCCGACGGACGCCGTCAATGCTCCCGACATCGCCGCGGAATTGAAAGCGAGCGACATGCTCTGGCCACCGTCGCCGCCGCCGCCACCGATGCTTTGGGCCAGGATCGCATTCGAGCCCTTGCCGCTGGTGAAGATGTTGTCGACGCTCGTGACATTGACCGTGCCGGCTTGTCCGGCGGTGCCGGCATTGCCGCCAACGCTGACGCCGACATTGACAAACGTCCCGGCCGTGCCCGCCGACAGCGCGCCGCTGAAGCCGCCGCTGCCGCCACCACCGCCGACGCTCTGTGCATAGATCGCGGAGGCGTCGTCGCCGGATGTTCGCATTGTCAGGGTCGAGCCCGGCGTCGATCCGACATTGCTGTTGACCACGACGCTGCTCGCATCCTGACCGCCGCTTCCGCTGCCGCCGACACTCACGCTTCCGGCGCCCGGTCCGGTCGTCAACGTCCCGGCGACGCTGAAGCCACCGTCGCCGCCGCCGCCGCCGATGCTTTGAGCCTGAATGCCGCGTGCGCGATCACCATCGGTCGAAACCGTTCCGGTATTGGTGACGGTGACCGAGCCCGCAATGCCACCGAGGCCACCTGCTCCACCGACACTGACACCCACCGCTCCGGTTTGCGCGCCAGCCGCCGAGAGACTGAATCCGCCGTTACCGCCGCCGCCGCCGACACTCTGCGCCAGGATCGCAGTCGATCCGCTTCCGCTGGTCGATACATTGCCATTGCTCGATACGCTGACACTGGCGGCATTGCCGCCGCCCGATCCGCTGCCGCCAACACTGACGGCCGCCGCGCCAGTCACGCCGCCGCCTGCGGAGAACGCCCCCGCGACGCTGAACCCGCCATTGCCGCCACCGCCGCCGATACTTTGCGCGATGATCGCCTGCGCATTCTCACCGTGGGTCGTGATGTTACCTGTACTCGACACCGAGACTGACGAGCTTGTTTGTCCGGCACCGCCGCTGCCGCCAAGACTGATGCCGACGGACGCCGCTCCCGGAACGAGGGGCGGCGTAAAACTGAATGCGCCGCTCACCGCGAAGCCGCCGTTGCCGCCACCGCCGCCGATGCTTTGCGCAACGATGCCGCGCGATTGCGAACCGAACGCAGTGATCGCGCCATTGCTTGTCACCGACACGGTGCTTCCGGTGCCGCCGCCACCGCCGCTGCCGCCAAGACCAATCGCCGCGGCGATGCCGCCACCGCTGGCCGCAACCGCGAACCCGCCGTCGCCGCCACCACCGCCGATGCTCTGCGCGATGATGCCGTTGGAATCCCGTCCCGACGTGGTGATCGCACCGGTGTTGCTCACCGTCACGTTGTTCGCAGCGCCGCCGCTGCCGCCCTTTCCGCCCAGCCCGACGGAGACGCTGACGCCTGACAATCCGGCCGCGACAGCAAATCCGCCATTGCCGCCGCCACCGCCGATGCTCTGCGCGGAGATGCCATTCGATTGACTGCCGCTGGTGGATATGGTCGCGGCGGTCGTCACCGTGACCGACGAACCCGCGCCGCCACTGCCGCCGGTGCCGCCAAGGGCGACCGCAGCCGAGAAGTCGGTCGGGCCGGATGCGCTGACTGCGAATCCCCCGTTGCCGCCACCACCGCCGACGCTTTGCGCAAGGATACCCGAGGCGCTATTGCCGGATGTGTTGATGTTGTAGGCCGGAGTGCCGCTCGTGCCCTGCACGATCACCGCGCCCCCCGCGCCACCGGCACCGCCGCTGCCGCCCATCGCCAGACTTAAAATGCTTGTAGTGAACGCAACCGAGTTGCCGCCATTGCCGCCGCCGCCGCCGACACTCTGAGCCTGAATGCCGATTGAATTGACGCCTTGTGTGGTGATCGAGCCGCCATTGCTGACGGTCACGTTGCCGCCAACGCCGCCGCCGCCTCCGCTGCCGCCGAAGGAAAACGTGCCACCGGCTGTGCCGCCGTTGCCGCCACCGCCGCCAATGCTCTGCGCGAGAATGCCCTGAGAGTCCGCGCCCTGAGTGTTCAGCGTGCCCGTGTTGCTGACGCTGACGGTGCCGCCGGGCGTCGTCGAAGATCCGTTGCCGCCTAACGAAACGAGCCCGCCGGAATTTCCGCCGTCGCCACCGCTGCCGCCGACGCTTTGTGCGAAGATCGCGATGGACTTTGCCGCGCTGGTGGAGATGGCTCCGCTATTGGTGACCGACACATTGCCGCCGTTGCCGCCGCTCGATCCGCTGCCGCCAAGCGACACCAGACCGCCCGAACTGCCGCCACCGCCGCCACCGCCACCGATGCTCTGCGCGAAAATGCCGTAGGAGTTTGCCGCATGTGTCGTGATCGAACCGGCATTCGTAACGGTAACGGTCCCGCCATCACCAGCGCTTGCGCCGCTGCTGCCGAACGCGACGACGCCGTAGGAACCTCCACCGCCGCCGGCGAACCCGCCGATACTTGCTGCATAGATGCCGTTGGAATAGGTGCCGAATGTTTCGATGGCCGATGTCGACGTGGTCGAGACATCGACAGTCGAACCATAAGCCGCGCCGCCGCCGCTGTTCGATCCGCAATAAATTCCGGTGCAGTCGCCTGCGGAGCCTCCAGCGCCGCCGCGGCTCACGGCGCTGATGCCGTTTGCATCGGAGCCGCTGGTTCTGACAGATCCGTTGAGAGTTACCGATACCGCGTTGGCATGACCACCTTCGCCGCCGTTGCCTCCGCTTCCGCCGAGGCCGGCAGAATCGCCGCCGTTACCGCCGTCGCCGCCAACGCTGGCCGCGACAATGCCCGCCGCGCCGTTACCGGATGTCGAGATGGCGCCTGTGGCTGAAACGGTTACGGTGCCGCCGGCCCCACCGTCGCCGCCGCCGCGTCCATTGCCCGCGACATAGGCGTCGCCACCGCTACCGCCGTTGCCGCCTCGCGCTGTGACGACGATGCCGGATGCATTCGTCGTAACGATCGCACCGGAGCTTCCTGCCGAAGGATTTGCGCCGGGCTGCGAATAGGTGAGATTGAGAGTGTTGGCGCCGTTGCCGTTGTCGCCAGGCTGAACGCCGATTCCTACGCCGCCATCGCGGCCGTTGTCTCCATCATCGGCGCGGGCCGTAAGACTTAATCCCGATACGCCGCTGGAAGGCGTGACATTGTTGGTCAGGGAGTTGACGTTGAGGGTCGTGACCGAGTTGCCGTCATAGCTGACGCCGCCCGAGATATCCCCCGAGCAGTTGACGACACCGTCGCAAACGGCGGCCGCCGGAATGACCGACGCGACCAGACAGACGCAGCCGAGGACGGTGGCCCGCAACCGACGGACCATCCCAAATCGTCCCCCCTGATTCCGCAACGCTTGCCCTCCCCCCCGCAGCTAACAGCCCCGCGCTTGCAGCCCCCGGCCAGCGAAGCAGGGCATCTACATCTCATGGCGACGCAACAAGTGTCCTGAATCGGCAGGAATTTGTTCTGAAATTTTTCTGAAATTCCTTTTTCAAGCCGCGCGGGTTAAGCTGCTTGGATATTTCCTTCCTTCAGGAATGCGAGGACCGGGTGTTTCGCTTTGCGGGTTTTGCGCTGGATGAGAAGCGGGCCGAGTTGCGCGGCAACGATGGCGCGTTGATCAAGCTCCGTCCCAAGTCGTTCGACATGCTTCAACACTTCGCCAGCAATGCCGGCCGGGTCCTCAGCAAGGAGGAACTGATGGAGGCGGTCTGGCCTGACGTCCATGTCGGTGAAGACAGCCTGTTCCAGTGTATCCGCGAGATTCGCTCGGCGCTTGGCGACGACCAGCGGCAGATGGTCAGGCTTGTCTCCGGCCGCGGCTACCTGTTTGCCGCCGAGGTCTCGACCGGACCGGCCGACATCGCCACTCCCGCCCAGATTGCGCTGCCCGAGCAGGCCGTCGCGCCGACGATTATTCCTGACGCTGCAAGATCGCAGCGGATGTTCAGCCTGCGCGGGCCGGTCGCCATCGCGACCGTGGCTGCGCTTTGCATGATCATCGGGCTTGCGGTCGCGGCGCCGGCCTTCAGGTCCGGCCTCATCTTCAAGCGCACGCCGCCGACCGTTGCGGTGATGCCCATTGCCGAGTCTGGCGATTCTCCGGACGCAGGGATGGCAGGCGCTGTCACCAACCGCCTGATCGATGGCCTTGCCAGAATAGACTATATCCGGGTGATCGCGCCGCAATCGGCAGCCGACGCACATCAACCCGAGCAGGCGTCCATAACCACCGCACAAGCGGACTTCGTCGTGCGCGGCGAATTGCAGCGCGGTTCGCAAGCCTGGACCCTTCAGGCGCGCATGATCGAAACGGCGACTGGTGATATCCATTCCGTCGCCACGGTTTCGGTCGACCTCAACGACCTCGATCTGCAACTCCAGCAATCGCGGCTTGCGGCGGGAGCCGGTCATCAGCTTGCGCAGCAATTGAACCGGCTGCTGGAGAACAAGAAATCCGCGACCGGAGTCTCGCCCACCGGCAAGGCCAGAGTCACGATCGAACAGGCGACCGCCTCGATCAATCAAACATCACGCGAGCGCTTTGGCGTCGCCCAGACGATGTTGCAGAAGGAGCTTCTCGCCGAGCCCGATAACATCGACATCGCTGTCGCGCTCGCTGCACTCCAGATGCGCGGCATCCAGATGGTCTGGTACACCCCGACCGATGCGATCGCGGCGGAAGCGCAAGCCGGCGCGACGCTGGAGCGCGCGCTGCGAGCGAAACCCGACTCGATCCCGGTGCTGGAGACCTATTGCCGCTTCCTGAGCGCAACCAATCGTTTTGCCGACAGTCTTGTAACCTGCGCAAAGGCGCTGAATTACGATCCGTGGAATGGGCTTGCTCTTTATCTTGTCGGCCTCGGCCAGATTCACCTCGGCCGTTTTGAAGATGCGCTCGCAACATTCCAGCAAGCCGACCGTTTCGATACGCCGCGCGTGTCGCGCTGGACGTGGCTGCTCGGCGCGGGTTGGGCGAATGCTCTGCTGGATCGATACGACGATGCGCTGCCATGGGTGCAGCGATCAATCGACATTACGCCGGCGTCGGGGCGCTCGCACATGCTGCTGGCAGCAGTCTATCAGAAGCTGGGCCGTATCGACGACGCAAGGGCGGCCATGAAAAAAGGGCTGGAGTTACGGCCCGGCACCACGGCGCTGAACGTCTCCCCTCCGACGAAGAATGCCAGCCCGTCATTCGTGGAAGGGTCCGAGCGCCTGATCCGGTCCATGGTTGCGGCCGGGCTGCCGGAGGGCTGAACCCGACGGTACTTATCCGCAGGGATAAATACGAGTGCCTACCTCAACGGAGGTCAGCACCAGGTTCGAGATTTTATTTAAGTGATGGCAAAATGGCGCGCCATTCAGAATAAAACTGCGAACTCTTATACTATTGAAATTGTTACTTAATCCTACCAACGTCGAACGCTTCAGGTCGCGAGTTCGCGTTTCAAGCGGATGGTCCGGAAACCCGGATTAGCGCGATTGTTTCGATTGAAGGCCCTTCAGCGCCCGCTTATTGCGCCGACAAGACTGCGGCTTCGGCAGCGCAATCCGGCATCAAAGCTGATGGCGTCGCCTTGGCTGCGTTCACCTCCGCTTCTGCCGCCTTGAGATCGGCAAGAAAGGCCGGATCGGTCTGCAACCGCGCAACGGTCGCCGCTCCCATGATGCGCCCCGCATCGACGTCGCTCTGCCAGTGAGCGTTGCAGATCACCCGACTCTGGCCGAAGGCCAGACCACGCCGGAACAGCTCATTCGAGCGTTCGGGATTGATCTGTGAGAAAACCAGCGCCCATCCCCATCCGGCAGCGGTGTGGCCGGAGGGGTAGGAGCCGTCCCCCCGCAAGATCGCTTCCTGATCCGCTCTGCATGTCGCCTCCTCATGGACGACGAAGGGCCGAACACGATTGTACTTGTTCTTTACACCGTAGGTGGAGAGTCCGAAGTCGGACAACACCTTTTGCATCATGGCATAGAGCCGAGGGGTCTGCGTTTCGGTGATCTTGATACCCATCGCGCAGGAAAAATTGTCGGCCGCCTGCGGGAAGGCGAGATCGGCGTCTGTGATAGCAAGCTTCCAGCGGTCGGTGCCTCGCAGCGGGATCGTCGCCTTGCGCGCCTCTTCGTCCCTGGCCAGAGCCGCCGAACCCGCCTCAGGGGGCGGACCCAGCAGCACCAAGCTGTTCGGCAATTCGGACGGCTTCAGATAGCCGGGTGCAATCTTGAAATGTGGATCAGTGACGTTCGGTCGAGCTTCGCTCGATTGCGCGAGGGCCTGCCCGCAAATCGCGAGCAGCAAGAAGATGGATGCACCTGCGGGTCGAGCCAGGTTCGCAGTCATGGATCGTCTCCGTTCATTTCAATATCGCCGAGATGATCAAGCGACTGGAATTCCTTGAAATACGGGTCCCGACCGTCTGGCCGAGGCGCGCCACAAGGTGAGTGAGAGTTGCCGGTTAGAAACGGTAGGTTGCTGCAACGGCGGGACCGTGCAGGGTTACGTCGTACGAAAATCCGCCGTTGCGATAGTCGACGTGCAATGCGCGATAGCCGGCTTTCAACGTCCAGTTTTCATTCCATGCGTAGTTGACCGTACCCAATGCCTGCCACGTCGAGCGCGAGCCGACACCAAAGCCGCCAACGTCGCCTGCGACCGTCAAGGTCCATGGGCCGCCGAGATTCAGTCCGAGCCGGGCACCGAACGTGGGATCCGCCCACGTCTCGGATTGGCGATGATCAACGTGAAGATTCGCCAGACCAGGCTGGATCTCCAGCTTGTTGTTCAGGTTCCAGAACCGGATGCCTGCTCCGACATCCAGCGAAAGAGCCGCGTCCTCGTAAGTCCGGTAGAGGGCCGAGACTTGAATGGTCGTGCTTTGGGAGCGCACCTTCAGCGATGAGAAGAACGGACCAGGCAGGTTGCCTCCGGCCGTAACCTGACCAAATTGCCCGTCGACCAGAAAGCTCCACCGATCAGCGCGCATTTCTGCGGCAATCATCATCCCGCCGTCCAATTCCTTGAGGACATCTCGGAAACGGAGGCTGATGTCTGCTGCCGGCAGTGGCGGGAACGTCGCGCTCTTTCCGTCAATCGCGGTTGCCCAGAGATAGCTTGTGACGGAGAAGCTTGGTGCTGATGCGATGACAGGAGTGCGCGGCGAGCCGGGCTGTGGAAGATCGGAGGCCCAAGCTGGCATGTGCAATGATGCCGACGTCAACCCGATGACGAGATAGCGCACAACTTCCCCTGACATTGATGTCTTGACCTTGGCGCTTCCACAGCGTCACCGCCGCCACACGCAGCCACAGGACACGCGAGGAGGTGAACCGGCGCACGATCGGGCGGCACCCGATCGCGCGCGCTGCGTTCGTGTTTACTTCATCTTGATTCCCGCCGCGGCTCGCGCGTCTTTGAAGACAACGGCGATCGCCTCGATCATCTTTTTGCTCGGATTGGCTTTGCAATACACGATCACCTCGTGCTCGAGCTCTTTTCCTCGCTTGATGTTCAACAGGTGCTTGCGAGCAAGGCCATTGTACCAGCCGCTGTACCAGCTGGTGAGCATGTCCGCATCCTGCTGCCACGTGCCGGCGAGTTGAGCGCACGTCAGTTTTTGAACGTCCAAATACCCGTTGGCGTCGGCGTAGGTGCTGAGGTCGGTCTGCGCGCGCGCCGCTTGCATCGATGTGACGCCGACGACTGCTGCGATGATCAGTGTTCTGAACATAATGGTACCAATTCCACTTTCGGAAGCATCAGGGAGGCGGAATAGACAGCCGAGCTGGCGCCGATCCACTTGCGGATCATTTTGTGCGCACGCAGATCGCCAGTCTTGCCATTTCGTGCCAATCGCTATGCGGCGACCGCATTCCCCATCTAGAGACAAAGACGCGAACTGCGATCGCTTTTTTGCTTCGCTATGACATCAGCGGCAATTCGGGATGCGGGCGATTGAGGTGTGACAGTGAGGGGCGACGAAACCGATGTCTCCTCCTCGAAAGCCAATCCTTTGAGACTTAGATTGAGGGCTTCGCCTCCGGGAGTTTCCACTTGCCGCTGGCAAGGGGTTGCTCTGGCCGATAAAGCCGGACGGTGTAGTTCCAGCCTTCAACGATCGGCAGACAGTTCGGGATCTTGCCGTCACAGCCGCCGAACTGCACGGTCACAGAGCCGTCGGCATTCTTTTTCGCGGTGATGTCGTTGATCGAATAGGCATTGTATTCGTTTTTCTCGAAGAAGCCCTTCGCGTTGTACACGCTGACCGACCAGAACTCCTTCACCGGCACAGTCTTCGGCATATTGAAGGTGTAGACCGTCTTGCCGTCGTTCTTCGCAGGCGTGAAGCTTACGTAGATGGCGTCCTTGTCCGGAATGCCGCCCCATCCGGCAGCGGTGCCGATCAGGTGTTGGATCGGATCGACCTGGCCACGGGCGCCAAAGGAACCGCGAAACGACGTCTGGAACTTTGCCAGTCCGAGCAGCGCATTGCGGACGTCCGTCAGGCTTCCTTCATCCCAGTTTGGAAGCTCGAGCTTGCCTGTCGCCTTCTGGCTGACCTTGATGGCGTCCTGAAGCTTGTGGACCTCACCAAGGTCCTTCGGATCATTGGGATTAACCAGCGTCCGGATAGCGACGAAGGCATACCGGGTGCCAACAGATTTCTGCGTCAACGTAACCGGCTTTGTGCCGTAGGCGACGATTGGCAGGTAATGATCCTGATCGACGACCATCATCGACATGTAGCGCTTGCCCGTGTCGGGCAGCGAGAGCGTGACCGATCCGCCGGCAAGATCGAACACCGCAAACGAATAGAGCGTATCCCGATTCATGCGGATGACCGTTTGCTTATCGATCGATACGGGCTCCCGGGAATGCTGAAATTTGCCCAGCCCGCCTACGGCCTTTGCATTCGCCGCAAGGTAATGGTCGGTCTCGGCGCGGGCGAAATTGTCAACGGTGACCGGCATTTTGCTGTCTGGCGTCTGGGCAAATGCTGCACCGGTCAGTGCAACTGAAGCAAATGCGAGACTGATTCCAACCGAGTGGAACATGGACATACCTCTTCATTCAAAGCCGTGCTGAGTAACGGCGCGGGACCATTCCGCACGGCGCGGCGCGGGACAAGTCAAATGCCATCTAACCGATCACTGTCTGATCGGCATCCGAACTCTGTTCGGATCATTTTGAGAATAGACAGATCGCTAGTCTTGCCATTTCGCGCCAATCGCTAGCGACCGGGCCATCTGCAGGTGAATTATTACCACTGCGCACGCTGCGGCTACTTTGACGCGAACCGCTACGCTTCAAGACCGGCATGTGCCGGCAACAGAACGGCGAAATCTCGATGCTCGCCGGTAGCGAATCCGGCCAAATTCTGGTTGGTGGAAAGCTTCAACTCTATGATCGCGACGAGATCCGATGGTTAACATCCCTTTGACGCGCTGCCAGTTTCTTCTTCCTTTCGCCGGGATTCTTGACGATATCGGCGCGCCGACGAATTCGCTTCTGGAAAAGTTTCGGCTTCCGTCGTCTCTCGAGGCAAAGAGCGATCTCTACATCCCGCTACTGCCGGCAATCCGCTTCATGGAAACCGCCCAGAAAAGCCAGGGTATTGAAGAATTCGGATTCCTGGCCAGTCAGCGGCTGCACTTTTCCCATCTGCGAGAAAAAACTCGGGCCTTGATCGCTCACTCCCCGACATTGCTTGTTGCGCTACAGCATTCCTGCAGATGGGCGTCGCGGGAGGATACAATTCTGAATATGTGGATCGAGCACGACGACGATCACGTGCGGATTTGCAGCAGGCTCGCCGGGACAACCGGGCTCTTGCATCTGGAACACGCGCAATGGATCCAGAACATTTGCTCCATACACATCGTCCGGCAGTTTACAGGGCCGGACTGGATGCCGGCGACGATCGCCTTTGAAGCTCGCTACACGCCGAGTCCGGCGACGCAATCCTCCTGGCCAAATGTACGTTTTCTGTCGGGCCAGCACGCCGCTTGGATCGATGTGCCGAGCTCGCATCTGAGTCTCTCTAACTGCCCGATCGAAATAAGTCCGTCGCCGCGCGATGACGAAGATGGCCCTTCTGGCTATGACATCGTTGACTTACTTAAACTGATGCTGCCGTCCTATCTGGACGAAAGAACTCCATATCTTGCTGAAGTCGCGGAGATGGCGGGCGTTAGCACACGAAGCTTTCAACGCAAGCTCTCGCACATCGGCCTTACGTATTCAGACTTACTCGACACCGTCAGATATGAGAACGCGAGTAAGCTTTTGCGTGACACTGATTCCAAGATTATCGAAATCGCATTTTCTTCCGGCTACACGGATCCGGCACACTTCAGCCGCGCCTTCCGCCGAATTGCCGGTGTTACGCCGCGACAGTTTCGCGAGCAATCGCGGCTACGATAAGCGCCACCCGCAAGCGGACGTCGCCAAGGTCGCCTATGGGGCAGAACGCGAAAACCCTCGACCTGTCTGCAACGTCAGCTATCTGAAGAACACGGAAGAATACCACCGCGCCCACGAGCCGACATAGTTCGCAGTTTTATTCCGAATGGTGGGAAAATGGCGCGCCCGAAGAGATTCGAACTCCTGACCCCTAGATTCGTAGTCTAGTGCTCTATCCAGCTGAGCTACGGGCGCGCATTTCGCGGATTTGAGGGCCGGAGGCCGCTCCGCGAAAGAGCGCCATAGCTACCGGCTCCGGGATGGCTTTGCAAGATCGATAGGCAAGGGATTTCGGGCCAAAACGCAGGTTTTTCAAGCCCGGGCCCGCGCCTCCCGGTGGCTGAGCAGCTCCACGGCACGATCCGGAATCGTGATTCGGAACGCGGCTCCGATGGTCCCTTCTACCAGATGAAGCTCGCCGCCATGCGCGCGGACCAGTTCCGCTGCAATCGCGAGCCCCAATCCGGTCCCGCCGTCGCGTGACGAGCCCTGAAAGGCCTCGAACAAATGCGCGCGCGCCTTCTCCGGGATGCCGGGGCCGGTGTCCGAAATTTCCACGATGGTCACGCTGCCCTCGCGGCGGCCGGTGACGCGGATCTGCCGCGCCGCGTTCGATCTGTCGCTCCCCAGCGCCTGTGCTGCGTTCCGTACGAGATTCAGCAGCACCCGGAACATCTGATCGGGGTCGGCATCGACGGTGAGCCCGCGCTCGATGGCGCTGATCCACTCAATCGACGTGTCAGAGGCGATCCCCGCCGATTCGCGGACCTCATTGATGATCGGCTCGATCAGGATCATGCGGCGGTCGGGCGGCGCTTCCTGCGCCTTGCCATAAGAGAGTGTCGACTGACAAAACGCGATGGCGCGCTCCAGCGAGCGCATCAGCTTCGGCGCGAACCGCTGCACGCGCGGATCGGGCACGCTCGCCAGCTGATCGGACAGCAATTGCGACGACGCCAGCAGATTGCGCAGGTCGTGGTTGATCTTCGACACCGCAAGGCCGAGCGCCGCGAGATGGCTTTTCTGATGCAGCATCGACACGAGGTCGCGCTGCATGTCGGAAAGCTCCCGCTCCGCGAGGCCTATTTCATCGCTGCGTTTCGAGGGTTCGATGATCCGCGCCGTGCTTTCCGGATTCTCATGGAAGGCGACGAGGTTGGCCGTGACGCGCCGCATCGGCCGCACGAACAGATGGTGCAGGGCGTAATAAATCAGCCCCGCGGTGATGATCGCCATCACCAGCGACAGCAGCAGCACGTTGCGCGAAAAGCGGAACATCGCGGCGCGCAGCGGCTTCTCGTCGACCACCACCTCGATGAACTGCCCGCTGCCGGGGGCGGGGCCGAGGATGCGCATCACTTCGTCGCCGCTGTCGAGCATCACCTGGAATGCATCGACGATGGCCGACCACGCATTCATGTCGCGCATGTCGACATCGTGGTCGATCTTCGCCGGCATGTCCGCTGCCGCCAGAAGCCTGCGCTGCTGGCCGGTCTTGATGGCGACGGCGCGGGCACCGATGCTCGCCAGAATCTGCCGGGCCAGCGCGTCGGGCACCATGCCGCTCGGAGCGGCGTCCAGCACCAGCGCCGCCGTGCTGGCCGCAGCCAGCCGGTCGTTGAGCCGGTTCATCCGGAAATTGGCGATGGAAGGAACGTAGATCAGGACTTCGGCGATCAGAATCAGCGGAATGGTCAGCAGCAGCAGCTTGCCGGACAGCCCGAACCGCAGCCCGGTTGGGGGCCGGGCCGTGCTCCGATTGGGCTCTGGGCCGGATACCGCCATGGAATAAAAAGCCTGTCTTTTGCCGTGATTTCCCCGCGCAGGATGCGCCCGGCCGGGAGCCGGGTCAAACCCCGGAAATATCTATGGTTTAGGCCATAGCATGCCCCCGGCTGCCCAACCGGCTCCAGTTCATGTTAATAGCTCTCTCGATTGACGAAAACGGGAGCCTCCCGTATAAGCCGCGCCAACTGTCCTCGATGGCCCGACTTGACCGGGCCGGTTCATTTTGGATCGAAATTGGTCCTCTTCAGGGCCAACATCGCAGGATTTCATCTCAATATCGGCGAATTGCCTCCGACACGTTGGTCGGACGAGCATTTGGCAGCGGAGAACGACCGTGAAGCGGACTTATCAACCCAGCAAACTGGTGCGCAAGCGCCGTCACGGCTTCCGTGCCCGTCTCGCGACTGTCGGCGGCCGCAAGGTTCTCGCCGCCCGCCGTGCGCGTGGCCGCAAGCGTTTGAGCGCCTGACCGGACCTTATCCGAGACACTTTCCCATGCGCCGGTTGAGATCATGGACCGGTTGAAGCAGCGCGCGGATTTCGTCGCAGCGGCCAGTGGACCACGCATGGCCGGCCCCGCCTTTGTGGTGCAGACCCGCGCGCGCGACGACGGTGGCCCGGTACGCGTCGGTTTCACTGTGACCAAAAAGGTCGGCACCGCCACGGAACGCAACCGCGTCCGGCGCAGGCTTCGCGAATTGGTGAAGCGACTCGACGTCATATCCATGCGACCTCACCATGATTATGTGATAGTGGGCCGTCGTGCCGCGCTGGACCGCGGCTTTGAAACCATGTTCAACGATCTGCGCTCGGCGCTCAGCCGCCTCGAGCGCCAGACGTCGAGACAGTCCAGCGCCTTAAACACTGCGAATTCCCAAACCCGCCCGGTCGAATGACGCGACCTGAACGATGCGAGCCCTAGAGAATGATTGAAAATCGCAACACCATCCTCGCCGTCATTCTGTCGGGCCTCGTGCTGATCGCATGGCAGTATTTCTACAACATTCCCACGATGGAAAAGCAGCGCGCCGCGCAGCAGGCCGAGCTTGCGCAGAAGCAGGCGGCTAACCCCGCGCCGACGCCGGCCAATCCTGCATCGCCGCAGCCGGGAGCGACCTCGCAGGCCCCCGTTCCGGGCGGTCCAACCGTCACGCCGGCCGCGAACGTACCTGTGCAGAGCCGGTCCACCGTGATCGCCGCCGGCCCGCGCGTGAAGATCGAAACGCCGAGCATCAGCGGCAGCATCGCGCTGACCGGCGGCCGCATCGACGACGTCGCGCTGGTGAAGTATCGCGAAACCGTCGATCCGAAATCGCCCGCGATTGAGCTGTTCTCGCCATCGGGCACCAAGGAGCCGTTCTACGCCGAATTCGGCTTCGTGCCGGCCGCAGGCGCGACGACGAAAATGCCGGACAAGGACACCGTCTGGAAACAGGAAGGCGCGGGCTCGCTGACGCCGGCGACGCCGGTCACGCTGACCTGGAATAACGGTCAGGGCCTGACCTTCAAGCGCACCATTTCCATCGACGACAAGTATCTCTTCACCATCAAGGATGACGTCGCGAATGTCGGCGACGCTCCGGTGACGCTGTATCCATTCGGCTTGATCTCCCGCCACGGCGCGCCGCACGTCTCGGGCTACTACATCCTGCACGAAGGCCTGATCGGCGTTCTCGGCGACCAGGGCCTTCAGGAATACGGCTACAAGAAAATCGACGACGCCAAGGCGGTGGAATTCAAGGTCACCAACGCGTGGATGGGCATCACCGACAAGTACTGGGCCGCGACGCTGCTGCCGAGCCCGAAGGCCTCGTTGCAGGCGCGCTACTCGTCGAACCTCGTAGGCACCCTGCGGACCTACCAGACCGATTACCTGCTCGACCCGATGACGGTCGCAATCGGCGGCACCGCGACGACGACGACCAGCCTGTTCGCAGGCGCCAAGGAAAGCGCCACCGTCGACACCTATGACAAACAGCTCGGCCTCAACAAGTTCGACCGTCTGATCGACTGGGGCTGGTTCTACTTCATCACCAAGCCGATGTTCTGGGCCATCGACTGGTTCTTCCACATCTTCGGCAACTTCGGCGTCGCCATCCTGGCGGTGACGGTGCTGGTCAAGCTGATCTTCTTCCCGCTCGCCAGCAAGTCCTACGCGTCGATGGCCAAGATGAAGGCCGTGCAGCCGCAGCTCGCCGCGTTGAAGGACAAGTATCCTGACGACAAGATGAAGCAGCAGCAGGAGATGATGGAGATCTACAAGAAGGAGAAGATCAACCCGATCGCGGGCTGTCTTCCGATTCTGATCCAGATCCCGGTGTTCTTCTCGCTCTACAAGGTTCTGTTCGTCACCATCGAAATGCGGCACGCGCCGTTCTTCGGATGGATCAAGGACCTCTCCGCGCCGGATCCGACTAACCTGTTCAACCTGTTCGGCTTGCTGGCGTTCGACCCGACCCAGCTTCCGGTGCTCGGCTATTACCTGCACCTCGGCATCTGGCCCATCATCATGGGCATCACGATGTGGTTCCAGATGAAGCTGAACCCGACCCCGCCGGATCCGACGCAGAAGATGATCTTCGACTGGATGCCGCTGATCTTCACCTTCATGCTCGCAGGTTTCCCGGCCGGTCTCGTGATCTACTGGGCCTGGAACAACCTGCTGTCGGTGCTGCAGCAGAGCTACATCATGCGCAAGAACGGCGCGAAGGTGGAACTGTTCGATAATCTGAAGGCGGTGTTCGCCGGCAGCAAGAAAACGACGTAGCCCGGCGCCCGCTATTGCCTGCGCTTTCGTCATGCCCGGCTTCGTGCCGGGCATGATATTATTGGAGACGTCGTGATTTCATCGACGCATGACTGGATACCTTCGCATGAACGATAAAACCGATGCGGAGCTGATCGAGGCCGGACGAAAGATCTTCGCGGGCGACTGGCAATTCTTCTGGGCCTCGCCGTCGATCGAGACGCTGCCGCCGATGGCCGGCGTCGAGGTCGCATTCGCCGGCCGTTCCAATGTCGGCAAGTCGAGCCTCATCAACGCCCTGACCGGCCGCAACGCATTGGCGCGCACCTCGCACACGCCGGGCCGCACCCAGGAACTGATCTTCTTCGAAGGCCCGACGCCTGCGGACGGCAAGGATGCCGGGCTGCGGCTGGTGGACATGCCGGGCTACGGCTATGCGTCCGCGCCGAAAACCAAGGTCGCGTCGTGGACCACGCTGATCCACAAATTCCTGCAAGGCCGCGCCAACCTCGCCCGCGTCTATGTGCTGATCGACTCGCGGCACGGCTTCAAGGACGTTGATGCCGAAATTCTGAGAACCCTCGACAAGTCCGCCATGAGCTATCAGGTGGTGCTGACCAAGGCCGATCAGGTAAAAAAGTCCGAACTCGAAGCGACCATGGCCGCCACCCTCGCGACGCTATCGAAACATCCGGCGGCGTTTCCGGAATTGCTGGTCACATCCTCGCGCACCGGCGACGGCATGCCCGAACTGCGCGCCGCCATGATCCGTCTTTTGAGGGAAAGGGCATGATCACGAAAAGTGGGAACCGGTTTTCGGTTCAGATCATGCCCAAACAGAAAGATTAGTGGATGACCCAGAATGGCGCGTTACGCCTCGCGGTCGCGCTGGCCGGATTGATGGGCGCCGCGGGTGTCGCGCTGGCTGCCGCCGCAGCCCATCAGCCTGACGCAACACGGCTTGGCTCCGGGTCTTCAATGCTGCTGTTCCACGCCAGCGCCGTGGTCGGCGCTGCGCTGCTGACCGGACACGGCATCGCCCAGCGTCACCTGGGCCTCACCGCGACCTTTGGCTTCATCGTCGGCGCTGCGCTGTTCGCGGGCGATCTGGTGATGCGCCAGTATGCCGGTCACGGATTGTTCACAATGGCTGCCCCGACCGGCGGCACGCTGCTGATCTTAAGCTGGCTTGTGCTGGCGATCGCCGCCGCCTGGCCGCGACGGGCTGCCTGATCCGCTATGCGGGCGCTTTGCGCCGCTGCCGCAATCGGCTAAACCCCTGCCACCCCCGCGTGAACGAGATCCCCTCATGATCGATTTGCACGACATCAGCCCGCAGGATCAGGCCCGCATCCTGTCCGAAGCGCTGCCGCATATGCAGCGGTACGACGAGGAAACCATCGTCATCAAATACGGCGGCCACGCCATGGGCGAGGAAAATCTCGCCAGGCAGTTCGCCCGCGACATCGTTCTGCTCGAACAGACCGCGATCAATCCCGTGGTCGTGCATGGCGGAGGACCGCAGATCGCCGCGATGCTGACGCGCCTCGGCATCAAGTCGGAATTCGCCTCCGGACTGCGCATCACCGACGCAGCGACCATCGAGATCGTCGAAATGGTGCTGGCCGGGTCGATCAACAAGCAGATCGTCAGCCACATCAACGAGGCCGGCGGCAAGGCAGTGGGCCTTTGCGGCAAGGACGGCAACATGGTGACCGCCACCAAGGCGACGCGCACCATGGTCGATCCCGGCTCGAACATCGAGAAGGTGATCGATCTCGGCTTCGTCGGCGAACCCGACAAGGTCGATCTTACGCTGCTCAATCAGTTGATCGGTTACGAACTGATCCCGGTGCTGGCGCCGCTGGCGTCATCCGCCACCGGCCAGACCTTCAACGTCAACGCCGACACCTTCGCCGGTGCGGTCGCCGGTGCATTGAAGGCCAAGCGCCTTTTGCTCCTGACGGACGTGCCGGGCGTGCTCGACAAGTCGAAGAAGCTCATTCCCGAACTGTCGATCAAGGACGCGCGCAAGCTGATCGCCGACGGCACGATTTCCGGCGGCATGATCCCGAAGGTCGAAACCTGCATCTACTCGCTGGAAGCCGGGGTCGAGGGCGTGGTCATCATCGACGGCAAGACACCGCACGCGGTGCTGCTCGAACTGTTCACCAATCAGGGCACGGGAACGCTGATCCACAAGTGATGACAATTCAGACCGTCATTGCGAGCGAAGCGAAGCAATCCACGCGACTAAAAATGGATTGCTTCGTCGCGCTTCTCGCAATGACGATTCTGGCTGTTGCCACCCCCGCCCGCGCCGACCTGAAAATCTGCAACCGCATGAGTTACGTGGTCGAAGCCGCCATCGGCATCGACGACAAGACTGCGACCGCGACGCGCGGCTGGTTCCGCATCGATCCGGCGACCTGCCGTGTGGTGGCGACCGGGACCATTGCCGCGGATCGCATTCTGCTTCATGCGCGCTCGCTTCCCGTTTATGGCGCATCGCCTGCGCCGCAGAACGGCACCGACAATCTCTGCATTGCGCCGAAGGATTTCGTCATCGCGGCCGCGCGGAGCCAGTGTCGCGGCGGCCAGAGCGCAGCCGCCTTCACCGAGATCAAGCCAACCACCGGCGAGGACGGCCACCAGGTCGCGTATCTGGCGGAAGGCGCGGAATATGACGACGAACAGGCGCGGCTTGCGGCGATCCAGCGGCTGCTGGTGATCGCGGGCTACGACGCCGCGCCCATCGACGGCGTGGACGGGCGAAAGACACAGAATGCGCTTGCCGCGTTCCTGAAAGCGCGCGGGCTCAACGCGGATGCTACGCAGGCCCCGAACTTCTTCGAGACCATGATCGCCGCGGTGGAATCTCCCTCCGGCACCGGCCTCACCTGGTGCAACGACACGCGGTATCGCGTGATGGCCTCCATCGCCACCGACGACGGCAAGGCCGTCACCAGCCGCGGCTGGTATCGCATCGAGCCCGGCAAATGCCTGCACCCGGATGTGACCGGCCAGCCGCGCAGGATTTTCAGCTTCGCCGAGGCAGTCGATACCGATGGCCGCACCATCAAGATCAACAGCCGCCCGCTGAACTGGGGCGGCAGCACGACGCTCTGCACCCGCGAGACGCAATTCGAGTTCACCGAGCAAGGCGACTGCGGCGCGCGCGGCCTCAACGCCAGCGGCTATGAACGCATCGACATGGCCGCGGGCACGGGCAAGACCTTACGATTTGGAATGCCATGACAAAAAAAGAAAAACGCGGCTTCGCCCATATCGAGACATGGGTGTTCGATCTCGACAACACGCTCTATCCGCATCACGTCAATCTCTGGCAACAGGTCGACGTGCGCATCCGCGATTTCGTCGCGCAATATCTAAAGGTGCCGAAGGACCAAGCCTTCAAGATCCAGAAGGATTACTACAAGCGCTACGGCACCACCATGCGCGGCATGATGACCGAGCACGGCCTCAAGGCCGACGACTTTCTCGCCTATGTGCATGAGATCGACCATTCGCCGCTGGAGCCCAATCCGGTGATGGGCGCTGCCATCGAGAAACTGCCCGGCCGCAAGCTGATCCTGACCAACGGCTCGCGCGCCCATGCCGGCAAGGTGCTGGAGCGCCTTGGCATCGCGAAAAACTTCGAGGACGTGTTCGACATCGTCGCTGCCGAACTGGAGCCGAAGCCCGCACGGCAGACCTACATGAAATTCCTCAAGCTGCACGGCGTCGATCCGGCGAAGGCCGCGATGTTTGAGGATCTGGCGCGCAACCTGGTGACGCCGCACGATCTCGGCATGACCACCGTTCTGGTGGTGCCCGACGGCACCAGGAATGTGGTGCGTGAGGATTGGGAGCTGGAAGGCCGCGACGCCGCCTATGTGGATCACATCACGGACGACCTGACCGGGTTTTTGGCGGCGATAAAGCCCTCAAACTGACCACGTCAGCTTGACTCGCAGCCGCCAAATCCCGACAAAAGCGCATCCCGCGACTGCTTTTTCCCAAGGAATCCCGATGTCACTGACCGCTCTCGAAACCACGCTGAATGCCGCCTTCGACGCCCGCGACACCATCAACGCCAATACCAAAGGCGAAGTGCGCGACGCCGTGGAGCTGGCGCTCAACCTGCTCGACAAGGGCGAGGCGCGCGTGGCCGAACGGCAGGCGGACGGAGTGTGGAAAGTGCATCAGTGGCTGAAGAAGGCCGTGCTGCTGTCGTTCCGCCTCAACGACATGTCGCCGATCACCGGCGGCCCCGGTGGTGCTGCATGGTGGGACAAGGTGCCGTCGAAATTCGAAGACTGGGGCGAGAACCGTTTCCGCGAAGCCGGCTTCCGCGCGGTGCCCGGCGCGATCGTGCGCCGCTCGGCCTTCATCGCAAAAAACGTCGTGCTGATGCCGTCCTTCGTCAATCTCGGTGCCTATGTCGATGAATCGACCATGATCGACACATGGTCCACCGTCGGCTCCTGCGCCCAGATCGGCAAGAACGTGCACATCTCCGGCGGCGTCGGCATCGGCGGCGTGCTGGAGCCGTTGCAGGCCGGCCCCGTGATCATCGAGGACGACTGCTTTGTCGGCGCGCGCTCGGAAGTCGCCGAAGGCGTCATCGTGCGCAAGGGCGCGGTGCTGTCGATGGGCGTGTTTCTCGGCGCATCGACCAAGATCGTCGACCGCGAAACCGGCGAGACGTTCATCGGCGAAGTTCCGGAATATGCGGTGGTGGTGCCGGGATCGCTGCCCGGCAAGCCGCTCAAGAACGGCCAGCCCGGTCCGTCGCTGTCCTGCGCCGTCATCGTCAAGCGCGTCGACGAGCGCACCCGCGCCAAGACCAGCATCAACGAACTGCTGCGGGACTGATACACACCGATGACCGATGCGCTGACCATCGCCCGTGATCTGCTGCGTTGCCCGTCGGTGACGCCAGCAGATGCCGGCGCGCTCGGCGTGCTGGAGAAGCTGCTGGGCGATGCCGGCTTCGACGTGCATCGCGTCACCTTCTCCGAGCCGGGCGCAGCCGACATCGACAATCTCTATGCCCGCATCGGCACCGGCGCGCCCCACATCACCTTTGCGGGACACACCGATGTTGTGCCGCCGGGCGATGAGACCGCGTGGACCCATGGCGCATTCGCTGGCGACGTCAAGGACGGCATGCTTTACGGACGCGGCGCGGTCGACATGAAGGGCGGCATCGCCTGCTCCGTCGCGGCCACGCTGGAATATCTCGCGGTGAATGGCGGCAAGCCCCCCAAGGGCTCCATTTCATTTCTGATCACCGGCGATGAGGAAGACGTCGCGGTCAACGGCACCGTCAAACTCCTGAAGTGGGCGGCGGAGCGCGGCGAAAAATTCGATCACTGCGTGCTGGGCGAACCGAGCAACGTCAACGAGATCGGCGACACCATCAAAACGGGGCGGCGCGGCTCGCAATCAGGAACGATCATTGTGGATGGCGTGCAGGGCCATGTTGCTTATCCGCACCGCGCATCCAATCCGGTGCCGGACATTGCCGCGCTGATCGCGGCGTTGAGCGGCGATCCGCTGGACAAGGGCACCGAGCACTTCCAGCCCTCGAATCTAGAATTCACGTCGGTGGATGTCGGAAATCCGGCGTGGAACGTGATCCCCGCGCAGGCGCGCGCGCGTTTCAACATCCGCTACAACGACTGCCACACCCGCGAATCCCTGCGCGCGCTGATCGAGGACCGCGTGACCAAGGCGAGCGGCAACCGCATCAAGGCGCATATCGCGTGGGAGCCATCGAACGCCGACGTGTTCCGGACCAGGCCGGGGCCATTCACCGATCTCGTTGTCGCCGCCATCGAAGACGTGACGGGCCGCAGGCCTGAATTGAATACCGGCGGCGGCACGTCGGACGCGCGCTTCATCGCCAATTATTGCCCGGTGCTGGAATTCGGCCTTGTCGGCCAGACCATGCACCAGATCGACGAACGCACGCCGGTCACCGACATAGAGAAGCTCACAAAAATCTATCGCGGCGTGCTGGAGCGTTACTTCGCATGAGCAGCCCGAACATGAGCGGCCACGTCGTTATTCTCACGGCGATCGACACCGAACTCAACAAGGCGCGTGCGCCTGAAGGCGTCGAGGTGATCTACACCGGCGTCGGCAAGGTCAACGCGGCAAGCATCGCGACGCTGGCGGTGATGGCGCTGCAGCCGAAGCTCATCGTCAACTACGGCACCGCCGGCAAGATCGCGCATATCCACAACGGCCTCGTGGAGGTCGCGCACACCGTTCAGCGCGACATGGCGGCGATGCCGCTGGCGCCGCGCGGACGAACGCCGTTCTCGCCAGAGATGGACCGGCTGTCATCCGGCTTCGGCAACGTGGTTTGCGGCACCGGCGACAGTTTCGTCACCGCGGTCGATCCCTGGCTGGTGGAAAACAACATCGACATCGTGGACATGGAGCTGTTTGCCATCGCGCATGTCTGCCAGCGTCATGGCGTGCCGTGGCGCGCCTTCAAGTTCATCACCGACGCCGCCGACGACAACGCCGCCGATCACTGGAACGAGAATGTCGCGGGCGGCGAAGAGCTGTTCTGGGACGCGTTGAAGGGGATAGCTTAAGTTCGTCATGGCCGGGCTTGTCCCGGCCATCCACGTTCTCAAGTTATAAAATCATATAGATCATTCCACTCTGGATTTTCAGCGAGAACGAGTCTGACTTTCCATTTTCTCGACCAATGCTTCATGTTGTGCTCGCGCTGAATAGCTGTCTGGATATTTTCATACTGCTCGAAATAAACGAGCCGCTTAATTCCATACTGTTTTGTAAAGCCAGCAACCAATCCGGACCGGTGCTCATAAACACGGCGAACGAGGTCGTTCGTAACGCCGACATACAGTATGCCGTTCGGCGCGCTGGCGAGTATGTAGACGTAACCTTCAGCCATACTTCTAATGATGAAGGACGTGGATAGCCGGGACAAGCCCGGCCATGACACCGAGAGCGCAGCGCGCAGCCGCCCTAATATTCAACCTTTACCAGATAGAGCCCATCCGGCGGCGCGACGGGGCCGCACGCGGCGCGGTCGCGCGCGTCCAGCGCGCTGCGCATATCCTTCGCCGTCCATTTGCCGTGCCCGACCCACACCAGAGAGCCGACCATCGAGCGCACCTGACTGTGCAGAAACGAGCGTGCAGAGGTGGTGATATTCACATTGTCGCCGTCACGTGTCACGTCGAGCGCATCGAGCGTCTTCTCCGGCGACTTCGCTTGACATTCGGTATCGCGGAACGTCGTGAAATCGTGCTTGCCGATCAGCACCTGCGCCGCCTCCTGCATCGCGCTCGCATCGAGCGGCCGCGCCACGCGCCACGCATGACCGGCGTTCAGCGCGAGATTGGCCCGGCGGTTGGCGATCCGGTAGATGTAGTGTCGCTTGGTCGCGGAGAAGCGCGCATCGAATGTCTCCGGCACGATCTCAGCCGACAGCACGCCGATGGGATGCGGCCGCAGATGCGCATTCAGCGCGTCGCGCACGCGGTCGGCTTTGTAGTCCTTCGCAAGATCGATATGTGCGACCTGCCCCAGCGCGTGCACGCCGGCGTCGGTGCGCCCGGCGCCGTTGACGCGCACGTCGCTGCCGGTCATCGCCTTCACGGCGATTTCGAGTGCACCCTGCACCGATGGACCGTTGTCCTGATACTGCCAGCCGCAGAACGGCGATCCGTCATATTCGATGAGGAGTTTGTAGCGGGGCATCAGCTCACACGCAGCGGCGGCTTGAGCGGCGTGCCGTTCAGAAACGCCTCGGCCCTCATCGGCGGCTTGCCGGCGCGCTGCAACTCCAGAATCCGGATCGCCCCGTCGCCGCAGGCAACGGTGAGCTTGTCGTCAAGCAGATCGCCCGGCGCGCCGGAGCCTTTCGCCAGTTCACAGCGCAGAACCTTGATCCGCACGGGCTCGCCCTCGAGCGCAATCTCGAACCACGCGCCGGGGAACGGCGACAGGCCGTGAATATGCCGCAGCACCGCGCGCGCGGGCTTCGTCCAGTCGATCCGCGCCTCGACCTTGTCGATTTTTGCTGCGTAGGTGACGCCCTGCTCGCTTTGCTTGGTCAGTTGCAGCCGCCCGCGCTCCAGCGCGCCGATCGCCCGCACCATCAGGTCCGCACCGAGCGGCGACAGCGCATCGTGCAGATCGCTGGCAGTCATCGCGTCGGTGATCGCAAGGCGCTCGGCCATCGCCACATCCCCGGTGTCGAGGCCGACATCCATCTTCATGACCATGACGCCGGACTCAGCGTCGTCCGCCATAATGGCGCGGTTGATCGGCGCGGCGCCGCGCCAGCGCGGCAGCAAGGATGCATGAAGATTGAAGCAGCCAAGCGGCGCTGCTTCCAGAATGGTTTTCGGCAGGATCATGCCGTAAGCGACGACCACGGCGGCGTCGGCGTTGTGCGAACGAAACTCCGCTTCGGCTTCCGGTGTCTTGAAAGATTTCGGCGTCAGCACCGGAACGCCGAGCTGCCGCGCAGCCTGCTCCACCGGCGTCGGCTGCAACTTCATGCCGCGCCCCGCCGGTTTGGCCTCGCGCGTATACACCGCCGCGATCTCATGGCCATGGGCCGCGAGCGCGAGCAGCGTCGGCACCGCGAAATCCGGCGTGCCCATGAAGATCAAACGAAGCGGCATTTACAAATCGCTTTCGGCGACTGGATTTATTTCGCCGCGAGCTTGGCGGCCTTGGTGAACTTCTTCATCACGCGGTCGCGCTTGAGCTTCGACAGGTAATCCACGAACAGCACGCCGTTGAGATGATCGATCTCATGCTGGATGCAGGTGGCATAAAGCCCGTCGGCATTTTCCTCGTGAATCTTGCCGTCGAGATCCATGAACCGCACGCGCACTTGCGCGGGCCGCTCGACCTCCTCGTAATATTCCGGGATCGACAGACAGCCTTCTTCATAGACCGAGAGTTCTTCCGACGCCGACAGAATCTCCGGATTGATGAAGATGCGCGGGTTGGTCTCGCCTTCCTTCTTGGACAGATCCATCGTGATCATCCGCAGCGGCTGCGCGACCTGGATCGCGGCAAGGCCGATGCCCGGCGCCTCGTACATGGTCTCGAACATGTCGTCGGCGAGCGCGCGGATTTGCGGCGTGATTTTCTCAATGGGCTTGGAGACGAGCCGAAGCTGCGTATCCGGCAGGATGATGATGTCGCGAAGTGCCATGCTGCGCGATGTAATGGGAGCGCCCGCCGGGGTCAAACCTCTTGTTGGGCCAAGCGCTTGAGCGGCGGCGATGGGCTGTTAACCGGCGATTAACCATAAAAATCAGGGACTTGTTAACCGAAAATGTTCCCTATTCGTTCGCATTTGCCGCCGAATCGCGCTACAAGGGCGGCATGAACGAGATCCTTTTCAGTGTCGGCGATGTGCCGGTTCGCATGAGCGCCGCCCTCATCGCCTTCGGCGTGCTGGCGCTGCTGCTGCTTTTGACCATCGCCATCGTGATCGCGCGCTCCGGCCGCAAAGGGGCCGAGGCCGCCATGGCGCAGGCCGTGCGCGCCGACGAGCTTGAAGAGCGGCTGTCCGAAGTGCTGCGGATGCAGAGCGAATCCACCGGCCGCGTCCATGAGATGGGACAGGCGCTGGTGGGGCGGCAGGCGGAGATGTCGCGCGCCGTCAACGAACGGCTGGATTCGGTGACCCACAAGGTCGGCCAGTCGATGGAGCAGACCACGCGCAATACGATGGATTCGCTCCGCGTGCTGCACGAGCGCCTCGGCATCATCGACAACGCGCACAAAAACCTCACCGATCTCACCTCGCAGGTGACGACGCTGCGCGACGTGCTCGCCAACAAGCAGTCGCGCGGCGCATTCGGCCAGGCTCGGATGGAAGCCATCGTGCAGGACGGGATGCCGAAGGGCTCCTACGCATTCCAGCACACGCTCTCCAACAACAAGCGGCCGGACTGCGTGATATTCCTCCCGGACCAGCGGCCGCTGTGCGTCGACGCGAAGTTTCCGCTTGAGGCCGTGACCGCGCTGCGCGACGCGCGCAGCGACGAGGAGAAAAAAGTCGCCACGCAGCGGCTGCGGCAGGACGTGATGAAGCACGTCACCGACATCGCGGACAAATATCTGATCCCCGGCGAGACGCAGGACACCGCGCTGATGTTCGTCCCGTCGGAATCGGTCTACGCGGAAATCCACGACGGCTTCGACGACGTGATCCAGAAGGCCTATCGCGCACGGATCGTGCTGGTGTCGCCGTCACTGCTGATGCTGGCGATCCAGGTGATGCAGCAGATCCTGAAGGACGCGCGGATGCGCGACGCCGCCGATCTGATCCGCACTGAAGTGATGCACATGTCGGACGATCTCGCGCGCCTGCGCGAGCGCGTCGTCAAGCTGCAGAAGGATTTCGGCAACGTGAATGAGGACGTTCGCCAGATCCTGATTTCCGCCGACAAGATTGAAAAACGCGCCGGGCGCATCGAGGAACTGGATTTCAGCAAATCCAGCGACCCGGCCGAAACGCCGCGTCTCGTCGCGCCCACCGGCAGCGATCTGTTTCCGCCCCACCCGCTGCGCAAATTGCAGGCGGGGGAATAAGGCTTGTCATTGCCGGGCTTGACCCGGCAATCCATCTTTTCATCGGTCTTGAAGATAGACCCCCGGATCAAGTCCAGGGGGTGACGCTCCGTGAATGTCGCAGGCACGGCGGCCCATAGTCATCCGAATCTGCTAACACCCCCTCATGACAACGCCTGACACAGCCCGCACGACCCCGCCTCCCCGCGCCGCGTGGCGCGAGGCGATGGCGGTCTATCTGCAACCGCGCGTGCTGATCGTGCTGTTTCTCGGGTTCTCGTCGGGGCTGCCGCTCGCGCTCTCCGGCTCGACACTGCTGGTCTGGATGCGCGAGTCCGGCGTCGATCTCGGCACCATCGGCCTGTTCGCCCTTGTCGGCACGCCTTACACGCTGAAATTCCTCTGGGCGCCGCTGGTGGACGCGCTGCATGTGCCGGTCCTGACACGGCTTCTCGGCCGGCGGCGCGGCTGGCTGGTGTTCGCGCAACTGCTGCTGATCGCGGCGATCCTGCTGCTGGCGCTGACCGATCCCGCGCGGTCGCCGTTCTATGTGGCGCTCGGCGCGCTGCTGGTGGCGGCGGCCTCCGCGACGCAGGACATCGTGGTCGATGCCTTCCGCGTCGAAAGCCTGCCTGAAAGCGAGCAGGCCGCCGGCATGGCGTCGTATGTCGCGGCCTATCGCGTCGGCATGCTGATCTCGACCGCGGGCGCGCTGTTTCTGGTCAGCGGGTTCGAGGCAACCGGGCAAACCAAATCCCACGCATGGATGTGGGGCTATATCGCAATGGCCGGCATGGTCGTAATCGGCATGATCGCGGCGCTCATTGCCACCGAACCAGAGCAATCCCGCAAGGCCGAGCAGGCCACCAGCGGCGACAGCGCCATCACGCGCGTCATGACCGCCGCCGTCGGTGCGTTCACCGAGTTCCTGACCCGCAAGGATGTCTGGGCGGTGCTGGCTTTCGTCATTCTCTACAAGTTCACCGATTCGTTTTCCGGCACCATGACCGCGCCGTTCGTGATCGATCTCGGCTTCACCCGCAACGACTACGCCGCCATCGTCAAGGGCGTAGGCCTCGCCGCAACATTGATCGGCGGTTTCGCCGGCGGCTTTCTCGCGCGCGTATGGTCGCTCGAAGCCTGCCTGTGGACCGGCGGCGTTCTTCAGGCCGTGTCGAATCTGGCGTTCGCCTGGCTCGCGTTCGTCGGGACCAACCAATGGGCGCTGGCGCTGGCGATCACGGTGGAGAATTTCACCGGCGCCATCGGCACGGTGATCTTCGTCGCCTATCTGTCGTCGCTCTGCCGCAGCCCGTTGCACACCGCGACCCAGTATGCGCTGCTTACAGCCTTTGCGGCGATTGGCCGGACTTATCTATCGGCAGGTGCGGGCTACGTCGCACAAGCCACCGGCTGGCCGATGTTCTTCGTGCTGAGCGTGCTGGTCGCGGTGCCAAGCCTGATCCTGCTGGCGTGGCTGCAACGCCGCGGTCATTTCGCGGCGTTGCGAGCCACCGCCTGAGGCGGCCCCATTCTGATGCGGATCAAGCCGCCTTCTTCTTTGCGGCCTTGCTGACCAGCGAACCAATCGGTCCAATCGTCTTGCCGACCATCTTTCTATAGCCCGCCGCGTTGAAATGCTTGTCGCCGCCGCCGACAACGAGTGCGGGATTCTGATGATCCGCGACATTGTAAACCGGCGGCCGGATTACATAGCTCTCAATTCCTCTTGCCCTCAACCGACTTACAATGCCCGCGACATGCGCCTGAACCTCCGCCATGCTTGCGCCGCGGCGGATATCGTTGATGCCAACCCAGATCACCACGACCCGCGTGCCGGAAGGGACAGCCGAGTCCAGGCGCCCCGCCAGCCCGGCGCTGGTGTCGCCGTTGATGCCGCCGTTGCTGACACTCACGTTGAGGCCCCGGGCGTTAAGCGCGACCTGAAGCTGGCTCGGATAATTCTCGGAGGTTGAAACGCCCTTGCCGTAGACATTGCTGTCGCCGATCACCGCGACCTGAACCTGCGCGAGCGCCGAATGAATGGCCGCCGGAGACAAAAAGACAAAGGCGGCAAGAACAAAGGAAACAAACAGATTTCGCTGCAATGACATGACCTGCCCCACAACTGATGCCTAAACCAGCAGACTAGGGCGGGCGCCTGAACACCGTCAAGCGCATCAATGCTTGGTGACAACACTCCACTTGGTGACGATGGCGTCGCTCAACTGACCGGCCGCCTGGGCGCAGGACAATTCATTCGCCTTCAGCGCGATGCTCTTTCCGATGAAGGGCTTGAGCGCCGCCGCTTCCGCGTCGCTGCTGGTCACGATCTGAAACGTTTCCGGGCCGGTTTCGAGATTGCACATGCCGGACGGCGCCGGCAGACGTCGCGGTTCGCTGGTGAGCTGATAGGTGATGACGCGCTTTTTCTTCGGGCCGGATCGCATCGCCGTCAGATTGCCCGACAGCACTTCGCCGGTGTTGATCGGCTTCGCCTTCTGCTGCGCAAGCGCGCCGGACGGCATAACCACGGCAAAACAACATGCAGCGAGGAGACCGGCCGTGCATGTTGCAAACCGGTTTACGAACAGACGTAGAATCATACCGCTTCCAATTCCGTGAATTTCAAATCGAGCCCGGAGTGATTTCAGAACAGCGTTCGCTGTCGCATGGCAGCGGATAGCGTCCCTTCGTCGAGGTAGTCAAGCTCCCCGCCAACAGGCACGCCGTGTGCCAGCCGTGTAACCTTGACGTTGGCGTCCTGTAACAAATCGGTGATGTAGTGCGCGGTGGTTTGGCCATCGACAGTGGCGTTCAAGGCAAGAATGATTTCCGTGACGCGCGGGTCGAGCGCGCGCGCAACCAGCGCGTCGATGGTCAGATCCTGCGGGCCGACGCCGTCGAGCGGCGACAGCGTCGCGCCGAGCACATGATAGAATCCGTTGGTGGCGTGCGCGCGTTCCAGCGCCCAGAGATCGGCAACATCCGCGACCACGACAATGATGGACGGATCGCGCCGCGTGTCGGTGCAGACCGTGCATGGATTTTTCGTGTCGATGTTGCCGCAGGTATTGCAGACCTGAATCGTGTCGATCGCCACCTGCAATGCCGACGCCAGCGGCGTCATCAGCGCTTCGCGCTTCTTGATCAGATGCAGCGCCGCGCGCCGCGCCGAGCGCGGGCCAAGCCCCGGCAACCGCGCCAGCAACTGGATCAGACGTTCGATCTCCGGACCTGCAACGGCAGTGGCCATAACTAACCGAGACCCAGCCCCGGAGGCAGGCCGAGGCCGCCGGTCAGCGCCTGCATCTTCTCCTGCATGGCGGCTTCGGCCTTGCGGCGCGCATCGTTGAGCGCGGTCACCAGCAGGTCTTCGAGTATCTCGCGCTCGTCAGCCTTCACCAGCGACGGATCGATCTTCACGGCCTTCACTTCGCCCTTGGCGGTCATGCGCACATTGACGAGACCGCCGCCGGACAGGCCTTCGACCTCGACGGTATCGAGTTCATCCTGCAACGCCTTCATCTTGGATTGAAGCTGCGCCGCCTGTTTCATCATGCCGAGAAAGTCAGCCATGAACGCGTGTCCTCTTATACTTATGTTCGGGCATGATCTTTTCCGAAAACCGGTTCCCACTTTTCGGGATCATGCCTCTAGAGATCGTCGTCTTCTTCAGCGGCGGCGACTGGACCGGTATCGTCGTCGCCGGACGCATTATCCGGCGCGATGCGCCGCACCTCCACCAGTTGCGTGCCGGGGAAACGTGACATCACGGCCTGCACGCGCGGATCCGCCTGCACGCCGTCGGTGAGCTTGTCTTTCGCCACCTGCGCTTGCGCGCGCAGCGTCGGCTGGCCTGCCTCATTGGAAACGGCGACCGTCCACCGCCGCCCGGTCCATTGTTCAAGCTTGCGCGACAGATCCTGGATCATCGAGCGCGCAGCGCTGCGCTCCAGCGACACTTCGAGCTTGCCGTCTTCCATCCGCACCAGCCGGACGTCGGCTTCCAGCGCGGCCTTGATCTGCAAATCGCGTTTTTCACCGGCCAGCGCCACCAGCTCGGCGAATGTCGTCAAACGCCGCGCGGGTGCTGCTTCAACAGGCGCGGGCGCAGGCACGCTCATTTGCGGGCGCGGCGACGTGTCGAGTGCCGGCCGCGTGCTGGACGCCACCGCGCGCAGCTGCGAGCCCTCATCTCCACTTGAAGACTGCATCCCGGACGAGCCGCGCGGCGAAGCATTGCTTGAGTGACTGACTGCACCGTTGCCGCCCAGCGCCGGCGACGAACCGTCACCCTGATCGATCATCTTGATGGCTTCGTCGGGCGTCGGCAGATCGGCGACATAGGCGATCCGCACCAGCACCATTTCAGCGGCGGCCTGCGGCCGGGTCGCGGCCTGAACTTCGGCGATACCCTTGAGCAGCATCTGCCACATCCGCGACAGCACGCGCATCGACAGCTTGGCGGCGAAATCGCGGCCGCGCGTGCGCTCGGTTTCGCCGAGCGCCAGATTGTCCGCCGTTGCCGGCACGACCTTCACGCGCGTCACAAAGTTCACGAACTCGGCGAGATCGCTCAGCACCACCACCGGATCGGCGCCGGTGTCGTACTGGTCGCGGAATTCCTTGAAGGCCGCCGCAATGTCGCCGCTCGCGAGCGACGCGAACAGATCGATGATCCGTGTGCGATCGGCAAGACCGAGCATCTGCCGCACGTCCTCGGCGCGGACCGTGCCCGCCGCGTGAGCAATCGCCTGATCGAGCAACGACAGCGAATCGCGCACCGAGCCTTCGGCGGCGCGCGCGATCAATCCCAGCGCTTCGGGTTCGGCCTTGACGCCTTCCTTGTCGGAGATGGCGGCCAGATGCGCCATCAGCACATCGGCATCGACGCGCTTGAGATCGAAGCGCTGGCAGCGCGACAGCACCGTGACCGGCACCTTGCGGATTTCAGTGGTGGCGAACACGAACTTGGCGTGCTCGGGCGGTTCTTCCAGCGTCTTCAGGAAGGCGTTGAACGCCTTCTCCGAAAGCATGTGAACCTCGTCGATGATGTAGACTTTATAGCGCGCGCTTGACGGCGCGTAGCGCACGCCGTCGGTGATCTGGCGCACGTCGTCGATGCCGGTGTGGGACGCCGCGTCCATCTCCAGAATATCGATGTGGCGGCTTTCCATGATGGCCTGGCAATGCACGCCCATGGCCGGCATGTGGATGGTCGGACCCTTCACCGAACCGTCCGGCAATTCGTAATTCAGCGCGCGGGCGAGAATGCGCGCGGTGGTGGTCTTGCCGACGCCGCGCACGCCCGTGAGAATCCAGGCCTGCGGAACGCGTCCCGCCTCGAACGAATTCGAGATGGTGCGGACCATCGCTTCCTGGCCAATCAGATCCTCGAACGTGCCGGGACGATATTTGCGCGCCAGCACGCGATAGCCGGGACCGGAACCTGTCGAGGGGGTTGGGCTTCCGCCGAGTTGAAAACCCGGCTGATCGTCCACAGTCGCGCCGGTCATGTCAGCATCGGTCATCAATCGATCCGCGATTGAGCACGCTAGGCACCAGGCGCGCGTTGCGCCGCTGCGGACGCACGAAAAAGAGAGGTAGGAGACTGACGAGCGACCCGATCCGGACCTCGTTAGGGCTGCTTCCTTCCGGACCTGACCCGGTTGGCGAGTGGCTCGTCCACCGCCAATCTCCCGGTCCCTATTTGGGGCCAAAAGCGCCGGAAAGCAAGCGTGCGGCGGACCTTCGCACCACGTTGTTTCAGCTTGCGAAATGGCCTGCATTCCGACCCTCCCGCCACGGGTCCCGCCCCGGCCGAACAAAGGCATGGAAGCCCCGCGCAAAGCCGGGCATGACAGGTGTTGTTCGCAGCACCGCACTCTGCAAAATTGCGGAACCCTTCCGAGAATCGTTCATGTCCGCCTCCCCCGCCTGGTCGCTCAATTCACAACTCGAAAAAGACACGATCAACATCGGCGACCTGCCGCTGTCGCGGGTGCTTGTGATCAAGGACGCGAATTATCCATGGCTGCTGCTGGTGCCGCGCCGCCCCGACGCCACCGAGATCACCGACCTTAGTGAAATCGAGCAGGCGCAGCTCATGACCGAAATCAACCGCGTCGCCCGCGCGCTGAAAGAGATCACGAAGCCCGACAAGCTGAACATCGCGGCGCTGGGCAATGTCGTGCCGCAGCTGCATGTCCATCTCATCGCGCGCCGGACCACTGACGCCGCATGGCCGCGGCCGGTGTGGGGCGTGGTGCCCGCGCTGGCTCACGACCCGCAGGAAGTCGAGACATTCATCGCAGCCCTTCGCCGAAAAATATGGCTAAGCTAATTTCCCACAGAGCTGAAAATCAATGACAACAAAAACAAGCGATCCCTTTCCGCTCGGACAACCGGGCTTCGTGTCCCATCCCATCGACCGTGCGGCGCATGTGCGCACCGACGCCGAGAAACTGTTCGCGCTGGAGGGCGACCGCAAGGCGCGCGCCTATGTGGTGCATCGCGATTCCATCGTGGTGACGCAGGGTGCGGACGGCCCGCGCGCGCTGCTGACGCTGGATGAGGCACGGAAGTTCGGCGCCAATCCCGGCACCATCTTTCTCGGCCTGCTCGAGGGCGCGGCGATTTTCGGCATGGGCATCAGCGCCGCCGCCGCCGAAGACCTGATGGGCCGCCAGGATGTCGGCGTGGAAAACCTGCGCGCCGTCGCCGCGAGCGGAGCTATACCGGCGCGCGAACTGTCCACCATTGCGATGGCGAAGTCGCTGGTGAGCTGGCATCAGCGCCACGGCTACTGCGCCAATTGCGGCACGCGCACCGCGATGACGCAAGGCGGCTGGAAACGCGATTGCCCGAGCTGCAAGGCCGAGCATTTTCCGCGCACCGATCCGGTGGTCATCATGCTGGTGACATCCGGCGACAAATGCCTGATGGGGCGCCAGTCGCAGTTTCCACCGACCATGTGGTCGTGTCTCGCCGGATTCGTTGAAGCCGCCGAGACCATTGAAAACGCCGTTCAGCGCGAAATCCTCGAAGAGGCCGGCATCCACTGCACCGACGTGCGTTACTACATGACGCAGCCGTGGCCCTATCCGTCGTCGCTGATGATCGGATGCACCGCGCGCGCCACCACCACCGACATTGTCGTCGACAGGACCGAACTCGAAGACGCGCGCTGGTTCACGCGCGATGAAGCGGTGGCGATGCTCGCCAGGACTCATCCCGAGGGCCTGACGGGCCCTCATCCGGTCGCAATCGCGCACCACCTTCTGGCGAACTGGCTCGCGGAAACAGCTTGAGGGTTCCCTTGAATGGGAACCGCATCGCGGGTCATTGATTGTCTTGGTCACCGGCCATTTCGGGCGAGGCGCAGTGTCAGTGAATATCCACGATCAAGCACGCAAGACATCACCACGCATTGTCTGCATCGGCATGCCGGTACGCGATCTCATTTTCCGCGTGCCGGAAGTTCCTGCTCGCGGACAAAAAGAATATGCCAGCGAGTTCGTCGAGGTCGCCGGCGGTAATTCGCCCAACGCCGCCATTTCGATTTCACGGCTCGGCGGACGCGTTCTGCTCACAGGCCCGATCGGCGGCGCGCTCGCCGCGAGCAATGTCACCATCAACGACCAGTTCAGGAGCGAAGGCATCGACACCAGCGGTCTTGTTGTCGTCAATGATGTGGTCACGCCGATCTCCAGCGTCCTGATCGATCCGAGCGGTGAGCGCACCATCGCCACTTTTCGCGATCCGAAACTATGGACCGTCGCGCTGCCGTCATCGGACATCCTGCTCGCGGACTGCGACGCCATTCTGATCGAAAGCCGCTGCGCTGAATTCGGCACCGATGTATGCGCAGAGGCGCACCGCCGCGGCATTCCCGTCGTCATCGACGGCGACCGGATGATGTCGATGCGCGAAGGGCTGCTGCAAGTCGCGTCGCATGTCGTCTTTTCCGCGGAGGCGCTGCATGCCACCGCAGGCGAGAACGATGACGTGACCGCGCTGCGCAAGCTCGCACAGGTGACCCACGCATTGCTCGGCGTCACGTCGGGTGCCAAGGGCGTGATCTGGCTCGACCGACAGGGCGAGCCGAAACACATGCCGGCTTTCCCGGTTCATACGGTCGATACGCTGGGCGCGGGCGACGCCTTCCACGGCGCATTCACGCTGGCCGTGGCGGAAGGACAGCCGCTGGAACAGGCGATGCGATTCGCCTCCGCGACGGCCGCGTTGAAATGCACCCGCTTCGGCGGGGCCTTCGGTTCCCCCCAACGTATTGAAGTTGACGCTCTTTTGGCCTCCAGCACGGCCGCCCTTCCCGCATAGAGGCTCTCTAAAGCCGCAAATCCGAGCTTGTCAGAGAATGTTTTTCTATATATGAGGGAAAGAACCCTTTTTTATGGAAGAAAGTTCTTCTCATGTCTGACGCTGCTGTAGCAATTCTTGATGCCCCGCGCCGCCTCGACGCCATCGACCGCAAGATTCTGACCGTTCTGCAGGACGATGCCTCCCTGTCGGTGGCCGAAATCGGCGACCGGGTCGGCCTGTCCTCGACGCCGTGCTGGAAGCGCATCCAGCGCATGGAGGCCGAAGGCATCATCCTGCGCCGCGTTGCGCTGGTGGATCAGAACAAGATCGGCCTCGGAATTTCGGTGTTCGTCTCGGTCGAAAGCGGCGACCACTCGGACGCCTGGCTGAAGAAATTCGCCGACGCCGTCAGCGCCATGCCCGAAGTGATGGAATTCTATCGCATGGCCGGCGACGTCGACTATATGCTGCGCGTGGTCGTGGCCGACATGCAGAGCTACGATATTTTCTACAAGAAGCTCATCAGCGCGGTGGCGCTGAAGAACGTCACGTCCCGCTTCGCGATGGAAAAGATCAAGTCGGTGACGGCGCTGCCGGTGCCGGCGCTCAGCGCGGCGTAAGGCCCGCTCTTCCAAGCCGATATTATCCACCAGGCGCCGGGCCCATCGATGGTCCGGCGTTTCCGCAGCTGCTTACCGAAATCCGAAATTTACCGGAACTTATTGCTTTTGCGCGATCATCCTGTCCGGTTGAACGGGAAAACCATCGTGCAACGTCGTTTGCTGACATGGCTCCTTCCGGCTGGCTTGCTGTTGGCGAGCTGGCTCGCAATCGCCTCGTTGTCGTTGCGGCTTCCCGTCGGTGCCGAAGCCGCGGCGATCATATTCCCGCCGTGGTGGACGACGCAGCAAAGCATGGCCGCGATCGCCTCGACCGACAACGCCATCATCAGAACCACAGCCATTCCGGCAATCATCGTCGTCCAGTTGGCCAGACAGGACGGCCTCGTCCGCTTGCGCAAGGCCGGCGCATGGTTCGCCATTGATCCACAAGCCCTCGCCAGCTGCTTCAAGATATGACGCGGAAAGAGCACGACATGCAGGCCGACAATTCAGATGCCGCCCCCACAGACATGGATGCCTTGCGCGAGACGGCAAGCAAGGCGCTCCTCATCCTGCTCTGGGTGCACGTGCCCCTGTCGGCCGCGATCGGCCTGATGCGGGATACCGACTGGCTGGTACCGGCATTCGTCATGGCGGCCATGGCCATGACGGCGACGCTGTCGTGGCGCGCGTCCGGAAGTTCGCCTGCGACCCGCCTTACCGTAGCGGTTGCGCTGATGGGCGGCGTGTCGCTCTTCGTCTATCAATTGTCAGGGCACCCCTGGCAAACCGACGGCCACATGTACTTCTTCGCGGCGCTCGCCGGCCTCGCCGTCTACTGCGACTATCGCGTGATCATCATCGGCGCCGCCGCGGTGGCGCTGCATCATCTTGCGTTGAATTTTCTTCTTCCGGCGGCCGTCTATCCCGGCGGCTCCGATTTCGGCCGCGTCGTTCTCCATGCCGTTATCCTCATCCTCGAAGCCGGCGCACTGATCTGGCTCGCCGCCAAACTTTCCGAACTGTTCGAAACCACAGCGCAAAAGACCGCCGAGGCAGAAATGGCGCTCGCCGAAGTTCAGTCGGCGCACGCCGGGGAAGACCGCGCCAAGGCACAGCAAAGAGCGAAGGAAGAAAGGGAAGCGGCGATGCATGCACTCGCCGCGAGCTTCGAGCAGAAGATCGGCCATATCGTCGATGCCGTCGCAACGGCGGCGACCGAGTTGCAGGCCATGTCCGAATCGATGAGCGGCACCTCCGAAGAGGCGACACGTCTGGCGACCGCGGTCGCCGCAGCGTCGGCACAGGCAACATCCAATGTGGAAACCGTCGCCGCCGCGGCGGAAGAATTGACCGGCTCAATCGGCGAAATCGGCCAACAGGTCACGCGCTCGACCCAGGTCGCCGGCAAGGCCACCGAAGAGGCCAAACGCACCAACACGATGGTCGAAGGCCTGTCGCTCGGAACGCAGAAGATCGGCGAGGTGGTGACATTCATCCAGGGTATCGCGAACCAGACCAACCTGCTGGCCCTGAATGCGACCATCGAAGCGGCGCGCGCCGGCGAGCATGGCCGCGGCTTCGCCGTGGTCGCCAGCGAGGTCAAAGCCCTCGCCAGCCAGACAGCGAAGGCGACCGAGGAAATATCCGCGCAGATACAAGGCATCCAGGCCACCACGCGCGAGGCTGTGAACGCGATACAGGAGATCGGCGGAACAATCCGCGAGATCAACGAAATATCCGGCGCGATCTCCGCCTCCGTGCAGCAGCAGGACGCAGCGGCGCGCGAGATCGCGGGCAATGTGGATCAGGCGGCGCGCGGCACGCGTGATGTGAATTCAAACATCGCCGGCGTCACCCGGTCTTCGGGCGACGTCGATGCGGCTTCGGCGAAGCTGCTTGAGGCAGCGACCGGACTGTCGGCGCAATCCGGGCGGCTGAAGACCGAAATCAACAACTTCGTCCGGTCGATCCGCGCGGCATAGGACGTCGTTCAGATCTTCTGATTGTACTCGCCGACTTCCGGATGGGTGCGCAGCACCGAATCGATCGCCTCGAACATGTCGCGCATGCGCTGCTCCGACACCGGGCTCTCGACCACCACCACAAGCTCAGGCTTGTTGCTTGAAGCGCGCACCAGACCCCAGCTGCCGTCCTCGCAGGTGACGCGCACGCCGTTGACCGTGACCAGATCGCGGATCGGCTGACCGGCCACCTTCGCGCCTTTCGCCTTCAGATCCTCGAAGTACTTCACGACCTGCGTGACGATTCCATATTTGGTTTCGTCCGAGCAATGCGGCGACATGGTCGGCGACGACCATGTCTTCGGCAGCGCGTCCTTCAGGTCCGCCATCGTCTTGCCGGTTGCGCGATCCAGCATCTCGCAGATCGCGATGGCCGAGACGAGGCCGTCGTCATAGCCGCGTCCGACCGGCGCGTTGAAGAAGAAGTGGCCGGACTTCTCGAAGCCCGCCAGCGCCTTCAATTCATGGGTGCGGCGCTTCATGTAGGAATGGCCGGTCTTCCAGTAGGTGGCCTGCGCGCCCTGCTTTTGCAGCACGGGGTCCGTGACGAACAATCCGGTCGATTTCACGTCGACCACGAACTGCGCGTTCTTGTGGATCGCGGACATGTCGCGCGCCAGCATGACGCCGACCTTGTCGGCAAAAATTTCCTCGCCGGTGTTGTCGACCACGCCGCAGCGGTCGCCGTCACCGTCGAAGCCGAGGCCCACATCGGCCTTGTGTTCAAGCACCGCATCGCGGATCGCGTGCAGCATTTCCATGTCTTCGGGATTCGGATTGTACTTCGGGAAGGTGTGATCCAGTTCGGTATCCAGCCGGATCACCTCGCAGCCGATGGCTTCCATCACCTGCGGCGAGAATGCGCCCGCTGTACCGTTGCCGCACGCGACCACAACCTTCAGCTTGCGCTTCAGCTTCGGGCGCTTGGTGAGATCGGCGATATAGCGCGCCGGGAAATTCTCGTGAAACTGGTAGCCGCCTGCCGGCTTCAGCTTGAACGCGGAATTGAGCACGATCTCCTTCAGCCGCGTCATCTCGTCGGGTCCAAAGGTGAGCGGACGATTCGCGCCCATCTTCACACCGGTCCAGCCGTTGTCGTTATGCGAGGCCGTCACCATGGCGACGCACGGCACGTCGAGCTCGAACTGCGCGAAATACGCCATCGGCGTCACCGCAAGCCCGATGTCATGCACCTTGCAGCCCGAGGCCAAAAGGCCCGAGATCAGCGCATACTTGATAGAGGCCGAATAGCTGCGGAAATCGTGCGCGGTGACGATCTCCTGCTTCTGTCCCATCTCGCCGATCAAGGTGCCGAGGCCCATGCCCAGCGCCTGAATACCCATCAGGTTGATTTCCTTGCCGAACAGCCACCGCGCGTCGTATTCGCGGAAACCGGTCGCCTTCACCATCGGCTCGGATTCATAGGCATAGGTATTGGGGACGAGTTCGGGCTTCGGCTTCGGAAACATCAATGGCCTCGCGGGAAAAAACGAAAGATATCCTGCAGCCTTAGCGAATGCCGCGACTGGAGGAAAGGCGGGAGCGGAGTATTTAGGATCGAAATGCGGCATATTGGCAGCATCCTCGTACAGGCTTCATTCAGATCGAGCGCCATGACCGACAGCCGCCTTCAATATCCCGCAACCGAACGCAACCGCGATGCCATTCTCGGCGTCCTGCGCGGCGTACTTCCCGCGACGGGCCTAGTCCTCGAAATCGCCAGCGGATCGGGCGAACACATCGTGCATTTCGCGCGGGCTTGTCCGGGCCTGACCTTCCAGCCGTCCGACCCTGAAGACGCGGCGCTGCAAAGCATCGCGGCATGGACGCGACACACCGGTACAGCCAACGTGTTGCCGCCGATGATGCTGGACGCCGCATCGGACAGCTGGCCGCTGGCGTCGGCCGACGCCGTGCTCTGCATCAACATGATCCACATTGCGCCATGGCGCGCGACGGAAGGACTCCTGCGCGGAGCATCGAAACTGTTGGACGAAGGCGCTCCGCTTTATCTGTATGGGCCGTATCGGCGCGCAGGCGTGGTCACCGCTCCGAGCAACGACACATTCGACCAAAGCCTAAAAGCGCGGAATCCGGAATGGGGATTGCGCGACCTGGAAGCCGTCGCGGCACTGGCGCGGGATACGGGATTTTCCGCGCCGGCCGTGACCGAGATGCCGGCCAACAATCTCAGCGTGGTGTTTCGGCGGGTGGCGTAAGACGCGAACTTATTGTTCCATCACCAGCTTGCCGCCGGCCATTTCAAAGCGCTTGAGCTTCGATAAAAACGACAGGCCGAGCAGGTTCTCCGACAACGCTTCGTCGGGCAGCACCAGTGCGTCCACGTCACGCACCACAAGCCCGCCGATCTCCACCATCGCAAGGCGCGTGCGCGCGGCCTTGATCGAGCCGTTGGCGGTGGAGACGTTCGCGGTGTAATCGCTGGGCCGCGGCCGAACGCCGATCTGCGCCGCGGATTTTTCGTTCAGCGCAATCACCGACGCGCCGGTATCGACCATGAACCCGAGACGCCGGCCATCCACGCGGCCTTCGGTCTGGAAATGACCGCGGCCGTCCCGCGGAATCGTCACGCTGCGGACGCCGGCATGTCCGGTTGTCTGCGGCTGCACCGACGCGAAAGCATTCATCGCCCTCGTCTTGTCGACAGCCTTGGCCTGCGCCTTTTCGCTGCTGATCTTGTCGGCGACCGTCGCCATGGACGTGCCCAGCACGATGAGAATGGCCGCCAGAATCATGATGCTACGCATAACGCACACACCTGTACTCAACCGGTCCGGCGTGAATCCGCCTTGAACTCGACCTGGACCTGACCATGCCGGACGGAACTTGAACCCAATGGCCCCGGCAAGAGAGCGTTTTCCGCGATAAGGGTGAGCGAAGCGTTAATTTCAGCGCCATCCGGGCGGCGGCGGGCGGTGTTTATGTCCCGCGCGGTTTGACGCGGCGGGTCGGCGGCGCGGAGGCGGGGTCTTCCGGCCAGGGATGCCGCGGATAGCGCCCGCGCAGGTCCGTGCGCACGGCGGCATAGGAGCCGCGCCAGAAACCCGGCAGATCGCGCGTCACCTGCACGGGACGATGCGCGGGCGACAGCAATTCCAGCACCAGCGGAATCTTGCCCCTCGCAATCGACGGATGAACCGTGAGCCCGAACAGTTCCTGCAACCGCACGGCGATGGTCGGTCCCTGCTCGGCTTCATAATCGATCGGCAGCGATGTGCCGGTCGGCGCTTCGAAATGCGTCGGCGCATCGCGGTCGAGCCGCGCGCGGCTCTCCCAAGGCAGCAGCGCCATCAGTGCCTCCGACAGATCGCCCGCCGAGAAACCTGCCAGCGAGGTCTTGTCGAACAATGCGGGCACCAGCCACTCGCCGCGTGTCTCCGCCAGTGCGCTGTCAGACAGGTCCGGCCATTCGTCCGGCGACGCCGCGCGTAGAAACATGATGCGGTCACGCCATTGCTTGAGCGGCTTCGACCATGGCAGGCGGTCCATGCCGGCCGCGACAAGACCATCGGCCAGCACCCGCGCGGTCTCCGCCGAGGGTGAGACCGGCAGGGTTTGTTCCGACAGCGTGATTGCGTGCAGCTTCTTCCTGCGCCGGGCGCGCAGCGCCATCGCGGATCTGTCGAACGTCACCTCGTCGTCGATCTGGATATGATCGGCAAACTGCTGTTCGATTTCTGCTTGCGTGATCGGCGCAGCCAGAAGGATGCGCCCGTTAGCCGCCGTGCCGGTCAGTTCGGCCACCGCGATGTACGGCGACTTCGCCAGCGCGGAGGCCTGCTCGATGGACGCGCCACGTCCGTTGGCGAGCACGAACGATCCGTTGCCGCGATTGCGCGCCACGCGATCGGGAAAGGCGAGCGCAAGCATGATGCCCGTCGAGAGCGAATGATCGTCAGCGTCAAACGGTTCGCTCGCTGCCACCTGCCTCGCCCACCGCTCCGCCAACTGCCGCGCGCTTTGCGCGCGCTGGGAGCGGTCGCGGCGGAAGTTATCCAGCCGCGCGTCGAGATCGGCGCTGTCACCGCCGAGTCCGCGCTCGGTGAGAATCGCCGCAATGTGCGCCGCCTCCTCGCCTGCACCCAGCCGATGCGAATCCACGATCATGCGCGCGAGCCTTGGCGGCAGCGCCAGCGCTCGCAGGCTGTTGCCTTCCGGCGTGATGCGGCCCGAGTCGTCGAGCGCATTCAGTTCACGGAGCAACGCACGCGCTTCGGTCAACGCAGGCAGCGGCGGGGAATCGAGAAACGCCAGCGTAGACGGATCGCTCGCGCCCCAATGCGCGAGGTCAAGCACCAGCGAGGACAAATCGGCGGAGAGAATTTCCGGGCGTGTATAGGCCTCCAGCGACGCTGTCTGCGGCTCGTCCCACAGCCGGTAGCAGATGCCGGGCTCGGTGCGTCCCGCGCGGCCGCGGCGCTGATCGACAGCCGCACGCGAGGCACGAATGGTTTCCAGCCGCGTGAGACCGATGTCCGGTTCATAACGCGGCACCCGCGCCATGCCCGAATCGACCACGATGCGCACACCCTCGATGGTCAGCGACGTCTCGGCAATCGACGTCGCCAGCACCACCTTGCGCTGGCCTTTCGGCGGCGGCGAGATCGCGCGGTCCTGCACGGCAGCATCGAGCGCACCGAACAGCGGCACGATCTCGGTGTTCGGATCGCTGACGCGCTCGCTGAGAAACGTCTGCGTGCGGCGGATTTCAGCGGCACCCGGCAGGAACGCCAGCACCGAACCGGCATCGGCGCGCAACGCCGTGGCGATGGCGTCGGCCATCTGCCGTTCGATCTGCACGTCCGGCTTGCGGCCGAGATAGCGCGTGTCCACCGGAAATGCGCGGCCTTCGCTGGCAATGACAGGCGCATCGCCCAGCAGTTTTGCGACCCGCGCGCCATCGAGCGTCGCGGACATCACCAGGATTCGCAAATCCTCGCGCAAGCCCTGCTGCGCATCGCGCGCCAGCGCCAGACCCAGATCGGCATCCAGCGATCGCTCATGGAATTCGTCGAACAGCACGGCAGCGACACCGGACAATTCCGGATCGTCCAGAATCTGCCGCGTGAAGATTCCTTCGGTGACGACCTCGATCCGGGTGCTGCGCGAAATCTTCGAGCCGAACCGAACGCGATAGCCGACGGTCTCGCCGACCTTCTCGCCCAGCGTCTGCGCCATGCGCTCGGCGGCAGCGCGCGCGGCGATGCGGCGCGGCTCCAGCACGATGATCTTCTTGCCTTTCGCCCATGCGGCATCGAGCAGCGCCAGCGGCACGCGCGTGGTCTTGCCCGCGCCCGGCGGCGCGACCAGCACGGCGGTGCTGCTGCGCGCCATCGTATCGGACAACTCGCCGAGAACTGCGTCGATGGGAAGGGGCGTGGAGAAGTTCATTGCATCATCATCGTCGTCCCCGCGAAAGCGGGGACCCATAACCACTGAAGGTCGTTGGCGCCATGTCTATATCAGCTTGCTCGGGAAGTATGGTCCCCGCTTTCGCGGGGACGACATCGTATTTGGAACACAAGCGCGTCCTGGAGCAGACTCAAATCGCCCCGCGCCCGACGCTCTCATAGATGAAGCCGAGCGCTTCCATGTCCTCGCGGCGATAGATGTTGCGCAGATCGACGATCACCGGCGTCGCCATCTCGCGCTTCAGCCGCTTGAGATCGAGCGCGCGGAATTGCCGCCACTCGGTGACGATCACCAGCGCGTCGGCATCCTTGGCGACAGCATAGGCATCTTCGCAATAGGTGATGTCCGGCAGTTCGGTTTTCGCCTGCTCCATGCCCGCCGGATCGTAGGCGCGCACTTTCGCTCCGAGATCAAGCAGTCCCGTCACGAGCGGAATCGACGGCGCCTCACGCATGTCGTCGGTGTCGGGCTTGAAGGTCAGGCCGAGCAGACCGACGGTCTTGCCGCGCAGGTTGCCGCCGAGCGCGGTCGAGACCTTGCGCGCCATCGCGCGCTTGCGGTTGTCGTTGACCGCCAGCACCGCCTCGACGATGCGCAGCGGCACATCATGATCCAGCGCGGTCTTCACCAGCGCGCGGGTGTCCTTCGGAAAACACGAGCCGCCGAAGCCGGGACCGGCGTTGAGAAACTTCGGGCCGATGCGGTTGTCGAGCCCGATGCCGCGCGCGACCTCCTGCACATCGGCGCCGACCTTTTCGGCAAGGTCCGCCATCTCGTTGATGAAGGTGATCTTGGTCGCGAGAAAAGCGTTGGCGGCGTACTTGATCAACTCCGCCGTGCGCCGCTCGGTGTACATGATCGGCGCCTGATTGAGATACAGCGGCCGGTAGACCTCGCCGAGGACCTTGCGCGCACGTTCGTCATCGGTACCAACCACGATGCGGTCGGGATGCTTGAAGTCACGGATCGCCGCACCCTCGCGCAGAAATTCCGGGTTGGACGCGACCGCGACATCCGCCTGCGGATTGGTCTCGCGGATGATGCGCTCAACCTCGTCGCCTGTGCCGACCGGCACGGTGGATTTGGTGACGATCACCGTGAAGCCTTGCAGGGCCTTGGCGATGTCGCGCGCTGCGGCATGAACATAGGTGAGGTCGGCATAGCCGTCGCCGCGCCGCGACGGCGTTCCGACCGCGATGAACACCGCATCCGCCTTGCCGACAGGTCCGGCGAGATCGGTGGTGAAATCGAGCCGCCCCGCCTGCACGGACGCCGCCACCAGCCGGTCCAGATCGGGCTCGAAAATCGGAATTTCGCCCCGGTTCAGCGCGGCGATCTTGCCGGCGTCGGTGTCCACGCAGGTGACGCGATGGCCGAAATCCGCGAAGCAGGCCCCGGAAACCAGCCCAACATAGCCCGTGCCGATCATGGCAATCCGCATGAAGCCTATCCCCAAAGCAAAATTAACGACGTTGTTTTCGCGGGCCTTTTAACGCAAATCCACGTGAATTGGGCACAACATTTGTATGAATAAAGGAGAATGAAACCCCTGCGCCCCAAAGTGGCGCCGGATTGGACCGAAACGAGACACCCATGAGCAATATCAGCACATCCGGCATACACCCGTCGCCAGCCTCGGGGCGGCTTGACTGGGTCGATTACGCCAAGGGCATCTGCATCGTCATGGTGGTGATGATGCACTCGACGCTGGGCGTCGAGGCGGCCGCCGGCAAGCAGGGCTTCATGCACCTGCTGGTGGAGTTCGCACGGCCGTTCCGGATGCCGGATTTCTTCCTGATCTCGGGGCTGTTCCTGGCGCGGGTGATCGATCGCGACTGGCGCACCTATCTCGACCGCAAGGTGGTCCACTTCGCCTATTTCTACGTGCTGTGGGTGACGATCCAGTTCGCCTTCAAGGCGCCGGGCTTCGCCGCCGAGCAGGGCTGGGTTCATGTCGGTGTCATGTACCTGCAAGCTTTCATCGAGCCGTTCGGCACATTGTGGTTCATCTACCTGCTGCCGGTCTTCTTTGTCGTGACGAAAGCGACGTTGCGGATTCCGGCGCCGGTGATCTGGCTCGCCGCAGCGGCGCTCGAGATGGCGCATATCACGACTGGCTGGACCGTGATCGACGAGTTCGCCTCGCGCTTTGTGTATTTCTATTCCGGCTACCTGTTCGCGAACTACGTGTTCGTGCTGGCCAATCGCGCGCGCGCCCAGCCGGGCGTCGCCCTGCTCGGCCTCGCCGCATGGGCGGTCGCCAACGCCGTGGTGGTGTTCTCCGGCTTCAGCGAACGGCCGGGCATTTCGCTCGCGCTCGGCTTTGCCGGCGCCTGCGCCATCATCATCATGGGCACGCTGCTCGCCCGCGCCAACTGGCTCGGAGCCCTGCGCTATTGCGGCGAGCACTCCATCGTCATCTATCTCGCCTTCTTCCTGCCGATGGCCATCGTGCGCGTGGTGCTGCTCAAGACCGGCATCATCCCCGACATCGGGCTGGTCTCGCTGATCGACACCGCCGCGGGCGTCCTTGGTGCGCTGGCGATGTGGTGGGGCGCGAAACGCGCCGGGCTCAACTTCCTGTTCGAGCGGCCGGCCATGTTCTGGCTTACGCCGAAACAGCCGCGCCCGGCCTTGCAGGCGGCGGAGTAAATCCATCCATCCGCAGTGTCGTCCCCGCTTTCGCGGGGACGACACTGATTTTCCGGGAACGGCACCCAAGATTCCAGTGCGCATCTACCTCCCAAAGGGGTGTTAATCGCGGCCAAAATCCTTAAGTTGCCGCCATGCCGAAAAAGCCTGCATCCCCCGCGAAATCGCCTGCCGCCGCCAAGCCGCCAGCCGCAACAAAGGCCCCTGCCTCCAGTGCGCCCTCAAAAGGCGACCACGTCTTTCTGGTGGACGGTTCCGGCTACATCTTCCGCGCCTATCACGCGCTGCCGCCGCTGAACCGCAAGTCCGACGGCTTGCAGGTCAACGCCGTGCTCGGCTTCTGCAACATGCTGTGGAAGCTGATGCGCGATATGCCGCCCGATAATCGGCCGACGCATCTGGCGATCATCTTCGACAAGTCCGAAGTTACCTTCCGCAATAAGCTCTATCCCGAATACAAGGCGCAGCGCCCGCCCGCACCGGACGATCTCATTCCGCAATTCGCGCTGATTCGCGAAGCGGTGCGCGCGTTCGACCTGCCCTGTCTCGAGCAGGCCGGCTTCGAGGCCGACGACCTGATCGCAACTTACGTCCGCGAAGCCTGCGAGCGCGGCGCGACCGCGACCATCGTCTCCTCCGACAAGGACCTGATGCAGCTCGTGACCGACTGCGTCACCATGTACGACACCATGAAGGATCGCCGCATCGGCATTCCCGAGGTGATCGAGAAGTTCGGCGTGCCGCCCGAGAAGGTGGTCGAGGTGCAGGCGCTCGCGGGCGACTCGGTGGACAACGTGCCGGGCGTGCCGGGCATCGGCATCAAGACCGCGGCGCAACTGATCATCGAATACGGCGATCTCGAAACACTGCTCAAGCGCGCGCCCGAGATCAAGCAGCCGAAACGCCGCGAAGCGCTGATCGAGAATGCCGAGAAGGCGCGCATCTCGCGCCAACTCGTGCAGCTCGACGATAGAGTTAAGCTCGACGTCCCACTCGACGACCTCGCCGTGCATGAGCCGGATTCGCGCAAGCTGATCTCGTTTCTGAAAGCGATGGAATTCTCGACGCTGACGCGGCGCGTGGCGGAGTATTCGCAGATCGATCCGGCGGATGTCGAAGCCGACGCCGGCATGAAAAGCGCGTTCGCACCCGCCGATGTCGCCGCAGGATCGCCCGCCACGCCGGCGCTGGGCGGCGAGCCTGATCTGCTGGCCCAGGGTACTTCAAACGCAACGTCCAATGCCGGCCAGTGGTCCGGATCTGCAAAGCCAAAGCAGGCCACGGACAATGGTGGACCGCAGACGCCGAAAGCGCTTGCCGATGCCCGTGCCGCCGAAGCGCGCAGCGCGAAATTCGACCGCGCCAAATACGCGACAATCAGTTCGCTCGACGAGTTGCAGCGCTGGATCGCGCGCGCTTACGACATCGGCCATGTCGCGCTGACCATCGAGACCAGCACCGCCGATCCGATGCAGGCCGAGATTTGCGGCATCTCGCTTGCGCTCGGTGCGAACCAGGCCGCTTATCTTCCGCTGGCGCATACCAAGCCCGGCGACGGCTCCGGCCTGTTTGCCGGAGGCCTCGCGCCCGATCAGATCAAGGCCGCCAATGCGCTGGCCGCGCTGAAGCCGCTGCTCACGGATGTCGGCGTCATCAAGATCGGCCACGATCTGAAATTCGATTCCGTCGTGCTGGCGCAGCACGGCATTGCCATGGCCCCCATCGACGACACGATCCTGATTTCCTACGTGCTCGACGCGGGCCGCGCGAAACACGATCAGGAATCGCTGGCAGAGAGCTGGTTCGGCCACAAGACCATCGGCTTCACGGACCTGACCGGCACCGGCAAGAACCGCATCGCCTACGATCAGGTGCCAATCGACAAGGCGACCGCATACGCCGCCGAGCGCGCCGACATCGCGCTGCGGCTGTGGCGCGTGCTGAAGCCGCGTCTGCTGTCGTATCGCGTCAACACGGTCTACGAAACACTGGAGCGGCCGCTGGTGCCGGTGCTCGCGCGCATGGAACGGCGCGGCATTTCCATCGACCGTCAGGTGCTGTCGCGCCTGTCGGGCGAGTTTGCGCAGACCGCCGCACGGGTCGAAGCCGAGATTCAGAGGATGGCGGGCGAGCCGATCAATCCGGGAAGCCCGAAGCAACTCGGCGACATCATGTTCGGCAAGATGGGCCTGCCCGGCGGCGCGAAGACCAAGACCGGCGCGTGGTCCACGTCGGCGCAGATTCTCGACGAACTGGCCGAAGCCGGACACGAATTCCCTAAACATGTTCTGGAATGGCGGCAGGTCACCAAACTGAAGTCGACCTATACCGACTCGCTGCCGGAATACGTCAACCCGCAGACCCATCGCGTGCACACGACTTACGCGCTCGCGGCGACGACCACGGGAAGACTCTCATCCAACGAGCCGAACCTGCAGAACATCCCGGTGCGCACCGAGGATGGCCGCAAGATCCGCAAGGCCTTTATCGCCGCCAAGGGCTACAAGCTGGTGTCGGCGGATTATTCGCAGATCGAGTTGCGGCTGCTGGCCGAGATCGCGGACATCCCGTCGCTGAAGCAGGCGTTCCAGGACAAGCTCGACATTCACGCCATGACGGCGTCGGAAATGTTCGGCGTGCCGATCAAGGACATGCCGGCCGAAGTGCGCCGCCGCGCCAAGGCGATCAACTTCGGCATCATCTACGGCATCTCGGCGTTCGGGCTTGCCAATCAGCTCGGCATCCCGCGCGAGGAAGCGGGTGCGTACATCAAGAAATATTTCGAACGCTTCCCCGGCATCCGCGCCTACATGGACGCGACGCGCGACTTCTGCCGCGAGCATGGCTATGTCGAGACGATCTTCGGCCGCAAGTGTCACTACCCGGACATCAAGGCGAGCAATCCGTCGATCCGCTCGTTCAACGAGCGCGCCGCCATCAATGCGCGGCTGCAGGGCTCCGCCGCCGACATCATCCGCCGCGCCATGATCCGGATGGAAGACGCACTCGCCGAGAAGAAACTATCGGCGCAGATGCTGTTGCAGGTCCACGACGAACTGATCTTCGAGGTGCCGGACGACGAGGTCGCGAAGACGCTGCCGGTGGTGCAGCAGGTGATGCAGGACGCGCCGCTCCCGGCGGTGGCGCTGTCGGTGCCGTTGCAGGTCGATGCCCGCGCCGCCAACAACTGGGACGAGGCGCACTAGGGCTTCGTCCGCAACAATTTTAGCTCCGCTATTGGCACCGGCTGTAGTTTATCCGGACCAAATACGTGTGCCCACCGATGGCAACTCGGGCACAGGACAGCAAAGTCATCCAAGCGACTTTCGCGGATGCCAAGAGCCAATGGAAAAAGATGGTGAGCGTCAAATAGCGATCGATTCTCGTGTGAGAAATCGCAGGCCTGACACAATAATTTTCCTTCGTTAGCATCACGATTGGCCTCCTTCACTGCTAAGACGAGATTTTTATCTCGTTCCGCAATGCTTTGAGCTTTCCATATCTTTTTACCCTCAGCCGAGGTGGCAAGCACTTTTGGGTATGCCGTCCAAAACTGCATTACTTTTCCCGGATCGCGGAATCCCGTCGGTAAAGCAATGTCGACCCGGCGGCTGACCGCTCTGTTTTTTATCGTCTCCCACAAGCGGCGGATTTCGGCTTCATCGCGACGCACACCGTCATATGCGTTTGCAAGAATTTGCTTGTGTGGAAACTGTAAGTCTTCAATCAACCGCGGTTCCCCCTCTATTCGGTAAACCTCAAAGGTTACTACCGCGACGGGCCAACGGGCGAGCTTGCGCAAATACTCTTGATCTAAAACGAAAGCCTTTGTTTCTCCGTATACGCCAGTCACGCGAATGAGCTCTAGTGCACGTCCACGCAACTCTGGCGGAACATCGTCTCCTCCACCAATGGATACCAAATAGGGTTGCGTGATTGCCTTCTCCGCTGTTCGCCTCGCTAGTGAGAAATGCCCTCTGTCTTTTACTCTGTCATCGCCGTGCGACCCAAAACACATAACGGGTGCTGCAGAGCGACCAAATACGGCCTTTACCCCCATTAGCTTATCGACAGACCCTACTACCTCTTCAAATCTCAACATGAATAACCAGCTTCCCCCACGCTGCCAAATTAACCCAGCTTCACCTCAAACCCGCGCTTCACGCCGGGCCGCGCCATCATCGCATTGTACCAGCGCTCGACCTCCGGAAACTCGGCGAGCGGCACCTTGTGGCGCTCGTGCCGCCACGCCCAGCCGAGAATGGCAAAGTCGGCCACCGACAGTTTGTCCGCGACGAATTCGCGGCCCCTGAGGCGGCGGTCGAGCACGCCATAAAGCCTGCGCGTCTCCTTTGAAAATCGCTCGAGGCCGTAGCGGCGGTCGTGCTCGTTCTCCAGCGCGATGAAATGATGCACCTGCCCAGGCATCGGCCCGAAACCACCCATCTGCCACATCAGCCATTCCAGCACCGGAATCCGCTCGCCCAGGTCCTTCGGCAGGAATTTTCCCGTTTTTTCCCCGAGGTACAAAAGGATCGCCCCGGACTCGAAGACGCTGACCGGCTTACCGCCCGGACCGTCCGGATCGACGATGGCGGGAATCTTGTTGTTCGGGCTGATCTTCAGGAAATCCGGCGCAAGCTGCTCGTCCTTGGAGATATTGATGGGATGCACTTTGTAGGGAAGACCCATTTCTTCCAGCGCGATGCTGATCTTGCGGCCGTTGGGCGTATTCCAGGTGTAGAGATCGATGGTCATGGGCCTGCCTTTATTGATCTTGCGCTGTTGACGGTGTGCGATCCGCTGTGGAATGTCCACGCCAGCTTCGGTTTGGGCATGATCTTTTCCGAAAACCGGTTTCCACTTTTCGGGATCATGCCGTAAATTCCCGCAAATCCCATAACTCGAAGAGATCGCCTTGTCCAAATCAGCGTCCCGCGCCCGCCTCAAAGACATCATCCACAAGCGTTCGTTCGGGCGTGGCGAAATCACCCTCGCCTCCGGCCGCAAGAGCGATTTCTATTTCAACCTCAAGCCGACCATGCTCGACCCTGAGGGCGCGGCGCTGCTCGCCGAACTGTCATTCGACGCGCTGAAGGACGATGCGATCGATTACATCGGCGGGCTGGAAATGGGCGCGGTGCCGATCGCCGGCGCGATAGCGCAACTGTCGTGGCTCAAGGGACACCCCATTGCCGCCTTCTTCGTGCGCAAGAAGCCGAAGGAACACGGCGCACGGCTCGCGGTCGAAGGCCTCGCCAAGGGCGAGAGCCTCGCCGGCAAGCGCATCGTCATCGTCGAGGATGTCACCACCACCGGCGGCTCGGCCGTCAAGGCCGTGGACGCCGTGAAGGACTCCGGCGGCGAGGTCGTGCTGGTGTTCACCATGGTCGATCGCGACGAAGGCGCGACCGAAGCGTTCGAGAAAGCCGGCATTCCCTTCCGCGCGCTCTACAAGGCGGGCGAGTTTTTGAAAGGCTGAGATTTGTTTGATCGATTTCATTCGCGGCGGCTCGCCGCGCTCTCGCTTTTTCTCCTGTTGTGCCCGGACGTCGCCTTCGCCGCCGAAGGCCTGAACGGCGCGAAGCTCTCGATCCTGTGGGCGCTGCCGTTCATCGGTATCCTGCTGTGCATCGCCACCGGACCGGTGTTCTATCCGCATGTCTGGGAACATCACTTCGGCAAGTTCACCACGCTCTGGGCGGCGCTCATTGTCGTTCCGTTGTTCCTGACCGTTGACATTTCCACCGTCACGACGACGCTCGCACACACGGCGCTGCTGGAATACATGCCGTTCATCCTGCTGCTGCTGGCGCTGTTCACGGTCGCCGGCGGCATCTATCTCGAAGGCAATCTGCACGACAGCGTGTTCACCAACACCGTGCTGCTTGCCGTCGGCGCCGTCATGGCCAGCATCGTCGGCACCACGGGCGCGGCGATGATCCTGATCCGCCCGCTGATCCGCGCCAACGACAGCCGGCGGTACAACGCCCATGTGGTGGTGTTCTTTATTTTTCTGGTCGCCAATATCGGCGGCGCGTTGTCGCCGCTCGGCGATCCGCCGCTGTTCATCGGATTCCTGAAAGGCGTCGACTTCTTCTGGACGACGAAACATCTTTGGCAAGAGACGCTGGTGGTGGGCGGAATCGTGCTTGCGATCTTTTTTGTGATCGACCTTTATCTGCATCATCGCGAAGGCCGTTTCTCGCAAAAGAAGGACCCGACGCCCGACTCGCCGCTGAAACTTCACGGCAAGATCAACCTCCTGCTGATCGCCGTTATCATCGCCGCCATCCTGATGAGCGCGCAATGGAAGCCCGGCGTGTCGTTCCACGTCGCCGGCGTCGAATTGCAGATACAGGATCTCGCGCGCGACGTGATCTTCGTTCTCGTGACGATCTGGTCGATCGCCATGACTCGCAAGGCGGATCGGGAGGCCAACGGCTTCTCGTGGGGGCCGATCCAGGAAGTCGCAATACTCTTCGCGGGCATCTTCATCTGCATCGTGCCGGTGATGGCGATGTTGCAGGCGGGCGCGCAAGGGCCGTTCGCCGCCCTGCTCGGCCTCGTCACCAATGCCGACGGCAGCAACAACGCCGCCGCCTACTTCTGGCTAACCGGCATCCTGTCGTCGTTCCTCGACAACGCGCCGACCTATCTGGTGTTCTTCCAGCTGGCAGGTGGCGATCCGCAGGTGCTGATGACGGCGAAATCCGCGACGCTGGCGGCGATTTCGTCGGGCGCGGTCTACATGGGCGCCAACACCTATATCGGCAACGCGCCGAATTTCATGGTCTACGCCATCGCGCGGCAGGCCGGCGTGAAGATGCCGAGCTTCTTCGGCTACATGGTTTGGTCCGTGCTGGTGCTGATCCCCACCTTTATCCTGGCGACGTTCCTGTTCTTCTGAACGGAGATTCTTCTACGGTCATGAAAGCGGCATCATGAAAGCAGCCGTCATGGGCGCCGGCGCCGTCGGGAGCTATATCGGCGCGATGCTGGCGCGCGCGGGTCATGACGTGACCCTGATCGCGCGGCCTCATCATGTCGAAGCCATCAAGGCGCACGGTCTTGTGCTTGAAAGCCGCAGCTTCCACGGCAGCATTCCGGTGCAGGCGACGGCGGACGCATCCGGCGTCGCAGGCGCGGACGTGGTGCTGCTGTGCGTGAAATCGGCCGACACCGAAGCCGCGGGCCGCGCGATCGCCCCGCACCTCAAGCCGGATGCCACTGTGCTGTGCCTTCAGAATGGCGTGGACAATGCGGAACGCCTGCAAGCAACCATCCGGCAAATTGCCGTTCCCGCCGCCGTCTATGTCGCCACCGAGATGGCAGGCCCGGGGCATGTCAGACACAAGGGGCGGGGCGATCTCATCATCGGCCCTTCGCCGGTGAGCGAGAGCATTGCCAGGCAATTCAGCGACGCCGCTATTCCCACGACGGTTTCGAAAAACGTCATCGGCGAGTTGTGGGTCAAGCTCATCCTGAACTGCGCCTACAATGCGCTGTCGGCGGTGGCCGAACTTCCCTATGGACCCATGCTCAAAGTCCAGGGCGTCACCGACGTCATGGAGAGCGCGATCGGCGAATGCGTCGCGGTGGCTCGGGCGCTGAACATTCCGATTCCGGCCAACATCGGCGACACCGTGTTCGCGCTGGCCGGAACGATGCCGGAGCAATACTCATCGACCGCGCAGGATCTCGTGCGCGGCAAGCCCACCGAAATCGATTATCTGAACGGCTACGTCGTCCGAAAGGGCGCGGAGCTTGCCATTCCGACGCCGACCAATCTCGCGCTTCAGGTCATGGTCAAATTGCGCGAAGCCCGGCGCTCCCATCCGCGCTCCTAACCTCGCGTTTACCATCTCGCATTAAGGTCATTGACGCTGCGGCAATCGATGCCGCGGGCGTCAGCGTTGCGTGAGTGGGGCCAAAGTTGCGTAAACAGTTGCGTAGTTCGCGCGCGCCGCGCCGCATGGCGCTTGTTCTCGCTGCCGCCATGGCATTCGCGATAGCGCCCGGCGCGGCGTCCGCCGGCATTTTCGATTTCCTGTTCGGCAACGAAAAGCCTGAGCGGCCATCGCCGCAATCGCAAAGCAATTCCTTCGCCGATCCGCTGGGTCTTTTCTCCAATCCGAATCCCGCGCCCGCCCCGGCTGCATCCCCCGGCGGACGTTTCACCAGCTATTGCGTGCGAAGCTGCGACGGCCGCTATTTCCCTCTGACCTCGCGCGGCGGCAGCACGCCGGCGCAGATGTGCCAGGCGTTCTGCCCGGCGAGCCCGACCAGGGTTTATTCCGGCAACAGCATCGATTACGCGGTCGGTAACATGGGCGAGCGCTATGTCGATTCGCCGAATGCATTCGCCTATCGCAAGGCGCTGAAAGCGGACTGCACCTGTAACGGCCGCGATCCCGCGGGCCTCGCGCCTGTCGATCTGACGCTCGATACCACGCTGCGCCCCGGCGACATTGTCGCCACCGCGAACGGGCTGGTCGCCTATTCCGGCGTCAAGACCGCGAACGGTCAGACCACGGAATTCACGCCGGTGAACAGCTACCCCGGCCTGACGCAGGAGTTGCGCGCGCGTCTCGGCGAAATGAAGGTGACGCCGGTAGCCGCGGAAATTTCCGAGGACAGTTTCACGCCGCCGGAAATAACCGGATCGCTGGCGCAGCCCAAGCTGTCGCAGCCTGCGGCGCCCGCGCCAAAGATCGCGGCCCCGAAAGCCAAGCGGGCTGAAGCGCGCTAAGGCCGCTTACCGCCCGACGATGACGCCGATCACGTTGGGTGCCGCGAGATATTTCTCTTCCATCGCCATGCGCGCCTTGGCCCGGATCTCCGGCGTCAGCAGCCCGCGATGTTCCGCGAGGATCATCCAGCAATAGCCCCACCAGTCGGCGAGGACGCCGGTGTCGTCGACCAGATCGTAGCCATGCTCGGCGGCGAAGATGCGCGCCCGCGCCTCGTCCAGCGCATCGAGAAACGCATGGTCCTTCAGCGAGAACAGGTCGTCGCTGAAGTCGTCGGTGGTGTAGCCCCACACCGACATGCAGACCGCGTTGAACTCGCGGTCGATCTGGTCGTCGTCCACGACCCGTGTGCGGGAGGCGGTGTGGAGACGGGAGAGCGTGCGGGCGAAGTCCGCGATGCGCGTCAGCGCCGTGTTGTCGAACGCAATATTGGACATGTAGTCCTCAAGACCGATGACAGACCCTAGATGTGGTGGCGTGATGCGCCGAATCACAATGATATATCAATGACTTGCTAAAGTGTTCTTAATTTGTTCCTTTTATTTGGTACAGGCCGCCGCGCAAGCCTCAGGGCACGACCGTGATAGGGATCGATGCGAGTTCGGAAGAGAGCTTGCGCACAGCTTTTTCAGCCTCGGCCGGAAGCTGCTCAGGGGTGCAGCAAAACGGCACCTCGAGCCCCAGTTTCTTGCTGGAGTCGCTTTCCCATATCAGGCCGACGAATGACTTCTTCGCTACGAAGTCGTGCGTGAGACTGGCGATCTTGATGCCGTCGTTATCCGCCATCAGAGCCTCCCGATGTTACGTTTGGAATAGCGCGCCCATACTGGAATATAACGATTCCGGCGGGCGAGCAGTCAACCTGCCAGCGAGCAGCGTGTTCCTGTGGAACGATCGGAAAGCGTGCGCCCTTTCCTGACTTCGCCGCGCATGACGGCCATTACCTCGCGCGTCATTGAATCCTGCGGCGATCCTGCGAAGACTGCGGCAGATAAACGGAGTTGGCCCGACAATGCTGGAAAAAACATCCCGGAAAGCCGCCAATCAAACGTCGAGCGAGACCACCCATCCGTTCGACCGCGCCACGCAGGTCACGACGGTGGACGGCCGGTTGCGCGGGGCAGCCAGCGAAGACTATTTCGCCTTCGTCGGCCCGTTCGGCGGCGTCACCGCGGCGACCATGCTGCGCGCAATCATGCAGCATCCGGAACGGATCGGCGATCCGCTGTCGGTCACGGTCAACCTCTGCGCGCCGGTCGCAAGCGGTGGCTTCGATCTTGGCGTGCGCCTGATCAAGGCGACCCGTTCGACGCAGCACTGGTTCGTTGAACTCACGCAGGACGACGGTGTTGCGGCATTCGCCACCGCCGTGTTCGCGATCCGGCGTCCGTCATGGTCGCATCAGCCGGCAACCATGCCGCCGGCGCCGCCGTTCGATCAGGTCAGGCCGCTGCCTGATAGCGGCATCGCGAACTGGGTGCGGCAATATCAATTCCGCTTCGTGGAAGGCGCGCCGGGCTACAACGCCACCCCTCTCGATACTCCGGCGAGTGCTTATTCCAGGATGTGGCTCAGCGACGCCACGCCCCGGCCCATCGATTTCCTGTCGCTGCTATCGATGTCGGATACGTTCTTCGCACGCATCTTCCATGCCCGCGGCACCATCGTGCCGATCGGAACGGTGTCGATGACAACGGTTTTCCATGCCGATGCCGCGGACCTCGCCGCCGAGGACACCACGGCGGTGCTTGGCGTCGCCGACGCAAATATCTTTCACAAAAGTTTTTCGGACCAGACCGGCCAGTTGTGGTCACCCGGCGGACGCCTGCTCGCGACCACCTCGCAGGTGGTGTATTTCAAGGCTTGAGACGACGGCGCGCCGTCCACAGAGGGGCTAATTGCCGCAGCGCGCTGTGACGGCGCCCCAATCCGCCTGTCATATTCGCAGGCCATGGTCCGGCCACCTGCTCGCGATCCGGCTCCTGTGACTGCGGTCCTCTCACCGCCATTTCCGGTTGTTGCGGGCGTGTCCAAGATCCCAACCGGAGTTTTTCCATGATCCAGAAATTGTCTCATCGCCTCGCAACCGTTGCCGTCGCCGCAGCGGCATCCGTGTTTGCATTCGCAGCCCATGCCGAAGTCGATAACAGCTCGCTGTCGTCGCCGGGCTTCCGCCCGCACGCCCGCACATTCGGCCTCGTCTACACGCTGCCGAAGGAAACCAACGACATCCTCAACGTGACCGTCACGGGCCTGCTGCGCGAGAAACTCCTGAACGCGAAGCTTGAAGACGAGGCCGCCCGCTTCAACATTCCGCACGTAACCGTCGTCCACATTCATAGCGCGGACCCGACGACGCCCGAGAAGATGCTGAAGGCGTTGCCGAAGTTGCCGGGCGTTCTCAACGTCACCCTGAAAAATTTCTACACCACCGAAGCCGCCAAGGGCGCGGGACAGCCATGGTGGGTCGACCTCGGCATCGTCAAGGAAGGTGCGGACTTCGAGGCCATGATGGCGCTCAACACCGCCGCCACCGCCGCGCTCGCACCGCTGCGCGACGGCCCGCTGCCGCGCTGCACGGGGCCGGTCTACGCCGTCATGAGCGATGCCGCGAAGGATCTGGTGAAGACCGTCGGCGTCAGCGGCGTCAACGTGGTAAAGGACGGCAAGGAGCTGCGTTCGCACAATCCGCACAACACGCTGGTCTACAGCAACGTGAAGTTCACGCCGGAATTGAAGAAGGACTTCGATCAGGCGGCGGTCGAGTTCAACCAGATTCTTCCCGACGGCATTCCGGTCTCGTTCAAGACCATTTCGATCGTCGAACTGGGCTTCGCCGGAAACGTGCTGCGCGAAGCCTACCGGATCGACCTTCAGAACGGATCGATCCTGAACGTCGCGACAGGCAAGACCACGGGGACGACGACGGCGACGGCGCGCTGAATTCAGACGCCAACGCCACGCTTCAGACAAACGAAAGGGCGGCTCAATGAGCCGCCCTTTTTATTACTGCAAAAGCGATCACTCCGCCGCGAGCTTAACCTCGGGGGCAGCGGCGCGGACGTCGGCATCGACCTGCTTTTCGAACTTCTCGAAGTTCTTCTGGAACATCGCCACCAGACCGCGCGCGGTCTTGTCGAACTCCGCCTTGTCCTTCCAGGTGTTGACCGGATCGAGGATGTCGCTCGGCACGCCATCCAGCGCGGTCGGCACTGCGAAGCCGAAATACTTGTCGGTGCGGAACGTGGCGTTGCGCAGCGAACCGTTCAGCGCCGCGGTCAGCAGCGCACGCGTCACCTTGATCGGCATGCGGCTGCCGGTGCCGTACTTGCCGCCGGTCCAGCCGGTGTTGACCACCCAGCAGTCGACGTTGTGCTTGGCGATGAATTCCTTCAGCAATTGGCCGTATTCGGTCGGATCGCGCGGCAGGAACGGCGAGCCGAAGCAGGCCGAGAATTCCGGCACCGGCTCGTTGCCGAGACCGCGTTCGGTGCCCGCGACCTTCGCGGTATAGCCCGACAGGAAGTGATACATAGCCTGCGCCGGCGTCAGCTTGGCGATCGGCGGCATCACGCCGAACGCGTCGGCGGCGAGCATCACCAGATTCTTCGGATGACCGGCGCGGCCGGTCCGCGATGCGTTCGGGATTGCCTCAAGCGGATACGCCGAACGTGTGTTCTCGGTCTTGGAGCCGTCGTCGAAATCGGGCTCGCGCGTGATCGGATCGAGCACGACGTTCTCGAGCACGGCGCCGAAGCAGATGCTGGCGTCATAGATTGCGGGCTCTGCCTCGCGCGACAGCTTGATGGTCTTGGCGTAGCAGCCGCCTTCGAAATTGAAGATGCCATCCGGACCCCAGCCGGTCTCGTCGTCGCCGATCAGCGTGCGGTTCGGATCGGCGGACAGCGTGGTCTTGCCGGTGCCGGACAGGCCGAAGAAAATTGCGCTGTCGCCGTTCGGGCCGACGTTGGCCGAGCAGTGCATCGGCATCACGCCCTGCGCGGGCAGGAAGTAGTTCAGCGTGGTGAACACCGACTTCTTCATTTCGCCGGCGTACTGGCTGCCTGCAATCAAAACGATCTTGCGGGTGAAATCGATCGCGACGACGTTCTCGGACTTGCAGCCGTGACGCTTCGGATCGGCGCGGAAGCTCGGCAGATCGACGATGGTCAGTTCCGGCGCAAAGCTCGCAAGCTCGGCCATCTCGGGACGGCGCAGCAGCGTGCGGATGAACAGCGAGTGCCACGCCATTTCGGTGAACACGCGCGTCTTGATCTGGAATTTCGGATCGGCGCCGCCGTAGAGATCCTGCGCGAAGAGTGACTTGCCTTCGCAATGCTTGAGGAAATCCTGATACAGCGCTTCGAACTGCTCGGGCGTGATCGACTGGTTGCCGCCCCACCACATGGTCTTGTCGGTGAGCGCGTCGCGCACCGTGAACTTGTCCTTCGGGGATCGCCCGGTGAACACGCCGGTCTCTGCGACAAGCGCGCCGCCGGCCGACAGTTCGGCTTCATTGTTGCGCAGCGAATGCTCATAGAGCGGCGCTGTGCCGAGATTCCAGTTGACCTGTTTGAGGTTTTTAAAACCGAATTTGTCGGCGCCGAAGGCACCGTTGCGTACACCCGTCTCTTGCACTTTTAGAATCTCCCACAAAGACCGCGTATCGTTTCGCGCGCCTGTCGCCAAACGCCCCTGTCGCGGATGCCGGGGATCATAGCTCCCGGGCCTCAATCCGGCGACTTATTAGTAGCCAACGCGCGGCTTGCCAAGTCGATCCGTCATATTCGGCTAACGCAGACCGGAATCGGCTAAAACGGGTTGAATTTCACGGGCTTGGCAGAGCCCGCGCCCGGTCCGCCAGTCCCTTCAAAACATGCCGCAGTGCGGCGGGTGCGGCGATACGCTGCGGAAAGTCGAGCCGGAGCGTGCGCGATCCATCCTGCATGTCGAGCCCCTCGGGATCGCAGCCGGTACAACGCCATGCTCCCGGCGACGCACCGAGCAGCTTCACGGCATAAAGGTTCATGGTGTCGGCATGATCGGCGTTCATATGCGCGACAATGTCAGGCTCGGCCTCGATCAGCGCGTCCGCGCCGGCGAGATCGGTCAGGAAATCTTTCGGCGCGAGATCGACGATGCGGCCAAACCCCGCAACCAGATGAACGCTGCCCGGCTTGATCCGGAAGAACGAGAAATCCTTGAAGTCCACGAACTCCTCGGCCGACGGATGGGCCGCGAGATAGCGCCGCCGGAGTCTTGCGACATCGTCGCCCTGCGCTTCTTCCGCCGTGCCCGCCAGCATGATGCGCGCGCCTTCCAGCGGGTCGCCCGGCGCCCGCTCGTCCAGCATCAGCGACGCGCGCGGGTCGCCGAGAACATTTTTGGTGTGCAACGCCAGCCGCGAGATCAGCAGGATCGGCGTCCCGTCGGGCATTGATGCGACATTGACCAGCGAGCAATACGGATCGCCGCTACCCGCCATCAGCGTGGCCAGCGCGCCATGGCGGCTGCGGCCCAGCAGCGAGCGGGTGAGGCGGGCGGGTTTGACGGGAGCGGAAGGGTCCATTTTATGGGCTTGATTTCATTGGTTAACGGGCTTTTTTCGGGCCAAAAGGGGTTATATCGCGGAACAATCGCCTTATATAACCGTCAAGTTCCAGTAATCGCGCAGTTCAGGAACTTGGTCACATTTCAGCCCAGCTTGCATTGCTCGTTGGTCGGTGCCTGAACGCCTTATTTCACGGCACCCCGGTTCGGCCGGTCAGTACACAGTCGCCACGCCCACAACACCGATTTGGAAAGCAGGCTCATGCCCACAATCGCCTTGGTCGATGACGACCGCAACATTCTCACATCGGTCTCGATCGCGCTGGAAGCCGAAGGCTACCGCATCATGACCTATACGGATGGCGCATCGGCCCTCGACGGTTTCAAGACATCGCCGCCGGACCTTGCGATCCTGGACATCAAGATGCCGCGCATGGACGGCATGGAGACGCTGCGCCGTCTGCGCCAGAAGTCCGACCTGCCGGTGATCTTCCTGACGTCGAAGGATGAGGAGATCGACGAACTGTTCGGCCTCAAGATGGGCGCCGACGATTTCATCCGCAAACCGTTCTCGCAGCGTCTGCTGGTGGAGCGCGTCAAGGCGGTGCTGCGCCGCGCGGTGCCGAAAGATCCCACCGTGACGCAGAAGGAAATGGACGCCAAGGCGCTGGAACGCGGCCTGCTGCGCATGGACCCGGAGCGGCACACCTGCACCTGGAAGAACGAGCCTGTGACGCTCACCGTCACCGAATTCCTGATCCTTCAGGCGCTGGCGACACGCCCCGGCGTGGTGAAAAGCCGCAACGCGCTGATGGACGCGGCCTATGACGACCAGGTGTATGTCGACGACCGCACCATCGACAGCCACATCAAGCGCCTGCGCAAGAAGTTCAAGGCGGCCGACGACGACTTCGAGATGATCGAAACGCTGTACGGCGTCGGGTATCGTTTCAAGGAAACCTGATCGGTCAAGCAGGGATCCGCATCTGTCATGGGCCGTAGCCCGGATGAGGCGAAGCGCAATCCGGGGTAAGCAAAACGATTGTTCCGGATTTCGCTTCGCCTCATCCGGGCTACGTTTATTACATTAGCCGCGTTATAGTGGCCGTGTTGGAAACAACGAACGGTTCAGCCATTGCTCGATCGAACGCAGAATGATCGCGACGACGATGCCGAATCCGGTGCGCCGCCGCTCGCTCCGGTGTCGGACGAGCAGTCCGCGGAGATCGAGCAGACCGGCCGTGGCTGGCGCAGTCCGCTCGACCTCATCAAGCGCGCAGGCCGCTACTTCGTCGCGCTGACATTCTCCAGCCTCACCCGCCGCATCGTTTCGCTCAACCTGATCGGCCTGTTCGCGATGCTGGCCGGCATCCTCTACCTGTCGCAGTTCCGCGCCGGACTGATCGATGCGCGCGCGCAGAGTCTGCTGGTGCAGGCCGAAATCATCTCGGGCGCGATTGCCGCCTCGGCCACGGTGGAAACCAACGCCATCACCGTCGATCCGGAACGGCTGCTCGATCTCAAGCCCGGCGAAAGCTACGGCGCGAACGACGAGGCGCTGACCAGCATCGAATTTCCCATCAATCCCGAGCGCGTGGCGCCGGTGCTGCGCCGGCTGATCTCGCCGACCAAGACCCGCGCGCGCATCTACGACCGCGACGGCGTGCTGGTGCTCGACAGCCGCAATCTCTATGGCCGCGGCGACGTGCTGCGTTTTGAACTGCCGCCGCCGACCGCCGAAAAGCCCGGCTTCGCCGAGAAAACCATGATCGCGATCCGCACATGGCTCAATCGCGGCGACCTTCCGCGCTACCGCGAACTCGGGCCGGAGAACGGCAACGGCTATCAGGAAGTGCAGCAGGCGCTCGGCGGCCGCAAAGGCAGCATGGTGCGGATCAACGACCGCGGCGAGGTGATCGTCTCGGTATCGGTGCCGGTGCAGCGCTTCCGCGCGGTTCACGGCGCGCTGATGCTGTCCACGCAGGGCGACGACATCGACCAGATGGTCAACACCGAGCGGCTCGCGATCCTGAAAGTGTTCGGCATCGCCGCCGGCGTCATGATCGTGCTGTCGCTGCTGCTGGCCTCGACCATCGCCGGCCCGGTGCGCCGCCTCGCCGACAGCGCGGAGCGCGTCCGCCGCCGCATCCAGACCCGCGTGGAAATTCCCGACTTCTCCTCGCGCGGCGACGAGATCGGCCATCTGTCGCACGCGCTGCGCGCAATGACCGACGCGCTCTACAATCGTATCGAGGGCATCGAGCGGTTCGCCGCCGACGTCGCGCACGAGCTGAAAAATCCGCTGACGTCGATGCGCTCGGCGGTCGAAACACTGCCGCTGGCAAGGTCCGACGAAAGCCGCTCGCGGCTGCTCGCCGTGATCGAACACGACGTGCGCAGGCTCGACCGGCTGATCTCCGACATTTCCGATGCCAGCCGCCTCGACGCCGAGTTGCAGCGGCAGGATGTGGAGCCCGTGGACATTCGCCGCCTGCTCGACACGCTGACGTCGGTCGCCAACGAAACCCAGCACGGCACCGAAGTTACGGTCGAGGCCCGTTTCGAGGGCCGCCCCCGCGATACCTTCTCGGTGCCGGGACATGACCTGCGCCTCGGCCAGGTGATTTCGAATCTGCTCAGCAATGCGCAGTCGTTCTCGCGTCCCGGCAGCAAGGTCCGCGTCATCTGCCGCCGCCTCAAATCCGAAATCGAGATCACGGTCGATGACGACGGCGCCGGAATCCGGCCCGGCGCACTCGAAAAGATCTTCGAGCGGTTTTACACGGATCGCCCGGCGCAGGGCTTCGGACAAAATTCAGGACTGGGGTTGTCGATCTCCAAGCAGATCGTCGAAGCCCATGGCGGGCGCATCTGGGCCGAGAACCGCGCCGGCCCGATCAACGCCGAAGGTGACGCCCGCATAGCCGGCGCGCGCTTCGTGGTCCGGCTTCCGGCCATATAATGTCCAACGACGTCGCGAGCGTTCATGCTTCAGCGGTGCTGGTCGGAGACCGCGCCATCCTGATTCGCGGACCCTCGGGGTCGGGCAAGTCCGCGCTGGCATTTGCGCTGATACAGGCCGGACGTACCGGGCAATTGCCCTCCGCCACCCTGATCGGGGATGACCGTGTTCGCCTGACGGTGCGCAGCGACAGGCTGATCGTGCAAGGTGTCGAGGAACTGGCCGGCAGAATCGAAATTCGGGGCCTTGGAATCAGGACCGTCGCTTTTGCCGCAGAAGGCCCCGTGGGCCTCGTGGTTGACCTCTCCGCCGCCGACGCCGAGCGGCTGCCACCACCACAATCCCTCCGGACAAGCGTTTCAGGGCTGGAAATCCCCCGAATTCCGGTTGCAGCTGGCTATGGCCCTTTGCCGCTGGTTCTGGCATTCCTTACGACAACTTAAGGTTTCAAAACCGAACCCGCGACCTTGTACTGATTGATAGCGACCATCCGGTCGCCATATAACCCCTACCCTCGCCACTGAAGACGGCCAGCGCGGACACCTTTTTTAAGGGGGTACGCGGCAAGATCCCCCCTTGCGCCGGGGCTCTGGATGGTCAACATGTGGCCCTTTCGTGCGGTGCATCAAAAAGCGCCCGCGAGGAGTTTTGGATGATTGGTCTAGTACTGGTGACCCACGGGCGTCTTGCCGACGAGTTCAAGGCAGCGCTCGAGCATGTGATGGGTCCACAAAAACAAATCGAATCGATCACGATCGGCGCGGAAGATGACGCCGATCTGTGTCGAAGCGATATCATTGAAGCCGTCAAGCGCGTCGACAGCGGCGACGGCGTTGCGATTCTCACCGACATGTTCGGCGGCACGCCCTCGAACCTCGCAATCTCCTGCATGAGCCGTCCCAAGGTCGAGGTGCTCGCCGGCATCAACCTGCCGATGCTGGTCAAGCTCGCCAAGGTGCGCGACGACAAGCCGCTGCCCGACGCCATCGCCGCCGCTCAAGAAGCCGGCCGCAAGTATGTGACGATCGCCAGCCGGGTCCTTGCCGGAAAATGAGCGGCGCGCCGGACAAGCAGAGCGCGCAGCCCGGCGTCATTGTCCGTGAACTTCCCATCATCAATAAACGCGGCCTTCACGCGCGCGCGTCCGCGAAATTCGTGCAGACGGCGGAAAAGTTCGACGCCGAGCTGACCGTCACCCGCAACGGCGAAAGCGTCGGCGGCACCTCGATCATGGGATTGATGATGCTCTCTGCGGGCATCGGCACATCGATTACCGTGGCGGCCAGCGGCCGCGAAGCGCAGGCCGCGATGGACGCCATCAGCGAACTGCTCGCCAACAAGTTCGGCGAGGAAGAAGCGGGCTAGCGCGCACCGTCATTGCGAGCGAAGCGAAGCAATCCATGCTTTGAATCAGAGCAAGAACCGGATTGCCTCGTCGCAAGTGCTCCTCGCAATGACGAGCTATAACGCCCTACTTCTCATCCTCCGTCTTTGACGGCCCGACGATCCAGATTTTCCATTTCACCGCCGGTCCCGCCTTGCCGTGGAAATAGCGCCGCGACGTGAGATCGATGCGCTCCGCGTTCGGCGCGGTGTCGTTCATCCACTTCTCGCAAACCGGCAACCGCGCATCCGACGTGTCGCACGCGCCGATGAATCCCAGTCGCAGCGCCTCCTCCAGACTGGTCAGGCCAGAGGCCCAGATCTCGCCCGGCGTGAACGGCGCCGGATGATCGGGGCTGTAGAACGTGACCGGCTCGCCGACTTCGGTGGTGCCCGCAACCACTGCGAGGCGCGTGTTGAACCGCGCGCGCCACGCCTCCGTCAGTTGCATGGCGAATTCCGACTTCGGTAAAAACGGCGCGCCCGCTGTGCCGTCGCGCCGCACCGTCTGCTCCGCGATGATCGGCGAAAGCGCCAGCATGATCAGCGTGAACGCCAGCCACATCAGCATCAGCCGGATCAGCGCCATCTGCGTCACGCGCAGCGCCGGAAGCGCAATCAGCGCCAGCGGCACCAGGAAGAACAGCGAAATGCCCCAGTCGGTCTTCATGTAGATGCCGAACGCCAGCGCCGCGAGCGGCGGCACGACGCCGACAATGATCTGGATGATCCAGATGTGGCGCGCCTGCGAAAGATAGACGCCGGGATTGGGACCGCGCATCCACGGCCGCTGCGCTGAGTCAGCCAGTTCACGGAAGATGCCCTTCGCGCGCACCGACTTCCACCATTGCAGACGCCACGCCAGCGCGACGGCTGCGAAGGCAATCGGAATCAGCAGCAGCCCGATATTGTGCGCGGCATAGATCAGCACCAGCCGCGACGTTTCCGCGAAAGTGCGTCCGCCATAGACGTCGTCGGCGTAGATCAGCGGCAGGAAATCCGCCTGCTTCAGCCACCACAGATGCGGCAGCATCGCGATGAAGCCTGCGGCAAACGCCACCCACGGCGCGGGCGAACGCAGAAACCGCATCCGGTCCGGATGAATCAGCGCCGCGAGGCCGATGGCGCCGATCATGGTCAGCACCCAGTATTTCGTCATCAGCGCTAGCGCCGCCGCAAGGCCGAGCCAGAGGCCGGCGCGCGCGGTGCGTTTCTCGAAGGCGTTGAGATACGCCAGCACCACCAGCGGCAAGGTCACCAGTTGCAGCAGGTCGGGATTGTACTTGAACCCCTTGAAGCTGAAGATCGGATAAAGCGCGAGCATCGCCACCGTGAACATCGCGCGGCGATGATCGACCACGCGCACCGCGATCAGCCAGCAGATCACGAGGCCGATGCCGACCGTCGTCATCGCCAGTGCGTAGGTCGCCCAGTCGGTGACGGGAAAAATCCTGAACCAGACGCCCGCGACCCAGCCGGCCAGCGGCGGATGCTTGCCGTAGCCAAGCAGGAACTTCTGGCCCCACGCATAGGCCTCCGCGACATCCATGTGGACGTCCTGCGCGCCTTTCAGCGCGGTGAGGATGACAGTCCAGAGCAACGCATGAACCACTGCGAAGCCGATGACGAACCGGAAGCTGGTGCTCGGATCGTGGGCGACCGCTGCGATCCACGCCGCCACGCGGCGGGTGACGGGGACATGGCGCAGGCGCGCTTTCTGCCGGGATCGCAGTCCGGTGCGCGGGCCGGGATTCTTACCCGTTCTGCGCCCGGTCTCGGTCGATGAAAGATCGGACATTGCGGTCAACCTGTGTCGGAACTGGCGCTTTCGCTGAAGCCATTTGCTAGCAGCGCCCAAGGGTGGCGGCAAGGATGGCCGCGGGAGTGGCGGACAACAGGAAAACCGCGCCAAATGGCCCGAAGTCCACGCTTCGCGCGCCCTATTCTGTTGCCGCTTTGCAGCGCGGATGCTATCCCGCGCCCATGACAACGAGCCCTATCGACAACATCCGCAACTTCTCCATCGTCGCCCATATCGACCATGGCAAATCCACGCTCGCCGACCGGCTGATCCAGACCACCGGCGGGCTGGAGCTGCGCGAGATGAAGGAGCAGGTGCTCGATTCGATGGACATCGAGCGCGAGCGCGGCATCACCATCAAGGCGCAGACCGTCCGCCTCAACTACAAGGCGAAGGACGGCAAGACCTACATCTTCAACCTGATGGACACGCCCGGCCACGTCGACTTCGCCTACGAAGTCTCGCGCTCGCTGGCGGCGTGCGAAGGCGCGCTGCTGGTGGTGGACGCGTCCCAGGGCGTGGAAGCGCAGACGCTCGCCAACGTCTATCACGCGCTCGACGCCAATCTCGAAATCGTACCGGTGCTGAACAAGATCGATTTGCCCGCCGCCGAGCCCGAACAGGTCAGGAAGCAGATCGAGGACGTGATCGGCATCGACGCATCCGACGCGGTGATGATCTCCGCGAAAACGGGGCTCGGCATTCCCGACGTGCTGGAAGCCGTCGTGACGCGCCTGCCGCCACCGAAGGGCGACCGCGACGCGACGCTGAAGGCGCTGCTGGTGGATAGCTGGTACGACGTCTATCTCGGCGTCGTGGTTCTGATCCGCGTCGTCGACGGCGTGATGAAGAAGGGCCAGCGCGTCCGCATGATGGGCACGGGTGCCGCCTATGACGTCGAGCGCGTCGGCTTCTTCACACCGAAGATGACGCAGGTGGACGAACTCGGCCCCGGCGAGATCGGCTTCATCACCGCCGCGATCAAGGAAGTCGCCGATACCCGCGTCGGCGACACCATCACCGACGACCGCAAGCCCGTCACCGAAATGCTGCCGGGCTTCAAGCCGGCCGTCCCCGTCGTGTTCTGCGGACTGTTTCCGGTGGACGCCGACGACTTCGAAACACTGCGCGCGGCGATGGGCAAGCTGCGGCTGAATGACGCGAGCTTCTCGTTCGAGATGGAAACCTCCGCCGCGCTGGGCTTCGGCTTCCGCTGCGGCTTCCTCGGCCTGCTGCATCTGGAAATCATTCAGGAGCGCCTGTCGCGCGAGTTCAATCTGAACCTGATCGCGACGGCGCCAAGCGTCATCTACAAGATGCACCTCAACAACGGCAGCGAGATCGAGATTCACAATCCGATCGATATGCCCGAGGTGACGCAGATCAAGGAAATCCAGGAGCCGTGGATCGAAGCCACGATTCTGACGCCGGACGAATATCTCGGCAGCGTGCTGAAGCTGTGTCAGGAGCGGCGCGGCAACCAGAAGGAACTCACCTACGTCGGCGCGCGCGCCATGGTGAAATACGAATTGCCACTCAACGAAGTGGTGTTCGACTTCTATGACCGCCTGAAGTCGGTCTCGAAGGGTTACGCCTCGTTCGACTATCACCTCACCGACTACAAGCCGGCCGATCTCGTCAAGATGCAGATCCTCGTCAACGCCGAGCCGGTGGATGCGCTCTCGATGCTGGTGCACAGGACGCGCGCCGAAGGCCGCGGCCGCGCCATGGTCGAAAAGATGAAGGAGCTGATCCCGCCGCATATGTTCGTGATTCCGATCCAGGCGGCGATCGGCGGCAAGATCATCGCACGCGAAACCGTGCGCGCGCTGCGCAAGGACGTCACCGCGAAGTGCTATGGCGGCGACATCTCGCGCAAGCGCAAACTTCTGGAGAAGCAGAAGGAAGGCAAGAAGAAGATGCGGCAGTTCGGCAAGGTCGACATCCCGCAGGAAGCGTTCATCGCCGCGCTGAAGGTGGATAGTTGAGGCTTACATTACTTTAGTCGATGAGCTGATTGACAAAGCTCGGCATGAGCCCGCGATTGGCTCTGACAAATCTTACTATCTCTTTTGCGCTGACGTGACGTACCCTTGAGTTCATTTCAATTCCGCGCTCAACTTGGTCAATGGTCGGAAAAAAAATATAGAATGTGTCGACGTCATCGGGCACAATCACTCCTGAGCTGTCGATGCTCGATTGCCCGCTTTTGATCTGGATATAGGCACGTTGCCCTGCTGCGTTTCGCAAGACAAACTCCGTAACCGGTGTCGACTTCTTTACGGTGCTCGGGACAACGTACCATCCCATCTCGCTTTGAAGGTAAAGCGAGACAATATCTTCCAAATCATCGTGACCAATTGCACCTAGTGGAAAATCTTGAGACTGGCTTCTTTCAAATCCAACAACAGTAGCGACTTCTTTCTCCCATATAAGCACGCTCCCGAGCAAAGCCGCTTCACCTTCCGTTAAAATTCGCGAAACAGTGCTTCCTCGACCCGCATAAGCATTTTTCACAGGTCCGGGAACGCAGTCGCCTGCGCCCACGCGAATCCAATTACACTTTCTGACTTGGAACAGATCAAACCGTTCAAAATCGCTAGCGTGACGATATTGCCATGGACCCTCTACTCTTCCGAGCCAATATACGTCGCCGAAAGCGCGACACCAAACGAAGTCGCCCGATTGCACGGCATTGGCAAACCTCGTACTCGGGTTCAATGCAGCGTCCGTAGAGAAGGTAACATTTCCTGGGGGATTGCGTAGCGCTGCTACGTACTCTGCATGATCTTCGAAATCGCAGAACAACCCATCAATGCCCCATCCGATTCCCACCCATCCTTTTTCGAAGCAAAACTGTTTTGCGCGCTCTGCTTTTGACGGTTCAAACTTCGCAGGTGTATCGGGTGAAAGAACAAAATCGGGACGACGTTGTGAATTAATCGGAATCTTCCAAACCTGGATGTGTGTTGTCATTTCGATCCCATATAACAGTGCCGCGGTATCATTCGAAGCAATAGGGCTTGGGACGATAATGCCCGCTTGACTGATTGTGAAATGGACTATATTCCTATTTCCTTCACATCCCCGCGCTCATGACGCGGAGAGATGATCCCGCAGCCGCCACCCTCGCTTCGGGGCGCGGCTGGTGGAGCGCCGGGAGGCGCAGCGTCCGCGCGGTGGGCCTCGCAACCCCATCGCTGTCGTGACGCGCGCGCCTCGCGAGACGGACTCGCAATCCGCTCTCGTCACGGCACGCGGACGAACCTCTCGCAAAGGTTCGTCACAAGGGTGCCTCGCAAGCACTCTGGCGCCTCCCGGCGCTCCATTTCTTCTCAAGAGGAAATGAAAACGGGACGGGGCATTCCGCGCCCTCATGCAAGCGGATGCAATCTCATGCGCGATGAAAGTTTCTGCGCGGCAGCTCCACGTGATGGCGCTGCGCCGCGCACTTTTATTTCAGAATCAATACCATCGCGCTTTGTGACAAGCCCGTTCATCGCGCGTTCAAGCCGAATCTGTTGGCTGCTTCAGCGAGGGAAAAGCACGAGCCACGCTTGACTCTTCGCGCTCATCCATCGACGGTGCCGCGTGATCGACATTTCCAACCATCGGAGACAGTGATGGCAGCTTCCTACAAATTTGAAATCTACAAAGACAAGTCCGGCGAATTCCGTTTTCGCTTCCGCGCGCCGAACGGCGAGAAGATGTTCGCCTCGGAAGGCTATTCCAATAAAGCGTCCGCCAAGAGCACGATCAAATCGATCGTGAAGCATGTCGGCAAGGCCGAGATCGACGACGTCTCGAAAGCCGTGAAGGCCGCGCCGAAGGCGAAGAAGTCCAAGAAGGCGAAATCCAAGAAGTGATTTCAGCGCTGGCGCGAGCCGCGCAGGCTCGGCGCTGAACGCGCTTCACAGACAGCAAAGCTCCGGCTCACGCCGGGGCTTTTTTCTTGATCGAAACTGGAAGGTTGCGCTTTCAAGAACGGAATGCGGTCGTCACGCCACCAGAATGCGGCCGGCCGACATTTGTTGCGGCAATCCGAGCGCGTTACGCTGGGCCCGCAGCAGCGCGGTGATCTCCGCGTTCGGCCGCGCGCGGCTGAACAGGAAACCTTGACCCTCATGACAGCCTTCGGCGCGCAGGCAACTGAGCTCGGCTTCGGTTTCAACGCCTTCCGCCGTGATCGTGACGCCGAGACCGCGGCCAAGGCTGATGATCGAACGGACAATCGCCTGCCCGTCGTGATTGGAGCCGAGGTCGCGCACAAACGACTGGTCGATCTTGATCTTGTCGAACGGAAAGCTTCGCAGATAGCTCAGCGACGAATATCCGGTGCCGAAGTCGTCCATCGAAATCCGCACGCCGAGCGCGCGCAGCGCGTGCAGCGTCGCCAGCACCTGATCGCTCTTGTCGAGCAGCAGCGTCTCGGTGATTTCCAGCTCCAGCCGTTTGGGCGAGAGGCCTGAGACTTTCAGCGCGTCCATCACCACGGACAACAGATTGCCGACCCGGAATTGCAGTGGCGACAGATTGACCGCGACGCGCACGTCGTCGGGCCAATGCGCCGCGTCCATGCAGGCGCGCCGCAGCATCAGCCCGCCGACCGCGTTGATGAGGCCGGTTTCTTCCGCAACCGGAATGAACTCGGCGGGCGAGATCATGCCGCGCTCGCCGTGCGGCCAGCGCACCAGCGCCTCGAAGCCCGTGATGCGCCCGCTCTTGAGTTCGACCAGCGGCTGGTAGTGCGGCTGAAGCACACCGTTTTCGATGGCGGCGCGCAGGTCAATTTCAATACGCCGGCGGGACTGCGCGCGGGCGTCCATTTCCGCCTCGAAGAAGCTGAAGCTGCCGAGGCCTTCGCTCTTGGCGCGCGACAGCGCCATGTCGGCGTTCTTGAGCAGCTTCTCGGCGTCGTCGCCGTCGCCGGGCGCGATGGCGATGCCGATGCTGGCGCCGCTGACGATGGTATGGCCGTCGAACAAATAGGGCTCGCTGATCGCCGCGATCAGGCGCCTTGCCAGCATCGCGACTTCCTCCGGCCGCGTGATGCCTGCCTGCACCACGGCGAATTCGTCGGAGCCGAGGCGCGCGATGGCGTCCTCCTCGCGCAGCGACGAGCGAAGGCGCTTGGTCACGCCCTTCAGAAGCTTGTCCCCGATCGCATGACCCAGCGTATCGTTGATGGCCTTGAAGTTGTCGAGGTCGAGAAACAGCACCGCGGCCTTGTCGCCGTTGCGGCGCGTGTGCGCCAGCAACTCGTCGAGCCGCTGCCGCAGCAGGATGCGGTTCGGAAGGCCGGTCAGGCTGTCATGCTGCGCCATGAACGTGAGCCGCGCCTCGGCGCGCTTGCGCTCGGTGATGTCCATCAGCGCAAGCAGCACCGCGGGCTGATCCTCGAACACCAGCAGGCGCGAATAGATCGCGACATCGATCAGCGAGCCGTCGGCCTTGACGTGCTTCCAGGTTCTCGCGGCGCGTTCCTCGGTGGTCTGGTCGCCGGTCCACGGCGCCGCCTGGTCGAACGCCTGAACGTCCGAGATTTTCAGCTTCTCGAAATCGCCGCGCGCATAGCCATAATGCGCGATGGCCGCGTCATTGACGCTGATGATGCGCTCGTCGTCCTGGGTGCAGACGATCATCGGAACCGGATTGCCGTCGAACAGCAGACGGAACGAGGCTTCGCGTTGCTTCAATTCGGTGATGTCGACGCGCAGTCCGATCACGCCGCCGTCGCCGGTCAGGCGTTCCTCGATCAGGATACAGCGGCCGTCGGCCAGCGTCTGCTCATGGGCATCGCCGGGATGGTAAAGCTTCTCGAGACGTTCGTTGATCCATTCGTCCTCGCGGCCGACCGCTTCCGGATAATCGCCGCGCGCAACGCCGACCTTCAGCGTGTCGCGCAGCTTCGCCCCGTGCGCGAACAGGTCCGCGCTCTTGGCATAGATCTCCGCGTATTTCTTGTTCCAGAGAATGTAGCGGCCGTCCGCATCGAGAAACACGATGCCCTGCGGAAGAATGTCGATGGCTTCGCGCAGCCGCGCGTCGGATTTCTGGGCGTCCGCGATGGCCGCCTCGGCTTCGGCGCGCTTGCGCACGATTTCGCCGATCTCGGACACCTTGCGGCCCCCGCTCAGCAGTTTCGGCGCGGCCTTCGGCCGTCGCACCGACAGCCTTGCCCGCGTCAGCTTCGCTTTTCCAGTCCTGCTTTTTGCTTTTGGCCGTTCTATCGGCATTGCCCGCCAGTTCCCCGCATTCTGCGCGGGTAGTTTTGGAGCAAGTGTCTGAAAAAAAGGTATCTCTCTGCGTCGCCTACGACTTTTGATTGAAGTCACGTGCTCGCCGCGAAAGCGACGATGCCCAATTGCGAGGCTTTGCGGAGGCTGAAACGGGCGTTTGCGACGCCAGATGCGGCCCGCGCGGCCGTTTATGATGGTCGGTGACCGCATTCGCGCGCGTCGTGATACGCAGATGCGCACCAAATATACCGGAGCGCGGCACTTCGCATCAATTCGCGTCAGTCTGCGGCGTGGCTAACGGATGGTTAAAACAGGCTGCACCGTCTCGTCGCTGAAGCGGCCTTGGGCTATAAGACGCGCCATGATCCGATTCCGACTGATTCCCACGATCATCCTGATCTCTGTCGCCGCCATGTCAGCCGTGATCATCGCGGCAGATCAGGCACAGGCGCAGGACAGGGGCAGCGTCAATCCCAGGCCGCTTCCGCCGCTCGCCAATCCGAACGATCCGGCCGTGCCGGCCAAGGAGTTGTTTGGCCGCAAGCCGCTGCCTGCATCGCTTCCAGCAAAACCGATCGGCTTTTACGCCAAGGGATGCATCGCAGGCGCCGTGCCGCTGCCGATCAACGGATCGGCGTGGCAGGTAATGCGGCTGTCGCGCAACCGCAACTGGGGTCATCCGGATCTCATCGCGCTGCTCGAGAGGCTGGCGGTGAAGGCGCAGAAAACCGCCGGCTGGCCGGGACTTCTTGTCGGCGACATGTCGCAGCCACGCGGTGGCCCGATGCTGACCGGCCACGCCAGTCATCAGATCGGTCTCGACGCCGACATCTGGCTGACGCCGATGCCGAACCGGCAACTCTCCCGCGAGGAACGCGAGGAAACATCCGCGGTCATGATGGTGCGAAAGGACCGGCTCGATATCGATCCCAACACGTGGACGCCGTCGCACCTTCCCGTGATTCGCGCCGCTGCGCAGGAGCCGCAGGTGGAACGCATTTTCGTCAACGCCGCAATCAAGAAGGCGCTGTGCCGGGAAGCGAAAGGCGACCGAAGCTGGCTGTCCAAGGTGCGCCCGATGTACGGTCACGATTATCATTTTCACGTCCGCATGAAGTGTCCGGCGGGCAGCACGAACTGCGAGGCACAGACACCGCCCACGGAGAGCGAGGGTTGCAGCGCGGGCGATCTCGCTTACTGGTTCAGCGACCGCGTGCTGCATCCCAAGCCGCCGGTGACACCGCCGAAGCCGAAGCCGCCGATGACGCTGGCGGATTTGCCCTCGGAATGCCGGCAGGTTCTGCTCGCGCCGTGAGGCGTGAGTGCGGGCGAAATCGCACACAAAATGACAATCCTGCCCGTCGCCGCGTAACAATCCGGGCTTTACCCGGCGGCCACGCCTGATATGGTCGCCACGAACGATGCTCCTGCATGCTGCGCGCTGCCGGGGTTGCCGGAACGGCGCTTCCGCTTGTCGTCAGATGAAATGATCAAAGCCGGTTTCCGCGCGCCTTTGGCGCGCGACCCGCTATGGAGCGCCAGATGACTTTGATGTCCCGTTTTCTCGTTGTGACCGCGCTTGTCTGCGCGCCGCTGTTCTCGCTTTCATATGCGCAGGACGCGAAGCCGACCGCCGCCGTGCAGGACAAGACCCTCACCGTATTCGCAGCCGCGTCCATGAAGAACGCGCTCGACGAAGCCAATGCCGCCTACACCGCCAAGTCCGGCATCAAGGTGGTCTCAAGCTATGCCGCGAGCTCGGCGCTCGCCAAGCAACTCGAACAAGGCGCGCCAGCCGATATCTTCATTTCGGCCGACACCGACTGGATGGATTACTCCGCCGGTAAAAAGACCATCAGCGATCCCACCCGCGTCAATCTGCTCGGCAACAAGATCGTGCTGATCGCGCCGAAAGATTCCAAGATCACGAACGTCACGATCGGACAGGGCTTCGATCTCGCCAACCTCGCAGGCGATGGCAAGATCGCAACCGGCGACGTGAAGGCCGTGCCGGTCGGAAAGTACGCCAAGGCCGCGCTGGAAAAACTCGGCGCATGGCAGGCAGCTGAATCGAAGTTCGCCATGGCGGAGAGCGTCCGCGCGGCACTCGCGCTGGTGTCGCGCGGCGAGGCCAATCTCGGCATCGTTTACGAGACCGACGCCAAGGTCGATCCCGGCGTGAGGATCATCGGCGCCTTCCCGGCGGACTCGCATCCGGCGATCATCTATCCGGTCGCGGCGACCGTCAGCGCGAAAGCGGATTCCACCGGCTATCTCGCATTCCTGCGGTCTTCAGCGGCAAAGGCCGTCTTCGAGAAGTACGGCTTCACATTCCTCATCAAGCCGACATCCTGAGGCGCATGTTCGAACTCTCCGACGCGGACTGGACCGCGATCCTGCTCTCGCTGAGGGTCGCGGCCATTGCCACGCTGGTTGCCACGCCGCTCGGCATCGCGGTGGCGTGGCTGCTCGCGCGGCGCAACTTTTGGGGCAAAGGCGCTCTCGACGCGCTGATTTATCTGCCGCTGGTGTTGCCGCCGGTCGTGACCGGCTATCTGCTGCTGCTGACATTCGGGCGCAAGGGACTGGTCGGCGGATGGCTCGCCGATCACCTCGGCATCGTGTTCGCGTTCCGCTGGACTGGCGCCGCGCTGGCCTGCGGCGTGATGTCGTTTCCGTTGCTGGTGCGGCCGATACGGCTGTCCATCGAAGCGGTAGACCGCAAGCTCGAACAGGCCGCCAGCACGCTCGGCGCGGCGCCATGGCGCGTGTTCCTCACCGTGACGCTGCCGCTCGCAGCGCCGGGCATCGTCGCCGGCATGGTGCTCGGCTTCGCCAAGGCGATCGGCGAATTCGGCGCGACGATTACATTCGTGTCCAACATTCCCGGCGAGACCCAGACGATTTCGGCGGCGATCTATTCGCTGACCCAGACGCCGGACGGCGACACCGCCGCGCTCCGCCTCGTGATCGTGTCCATCGCGATTGCCATGGCTGCATTGATCGCATCAGAAATACTCGCGCGGCGGGCGACGCTGCGTCTGCACGGCTACTGATATGCTGTTGGTCGATGTCGAAAAGCAGCTCGGCAATTTCCGGCTCAGCGCGTCCTTCACAAGCGACGGACAGGTGACCGGCCTGTTCGGCAATTCCGGCGCGGGCAAGACATCGATCATCAACCTGATCGCAGGACTGATCGCGCCGGACCGCGGACGGATCGCACTCGACGGCGAAACTCTTGACGACACGTCGTCCGGTGTTCATGTCCCGCCGCACCGGCGGCGGATCGGCTACGTGTTCCAGGACGCGCGGCTGTTTCCGCATCTCAGCGTCCGGCAGAATCTCGATTACGGACGACGCATGAACGGCTTCGCCCCGGATTTGGCCGCCGAGACACGCACCATCGAACTGCTCGACATCGGCGATTTGCTGGATCGCCGATCCGCGCAATTGTCCGGCGGTGAGCGCCAGCGCGTGGCGCTCGGCCGTGCCCTGCTCGCAAAGCCGAAACTGCTGCTGCTCGACGAGCCGCTCGGCGCGCTCGATGACGAGCGCAAGGCGGAGATTCTTCCCTACTTTATCCGGCTGCGCGACGAAGCCAGCGTGCCGATGGTGCTCGTGAGCCACGACGCCGGCGAAATGCGGCAACTGGCGACCCATGTGGTGATGCTGAAGCGCGGCAAGGTTATCGCCAGCGGTGGCATCGACGTCTTGCCCGCGGCTGTTTAAACAAAAATATCTACTTCAGCGCCTTGATCGCTGTCGCGAGATAATCCAGCCCCTGCAGCAACGGCGGTCCGCCACACAGCGTATAACGCTCGGGAAGATCGATCCGCCGGTTCGCTCCGTAACGCGCCAGCAGCGCCGGGTGCGTGATGAACAGCGCGCCCTGATCCTGCGCTTCGCGCGGAGGATCCTGCAACACCAGCACGTCCGGACCATCGGTCAGCAGATGTTCCAGCGACGTGAATCCGCCCTGCTCCGCTGCCTTGAAGCCACCGGCTCCCGACGGCATCTGCGCGGGCGGCAGCAATCCGGCGATGGACAACATGCCGGAGACAAGACTTGCAGGACCTTCCCTGTAACCCTCGCGCTGGATCACCAGCGCCGTCAGCGGCGGCTTCACGGCAACCGCGGCCAGCCTCGCCTCGGCCTGTTCAAGCTGGCGAGCGAGCGCTTCGCCGCGCTCCGGATGGCCGAGCAGTTTTCCGATTTCGATCGCCTGCCGGCGCGCGTCGGCAAGATTGCGGATGAGATCGACATCCACGACCCGGATGCCCATCGCGCTCAGCATGGCATGAATGGGACGATGACTGGGGCCGCCGAGCACCAGATCGGGTGCAAGGTTCACGACCGACTCCGCGTCCCAGTCCAGCAGCCTGAAGGACCCGGCCTTGTCCGTCATGACGGACAGGACGGGATTGACCGCATAGGGCGACAGTCCCGCGATCTGGCCGGGATCGGCCAGCGCAAGCAACAACTGGTCGGCGCAGAGATTGAAGGACACGACGCGCCGGGGCGCACCGTCCGCGCGCGCCATCCCCGCGGCGGCGCCAAACGCGGTAACCATGGCCAAAACAAGCAAGCCGCTGATGATGGTTTTCTTGATCATGCCGGCCTGTTATGCCACGCCAATTGTGTTGCGTCAGCGGCCTTCAGCCGCCAGGACCTCTTCGGATCAAGATGACCATCGATCGCCAGGCTCGTGAACAAGGCAATCTGCTGACAGTGACGCTCGCCATTCTGGTGGCTGCGCTATTCGCATTGTCGTTGATGACCGGGCCTGCGGATTTTTCACCTCGGGCGGTCGCGGCTGCGCTGTTTTCGGATCAGGGCGTCGTCTCGATCATCGTGCGCGACATTCGCCTGCCGCGAACGATTCTTGCCGCGCTGATCGGCGCCACGTTCGGATTGGCCGGCGCATCGCTGCAAGGACTGCTGCGCAATCCGCTCGCCGAACCCTCACTGTTCGGCGCGCCACAGGCAGCGGCGGCTGCTGCCGCCGCGATCATGGCATTCGGCTTCGCAGGCGCGCTGTCGCTGGCTGTGCCGCTCGGCGGCATTGCCGGCGCATTGCTGTCGGTCGGCGCGCTGGTCGCCATCGCCGGACGCCGCGCGTCGCTGACGGTCACGCTGCTGGCGGGTCTCGCGCTTGCGAGCCTCGCCGGTGCGGCTATCGCGCTGATCCTCAATCTTGCACCGAATCCCTATATCGCGCTCGAGATCGCGTTCTGGCTGCTCGGTTCGCTGCGGGATCGCAGCATGGAGCATGTCTGGCTCGCGGCACCGTTCATGATCGTGAGCTGGTTCGTGCTGGCGCTGAACGCCGGCGCGTTCCGTGCGCTGACTCTTGGCGAAGACGCGGCAGCCTCGCTCGGCGTCAATGTCGAGCGCACGCGCGTGCTGGTGGTGATCGGCGTCGCGCTCGGCGTCGGCGCTGCGGTTTCCGTGGCCGGCGCGATCTCGTTCGTCGGACTGGTCGCGCCGCATCTGGTACGCAGGTTCTACGGGTCCGATCCCGCGCGCGTGCTGCTGCCGGCGTCGCTCGCGGGCGCAGTGCTTCTGATGGCAGCCGACATCGCGGTGCGCCTGATCCCTGCCGTCATCGAGATCAAGATCGGCGTGGTGACCGCGCTGATCGGCGTACCGTTCTTCCTGGCGATGATCTTCCACGAGCGCCGCGCGCTGGAGGATAGTACCCAATGAAACAGAATGCTGCCCCGCGCCTCGTCGCCAACGCCGTCACGGTCGTCCGCGGTTCGCGCCGGATCGTGGACAGCGCCAATCTCACGCTGAACGCCGGCGAGTTCACGATTCTGGCCGGACCCAACGGCGCCGGCAAAACCACGCTGGCGCGCGTCATGGCCAATGTGATCGCAGCGGAAGGCACGGTGATGTTCGACGGCGGTAGTCTGCGCGATCTCGCGCCGCGCGTCAGGGCACGCGCCATTTCCTATCTGCCGCAGGGACATGAATTTCACTGGCCGATGCGGGTGGACAGCATCGTGGCGCTGGGCCGCGAACCGCATGCCGATCCGTTTTCACAAACGTCCGCAAGAGACCGCATCGCGATCGAGCGCGCCATGGAGGCAACTGCCACTGGCGAGTTTTCCGCGCGGCTGATCACGACGCTGTCGGGGGGCGAGCGCGCCCGCGTCGCTATCGCCCGGGCGCTAGCCACCGAAGCGTCGGTGCTGATCGCAGACGAGCCGACCGCGTCTCTCGATGAACGCCATCAGCTTATCGTCATGGACCTGCTTCAGCGCATCGCGCATCAGGGGACGGCGGTGCTGGCCATCATCCACGATCTCGCGCTGGCGATGCGCTTCGCGGACCGTGTCGTTGTGATGAATGAAGGCCGCATCGTCGCCAACGATACGCCCGCGCTTGCGCTGACGCCGGAACGCATCGCCGAGATTTTCGGCATCTCGGTCAATCGCGTCGAGACGCCGGACGGCCCGCTGCTGCTGCCGTCCCGGGCGCTGTAGCTTTCAGGCTCCGAGCAGCCAGGTCCAGATGCGCGACAGCTTGCGTTTCGCAATGCTGATGCGGGTCACGGGAGCGGCCGGCGGCGCTTCGTCCTCCGGCAGGCGCAGACCGACCACGCTTACCCGCGCGCCGCCGATATGACGCGCCACCAGCACGATGGAATCGAGCGGCAAGGTTGCGCCGATACGTGGCGCCTGATCGAGGTGAATATCGAAATAGTCCGCGAGCGTCAGATGCGCGTCGCTCGCCGCGATGGTGACGCCGTAGATGTCGGCCACATCCTTCAGGGTGACGTCACCCGGCATCGTGAAGTCGCCGAGCAGATGCGGGTCGGGCGCGGGCACGACATGCATGTCGACGAAGAACCGGTCCAGCGACTCGGCCTTCTCCGGCGGCGCAAGAAGATAAATGTAGTCGCCCTTGACCACCGGCTCGGCTTCGATTGGTGACAGAATTTTCTCGTCGCGGATCACCAGCGTCGGCTTCGACCACGATGGAATCAGACCGCGTTTCAGAAACAGGCTGTTGGCGCGGACGGAATATCCGACGAGCTGCTGCTCGAGTTGCCCCGGCAGATCCAGTTCGATACGCCGTGGGCCGCGATCTGCGCGCGGAAGCGCCACGTGAAGCCACCTCGCGGCCGGACCCAGCGTCCACCCCTGACAGAGCAGTGAAATGATGACGATGACGAAGGCGACATCGAAATAGACCTGCGCATTGGGCAGCCCGACCAGCATCGGAATCGACGCCAGAAAGATCGCGACCGCGCCACGCAGGCCGACCCACGAGATGAATATCTTCTCCCGCCAGTTAAACCGGAACGGCGCAAGGCAAAGGAACACCGCGACCGGCCGCGCCACCAGCATCAGCACCAGCGCGACGCCGACCGCCGGAAGCAACGTCCCGAGCGTCCGTTCGGGCGACACCAGCAGACCCAGCATCACGAACATGACGATCTGCGCGAGCCAGGTGGCGGCGTCGAGGAAGGCGACAACGGAATTATGCGCGCGCGTCGGCCGGTTGCCGATCAACATGCCTGCGAGATAGACCGCCAGAAATCCCGAGGAGTGGCAAATCTGAGCGACACCGAAGATCACCAGCGCCGCGGTGGTGACGAATGGCGCGTGCAATCCCTGTGGCAAAGAAACGCGGTTCAGCGCCAGCACCACCAGCCATCCGCCGACAACGCCGATCAGGCCGCCGAGAAAAACCTCGCGCCCGAATTGCAGGGCGACATGAAGCGAACTGCTTTGGCCGATCGACAGCAGTTCCACCAGCACCAGCGTCAGGAAGATCGCGAACGGATCGTTGGTTCCGGATTCGACCTCAAGCGTCGCGCCGACGCGCGGACGCAGCCGCAGACCTTGCGCATGGACCAGCAGGAAAACGGCGGCCGCGTCGGTGGACGCCACCACCGCGCCAAGCAAGAGTGCTTCGGGCCAGCCGATGTTCAGACCGTATTTCGCGACCGGAGCCGTGATCAGCGCGGTCACCAGGACGCCGACCGTGGCCAGCACCACCGAGGGTGCCAGAACGGTCCGGATGGTCTGGAACCTGGTTTTCAAACCGCCGTCGAACAGGATCAGCGCCAGCGCCAGCGAACCGACCAGATAGGTGGTGCGCACATCGTCGAAATGAAGTTGCCCCGGCCCGCTTTCGCCGGCCGCCATGCCGACGAACAGGAAGACCAGCAGCAAAGGCGCACCGAAGCGCAACGCCAGCAGGCTCGACAGGATGCCCGCCATCACGAGAACCGCGCCGAGAAGAATGGCAATGCTGACCGAGTCGAGGGATGCCATTAGTTCATGTGTGTCCGCGCGCCGCTTTCCCGAAAATACCTGCACTTGCATCAATATCGTCGCATCGGCCCAGCGCCAACCGTTTTGTCGCAGTGATCACGATTGTGCCGGATTTACTGGTGTTAAGTCCCCGGCACACACGATTTCCACGCGCTTGCGCCCCTCGAATGTGGGAATCTGGCATGCACTCGAATCGATCCGGGATGCCCATGCCGCGCTCCCTCTTTGCAAGGTCAAACTGACGATGGATTTGGACGACATCCAGCGGGCGCTGCAGGCGACAATCCGCTCCGCCGAGGCCTATCTCCTTTCGCCCTGGTTCTATTTCCAGGCCGGCGCCATCCTTGCCGCCGCCGGCCTATCGCTCGCGGCGGCGAGTTTCCTGCGCGCACGGGTCGACCCGACATCGCTGTCGATGGGCCTGCCGGCCCCGCTGCGGGTCCTGATCCGGGTGCTGATGAGCCGCGCCGGGACGATCATCTTCGCGCTGCTCACCAGCATCACCCGGGTTGTGCTGGTGCAGACCGATCTGCTGAGCCGCGGCTACCTGCTCTCGATTGCGACCAGCCTCGCCACAGCCTGGGTCATCATCCGGCTGGCGACCGGACTGATCCGCAACGAATTCGTGGTTCGCGCGGTCGCGGTGGCGGCCTGGATCGTCGCGGCACTCAGCATTATCGGCAAGCTCGACGAGGTGACGGCGGCGCTGGATTCGGTATCGATCCCGCTCGGCGCGCTGCGCGTCACGCCCCTGCTGATCCTGAAAGTCGCGGTTTCTCTGGGCATCGCGATGTGGCTGGTCGGCATGATCGGCAATTTTCTCGAATCGCGGATTTCGCGCTCGCGCGATCTGACCCCGTCGGTTCAGGTTCTCCTGATCAAGATGGTCCGCCTGCTGCTGATGGTGGCCGCTTTTGCGGTCGTGATGAGCGCCGCGGGCATCGATCTCTCCGCCTTTGCGCTATTTTCCGGCGCCATCGGCGTCGGCCTCGGCTTCGGCTTGCAGAAGATCGTCGCCAATTTCATCAGTGGCGTGATTCTGCTGGCGGACAAGTCGGTGAAGCCCGGTGATCTCATCACCATCGGCGATAGTTCGGGGAAGATCAGCGCGATGAACACGCGCTATATTTCCGTCGCGGCAGGCGACGGCCGCGAAATCCTGATCCCGAATGAAGATCTGGTGACCCAGCGCGTGGTCAACTGGACCTACACCAACAAGAACATGCTGGTGAAGGTCAATTTCGCGACCAATTACGACGCCGATCCGAACATCGTCTGCAAGCTTGCCATTGATATCGCATCCAAGACTGCGAACGTTGCGACCTTCAAGGCGCCAAATTGCCTGCTCACGGAATTCGCGGAAACAGGTATGAAATTCTCACTGACATTCTGGGTGGCCGATCTCGATGTCGGCGCCGACAATGTCCGCAGCGACGTCATGCTGAAGCTGTGGAATGCCTTCAAGAGCGAAAACATCCGCGTGCCCTATCCGGTGCGGGAAATCCGTGTGCGCGGCGGCGCGCTGCCGGTCGAAACCGTCGTCGACGTACAAAGCTGACACCACATGCGCTTTACCAGCGAGCTTGTCCCGGCGACCCTGATCCGCCGCTACAAACGCTTTCTTGCCGACGTGGAAATGGCGGACGGCACGATCCTCACCGCGCATGTCGCCAATCCCGGCGCCATGACCGGGTTGCAAGCCGAAGGCGCACGGGTCTGGCTGTCGAAGTCTCCGAGCCTTGCGCGCAAGCTGCCCTACTCGTGGGAACTGATTGAGGTCGACTTTGGCGACGCGCAGGAACTCGTCGGCGTCAACACCATGCATCCGAACCCGATCGTGGCCGAAGCGCTGGCCGCCGGCACAATCCCCGAATTGGCAGGCTATTCGAGTACTCGCCGCGAGGTGAAATACGGCCGTGTCATTAACGGCAAGGGCTCTCGTGTCGACTTTCTGCTGGAGGATCCCGCGCGCGCGCCTTGCTATGTCGAGGTCAAGAACGTGCATCTCATGCGCCGGACCGGCATCGCGGAATTCCCTGACTCGGTGACGGCGCGTGGCGCGAAGCATCTCGATGAACTTGCGGAGATGGTCGCCTCGGGCGCCCGCGCGGTCATGCTGTTCGTGATCCAGATCGGCTCGGCACGCTCCTTCGCGCTGGCCCGCGACATCGACCCTGCCTATGCACGCGCTTTCGACAAGGCACGCGCTGCCGGCGTCGAGGCCCTGGCATGGACCTGCAGCCTGAGCCGCGACGAAGTCAGGCTGGCGCGTTCCATTCCGATCGATCCTTGAAAAACGCCCGAAATAAGCCCTGAAAGCAAGGCTTGGCAGCCCGGCGGTTGGCGCCGCTTGCGTTGGAGGCTGCATCCACTAAATTGGGGAGGAATTCAGCAATTCCTCGATTTGAAGCCAGATTCCTCATGAACTACGTCGAAGCCACCGAAACCTCACTGCGCAAAACCGGCCAGATCAAGCTGCACGGCCCCGGTGCCTTCGCAGGCATGCGCAAGGCGGGAGCGCTGGTTGCGCGTTGTCTCGACGAATTGTCGGCCATCGTCCGGCCTGGCATCTTCACGTCGCAGATCGACGATTTCGTCCGGAAGTTCGCCTTCGATCACAAGTCGTATCCGGCAACGCTGATGTATCGCGGCTACCGCTATTCGACCTGCACCTCCATCAACCACGTCGTCTGCCACGGGATGCCCGGCGACCGCCAGCTCAAGGACGGCGACATCGTCAATGTGGACGTCACCTATATCGTCGATGGCTGGTATGGCGACTCGAGCCGGATGTACGCCGTCGGCGAGATTTCGCGGCGCGCGGAACGGCTGATCGACGTCACCTATGAAGCCATGATGCGCGGCATTGCCGCCGTGAAGCCCGGCGCCACCACCGGCGACATCGGTCACGCGATCCAGAGCTTCGTCGAGCCGCAACAGATGAGCGTGGTGCGCGACTTCTGCGGACATGGTCTCGGTCGGATGTTCCATGACGAGCCGAACATCATTCATATCGGCCGCCCCGGCGAAGGCGTCGTCCTGCGGCCGGGCATGTTCTTCACCATCGAGCCGATGATCAACCTCGGCAAGCCGCACGTGAAAGTCCTCGCCGACGGCTGGACCGCGGTGACTCGCGACCGTTCGCTGTCGGCGCAGTTCGAGCATTCGGTCGGCGTGACCCAGGATGGCGTGGAAATTTTCACGCTCTCTCCCGGCAAACTGGACAAGCCGCCTTACAAGGCCTGATGTCTGGCGCGCGGGCCGCAATGTCCGTCTCCAACATTTCAGTGTGGGCTCTTGTTTCTTGATACGCTATAATGCCGGTTGCAAATGCGGCCGGGCGCGGCGATGCTCGCAGTATATTTGAGCACGTATTCGCGCCATGCCTATCGACCCCGACGATCCAGCAGCTCCGTCCGGATTTTCCGAAGCGCCGCACTATCACGGCCATCGCGAACGGCTGCGCGACCGCTTCCGCGAGGCAGGTGCGGATGCGTTGAGCGACTATGAACTGCTTGAGATGGTGCTGTTTCGCGCGCTGCCGCGGCGCGACGTCAAGCCATTGGCCAAGGCGCTGATCGTGAAATTCGGATCGTTCGCCGAGACGGTTCACGCGCCGGAGTTGCGTCTGAAGGAAGTCAGCGGTCTCGGAGATTCAGCGATCACCGAGATCAAGCTGATCGCGGCGACCGCGAGCCGGGTCGCAAAGGGGCAACTCAAGCAGAAGACCGTGCTGTCGTCATGGTCGTCGGTGATCGACTACTGCCGCGCCGCCATGGCCTTCGCCGACAAGGAGCAATTCCGGATTCTGTTTCTGGACAAGCGCAATCAATTGATCGCGGATGAATTGCAGCAGGTCGGCACCGTCGACCACACCCCGGTTTATCCGCGTGAGGTGGTCAAACGCGCGCTGGAATTATCCGCGACCGCTATCATTCTGGTGCACAATCATCCGTCCGGCGATCCCACGCCATCGACCGCCGACATCCAGATGACCAAATCGATCATGGCTATCTCGAGCCCGCTCGGGATCTCGGTGCACGATCACATCATCGTCGGGAAGAACGGCCACGCCAGCCTGAAGGGCCTGCGGCTGATGTAGGGCATGATCCCGAAAAGTGGAATCCGGCTTCGGAAAAGATCATGTCTCAAATAAACGCTACTGCCGCGTCAGCAGCAGCGGATCGGCACTGTCGGGAACGCGCCGCCATTGTGCATTATCGTCGGCCTCGAAGCGCCAGATTTCGCCCTTGGCCGATGACAGAAGCAGTTCGCCGCGCTCGATGCGCCATACCGTCGGCGCAAAAGCCGCCACAAGTGGATCGCAGCGCGGCTTCAGGTAGACCGCGAAATTCTCCGGCGTCGTTTCGGTGTTGGTGAGCGTCAGTCCGCAGATCGACTTGCCGCTGCCCCGCACCATCGCCCAGTCGCCGATCAACTGGTCAGCGGATTTCGACAGGGCACGGGCGGCAGCGAGATTCTGCAACAGATAAACCCCTTCTCCCTGCCGCAGTCCCTCGAAAATGCCGCTTTCGACCTCGGTCACATCGATGACTGACTGTCCCTTGGCGTCTTGCAGACGGACGATGTCGAGACCCTTCACACTCCAGGCTACAATGGCCTTGGTGAAAGGCATCGCATCGCCGCAACCTTTATCAAGTTCGAGTTTCAATCCTTGCGGTGTCGAATCGCTCTTGAGCGTGATGACGCAGGTTTTGTCGCGGCCCGCCGTCGACAACTCCCACTGCCCGATCATGTCGCCGGTGAGCGATCGCGTATCCTGCGCCGCGGCGTTCAACGCACTCATAACGAACGCGGCGAAGGCAAGCAGGCAAGCCTGCTTGCTCAACCACGATCTCATGAATCCGAAGCGCCCGACGCCGGTCACGATCAGCGGCCTTTCACCGGCGTCTCGGCGATCGGCGTGATCGGCGGCTTGCCGGCGAACCAGTCCTTGAGATTATCGACGACGAGTTGGTCCATCGCGTTGCGCGTGGTGATGGAAGCGGAGGCGATATGCGGCAGCAGCACCACGTTCTGCATTGTCTTCAGCGCGTCAGGCACCTGCGGCTCGTTCGCGAACACATCGAGGCCTGCTGCCATGATGGTGCCATCCTTGAGCGCCGCGATCAGCGCCTCCTCATCCACCACCGAGCCACGCGCGACATTGATGAGAACGCCGCGCGGCCCGAGCGCCTTGAGCACATCGGCGTTGATCATCTTCAACGTCGACGGGCCGCCGGGCGTGATCGCGATCAGCGTATCGACCTCCTTCGCCATCTCGATCAGGTTGGGATAGTGCTTATGCGTGACGCCCTTTGCCGGGTTGCGCGAATGATAGACCACCGGCACCAGCGACGCGTCCAGACGGCGCGCGATGGCCTGACCGATGCGGCCCATGCCGACCATGCCGACCTTGCGGTCACGCAGCGAGCCGGGACTGAGCGGAAAACTCCGCGTAGTCCAGTGTCCCGCGCGCAGATAGCGGTCCGCCTTGATGAATTCGCGCACCGTTGCGATCAAAAGGCCGAGCGCGGTGTCCGCGACTTCTTCGGTCAGAACGTCGGGCGTATTGCAGACGATGATGTTGTGTTCGGCAGCGTACTTGGAATCGATATGGTCATAGCCGACACCGAAGCTGGAGACGATCTCGGTCTTGGGAAACTTCGCCAGCATCGCGGCGTCAGCCTGCACCAGGCCGGTGACGGCGATACCGCGGATACGGGCGGCCACGTCGGGCGTCAGCCGGCTGAGATCGTGCTGGTTCTCGAATTTGTGCAGAACAAAATTTGCGGGAAAACCTCCATCGATCACCGGCTTCGACGGCCCGTAAACCAGCACATCGACCTTTTCCTGAGAACCATTGGCAGCCATTAGTTTTCCTTTCCAAGCGCACTTTCGTGCCAGCGTCGTAGCACAAGATAGGAGGCCAGCGAGAGGCCCAAATAAATGACAATTCCAGCAATCGAGAGCAACAACAGCGCCGCGAACATCCGCGGAATATTGAGCCGGTAGCCGGCCTCCGCGATCCGATACGCCAGCCCGGAACCCGCCCCGGCGGAGCCCGCCGCGATTTCGGCGACCACCGCACCGATCAGCGACAGCCCGCCTGCGATACGTAGACCGCCGAGAATATGCGGCAGTGCCGAAGGCAGTTTCAGATAACGCAGCGTCTGCGTCCGCGACGCGCCGTACAATTCAAACAGCCCGAGCAAATTGCGGTCGACCGAATTGAGTCCGAGTGTCGTGTTGGACAGCACCGGAAAAAACGCGACGATCCAGGCGCAGACCACGACCGCCGCGTGCTGTGGAAGATAAATCAGCAGCAGCGGCGCGATGGCGATCACCGGCGTGACCTGAAGGATCACCGCGTAGGGCAGCAACGAATATTCCAGCCATTTCGAGCGGCTGAACAGCACCGCGAGCGCAATGCCGCCGACGGCAGCCGCGATGAAGCCCTGAACAGTGGTAGACAGAGTCGTCAGCAGCGACCCAAACAGGATCGGCCAATCCTGAACCAGCGTCGTAAACACCACGCTCGGCGCGGGCAGCACATAGGCGGGAAGATTGTTGACACGGACGACCGCCTCCCAGATGGCAACGCCAGCGGCGAGTGCGAGCAGTGGCAGCACGATCTTCAGAAGCCGTGACGGCGATGTGTCGCGCGCCGTCATCGGACAATCCCGGCGTTGATGGGTCCGGTCATACTGGCTGTGGCGAGCCCCGCAGACACGTCGCGACAGTGACCTGCATATTCAGACGACGTGCGGAAATCCTCGCCGCGCGGCTCGGCGGCATCGATGCGAAATTCCTGCGCGATCCGGCCGGGACGCGATGTCATGATCAGCACGCGCTGCGACAGGTAGACCGACTCGAACACTGAATGCGTCACGAAGACGATGGTCTTTCCCAGCTTGCGCCACAGCACGAGCAGATCGTTGTTCAGCCGAAAGCGCGTGATTTCGTCAAGGGCGGCGAACGGTTCGTCCATCAAAAGAATATCCGGGTCGGTCACCAGCGCCCGCGCCAGTGAGACCCGCATCTTCATGCCGCCGGACAGTTCGCGCGGATAGACCTCCGCGAACTCCGTCAGCCCGACTTGCGCCAGCGCCTGATCAACGCGTGACGTTGCGGCCGCCTGCGAAATGTGCGCGAGCGTGAGCGGAAGCTGCACGTTGTCGCGCACCCTCGCCCACGGCATCAGCGTCGGCTCCTGAAACACAAACCCGATGTTGTGATTGTCTTTCGAACGGTCCCGTGTCCCCGCAACATGCACGCGGCCTGTGGTCGGCTCGCTCAGGCCGGCAATGATGCGCAGCGCCGTGGACTTGCCGCAGCCTGACGGTCCAAGCAATGAAACGAACTCGCCGCTGCGAACAGTCAGGTCGAACGGCCCAAGGGCTGAGACGCCGTTGCCATAGATCTTGGTGACGTCGCGCAGCGATACCGCCGCGCCGCCCGGCGGCATATCGCCCACATCGTCAGCTTCGAGGAGGGACATATGCGCGCCGTCAGTTTTTCGGCCGCAGATCGAGGCCGATCGCCTTGTTGACGAAGCGCAGGGTGTAAGCCTTGCGGTAATCGATGTCGCGCCGCGTTACCCCCGCCTTGGCCATCTTGCTGTAAAAATCAGCCATACGCGCGTCATTCATCGCTCCGATCCCATCCTTCAGCGCGTCTCCTGAATCCACGATGCCGTACTGCTTCATCTTGTCGACCGAATAGGCGAGCAGGTCGTCCGTCATGTCGGGATTGGCCTTCTTGATTAGGGCGTTGCCGGGACGGTTATCGCGGTAAAGGTAATTGTACCATCCGGTCACCGAGGCATCGACAAAGCGCTGCACCAGATCAGCCTTCTTCTCGGCATACGCGGTTCGCGTCTCGATCAGCGTCGAATAGGCGGTGAAGCCGTAGTCAGCAAGCAGGATCACGGTCGGCTTGAACTTCGCCCGTTTCTCGACGGCATAGGGCTCGGACGTCACATAGCCCTGCATCGCGCTGGCCTTGTCGGCCAGAAACGGCTGCGCATTGAAGGTGTAGGGCTTCACGTTATCCTCGCTGAAACCGTACTCGGATTTCAGCCACTGGAAATAGGTTGGCATTCCCTCCTTGGACACGAACAGCGTGAGCGGCTTGAGATCTTCAAGCTTCGTGACCTTGGATTCGGGATGCGCGAGGAACACCTGCGGATCTTTCTGGAAGATCGCCGCAATGGCGACCACGGGCACGTTGTTGGCGACCGCATCGAACGATTGCAGCGTGTTCGCGCTCATGAAGAAATCGAGCTTGCCGGCGATCAGCTGGATGCGATTGTTGACATTGGGGCCGCCGGGCACGATCGTGACATCGAGGCCGTAGCTCTTGTAGGTGCCGTCCGCGACGGCCTGATAGAAGCCGCCGTGCTCGGCCTGCGCCACCCAGTTGGTGCCGAACGACACCTTGTCGAGATCGGTCGCCGTTTGCGCGCTAGCGGGCATCCCCGCGGTCCAGAGCGCCATTCCGATGATTAACGCTCGCAGCAAAAGGCCGGATGGCATCATTGGACTCCGTGGATCGTTTTGCCCCATGATGGGCAATGAAGGCGATTGGCTCGTCTGGGTGGCTGGCATCCTTGCGGCGCGACGCGCCCCGCGAAACTACCCTGCAAATTGCTCCAGATAAACGTCTGTTCGAAGAAACGTACGCGCGATGACCACAAGACCCCCGCACGACTGGACCGAGATGCGCCTGTCCGATGTCGACAAGGCCGATGCTTCGCGCTGGATCGCGGTGCTGCCGCTCGCCGCGACGGAACAGCATGGTCCGCATCTGCCGTTCGAGACCGATACACTGATCGCGCAGGCTTATCTCACGCGCGTTCGCCAGATCCTGCCGGATGATTTGCCGGTCACTTTCTTGCCGATCGAACCGGTCGGCATTTCGACCGAACACACCGCCTATCCGGGTACCCTGACGCTGGCGACGGACGCCGCGCTGAACAAATGGATGGCGCTCGGCGATGCGGTGGCAAATGCGGGATTGAGAAAACTCATTATCGTCACAAGCCACGGCGGCAACAGCGCCGCTATGGCGCTGATCGCGCAGGATTTGCGCGCGAAGCATGAGATGCTGGCTGTCACCACAAGCTGGAGCCGGTTCGGCGCGCCGGAAGGCCTGTTCAGCACCGATGAAATCCGTTTCGGCATTCACGGCGGCGCAGTGGAGACCTCGATCATGCTCGCGGCGTTTCCGGATCGTGTCCGCAAAGACCGGATCGCTAATTTTGAATCCGCTGAAAAGAAAATGACGACGGAATTCCGCTGGCTCTCCGCGGGCCGTCCCGCGCCGTTCGCGTGGGCGATGCAGGACCTCAACCCCAAGGGCGCTGTCGGCGATGCAACGGCGGCTACCGCCGAGAAAGGCCAAGCGCTGATCGAGCATGGCGCGCGCGCTTTCGTCGAACTGCTGGCCGACGTCGATAAATTCGATCTCGTGCGCCTCTCAAATCGGCCAGAGATTCTTCGATAAACCTATAACATATTGATAATATTATATTTTATTTCCTGATCGATTTTTCGCACCGGCATTCGAACCGAATTCCGAAAGCTCGCCACCAATTGGCATGCGGTCCAGACGGTCCGCCCCAAACAAGGATGGAGAGTTCCATGTCGATCAAGACCAAGATTGCCGCCCTCGCAGTTGCCGCTCTGACCCTGACCGGCGGTATCGCTGCCACCACCCAGGAAGCCCAGGCCGGCAAATTTCATCATCATCACGGCATCGGTATCGGCCTCGCCGCAGGCGCGCTGTTTGCCGCCGCTGCTGCCAGCAACGCTTACGGCTACGATGGTTACGGCTATCGCCGCTGCGGCTGGGTCCGCCAGTTCGACGCTTACGGCAACTACATCGGCCGCGTTCGCAGCTGCTACTGATCGAATTCAAGGTTGAGTTCGGCGCGACGCCTCATCCACGCCGCGTCGACCCAAGGACCCGCCCGGTTGTCCCCCCGGGCGGGTCATTTTTTTGCTTGTTCACACCCGCAATCCGCTCCTCAATTTTTAGCCAAACCGCTGCGTCGTGCGCTTGTCACACAGCGATGTCATGGCTCCGGCAGGCCGACACCGGCTACCCGACCACCAAATCCGTTGCTACAAACCCAGAATAGATACTTGCGAACTATTCGCAAATACATCCAAATGCTTGGAAATTGGGGGCGTTTCTGATGCCCTGCGACGCAACGACATCATTCCGCGAATCGGCGCTTCATGACACGGCGATCACATCATCCACGAATTCTGAGAGGAGCTATCGCCGGGCTTCTACTTGGCGCGACGCCACTTGAGAACGCTCTGGCCGCCGACAAGCCACTTGCCTGGCCGGTCAAGGCACCGCGCGCCATGCCCGCTTACGACTGGACCGGCCTCTATGTCGGCGGGCACGCCGGTTATGGCGGCGGCAGTTTCGGTCCCGGTACCCATCCGCTTCCGCAGCAGGGCATCTTTTTTCCGCACAGCATCACGGGTCTGATCGGCGGCTATCAGGCGGGCTACAATCGTCAGCTTGCAAACAAGTGGGTGCTCGGCGTCGAAGCGGACGTGTCGTTTCCAAGTCCGCCGGATCAGCCGAAATTGGTGCCAGCGCCGTTCAACACAACGTTCGATTATTTCGGCACGGTGCGCGGCCGCGTCGGATACGCATTTGGAACCGTGCTGCCCTATGTCACCGGCGGCATGGCGTGGGGACGAACCCACGTGGATCTCAACAATGCAGCCGGCGAAATTGTCGACATGAAAGCCCGCATGCACCTCGGCTGGGTCGCGGGTGCCGGCGTTGAGTTTGCCATGGGCGGCAACTGGAGCGGCAAGGTCGAATACAACTACCTCGATCTCGGCGCGCGGACTTACGGACTCGGCGATGTACCGTTGCCGAATGTCACCGCAACTCCTCAGGTTCACGCGATCAAGGTCGGCATGAACTACCGGCTGTGGGACACGCCGCCCTGGATTGCGGGCGACACGATCAAGCGGCCTTCGCTTCCGGAATCGAACGACTGGAACGTCCACGGCCAGACCACGGTGATCACGCAGGGCTATCCCGCCTTCCGCGCGCCGTATCAGGGCGTGAACAGCTTGCCCGGTGCCGGGCGCACCCGCGAGACGTGGACGGTCGGCGCATTTCTCGGCTGGCGGTTGTGGGAGGGCGGAGAATTCTACTTCAATCCCGAACTGGCGCAGGGGTTCGGCATCGGCGGCACGCTGGGCCTTGCCGGGTTCTCCAATGGCGAAGCGCAGAAGGGCGGCGCGGAATATCCGAGGTTTCGTGCCCAGCGTTACTTCCTGCGCCAGACATTCGGTCTTGGCGGCGAACAGGAAGACGTGGCCGACGCCGCCAATCAGTTGCCCGGCAAGCGCGACATCGACCGCGTCACGGTCACGGTCGGACGCTTTGCAATCGGCGATTTCTTCGATGGCAATTCCTATGCGAAAGACCCGCGCATCGATTTCATGAACTGGGCGATGTGGGCGTCCGCGGCGTATGATTTTCCGGCCGACCTGCCCGGCCTTACGCGCGGCGCAGTCGTCGAACTCAACCGCAAGACCTGGGCAATCAGGGCCGGCCTGTTCCAGGTGCCGTCCCGACCGAACAGCGACGTCCTGACCTTCAAGACCGGCGGCGCGGTGGTGGAGTTTGAAGAGCGTCATACGATTTTCAGCCAGCCCGGCAAATTGCGGTTCGGCGTCTTTGCCAACCGGGGCAACACCGCCAGCTATCGCGATGTTCTCGGGATCAGCGCGGCGAATCCAGGCCTCGACATCAATGACATCGTCACCGGCGAGCGGCGCGAGCGATCGAAGTATGGATTCTATGTCAACGCCGAGCAGCAGGTCGCAACCGACGTCGGCGTCTTTGCACGCGCCAGCTGGAACGACGGTCAGAATGAAATCCTGTCATTCACGGACATCGATCGCAGCGTGTCGGGCGGCGTTTCGATCAAGGGCAGCTACTGGGGCCGGCCCACCGACACGATCGGGCTGGGCGGCGCCATCAACGGGCTCTCGGGCGCGCACCGCGATTTCCTCGCCGCAGGCGGCAAGGGTCTTCTGATCGGCGACGGCCGGTTGAACTACAGCAACGAGCGCATTCTCGAAACCTATTATGCGCTGGCCCTCGATAAAACGTTCACGCTCACGGCGGATTACCAACTGATCGTAAACCCCGCCTACAACACAGACCGCGGACCCGTCTCGATTTTCTCGGCCCGCCTGCACGGCGAGTTCTAGCCACGCACGGCAACCGGCGCGGATACCGTTGCAGGCATCGCCGGAAGTGGCGCAAACGATTCAGCTTGTGCGAACGCCCAGGCATGGAAGCGCGGGTTATCGACCTTGCCTTCCAGCAGTTCGCCGGGACGAAGCTGCGGATAAAGCCGCGCGAACGACAGAACGTCCGTTCCCGATATACGATGCGAGAAATGGATCGGACGGATTTCCTGCGGATGGCTGAGGCCCGCGGCTGCGATCAACTCGGCCAGCGCATGAAGCGTTGCGTGATGATAGTTGTAAACCCGTGTCGTCTTGTCCGGCACCACGAGCGCGCGATTTCGCGTCGGATCCTGCGTCGTCACGCCGGTCGGGCAGCGATCCGTGTGGCAGCTCAACGACTGGATGCACCCCAGCGCGAACATGAATCCGCGCGCGGAGTTGCACCAGTCCGCGCCCAGCGCCATGGCACGCGCGAGATCGAACCCCGTCGCAATCTTGCCCGCCGCACCGATCCGCACGCGATCCCGCGCATTGATGCCGATCAAGGCGTTATGAACGAAGCTGACGCCTTCGCGCATCGGCATGCCGAGATGGTCCATGAATTCGGCGGGTGCAGCGCCGGTGCCGCCTTCCTTGCCGTCGACCACAATGAAGTCGGGATAGATTCCGGTCTTGACCATCGCCTTGCAGATCGCGAGAAACTCCCAGCGATGGCCGATGCAAAGTTTGAAGCCCACCGGCTTGCCGCCCGACAGCCGCCGCATCTCGCCGATGAACTGCATCATCTCGATGGGCGTCGAGAACGCGCGATGATAGGCGGGCGAAATGCAATCCTCGCCCATCGCGACGCCGCGAATGCGCGAAATTTCCTCGGACACTTTCGCGGCCGGAAGCACACCGCCATGACCGGGCTTCGCGCCCTGACTGACTTTCAATTCGACCATCTTGATCTGGTCATCGCTCGCGACCTTCGCGAACAATTCGGGGTTGAACGTTCCATCCGGATTGCGGCAGCCGAAGTATCCCGATCCGATTTCCCAGATCAGGTCGCCGCCGTTCTCGCGATGGTAAGGGCTGACGCCACCCTCGCCGGTGTCGTGCGCGAAATTTCCCTTCTTCGCGCCGGCATTGAGCGCGCGCACAGCGTTCGGGCTGAGCGCGCCGAAACTCATGGCGGAGATATTGAAGACCGACGCAGAATACGGCTTGGTGCAATCCGGTCCGCCGATCGTGACGCGGAAGTGTTCGTCGGCCAGCGGCTTCGGCGAGACCGAGTGGTTCATCCACTCATAACCTTCGGCGTAAACATCTTCCTGCGTGCCGAACGGGCGCTTGTCGAGCACCATCTTCGCGCGCTGATAGACCACGGCGCGGGTGTCGCGGCTGAACGGCTTGCCGTCTTTCTCGCTCTCGAAGAAATACTGCCGCATCTCCGGCCGGATTTCTTCCAGCAGAAACCGGATATGCGCGGAGATCGGATAGTTGCGCAGAACGGCGTGGCTCTTCTGAAGAATATCGTTGATGCCGAGTATCGACAGCGATCCGAAAATTGTAATCGGAATTGCAAACAAGACGATGTCGTCGAAATCGTAAATCGCGCCGCAAACCAGCAAGACGGTGATCAAAATGCAGAGCGTCAGGACAATGAACCGCGGCGAAAACGGAAGCATGAGAGTTTGCATAAAAACCTCGATAGCGGGTTCGGCAAAACGCCGGGCATCGGTGAAAATCATACACGAAACCGGCGAGCATCGACATCAACAGTGAGGCGGAGATGAGAGACGCCCTGACGTCATCCTGTCATATCGCGCGCGTAGGGCTTGCAGTCCGAGGCTTGTTGCAGAGCAATATTTCGCCGCGGCCGGCCGTTATTCGACGATCAATGCCGGTGCGGACGCATCTCGCCTGGGATACCGCCCTTCTCGAGCCCACCATCGGCGAGCCACGCATCCGTGTTTTTGATCGCGCGCGTGATGTGGTCGTCTGTCCGGGTGAAATCATACGGCGAGCCTACCAGCGGACAGAGTGGCGGCACGACGTAGTAATCGATGCTCGGCTCAAGATACTCCAGTTCGGTAGTCATCTGACGGGAAATCAGCAGCGTCAGCGCGTGCAGCGCGGTTGCGACCGCGCCGACCGGGGGATCGGTCCCCGCGCAGGCAAACCCGGTCGGCATAATTATCAGCCGGCGCGCGCCTTTCGCGATGGCGACGCGGATTGGCGTGTTGCTCGATATGGCGCCGTCAGCAAGAAACCGGCCTTGATGCCTCACCGGCGCGAACGCTCCGGGAATCGCCGTGCTGGCCACGATGGCTTCGGCAGCGGAGCCTTCCGATAGCACCACCGTCTCGCCGGAAACGATGTCGGTGGTCACGATATGAACCGGCACGACCGCCTCTTCCAGATTCTTGTACGGGAGATGGTCCTCGATCAGCTTGCGGATGCCATCATGCGAAATGAGGAAATCACGGCGCCACAAAAACCCGAAGAACGCATGGAGTGTCACCGGAAAGACATCACGCCGCGTCAGCCCTCGCCAGATGTCCGCCAGTTTCTTGACGCCATCCAGCGTCGGCGCGCCGGCATAATAGGCGCCATTCATGGCGCCGACGCTCGACCCCACCACAAGGTCGGCCGTGACCCCATGAGCCGCCAGCGCCTGCATCATCCCGACCTGAATCGCACCGAAACTTCCGCCACCTGCGAACACGAAGGCTGTCTTTGTTCCCGATTGACCGTCTCTGCCGTGCATTGCGTGCAAACTCGTCTCTACCTTATTGATCCCCGGCCGGTTCGCAGCGGACTGGTTGAACCTATATCAACGGGCGCTCAAGCATCGCAATCAAGATTGCTTGTTCGGCTCGCGACGATATTCGGCGCTAGCCGGCGAATGAACGCTTCGGGTTTTTATGCAGCGCAACCGCATCGGCTGTGTCGCTTGCGCGGGGATAAAGTTCGCGTACCAGCGGATCGTGGCCGGGAATGACGCGATCGCGATGGCCTGCAAGCCGCTCCACGGTTTTCCAGCCTTCCATCATGGAGCCGAGGTTGTAGATGATCGGGAACGGGTTGCCGCGGTGCATGTTGGCGTAATAGTGCGCCGCATCGGATGCCAGCACCACGGGCCCGCGTTCGGTTTCGACGCGCACCACCTGCAAACCATCAGAATGGCCGCCGACGCGATGCAACGTCACGCCGGGCGCAATCTCATCATCGCCGTCATGAAACACGACGCGCTCGCCGAACACATGACGCACCATCAGCGTCACGTCTTCCACCGAGAACGGATGACGCAGCAGGCCATGGCACATGCAGCGGCCGGTGGCGAAGCTCATTTCGCGATCCTGCAGATGAAACCGCGCATTGGGAAAGCGGTCGAGGTTTCCGGCGTGATCGTAGTGCAGATGCGTGATGACCACATCGCGAATCGTATCGGGATGAACGCCGAACTGTTTGAGCGCATCGGCGGGATTGATCGTCAGCGTTCGCGACCGCTCGCGCGCGGCGACCTCGTTGAAACCGGTATCGACCAGGATGTCGCCGCCGCGGATCAGCCAGACGTAATAATCGAGATCGGCGCCTTCGTTATGCGGATCCGGCATCATGAAATTCATATGCGGCGGCCGTCCCGTCATCGTCGCATAACGGATGGCGTAAATCTCGCGGTGATGGGTCAAGGCGTCCTCGTCGGCTGTTTTTCGCTTTTGCGCCAGTCTGCACACCGGCAGCCACGGCGACAAGCTGCGCGAGGGAATGCGTGCTCTTAAGCAAACGCCGTCGCGTAGACCGTCATGGCTCCGATTCCGATCGTCACGACGCCGACGACGCCTTGCAGCGTGCGATTGGCCCAGGTCAGCCAGCGCGCGGAGACGACAAGCGGCACCGCGATCACTGCTGACAGCGCGCCCATGCCCACCATCGACCCTACTCCGAACAGCAGTACGTACAGCAACCCATCCGCCGGGCTCGCGGCCTGCGTCACCGCAAGCACAAGCAATGCAGCCGAGCCGGCCATGCCGTGCATCAGCCCGACCAGCAGCGTTCGCCATCGAAAGCCGTGCGAGTGCGCGTGACTGCTGCGCTGATGCGGAACCGCATCCGCGGCATGGCTATGCAGATGAAAGTGCTCGGTGCCGTCGCCGTGACGATGCTGGTGGAAATGCACGCGGTCGCGCCACAGCCGCCACAGCACATGCGCGCCAAGCCCGACCAGCATGATACCGACTGCGGTTTCCAACGGACCCGAGACGTGTTCGGGAATGGCATGACCGAGCAGAATGGCCGCACCGGCGAAGACGAACAGCGTGACGGTGTGGCCCAGCCCCCAGGTCAGTCCATGCTTGACGATGTCGCCGAGATTGGCGCGCCGGGCGGCGATGCTGGATACCGCCGCGATATGATCGGCTTCGAGCGCGTGCTGCATTCCGAGAAGGAAGCCAAAACCCAGAATTCCGAACATCCGCGCTACGATCTCGCTTGAAAGGTCACCCCAGCGAACGCTTGCATGTGATGTATGACATCGTCAATAATTCATCATACTAAGGAGAGCTTGAGCGCGCCAGCGCGGGGCGGTCGACATCCTGGCAGCAGGGCACCGGCTTCAAATCTTCGACGCGGGGTGGCGCAGCGACGATAAGACCCGTTGTCCGGATGGCTGGCTTGCTGGATTATGCGCGGCTTTTCGCAGCGCTTACGACATCGCTGCCTATCTGTTTATCCATCACTCCGGAGCGATCCGGCAAAAACGCGGCGGCACAAGCTGTGCGCAAATTCAGGGAGGAAAGACCGTGAACGTCAAATTCGGTTGTTACGCTTTATTCACGCTGCTGGCTGGGTCTGTCATGACCAGCCCGGCCCAGGCTCAATCATGGCCGACCAAACCGGTCACTTTCGTTGTGCCGTTCGCAGCCGGTGGCGGCACCGACGCTTTTGCCCGCCCGCTCGCGGCCCAGCTCGACCAGCAACTGGGCCAGCGCGTAATCATCGAAAACCGCGCAGGCGCGGGTGGCACGGTGGGCGCATCGCAGGCGTCGAAGGCTTCGCCCGACGGCTATACTTTTTTCGTCGGCGCGGCTCATCACGCCATTGCGCCAGCGCTGTACCCCAATCTCGACTACAACCTTGAGAAGGATTTCATCCCCGTCGCGCTGATAGCGCGGCCGCCGCAGGTCATCGTCGTCAATCCCGACAAGGTTGCCGCCAAGACCCTCGCCGACTTCGTGGCTTACCTGAAGGCCAACCCGGACAAGCTCAACTACGGCTCTGCCGGGGCCGGCACCACGCATCATCTCGCCGGTGAACTGTTCAAGATCCAGACCAAGACACGCATCCTCCATGTGCCTTATCGCGGCGCGGGGCCTGCGATGCAGGACCTCGTCGCCGGCCATGTGCCGCTGGTATTCGACGGGCTTGGCTCGTCGGCACCGCAAATCCGGAGCGGACAGTTGCGGGCGCTCGCGGTTGCGGCTCCAAAACGTGTGCCGGCATTCCCCGATGTGCCGACCGCTGCGGAAGCAGGCGTCCAAGGCTACGAGGTCTCGACGTGGTACGGCGTTTTCGCGCCGAAGAACACGCCGCCCGCGATCGTGGAGCGCATGACCAAGGAATTGCAGAAGGCCTTGCAAAACCCGACGATCAAGGACGCCTGGGAACGCAATGGCTCTGACGTTCCCGATGTGACCGGCCCCGCATTCGCAACCATGGTGTCCGCGGAAACCGTGCGCTGGCAGAAGGTCGTGAGCGAAGCAGGCGTGAAGCTGGACTAGAGCGCACGCAACCGGCGAGACCAATCGATGTCGCGGTGAGAACTCGCCGCGACATCGCTTACCGCAGCAAATGCGAACCTGATTGCAGTTCGCCTTGAAACCGCCGACCTCGTGCCATACGCGATCGCCAACGGCTTAATCGGGGGGCGATGCAGATGAAAACTTTTCTTATCGTGTTTGTCCTCGGACTGGCGCTTCTCGCTCCTGCGAACGCAGCCGACTATGCAAGCCAGATCAGCGCCTATCGGCGCGCCAATGGACTCTCGTCAGTTCAGACAGACAGTCGCCTGACTGCCGTCGCGCTTCATCAGGCGCGCGCGATGGCGTCCGGTGGAACCGTAAGCCATACCGTTGGGGGCAGCTTCACCACCCGCGTTGCCGGATTGCGGAAATCACGCGCCGCCGAAAACATCGCGGCAGGCTTCAGGACATTCGCAGAGACGTTTCAGCAGTGGAAGGACAGTCCCGGTCACCGCGAAAATCTGCTGATGCCCGGCGCAAGAAAGGTGGGCGTTGCCTCCGTGGCAAATCCCGCATCGCCCTATCGCGTGTTCTGGGCCATGATCATCTCCGACTAGTTCCGCGTCGACATCTTGTGACCGAAGTTGAATCACGATCCCGGGAAGACACGAACTTCCGACTTCCGGATTAGGAAAGCGTCGCATCATCCGTTGAGCGGTCGCGCGCTCCGATCTCAGCGGACCATTGCTGGCCGCTTGTTGTCGAACCGCCAACCAGGAATGAGAAATTGCATGGCCGCGGCATCATCGCGGGAGCCGTCGCCGATGCTCTTGTAACGTTCGTGAGCTGAGGCAACCTGCTCCATGTCGACGTCGATCCCGAGACCCGGCCGCTCGGGGACTGCAATGAACCCATCGACAATCCTGAATGGCTCTCGAGTCAGTCTTTGACCGTCCTGCCAAATCCAATGGGTATCGATGGCTGTCACACGGCCGGGTGCGGCGGCCGCGGTGTGGGTCACCATCGCCAGTGAAATATCGAAATGCGAATTGGAATGGGCGCCCCAGGTCAGGCCGAAATCGCGGCAGGTCTGCGCCACACGGACAGCCCCCTGCATTGTCCAGAAATGCGGATCAGCCAGCGGAATGTCGACCGATTGCAGCTGTATCGCATGTCCCATTTGCCGCCAGTCTGTCGCGACCATATTGGTTGCCGTTGGAAGTCCTGTCGCACGCTTGAACTCAGACATGATTTCGCGACCGGAAAGGCCGTTCTCAGCCCCGCAGGGATCTTCCGCGTAGGCAAGAACGCCGGGGTTTTGTCCGCACAGACGGACAGCTTCTTCCAGCGACCAGGCTCCATTCGGATCGAGGGTAACTCGCGCCTTGGGAAAACGATGAGCCAGCGCGGCCACCGCCGCCATCTCTTCTTCACCCCGAAAAACGCCGCCCTTGAGCTTGAAGTCGAGAAATCCATAGCGGCCGTGTGCCGCTTCGGCGAGGCGAACGACAGCTTCCGGGGAGACCGCTACTTCATCACGCAGCCGTATCCAGTCATCCTTCTCATCGCGGGTGCTTCGATACTTGAGGTTCGTTTTTGTTCGGTCCCCAACATAAAAGAGATAACCCAGCACCTGAACCGCTTTGCGCTGCTGCCCCTCTCCCAGCAACGCGGCAACCGGCAGATTCAAGAACTGCCCCAGCAGATCGAGCAACGCCGACTCGACTGCCGTTACGGCGTGGATCGCAACGCGCAGATCGAACGTTTGCTGGCCACGCCCTGCATCATCGCGATTTGAAAATCGCGCCCTCATGGCATTCAGCACAGCGTTATAGTTGGCGACGGACTGGCCGATCACGAGCGATCGCGCATCCTCGAGCGTTTGTCTGATGCGCTCGCCCCCCGGAACCTCGCCTGCCCCTGTGCGACCGGCGTTATCCTTCAGGATAACAAGGTTGCGGGTAAAGAGCGGACCGTGAGCGCCGCTCAAATTGAGCAGCATGCTATCCTCGCCGGCCACGGGGATGACGAGCATCTCCGTGACGACTGGTGCGCCGAGTCCACGCATGTTGACTTCTGCATCCGCTGACAAACTGGAATTCCCTAATTATTTGAAATCTACTGCGGACCTATTGCGGCGTTATTTTTCCCGTATCGACAACCACCTTCCAGCGCGCGATTTCCTCGGTCAGGAATTTCTTGAACTGGTCGCCGTTGCTCGCGACGACCTCAAATCCAATCGCCTCGAATTTTGTTTGAACATCCGGGGCCTTGGCCGAGGCTGAAAGTTCGGATTCCAGTTTGGCCTTTACCGCTGGCGGCAGCCCCTTGGGCGCGGCGATCGCTTGCCAGGAGTACACTTCAAGACCTCCGACACCCTGTTCAGTCATCGTCGGCACGTCAGGAAGTGTGGGATTTCGCTTCGCGCTGGTCACGCCCAAAGCCTTGAGCTTGCCCTCCTTAACATTCTGCGCGATTGCGCCCAGATTCTGGAACGAGACGTTGACGTGTCCGCCCAGCAAATCGTTGATCGCCGGAGCACCGCCCTTGTAAGGGATATGAGCGCCCGACGTACCGCTCTTCTGCCAGAACAGCTCGGCTGTGAGATGATCCGATGAACCTACACCCGAAGATGCGAATGTTACTTTTCCCGGATTCTTCTTCAGATAAGCGATCAGTTCGGCGACATTGTTGGCTGGAAACTGCGGGCTCGCGACCAGAACATTGGGCGTGCGGACAGCGACAGAGAGCAGATCGAAGTCTGCGAGAGGATCGTACTTCAGATCTTTAAACAGGGCGGGATTTATGCCGTACACGCCGATCGACGCGACCAGTAACGAGTAACCATCAGGCGCGGCCTGCTTGATCGCCAGTGCTCCAAGTGTGCCACTGGCCCCTGCTCGATTCTCTACCAGGACATTCTGCTTTAAGCGCTCAGCCAGTTTTCCAGTGACCAGCCGCGCGGTAATGTCGCTCGCGCCGCCGGCGGGAAACGGGACCACAGCGGTAATCGTGCGGTCCGGATAGTCCGCAGCCTGTACGGCCATTGTTGGTAACACGGCAGCCAGGATACCCGCGACGGCGTATGCCAGACTCTTCATTTGAACCTCCCTGTATGCGGTTTCCGCGTTTTTTGAGTGCTCCGCGAGATAACCACGGCAACCAGACAAACTAATGCATCAGTTGTCAAGCTAATGCATTAGTGAAAGAGTGCACATATGAGAGCTTCAGCTGCCTCCAATCATGACACTGCGCTGCCCGAGGGGCCTTCGGTTTTCGAGCAATTGCTCGCCGACATCATCTCCTTGCGCCTTCCGCCGGGGACACCCCTGTCGCGAGTCGCACTGCAGCAACAATTTCGACTGAGTTCGACGCCGATCCGTGACGCGCTTATTCGGCTTGAGTCAGCCGGGCTCGTCGACATCTTCCCGCAGAGCGGAACGCGTGTGAGCTTGATCGACGTGGCGCTCGCGCGGCAAGCGCAATTTCTTCGCCGTTCGATTGAGCAGGAGGTTGTGCGCGTCCTCGCAATCTCAGGAGACCCAGCGCTGATCGCCGAACTTCGTTCGATCATCGCGAACCAGCGCAACCAGGCCCATGATGACAAGCTCGATGAGTTCAATCAATCGGATCTGGCTTTTCACAAGACCCTTTACGATGCGGCCGGCGTATCTCACCTCTGGTCACTGGTGCGGGAACAAAGCGGCCATGTTGACCGCATTCGAAGGCTTCATCTTCCTATCGGAAACAAGGCCAATCAGATCATTCGCGACCATTCGAAAATCGTCCGCTCAATTGCGCAACAAGATCCTGCTCTGGCGCAGACTGCGTTGCGCGATCATCTTTCGCGATCCCTTGCTTTCAGCAATGAATTGCGAATTCGGTTTCCCTCGTATTTTACGGGCTAGGTCGCGAATGGGCCAACCACTGCGATTGCATGTGTTGCCTTAAACGCATCAAAGCTATTGGCGATCCCGGGAAGACTCGAACTTCCGACCTGCGGTTTAGGAAACCGCCGCTCTATCCGGCTGAGCTACGGGACCGGTCGCATTCTTGGCAGCGAATATCCTGCAAGAACGCCTAAAAGTTTCGCAATTCCTTACCAGACGGCGCGCGCCACCGCCACCCCGCCTTGTAACCGTCATGACCAAACACTACTCTCGCCTCCGGGGCCAAAGTGACCGACAGGAGACGACAATGGGTTTGCTCGACATTCTCAATGGTATGCAAAACGGCCCGCGCGGACCGAGCGAGCCAAGCCAGCCGGGGGAAAGCAGCGGCGGGATGTCGCCGATCACCATGGCGATCCTTGCCCTCCTTGCCTACAAGGCGGTCAAGCACATCGGCGGAAGCCAGCCCGGCACCAGCCCGGCAGACAGCGCACCCTCCGTTCCCCCGCAGCTGCCCGGAACGACCACGGCCAGCGCTGACGGTGGAAGCGGGCTTGGCGGCCTGCTTGGTGGCGGCCTCGGCGATCTGATGAAGGGTCCGCTGGGTGGCGCACTCGGCGGATTGCTGGCAGGCGGCGCGGCCGGCGGCGCCTTGAGCGGCGGATTGAACGATCTGCTCAAGCAGTTTCAGGAAAAGGGCCACACCGAGACCGCGAATTCATGGGTCGGCACCGGCAACAACAAGCCGATTTCGCCGACCGACCTCGGCGCTGCGCTGGGCGCTGACCAGATCAACACGCTGACGTCGCAGACTGGCTTGTCACGTGACGAATTGCTTGCGGGTCTCGCCAAGCAACTGCCCGACGTGATCAACCAGCTGACACCAAACGGCCGGCTGCCGACCGAGCACGAAGCCTCGCGCTGGATTTGATCGGCCTCATCGACTAGCGTGGAGCGAAGTCTTCGCTCCACGCCGATCCGGCACCTGATCCCGTCAGAATTTTGTTCATCAAGGATACCCAGCAATGCTTCATATTCTCATCGTCGGATTGGTCGCAGGTTTTGTTGCGCGGCTTTTGTCGCCTGGTCCGAATAATCCGACAGGCTTCATCCTGACGATGGTGCTCGGGATTGTCGGTGCTTTTGTCGCAACCTTTATCGGTCAGGCCATCGGCCACTACGGTCCCAACCAGGGTGCGGGGTATATCACCGCAACCATCGGCGCGCTGGTTGTGCTGTTCATCTGGAACAGGCTGGTTGCCCGCGGCGTCGTGTCCGATCCCGGCAACAAGGTCTGAGCAGCATCGCCCCTGAGCAGGGAACCGACGCCCGTTCAGTGGCGATTGAACGGGCTCAAAGCCCTACCACACCAGATGCGAACCGGCGTCGATGCGGACGATCTCGCCGGTCATGCTGCGTGATTCCGGACGGGCGAGAAAACAGACCAGTTCCGCAATATCCTCGGCTGCCGACGCGATCTTGAGTGGCGATTTGGCCGTCACCATCTCACGAACCTTGTTGGCGGCTTCTTCGCCACGTCCCTTCGTGAACCACGGCGTATCGATATAACCTGGGCAGACGGCGTTCACGCGAATGAGCGGCGCCAGCGCGCGCGACAGCGAAAGCGTGATGGTATTCAGCGCCCCCTTGCTCGCCGCATACGCGACCGACGATCCGATTCCGGCGATGCCTGCTATCGACGAGACATTCACCACGGACGAGGCGCGGCCCGATTGATTTGCGCCCGCTTCGAGAAGAGCGCGCGCGGCGCGGATCATCTGATACGGGCCGATGGTGTTGACCGCGTAGATGCGCTGGAAGTCCTCGGCGGAAAGGCCGTCGAGGTTTCCATGGTCCATATGCTTGGTGATACCGGCGTTGTTGATAAGCGCATCAAGCCGGCCCCACGGCGCAGCTGCGGCAACGATTTTCTTGCAGTCCTCGTCGCGCGAAACGTCACCCTGCACCACCACGACCTCGGCGCCCGCGCTTCGGCAGACATCCGCGGTCTGCTCGGCTTCCTTTTGGCTGGAAGAATAGTTGACGACGACGCGCGCGCCCTGCTTGGCCAGAATGGCGGCGGACGCCGCGCCAAGACCCGACGCCGAACCTGTCACGATAACTGTCAATCCATCCTTGGCCATCTGGTGTCCTTGTTGCGAGCTGCTATTGCGGGCGAAATCTAGCGATCAAATCCGGTCGGGAACAGCGCTTTCACGCCGGATCCGGTGCGCGAATATCAGGTGCGCAAAGTCACGCGCAACGCTCACGCAGCGAGATGAAAGTCGACGCCGCAGAGAAAGAAAGAGCTCCCGGTGACGGTATGCCCCCGGGCTTTCGCGGCAGCTAGGATCGCGGCGGGATCGCGGACACGGAACGTCAGCGCGCTCATGATCTCGTTGTCGCCTTTCGCAAAGCGGATTCTGCTATTGGACAGCACGATCTCCGGCACGTCTGCCGAATGGCCCACAGGAATGCCGATGATGCGGCCCCAGTGATCGGCAAGTCCCTGCGGATCCGGACTGGTCAGTTCAACCTCTGTCAGCGCAGTCGTGACATCGTCGCGGATCGCCTCGTGCCAGTCGGGACCGGCGGGCGGGTAAGCGCCGCGGATATTGTCGCTGTCGGCCGTGTGGTTGAACTCGATAAAGGCGGCGCGGCAGTCGCGGGGATGAAGCTGAACGCCGAGATACGGCGGCCGGTCGATGACATGAGACGTCCGCACGCCGATGCTCTCGGCGTTTGTCTGACGTTCGCGCGGATCGTCGCATGAGAAGATCGCCATATAGCCGCCGCGTCCCCCGGTCTTCTCCACGAAGCGCCCGGCGGCGGTGCCGTCGCGAAACGGCGCGACCACCTCGAGCAAAATGGTATCGACCGGAAGCAGCGCGTTTTCGAGGCCGTAACGCGCAACGTTCGGATCGCGATGGCAGATGTTGAGGCCCATGATCGCGGCGATCTCGCCGACCGTGGGCTCAAGACGCGGCGCAACGAGACAGATTTGGCGCAGCCTCATGAATTCCGCCACTCGTGTGTTCCTGTTTACCGCGCTCGCTAATGTCCCTTGAACACCGCGGCACGCTTTTCCATGAAGGCCTTGGCGGCTTCCAGATGGTCGGCGGTTTCCGAGCAGCGCGTGTGGTGCGCGGCTTCGGCGTCGAAGCAGGCTTCGAGCGACAACTGCTCGGCGTTGTTGATGTTGCGCTTGATGTAGCCGAGCGTCACGGTCGGCCCCTGCGCGAGCGACATGGCAAGTTCAGTTGCCGCGTTGCCGACCTCGGCGTCGGGAACCACTTTCGTGACCATCCCGAGCGCGAGCGCCTCCTGAGCCGTCAAGACTGGCGACAGGAGATAAAGCTCGCGCGCCTTGGCGCTGCCCAGCATCTGGGTCAGGAAATATGTTCCGCCGTAGTCGCCGGAGAAGCCGACCTTGGCAAAGGCCGTGGTGATCTTGGCGGATGCTGAGGCGACGCGCAGATCGCAGGACAGCGCAATCGAAAGACCGGCTCCCGCCGCAGCCCCGTCGATCTGCGCCACCACCGGTTTTGTCATTTCGTGAAGGATGCGTGAGATTTCCATGCCGCGACGGAGGTTTCCGCGCTTTTGCTCGTAAGACAGCGTCGACTTGTTTTCCGCCATCGACTTGACGTCGCCGCCGACGCAGAACGTGCCATTGGCGCCTCGCAACAGAACCGCGCGAACATCGGAATCGTCCGCCGCCCGCCGTGCGGCCTCGATCAGGCCCGCCGACATTTCCGCATTGATGGCATTGCGCCGATCGGGCCGGTTCATGGTGATGGTCAGAAGACCGCGATCGAGACTCTGCAGAACAGTGTCGGTCATGACGAAGATTCCCTGAATCGAAAGCGCGTTGAATACGGTGCTTTTATTTCTTGATCAGCGGACAGCGCGAGGCATCGAGCGACTGAAACGCCTGATCGCCCGGGATGGTCGCCAGCAGCTTGTAGTCATCCCACCGGCCCTTCGATTCCGACGGCTTCTTCACCTCGAAGAGATACATGTCGTGGATCATGCGGCCGTCCTCGCGGATCCTGCCGTTCTTGGCGAACATGTCGTTAATCGGCGTCGACTTCATCACTTTCATGACGGCTGCGGAGTCGGTCGTGCCTGCGGCTTTCACGGCCTTGAGATAATGAGTCACGGACGAATAAACGCCAGCCTGCGCGGAGGTCGGCACGCGCTTGACTTTGTCCATGAAGCGCTTGGTGAAGGCGCGCGTATCGTCGTTCAGGTCCCAGTAAAAAGCCTCCGCCAGCACGAGTCCTTGCGCTGTCTCGAGACCGATGCTGTCGATGTCGGTAATGAAGGCCAGCAGCGGTGACAGTTTCTGGCCGCCCTTCATCAAGCCGAACTCAGCGGCTTGCTTGATGGCGTTGATGGTATCGCCGCCAGCATTGGCGAGGCCTACCACTTTCGCTTTCGATCCCTGAGCCTGCAGCAGGAACGACGAGAAGTCCGAGGTGTTGAGCGGGTGCTTCACCGTCCCCAGCACCTTGCCGCCCATCTTGGTCACGACGTTGGTGGTGTCCTTCTCCAGATCCTGCCCGAACGCATAATCCGCCTGGAGGAAGAACCAGGTGTCGAGTCCGGTCTTCACCGTGGCGAGGCCGGTCGAATTCGCCTGCCCGAACGTGTCGAACACATAGTGCACGGTGTAAGGACCACAGGCCTCGTTCGTCAGCCGAACCGATCCGGGCCCGTTGAACATGATGATCTTGTTGCGCGCCTTGGCGATTTCGTTGGCGGCGAGCGCGGTCGCCGATGCCGCGACATCGACGATCGCCTCAACGCCCTGATTGTCGAACATGTCGCGGGCGATGCTCGATGACAGGTCGGCCTTGTTGAGATGATCCGCCGCGATGATTTCAATCTTGCGGCCGAGAACTTCGCCGCCAAAATCCTCCGCCGCCATTTTTGCCGCGGTCTCACTGCCCACGCCGGTGATGTCGGCGTAGAGACCTGACATGTCGAGAATCGCACCGAGTTTCAGGGGCGGATTGCCTTGCGCTGTTGCAGCGCCAGAGCCGAACACGAGGACAGATGAAATGATCCCTGCGAGGACTTTCTTCAATGTCGTCTCCCTTGTCGATCATACGCCTTGATTGGCGTCATCATTCGTTGTTTTCATCATGGCGCAACGATGCCTTCGCAGCAAGCAACCGGTCATGCGCCCGCCGATTTGCATGCGGGTACGCTTGACTCGCGGCGACGACGGGCAACACATTTCGCAGATCGAAATTGATTTCGCGCCACGCCCGCTTCCGCGCCTGCAAGGCTGACAGTCTGTGATTGCCCGACGCATTCCAATGATGGTCTGGTGCGCGGCGCTGCTGACGATGTTCAGTTGCGGCGAACTTCGCGCATCGTGCGCGCTCGCATTGCAAGGCGAAGGCCGGGTGAGCGCCGTTCTCGACGCGCGAACGTTTCGCCTCGACGACGGGCGCGAGGTGCGCCTCGCCGCAATCGAACTGCCGAACGAGGCCGCAGTATCCGGCAAAGACGTTTTAACATCGCTGATCGACGGCCGCGAGGTCACGCTGCACGGCGCTACCGACACGCCGGATCGTTACGGGCGCCAGGGTGCGTTTGTTTTCCTGAAAGATGCCGTCTCGATCCAATCGGAACTGTTGGCGCGCGGCGACGCGCTGGTGTGGGCGGAGGCGACCGACAAAGCCTGTTCCGATACATTGCGGGCTGCTGAGGCAACCGCACGCATCGCGAGGCGCGGCATTTGGGCCGGTTCCGCCGCCTTAAAAAACGCGGAAAGGCCCGACGATATTTTGACCCAAGTGGGACGGTTTGCCGTGGTGGAAGGAACTGTTTCGTCGGCCCGGTTGGCTGGCGCGACGTTTTACGTCAATTTCGGCCGCCGATGGACGCGGGACTTTGCCGTGACCATTTCAAGGCGCATCATACCGTCCATCGAAGCCGCCGGAATCGATCTTAAGTCTCTGAAAAACAAGAGAATTATGGTTCGTGGCTGGATTGAGAGACGTGGCGGCCCCCGGATTGAGGTATTGTATCCGGGACAGATTGAGTTGATGACGGCGGCAGATGCGGGCTTGCGGGATAATCTAACCGCGAAATCCATCGTGCCGAGGGATGAGGGCAAATAACGGCGTGTCGGAACCGGCGAGCCAGCAAAACGAGAAAGGGCCGAGCCGCATTTATGCGGCGGTCGCGCTGTGCGTCGCATTGACGCTCGGCGCTTGCGGAGACATGGGCCGCTTCCAAACGGCGACGAACCCTAATCTTGCTCCGATCAAGCCCAACAAGCCTGCTGCCCAGACGCCGGCCACCGAGCGCGAGCATGAGCGCATTCTCTCGTCATACGGCGGCTCCTACGACGACCCGCGGCTCGAGGCCCTGATTACCAAGACGGTCGACCGCCTTGTCGCTGCGTCCGACCGTCCCGATCTCGCCTACAAGGTGACGATCCTGAATTCGGGCGCAGTCAACGCCTTCGCGCTTCCCACCGGACAGCTTTATGTCACCCGCGGACTGATCGCGCTCGCCAGCGACACGTCGGAATTGTCGTCGGTCCTCGCCCACGAGATGGCGCATGTGCTCGCCAAGCATGCCGCGATCCGCGAGGATCAGGCGCGGCAGGCTGCCGTCGTGACGCGCGTTGTCGCCGACATGGGCAACGACCCGGACATGAGCGCGCTGGCGCTGGCCAAGACCAAGCTGACGATGGCGAGCTTCTCGCGTACGCAGGAATTCGAGGCCGACGGCATCGGCGTCAGCATCGCGTCGCGCGCCAAGTTCGATCCGTTCGGCGCATCCCGTTTTCTGACGGCAATGGAGCGCAACGCCGCCCTCAAGGCGAACCGCGCTCCCGCCGATCCGCGTTCGCTCGACTTCCTGTCGTCGCATCCGGCCACGCCGGAGCGGGTGCAGAACGCGCAGGCCAATGCGCGTCAGTATTCGTCGCCCGACAGCAACGAACGCGACCGCGACACTTATCTCTCGGCCATCGACAATCTCGTGTATGGCGAAGACCCCAGCGAAGGCTTTGTGCGCGGCCGGCGCTTTCTGCATCCCAAGCTCGGCTTCACATTCCAGGTACCCGACGGCTTCGTGCTTGAGAACACGGCGCAGGCCGTCGTCGGCGTTCGCGAAGGCGGCACGCAGGCCATGCGTTTCGATGTGGTGCGCGTTCCGGCGGAACAGACGCTCGGCGATTACCTGAACTCCGGCTGGATGGAGAACGTCGACAAGGCCTCAACCGAGGATCTGACCATCAACGGGTTTCCGTCCGCGACCGCGACAGCAAGCGGCGATCAGTGGCAGTTCAAGATCTATGCCTTGCGTTTCGGCAGCGACGTCTATCGCTTTATTTTCGCGGCGAAGAAAAAGACGCCAGAGGGCGATCGCAGCTTCCGCGACACCGTGAATTCATTCCGGCGGCTGACGCTGGCCGAAATCCAGGCCGCGCGGCCGTTGCGGATCAAGGTCGTGACCGTGCAGCCCGGAGACACGGTGGAGTCGATGGCGCAGCGGATGCAGGGCGTAGATCGTCCGGTCGACCGGTTTCGCGTGCTGAACGGCCTCGACGCGCGCTCCACCCTGAAGCCGCGAGAACGCGTGAAACTGGTCGTGGATTGACCCTGCGGCACCGTCGATCAATCAGGACTAAACAAAAAGCCCGGCTCTGCAGCCGGGCTTTTTCAATCTTGATTGTCAAAAAACTTTATCAGGCCGCTTCGTCCGCGGATACAGAGTCGTCGCCGTCGCTGTCATCCGAGTCGTCCGCCGCCGCTTCCGCACCGGCATCGGCGTCGGTCTTGGCGCCGCGGCGCGGGCTCTTGGCAAGGTTCGCCTCGATCTCCTTGACCGCTTCGGTTTCAGTGACGTGCTGAACGACGGCGATTTCGCGCGACAGACGATCGAGCGCCGCTTCATAAAGCTGCCGTTCGCTGTAGGACTGCTCGGGCTGTGATTCCGAACGGAACAGATCGCGCACCACTTCCGCGATGGCGACGATGTCGCCCGAATTGATCTTCGCTTCGTATTCCTGCGCGCGGCGCGACCACATCGTGCGCTTGATGCGCGCGCGGCCCTTGAGGGTCTCCAGCGCACGCTTGACCAGCGACGGGTCCGACAACTTGCGCATACCGACATTGGCGACCTTCGCCGTCGGCACTCGCAAGGTCATCTTGTCCTTGACGAAAGTAATGACGAACAACTCAAGCCGCGCGCCTGCGATTTCCTGCTCTTCGATCGCAAGAATCTGGCCGACGCCATGCGCCGGATACACCACGAACTCGTTGGTCTTGAATCCCTGACGCTGGGTCAAAGGCTTCTTCGGCTCCTCCACACGCGGTGCGGCGGCAACCGGCTTCGCGGCAGGCTTGCCGGCGACGGTCTTCACAGGGGCTTTCGGAGCGGGCGTCTTGGCGACGGCGGTCTTGGCAGGCGTTTTGGAAACCGTCTTCGAGGGCTTCGCAGCGGACTTGGCGGGCGCCTTCGCGACAGGTTTTGCAGGCTTTTTGTTCGGCATTGTGCTTCTTTTGTTTTTTGAGGGTGTAGCGGACGCGCGAGCATCCTTCTTCGACGCGCTGCGGCTCGCAGCTGACGTCTTCTTGGTGCCCTTATCCTTGGAACCCTTGTCGTTTATTTTGGAGTTCTTTTTATGACGCGATTTGTCTGACACAGCGCCTCTGCGTGGAACCGCCACGCCCCTGTTTCAAAATGGTTTATCGGGAACCCGTCGGGGCCCTAAACGGGGACAAAAGGGGTTCGGCTCTACGAATGTGCCTAAAATAGCACATTTCCCGCAAAAATCAATGATTTATGCCCTTCCGCGCATGCCGTGCAGCGGCGTCCGCCGCTCTGATCGCCGGTAGGGTTAAAAGTTATCCGCGATGGCGGGCGCCACAGGCTCGCTGGCCGAGACACCGAACAGGCCAGTTCAGTCGCCAGAGCCGGGATTGGCAGAAAAATATTTGTCGAACTTGCCTTCGACGCCGTCGAATTCCTTCGCGTCGTCAGGCGCATCCTTTTTCTGGGTGATGTTCGGCCACGACTTGGCGTATTCCGCATTCACCTCAAGCCACTTTTCGAGACTTGGTTCGGTATCAGGCTTGATCGCATCCGCTGGGCACTCAGGCTCGCACACGCCGCAGTCGATGCATTCGTCCGGGTGGATCACCAGCATGTTCTCACCCTCGTAGAAGCAATCCACGGGGCAAACTTCCACGCAGTCCATGTACTTGCACTTGATGCAGTTTTCAGTGACGACGTAGGTCATCCAAGGCTCCGGAAGGTCTAAATTCGAGGTTTGGCGTAGCGCAGGACGTGCATCGCCGCAAGGGAGGTTGTGCTTGGGATTATTGGCAAATAATCACTTCCGGAGCGATTGCAAATCAGCATAACTCGCCTGCGCCGCAGCGGCGTCCCCTCTCCGGTCAGAAAATCCGGTGATCTTCAGGACGCGCACCCGGCCGTCGAGCGCAATAGTCAGAACCTCGCCTGCTTTCACTGCGTGTCCTGGCGACGTCTGCCTCACACCATTGATACGGACGCGGCCCTTGGCGACCAGGGCTGCGGCGTCGGTCCGGGTCCTGACGACCCGCGCGTGCCACAGCCATTTGTCGAGACGCTGACGATCCAAATCCGGTGTCCCGAATCCGAAGTTCGCTTGGTGTTTGCAGCGCCTTCCGTCGCGAACTTCGGATTCGAAAGGACACCGGCAGCTATAACTTCGGGGCGGCTTTGGTTCGCAAGTCCGCTACGAGAGCCAACCAGAGAATAGGCGGACTTGCGAATCGCCGCACCGATTATTCCTTGCGAGTACCCGCGAGCTGCTCCTTGAGCGCCGCCAGCTTGGCAAAAGGCGAGTTCGGATCCGCGGGGCGGTCGCGCTCGCGCGGCGTGGCGCTTGTCGCATAGGTCCGGTGCGAACCGCCGCCGCGGTCGCGATCATCCTTCCGCCCGTCGCGTGGACGTTTGTCGAACTTACCCTTGCCGCGTTCCTGATTGCGGTCCTTGCCTTTGAAACCCTCACGCGGAGGACGGCTGCCTCTGTCGTCGCGCTGATCCTGACGCTGAGGACGCGCCTGTTCTGCGGACGCGCCTTCGGCGGCAACCGCCGGAGCATCACCACGTGGCCGGCGGTTCTCATTGTTCCGGTCGCGGCGATGACGGCCGTGACGTTCGCGCTTCTCTTCGCCACCGGCAGGCGTCTCGCCTTCGGTTGCAGGCATCGCGGATTTATCAGGGCCCTTGTAGCGGCTGCGATCATGGCGCGGACGGCGCTCATCCGAACGACCACCGGGCCGCCAGACTTCAACCAGTTCCGGTGCTGCGTCGGCAACGGCCTGTTCCGCTGGAGCGGCTTCGGCGCTAACGGTCCCAGCTACATCGGCCGCGGCGGCCTCCGTGGCTGCGACCGGCTCGGCCGATGCTTGCTCAGTGACCGCTTCGGCCACAGGGTCCACAACGGCTGATGCCGGAACGAACTCCACTTCGGGCAAGCGCGCCGCGGATGTATCCGCAGCGGTCGTCTCGGCAGGAACAGCCGTGATGTCGGCGATCGACTCGGTTGCTTCGGCAGCCTCCGGGGCGACAGCGACCGCCTCGGACGACGCAACGGCGCCAGCTCCGGCTGGATCGGATTCAATCGCCGCCTCTGTCGTCGTCTCGGTTACAGCCTCAGTGCTCACATCGGCAGGCGGAGCGGCGACGACCGGAAGCGGCGGCCGCTTCTCCATGCGATAGCCGAGCGCCTTCAGAATCGACGCAAAATCCTCACCGGCCGAACCGGTCAGCGAAGTCATGGCCTGCGTTGCGGTGAACGAGCGGCCATCGAACGCGCCGGCAGGCTTGTCGCCAGACGAACCCGGACGCCACGACAGCGCGGGGCGGATCAAATCCGCGAGGCGCTCCAGAATATCGACACGTACGGCGCGGTCGCCGGCGAGCTTGTAGCCGAGCGTGCGATAGGCGTCCTGATTGAGTGCCTTGTCCGCCGGAAACGACGTGCGTCCGCTCGCCGCCAGATGCTGCGCGCCGGTCAGCGCCGACCAGTCGGTGTTGTCGTTCTTCAGCGCCATCAAGAGCGACGCCAGTCCGCGCGCCGCGGGCTTCAGCAGTGCGGGGAGAAAAATATGATAGGCGCCGAAGCGCACCCCGTATTTGCGCAACGAAGCACGCGACGGCTGATCGAGATCCTTCATCTCGGCGGCAATCTTCGCGCGCTCCAGTACGCCGAGCGCCTCGATCAACTGGAAGGCGATGCCGCGGGCGATGCCCGTGACGTCCTCGGCCTTCGACAGATCGAACAGCGGCCCCAGAATCTTTTCGATATGCGTCTTCAGCCACAGATCGAGCCGCGTCTGCACGGCATCGCGCGATGCGCCGGTCAGCCGCTCGTCGGCGATGATGCGGATGCGTGGACTGAGAACATTGTCGGCCGCAACGAGCTTGGCGACGGCGTCGCCGGTCCAGCGCAGCGTACCATCGGAAGCCAGCACGAACTGATCGTCCGGCGCCTTCGACAATTTCTCGGCGCGCGCGTCGATCTCGCCGGCCAGCGCTTTCAGCGCCGCTGCCTGCAAGGCCTTGGCATCCGAGCCCGCTTCAGCAGATTCCGGCGCGAACATGAATCCGTCGAGACGGCCAATCACATGGCCCTCTACGATCACTTCGCCGGTCTTCCCAATTTCAGTATTCAGCATCGTGTTTTCCCGCAAGCGGCGCATCAATACACTGGTCCGGCGGTCAACGAAACGCTCAGTTAGCCTTTCATGGAGCGCATCCGACAATTTATCCTCCACCGCACGGGCAATTCCCTGCCAGTGCTCGGGATCCGCCAGCCAATCGGGGCGATTTGCCGCAAACGTCCAGGTCCGAATCTGGGCGATCCGGGCCGATAATGTGTCGATATCGCCATCGGTCCGGTCGGTTTGCGCTATCTGGGCGGCGAACCAGTCGTCCGGAAGCCGGCCCTTGCGCATCAGAAATCCGAACAGCGTGGTGACGAGTTCGGCGTGGGCTGCCGGAGACAGCTTGCGATAATCGGGAATCTGGCAGGCTTCCCAGAGCCGCTCGACGGCGGCCGCGCCCTTGGCCATGTCACGGACGTCTTCGTCGCGCGCGGCATGATCGAGCACGCGAATGTCCTCGGCGACCGGCGCGCGGGTCAGGACTTCATGGTTGGGCGTGAGCGCCAGCGAGACCTGAAGTGCGGCCAGCGACGCGAAATCCAGCCGCGTATTCCGCCATTGCAGCATCTTCACGCTGTCGAAGGTATGGTTCTGCAACGCGTTGACCAGTTCCGGCTCGAACGGCGCGCATCGGCCCGTGGTCCCGAAAGTGCCGTCGCGGGTGGCGCGGCCCGCGCGGCCCGCAATTTGCGCGAACTCTGCGGGCGTTAATCGGCGGAACTGATAGCCGTCGTATTTGCGGTCGGAAGCAAAAGCGACATGATCGACATCGAGATTGAGGCCCATGCCGACGGCGTCTGTCGCAACCAGATAATCGACGTCGCCGGACTGGAACATGTCCACCTGCGCGTTGCGGGTGCGTGGCGACAGCGATCCCAGAACGACGGCAGCGCCGCCGTGTTGACGCCGGATCAGTTCGGCGATGGCGTAAACCTCGTCCGCAGAGAACGCGACGATCGCGGTGCGCCTTGGTTGCCGTGTGATCTTGCGGTCGCCGACAAATTCGAGATGCGAGAGCCTCGGCCGCGTCACGATATTGGCGCCGGGCAGCAGCCGCTCGATGATCGGGCGCATGGTGGCAGCACCCAGCAGCAGCGTCTCATCACGGCCGCGCCGGTTCAGGATCTTGTCGGTGAAGACGTGACCGCGTTCGAGGTCCGCCGCGATTTGGATTTCGTCCACCGCCAGAAACGACACGTCGAGATCGCGCGGCATCGCCTCGACGGTGGAGACCCAGTACCGCGCCTTCGGCGGCTTGATCTTCTCTTCGCCGGTAATCAGCGCGACGGAGTCGGCGCCTGCCCGTGCGGCGATCTTGTTGTAGACCTCGCGCGCCAGCAGGCGCAGCGGCAGACCGATGATTCCCGACGAGTGGGCGAGCATCCGCTCGATCGCGAGGTGGGTCTTGCCGGTGTTGGTCGGGCCCAGCACTGCGGTCACGCCAGCGCCGGGAGCACGATCATTCGGAAACAGCGGAGCGGAAGACGACAGAGGCATAATCAACAGGTCCGCATGACGCACACGACGCGGACGCCGCAGCCAGTTTGAAGGAAGTGTCTCACAATGCGACGTTTTTCACGCCGCAACTTAAGGTTTGGAACGAGTAAGGAACGAAAGAAGCCCGAATCGCTGACTCGCGGTGTGTTCGGCTTTATTACCTCCACATGTCGCACAATCTGCTGACCAGCAATACTAGATGAGGTTTGAGGATACTCCGCGCCAGCAGCAAATGAGCTGAATTCGTTAAAACCGGAGTCGAATCGGATTGGCTGAAGAGTCAACCCGATTCACAAACAAGATTCGTCACGGGCGCGATTTGCCACCGGATCCTTGCGCCGGGCATGGCCGTAGGCCGCCAGCCGGCTTCAGTTTGTTTTGGCCGTCTTCTGCACCGAGATGAACTCCGTCGCTTCGATCATGCCGGTGCCGAGCGGGGTTGGAATCGCAATCCGGTAAGGAACGAGCACGCGCGTTCCGGCGATCGGCGCAAACCATATCTCCATGTCGCGCTGAGCGGTGACGTACTTGATCGAGGCGCGATCGGGAACGTAGCCCGCGATCGGCGTGAAGTAGACCGCACAGACCACCACAGGGCCATGGTAGCCCTTCTCGGCCTTGACCGTTTCCATGCGCTTGTAGTCGAGACGCAGATCGTAGCGCATCCTGCCGTCGAAGACCGACATCGTCTTGTTGCGGCATGCCTCGGGACTGACCGGATCGCCCGTTCCCGCTACGCGCAGCAGCGAACCCGTCATCGGATCGAGGACATTGCGGCGATGCGCGTCGGTCAGCGGAATTCGTTCCGAATTTTCCGGCGGCTCCGGCTCGATGGCGGACTCTTTCACATTGCCGCCCGAGAGCGCGATGCGAATGATCTCGGCCTTCTTCCCGTAATTGATCGTCGAGATGTAGTTCAGCGGCGCGAACTGGCCGGCGGTGATGCGGCCTTGCGCCGTACCGGTGCCGTTGCCTCCGCCGATGGACTTCATCAGCCCTGTGGTGGCTCCGCTGACGGCTGCCGAATACTGGTCTTCGGAAACATCCACTACCCAGGCACCCTTGCCGATCGGCAGTCCGGCAAGCGAGGCTTCGTACTTGGCATCCAGCCGGCCCTGGGCACTGGCGGACCCGGCCGGCATCGCCGACCCGGCGCAAGCGAGCAGCGCGCCCAGCAGGAGAAGTTCAGACCGGGCTATCCAGGAGACTGACCGGGCGAACCTTGGGAACCAGGGCATATCCACTGACAAAAGTCCTGTTGGGCCAATATATCTCTAAGCAAGCAATTTCAGCCGGAACCATCGGTGCGGCGCAGAGGCCGCAAAAGGAATTGCCGAAGGCCCGCTGATACCCTGTCTGGTCAGGGATTACGTCGATTATATGTTAGGAAATCACTGGTTTGACGGGGAAAATCGCCATTCCTGCCCGGTGGCCGATGGCGTCCGCGATGGCCGGATAAACCGCCGAAATCGCCTCCCAACCTTGACGCTGGGCGGCTGGACCCTTATAGGTCCGGCGTTCCTGAAATGGACGGTTCCAAAACCCCACGCGACCCCTTCGGGTGGTCCGGGGCGACACAAGATTTCGCCAAAGGATTACACTATGTCTCGGCGCTGCGAATTGACGGCCAAGGGCCCTCAGGTTGGCCACAAGGTCAGCCACTCGAACCATAAGACCAAGCGCCGGTTTTTGCCGAACCTGTGCAACGTCACGCTGATCTCGGACTCGCTGGGCCGCTCGGTGCGCCTGCGCGTGTCGACCAACGCGCTGAAGACTGTCGATCATCGCGGCGGCCTCGATGCGTTCCTGACCAAGGCAAGCGCCGACGACCTGTCGCCGAAGGCGCTGGAGCTGAAGCGTCAGATCGAAAAGAAGAAGCTCGCCGCGGCGAGCTGATCTTTCGACCGACAATCCGATTTTGAAAAGCCGGGCTCACGCCCGGCTTTTTCTGTTTTACGGATCGACCAGCGTGAATTGAAGCAACAGCGTGCGCTGGATCATCGAGAAATTATCGTCCGAGACCATGGTCAGGACAGTTTCGCCGTCTTCAGTGACATGCGCGTCGATGCCTTCCATGTTGTCGATCTCGTATCCAAGATCGACATCGAAGATCACCGGTCCGTCAATTACCGCGTCCGGAACAATGGACTTTATCGGCACGCGACGGATGCGAATGCCGACACCTTCGAGCAGCGAGAACTTTCGCTCCAGCAGCAACAGATCGCCGGACGGCAGCAAAACAGCGTCGCTGATGTCGAATTTTTTTGTCCGCGCCACCGTGAACTGGCCCGGCGTCGGGCCGCCGATCAGAAAGCCCTGAATGTTTCCCGCCGCATCCAGCCCCGCCTCTGAAATCGCAATCAGCGTGCCGCCGAGCGGCTGCCCCTTCGGCACGAACACCAGTGCCTCAAGGCCTCTGTTGAACGGCAGCTTGCCGACATCGGGCGGCACCGGCACAACCTGACCGCGCGAAAGAATACCGCCCTTGCTGAAATCGAACCGCAGGATCTGGTTGACGCGTTCAAGGCCCACATAAACCGTCGACCCGTCGAGCGCGAGCGACTCGCTGTCGAACCAGCCGCGTGTGGTAATTCTCTTGCCGTCGCTGTCGAGCATCGGCGCGGATTTCACATCGGCCAATCCGGCCAGGCGTTTGCCCCGATAGACAATCAGCCCTGTAAACCAGTGGCCCTTGTCACTGATGGTGATGAACCGCTCGCCTTTTTTATCAAGCCGCAACCCCGACAGACCACCGAAGCGCCGAAACGGGGACGTGAGAATAAGTCCGCTGCGAAACTCCAGCGAGCCATAACGGACATGAGACGGGTCACGGGGATCGAAAGACTGGATCGGACGCGCATTCACCTCGACGGAGGCCGATTGCGCCGTGGCAGATTCGGCTGTGAGCGCCATCATGCCGGCCGGAAGCACCGTCGCGGCATTCCTTAGAAAACGCCGTCGACTAAGTTTGCGGGTCATGTTTCAGGAATGAAGTCTGCGCCGGCGCGATGGCGACGACGATTCCACCTGGGTTTCGCTGAACAGTTCGGCCAGCTTCTCGGTGATCGCACCGCCGAGTTCTTCGGCGTCCACGATGGTCACCGCACGCCGGTAATAGCGCGTGACGTCGTGGCCGATGCCGATTGCGATCAATTCGACCGGCGAGCGGGTCTCGATCTCTTCGATGATATGGCGAAGATGCCGCTCGAGGTAATTGCCCGGATTGACCGACAGCGTGGAGTCATCGACCGGCGCGCCGTCAGAAATCATCATCAGGATCTTGCGCTGCTCGGAGCGCCCGAGCAGCCGCTTATGCGCCCAGTCGAGCGCCTCGCCGTCGATATTTTCCTTGAGCAGACCCTCGCGCATCATCAGCCCAAGATTTTTCCGCGCGCGACGCCATGGCGCATCGGCGGACTTGTAGATGATGTGCCGCAGGTCGTTGAGGCGGCCCGGATTGGCGGGCTTGCCTGCCGCCAGCCACGCCTCGCGCGACTGACCGCCCTTCCACGCCCGCGTGGTGAAGCCGAGAATCTCGACCTTGACGCCGCAGCGCTCCAGCGTCCGCGCCAGGATGTCGGCACATGTCGCCGCCACAGTGATCGGACGTCCGCGCATCGAGCCGGAATTATCGAGCAGCAAGGTCACCACCGTGTCGCGGAATGTCGCTTCCTTCTCGTGCATGAACGAGAGCGGATGATACGGATCGGTGACGACGCGCGACAGCCGCGCCGGATCGAGGATGCCTTCCTCGAGATCGAACTCCCAGGCGCGATTCTGCTGCGCCATCAATTTGCGCTGAAGACGGTTGGCCAGCCGCGCGACGATATGCTGCAAATGCGCGAGCTGCTTGTCGAGATAGCTGCGCAGCCGCTCCAGTTCGTCGTGCTCGCAAAGGTCTTCCGCCGAAACGACCTCGTCGAATTTCGGCGCGAAGGCATGATACTCCGGCCCGCGATGTTCGTTCGCGCCGCGACTGGGCGGACGCTGAGCCTCGCCGGGCGTTTCGTCGTCGCTCATCTCGTCGTCATCGAAGGCGTCGCTGGCGGACGCCTGCGCGCTTTCCATGGCGTTTTCCGACATTTCCTCGGTGGAGGACTGGGCCTGATCTGCGCTCATTTCCTCGCCGGAATCGCCTTCGGGAGAACCGTCCGCGCCGGACTGGTCTTTCTCGCCGTCGCGATTCTCGTCCTGATTGTCGTCCTCGTCCTGATCCGCGTTTCTGTCGTCGCCAAGCTCCAGCGCCTGCAGCAAGTCATGGATCGCGTCACCAAACCGCGACTGGTCCTCGGTAAAATTCTTGAGCACGTCGAGGCGCGGCCCGATCTTGTCTTCAAGAACAGGCCGCCACAGATCGACCATCTTGCGCGCGGCAACCGGCGGCGTGAGGCCAGTCAGGCGCTCGCGCACCAGCATCGCCAGCGCGTCGGCCAGCGGCGCGTCGGCGCGGTCGGTGATCTCGTCGTACTTGCCGCGATGAAAATGATCGTCGAGCATCGCGGTCAGGTTCTTGGCGACGCCGCTCATGCGTTTCGCGCCGATGGCCTCGACGCGGGCCTGTTCGACCGCGTCGAACACGCCTCGTGCCTGCGGATTGCCCGGCGCCAGCTTGCGATGAACCTTGGGATCGTGACAGGCCACGCGCAGCGCAATCGAATCCGCATGACCACGCACGATGGCAGCGTCCTTGCGGGTCAGCTTGCGTGCCGGTTCGGGCAGCCGCGCCTTGCCCGGCGACAGGCCCGGACGCTCCGCGGCGAACGTGACTTCAAGTTCAGGCTGCTTGGCGATGGCCCGCAATGCCGACGTCACCGCCCGCTTGAACGGCTCCGTTGGCGATTCCTTCGACCCGGTCCTGAACTTGGTATTGGACGTGCTCATAAAACCTTTCCTCCCCGATCACGGGGAGAGGCAAATCCTAGCTCAAGGCCACGTTGACTGCGCTCTCCGGCAGCTCCGCATTGAAGCAGCGCTGATAGAACTCAGCCACCAGCGGGCGCTCAAGCTCGTCGCATTTGTTCAGGAAGGTGACGCGGAAGGCAAAACCGAGATCGCCGAAAATCTCCGCGTTCTCCGCCCACGTGATCACGGTACGCGGCGACATGACGGTGGAGAGATCGCCGTTGGCGAAGGCGTTACGCGTCAGATCCGCAAGGCGAACCATCTTGTTGACGATGTCGCGGCCTGCGTCCGTGCGATAGTGCTTCGCCTTGGCAAGAACGATTTCGACTTCTTCATCGTGCGGCAGATAGTTCAGCGTGGTGACGATCGACCAGCGGTCCATCTGACCCTGGTTGATCTGCTGGGTGCCGTGATAGAGGCCCGAGGTGTCGCCCAGACCGATCGTGTTCGCGGTCGAAAACAGCCGGAACGCCGGATGCGGCTTGATGACCTTGTTCTGGTCGAGCAGCGTGAGGCGGCCGGACACTTCCAGCACGCGCTGAATCACGAACATCACGTCCGGACGGCCGGCGTCGTATTCGTCGAACACCAGCGCGATGTTGTGCTGAAGCGCCCACGGCAAAATGCCGTCACGGAATTCGGTGACCTGCTTGCCGTCGCGAACGACGATTGAATCCTTGCCGACGAGATCGATACGGCTGATGTGGCTGTCGAGATTGACGCGCACGCAGGGCCAGTTCAGCCGCGCCGCGACCTGCTCGATGTGGGTCGATTTACCGGTGCCGTGAAAACCGGTGACCATGACGCGGCGGTTCTTCGAGAATCCGGCGAGAATGGCAAGCGTGGTGGCGCGGTCGAAACGATAGTCCGAATCGATATCCGGTACATGCGGATCGCCATTGGAATAAGCGGGGACTTCGAGGTCACTGTCGATCCCGAAGACCTGACGAACAGACACCTTCATGTCAGGGAGGCCTGCGGGTTCCTGCGACTTGGTCATGGCGGCGGTCATCAATCCTCCGTGGTCCCGGATTCTCCCGGGGCCAGACGTGCTTGCTGCGGGTGGGGTGCGTGTTTCAACCTAGCAGACAGATGCGGATGGCAGAAGCCCGCCGGGCAACGAAAGTTCCATTGTCTTTTCATTGAGATAAGCCTTTTCCGCGCCTTTGGTAGGTCTGCCCTGCGATTGCCGCGAGGCAGACCGGATTCGCGCAGGGCGGAATTCGCCGGCTTGCGGCCCTTCGGTCGCTTTGATGCCGGGTTGCCCGGTGTATGTTGAAACCTCAGGAATCGCGCCAGCGCGGGGGTCGTGTGAGTTCGTATCTCAGTGAACTGATCGGCTTCGTATCGCTTCACAGCGAAATCGCCTACGGCGTGATCTTCCTGGCGGCGCTTCTGGAAGCCATCCCGATTCTCGGCTCGCTCATCCCCGGATCGACCGTCATTGTAGCCCTCAGCGCGCTGGTGCCCGGCGGCGGCCTCAAGCTTGCGCCGATCCTGACGGCGGCCATTCTCGGCGCGATCATCGGCGACGGGCTGGGCTACTGGATCGGTCACAAGAAACAGCGCGACGTGTTGTCGGCATGGCCAATGTCGAAATATCCCGCCGTCACTCAGCAAAGCGAAATGCTCTTCGAACGCTATGGGGCTTTCGCTGTCATCTTCGCGCGGTTCATTGCCCCCATACGTGCCGTGGTCCCCATGATCGCCGGTGTGCTGGGCATGCCACCGTGGCGATTTTTCCCCTTGAACATCATCGCCATTCTTTTCTGGGCGCCCGCGCATGTGCTGCCGGGCGTGCTGGCCGGCTCCGCCGCCGAGAAATGGGGCGCGAGGATCGAGCATTATGGATTGCCACTGGCCAGCGGCATCATCGCCATCGGATGCATCGTCCTCGCCGTGCAGGTCTGGCGCAGCCGCCGACGGATTCCCAGGTCCGATAGCGGAGGACTTTCGTGAAGCGAAGCACGGACCGCGGCGAGCCTTTCCACGACAAAAATGTCGCGAAGGTGTTTGCCGCCTATCCCGATCAAATCCGCGCCAGACTGATGGCCCTGCGCACGATCATCTTCGAGACCGCTGCACATCTCGACGGCGTGGGTCCGCTCGAAGAGACGCTGAAATGGGGCCAGCCCAGCTATCTCACCACCGCGTCCGGCAGCGGCAGCACCATCAGGATCGACAGCGTGAAATCGGAAGATGCGCGCGTGGCAATGTATTTCCATTGCCAGACCGATCTGGTCGCGACATTCCGCGAACTTTACCCGACGCAAATGGTGTATGGCGGCAACCGCAGCATCCTGTTCGACGCCGCAGCGAAAATTCCCGAAAAGGCGCTGCGCCACTGCATCGGGCTGGCGCTGACCTATCACGCGCGCAAAGCGGCGGGGAAAACGCGGGCGTCAAAAAACGCTAAAAAGCCTGAGGTCAGGACGCGCCGCGCACGACCGTCTTGAGATAGTTGTAGGCCTTGATGATCTCGATCAGGCGATCCTCGGTGGAGCGGTCGCCGCCATTGGCATCGGGATGATGCTGCTTCACCAGCATCTTGTACTTCGCTTTCACCGTCTCAAGCGTCGCATCGGGGCCGAGCCCCATCACAATCAACGCCTTCTTCTCGGCGTTGAAAATCTTGCGAGTCTCGGCCTTCGGCTCCTCGGTATTCGAGCCCGGACCCGGCCGCCATTTGCCGCGCCCGTTCAGTTCGCTGAACACATGGAAAGGATCGGACGCAGTGTCGAGATCGGGATTGGCTTTGCTTTTCTTGCCGCCGTTCGCGCCCATCTTCCACGTCGGACGATGGCCGGTCAGCGCATCCTTCTGGTAGCTGGCAACCGCGTCAGGCGCCATGCCCTGAAAGAAATTGTAGCCCTGATTGTATTCGCGAACGTGATTGAGACAGAAATGCCAGTACTCTTTCTCGTGGCCACGGCCCTTGGGCGCGCGATGCCCGCCCTTGTTCTTGCAGCCTGGCGCCTCGCACATCACAGCTTCCTCGCGCGCAGCAGCCTGCTGCTTCGCGCTCAGCTTGTTGGGCTTGATGCGGATGCTGTCGAAGAATTTGGATGAGTCGATAGCCATGGAATATCACGACGCCTTGTTGGGAGCTTCAGGTTTTGACGCGAATTTTCTCGGTCGCGGACTATACATCGCCGTGACGGTGAATCGCAATTGAAACGGTCATTGACCTGAACGAATAACGCGCGATATTGCGCAGATCATGACCGCAAAAGATCACATCACAAAGAAGTTGAGCGAAGCTTTCGCGCCGGAAAGCCTCGATGTCGCAGATGAATCCCATCTACACGAAGGCCACGCAGGCCACAGGCCGGGCGGCGAGACGCACTTTCGGGTTTATATTGTGTCGAAAGCGTTCGAAGGGAAGAGCCGGATCGACCGCCATCGGATGATAAATTCGGTACTGACGGCCGAACTGTCCGGTTCCGTCCACGCGCTGGCGATCCACGCACATGCGCCAGGAGAAAATGCCCGGCGTCCTGCCCCTGCGGAAGCCTGCAAGCACTGAGAGATTGCCGAGCCGCTAGTGATCCGGTTCTGACATTCGTATCATATCCTTCGTAGGCCCTTTTACGAATGTCAGAACCAAAGGATCACTAGAATTATAATTTGCTAGTGTCCTTTCGTATCCGACGTTCGTTCGGAAGGCGCTGCGGAGTGAATCGAACGTCGGATACGGGACACTAGAACGACGTTCCCGCCTTCGGCTTTTTCTCCGGCACGTCGCTTTCGCGCGGCAACGGCACGATTCGCAGCGCCGTGATGCGGTTTCGCTCGCGCCTGAGCACCCTGAACCGGAAACCGTGAAACGTGAAACTCTGGCCGCGATCCGGGATCGAGCGCGCCTCATGAATCACGAGACCCGCGATGGTGGTGGCTTCCTCGTCCGGCAGATGCCAGTCCATTGCGCGATTGAGATCGCGGATCGGCACCGAACCGTCGACGACGACAGAACCATCCGGCTGTGCACGGACACCTGCGACCACGACATCGTGCTCATCGGAAATATCGCCGACGATTTCTTCCAGAATGTCTTCCAGCGTCACCATGCCTTCGACCTCGCCGTACTCGTCCACCACGAGGGCGAAATGCGTCTTGCGGCGGCGGAACGCCTTGAGCTGTTCCGACAACGGCCGCATCTCGGGCACGAACCACGGCGTCAACGCGATGGCTGCGACATCGATCTTGGAGAGATCCCCGTCCGTCGTCCGGATAGCGCGAAGCAGATCCTTTGCGTGAAGGACGCCGATGATGTTCTCCGGCTTCTCGCGCCACAGCGGGATACGGGTGTATTCCGATTCGAGAATTCCACGGATGACCGCATCGGGCGGCCCGTCCGCGTTGACGCTGACCATCTTGGTGCGATGAACCATCACGTCGGATACCGCGAGGTCGCCAAAGCGGAAGACGTTCTGGATGTATTCGGCCTCGCCAATCTCCATTTTGCCGTGCTCGGCTGATTCCTCCACGAGCCCTTCGATTTCGGAGTCGGTGAGGATTTCGTTCTGCGACGATTCCTTCACGCCAAGCATCCGCAAAATTGCGCGCGACGCACCGTTCAGCAGCCAGTTCAGCGGATAAAGAACAAGATAAGATGCATACAGCGGATACGCGATCCATTGCGAGACCGGCACAGGCTGTCGAATCGCAAGCGTTTTCGGCACCTGCTCGCCGATGACGATATGCAACGAGGAGAACACCAGAAAGCCGGTCAGGAATGCCGTAAAATGCAAAGCGGATTCCGGCATCCCGAGCGGTTCGAGAACAGGCCGAAGCAACGCCGCGACAGTCGGCTCGCCAACCCAGCCCAGACCGAGTGAGGCCATGGTGATGCCGAGCTGGCAGCACGCGAGATAGGCCTCCATGTTGCCCATCATTTTCATCAGCAGGCGCGCGCCGAAACGGTTCTGCTCGGCCATGGCCTTGACGCGAAACCCGCGGCTTTTCACCAGCGCAAATTCCGCCGCCACATAAAATGCGTTGGCCGCGAGCAGAAGAATGGCGATGAGCAGGTTGACGACAGCTGAGTTCATGTTTGTCCCGCGACTGCGTCGTCGTTATCCCGATAATTTTTCTTGAAGGAAATCACGAACCGCGGACGGATCGACATCGTTGGCGATCACCGCCTTGCCGATCTTTTCCAGCAGGATGAACGTGAGACGTCCGCGCTTCACCTTCTTGTCCTGCGCCATCAGCGCCAGCAGCGCGTCGGCATCCGCGAGGCCTTCCTGCTGAAAGCCCGCGATGTCCTGCAAACGGGTCGGCAGGCCGACCGACGCAAGATGACGCTGCACACGCGCGGCATCCGATATGGGAAGCATATTCAGGTGCGCCGAAAACTCGGCGGCGAGTACCATGCCAACCGAGACGCCCTCGCCGTGGAACAGCCGGTCGGAGAAACCCGTCGCGGCCTCCAGCGCATGGCCGAAGGTGTGTCCGAGATTGAGCAAGGCGCGGTCGCCGGTTTCACGCTCGTCGCGCGCCACGATCTCCGCCTTGGCGCGACAACTGGCCGCGATGGCATGTTCGCGCGCAGTTCCGCCCGTGAAGATGCCCGAATGATTGGCTTCCAGCCAATCGAAAAATTCCAGATCGCCCAGCACGCCATATTTGGCGACTTCCGCGTAGCCGGCGCGAAACTGGCGCGGCGAAAGCGTATCGAGCACTGCCGTATCCGCAACCACCAGCACCGGCTGATGAAACGCTCCGACCAGATTCTTGCCGTGCGGTGAATTGATTCCGGTTTTTCCGCCCACCGACGAATCGACCTGCGCCAGCAGGGACGTCGGCACCTGCACGAAATCCACGCCGCGCCGGACGATTGATGCCGCGAACCCGGCCAGATCGCCGATCACGCCACCGCCAAGCGCAATCACCAGATCGTTGCGCTCGATCTTCGCCGCGATCAGCGCCTCGGACACCTCCTGCAACACCGCGTAGCTCTTGGATGCTTCGCCTTCGCCCACCACGATGCGCGACGATGCGATGCCAGCATCCGCGAGTGCGGCTTCGGTTTTGGCAAGCCAGTGCTTTGCGACGGTGCGATCGGTCACGATGGCCGTGCGAGCGCCGGGCCGCAGCGCGGCGATGCGATGGCCGAGCGACGGCAGCACATCGCGGCCGATGACAATGTCATAGGCGCGGTCGCCGAGGGCGACGTCGACGGTCACCGGATTTGCAGTCTTGATGGGAACGGTCATTTCGTTTCGCTTGCGGAATGTGAAGACGCGCCACCGGACAGAAGATAGGCATGAAGCGCGCTGATGGCTTCATCGACGATTTTCTCGTGCGGCACATCGCGCGACGCAATGGTGAGATCGGCTAACTGATAAAACGGACTGCGCTCGCCGATCAGCCGCTCGATGGTCGCAGCAGGATCGGCCGTTTGCAGCAGCGGCCTGTCGGCGCGGCGCTTGACCCGCTTCAGGATGACATCGCCGTCCGCCTGCAGCCAGACCGAGACGGCCTTGTCGCGAATCCGGTTGCGCGTCTCCTCGCGCATGAACGCACCGCCGCCGGTCGCGATCACGCAAGAGCCGCCCTCCAGCAGGCGCGCGATCACCCGCGCCTCACCGTCGCGAAAATACGGCTCACCGTGCTGGGCGAATATCTCGGAGACAGTCAGGCCCGCGTGTGCGATCTCGATTTCATGATCGGCATCCAGAAACGGGACGTGCAGCCGCGCGCCGAGCCTGCGTCCGATGGTCGATTTGCCCGATCCCATCATGCCGACAAGCACAACCGACCGGCCGCCCAGAGCCGCTACAATGTCGGTCTCCTGGGTCGCGCCGTCCTGATGTCTGGCCGCAGTCTCGGTCATCTTTAAGGGCTCGATTTGCCGCTGGTGCGGCTGATTGGCCACCTATACTACTCCTGCCGATCCCGTTGCCAGAGACTCTTGCCGAAACGGCGCGAACATGTTGGTACTTTGAACCGTTGAACCGCCGCGTTCTGCCGGTTAACGAGCTTTGGAGCCCGTACTTCAAAGGTTAATTCCGAGGCCATCTCGATGCCCAGCCTGTTTCGCTTCCTGACTGTCGTCGCGGTGATCGGCGGGCTGATCTATGGCGGTATTTTCGCGCTCGCCAATTTCGTTAATCCAAAGCCCCGTGAAATGACAGTCAGCGTTCCTCCCGATAAATTTCTCAAGAAATAGATCGGTGGGGGATCATGCCGACGGACAAATCCTCCGATGCCCGGCTGGCCAGCCTGTTCCTCGACATGCTCGCCGCGGAACAGGGCGCCGGCGGCAATACGCTCGACGCCTATCGCGGCGATCTCGAAGACCTGTCCGAATTCCTCGCGCGGCGTAATTCGACGTTCCGCGACGCGGACACTCAATTGCTGCGCGATTATCTGGCCGACCTCGACACCCGCGGATTCAAATCGTCGAGCGTGGCGCGCAAGCTGTCGTCGACACGGCACTTGTTCCGTTTTCTTTTGAGCGAGCGCGTGCGCACGGACGATCCGGCTGCGATTCTTTCCGGCCCAAAGCGCGGCCGCGCGCTGCCGAAAGTGCTGTCGATCGCCGATGTCGATCGTCTTCTGACGCACGCGAAGACCGCATCGGACATGCCGGAGCAGTCGCCGCTGCAAAAACTGCGCGCGTTGCGGCTCTCCTGCCTGCTCGAAATCCTCTATGCGACGGGACTTCGCGTCTCCGAACTGGTGGCGCTGCCGCTGTCGGCGGCGCGGCGCGATGCACGCATGATCGTCGTGCGCGGCAAAGGCAACAAGGAGCGGCTGGTTCCGCTCAACGAAACCTCGAAGCAGGCCATGGCGGTTTATCTCGCGGCGCTGGAGGACGTTCATCGCGAACAGAAGAAAAACTCCGCCGCCTCGAAATGGCTGTTTCCGTCATCGGGCGAAAGCGGACACCTGACGCGGCAACATTTCGCGCGCGACCTCAAGGAACTTGCGGGAGCCGCCGGCATTGCACAGCGGCTGGTCAGCCCGCACGTGCTGCGCCACGCATTCGCATCGCACCTGCTGCACAATGGAGCCGACCTGAGAATCGTCCAGACGCTGCTCGGCCACACGGATATTTCAACAACCCAGATCTATACCCATATCGTCGAGGAGCGGCTGAAGAGCCTGGTCCGCGATCTGCATCCGCTGGCGGACAAATGAACATTAAAAGAACCAGCAAAATCAGTGCTTTTCATCGCGGCGCTTGACTTGGGACCGCTTCTTGACTTGAAAGGCCTCCCAAGACTTCATCGACACTCCACCGCGATCGACCGAATCCATTTGCGCGCCTCTTCGCCTCAAGCGCGCCGTCCCCTATATTTGTCACATGCCGGACCTGATGCGTAGCTATCTGGATTTTGAAAAACCTGTTGCCGAGCTCGATGCCAAAGTGGACGAGCTGCGCGCGCTTGCCGCCAGCGGCAGCGACATCAGCGAGGAAGTATCACGCATCGAGGACAAGGCGTTGCAGGCGCTCGACGACCTCTATGCCAATCTGACACCCTGGCAGAAGACCCAGGTCGCGCGTCATCCGCTGCGGCCGCACTGCGTCGACTATATCAAGACGCTGATCACCGAGTTCACGCCACTCGCGGGCGACCGCAAGTTCGGCGACGACGATGCGCTGGTCGGTGGCTTTGGACGTTTCAGGGGCGAAAGCATTTGCGTCATCGGCCAGGAAAAGGGGTCGACCACCGAAACCCGGCTCAAGCACAATTTCGGCATGGCCAAGCCTGAAGGCTATCGAAAAGCCGTGCGGCTGATGGAAATGGCGGATCGTTTCAGCATTCCGGTGCTGTCGCTGGTGGACACCGCTGGCGCCTATCCCGGCATCGGCGCGGAGGAGCGCGGTCAGGCGGAAGCCATCGCGCGATCCACCGATGCGTGCCTCAATCTCGGCGTCCCCAACGTTGCCGTCGTCATCGGCGAGGGCGGGTCCGGCGGCGCGATCGCAATCGCAACTGCAAATCGCGTGCTGATGCTGGAACACGCGGTCTACAGCGTCATCTCGCCGGAGGGTGCTGCCTCGATTCTGTGGCGCGACCCGGCGAAGGCTCAGGAAGCCGCCACCAACCTCAAGATTACCGCGCAGGATCTCGCCCGCTTTGGCGTGATCGACACCATTCTCAAAGAACCTTCGGGCGGCGCGCACCGCGATCCAGGCGCCATGGTCGCGCGAACGGGCGACGCCATCGCCCAGGCCTTCAACGATCTGCGAAGCCTCGATTCCAAGGCGGTCCGCGACCAGCGCCGTCAGAAGTTTCTCGAGATCGGCCGCCGGCTCGGGTAGTGCGGCCGGGGGATCGCGGCCGGCTTACGTGATGGCCCGCCACATCGTGGCTTTTTCTGGACACACGCAGCCCGGCACCACGCCAATTTCGGCTGCATTTTGATTTACTTAGCGTTGACCATAAAGCGGTCCGGGCCCTCGGCCGCGGCCTGTTCAGCTTGCGACCGGGGCCCCTTAAGGATAATAATTGCTCAATTGCTCACGTACGTTTTTAGCCAAAAAGCGAACGCCGCTTTTACGACGAAAACACGTGCGGCCTGTTAGAGCGGCAGCGATTTCCGGCGGCCAACTGTGCGCCACTTTGCCGGAACATTGTTTGCCCTGAAGGTCGCCGGGTTAGCTGGAGTTTGGGGATTGCCAATCTGCCGCGGAGCTTTGCATTGATCGGCCGCACGCATGTCCGCGCGCTGATGACGTCGGCTGTGCTCGCGGCTGGCGTTTTGCTGTCCGCATGTAACGGCGACAGTCTTTCGACCGGCGCCAAGGCCAACCGCCCGATCCCCGAAAAGCTGGTCGCCGAAATCGAAGCCAAGAACATGGACAAGGCATCGCCGATGCTGGTCCGCCTGTTCAAGCAGGAAGCCGAACTCGAGGTCTGGAAGCAGGATCGCAGCGGCAAGTTCGCGCTGCTCAAGACCTATCCGATCTGCCGCTGGTCGGGCGATCTCGGCCCGAAGATCAAGGAAGGCGACCGGCAGGCTCCCGAAGGCTTCTACTCGATCACGCCGGCGCAGATGAATCCGACCTCGGCGTATTACCTGTCGTTCAACATGGGCTATCCCAATGCCTACGATAAGGCGTGGGGACGTACCGGCTCGCAGTTGATGGTTCACGGCGACTGCTCGTCGCGCGGCTGCTACGCGATGACCGACGAGCAGATTTCGGAAATTTATGCGCTCGGCCGCGAGTCGTTTTTCGGCGGCCAGAACGCATTTCAGGTGCAGGCCTATCCGTTCCGCATGACGGCGCAGAACATGGCCCGTCACCGCAACAATCCGAACATGCCGTTCTGGAAGATGATCAAGGAAGGCAACGATCACTTCGAGGTCACCAAGCAGGAGCCGAAGGTCGATTTCTGCGAGAAGAAATATGTCTTCGATGCAGAGAAGCCTGCCGGCGCGACCCGTCCGCTGGCGTTCAACGCATCCGCGCAGTGTCCGGCCTATCAGATCCCGGCCGATATTGCCGACGCCGTTCAGGACAAGCAGCGTCAGGACGACCAGAAAATCGCGCAGCTGATTTCCCGAGGCACCACGACGGCCCGTTCGCGCGCCGGCATCGACGGCGGTATGCATCCGGTGTTCGCATCCAAGCTGCCCGAAGGTGAAGCCGCGATCGACAAGGACGTCACCGATTATGCGGTCGCATCCTATCTGCCCGCGCCGGGAACAGTTCCTTCGCATGCGACCATTCCGAAGGCACCGGAAGCCGCGCCATCCTTCAGCTTCACCTCATCGAACAGCGAGCCGATGGTCGCGGTGCCCGCGTCGCGCAGCACGCCAGCCAATGCGAATGCCAGCGCCAACGAGGGCAGCTTCCTCAGCCGGCTGTCGCGCAGCGTCGGCCTGCGTGGGTCCGACCCTGAGCCCGCTCCGGCAAAGCCCGCCGTCACCGCAGCACCGAAGGCAAAATCCACCAGCCAGACCAAGGCCGCCAGCACGCCGCCGCGGGTGATTCCGCTCGAGCGCTCGCAGCAGGCACAGACCCCGCCGGCCAAGCCTGTCGTTGCTGCCCCCGCTCCCGCCGTAACCGCCCCGGCGTCGCAGCAATCGCTGGCCGGAGCCCAGCCGGCCGTGCCGGCAAATTCCTTCGACAGCCGCTGGTCGACGGTCCGCTAGACGCCGACCGCGGCAGACCTGCTTTACTTTCAGTCCGCGTTATCCCAATCAATGCAGATCAATTTGGCATTGCGGGCCAAGCGATGCCTCTCCGCTGGCGTCCGCCCCGCATGATCGATCGTTGCTAAATGCTGTTTCAGTCCCAGTTTTACATTCTCGTTTTCTTGCCGGTCGCCGTCACATTGTATTATGCGTGCGCGCGACATATCGCGCTCCGGCAATGGGTGTTGATCGGAATCTCGCTGTTCTTCTACGGATGGTGGGATATTCGTTTCATACCGCTGCTTGTCGGCCAGATCGCCATCACATGGCTGCTCGCCATCGTTCACGAGCGAACCGGAAAAAATGCGGTTCTTGCCGTCGGCGTCGTGCTCAACATCCTGTCGCTTGCGACATTCAAGTATCTGGACTTTCTGATCGGCCTGCTCGAATCCGCGACGGGTATCGATCTGCCGCGCTCTCATCTGGTTTTGCCGATCGGCATCAGCTTTTTCTCGTTCCAGTTGATTTCCTACCTCATCGACCGCATGCGCGGCGATGCGCCGATCTATTCGTTCCGTCCTTTCGCGCTTTTCGTTCTGTTGTTTCCCCATCTCATTGCCGGCCCGATCGTGCGGCACAACGAGTTGATCCCGCAGTTCGCACAGGATCCTCGTGGCGATGCCATGTGGACCAATATCGGCTCGGGCCTCGTCATATTCATTGTCGGTTTCGCAAAAAAAGTGCTGCTGGCGGACCCGCTCGCCAAGATTGCCGACCCGCTGTTCAGGCGCGTCGGCGATCACGTGCTGAGCTTCGGCGACGCGTGGACCGCGACTCTCGGGTTCTCACTGCAACTGTTTCTGGATTTCTCGGCCTATACCGAAATGGCGATCGGAACGGCGCTCCTGTTCGGCCTAGTGCTGCCCGAAAACTTCCTGCGCCCGTATCTGGCCTGCAACCTCCGCGACTTCTGGCAACGCTGGCATATTTCGCTGTCGAAATTCATTCGCGACTATCTCTACATCCCGCTGGGCGGCAGCCGTCACGGCTGGGCGCGCTATGTGGTCGCCACGCTTCTCAGCATGGGGATTTGCGGCTTGTGGCACGGCGCGGGATGGCCGTTCATCGTGTGGGGGCTCTGGCACGGAGTCGGGTTGATCGTCTGCCGGGCGTGGCAATCGCTGCGCAAGCCGATGCCTGCGGCGGCAGGCTGGCTGATCACGATTACTTTCGTGACTTTGGGCTGGGTGATTTTCCGCACCGATAGCTTCACGAGCGCAGTTTCGGTTTTCGGATCGCTGCTCGGCGCCAATGGTTTCAGCGGCACGCTCATGAGTCCCAAACTGATTCTCATTGCCGCGCTCGCGTCGGTTCTCATCCCGTCGGCCCACGAACTCCGGGACCGGCTGCTGCGGCCGTATCCTGCATTGGCATTTGTGAGTGCGGTGCTCGCAGTCTTCTGCGTGCTGGAAGTCGGCAAGGGCGCGCCGGTCAACTTCATCTACTTCCAGTTCTGACAGGAACCGCGATGTTGCAGCGCCTGCGAACCTCGATAGCCGGAAAGAACAGCCAGGTCTCATGGCGCAGCTTTGCGATCCGGCTGATGGTTACCTTCGCGGCGGGCATCGCCGGACTGTATGCCTTCGTGCTGCTGATCGACCCCTACAATGTCGTCCCGTTCTCGCTGCCGATCGAACGGCCTCTGGTGAGCATCAATCAGCGATACATGTATCCGCAGATTGTGCGGAGCGGACGGTTCGATTCCCTGGTTGTCGGAACATCGACGTCCCGTCTGCTCGATCCGGAAATCCTCAATGCGGAGTTTGGTGCAAAATTTGCCAACCTCGCGATGGATTCGGCGACGGCATGGGAACAGAAGACCATGGCCGATTACTTTATCGACCGTGCCGGAAAGCCGCGCGTCATGATCGTGGGCATCGATCAGGTCTGGTGCACGCCGGACGCCGACAGCAATCGCATTACGTTCCGGGGCTTTCCGGATTTCCTGTACGACGGCAGCAAGTGGAATGACTATCTCTACCTTCTGAATCTTGAAACCATCGAGATCGCAGGAAGACTGCTCGGCAACCGCCTGGGATTTTATCCGGCGCGCAGCCGCTACGACGGATTTCAGGTTTTCGTGCCGCCCGATGCAACTTACGACGCCGAGAAGGCACGCCGTAACCTGTGGGGAGGGTCTCCGCCGCGAACGTACGATACCGATGCGCCGCCGTTCCAGCTTTCACAAATGCAGCGCGACAAGCTCAGTTTTCCAGCGCTTCAATGGCTGGACGATCTGCTCGGCAAAGCCGGCGACGGTATAAAGATCGTTGCCTTCATGCCGGTTCATGTCGCAGCACAGCCTCTGCCCGCGAGCGAAGCGGCGGCTGTCGAGGCGCAGTGCAAGGCGCGCATTGTCGGAATCGCCGCACGACATGGCGCCAAGGTGATCGATTGGCGCTATCCTTCGCCGCTCACGCGGCAGGATTCGAATTACTGGGATCCGCTCCATTATCGCATCCCCGTCGCGCAACGCCTCGCCCGCGACATGAGCCTTGCCATTCGCGAAGGCCGCCCGTCGGCGGACGGCACCTACCGGTTGCCGCTGCAATAGCAGCGGACTAATCGACCGCTGCGACAAGCTCCGCCAGTCCGTCCTGGAATGGCCGCGGATTCACCCCCAGAACCGAAACCATCTCGTCGATGGAGATCGACGTGTTCTCCCGGAAACGGTGGAGGATGTTCGGGTCGAGCGGCAACGAAATTTTCATCCGCCGCATCAGTTCAAGCGTCGTGATGACCGGGGACAGGGGAATGGGCACAATCGTAACATTCTGCCCCATCGCTCGTGCGCAGGCCCGGGTCATTTCATGCCATGGCATCGCCTTCGGACCCGCGATCGGAATAACATTCGGTCCCGGCCATTCGCGCAATGTCGCCGCAACGATTGCATCGGCGACATCATCGACATGGACCGGCTGAACGAGATGACGTCCGCCGCCAGGCAGCGGCAGCACTCTCGTCCTTCGAAGCAACTTGATCAGGCGGCGCAGGTTGTTTTCCTGAAACCCGCCATAGATCATCGTCGGATGCAGCATCACGCCGCGCCGTCCGCTGGCCAGAAATGCCGCCTCCGCAGACCGCACCAGTTCTGCGGCGGGCTCCGAGACCCGCGAGTAACGCCATGCGGAGCCGACCAGAACGAGCGGAATGTCGCGCTGAGGCAAAATATCCAGAATGCGGCTGGTGAACCGGGCATGGGCGCAGGACACCACAACATCGGCGTCGGCGACCAGCGCACGTAGCGAGTCGCCATCGGCGGTCGATGACAGGTCGCCGAAGCGATGCATCCCTGGGCCGTCAGCGGCCTGACCGTCGCGCTGACGGGACACCCGCGTCACGCGGTGGCCGCCGCTCGTTAAGCGACGGGCGACGCGCTGTCCTATATCCGACGACGATCCGAAGATGACGATCAACGGATCCGACGTCGGCATCAGGCATACTTGCCGTGGCAGTGCTTGAACTTCTTGCCGGAGCCGCAGGGACAGTCCTCGTTGCGGCCCACCTTGCCCCACGTCGCCTGATTCTGCGGATCGCGCTGGGCGGCCGGCACCGGAGCAAGCGACGCCTGCGCGAACGCCATTTCGTCTTCCCCGGTGTTCGGGTTGAGCTTGTGCGCTTCCATCTGCGGCAGTTCCGGCTGCTCATCCGGCGGCACGATTTCGACCCGCACCAATTGCGCAGTCACCGCCTCGCGCAGATGGCTGATCAGCCCCTCGAAGAGCGTGAACGCTTCCGACTTGTATTCCTGCAATGGATCGCGCTGGCCGTAACCGCGCAGGCCGATCACCTGACGCAGGTGATCCAGCATCACGAGATGCTCGCGCCACAGATGATCCAGTGTCTGAAGCAGGATCGATTTCTCGACATAGCGCATGACGTCCGGGCCGAACTGGGCGGATTTCGCCGCCATCACCTCATCGACCCGCTTTTCGATACGGGCCAGCATCTCCTCGTCGGCGATGCCTTCTTCCTTGGCCCACTCCTCGACCGGCAGGTCGAGATCGAGCACGCGCTTCAACTCCTCGCGAAGGCCTGCAACGTCCCACTGCTCGGCGTAAGCCTGCGCAGGCACGTGCTTGGTGACCAGATCGTCAACCAGGGTGTGACGCATGTCGGCGACGGTCTCGGCGACATTCTGGTCGCGCATCAGATCGACGCGCTGATCGAAGATCGCCTTGCGCTGATCGTTCTGCACGTCGTCAAATTTGAGCAGGTTCTTGCGGATGTCGAAGTTGCGCGCCTCGACCTTCTGCTGCGCCTTCTCGAGCGCCTTGTTGATCCACGGGTGGATGATCGCCTCGCCTTCCTTGAGGCCGAGCCGCGTCAGCATCGTATCGAGCCGGTCCGACCCGAAGATGCGCATCAGATCGTCTTCCAGCGACAGGAAGAATTTGGTGCGGCCCGGATCGCCCTGGCGGCCCGCGCGGCCGCGCAACTGGTTATCGATGCGGCGTGACTCATGGCGTTCCGAACCGATGATGTACAAGCCGCCGGGCTTGGTGATGGTCTTGGCCGGCTTGCTGCCCTTGGCGGGCTCGATCTCGATCACCTCTTCGGACTTCAGCACCATCTCGCGGAAGCGTTCGATGTCGGCCTTGATCTGGTCGACGATCTTCTGCTTTTCAGCTTCGTCCTCGATACCGGCGGTGGCGGCGGCGGCGCGCATTTCCAGCGATCCGCCGAGTTTGATGTCGGTGCCGCGGCCCGCCATGTTGGTGGCGATGGTGATTGCGCCCGGCACGCCGGCTTCGGCAACGATGTAGGCTTCCTGTTCATGGAAACGTGCGTTGAGCACCGCGAACAGCTTCGCCGGCTTTCCTGCGCGCGCAGCGGCGTAAAGCTTCTCCATCGACTTCGGGCTGTTGAAGTCGATCTGCTTGTAGCCGTTCTTGGCGAGATACTCGCCGAGCACTTCCGACTTCTCGATCGACGCGGTGCCGACCAGCACCGGCTGCATTCGCGAATTGGCGCGCTCGATCTCGGCCAGGATGGCGCGATGCTTTTCCTCTGCGGTGCGGTAAACCTCGTCGTCCTCGTCGAGGCGCGCGATTGGCACGTTGGTCGGGACCTCGATGACTTCGAGTTTGTAGATGTCGAACAGTTCGTCCGCTTCGGTCGCCGCCGTGCCGGTCATGCCGGCAAGCTTTTCGTACATGCGGAAATAGTTCTGGAACGTGATCGAGGCCAGCGTCTGGTTTTCCGGCTGGACCGGCTGATGTTCCTTGGCTTCCAGCGCCTGATGCAGACCTTCCGAATAACGGCGGCCCGGCATCATGCGGCCGGTAAACTCGTCGATGATGATCACCTCACCGTCGCGGACAATGTAATCCTTGTCGCGCTGGAACAGCGAATGCGCACGCAGCGCCTGATTGATGTGATGAACGACGGAGACGTTCTCGACGTCGTAGAGGGAATCGCCCTTAAGCTGACCGGCATCGCGCAGCAGCGTTTCGATCTTCTCCATGCCCGCTTCGGTCAGCGTCACGGTCCGCTGCTTCTCGTCGACCTCGAAGTCGGTCGCCTTGTCGAGCTTCGGCAAGTAAGTGTCGATGGTGTTGTAGAATTCGGAGCGGTCGTCGAGCGGACCCGAAATAATCAGCGGGGTGCGCGCTTCGTCAATCAGGATCGAGTCGACTTCGTCGACGATGGCAAAGAAGTGACCGCGCTGGACCATGTCCTCCAGCCGGTACTTCATGTTGTCGCGCAGATAGTCGAAGCCGTATTCGTTGTTGGTGCCGTAGGTGATGTCTTTCGCGTAGGCTTCCTTGCGCTCGAGGTCGTCGAGGCCGTGAACGATGACGCCGGTTGTCATGCCGAGGAAGCCGTAGACCTGGCCCATCCACTCGGAGTCGCGCTTGGCGAGGTAATCGTTGACGGTCACGACGTGAACGCCATTTCCGGCCAGCGCGTTGAGATAGACCGGGAGGGTGGCGACCAGCGTCTTGCCTTCGCCGGTTTTCATCTCCGCGATATCGCCCTCGTGCAGCACCATGCCGCCGATCAGCTGCACATCGAAATGGCGCTGACCGAGAGTGCGCTTCGCGGCTTCGCGAACGGTCGCGAATGCGGGAACCAGCAGATCGTCGAGAGTCTTGCCTTCCGCGAGCTGCTTGCGGAACTCGTCTGTCCGGGCCCTCAGCGCCTCGTCGGACAGCGCGGCGATCTCGGGTTCGAGCGCGTTGATGGCATCGACGCGAGATTGATACCCCTTGATCCGCCGGTCGTTGGCGGAACCGAAAAACTTGCGGGCGAGCGCGCCAAGCATGAAAAATTCCTGTCTTGTCGTTTGGTCTTGCGGCAGCAGCCCTTAACCTGGCAGCCCTTTAATCCGTAAGAGGCCTATCCCAAAAATTGCTTGCAGGGCAAAGCCTTGCGCAAATTCTGGGCGAATCCGAGGGCAACAATCCTTGGAAATGAGTGCGGAATGCGAATTCCGAGGTTCACCCGCTCGGCCGCGGCAAAGCCCCGCGGCAGCCAGGAGCGCCTGCGGGAGAGATATGGGCCGTCCAAAGCCTTGTCAACGCGCGAACCTCTCAAGGATTTCATGATTTTGACGGCTTTTACGCGTTGCTTCCGCGCAGAGGTTGGGCGAGTGTCCCGCCTCCCGAACCGTCCGACTTTGACCTAAAAGGATTTTCCATGACCGTTTCTCCAAACCGCACAGCCCCTCTCAGCAGACTGGGCGCGCGACCTGGACTGAGACTCGGACTACTCACATCGACTGCGGCAGTGTGTCTCGCTGTCATCCTGATGGCCGGCCAGCCGCTTCGCGCGCAGGACGCCAACGCCGTGATCGCAAAAGTTAACGGCGCGGAGATTCGCCAGAGCGATTTGGCCGTGGCCGAGGAAGAGCTGGGGCCAAGCCTCCAGCAGATGGATCCGTCGACCCGTCGCGAGAACCTGATCTCGTTCCTGATCGACATGAAGATCGTCGCCAAGGCCGCCGACGCCAAGAAGGTCGGCGATACGGCGGATTTCAAGCAGAAGCTCGCGTTTGCGCGTGACCGCCTTCTGATGGACAGCCTTCTTGCGACGGAAGGCAAGACCGCCGTCACCGACGACGCCATGAAGAAGGTCTATGAGGACGCGACCAAGCAGGTCTCCGGCGAGAAGGAAGTGCGCGCTCGCCATATCCTCGTCCCCACCGAGGAAGAAGCGAAGGCCATCAAGGCCGAACTCGAGAAGGGCGCCGACTTCGCGAAGCTCGCCAAGGAGAAGTCGAAGGACCCGGGCGCTGCTGACGGCGGCGATCTTGGTTTCTTCACCAAGGAGCAGATGGTGCCGGAATTTTCGGCGGTCGCCTTCGCGCTCGAGCCCGGCAAGATCTCGGATCCGGTAAAATCGCAGTTCGGCTGGCATGTCATCAAGGTCGAGGAAGCCCGCGACCGCAAGCCCCCGGCCTTCGATCAGGTCAAGGGCCAGATCGAAACCTTCGTGGTGCGCAAGGCGCAGGCCGACTACGTCACCAACTTGCGGACGGCCGCAAAGGTCGAGCGGCTGGACAAGAAGGACGAACCCGCTGCGGCAACGCCAGCCGCGCCGGCGGCCAAGGCTCCTGAAGCCAAGGCTCCGGACGCGCCCGCCAAGAAAAAGTAAATCGACCTGTTTCCTTCTCCCCGCGTGCGGGGAGAAGGTGGCGAGCTTTTTGCGAGCCGGATGAGGGGCCAGATGTTACCGATTTGCCCCTCACCCGACTTTCTCGCTTCGCTCGAAAGCCGACCTCTCCCCGCGAGCGGGGAGAGGTGATACAGAGCGCTCCTCCTCATCAAGGAATCGAGCACTCCCATGTCCACCGCGATTTCACCACTCGCCCCTACAAATGTCCCCGAGATGCCGCAGATCGACGGCGTGCGCCTTGCAACAGCGGCGGCCGGCATCCGCTACAAGAACCGCACCGACGTGCTGATGGCGCTGTTCGACAAGGGCACCACGGTGGCGGGTGTTTTCACCAAGTCGAAATGCCCGAGCGCTGCGGTGGACTGGTGCCGCGCCAAACTCAAGGGCGGTGAAGCCCGCGTTCTGGTGGTCAATTCCGGCAATGCCAACGCCTTCACCGGTAAAACCGGAAAGCAGGCGACAACACTGACCGCTTCGATCGCCGCCAAAGCTGCCGAAACCACCCCGGCCAAGATATTCCTCGCCTCCACCGGAGTGATCGGGGAGCCGCTCGACGCGACCAAATTCAACGGCGTGCTCGGCGATCTCGCCAAAAGCGCCGAGCCGGATGGCTGGATGAACGCCGCGCGCGCGATCATGACGACGGACACCTTTCCGAAGGTCGCCACCGCCACCGTGAAACTCGGCAAGACCAAGGTCACCATCAACGGCATGGCCAAGGGCGCGGGCATGATCGCGCCGGACATGGCGACCATGCTTTCCTTCGTCTTCACCGACGCGCCGCTGTCCGCCGCCGTCCTGCAATCGCTGCTCAAGGCCGGCGTGGAAGATACATTCAACGCCGTGACCATCGACGGCGACACCTCGACTTCGGACACCCTGCTGGCATTCGCCACGGGAGCTGCCGCGGCACGTGGCGCGCCGACCATCAGGCGCGCAAGCGATCCGCAGTTAAAGGCCTTCACCAAGGCGTTCCACGGCGTGCTGGCCGATTTGGCGGAACAAGTCGCGCGTGACGGCGAAGGCGCGCGCAAGCTGGTCGAGATTATCGTGGAAGGCGCGACGTCAAAGCCGTCGGCGCGCAAGATCGCCATGTCGATCGCCAATTCGCCGCTGGTGAAAACTGCAATCGCAGGCGAGGACGCCAACTGGGGCCGCGTGGTCATGGCGGTCGGCAAGGCGGGCGAACCGGCCAACCGCGACAAGCTGTCGATCGCGTTCAATGGCATCCGCGTCGCCAGCAAGGGCGCGCGCGATCCGTCCTACGACGAGGCGGAAGTGTCCGCGCTGATGAAGCAGCCGAAAATCCAGATCAAGGTCGGACTTGGTCTCGGCAAGGGCCGCGACCGCGTGCTGACCTGTGACCTCACCAAGGAATATGTCGCGATCAACGGCGACTATCGCTCGTGATCAAGCTCACCCTCGTTGTCGCCTGCGCGCTGATCGATGCAGACAACCGCGTCCTGATCGCGCAGCGCCCCGAGGGCAAGACGCTCGCGGGCCTGTGGGAATTTCCCGGCGGCAAACTCGAACCCGGCGAACGTCCCGAACCCGCGCTGATCCGCGAGCTTGCAGAAGAACTCGGCATCACGGTGGAGGAGCCTTGCCTCGCGCCGCTGACTTTCGCCAGCCACGGTTATGACAGCTTTCATCTGCTGATGCCGCTGTACGTTTGCAGAAAATGGCAGGGCGTGGTCACCGCGCGAGAGGGTCAGCAACTCGCGTGGGTGCGCGCGAACAAATTGCGCGATTATCCGATGCCGCCCGCGGACATTCCGCTGATCGCGCATTTGACGGATTTGCTGTTGTAAATTGTCACGGCGAAGCGAAGCAATCCAGATTGCACATTCAGTGCTCGTTATTCCGGGATGCGCCGCTTGGCGCAGGCCCGGCCATGTGGGCTACGACGAAACATTTCGTGATGGGGACACGAATCCCCGCGCTCCGGACCTCGCTTATGTTCGGCGTGTCCTGTTCGTGAGGGGCGCTTTCTAGAGGCGTCTTGAGAGCGGAGCAGGATACGGCGCCTGCACGTGTGTTTCGCAAACACGCGCTCGGGAGGCTGGGGTCACCGTCCGGGCCAACTACGTGGCTCTGCCGTTCGCGGCTGGACGCGGACAGGATGAAGGCGGGGAAATCCCGCTGGATAAAGACGCACCGCGTCCGTCCTGTCCCGGAAGTACGGTCCTCTCGCCCAAAATCGCCGCAGTGGAGCGCCGTGAGGCGATGCGCTTCCGGAGACACACCGCTTCGCACGCGGTGCCGGAAGCGAAACAAACACAAGGTGCGCCTCGCGGCGCTCCATGCCCCTCGTTGTTTAGAGCGGGCGAAACCAAAAACTCACCTCGCGCATGGCGCGAGAATAATCACGCGTGGCTGTTTGAAAACTGAATCGGAACTGGAAGCATGCCGGCCGCATCTCTGATAACTATGACTTCAAATCCCGCACCTTGTTGACCGCGTCCGCCAGCGACATCTTCGCCGATCCTGGCTTCAGCGGCTTCTGCTGATTCTCGTGCGGCGCCCAACCCGAAAGCCAGACGACATCGAAGGTGGCGCGGATACGTCCGTCTGGATCGGAAAAACGCTCGGCATAGACCTGCACCATCTTCACGAAGGTCGCGCGGCGCGACGGCGTGCGGCGGCGTTCAACAAGAATGTTGGTCGCGCCCATCCGCCGCAAATCTTGCATCAGCGCGAACGCGTTGTCGTAACGCACGACGATGCGATCCACATCCGTCACCGGCAATGCGAAGCCCGCGCGCTGCAACAGCGCGCCCAGATCGCGCAGATCAACGAACGGCGCGACACGCGGCGACACGCCGCCTTCCACTTCGGCCTCGGCTGCCGCGAACGATTGCCGCAACTCCGTAAGCGTCTCACCACCGATCATGGCCGCGAGAAATAGTCCGTCCGGCTTCAGCGCGCGGCGGATTTGCGCCATCACGCCCGGCAGGTCGTTGACGAATTGCAGCGCGAGCGATGAGACCGCGAGATCGAGCGAGCCCGGATCAATCGGAAGGGTCTCATCGTCTGACGCCGGCAGATCGTAATATGCCCTCGTTCCGTTGAATGTCTCGCTCGACGGATTCCGGGAAGCCGCTCCCGGCGATCCGATATCAGCCACGGCAGCGAAGTCGCGTTTCACGACGCTCAGCCGTTCGGCCATGTCGTCGGCCACGCGGTCGGCAAGGAACGTCGCCGGGCCAAGACGGGCCGCGCGGCCCTGCCGGACGCGCAGCAATGCAAGGTCGAACAGGCGTGGCGGGGCATCGTTCCGGGAGACAGTCATGAGCCGTTCGTACGCTTTCCGGGACTCATCTGGCAATTGCCCGGAGGCGCGCTTGTCAGCGGCGGGCACCGGAACTAGCCTCCCCGGGGCAGGGAGATCATGTCAGAGCTTGAGCACGCATCACCGCGTCCTTTGAGCGTCCGGCTCCAAAGCCGGGTTTTTGGCGCGTTCAGGGCCGTTCGCGGAACGCTCGCTTCCATCCCCCGCCTGTCCCTCGATATCGCCCTGCCGACGTTGTGCATCTCCTGTCGCGAGCCCGTCGCGGGCGAAGGCGTTTGCGCGTCCTGCTGGGCGAAACTGTCGTTCATCGCGCCGCCATTCTGTGCGCGGCTCGGCATCCCTTTCGTCTACGATCCGGGGCCGGGCCTACTGTCGATGCAAGCCATCGCCGATCCACCCGCCTATCACCGCGCCCGCGCCGCTGTCCGGTATGACGACGTGGCGCGAACGATGGTCCATGCGCTGAAGTATCAGGACCGCACAGACCTTGCGCCTACGATGGGCCGCTGGATGACGCGCGCCGGCCGTGAACTCCTGAATGACGCGGACGCCCTTATTCCGGTGCCGCTGCACTGGCGGCGCGCGTGGGGCCGCCGCTACAACCAGTCCGGCGCGTTGGCAGGCGTGATCGGCAAATCCACGAACCTGCCCGTGGTCGGCGACGTCCTGCGCAGGGTCCGGCCCACATTGCAGCAGGTCGGACTTTCCAGGGCAGACCGCGCGCTGAACGTCCAGGGCGCGTTCAAGGTGCCACCGGAGAAGAAACCTGCCGTGCAGGGCCGCCGGATCGTGCTGATTGACGACGTTTTGACCTCGGGCGCGACGGTGGACGCCTGCGCCCGCGCGCTGTTGCGGGCCAGGGCTGCATCGGTGGACGTGCTGGTGTTCTCGCGGGTTGTGGACACGCATCAGACCCCCATATAATTTGGATACTTCCCCGTTTCGTAAAGGCGAGACATGCCCGCAGTCATCGAGATCTTCACGCGGCCCGGATGCGGCTATTGCAGCGCCGCCAAGTCGCTGCTGACGCGCAAGAATGCCGCCTTCACGGAATACGATGTCGCGATCGACCCGAACTGGCGCTCCGAGATGGTGGCGCGATCAGATGGCGGCACGACGTTCCCGCAAATCTTCATCGACAAGCAGCATGTCGGCGGCTGCGACGATCTCTATGCACTCGACCGCGAAGGCAAGCTTGACGGCTTGTTGACCGGCCAGAAAGTCTCGTCATGACAGACAGCATTGAAACCGGCGCTCCGTTCACCGCGGCGATGGTGCAGATGCGCACCGCCATGCGGCCGGAAACCAGTCTGGCCGAGGGCATCAAACTGATCCGCGAGGCGAAGGACAAGGGCGCGGATTACGTCCAGACTCCGGAAGTCAGCAACATCATCCAGCAGAACCGCAAAGCGCTGTTTGAAATTCTGGCGAGCGAGGAAGACGATCTTTCCCTGAAGGCCTATCGCGAACTGGCCGCCGAACTGAAGATTTATCTCCACATCGGATCGCTCGCGCTGCGGGCGACGCCCGAGCGCGCGGTGAACCGGTCGTTTCTGATCGCGCCGACCGGCAATATTCTGGCGCGGTACGACAAGATCCACATGTTCGACATCACCCTTGAAGGCGGCGAGAGCTATCGCGAATCCGCCAACTATCAGCCTGGCGAAGCGGCGGTAATCTCCGATCTGCCGTGGGGCCGCATCGGGTTGACCATCTGCTACGACGTGCGCTTTCCGGCGCTGTACCGCGCGCTTGCGGAAGCGGGTGCGTCGTTCATCACCGTACCTTCCGCGTTCACCGTCAAAACCGGAGAAGCGCACTGGCACACACTGCTGCGCGCCCGCGCCATCGAGAACGGCTGCTTTATTTTCGCAGCCGCGCAGGCCGGAAAACACGAGAGCGGACGAGAGACCTACGGTCATTCGCTGATCATAGATCCGTGGGGCGAAATTCTTGCCGAAGGTGGCGTCGAAACTGGCGTCGTGCTGGCGAAAATCGATCCCGCCAAGGTGCAATCGGTCCGCAACAACATTCCATCATTGCAGCACGGCCGCCGCTTTGGCCTCATCGATCCGAAAGCCGGGCCGGAGCATCTGCATCTGGTCCGGGGATCGGCATGATCCGGTACGCGCTGCGCTGCGAGCGCGGCCACGAATTCGAAAGCTGGTTTCAAAGCTCGTCCGCTTACGACAGCCAGCACAAGCGCGGGCTCGTCTCCTGCCCGGCCTGCAACTCCACCAAGGTGGAGAAGGCCATCATGGCGCCGCGCATCGCCCGCAAGGGGAAATCCAGATCGATGACCGCACCCGCCGAGGAGACATCATCGACATCGCTGGTGATGGCGCCGCAGGAACGCGAGCTTGTCTCAAAGCTGAAAGAACTGCGCGATCATGTCCTCAAGAACGCGGACAATGTCGGGAAGAAGTTTCCGGACGAAGCCCGCAAGATGCACTACGGCGACATCGAACACCGCGCGATCTATGGTGAGGCCACCACGGAAGAAGCACGCGCGCTGATCGACGAAGGCGTCGAAGTTGCACCGCTGCCGATCTTGCCGGATGACCGGAACTAGAATCATTCTGACAGGCTCCTCATGAGTCCCGATTCAATCTCATGGTCCGGCTCATGGCAGATGTGGGCCCTGCTCTCGGCAGTGTTCGCCGCGCTCACCGCCATCTTCGCCAAGATCGGCGTCGAGGACGTCAATCCAGACCTTGCGACATTCATCCGCACCGTCATCGTGCTGGCGAGCTTCGCAATTATTCTTTTCGCCACCGGCCAGTTCAGAGCGCCCGGCGCGATCAGCGGACGGACATGGACATTCCTCGTGCTGTCGGGGCTCGCCACCGGCGCGTCGTGGCTGTGTTATTTTCGCGCGCTCAAGCTCGGCCCTGCGACGCTAGTCGCGCCCATCGACAAACTGAGCGTGGTGCTGGTCGCCCTGTTCGCGTTCGTTTTTCTGGGCGAGCGCCCGTCCGCCACCGGCTGGCTGGGCATCGCCCTGATTGCAGCGGGCGCGGTGCTTCTCGCCGTCAAGAAATAATCAACTCGCCACCAGCATCGCGACGCCAATCAGTATTAGCGCGATGCCGCTGAGTTCGCGGAGCGACAACGGCTGCTTCATCGAATAGTAGGCAACCCCCTGCGCGAACAGCACCTCGACCAGCGCCAGCGTCCGCACATTCGCCGCCGCGGTGAGCGCGAAGGCGAGAAACCAGAACAGCGAGGCGAACGATCCCATGAAGCCTGCGAACATCGACGGTTTCCAGAGCCGGAAGATCGCGGTCATGGTTCCTGGCGAGCGCACGATCAGCCAGCCCGACAGCACGATGGTTTGCATCAGCAGCGTCGCCACCAGCGTCAGGCTGGCCGCCGTGACAAAGCTCACGCCGGTTACATTAAGAATGGCGCCGCGATAACCGACCGCCGACAGCGCAAAGAACGACGCCGCGACAAGGCCGAGCACGGTCGGCTTCAGGCTGCCGAACCCCTTCACGCCGCCGGGCCGCAGCGCGGTAATTACGACGCCGATAGTGGCGATCAAAATGGCCGCGACCTTCAGCACCGTGAGATGATCCGACAGAAATACGAAGCCGAAGATCGCCGCCTGGATCGCCTCGGTCTTGAGATACGCCGTCGTGACCACGAACGACCGCTCGTTCATGGCCATCAGCATCAGGGCGGTGGCGAAAATCTGCGCCATGCCGCCGACCACCAGCCACGCCCAGAAACCGGCCTCGGGCCAGGACAAGCGATCGCCATTGGCGGCAAGAATCAACCCAAGAAAAACCAGCGAGAACGGAAATCCGAACAGAAACCGGATATGGGTCGCGCCGAGCGTGCCGAGTTGCGCCGTCAGCCCGCGCTGCATCGCATTGCGCACGACCTGCCCCGCCGCCGCCAGCAGGGTGAAGGGAATCCAGAGCCAGATGAGTTGTGCCATGAGGAAAAGGAAAACCAGTGCAGCGGAAGCGCCGGATTCAGAAAAGTCTATACTTGACGCACACGGTCAACCGGCGCGGCCACATGTCAGTAATGCGGATTACGTCGCCGCTTCCGCGACCACCATGTAATTGACATCCATGTCGGACGAGACGCTCCAGCGATCCGCGAGCGGATTGTAGACCACCCCCGCCTGATCGCTGATGGCGAGCTTGTTGCGCTCGAGATGATGCGTCAGTTCAGCCGGCGTAACGAACTTGTCCCATTGATGGGTGCCGCGGGGCAGCCAGCGCAGCACGTACTCGGCGCCGACGATGGCCAGTGCGAAACTTTTCCAGTTCCTGTTGATGGTGGACACCACCATCATACCCGACGGTTTGAGCAGCGCCGCGCAGCGGTCCAGAAACGTCCCGACATTGGTGACATGTTCAACCACTTCCATCGCCAGCACGATGTCGAAGCGTTCGCGCGGGTTGATCTCCTCGATGGTCGTGCAGCGATAGTCGATCAGCAGGTGGGACTTGTCGGCATGCAATTTCGCAACCGCGATATTGGTCGCCGACGGATCGACACCGATCACCTGCGCACCCAGCCGCGCCAGCGGTTCGCAGAGCAGCCCGGCGCCGCAGCCGATATCGAGAATGCGCAATCCCGAGAGACAGCCCAGGCTCTTCGGGCTGCGGTCGAACTTGCGGCATGCTGCATCGCGGATATAGGCCAGCCGCAGCGGATTGATCTTGTGCAGCGGCGCCATCTTGCCCTTGGGATCCCACCACTCGTCGGACAGCTGCGAGAACCGCGCGACTTCGCCGGGATCGACCGTGGACGCAGGTGAAGAATTTTGATTCATGCCGGGCGTTCTGACTCTTGTCGCGTTCGAGAAATTATCGTGCCGTGATGTGGTTGCGGAATTCGATCGGCGCACCGATCATCTTTATCGTCTTGGTGCCCTCTCCGACACCATTCACCTTGACATCTCCCCATCCAAAAATCCGTCCCGCGATGCTCTGGGTGACATCGACGCTTTCGATTTTATCCAGGCTCATCTCAAAGGTCTGACGCTGGATAAACCCCTCCTTGTGAACCACCCGGAGCGAGGTGACGTCCGTTTCGGTGGTCCAGCGCTGGAACCACGCCCGGAACAGGAGAACGCCTCCGAGAAGCGCGAACAACGCGCTCGCCGCCAGGAGTGGAAAGATGACCCCACCACCCGACCCGACCAGGCAGATGGCCGCCACCGCGAGGCACGACAATCCGGGCACGTAGACGATCCCGTGAATCGTGGTGGAATACAGAATCTTCTCTCCCGGCTGCAAAATATCGTCGATATAGCGGCCCATTCCCATCCTCAACTATGGCTGCGGCAGGCCGCCGGTGTTGCTTGCCCGCGACCTCATGGGTATGTATAGCCGCCTTTTCGGGGCCGCGCTGCCGTTTTGCGCGGAACTGACCCCTTCCCGACAACCAGCCTGACCAGACAGCGCCATTCGCCGAGATTTTAGAAAATGGGCCGCCTTGTTATGAAATTCGGCGGCACGTCCGTCGCCAATATCGACCGCATCCGCAACGTCGCGCAGCATGTGAAGCGCGAGGTCGATGCCGGCCATGACGTGGCCGTCGTGGTGTCGGCGATGTCTGGAAAGACCAACGAACTCGTCGGCTGGGCCACCGAGGCCTCGGCGCTGCATGACGCGCGCGAATACGACGCCATCGTGGCCTCCGGCGAACTCATCACGGCGGGCCTGCTTGCCATCGTCCTGCAGTCGCTCGGCATCCAGGCGCGCTCGTGGCAGGGCTGGCAAATCCCGATCCTGACCGACGATGCACATGCGTCAGCCCGCATCACCGGGATCGACGGCGGCGAACTCATCAAGCGCTTCAAGGATCGCAAGGAAGTCGCCGTGATCGCCGGCTTCCAGGGGATCCATCAGCCGACGGGGCGTGTGACCACGCTCGGGCGCGGCGGCTCCGACACCTCTGCGGTCGCCATCGCGGCCGCGATCCATGCCGATCGCTGCGACATCTATACTGACGTCGACGGCGTCTACACCACCGATCCGCGCGTGGTGCCGAAGGCGCGGCGGCTTGAGAAGGTCGCGTTCGAAGAAATGCTGGAAATGGCGTCTCAGGGCGCCAAGGTGCTTCAGGTCCGTTCCGTGGAACTGGGCATGGTTCATAACGTGCCGGTGTTCGTGCGATCGAGCTTCGACAAGCCGGAAGACATCGACCCGCACGGCACACCGCCGGGAACGCTGATTTGCAGTGAGGAGGAAATCATGGAGAGCCAAGTCGTCACCGGCATCGCCTTCTCGAAGGACGAAGCCCAGATTTCCGTGCGCCAGATCGACGACAAGCCCGGCGTTGCCGCGGCCATCTTCGGTCCGCTGGCCGATGCCAGCATCAATGTCGACATGATCGTCCAGAACGTGTCCGAGGACGGCAAGACCACCGACCTCACCTTCACTGTGCCGGCTTCCGAATACACCCGCGCCAAGGACACCATCGCCAAGGCGAAGGACAAGATCGGCTACAAGGCGATGGATTCAGCCACCGATGTCGCCAAGGTGTCGGTGATCGGCATCGGGATGCGAAGCCATGCCGGCGTCGCCGCGCAGGCCTTCAAGGCCCTGTCCGAGCGCAACATCAACATCCGCGCCATCACCACCTCCGAGATCAAGTTCTCGCTGCTGATCGATGCTGCCTACACCGAGCTGGCCGTCCGGACGCTTCACACGCTCTATGGACTGGATCAGGCGTAGCGCTTTGCTCGTCCCTCGGCGGATTTTTGCCGAGGCCGTTCTGCTGGAACAGATCTGATATTTGGCAGGTGTTTTGCTTGGCAAAACGCGCCTCAATTCGATATAGCCTCAGGATAAGGCACGCGCGCCCGCGCCTCTGGTTCCGAACCGTCGGATACGTTCCGGAATCAGTAAAAAGCAAAGGCGCGACCAGAAAAGTCGTTATTTTACTTGGAGTTAACGCTATCGCGGCTGAACACGCGCCGCGCTGGAGTTGCAGGGTAGGGATGTCAACGGATGCGGAGCGCGCTGGGAGGCCCCCGCGTCTTGTTGAGACGGCTCCGCGAAGTGATGGCCGAACAGGTCAGCGCTCAGGAACGCCTCGACAAGATCGTGGTGCTGATCGCCGCCAACATGGTGGCGGAGGTCTGCTCGACCTACGTGCTGCGCGTCGACAACACCCTTGAGCTTTACGCCACCGAAGGTCTGAACCGCGACGCCGTCCACCAAACGGTTCTGACCGCGCATGAGGGCCTCGTCGGCCTTGTCGCTTCCGAGGCGACGCCGCTGAACCTATCGAACGCGCAATCGCATCCAGCGTTCTCGTATCGCCCGGAAACCGGCGAAGAAATCTACCATTCGTTCCTCGGCGTGCCGATCCTGCGCTCGGGCAATACCCTCGGTGTGCTGGTGGTGCAGAACCGCGCTCACCGCACCTATGTCGAGGAAGAAGTCGAGGCGCTGCAGACCACCGCGATGGTCGTTGCGGAAATGATCGCGTCGGGCGAATTGTCGTCCATCGCCAAGCCCGGCGCCGAACCTGCCGCGCGCCACTCGCTGCACAAGACCGGAGCCGTGCTGTCGGACGGCATCGCGCTCGGTCACGTGGTGCTGCATGAGCCGCGCGTCGTCATCACCAACTACATCGCCGAGGACCTGCCGAAGGAACTCAAGCGGCTCGACACCGCGATCCTCAAGCTGCGCGCCGATCTCGACCGGATGCTGGAGCGCGGCGACGTGGCCGACGGCGGCGAACATCGTGACGTGCTCGAAGCCTACCGCATGTTCGCCAACGACCAGGGTTGGCAGCACAAGCTGCATGAGGCCGTCGCGACAGGTCTCACCGCGGAAGCCGCCGTCGAGCGCGTGCAATCCGACACCCGCGCCCGCATGCTGCGCTCGACCGATCCGTATCTGCGCGACCGCCTGCACGACCTCGAGGACCTCGGCCACCGGCTGATGCGCCAACTTGTCGGGCAAGATCACGCGCCCTCGCGGGAGCAGTTGCCCGACAACGCCATCCTGATCGCGCGCTCGATGGGCCCGGCTGCGTTGCTCGACTACGACCGCAAACGGCTGCGTGGCCTCGTGCTGGAAGAAGGCACCGCCAACTCGCACGTCTCGATCGTGGCGCGGGCGCTCGGAATTCCCGCGGTTGGCGAAGTGCCGAACGCGGCCGGCATCGCCGATCCCGGCGACGCCATCATCGTCGACGGCACCTCGGGTTCGATCTACATCCGGCCGTCGCAGGAAATTCAATCGGCCTATGCCGAACGCGTGCGTTTCCGCGCCCGCCGGCAGGAGCAATATCGCGAGTTGCGCGACAAGCCTTGCGTGACCAAGGATGGTCAATCGATCGACCTGATGATCAACGCCGGTCTTGTGATCGACTTGCCGCATATCGACGACACCGGTTCGTCCGGCATCGGGCTTTTCCGCACCGAATTGCAGTTCATGGTGGGGCAAAGCCTGCCGCGTACCAGCGAGCAGCTTGCGCTGTATCGGTCGGTGCTGGATGCCGCCGGCGACAAACCCGTGACGTTCCGCACCCTCGACATTGGTGGCGACAAGGCGCTGCCTTACATGGACACGATCGTCGAGGAGAATCCGGCGCTCGGCTGGCGCGCGATCAGGCTGGGGCTGGACCGGCCGGGATTGTTGCGCGGACAGATTCGCGCGCTGCTGCGCGCCGCATCCGGGCGCTATCTGCGCGTGATGTTTCCGATGATCTCGCAGGTCGATGAATTCGATCAGGCCAAGCTCGTGATCGAGCGCGAGCTGACTTATTTGCGCCAGCACGGCCACACCCTGCCCGAGCGCGTCGATGTCGGCACCATGGTCGAAGTGCCCGCCCTGCTCTATCAGATGGACGAACTGCTCAAGCGCGTCGATTTCATTTCGGTGGGATCGAACGACCTGTTCCAGTTTCTCTTTGCTGTCGATCGCGGCAACTCGCGCGTCACCGACCGGTTCGATACGCTGTCAGCGCCGATCCTGCGTGCATTGCGCGACATCGCAAAGAAGGCCAATGCTGCGGGCAAATCCGTTTCGTTGTGCGGCGAGATGGCGTCACAGCCGCTCGGGGCGCTGGCGCTGATTGCGCTCGGCTACCGCTCGCTGTCGCTCTCGGCGACCGCGCACGGTCCGGTGAAGGCGCTGATTCTCGATCTCGACGCCAAAAAGGCCGAAGCGATGATCACGCCGCTGCTGGATGCTCCGGCCGGGAGCGTCTCGATCCGCGGCAAGCTGATGGAATTCGCCGAAGCCGAAGGGCTTTCGTTGTAGCGACGCTTCCGGACCGTTGCGAAGCCGCTGTTGAATTCATCCTTGATTGATCGACCTCATGACCACTCTGCCCGAAGCCAAACTCGATACCTTGCTGGCGCGTCACGCCTCGCTCGAGGCTGAGCTGCTCGGCCAGGTGAATTCGGAAACCTATGTCCGCATCACCCGCGAACTGAGTGAGCTCGCGCCGGTGGTCGATGCCGTGAAGGCGTATCGCGCCGCGGTCGTGGAGATCGCCGGCATCGACGCTCTGATCGCCGATCCTGCCACCGAATCCGACATGCGCGCCATGGCTGAGAGTGAACGGACGGACCTCGAGGTACGCCGCGACGAACTGGCGCAGAACATCCGTGTCGCATTGCTGCCCAAGGACGCGATGGACGAGCGCAACGTGGTGCTCGAAATCCGCGCCGGCACAGGTGGCGACGAAGCTTCATTGTTCGCTGGCGACCTGTTCCGGATGTACGAACGCTTCGCATCGCTGCAGGGCTGGAAGGTGGAATTGATCTCTGCCTCCGAGGGCACCATGGGCGGCTACAAGGAAATCATCGCCGAGGTGCAAGGCCGCGGCGCATTCGCCAAACTGAAGTTCGAATCCGGCGTCCATCGCGTGCAGCGCGTGCCCGACACCGAAACTCAGGGCCGTATTCACACCTCGGCGGCAACGGTGGCGGTGCTGCCGGAAGCCGAGGAAGTCGACGTCGTCATCAAGAACGACGAACTGCGGATCGAAACCATGCGCGCGCAGGGCGCGGGCGGGCAGCACGTCAACAAGACCGAATCAGCGATCCGCATCACGCATATCCCGACGGGTATCGTCGTCATGATGCAGGACAGCCGCTCGCAGCACAAAAACCGCGCCAGCGCGATGAACATCCTGCGCTCGCGTATTTACGACGCCGAGCGCCAGCGCATCGATGCGACACGTTCAGCCGACCGGAAAGGTCAGGTCGGCTCGGGCGACCGCTCCGAGCGCATCCGCACCTACAATTTTCCGCAGGGCCGCGTCACCGACCACCGCATCAATCTCACCCTCTACAAGCTACCACAGGTGATCGCGGGCGACGCCTTGAACGAGTTGGTGGACGCGCTGACCACTGAGCATCAAGCCGCCCAGCTTGCGGAACAAGGCAACACGTGAGCGCGGCTCAACCCTTCGCAGGCCTCACCGTCGAAGCGGCGCGGCGCGCATTGGCCGCCCGGCTCAAAGACAGCGACATCGAAACCCCCGACCTCGATGCACGGCTGCTGGTCGGCGCGGCACTGCATCTCGATCATACCGGCCTTGCAGCGCGGGCCACCCGCCGGATCACCGATGACGAGGCGAAAGCCATCACGCAATTCGCGCAACGCCGGCTCGCGCGCGAGCCGGTCGCTCGCATTCTGGGCCGCAAGGAATTCTGGGGTCTGGATCTTCGCGTCTCGGAGGCGACCCTGGTGCCGCGTCCCGATACCGAAACGGTGATTGAAGCGGCGCTTGAAATTCTCCGCAACAAGGCCCGCACCGGCGACGCCATTCGCATCGCGGACATCGGCACCGGCTCTGGCGCCATTCTGCTGGCATTGCTGTCGGAATGCCCCAGCGCGACCGGCGTCGGCACCGACATCAGCCCGGAGGCACTGGAGATCGCCGCGTTGAACGCGCGCGATCTTGGTCTCGCAAGCCGCGCCGCGTTCGTTCGATGCGACTACGCCACGGCGCTCTCCGGCTTGTTCGATCTTATCGTCTCGAACCCGCCTTATATCCGCACCGCTGACATCGAGACGCTTGAGCGGGACGTGCGCGATCACGATCCGCATCTGGCGCTCGACGGCGGTGCGGACGGCCTTGAAGCCTATCGCGCGATCACGCCCCAGGCGGTGACGCTGCTCGCGCCCGGCGGTGCCCTGATATTCGAGATGGGGCATGATCAAAGCGCGCAGGTGAGTGAAATCATGTGCGCGGCGGGATTAACCCTGCCAGGCCCGCCGCGGGCTGATCTGAGCGGGGTTTATCGCGCCGTCATGGGGCGAAAAGCGGCGCTTTAAAGGGGTGATTGGAACAAAAAACCTCTTGGAATATTGACCCGGAGCGACTACGTTCCAGACACACCATCGGTTCAGGGTCGTGGCCCCCGTTAAGGAATACGGGTTGAAGCCAGAAGTCTCGCAAGGGACACCCGCCGGATGAAAGGTTCCTAAAAGACGGGTCATGACGGGCGCGAAGGCTGAAAGAGCTGCGCTGCCTGGGACCGCAAAGCGAACGAAAGCCTGATATTGCGCTTGAAAACTCAACTGCAAAACATCGCGCCTGCTGGCTCAGGCTGATCCGGCCCTGATGGCTTATTGCCTTCGGGCATTTGGAGAACGCGTCTTTGCTGAACGCGAAACACGGCAACTACGATTTGAAACTGGACGGCAGCGCCACTTGCGCGAATGCACTGCGCCGTGTCCGCACACCAACCACCACGATCCTGAATCGGTAGAAGGCACCACATGAGAAACGGCCCGAATAACAACAAGCGTATGCGCAGCCGCAATAACAATAATAATAACAACAATAATAATAACCGGCGCGGCCAGAACCCGATGACCCGGGTTTTCGAGTCCAACGGACCCGACATCAAGATTCGCGGCACCGCATCTCACGTCGCAGAAAAATACGTTCAGCTTGCGCGTGATGCGCGCAGCTCCGGCGATCCGGTCGCTGCGGAAAATTACTACCAGCACGCTGAACACTATTTCCGCCTGATCGCGGCAGCGCAGGAGCAATTCCGCCAGAACCAGCCGCAGCAGCAGCCCGTGCCGCGCATCGATGGCGATTCGCTCGACGACAATGGCGACGACAGCGACAGCTATTCCAACTTCGGCGCGGAGCCGGGATTCGGGCCGGGGCATCAGCCGCAGCCCCAGCCGCAGCCGCAATTTCAGCAGCGCGAGCAGCAGCCATTCCCGCGCGAGCAGCAGCAGCCCCGCGAGCAGAACTTCCGCGATCGCGATCATCGTTCGCAGCCGCAGCCTTCGGTGCAACCTTCCGAGAGCGAGCCGGTCGATCGCCTTCCGTCCTTCATCACCGGCGGCGCACAGCCGCAGCCTGCCGGAAATGGAGCAGAGGCCAACGGCAATCAGAACGGCGAGCGCTTCGGCCATCGCCGCCGCCGGCGTCCGCCCGGCCCGCGTCCTGAAGGTCAGGCCGCACAGCCTTCATCGGAAGATTTCTCGGCTGGCGAGTAAGTCCGGCTGACATCGCGTCAATTCGATTGCCCGTCTGAGCGCCGCTCAGGCGGGCTTTTTGTTCAGCCCCATGTTGTTCAACCGGCAGACGGCTCGTCGTCATACCGTGTCGTCGTCGGCACCAACACAGGCGGCATCGACGGTATCAACCGCGTGCGTTCGCGATGCGCAGGAATCGCGCGATAAACCTGCTTCGACGCTTCCACAATGTGGACGCCTGCAAACGGCGACGACACCGCCGCGCTCATACGCTCCCACGCCATCGCTGACCGCAGAACCCAGCCGCTCTCGAATGGCGGTACGAACAGCGCCTCGCCCCACGCCGTCGGCGTGAACCAGGTCTGCCGCAACAACTGCGTGATCTGCGAGCGCGAATAGGGCCGGCCGTGGCCGAACGGCGTGTTGTCGGTTCGCGTCCACACACCGCGGCGGTTGGGAATAATCGCCATCATGCGGCCCGACGGCGCCAGCACGCGCCACACCTCGCGCAGCAATCCTTCCGGGTCGTCGGATATTTCCAGCGCGTGAACCAGGAGAATGCGGTCGACGGCGGCATCGGCCAGCGGCAGCGAAAATTCATCCACCAGCGTCGAGAGCGTCGGACGCGCCGTGGGCCATTTGAGCACGCCCTGCGCGGCGGGCATCAGTGCGATGCACCGCTCGGCATCCTCGCGAAACAATCCCAGATACGGCGTCGGATAGCCGAGCCCAGCGACACGCAGGCCATCGGCATGCGGCCAGTGCCGCTGGATACCGCGACTGATCAGCCGCCGCGCTACGGTTCCGAGGCGCTGCGAATAAAAATTGCGCAGGTCGATCACGTCGATTGTCATACCGTCACTCTAACACGCCGCATCGCGAGATGCAGCGTCCGCCGGACGATCAACGGACCAGCGTTAACGTATTTCACTCTGCAATATGACCGTGTTAGCGTGGCCTATCCTCGACGAATGGAGACGTCATGACTGCCGAGATTCGCCTGTTTCCCTGCCTGTCCGATAATTTCGGCTATCTCATTCACGATCCGGTCACCAAGGCCACCGCCTCGATCGACGCACCGGAGGCCGGCCCTATCATCAAGGCATTGCAGCGCGAGGGCTGGACGCTGACTGACATTCTCGTCACCCATCATCACAATGACCATGTGGGGGGCATTGCCGAACTCAAGGCAAAATATAACTGTCGCGTGGTTGCGCCTCACGACAAGGGAACGGCGATCGCACAGGTCGACGAACGCGTGAAGGAAGGCGCGAGCGTCAAGGTCGGCAACCTGACAGCGCGTGTGCTGGAAACGCCGGGTCACACGCTCGATCACATCAGCTACGTGTTCGATGACGACCGCGCGCTGTTTTGCGCCGACACGCTGTTCTCGATCGGCTGCGGCCGCGTGTTCGAGGGCACCTATCCGATGATGTGGGAATCGCTCCTCAAACTGCGCGCGCTGCCGAACGACATGCGCGTCTATTGCGGTCATGAATACACCGCCTCCAACGTCAAGTTCGCACTCGGCATCGAGCCCAACAATCCGGCATTGAAGGCGCGCGCCGAGGAAGTTGCGAAGCTGCGCGCCGCAAACCAGCCGACAATCCCGACGCTGATCCGCGACGAGAAGGAAGCCAACACCTTCCTGCGCGCCGACGTTCCGTCCGTTGCCGCCGCCGTCGGGCTTGCGGGCAAGAGTCCGGCTGAGGTGTTCGGAGAACTGCGCGAGCGCAAGAACAAGGCATGACACAAGGCTTGACCGGGCCGTCAACAGCGCTGTCGGCGGGCGAGATCATCGCATGTCTCGATCTGAAGCCGCATCCAGAAGGCGGGCATTATCGCGAGACATTCCGCGATCCGCAAACCGCCACAGGGAGCCGCGCGGCCTCCACCGCGATTTACTTCCTGCTGGCCCGCGGCGAGAAATCGCACTGGCATCGCGTGGATGCAGCGGAGGTCTGGCACTATTACGCCGGCAGCGCATTGACGCTGCGGATCGCCGACGGCGACGGCGAGCGCGCGATCCGGCTCGGATGCGATTTGACAGCAGGCGAACTGCCGCAAGCCGTTGTGCCTGCCCATGCGTGGCAGGCGGCCGAGAGCAGCGGCGACTGGACACTGGTCGGCTGCACGGTCGCGCCCGGTTTCGACTTTGCAACGTTCGAGCTTGCGCCGCCCGGCTGGTCACCGGGTTAGGATGATCGTTTGGCGATCATATCCTTCGCGGCAATGAGGCCGCCGCCCGCGATCAATGCGGCTGCAATGGCCAATGTCGCTGTGGGTTTGGCGAACCCTGCAACAATGAGAAACGCCGTGGACAGCAGCGGTGTAGCGTAGGACGCAGCCCCCAGCACGCGGATGTCGCCGCGTTTCATGCCGATGTCCCACGCGAAGAACGCGATGCCCACCGGACCGATGCCGAGCGCCACGATGGCGAGCCACTGCAAAGCGGTTTCCGGCAAGATCGTGACTTCAAAAGCGAAGTGACACGCCGCCGCCAGAACCGCCGTGGCCAGGCAAAAACCCGCGACTGCGTCCGTCGGCACCGATGCGAGCTTGCGCGACATCACGGAATAGCCGGCCCATACGAATGCTGCGACAAAGGCAGCGACAAAGCCGGGAATATGGGCGGGATCGAACTGAGACCCGCTATTGCCGGCAAACAGCACGACCGTGCCGGCAAAACCGAGTACCGCGCCAACGATGTGATGCGGCGCGAGGCGCTCGCCCGGCAGCAGCGAGGACAACAACACGATCAGCAGCGGCCAGAGATAGTTCAACAGGCCCGCCTCCGCCGGCGGCGCGAGGCGCAGCGCCAGGAAATACAGCGCGTGATACCCGAACAGTCCGCCGATCCCGACCAGCCAGACCAGAACAGGCTGCCGCAGGGCGCGGATCGCGGACGGCCGCCACAGCCATGTCAAAGGTCCCACACACGCCCCGATGGCGAACGTCATCGCCAGCAGCTGAAACGGCGGGACGCGGCCTGTCGCCACGGTAAACGCGGCAAGCAGCGACCACATCAGAATGGCGGTCAGTCCGATCAGAGTGGCAGCGGACGAGGTCATCGCGGATCAATGCCATTCAATCCGCGACAACGCCACTCCTTCGGCCGGGAGATGTTAGTGCAGATACTGCCCGCCATTGATCGTCATCGTCGATCCGGTGATAAAGCCGGAATCGTCGGACGCAAGAAACAGCACGGCGCGTGCGATTTCCTCGGGCTCGCCGAGGCGGCTTACCGGAATCTGCGGAATGACGTTTTTCTCCAGCACATCCTTCGGCACCGCTTGCACCATTTCCGTGTTGATGTAGCCGGGGCAGATCGCGTTCACGGTGATGCCGCCGCGCGCATTCTCAAGCGCGAGCGCCTTGGTGAAGCCGATGTCGCCGGCCTTCGCCGCCGAATAATTGACCTGTCCGAACTGCCCCTTCTGGCCGTTGATCGATGAAATGCTGATGATGCGGCCGAACTTGCGGGTGCGCATCCCCTCGATGACCTGCCGCGTCATGTTGAACAGCGAACCGAGATTGGTGTTGATGACGGCGTTCCACTGGTCGAGCGACATCTTGTGGAATGGCACGTCGCGGGTGATGCCGGCGTTGTTGACCAGCACATCGATCGGCCCGAGATCGGCTTCAACTTTCTTGACCCCGTCCGCGCATGCGTCGAACGCGGCGACATCCCATTTGTAGACCGGGATTCCCGTCTCGGCCTTGAATTTCGCGGCGGCCTCGTCATTGCCGGCATAACTTGCCGCAACCTTGTAGCCGGCGGCTTTCAACGCCTTGCTGATCGCAGCGCCGATGCCGCGTGTTCCACCTGTTACCAATGCCACGCGTGCCATGTTGAGTATCCCCTCCGTCACTGAAGTGTTTTTGGAAAACAAGTATTCAGGCCATTTGCAACAACAGCAAGAAAAAATGCCCGGCAGAATGCCGGGCATTTAGACTTTGTATTGTGCAGTGCGTTCGAAAGAACGTTACCGCTCAACGCACATTGCGATGCCCATGCCGCCGCCGATGCACAGCGTCGCGAGACCTTTCTTGGCATCGCGCTTCTGCATTTCATGCAGCAGCGTCACCAGCACGCGCGCGCCCGATGCGCCAATCGGATGACCGATGGCAATTGCGCCACCGTTGACGTTGACCTTGGCAGGATCCCAGCCGATTTCCTTGTTCACAGCGGACGCCTGAGCAGCGAAAGCCTCGTTGGCCTCGATCAGATCGAGATCGCCAGGTTTCCAGCCGGCTTTCTTAAGCGCAGCGCGCGATGCGGGGATCGGGCCTGTGCCCATGATCGACGGATCGACGCCGGCCTGCGCCCACGACACGATCCGCGCGAGCGGTGTCTTGCCTTCCTTGGCGGCCTGCTTCGCAGTCATCAGCACCAGCGCCGCGGCGCCATCATTGATGCCCGACGCGTTGCCGGCGGTCACGGTGCCGTCCTTTTCGAAGGCGGCCTTGAGCTTGGTCATCGCTTCCACCGAGGCGCCGTGGCGCGGGCCTTCATCGGCTTCCACCACGATGTCGCCCTTGCGGGTCTTGACGGTGAACGGCACAATTTCATCCTTGAACTTGCCGGCCTTCTGCGCCGCTTCGGCCTTGTTCTGCGAACCAACGGCGAACTCGTCCTGCTGCTGGCGAGTGATCTGGAACTGCCGCGCGACGTTCTCCGCGGTGTTGCCCATGTGGTAGCCGTTGAAGGCATCCCACAATCCATCCTTGATCATGGTATCGACGAGATCGAGTGCGCCCATCTTGACGCCACCTCGCAAATGCTGGGCATGCGGCGACATGCTCATGGATTCCTGACCGCCGGCGACCACGATCTCGGAATCGCCGTTCATGAGGGCCTGATAACCCAAGGCCACCGTGCGCAATCCCGATCCGCACAGCATGTTGACGCCCCAAGCCGGGCTTTCCACCGGGATACCGGCCTTCATGGCAGCCTGACGTGCCGGATTCTGCCCCTGAGCCGCAGTCAGGATCTGGCCCATGATGATTTCGGAGACGCGGGCGGGCTCGATGCCGGCCCGATCGAGCGCGGCCTTGATGGCGACGGCCCCTAGGTCGTGGGCGGGGATATTGGCGAATGCGCCGTTGAAGGTGCCGACCGGGGTGCGGGCAGCGCTGACGATGACGACATCGTCGGACATGGACATCTCCTGATTTTGAAGTCGATAAGGACTCGGGGCCGCGAGGGGAATGCCGCCGGTGGGGCCGGCTAGCTCTCGCTCTATCCTGTTAACCTAGCCTTTTCGTGTCAATCGGCCAAAGGCATTCTGGCCGTTTGCTGGGCGTTTCGGCCGCCGCGCCATGCCCGGACATTAACCGTGCTGCACAAAACGGTAGCCGTACCATTCTGAAAGTGCTTAGTTTATTGCGATGCATTGTTTGCACTGCCCTCGGCGACGTTCGCCGGTTCCATTCCTCGCTAAGTAGGTATGTGTGAGTCCATGGCAAAATCCGATCAGCCAATTACGATTAAAAAGTATGCCAATCGGCGCCTCTACAACACCGGCACCAGCACTTACGTGACGCTTGAAGATCTCGCGGCCATGGTGAAGGAAGGCGAGGATTTCCTCGTCTACGACGCGAAAACCGGCGACGACATCACCCGCTCAGTGCTGGCCCAGATCATTTTCGAACAGGAAAACAAGGCCGGACAGAACCTGCTGCCGACCACGTTCCTGCGCCAGCTGATCCGCTTTTACGGCGACAGCATGCAGATGATCGTGCCGAAATATCTGGAGCAGTCCATCGATACGCTGACGCGCGAACAGGAAAAATTCCGCAAGCAGATGACGAATACCTTCAGCATGACGCCGTTCGCGCCGCTGGAAGAACATGTTCGCCGCAACATGGAAATGTTCGAACGCACGTTCTCGATGTTCAAGCCTTTCGGTGCGCCGCTGCGCAAGGAAACGCCGTCAGCCGAATCCCCGCCGACCGCGAGCGAGCCCGAAGCGGATATCGACGATCTCAAGCGTCAGATGAAAGAAATGCAGGATCGTCTCGAGCGCATGTCCCGGGAATCAGAAAACAAGAGCTGATTAGCAGGATTTCTGCAGGACGCGGCAAATCCGCTTGTCGCAACCTGCCGCCGCAAGTTGTCGATGTCAGCTTGCGGCTGACGCCGCCGGTTTGGCGCACCGGGGCTGGGTCGCATCCATGACCCACGGCTTCGTCAGCGAAGCCAGTCCTGTCAGCCGCCCCTGGATGTAATCGCAGCCCCAGCCCTGCAACAGCCTGGCCGATTCCTCGTCCTGCACCCATTCGGCGACGGTCTTGATGCCGAGCCGGTGCGCGAGATCGATCAGGGTTTGCACGAAGGCGCGGTCATCCGAAGAGCGCGCGATGTTCTGCACGAACGCACCGTCGATCTTCACGATATCAACGCCGAGCTTGCGCAGGTTGCGAAATGACGTGTAGCCGGCGCCGAAATCGTCGATCGCGATCCGGCTGCCGAAGTTCTTCAGGCGCGTGACGAATCCGCGGACATCGTCCAGATTCTGGATCGCCACCGTTTCGGTGATCTCGACGATCAGCCGTTCGCCGACCCCGGGATGTGTCTGCATCAGGGACTCGATGCTGGCCCACCAGTCAGGGTCCATCGCCGTACCGGGGGAAATGTTCAGGCTCAGCTGCACCTGCGGTGCGCTTGCGAGCTCCGCGATCACCAGCTCCAGCACGCGGTGATCGACAAGCCTGATCAGGCCGAGCTTCTCGGCGACCGGCACGATGTCGGGCGACAGCGAGTAAGCGCCGTCCTCCTGACGCATCCGCACCAGACATTCGTGAAACGCAGGCTGCCGTGAGATCGTGGTGACGACCGGCTCGTAAGCCATCACGATACGGCGTTCGTTCAGCGCGGTGACGATCTCATCGGTGACGCGGATGTTGACCCGGCGCTGCGCATCGCGCTCCACGTTCGGATGCCAGACCATCAAGGAGCCCCGGCGCCGCGCCTTGGCGAGAGCCAGCGCCTCCTGAGTCCGGCTCATCGCGTCTTCAACGGTGTTGGCGTGCCGCAGCGCATTGATGGCGCCGATCGATGCGGTCAATGCCACCGGACCCGATCTGGTCGGCACCACCTCATCGCGAATTCCGGACAGAAATCGCTCAGCGGCGATATTCATGTCATCGACAGAGCAATTCTTCAGGATTAGTCCGAATTTGTTGCCGGAGAAACGGCCGAGCACATCGCCACCGCGCAACCGCGCGCGGATACGCTTGGCAACTTCGAGAATGACCTCGTCGGCGACTTCATAGCCAAAGGCGTCGTTGATCTGCGCGAGGTGATCGATGCCGACCAGCATGAAGGCGAAGGACGATCGGAACCGGCCGGCTTCCTCGATAGCCTCCGCCAGCGCAGCCACCAGGCGCGTGCGATTGAATTCGCCGGTCAGCGGATCGTTCTGTGAAAGCTTCAGGAGTTGCTCGTCGCGGGCGTGGCGTTCGTTATTGACGCGAATGATGCCGTGGGCATGGGACGGCTTCCCGTCGGGGCCAGCAAACCAGCGGCCGCATTCATCGATCCAGAGCACCGGCGCCGATATGCCCGCGCGCAGGCCGTACTCGATCTGATAGGGCACGCCCTCCCCGCAGTCGGTCGCGGTCGAATTCAGCACGGCGTCGTTGCGGATGCCGCGCATCGGCTCGATCAGCTTTGAAAACTCGCCGGCCTTCAACAACGCAGGTTGTGGAATATCGGGAAGAACGGCCGCGACGTTGTCGCTCCAGTGCAGGGTGTCGCCTACGATGTTCCACGAGAAGCTCGCCTGTCCGAGGATGGCGAGAAGATCCGGACCGGCCACAGGATGGATGCGGCGGCCCGACAGGCTGTCCGCAGGTGCGACGGCAGGCCCCGAATGGAGCGAGGATTGGAACCGCGTGACTGTCAAAGCTGCCTCGTTCCGGGACGCGCGTACGGGTGATTCGTGACTGGGATTGAAGTGTCTGGTGCCCGGGAGTCTAGGTCAACTTCCTGAATAATCTGGCAAACAGCTTGATTATCAATGTCCTGAAGCAGGTAACCCCATGCCAACCACATCCGGCACAGCCCTTGCGATGTCTTGCTGGAGAGGCGCAATGCGTCTCAAAATGAGGCAGGCCCCTGAAGCGCCATGATTATTTCCAGGATCACACCGACCGGCCGAGGCTCACACACGCCGCAATCTGCGGCTCGGCAAGAAGCCACGGACGCGCCTGTCGCGAGCCGGGCGGTGGTTCCTGTCGAGCTTGTGGCCCCGACGGTAACGCGGCGCTCGGCGCGGCCGGACGCATCGTTCGTCGCACATCTGATTGCGATGGCCGAGCAGACGCCGCAGACGCGAGCCCTGCGGCGGGCAACACCGTCCGACGCACGCACAGTGTACGACCGCGCAACCGGGCAGAGCACGAACAACTCCGGCAGGATGCTATCGCAAACCGCGTGAGCCGCGGTCAGGGCTTCGGTGGGGTTTTGGTTCCGGGCTCATGATCCGACACGAGGTCGGCAACGCTCCAGTCCGCGATCTTGCGCTCGGGCGCAGGAGCGGCGCTCTCTGAACTCCGGACGACATCAAGCGACGGCCTCGGCTTGGGTGCAAGCTCAGGCTGCGGCTCGGTGCGAAGCTGTGGCTCCGATCGCGGCTCTGGCGCGCGATCAAACACCGGCTCGACCGGCTTCGGATCCGTCCGACCGAATGACGGTTCGGACGGAGCGAGACGGGTCGAGGCCCGCGCAGCGTCTCTCGTCACGTCAGTTGGAGTCGGTACAACCGCCGACTCGGCGGCGGGCGCTACAGATGCGGGCATCGCAACCGGGGCGCGACGATGTCGGTTACGGAACCCGATCGACACGCCCGCAAGGAACTCCACGGCCATCAGCACCGTGAGCAGGAAGAACGTCGAGGTGCCGAACGGGGCGAGCATCACGAACTCTGCAACCGCCGCGCCGAACACGATCAGCGACAGCAAATGATCGGTCAGATATCGCGCGCCGGGCCGCGCGGCCTTGATGACCTCGAGCAGCAGCAGCAGCGTTCCCAGCGCGAGCAGCGCATCACCGAACGTCGGCGTCCACGCCACGCCGGACATCAGCGTCATGCTTGCGATCGGCGCGGTGAAAGCCACGCCGGGCATCAGAAACACGAAGATGTTGTAGATCGCGAACGGAATCAGAAGCAGCGGGAAACCGATCATCGCCGGCAGCTTTCCTTGAACGACGTCCTGTAAGGCGTTTGTCGTCACATGGGTGTGTGGCGTTCTTGTGGAAGGCCTTCGCATGCCTTCCGCCAAACAGCACCGCTGTTCGCGCTGCGCGAGGCAGCGCGAACGAAGAAGGACGTCAGTCCTTCTTGACCTTCAGGACCTGGCGGCCCTTGTACATGCCGGTCTTGAGATCGAGGTGGTGCGGACGGCGCAATTCGCCCGAATCCTTGTCCTCGACATATGTCGGCTTCTTGAGCGCGTCCGCCGAGCGGCGCATGCCGCGGCGTGACGGCGAGGTTTTCCTGCGTGGAACGGCCATGGGATCGTCGTCCTCTAAATCAAGGCTCACCCGCCGGGCGGGGGCTCTCCAGAATTCGGATTGAGGTCGGGCTTATAGATGAAGCCGGGCGCGAAAGCTAGACCGGGAATGCGCGGAAAATACCCAAAAATGGCCCAAAAATCAGCGGGTCCGGCCCCAGCAGTTGGAGATTTCCGCAGACTGGGCCCGTTGCATATAGGTTCCGGCCAGCCGCCTGACGCCGGGACCCGGTTTGCGGGCGCTCCGGATCACCGGATTGGGGAGGATCGAGGCCAGCAAGGCGGCCTGTTGCGGCGACAGATCCGATGCCGGGCGGCCGAAGGCGTAGTTCGCGCCAGCCTCGGCGCCGAACTGGCCGCCGGGACCCAGTTCCGCCACGTTCAGATACAGTTCCAGAATGCGCTTTTTCGGCAGGATCAGATCGATCCAGAGCGCCAGCGGAAATTCCAGGACCTTGCGGACCACGCTACGCCCCGGCCACAGAAACAGGTTCTTCGCGACCTGCTGCGTAATGGTGGAGCCGCCACGGGTGACCTCGCCACCATCCTGCGCGTCCTCGATGATGTCCTGAACCGAATTCCAGTCGATGCCGCGATGGAAGCAAAATTTGGCGTCCTCGGCGGCGACGATGGAGCGCGGCAATGCCGGAGCAACGGCGTCAATATCGACCCACGTTCGCGTCACCGGCTCGCCCGTGAGGAAACGCCCGATCATCAGCGTCGAGATGGGGTGCCCCGCGTTGTAAATCGGCGTCAGCACGTAGGGCAGCAGCACAAGCCCCAGTACAATCAACACCACTCCACGGATCAGTCGTCGCATTCAGCCTATAGCCCTTCAACGCTGACGAGCCGGGCCGAACTGCACTCATCCCGAATATGCTTGAGGCCCTGATAAACCGGGCCGTGATAGAAAGTCTCGAACGCGGCCACCGACGGGAACTCAAGAAGAACAATGCGACGTGGGCTCCAATCGCCTTCGTGCACCTTGTGCGCGCCGCCGCGGGCAAGATAACGCCCTCCCGCTTCTTCCAGCGCCGGCTTCACCTCGCTCATGAAATTGCGATACCGCTCGGCGTCGCGAATCTCGACATCGAAAATGACATAAGCAGCCATGGACATTCCTGTCTGGAGATCGGCCGGGCATCGCACCCCGCCCTTGCTAGCAGAAACCCGCAGCTCGGCTCTAGCCAAATCCCTGTCAGGATTGCGTTCTGCGGAATTGACGCGAGCGGCGGCATGACGGATTGTCCGCCGAAATTTGCGTTCCTTTGGAGCTTTTGATGACCACCGGCACTTCACCACAGGATTTCATGAAACGTCTCGACGCCACGGCAGCGGACACCGAGGCGCTGCTGGCGCGCCTTATGTCCGAAAAGCCGTTGGCAGGCGAAATCGAGCGGCCTCACCGGCTGATGGAGGCGATGCGTTATTCGAGCCTGAACGGCGGCAAGCGGCTTCGTCCTTTTCTGGTGGTGGAAAGCGCCGCCGTATTCGGCGTCGCGCGCGATGCCGCGCTGATGGCGGGCGCCGCACTCGAATGCATCCACTGTTATTCGCTGATCCATGACGATCTGCCATCGATGGACAACAGCGATCTGCGCCGCGGACGTCCGACGTCGCACAAGAAATTCGACGATGCCACCGCGATCCTCGCGGGCGACGGGCTCCTGACTTTCGCATTCGACATCATCACCCGCGATGAAGTCCACAAAGACCCGACGGTGCGTCTGCTGCTAACCCGCGCATTGGCGCGCGCGTCGGGCATCGGCGGCATGGTCGGAGGACAGATCATGGATCTTGCCGGCGAAGGCCGCTTCGGCGATCCGGAGCCGCCGGACGTCGCCAAGCTGCAGCAGATGAAGACCGGCGCATTGCTCAAGTATGGCTGCATCGCAGGTGCGCTTCTCGGTCAGGCGCCCAAGGCGCAGTACGACGCGCTCGACACCTACGGTCATGCACTGGGCGAAGCATTCCAGATCGCCGACGACCTGTTGGACGTCGAAGGCGACGCCACGGCACTCGGCAAACCCGCCGGACAGGATGCCGCGGCCGGCAAGACCACGTTCGTCACGCTGCTTGGCATCGACGGCGCCAAGGCTCGCGTGCGCGATCTCCTCAAGCATGCCGATGCCGCCCTCGCGCCATTCGGCGCGAAGGGCGATGTTCTCCGCGCGGCGTCGCGCTTCGTCGCCGAGCGGCAGAACTAGGAGCTGCGATGACAGGGAAGAAGGGCGGAGATCCGTATCTTCTTCGTCTCAAGGGCATGCCGGCGCCGTTGCGCATTATCTATGCACGGCCACGCCTTTTCATCTCGCTTGCAATTGGAACGCTTTCCTTGCTGGTGATGCCCGCCGCGTGGCGGCTGGCGACCCGGCTTCTCGTCGCATGGGACGTTTCCATCGCGCTGTACTTGTCGCTCGCCTTCGTCACCGTCTTCAGTTGCAACACTGAACAGATTCGCCGCCAAGCCGCGGCGCAGGACGACGGACGCTTTCTGATCCTGATCCTCACGGCAGTCGCGGCGTTCGCCAGCATAGCCGCCATCGTCCTGGAGCTCGGAATCAAGCCGCAACAAACCCCGCAGCTCGTGCTCGCCGTGGTGACTATCGTCCTGTCATGGTGCGCCATTCACACCACATTCGCGCTCCATTACGCGCATGATTATTACCGCGCCGCCAAGGCCGGCGGGCTCGCGTTTCCCGGCGGCGGCGAACCCGACTACTGGGACTTCGTCTACTTCTCGTTTGTGATCGGCATGACGGCACAGGTCTCTGACGTCGGCATCACCGACAAGATTATCCGCCGCACCGCCACGGCCCACGGCGTCGCCTCATTCATTTTCAACACCGCGTTGGTGGCCCTGATGGTCAACATCGCCGCCAGCGCGATTTGACTCTCGTGATTTGATTCCGACGTATCGTCGGGGCGGGCGGCGAGAGAAGATAAGTCGGATACGAGACACCAGCATGGTCGCAACATTCCTGACTTTCCTCCTTGTGCTGACCGTGCTCGGAGCCTCCGCCACGCTGGCGAAGAAGCTGGAAATCGCGCCCGCCATCGTCTTCCTGGTCGTCGGCATCGTGCTCGCGTTCACGCCCGGCTTTCCAAGCATCGAGATCAAGCCGGAAGGCGTGCTGCTGCTGGTGTTGCCGCCGCTGATCTATTCGGCGGGTGTCTCGATGAGCTGGCGGGAGTTCAAAGCCAACCTGCGGCCCATCGCGCTGCTCGCCATCGGCTGCGTGATCTTCACGACCTGCGCGGTCGCCGCCGCCGCGCACTGGGTTCTGGGCCTGCCCTGGGGTATTGGCTTCGTGCTCGGCGCAATCGTCTCGCCGCCGGACGTGGTGGCGCCGCTCGCCATCGCAAGGCGCCTCAAGCTGCCACACCGCATTCTCGTCATTCTCGAAGGCGAAGGACTGGCGAACGATGCAACCGCGCTGATCCTGTATCGCTTTGCCGTGCTGGCGGTATCGACCGGCACGTTCTCGCTGGCTCCCGCCGCCGGCACGTTTGTCGCAATCATCGTCAGCGAAATCGCCTTCGGCGTGGCTGTCGGCTGGCTTAGCCTGCGGCTGCGGCAATGGGCGCACGATCCGCGCGTCGAGATTGCTCTCTCGCTGTTGACGCCATACCTCGCGTTCTGGGTTCCGGAGCACTTCCACGGCTCGGGCGTGATCGCGACCGTCGTCGCCGGCCTCTATGTGAGCTGGAACGGCCCGCTGCTGATTCCCGCGAGCACCCGCCTGCAGGGCATTTTCTTCTGGGATGTCGTGATCTGGCTGATCGAGGGCGTGCTGTTCCTGATGATCGGATTCGAGACACGGGTTCTGGTCGAGAAATCCAAAGACCTGCCCGTTGGCAACATTCTCATGGCCATCGCCATCATCTCCGCGATCGTGATCGCCGCGAGATTCATCTGGGTTTTCCCCGGCACCTATCTCACACGCGTATTCAGCAAACGACTGGCCGCTCGCGATCCACTGCCGTCATGGCGCGCCATTGTCGTCATCGGCTTCACCGGCATTCGCGGCGTGGTCTCGCTCGCAGTCGCACTCGCAGTGCCGCTGACCTTGCCCAGCGGCGAAGAATTTCCCCATCGCGACCTGATCCTGTTCGTCACCTTCGGCGTGATCTTCGTCACGCTGGTCGGGATCGGGCTTACGCTGCCGCTGGTGGTGAAGATGCTTGGCCTGTCGAAGCACGGACAGCTCGAAGCCATTCACGAGCGCGAAGCCGAAATCGCCGCAAGGCGGCATATTCTGGAAGCCGCGCGCGGCTCGCTCGACAAGATTATCCGGGAGCGCAACCTGCCCCAAAGCCTCGCACGATTTCTCGAGGCCCGTCACGAAACCCGGATGCGCGCACTCCCCGATCCACCCCGGGAGGATGGTCAGGTCACGCCAGCGACGCAGGGCGCGTCACTGGTCCGCGAGATCATTTCGGTCGAGCGTGCGCATCTGCATAAGCTGCTGCGTGACGGAAAAATCACCGACGAAACCCGGCGGCGGATCGAGCGCGATCTCGATCTCGAGGAAGCCGTGGTCGATAACCGCGAAAAAAACCTGCCGCTTTGATCGCAGGCAGGTTTTATTTTACGCGGAATGTACCGAAAACTTATTCGGCGGCTGTGATCGCCGGGGCTTTTGCGCCAGCGCCACCGTAACGCTGTTCGATGTAATCGATCACCAGCGCCTTGAAATCGGCCGCGATACCCGGACCGCGCAGCGTGCGGAATTTCTGGCCATCGACGAACACCGGCGCGGCCGGTGTTTCGCCCGTGCCCGGCAACGAAATGCCGATATTCGCGTGTTTGGATTCGCCGGGGCCGTTCACGATGCAGCCCATCACCGCGACGTTAAGCTCTTCGACGCCGGGATAGCGTGTTTTCCAGTTCGGCATCTCATCGCGAATGAAGGCCTGAATATCGCGCGCGAGTTCCTGGAACACCGTCGAGGTGGTGCGGCCGCAACCGGGACATGCCGCGACCAGCGGCACGAACGTGCGGAATCCCATGGTCTGAAGAATTTCCTGACCGACCTTCACTTCGATGGTGCGGTCGCCGCCGGGTTCAGGCGTGAGCGAGACGCGAATGGTGTCGCCGATACCGTCCTGAAGCAGGATGCCGAGCGCCGCCGACGAGGCGACGATACCCTTCGAGCCCATGCCGGCTTCGGTGAGACCGAGGTGAATGGCGTAATCCGAACGCGCAGCCAATTCGCGATACACCGCGATCAGATCCTGCACGTTGGAAACCTTGGCCGACAGGATCATCCTGTTCTTGGGCAGGCCGATTTCCTCTGCGCGCGCCGCCGACAACAGAGCCGACTGCACCATGGCCTCGCGCGTCACCGCGCGGGCGTCAATCGGATCGGGCGACTTGGCGTTCTCTTCCATCAGCTTGGTCAGCAACTCCTGATCGAGCGAACCCCAGTTCGCGCCGATGCGGATGGTCTTGCCGTGCTTGAGCGCCATTTCGACAATGTCGGTGAATTGCGTGTCGCGCTTGTTCTTGAAACCGACGTTGCCCGGATTGATGCGATACTTCGACAGCGCCGCCGCGCAGGCCGGATGATCGGCGAGCAACTTGTGGCCGATGTAGTGAAAGTCGCCGATCAGCGGCACGTCGACACCGAGCTTGTCGAGCTTCTCGCGGATATGCGGAACGGCAGCGGCGGCCTCGTCGCGGTCCACCGTGATGCGGACCATTTCGGAGCCGGCGCGCGCAAGCGCTGCGACCTGTGTGACGGTGCCTTCGATGTCGGCGGTGTCGGTGTTGGTCATCGACTGCACCACGATCGGTGCGCCGCCGCCAACCTTGACGTTGCCAACCACAACCTGAACCGTGCGGTGGCGCCCCTTGGGGCCGGCCTCGATGGTTCTGGTTCGTTCTTTCAGATCGCTCACTTCGAAATCCCTTTCGGGGCTCAAATATCAGGTTTTTGTGACGGGGAGCAGGGGATCGCCGCCTGCTTCGCCCGGGCGGTTTACCAGATATAGGCCCGCCATGACCAGAAGGGCAGCCCCCGCAAACGCTGGGGTCAGCTGGTCATGCATCACGAAATAGCCACCAATCACCCCAAACAGCGGCGTCATAAAGGTAAATGACGACAGTTTGCTGGCCGAATAGGACTTTATGAGAAAGAACCAGATCAGGAACGTCGTCCCGACGATCCAGAACGTCTGATAGGCCATGGACGTCCAGGCCGCCGGTCCCGGCATATGGGTGATGCTCTCGCCCGACACCGCGGCTCCGAGCGCCAGGATCGGGATCGAGACGGCGATCTGATAGGCCAGCGTTTTCTCCGCCGGCACCTGCAGCAGCCGCGTCGCCTTCACCACCAGCGTGGTCGCGGCCCACAGGATGCCGCCGCCCACCACCATGATGTCCCCCAGGATAACGCTCGCATCGACGGACGGCTGCGGCACGCCGATCGCCAATGCCACGCCCGCAAAGGACAGCGCCAGCCCACCCCACTGCAAGCGGCTCAATTGCTCGCCGAGAAATCGCCGCGAGCCGAGCGCCACCACGAATGGCGCGACGTAGAGAAACACCACCGCCCGCGTTGCCGTGGTGTAGAGCAATCCGCGATAGACCAGGATGAATTCGAGTCCGAAGAAAAGCCCGGCGAGCAGGCCCGCGCCAAGCGTGCCGTCGCGCCTGAGCAGCGGCACACCGCGCAGCCAGGCCACCAGCACGATGATGATCAGCCCGCCGGTCGAGCGGATCGTGGCCTGCAACAGCGGTGGAATGTCCGGAAGCGCGAGCTTGACCGCGATTTGATTGAAGCCCCAGCTCAGGCACAGCATGACCATGAGAGCAACGGCGGCCGCACTCAGGGACCGCCCGGCCGGCGCAATTTTCAAGCTGTCTGATGACATCGCACCCCGTGTCCGGCTTTGCACCGTGTTATTGTTTGGCCTACGCCGCCCGCTGGCAATGCGCGCAGGTGCCGGTGATTTCCACCACCGACAGTTTCGGCGCGAAGCCCGTGCCGCGTGCTGCCTCGTTGAAACTTTGCGCCAAGGGCGCTGCCGGAATTTCTCCGACCGACCCGCAGGTCTCGCAGATCAGGAACGCCACCACCGCGGTCTCGTCGTGATTGTGCGCGCACGCCAGAAACGCGTTGCGGCTTTCGATGCGATGGACCAGACCATTGTCCATCAGAAAATCGAGCGCGCGATAAACCGTGATCGGCGCCGGACGCGGCATTGTCTTGGCGAGTTCGTCGATCACCTCATATGCGCCGAGCGGCCGATGGCTCGACAGCAACGCGCCCAGCACCTGCCGCCGGATCGGCGTGAACTTCTGGCCGCGACCGACGCAGATTTTTTCAGCATGCGAAAATGCGTCCTCGGCGCAGCGGCCGTGATCATGATCGGGGGCTGGAAAGACGGGCTTCGCTTGTTTCATTGGATCAATATGTAGTGCGGTTAATCTGATTCCGCTCATCATTTCAGCGGCATACTTGCGGGTTATTTGTGCATCGCATCATTTTCTATTGCAATGCATCATAAAAACCCCAAATCAGGGGCGTACAACTGAACGCGGGGCCTCGGGCCAGCCAATAAACTGCATCATTTCAGAGAGAAGAAGCTGATGGCGACCACTCTCAAAACCTACCTCGACAATCTCACGCCGTGGAATTTTTCCGGCACGCGCAAGGCAAGCAGCGCGAAAAAGATCAATCTGGCGCTTCAAGGCGGCGGATCGCACGGCGCGTTTACCTGGGGCGTGCTGGATCATCTGCTGTCCGACGGACGATTGGAAATCACCGGACTGTCCGGCGCATCTGCGGGAGCGTTGAACGCTGTGATGGTCGCCGACGGGCTCTCGCGCGGCGGCCCCGAGGAGGCCCGTAAGCGGCTGGCGGCATTCTGGCGCGCAACGAGTACCGGCGGCGATCTGCCGCCGATCCAGCGCGCCATGACGGACCGGATGTTTTCATTGATGCCGTTTGCATCGACACCAATACAGAACTGGTTCGAGGCGATGGCGCATTACTTCTCGCCGTACGAGCTCAATCCCCTCAATATCAATCCACTCAGCGACCTGATCTCGCGCTTTGTCGATTTCGATGCGATACGCAGCAACACTGATCTGGCGCTCTATATCTCGGCAACAAATGTACACACCGGGCGTCTGCGCATTTTCGCGAACGAAAGGATTACGCCGGACGTGGTGATGGCTTCGGCCGCGCTGCCATTCATGTTTCAGGCTGTTGAGATCGACGGCGTACCCTATTGGGACGGCGGGTACATGGGCAATCCCGCGATCTTTCCTTTTCTGCAGACGACAGAAGCGGAAGACGTTCTGGTCGTGCAGATCAATCCGGTGTCGCGCACCACCACGCCGAAGACCTCCGGCGAGATCATCAACCGCCTGAACGAAATCACTTTCAATTCGGCGCTGATCTCCGAGCTGCGCACGATGGATTTCGTCAATCAACTGATCGACGACGGCCGGCTGCCGCGCGGCACCGGCAAGGACCAGTACCGCCGGCTCAACATCCATCGCATCGATCTGGGTGCGCTCGGCAATCGCCTCGCCGCCTCCAGCAAGATGAAAACCGACTTCGAATTCTTCGAGCTGCTGCATCGTGCGGGAATGCGCGCGGCGAAAAAGTTTCTGGACAGCCACTTCGACGACATCGGTCGCAAGAGCACGATCGACCTTGCCGCCGAATCCGGCGTCGAATGGGCATAACCTCCTAAGTAATTGATATTTCTCTTATTAATTCCAAGTCATGCGATATTGCATGGCTCTTATTTCGCAGCGAGGCTTCCTGAATTAGTAAGCAAGCTTATTATAACTGAGCTTACTGATGGAGATGCCCATGCCCAAGGGCAACGCTGATTTTCTGTTCGCGCTGTTCGAGACCCAGCGGATGCTGCGGCTTTACGCCGACAAGCTGGCGGTGCGCTATGGCATCACCCGCGCCCAGTGGGCGGTGCTGGCGAAACTCGAACGCACCGAAGGACTGAAGCAATCCGAACTCGCCGACATGATGGAGTTGCAGCCGATCACGCTGACACGGCTCATCGACCGGCTTTGCAATAACGATCTCATCGAACGCCGCGAAGACGCCAAGGACCGGCGCGCCAATCGTCTCTACCTGCGCCCCGCCGCACGCCCGATGCTGGAACAACTCGGCAAGCTGCGCTCCCAAATCACCCAGACCGCGCTGAATCATCTCACGTCCCGCGAAGCCGACGCGCTGGTCGGTCAACTCGAATCAATCAAGGACAACGTCCGCGACGCCCTCCAGGCGGTCAGCGACGCAAAATCAAAGGAGCAGCAGTATGGCTGAGCCGATCGTCAAATTTCCCACCGAACAAAAGCTGACAGAGAAACCGGTGCCACCTTCGAACACCGCTCCACGCAAGACATGGGGCCAAACGTTTCGCGAGAAGCGGCGCACGCTGCTGCTGGTGGTGCTTCCGCTCGTCGCGCTTGGCGGCGGCGGCGTGTTCTATCTGTCAGGCGGACGTTACGCCACCACCGACGACGCCTATGTCGGCGCCCAGAAGGTTCTCATCACACCGGACATCTCCGGCAAGATCGAGAAGGTCATGGTCAAGGAAGGCCAGCGGGTGAAGGCCGGCGACGAATTGTTCGAAATCGATCCGGTGCCGTTCCGGTTTGCGCTTCAGCAGGCACAGGCCACGCTCGATCAGGCCAAAACCAACTACGACAACCTTCGCGCCAACGTCAAAATCTATGGCCAGATGGTGGATCTTGCCCAGAAGGGCGTCGAGTTGAAGCAGCGCGACGTTGAACGCAAGAACTCCCTCGTCCACAGCAATGCCGGCTCGCAGCTGGATCTCGATACCAGCGCAACCGCGCTCGTCACCGCGCAGGCGCAGGTTCAGTTCGTTCAACAGCAGCTTTCGACGGCAAAGAACCAGTTGCTTGGCAATCCCGATCTGCCGCTCGAACAATTCCCGCCGTACTTCCAGGCGAAGGCGGCGCTCGATCAGGCGCAGCGCAATCTCGACCACACCGTGTTGCGCGCCCCGATTGACGGCACCGCGACGCAGGTGGACAGCATTCAGCTCGGCCGTTTCGTCGCTGCGGGATCGCCGGTGTTCAGCGTCATCGACAACTTCCATCCATGGGTCGATGCCAATCTTAAGGAATCCGATCTGACCTACGTGGCGAACGGACAGAAAGTGACGATGTCGATCGACGCCTTCCCCGACCATACCTTCGTGGGCAAGGTCGGATCGTTAAGCCCCGGAACGGGCGCGCAGTTCGCGATCCTGCCGCCGCAGAACTCGACCGGCAATTTCGTCAAGGTCGTGCAGCGCGTGCCGGTGCGCATCTATTTCGACGGCAACGACAAGGCCGTTCAAAAACTCAAGGCCGGCATGAGCACCTATGTCTGGATCGACACCGGACATCAACGCTCGCTTGCAGGCCTGTTCGGTTTCTCCTCCGCTTCGGCGCAGGAGGATGCCCGGTGACCGCCGCCGCCTCCGCCTCCACGGCGGCGGTCCCCGGATTTCGCCGCAACATGGTGACGATCTGCGCCATGACGGCGACGATCATGCAGGCGCTCGACACCACAATCGCCAACGTCGCGCTGCCCTACATGCAGGGCACGCTCTCCGCGTCCCAGGACCAGATCAACTGGGTGCTGACGTCTTACATCGTGGCAGCCGCGATCATGACAGCGCCGGTCGGCTGGATCGCCAATCGCTTCGGACGCAAGAAGGTTTTCATTGTGTGCTCGGCGGGCTTCACCATCGCCTCGGTGATGTGCGGCCTCGCGCAGGACATCACGCAAATGGTGCTGTTTCGCCTGTTGCAGGGCGTATTCGGAGCCGCTCTGGTTCCGCTGTCGCAAGCGGTGATGCTCGACTCCTACGCACTGCACGAGCGCGCCAAGGCGATGTCGATCTGGGGCATGGGCGTGATGCTGGGACCGATCATGGGACCCTCGCTCGGGGCCTGGCTGACGGAAACCTATTCCTGGCACTGGGTGTTCTTCGTCAACATCCCGTTCGGCATCGTCACGGTCGCCGGACTCATCATTTTCATGGACGAAACCAAAACCGACAATGCGCTGAAGTTCGACTGGTTCGGCTTCGGGGCGCTGGCCGTCGGCATTGGTTCGATGCAGATCGCTCTCGATCGCGGCGAGCAACTGGGCTGGCTGGAATCGCCGGAGATCGTCGCCGAGACGATCATCGCGATTATCGGCTTCTATTACTTCTTCGCGCATTCGTTCACGACCAAGCGGCCGTTCATCCAGTTCGCGATCTTCAAGGATCGGAACTTCATCGGCGGCTGCGTCTTCATGACGGTGATGGGTCTGGTGCTCTACAGCACCATGGCGCTCGCCTCGCCCTATCTGCAAAACGTCATGGGCTATCCGATCCTGACGGCAGGCCTGTTGCTGGCCACCCGCGGCCTCGGCACGTTCGTCGCCATGATGCTGGTGGGACGCTTCATGAAATATGTCGAGGCGCGCACGCTGATCGCGACCGGAATGCTGCTGATGTCGGTGTCACTGTTCTTCATGACCGAATGGACTGACCAGACCGGCGTTCCGACCATCGTCGCGGTGAGCATCGCGCAAGGTTTCGGACTCGGGCTGGTGTTCGTGCCGCTCAGTACGGTCGCGTTCCTGACGCTGCCCAATCATTTGCGCACCGACGGCACATCGATGCTGACGCTGTTGCGCAATGTCGCAAGCTCGATCGGCATCTCCGTGGTGATCGCCAAACTGACGGAGGGCGGGCGGCAGAGCTATGCCATTCTCAACGAGCACGTCACGCCATTCAATCAGGCGCTGCAGATGCCGGATGTCGCCGGCATCCTCAACATGAATACGGATTCCGGCCGCGCGATCATGGACGTGCTGATTCAGCTCCAGGCGCAGATCATCGCATTCTCGCGCGATTATCAAATGGTGATGATCGTGACTCTTTGCGCGATCCCGCTCGCGATGATGATCGGATCGAGCAAGGCGGCGCTGCGCCAGCAGGCGCAGGGGCCGGATCATCCCGCGGTGATGGATTGAATTTTCAAGATTGAACGGGAGGCGAGCGCCCCCCGTTACACATCGTCAGCTCAGTTCAGCTTCTCTATCACCATCGCAGCACCCTGCCCGACGCCGACGCACATGGTGGCGATGGCGAGCTTACCGCCACGCTTTTCCATGCCGTGGACCGCCGTCATCGCGAGCCGCGCACCGCTCATGCCGAGCGGATGGCCGAGCGCGATGGCGCCGCCGTGCGGATTGACGAAATCCGCGTCGTCCTTGACGCCCAATTGGCGCAACACCGCGATGCCTTGCGAAGCGAAAGCCTCATTGAGTTCGATCAGGTCGATGTCGGTGATCTTGAGACCGAGGCGCTCCAGCAGCTTCTTCACCGCCGGAACCGGGCCGATACCCATGACGCGCGGCGCGACGCCCGCGGATGCAAATCCGAGAATCTTCGCGCGCGGAGTCAGGCCGTGCTTCTTCACGGCCTCCTCGGATGCAAGGATCATCGCCGCCGCGCCGTCATTGACGCCGGAAGCATTGCCGGCCGTCACCGTGCCGGGATTGCGCACGATGGGCTTGAGTTTCGCCAGTCCTTCGAGCGTGGTCTCAGGGCGCGGATGCTCATCCTTGTCCACGACGGTTGGACCGGCCCTGCCGCCGGGCACTGTGACCGGCGTGATCTCCTCGGCGAAGTATCCGGCCTCGATGGCCTTGCCTGCGCGCTGCTGCGAGCGGATCGCGAAGGCGTCCTGATCGGCGCGCGAGATCTGATAATCCTCGGCGACATTCTCGCCGGTCTCGGGCATCGCATCGACGCCATACTGCTGCTTCATAAGCGGATTGACGAAACGCCAGCCGATGGTGGTGTCGTAGGTTTCGACCGCGCGCTGATAGGCTTCCGTCGCCTTGCCGGTCACGAACGGCGCACGCGTCATGGATTCGACGCCGCCCGCGATGGCGAAATCCATTTCACCGGCGCGGATCGCCCGCGCGATGCCGCCGACCGCATCGAGGCCCGACGCACAGAGCCGGTTCACTGTCATGCCCGGGACGGTTTCCGGCAAACCAGCGAGCAACAGCGCCATGCGCGCCACGTTGCGGTTGTCTTCGCCGGCCTGATTGGCGCAGCCGTAAGAAACCTCTTCAAGCGCCGACCAGTCGGCTTTGGTGTTGCGCGCCATCAGGGCCTTGATCGGCACCGCGGCCAGATCGTCGGCGCGCACTTTGGCCAGCGATCCGGCGAAACGGCCGATTGGCGTCCGCACTGCATCGCAAAGGAATACATCGCGCATGGTAGCTCTCCCTGACTGTCGCACGGACCTTCCGCCGTCCACTCCCGGCTGGCTCGGGTTTTAGGAAGCACGGCGCGGCGCGTCAAATGATCCATGCCCGGACCCGCCTTATGGGCCGGCAGAGCGGCCATGCACGTCCCGCCGCAAGGCGTGGAAAACGCCCCGCACAATTCCACCAGGCGAAAGAACTTTGCTAGTGTGGCCCACATGACCATCCATTCCACGCCACCCGCACCGCCGAACACCGAGTCCGCCTCCACGGAGGCGGCAAGCCGTGTCACGCCGATGATGGAACAATACCTGGAGATCAAGGCCGCCAATCCGGAGCTGCTGCTGTTCTACCGGATGGGCGACTTCTACGAATTGTTCTTCGAGGATGCTGAAACCGCGTCGCGTGCGCTCGGCATCACACTGACCAAGCGCGGCAAGCACGCTGGCGAAGACATCCCGATGTGCGGCGTGCCGGTGGAACGTTCCGACGACTATCTGCACAAGCTGATCGCACTCGGCCATCGCGTCGCGGTCTGCGAGCAAACCGAGAATCCAGCCGAAGCGCGCAAGCGCGGCAACAAGAGTGTCGTGCGGCGCGACGTTGTTCGCCTGGTGACGCCCGGCACGCTGACCGAAGACAACCTGCTCGACGCCAAGGCCAACAACTATCTGCTCGCCGTCGCACGGACGCGCGCGTCCTCGGCGGCCGGCGACCGGATCGGCCTGGCGTGGATCGACATTTCGACGGCGGAGTTCAGCGTCACCGAATGCAGCACGGGCGAGCTCGGCGCGACACTGGCGCGGATCAATCCCACCGAAGTCATCGTGACCGATGCGCTGTATTCGGACCCGGAGCTGGCGGCGCTGTTCCGTAGCCTTGCCGCCGTCACGCCGGTGACGCGCGACATTTTCGATGCCGCCACCGCCGAGCGCCGTCTGTGCGACTATTTCGCCGTGGCCACCATGGACGGCTTCGGCGCGATGTCGCGGCTGGAGGCGACCGCCGCCGCTGCTGCCGTGACCTATGTCGACCGCACGCAGGTCGGCAAACATCTGCCGCTGTCGCCACCGGCCCGCGAAGCCGCCGGCACCACCATGGCCATCGATCCCGCCACCCGCGCCAATCTCGAGCTGACGCGCACGCTGGCAGGCGAACGCCGCGGCTCGCTGCTCGACGCCATCGACTGCACTGTGACTGCCGCCGGATCGCGGCTGTTGGCGCAACGCCTCGCAGCGCCTTTGACCGACAGCGCAACGATTTCCCACCGGCTCGACGCCACCGCGCTGTTCGCGAACGATAGTGCTGCGCGGGAAGATCTTCGCGGCATCCTGCGTGCCGCCCCGGACATGTCGCGTGCGCTGGCGCGGTTGTCGGTCGGGCGCGGCGGCCCGCGCGATCTCGCGGCCCTGCGCGACGGCATTCTCGCCGCTGACAAGGTCATCGAACGGATGACGCGGATCGAGAAACTTCCGCGCGATATCACTCATGCTATCAGCGCGCTGCAACGACCTTCCCGCGATCTGGCGCGGGAATTCGCGCGCGGCCTCGCCGACGAACTCCCGCTGTTCAAGCGGGACGGCGGCTTTGTGCGCGCGGGCTACGAACCAACCCTGGATGAAACCCGCAATCTGCGGGACGCCTCGCGGCTGGTGGTGGCCGCGATGCAGGCACGCTACGCCGACGACACCGGCGTCAAGGGTCTCAAGATCCGCCACAACAACGTGCTCGGCTATTTTGTCGAGGTGACCGCGCAGCACGGCGACAAGCTGATGGCCGCACCGCTGAACGCGACCTTCATTCATCGCCAGACCCTCGCGGGGCAGGTGCGCTTCACCACCACCGAGCTTGGCGAGATCGAGGCCAAGATCGCCAATGCGGGCGATCGTGCGCTCGGCCTTGAACTGGAAATCTTCGACAGGCTTTGCGCGCAGGCTGTGGCTATCGGCGACGATCTGCGCGCCGCTGCGCACGCTTTCGCGCTGCTCGACGTCACCGCGTCGCTCGCCAAGCTCGCGGTCGATGAGAATTATGCGCGGCCCGTGGTCGACAATTCGCTGAAGTTTTCCATCGAGGGCGGACGCCATCCCGTGGTCGAGCAGGCATTGAAGCGCGACGGCCAGCCATTCATCGCCAACGCCTGCGACCTGTCGCCGGGGCCGTCGCAATCATCAGGACAAATCTGGCTGCTGACCGGCCCGAACATGGCGGGTAAATCGACATTCCTGCGTCAGAACGCGCTCATTGCGTTGATGGCTCAAATAGGGAGTTTCGTGCCTGCGAAGCTCGCGCATATCGGCATCGTCGACCGGCTGTTCTCCCGCGTCGGCGCAGCGGACGATCTCGCGCGCGGCCGCTCGACTTTCATGGTCGAGATGGTGGAGACCGCCGCGATCCTCAATCAGGCCGGCGAGCGCGCGCTGGTGATCCTCGATGAAATCGGCCGCGGCACATCCACGTTCGATGGACTGTCAATCGCATGGGCGTCGATCGAGCATCTGCATGAGTCCAACAGATGCCGCTCGCTGTTCGCGACGCATTACCACGAACTGACAGCGCTCTCGGCCAATCTGCCGCGCCTGTTCAACGCCACCGTCCGCGTCAAGGAATGGCAGGGCGACGTGGTGTTCCTGCACGAGGTGCTGCCGGGATCGGCGGATCGCTCTTACGGCATTCAGGTCGCGAAGCTCGCGGGCCTTCCCGCCGCTGTGGTTGCGCGGGCGAAGTCAGTGCTGGCGAAACTCGAAGCGCAGGATCGCGGCACCACAGCGCGCGCGCTGGCTGACGATTTGCCCCTGTTCGCGGTGCCGTCGCGCTCGGCCGCCGAACCGGCGCCGCCCAGCGCAGCCGATCAACTTGTGGAGGCACTCGGCGCGCTGCACCCCGACGAGATGTCGCCGCGCGAAGCCCTGGACGCACTGTATGCACTGAAGGCGAAGCTGCCGAAGTAGCGATGGTCAGATCCGGTTGATCGACACGACCGTCTTTGGACCGTTCTTGATGGTCTGGTAGACCACACAATAACGCTCGGTCAGTTTCAGTAGTTGATCGAGCTTCTCCTGCGGCGCATCGGTGTCGACATCGAAACGCAGACGTATTTCGGCGAAGCCAACCGGTGCTTCCTTGTCGACGCCTAGGGTGCCGCGAAAATCAAGATCGCCTTCGGCAATGACGTTGCCGGATTTCAGCGGCGCGTCGATAGCGGTCGCCACCGATTTCAGCGTCACCCCGGCGCAGGCCACAAGTGCTTCAAGCAGCATGTCGCCGGAACAGAGTTCAAGTCCGGAGCCGCCGGTCGCCGGGTGAAGGCCCGCAATGGCGGCAGCCGCCTTGCCGGTCTCGACCTTGCAGGACAAGCCGTCGCTGTCGAGCGACCCTTTGGCCTTCAAGGTAATGAACGCCGCCTTGGGGTCGGCCTTGTAGCGGTCCTTGATCGGCGCCTGCATGGCGCGGAGTTCGGTGGAATCCATTTTCTCGTTCTCCGTTTCCGTCAGCACCAACAGCGCCGCGTACAAATTATTCCGCTTTATATCCCCTCGCCGACCGTGAGCAAATCATCTGCGGGGCGCACTTTGCGATTGAGCGAGCGATCCAGCGAGGCCAGCACCTCATGCTTGACTGCCTCGAAGGCGGAAGACGTCCGGTCGCGTGGCCGGGTCAGGTCAACCCTGATTTCCTCGAACAACCGTCCGGGCCGCGGGCGCATCACGATAACACGATCCGCCAGCACCACCGCCTCATCGACGTCATGGGTGACAAGAACAAGCGTCGGCTTGGTATCGGCCCACAGGTCGAGCAGATGATCCTGCAGATCAGCGCGTGTGAACGCATCGAGCGCGGAGAACGGCTCGTCCAGCAACAGCACTTCCGGTGACGGCACCAGTGCCCGCGCGATTGCCACGCGCTGCGCCTGTCCGCCGGACAACTCGCGCGGCCATGCACCGGCCTTGTCCGCGAGGCCGACCCGGGCCAGCGCGCGGGCGACTCTCTGCTGCCGCTCAGCGGACGGCAGATCGCCGAGCCCGAAACCGATATTGTCGGCCACGCTCAGCCACGGCAGCAGCCGCGGCTCCTGAAAGATGACGCCGATCTTTTCGTGCGGCGCAGTGATCGCGATGGTGTCGAGTGTCACCGAACCCGTTGTCGCGCGATCGAGGCCCGAGATTGCGCGCAGCAATGTGGACTTTCCACACCCCGATCCGCCAATGATGGCGACGATCTCGCCGGGCCCGATGCGCGCGGAGAAATTGTCCAGCGCGTGAACGCCGTTCGGATAAGTCTTGCCGACATGATCGAGGACGAGCATCAGGCCCCTCCCGCATGGGCGCTGAAGGAATCCTGCCAGCGCAGGAACGGTGCTGCGATCAACTGGATCAGCCAATCGGTGATCTTGCCGAGGATGGCAAAGACGATAATTGCCGCAAGGATCTGGGCCGGCTTGCCGAGCTGCTGGCCATCGGTCAGCAGATAGCCGAGACCTTCGGATGCGCCCATGAATTCGGCGGCGACCACGAACATCCAGCCCAACCCGAGCCCGGAGCGCAGCGAGATCACGTAGGCCGGCAACACCGCAGGCAGCAGAATGCGCCGGATCATGGCAAACCCGCCGAGGCGGAATATGCGGCCAACCTCGACGATCTTGCGGTCGACGCTCAGGACCGCGCCAATGACGCCGAGATAGATCGGAAAGAATACGCCGACGGCGATGAGCGTCACTTTCGATGTTTCGAAAATACCGAGCCACAGGATGAACAGCGGCACCCATGCGATGGACGGGATCGCGCGCAGCGCTTGCAATGTCGGATCGAGCAGACGCCGTGCCAGCGGCCAGTATCCGCAGATCGCGCCGAAGATCGTTCCGGCCAAAACACCAAGCCCGAAGCCCGCGCCGACGCGGCCCAGTGTCACGATGATGTGCCGGGCGAGTTCACCGCTGGCCGCAAGCTCCACAAGCGTCTGCCAGATGCGGCTCGGCGGCGGCACCAGCCGCCCGTTGGAATAACCAAACCGCACGGCGAATTCCCACACGAGCGCAAGCCCGAGCGGCAACAGCAGACCGAGCGCAGGCCGCGCAAACCGACGCAGGCGGCCGGCAGGGCGCGATACAGTCTGCTCCGCGATGGTTTCCAGTGCTGGCGTGTCGAGTGTCATGGCCATAGCAAAAACCGCTTATCGCAAGAGATTGCAAGAGCGCTTCAAAACAAAGGCCCGCAAGCTTGCGGGCCTTTGAATGCGTTGCAAGCTCTCAATTCGTGGGCAGCGGCACCTGATCGTCGATCAGCGCATCCACCGTCGCCTTCACATCGACACCAGGCTGGATCACGCCCGCCTGCTGGAGTGCAAGGCCTGCCGCAAGAATCGACTCGCGCTGCGGTGCGCCGATCCGGTTGTGCGTCAGTTCGGTGCGTTCCTTGAGCTGCTTGTCGACAACCGTTTCGGGCAGCTTGGTAGCGGCGATGAAGCCCTTTTTCAGTTCGCCGTAGTTGGCGAGCGAATACTTGCGCGCCTCTTCATAGACCGCGAGCACCCGCTGGACGAGCTTCGGGTTGTCCTTCAGGAATTCTTCCCGCACGTTGAGGATGCCCCAGGTGTTGGCTTCGGGCTTGCGGAAGAACAGTTTGGCTCCGTCCTCGACTTCCGCCTGCGCCATCATCGGATCGAGACCCGCCCACGCATCGACGTCGCCCCGGATCAGCGCGGCCTTGCCGTCGGCGTGCTGCAGCAGCACCGGCGTGATGTCCTTGTCGGTCAGGCCCGCATCGAGCAGCGCGCGCACGAGGAAGATGTGCGGATCGGTGCCGCGGGTGACTGCGACGCGCTTGCCTTTCAGGTCGGCGACTTTCGCGATCTTGGAATCCTTACCGGTCACCAGTGCGGTCCATTCCGGACGCGAGTAGACGTAGATCGACTTGATCGGATTGCCGTTGATCTTTGCAACCAGCGCGGCCGAACCGGCGGTGGAGCCGAAATCGATCGAGCCCGCGTTGAGGAACTCAAGCGCCTTGTTGGAGCCAGCCGACTGCACCCAGACGATCTTGATGCCGTCCTTCTCGAATTCCTTTTCGAGCAGGCCCTTCTCCTTCAAAATGATGGAGACCGGGTTGTAGGTCGCCCAGTCGATAACAATCTGTTTCGGTGCGTCGGCGGCGAATGCCGCGCCGGGCGTCAGCGCTGCGCCCGCAACAAGGACCGCGAATGCGCGTCGTGAAAGTTTGAACATCGTCGTCTCCATCTGGTGATCGAAATGCGGGTGAGAGCCGGCGCGACTGCGAGGAGAGCACGCGATGCCAAGACCGCAAAAACTATCATGTTTTCAATAAGTTATTTGCTTTCGTCAACGAGAAAATAACTGCGTGAATAGGCTTCTCGGGAGAACGGCCTTCCTCCATGCGCACAAAAAACAGAAAGGATGACTGGACCTGCCTCAATCCGCTGATGACACCGCTGCCGCCGTCCGTTATCCGGATATTATGGACAGCGTGACGGCCAAACTCCCGCCAGATCCCGAGCTGATTTTCGACACCGCCCGTATCGCGGCGGCGATCGATGCGCTGGCCCAGAACCATGCCGGCAAGGACGATGTGTTCCGCACGGCGGTGGCGCAGTTGTTGAAGGGCGAACTGGCGCAGGCCCGCGATGCCGCACAGGCGCAACTGCTGAAAGACCGGCACGGGCGGCGGTGCGCCGAACGGCTTTGCTTTGTGCAGGATGAGATCATCCGCATCCTGTTCGGTGCCGCCACCAAACATCTCTATCATTCGCCGACGCCGTCGGATTCAGAACGCATGGCGGTGATCGCCACGGGCGGTTATGGCCGCGGCCTGATGGCGCCGGAATCCGACATCGATCTCCTGTTTATCCTGCCCTACAAGCAGACCGCTTGGGGCGAACAGGTCGCCGAAGCGATCCTCTATTGCCTGTGGGATATGGGGCTGAAAGTCGGCCACGCCACCCGCTCGATCGACGAGTCGATCCGTCAGGCCCGCGCCGACATGACGATCCGCACGTCGGTGCTGGAAACAAGGTTTCTCACCGGCGACAAAGCGCTCTACGACGAACTCGTCACGCGCTTCGACAAGGATGTCGTGCAAGGCACCGCCGCCGAATTCGTCACCGCAAAGCTCGCCGAGCGCGAGGAACGGCACCGGCGCGCCGGCCAGTCGCGTTATCTGGTCGAACCCAATGTGAAGGACGGCAAGGGCGGACTGCGCGATCTGCACACGCTGTTCTGGATCGCGAAATACGTTTATCGCGTCAGCGACACTGCCGACCTCGTGCAGCGCGGCGTGTTCGACGCGCAGGAATACCGCACGTTCCGCCGCTGCGAGGACTTCCTGTGGTCGGTCCGCTGCAACATGCATTTCTTCACCGAACGCCCCGAGGAGCGGCTGTCGTTCGAAATGCAGCGCGAAATCGCGCAGCGCCTCGGTTACACGTCGCACCCCGGGATGCAGGACGTCGAGCGCTTCATGAAGCACTACTTCCTGATTGCGAAGGAAGTGGGCGATCTCACCGCGATCCTCTGCGCCAAGCTGGAGGATCAGGAAGCCAAGCCCGCGCCGGTGCTGAGCCGGATGATGGCGCGGCTGCGGCCCGGCCGGAAACGCGGCCGCGTTCCCGGCGGCGAAGATTTCATCATCGACAACAACCGCATCAACCTTGCCGCGCCGGACGTCTTCAAGCGCGATCCGGTCAACCTGATCCGCATCTTCCGGCTCGCGCAGAAGAACAATCTGGCGTTCCATCCCGACGCCATGCGCACGGCGACACGCTCGCTCAATCTGATCACGCAGAAGCTGCGCGAGAACCCCGAAGCCAACAAGCTGTTCATGGAGATCCTGACGTCGAACGACGCAGAGACCGTGCTGCGGCGGATGAACGAGGCCGGCGTGCTCGGCCGCTTCATTCGCGCGTTCGGCCGGATCGTGTCGATGATGCAGTTCAACATGTATCATCACTACACGGTCGACGAGCATCTGCTGCGGTGCATCGGCATCCTTCAGGACATCGAGCGTGGCGGCAACGACGAGTTCGTGGTCGCCAGCGACCTGATGCGGAAAATCCGCCCCGAACATCGCCCCGTCATCTACATGACCGTACTGCTGCACGACATCGCCAAGGGCCGCCCCGAGGATCACTCCATCGCGGGGGCGAAGGTGGCGCGGCGGCTCTGCCCGCGTTTCGGCTTCAACGCCGCCGACACCGAACTTATCGCGTGGCTGATCGAAGAGCATCTCACCATGTCCACGGTGGCGCAGTCGCGCGACCTCTCCGATCGCAAGACCATCGAGAATTTCGCGGCAGTGGTGCAGTCGGTCGAGCAGATGAAACTGCTGACGATCCTCACCACCGCGGACATCCGCGGCGTCGGTCCCGGCGTCTGGAATGGCTGGAAGGCGCAGCTCATCCGCACGCTCTATTACGAAACCGAACCGGTGCTGACCGGCGGCTTCTCCGAGGTCAATCGCGCGCAGCGCATTCAGGTCGCGCAGGCGGAATTCCGCGCGGCCTTCACCGAATGGCCGGAGGCCGAACTCGAGGCCTATATCGCGCGGCAATATCCGGCCTACTGGCTCAAGGTCGAACTGCCGCGCAAAATACGTCATGCGCGCTTCGTCAAGGCCAGCGAGGCCGGCGGCCACAAGCTGGCAGTCAATGTCGGCTTCGATGAGGGGCGCGGCGTCACCGAGCTGACGATTCTCGCGCCGGATCATCCCTGGCTGCTGTCGATCATCGCAGGCGCTTGCGCATCGGCCGGGGCCAATATCGTTGACGCGCAGATCTACACCACCACCGACGGCATCGCGCTCGATACGATCGCCATCACGCGCGAATACGATCGCGACGACGACGAGGGACGGCGCGCGACGCGCATCGGCGACACCATCGAACAGGTTCTCGAAGGCAAGCTGCGGCTGCCGGACATGATGGCGCGGCGCACGGCGGCGAAGGCGCGGTTCAAGCCGTTCGTCGTCGAGCCCGAAGTCATCATCAACAACCAGTGGTCGGATCGCTATACCGTGATTGAAGTCTCGGGCCTCGATCGCCCCGGCCTGCTGTTCCAGCTCACCACGGCGATCTCGAAGCTCAATCTCAATATTGCATCCGCGCACGTCGCGACCTTCGGCGAGCGCGCCCGCGACGTGTTCTATGTCACCGACCTGCTCGGCGCGCAGATCACCGCGCCGACGCGGCAGGCCGCGATCAAGCGGGCACTAATCCATCTGCTCGCCAACGGCGACGCAGCCGAAAAGCCGGCGGCATAGTTTTCGAGATCACGCTTGTAGCCTTTTGAACGCCGCGCCTTCGTGCGCCAGCAGCCATTGCTTGCGTTCAAGTCCTCCGCCATAGCCGGTCAGCGATCCATCGGCGCCGATCAGGCGATGACACGGCACAACGACGCTGACCGGGTTGGCGCCATTGGCGAGGCCGACCGCACGCGCCGCGTTGGGCGCGTTCAGCCGCGCCGCAAAAGCACCGTAGCTCGACGTGGTCCCCGCCCGGACCTTTTGCAGCGCCGTCCATACCTTGCGCTGGAATTCCGTACCGTTGGTCCGCCACTTGATCTTTTTCAACTGGCCGAGGTCGCCGGCAAAGTAGCCGGTCAACGCCGCCGTGATGTCCTTGGGAGCGGACGCTTTCTCCAAAACATAGTCACCGTAGTGCCGTCGCAGCAGGCGATACAGCCGCGTCTCGTAATCGGACCAGTCGAGCGCGCGCAGGAAGCCCTGCTCGTCGGTGACCAGCAGCGCCGTGCCGATGGGCGTCTCCAGCCGGTCAAGATGAAAACGCTGAGGTTGCTCTGTCGACATATCCAGCTTCCTTGATCGTGTGTTTCAACCATCATGGCCGCGGCGGTCCGGGATGTCTTTCCGATTTCCGACAACATCGGGGTCTGGCAATCGTCATTCTTGCTGCTAGGTTCCCGTTTCTATTGGGGGAGATTGTCATGAGCTTGATTGCGAACATTCTCGTTGCGCTGGTCGCCGCGCTGCACGTCTATTTCCTGGTGCTGGAGATGTTTCTCTGGACCAAGCCCAAGGGCCTGAAGACCTTCGGCAACACGATCGAGAAGGCACAGGCCTCCGCCGTGCTGGCCGCTAATCAAGGGCTCTATAACGGCTTCCTCGCCGCCGGACTGATCTGGGGGCTCCTCCATCCCAATCCGGGATTTGGCTTTCAGATCAAGGTATTCTTTCTGCTGTGCGTGATCGTCGCCGGACTGTATGGCGGCTACTCCGTCAGCAAGCGGATCATCATGGTCCAGGCGCTTCCCGCCGCCGTAGCACTTCTGCTGCTCTGGCTGGCGCGCGCGGCGATCTGAGACCGCGACACGTTCTGGAATCTATTGGGGGATTTCGCCGAAGGTCTTGCCGACTTCCATTGGTGCGGTGCGGATCAAGCGCGAATCCTCCACGGCAGCCTGACGGTGTTTGACCGCTTCGCGATAGGCTGGGTCGCGGATCATCTCCACGAACGCCGCCACGCTCGGGTATTCCGCTATGAAGCAGTGGTCCCAGCGTTCTTGCGACGGGCCGATCAACATCAGTTCGAATTTGCCCTGCCAGACGATCCGGCCGCCGAGCCGCGTAAACACCGGCCCGCTTTCGCGCCCGTAGCTGGCGTAAGCTTCCGCGCCGGTCGCCGCGCGGCCATCAGGATATTTCGCCTGTGCATGTAGCCGCACCAGGTTCAGCATGTGGATTGGACCGGGACGATCGTTGGCGCGGAATGCCGCGAAGATTTCCTTGGTCGGGTCGATATGGCCGGTCATCGATGTTGTCCTCTCGCGCGAAATCGTCTGCAGGCTGCGGGCATCGAGAAAGCCCTGTCAAGACAATCGGGTTCGGTGATGGAATCGGCGTTCTTTCGGCCAGCTGCAGCGGAACATCTAAACCCGCGTTAACCTTCGCTTAACGCGCCTTTAAACCGCCGTCGCTAGCTTGCATGCCTTGCATAATGGGCATGCCGGCACAGGTTTGGATGGCGTTGGGGCGGAAAAAGAAGAGCGGGCGCACGGAGCCGAAATTCGATGGCGCCGCCTCGCTGGACGGCGTCCGCCTCAATCCATGGGACCGCGTCGGCGGCCCGGAGGATGACGACGACATCAAGCCAAAACGCCGTGCGGCGAAGAGCCGGCCGGTCGATGATGACGAGGACGACGCGCCGCGTCAGTCGCGGCCGCGCAAGACGCGCGCATCCTCCCGCAAGGACGCCAAGGCAAAATCGAAACAGCGCTCGCGATCGGGCCTCGGCCGTCTCGTCTACTGGGGCGCGGTGCTCGGCCTGTGGGCGGTAATTGCCGGCGCCGGCGTGATCGTCTGGGTCGGCGCGCATCTGCCCGCAATCCAGTCGCTGGAGGTCCCCAAACGCCCGCCGACTATCCAGATTACCGGCATGGACGGCACGGTGATCGCCACGCGTGGTGAAATGCCGGGCGCAAATGTTTCTTTGAAGGATTTGCCGCCCTACTTGCCGAAGGCGTTCATCGCCATCGAGGACCGGCGCTTCTATTCGCACTTCGGCGTGGATCCCACCGGAATCCTGCGCGCCGCCGTGACCAATCTTCTGCATCGCGGCGTCTCGCAGGGCGGCTCGACGCTCAGCCAGCAGCTGGCCAAGAACCTGTTCCTGACGCAGGAGCGCACCTTCCAGCGCAAATTGCAGGAAGTCGAACTGGCGCTGTGGCTGGAGCGAAAATACACCAAGGACCAGATTCTCGAATTGTATCTGAACCGCGTCTATTTCGGCTCGGGCGCTTACGGCGTCGAGGCCGCCGCACAGAAGTATTTCGGCAAACCGGCGCGCAACGTCTCACTGGCGGAAGCGGCGATGCTGGCCGGCCTCGTCAAATCACCCTCGCGGCTTGCGCCCAACCGCAATCCGGAAGGCGCGGAGAAACGCGCGCAACTCGTGTTGAGCGCGATGGCGGACGTCAGGTTCATCACTGACGCACAGGCCAAGGCGGCGATCGAGAAGCCGTCCTACGCTATGAAGCCGGTCGGCGCCGGCACGATCAACTACGTCGCCGACTGGATCGGTGAAGTGCTCGACGATCTCGTCGGCCAGATCGACCAGAACATCGTGGTGGAAACCTCGATCGATCCGAAACTTCAAAGCGTCGCCGAGGCCGCGATCATCGACGAACTGGCCGCCAAGAGTGTGAAGTTCAACGTCTCCCAAGGCGCGCTGGTAGCGATGACCCCGAACGGCGCGGTGCGCGCCATGGTCGGCGGGCGCAACTATGCGGAAAGTCAGTTCAACCGCGCTGTGACCGCGAAGCGCCAGCCGGGCTCGGCCTTCAAGCCGTTTGTCTATCTCACCGCCGTCGAGGCCGGACTGACGCCGGACAGCGTGCGGCAGGATGCGCCGCTCGACGTCAAGGGCTGGCGGCCCGAGAACTACAGCCGCGAATATTTTGGTCCGGTGACGCTGACGCAGGCGCTGTCGATGTCGCTGAATACCGTCGCCGTCAGGCTCGGCATCGAAGTCGGCCCCGCCAACGTGGTCCGCACCGCGCACCGTCTCGGCATTGCTTCAAAGCTTGAACCGAATGCAACGATTTCGCTCGGCACGTCGGAAGTCTCGCTCAATGAACTGGTCGGAGCCTACGCTCCGTTCTCCAATGGTGGCTTTGCCGCCTCACCCCATGTCGTGAACAAGATCCGTACGCCCGAAGGCAAGGTGCTGTATGCGCGCCGCGCCGATCCACCGGCCCAGGTCATCGATTCGAACGCGGTCGGCATGATGAATGCCATGATGCACGAGACGCTGGTCACCGGCACCGCGAAGAAGGCCGACATTCCCGGCTGGTCCGCCGCCGGCAAGACCGGCACCAGCCAGGATTTCCGCGACGCCTGGTTCATCGGCTACACCGCCCATCTCGTCACCGGCGTATGGCTCGGCAACGACGACAATTCGCCGACCAAAAAAGCCACCGGCGGCGGGCTGCCGGTCGAGGTCTGGACCCGCTTCATGAAGGCCGCGCATCAGAACGTGCCGGCAGCTCCCCTGCCCGGTTCAATGCAACCGCAAGGCGGCTTGCTGTCGAACCTGTTTCCCGGAAGCTCGCGCGGGGCCGCACCCGCTCAGCAACCTTACCCGCAGCAGTCCAGCAATCAGGGTTATCAGTCGTCAGGCGGAGCGGCGCCATCGTCGCAAGGTCGGCCGCCGGTCACGCAGACGTCGGGCCGACCTGAAGCCGCAGCGGGTCTCGATGGCTGGTTGATCGATCGCGTTTTCGGCGGCCGTCGCTGAAGCAGCGACAGCCCTAGTAGCTACTCTTCGATCCCGTAGCGATGCAGATCGTTGCCGTGGGTGTCGAGCCATCGCTTGGCGCGTTCGGTAGCCGGGCAAATACGCGCGACGACCTTCCAGAACCGGGCCGAGTGATTCATCTCGACAAGATGCGCGACTTCATGCGCCGCGAGATAATCAAGCACATAGGGCGGCGCGAGAATAAGCCGCCATGAAAACGACAGCGCGCCCGCCGAGGTGCACGAGCCCCACCGGCTCGACTGATCGCGGATCGTCAGCCGCTTCACCTTGACGCCAAGCACCTCAGCGTAACGATGCGAGGCTTCGGTCAGCGCGGCGCGGGCCTGGCGCTTGAGGAAGTCATGAATCCTGCGATCGACATGTTCGACGCCGCCGGCCACGCAGAGAATTTTCTCGCCGCTGTCGCGCGTTTCGGGCCACACGGTTCCGCGTTCGCCGGCGCGATGCACGATTCGGTGCGGTATGCCGCGCAACGGGACCGATGCGCCGTGAGAAAATGGCGCGGCTTTCGGCAATCCGCCGAGACGCGCGGCGATCCAGGCGCCATGACGCTGCGCGAAGTCCTTGGCTTCGATGAGATTTCCGCGCGGAGGCATGGTGAGAATGGCTTCGCGTCGGCTCGGATGAATGCGCAGCGTGTATCGGCGCGCGCGCCGATGACGCCGCAGCTGAATTGTGTAGATGGATGAGCCGATTCTGACCGCGAGCGTGCGCGGTTCGGTCGGTCGGCGGTAAAGGAGGGCGCGAAAAGCCATGTCAGCGGATCCGGACAGCAGGAATTCGCCGGGATTCTGCCATATCCGCCGCCAGTGAAATTCATCGGCGCAAAAACAAATCATTTGCCCAATATATCGTAGTTTGAAGGCCTTAGCCTCCCACATCCGGGGTCATGAAACATGAAATTATGATTCATTTCTAACCCGGAACCCGGCCCGACAAGGGTCAGTGAAATTCACTCCTCTGCCTCAATTGCGGAGCCGTGAATCAGCTTTGAATTCAATGGCTTGAAGGTAGACCCAGGATTCGGGAGCGGAAAATCCCGAATCCCCCACAAAATGAGCTTTTTCGCTGAAATGGAACCGGAAAACCGCTATTCGGCCGCGACCAGCGCCAGCTTGGAATGGGCCGAGGACCGCATGAAATCCGAGATGCGCGGCACGATTTCCGATTTGAACCGCGAGCCGTTGAACACGCCGTAATGGCCGACGCCTTTCTGCATGTAATGCACCCGGCGCGCGTCCGGGATCGAACTGCACAGTCCATGCGTCGCCTCGGTCTGGCCGATACCGGAAATGTCGTCGTTCTCGCCCTCCACCGTCATCAGCGCCACGCGCTGAATCTTCGACGGATCGACCAGCTTGCCCCGATGTTTCATCTCGCCCTTCGGCAAGGCGTGCTTCACAAACACCACGTCCACGGTCTGCAGGTAGAATTCGGCGGTGAGATCCATGACAGCGAGATACTCGTCGTAGAACTCGACATGCTTGTCGACGAGATCGCCGTCACCCTTGACGAGGTTGCTGAACAGACGCTTGTGCGCGTCGACATGACGGTCGAGATTCATGCTCACGAAGCCGGTGAGTTGCAGGAAGCCCGGATAGACGTCGCGCATGAAGCCCGGTTGCGGGAACGGCACCTTGGTGATGACGTTGTTGCGGAACCAGTCGATGCCTTTTTCTTCCGCGAGATTGTTCACGGCCGTGGGATTGCGACGGGTGTCGATCGGGCCGCCCATCAGCGTCATGGACGTGGGAAAGTAGCGATCCTTTTCGGCTTCCAGGATGGACACCGCCGCCAGAACAGGCACGGAGGGCTGGCACACAGCCACAACATGCACATCGCCCTTGAGCGTGCGGATCATGTCCATCACGTAGTCGACGTAGTCGTCGAGATCGAAGCGGCCTTGCGCCACCGGCACCATGCGGGCGTCGGCCCAGTCGGTGATGTAGACGTCGTGCGCCGGCAGGAAGGCTTCCACCGTGCCCCGCAGCAGCGTCGCATAGTGGCCCGACATCGGCGCCACAATCAGCACGCGTGGATGCGGCGCACGCAAGGGCTGGGTGATCTTGCGTTCGAAATGCAGCAGACGGCAGAATGGCTTTTCCCAGACCGTCTTGATCTCAACCGGCACCCGCATGCCGTTCACTTCGGTATCGTGCAGACCCCATTCGGGTTTGCCGTAGCGGCGCGTGGTGCGCTCGAACAATTCGCAACCGGCAGCCATCGATTTTCCGAACTGCGTCTCGGCCAGTGGATTGAAGGGGTTCTCGAACCACAACTTCATCATGTCGGCTGCCGCCCGCGCCGGATTGAGCGAGGCCTGGCCCATCTCGTACATCCAGTACATGGGCGTGGTCAGCGCAGGGCTGACCTCGGACGGCAAGGCAGGCGGCCTGCCAAATTCACCAATCGGCATAATGATTCCTCGATCCCGGCTTCGCGGCGCAACATACTGTCGGGAGTGCGACAAAGCGTCAATCCACCGAAACTCCAACCGACACAGTAAATTACGGCTTCAAACTGAATATTTCTGGAACAAAGCTCTATTTTCGGATTCGCGCGCCGCTGGAACTATACTTCCATTCCGGTTTTCCGTGCTTCATCAGGATGGCGCAGCGACGGGAGTGACCTCGCAGCGCGCTATTCCCCGCTCTGGACAAGGGAACCGTGCTTACGGGCGCTCTTCAAGAGCAGCAGAAACGCCACGGTCGAGATCGCGAACAGAGCGGCATTAATGGCCAGCGCCTCGATCATCAGGTCGGCGCGGAAGACCTGATCGATCAGGAGTGCTCGCATCCCCTCGAATACGTAGGTCGGCGGCAGCATCCACGCCACCACCTGGAGCCAGCCCGGCAGCACCGACACCGGATAATAGACGCATGTCAGCGGCAGCAGCGCGAACATCAGCGTCCACGCCAGCCCCTCCGCGCCCATGCCGTTGCGAAGCACCAGTCCCGACGAGATCAGGCCGAACGACCAGCTTGTGAAAATCAGGTTGCAGAAGAACGCGACCAGCGCGAAGCCGAACCCGAACAGGTTGAAGCCGAAGAAAGCGATGGCCAGCACGGTCATCGGAATGACGCCGACGGCCAGCCGCACCACGCTCATGACCATCAGCGAGATCAGATACTCGCTGACCTTGAGCGGGCTCATCAAGAGATTGCCGAGATTTTTCGACCACATCTCTTCGAGAAACGACATCGAGAAACCGAGTTGGCCACGGAACAGAATGTCCCACAGGATCACCGCACCGATGAAGGTGCCGCCGGCCTTGGCGAAGAAGCCGGCATTCTGCGAAATGTAGGCTTGGGAAAAACCCCACGTAATCAATTGCAACACCGGCCAGTAGATCAGTTCAAGCAATCGCGGCCATGACGACGTGAGCAGATACCAGTGACGCAGGATCATCGCGCCGATGCGGTGCGGCGCGATCATGGGCAGGCGGGAGCCCTGCGAAACAGGCATCTCGCTCATGACGCCACCTGCACGCGTCCGCGCGCCACATCGAGAAAAACCTCTTCGAGCGTGGCGCGGTTGTAGCGCGCGAGAATGGCGGCCGGACTGTCGTCGTCCTCGATGCGGCCGCGCTTCATGATGATGACACGGTCGCACAACCGCTCGACTTCCAGCATGTTGTGAGATGCCAGCAGGATCGTCGCGCCGCGAACCTTGCGATAGTTTTCGAGATGACTGCGGATCCAGTCGGCGGTGTCTGGATCGAGCGATGCGGTCGGCTCGTCCAGCAGCAGCAATTCGGGCTCGTTGATCAGCGCTTTTGCCAAGGCGACCCGGGTCTTCTGGCCGGCCGACAGTTTGCCGCTCGGCCGGTCGAGAAATTCGTTCAGGTCCAGATCCGCAGCGAGCAAGCCGATCCGTTCCTTCAGGTCCGTCACCCCGTAAAGCCGGCCGAACACGTTGAGATTCTGCCGCACGGTGAGGCGTCCCGGCATATCCACGTAAGGGCTCTCGAAATTCATCCGGCCGAGCACCTCTGCGCTCTCATGCGGCATCGCATGGCCGAGCACGCTGACGCGGCCCGAGGTCGGCGACACCAGCCCCATGATCATGGAGATGGTCGTGGTCTTGCCGGCGCCATTGCCGCCGAGCAGGCCGGTGACCGAACCACGCGGAATCGTGAACGAAATATCGTCCACGGCATGCGTGGTCTTGTAGACCTTCACCAGCCGCTCGACGTCGATCGCGGCGTCCAGCGAGCCGGACTGCGGCATGACGTGAGAAGGCGTGGGCGGGACGGTCATAATATGCGTTCATTGAGCCAAGGCGACGCCGACCGCAAGACCCGCCTATGCAAACCTCTTAGTACATGCCGATTTGTGATCGGTGCAGCCGGACGGTAAAGGTATCGCATGAGCGATATCGCGACATCCGACTTCCGCCAGCCACGGCGCTATGTGCGGCTCGACACCATCCTGCGGCTGCGCTGGCTCGCTGCGCTGGGGCAGATGGCGACGATTTTCATCGTTTCCGAGGGGCTCGATTTCGAGGTCCCGGTGATCCCCTGCGTCGTCATCATCGGTCTGTCGTGTCTCCTCAATCTGGCGCTCCAGACCGCCTTCAATCCGGTCCATCGCCTGGAGCCGCGCTACGCGGCCGGCCTTCTGGCAATCAATATCGCCGAACTCGCCGCGCTGCTGTTCCTCACCGGCGGGCTGCAGAATCCGTTTTCATTTCTTTTCCTTGCGCCGGTTCTGATCTCCGCGACCGCGCTGCCGACACGGATCACCATTACGCTCGGGGTTTTTGCCGCGGCCTGCGCCACGGCTTTGGGATTCTTCCATCTGCCGCTGCCGTGGAATGGCGACGAGCCTCTGGTGCTGCCGAGCACTTATATGGTCGCGGTATGGCTTTCGATCATGCTGGCGATCGGCGTCACCAGTCTCTATGCCTTTCAGGTCACCGAGGAAGCGCGCAAGCTGTCCGACGCCCTGGCGGCAACCGAACTTGTGCTGACGCGCGAACAGCATCTGACCCAGATTGACGGCCTTGCCGCCGCGGCCGCGCATGAACTTGGAACGCCGTTGTCCACGATCTTCCTCATCTCGCGCGAACTCGAGGAAGCCATCCAGAAGAACGGCTTCGACGAACATGCCCGCGGCGATTTGAAAACGCTGCGCGAGCAGGCGCAACGCTGCCGGGAAATTCTGGCGAAGATCACACAACTCTCGTCGCAGGGCGCGCCGTTCGACAAGATGCCGCTGTCGACACTGATCGAGGAAACCGTCGCACCGCATCGCGATTTCGGAATCGCGATCAAGATTCGCATTGCACTGGCCGCCGATGCCGAGCCTGTCGGCATGCGCAACCCGGCCATTCTCTATGGCGTCGGAAACATTCTTGAGAACGCCGTCGATTTCGCGCGTGAGCGCGTCGAGGTGAACGCGTGGTGGAATGCAAATACGGTTGAGATCGTAGTCTCCGACGACGGGCCGGGCATCGCGCCGGATATTCTGAAGCGGATCGGCGAACCGTATCTGACGCGGCGCCGCACCGGGGAAGCCCAGGGCGAGCACAAAGGCGAGCACAGCGGCCTCGGCCTCGGCGTCTTCATCGCGCGCACCTTGCTGGAGCGCACCGGCGCCAAAGTGTCTTTCACCAACCGGACGTTCCCCGATCACGGCGCCGTGGTCACGATCGTGTGGCCGCGCGATAGCTTCGAGACCGCCGAAGTGCCGTCAGCCGCACTGCAATAAAGCCGGCCACGAGCGTCGATTATCGACGCCGGACCTTTGTCGGCCTTGGCAGCGCCCGATTGGCACGCCATATCAGTAGGACCGCATCAGGAGACGCAAAACCGTGACCGCAACTGCCGATTTGACCGAAATTGCCGACCGTTCCTTGCTGATTGTCGAGGATGACAAGGCGTTTCTCGACCGGCTGGCGCGTGCAATGGAGACTCGCGGTTTCGCTGTGAGCACCTGCGACAATGTGTCCGACGGTTTGCATCACATCGACCGGACGCCTCCGGCTTTCGCCGTAGTCGATTTGCGGCTCGGCGACGGCAACGGTCTCGACGTCGTGTCGGCATTGAAGCGGCAGCGGCCCGATGCCCGCGCCATCGTGTTGACGGGCTATGGAAATATCGCAACCGCCGTCACCGCGGTGAAGATGGGCGCCGTCGATTATCTCTCGAAGCCGGCCGATGCGGACGACGTGGTCGCCGCACTGCTCGCGAGCGGCAACGACAAGTCGCAGCTTCCGCAGAACCCGATGTCCGCTGACCGCGTCCGCTGGGAGCACATTCAGCGCATCTATGAAATGTGCAACCGCAACGTCTCGGAAACGGCGCGCCGTCTGAACATGCATCGCCGGACCTTGCAGCGCATCCTGGCGAAGCGCGCACCGCGCTAGCCTGACCGCATCCCCCGGCGGAACCTTTCCCGGCGGACCTGCGTTATCTGCGCAGGACTGTCAGCAGGGAGCGGCTTCGCCGGTGTAGGAATGATGCGAAAAGCGCGACATATCGATATTTCCTCCCGGCTCGAAGCCACGAAGCAGTTCGGTCTCGTTGAAGATTATCGGATCGACTGGCCGCACGGGTCGCCGCTTCGCGCGCCGCGCGTGACAGTGCGCAGCCGGTCGACCTATCCCGTGCAGATGACGCTCAACTACGTAACCACCCTGCTTGAGCCGCTCGTCCCCTCGCGCCACATCGTGGTGACGCAGAACTGACGGCGGCGCAAAATTGACGGCCATCGGAGGCGAATGCCATGGCAATCCGGGAGACCATCAGCGAAGCAACCTGCACCTCGCACCGCAGGCTCGACCTCGCACTCTCATCACTCGATCTCGGGCGACCCGGCTATTACGAGGCGTTTCTGCGTAGCCAGGCCGAGGCGCTGTTTCCAGTGGAAGCTGCGCTGACCGCGGGCGGCATCGAACAGCATCTTCCCGACTGGCAGCTTCGCGTGCGCACGCCTGCGCTCGAACACGATCTTGCGGCGATGGCCATTACCTGCAATCCGCAACCGCAGCCTGACTTCCGCACCACTCCTGAAATGCTGGGCGCGGTCTACGTGCTTGAAGCATCGCGCATGGGCGCGCGGGTGATGCTCGCCCGTCTCGCCGAACATCCGGATTCGGATGCGATGAATGCGACGGCTTATCTGCGCCACGGCTTCGGCAAGCGGTTCTGGCCGAGCTTTCTCGACGTCCTCGAAAGCCATCCGGACGCGCAAGCCGATACGGAGGGCGTGGTGAACGGCGCCTCAATCACGTTTGCGATGTTCGAGAAAGCCCTGATGCCGATGACGAATGTCGTCGTTGATTTCGCTCGCGGCGGCGAGCGAAATTATTCGTCGATGCCGGGATAACCCTGGGGATCGAGCAGGCGGCCGATCCGCTGCGCCGCCAGCAATCCGAAACTCACGATCATAGACTTGCGCGTCGCGGCCGGCATCCGGTGCTCGGGCGCATCGCAATGCAAGTGTGCGCCGTAAGCGTCGGCGACGATCAATCCGGTATCGGCCGGAAACAGCTCGCACGGCATCTCCTGCGTGAACGCGAAGAACAGGCGATCGCAATGCATCCGGTAGTCCTGCCATTTTTGATCGGCGCGCAGATCCTCCACCGACGATTTGATTTCGACGATCCAGATGTCGCCGCGCGCGTTCATGGCCGCCAGATCGGCGCGCCGGCCCGACGGCAGGGTCAATTCACTGACGCAGGAAAAACCGAGCGATCTCAAAAGCCTGGACGTGCCGCGCGCGATCGCGAGCGCTGTGTCGGACTGGCGGCGATCTGGCGGCAGACTTGGCTCGATATGGCGAAACGGTGAATTCATGATTCCGCGAGAGTAGCAGAAAAGCAAAATCCTCTCAGCCCCAAAACTGTACGCACCCCGACACAATTCAGACCACGCGCCGACGCGAAGCAACGGAACCCTCGGTTCCGCTGCAAGCGAAACCCGTTTCGGGGATCAGCGATTTTTTTGGAGGGGAAAATGACATCACGCATCACAACAAAATTCAGACTCGGCTGCTCCGCGTTCGCACTCGCCGTCATCGCGCTGCCGGTCACCGCGGCGCTCTCGCAGGCAATCGCAAAGCCGACCGTCGAAGTCGCATTCGTTCTCGACACCACCGGCTCGATGGGCGGATTGCTCGAAGGCGCCAAACGGAAAATCTGGTCCATTGCAACAAGCGTCGTCGACGCCAATCCCGACGCCGACATCCGGATCGGCCTTGTCGCCTATCGTGACGTCGGCGACGAGTACGTCACGAAAACGTTCGACCTCACCACCGACATTCAGGATATCTACGCCAACCTGCTGGAGCTGAAAGCGCGCGGCGGCGGCGACTGGCCGGAAAGCGTCAACGAGGCGCTCGATGTCGCGGTCAATAAACTGCAATGGACCAAGGGCAACGACGCGCATCGCATCGTCTTCCTGGTCGGCGACGCGCCGCCGCACATGGATTACGCGCAGGACACCAAATATCCGAAGACCCTCGCGGTTGCCCGGCAGCGGGACATCGTGGTCAACGCGGTGCTCGCCGGCGGCGCGCGCGACACCGAGCGGGTCTGGAAGGACGTCGCGCAGCTTGGCGACGGCCGCTTCATTCCGATTCCGCAGGACGGCGGCGAACTCGTCGTGATCGAGACGCCCTACGACGACGAGATCATCATTCTGCAAAACGACATCAACCGCACCGTGATCCCCTACGGACCGCAGAAGGTTCAGAAGCGCGTCGAGGAAAAAACCCGGCAACTGTCGCAGGTCGCGGCGGCGGCGCCTTCGTCGGCCTCCGACATGGCAAGCTATCTCAACAAGCGCGCGAAGGTTTCATCCGAAGCCGTCACCGGCGATGGTGATCTGGTCAGCGCTGTGGCTTCGGGTCGCGCCACGCTCGGTGACGTCAAGGACGAGGAACTGCCGGACGAACTTCGCAAGCTCTCACCGGAGCAGCGCAAGACCGAACTCGAAAAGCAGACGCAGACGCGCAAGAGCCTGAACGAAAAACTCGCGGCACTGGTGCAGAAGCGCGACGCCTTCGTCGCCGAGAAGAAGCGCAGCACCGCGCCCGCCAGGACATCGTCGTTCGACCGCGCGGTCGAGGACGCGCTGAGGGCGCAGACGAAGCGGTAACACTTTGTTAATCGCGACAACTCCCACGAATGAATGCGCTGCGGTGGCTGGGCCGGCATCCGGGCCAGCCACCTTTTTGCTGCCGCCACCCGGCTTATGGGAAACGGAAGCCGGCTTCCCGGCGGCGCAGTTACAAAGCGCCCTGTAAAATTTACTCGCGATTCACGCATCTTTCGGGTTCCGCAACCGCAGGCCGCAAAGTTCGCCCGCTTTTAATCAGATACCGGCAGACTTCGATCGTGCCTGACGGACGGGAAAGCCGCACGTCATGCAACTGGTAATGGGAATCAAACAGGGAATTCACGTCGAACAGCGGCAAGGACCTCTACGTCCAATGAAGCTCAATTTTCGATCTGCGAATATGCGCTTGCTGCGGCTGGTCTCGCCCTTCATCGCCATTGTTCTGTTGCAAGCCTTTCTCGCCGGGACGAGTCTCAATATCCTGTCGTCGGTGCGCGCCTATGTCGGCGGCGAAAGCTTCTGGTCGAAGGGCCAGAAGGACGCCGTCCATTATCTCCATCTTTATGGCGAGACCGGCAACGAAGCGCTCTGGCAGCAATACGAACAAGCCATCGCGGTGCCGCTGGGCGACCGCGCGGCGCGCATCGCGCTTGATCAGAACCCGCCCGACATCGCCGCAGCGCGATCGGGATTCCTGCAAGGCGGGAACCATCCCGACGACATCGACGGCATGATCTGGCTCTATCGCTATTTCCGGGAACTGCCGGCCTTCAAGACTGCAATAACCCACTGGATCAACACCGATCCCATATTGGATGAACTCACCAGACTGGCGCGAGCGATCTATGCCGAGCGGCATCAAGGGCCGGCAACGCTCAACCAGATCGGCCTGCTGCACGACCGTATCGACCACATCAATGCGCGCGTCGCGCCTGAAGCGAAGGCGTATTCCCAAAGCCTCGGCAATGGATCGCGGCAGGTCAAGCTCGTGCTGACGATCGCCAACCTGTTTACCGCAGGACTGCTGGTCACAGCGCTGCTCCTGATGACGCGTTACTTTCTGGCACAGCGACGCAAATTCGTACGCGCCCTGCGCGCCGAGAAGGAGCGCGCGCAGATCACGCTGGCGTCGATCGGCGATGCGGTCATCAGCACCAACGCCAGCGGTCAGGTGGACTACATGAACCCGGCGGCCGAACGTCTGGTCGGCCGCACGGCGCTGCAAGCCAAGGGTTCGCCGCTCGCCTCGCTGTTCAGGATTCTGGACGAGGAAACCGGCGAACAGAAAACCGGCCAGATCGAACAGATTCTCAACGGCTACAACCTTGCCGCCAACACGCGCCCCCAATTACTGCAGCGGCCCGACGCCACGTCGGTGGCGATCTCCATGGTCGGCGCGCCGGTCACCAAGGAAGGCGTTCTCGCAGGCGCCGTGCTCGTGCTGCACGACATGACCAGCGAGAAAAAATACATCGCCCGCCTGTCGTGGCAGGCCTCGCATGACAGCCTGACCAAGCTTGCCAACCGCCGTGAGTTCGAACACCGGCTGGAGAAAGCCCTGCAGCGGCTGGATCACGGCCAGAGCGGTCCCCACGCGCTGATGTATCTCGATCTCGATCAGTTCAAGATCATCAACGACACCTGCGGCCACGCCGCCGGCGACAAGCTATTGTGCGAGGTCTCCGCCTCGCTGCAAAAACATCTCCGGGTCGAGGATCTGCTGGCGCGGCTTGGCGGCGACGAATTCGCCGTCCTGCTCGAGGACGGCGACATCGAACACGCCGCGATCGTCGCGGAGCGCCTGCGGCAGGCCGTGCAGGATATGAATTTCGTCTGGAACGAACGCGCATTCACGGTCACCGCGAGCATCGGTGTCGTCCAAATGACGCAGGGCCGCGCCACCAAGGACGAGACCCTGCGCACCGCCGACCTTGCCTGCTATCTGGCCAAGGAGAAGGGCCGCAACCGCATTCAGATTCACAATCCGAGCGACACCGAGTTGCTGCACCGGTTCGGCGAAATGGCGTGGGTCCAGCGCATCCACGACGCCCTCGACGAAGAGCGCTTCTGCCTTCACGCGCAGACCATCGCCCCGCTGCAAGGCGCGAACCATAACGGCGCGCATGTCGAATTGCTGCTGCGGCTGCGCGATCGCGACGGCCGCCTCGTGCCGCCCGGCGATTTCATTCCTGCCGCCGAGCGTTACGGACTGATGCCGCTGATCGACCGTTGGGTGGTGCGCCATGCCTTCACGATCCTGGCGAACCGGCTGGCCGCTGTGCCCTCCTCCGCGATTGCGACCTGCGCCATCAACCTGTCGGGCGCGACCTTCGGCGACGACAGCTTCATCGACTACGTCCGCGAGGAGCTCAGCGCGCACGGCATTCCGCCGACGATGATCTGTTTCGAGATCACCGAGACCAGCGCCATCGCCAACCTCGAGAATGCCAGCCGCTTCATCGGCGTGCTGCAGGCCATGGGCTGCCGGTTCTCGCTGGACGATTTCGGCAGCGGCATGTCGTCGTTCGGCTATCTGAAACACCTGCCGGTGAACTATCTCAAGATCGACGGCGGCTTCGTCAAGGACATGCTTGACGATCCGATCGACCGCGCCATGGTCGAAATGATCTGCCGCATCGGCAAGATGATGGGCAAGCAGACCATCGCCGAGTTCGCCGAGAATGAGGCGATCCTCGAAGCGCTGCGCGAGATCGGCGTGGATTATGCGCAGGGCTACGGTGTCGGCCGGCCGGAACCGTTCGACTTGCTGCCGCCCAAGTCCAGCCTCCGCGTTGCCTGACCGCAGCTAAAACTGCAGGCCGCGCATTCAAAAAGAATTGACGAAAAGCGCTTGGCGCGGCGCGAAAAATCAGCATTGTGGCCGCATGACAGATACTTCCCGGAATGAAGCCCCCAAAGCCGGCGCGCTGATCGTCCCTGTTTCGCCGTTCGAGCAGAACTGCACGCTGTTGTGGTGCGAGGCGACCAAACGCGCCGTGGTAATCGATCCCGGCGGGGACGTCCCGAATATCCTCGCCGCGATCGAACAGGCCAAAGTGACCGTCGACCAGATCTGGATCACGCATGGCCACATCGATCACGTCGGCGGCGCGGCGGAACTGCGCGACGCGCTGAAAGTGCCGATCGAAGGCCCTCACCTCGCCGACAAATATCTGCTCGACAACGTGGTCACGAGCGGCGCGAATTTCGGCATGACCGGCGTGCGCAACTTCGCTCCCGACCGCTGGCTCGACGAAGGCGATCAGGTCAAGGTCGGCGAGTTGAGCTTTGACGTGTACCATTGCCCCGGCCATTCGCCGGGCAGCGTGGTGTTCTTTAACAAGGGGATGCGCTTCGCCATCGTCGGCGACGTGCTGTTCGCCGGCTCGGTCGGACGCACGGATCTGCCCGGCGGTGACCACGCAACGCTGATCCGCTCGATCAAGGACAAACTGCTGCCGCTCGGTGACGACATCGGATTCATCTGCGGCCATGGTCCGGGCTCGAACTTCGGCCACGAACGCAAGACCAATCCGTTCGTGAACGGCGAGATGGCCTGACGGCGCATCGTGATTATGCTTGCGCTTGCGTCTGGATCGCGGCGGAAACCGCCTGCATCAGATCCTGCTGACGGAACGGCTTCGCGAGCTTCGGCAGTTTGTCGTCCACGCCCGGAGGCAATTCCGCGTAACCTGTCGCAAGAATGATCGGAATGCCCGGCCGCTCGGCCTTGATCGCCGCGGCGAGTTGAACGCCGGTCATCTTCGGCATGGCATGATCGGTAATCACAAGATCGATGCCCCGTTCGCGGCGCAGGATGTCGAGCGCCTGGCTCGCGGAAGTCGCCTCGAACACCGTGTGGCCCATCTCTTCCAGCATCACCGTGGTGTTCATCAGCACAAGACCGTCATCGTCGACGGCCAGCACCACCAGATGGCGGTCGTGCCCGGCATCGCCCGCGACGGAGCGATCGGCATCGCCGGCGTCCATGACCGCCTTCGCCACGGGAAGCCATATCTCGGCGGTGGTGCCTTCGCCTTTCCGGCTTTTCAGGACGAAGCGGCCTCCCGATTGTTCGGTCATGCCATGGACCATCGACAATCCCAATCCGGTGCCGCGACCCACGCCTTTTGTGGTGAAGAACGGCTCCATGGCGCGCGTCAGCGTCGCCTTGTCCATCCCCTCGCCGGCATCCTTCACCGAGAGACAGAGATAACGCCCGGCCTTCAGCTTGCCCGCCGAGTGAGCAGCCACGGTTTCCTCGCGTGCCGCAATGACGATGCTGCCGCCATCCGGCATTGCGTCGCGAGCGTTCACAGCAAGATTGAGCAGCGCCATCTCAAGCTGGTTGGCGTCCGCATGGACGAGATCGAGCTTTAGCGGAAAGCGCGTCTCGATCGTCACAGCGGGCCCCAGCGAGCTTTTCAGCAGATCGGCCATGCCGCGCACCAGGGCAGGCACATCGACGGGCTTGAGATCGAGATCCTGGCGCCGGGCGAATGCCAGCATGCGCTGGGTCAGCGCGGCGCCGCGCTGCGCGGCCTGTGTCGCATTGGATATCAGCGTCCTGACCCGCTCGTCGTCTGGCAGCCGCCGGCTGGCCAGTTCGAGACTGCTGAGAATGACCATCAGCAGATTGTTGAAATCGTGCGCGATGCCGCCGCTCAATTGCCCGATGGCGTCCATCTTCTGCGAATGAGCCAGCGCCTCGCGCGCCAGATCGAGCGCCTTCTGCGTTTCCTTTCGTTCGGTGATGTCGCGCGTAATCTTGGCGAAGCCGATGAGAGCGCCGGTCTCGTCACGGATCGGATCGATGACGATGTTGGCCCAGAATTGCGTGCCGTCCTTGCGCACACGCCAGCCTTCCTTCTCATAACGTCCCTCGCGCAGCGCGCTATCCAGCGCATTCTTCGGCTCGCCCTTTTGCAGATCGGCGGCGGTGTAGAATTTCGAGAAATGCTCGCCGATGATTTCCTCGGCGCGATACTGCTTGATCCGTTCCGCACCCTGGTTCCAGCTACTCACACGCCCTTGCGGATCGAGCATGTAGAGCGCGTAATCGGTGACGCCCTGCACCAGCATCTTGAAAAGCTCTTCGTTCTGCCTGAGACGTCTTTCCGCCGCCCTGCGCTCGGTGAGATCGCGCGTGATCTTGGCAAAGCCGACAAGGCGTCCCTCAGGCGAACGGATCGGATCGATCACCACATGCGCCCAGAACCGGCTACCGTCCTTGCGGATGCGCCAGCCTTCGCTCTCGAACTTTCCTTCCCGCGCGGAAATCTCAAGCGCGCGTGCGGGAAGTCCGGACGCGCGATCCTCCTCGACATAGAATTGCGAGAAATGGCGGCCGATGATTTCTGAGGCAGTATACCCCTTGAAACGCTGTGCGCCGGTGTTCCAGCTCGTTACAATCCCGTGCGGATCCAGCATGTAAATGGCGTAATCGGTGACCGCCTCGACCAGCAGCCGGTAGCGCCCCTCAGGGGTCAGGGAGGCGTCCAAGCGCTCCACCGTCTCTAAAGCAGCACCCGCGTCGGCCATCACTTGTCCCCGTTGCAACCCAGTAGAACACCGGTCAACCGGAAAGGTTCCACAAGCTCGCTATAGCTCAATTCCGGACCGCGTAGAGGGGCGTTCGCAGCGTCATCTGGATCAGGGGTTGCGGGGTCCAGGCAACCTCCAGCGATGCGCCGAACAGCCGATTGTCGTTATCGTCCATCCGGTCGATGTCGATCCTGAAGGTCGGCTGGGTGAAAGGCTTCGCCCTGATGAGCCCGCCGGCGAACTGCGCGCCGCCGAAGGTCTGGATGCCGAAACGGCCCGACAGTTTCCAGTTGCTCGGCCACTGGTAATAGCCGCCGAGGTAGCCGACGAACACCGGCTCGACCGTGGCAAGGCCCGAGTCCACCCAAACGCCGGTCAGTCTGGTGCCGGCGAGCAGGCCCCGCGTCGCATCGTCATCGAGCGCATAATCGAGCTCGACGATGGTCTGGTTCGATGTCGAGGCCAGCCCCGGCGCGCTGTTGATCGAACGCGTCAAGGTCGAGATGACGGTGACCGTTGGAACCAATCCGTCCTGCTGAATAATGTCGGCATTGAATCCGACATTCCAGCTGTCGACGATCATCGACGACCACGGCGCGAAATCCGTGCGCGCCGTGCTGGCGCTGACGCCGCCGTAAATCGAAAACCGTTCGCTGATGTCCACCGTCAGCGGCGCGTTCAGCGTCACAACCTGGGCCGCGGCCGGGATCGGCGAAACGAAATTCCGGAAGCCGATCGCGAGCGTGTTCGGCGGCACGGATGTGTAGGCTGTGCTAACATCCAGATAGATGTTCGGACGCTTTGGTTTGGTCTCGGATGATTCGTCGTCATCGTCGCCGGCATAAGCGCTACCGAGGCTGCCTATACCGATACCGCCGACCACCACAAGCAGACCGATCATGGCGTTGCGAAACGGGCGCGTTATCGCGAATCCACACGGGGTTCGTCCGCGCCTGCCCCCACCCCCGACATCGATCATGGCCACCACACAGTCACAGACAAGACAAACATAGACAAGACATGCATAGACAAGACATGCATAGACAAGACAAAAGCGCCCGCGACATCGGGCGCTTCCGCCGCTCAACGACAGGTTTTCAGGCGAAACTAGTCCTTGAGAATGAACGTCACTTTCAGATTAACGCGGTATTCGGCGATCTTGCCATTCTTGATAACGCATTTCTGGTTGGCGACCCAGACGCCTTCGACATTCTTCAATGTCTTGACGGCGCGCTTGACGCCGGCCTGAACGGCGTCTTCGAAACTCTTCGGGGATGCGGAAATAAGCTCGGTGACACGTGCAACTGACATGATTTTCTCCTGACCACGATCAAGACGCAAATCCATTCGGCACTTGAGCGAGGTCAGCTTATGCGGATGCCCGCAAGCGTCAAGCCGTCCGTTGTGCAACGCGATGCAACACCGTGAGCATTGTCTAGTTCAATGTCGCCTTCAGGGCCGTGGCGGCGGACGCGTAACCGCCGCGTGCGCCATCGACAAAATGGAAATGATCCGGCCGCGACGCCGACAGCGTGAAACAGGTCATCATCGCCGCGTCCTGCCGGTGCAGTCCGTAACGCGCAGCACCTGCGGACGCCGCCGTGGCGAGGCGTTTCTCCAATGCGTCCGCGAGCTCAGGCTTGCAGTCGAGCACCATGCGCAGCCCGTCATCGTATTTGCGGAAGTCCGAATTCTCGACCACCTGCTGCATGTAGACCTTCGGCACAAAGCCGCCGGCGGAAATGTTCAGCTTGAATAACGCGTACGCGAATAACGTCCAGGCATGAACACTGAGGCGGCGGAGAAACAGCGGCCCGCCGCGCTGCGTCAGCGCCTCGAAGTTCGCGCCCGGCGAAGGCCAGCGCATTCGCGGCCCGTTCTCCGGCACCGGACGCCCCGCGCCGGGGCTTTTTTCGACCAGCGTCACCACATCCTCGATCAGGCGGCGAAACGCCGTGCTGTCGGTCGATGCCGCAGGCACGATCAGCAGCGACAGGATGAGTCCACGTTCCGCCGGCATTTCGGAAAACCGGCACGACAGTCCGGTGAGATCGGGGTGCGCGCCGGACGGCGCCGGCGTCACGGTGAATTCGCCGCGCTTCATCGACGCCTCGGCCCATGCGAGGCCCCCGCCTGAAAACATCGCGTAGGAGACATGCGGCGACGGCGCATAACGCGCGACGCGCACATCAAGACCCTGCGCGCGGATCGCCTCGATCGGCACAAGCGCCACGCGCAGCGTGAGATCGAGATCTTCCTTCACCCATGTCGCGGTGGCCGCCAGCGCTTCGCGCGCGAGTCCGGCGTCCTGCTGCGACACCGCGAAACTCGCGCCATCGCCACCGAAGGCGAACGGGAAATCGCGGCTCTCCAGCGCGTTGGTGACCGACGCGATCACCGCCGCGCCCGCCATGTTCACCGCCTTGTAGCGATTGTCCGCGATCGCCTTGGTCGATTGCACGATGTCCGCGACGCCGATCAGCCAACCGTCCGGCACCGGCCTATACAGCGACGGATCCATCAGGCTGACGAAACCGCGGAACACCGGCATGGCGCTGTAGAACGAATCCACGCCGCCATTGCTTTCTGAACTTGCCTGGTCCGCCACGCTCACCATCGACGCCTGCCGTTCTCGCCCTTGTCACTCATGCAGGGCAGCGTTCCAAAAATACGGCAGCAGAGCAATACGGGTTCAAATCCCGGCGCAAACAAATATCACAGCGAGCGAAGGCCTGTGGCCTAGCGGCGGTGTTTGCGGACGCGATGCCGGCGCGGCGCGGGCTCATATGGCCGATACCACGGATTCGCGGCGCACGAGCCGGCAATGCCGCTTCGGTACTCGACGCACTGCTCAAACGTATCGAACACGCACATCTTGCCCACGCCGCCGCGCAGGTTGTTCTCCAGGCAGAAGGCTCTTTCGCGATAAGCCATGGCCGGTTCAGCGCCGCCGAGAGTGAGGATCGTGACCGCTGCCGCGGCAGACGCAGCCAGACGAATGGCCGCCAGGCGAGTGAGTGTCCGCATGCAGTTTCTCCTTGATGGCCCGAGTTGATATGGGCCCGGTCTTCGATCGGCGAAAGGCCGGTTAGATCAGTTTTCAGGGCCGCGCAACCGTCCGCCCGTGCGCGAAGCCGGATTGTTCCCGGCTGCCCGCCCTGCCATAAAGGCCGTCGCTGAGGCGAACGCATCACCGGATCGAAGGCCGGCATGTCTCATGGAGGATCGGCGATGACAGACAAGACATTCGATGTCGTGGTGTATGGTGCAAGCGGCTTTACGGGAAAGCTGGTCGCGGAATATCTCGCCGCACGTTACAAGGACGGCAATCTCAAATGGGCGATGGCCGGCCGCAGCCGCGACAAACTCGCGGCTGTCCGCGACGAGATCGGCGCACCCAAAGACACGCCGCTGATCGAGGCGGACGCCAGCGATCCCAAGTCGCTTGAAGCGCTGGTGCGCCAGACCAGATGCGTTCTCACCACCGTCGGCCCCTATCAGCTTTACGGCTCCGATCTTGTCGCGGCATGCGCCGCGTCGGGGACCGACTATCTCGATCTCTGCGGCGAACCGGCCTGGATGCGCCAGATGATCGACGCCCATCACGCCACGGCAAAGAAGAGCGGCGCGCGGATTCTGTTTTCGTGTGGCTTCGATTCGATTCCGTTCGAGCTTGGCGTCTTCTTCCTTCAGCAAACCGCGAAGAAGCAACTCGGCGCGATGGTGAGCCGCGTCAAGGGCCGCGTGCGCAAGATGAAAGGCACATTCTCCGGCGGCACCGCCGCGAGTCTCAAGGCAACTTACGCTGCCGCCGCGAAAGACCTCAGCCTGGTCGCGCTGCTGAAGAATCCCTTTTCGCTCACGCCGGGCTTTGACGGACCGAAGCAGCCCTCCGGCAACAAACCTATGTTCGACGAGGATCTCGCGATGTGGGTCGCGCCGTTTGTGATGGCGACGATCAACACGCGCAATGTGCACCGCTCGAACCTGCTGATGGGATTTCCGTATGGCCAGGACTTCGTCTACGACGAAATGATGCTGGCCGGTCCCGGCGAGAAAGGCGAGGCCATGGCCAAGGCCATTGTCGGCGCCAACGCGGCGATGGGCGGCCCCGGCGGGCCGCAACCCGGCGAAGGTCCATCGAAAGAGGAGCGCGAGACCGGCTTCTACGATCTGCTGTTTGTCGGCATTGCTCCCGATGGCCGGCAGATCCGCGCAGCGGTGACGGGCGATCGCGATCCGGGATACGGCTCGACCTCCAAGATGATCGCCGAATGCGCGATCTGCCTTGTGCGCGAAGCGGCGGATGTCGGCGGCGGAATCTGGACGCCGGGCGCGGCGCTCGGCGACCGTCTCATCAAGCGCCTCACCGACAATGCGGGTCTTCAATTCACAGTCGAGACATAAACCTCGGCCATATCTTTTAAGTCATCCAAGGATCGGACGTTGCCATGTCGCCTGTCTCCCTGCTCCTGAACATTCTCTGGGTTCTGCTCGGCGGCATCTGGATGGCGGCCGGCTGGGTGGTCGCGGCCATCATCATGGCCATCACCATCATCGGCCTGCCGTGGGCGCGGGCTGCATTCAACATCGCGGTCTACACGCTGTTTCCGTTCGGCCAGAAAGCCGTGTCGCGCGACATGGTTTCGGGCCGCTCCGACATCGGAACCGGACCGCTCGGCTTCATCGGCAACCTGATCTGGCTGCTGCTTGCGGGCTGGTGGCTTGCGCTGGGGCATGTCGTCACCGCAATCCTGCTGGCGGTGACCATCATCGGCATTCCGTTCGCCTGGGCGCATCTGAAACTGGCCGGAATAGCACTCTGGCCGATCGGCAAGGTCATCGTGCCCGCGTAACGGACCGTTGCCCGCACCGGATCAATCGGCTAAATGGATGACGCCGCACCCGTAGCTCAGCTGGATAGAGCGTTGCCCTCCGAAGGCAAAGGTCACACGTTCGAATCGTGTCGGGTGCGCCAATCCTGCGATTTTTTTCAACGTCAATCGCTACCGAGATTCAGCCGGTTCAGCATCCACTTCTCGATATTGGACGTGAGACGCGCGGCGGATAAAACGCCGTGGGAGATTGCCGCAAGGCGGCGTCAGACACCGCACGCGGCGACGGTCACACGCCACGGCAGATCAGGTTCGATCCGACCGGCGTCCGACGTTTGCGTTTAGCGGCGAGGTCCGCTGTTTCTCACGCAGGTTCCGGTGGTGCCAGAAAGCGCGGCCTGGCATTGCCTGTAGCTGTTGTACTTGCAATCACCCGGACCCACCGAGCTCTTCAGGCAGTAGCGATAGCTTCGCGCGTCGGCCCCGGTCGCCGAAAGAATGAACGCAACGCCGAGAGCGGCGGCCAGAACAAAATGTCGCATCGGGTCCTCCTTGTGGTTTCTCCGCAAAACCAAAGCCCCGATCACGGTTCTTGTTCCTGCCCGCTCAACACAAAAACACCGCCTGCCGCCTCGACGCGGCGACAGGTCGCTGGCGCCTGTAGCGCGTTCAGCGTGAACCGGCGGACTTTCGCGCGGGCGCACCGATGTCCAGCCCGTCGGGCAATACCGGCACGAGCGGCGGGGACCCGCTTCGCGCGCAGCGCACGCAATTGCGGCCGTCGGATTTGGCGCGGTAGAGCGCCGCGTCCGCGGCCTCGACCAGCCGCCGCCATGCGACCTGTCCGAGGCGTCCCCTGGCGACGCCGAAACTCGCCGTGACCGTCAGCCCTGTCCCGGTGGACAACTCGATTTTGTTCGCCTCCAGCGCGCGCCGGATTCGTTCCGCCAGCGCCATCGCTGCGTCGAGATCGCGGCCGGGCGTGAGAATCACGAACTCCTCGCCGCCGAAGCGCGCGAAGATGTCGTTCGCGCCGAGCATCGCATGCAGCAGCCGCACGCTTTCCTTCAGCACATGGTCGCCTTCGAGATGGCCATACCGGTCGTTGATGGACTTGAAATGGTCGATGTCGAGCAAGATCAGGCATGCGCCATCGGCCATCATCCGGCTACTGGTGTGGCTTTCGCCGATCATGTCCAGCGCGCGGCGATTCATCAGGCCGGTGAGGCCATCGGTCTCCGCCTGCTGCTTGAGCTGCTTCGTGAGCGACGCGCGCTCGACGATACTGTTGCGCAATATCCAGATGGCGTCGAACAGGCGGCGCATCTCGGTCGCGTGATGACGCTCCGGACGGAACACCGTGGGGCGGTCCTCCGCCAGTGCGATCACCGCATCCTGCGCGCGCATCAGCGGACCGAACACGAAGCGCTGCGCCGCGATCATCAGGCCAATCAGGATTCCGAGAATGGTCGCCGCCACCGCCACGGTCACAGCAAGGGTCGTGAGCGCGCTGTTGCGGGTTTCGGTCAGGCGTTCGATCGCGATGTCGAGAAACGCGCCGCGCAGGCGCTCCAGCGGCGCCAGTGTCTCGACGAAGCGGACCGTGAACTCATCCGCCGACATCGAATAATCGCCGGAGTAACGGCCTTCCTCGATCAGTCTGTCAACGATGCTGAGGCCTTCGCCGAAAAACATCTGCTCGGCATCGCGCAGGTTCGCCGCCAGCCGCGGATCGTCGCTTCCCGCGAGGCTGTTGTCGCCGGCGAGATTCCACAATTCGAGAATGCGGCCGCGGGTCCGGTTGCTGTCGATGAAGTGTTTCAGCTGCATCGGCTTGCCGACGGCGATTGGCGCCATGACCTGCGATGCAATCCTGCCGCCGTACTCGCGCAGTTCGCTCAGGATCCGGCCGGTCATCACCGAACCCGCCAGCGCGGGATTCGACGCCGTCAACGCCCCGGCCTTCCAGGCCACCACGGACTGGAAACGATCGACGATCCGGAACATGCTCTCGATCACCGACTGCACGTCATCGACGCCGCGGCGATTACGCGGAATCGACGCGACGCGATCCACCTCCCGCCGCCCTTCCAGAAGCTGCGCGCGCACCGGCGCGAGCAACTCCGGCGGCACGCCCGCACCCGACCGCGCGGACAACTGATCGAGAATGGCGTCGGAGCGGGCGCGGAATGCGGTGAGCCGTTCACGCAGTTCCCCATGCGTGACGCCGGTATCGCCCAGCACGCTGTTGGTCGGGCCGCGTTCGGCCGACAGAAGATTGGCGGCGGCGAGAATGAGCCGATAGCTCTCCAGCCCGCGAAGATTATGCCCGGCGCGGCGATAATCGTCGAACGAGCGGCCAATCAGGCTGACGGCAAGGATCGCGGTGCAGACGAATACGATTCCCGTGCCGATCGATAGCTTGCGGCGCAGGCTGCGGTCACCGCCACACGGCGCATGCCGTGCGACCTGACGCTTGACCCATTGCAGGAGAACTCCGACTTGACTGACGAACCGCGAGGTCATCGTTCCTGAACTTCCTTCAATGCGAAACGCGCACTCGCCTCCGTTGGCGCATGCAGGAACTGCGGTTGAGTAAGATGGCGCAGCCGGGATTGCAACCCGCAGCCTCCGGTGCCGTGACACCGCGCGTGGAGACGCGTCGCGCAAGTCCCGACAATGGCATCATTCCGCATGGCTGATCCGGGCGCGTTAAGGAAAAATTCAGCCTAATGCATCGTGCCGGTGTTGATGACGGGGATAACGCAATGCGCGCACATGTCACGCAGCGGATTCACGCTCGCCGCGGCCGCATCGAATTGAGTTTATGATCGCTTCAGGACTGTCGCACACGACGCCGCGGCGCGGTCTGACCGGCCGGCGGAAGAAAGTAATTCGGCTGGCAAAAGCCAGCCGTGCCGGAGATCGCCGCCTGGCACTGCTCGAGTGTATCGTATCGGCAATCGCCGGCGCCCGCTTCGGTTTTCCGGCAGAATGGATATTGCTGCGCGGCCATCGGCCCCACGCTGAACGTCCAGACGATTGCAGCCGCCGCAGCCACCCAACCGATGTTTCGCGTGCTCATTGCTTTCGATGTCCGGAGACCAGTTTGATCCGCACCCAAGCGGACCTTCGCCGCCCCCGGGCGTCAAGCAACGAATGAGTGAACGCGCGCGCAAGGCAGGGATACGAAGACCGCGGCGCCGCTGCAAGCGCGCTGTTCGTGGCCGTCCTCGTGGTACGATAGGCTTGGATGACCGCGACGAACGCTTACGAAACAGGGGGCCACGGCAGATGCGCAAGGTGATCGAGTTCGACGACGAGACCTGGCAGGCGCTGGTGCAGCTTGGCCGCGACCGGATGGCGACACTTCAGGAACTGGCCGATGAATCCTTCGCCGATCTCCTGAAGAAACACGGCGTGCCGAAAGACCTCAAGGACGCCCTGCGCCGAAGCGCGAAGATGGCCGCGCGCAGATCGAAGCCGTCGAAACAGCCGTCGGCGAAACAACCGAAGAAACAGCCGAGGAAATCATCAAGGAAATGATTTAGCCGTCGAGCCGCCTCAGCAGCACCAGAAGGCAGGCCACCGCCCCGATCACGATGGCAAAGCAGCCGAGCCCGATCAGCGTCGCCTTGAAGATGAACTCGCCGCGGAAGATCCATGCCGCGGTCCAGCACAGCACGGTCACCGACGGCGCGAAGATCAGGATCGGCAGCAGCGCCTTCTCCAGATTCGGCCGCGTCCGCGAACGTTTGCTGTCTGGGGATTTGTCCGCCATCCCGGCAGATTGCGGGAGGTGCGTCGCAGCGTCAATGACCCTGCATCATGTGACATCAGGCCGGCGCGACGGGATCGTCATGGCAGCGATGCCGACCACAACGCAGACCAGCCCGATCCAGACCGTGGGCGACAGCTTTTCACCCAGAAATACCACGCCGAGCGCGACCCCGATCGGCACGCGCAGGTAAGCCTGCGCGGTGGCGCCGACCGCGCCGAGCGCCTGGATCAGTTTGAAATAAATCACGAACGCCATCGCGGTCGAGAACACCGCAAGCACGATCAGCGCCGCGATGGAATCGGCCGACGGCGACAGCGTCCACGGCTGATCGATGGCCAGACTGAGCGGCGTCAGGAGGACTCCGCCGCAGATCAGCGATCCTGCCGCCGGCACGATCGGATCAAGCCCGGTGAAGTTGCGTCCGAACAGCGCCGCCGCGCCGTAGAGCACACAGGCGAGAACCAGAGCCAGCTGCGCGACGACATCCCGTCCAAGTCCGCCGAGCGCGTTGACACCGATGACAAGGCAAATGCCGGCAAGCCCGGCGGCGACCCCCAGCGACTGCCGTAACGTCGGACGCTCGTGACGGACGAACAGCATCGCCAGCAGGAAGGCGAAGATCGGCGAGTTCGAGCCGAGGATCGTTGCCAGCCCCGCATCGACATATCGCACCGCCCACGCAATCAGGATGAAGGGGACTACGCTGTTGAGGCAGGCCTGGATCATGAAGCGCTTCCACACCGCCGGATCCCGCGGCATCGGAATGCCGCGCACATTCATAATCGCCAGCAGGATGATCCCTGCGATCAGCGTGCGCCCGGCGATCAACGTCACCGGCGGAATGGTGGCGACGCCGACCTTGATCAGGGTGAACGCCGCGCCCCACAGCGTCGCCAGCGCCAGCAGCAAAGCCAGATTGACCGCGGTGCGCGGACGTGGCGTCTCGATTGCGAGTGTCATGGGAGAGAGGCCACTTTCATTTCGCGGCGACATTAACCTGCCGGCGCCGTTTATTGTTTCGATCCGGGTCGAAGTTTATGCGCCGCGCAGCAGATTGCCGTATTGCTCCGGCACCTCGATCTCGAACCCGAGGATCGCCGCCGACAGCGCCTTGCCGTAGTTATCGAGACTGAGGCTGCGCGACACGCCGCCGCCGAGCGCGCCCTCCGCCACGAAATTCAGCGCCGCGAGATTGTCGGCCTCAAAGCGCGTGACCTCGCCCTTGATCGCGCCGCGATAGAACGCCTTGAAACGCGCGGCGGTCAACTGCTGCTTCAGCAAGGGATAGAATTCGTCGCGATAGGCGATCACCGCGATGTTCGAGGTGTTGCCCTTGTCGCCGGAGCGCACATGCGCCACGCGTTCCAGTTTGATCAGCATGGCTCTAGCTCTCATACCACGTGATGACGGGCGGCACTTTTTCGCGCGGCACCAGCGTCGACCACACGCCGATAATTTCGCGGGCACGATCCTGATGCGGCACGCGCTTGCCGGTCATGGCGACGCCCGACACCGCCATGCCGTCGATCTCGCGTCCGACCTTCAGCGCCTCATCGCGCGTCCTGCAGCGGGCCGCCACGCGCACCGCCACTTCATAGGGCTCCGGCGCATCGGGCGGCGTCGCATCGCCGTGAATGGCGTTGAGACCGAGAAAATCGATCCGCAGGTCGTCGGCCTTGAGGCCCACGATGCGAAACCGCTCCTCGAGAATCTGTTTCGCAAGTTTCGCACGGCGCAGCGCGCCCGGCCCTGCATAGAAGAACATGTCCTCGCCGATGAAGCCTTCCATGCAGCCCATCGAGACTTTCAGCGTCGGCGTGCGCGGCTTGCCGCCGATGTGGGTCACGCGCATCCGGTCCGGACCGATCTCCTCCAGGCGCGCGGTGGTGAAATCCACCACCACATCCGGCGTGATGTAATTCGCCGGATCGTGCACCTCGTAGAGCATCTGCTCCTTCACGGTCATGGCGTTGATCGCGCCGCCGGTGCCGGCGACTTTCGCGATCACCGCGCTGCCATCGCTCTCGACTTCCGCGATGGGGAACGCGAGATCCCACGGGTTCGGCACGTCCTTGAAACCGGGATCGGCGAAATAGCCGCCGGTGACCTGCGCGCCGCATTCCAGCAGATGACCGAGGCCGCTGCCCGCGCCAAGTTTCGCGAAGTCATCCGCGCGCCAGCCGAATTCGTGCATCATCGGCGCGAGAAACAGTGACGGGTCCGCGACGCGCCCGGTGACGACGATGTCCGCGCCCTGACGCAAGGCTTCCACAATCGGCTCCGCGCCGAGATAGGCTTCCGCCGAAATCAGATCGGCCGCGATGGAGCTAACGGGCGCGCCGTTTTCCAGAATGGTGCCGCCGAACGCGGCGATCCGGTCGGTGATGAGGCTGCCGGAGACGGCGGCGACTTTCTTTCCCTTTGCGCCGTGCTCGCGCAGCAGTTCGACGATGCGCTGCGCCGCGCCGTCCGGATTGATCCAACCCTGATTGCTGATGATCTTCGTGCCGCGCGCGAGACATCCCGGCAGCACGGCCTTCATGCGGTCGTCGAGATAGGTGTCGTAGCCGGGGAACGACGGATCGCGGCGCTTGCGCACCTGCGCTGCGGACACGGTCGCCTCCGCCATGGTCTCGAAACAGAGATAATCGAGATCGCCCCGCTCGGCGTTGAGTTTCGCCGGCTCGATGCGGTCGCCCCACCACGCCGATCCCGCACCTATCCGCAATGTCGACAAAAAATTGATCCTCACCCGCTCTTTTGATTTGTCTTTCGGCTTGCCTTGACCGGCAAATCGAAGAACACTTTGACCATGAAACTACTTGCCTTCACAGCGCTTGTCGCCCTCGCCATTGCGCATGGCCCTGTGCATGCCGGGCAGTTGTCGCCCTCGCCGTTCACGACAACGCTGTCCAACCACACGCCGCTGGTGTTCGGCATGAGCGCGGAGGATGCAGCCTTCGCGCTCGGGCAACCGCTGAGCTATGTCAGCGGGCGGCCGGGCAACGAAATCTTCGTCGTGATCCGCAATGTCGGGGCCCGATGGTCGTTCCGCGACGACCCGCTCTATCTGCAATTCCGCGGCGGCCGCCTCACCGGCTGGAAGGCCGACTGGAGCCGCAACTGGATGTGGCAGTAGACAGGCCTTCTCCGCATCCCCTCTCAATTCCAGAGCAACATGGAAGGGCGTCCTGATGGGACAGACTGTGACATTGACCGCGTCGGACGGATTCAAGCTCGGCGGCTATCGCGCCGATCCCGCGTCCGCGCCGAAAGCCGCGGTTGTGGTGATCCAGGAAATTTTCGGGGTCAACTCGCACATCCGCAACATCTGCGACCGTCTGGCGAACGAGGGTTACGTTGCGATTGCGCCCGCAATCTTCGACCGCATCGAACCGAACTTCCAGTCCGGGTATTCGCCCGATGAGGTGGCGGTGGCGCGGAAATTCGTCGCCGCGCCGGACTGGCCGGCGATGCTGCGCGACACGCAGGCGGCCATCGATGCGGTGAAAAATATCGGGCCTGTCGGCATCGTCGGTTTTTGTCTCGGCGGCAGTGTCGCCTATGCGGCGGCGACCAAGCTCTCCGGCCTCCGCGCAGCAGTGGGGTATTACGGCGGCGCCGTGGTGCGCTTCGCCGGCGACAAACCGGCTGTGCCGACGCAATTGCACTTCGGCGAGAAGGACAGCGGCATTCCACTGACCGACGTCGAGACCATCAAGACAAAGCGGCCGGATGTCGAGGTGCTGGTCTATCCGGGCGCGCAACACGGCTTCAACTGCGACGAACGCGCCAGCTACGACAAGCCGAGTGCGGGTCTCGCCTGGCAGCGGACGCTTGCGTTCTTCGCGAAAAATCTGAAGGCGTGACCTAGAACCACCGCTCGGCGACAACGATGGTATCGCCGGGCCTGAGAAGCGTGCCGGGCGGCACGATGGCCTGCGCGGCTCCGGCTTCGCCGACTCTTGTCAACCTGATGCCGCTGCGCTCGGCGCGCGGCGTGAAGCCGCCGGCGATCGCCACCGCGCTCTCCACCGTCAGCCGCGGCACGTAGGGATACTGGCCGGGTGCGGCCACTTCGCCGAGGATGAAGAACGGCCGGTAGCTCTCGACTTCCGCCGCCACGTACGGCTCGCGCAGATAGCCCTTCTTCAAACGCCCGGTGATGGCGGCCGCGAGTTCGGCCGGCGTCAGACCGCGCGCGGGGACCGATCCGATCAGCGGCATGGTGATCGAACCGCCGGCGCCGACCGTGTAGGTGTTGGTGAGACCGTCCTGACCGAAGACGACGACGCGCAGCTTGTCGCCGGCATCGAGACGATAAGGCTCGTCCACGGGTGCTGCGCCTGTCGTGACATAGGCGGACGTGCGCATGCAGCCGGACACGGCCAGCGCAGCAACAACGACAGCGATCAGCGACAACCGCGACGCACGCATGAAACGCTCCGGGCCTGTCCTCTTGTGAGAGACAGGCCCGGTTTGCGGCAGTTATGGTTAACAAAGGGTAAGCGGGACTTTGCCGCCTCGCATTACGCGTTCACACCCACTCCGATCGGGCACGACACGCCGGTTCCACCGAGGCCGCAATAGCCCGCGGGATTCTTCGCCAGATACTGCTGGTGATAATCCTCCGCGAAGTAGAACGGACCGGCCGGCGCGATCTCGGTGGTGATCGAGCCATAACGCTTGGCGGCGAGCGCCTTGTTGTAGGCGTCCTTGGAGGCCAGCGCGGCTTTCAACTGCGCGTCGCTCGTGGTGTAGATCGCCGAGCGGTACTGCGTGCCGATGTCGTTGCCCTGACGCATTCCTTCGGTCGGGTTGTGACTTTCCCAGAACGTCTTCAGCAGCGCGTCGTAGGACACCTTCTTCGGATCGAACACCACCAGCACCGCTTCGGTGTGGCCGGTGCGGCCCGAGCAGGTTTCCTCATAGGTCGGGTTCGGCGTCGATCCGCCGGCGTAACCCACCGCCGTCACGTAGACGCCGTCCATTTCCCAGAACTTGCGCTCTGCGCCCCAGAAACAGCCAAGACCGAAAATCGCGGTCTCAAGGCCTGCGGGATAAGGTCCCTTGATCGCATGGCCGTTGACGAAATGGGTTTTTGCGGTGGCAAGCTCCGTCGCGCGGCCCGGCAGGGCATCGGCGGCGCTCGGCACTTCAAGGGATTTGCGGGAGAAGAACATGGCGCACTCCTTATGGATCGGCTCACTCTATATATGTCTCTACGCAGCCTGTATCAGGACGTTACACTCGGCCCGCTCATCATATGTCCGGCATCGCCCTTGAAAGACCGGCGCGTCAGTTCCGCGAATAGCCGATCAGCGGCTTGCTCGGCCGGAACACCAGCATCAGCACGATGCCCAGAATCCCCAATACGGCCCAGGCCGGCTGGTTGAGCAGCAGCTTCATCACGCTGTTCCAGAGCAGTGGTGAGACGCCCTCGACAAGGGCCTGAAACGACTGCTGGCTGGCCTGATTGATGTCGTTCCACAACTCGCCGAGCCGCGTGATCCGGAGCGTCTGGTCGGCAATGGTCCGGGCTCCGTCGTAAACCAGCGACAGGAAGCCGATGACCAGCAGAAACAGCCCGATCAGACGAAAAAACCCGCGGATCATCGTTCACCCCATGCATTTCAGATGTATTTCAAGTACTTCGTCAGGACCGGCCGCCCCCTCGAACCCCTCTGGCAGCCCCAAAATGGGTCCGGAAAACGTTGACGGTTCAGACCAGTATCCCTATAAGAACCCCGACTGGCGGCGGGCGCAATCCTGCCGCCGATGTTCTTTAGGAACGTGATCTTTTACGACATGTTCTTTGTGAAGAACATTTCACAGAACACCCTGTTTTCACCCTGCATCGGCCGAACGGTCGATTGATCAGTCTGGCGGCTCAAGACGACAGCCGCGGACTGACGGACCGAGAGAAACCGAGAGACCATGGCCAACACAACCTCTGCCAAGAAAGCGACGCGCAAGATTGCCCGCCGCACCATCGTCAACAAATCGCGCCGCACCCAGATGCGCGGCTCGGTTCGTAACGTCGAGGAAGCCATCAAGAACGGCGACCGTAACGCGGCGCTCGAAGCGATGAAGCTGGCCGAGCCGGATCTGATGCAGGCTGCGCAGCGCAACATCATTCACAAGAACAACGCGAGCCGGAAGGTGTCGCGCCTCACGCACCAGATCGCGAAGCTCGCCAAGTAATCGGCTGAGCAACTGCTCGGCTCATCCGTTCGGGTGATCGCACAACTGCTTCTGTGCATCGCGCAAGCCGATCGCGAAAAAGCCTACCGACAAAAGCCCGGCAAACGCCGGGCTTTTTCTTTTCGTTGCACTGCAGCCGGTGACGTTCGTTCGCTGTCATGCATGACGATCGGCGGTGAGTAGGTACTTCGCAACACCGTCGCGCAACGATCGCGCGTCGTCAGCCGCACGTCCTAAAGTGTTTTGAAATAGCAAGCCCGCCGACGCGTCCGCGCCGAACCGCGCGTGCGGGTTACCCTTGTCAGCCGATCACGAAAAAACTCGCGCGACGAAGACCTTATCGGCATAGCGATGAGCAGCACTTGGAAAACGCGTTCGCCGCGCAGTGAATCATAAATTATTTATGAACGACGTTTTAGCAACCGGTCGATTTGTGACAGTTATCCGACTTGTCGAATCTCTGCACAGATTCAAAACCTTGCAGTTTCGTTCCCTGGCGCGGTTCGTTTCACATCGGCGCCAAGTCGCTCATCGCGCGCGCTATGAAAAATCAATTCCGTTGCGAGCCGCCGTACCTCGTGTATTTCTTATTACGTCGCGTCGCCCACGGCTCTTCTGATCAGCGCGGTTTGAGAACCTTGGGCGGACATGCAAGTCAGTTTCGGTGTGCAAGTTAGCGGCGCTTTCCAAGCGATGGCAGGGTTCGAGCTCACGTGATTTGTGGGAGCGGTGCTCTGTGTGAAAATCTCTCCGACACGGCGCCAGACCATTTCAGGCCCGGCGTAACAAAGCGAGAGAACGGACAGGCGGAAGAATCCGCCGGCATGGAAGGCAGCGGGTAAAGACGGGGTTCGACGGGCGAGACGAAGCGGGTAGAGCCTGACCGGTCAACTGGTCGGGCGGAACAAAAGACTGAACAGATCAAGACGACAACAACTTGCCGCGGCGGTCCTGCGGCAGGAGGGGGAACTTCATGTCCAAAAACCAGCGTCGGCTGAGCAATCTTACCGTATTCTTTTTCAGCGAAGTCATTTCAGTGATCGCGCCGGTCGCGCCTTGCGGCCCTCCCTACCCACATAGTCATCGCTAACGCCACACGCGCCTTCCTCTCCACAATCCAGCGATGCCCGCGGCGAAAGCGCCGATGGCGGAGCGTCCGCGGATGACGGGAGAAGCGCATGTCGGCGTCGGCCTCATCAATTCATGGCGCGCAGCGCGCCGGACCGGAACTCAATCAGAAGATCACAACGCAAATGACAATCTCGGCACAGACCATCCCGGCAAGCATCGAACTGGCGGATACCGAACGCAACCAGTGGGCGCGCTTCAAGGACCGGCTTCGCACCAACGTCGGCGAGGACTTCTACACGAGCTGGTTTGCCCGCATGGACCTCGAACGCATCCACGACGACTGCGTCCACATGACGGTGCCGACCAAATTCCTCAAGAGCTGGATTCAGGCCCACTATGCCGACCGTGTTCTGAGCTGCTGGCAATCGGAAATTCCCGACGTCAAGCGCGTCGAGCTGACGGTGCGCACCGCGATGCGCTGCGCGCCTCCCGTGAAAGACATCAAGGCGCCGCAGGACCAGCGCCGCGCCGACGTCGGCGCCGGAACCAGCCGTCCGCCGGGCGAACTGCGCGCGGTCGCCACCGCACCGGTGTCCGCCAGCCACGATGCGCTCGGCGGCTCGCCGCTCGATCCGCGCCTGACGTTTGCGACCTTCGTCATGGGCCGCTCCAACACGCTGGCCCACGCCGCCGCCCGTCAGGTCGCCGAAGGCCGCCGCGGCGACAGCGTGATGTTCAATCCGCTCTACATCCATGCCGGTGTGGGCCTGGGCAAAACCCATCTGCTGCAGGCAGTGACCTGGGCCGGCAATTCGGCCGGAAACTCCGGCAGCGAGCGCAAGGTGCTTTATCTCACCGCCGAGAAATTCATGTACGGCTTCGTCGCCGCGCTGAAATCGCAGACGGCGCTCGCCTTCAAGGAAGCGCTGCGCGGCATCGACGTGCTGGTGATCGACGACCTGCAATTCCTGCAAGGCAAATCGACGCAGTCCGAGTTCTGCCACACGCTGAATGCGCTGATCGATGCTGGCCGTCAGGTCGTGATCGCCGCCGACCGGCCGCCGTCCGATCTGGAAAGCCTCGACGACCGGGTGCGCTCGCGTCTCGCCGGTGGCCTCGTGGTCGAAATGGGTTCGCTCGGCGAGGAGCTGCGGCTCGAAATCCTGAAATCGCGCGTCTCCGCCGCGAAGGCGCATCACGCCACGTTCGACGTGCCGATGCCAGTGCTGGAATATCTCGCCCGCACCATCACCCATAATGGCCGCGACCTCGAAGGCGCGATCAACCGCCTGCTGGCGCACAGCAAGCTCAACGCCACCGCCGTGACGCTGGAAATGGCCGAGCGCGAAGTGCGCGATCTGGTGCGGCCGATGGAGCCGAAGCGGGTCAAGATCGAGGACATCCAGCGTGTCGTCGCCCGGCAGTACAATGTGAGCCGCTCCGACCTGCTGTCGTCCCGCCGCACCGCCAACGTGGTTCGCCCGCGTCAGGTCGCGATGTATCTGGCCAAGACCCTGACGCTGCGCTCGCTGCCCGAGATCGGACGCCGGTTCGGCGGCCGCGACCACACCACGGTGCTCCATGCGGTGCGCAAGATCGAGGCGCTGGTCGCCAAGGACGTGTCGCTGTGCGACGAGGTCGAATTGCTGAAGCGCCAGCTTCAGGAATGACCGCGTTTAGCCAGGCCTGCGAAATGGTCTGGAAAAACCCGCAATAACAAAGGGGGAAAGCCGCCTTCCGGCGGCTCGCACCCTTGCGCTTCCGGCTCAACCGCGCCACCTTACGGTCCCCCGGGGACCCGGTGAAACATCTGTTTCAGCAGGTTTACGGGTTCAGTCGCCAGGGCGCGCTCTCCTGCCCCCGGCACCTCCAATAACGATGTGGACCTGTCCGGGCGGCTCCGGACTTGCTCCAGAACTCAAGACTTTGAAACTCAAGAATTGGGATCGGGCGGAATTGTCATGAAGGTTACCGTCGAGCGGGCGCAACTGCTGAAATCGCTGAGCCATGTTCACCGCGTGGTGGAACGCCGCAATACGATACCGATATTGGGCAACGTGCTGATCCGCGCCGACAAGTCGCGCCTCAGCCTGAAAGCCACCGACCTCGATCTCGAAGTCACCGAAACGCTCGCGGCCGAGACCGGCACCGGCGGATCGACCACCGTTCCTGCGCACATGTTCTACGACATCGTGCGCAAGCTGCCCGACGGCTCGCAGATCGTGCTGGAAGGCGACGGCGACCGCTCGGTGCTCGCGATCCGCGCCGGACGTTCGCGCTTCACGCTGCAAACCCTGCCGGAAAGCGATTTCCCGGATCTCGCCGCCGGCGAGATGACGCATTCCTTCACCCTGGCCGCCGCCGACATGAAGCGGCTGATCGACCGCACGCAGTTCGCGATCTCCACCGAGGAGACGCGCTATTACCTCAACGGCATCTACCTCCATGCGGCGGGCACCGCCAAGGCCGCGACATTGCGCGCGGTGGCGACCGACGGCCATCGGCTGGCGCAGGTCGACTTAGCCTTGCCGAAAAGCGCGGAGGGAATGCCGGGCGTCATCGTGCCGCGCAAGACCGTGGGCGAAGTGCAGCGCCTGATCGAGGACAACGAGGCGGAAATCAAGATCGAACTGTCACAGGGCAAGATCCGCTTCACCATCGGCGACGTGGTGCTGACCTCGAAACTGATCGACGGCACATTCCCGGACTACGGCCGCGTCATTCCGCAGAACAACGACAAGGAACTGATCGTCGACAAGAAGGATTTCGAGGCCGCCGTCGACCGCGTCTCGACGATCTCATCCGAACGTGGACGCGCGGTGAAACTCGCGCTCTCCGCCGGCAAACTGATCCTGTCGGTGACCAATCCGGACTCGGGCAGTGCGACGGAAGAACTCGAAGTCGAGTATGCATCCGATCCGCTCGATATCGGCTTCAACTCGCGCTACCTGCTCGACATCGCAGCCCAGATCGAGGGCGAGGTCGCGGTGTTGCGTCTGGCCGATCCCGGTTCGCCGACGCTGGTGCAGGACAAGGATTCCAAGGGCGCGCTCTACGTCTTGATGCCGATGCGGGTGTAGGAACCCGCATTCTGCTGTAAGACGGCTCACCATGACCGTCTCCCGCATCCAGCGCCTCAGTCTCACGCATTTCCGCAACTACCGCGCGGCGAGCGTGGAGACGCGCGGCGATGTCGTCGTGCTGGTCGGCCCCAACGGCGCCGGAAAAACCAACTGCCTCGAGGCCATCTCATTCCTGTCACCGGGACGCGGGTTGCGCCGCGCCACGCTCGATGACGTTGCCGATATTCAGGGTGACGGCTCGTGGGCAGTGTCGGCGGAAGTGGAAGGCGAACTCGGCCTCGCCACCCTCGGCACCGGCATCGACGCGCCGGCCTCCGAGGGCGCGGCCTCAAGCCGCCGCGTGCGCATCGACCGCGAGCCGGTCACGTCGGCCTCGGCGTTCGGCGATCATCTGCGCATGGTGTGGCTGACGCCCGCGATGGACGGCCTGTTCATGGGCGCGGCGTCGGAGCGGCGGCGGTTTTTCGACCGCCTGGTGCTCGCCATCGACTCTGAGCATTCCAGCCGCGTCTCGGCGCTGGATCGCTCCTTGCGCTCGCGCAACCGGCTGCTGGAAGACCGTAACTTCGACGCCCACTGGTGCGACGCCATCGAGCGCGAGACCGCGGAACTCGCTGTCGCCGTGGCCGCGCAGCGCGGCCAGACACTGCAACGGCTCGCGGCCATGCTGGCCGCGCGCGGCAGTCAATCCGCCTTTCCCTCCGCGCTGATCGCGCTCGACGGCTGGATGGAAAATGCGTTGCTCAGCGAGACCGCCACCGCCGTGGAGGACCGCTATCGCGAGATGCTGCGCACAAGCCGCGCCAAAGATGCCGCCGCGGGGCGCACGACGAACGGACCGCACCTCACCGATCTGATGGTAATTTACGCGCCGAAAAACATGCCTGCGCGCGACGCCTCCACCGGCGAACAGAAAGCGCTGCTGATCGGCCTCGTGCTGGCCCACGCCACGCTCGTGGCCGAGATGACCGGCATCACGCCCTTACTGTTACTCGATGAAATCGTCGCGCATCTCGATCCGAACCGCCGCGCGGCGCTGTTCGACGAGCTCGCAACCCTCGGCGCGCAGGTCTGGATGACCGGCGCGGACCCGGTGGCGTTCACCGACATCGGCGCGCGCGCGGATGTTTTCAATGTCGAAGCGGGAACGGTAACGCGGCGGACGTGAGCCGAAAAACCAGCCCTGAACGGCGCTTCGAAAGAGTCGCGAATCGGCCTTTTCAGCAGCCTCGAAAATGCCGTTTCGGAGCCTTGAAAAACAGCCCAAAAACCCCATATTTTCAACAGCTTGATAAACGTCACTTTACCCTAGGCGCTTGACCGTTTTCGTGGCACAAATTGACAATCATGGGCGCATTTTCTGCGACCTGATTCGATCCATCTTTGAAGGCAACTCATGACCGAACCAGCCCGGCAAACCAGCGCCGAACCCGTTTCCAATCCAGATGCGGAGTACGGCGCTGAATCGATCAGGGTGCTGAAGGGTCTCGACGCCGTTCGCAAGCGGCCAGGCATGTACATCGGCGACACCGATGACGGCTCGGGCCTGCATCACATGGTGTACGAAGTCGTCGACAACGCGATCGACGAAGCACTGGCCGGTCACGCCACGCGCGTCGAGGTCCTGCTCAATCCCGACAACTCGGTGACGGTGCGCGACGACGGCCGCGGCATTCCGACTGCCATTCACAAGGGCGAAGGCATTTCGGCGGCTGAAGTCATCATGACCCAGCTCCATGCCGGCGGAAAATTCGACCAGAACTCCTACAAGGTCTCGGGCGGCCTGCACGGCGTCGGCGTGTCCGTGGTCAACGCGCTGTCGAGCAAGCTGGAATTGCGTGTCTGGCGCGACGGCAAGGAACACTACATCCAGTTCAAGCACGGCGACGCGGTGGCGCCGCTCGAGATCGTCGGCGACGCCAACGGCAAGCGCGGCACCGAGGTGACGTTTCTCGCCTCCACCGACACCTTCACCAATGTCGAATACGATTTCGCCACGCTTGAGCATCGCCTGCGCGAACTCGCGTTCCTGAATTCCGGCGTCAACATCCTGCTGTCCGACATGCGTCACGCGGTCGAGCAGCGCGTCGAGCTATTCTACGAAGGCGGCGTCGAGGAGTTCGTCAAATATCTCGACCGCAACAAGAAGCCCGTGGTGGCGATCCCGATCGTGATGCGCGCCGAGCAGAACGGCATCACCGTCGAAGTCGCGATGTGGTGGAACGACAGCTACCACGAGAACGTGCTCTGCTTTACCAACAACATTCCCCAGCGCGACGGCGGCACACATCTGGCGGGCTTCCGCGGTGCGCTGACGCGTCAGGTCACCGGCTATGCCGACGCCATGGCGAAGAAGGAAAAGATCGCGCTGACCGGCGACGATTGCCGCGAAGGCCTCACGGCTGTTCTGTCGGTGAAGGTGCCGGACCCGAAGTTCTCGTCGCAAACCAAGGACAAGCTGGTGTCCTCGGAAGTGCGTCCCGTGGTCGAGAACGTGCTGAACGCCGCACTCTCCGCGTGGTTCGAGGAACATCCGTCCGAGGCGAAAACCATTGTCGGCAAGGTCATCGAGGCCGCCGCCGCGCGCGAGGCCGCACGCAAGGCGCGTGACCTGACCCGCCGCAAGGGCGCGCTCGACATCGCCTCCCTGCCCGGCAAGCTTGCCGACTGTCAGGAGCGCGATCCGGCCAAGTCCGAACTCTTCATCGTCGAGGGCGATTCCGCAGGCGGCTCGGCCAAGCAGGGCCGCAACCGCGAATTCCAGGCGGTCTTGCCCTTGCGCGGCAAGATCCTGAACGTCGAACGCGCGCGCTTCGACAAGATGCTGTCGTCGGAGCAGATCGGCACGCTGATCACGGCGCTCGGCACCGGCATCGGCCGCGACGACTTCGACATCTCGAAGCTGCGCTATCACAAGATCATCGTCATGACCGACGCCGACGTCGACGGCGCGCATATCCGCACGCTGCTGCTGACGTTCTTCTTCCGTCAGATGCCGCAGCTGATCGATGGCGGCTTCCTCTACATCGCACAGCCGCCGCTCTTCAAGGTGACGCGCGGCAAGTCCGAACAGTACCTCAAGGACGAGCGCGCGATGGAGGATTACCTGATCGAGACAGGCCTCGATGACTGCGTTCTCAAGCTGGCGTCGGGCGAGGACCGCAAGGGCCGCGACCTTCAGGTTCTGCTGGAGGACGCGCGCGTCATTCGCGGCATCCTGAACAGCCTGCACAGCCGCTACAACCGCAATGTCGTCGAGCAGGCGGCCATCGCGGGCGTGCTGAGCCCGCATGTCGTCGGCAACATCGAAACCGCCAACGCGGCCGCAGACTATATCGCCAAGCGCCTTGATGCGCTGGCCGACGAGGTCGAGCGCGGCTGGGTCGGTACTTTCAGGGAAGGCGAAGGTTATTTCTTCGAGCGCACCGTGCGCGGCGTCAAGGACGTCGCCATGATCGACGACGCGCTGCTCGGCTCCGCCGAGGCGCGCAAGCTCGACGAATACGCGCCGCGCTTGCAGGAAGCCTATCCGCGCAGCGCCGTGCTTCGCCGCAAGGACACCGAAACGCCGATCCACGGCCCGGTCAGCCTGTTTGAGTCCGTCACCGACGCCGGCCGCAAGGGCGTCGCCTACCAGCGCTACAAAGGCCTCGGCGAAATGAACCCGCAACAATTGTGGGAGACCACGCTGGACGTCAACGCCCGCTCGCTGCTGCAAGTGAAGGTCAAGGAAGTCGACGCCGCCGACGACATCTTTACCAAGCTGATGGGCGATGTGGTCGAACCGCGCCGCGAATTCATCCAGGACAATTCGCTCGACGCCAACGTGGACGTGTAAGCGACATCGGCTTCGCGTTCTGTGACAACGGACTGCATGCGGCTGCATCGAGGTGCGTCGCGTGCACGCGACGTTTATGTCGCACGATCAAATTTACCGACGCGCCTGAAACTTCTCCACATTCCGATTTAATGCGTCGATCGTCTCTTGATGCATCCACAGTCTATGGGCATAAGCCGCTTCCTTCCCGTGACAATCCGGAAGTCGGCGTTGTCATCGAAAAGAATTCGCGACCTCAAAAGGATTCGGCGTGGCCAAGACAATCTCACAAACAATTGCCGATGAACTCGGCGTCCGCGAACAACAGGTCGATGCCACGATCAAGCTTCTCGACGACGGCTCGACCGTGCCGTTCATCGCGCGCTACCGCAAGGAAGTGACCGGCGCACTCGACGACGCCCAGTTGCGCACGCTGGAAGAGCGCCTGACCTACTTGCGCGACATGGAAGCCCGCCGCACGACCATCCTCAATTCGATCCGCGAACAGGGCAAGCTGGATGCCGCGTTAGAGGCCGCGATTCTCGCCGCCGACAACAAGGGACGGCTTGAGGATATCTACCTGCCGTTCAAGCCCAAGCGCCGCACCAAGGCCGAGATCGCGAAGGAAGCGGGACTTGAGCCTCTGGCGCATCTGCTGCTCACCGAGCCCGGCAACGATCCGCTCACGGTCGCGGCGCCTTTCATCGACGCCGACAAGCAGGTGGCCGATGCCGCAGCCGCGCTCGACGGCGCGCGCGCCATTCTGGTCGAACGCTTCGCCGAGGAAGCCGATCTGATCGGCGCACTGCGCGAGCAGGCATGGTCGAACGGCGTGCTGGTGTCGAAACTGCGTGACGGCAAGAAGGAAGCAGGCGCGAAGTTCAGCGACTATTTCGAGTTCAGCGAGCCGCTGCACAAGCTGCCGTCGCATCGCATTCTCGCGATGTTCCGCGGCGAGAAGGAAGAAATGCTCGACCTGCAATTCCTGCCCGAGCCGCCCTCGCCGACGCCGCCCGCTGTCACCTCTTACGAACTGCGCATCAGGGAGCGCTTCAACATCTCCGATCAGGGGCGGCCCGGCGACAAGTGGCTGGCCGAGACCGTGCGCTGGGCCTGGCGCACCAAGATCCTCGTTCACATCAACATCGATCTTCGCATGCGGCTGTGGACGGCAGCCGAAGAGGAAGCGGTGCGCGTGTTCGCGTCGAACCTGCGCGATCTTCTGCTCGCGGCGCCCGCCGGCGCGCGCGTCACCATGGGCCTCGATCCGGGATACCGGACCGGCGTGAAGGTCGCGGTGGTCGATGCCACCGGAAAGGTCGTGGCAACGACGGCGATCTTCCCGCACGAGCCGCAGCGGCGCTGGGATGAATCGCTGGCCATCCTCGGCAAGCTCGCGCGCGAGCATCGCGTCGAACTGATTGCCATCGGCAACGGCACGGCGTCGCGCGAAACCGACAAGCTGGCCACCGATCTGGTCAAGCTTCTGCCCGAACTGAAAATGACCAAGATCGTGGTGTCGGAAGCCGGCGCATCGGTTTATTCCGCGTCCGCGTTCGCGTCGGAAGAACTGCCCGACCTCGACGTGACCTTGCGCGGCGCGGTGTCGATCGCGCGCCGCTTGCAGGACCCGCTCGCCGAACTGGTCAAGATCGATCCGAAATCCATCGGCGTCGGACAATACCAGCATGACCTCGGCGAGACGCGGCTGTCGCGCTCGCTCGATGCCGTGGTGGAAGACTGCGTGAATGGCGTCGGCGTCGATGCCAATACCGCATCCGCGCCGCTGCTGGCGCGCGTCTCCGGCATCGGTGCAGGCCTTGCCCAAAGCATCGTGCAGCACCGCGACGCCAACGGCCCGTTCCGCTCACGCAAGGCGCTGAAGGATGTGCCGCGGCTTGGCCCCAAGGCGTTCGAGCAGTGCGCCGGCTTCCTGCGCATCAGCAACGGCGAAGACCCGCTCGACGCATCGGGTGTGCACCCGGAAGCGTATCCCGTGGTGCGCCGGATTCTCGCCGCCACCAAGAGCGACATCAAGGCGCTGATCGGCAACGCGGAGATCCTGCGGCAAATCAAGCCGCAGGCCTTCGTCGATGACACCTTCGGTCTGCCCACCGTCACCGATATCCTGCGCGAGCTTGAAAAGCCCGGCCGCGATCCGCGTCCTGCCTTCAAGGCCGCCGTGTTCATGGACGGCATCGAGAAGGTGAGCGATCTCAAGCCCGGCATGGTGCTGGAGGGTGCTGTGACCAACGTGGCCGCGTTCGGCGCATTCGTCGATGTCGGCGTGCATCAGGACGGCCTCGTCCATATCTCCGCGATGTCGCGCACCTTCATCAAGGACCCGCGCGACGTGGTGAAGCCGGGCGACATCGTCCGGGTCAAGGTGCTGGAGGTTGACGTTCCGCGCAAACGGATCGCGCTGACGCTGCGCCTCGACGACGAGATTGGGCCGAAGTCCGATCGCACCGCCCGGAGCGAGACGCGCGCACCAAAGCGCATGGAATCCAGCAGCCCGCCTCAACGCCGTGGATCGGCCCAGCCCTCTTCCGGCGGCGGCGCGCTCGCCGACGCGCTGCGGCGGGCAGCCGAAAAACAGGGCGGCCCGAAATAGCATCCAGCCCGGCGGATCGATGCGGACGCCTTGTCACGCTTCGGCCCTGCCGCTGTGCTAAGACACCTCCCATGACAATCCTCGACAAGGCAGAACCTGCCCGGGCGGGCATGGCGATTTCCGTCCGCAATCCGACAGCGACCGAGTTCGTCGAGACCATCAAGCTCGCGCTGCCGATTGCGCTGACGCAATTGGGCCAGATCGCCATGATGACCACCGATCTCGCGTTGATCGGCCGGCTCGGCGACAATGCCGTCGCCGCCGCAGCACTTGCGCATACGGTGTTCTTCGTCGCCTTCGTGATCGGCATGGGACTGGTGTCGGCGGTAGCGCCGCTGGCGGCGCAGGCGCTGGGCGCGCGCCAGCCGCGCACTGTCCGCCGTGCGTTGCGGGTCGGTCTGTGGGCAGCACTTCTGCTGTGCGTGCCGATGATGCTGCTGCCGCTGTTCGGTGAACAGGTCCTGATCCTGCTCGGTCAGGCGCCGGACAATGCCCGCCTCGCGCAGCGTTATCTGCTGGGACTCGCGCCCGGAATGGCGCCTGCGCTGTGCTTCATGGCGATCCGCAATTTCATGGGCGCGGTCAACCGGCCGGAGCCGGGCCTGTGGATCACGCTGGCCGCGATCCCAGCCAATGCGCTGCTGGGTTACGCGCTGATCCACGGCCACTGGGGCATGCCCAAGCTCGAACTGCTCGGCGCGGGCGTCGCCACCACGACGGTGAATTTCGGGATGTGCGCGGCGGCGCTGTGGTTTACCTACAGCCGGCGGCCGTTCAAGAAATTCCATGTGCTCGGGCGGTTCTGGCGGATCGACTGGCCGCTGATGCGGCAGCTTGTGGTAATCGGCGCACCGATCGCTGTCTCGTTCCTGCTTGAATACGGATTGTTCTCCGCCGCCGGTCTGCTGATGGGCGTGATCAGCACGACGGCACTGGCCGCGCACCAGATCGCGCTGCAAATCGCCGCCATCCTGTTCATGGTGCCGTTCGGCATCGGCATGGCCGCCACCGTGCGCGTCGGTCAAGCCTTAGGTCGCGGCGACACCGCCGCAATCCGGCGCGCGGGTCTGGTCGCCATCGCGCTCGGCATCGCGTTCATGACCATCATGACACTGGCGGTGATCCTCGTGCGGTTCGAGGTCGCGGGATTTTTCTTCGGCGAGACCAAACAAGGTGTCGCCGCGGTCGAGCTTGCCGCGACCCTGATGATGGTCGGCGCGACCTTCTTCATCGCGGACGGCATCCAGACCGTGGCAGCCGGTGCGCTGCGCGGTCTCAGCGACACCCGCGTGCCGCTGCTGCTCGCAGCCATCAGTTACTGGCTGATCGGATTCACGGCGGCCTATGGCCTCGCGTTCTGGACAAGTTCCGGCGCCATCGGCGTCTGGATCGGCCTCTCCATCGGCACTGGCCTTTATGCCATCCTGCTCGTGCTGCGCTTCCGCACGCTGACGCAGCGGCTGGAGCTTGCAACATGACCGCCCTCGCCGTTGCGCCGGACGCCGCCGCCAGAACATTGCTTCCCGGCGCGCAATTCGCCGATGCCTTTCGTGTCGCGGTGAGTGACGATGCTCTCACCGCACGGCAGGCAGCGGAGCGGATGTTCGAGCGTCAGCCGCGATGGATCGGCGGCCTGATGACCCTGCGGAATCTCGTGGTCGCGCCGCTCGGCCTCAAGACGCCGTCGCACGGAAAGGCCCTCGCCGCCGATTCGATCGGCGTCTTTCCCGTTATCAGCGAGACGCCTGGGCGCATCGTGGCGGGCTTCGACGACAAACACCTCGACTTCCGCGTGATCGTGGAGGTGTCCGGCGCCGCACCCCGGCGCGACGTGACCGCAACCACGCTGGTGATGACGCACAACCTGCTCGGCAGGGTTTATCTCGCGACCATCATGCCGTTCCACCGCATCATCGTCCCCGCCATGATGCGGCAGATCTGACCGATCCCGCACGCGAGCATTGCGCCAGCCCGGCTTGAACGCCGTGCACAGGCCGCGTAGCTTCTCGCCCGAATTCGGAGCAGGATATCCATGGCGAATGAAACCGCAACGCTGGCCGCTTACGTTGCAAACCTCAAGTATGAGGACATTCCGGCCGAAGTGCTGGAGCGCGCCAAGGCGCTGACGCTGGATTTCCTCGGCAGCGCCGTGCGCGCGCGCAGCGAAGCCGAATCCACGCCGTCGCTGCTGGCGATGCTCGCCACGCTTGGCCTCGACGGCAAGGGCGACGCCACCGTCTGCGGCGACGCCAAAACCTATACCCCGGCCATCGCCGCGCTTCTGAACGGCGCGCTCGGCCATTCGCTCGATTTCGACGACACCCACGCGGATTCCTCGCTGCACCCCAGCGCACCCGTCGTGCCCGCCGCGTTCGCGGTCGGCGAGATCACGGGCGCCAGCGGCCGCGAGGTGCTGACCGCCATCGTCGCGGGCTACGAAGTCTGCTGCCGCCTCGGCAATGCGCTCGATCCGACATCGCATTACGCCAAAGGCTTCCACCCCACCGCCACCGCGGGCACCTATGGCGCGGCAGCGGCGGCGGCGAAACTCTACAAGCTCAGTGCCGACCAGATCGTTGCAGCATTCGGTGTCTCGGGCAGCCAGGCAGCGGGCTCGTTGCAGTTTCTGGTCAACGGCGCATGGAACAAGCGCTATCAGGTCGGCGCCGCCGCGATGAACGGCGTCGTCGCCGCGTCCCTCGCGCGTGAAGGTTTTATCGGCGCGACGGAATCGGTCGAGGGCAAGCACGGTCTTCTGGTCGGCTACAGCGACGACGCGCACCCCGACAAGGCCACTGCCGGTCTCGGCAAGATCTACGAGACCATGAAGATCGGCGTGAAGCCGTATCCGAGCTGCCGCTACACCCACGCCGCCATCGACGCGCTGATCGCCATGCGCCGCGAGCACAATCTCACGCCTGAGAACATCAAGCGCGTCGAGATCGGCCTGCACCGCAACGGCATCACGCTGACCGGCGATGCCGCCACCAAGCGCCACGCCCGCAGCGTGGTCGGCGGACAATTCTCGATGTTCTTCACCGGGGCGCTCGCGCTCGATCAGGGCTCGTTCGGCTGGGACGATTACAAGCGGCTCGGCGACCCGGCCATCGAGGCGCTCGCCGACAAGTTCGACGTGGTGCAGGACGCGCGGCTGGAAGGCAAAACCCATCCGTTCGGCGCGCGCGTTTCCATCGACGCCGGCGAAGGCGTGATCGAACGCCTCATTCCCGATCCGTCGGGTGAGCCGTCGTCGTTTCCCGATGCGGCAGCGATGCAGCAGAAATTCCTGCAACTGGCGCGGCCGGTGCTCAACGAGCGCGCGGACCGTTTCGCGGACGCGGTACTGTCGCTGGAGAAATTCGACCGGATCGGCAGCGTCACATCTCTCGCGCGGCTTTGAGCCGCACCACCGCCGAACTGCCCGCACATCAGGCATTCCCCAACCAAAGTCCGGCATCAAGCGTCTGGAATCGGTCGCATTCGCTGCGTATCATTCAAGGATGATACCGGACCGCGAAGGAGCATGCTGACCCCATGGCGACACTGGGACTAGACCGCGCCTCCCTGAGCAATCTGCTCTCCACGCTGACCACACGCGGCCGCAGCCTGCTCGGCCTGTCGAGCGGATCACGCGCGATGTCGCAGGCCGAACTGATCGGGCTTGGCGAAACCCTGCTGTCCCGGCGCGGCGAAGCCACCGGCGTGGCGCTCGCCAATTCGCTGCTCGCCGGCTATGCCGCCGCGAGCGAGGCCGATCAGCTCGCGTTTCTCAACGCGCTCGCCGACCTGTTCGGGCCGGACATGACCGAACTGGACGCGGCGCTGGCGGCGGTGCGCGACAAGGGCACGTCTGCCGATACCATCAGCAAATTATTGAAGGCTGCCGAACCGCGCCGCCAGGAATTGATCCGGCGCTTGAATCTCGCGCCGGGCGGCACCGCCTCGCTGGTGCGGATGCGCGAGGCGCTGCTGACGCATATCAAGGATCATCCGGCGCTCAAGCATGTCGACAGCGATTTCGTGCATCTGTTCGCGTCGTGGTTCAACAGGGGTTTTCTTGTGCTGCAACGGATCGACTGGACCACACCGGCCAACATCCTCGAAAAGATCATCCGCTACGAGCAGGTCCACGCGATCTCCAACTGGGACGATCTGCGCAGCCGCCTCGCGCCATCGGACCGCCGCTGCTACGGCTTCTTCCATCCGCAGCTGGTGGATGAGCCGTTGATCTTCGTCGAGGTGGCGCTGACCCGGGAAAGTCCGGCTGCGATCGCGCCATTGCTCGATCTCACCCGCGCGCCGATCGCGGCGACCGACGCCACCACCGCGGTGTTCTATTCGATCTCGAACACCCAGAAGGGCCTCGGCGGCATTTCGTTCGGCAACTTCCTGATCAAGCAGGTGGTCGAGGACATCAAGCGCGAACTGCCGAATGTGCAAACTTTTGTGACGCTCTCCCCGGTGCCCGGCTTCGCCGCGTGGCTGAAGCGGGAACGCACGTCGGAGGATTCAACGCTGCTCGACGCCTCGTCGCGGGCCGTGCTTGAAGCGCTGGATACCCCGGACTGGGCCGACGACGCCGGGACCGCCGAACAGGTCAAGGCCGCGCTGCTGCCGCTGGCAGCGTATTATTTTCTCGACGCCAAAACACCGCGCGGGCTGCCGGTCGATCCGGTCGCGCGATTCCATCTCGGAAACGGCGCGCAGCTGGAGCGGCTGAATTTCCTCGGCGACCGCTCGGAGAAGGGCCTCCAGCAATCGCACGGGCTGATGGTGAATTATCTCTACGCGCTCGACAAGATCGAGACGAACCACGAAGCCTATGCCGAAAAGGGACAGGTCGCATCGTCATCGGCGGTTCGCAAGATGCTGCCGGCGCGCGCGGTCGCGGAGATATCGGCCAGCGCATAATATCAAGTTTGCTATCAAAGGAGTTGCGTCATGAGCTGGATGCCATCGAACGATCCGATTCTCGGCGATCCCAAAACCTGCGACGCGCTTGAACTGATGATCGTGCCGCGCACGCGCGATCTCGGCGACGGCTTCGCGGTCCGCCGCGCACTGCCGCACGGAAAGCGGCAGATGGTCGGGCCCTTCATCTTTTTCGATCACTTCGGCCCGGTGCAGTTCGTCGCCGGCAAGGGCATGGATGTGCGGCCGCATCCGCATATCGGGCTCGCCACCGTCACCTATCTGTTCGACGGCAGCATCATGCACCGCGACAGCGAGGGCAACATTCAGGAGATCCAGCCCGGCGCCATGAACCTGATGACCGCCGGACGCGGCATCGCCCATTCCGAACGCACGCCCGACGTGCAACGCGCCAACGGGCAAAAAATGCTCGGCCTGCAAAGCTGGATCGCGCTTCCCGCCGGCTCCGAGGAAATCGCGCCGTCGTTCCAGCACTTCGCGGCGGAAACGCTGCCCGTCGTGGAAGACAAGGGCTTCAAGGCGCGCATCATCGCCGGATCGTCATTCGGTGCGAAGGCCGCGGTCGACATGGTCTCGGAGTGGTTTTACGTCGAGGTCGCGCTCGACGCCGGCATGACCGCGCCGCTCGACGCCGATCATGAGGAGCGCGCAATCTACATCGTGGATGGAGAGATCGAAATTGCGGGCGAGAAATTTGTCAGCCCGCAATTGCTGATCTTCCGTCCCGGCGACCGCATCACCGTGAGGGCGACACGCCCGACCCGGATGATGTTCCTCGGCGGCGCGGCGCTGGAAGGCCCCCGTCACATCTGGTGGAATTTCGTCTCGTCCAGCAAGGAGCGCATTGAGGAGGCCAAGGCCGACTGGAAGGCCGGACGCTTCGCCCATGTGCCCAATGAGCACGAGTTCATTCCGCTGCCGGAATAGTTAGAACGCCGTATAGCCACCGTCGATCAGGATGGTGTCCGCGGTATGATACGATGACGCCTTGCTCATCAGATAAACCGCGATGCCGCCGAAATCCGACGGCTCGCCGAACCGCCGCACCGGAATGCGCGGCATTACGTTGGCGACGAACTTGTCGTTGGCCATGAGTCCTTCCGTCATGTCGCTCTTGATCCACCCGGGCAGGATCGCGTTCGCGGTGACGCCATGGCGCGCGAGTTCAACCGCGAGCGCCCGCACCAGTGCGTTGATGGCGGATTTTGTCGCGGCATAGTGCTCGTTGCGCGCGGTGCCGAACAACGACGCGAGGCTCGATGTCGCGACCAGCCGCCCGAAAGCGTCACCGCCCGTCGCGCGCTCGGTCATGTGCCGCGCCGCCGCCTGAAACACATGGAACACGCCGTCGAGATTGGTCGAGAACATGTTGCGCCAGTCCTCTTCGGTGCGGTCGATGAAGGCGTGCCGTCCGCCGCCGCCGATCCCGGCATTAGCGAAGCAGCCGTCGACACGGCCGAATGTATCGAGGGTGGCCGTCATCGCGGCTTTCACCGAAGCTGTATCCGTAACATCGCAGACGCGCGCCTCGACCTTGCCGCCCTTCGCCGAAATCGTGGCCGCAGCCCGCGCATTCTTCTCGGCATTGCGGCCCCAGATCGACACGGCACAGCCTTCCGCCGCCAGCGCCTGCGCGATGCCAAGCCCGATGCCGCCATTGCCGCCGGTCACCACCGCCACGCGGCCGCTCAGATCGAAAATGCTCATGTCGTTTCCTCTCCCGTTGCGCGCTTGCCGCGACATTGGCCAATCATAGCTGCGAAATCAAACCTGCGGACGCTGCGCGTGCCGCCGTTTCCGCCATGCGAAATTGACGTTCGCGGCGCATGGCAGACCCGCCATCGCACACGTCCTTCCCCTCGCCGTTTACACTCCGCCGGGTTTCCGGAATAGTTCGCGGCGAAACGAAGCCGACGACCTGATCGGCGTCAGGTTCATCATCAAAACCAAACGAGGAACGCATGCAGTTCAAACATTGCCGGCTGGAATTCGACGGACCGGTCGCCACGCTTGTGCTCGATCATCCCGAAGTCATGAACGCGGTCTCCGCCGATATGCTCGACGGCCTGATCGAGGCGATGGACGCGATCGACGAGAAGCGCGACGAAATCCGCTGCCTCGTCCTGACCGGCGCGGGCAAGGCGTTTTGCACCGGCGCAAATCTTCAGAGCCGCGCCGCAGGCGGCAAGAAGCCCAGCGCCGGCACCACGCTGGAAACCGCCTTCCATCCCTTCCTGCGCCGCCTGCGCAACCTGCATTGCCCGATCGTCACGTCCGTCAACGGACCCGCCGCCGGCGCCGGCATGAGCTTCGCGCTGATGGGCGACATCATTTTGTGCGCGCGGTCATCGTATTTCCTTCAGGCGTTCCGCCGCATCGGCCTGGTGCCGGATTGCGGATCGACCTGGATCCTGCCGCGCCTGATCGGCAAGGCCCGTTCGGTCGAGTTGTCGTTGCTGGGCGAACGGCTTCCGGCCGAAAAGGCACTGGAATGGGGCTTGATCAACCGCGTGGTCGACGACGCGGCGCTGGCCGAGGAAACCAAAAAGCTTGCGCACGATCTCGCCAACGGCCCGACCGTGGCGCTGTCGCTGATCCGTCGCCTCTACTGGGAAAGCGAGAACAATTCGTTCGAGGAGCAGCTCGACCTGGAGCAGCAGCTCCAGCGCTCCGCCGGCCGCACCGAGGACTTCAAGGAAGGCGTCGGTGCGTTTCTTGAAAAGCGCCCGGCGAAATTCAAAGGCCGCTGATTCAGCGATAGAATTGAGCTGCGGAAAGGCCGCGCTGGAAGCAGCGCGGCCTTTGCCTTGAGCGCACACCTTATCTCATTGCGCGCAAGCGCCGCCTATAAAAGCGGCTGTCATAAAAATCTCTTTTACGTTCGCATCGCCGTCGTCTAGGAGAAGCGGCTTCCCTCATTGGATGTCCCGCGTGGCTTTCCCCTCCGCCAATCCCGCTCCCGGCCTGGACATGAAACTGCGCGCGCGTCTGATCGACGTGTTCGCCAGCGCGGGACCGGCCGTTCTGACGGTGTCTTTCGGCCTCTCCTATTCGGTGCTGATCTTCTCCGGACCGCTGGCGGTCTACCTGCCCTACGGCATTGCGGCGACATTTACCGCGACCGCCATCATCGCGGCGGTGATCGCGCTCGGCAGCACCTTCCCCTTTGCCGTCGGGGCGCCCGAAACATCCACGGCGGCGGTGACCGGCATTCTGGCAGCGACACTGGTCGAGCATATCGCCACGGCGGCCCCTACCACGCCGCTGCTCGGTCCGGTGCTTCTGACACTGTCCGCAGCGACCGTCATCACCGGACTCGTGCTGTGCAGCATGGGTCTCACCCGGATCGGCCGTGCAATCCGCTATGTGCCTTATCCTGTAATCGGCGGATTCCTCGGCTCGACAGCCCTGCTGATCGTGCTCGGCGGAATCCGGGTCATCACGAACCAGCCCTTGCGTCTCGACAACATGGCTTCGTTCGCAAATCCCATGACGGTGTACGAACTGCTCGCAGGCGGCGCGCTGGCGTTCATCATCTACCTGGTGTGGCATCGATCACGTAATCCGCTGGCGCTGCCGGCAATCCTGATCGCCGGCGTCATCGTGGCTCACATCGTTTTCAGCTACGCCGGCATCTCGCCGGAGCAGGCCCAGGCGCTCGGCTGGACATTCCAGTCCCCGCCCCGCGCGAGCACGATGACGCCGTGGCATCTGGGCGAAATTCAAAACTATCCATGGCAAGCGCTGCCGGGATTGCTCGGCAATCTCGTCGCGGTGATTTTTGTCACCGCGATCAGCACGCTGTTCAACACCACGGGCCTTGAGGTCGCGACCAACCGCGAAGCCAATCTCGAACGTGAGCTGAATGTCGCAGGCATCGCCAACGTCCTCTCCGGACTTTTCGGCGGCTATGCCGGGTGCATCTCGCTCAGCCGCTCGCTGCTCAATGCCAACAGCGGCGCGACCAGCCGCATCTCCGGGTTGATGGTGGCTGCTGTCGCCGTCCTGATGCTGGTGGCCGATCCGGCGTTGCTCAGCTACATGCCGAAATTCATTCTCGGCGGCCTGCTGCTCTATCTCGGAATCGATCAACTCAACCGCTGGATCGTCGAGTCACGAAAGCGGCTCTCGACCATCGAATACCTGTCGCTGCTCGCGATCATCTTCATCATCGTGAAATGGGGTTTCATCGCCGGCATCCTGATCGGAACCGTGATCGGCTGTGCGACATTCGCGTTAAGTGCCTCGCGCATCAGCTCGATCAAGTTCGGCTTCAACGGCGCGGAGTATCGCAGTTCGCTCGATCGCTCGCGGCAGGACCTCGCCTTGCTGGCCATCCACGGCAAGGAGATCCACGGACTCAATCTGCAAAGCTATCTGTTCTTCGGTTCGGCCAACCGGCTTTATCAGCACGTCAAGTCGCTGTTGTCGCGCCACCCGGAGTGCCGCTACCTGGTGTTCGACTTCAAGCTTGTAACCGGCATCGATTCATCGGCCGCCTACAGCTTCGCCCAGATCCGGCGCTCGGCGCTCGAAAACAGCGTGAAGCTCGTTCTCGTCAACCTGCCGCGGGCCACCGAAAAGACGCTGCGGTCGGGCGAGTTTCTGTCGGACGATATTCTGGTGATGCCGGAGCTCGATCATGCGCTGGAATGGTGCGAGAACGAAATCATCGGCCGGCATCGCGGACTGGAGCAGGAAGAAGGCGATCTGCAAAGCTGGTTCGCAACCATTCTCGGCAGCGAGACCGATGCCGCTGAACTGGCGCAGCGCTGTCAGCGCATCAAGGTCGGAGCACGGGACGTCATCGCCAAGACCGGTGAACCGGCGGACTCCATGCTGTTTATTCTGAGCGGCCGGGTCGGCATCATGGTGGACGCCGGCGGTGGCCGCACCACGCGCGTGCGCAGCCTCGGACGTCACACCACGGTGGGCGAAATGGGCCTTGTGGCGCGCCAGCCGCGCAGCGCAACCATTCAGGCGGAAATCGACAGCGTGCTCTATGTGCTGAAAGCCGACGTCTTCGATGCCATGATGGCCGGCAATCCGGCGCTCGGCCAGAAGCTTCTGACCTACTTCATGTCGGTGATGGCCGAGCGGCTGACCTTCGCCAGCCGCATGATCGGCGTGTTGCGCCGCTAGATCAGGCGACGTGGCTCATGAAGGCTTCGCGGCGGCCGATCATGCGTTCCGCGGCGACCTTCGCCTCTCCGCGTGTCGCGGTCGCAAAGGTGCGGTATTCCAGATCGGGCAACATCGCCGCATCGCGCTTGCCGAACCACGAAACAAACGATTTCGACCCGGAGCCGATCGACGACAATGCATGGGCGAGGTTCTCGGATGCTTCAAAGGCGAACAACGCGCCGGACGAGACGTGCCTCACCTCGAAAATTCCCGGTCCGATCGGCGCCTCGAGCTTTTCATTCCGCGCTGCCCTCGGATAACGTTTCCACTCGCTCCAGCTCGCAATCATGGCGCCCCTCCGTCCCGCCTTGCGCGGGCCTCCTTGAAGTCATCGGTCTGTCCGCATCGCGGCAAACATTTCAACATCCATCCCCGGCATTGGTTCCAGCCGGAAATCTCATTCCGTTATATGGTTGCCGTCGAGGAGACCTTCAAGCGGGATCGCGGTTAACGAACGATCACCCGAGCGTGAACGATTGATCGGGCGCGGCCAGGAAGCCCGTTTTAAACCGGCAGTCCGGCCGCCTGCGCCAGAGTCTTCAGCGAGGTCTGCGGCCGCGCGCCGATGTGCTGGATCACTTCGGCCGCCGCAAGCGCACCGAGACGGCCGCATTGCTCATGGCCCAGACCGCGCACCGTGCCGAACAGGAATCCCGCCGCGAACAGATCGCCCGCGCCGGTCGTGTCCACCACCTGCTTCACCGGCGAGGCCGGCACCGCCGTCACCTTGTCCTTCGAGACGACGACGCAGCCCTTCTCGCTGCGCGTAACCACGGCGAGCGCCGCGTCGCTGCGCAACTGCGCCAGCGCCTTGTCGAAGTCATCGATCTGATAGAGCGATGTCAGTTCGGCTTCATTGGCGAACACCAGATCGACGGTCTTGCTGCGGATGAGATCGAGAAACTCGTCGCGGTAGCGGCCCACGCAAAACGCATCCGACAGCGTCAGCGCCACGCTGCGCTTGTTGTCATGAGCGATCTTGGAGGCTTTCAGGAAAGCCTCCTTGGCCTGCGCGGGGTCCCACAGATAGCCTTCGAGATAGACGATGGAGGATGCCGCGATCTGCGCCGGATCGATGTCGGCGGCGGACAGGTCCTGCGCCGCACCAAGATAGGTGTTCATGGTGCGCTCGCCGTCCGGCGACACCAGAATGTAACTGCGCGCGGTCGCAGGCCCCGTCGAGGCCGGGCGGGTCTCGAACGCCACGCCGGCAGCGCCGATGTCGTGGCTGAACACATTGCCGAGCTGGTCGTCACGCACCTTGCCGACGAACGCCGCGCGCGCGCCGAGATTGGCGAGACCGGCAATGGTGTTGGCTGCGGAGCCGCCTGAAATTTCGGTGGCCGGCCCCATCGCCTGATAGATCGCGGCCGCCCGCGCCTCGTCGATCAGCGCCATCGCGCCCTTGGTCATGCCCTGCTCGCTAAGGAAGCCGTCCTCGGTTTTCGCCAGAATATCGACGATGGCGTTGCCGATGCCGAGAACGTCGTATGTCGCTGCGGTCATTAATGATATTCCTGTTGAGGGAGGGCGGAACCGGCAAAAGCTGGTATTTCAGGGAGAGTGTGAAGGGCCGTTTCCAAGGAGCCTGGAAAGGTCTTTTGCAACAACCGGCGACCTATCACGACACCATGTCCGCCAGCAAGCATGTGATCCGCAGAATAGCCCGATGATCCGCCATATCCTGACCGTATCGACCGGAACGCTGGCGTCGCGGACGCTGGGTTTCACGCGGGATGCGCTGATCGCGGCGCTGCTCGGCGCGGGATCGATCGCGGATGCGTTTCTGGTCGCGTTTCAGTTCATCAACGTGACGCGACGCTCGTTCACCGAAGGCGCGCTGAACGCGGCCCTGGTGCCGGACTATCTCAAGGTGCGCGAAACCGAAGGCGCGGTCGCCGCCGCCGCCTTCGCGGGACGGGTGCTCGGCAGCGTCAGCCTCATTCTTATTGTCATCGCGCTGCTGCTCGGGCTTCTGATGCCGCTCGTGATCTCCGTGCTCGCGCCCGGCTTCATCGGGCGCGAGACATTGCAACTCGCCGTCACCGATGCGCGGCTGATGATGCCGTATCTCGCCTTCGTCGGTCCTTCCATCGTGATGATGGGCGTGCTGAACGCCGAGCATCGCTTCATGCTCACCGCGATTTCGCCGGTGCTGTTCAACCTGACCATGATCGTGGTGCTCGTCGTGCTGCTGGTATGGCGGCACGATCCGCTGTTCTCGGCCACCGTGATCGCAGGCGCGGTCGGCGTCGCCGGATGCGTGCAAATGCTGATCCTCGTTCAGCGCAGGCCGTGGCGCGACGGCGTGGCCACGCCGGTGCGGATTTCATTCGACCCGCAGATTCGCGGATTCTTCCGCAAGGGCGTTCCCGGCATGATCGCCAATGCCGGACCGCAATTCCTGATTGTCGGCGGCGCGATTATCGCTTCGAGTTCGCCCGCCGCTGTGTCGTGGCTGTATTTCGCCAACCGCCTGATCGAATTGCCGCTCGGCATGGTCGGCGTGGCGATGGGTACCGTGCTGGTGCCTGAACTGACCCGCGCGATCCGCAGCGGCGACAAGGCCGCCTTGATGAAGGCCGAGTCGCGCGGGTTCGAACTCGCCACCGGCCTCATCCTGCCCGCGACGCTTGGTTTCTTCATCCTTAGCCAGCCGATCATCCGCGTGCTGTTCGAGCGCGGCGCATTCACGCCGGCCGACACGGTGGCGACCGCGCAGGCGCTGTCGATCCTCGCGCTCGGCCTGCCGGCGCACGTTCTGGTCAAGGTGCTGTCGCCGGCGTTCTTCGCCCGCGAAGACACCAAAACGCCGCTGGTGGCGACGCTGGCCGGCATCGCCATCGCCGTGGTCTGCGGATTGTTCTTCGGACGCGGCTATGGCGCGAGCGGCGTCGCCGCCAGCGTCTCGCTCGGCGCCTGGGCCTGCGCGGGCATTCTGGCCTGGCGCGGAAGTGCGACATTCGGCTTCGCCATCGACGCCATCGCACGGCGGCGTCTGCCGCGCATTGCGATCTGCGCGGCAATCATGGGGACCATGCTGTTCATCGCCGAATCCTTCGTGGCTCCGGTGACGGCCGGTGCAGGCTTCGCGGCAAATCTCACCATTCTCGGCGGACTGGTGGCGGCGGGCGTCTCGTTCTACGGGCTGCTGCTGGACCTGTTCGGCGTGGTGAGCTGGGGCGAAGCCATCAGCAATTTGCGCGATGGCGGCTTGCGCGAGTAAGCCCCGCGTGGCTAAAGACGCCCGGGCATGATCCCGAAAAGTGGATACCGGTTTTCGGACCAGATCATGCCCAGATATGCCGGCACGGGAACGATCAAAATGGCTGCAAAAGAACTGGTGTTTTCGGGCGTTCAGCCGACGGGCAATCTGCACCTCGGCAACTACCTCGGCGCCATCGTCAACTTCGTCAAACTGCAGGACACCCACAACTGCATCTATTGCGTGGTCGACATGCACGCCATCACCGTGTGGCAGAACCCCGCCGAACTGACGCACACGATCCGCGAGGTCACGGCGGCCTTCATCGCCAGCGGCGTCGATCCGAAAAAGAATATTGTCTTCAACCAAAGCCAGGTTGCGGAGCACGCCGAACTCGCGTGGGTCTTCAATTGCGTGGCGCGATTGGGCTGGCTCAATCGCATGACCCAGTTCAAGGAGAAGGCCGGCAAGGACCGCGAGAACGTCTCGGTCGGCCTTTTCGCCTATCCGAACCTGATGGCCGCGGACATTCTGGTCTATCGCGCGACCCATGTGCCGGTCGGCGAGGATCAGAAGCAGCATCTGGAACTTGCGCGCGACATCGCGCAGAAATTCAACAACGACTTCTCGGACTCGATCCGTGCGCACAATCTCGATGAAAAATTCTTTCCGCTGCCGGAGCCGCTGATCACCGGCCCCGCGACGCGCGTGATGTCGCTGCGCGACGGCTCGAAGAAAATGTCGAAATCCGATCCGTCGGATTATTCGCGCATCAATCTGTCCGACGACGCGGACGCCATCGCCCAGAAGGTGCGCAAGGCGAAAACCGATCCGGAGCCGTTGCCGAGCGAGGAAGAGGGCCTGAAAGCGCGCCCCGAGGCCGACAATCTTGTCGGCATCTACGCAGCTCTCTCGGGACGATCCAAATCCGACGTGCTGCGCGAATTCGGCGGCGGGCAGTTCTCGGGCTTCAAGTCGACGCTGGTCGATCTTGCAGTGGCGAAGCTCGGACCGATCGGCGCGGAAATGAAGAAGCTGTCGCAGGATACGGCTTACGTGGATTCCGTTCTGGCCGACGGCGCGGATCGCGCGCGCGTCATCGCCGCTGAGACCATGAACGCGGTGAAGGACATCGTCGGATTTATCCGCAAGCGATAGGCCTTTCCCGAAAAGCGAAAGCCGGTTTCCGGGAAGACGACGGCCTGCCTGAATTCTGCGCGAGCGACGCGAATCAAGTTCCGTCAAGTCCGTTCTCGCCTTGTCGGCGCGCCCCTGCGCGTGGCAGCATGACGCCGGTTCATGATCCGGGACATGCATGAGCAACCAGCGGCGAAGTTACGAGCAAGGCCACAAGCCGAAGTGCCTGGTGGTCGTCGATGAAACGGCGGAAGGCGATCGCGCGGTCTATTACGCAAGCCGCTGGGCGGTGCGCGTCGGCGGCGGCGTGGTGATGTTACGGGTCATCGACACCGGCGACCGCAACCAGCAATGGCTCGGCGTCGCCGACATCATGCAGGCCGAAGCCGAGGAAGCCGCGAACGCCGCGCTTGACCGCGCCTCGGGCCGCGCCAACGGCATCGCCGCCATCACGCCGGAGCGCGTGATCCGCGAGGGCGAGCCCCTCGCGCAGATCCTCGATGTCATCGACAAGGATGTCGACATCGCCGTTCTGGTGCTGGCGGCGAGCGCCGGCGCCGAAGGGCCGGGTCCGATCATCACGGCGCTTGCGAAAATCGCTGGAACATTCCCGATCCCCATGACCGTTGTACCCGGCAATCTCAGCGACAGCGACCTCGACGCGCTGTCGTAAGCACAAACACTGTGTCGTCCCCGCGAAAGCGGGGACGACCCGGAATTGAATTGGCAGCCCCGAAACACCCGCCATGCACCCTTGATCGGGCTTTTTCCGGCGTTATCTGTGTTATAGGAACCGCTCACTTAACCCCGTTCGCGCCGGCCTTGAACCGGCGATGCGCCGGAGAACCACATGTTTATCCAGACCGAAGCGACCCCCAATCCCGCCACCCTGAAATTCATTCCCGGCCGCGCCGTTCTCGACAGCGGCACCATGGAATTCACCGACCGCGACTCCGCCACCCGCTCGCCGCTCGCCGAACGGCTGTTCGCCGTGCCCGGCGTCACGGGCGTGTTTTACGGCTCGGATTTCGTGACCGTCACCAAGGACGCCAGCGACTGGCAGCATCTCAAGCCGGCCATCCTCGGCGTTATCATGGAACACTACATGTCCGGCGCGCCGCTGCTGGCCGACGGTCAGGTGGCGGACGGCGATGCACCGCATGAAGATGAGTTCTTCAGCGAGGCCGACACCGAGACCGTCGCGATCATCAAGGACCTGCTCGAGACGCGAATTCGTCCGGCGGTCGCCAGCGACGGCGGCGACATCACCTTCCGCGGCTTCAAGGACGGCATCGTGTTTCTCGACATGAAGGGCTCCTGCGCCGGCTGCCCGTCATCGACCGCGACGCTGAAGCACGGCATCCAGAACCTGCTGAAGCATTTTATTCCGGACGTGGTCGAAGTCCGCCCGATGTGACGCAGCGCCGCCTCGTCTACTCTCTATAGTTTCTCGTCATGGCCGGGCTTGTCCCGGCCATCCATCTTTTAGAGCCAGGTTATTCCCAAAGCGATGGATCGCCGGGTCAATCCCGGCGACGACATCTGTTTCTGTGTCTTTGCATGGGCATTCTTAGGCATTCCTCGAACGCCTGCATCGGTGCTAGATCATCCCCATGATCGTTCTCGCCATCGATACCGCGCTGGATTACTGCGCCGCCGCCGTGCTGGATGCAGGCGCGCGGGCTGTCATCGCGCAGGAAACGCTGGAGATGAAGCGCGGCCACGCCGAAGCGCTGATGCCGCTGATCGCCCGCGTCATGACAGCGTCGGGCCGCGCCTATCTCGATCTCGACCGCATCGCCGTCACCACCGGCCCCGGCAGCTTCACGGGATTGCGCGTCGGCATTTCTGCGGCGCGCGGCATCGGCGTTGCCGCCGACAAGCCGGTCGTCGGGCTCACCACCTTGTCGGCTTACGTCGCGCCCTGGGTCGCGGAAGAACAGCAACAGCCGATCATCGCCGCCATCGATGCGCGGCACGATCATGTTTATTTTCAGGTCGTCGGGGGCAACGGCGCCGCGCTGATGCGCCCGGCCGTGGCCCCGATCGAGGATACTTTTGTCGCCTCGCGGTTCGGCGCCCTGCGCATGGTCGGCAATGCGGCGCAGTTGCTTGCCGATCGCTGGCCGAAGCACGCACCGGCGCCTGCGCTGATCGATGCCCGGCCCGGCCCGGACATTGCGTGGGTCGCCTGGATCGGAGCCGCGACTGAACCCAGCGCAGCGCCAGCGAAACCGTTTTACCTGCGTCCGCCCGATGCCAAGCCGAAAGCCGGATACACGCCGCCGGCTGCGGGATCGCGTCCGTAACCATGGCGCGCCTTCCCGCTTTCCTCACCGCCCTGTTTCCAAAACTCTTTGCGCGCGACAACGCGGTGGTCGAACCCGCGAGCCTGCGTGACGCACAGCGCCTGTCGCAACTCCACCGCGCCTCGTTTCATCGCGGCTGGGGCGCCGACGAATTCGAGCAGATCCTGATCGAGCGCAACGCGCTCGCGCATCGGCTGCGGCTCGGCGGATCGACCATCGGATTCATTGTCTCGCGAACTGCCGCCGACGAAGCGGAAATCCTCTCCGTGGCCGTTGCAACGAAATATCGCGGGCGCGGCTTCTCCCGCGATCTACTGCGCACGCATCTCGGGCATCTCGCGGGACACGGGCTCAAAACCGTGTTCCTTGAGGTCGAGGAAAACAACCGTCCGGCCCGCGCGCTGTATGAACGCGCCGGATTTCGCGTGGTCGGACGCCGCGACCGGTACTACAAGGACGCCGGCGGCGAACAATTGAACGCCGTGGTGATGCGACGAGACTTGTCGTAAGCTCCTGCTGGTGGCAAAACACGCTGACGCTGGCGTTTGACCGGAATTTGCAATGACGGCCCTGAAATCCATGCCCGCAGGCAAGCATACGGACATCGAGAAGCGCTGCGCTGCGGCGGGAATGCGCATGACCGAGCAGCGCCGCGTGATCGCGCGCGTGCTCGCGGAAGCCATGGATCATCCCGACGTCGAGGAACTGTACCGGCGCTGCATCGCGGTCGATGACAAGATCTCGATCTCGACCGTCTATCGCACCGTGAAGCTGTTCGAGGACGCCGGCATCATCGAGCGTCATGATTTCCGCGAAGGCCGCGCGCGTTACGAGCAGGTGCCGGAGAGTCATCACGATCATCTCATCAACCTGCGCGACGGCAAGGTGATCGAGTTCACCTCCGAGGAGATCGAAAAGCTCCAGACCGAAATCGCGCGCAAGCTTGGCTACAAGCTGGTCGATCACCGGCTCGAATTGTATTGCGTGCCAATGGACGAAAAGACTCGGGACGACGACAAGACTTGATCACCTCGTCCCCTTACGACCTCGTCATCTTCGATTGCGACGGCGTGCTCGTCGACAGCGAGGCACTGGCCTGCGTCGTCCACGCCGATGTGCTGACGCAACACGGCTACACCATCTCCGCAGCCCAAGTGCATGAACGTTTCCTCGGCCGCTCCGCACGCGAGGCGCGCTTCGAAGTCGAGAGCGAACTCGGCTTCGCCCTGCCCGACGCCTACACCGTGCAACTGAAGGCGACCATCGATCGCGTGTTCGGCGAACAGCTCACACCCATTCCGCACATCGCCGACACATTGGACCGGTTGTCCCAGCGCATCTGCGTGGCGTCGTCGGGAACGCCGACGCGGATTCGCTCAAGCCTCGGCACCACCGGGCTGCTCGACCGCTTTGCGCCGCATCTGTTCTCCGCGATGCAGGTCGAGCGCGGCAAGCCCGCGCCGGATCTGTTTCTGTTTGCCGCAGCCCAGATGAACACGCCGCCGGCGCGGTGCGTCGTGGTCGAGGACAGCGTGCCCGGCGTCATCGGGGCGAGCGCGGCGGGCATGACGGTGATCGGATTTACCGGCGGCAGCCATTGCCGCCCCGGCGACGCCGACCGGCTGCGTGCCGCCGGCGCGGTTATTGTCATCGATGACATGCGCGCATTGCCGGATCTGATCGCCCGGAGCCTCAATCGCGATGAAATAACAGCCATTTAGAGCGATTTTGAGCATTCCGGGAACGGTCCGGTCGCTGGATTTCAACGCCCATACGCTATATCTGATGCTGCAACAGGCCGCGCGACATGCGCCGCCGTCGGGATATCGATGAATACGCCGCGCAAGCTGCATATCAAGTCATACGGCTGTCAGATGAATGTCTACGATGCACAACGCATGGTGGACACGCTGGCGCCCGAGGGATTCGTCGAGACGGCCAGCGCCGATGACGCTGATCTTGTCATTCTCAATACCTGTCACATCCGCGAGAAGGCCTCCGAGAAAGTCTATTCGGAACTCGGACGGCTGCGCACGCTCAAGGACGAAGCCGCGCGCAATGGACGCGAGATGCGCGTCGCGGTGGCGGGTTGCGTCGCGCAGGCCGAGGGCAAGGAAATCATCCGGCGCGAACCGTCGGTCGATATCGTGGTCGGCCCGCAGAGCTATCATCACTTGCCGCAGCTTCTTGCGAAGGCGCGGACGGACGGACGCGCGGTCGAGACCGAATTTCCGGTCGAGGACAAATTCGCCTCGTTGCCCGATCCGAAACCGGCAATGATCCGCGCGCGCGGCATCTCGTCGTTCGTCACCGTGCAGGAAGGCTGCGACAAGTTCTGCACCTTCTGCGTGGTGCCTTACACGCGCGGCATGGAAGTGTCGCGCCCGGTCGCGCGCATCGTCGACGACGTGCAGCGCCTCGCGGACAACGGCGTGCGCGAGATCACGCTGATCGGCCAGAACGTCAACGCGTTTCACGGCGAAGGAAGCGGCGGCAAGCCGTGGTCGCTCGGCCAGCTGCTGCATCGCCTTGCAAAGATTCCCGGCATCGTCCGCTTGCGATACTCGACCAGTCATCCCCGCGACGTCGACGACGCGCTGATCGAAGCGCATCGCGACATTCCCGCCGTGATGCCGTTCGTGCATCTGCCGGTGCAGTCCGGCTCCGACCGCATTCTGGAGGCGATGAACCGCAAACATACCGCCGCCGATTATGTCCGGACCATCGAGCGGTTCCGCAAGGTGCGCGAAGACGTTGCATTTTCATCGGATTTCATCGTCGGATTTCCGGGGGAGACCGAGGAAGATTTTTCGGCAACCCTCGCACTGGTCCGCCAAATCAGCTACGCTGGCGCGTATTCGTTCAAGTATTCGCCGCGGCCCGGCACACCGGCCGCGGACATGCAGGAGACGGTCACGACCGCATCTGTAACGACCAAGGCGATGGACGAGCGATTGGCGCGGCTCCAGGAGTTGATCGACAGCCAGCAGGCCGCTTTCAATGCGGCGGCGATCGGCAAGACGGTCGATGTGCTGTTCGAACGCGCCGCACGCAATCCCGGCCAGATCGTCGGCCGCACGGCTTACCTGCAACCCGCCCATGTCATGGCCTCGCCCGACATCATCGGCCAGGTGCTGCCTGTCGCCATCGACAGCCTCGAGCGCTACAGCCTCATCGGCACACTTGTCGGCGCTCACGCCGGTTCTGAACAGTCTCATGTCGCGTCGCGTTCCCAGTCTGCCAACGCTTCCCTGCCAGCCATGACCACCGGAGTCTGAACCCTTGCCAAAAAGCGCATCGGATTCGCCGACCCTCGCCCCAGGCCGCAAGCACGACGTCCAAACCCCGCACGAAGCCCAGATCGTTGTCGCCTTCGACGACAACGGCGCTGCGTCGGCGCTGGTCGGTCCTTACGGACAGAACCTCGCCTTGATCGAGCGCCGTCTCGGCGTCGTCGCCGACTCGCGCGGCAATCACATCACGGTGGCCGGGACGCGCGATGCATGCGACGCCGCGCGGCGCGTGCTCGAAATGCTCTATGAGCAGGCAGTGCGCGGTCAGGACATCGCGCAGGGCGACGTCGAAGGCGCCATCCGCGCCGTGATCGCGCAAGGCTCGCTGTTCGAGTTCGATCCGAAGACGGCGAAATCGCAATTCGAGGAAATCAATCTGCGCAAGCGGCCGGTGCGTGCGCGCACCGCTGCGCAGGATTCCTACATCCGCGCGCTGAAGCGTCATGAGCTTGTCTTCGGCATCGGCCCGGCTGGCACCGGCAAGACATGGCTCGCGGTGGCGCAGGCCTGTCAGTTGTTCGAGCGCAAGGAAGTCGACCGCATTATCTTGTCACGTCCGGCGGTTGAAGCCGGCGAACGTCTCGGATTCCTGCCGGGCGACCTGCGCGAGAAGGTCGATCCTTACTTGAGGCCGATCTACGACGCGCTGTACGACCTGATGGATTCGCGCATCGTCGAACGCGGCCTGCAAAGCGGCGAAATCGAAATCGCTCCGCTGGCCTTCATGCGCGGCCGCACCCTGACCAACGCCGCGATCATTCTCGACGAGGCGCAGAACACCACGTCGATGCAGATGAAGATGTTCCTGACGCGTCTGGGCGAGAACAGCCGCATGATCATCACCGGCGATCCGAGCCAGGTCGATCTGCCGAACGGGCAGCCGTCGGGGCTGGCGGAAGCAGCCAAGCTGCTCGACGGCGTCGAAGGCATCGCACAGGTGAAGTTCACCGCGCAGGACGTGATCCGCCACGAACTGGTGGCGCGGATCGTCGCCGCTTACGAAGGCGTGCCGAAGCAGCCCGGCGCGGGCAAGCCCTGATCATCGATGAAATCCGTTGAGACGACTGAAAACTGCGAACCCAGATCTTTTGATATGACGACCGCCGATATTCCCGCGACCGAGATTCTTGTCACGGCCGACTGCTGGCACCGCGAAAGCGGCGCGGAAGGCGCGATCCATCGCGCCATCGAAGCCGCCGCCGCCATGGTCGATGCCGACACCGGCGACGCCGAACTCGCGATCATGCTGACCGACGACGCCGGCATCCGCACGCTCAACAAGAACTGGCGCGGCATCGACAAGCCGACCAACGTGCTGTCGTTCCCCGCGTTGCAGCCGGAAGGCGCGCCCGCGGACGACGACGCGCCGCGCATGCTGGGCGACATCGCGATCGCCTATGAGACCACGCGCAGCGAGGCCGACGCCGAGCACAAGCCGTTCGATCATCATCTCAGCCATCTGGCGGTGCACGGCTTCCTGCATCTGGTCGGCTACGATCATGAGAACGACGACGACGCCGAGGTCATGGAAGACCTCGAACGTGATATTCTTGCGCAACTCGGGATCCCCGATCCCTATGCGCACGACGATCAGGTGAATTAAGTGCCCGACCTAGCCACCGATAAACCCGACGATCATCCCGACCAGCAAGGATCGGGAAAACTGCCGGTCCCTGTGCAACACGGCGAGGTGCTGCGTCCCTCCTCTGAACTATGGCTGATGCGCGCGCTGCGCACGCTGTTCGGATGGAAGGCAGGCTCCGCGCGCGCCGATCTTCAGGTCGTGCTCGACGCCACCGCACCCGACGAGACCAGCTTCACCACGATCGAGCGCACCATGCTGCGCAACATCCTGGGGCTGCACGAGCGCCGGATCGCCGACGTCATGGTGCCGCGCGGCGACATCGTCGCGGTGAAGCGGGATATTTCACTCGGCGAACTGATGAGCCTGTTCGAGAGCGCAGCGCATTCGCGCCTCGTGGTTTATAATGACACGCTCGACGATCCCGAAGGGTTCGTTCATATCCGCGACCTGCTGGCGTTCGTGACAGCGAAGGCGAAGGTCGCCGACGAGGTCAACGCCAAGCGCAAGAAGCCGTTTCCGGCAGGGCTCGACCTGAAGGCGGTCGATCTGCGGATGCGCCTCGCCGACGCCGACATCATGCGCAAATTGATCTATGTGCCGCCGTCGATGCCAGCCATCGATCTTCTGGCGCAGATGCAGGCGACGCGCATCCATCTGGCGCTGGTGGTCGATGAATATGGCGGCACCGACGGTCTTGTCTCGATCGAGGACATCGTCGAGCAGGTTGTCGGCGAGATCGACGACGAGCACGATGGCGACGAAGCGCCCTCCGTGGTGAAGCAAGCCGACGGATCGTTCATCGCCGACGCCCGAGCGAGCCTCGAGGATGTCACGTCCGTGGTAGGCGAGGCATTCGACACCGGCGAAGCCGGCGAGGACGTCGATACGCTCGGCGGCTATCTGGTCACGCAGGTCGGCCGACTTCCGGTGCGCGGAGAAATCATTTCCGGTCCCGGCGATTTCGAGATCGAGGTGCTCGATGCCGACCCGCGCCGCGTCAAGCGCGTGCGCATCGGGACGCATAAAGACCGTTCCAATCTGCGCCATCGCGAGACGCGGCGGCGCGAGGCGGCGAATGACGCCGCGCAATCGCAGACCAACGATCCCGCCGGCTCCGCTTCATCCGGCGACGGCAGCCGATGACATCGCTCCGCGCGCTCATTGCCGGCATCGTTCTGTCGTGGGGGTGGAAGCGCGCGTTCATCGCGCTGGCTGCGGGTGCGCTGTCGGCGCTGGCAATGGCGCCGTTCAACGCATGGCCGATCCTGTTCCTGACAATTCCGGTGGCGGTCTGGCTGATCGACGGCGCGGGCGCCGGACGCCTCGGCGGCATTCCGGCCGCAGCCCTCAGCGGCTGGTGGTTCGGCTTCGGTTATTTCGTCGCCGGACTTTACTGGGTGGGATACGCGTTCCTCGTCGACGCCGAAACCTTCGCGTGGCTGCTGCCGTTCGCCGTGATGGGATTGCCCGCGGGGCTGGCGCTGTTCATGGCCATGGGCTTCGCGCTCGCGCGGCTGATCTGGACGCCGGATGCGTTTCGCATTCTCAGCCTTGCCTGCGCGCTCACCGTCAGCGAATGGCTGCGCGGACATATCCTCACCGGCTTTCCATGGAACACGCTCGGCTACGCGCTGACCGAACCGCTCGCGCTGGCGCAGACCGCCTCATTGATCGGGCTGTGGGGTCTGACCTTCATCGCGGTGGCGGTGTTCGCCAGCCCCGCCGTGCTGATCGACGACCGGCTCGTCACGCGCCGCCCGTGGATTGCGCCCGCGCTCGCCCTCGTCGTGCTGCTCGCGATGGGCGTCTACGGCACGATCCGGCTGGCGAACCATCCGACGCAATTCGTCGACAAGGTGAAACTGCGGCTGATGCAGCCGAACCTGCAGCAGGATGTGAAGTTCAACTACGCCATGCGGCAGAAGGTGATGGACAAATATCTGTCGCTGTCGGACCGCGCGACCGGGCCGCAGTCGAGCGGCGTGCGCGACGCGACGATCCTGATCTGGCCGGAGTCCGCGTTTCCGTTTTTCCTGACCCGCGAAGCCGACGCGATGGCGCAGATCGCGAATCTGTTGCCGCAGGGAACAGTGCTGGTCACCGGCGGCATTCGCCCGCCGGACCAGCCCGCCGGCGCGCAGGTGACCCGCGCCTATAATTCGATCTATGTCATCGATCACGACGGCACCATCCTGTCGGTGTACGACAAATTGCATCTCGTGCCGTTCGGCGAGTATCTGCCGTTCCAATCGGCGATGGAGAAACTCGGCTTCGTGCAGATCACCAAGATGCGCGGCGGCTTCATTCCGGGCGACCGGCGGCGAACGATGACGTTGCCGAACACGCCGCGCATGTTGCCGCTGATTTGCTACGAGGCGATTTTCCCGGGCGACATCGTGTCGCGCGACGAACGCCCCGGCTGGATGATCAACCTGACCAACGACGGGTGGTTCGGCATTTCCACCGGCCCCTATCAGCATCTGCAACAGGCGCGGCTGCGGGCGGTCGAGGAAGGCCTTCCCCTCGTCCGCTCCGCGAACACTGGTATCAGTGCGGTGATCGATCCGGTCGGCCGGATTGTGGCGCATCTCGGTCTGGGAACCGAAGGCGTGCTGGATTCAGCGCTGCCAAAGCCCGTGTCACCGACGCTGTTCTCGCGGGTTCAGGATATTCCCGCAGCATTGGCGGTAGCATTGTCGATCATCGTCATGATTCGCCGTCGCGTGAAACCGAAACTCTGAATCGGCGTATTTCGGAATTGGCATTCAATATACGGCGTTCAGAACCCAAGGCTTGATAGGGCCGGGTAACCTAATTTTTTCAGCAAGTCCGCCACAAGCATTTGACGATATCACGCTAAGCAGCGTATGCCGGTACCCCATCGCATTCGGTACGATTATAGTACTTTGTGAGCCGATGGCGCGGAGCTGAGATGACACCCAAGGCCCCCAATCCGGTCGACAAGTATGTCGGCAGCCGTGTGCGAATGCGCCGCATTATGCTGGGCATGAGTCAGGAAAAACTTGGCGAAGCGCTCGGCCTGACATTTCAGCAGGTGCAGAAGTACGAGAAGGGAACCAATCGTATCGGCGCAAGCCGCCTGCAACAGATTTCCGACATCCTTCAGGTGCCGGTTTCATTCCTGTTCGAAGGCGGCCCTGCCGGTCCGAACGCGCTGGCAGGTTTGAGCGAAGCCCAGTCTCCGGCCTATGTGTCGGATTTTCTTGCGACCTCCGAAGGGCTGGCGCTGACCCGGGCGTTTACGCGCATCACCGATGCCAAGCTTCGCCGCAGCATCGTCGAACTCGTCGAGCAGATGGCGGCGCGCGAACAATCCGACCCCACCTGATTCCGCCAACGCGACGTGGAATTTCGTACAGGCATTTTGGCGCACGGCCACGACGGCGGTTCAGACCGGTGAGTCCACATGTCGGAAAATGAAGACGCACCCCCGCACAAGACCGCCGGTCACGGTTCGTTTTTCGGACGGCGCAAGGGCCACAAGCTTCGCCATCATCAGGCCGACCTGATCGGACATCTGCTGCCGCATCTTGCGCTGGATCTTGCCAGCGCTGACGCCGCCGATCCCGCTTCGCTGTTCAATGTGCCGGTGAACGAGATGCGTCTCGAAATCGGATTCGGCGGCGGCGAGCATCTGATCGCCGAGGCGCTCGCGTTCCCGCAGACCGGCTTCATCGGCTGCGAGCCTTACGTCAACGGCATGGCGAAAATCCTGGCGCAGATCGAAGCGCACAACATCGGCAACATCCGCCTGTTCGCGGGCGACGCCGCCGAACTTCTCGCATGGGCGCAGCCGTCGAGCTTCGCGCGCATCGACCTGATCCATCCCGACCCGTGGCCGAAACGGCGGCACTGGAAGCGGCGCTTCGTGCAGGACGCGACAATCGCCGAAATGTCGCGCGTCTTGCGCGGAAACGGCGAATTCCGTTTCGTCAGCGACATCGACGATTACTGCTCATGGGCATTGATGCACATGCAGCACTCGAAAGACTTCATGTGGACCGCGGAGCGGGCGGACGACTGGCGCTTGCCGTGGCCGCATTACACGATGACGCGTTACGGCAGAAAGGCCGATCGCGAGGGACGCAAGGCCGCCTATCTGATCTTCAAGCGGCTGGATTCCTAGACGACTGGATGTTTAGGCAGGCAGGTTCTTGTCGCGCATCCGCCAGAAGACCAGGACGCGCTGTGCGGTCGCCGGCGACAGCCGCTCGTAGTTGATGCGGGCTTCCTCGATGTCCGGTCCGGACGGCACCCGTCCCGGTCCAAGCCGCAGCACCACAAGCGCGCGCACCGTCGCCCATTCCAGTCCAATCGATTTTCCGAGCAACAGCACCGGATCGAAACGGTCGCCCATCACAAGCTGATTGACCACCACGAGCCGCATTCCCGTCAACGCTGCGAACGCCGCGATCGCCTCTTCGTATTTGTGCTGCTTCGCAAAGCCGAGCAGCGTCGCCTCGTCGAGTTGACCCGCCTGATGCAAAGCCAGAATGGCGCGCTGGGCCGGCTCGAAATCGCGCACCGGCGGCGCTTTCGGCGAGCCCGAAATCTCGGTCATCGCCTGATTGATCGCCGCCTTCTGCTTCGGCTTCGCCGCATCGAACAAGCGGCGGCGCACGATATCCACCGACTTCGCCAGCAACTGTTTCAGTGAGGTTGCGGAAATGTCCTCGCGCTGGCCGACGGCAAGCGCCAGCATCCCGTCGTCGGTGGCGCGCTTGATCAATCCGGAATATCCGGCATCGGAAAACTGGGCGCCGGCGTTGGCCGCCACGCTGCGAACGACGTCGCGGTCGCCGCGGCGGACGATGACGTCGGTCACCGACGGGGACAATGTGGGACGTCCGGAAATCGCCGCGAGGTGGTCCTGACCTTTGCCGCGCGCGATGTCGACCAGGGTCGGATCGTCGAGCAGCGGCGAGCGGCTGAGAATCGGACCGGCGATCTTGATCTCGTTTTCGCGCGCAAGCTGCTTCACCAGCGTCGGCGGCGCATTGTCCAGTTTCGACAGCCGTTCCGCGAGCTCCACGCGGGTGTCGATCTCTGTCGCGGGCACCAGCCCGACCAGGATGTCGTCGAACAATGCGACATGCTGGGTTTCGAAATGCGCGGCCCCCTGGAGGAAAAGACCGGAAATCCGCTCGATCGCCTCCGCCCGCCTCTCAGCGGTGCCGTTCTTGACGATCTCATCGAGTTCCGGAATCAGGGAAAAAGCAGCAGCCATGCGTATCTCTGGTCGTCGCCGGCACGGCGGTTACCGTGCGCGACACGCTCCGCCCAGGAGCTTTGGAGGAAATTAGGCCCGTCAGATGAATGAAGGGTTAGCCAAAGCCCGAAGCCCACCCGGAAGACCGCGCTTCGGCCGGAAAGGCCAATGTTTCGACAGCAAGATCATGCGCTGTTTCAACAAATTAGAGCGACCGGCGGCTGGCGTGGCGGTTCGGACGCCGGTTCCATGGCCGCTGCCCGGTCTGCGGAAGCCCTTGCCGCACAGGCAAAAAACGTCTATATCCGCCGCAACTGATAAATTCTCATACGCACACGTAGGAGAGTGGGCCCCCCGGGACCCGCTCTTTTTTATTACCTGATGACATGCGCCGCCCGTGGCGGCCGAGCCGTCACCCCGACAACCGTTAAGAGCGCTCTTGATCCTCGACATGACCGAACCAACCGACGTTGCCTTTGACGCCGACCTGCTGTCCGAACCGCGTCTCGTGGTCGAGCCGGGCGTGGGCGCGCGGGTGGCCAGCGTCGCATCGCCGGTGCTCGAGGGCATGGGCTACCGGCTGGTGCGGATCAAGGTGTCGGCCGAGGCCGGCTGCACCGTGCAGATCATGGCGGAACGGCCCGACGGCACCATGCAGATCGAGGACTGCGAAGCGATCTCGAAGGCGCTGTCGCCGGTAATGGACATCGCCGATCCGGTCCAGCGCGCCTATCGCCTCGAGATTTCGTCGCCGGGCATCGACCGGCCGCTGGTGCGGCGCTCGGATTTCGAGCGCTATACGGGGCATCTCGTGAAAATCGAGATGGCCACTCCGCATGATGGACGGAAGCGCTTCCGCGGCCTGCTTCATGGTGTCGAGGGGAATTCTGTTCGCATCGTGCGCGAGGACGCCAAGCCGGATCACAAGGGCGCTCAGGAAGAAGACGCGCTGCTTCCGATCGAGGATATTTCGGCGGCAAATCTCGTTCTGACAAACGCGCTGATTGCGGAATCGATGCGTCGCGGACGCGACGTCGAGCGCGAGCAGCTTGAAGAAGCCGGCGCTCTTCCGCAGCCCCCGGAACATGCCCGTCGCGCCCGCGAAAAACGAGATCTCACCAAAACCAACAAGCCTAAACCGAAAGCTCCAGCCAAGCCGTTGCCGAAGAATACAAAAGCACACCGCCTCGCCGCCGAAGCGAAAAAGCGCGCAGGCAAATCGGACCACCACGAAGGAGACTGAGCCATGGCCGCTGTCAGCGCCAATAAACTCGAACTGCTGCAGATCGCCGACGCCGTCGCGCGCGAAAAATCGATCGACCGCGGTATCGTGATCGCGGCGATGGAAGATGCCATCGCCAAGGCGGCCCGCGCCCGCTACGGCAGCGAGACCGACGTTCACGCCGAGATCGACGCCAAGAAGGGCGAGCTGCGGCTGTCACGCCACATGCTGGTGGTCGACCAGGTCGAAAATTCGGCCAACCAGATTTCGCTGAAGGACGCGCAACGCGCCAATCCCGGCGCGCAGGTCGGCGACACCATCGCCGACACGCTGCCGCCGCTGGAATACGGCCGCATCGCCGCGCAGTCCGCCAAGCAGGTGATCGTGCAGAAGGTGCGCGAAGCCGAGCGCGACCGGCAGTATCAGGAATTCAAGGACCGCATCGGCGAGATCGTCAACGGCGTTGTCAAGCGCGTCGAATACGGCAGCGTCATCGTCGATCTGGGACGCGGCGAAGCCATCGTGCGGCGTGACGAAATGCTGCCGCGCGAGGTGTTCCGCAACGGCGACCGCGTGCGCTCCTACATCTTCGACGTGCGCCGCGAAACCCGCGGGCCGCAGATCTTTCTGTCGCGCACCCATCCGCAGTTCATGGCGAAGCTGTTCGCGCAGGAAGTTCCCGAAATCTATGACGGCATCGTCGAGATCAAGGCCGTGGCCCGCGATCCGGGCTCGCGCGCAAAAATTGGTGTGATCTCGCGCGACTCCTCGGTCGATCCGGTCGGCGCTTGCGTCGGCATGCGCGGCTCGCGCGTGCAGGCTGTGGTGAACGAACTGCAGGGCGAGAAGATCGACATCATTCCGTGGTCGCCCGACATCGCGACCTTCGTCGTCAACGCACTGGCGCCGGCTGAAGTCGCGAAAGTTGTCATCGACGAAGACCGCGAGCGCATTGAAGTCGTGGTGCCCGATACCCAATTATCCCTTGCGATCGGCCGCCGCGGGCAGAACGTGCGTCTGGCCTCGCAATTGACCGGCTGGGACATCGACATCCTGACCGAGCAGGAAGAATCGGAGCGCCGCCAGGCAGACTTCGAAAATTCCACCCGTGTCTTCATGGAAGCCCTCAATGTCGACGAAGTCGTCGGCCAGTTGCTGGCGTCCGAAGGGTTCGGCTCGGTTGAGGATCTGGCGCTGGTGGACCCGCGGGAACTCACCAGCATCGAGGGTTTCGACGAAGAAACCGCCAACGAGCTGCAAAGCCGTGCCCGTGAATATCTTGAACAGCTCGAGTCCGAACTCGAAGCGAAGCGAAAGGAACTGGGCGTGGAAGACGCTTTGACAACCGTGCCGGGTGTGACCTCGAAGATGCTGGTGAAGTTCGGCGAGAACGACATCAAGACCGTCGAGGATCTGGCCGGCTGCGCCACCGACGATCTCGTGGGATGGGTGGAACGCAAGGACGGCGAGACCACCAAGTTCCCGGGCATTCTCGACCCGAACGAAATCTCCCGTGAAGACGCCGAGGCCCTGATCATGCAGGCGCGTGTCGTCGCCGGCTGGATCACCGAAGCCGATCTCGCCAAGAAGTCCGACGAGGCCCCCGCCTCCGAAGACAATCCGGCTTAAAGCGTGAACCCGAAAAAGATGAAGCCGTTTTCGGACATCGCCATGCCTGTTCAGAGTTAAGGAAATGACCCGCGGATGCTTGCCATCGCTGATCCAGCAGATCTCGACCACGGACCCCGGACAAAATCCGGGACCGAGCGGATGTGCGCGGTCACGCGGCAGGTCGCGGCGATCGACGATCTGATCCGCTTCGTGGTTTCGCCTTCGGGCGAGCCGGTTGCGGATCTGAAGCGGAAACTGCCCGGGCGCGGATTATGGGTCTCGCTGTCCCGTGCCGCCGTCGCGGAAGCCGCCCGGCGCAACGTGTTCGCCAAGAGCTTCAAGCGCGATATCAAGACGCCGAAAACGCTGGCCGACGATGTCGACCGGCTGATGGTCCGCGGCGTGGCCGAGGCTCTCGCCATGGCCGCGAAAGCCGGTCAGGTGGTGTCGGGATTTTCCAAGGTCGAAGGCGCAATCGAGGGGCGGCAAGCCGTGGCCCTGATCCACGCCACCGACGGCGCGCCGGACGGAATCCGCAAGCTGAATGCCAGGCTGGCCGCCGTGATGCGGGAAAAGAGCCCTGAATCAGCGGATTTGCCCATTGTCAGCGTCCTGAGCACCGATGAATTGGATTTGGCACTCGGGCGGGCAAATGTGGTACATGCTGCCCTGCTCGCGGGCTCGGCAGGCAAAACCTTCCTCGCGCGTTGCCAGACGCTCACCCGATTTCGGATGACCGGTGGCGGCAACAGCGGCGAGACGAAACAAGACAATTAGAGCATTCCCGGCACGGCCGGGATGCGAGCAACGAACGAGATTGGGACTGTTGAATGGCTGATACGAAGAATCCTGGCGATAAGCCGCTGAGCGTCGGTACGAAAACTCTGTCGCTGAAACCGCGCACAGAGACCGGCGTGGTGCGCCAGAGTTTCAGTCACGGCCGCACCAAGCAGGTGCTGGTCGAGAAGAAAACCAAGCGCCGTCTTGCGGGCGATCCCGCACCTGTCGCAGAGCCCGCACCGGCGGCGCCTCCCGTTGCCGCAGCGCCTGCGAAGGCCGCGCCGCGGCCGGCCGAGCCTGCGCGTCCTGCGGGTCGCACATCGGGCGTCGTGCTGCGCACCCTGACCGAAGACGAGCAGAGCGCACGCGCCAGCGCGCTCGCCGACGCGCGCGTTCGCGAGGAAGAAGAGCGCCGCGCCGCGGAAGCGGAAGCCGCGCGACGCAACACCAAGGAATTCAAGGAACAGCAGGAGCGCGAAGCCGCCGAAGCCCGCAAGAAGGCCGAGGAAGAACGCCACCGCGCCGAGGAAGAAGCCAAGGCCCGCGCCGAGCGTGAAGCCAACAAGCGCACCGAAGCCGGAGCCAAGTCCGCGACACCGGCAGCGCGCACCACCGCTGCAACGACACCGGCGCGCCCGGCGGCTGTCGCCGCCGACGGCTCCGATGACGACGAAGCGCCGCGCATGGTGCGCCGTCCCGGCGGCGTCGCACGCCCCGTGATCGCACCGAAACCGACCGCGAAGCCCGCGCCCGCCAAGCAGCGCGGCCGCCTCACGCTGTCCACCGCGCTGAACGCCGACGACGTGCGCGAGCGTTCGATCGCCTCGTTCCGCCGCCGCACCCAGCGCCTCAAGGGCCACGCCTCGAACGAGCCCAAGGAAAAGCTGATCCGCGAAGTGGTCATTCCGGAAGCGATCACGATTCAGGAACTCGCCAACCGCATGGCCGAGCGCGCCGTCGATGTCATCCGCATGCTGATGAAGCAGGGCGCGATGCACAAGATCACCGACGTGGTCGATGCCGACACCGCGCAGCTGATCGCCGAAGAACTCGGTCACACCGTCAAGCGCGTCGCGGCCAGCGACGTGGAAGAAGGCCTGTTCGACGTTGCCGACGATCATGCGTCCGACACCGAACCGCGCCCGCCGGTCGTCACCGTCATGGGCCACGTCGATCACGGCAAGACCTCGCTGCTCGATGCGCTGCGCCACGCCAACGTCGTCAGCGGCGAAGCCGGCGGCATCACGCAGCATATCGGCGCCTATCAGGTCACCTCGCCGGACAGCGGCAAGAAGATCACCTTCATCGACACGCCGGGCCACGCCGCGTTCACCGCGATGCGCGCGCGCGGCGCCAAGGTCACCGACATCGTGATCCTGGTGGTCGCGGCGGATGACGGCGTCATGCCGCAGACCATCGAAGCCATCAATCACGCCAAAGCCGCCAAGGTTCCGATGATCGTGGCGATCAACAAGATGGACAAGCCCGACGCCAAGGCGGAGCGCGTGCGCACCGAGTTGCTGCAGTATGAAGTGCAGGTCGAGTCCTTCGGCGGCGATGTCGTCGATGTGGAAGTGTCCGCCAAGAACAAGACCAATCTCGACAAGCTGCTGGAAATGATCGCGCTGCAGGCCGAACTGCTCGACCTGAAGACCAATCCGGATCGTCCGGCCGAAGGCACCGTGATCGAAGCCAAGCTCGATCGCGGCCGCGGTCCGGTCGCGACCGTTCTCGTGCAGCGCGGCACCCTCAAGGTCGGCGACATCATCGTGGCCGGCGCAGAAATGGGCCGCGTCCGCGCGCTGATCAACGATCAGGGCGGAACCGTGCAGGAAGCAGGGCCCTCGGTGCCGGTCGAAGTGCTCGGCTTCAACGGCCCGCCGGAAGCCGGCGACCGCCTCGCCGTGGTCGAGAACGAAGCCCGCGCCCGCGAAGTCACCAGCTACCGCGCCCATCAGAAGCGCGAGAACGCCGCCGCCAGCAATGCCGGCATGCGCGGCTCGCTCGAGCAGATGATGTCGCAGCTCAAGACCACCGGCCGCAAGGACTTCCCGCTGGTCATCAAGGCCGACGTGCAGGGCTCGCTGGAAGCCATTCTCGGCTCGCTCGAAAAACTCGGCACCGACGAAGTCGCCGCGCGCATTCTTCATGCGGGCGTCGGCGGCATCTCGGAATCCGACGTGACGCTGGCGGAAGGCTTCAACGCCGCGATCATCGGCTTCAGCGTTCGCGCCAACAAGGAAGCGGCGGCGCTCGCCAAGCGCAACGGCATCGAGATCCGCTACTACAACATCATCTACGATCTCGTGGATGACGTGAAAAAGGCGATGTCCGGCCTGCTCGCGCCGACGCTGCGCGAAACCATGCTCGGCAACGCCCAGATCCTCGAGGTGTTCAACATCTCGAAGGTCGGCAAGATCGCAGGCTGCCGCGTGACCGACGGCACCGTGGAACGCGGCGCCAACGTGCGCCTGATCCGCGACAACGTCGTCGTGCACGAAGGCAAGCTCTCGACACTGAAGCGCTTCAAGGACGAAGTGAAGGAAGTGCAGTCCGGACAGGAATGCGGCATGGCGTTCGAGTCCTATCAAGACATGCGCGTCGGCGACGTTATCGAGTGCTATCGCGTGGAGACCATTCAGCGCTCCTTGTAAGTCCAAGTCTTACAGGCTCGCTTTTCCGTCTCCAGACTTAGCCGTCGTGACCGGGCACATCCCGGCCACTCACGGCTGAACTTCTAATTTCAGATATGTCGATGGCCGGGGCAAAACCCCGGCCATGACGGATTGATTTTTCGGCAGGGACCACAATGGCAACGCGTAAAAAGGACAGCGACCCTCGCGGCGGCACGACCGGCGCTTCGCAGCGGCAGTTGCGCGTCGGCGAAATCATCCGCCACGCAATCGCGGATATTCTCAGCGCCGGCGGCGTGCACGATCCCGCGCTGGAAGGCCACATCATCACGGTGCCGGAAGTGCGGATGTCGCCCGATCTGAAGCTCGCGACGATCTATGTGATGCCGCTTGGCGGACGCGGCCTCAAAGAGGTTGTCGCGGCGCTGGAGCAGAACAAGAAGTTCCTGCGCGGCGAAGTTGCGCATCGCGTTAACTTAAAATTTGCGCCTGATCTTCGCTTCCGCGTTGACGAACGATTCGACGAAGCGGAACGGATCGAGAAATTACTGAGAACACCCGCGGTTCAAAAAGACCTCAAGACAGATTCGGACCAAGACTGATGAATGTGACCACCCCAGACAGCGTGATCGCGGACCAAAACGCCGATTCGAACACGCCTGCCGAAAATAAATTTTCAGGCGCGCCCACAGCGAGCCACGCGCGGCACAACGATCCGCGCCAGCAGCAAGGCGACAGGCCGCAGCGCCAGGGCGGTCAGCAGAAGCGCGACCGCCGCGACGTTCACGGCTGGGTCTGTCTCGACAAGCCGATCGGCATGACTTCGACCCACGCGGTGGCCGTGCTCAAGCGACTGTTCAATGCCAAGCGCGCAGGCCACGCCGGCACGCTCGATCCGCTGGCCTCCGGCGGATTGCCGATTGCACTGGGCGAAGCCACCAAGACCGTTCCTTTCGTGATGGACGGCCGCAAGCGCTATCGCTTCACCGTGTGCTGGGGCGAGGAGCGCGACACCGACGACACCGAGGGCCGCGCCACCCAGACCAGCTCCGAGCGGCCGACGGTCGAGGCGATCCGGGCGCTGCTCCCGCAGTTCACCGGGGTGATCGAACAGATCCCGCCGCAGTACTCGGCTATCAAAATTCAGGGCGAGCGGGCCTATGACATGGCGCGCGACGGCGAAGTCGTGCCGTTGCAGCCCCGCCCGGTCGAGATTCACGAATTAGTCCTTGTGGAACAGTTGGATAACGACCGCTCGGTGTTCGAGGCCGAATGCGGAAAAGGCACCTATGTGCGGGCGCTGGCCCGCGATATGGGCCGGATTCTGGGGTGTTTTGGCCATATTTGCGCGCTTCGGCGCACGATTTGCGGGCCTTTCACCGAAGCGGACATGATTCCGCTGGCAGAATTGGAGGCTTTATGCGATAGAGCCGCGTCTGGCGAGGGCAGCCTCGCAGACGCGCTTTTGCCCGTTGAGACCGCGCTGGACGACATCCCGGCACTGGCCGTCACACGGGCTGATGCCGCAAGGCTCCACAGGGGCCAAGCGGTTTTGTTGCGCGGACGGGATGCGCCAATTTCAAACGGCACAGTCTACGCCACTGTCGGAGGAAGGCTTCTGGCCCTCGCCGAGATTGGCAATGGCGAACTCATCCCCAAGCGCGTGTTCAACCTGACCGGACTGACTGCCAGTCCCAGTCGCAAAGAAGGTGTTTGACGATGTCGATTGCCGCAGAACGCAAAGCGGAAGTCATCAAGACGAATGCAACCAAGGCCGGCGATACCGGTTCGCCTGAGGTCCAGGTCGCGATCCTTTCGGAACGCATCGCCAACCTCACGAACCATTTCAAGACCCACGGCAAGGACAATCACTCCCGCCGCGGTCTTTTGAAGCTGGTTTCCACGCGCCGTTCGCTTCTCGATTACGTGAAGAAGAAGGACGAAGCGCGCTACAAGTCGCTTCTCGAAAAGCACAACATCCGTCGCTGACGGAAGCACGCGCGCATCCCTGCGCGCGTTTTTGCATGATCCGGTCAGATCATGCGCCGACCAACGCGCGGGCTTTTTGAAAGTCCGTGCGGCGTGTCCAGCAGCAATCCGGCGGCTGGGCGAAAACGGGTAAGATGCCCGTACCATCGGAAGGATGGACGCCATTCAAAACATAAAGACCATGGCAGGATCGCCGGACGCTGATGCAATGACCTTGCAGTCAGCGTCTCGCAATCTTGCGCATGGTTTTTGTGTTTCAGGCGTCCGTTCTTTCGTGAACCCATGAAAGAACTACCCAATGTTTAAAGCTCATTCAGTCGAGATCGACTGGGGTGGACGTCCACTCAAACTCGAAACCGGCAAGATCGCCCGTCAGGCCGACGGCGCCGTGATCGCGACCTACGGCGAGACCATCGTGCTCGCCACCGTCGTCGCCGCCAAGTCCGCCCGTGACGGCATCGACTTCCTGCCGCTCACCGTCGACTATCAGGAAAAGACCTACGCAGCCGGCCGCATTCCCGGCGGCTACTTCAAGCGCGAAGGCCGTCCGACCGAAAAGGAAACGCTGGTTTCCCGCCTGATCGACCGCCCGATCCGTCCGCTGTTCGTCGACGGCTGGCGCAACGAAACCCAGGTCATCGTGACGGTGCTGTCGCATGACATGGAAAACGATCCGGACATTCTGGCGCTGGTTGCTTCCTCCGCCGCGCTGACCATTTCCGGCGCACCGTTCCAGGGCCCGATCGGCGCTGCCCGCGTCGGCTTCATCAACGACGAATACGTGCTCAACCCGACGCTCGACGAGATGGCCGACACCAATCTCGATCTCGTCGTCGCCGGCACCGCTGACGCCGTGCTGATGGTCGAGTCGGAAGCCAAGGAACTCAACGAAGACATCATGCTCGGCGCCGTGATGTTCGGTCACCGCCACTTCCAGCCGGTCATCAAGGCGATCATCGAACTCGCCGAGAAGGCCGCGAAGGAGCCGCGCGAGGTCAAGACCGAAGACAACAGCGCAATCGACACCGAAATGCGCAGCGTCGGCGAAGCCGAATTGCGCACCGCCTACGCCATTCCGATCAAGCAGGATCGTTATGCCGCGGTCGGCGCCGTGAAGAAGAAGGTCATGGACCATTTCTTCCCGGAAGGTCAGGAGCCGAAGTACGACAAGCTGCGCGTCGGCGGCGTGTTCAAGGAGCTTGAGGCGAACGTCGTTCGCAACAACATCCTCGACACCGGCAAGCGCATCGACGGCCGCGATTCGAAAACGGTTCGTCCGATCGTCTGCGAAGTCGGCGTCCTGCCGCGCGCGCACGGCTCGGCGCTGTTCACCCGCGGCGAAACCCAGGCGCTGGTGGTCACCACGCTCGGCACCGGCGAAGACGAGCAGTACATCGACTCGCTGTCAGGAACCTACAAGGAGCGCTTCCTGCTCCATTACAACTTTCCTCCCTACTCGGTCGGCGAAACCGGCCGTCTCGGCGGCACCAAGCGTCGCGAAATCGGCCACGGCAAGCTCGCCTGGCGCGCGCTGCATCCGGTTCTCCCGGCGGCGCACGAATTCCCGTACACGCTGCGCGTCGTCTCGGAAATCACCGAGTCGAACGGATCGTCCTCAATGGCTTCGGTCTGCGGTGCATCGCTCGCACTGATGGACGCCGGCGTGCCGTTGAAGCGTCCGACCGCGGGCATCGCGATGGGCCTCATTCTCGAGGGCACGAAGTTCGCGGTTCTGTCCGACATTCTCGGCGACGAGGATCACCTCGGCGACATGGACTTCAAGGTGGCTGGTACCGAGACCGGTATCACGTCGCTGCAGATGGACATCAAGATCGCCGGCATCACCGAAGAGATCATGAAGATCGCACTCGCCCAGGCGAAGGACGGTCGTATTCATATCCTCGGCGAAATGGCGAAGGCGCTGACCAACGCCCGCGCCGAACTCGGCGAACATGCACCGCGCATCGAAGTGCTGCAGATTCCGACCGACAAGATCCGTGACGTGATCGGCACCGGCGGCAAGATCATCCGCGAAATCGTCGAGAAGACCGGCGCCAAGATCAACATCGAGGACGACGGCACCGTCAAGGTGGCCTCCGCCAACGGTGAATCGATCCGCGCCGCCATCAAGTGGATCAAGTCGATCACTTCCGATCCGGAAGTCGGCCAGATCTACGACGGCACCATCGTCAAGGTGATGGAGTTCGGCGCGTTCGTGAACTTCTTCGGACCGAAGGACGGTCTGGTTCACATCAGCCAGCTCGCCGCCAACCGCGTGCAGAAGACCTCCGACGTCGTCAAGGAAGGCGACAAGGTCAAGGTCAAGCTGCTCGGTCTGGACGATCGCGGCAAGGTTCGCCTGTCGATGAAGGTTGTCGATCAGGAAACCGGCGAAGACCTCGAGGCCAAGCAGAAGGCCGAGGGCGTTTCCGCCGCCGAGTAAGCTTCACAACATTGTGCTATGGAAGGGGCGGCATTTTGCCGCCCCTTTTCGTTTGTCTGATTCGAAACTCCATCCGGCTCCGTCGCGTAGCCTGAACACTGCTCGGCTGCATCCGCATCCGGATTTCATCACGCTGCCATATCAGGAGAACACCATGCCCTTGATGTCCCGACGCCATCTCATGACCGCGGCCGCCGGAATCGCAGCCGCCGCCGCAGCGCCCCGCCTCGTGTTCGCACAGGCCGCCGCCCCTGCGCCAGCAGCGGCACCCGCCACCGGCCCGTTCACGCTTCCGGCCCTGACCTACGCAACGAACGCGCTTGAGCCGCACATCGACGCCAAAACCATGGAAATCCATCACGACAAGCACCATGCCGCCTATGTCGCGAACATGAACAATGTCGCCAAGACCAATCCGCAGCTCGGCACGATGCCGATCGAGAACATTCTCGGCAACATCAACGCGCTCGATGACAGCATCAAGTTCACGGTGCGCAACAATCTCGGCGGCCACGCCAACCACACCATGTTCTGGGAGATCATGGGCCCGGACGGCGGCAAGCCCGAAGGAGAAGTGCTCGCCGCGATCACCAGCGATCTCGGCGGCCTGGAAAAATTCCAGACCGACTTCAATGCCGCGGGCGGACGCCAGTTCGGCTCCGGCTGGGTGTTCGTCACCGTCACGAAGGCCGGCAAGCTCGCTATCGAAACGCGGCCCAACCAGGACTCCCCGATCATGGACGGCAAGCGCGTGCTGATGGGCAACGACGTCTGGGAACACGCCTACTATCTGAACTACCAGAACCGCCGCCCGGATTATCTCAAGGCGTGGTGGAACACCGTGAACTGGGCAAAAGTCTCGGAGCGTTACGCTGCGGCAAAGGCCGGCACGCTCGGGGTGTAGATTTCAAAACACGTCGATTTCAGACCAAAGGCGGCTTTTCAGCCGCCTTTTTTCTTCGATCACGAAACAATCATCCGGCGACGGTAGAGTTGGTGCAACGATCAGAATAACTTATCTGATCGCAAAGAAAAACCGACTGGACCTGATGCTGGAATTCTTCCAAAGTTCTGCTGGAACGGTTCTCGATGATACCGTCGCCCACGGCGAAACGCCGCCCAGCAACAGCAAGCGCATTTCGGAGACCTGAGAGCAACCGGGTCTCGGCAAGACACCATTCCAGCGTGGGCTGGCGCATCGGATCAAACCGGCGAAACAATTCACAGAACGATCGGAGAAAAACAATGGACGCAAAAACCGACGACAAGGGCGCAGGCAAATGCCCCGTTGCGCATACCCCCAGAGCCAACCGCGACTGGTGGCCGAACCAGTTGGATCTTTCGATTCTCCACCAGCATTCGGCCCTTTCCGATCCGCTGGACAAGACGTTCGACTACGCCAAGGAATTCGGGAAGCTCGACTACGAAGCGCTGAAGAATGACCTGCGCAAGCTGATGACCGATTCGCAGGACTGGTGGCCAGCCGACTTCGGCAATTACGGTCCGCAGTTTGTCCGCATGTCCTGGCACGCCGCCGGTACCTATCGTCTTGCTGACGGCCGAGGCGGCGCCGGTCGCGGTCAACAGCGTTTCGCTCCACTCAACTCCTGGCCGGACAACGTCAACATCGACAAGTCGCGCCGCCTGTTGTGGCCGATCAAGCAGAAGTACGGCCAGAAAATCTCCTGGGCCGACCTGCTGATCCTCACCGGCAACGTGGCGCTGGAAACCATGGGCTTCCGCACCTTCGGTTTCGCGGCCGGCCGCGCGGATGTCTGGGAGCCGGATCAGGACGTGAATTGGGGTTCCGAAGCCGAGTGGCTGACCCACCGGCCCCTTGAGAAATTCGACAATCCGCTCGGCGCCACCGAGATGGGCCTCATCTACGTCAATCCGGAAGGTCCGGGCGCCAACGGTGACCCGGTCTCCGCCGCAAGGTTCATCCGCGAAACCTTCAAGCGCATGGCGATGAACGACGAAGAAACCGTCGCGCTGATCGGCGGCGGTCACACCTTCGGCAAGACCCACGGCGCAGCGCCCGAATCTCACAAGGGACCGAATCCCGAAGCAGCCGCCCTGGAAGAGCAAGGCCTGGGCTGGACGAGCAACTACGGCACCGGCTCCGGCGCGGACGCTGTCGGCAGCGGCATCGAAGTCACCTGGACGCAGACGCCCGCACAGTGGAGCAACCACTTCTTCGAGAACCTGTTCAAGTACGAATGGGTGCAGACGCGCAGCCCTGGCGGTGCCATCCAGTGGGAGGCCAAGGACGCAGAGGACGTCATTCCCGATGCGCACGATCCGTCGAAGAAGCATAAGCCGACCATGCTGACCACCGACCTGTCGCTGCGTCTGGACCCGATCTACGAGAAAATCTCGCGACGTTTCCTGGAGAATCCGCAGGCGTTTGCCGAGGCCTTCGCCCGCGCGTGGTTCAAGCTGACCCATCGCGACCTGGGACCGCACTCGCGTTATCTGGGCCCCGAAATACCCAAGGAAGAATTGATCTGGCAGGACCCGATTCCCGCGGTCGATCACAAACTGATCGGTGAGCAGGACGTCACGGCCCTGAAGGCGACGATTCTTGCGTCCGGCCTCACCGTGTCTGAACTGGTCAGCGCGGCATGGGCTTCGGCCTCCACCTTCCGTGGCGGCGACAAGCGCGGCGGCGCCAACGGTGCGCGCGTCCGCCTCGCGCCACAGAAGGATTGGGAGGTTAACCAGCCGGCCCAACTCGCCAAGGTGTTGCAGACACTCGATGGAATCCGAAAGCAGTTCAACGCCGCTCAATCGGATGACAAGGAAGTGTCGCTTGCCGACCTGATCGTTCTTGGCGGCGATGCGGCAATCGAAAAGGCCGCGAAGGATGCCGGCGTCAATGTGACCGTTCCCTTCTCTGCGGGACGCGCGGACGCTTCGCAGAAGCAAACCGACGTGGACGCTTTTGCCGTGATGGAGCCGATCGCGGATGGCTTCCGCAACTACATCAAGGGCAAACCGGCCGCGCCGGCCGAGGTGCTTCTGGTAGACCGCGCACAGTTGCTGACGCTGACCGCTCCGGAAATGACGGTTCTTGTCGGCGGCCTGCGCGTCCTTGGTGCCAATGCCGGCAATTCCAAGCATGGCGTCTTCACCCAGCGGCCGGAGGTGTTGACCAACGACTTCTTCGTCAATCTGCTCGACATGAGGACGAAGTGGAAGGCGGTCGAGGGCGACGAGGTCTATGAAGGACGCGATCGCAAGAGCGGCGATCTCAAGTGGACCGGCACCCGTGCCGATCTGGTGTTCGGCTCGCACTCCCAGCTTCGCGCCCTCGCTGAAGTTTATGGAAGCGCGGATGCAAAAGAGAAGTTCGTGAAGGACTTCGTCAAGGCGTGGACCAAGGTGATGAACGCCGACCGCTTCGACCTCGCGGACCGGCCCACGCTGCAAGCCGCGGAATAATCCGTCCCGCTTGACGGCAAAACGAAAAGCCCCCGCGATCGCATCGCGGGGGCTTTTTTATTTGATCGTCACCGGGAGACAATTCCGGCACGAATTGGCTATAACGTCACAAAAATCAGGGAGGATCGCATGATGAAGCTCTACTGGTCGCCGCGCTCGCGCTCGTTTTCCGCGATCTGGCTGATGGAAGAGACCGGCCAGCCCTACGAGCGTGTGCTGACGGATATTTCCACCGGCGCGCAGAAGACGCCGGAGTTTCTCGCGGTCAATCCGATGGGCAAGGTGCCGGCGCTGAAGGACGGCGATGTCTCTATCGCGGAAGCATCAGCGATCGCCGCCTATGTCGCGGAGCGTTATCCGGACGCGAAGCTGGCGCCGCCGCTCGGCGATCCGCGCCGCGGAAAATATCTGCAATGGCTGTTCTTCGCGCCAAGCTGCATCGAACCCGCGCTGATCCAGATCTTCACCAAGATCGAGGTGCCGGCCTCGACCGCAGCCTGGGGCAGCGCCACGCAGGTGTTCGATGTCCTCGACGCCGCGCTTGAAAAGGGCCCGTTCCTGCTGGGCGATACGTTCTCGGCCGCCGACATCATGGTCGGCTCGGGGCTGAATTTCGCGATCCGGCTGTTCAAGATGGTGCCGACGCGGCCGTCATTCGACCGCTATATCGACGCCTGCTCCGCGCGTCCCGCATTCCAGCGCGCGACGGTGATCGCGGCGGGGTAACTGCGATTAATCCGACGGTTTGTCGGCGTCCGCCTTCAGCGCATCCGGATGCGGCATCGAGATGATGTTGTAACCGGAATCGACGAAGTGGATTTCGCCGGTCACGCCGCCGGACATATCCGACAGCAAATAAAGCGCGGTGCCGCCGAGTTCGTCGAGCGTGACGCCGCGCCCCAGCGGCGAATGCTTCTGCTGAAAGGCGAACATGGCGCGCGAGTCGCCGATGCCGGCGCCGGCCAGCGTGCGCACGGGGCCTGCGGAAATCGCGTTGACGCGAATGCCGTTGCGGCCGAAATCAGCAGCAAGGTAGCGCGTCGAGGCTTCGAGCGCCGCCTTGGCGACGCCCATGACATTGTAGTTCGGCATCACGCGGGTCGAGCCGCCGAAGGTCAGCGTCACGATCGAGCCGCCGTTCGGCATCATCTCCGACGCGCGCTTGGCGACTTCGGTGAACGAGAAGCACGAGATCACCATGGTGCGCGAGAAGTTCGCGCGGGTGGTGTCGGCGTAGCGGCCTTTCAGTTCGTTCTTGTCGGAGAAGCCGATGGCGTGGACCAGAAAATCGATCGAGCCCCACTTTTCCTTCATCGCCGCGAAGGTCGCATCGACGCTTGCGATGTCCTCGACGTCGCAGGGCAGGATCAGCGCGGCGTTCAGGGATTCCGCCAGCGGCTTGACGCGCTTGCCGAGCGCGTCACCCTGATAGGTGAATGCAAGCTCCGCGCCCTGTGCGTGAAGCGCTTTCGCGATGCCCCATGCGATCGAATGATCGTTGGCGACGCCCATGATGAGCCCGCGCTTGCCTTGCATCATTCCAGACATATCAAATCCTGCTGCGCCCACTCAAAATTTTCGGTGAGGCTTAAAAGAACAATTACGCTTCCAACCGCTTGAAAACGAGTGTCGCGTTGGTGCCGCCGAAACCGAAGGAGTTGGACAGCACCGCCCCGATTTTCGCCCCGTCGATACGCTTGCGCGTGATCGGCATGTCGGCGAATGCCGGATCGAGCTCGGTGATGTTCGCGCTTTCGCAAATGAAGCCGTTGTTCATCATCAGCAGCGAATAGATCGCTTCCTGCACGCCGGTCGCGCCCAGCGAGTGCCCGGTCAGCGACTTGGTCGCCGAGATCGGCGGGCACTTGTCGCCCGAGCCGAAGACATTGCGGATGGCGTTGATTTCCGGCGGATCGCCGGCCGGCGTCGAGGTCGCGTGCGGATTGATGTAGTCGATGGGCACTTTCACCGTGGACATCGCCATCTTCATGCAGCGCTCGGCGCCCTCGCCGGAGGGCGCGACCATGTCATAGCCGTCGGAGGTCGCACCGTAACCGACGATCTCGCCGTAAATCCGCGCGCCGCGCGCCTTGGCGTGTTCAAGTTCTTCAAGCACGATGACACCGGCGCCGCCCGCGATGACAAAGCCGTCGCGGCTGACATCGTAGGCCCGCGACGCGGTCGTGGGCGTATCGTTGTATTTCGACGACATCGCGCCCATCGCGTCGAACAGCACCGACATGGTCCAGTCGAGATCCTCGCAGCCGCCGGCGAAGATGATGTCCTGCTTGCCGACCTGAATGGTCTCGTAGGCGTTGCCGATGCAATGATTCGACGTCGCGCAGGCCGAGGAAATCGAATAGTTGACGCCCTTGATCTTGAACCAGGTCGCCAGTGTCGCGGAGGCTGTCGAGGACATCGCCTTGGGAACGGCGAACGGGCCGACGCGCTTCGGGCCCTTGGTGCGGGTGATGTCGGCGGCTTCAACGATGGCGCGCGCGGAGGGACCGCCCGAGCCCATGATGATGCCGGTGCGTTCGTTGACGACATCCGATGGCTCGAGGCCTGAGTCGCGGATCGCCTGCTCCATCGCAACGTGATTCCATGCGGCGCCCTCGCCCAGGAACCGCATCGCGCGGCGATCGACAACGTCGGCGGGATTGAGCGTCGGCGCGCCGTGAACCTGCGAGCGGAAGCCGAGCTTGACGTAATCCTCTGCCCTCGAAATTCCCGGCTTGGCCTCGTAGAGACTCGCAAGCACTTCCTGAGTGTTGTTTCCGATGGACGAGACAATCCCCATCCCCGTGACCACAACTCGCCTCATGATCCCTCGCCTTTGTTTTGCGCTGTGAAGTCTGCGCCTTCGACTGCCCGATGCCGAACCTCAAGGCCGGCACTTCTCAAAGCCCGATATGCACGGGCTTCGTTTCATCCTGCATTACGTTCCCGGCTGCAATGCGGCACCTTGCGGAAGCAAGCCAACTTTCAAATCCTTGGCGCGATAGAAAATCTCGCCATCGGCCGAAAGCGTACCGTCGGCAATGCCGAGCCAGAGCTTCGAGCGCATCACACGCTTCACATCGATAGTGTACACGACCTTGGTGACATTCGGCAGAACCTGGCCGGCGAACTTGAGTTCGCTCAAGCCCAGCGCACGCCCGCGGCCAAGACCGCCGGACCAGCCGAGAAAAAACCCGACCATCTGCCACAGCGCATCAAGCCCCAGACAGCCCGGCATCACCGGATCGCCCTTGAAATGGCAGCCGAAAAACCAGAGGTCCGGCTTCACATCAAGCTCCGCGCGAATCAGCCCCTTGCCGTATTCGCCGCCGGTCTCCGTGATTTCGGTAATCCGGTCGAACATCAGCATCGGCGGCAGCGGCAGCTGGGCATTACCCGGCCCAAACAGCTCGCCCCGGCCACAGGCCAGCAGCTCCTCGTAGGTATAGCTGTTTTGGCGGTCTTTCATCGGGATCCCTCAATTTGACATGCCGGTCCTGCGGCAGCCCTGCGGGACCTCTAACATAGGGGGGCCAAGGGTCAAAGCGGCCGTAACACCCCGATTCGACGCCGTTTTTAACCTAAATCGCTTAGCGCCAGTTGCGAAAAACTTGCATGTAACTGCATCCTTTCCTATAGTGCCGCCTACAAGCCTTTGCGAGGGCTGCGTGTGCGTCATATGTGTTTTATGGTGCTGTCACACGATCTGCCCCACGAGTATGAGTGATCTGATGACTGATGTTGTGACCAACGAGACCAAGCGCGATGAGCCGCACGGCCACCACAGCCATGCGCCCACGCTGACGGGATGTCCGTGGCACGACGTCAATGAAATGCTGCAATCCGTCGGCCTGCGCCCGACCCGTCAGCGCATGGCGCTGGGCTGGCTGCTGTTCGGCAAGGGCGGCCGCCATCTGACCGCGGAAATGCTCTACGAGGAAGCGACCCACGCCAAGGTGCCGGTGTCGCTCGCCACCGTTTACAACACGCTCAACCAGCTCACCGAAGCGGGCCTGCTGCGTCAGGTCAGCGTCGACGGCACCAAGACCTATTTCGACACCAACACCAGCGCGCATCATCACTTCTACATGGAAGGCAACCACGAGCTGGTCGACATTCCAGATCCCAATCTCGTGCTGCAAAAGATGCCGGAGGTGCCGGAAGGCTACGAAATCAGCCGCATCGACATGGTCGTGCGCCTGCGCAAGAAGCGCTGAAGACCACAGGTTCTATGAGTTCTGGATTTTGACGGCCGGGCTTGTCCCGGCCGTTTGTATTTTGCACCGCAGGCCGCGCGAACGCAGCCACCGGTGTCAGTTCACCTTCTCGTCGGCATAAACGCCCCAGAGCCGCTGCTGCTCGATCCAGCCGTCGAAGCCGTTGCCGCTGACGCGGCACCAGCCCTCGTTGCAGCGCCTGACGGTGGCGACGACGCCGGCCTGAAGCTTGGCCGCGACCGCGCTCTTGGGATCGGCGCTGTCGTAGATCGGCGCCAGCTCATCCTTCTTTTTCATGGTCACGACGGCAGTCCGGCGCCCCGAGAGCAGCGAGTGATAAACCCAGCCTTCCGCGCCTTCCGAATCGCGGACGCGCCGCCAGTTCTCGAACTCGGCGGTGATTTCCACCGGCAGGCCCGAGCGGGTGTAGACCCAAGCCACATCGTGGTCCTTGGTGGGGCCGGCCCGGACATTGACGTGATCGGACTTCAGGCTGACATAACGCGGCACCGGCAGGCCGCTCGTTGTCACCACCGTATCCTTCGCCGCGAGCCCGCCGGCACACGATGCGATCCAGATGGCGCAACCGGCCGCAAGCGAAGCAAAAACTCGTACAAACCCCATCACACTGTCCTTCGTGCGGCCCCCAACGCCGCCTCTGCCGTCCCGAATGTCCGCGGCATTCCGGATACCGCCGACCAGGTTTTCGGGAACCGGAGCCTTCGCAGACCCAGACCTTCAGAACCTTGGGGTTCTTGTCTTGGCGCGGCCTTCTGCTAGAGAGGGACCAAGGGCCAAGCGCCTGAGAAACTGCGGAAAGCTCACCCGACCGGCAACGAATTTCTACCTTCGAACAGGCCGGTTAATGTGGGCTGAACGGCAGAGCAAAAGCGTCCGGAAACGGTCACCTGCTGACGTATATTTTGATGCGGTTTCAGCGCGCGAAAACGCTCTAAGAGGGCCTCGGCAAGAATGATTTTGGGCAAGAAAAAGCCTCTGGTGGTGGTCACGCGCAAGCTGCCCGACAGCACCGAGACGCGTATGCGCGAGCTTTTCGACACCCGGCTCAATCTCGACGATACGCCGATGACGCCGGACCAGCTCGCCGAAGCGGTCCGCTCCGCCGATATTCTGGTGCCGACGGTCTCCGACGAAATCACCGCCGATATTCTCAACCAGCCGGACACAAGGCTGAAGCTGATCGCCAACTTCGGCAACGGTGTCGACAACATCGACGTCGCTGCGGCGATTGCGCGCGGCATCACCGTCACCAACACGCCGAAGGTCCTGACCGAAGATACCGCCGACATGACCATGGCGCTGCTGCTCGCGGTGCCGCGCCGGCTGATCGAGGGCGCCGCCATTCTGACCGAAGGCCGCGACTGGCCCGGCTGGTCGCCGACCTGGATGCTGGGTCATCGCATCGGCGGCAAGCGCCTCGGCATCATCGGCATGGGCCGCATCGGTCAGGCGCTGGCGCGCCGCGCCCACGCGTTCGGCTTGCAGATCCATTACCACAACCGCCGTCCGGTCGCGCCGCAGATCGAGGAAGAGTTGCGCGCAACCTACTGGGACAGCCTCGACCAGATGCTGGCGCGCATGGACTTCATCTCGGTGAACTGTCCGCACACGCCGGCGACGTTCCATCTGCTGTCGGCGCGGCGGCTGAAGCTGATCCGCAAGGACGCCTACATCATCAACACCGCACGCGGCGAGATCATCGACGAAACGACGCTGACGAAATTGCTTGAAGACGGCGAGATCGCGGGCGCTGCCCTCGACGTGTTCGAGAACGAGCCCGCCGTGAATCCGAAACTCGTGCGGCTGGCCAAGGCCGGCAAGGTCGTGCTGCTGCCGCATATGGGATCGGCCACCATCGAGGGCCGCGTCGAGATGGGCGAGAAGGTGATGATCAACATCCGCACCTTCCTCGACGGCCACCGGCCGCCGGACCGCGTGCTGCCGGGCGTGGCGTAGAGTTCAGCCAAATTATCTGAGACAATTATTTATGCGCCGACAGATCCTTAATCGTCGGCGCGTCGCCGTTGAGCAGATTTGAGGGGGCGCGCGCGTAACGCAGCGTCTCAAAGCGCGTCGTTTTGCACATACAGATTCTTATCGTGAACCCGTTTGTATTCGAGAAGTTGCGACACTGCGTCATATGAATGATATCGCGCATAAACACTCTTTGCATTCCTTTGCCGCAGGTCAGCGAGCGCCTCGAACCAATATGCAATCAGAGCGCGACGAACCCCAGGAAGACCAAAAAACCTTTCTGCATCTGCAAAATCTCCCCGAAAGCTGATTAGTACAGCCCGCTCAGCGGAGACATACCCGGCTTCATGCACTTCACCATCATGCCGCCCGATCCATATGATCGTCTCGGGATATTCAAGGATTAGACGATCAAGAACGATGTGATGAGTAAACTTGCCGTCGATCGCTTTTTGCGTGCTGAATGCAACCTCGTGCGGACCAATATTCAACGTAAACCACCGCCCGCCGTTTGTTTTTGGCAGCACGCTCAGAGTCCAAGCACCTTGGATGTCGAGACTTCCGAACAATCCCGCGAACTGAAATAATTTGAAAAGAAAGAGCCGAACGTCTCGGTTACTAAAAATCTTCTCGGTCTTTTCGTAGTCAACTCGAAGCTCGGTATCCGTAAGTCTTAGTCGCTCTCTTGCTTCGTGCGGCGGCAAACTGAACAACTCCTGCGTACCGCGCACATCCTGCACCTGTCTTTTTTTGAAGTGCCTGTGGAGAGCGCCCTCGACAAGCCGCCAATCTGTTACATGCAGAAAGTCCGACAATTCCCATGGCCCATGATCGCCATAGGAAGTCGTGCCATTAATACCACGAAGTCGCTCGCTGATCGGTCGCTCTGTGCCACCGATCTTGACGTAATTGCTATTAGGCGAGACTAAAATATAGACAAAACCTTGGGGCACAGCCAAACCTAACTATGAAAGTTCTTATTCATTTATGCGCCGACAGATCCGTAATCGTCGGCGCATCGCCGTTGAGCGGATTTGACGGGTCGCGCGCGTAGCGCAACGTCTCGAAGCGCATCGCGCGCGCGTCGATCATCACCAGCCGTCCCACCAGACTCTCGCCAAAGCCGACGATGTCGCGGATCGCCTCCAGCGCCATCATCGAACCGAGCACGCCGGCCAGCGCGCCGAGCACGCCCGCTTCCTCACAGGTCGGCGTGGTGCCGGGCGGCGGCGCTTCCGGAAACAGGCAGCGATAGGTCGGATTCCTGTTTCCGTTCGCATCAATGCCGTGGGCGCGGATCGTGGTCAGGGAGGCATCGAACACGCCGAGCGCACCGGCGATCAGCGTTTTCCTCGCGAGAAAACATGCGTCCGAGACCAGATAGCGCGTCACGAAATTATCCGAGCCGTCGACGACCACGTCGTAGCCGCCGATGATCTCCAGCGCGTTCGCCGCATTCAATCGCACCGCATGGGTGCGCATCGTGACATGCGGGTTGAGCGCGAGAATTTTGTCGGCGGCGCTGTCCACTTTCGGACGCCCGACATCCGGGGTGGCGTGGATGATCTGGCGCTGCAAATTCGACAGCGACACCGTGTCGTCATCGACCACGCCCAGCGTGCCGATGCCGGCCGCCGCCAGATACATCAGCGCCGGCGCGCCGAGGCCGCCTGCGCCGATGGCCAGCACGGACGCTGCTTTCAGCGCGGCCTGGCCGGGGCCGCCGACCTCGCGCAGCACGATATGGCGCGCATAGCGCTCCAGTTCTTCGGAGGTCAGCATCAGGCTCTCATCACTCACCGTTCACACGCTGTTTCGCGACAGCGCTCTCGTCGATTTTTCGCTGATTTTGTCCCCGCATATCGAACCAATGCGTCGCTGTCTCGGACAAATCTATGCTCTAATGGCATCATTACCAGCTACGAGACCAATCATGAAATTGCCGTTCGCAACAGCGCTGATGATGGCCGCGACGCTCGGCTGCGCCGGCGCGCAGACCCCGCCGGCCAAGCAGGCGCCGCAAGCAAAGCAAGCGCCACAGGCCAAGCAAGCGCCGCAGATCAAGCCGAAGCCGGTTGCGACCGTGCCGGTCCGCCCGGCCACCCAGACCCCGGTCGATACGGCCAAGGCGATGGAGCAGGCCGAGCGCCTCGCGATCCAGTCGGACCTCGCATGGGTCAGCCTCTACAACGGCGCGATCAACGGCGAGGTCAGCGACCGGATGGTGTCCGCCATCAAGGCCTTCCAGAAAGACCACGGGGCCAAGGAAACCGGCGTGCTCAATCCGCAGGAGCGTGGCACGCTCAGCGCCGCAGCGAAAAAACTTCAGGACAATGTCGGCTGGAAAGTCATCAGCGAAACCTTCAGCGGCGCACGCATCGGCCTGCCGTCGAAGCTGGTGCCGCAGGTAATCACCGACGTGTCCGGCACCAAATGGTCGTCCGCCACCGGCACGATCCAGGTTGAATTCGCGCGCCGCAAGGAAGCCGGGGCCACCACGGCCAGCATCGCCGCCAACGAAAAGAAACTGAACGCCCGCAAGACCGACTACACCGTGGTGAAGCCGGATTTCTTCGTGCTGTCGGGCGTTCAGGGCCTGAAGAAATTCTACATCCGCGGCCAGACACGAAACGACGAAGTCCGCATTCTCACCATCCTATACGATCAGGCCACCGAAGGCACCATGATCCCGGTCACGGTGGCGATGTCGAGCGCCTTCAATCCCTTCCCCGGCAGCGGCGTGGCACAGGCCGGTCCGCCGCCGCGCAAGAAGGTGGAATACTCCACGGGCATCATTGCCAGCGCCGACGGCGCCATTGTCGCGGACCGTCAGGCCACCGACGGCTGCATGACCATCGCGGTGCCGGGCTATGGCAACGCCACCCGCATCGCCGACGATGAAGCGCGCGAACTCGCGCTGCTGCGCATCTACGGCGCGAGCGGATTGAAACCGCTGGCCATGTCTGGCAACGGCGTGACAAAATCCAGTGTCAGCCTCACCGGCGTCGCCGATCCGCAGAATCAGGGCGGGCGCAACACCGTGACCGCTGTGGCCGCCGCTGCGGCGCTCGCGGGCACCGACATGACCTTGACGCCGGAGCCGCCGGTCGGCTTCTCCGGCGCGGCGGCGATCGATGGCGACGGAAAGTTCGCAGGCCTCGCCCGGCTGAAGCCGGCAGTCGTCGCAGGTCCTGCCGGGACGCCGCTGCCGTCGCAGGCGTTGCTGGTCCCTGCGGATTCGGTGCGCGAATTCCTGAAGGCGAAGGGCGTCACGGTTGCGTCCGGCGCATCCGACCCGAAGACATCGGTGCTGCGGCTGGTGTGCGTGCGGAAGTAATCGCGACCCGCTGGTCATTGTCGGCAGGACGGGCGGTGATTGCACTGCCATCAATCGCATTTTCAGCGAGGGGAAGAGCGCGCACAGGTTCGTCACCGTCTCGCCTTATGCGCCGAAGCCCGTCACCATTTTGCCGTTTCGTTTGCGCGGCGATTTGGGCGCCGGAGGACGAGTTCGGAATTTCACCTCTGACAGGTCGGGCACCAGAACGTCGAACGCCCGTTCTGCGTGAATCGCTTCACCGTGCCCTTGCACTTCGGCGTCTTGCAGGGCTGCCCTTCGCGGTCATAGACCAGAAACGAATGCTGGAAATAGCCTAGCTCGCCGTCGGTCTGGCGATGATCGCGCAACGACGATCCGCCGGCCTTGATCGCAGCATTCAAGACGGTGTGGATCGAACCGACCAGATGTTTGGCGCGATCCGCCGGTCCACCTTTGCGGTCGGCCAGCGTGGAAGCCTGCCGCTTCGGCGACAGGTGCGAGCGAAACAGCGCCTCGCAGACATAGATATTGCCCAGCCCCGCCACCACGCGCTGATCGAGCAGCGCGGCTTTTAACGACGTCTTCTTGCCCACACATGCGCGCGCCAGCATCGCGGCATCGAATTCATTGCCGAGCGGTTCGGGGCCAAGTCCGCTCAACAGCGGCTCGGCATCCATCTCGGACCGGCGCACGATCTTCATGTAGCCAAAACGCCGCGGGTCGTTGAACGAGATCATCGCGCCCGACGCCATGTGAAACACCACGTGATCGTGGGTGCGATTTTCGCTGCGCGGATAATGAAACTCGCCGGGTGTGCTCTGACCCTCGGGAAGTTCGACACGAAATGAGCCCGACATGCCGAGATGCATCAGCAGCACATCGCCGGTATCGAGATCGGCCATCAGATATTTCGCGCGCCGCCCGAGGCCGGTTACCACCTTGCCTTCAAGCCGCGACACGAAATCCTTCTGAAAAGGGAAACGCAGATCGCCGCGCCGCGCCTCGAGGCGCGCGATGCGCTGGCCTTCCATCACCGGCTGCAGGCCGCGGCGGACGGTTTCGACCTCGGGCAGTTCAGGCATCTGTCACGCTCATGCCGAGGCCTTGTCAGTTTCGCTGAAGATGATGTGATTGGAGAACGGATCGTACACGGTCATCGTGGTGACGCCCCAGGGCTGCTTCTCGAGACCCGGGCGCATGTAGTTGTAACCCTTGGCCGCCAGTTCGGCGTGGTACTCCGCAAGTCCCACCGTATCGACGGTGATGTGCACGCCCGGTGAGCCGTCGCCATGATGCTCACTCAGGTAAAGTTGTATTCCGCCGCGCGATATTCCCATAAACAGCGGCAGCGCCGGCTCGAAACGATGCTCGAAATCGACCTTGAAGCCGAGATATCCGATATAGAACTCCCGCGCCTTGCGGGTATCGAACATCCGCAGGGTGGGAATAACTCGGCTGAATTCGATCGGCATCGGCGATCCCGCAGGCTATATGCGCATTAACCTTGACGCGTGTTGCGACAGGGTATGTAGCGCGATGCCGCGCGGCAGGCTATGGTCCCGCCGCAAAAAGCCGCTTGGATTGACAGAGTATGGAACGGCCTGACGGAACGACACATTTCGGCTTCCGCGACGTGGAGCTTGGCGAGAAGCAGACGCTGGTGAACGACGTGTTTCACAGCGTGGCGAAGCGCTACGACCTGATGAATGACCTGATGTCGGTCGGGATGCACCGGCTCTGGAAAGACGCGATGATTACCGCGCTTAATCCGCCGCGCGGCGACGCGCCGTTCGCACTGCTCGACGTGGCCGGCGGCACCGGCGACATTTCCTTCCGCGCGGCAAAGGCGGCAGGCCACGGGTTTCAAGCTACCGTCTGCGACATCAACACCGAAATGCTGGCCGGCGGCCGCGAGCGCGCGGTGGCGCGGCACCTCGATCATCAGGTGTCGTTCGTCGAAGGCAATGCCGAGGCACTCGCGTTCGCCGACAAGAGTTTCGACGCCTACACCATCGCATTTGGAATTCGCAATGTGCCGCGAATTCCGCTGGCGCTCAGCGAAGCCTACCGCGTGTTGAAGCCCGGCTCGCGCTTCCTGTGCCTGGAATTCTCATTTGTCGATGTGCCGGGACTCGACAAAATCTACGACCTGTTCTCGTTCAACGTGATTCCTCAGCTTGGGAAAGCGGTGACCGGCGACGCCGAATCCTATCGCTATCTGGTCGAATCCATCCGGCAGTTTCCGAAACCCAATGCATTCTCCGACATGATCCGCGCTGCGGGCTTCAGCCGGGTCAAACACGACGTCATGTCCGGCGGCATTGTCGCGCTGCATTCAGGCTGGCGTTTGTGATCGCAGCATTCACTCATACCGCCAGACTGATGCGCGCCGCTTACGTGTTCGCGCGCGAAGGCGTGTTCGGCTTCGCCGATCCGTCCGCCCTGCCGCCGCAGGCGCTGCTGCCGGTCCGGATCGCACGGCTGATCGAGCGGCGTGGCGCGGCATCGAGCGGCCGGCTGTCCCGCGCGCTGACGCGGCTTGGTCCCACCTATGTGAAGCTCGGCCAGTTTCTCGCAACGCGGCCCGACGTGGTCGGCGTGGCGATGGCGCGCGATCTGGAAAATCTGCAGGACCGGCTGCCGCCGTTCCCGCAGGCAGAGGCCGAAGCCGTTGTCGCGGCGGCGTTCGACAAGCCTCTGCCGCAGGTCTTTGCCAGCTTCGGCGAATCGGTCGCCGCAGCCTCGATCGCGCAGGTGCATCGCGCGGAAATCGACAAGGACGGCGTCCGCACCACCGTCGCTGTGAAAGTGCTGCGGCCCCACGTCGGCGGACGATTTCGCCGCGATCTCAGCGATTTCATGTTCGTCGCGCGCAAGATGGAGGGCGTATCCGCCGAGGCGCGGCGGCTGCGGCCGGTCGAGATCGTCGACACGCTCGCGCGTTCGGTGGCGATGGAAATGGATCTGCGGCTGGAAGCAGCCGCACTCTCCGAGATGGCGGAGAACACCAAGGACGACCACGAGTTCCGCATTCCGGCGGTGGACTGGGATCGCACCAGCCATCACGTCCTCACCATGGAATGGATCGAAGGCATCGCGCTGAACGACCGCGCGAAGTTGGAGGCCGCACAGATCGACCTGCCGGATCTCGGCCGCAAGGTGATCCAGAATTTCCTGCGTCACGCCTTGAGGGACGGCTTCTTCCACGCCGACATGCATCCCGGCAATCTGTTCGTCGACGAAACGGGGCGGCTGGTCGCGGTCGACTTCGGCATCATGGGCCGGCTCGGCCTCAAGGAACGGCGCTTTCTCGCGGAAATTCTGCTGGGCTTCATCACCCGCGACTATCGCCGCGTCGCCGAGGTGCACTTCGAGGCGGGCTATGTGCCCGCGCATCACTCGGTCGAGAATTTTGCGCAGGCGATCCGCGCCATCGGCGAGCCGATCCATAATCGCGCCGCCGACGAAATCTCGATGGCGAAATTGCTGTCTCTGCTGCTTGAGGTGACCGGCCTGTTCGACATGCGCACGCGTCCCGAACTCATCCTGCTGCAAAAGACCATGGTGGTGGTCGAAGGCGTCGCGCGCGGATTCGATCCCAAGCTCGATATCTGGACCACAGCCGATCCGGTCGTGCGCGAATGGATCGAACGCAACCTCGGCCCGCGCGGCAAGATCGAGGGCGCGATGGCGGGTGCAGGCGAACTCGGCCGGGTGCTGTCGGGCCTGCCGGCTATCGCCGCGCGTTCCGTCGCCGTACTGAACCAGTTCGAGGAAATAACTCGTAATGGACTGGTGCTGGCCCCTGAAACGGTGGCCGCCATCGGGAAGGCGGAAGCCCGGCGCAGCCACTGGCAGACTGCAGCGCTGTGGGTGATCGCCCTGACCTTTTTGGGAATCCTCTGGAAAATCTCCTGATTTGATTGCATTGCCATCATGATTTGATTGCAATGTAATCATTTGCTATGAAGCGCCCACAAGGAGCGCCTCATGGCCAGCCTAACCGTCCGGAAACTCGACGAAACGCTGAAGACCAGCCTGCGGCTGCGCGCGGCCAAAAACGGCCGCTCGGTCGAGGACGAGGTGCGGGTGATCCTGCGCGAGGCCGCCGAGGCGCAGGCAGCGGTCAAAATGTCATCCAGCCCGGCGCGTCAGCCCTCCACCCGGCCGCACCGGACCGACGGTCATGCCGCGACCGGCCAGCCCCGGGTGACGCTCATCATCGGCGGCGGCATCGCGGCCTACAAAGCGCTTGACCTGATCCGCCGCCTCAAGGACCGCGGCATACATGTCCGTTGCGTGATGACACGCGCCGCGCAGCAATTCGTCACCCCGCTCACCGCCGGAGCCCTCGCTGACGAGCGTTGCTACACCGACCTGTTCGACCCCCAGAGCGAATTCGACGCCGGACACATCCGCCTTGCGCGCGACACCGACCTCATTGTCGTTGCGCCCGCCACCGCCGACCTGATGGCGAAGATGGCGCAGGGCCACGCCGACGATCTTGCCACCGCGATCCTGCTTGCCACCAACCGTCCCGTGCTGCTCGCACCCGCCATGAACCCCCTGATGTGGACGAACGTCGCGACAAGACGCAATGTCGCGCAGCTTGCACGCGACGGCGTCGCCTTCATCGGTCCGAATTCTGGCGAGATGGCCGAGGCCAACGAGGCCGGAGTCGGCCGCATGTCCGAGCCTCTGGAAATCGCCGCCGCCGCCGACGCCATGTTGCGCCCCCCGCAGGTGGGGCCGCTCGCGGGCAAAAAAATTCTCATTACCGCAGGCCCCACCCACGAGCTGATCGATCCGGTGCGCTACATCGCCAACCGCTCATCCGGCAAACAGGGCTTTGCCATCGCCGCGTCCGCGGCGGAGGCCGGCGCCGAGGTGACGCTGATTTCAGGGCCGGTGGACCTCGACGATCCGCATGGCGTCCGCGTCACCCGCGTCGAGTCTGCACGCGACATGCTGGCGCATGTCGAACAGGCGCTGCCGGTGGACATTGCGATCTTCGCCGCTGCCGTCGCCGACTGGCGCGTCGCCAATGCGGGCGAGCAGAAGATCAAGAAGACCGCCTCGGGCATTCCCTCTCTCGCACTGGTGGAGAATCCGGACATTCTCGCCACCGTCGCGAAACGCAAGCAGGACAGGCCTAAACTGGTCATCGGCTTCGCTGCGGAAACCGAAAACTTGATCGTCAATGCCACGCTGAAGCTCGCGCGCAAGGGCTGCGACTGGATCGTCGCCAACGATGTGTCACCCGCCACCGGCGTGATGGGCGGCGACCGCAACACCGTTCATCTGATCACGCGCATCGACAAGCAGACGCATGTCGATTCCTGGCCGGTGATGACCAAAGAGCAAGTCGCCGACGCTCTTGTCGCGAAAATCGCCAGCACGATAGGACAACAGCCTGCATGACCTTGAACATCACCGTCGAGATTCAGCGCCTGCCCCACGCCAACGGCCTCGCGCTGCCGGCTTATCAGAGCGCTCACGCCGCAGGTCTCGATCTGCAGGCGGCGGTTCCCGAGGACAAGCCGCTGACCATGCAGCCGGGACAACGCGCGCTGGTGCCCACCGGGTTGATGATCGCGGTGCCACCGGGCCATGAAGCGCAGGTGCGGCCACGTTCCGGGCTGGCGCTCAAGCACGGCGTCACAGTCCTCAACTCGCCGGGCACGGTGGATGCTGACTATCGCGGCGAAGTTTCGGTGCTTTTGATCAATCACGGCGAGGAACCGTTCACGATCCGGCGCGGCGAGCGCATCGCCCAACTTGTCATCGCCGCCGTGACACAGGCAAATCTGGTGGCTGTCGCATCGCTGTCGTCCACGGATCGCGGCAGCGGCGGGTTTGGTTCCACCGGGCGGTAGATCGATCCCGACTCTGGATCGAATCGCACCGCACAATCGCGAACGCTGTCATTATTTTGCAGCACGATTCACGTTCACGGTCTGGACTCTTACCCGGCGACTCCTGTTGAGGATATTGTCGTTCGATTCGTGAGCGGCGGTCGGGATAGATCATGTCAGGCGTGATCGAGGGGATGCGGCGGACGTTGCTGTCGTGCACTTCGATTGTGCGCGGAGGCGCGATCGGCCTTGTGGCGGCCCTGTTCGGCAGCGCGCCCGCTTTTGCGCGCGATGATGTCCTCAACGGCGCATTGTCGTTTTTCGCCAGCATCGACCGGCAGGAAATTGCGGCGCTGAGCGTCGCTGCGGCCGTGCTCGGCTTCTCAGTGGTCGCGGCCATTCTCCTGATGCGAACACGGCTGCGTGCGGCCCGCATCGAATCGCGCCTTCTGTCGGACAATCAGGCGCTTCAGCTCGAGGCCGACCGGTTTCGCGCGCTGCTGTTCGCGGAACCTCAGGTTCTGATTGCATGGGCAGCTGGCGACGACCGTCCTGATATCAGCGGCGACGTCTCGCTGCTGATGCCGCACGGCTCGGACCAGTACAGTCCGCAGCGCGTACTGGCCTTCGGAAGCTGGCTGCTGCCCGAACAGGCGCTCGCCATGGATCACGCCGTGGATAAATTGCGCGAGGCGGGCGAAGGCTTCCTGCTCACTCTCTCGACAGCGACCGGGCGCTCCATCGAGGCGATGGGACGCGCCATCGGCGGACAGGCCATCGTCCGGATTCGCGAACTCTCCGGAATCCGGATGGAGTTCGCCGAACTCAGCATCCGGCACAATCAGATGCTGGAAGAAACCGGCGCGCTGCGCGCGTTCGCCGCCGCCGTCCCGCTGCCGGTCTGGGTCCGGCGCGGCAACGGCACGCTCAGTTTCGCCAACGCCGCCTATGCACAGGCCGTCGATGCCGGCTCAGTGGCCGACACCGTCGAACGCAATCTCGAACTGCTCGACCATGACGATCGCGGCAACATGGCGCGCGCGCTCGCGGAGGGGAATGCCTTCCAGGCGCGCGTCCCCGTCGTCGCCGGCGGCCAGCGCCGCATCTTCGACATTCACGCCCTCACGGTGGCAGGAGGCAGCGCCGGCATCGCCGTCGATGCAACCGAAGCCGCCAACCTGCGCGCCGCACTGGAGCGAATGGCCGAGGCGCACCGGCGTATGCTCGATCAGCTCTCGTCGGGCGTGGCAGTGTTCGATGCCTCGCGCCGATTGACCTTCTACAACGATTCCTATCGCAGGCTTTGGGACTTCGATCGCGCGTTCCTCGACGACAATCCCGACGATTCCAGCGTACTCGACAAGCTGCGCGTCGCGCGCAAGATCCCCGAACAGCCGGATTTTCGCGCCTGGAAGAACAAGCTGTTCGAGGCTTACCGCGCCATCGAACCCGCGAAGGACACCTGGTATCTGCCAGACGGGCGCGCGCTGAGCGTCGTCACCACGCCCAATCCTGAAGGCGGCGTCACCTACCTGTTCGACGACGTGACCGAGAGCCTGAAACTCGCGCGGCAAAACGACGGCCTGATTCGCGTCCAGCGCGAGACGCTGGATAATCTGGCGGAAGCCGTCGCCGTGTTCGGCAGCAACGGCCGCGCGCAATTGTTCAATCCGCCGTTCGCGCGGATGTGGAAACTGTCACCCGATGCGCTGGCGCAGCGGCCGCACATCGAAGCCATCGAACAGTGGTGCAGGCCGTTGTTCGACGACGACGCCACATGGCAGACGCTGCGCGCCGCAATCACCGGCATCGACGACCGCATTTCCGTCCCGCTCAAGCTTGAGCGCAAGGACGGCAGCGTGCTGGACTGCACCACCATGCCGCTGCCCGACGGCGCGACCATGCTGACCTTCCAGGACGTCACCGACACCGTCAACGTCGAACGCGCGCTGCGCGAACGCAACGAGGCGCTGGAAGCCGCCGACCAGATGAAGGTCGATTTCGTTCATCACGTCTCCTACGAACTGCGCTCTCCGCTGACGACCATCATCGGCTTCGCGCATTTCCTCAGCGATCCCTCGACCGGACCGATGACGCTGAAACAGAGCGAATATCTCAGCTACATCACGACATCGACCAACGCGCTGCTCGCCATCATCAACAACATCCTCGATCTCGCCACCATCGACGCCGGCGCCATGACGCTTAACCTCGGGCCAGTGGATGTGCAGAAGACTGTCGATGACGCCACCGCCGGCATTCAGGACCGCTTGGCACGCGAGCAGATCCGGCTCGACATCGACATCGACCCTGCCATCGGCGATTTCGTGGCCGACGAGCGGCGCATCGTTCAGGTGCTGTACAATCTGCTCGCCAACGCTGTCGGCTTCTCGCCGCAGAACAGCACGGTGATGTTGCGCGCACGGCGCAACGACAGCAACGTGGTGTTCTCTGTGTCCGACAGCGGCCCCGGCATCCCGGAAGAGGTCAAGGACAAGGTGTTCGACTGGTTCGAGAGCCACGCCAACGGCTCGCGCCATCGCGGCGCGGGGCTCGGCCTGTCGCTGGTCAGATCTTTCGTCGAACTGCATGGCGGCAAGGTCCATGTGGACTCGGTGGTCGGACACGGCACCACTGTGACCTGCGAATTTCCCGTCGATCAGTCCTATCGCAATGCCGCTGAATGAGCGATCTCTCGACATTCCAGGTCGCCCTAGCGAATGAGACCGCGACCGCGCATCTGATGGCCGATCTCGCGCTGCTCTTGAGCGCTGGTGATGTCATCACATTGACCGGCGATCTCGGTGCGGGAAAGACCGCCGCCGCCCGCGCGCTGATCCGCTATCTCGCGCAGGATGACGACCTTGAAGTGCCGAGCCCCACTTTCACGCTGGCGCAAACCTATGACCTGCCGCCATTCCCGGTGCTCCACGCCGATCTTTATCGCGTCAACGATCCGGACGAACTGGAAGAAATCGGTCTTGTGCCGCTGCCCGACGGCACAGTCGCACTGATCGAATGGCCGGAGCGCGCGCCGGGTCTGCTGCCCTCCGACCGCATCGACATCGCGTTCAGCCATCGGCCGTCACTGGGCAGCGGCGCGCGCGCCGCTGAAATCACCGGATACGGCAAGGCGGCCGCGAAAGTCGAGCGGCTCGCGGCCTTGCGCCGGTTCCTCGAACTCGCGGGCAGCGTCGACGCGAAGCGCCAGCGCATGCCGGGCGACGCCTCGACGCGATCCTACGCCCGGCTGATAAAGGGCGAGCAATCCACCATCCTGATGAATTCGCCGCGCCGTCCCGACGGCCCGTCGCTGTATGACGGCAAGTCCTACAGCGAGGCGGTTCATCTCGCCGAGGACGTGAGGCCGTTCGTCGCCATCGCCAACGGGCTGCGCGAACGCGGCTATTCCGCGCCCGCGATCCATCACGCGGATCTGGAGGACGGCTTCCTCATCACCGAGGATTTCGGCCGGGATCTTTTCATCGAGGGCGATCCGCCCCGGCCGATCGTGGACCGCTACCAGATCGCGGTCGACATGCTGGCGGCGCTTCACAATGAGGAATTGCCGGATGTGCTGCCGCTCGCGCCGCACCTCGACTACACCGTGCCGCTGTTCGACAACGACGCGATGATGGTCGAGGTCGTGTTGATGCCGGAATGGTATCTGGCCGACAAGGGCGTGACGCTGACCAGCAACATGCAGGCGGACTTCGTGCTGATCTGGCAGGATCTGTTCGCCAAACTCGCCGCCGCACCACGCACCTGGATGCTGCGCGACTTCCATTCGCCCAACCTGATCTGGCTCGATCACCGCCGGGACACCGGCCGCGTCGGCCTGCTGGACTTTCAGGACGCGGTGATGGGCCCGGCCGCCTACGACCTGGTGTCGCTGTTGCAGGACGCCCGGATCGATGTACCGGAGAGCGTCGAGATATCGATGCTCACGCGGTACGCTAAAGAACGGCGGACCGCAGATCCGGCGTTCGATCCGGCCGCCTTCGTGCAGCAATACGCCATCATGTCGGCGCAGCGGAATACCCGTCTGCTGGGCACCTTTGCCCGCCTGAACCGCCGGGACGGCAAACCGCACTATCTGCGGCATCAGCCACGGGTGTGGACGTACCTCAACCGCGCCCTTGCCCATCCGTCCCTCGAGACGTTCCGCGAATGGTGCATAGCCCACGTTCCGCCGCCCGGACCCTGACCAAATCCGCCAGTTTGAGGGAGCCGCTTTACCGCTTGTTAGCCAGCCAGCGCCTAATTTGCATTTTTAACGACCGTGCGGAGCACAGCCCGGCGCTGTGACGCACACCGGACGCATAACGAGCGGAGTGATTCATGGCTGCGGAACGGCAACGGGGCGACCGCGTAGTGTTCGAACGCGGTTTTGCAGCCCACCTGATGGGCATCGACGGGACATGGCGGCGCAACTGCCTGGTCGAGGATATTTCCGAGACCGGCGCGAAACTGACTGTCGAAGGATCGGTTGAAGGCCTGAACCTCAAGGAATTCTTTCTGCTGCTCTCCTCCACCGGCCTTGCCTATCGCCGCTGCGAACTCGCCTGGGTCAACGGCGAGCAGATCGGGGCAGGCTTCCTGAAGCCATCCGACGTCAAGAAGAAGCCTGCTCGCCGCAACCCGGGCAACGCGCAGATCGTCGAGGTCTGACACCCCGGGACCCACCGGTCTTGAGTCGCACCGCTGTCACAAAGTCCCACTACAGCCTGAGCCACCGGCGCATTTCAGCGATTCGGATGCTATGCTCGGCGGCCTTTCACGTTCGCCGGATATGTCCGCGAACCAAGTGAGAACCACCCGACGATGCCGACCAAGCCCGTCACAGCCATGATTCTCGCCGCAGGCCTCGGCACGCGGATGCGACCGCTGACCGACATGATGCCCAAGCCGCTGGTTCCGGTCGCCGGAAAGCCTCTGCTCGACCATGTGCTCGACCGCCTTGCGGAAACGGATGTCACCACGGCGGTGGTCAATGTGCATTACCTGCCCGACCAGATCGTGCAGCACGTCAAAGGCCGGACGAAACCGCGCGTCATCATTTCTGATGAGCGCGATGTCGTGCTCGGCACCGGTGGCGGCGTGGTCAAGGCGCTGCCTCTGCTCGGCGATGCGCCATTCTATCATCTCAACGCCGACACGATGTGGATCGACGGCGTGCAGCCCAACCTGCTCCGTCTGGCGGAAGCGTTCGATCCGGCGCGAATGGACATTCTGCTGCTGATGGCGCCTACGGCCCACAGCATCGGCTACGCCGGCTCCGGCGACTACACGATGCTGACCGACGGCGCGCTGCTCAGGCGCAAGGAACATCAGGTGGTGCCGTTCGTCTATGCCGGCGCCGCCATCATGTCGCCCTCGATCTTCAAGAACGCTCCCGCCGGCGAATTCTCGCTAACGAAGATGTTCGACGTGGCCAATGAGCAGGAACGGCTGTTCGGACTGCGGCTCGATGGTCTGTGGATGCATGTCGGCACACCGGATGCGGTCCACGCCGCGGAAGAAGCGCTGCTGGCCAGCGTCGCGTAACCCCGCACAAGACTCCCCTCCGCCACCCTCCACATGCCATGATGACGCCGGTCGCGAATCGGAATTTTCATGCGCGTTTTCAACGTCCCCTCATCGGCACCATTTCTTCATACGGTGATCGAGGCCCTTGTCGACGGCCGGCTGGTCAAAGGGTTTGACGCACGCGCCAATCCCGAGCTTCTGGCCGACGTCACGCTTTATCTGCCCACGCGCCGTGCCGGCCGCATGGCGCGCGAGGTGTTTCTCGATGTGCTGAAGTCCGATGCGGTGGTGCTGCCGCGTATCGTCGCGCTCGGCAGCGTCGACGAGGACGAACTGGAATTCTCGGACGCGCAAATCAGTGGCGCTGAAGCGGCCATGCTGCCGCCGAAACTTGACGACCTCGAGCGGCGATTGACGCTGGCGAAACTCGTCGCCGCATGGGCGAAGAGCCAGCCCGATTCACTCGTGGTTGGCGGTCCGGCATCGACACTGGCGCTGGCCGGCGATCTGGCGCGGCTGATGGACGACATGGTGACACGCGGTGTCGGCTGGAATGCGCTCGACGGCATCGTACCGGACGAACTCGACGATTACTGGCAGCGCACGCTGAAATTCCTGAAGATCGCGAAAGAGACATGGCCGGATCATCTCAAGGAGATTGACCGCATCGAGCCTGCCGCACGGCGCGACAGGCTGATCGATGCAGAAGTCTCACGCCTCAAAGCCCATCCCAAAGGCCCGGTGATCGCGGCAGGCTCGACAGGATCGATGCCGACGACAGCGAAACTGCTGCGCGCCATTGCCATGCTGCCGCAAGGCGCGGTGGTGCTGCCCGGCCTCGACACCATTCTCGATGACGCGGCCTGGAATTCCATCGGCGACGTCGAGAACGATGTTGATCCATCGACCCCGCCGCCGACCTGGAGCCATCCGCAATTCGCGCTGCATCACCTGCTGTCGCGCGTGTTCAAAATCGAACGCCGCGATGTGACCGCACTCACCGGGCCCGCAACCCATGGCCGCGAAGTGCTCGCATCGGAAGCGATGCGCCCCGCTAACGTCAGTGCCGACTGGCATACGCGGCTTGAGGTACCGGACATCGCCGCAAAAATCGCCGGCGGCATGGCGAACCTGTCCGTGGTCGAAGCCGCCAATCCGGAGATGGAAGCGCTGGCCATCGCGGTGGCCATGCGCGAGGCGCGCGAAAAAAACATGAGCGCAGCGCTGGTAACCCCCGACCGTGCGCTGGCGCGCCGTGTGATGGCGTCGCTCGATCGATGGAATCTCGTGTTCGACGATTCCGGCGGCGACTCCCTGATGGACACTCCGGCGGGGATTTTTGCGCGGCTAGCCGCGCAAACCGTCGCGGATGACTTGGCGCCGCCAGCGTTGCTGGCGCTCCTGAAGCATCCCCTGTTCCGGCTCGGACGGAGGCAAGGCTTCTGGTCGATCGCAATCTCCGATCTCGAACTGGCGTTGCTGCGCGGAACACGACCAGCGGCAGGCAGCGCCGGGCTGGCGCGCGATTTTTCCCGTTTCCGCGACGAACTCGGCAAGCTCCGACGGCAGGAGATCTCCGCCATCCACCACTCCGAGCCACGCGCGCAACTGAGCGATGCAGCGCTCGACGGCGTGCAGACGCTGATCGGCGAACTGACGCTTGCACTCAAGCCGCTAGAAGACATCAAGCGCAGCAAGCCGCACGATTTTTCCGAACTGGCGGCCCTGCATCGCAATGCTCTCATCGCGCTCGCGGCCGACGACAGACAAAGGACGCTCGCGTTCGAAGCGCCGGACGGCAACGCGCTGTCGAAGGCCTTCGATGACCTGTTTCAGGTCGGCGGTGCGGCAACGGATCCCGGCAAGCCGCCACCGCCAAGCGGGCTTATGCTCGACCTCGGCGATTATCCCGATGTGTTCCAGACCGCATTCGGCGATCGCATCGTTCGGCGGCCGCAAGCCGCAGGCGCGCACCTTCGCATCTACGGTCCGCTCGAAGCACGCCTCACCGAAAGCGACCGCGTCATTCTCGGCGGCCTGGTCGAGGGCGTGTGGCCGCCCGCGGCGCGCGTCGATCCGTGGCTGAGCCGTCCGATGCGGCACCAACTCGGCCTCGATCTGCCCGAGCGGCGCATCGGACTGTCGGCGCATGATTTCGCGCAACTGTTAGGGGCGAAAGACGTCATCCTGTCGCGCGCCGCGAAAGTCGGCGGCGCGCCCGCCGTCGCCTCACGCTTCCTGCACCGGCTTGAAGCCGTCGCCGGCGAGAAACTCTGGACTGACGCGAAGCGCCAGGGCGAGCGCTACACGCACTGGGCCGACGCGCTCGATCGACCCGCGATTGTCACGCCTGCGCCGCAGCCGATGCCGAAGCCTGCTGTCGCCCTGCGGCCGGCGCGAATGTCGGTCACCGAGATCGAGGACTGGCTGCGCGACCCCTACACCATCTACGCAAAGCGTATTCTCAGGCTGCTTCCGCTCGATCCGGTGGATATGCCGCTGACTGCGGCGGATCGCGGCTCGGCGATCCACGAAGCGCTCGGCGAATTCACCACCAGATTTGCAACCGCGTTGCCGGACGATCCGGCGGGCGCGCTGCGCGTCATCGGCGAAAAACATTTCGCGCCATTGATGGAACGGCCTGAAGCGCGCGCGCTGTGGTGGCCGCGCTTCCTGCGCATCGCGTCATGGTTCGCCGGGTGGGAACGCGACCGGCGGCTCAATGTCGCGCGCATCGCTGCGGAAATTTCCGGCAGCATTCCGATCCTTCTCGACAACGGGCAAAAATTCACGCTGACCGCGCGCGCCGATCGCATCGAGCATCGCACCGACCAGACTTTCGCATTGCTCGACTACAAGACTGGCCAGCCGCCCAGCGCCAAGCAGGTCACTCTCGGCCTGTCGCCGCAGCTCACGCTGGAAGCGGCGATCCTGCGCGGCGGCGGCTTCGGAGACATTCCGGCAGGCGCGTCGGTCAGCGAACTGGTCTATGTCCGGCTCAGCGGCAACAATCCTCCGGGCAAGGCGACCGTTCTGGAGTTGAGGCTCAACAAGAGCGATCCACCGCAACTGCCGGACGACGCGGCGGACGAGGCGCTGCGCGAACTGACCGCGTTGATCCATCGTTACGCCAATCAGGACGAGGCCTATCGCTCGGTGGTGCTGCCGATGTGGGAGAACCGCTACGGCACCTACGACGATCTAGCGCGCATCAAGGAGTGGTCGGTCATCGGCGACGGACGCGAGGAGATCGAATGAGCGCACCTCGCAAAGACATCCCTATCGACGTGACCGCGTTGCAGGCCCGCGCGTCGGACCCGGATGCGTCGGCCTTCGTCGCAGCCAATGCCGGGTCCGGCAAAACTCACGTGCTGGTCAGCCGCGTGATCCGGCTGCTGCTCAGCGGCGTGCAGCCGGAAAAAATTCTTTGCATCACCTTCACCAAGGCCGCGGCAGCCAACATGGCGCAGCGCGTATTCGCGACGCTCGGCAAGTGGGTCCGGATGCCGGACGACGAACTCGACGCGGCGATCCGCCTGATCGGCGCGCCGGAGCCGAACGCCGAAACCCGGAGGCGCGCCCGGAAACTGTTCGCCGGCGCGCTGGAAACGCCGGGCGGGCTCAAGGTGCAGACCATTCACGCGCTCTGCACGCGGCTGCTGCAACAATTCCCGTTCGAGGCCAACGTGCCCGCGCACTTCGCGGTGCTGGACGATCGCGACCAGACCGACATGATGGAGCGCGCCAACCTCAAGGTGCTGCTGGAGGCATCAGCCAATCCCGCAAGCCGCATGGGACGCGGACTTGACGTCGCGATGGCGACGGCCGCCGATGTGACCTTCAAGGATGTGGTGCGCGATGCCTGCCTGAGCCGCGATCGTTTCATGGCGTGGTCCGACAGCGCAGGTAACATCGACCGTGCCATGGCGCAGGTCGCACTCACGCTCGGCATCGGCGTCAGCGAGCGCATCGAGGATGTCGAACGCGAGATCGTCGATGGCCCCAACGTGCCGCGCAGCGAGTGGCAGGCCGTCGCTGCTGCGCTCGAAGGCGGGAACAAAACAGATACCGCTCAGGCAGCGCGATTCCGTGATGCGCTGAGCACTACCGGTAGCGCGCAAATCGACAAGTATCTTCAGGTGTTCCTGACCAAGGAGCTTGAACCGCGCAAGACGCTTGTCACCAAGAAGATCAACGATCTGTACCCCGAATTGGCGCAGCGTCTGTTACGTGAAAACGAACGTGTCCTCGCCTTGATCGAAAAGCGTCGCGCCGTCATGCAGCGTGACCGCACCGAGGCTCTTCTGGTCATCGCGAGCGCGGTGACCGAAAACTACAAGCGCGAGAAACGCGAGCGCGGCCTGCTCGACTACGATGACCTGATCGCGAAGACCCATAACCTGCTCCATAGCGTCTCGGCGGGCTGGGTGCATTACAAGCTCGACCGCGGTATCGATCATGTCCTGATCGACGAGGCGCAGGATACCAGTCCCCGGCAATGGGACATCATCGAAAAGCTGACATCGGAATTCACGTCCGGCGCGGGCGCGCGCGACGGCGTCAAACGCACGATCTTCGCGGTCGGCGACGAAAAGCAATCGATCTTCTCGTTTCAGGGAGCCGCTCCGCGCGAGTTCGACAGTCGCCGCCGCGAGATGGAAACGCGGTTCAAAAATGCAAGACTCCATTTCGAGTCCGTCGAGTTCAAGCATTCGTTTCGTTCGGGCTGGACGATCCTCAATTCGGTCGACCATGTTTTTCGCGACACCGAGATTTTCAGCAGCATTCATGCCGTCGCGAACGGCTATCCGGTTCACAACGCGCTGGGCGACGCTGCCCCCGCGCTGGTCGACCTGTGGGACCTTGAAACCCCGACCGCACGCGACGATGTGACGGGATGGCGCGCGGCACTCGACGCTGTGCCGGAGAAGAGCCCGGAAGCGCGGCTGGCGCGGCGCGTGCGAGACGAGATCGCGGCGCTGATCGACGCCGGGATCATGACAGGCTCCGTTGGCCGCAGGCGTCCGTTGCGCTACGGCGATGTTCTCATTCTGGTGCGGCGGCGCGGCAGGGCGTTCGACACCATTATTCAGGCCCTGAAACATGCCGGCATTCCCGTCGCCGGAGCGGACCGGCTGAAACTGACAGAACACATCGCGGTCATCGACCTGATGAATCTCGCCGACGCGCTGCTGCTGCCGCGCGACGATCTGGCGCTGGCGGTGGCGCTCAAGAGCCCGCTGTTCGGACTCGACGACGACGATCTTTTGGCAATAGCACCGGAGCGCAAAGGCACGCTGCGCGCGGCGCTGGCGCAACACGCAGCTGGCAATAACAGGCTGGAATCCGCGCTGGCACGCCTTGAAGAGTGCGAGGAAAAATTCGCCAGCGTCACGCCTTTCACATTCTACGCCTGGCTGCTCGGCGGCCAAAGTGACGGCCCAACGGGCCGCGCGCGCATCCTGTCGCGGCTCGGCCTCGAGGCCAATGACGCGATCGACGAGTTTCTCGAACTCGCGCTGACCTATGAGCGGAAAGCACCGGCGTCGTTGCAAGGCTTCATGGCGTGGCTGCGTGCCGCCGACACCGAAGTCAAACGCGACATGGAAATCGAGCGCGACGAAGTCCGCGTCATGACCGTGCACGGCGCGAAAGGCCTCGAAGCCTCCGTCGTATTTCTCGTCGACACCACGACATCGCCTGCGGATTCGCAGCGCGTGAACCTGATCCACATGCCACAGGGCAACGCCGCACCCAACGTGCCCGGCGTGGTGCTTTGGGCCGGCAAGAAGGCGGACGATCTGCCGAATGTGGCGGCCGCCCGCGCCGCCATGAAAGATGAGACCGAGGACGAATATCGCCGCCTGCTCTACGTGGCGATGACGCGCGCAGCGGATCGCCTGATCGTCGGCGGCGTGCTGCCGGGCAACGTCAAGGCGGTGCGCGACAAGTCCTGGTACGATCTGATCGGAAAGGGGCTCGTCGCGTCGGGGCTGCAACTGGAAGAACTTGAGACCGCGCAGGGCCCGGTGAAGCGCTATTCACGCGCCGGGGATGTCGAGCTGCCCGTGCCGGTTATTGCCGCGCAAGCATCGCCGGATATTGAATTGCCTGCGTGGCTGCGCGATCTCGCGCCGCGCGACGAGCCCGTGGATGTGGTGTTGCGTCCCTCCGACGCAGCCGAGGATGACAACAACGATCATCGCGTTCTGAGCGACGAATCGCGACACGCCCGCGAGCGCGCCTTGAAGCGCGGAACACTGATCCATCGTCTTCTGCAGTCGCTGCCGGATGTGGCGACCGAACGCCGCGACAGCGCCGCGCGCGACTATCTTCAGCGCAATGCGCAAGGCTGGCCCGCCGAAGAGCGCGAGGCGTTGGCGCAACAAGTCGTGGCGCTGATCGCCACACCAACGCTCGCGCCGCTGTTCGCGGACGGCAGCCGCGCCGAGGTCTCGATTGCCGGACGGGTCGCGCGGCGCGGCAAACCGCCTGCACTGGTGTCTGGCCAGATCGACCGGCTGGTGGTGACGCCGCATGAGGTCCTGATCGTCGACTACAAGACCAACCACGCCCCGCCGCACGCAGCGGCCGACGCGCCGCGGGCTTACGTGCATCAGCTGGCGCTCTATCGCGACGTGTTGCGGCGGCTTTACCCCGGCCGGCCGGTGCGCTGCATCCTGCTGTGGACCGAGACCGCGGCCATGATGGAAATTCCGGCCTCCGCGCTGGACGCAGAGCTGCAATCGATCATCTCCTGAGGCGCCCTCAACCAACTGGATCGACCGCGCAACCCTAACCCGTTGAATCGAGGCCGATTCCCGAAGCTGGCGCCGCCTGGCCGACGGAACACGTCGCGGTGACCAGCCTTGACCCCGCAGGGGCGCGTTCATAGGTTGGGCCTACGTTTCTTGCGCGCGATTCTCTCAAAAATTCCCGCGCCTTTCATCCAACGAGGCAGATCACATGAGTGTGGGTAAGGTTTCGGACACCGATTTCGAAGCGGAAGTTCTCAAGGCGGACGGCCCCGTGGTCGTCGATTTCTGGGCGGAATGGTGCGGTCCGTGCCGCATGATCGCCCCCGCGCTCGACGAGATCGCCGGCGCCATGGGCGACAAGGTCAAGATCGTGAAGCTCAATGTCGACGAAAGTCCGAAGACCGCCTCGAAGTACGGCGTGATGTCGATCCCGACGCTGATGATCTTCAAGGGGGGCGAGATGGCCTCGCGGCAGGTCGGCGCTGCGCCGAAGGCCAAGCTGCAGCAGTGGATCACCGCCGCTGTCTGATCGTTTTTAGATTTGAGATTTTGCAAACGGCCGGCGCAAGCTGGCCGTTTTCGTTTGCGACGTTGGTTATTGCGGTAGCGTGCCGTTTTCAGCCAGCACATGCCCCGCGAGATAGAGCGAGCCGGTGATGAGAATGCGCGGCGGCACTTCGTAGGCCAATTTTGCGATCGCGCGCAGTGCCGCTTCGACGCTCACCGCAGTCTCGACCCGCATCCCCAGCTGTCGCGCGGCATCGGCCAGTACGTCCGGCGACATCGCGTTGTCTTGATCTAGAATTTTCACCGCGACGATGTGGCGTGTCTGTCCCGCGAAGTTCGCGAGGAAGCCGCCGGCATCCTTGTTGCCCATCATGCCGACGATCACCACCAACGGGCGCGAAACGCGCTCTTCCAGATCGCCCAGCGCATCGGCGACAACGCGACCGCCGTCGGGATTGTGGCCGCCGTCGAGCCATATCTCCGAATCGTGAGGCGCAGCCTCAACCAGCTTGCCCGACGTCAGCCGCTGCATCCGTGCCGGCCACTCCGCGCGCGCGATGCCTTGCTCGAATGCGGCCGGATCGATCTTCAAGGTCTCGATGGCGCGCAGGGTCGCGATCGCCAATCCTGCATTGTCGAACTGGTGCCGCCCGAACAACCGCGGCGCGGACAGGTCCAGCAGGCCGCGCTCGTCCGAATAAACCAGCCGTCCGTGCTCCACATTGACATGCCAGCCTTCCGTCGCCGCGTGAAGCGTCGCATGGGCGCGCCTGGCCGCCTGCCCGATCACAGCAATCGCCTCCGCCGATTGTTCGGCGCAAACCACCGGAACGCCCTTCTTGATAATCCCGGCCTTTTCAGTGGCGATCTTAATTAGCGTATCGCCGAGAAATTCGATGTGATCCATGCCGATGGGCGTGATGACGCTGGCCAGCGGCGCATCGATGACGTTGGTCGCATCGAGCCTGCCGCCGAGGCCTACTTCAAGCAACACGACATCCGCCGGGTGCTCGGCGAACAACTGAAATGCCGCGGCGGTCTCAATCTCGAATATCGTGATCGGCTCGCCGTCATTGACCTGCTCGCAATGATCCAGCGCCGCGCGCAGCTGATCGTCGGTGACGAGCACACCGCCGCCGACCTGCCCCAAACGAAAGCGTTCGTTGAAGCGCACCAGATGCGGCGATGTGTAGACGTGCACACGCAGCCCCGCAGCCTCTAGAATGGCGCGCAGGAACGCCACCGTCGATCCCTTGCCGTTGGTGCCGGCGATATGGATGACGGGCGGAATTTTCTTTTCGGGATGACCAAGGCGCTCCAGGATGCGCCACATGCGATCGAGCGTGAGGTCGATGCGCTTGGGGTGCAGCGAGGCGAGGCGCGCGAGGATGTCGTCGTAGGACGCCGACGAATTCCTGGATGGATCTTTGGCCGCAGGCGACGTCACGCCGGCGACGCGACCGCAGGCAGATCAACCGGCAACGGCGCGACCGACGCGAAACTTTCGGAAGCTGCCGGCGCCTTGGTCAGCAGCCGGCAAAGCCGCGCCAATGTCCCGCGCAACTCATGGCGATGCACCACCATGTCCACCATGCCGTGTTCCCTGAGATACTCGGCGCGCTGGAAACCTTCCGGCAATTTCTCGCGAATGGTCTGCTCGATGACGCGCGCGCCGGCAAACCCAATGAGTGCGCCCGGCTCGGCGATCTGCACGTCACCCAGCATTGCGTAGGATGCGGTCACGCCGCCGGTGGTCGGATTGGTCAGAACCACGATGTAGGGCTGATGCACTTCACGCAGCATCTGGATCGCTACCGTGGTGCGCGGCATCTGCATCAGCGACAGAATGCCTTCCTGCATCCGCGCGCCGCCGGACGCCGCGAAAATGATGAAAGGTGATTTTTTCTCGATCGCAAGTTCGAGGCCTTTGACTACGGCTTCACCCGCCGCCATGCCGAGCGAGCCGCCCATGAAGTCGAAGTCCTGCACGGCGACAACGACGGCGTTGCCTTCCAGCTTGCCGTAGCCGACCTTTACAGCGTCATGGAGGCCCGTCTTGGAGCGCGCGTCCTTGATGCGGTCGACATATTTGCGCTCATCACGAAACTTCAGCGGATCGGCGGTCACTTCGGGAAGCGCCACGTCATACCAGGTCTCGTTGTCGAAGATCGACTTCAGCCGCGCCACCGCGCCCATGCGCATGTGATAGTTTGAACCGGGAATGACGAACTGGTTCTGTTCGACATCCTTGTAGAACACGAGCTGCCCGGAATCCGGGCACTTGATCCACAAATTCTCCGGCGTCTCGCGCTTGAGGATGCTGCGAATCTTCGGCCGGACAACGTTGGTCAACCAGTTCATGTCGGGCTCCGTCTTTGGGAGATGGATATATGGACGCCGGGGCGAGCCCGGGCAACCCTCCGGAATTGCAATAAAAAGCTTGCGTAAAGCTATTCTGCGGCCTGTTTGGCGCCATGCACGCCCTGCGCCAGTGCTGCCGCCAGATCGGCCACAGCGGGAACCGTTTTCGCGGTCGCGCGGCCTTCAGAATCGAGCGACGCGCGCAACGCATCGATCAGCGCCGAACCCACCACGGCACCGTTAGCGGCCTGTGCGATACCGGCGGCGGCTTCCGGCGTACGGATGCCGAAGCCGACACAGACCGGCAACTGGGTGTGACGCTTGATGCGGGCGACGGCGGCGGACACCTGAGTGGTATCGGCGCTGGCCGACCCGGTGATGCCGGTGATCGACACATAATAGACGAAGCCCGAGGTATTCGCGAGCACAGCCGGCAGACGCTTGTCGTCCGTGGTCGGCGTTGCGAGCCGGATGAAGTTCAATCCGGCCTTCATCGCCGGAATGCACAGTTCGGTATCTTCTTCCGGCGGCAGATCGACAATGATCAAACCATCGACGCCGGCGGATTTCGCATCGACCAGAAACGTGTCCACGCCGTAGATGTAGATCGGATTGTAATACCCCATCAGAACGATCGGCGTCGTCGCGTCGTCCTTGCGGAAGTCGCGCACCACCTGAAGCGTCTTCTTCAGCGTCGTGCCAGATTTCAACGCGCGCAGGCCCGCCGCCTGGATCGCGGGGCCGTCGGCCATCGGATCGGTGAACGGCATGCCGATTTCGATGATGTCCGCGCCCGCCTTCGGCAGCGCCTTAATAATCTCGAGCGAGGTCGCAAGATCCGGGTCGCCCGCCATCACGAAGGTGACGAACGCCGCGCGGCCTTCTGCCTTGAGTTCGGCGAAACGTGTGTCGATGCGCGTGGTCACTTCTTTTTACCCTTCAGAATGTCGCCGACCTGCGGCACGTCCTTGTCGCCGCGACCGGACAGATTGACCACCATCAGGTGATCCTTCGGCCGCTTCGGCGCGAGGTCCATCACTTTCGCAATGGCATGCGCGGGCTCCAGCGCTGGAATGATACCTTCAAGGCGCGATAGCAATTGGAATGCCGCCAGCGCCTCATCGTCGGTGGCCGACAGATACGTCACGCGGCCGGTTTCGTGCAGCCAGGAATGCTCGGGACCGATGCCGGGATAATCGAGGCCTGCTGAAATCGAATGTGCGTCCTGAATCTGGCCGTCGTCGTCCATCAGCAGATAGGTGCGATTGCCGTGCAGCACGCCGGGGCGGCCGCCTGCGATCGACGCCGCGTGCAGGTTGGTCAAGCCATGCCCCGCCGCCTCGACCCCGAAGATCTCGATGCCGGAATCGTCGAGAAACGGATGAAACAGACCCATCGCATTGGAGCCGCCGCCGATGCAGGCGATCAGCGAATCCGGCAGGCGGCCTTCCGTCTCCTGCATCTGCGCGCGAGTTTCGGTGCCGATGATCGACTGGAAGTCGCGCACCATCGCGGGATACGGATGCGGGCCTGCCACGGTGCCGATGCAATAGAACGTGTCGGCGACGTTGGTGACCCAGTCGCGCAGCGCATCGTTCATCGCGTCCTTCAGCGTGCGCGATCCGGACTGCACCGGCACCACCTTGGCGCCCAGCATTTCCATGCGGATCACGTTGGGCTGCTGCCGCTCCACGTCCACCGCGCCCATGTAGACGATGCATTCGAGGCCGAAGCGCGCGCACAGCGTCGCCGTGGCGACACCGTGCTGGCCAGCGCCGGTTTCAGCGATGATGCGCTTCTTGCCCATGCGGCGCGCGACCATGATCTGGCCGAGCACGTTGTTGACCTTGTGCGAGCCGGTGTGGTTCAGCTCCTCGCGCTTGAAATAGATTTTCGCGCCGCCGAGATGATCGGTGAGACGCTCGGCGAAATACAGCGGCGACGGGCGGCCGACATAGTCCTTGAGGTAGCCGTTCATTTCCTTCTGAAACGACGGATCGGCCTTGGCGTCGGCATAGGCCTTTTCCAGATCCAGGATCAACGGCATCAGCGTTTCGGCGACATAGCGCCCGCCGAAAATGCCGAAATGCCCGCGTTCGTCAGGACCGGAGCGGAAGGAATTGGGACGTTGGACGCTCATACGCTGCTCGCAATCTTCGAAGATGTTGTTGCGCGGTCGGCTTCGCGCGCGACGCGGATAAAGGCACGGATCATGTCGGCGTCTTTCACGCCCGGCGCGCTTTCAACGCCCGACGACACATCGACGCCGCCCGCGCGGGTAACCGTGATGGCTTCGGCGACGTTGGCTGCGTTCAGCCCACCGCCAACCATGAAGGGAATCGACAGATGGATGTACTCCAGCAGATGCCAGTCGAACGGCACGCCAAGCCCGCCGGGACGGGTGGCGTCCTTCGGAGCGCGGGCATCGAACAGGATGCGGTCGGCCACCGCCGCATAACCCGGAAGGCTTGCGAGATCGGCCGCGGTTGCGACCGACAGCACCTTCATCACCGGCAGTCCGAATTTCTGCTTGATGTCGCGGACGCGCGCCACGCTCTCATCGCCGTGAAGCTGGAGCAGTCCGGGCTTCAAGGCCTCGATGCAGTTCTCAAGGGAGGCATCGTCGGCGTCAACGGTCAGCGCCACCTTGAGCGCACGGCCGTTGACCTGCCGCCCGAGTTCGCGCGCAACACCGAGACCGATGTGGCGCGGCGACGCCTCGAAGAACACGAAGCCCACCATGTCGGCACCCGCATCCAGCGCGACCTCAAGGGTCTCGCGCGTGGACAGGCCGCAAATTTTGACTGCAAGTGACATGGTCTCAAGGCGTGGTTGGGCCGGGGGCCGATAACCGAAAACAGGCTGTGGAACAGAAGGGCGGGTTCTACAACGCCGCGCCGTGCTTGTCTCGCCCGATGGCCAGATAGGACGGGGTCAGGCCGGGGCCCGATCCCGAGGCCAGAACCTGATTTTCGCCAGTGCGCGACGCGATCTGCGCCTTCTCCCGAAAATCCGCCAGTTCCGCGCGGGCGTGCCGCGCGTCAGCCTCATGCTGCCGGGCAGCCCGCCGCCAGCGGCGCTGGCCGAACCAGGTGGCCACGCCACCGGCGACCACGCCAAAGATCGCCACCGCGATGATGACAACGAACAGCGGCAGCGAGACGCCGAGTGCGGGATCGCTGGAATTGAAGGGATCGAACGATAGCGTGACGATGTGGCGATTGGCGACCGCGAACACGACAAACAGGATCGCAAGCGGCAGGATCACCAAGGCGTTGAAAATCTTGCGGAGCATCGTGCGTTCCTGGAGCTGGCAATTCTGAAGGCGGTTCGCAAAAATGCGCGCGGCCGCACTTTGGAATTATTTTAGCCGGCCGGATCAGGTCGCCGCCGCTGGATCCGCCGCCTCGTCGCGGTTCAGCCGCTCACGCATTTCCTTGCCGGTCTTGAAGAACGGCACGCTCTTCTGCTCGACGGGCACATGCGCGCCGGTGCGTGGATTACGCCCTGCGCGAGCGGGGCGATGCTTGACCGAGAAAGCCCCAAAACCACGCAGTTCTACGCGATCGCCCCGGGCGAGCGCGGCAACGATTTCGTCGAGAATTGCGTTCACGATGTTCTCGACATCCCGCTGATAGAGATGCGGGTTATGCTCGGCGATGCGTTGAACGAGTTCGGATTTGATCATTGAGTGTTGGGCCCGTAGCGTGCGATGGACATTTCTGTGAAAAAGCCGTGGACTGTCAAGTCGCTAATTCAAAACGAGACGCGGCTAAATCGCGTGACAAACGCCGGGATTCGTTGTTGCCCCCGCGACCGCAATGCGGCGAGGAACGGTTGAAACCCGATTCAGGGCGACCATTCCAATCAATTCGACGATGCCGGCTGCCACAGCGCAAGCATCCCATCGAGACCGAAGCGGTCAACGGCCTGCACCACGCCGGACTGCTCAAGTTGACGTGAGATCGCGCCCAAACCGACCGCATCGAGGGCGACAGCCGCCGTCGCGCGCAGGAAAGTCATGTCGCCAAAGCGCGGAGCAAGCTTGAAGTCTTTCACGGGCAGGTCCGAACCGATCTTTTTTTGTGCAACCAGCCATGCGACGGCGGTTTTCTCGTCGCCGAGCTGATCGATCAGCTTAAGACCGACCGCCTGACGGCCGGTGAACACGCGGCCATCAGCTACGGTTTGCAGCGTCGCGTCATCCATGCCGCGACGATCCTTCACCAGGCCGCGGAACCATGCGTAGGAATCCTTCACCAGCGAATCGAGCGCGGCGCGCGCCTCGGGACTGGTCGGCTCATAGCCGTTGGGCGCGGCCTTCAGCGGCGATGACTTCACTTCCTCGACCTTGACGCCGACGGTCTTGAGCAGATCCGACACATTCGGAATCTGGAACAACACGCCGATCGATCCGACCAGCGATGTTTGCTGGGCGATGATCTGGTCCGACGCGAGCGCAGCGATGTATCCGCCCGACGCGGCGAGACCTTCCACCACCACGACCAGCGGCTTCTTCGCCTTCAGGCGCACCAGAGCATCGTAAAGCTGCTCGGAACCGGCGGTGGTGCCGCCCGGCGAATTGATGTGCACGATGACGGCTGCCGCAGACGACTTCTCAAGCCGCTCCAGCGCCTCGACGCGCGTCTGGTCACTGCGGATCAGGCCATCGATCTTGACCCTCGCGATCGCGTTCGATCCGGAGATCGCGCTGCGGCCTGCCGGCGAAACCAGTACGGCGACAGCGACGACGGCGGCGATGACGCCCAGCGCCGCCACCACGCGCCAGAACGTCAGCTTGCGGCGGATCCGGCGGCGATCAACGAGCACATCGGAATCGAGTGACATGGATTTTCTCCTCGGGACTCAGACAATTTGCAAAGACCACGAAGGCCGCCGCTCTGAAAGTTATCCCGCGCTTTTGCGGGTGCAGCCTTGATACATGGTAACTTCATTACATCAATTGCGACGCAAATTGAAGGCAACAAGACAGGCACGGCACATACGTGTCTTTATGTGAGCAATCGCTCACCGTCGTGGCCGGCGATCACAATGCTGCGGACCGTGTTCTGTTCGCCACCCGCAATCGCAACCGGAACGAAATGCTCGGTGCGTCCCTGCGTCGCGCTTTCGATCAGTACATGGCGCGTGGCGCCCACCTCCGACGCCAACCGGCGACGCAACGCCGCTTCACCGATCGCGCGCAATCGCCTGGCGCGCTCCTTGATGATGCGGCCGTCGACCTGCGGCATGCGCGCCGCCGGCGTGCCGGGACGCGGCGAATACGGAAACACATGGAGGAAGGTGAGATCGCACTCGTCCACGAGATCCTGCGAGCGCGCGAACATCTCTTCGGTTTCGGTCGGGAAGCCCGCGATGATGTCCGCGCCGAACGCCATGTCCGGCCGCAGCCGCCGCACCTGCTTGCAGAAATCAATCGCATCGGCGCGGGTGTGCCGCCGCTTCATGCGCTTGAGAACGAGATCGTCGCCGGCCTGCAGCGACAGATGCAAATGCGGCATCAGCCGTTCGTCAGTGGCGATAACATCGAGCAGATCGCGATCCGCCTCGATGGAATCGATCGAGGAGATGCGCAATCGCTTCAGGTCCGGCACATGCTTCAATATCTGCTTCGTCAGCGCGCCCAGCTTTGGCGCGCCCGGCAGGTCCGCGCCGTAACTCGTGAGATCGACGCCGGTCAGAACGATCTCGGCGTGCCCGGCCTCAACGAGTGCCCGCACCTGATCGACCACCGCGCCCATCGCCACCGAGCGCGAATTGCCTCGACCGTAGGGAATGATGCAGAAGGTGCAGCGATGATCGCAGCCGTTCTGCACCTGCACGAACACACGCGGCATCCCGCTCTGGAATCCCGCTGCCAGATGCGGGGCCATCTCGGTCACCGCCATGATGTCGGAGACGGCGATCTTTTCGCGCGACACGCCCGGGTCTATCTCGAACGCTCTGTGCGTTTCACGCCACGCGCCGCCGTGCATCTTGTCGTCATTGCCGAGCACGCGATCGACTTCGCTCATCTGCGCGAACATCTGCGTCTGGGTCTGCGCCGCGCAGCCGGTGACCACGATGCGCGCATCGGGCTTGTCACGCTTCAGCTTGCGGATGGTTTGCCGCGCCTGCGCGACGGCTTCGTTGGTGACGGCGCAGGTGTTGACGACGATGGTGTTGCGAATGCCGGCGCTTTCCGCCTCGCGCCGGATCACCTCCGATTCGAAGGTGTTCAGCCGGCATCCGAAGGTGACGACATCGACGGTCATCTCAGGCGACGTTGGTGAAGAGCGCCGGATCGAAGCGGCCTTCGAATTCGAACGCTGCGGGTCCCGTCATCAAAACATGATCGTCCTGCGCGCGCCACTCGATGGTGAGGTCGCCGCCCGGCAGCGTCATGTGGACCGTGCGCTCGGTGCGCCGCAGCCGCGCCGATGCCACTGCCGTGGCGCATGCCGCCGAGCCGCACGCTCTCGTCAGCCCCGCGCCGCGCTCCCATGTCCGCATGACGATGTGCTCGCGGTCCACGATATGCGCGAGCGTGATGTTGGCGCGATCCGGAAAAATCGGATGATTTTCCAGCAGCGGCCCGAAGCGGCCGAGATCGTAGGCCTCGATGTCATCGACCCAGAAGATCGCGTGCGGGTTGCCCATGCTCACGACCGACGGCGTATGCAGAACCGGCGCGTCGATCGGCCCGATCTGCAATTCGATCGAGCGCGTATCGCGAAATTCCTCGGCAAGCGGAATGTCCTGCCAGCCGAACTTCGGCGCGCCCATGTCCACCGTATAGAGATCGGGCGACGGTCCTTGCCAGCAGTTCAGAAGTCCCGCACGAGTCTCGAAGGTCAGCGCCGACTTGCCGGTTTCTTCAAACACCTGACGCGCCACGCAGCGCATCCCGTTGCCGCAGGCGGCGGCTTCGGAACCATCATTGTTGAAAATGCGGATGAAGGCGGCCGTACCCTGAACGCGCGGCGGTTGCAGCACCATCAACTGGTCATAAGGCACCCCGGCAGGAGCCGCGATCGCACGTGCCTCATCGGGGGTGACGGTCGCCGCCGAATCGCGCAGATCAACAACGACGATCTCGTTGCCGATACCGTTCATCTTGGCGAAGCTGTGGTTGGCGAGCGTGCTCATGATCCGGTCTATATGGCGAATGCAGGCCGACTTGACCAGTGCGCCTGACAGGCCAGTGGGGTGCCTCGCGATCGCCCAGTTTGCACCGCATGTCAGTCGGAAGCGGTTCGTGGTAAACTGAATTCGCTTCGCTGCCGGACAAATGACCCTGCTGACGCCTTCGGAGACCATCGAATGAGTAATGCCCGTGTTGCCGTCCTGGTCGTTCTGGCGCTGGTCGTCGCCGCGGCGGTCTGGACCAAAATCCCGATGGGGCCGGTGCAGCCCCCGGCCGTTCCCACGGCCACCGCGCCGCCGCCTGCCCCGGCACCCGCAGCTTCGAAGGACGCGCCGCCGGCCACGCCTCCCCCGGCAGCTTCGACGACGACGCCTGCGACCCCGGCAGCGCCAACGGCGGATGCGCCCGCAACCCCACCTGCGGCACCTCAAAGCCCCGCCGCCGAAGCCCCGTCGGCGGCGCCAGCCGCGCCCAGCATCCAGACCGGCGACGCATTCGGCGCGGAGCAGACCCTGACCGCGAAAAAAGTCGTGATCCTGAAGGGCTCCGCGTCCTGGGATGCCGCGTTCGAGACACTGGTGGGATCGCTGAAAACGCTGTCGGAATTTCTCGACAAGCAGGGCATCAAGCCTGCCGGCTCGTCACTGATCGTCTACACCTCGACCGACGATGCGGGCTTTACCTATCAGGCCGAAATTCCGGTCGATCAGGATCCGAAAAATCTCGCCAAAGGCATGAGCGTCGGCAATTCACCCGAAGGACCGACGTTGAAATTCATCCATCGCGGCTCATACGACAACATGGACAACACGTATGAGGCGATCACCAACCATCTCGATGAAAAGAAACTCGAAGCCAAGGACACGTTCATCGAAGAGTACATCACCGATCCATTGACGACGACCGAGGACAAGCTCGTCATCAACGTGTTCGTGCCGCTGAAATAGAACTGCCGTTTAACCAGAATAGCCGCTCACATAGAACTTGGAGTTATCAATGCGCGTCCGCACCCTCATTACTGCGATGGCCCTTGCCGCCACGGCATCGTCGGCGTTTGGACAGACAACGCCGCCAACCATTACAGTGAACGGCGAGGCGACGATTTCGGTGCCGCCGGATCTCGCGCAGATCGACAGCGGCGTGACCACCGAGGCAAAGACGGCGCGCGAGGCTTCCGAGGCCAACAACAAGGCCATGGGCATCGTGTTGCTCGCGCTGAAAAATGGCGGCATCGCGGAAAAGGATTTCCAGACCTCGCGGTTGTCGCTGTCGCCGCAGAGCGCGCCGGGGCGCAATCCCAACGCGCCGTTCCAGATCACGGGCTATCGCGCGAGCAACCGCGTCACCGTCACCATTCGCGACATCACCAAGGTCGCCGACACCATCGACGTGCTGGTCGGCGCCGGCGCCAACGAGATCAGCGGCATCAGCTTCTCGGTCTCAAAGGCATCGAAGCTGCTGGATGACGCGCGTTCCGAGGCGATCGCCGATGCGCGGCGCAAGGCGGAAATCTACGCAAAGGCCGCGAGCATCTCGCTCGGCGCGCCGCTAAGCATTTCGGAAGAAACCACGCCGGGTCCGGTGCCCTATCGCAAGATGGTGGCAGGAATGGCGGCCTCCGCGCCTGTTGCACAAGGCGAGGAAACGCTGCGGGTGACGGTGAGCGTGTCCTACGAGATAAAACCGAAAGCGCAGTAAAATCGGCTAGATCTCGAACACCTGCCCCGGCTTCAGCGCGACGAACTTTTCCCGCGCGACGCCGGCGGCATCGAGCGCGGTCGCCAGATCGTTGACCGGCGCGTCAATGGCCTCGTCGGTCAGTTGAAACGTGCCGTGATGATGCGCCAGCGCCATCTCGGCTCCGCAGTCGGCCAGCGCCTTCACCGCATCCTCGGGGTTCATGTGCTGATCGCGCATGAACCAGCGCGGCTCATACGCACCAATCGGGAGGATCGCCGCGCGCAACGGACCATGCGCGTCCTTCACGCGGCGGAAATGCGTGCCGGTGCCGTAGCCCGAATCGCAGACGATGTAGATCTTGCCTGCGGGTGTTTCCAGCACGAAGCTCGCCCATAAAGCCTTGTTGCGATCGAACAGGCCGCGCGCGGTCCAGTGGCGCGTCGCCACCAGTGTGACCGCGACGCCGTTGCCGATCTCGACGCGATCGTTCCAGTCGAACGCTTCGGCGCGGATCGCGGCATCGTTGGCAGCCATGGTGACATCGTTGCCGAGCGGCGTGATGACGCGCGGTGAAAATTTTGCAGCGAGTCGCGAGAGAGTCCGGGCATCGAGATGGTCGTAATGTCCGTGCGAGACCAGAACCACATCGATCGGCGGCAGGGCACCCAAGGCGATGCCGGGATCGTTGGCGCGCTTCGGTCCGGCGAAGGACACCGGCGACGCGCGCTCCGACCACACCGGATCGACCAGGATGTTGAGGCCCGCAGTCTGGATCAGCCAACTCACGTGTCCCACGAACGACAGCCGCACCTTGTCGCCGGTGACTTGCGCCGGCGGCGTATCGGCATAAGGGCTCGGCGCACGGTCCGGCCATTTGGCCGCCGTCTTGGTGGCCTGCCAGCGCAGGACCTCCCAGAGTTTCTTGGGCGGCGAGCCGTCGGGATCAAAAAAAGTGGTTCCGTCGAAATGATCGGACGGCGGACCAGCATAGGTTTTCATACGGAAAATCCAGAAGGACGGCAGGCCCACGGCGACCGCAGCGCCGGCGAGCAGACCAAAAACACGGCGGCGGGTGAGGTTCATGAGGTCCAGGAGGCCGGAAATGGCCTGTCGGAGCAACAGTTAGGTTCCGCGAAGGCCCACCGCAACCCGCCCCAAAATCAGCATTTTTCGGTCTTTTCTTGACTTTTCGGGCTATGGGCGGTTTAACCCCCGCACTTCTCGAAAAGACGTTCTTTTCGACCCGCCGCCCGGTCCAAGAGACCGGAGGTCAACGCCCGACAGCGCTGTGCGCCCTCGGGCGTAAAGGTGTTTGGAATTTCCTGTCCCTGCCGGGACATGAGCAACGGGATACAACGCGGCGATGTTCGACAATCTGTCGGAAAAGCTTGGAGGCATTCTCGATCGGCTGACGCGGCGCGGTGCGCTGTCGGAAGCCGATGTCGATGCCGCCATGCGCGAGGTGCGCCGTGCGCTGCTCGAGGCCGACGTCGCGCTCGACGTGGTTCGCTCCTTCACGGAGAAGGTCCGCGAGCAGGCTATCGGCGCCACTGTCGTCAAGTCGGTGACGCCCGGCCAGATGGTGGTGAAGATCGTCCACGACGAGCTTGTCGCCATGCTCGGTGCCGACGGCCAGCAGATTGATCTCAACTCGCCCGCGCCGGTCGCGATCATGATGGTCGGCCTTCAGGGCTCCGGCAAAACCACCACCACTGCGAAGCTGGCGCGCCGCCTGACCCAGCGCGACAAGAAAAAAGTTCTGATGGCGTCGCTCGACGTCTATCGCCCGGCCGCGCAGGAGCAACTTGCTGTGCTCGGCCGCGATCTCTCCATTGAGACTCTGCCCATCGTTGCGGGACAGAAGCCGGTACAGATCGCGCAGCGCGCGCTGCAGGCGGGCAAGCTTGGCGGCTACGACATCGTGCTGCTCGATACCGCGGGCCGCACCACCCTCGACGAAGAGATGATGACGGAAGCGGCGGAGGTGAAAACCGCCGCGCACCCTCATGAAGTGCTGCTGGTGGCGGATTCGCTGACCGGTCAGGACGCGGTCAATCTCGCGCGTGCGTTCGACGAACGCGTCGGCCTCACAGGCATCGTGCTGACGCGCGTGGACGGCGATGGCCGCGGCGGCGCTGCGCTCTCGATGCGAGCCGTCACCGGCAAGCCTATCAAGCTGATCGGTACCGGCGAAAAAGCCGACGCGCTGGAAGATTTTCATCCGTCGCGCATCGCGGGCCGCATTCTCGGCATGGGCGACGTGGTGTCGCTGGTCGAAAAGGCTGCCGCGCATATCGACGCCGAAAAAGCCGCGCGCGTCGCCGAGAAGATGCGCAAGGGCAAGTTCGATCTTGCCGATCTGCGCGATCAGCTGACGCAGATGCAGACCATGGGCGGCCTCGGCGGCCTGATGGGCATGATGCCCGGCATTGCGAAAATGAAGAACCAGATCAACGCGGCGAATCTCGACGACAAGGTCGTGAAGCGCCAGATGGCGGTGATCGATTCGATGACGCGCGAGGAGCGCAAGAATCCCGACATCCTCAAGGCCAGCCGCAAAAAGCGCATCGCCGCAGGCGCTGGTTTGAAGGTCGAGGAGGTCAACAAACTGCTCAAGATGCACCGGAACATGGCCGACATGATGAAGGCTATGGGTCAGGGCAAGCGCGGCCCGCTGGCGGGCATGGCGCAGGCGATGGGCTTCGGCGGAGGCGGAATGCCGTCAGCCGACGCCATGAAGGAATTGGCGGCGAAGATGCCCGGCGGAATTCCGCAAGGCGCGCCCTCGCTGCCGAAAGACTTTCCAGGCCTTCCGGGGCTGGGAAAACCGACATTGCCGGGCCTCGGCGGATTTCCGGGGATCGGCAAGAAGAAATAACACGAACAGTTTTCACACCATTCGAACACACCAACGGAGAAATAAATGTCAGTCGTTATCCGCCTCGCACGCGCAGGCACCAAGAAGCGCCCGGTTTATCACGTCGTCGTCGCCGATTCGCGCTTCCCGCGCGACGGCCGCTTCATCGAGCGTCTCGGCCACTTCAACCCGCTGCTGCCGAAGGACAACGAGACTCGCCTCAAGCTCGACATGGAGAAGGTCAAGGCCTGGCTCGCCAAGGGCGCGCAGCCGTCGGACCGCGTGATGCGCTTCCTTGATGCAGCCGGCGTGAAGAAGCGCGAGCCGCGCAAGAACCCGGAAAAGGCCGTGCCGCGCAAGGAGCGCAAGGCCAACGCTGAAGCCGCCGCCAAGGCGTAAGGAATCTCGTGACAAAAGCAGCGCAAATCTGCGTTGCACGAATCGGCGCCGCGCATGGTGTGCGCGGCGAGGTGAAGTTGTGGCCCTTCACCGAAGACCCCATGGCGGTCATCGACTACGGCCCGTTGTCGACCAAAGACGGCGCGCGTCAGTTTGAAGTGGTGCGCGCCCGGATCGCGAAAGATCATCTGGTCGCGGTGCTGAAGGGCATCGCCACGCGCGAAGACGCCGAGCGCGTCAACGGTATCGAACTCTATATCGCGCGCGACAGGCTGCCGCCGACCGAGACGGGCGAATACTATCATGCCGACCTGATCGGACTGCGCGCCGTCGATGTGGCGGGCGCGGCCATTGGCAAGGTTCTCGCGGTGCATAATTTCGGCGCCGGCGACATCATCGAAATCGCTCCGCCGCAGGGGCCGACACTGCTGCTGCCGTTCACAGATGCGGTGGTGCCTACCGTCGATCTCGCGGACGGTCATGTGGTGATCGTCATGCCAGGCGAGATCGAAGGCGACACACCGGACACCGCGGACATCTGAAATCAGGACCACCGACATGTGGCGCGCCACCGTGCTCACGCTGTTTCCGGAGATGTTTCCCGGCCCGCTCGGCATCAGCCTCGCGGGCAAGGCGCTCGCATCGGGATTGTGGGCGCTGGAGGCGCGCGACATTCGCGATGCCGCCACTGACAAGCACCGCAGCGTCGATGACACCCCGGCCGGCGGCGGACCCGGCATGGTGCTGCGCGCGGACGTGCTGGCGGCGGCCATCGATAGCGCAAATACCGATCCCGCCCGCCCGCGCCTGCTGATGAGCCCGCGCGGCGCACCGCTGACCCAGAACAGGGTCGCGGAACTCGCCGCCGGCCCGGGCCCCATGATCGTCTGCGGCCGGTTCGAGGGGGTCGATCAGCGGGTCATCGAGGCCCGTGGGCTCGAGGAAATCTCCGTGGGGGACTATGTCCTGTCGGGGGGCGAAATCGCCGCCCTGGCCCTGATAGACGCCTGCGTGCGGCTTCTGCCGGGGGTCATGGGTAAGCTAAGTTCCGGAACCGACGAGAGTTTCTCGGATGGATTGCTGGAATACCCCCAATACACCCGGCCCCAGATGTTCGAGGACCGTCCGATTCCGGATATTCTGGTGTCCGGCGACCACGCCCGGATCGAGGCCTGGCGGCGGGCCGAGGCCGAGGCCCTGACAAAAGCCCGGCGGCCGGACCTCTGGGCGGCCAAAAAAGCCCAAAACACCTTCCCGAAGCCGCCAAAAAACACGACGAAAGGGTGACAACCCGCCGGTGATGGCGTATACGACCGGCCAATCCGTGCACGTGCTGGATACGAATTTCCGCGCAGCCCCTTCCGGGCGCGCCGCCGATGGAGTTTTGCGATGGACCTCATTCAAGAAATCGACAAGGAGCAGCTCGAAAAGCTCTCCGCCGGGAAGACCATTCCCGATTTCGGACCGGGCGATACCGTGATCGTCAACGTGAAGGTTGTCGAAGGCGAGCGTTCGCGCGTGCAGGCCTATGAAGGCGTCTGCATCGGCCGTCACGGCGGCGGCATCCATGAGAGCTTCACCGTTCGCAAGATTTCATACGGCGAAGGTGTCGAGCGCGTGTTTCCGGTTTATTCGCCGATGATCGACTCGATCAAGCTCGTGCGCCGCGGCAAGGTACGTCGCGCCAAGCTGTATTATCTGCGCGGTCTGCGCGGCAAGTCGGCGCGTATCGTCGAGAAGCAGGACAACCGCGAAGCGCCGAAGGCGGCTTCCGGCGCATAATCAAGCAACGCTTGATGATTTGAAATCAAAGCGCGGCTCATGGCCGCGCTTTTTTCTTTGGCCAGCTTAGCATAGCCCGTAGCGCTATTTCTGCTTGAGCGGCCCGTTCATGATCCAGCGATGGCCGAACGGGTCGCGCACAATGGCGGTTCGCGTACCCCAGAACGAATGGGTCGGCGTCACCTCGCCTTTAGCACCAAGCTTCGTGGCGCGCGCGAACACGTCGTCCACCTGTTCCGCACTCGAGAATTCCAGACTGACCGACATGGTCACCGGCTCTCCCGGCAATGGCGTCCGCGCCGTGCCGAATTCTGGAAACGCATCCGACAGGAACAACGCACCGCCGTTGATCTCGAGTTCGCAATGCAGGATGCGCAGGCCGTCGAGTGCCGGCATCAGCGCCTTCTGCTTGGCGTCGAAAGCGGCGGTGTAGAAGGCGATCGCGCCCGCAGCAGGGGTAACGGTCAAATAGGGCGCAACCGGCGGGCGTGCGGTCATTGTGCGATCCTGCGTAAGCTATTATGTCGTCAGGATACTTTCCCCCCTCCCGTTAAGCGAGTAAAAAGGGGCGGAACTGAAAACCCGCGGCCCGGAGGCCGCAACACCCATCCGGACAGGTTAATCGGACACCCAATGGCCAAAGCGACCACACTCTACGACAAGATCTGGAACGACCATCTGGTCCACGAGGCCGAGGACGGCACCTGCCTGCTCTATATCGACCGGCATCTTGTCCATGAGGTGACCTCGCCGCAGGCCTTCGAAGGACTGCGCACGACCGGCCGCAAGGTCCGTGCGCCGAAGAAGACGCTCGCCGTGGTTGATCACAACGTCCCGACCACCGATCGTTCGAAACCGAATCCCGATCCGGAAAGCGCCGAACAGATCGCAGCGCTCGCGGAGAATGCGCGCGAGTTCGGCGTCGAGTACTTCAACGAGTTCGACAAGCGTCAGGGCATCGTGCATGTCATCGGCCCCGAGCAGGGCTTCACGCTGCCGGGCACGACGATCGTCTGCGGCGACAGCCACACCTCGACGCATGGCGCGTTCGGCGCGCTTGCGCACGGCATCGGCACGTCGGAAGTCGAACACGTGCTCGCCACGCAAACGTTGATCCAGAAGAAAGCAAAGAACATGCGCGCGACCGTCGATGGCGCATTGCCCGACGGTGTCACCGCGAAGGACATCATTCTGGCGATCATCGGCGAGATCGGCACCGCAGGCGGCACTGGCTTCGTGCTCGAGTACGCCGGTGAGGCTATTCGCGCGCTGTCGGTCGAAGGCCGCATGACTGTCTGCAACATGTCGATCGAAGGCGGCGCGCGCGCAGGCCTGATTGCCCCCGACGAGAAGGCCTACGAATTCCTGAAGGGCCGCCCGATGTCGCCGAAAGGCGCCGACTGGGATGCCGCCATGCGCTACTGGGAAACGCTGCGCACCGACGACGGCGCGCATTTCGATGCGGAGATTCGTCTCGATGCCGCGAAGCTGCCGCCGATCGTGACATGGGGCACGTCGCCGGAAGACGTGGTGTCGATTTCAGGCATGGTGCCGGACCCGGCGAAAATCGAGGATGAAGCCAAGCGCCTCTCCAAGCAGCGCGCGCTTGAGTATATGGGCCTCGTCGCCGGGACGAAGATCACCGACATCAAGCTCGATCGCGTCTTCATCGGCTCCTGCACCAATGGCCGCATCGAAGACTTGCGCGCCGCCGCGAAGGTTGTCGCCGGCCACACCGTCAACGGCAATCTCAATGCGATGATCGTGCCGGGTTCAGGTCTCGTGAAGGAGCAGGCCGAGGCCGAAGGGCTCGACAAGATTTTCATCAAGGCCGGCTTCGAGTGGCGCGAGCCGGGTTGCTCGATGTGCCTCGCGATGAATCCCGACAAGCTGTCGCCAGAAGAGCGTTGCGCGTCGACCTCGAACCGCAACTTTGAAGGCCGTCAGGGCTTCAAAGGCCGCACCCACCTGGTGTCGCCTGCCATGGCCGCAGCCGCAGCGATCGCCGGACACTTCGTCGATATCCGCGAGTGGCATACAACCTGAGCAGGCCAACCCCCGTCTCATCGCCGATGACATAAAAACAGGCGCTCTTTCGAGCGCCTGTTTTTGTTTGGTGGTTCGGGGCGAATTTAGAAGCCAAAGCCGAAACCGATCGCCGGTCCGAAGCCATAACCGTAACCATAAGGCCGATAGCCGTAGCCATATGGACGATAGCCGTAGCCATAAGGGCGGTAGTAGCCGTACGGCCGATAATAGTAAGGCCGCGGACGATAGTAGTAAGGCCGGTAGTAGGGACGATAATAGGGCCGGTAATAACGCGGGCCATAATAATATCCGTAACGCCGATAGTGGCGGCGGCGCGCACTGACATCCGTCGGCTTGGCATCGGCCAGACGCGCATCATGCGACACCGCAGGCGTCGGCTGTGCGGCGCTCGCAGGCGCAAGTGACATCCAGCCGGCAATTGAAAGAGCGGCAGCGACAGCCGCGGCTCCCACGAACTTTCTCATTGCAGTTCTCCTCAGATCGTTGCTCCACACGTTTAAGATAACGCGCACCACCGATTTCCGTTCACCACTCCGCCAACTAGCCAGCGTTGAATCTTGGGCCCGGGCGGGACCGCCTTCCGCTTCAAGCGGAATAAACAATCTGCCCCGTCCGGCATTAGGATGACTTCGGATTTGCAGCAAGATCATGACGCGGGCATTTCACCGTTTTGGTAAAGGCGCCGTTGTCGGCCGACGCGACATCAGTACCAGTGATGGCGGCGATGCCAGTGATGACGGTGGTGCCAATGGCGGCGGTGGTGCCAGCCATGGTGCCGATGCCAGCCGCGATGCCGGTGCCAGCGGTGATGGCCGCGCCAATGGACCTGCGTCGTGACATCCTCGGTTGCCAGCTTCGTAGAAGTCGAAGCGGCCGGGTTGAGAAGCGACACCGCCTGCGCACGGTCAACTGGCGCTGCGACCGCCAGCAGGCCGGCAACGGCCGCAAGCCCGAAAATTGTTCTGACGTTCATCTTCATGAATTCTCTCCCTTGGTCTGCGAGTTGAAACGAACCCCGGCGCATCGCGTTCCATCGATGCCGATGCATGTCCACGCCGGACGACGTGGCAGCAGGCTAAAAAGAGCGAGGTGAATGCGTCCTGAATGTCCGCGCCGTATTCATGAACGCACTTTCAGCGTTGCCGTTCGTGAACCTGAAACAAGACCGGCGCGTATCTCTGAAAGGAACCAGAGGAGAGTTGTGATGGCGCACGTCTCACGATTGATGCTCGCAAGCAATGCATTGATGATGTTGCTCGCAGGTCATGCCCACGCGTCGCAAGGACCGGGCACTACGCCGGGAACAGCCGGCACGTTCACGCAGGTGGCGATGGCCATCGCTGTTTATGGATTATGCGCGGCGGCGATTGCCGCGGGCGCAATCGGCACGTTCAGGAAAAAATGAGACTATGAAAACAATCGCGCGGAGTGCGGGTTACCCGCGCCAATGGCAGTTCATGCGCGGCACGATCACCGTTCCGCTCGGACGGTATTCCTGCTCGTAATACGCGTTGCAGACCCGCACCGAATTCGGCCCCGGATAATTTGAACCGCGATAGACCGGGACGCGGCGCGGTGCGCGCCGAATGACCCTGCGGCTCTGCGCGGAAAAGTCCTGCACCATCGGCCCTGAAGTCCGCGCCTGTGGCGTCGCCGCGACCGCCGGCGTCTCTGCCCGTGCACTGCCTGGCATCGCCAGCGCAATCGCGCCCGCGCAAAGACCAAAAAGAATTGCCGAAGTCCGCATCATGGTGGCGTCCCGTGCTTTCAATTCGCGTTCCGTGAGCGGCAACGTCTCCGATTGAGACGGGCGCGTCAACATCAAGAAGCCGCCGGTCGAAGCCCTGCTGCGGCAATCCAGCGTCCGATGCACTCTTGGCCCCGCCCGCCAAGCCCTCTAAACAAGGCCGATGTGGCCGACAGCAAAATCCCCCACCCTTGAGGACATCGAATCCATCGCGCATGACGCCTACGCGCGCCTGCCCAAACATTTCCGGGACCTGTGCGAAGGACTGATCATCCAGACCGACGACTTCCCCTCGGATGAGGTTCTCGAGGAGATGAAAGCGCAGAGCGAGTTCGATCTGCTCGGGCTCTTCCAGGGCGTCGGCCTGCCGTTCCGCTCGAGCGGCGATATCGCGCCGATGCCGAACATGATCTGGCTCTATCGTCGCCCCATCCTCGATTACTGGGCCGAGCATGACGAGACGCTCGGCCATATCGTCACGCACGTTCTGGTGCACGAGATCGGCCACCATTTCGGCCTGTCGGACGACGACATGGAGGCCATCGAGGCGAGCGTGATCTAAGGCGTGATCCCGAAAAGCGGGATCCGGTTTTCGGACAAGATCTGCCCCTTCACGCAGCGCACGCCGCACGTCTGCGCATGGCGTTCATGATGTGTCCTCCCTCAGCGCATAGCCTTGACGGCCACGATGATGTATTTAGAACAGCTCAAATTGCATCCGGTTCACGGGAACATCATGGACAAGTTTACGACACTCGAAGGCGTGGCGGCACCCTTGAAGATCATCAATGTCGACACCGACATGATCATCCCGAAGCAGTACCTCAAGACCATCAAGCGCACTGGCCTCGGCAAGGGCCTGTTCTCCGAACAGCGCTACAAGGACGACGGCAGCGAGAACCCGGATTTCGTGCTCAACAAGCCTTCCTATCGCAAGGCCAAGATTCTTGTGGCCGGCGACAATTTCGGTTGCGGATCGAGCCGCGAACACGCGCCCTGGGCGCTGGCCGACTTCGGCATCCGCTGCGTCATCTCGACGTCGTTCGGCGATATTTTCTACAACAACTGCTTCAAGAACGGGATCCTGCCGATCCGGGTGTCGCAGGACGAACTCGACAAGCTGTTCGACGACGCCGACCGCGGTGCCAACGCCACGCTGACAGTCGATCTCGAAAAGCAGGAAATCCGCGGGCCCGACGGCGGCACGATCAAGTTCGAGATCGATCCGTTCCGCAAGCATTGCCTGTTCAACGGCCTCGACGACATCGGCCTCACGATGGAGAAGGGCCAGTCCATCGACGTGTTCGAGGCGAAGGAAAAAGCCTCGCGGCCGTGGTTGTAATTTAGTTCGTCTTCAAAGCCGTGATCGCGTCAGCAATCGCGATAGTGCGCTTCGCCATCTCGACATGCAGCCGTTCGACCATTTGTCCGTCGAGCTGAACCACACCCTTGCTGGCGTTTTCCGGCAGATCGAACACACCCATGATCTTGCGCGCTCGGGCGATCTCATCCGCCGGTGGCGTATAGGCCGCGTTCGCCGCGTCAATCTGGCCCGGATGGATCAGCGTCTTGCCGTCGAAGCCCATATCGCGGCCCTGCGCGCATTCTTTCGCGAAGCCGGCGACGTCGCTGATGTCGTTATAGGGGCCGTCGAGAATTTCGAGGCCGTAAGCCCGCGCGGCCAGGATGCAATGCGCGAACAGCGGCAGCATCGCCGTGCGCCCCGGCAGCATCCGCATCCGCGTCTCGCGCGCGATGTCGTTCGGCCCCATGATGAAGCCCACAAGCCGTTTGTCGCCTTCGCGCGCCGTGGCCGCAATCTGTTCCGCAGACAGAACGCCGATCGGCGTCTCGATCATCGCCCAGAGGCCGATCGCCGGATCGGCCTTGAGCACGCGCAGACGCTCCTCAAGCTTTTTCACGTCATCCGGACTTGAGATTTTCGGCACCAGAATTCCGTCCGGCCGCGCGGCCGCAGCCATGGCCAGATCGTCTTGCCACCACGGCGATTCCAGATTGTTGATGCGAATGATGATTTCGCGCCTGCCGAAACCCCTGGCCGCGACTGCTTCCGCGATCTGGTCCCGCGCCACAGGCTTGGCGTCGGGCGCGACGGAATCCTCAAGATCCAGGATCACGCCGTCGGCCGGAAGGTTGCGCGCCTTGTCGAGCGCCCGTGCATTGGAGCCCGGCATGAACAAGACACTGCGGCGCGGACGGTTCATCGTTTTGTTCCTGAATTCGGATTGCCTGCGTTAGCACTTCGGATCACGGCCCGAAAGACTTGTCCCGGGCTGCCAGCTAGGTTAGCCAACGGGGGAAAATTTGCGAGGCTTCCCATGTCGCCCTTTCCTGAACGCCTGCTTGCCGGCTATCAGGCCTTCGTCACCGAGCGCCTGCCCACCGAACAGTCCCGTTATCGCGAACTGTCCCAGGGCGGCCAGTCACCTGAATCCATGGTGATCGGGTGCTGCGACTCCCGCGTCTCTCCGGAAGTGATTTTCGATGCTGGTCCCGGCGAACTGTTCGTGGCGCGCAACGTCGCCAATCTGGTCCCGGTCTATCAGCCTGACGGCAATGCGCATGGCGTATCGGCGGCGCTGGAATATGCGGTTCAGGTCCTGCAGGTGAAGCATATCGTCGTACTTGGCCATGCGCAGTGCGGCGGCATCCGCGCGTTCGTCGACAAGAGCGCGCCGCTGACGCCCGGCGACTTTATCGGCAAATGGATGTCGATGTTCGTCAAGCCGGGTGAAATCGTCGAGCAGCGCGACCACGAAACGATGCAGCAATTCGTCACGCGAATCGAGAAGGCAGCGGTGCTGCGCAGCCTCGAAAACCTGATGACATTTCCGTTCGTGAAAAGTCCCGTCGAGAGCGGCAAACTGCGACTGCACGGCGCTTATTTCGGCGTCGCCGAAGGTTCATTGTCGATCGTCGATCAGACCACGAACGAGTTCAGCCGCGTCTATCACAGCGTGTTGAGCAACTAGTGGTTTAATGTCCGGCCTTGTCGGACGCGCCGTGGCCGCCGAGCCGGTCCGACCACACGATCAGCAGCGTCGAAACCACGAACACGAGATGGATGCCGGCCAGCCAGCCCATCTTCTGCGCATCGAACGCCACGTCGATATTCATGAAAGCCTTGAGCACCTGGATCGCCGAAATCGCGACGATCGACGCCAGCAATTTTTGCTTCAACCCCGCGAAGTCGACCTTGGTCATCCATTCCGGCCAGTCCGGATGGCCGCGCGGATCGATCCGTGACACGAAATTCTCGTAGCCCGAGAACACCACGATCAGGATCAGGTTGCCCGTCAGCGACACGTCGATCAGCGACAGCACGCCGAGAATGATGTCGGATTCCTTCGCCGCCGGCGCGTGAAGCACAAACTCGATCAGCAGCAGCACGAATTTGTAGAGCAGCACCACAAGGCTGACGACGAGGCCGAGATAGAACGGCGCCATCAGCCACCGGCTGTTGAACAAAACCGTTTCGAAACCGTATTCGGCCCGCTTCAGCGAAGGATTCGGCTGGTAGGCAGCGGGTGTGGGATGCTCCGAAGGTTTCTCTGACATCCCCCCACCCGTGCCGGTTTGCTTAAGCCGCTTTTTTCTTCGCGCTGATCAGCTTGCGGTTGACGAGACATTCTGCGATCTGGACCGCGTTCAGCGCGGCGCCCTTGCGCAGGTTGTCCGACACGCACCACAGCACGAGGCCGTTCTCCACCGTGGCATCCTCGCGGATACGGCTGATGTAGGTGGCGTCCTCGCCCGCAGCTTCATACGGCGTGACGTAGCCGCCCGGTTCGCGCTTGTCGATCACGAGACAGCCCGGCGCATTGCGCAGGATGTCGCGGGCTTCATCGGCCGAAATCGGATTCTCGAATTCGATGTTCACCGATTCCGAATGGCCGACAAACACCGGGACGCGCACGCAGGTCGCGGACATCTTGATTTTGGGATCAAGAATTTTCTTGGTCTCCATCATCATCTTCCACTCTTCCTTGGTGTAGCCGTCCTCCATGAACACGTCGATTTCCGGAATCACGTTGAACGCGATCCGCTTCGGGAATTTCTTATTGATGAGTTCGCTGTTGGTATAGACGGCCTTGGTCTGCGTGAACAACTCGTCCATCGCATCCTTGCCCGCGCCGGACACCGACTGATAGGTCGACACCACCACGCGCTTGATCACCGCCTTGTCGTGCAGCGGCTTCAGCGCGACCACGAGTTGCGCGGTCGAGCAATTCGGATTGGCGATGATGCCCTTCTTCGTGAAGCCCGCGACAGCATCGGCGTTCACTTCAGGCACGATCAGTGGAACATCCGGGTCCATGCGCCAGGTCGAGGAATTGTCGATCACGACAGCGCCGGCAGCAGCGATCTTCGGCGACCACTCCTTGGACACGGCTCCGCCCGCCGACATCAAGCAGATGTCGACATCGCTGAAATCGTAATGCTCGAGCGCTTTGCATTTCAGGGTGCGGTCGCCATAGGACACCTCGACGCCCATGCTGCGGCGCGAGGCGAGTGCCACCACCTCATCAGCAGGAAACTTGCGTTCGTCCAGAATGTTGAGCATTTCCCGGCCCACGTTGCCGGTCGCTCCAACTAGCGCAACCTTGTAACCCATCGTTGACTCTCCGAAGAAAAAAGCCTCGCCCTGACCGTCCGCGGAAAGGGAAGAGGCAGCGCTTCTATGCGAAAAACCGCCCAAATACAACGCAGAAGCAACTGCGGGGGCAGGTCTGGCGTCAAGCGGCGGAAGTTCGCGATCCGTGGCTACGGCGGTGGCTCGTTCCCGTTTTCAAAGACCGGAACAGAACGTCCGCCCAGAGTCGCCCATGAACCCGACCGCGCTCGACCAGCCTGTCCTGAACACCTCCGGTATCCATCCGGCGCTGCGCAGCTTCGCCGACGAATGCGGCGCGGTCGCGGTGCGCATCCTGGCCTATATCTGCGGCCTCACGGTCCTCGCGGTTCTCGCCGTTGATCTGTTCTCGGCAGCCCCGGTTGCCGCCAACACCCAGATGCCGGCTCTGCGCGGCTGGACACCGGCCAGCCGGCCGCATCCGGCATTCGCGATCAGCAAGCTGGATTTATCCGACAGAACAGATGCTTACGAAATCCTGCGGCACCCGGAAGGGGGCCGCAAGGACACCCTGCGCTGGGCGCTTACGGCGAGTGAGCCGCCGACCGCCGAGGTCGAAATCTACCGTCCCGGCGGCGAACTCGACGGCTTTGCCGCCGCCGACGCCGACGTCGCGGCCCGGATGGCCGGTCATCCGACCAGGGACCTGACCGGCGACATCGAGCCCGCGGGCGTCATCGACACCAAATTCGGACGGGTCACGCTGCTGCGTTTGAGCGGGGCTGCCCTTCCCGGCAAGCAGGCCTGCCTTGGGTTCGTCAAAACCTTCACCGCGCCCAACCTCAGGATCAGCGGGTGGGCCTGTCAGGCCGACACGCTGAGCGGCCAGAGGGCATTTCTCGGCTGCACGCTGAACCGGCTGACGCTGCTGTCGGCGGGCAACGATCCCAGGATGGCCGAACTGTTCGCGCGAGCCGAATTGAAACGCGACACTTGCAGCACCATGACCACGGCTTCCGCGAAATGGGCTTCGGCCAACTGGATCACCACCCGCGACGCGCCGCCGCTTCGCGGCGGACTCACACAAGATTGAAATTCTGCAAACTGAAATTCTGGAATTCAGGAATCGGACAATGTCTTTCGAGCGAGGCCATATCGAAACCGCCGGCAATTACGCCGGCAAGGCGGTACGCTATTCCTTCTACGCTGTAGGAACGATTGTACTCGCCCTCATCGGCACGACGATCATACGTGTCTCGAATTTCTTCGATCAGCCGACCCGCGTCAGCACCAAGGCCTCTTTCGAGATCACGTCGCCTGACATCGCGCGGCTGTCATCCACGCGCAACTCGGCGAAATTCAACGCGGGATGGCAGGAAACCGTGCAATACGGCCAGGTTTACGACCGCAACACCGACTTCACCCTCGTGGTCAACATGCCGTCCAATCCGGATACGCCGGTCGTCCGTGACTATTCGTCGGAGATGTCCAGCCTGCGTCCGCTGCTGCGCACGGCCTATATGGGAGGGGTGAGCAACTACTACGATCTTCAAACCCGCTTCGGGCCGGTCCGCGCCGCGAATTTCCAGATCAACTCCGACGGCCAGACCAAGCTCTGCGTCTCGTATCTCAGCCGCTTCGACACCACCGCCGTCTACATCAAGGGCTGGTATTGCGAAGCCAGCGGCGCGCGCCCGAACTTCCATACGCTGGCCTGCATGATCGACCGCATCACGCTGAAGGGCGTGCTGCCGACGGCGGCGGCGCAATCCTTCTTCGAGGAACGAATAAAGCGCTCCGCGCGTTGCAGCGCTGAGCCCGTGTCGCAGACCACGGACACACGGCCGCCGCGACCGCCTCGCCGCCTCTGAAGACTGGAATCGCACCTTCCCGCCCTATCTTGAGCACGGGCGGAACGATCCTCTGGCAAGTGTGGCCCATTGGTCCTTGTGGGAGGCTACCGGAAACGGGTATGGTGCGGCGCAATTGAGAATGTGACGAGGATTCAATGGCTTTGAAGTACCCGGGCGCGAAAACACTGGCGATATTGCTGGCAACGGCCGCGATTGCGACCGCCGGATTCGGGGTTACCGCCGCCGATGCCCAGACCCGGAAACGCGTCATTCAGGACGACCCGACCTATGACGGTCCGCCGCGCAAAGCAGTCAACTCGTCCTACCAGAGAGGCCGGACCCGCGTTTACGTGACGCGCCGCTCCTGGCTCGACGCCGGCACCGAAGTGCGTCCCGGCGAGCGCAAGTTCACCGATTACGCCTTCCCGCCCGGCTACTCCTACGGCCAGCAGATCGACCGGCTGTACACCAGCCGCCGTCCGCTCGGCGATCAGTGGGACACCGGCACGCCGTTCCCGTTCCCGCTGTACTGATCTCCGGTTTTGGGGTCATGCCCCAACAAAAATGCCCGGCGCGAGCCGGGCATTTTTCATAAGGCGATCCGGTGACGAACTTCGCCCCATAAGGCGAAATGGTGTCACGCGGTCAGAGCGTCCAGTTCGGCAACAATCGCCTCGCCCATCTGCGATGTGCTGACCACGGTCGAGCCCTCGGACTTGATATCGCCGGTGCGCAGCCCCTTCGCCAGCGTCGATGCGATGGCTTGATCGATCAGGTCCGCTTCCTTCGGCATGTCGAACGAATAACGCAGCGCCATGCCGAACGAGGTCAGCATCGCGACCGGATTGGCCAATCCCTTGCCCGCGATGTCCGGCGCCGAACCATGCACCGGCTCGTACAGCGCCTTGCGCTTTTTGGTTTTCGGATCGACCTCGCCCAATGATGCCGACGGCAGCATGCCGAGCGAACCGGTCAGCATCGCCGCGATATCCGAGAGAATGTCGCCGAACAGATTGTCGGTGACGATGACGTCGAACTGCTTGGGCTGACGCACGAGCTGCATCGCGCCGGAATCGGCGAGCTGATGCTCAAGCTGGACGTCCTTGTATTCGCGCGCATGCACTTGCGTCACGACTTCCTTCCACAACACGCCGCTCTTCATGACGTTGTGCTTTTCCATCGACGTCATCTTGTTGCGGCGCTTGCGCGCCAGTTCGAACGCGACGCGCGTGATGCGCTCGATCTCGTAGGTGTCGTAGACCTGCGTATCGACGGCGCGCTTCTGGCCGTTGCCAAGATCGGTGATGGTCTTCGGCTCGCCGAAGTAAACACCGCCGGTGAGTTCGCGCACGATCATGATGTCGAGCCCCTCGACAACTTCTTTCTTGAGGCTCGAGGATTCCGCCAGCGCCGGATAGCAGATCGCCGGACGCAGATTGGCGAACAGCGCCATGTCCTTGCGCAGGCGCAAGAGGCCCGCTTCGGGGCGCGCTTCATAAGGAACGTCCGCCCACTTCGGGCCGCCGACCGCGCCGAAGATCACCGCGTCCGCCGCCTGCGCGCGCGCCATGGTGGCGTCGGTGATCGCAACCTTGTCGGCATCGTAGCTCGATCCGCCGACCAGACCCTGCTCGGTCTCGAATTTCGCAATGCCGCGCTTGCCGAACCAGTCGATGACACGCGTCACCTCCGCCATCACTTCGGTGCCGATACCGTCGCCGGGAAGAAGCAGCAGCTTGTGCGTCGCCATGATCGATATGCCTTTGGAATCTTGGATTGTCTGCATTTTCAGGAATTGAGGATTGTCCGCAATTCGCGCGGACTTGCTAAAGCGCCCTTGCAGAATTGGCAAGACACCATTGCCCTTACACGATTGGTCAAGACCAGCCGAAGCTGCCAAAGTGGCCGTCCTGCCGGAGCATTTCCCGTGACACTCCCCGATTCCACCCCGTTCGCGCGCCCCCTGCGCATGATCCTGATCCTGTCGCTGGCGCCCGCCATCGGGCTCGGCATCGGCCGCTTCGCCTATTCGCTGGTGCTGCCGGACATGCGCGACGCGCTCGGCTGGTCCTATTCGACCGCGGGCTTCATGAACACGGTCAACGCCATCGGCTATCTCGCCGGCGCGCTGGGCGCGGCTTCCTTTATCCGCCGCGTCGGCCTGTTCCGCGCGACATGGATCGGCGCGCTGGCCTGCGTCATATCGCTAATGATTTGCGCGCTGTCCGGCAACGTCGTCATCTTCAGTTTCGGGCGTCTGCTCTCGGGTCTTGGCGCCGCGGCGGCCTTCGTCGGCGGCGGCGCGCTCGCGGCCACCATCGCGCAATCGCGGCCGGCGCAATCGGCCTTGCTGCTCAGCCTGTTCTATACCGGACCGGGCACAGGCCTGATCGCATCGGGACTGGCAGCACCCTTCCTGCTGCAATATTTCGGTCCCGGTTCGTGGTGGATCGTCTGGACGGCGCTAACGATCATTTCCGCAGCGATGATGATTCCGCTGCTGTTCAATCGCATCGACATCCCCGCGAACGAAGAGGCGTCAACGCCGGCGTCCATTCAGCTGCGGCCGATCGCCCTTTATCTCATCGGCTATTTCTTTTTCGGCGCGGGCTACATCGCCTACATGACCTTCATGATCGCCTATGTGCGCGACGGCGGCGGCGATGCCCTCGCGCAGAGCGGCTTCTGGTGCCTGATCGGCGTGATGTCGTTTGTCGGGCCATGGCTATGGCGCGGCCTGATGGGACGGAACAATGGCGGCCTCACCACCGCGATCATGATCGCCGTCACGTGCGTGGGCACCTTCATCGCATTGCTCGGAACATCGCCGTTGCTGCTGATCGCCTCGGCTTTCGTGTTCGGGCTGGCGTTCTTTCCGGTGGTTGCCGCCACCACGGCTTTTGCGCGCCTCAGTTACCCGCCGGCAGCCTGGCCCAAAATCATCAGCATTCTGACCATCGACTTCGGCCTCGGGCAGACGCTCGGCCCGTTCGTCACCGGCGCGATCACCGACGCCACGGGCAGTCTGTCCTCCGCACTCGCCGTCTCGACGGCAGCGCTGGTGCTGAGCGCGGCGCTGGTTGCGCTTCAGCGGCCGGTGCAGCCGTAACCTCGCGAACTCGTCACTACAAAAAAACGTCGCCCCGGCGTTCGCCGGGACGACATGTTGGGATATGCGAAAAGCGCGTGCGACGAAGAGGAAGACGGCCGAGGGCGTGTTAGCCCGCGACCAGCGCTTCCTTGGTCTTCTCGGCGCGCTTGCGGTCGTTGGCGTCGAGGTGACGCTTGCGCAGGCGGATCGACTTCGGGGTGATTTCCACCAGCTCGTCGTTCTCGATGTAGGCCAGCGCCTTTTCCAGCGTCATGCGGATCGGCGGCGTCAGACGCACCGCTTCATCCTTCGACGTCGTGCGGATGTTGGTGAGCTGCTTGCCCTTGAGCACGTTGATCTCGAGATCGTTCTCGCGGGTGTGCTCGCCGACGATCATGCCCTTGTAGACCTTCCAGCCCGGCTCGATCATCATCGGGCCGCGGTCTTCCAGCTTGAACATGGCGTAAGCGACGGCTTCGCCCTGATCGTTGGAAATCAGCACGCCGTTGCGGCGGCCCTGGATGTCGCCCTTGTAGGGCAGGTAGTCGTGGAACAGGCGGTTCATGATCGCCGTGCCGCGGGTGTCGGTCATCAGTTCGCCCTGATAGCCGATCAGGCCGCGCGTCGGCGCGTAGAACACCAGACGCAGACGGTTGCCGCCGGAGGGGCGCATCTCGATCATCTCGGCCTTGCGCTCGCTCATCTTCTGCACGACCACGCCGGAGAATTCCTCGTCGACGTCGACCACGACTTCCTCGATCGGCTCAAGCAGCTGGCCGTTGTCGTCCTTGGTCAGAACGACGCGCGGACGCGACACGGACAGTTCGAAGCCTTCGCGGCGCATGTTCTCGATCAGGATCGCGAGCTGCAATTCGCCGCGGCCCGACACTTCCATCGAGTCCTTGTCGGCGGCTTCAACCACGCGCAGCGCGACGTTGCCTTCGGCTTCGCGCAGCAGGCGGTCGCGGATCAGGCGGCTGGTGACCTTGTCGCCTTCGGTGCCGGCGAGCGGCGAGTTGTTGACGATGAACGACATCGACACGGTCGGCGGATCGATCGGCTGCGCCTGGATCGGCGTGTCGACGGTGGGATCGCAGAACGTGTCGGCGACGGTGCCCTTGGTGAGGCCCGCGATGGCGACGATGTCGCCGGCTTCTGCGAGCTCGACCGGCTGGCGCTCGAGGCCGCGGAACGCGAGGATCTTGGTGATGCGGCCGGTTTCGACCGTCTTGCCGTCGCGCGACAGCACCTTCACCGCCTGGTTCGGCTTCACCGATCCGGACGCGATGCGGCCGGTGATGATGCGGCCGAGATAGGGGTTGGCTTCGAGAATGGTGCCGAGGAGACGGAACGGACCTTCTTCGACCACCGGCGGCGCGACATGCTTGATGACGAGATCAAACAGCGGCCGCATACCGTTGCCGTTGTCCTCGGCAGTGGTGCCCATCCAGCCGTTCTTGCCGGAGCCGTAGAGAATCGGGAAATCGAGCTGATCGTCGGTGGCGTCGAGCGCCGCGAACAGGTCGAACACTTCATTGACGACTTCGATGACGCGCGCGTCGGGACGATCGACCTTGTTGATGGCGACGATCGGCTTGAGGCCGAGCTTGAGCGCCTTGCCGACCACGAACTTGGTCTGCGGCATCGGGCCTTCGGCGGCGTCGACGAGAACGATCACGCCGTCGACCATCGACAGGATGCGCTCGACCTCGCCGCCGAAATCGGCGTGGCCCGGCGTGTCGACGATGTTGATGCGGGTGTCTTCCCACTCGACCGAGGTGCACTTGGCCAGAATGGTGATGCCGCGCTCGCGTTCGATGTCGTTGGAGTCCATCGCGCGCTCGACCTGCCGCTGGTTGTCGCGGTAGGTGCCGGATTGCTGGAGCAGCTTGTCGACGAGGGTCGTCTTGCCATGGTCGACGTGGGCGATGATGGCGATGTTTCGCAGATTCATGTTCGTTTCGTTCTGGCCGCTGTCAGCGCGGTCCGCAAAAGGTGGCGGTTGCACGGGAGAGAACTCTTCAAAAAGAGTCTGCCCAAAAAAGAGCTTGCCCGGTCCATGATGAACCGGGCACTCGATACCGTTGCGGCGCAATATAGTCAGAAATCGCTCAAAAACAATCGGCAAAGCGGCTGTTTTTGGCCTTTTCGCGGGTTTGCTTAAACCGCCAAAAAAGACCTCAAAACAGGCCTCAGGCCACCTGACTCCGGGCCACCCGGGGCGAATTGTCGGGCATATCGATCAAAAACGCCTTCCGGTCGGCCACCGCGTTGTGGAACTGCTCCAGCGCGATGCTGAAAGCGGTCAGCGAACCCTCCTCGATGGCGCCGTCCTCGAAGCAATGCAGCGTCTCGCGCATGATCTCGTCGGCCTCCGCCTGCATGGCGTCGAGTTCGTCGATCGAGGTGGTTTTTCGCGCGGCGGTCAGCATTTCCAGCAGGCGTTCGCGCAGGCCTGAATTGGTGACGCGCTCGTCCTTGCGCAGATAGCTCGCAAACCACGCGCCGGCCGAGCCGAGCGCGGACAGCGCCATCAGGCTGCCCCAGATGTAATCGCTGTACTTGTCGAGGAAGCTTTTTTCCTCCCCGTCGACATAGGCCGCAGCACCCGGATGCGCCGGAATCGCGGCGTCCTTGTCGGTGTCCGGCGTCTCGAGCTTCGCGGTCTGCGGGAATTCGTTCTGAACCGCCTGCCGGATCGAGAACAGTTCGCGGGTCAGCGCGCCGGCGGTGGTTTCCGACAGCGATTTCCGCGCGACGATGTGATGCGCGAACGCGATGGTGTCGATCTTGTCGTCGGGCCGGACCGGCTTTGCGCCGAACGTGCCGGCGGGAATTTCGCCGGACTCATAGACCGGAAATTTTTGCGCGATGGCGTCGGCGGTATCCAGCGTCAGGAACGTGGCTTCCTTCCCGTCGCGGGTGGTGGCCGCGATAGCGTCCGCGGTGATCTTGCTGTTGAGCGGCCCGACCGCGAGGAAGGCGTCGAGCTTTTCATTCTTGACCGCCTCGGCGAAGCCGGTGGTGGTGAACTGCACCACGTGAACGCTCTCGGGCTTCACGCCGGATTGCGTCAGGATCACCTTCAGCAGATTGACGTTGGCCTGGGTGCGGCCGATCACGCCGATGCGTTTTCCGGCGAGCTGCTCGATCTTGGTGATGCCGCCTTTTTTCTTTCCGGTGCCAATGGCCCACAGCACGGCGAAATTCTTCCGGATGCTGGCGATGGCCTGCGCATCCTTCGGCAGTTCGACGTCGCCGCGGACCACCGCGAGATCGGCAGTGCCGGCGTTGAGGCTCGCCGCGCTGGCGCTGGTGCCGTCGGTGACGATCGGGCGAAGCCGCACATACTTGCGCTCGCGCGACAGGGTCTGCGCGATCGACTGGATGACCTTGACGTCATCGCTGTAGGGAGGTCCGACCGCAATCCGCAAATGGACCGGACGGTTCAGGTAATAGGTCGCGCCGACCACGGCGGCCACGGTCGCCAGCACGGCGGCGACCACCACCAGCATGGCCTTCATCTTGTGCGGCCGGGGGGCACCGGGCTGTCGCGGAAGCTCGGCTGCCGTCGATCTGGAAAACATGTCGCTCAAGCTCATGGTTCACCACGCGTCCGGCGTTCGGCCGCATCATACCAGAGGAATGGGATACTTGCAGGTTCCATATGGGTCATGGTTAGCGCCAGCCGGAAGGCTTTTCCGTGGTGAACGGACCCATTGCTGTCGGTATTTGTTTGGGATGACAAGGCCTAGTGTGGTGGCTCGCAAGTCCGCATCATTTCTACAGCACGGCCTTTTGCGGACTTGCGAGCCAAAACCACACTAGAATCCATGATTTCCAGTGTCCTTTTGAATCCGAAGTTCGCTATGGAGATGCCGCAAGATGAGGCGAACTTCGGATTCAGGACACTGGCTGTAAAGTTCAGGTGAACGAAGGAGACAGCAATGGTTGAACGGCTCTCTGCCGAGGCGCGCGCGGCGGCGCTGGCAAAACTGAACGGCTGGTCGGATGTGCCCGGCCGCGACGCCATCGCCCGGGCGTTCACGTTCAAGGATTTCAACGAGGCGTTCGGGTTCATGACCCGCGCGGCGCTGGTCGCCGAGAAAAGCGACCATCATCCGGAGTGGCGCAACGTCTACAAGACCGTCGAGGTGGTGCTCTCCACCCACGACGCCGGCGGGGTCACCAGCCGCGACATCGCGCTGGCCGAGGCCATGAACAGGATCGCGGGCTGAGATCGCCGTCTTGTAGCGGGTTGTGCGGTTCTTATCTGATGGAAGCGCGTTGCCGCGAGCAACCGCCTGAGGGAACCCGACCATGACGTCCGACGACACGGTGCATTTCGGTCCGGCCGAGAAGCTTGCGAAAGATCCCGAGCGCGTGCGCAAGGGATTCTGGATCAAGCTGAAGCGCGTCGCGACCAGGCTGCCTTTCGCCGAGGATCTGCTCGCCGCGTATTATTGCGCGTTCGACCGCGAGACGCCGCGCCATGTGCAGGCGGCGCTGCTCGGCGCCATCGCGTATTTCGTGCTGCCGTTCGACTTCGTTCCCGACGTGCTGCCGATCCTCGGCTTCACCGATGACGCGGCGGTGCTCGCCACCGCGATCCGGATGGTGTCGAGCCATATCACCCCGGAGCATCGCGCGGCTGCGCACACCGCAATGACGCGTGGGCTGGATGAGGCGGAAGGCTGAGTTTGGTAAGATGTCTCAACTCGTCATGCCCGGCCTTGTGCCGGCAACCACGCCTTCCTTGATTTAACTTTCGCAAGACGTGGATGGCCGGGACAAGCCCGGCCATGACGTCGAGAATTCAATACTTTGCTTCATCTCACGGATGCAGGATCACCTTGCCCATGGCCTTGCGCTCGGCAAGCACCTTGAGGGCGTCGGTGGTTTTCTCCAGCGGGAAAGTGCTGTCGACGTGGGATGAAATCTTTCCCTCCGCCGCCCACTTCATCAGCTTTTCGAGCGCGGCGCGGCCCTGCTTCGGCTCGCGCTTCATGTGCGCGCCCCAGAACACGCCGCGAATGTCGCAGCCCTTGAGCAATGCGAGATTGAGCGGGATCTTCGGAATTTCTCCGGCGGCGAACCCGATCACCAGGAAGCGTCCCTTCCATCCGAGCGAGCGCACGCCGGTTTCAGCATAAGCGCCGCCGACCGGATCGAACACGATGTCGATGCCCTTTTCGCCGCCGGCCTTCTTGAGCGCTTCCCTCAGATCTTCCTTGGCGTAGTTGATGGTGAGATCCGCGCCGTGCTTCTTGGCGAATTCAAGTTTCTCGTCGCTCGACGCGCAGGCGATCACCTTCAGTCCGAGCACCTTGCCGAGTTCGCAGGCGGCAAGGCCGACGCCGCCCGCCGCGCCGAACACCGCGAGCGTCTCGCCCGGTTTCGGATCGGCGCGATCCTCCAGCGCATGAAGTGCGGTGCCGTAGATCACGATGACGCCGGCGGCGCGGTCGAAGTCGAGATTGTCCGGGATCTTCACAGCCGCACTCGCGGGCAGCGCGATCTTCTGCCGCGCGCCGTTGTGCCCGCAGGACGCAGCGACCCGATCGCCCGGCTTGAGATCGGTCACGCCCGCGCCGACGCTTTCGACCACGCCCGCGATTTCAGCGGCCGGTGAAAACGGAAACGGCGGCTTCACCTGATATTTTCCCTGGATCATCAGCAGGTCGAAAAAATTCAGCGCCGCCGCCTTGATCGCGATGACGACTTCGCCCGGCCCCGGGATCGGATCGGGAATATCGCTCAACACCAGATCGTCGGGACCGCAATACTGCGAGCAGAGAATGGCTTTCATCGAGACACCTGAAGAGTTCAAGGAAACGGACACAGGCGGTCTTCTTGCCGGATTTGGCACGACCGGACAATCGCTAATGATCCGGTTCTGACATTCGTATCGCATCTTTGCGGGCACTTTACGAATGTCAGAACCGAAGGATCATTAGAATTATATTTTGCAAGTGTCCTTTCGTATCCGACGTTCGCCCGGAATGCGCTGCAACGTGAAGCGAACGTCGGATACGGGACACTTGCGGCACCGAACTATGTTTGAAAAGCTGTTGTCCTGAGCGGGACCGCTCCGTCCGCATGGATGCAAAGTCGCGGTTGCGACAAAGCGTTGCGGCGAAGGTTAACTTTCCAACAAGCGGTTTGGGGTCTATTGCACATCCCCACGGAATGGCGAGCCATCTTCCAGTCACAATATTGAAGGAACCAGTTCCGGTGATGTCCTTGCAGCGAACGTTGATTGTTTTCGTGGCGGCCCTGCCGGTTTTCGGCTTTGCATTTGCCGCCTCCGCACAAACCCCGCAGAGCAAGTCCGCGAAACCCGCGCCGAAGGCAGCGCCTGCGCCCGCAAAATCCTCTGCGAAGAGCGCGCCCGCGAAGCCTGCACCCGCGGCCGCCGGCAATGCCGAGCCTTCGCTGATCGGCCAGTTCGGCACCTGGGGCGCCTACACCGCGACACCGAACGGCAAGAAAGTCTGCTTCGCGCTCGCCAAGCCCGCGTCATCGAAAACCAATCCGCCGAACCGGCCGCGCGATCCGTCCTATGCTTTCATTTCGACGCGCCCCGGCGAGAAGGTGTCGAACGAAGTCTCGATCATGATCGGCTACACGCTGAAGCCGGGCTCCGAAGGATCGGTTGAGGTCGGCGGCGCGCGTTATGCGATGTACACCCAGGGCGACGGGCTCTGGATCAAGAACGCCGCCGAGGAAGACCGTCTGGTGGAGGCGCTGCGCAAGGGTGCCGACGCGGTGGTCAAGGGCACCTCCGCCAAGGGCACCGAGACCACCGACACGTTCCCGCTGAAGGGCCTGTCGCAGGCGCTGGACAAGCTGGCGCAGGAGTGCAAGCGCTAAAGACGGTCGCAATTGCCGGATAGAGGCTCTATATAGCGGGTCACGGGGCTTTGGGTTCCGTCGCGCCCGGCCTTGCCGCTGCAATTTTCCCGAGACACGTATCGATATGACGATCACCGAAGCCTCAGGCGTCCCGGAGTTGGGCGTCCTCGAAAAGACCGCCCTTGAAACCTACGTGCCACCGGCCAAGCCGTCGCTGGTCGGGCTGTCGCGCGAGGAACTGGCGGAACGTCTCGGCGACATCGGCGTGGCACCGGGTCAGCGCAAGATGCGCGTGCAGCAACTCTGGCACTGGATGTATGTGCGCGGCGCGCAGACCTTCGCCGACATGACCAACGTGTCGAAAGACATGCGCGCGCAACTCGAACAGCATTACACCGTGGACCGGCCCGAGGTCGTCGCCGAACAGATCTCGAACGACGGCACGCGCAAGTGGCTGCTGCGGCTGCCGAGCGGTCACGCCTCCGAGCGCCCGCATGAGGTCGAGTGCGTCTACATTCCCGAAACCGATCGCGGAACTCTTTGTGTGTCGTCGCAGGTCGGCTGCACGCTGAACTGCACGTTCTGTCACACCGGCACGCAGCGGCTGGTGCGCAATCTCACCGCGGGCGAAATCGCCGGACAGGTGATGGTGGCGCGGGATCGTCTCAACGACTGGATCGACCGCGAGACGCCGAACGGCAACCGCCTCGTCACCAACGTGGTGATGATGGGCATGGGCGAGCCGCTGTACAATTTCGAAGCGGTGCGCGACGCGCTGCTGATTGTTTCCGACAACGAAGGCATCGGCATTTCCCGCCGCCGCATCACGCTCTCCACATCGGGCGTGGTGCCGAACATCGCGCGCACGGGCGATGAGATCGGCGTGATGCTCGCGATCTCGCTGCATGCGGTGCGCGACGAATTGCGCGACGAGCTGGTGCCGCTGAACAAGAAGTACAACATCAAGGAATTGCTGGACGCCTGCCGTGCCTATCCCGGCTCGTCCAATTCGCGCCGCATCACCTTCGAGTATGTGATGCTGAAGGGCGTCAACGATTCGCTGGATGACGCGAAGCTGCTGGTGAAGCTGCTCAAGGGCATCCCGGCCAAGATCAATCTCATTCCGTTCAATCCGTGGCCCGGCACCAAATATGAGTGCTCGGACTGGGACCAGATCGAGAAGTTCTCCGAGTATGTTTTCAACGCCGGCTATTCGTCGCCGGTGCGCACGCCGCGCGGACGCGATATTCTCGCCGCCTGCGGGCAGTTGAAGTCTGAGACAGAAAAACTCTCGGCGCGCGAACGTCAGGCGCTGCGCGCGATGGCGATGACGGATTAATTCCATGGCCGTGATCGGACGACTGTTCGCAATCTTCTTCGGCTTTCTCCTCGCCTGCTTCGTGGCCGGCGCGGTCGTGCTGTACGCGATCTTCTTTCCGGAGATGAACGACGTCTCGCTCGATGTCGATCAGGGCGCGATCAATCTGGTGCTCGGGTTCGGCTTCATGCTGGTCAGCGGTTTCGCGCTGCTGCCGGCGCTCGTGATCGCGCTGGTCACCGAGGCGTTTTCGATCCGGCACATCCTCGCCTACGCGGTCGCGGGCGGCATCGCGGGCCTGCTGTGCTATCTCGGCTTCATTCCGTTCGACACCGTGAACATGACGTTCAACGGCATCGTGCGCCGGCATCTCGAAGTCATGGTCGGCGCGGGCATTCTCGGCGGAGTGATCTACTGGATGATCGCAGGCCGCAACGCGGGCGCGTGCCGTTCGCTGCCGTCAGCGCCACCGCCGTCCCTGCCGCCGATCCCGCGCTGACGTTAGGGTCTGCGCGATTGCGGCGAATGCACCGCTTTTCATCATTGATCGCCTCGGCTAAACACCGGCCATGAACCGTACCGGCCTCTTTATCGCGCTTGGATTGTCGCTCGTTTTCGGATTGCTGTTCGGGCTCTATCCCGAACTCGATCTGAAAGCCGCGGCGTATTTCTACGACGCGACGGCCAAGACCTTTCCATTGAAGACGGTGACGTGGGCGATGATCGCGCGCGACGGCGCGATGTGGATCGCATGGGCGTTCGTCATCCCGTCCATTGTCGCCCTCGTCGTCAAGCTGGTGCGGCCGGTGAAGCCGCTGATGATGTCCGGCCGCGCGATGACGTTCCTGCTGGTGACGATGCTGCTGTCGGCGATCGTGCTGTCGAACATCGTGTTCAAGGGATACTGGGGCCGTCCGCGTCCCGTCACCGTGACGGAGTTCGCGGGCAAGCTCGACTTCGTGCCGTGGTGGGACCCGCGCGGCGCGTGTCCGAAAAACTGCTCGTTCTTTTCCGGCGAAGGCGTGACTGCGTTCTGGACCTATGCGCCCGCAGCGCTGACGCCACCGGCCTGGCGTCCCGCAGCTTACGTCGCGGCGACCGCATTCGGCCTTGCCACGGGCGGATTGCGGATGGCGTTCGGCGGACACTTCCTGACCGACGTGCTGTTCTCAGGCAGCGTTGCGTTTCTCGTGGTCTGGCTGGCCTACGCCCTGATCTATCGCTGGCCCTCGACGCGGCTGTCCGACTACGGCGTCGATGCGTGGCTCACCCGGTTTGCGTGGCCGGGCTACCGCTGGATGCAAAAGCGCCTCGGCCGCGATGTGGGCGACGCGCCGCGATTGCGGCCGGGCGCGGAAACGCCGGCTCAGGACGCGCCCTCGGTGCTGCGGCCTTAACCGGCAGAGCGAAAGCAGCCAATATCGGCGGCCTTCCCATCGCCCCCCAATCTTTCTATAGAAAGCCGATCCCGGCCGCGGCCCATTGAATGGACGTTCCATGAGTACGATTCTGAAGAGCCTCCCCAAGGGAGAAAATGTCGGCATCGCTTTTTCGGGCGGGCTCGACACCAGCGCGGCGCTGCTTTGGATGAAGCAGAAAGGCGCCCGCGTCTTTGCCTATACCGCCAATCTGGGCCAGCCCGACGAGGCCGACTACGACGAGATTCCACGCAAGGCCATGGAGTTCGGCGCGGAGAAAGCGCGCCTCGTGGATTGCCGGACGCAACTGGTTCACGAAGGCATTGCCGCGATTCAATCGGGCGCCTTCCACGTCTCGACCGGCGGCATCGCCTACTTCAACACCACGCCGCTCGGCCGCGCCGTGACCGGCACGATGCTGGTCTCGGCCATGAAGGAAGACGGCGTCAACATCTGGGGCGACGGCTCGACTTACAAGGGCAACGATATCGAGCGGTTCTATCGCTACGGACTGCTGACCAATCCGGACCTGAAGATCTACAAACCGTGGCTCGACGATCAATTCATCGACGAGCTGGGCGGCCGCGCGGAAATGTCGGCGTTCATGACCAAGCATGGTTTCGCCTACAAGATGAGCGCCGAAAAAGCGTACTCGACCGACAGCAATCTTCTCGGCGCGACGCATGAGGCCAAGGATCTCGAACACCTCGACAGCGGCATCAAGATCGTCAATCCGATCATGGGCGTTCCGTTCTGGCGTGACGACTGCGCCGTCAAGGCCGAGAAGGTCTCCATAAGTTTTGTGGAAGGTCAGCCTGTTGCGCTGAACGGTGAGGCTTTCGCAAATTCCGTCGATCTGTTTCTTGAAGCCAATGCCATCGGCGGTCGGCATGGCCTCGGCATGAGCGACCAGATCGAGAACCGGATCATCGAAGCGAAGAGCCGCGGTATCTACGAGGCGCCGGGCATGGCGTTGCTGCACATCGCCTACGAACGTCTCGTCACCGGCATCCACAACGAAGACACCATCGAGCAATACCGGATCAGCGGCATGCGGCTTGGCCGCTTGCTCTATCAGGGGCGGTGGTTCGATTCGCAGGCCCTGATGCTGCGCGAGACGGCGCAGCGCTGGGTGGCGCGCGCGATCACCGGCGAGGTGACGCTCGAACTGCGCCGCGGCAACGACTACTCGATCATGAACACCGAGAGTCCCAACCTGACCTATGCGCCGGAGCGGCTGAGCATGGAGAAGGTCGAGGACGCGCCGTTCACGCCGGGCGACCGCATCGGCCAGTTGACCATGCGCAACCTCGATATTTCCGATACGCGCGGCAAACTGAATCTCTACACAAAGACCGGCTTGCTGTCGGCCGGCGAAGGCTCTCACATCCCCAGGCTCGACAGCGACAAAAGCTGAAACGCGCGGAAACGGGATTGCACATAGGCTGGTAGAACATGGGCTGGGAGCACATCGCGCCGGACGGGGAGATATTCTCCCCTCACCGCTATCCCAATGGACTCTACCGCGTGGCGGACCCTGCGCTGGGCGACGTGAAGCATCATGCGAAGAACCAGCTGTCGGCCCGCGAGGATCAGATCGAGGGCTATCTGCAACGCGGTTTCTGGCTGCGCATGAAGGGCGATGTGGCGGGAAAAGTGAATCTGATCGCGCCGTCGGAAATCAAGCGCGTCTGAACCTCTGCGCATCTGAATTTTTTGAGTGATGGCCGCCCTGTCTTCTGCGTCGTCCCCGCGAAAGCGGGGACGACATCGTGGGTGCAGACGCAGTCACAACAAGCAAGCATCGCAAAATAAAAACGGCCGGGAAATTTCCCGGCCGTTTGCATTGATGTGTACACCTCGCCTTAGCGACGCGGCGGCGCGGTGCCCGGAGGCGGTGCCGGCAGCGACGCCTGACCGCCGTTGAGCAGCGGCGTGATGTTGCGCACCGTGACGCGGCGGTTGCGGCGTTCCGGTCCGTCGGTCGGGATCTTCAGGTACTGCTCGCCGTAACCCTGCGACGTGAGGTTTTCCGCGGGCACGCCGAACTGCTGAGTCAGCAGCGTTGCGGCCGACTCGGCGCGGCGATCCGACAGCGACAGGTTGTCGACGTCGTTGCCGACCGCGTCGGTGTGACCCTCGATCAGGAACACCGTCTGCGGATTGCGCTGGATGGCGCGGTTGATGCCGTCGGCGATGACCTGCAGCTTCGCGGCCTGATCCGGCGGAATCTCCCACGACCCGGTTTCGAAGTTGATGCTGTCGAGATCGATACTCGGCATGCGCTGACGCACCGACGGGCTGTAGCGGATTTCGTCGAGCGAGTAAGGCCGTTCGATCCGCTCCACCGGAGGCGCGATCATCGTGTCGTAGATCAGATCCGGCGGCGCATCGTCGGCATCGACGATGTAGCGGTTCTGCGGAATGCGCAGCACCGGCGGCGGCAGCGAGACGAAGTAGCCGCCGATGGCGCCGGCAACCACACCGGCGGCGAGACCGGCACCGAAGCCGGGTCCGCGGGAACGGTTGTCTATGATGATGATCTCGCGTCCATCCGGACCGCGGCGGATACGCCGGAGCAGACCACCACGCTCGTCATTGATGGTGATGATCTGCGAACCGTCCGGACGCACCACGACGGTTCGCGTGTCGTTGCCGTCGCGAGTGACGCGCACGTCGCGCGCGCCGTAACGGAAACGATCGACGTCATTGTGACGCACGAACGACTGTCCGTTCGGATCCTGGATGATCACACGTCCGGGTTCGCGGATGACCGTGCGTCCGCCTTCCGTGGTCTGCTGACGCTGGCCGCGGAGATCATCCACGCGTCCGGCTGGACGCGCACCCGGCTGCTGCACCGGGATTGGCGTCGCCTGAACCGCAGGCGCGGCGGGCAACGGTGCGGCGACAGGCGCGACCGCCGGTGCGGCCGGTGTGCCCGCGGGCATTCCCGGCGGCGGTCCCTGACGCTGGCCGCGGCGTCCATCCGTTCCCATTGCGGGCGGCTGGCCCGGCGCGGCGGGAGCAGCGCCCGGCGTCGCAGGAGGTATGGCCGCGGCAGGAGGCGTTCCCGGCGCAGGTGTTGCGCCCGGCGTAGCAGGCGGTGTTGTCGTCGCAGCAGGAGGCGTTCCCGGTGCCGCTGGACGCGCGCCATCGGTGGGGCGCGGCGGCGTCACGTCACGCACGCCCGGCGCGACCGGAGGTGCATTCGGCGGACGCGGCGCTCCAGGTGCTGTCGAAGGCGCACCGGCCGGCGGAGTTGCGGCTGGCGGAGTCGCAGTCGATGGCGCGGGCGCGCCGTTCGGCGCAGCCTTAGGCGCTTCCTTCGGAGCTTCCCTGGGTGCGGCAGCCGGTGGCGTCGGCGCAGGTGTGGGCGCTGGTGCTGCTTTCGGAGCGGCCGCAGGTGGTGGTGGCGGCGGCGGTGGCGCTGCCTTGGGCGCAGCGGCTGGAGGCGGCGGAGGTGCTGCCTTCGGTGCAGCCGGCGGCGGAGGCGGAGCAGCCTTCGGTGGCGCAGGAGGTGGAGGAGGTGCGGCCTTTGGCGCAGCAGGCGGCGGCGGTGGCGCAGCCCTCGGCGGCGCGGGCGGCGGTGGAGGTGCTGCCTTCGGCGGTGCGGGCGGAGGTGGGGGCGCTGCGCGCGGTGCAGCCGGCGGCGGAGGTGGAGGTGCAGCCCTCGGCGGTGGCGGCGGCGGCGGAGCTGCTTTCGGAGCAGCAGGCGGTGGCGCTGGCGCAGCCTTCGGAGGCGCGGGCGGTGCGGCTTTCGGCGGTGCCTTCGGTGCGTTCGGATCCGCCGGAGCGGCGGCTTGCGCGACGACGAATGACGACGTCTCGGCGTGAGCCGGAAGCTGCGAAACCTGAATGGCGGCGATGGCAGTCGTCGTCAGCAGAATGAGTCGAATGTTCTTCATGGAGACCTTCGGGGTAAGAAGAAAATCGAGATAGGCGAGAGTCGAGATGAGTGAGAGTCGAGATGAGAAGAAACCGGGCAGCCGGTGCGGCTGTTCTCCGTCGCGTGAATGTGGTCGCAGTCAGCCGATAGTGATTAGGCGGCAGCAATGTGGCGAAGCGCGTCAACGCGCCAACTATTTTGATTTCGCACGCGAATCGGCACGCGAGAATGAATGCACGTTAATCGAAGACGCGAAAAATCTACATCGTCCCGGCGGCAGTTGCGGTGCACCAGGATTCACGTCGGGATCGGAGCCGGGTAAATCGACGATCCCGGGATCGTTGGCGGGATAAGGCGTGCGCGGACCGTCGGGACCATGAACCGGTACTTCGTCAGGCGAGTTCGGCGGAAGCTCGCGCGGTGACTTGGGATCGGCCGGATCGTCGATGACCGGCGGAATTTCCGGCCGAGGGTTGCCGGGCGGATTTTCCACCGGAGGCTCGTCGGGAATACCCGGCGTCGGCGGCTGAATTTCCGGCGGATCGCCCACGCCTGGGTTTTCAGGCACCTGCATCACATCGCGACCTCTCATCGATTGAATGAGACAACGGATCAAGGAAAGCTATGTTCCGTCGCGGGCAGGATGATCGGTGCGGGTTTGCCGCATATTGACAGCGTGACGAAAAGCCACGGAAAGTGGCGAAATACGACTTTGGGGAAATATCCGATGCCGCTCGCTTACTGGTGCGTCCTGATCGCGGCGCTGCTGCCTTATGCGCTGGGCAAATACGCCAAGCTCGGCGCCCCCAGCGACAACCGATATCCGCGCGAGGACTACGACAACCTTCCGCCGAAACACCGGCGCGCCTATGCCGCGCACCAGAACGGCCTTGAGAGCTTTCCGTTTTTCGCCGTCGCGGTGGTGATCGCACTCACCATGGGCGCGCAGATTTACGCGGTGAATGTGCTTGCGGTGATTTACGTGCTGCTGCGGATCGCGCACGCGCTCTTGTACATCTTCAACCAGCCGACCGCGCGGTCGCTGGTGTTCGCCGCCGCGATGGCGGTCAATGTCGCGATCTTCGTTCTGCCGGCGTTCAAGTAACCTGGCAACGAAACCCGGCTGCCCGTTACGTCATTGCGAGCGAAGCGAAGCAATCCACGTTTGGAAATAACGAAAGCTGGATTGCTTCGTCGCAAGTGCTCCTCGCAATGACGAGGCAGGAGTCCGTGCTATCTCCGCACCAGCAGCGTGTTGCTGCGGGTCTTGCCGGCAATGGCATAGCCGCGCGCTTCCATGTCTCTAATGCAATCGGTCTGCCAGTCTTTCCGTTCCAGATGTTCGATGGCGACAGCGCGCGGCCACAGCGATTGCGGCGCGTCGCGGAAGAACGGCGTCAGCACGCGATCCTCATAGCCTTCAACATCGATCTTGAGCGCATCGACATGATCGATGCCGGCATCGGTCAAAACCGTCAGCAGCCGGTGCGCGGGCACCTCGACGTCGCCGGTGATCGAGACATGGCTCGCGCCGAGATTGCCGCCGTCGGTCTCGATTTTCAAAACGCCCTCGGTATCGCCCGCCGCCGCTCTCACCAGCGTGAGGTTCGTCAATTGCGAGGCCTGCGCGTTGAAGGCAAGCCGCGCACTCGCGCTCGGCAGCGGCTCGATGGCAATGACGCGGCCGTTCGCGCCCACATGCTTCGCCAGCGCCACCGCATAGGTGCCGACATTGGCGCCGACATCAACGAACACGCCGCCCGGCGGCGCATACTCGCGCAGGAAATCCAGCTCTGGCAGATTGTAATCGGGATTGAACAGCGCGCCGCGTTCGGTGCCGCTGGCCAGATGATGCAGCCGGAACGACGCGCCCTGATAGGTGGCGTCGATCGGTCCGTCGCCAAGCAGACTGACCAGCCGCGACAGCCAAGGCCGGAACGCGCCGCGCTTCAGGCCCGACCCGTGCGCGGCGGCGATCACCGCGCGCTGCATCGCGTTGGGGGCGTAGGCGCCGAACGGCTTCTGGTCTGTGTCCTGGGTGTTGCTCATGCGGCAGTCATCGCGCGAGTAACCGCCGGTTTCAAGAACTCATTCAAGAGTTCTCGGGCGGGTTTTTGGGCGGGTTTTTGGGCGGTGTTTTTGGAACGGGTTTTTGCAGATACCGCTCGGAGGCGGAGGCGACCTGTCCCTTGGCCCTGATGGAATCCGCGAACGAGATCCGCCTCCGCCAGACCCGAGAGGCCGGCGGACGCGAGCCAGTTCATGATGTCGATGCGTGTGGTGACGTCCATCCTGCGGCAATCCATCGAGAATCCGCGCGAAGATCAAACGCGCGGCAGCCATGTTCGCCTTTTTACGGCGCTTCCGATTGGATCGGATACGACTAAATAGCGATTCCGGTCATGTCAGGGCGACATCGTTTTCAATTCCATAAGGACCGCAGACCATGGCTTCCGACCCGCGCGTGAAAATCGTCGGCGACATCAAGACCGCGCCGCTGTTCGACATCGTCATCGATCTCAATCCACGCCTGAACATCGGCGAAGGCCCGTTCGGCCGCCGGATTCTTTACGGCGCAGCAGGCGGATCGTTCTCGGGCGACAGGCTGCACGGCGACGTGATCGCAGGCGGCGGCGACTGGGCATTGTTTCGTCCCGATGGCGGGATGGCACTGGATGTGCGGCTGACGCTGCGCACCCATGACGATGCGCTAATCCACATGACCTATGGCGGACGCTGGATCACGCCACCGGAGTTGCGCGCGGACATGGCCGATCCGGTCAAGCGGTTGCAGATCGATCCCGCGCGCTACTACTTCAGAACCAACCCGCTGTTCGAGACCGGCGCAAAACAATATGCGTGGCTGAACGACATCGTCTGCATCGGCACCGGCTATCTGGTCGAGGGTGCCGTGGCCTACAAAATCTCACAGGTCTTGTGAGAGGCGCGCCAGATAAGAAAATGGCCCGCCCGGACTTCCGGACAGGCCATTTCCTGAATAGCGATCATGCCGCAGATCAGACTTTAAGTTGATCAGACCTGCCGTTCGACCATCTTCAGCTTGAGATCGGCGATGGCTTCCGACGGGTTCAGTCCCTTCGGGCAGGCCTTGGCGCAATTCATGATGGTGTGGCAGCGATAAAGCCGGAACGGATCTTCCAGATTGTCGAGGCGTTCGCCGGTGGCTTCGTCGCGCGAATCCTTGACCCAGCGGTCGGCGGCCAGCAGCGCTGCCGGTCCCAAAAAGCGATCGCTGTTCCACCAGTAGCTCGGGCACGAGGTCGAGCAGCAGGCGCAGAGAATGCACTCGTAGAGACCGTCGAGCTTGGCGCGGTCTTCCGGCGACTGCTTCCATTCCTTCTGCGGGGTCGGCGATGTGGTGTGCAGCCACGGTTCGATGGAGGCGTACTGCGCATAGAAATTGGTGAGATCCGGAACCAGATCCTTCACCACCGGCTGATGCGGCAGCGGCTTGATATTGACGGAGCCGTTATCGACGTCGTGCATCGACTTGGTGCAGGCCAGCGTGTTCGCGCCGTCGATGTTCATGGCGCAGGAGCCGCAGACGCCTTCGCGGCAGGAGCGGCGGAAGGTCAGCGTGGGATCGATGTTGTTCTTGATCCAGATCAGGCCATCGAGAACCATCGGCCCGCAATCGGCGGTGTCGACGTAATAGGTGTCGGTGCTCGGGTTCTTGCCGTCGTCCGGATTCCAGCGATAGATCTTGTACTCGCGCAACTGCGCGGGCGCGGCGCCGGCCGGCTTCGGCCATTCCTTGCCGCCGCTGATCGTGGAATTCTTCGGCAGTGTGAACTGAACCATGCTTTCAAGCCTTCGCTAATTCGTTCTCGGCAGCGATCAGTACACGCGCGCTTTCGGCGGAATGTACTGAACGTCGTTGGTCATCGTGTAGTCATGCACCGGGCGATAATCGATCTTGGAATTGCCCTTGTCGTCGATCCACGACAGCGTGTGCTTCATCCAGTTGACGTCGTCGCGGTCGGCGAAATCCTCGCGGGCGTGCGCGCCGCGGCTTTCGGTGCGGTTGGCGGCGGAATCCATCGTCACCACGGCCTGCACGATCAGGTTGTCGAACTCGAGCGTTTCCATCAGGTCCGAATTCCACACCAGCGAGCGGTCAGCGACGGAAATGTCGCCGATGCCGCCATGCACCTTGTGGATCAGGTCGGAGCCTTCGCGCAGCACGTCGCCGGTGCGGAACACCGCGCAGTTGTTCTGCATCACATGCTGCATGTTATCGCGCAGCTTCGCGGTCGGCGTGCCGCCGGACGCATGGCGATAATGGTCAAGCCGGCCGAGCGCGAGGTCCGCGGAGTTCGCGGGCAGATCCGGCTGCGAGGCGTTCGGCGTCAGCTTGTCGGCGCAGCGCAAGGCCGCGGCGCGGCCGAACACCACGAGATCGATCAGCGAGTTGGAGCCGAGACGATTCGCGCCGTGCACCGAGACGCAAGCGGCTTCGCCGATCGCCATCAGGCCCGGCACCACCGCGTTGTCGTCGCCGTCCTTCTTGGTCAGGACTTCGGCGTGATAGTTCGTGGGAATGCCGCCCATGTTGTAATGCACGGTCGGGATCATCGGGATCGGCTCGCGCGTCACATCGACGCCCGCGAAGATCTTCGCCGATTCCGAAATGCCGGGCAGGCGTTCGTGCAAAATCTTCGGATCGAGATGGTCGAGATGAAGGTAGATGTGATCCTTCTTCTTGCCGACGCCGCGGCCTTCGCGGATTTCAATGGTCATCGCCCGCGAGACGACGTCGCGCGACGCCAGATCCTTGGCGGAGGGCGCATAGCGCTCCATGAAGCGCTCGCCCTCGGAGTTGACGAGATAGCCGCCCTCGCCGCGCGCGCCTTCGGTGACCAGACAGCCCGAACCGTAGATGCCGGTCGGATGGAATTGCACGAACTCCATGTCCTGCAACGGCAGGCCCGAACGCAGCACCATCGCGCCGCCGTCGCCGGTGCAGGTGTGCGCCGAGGTGCACGACGCATAGGCGCGGCCATAGCCGCCAGTGGCCAAAATAGTCGTCTGGGCGCGGAAACGGTGGATCGTGCCGTCGTCGAGCTTGAGCGCGATCACGCCGCGGCAGACGCCCTGGTCGTCCATGATGAGATCGATGGCGAAGAACTCGATGAAGAATTCCGCCGCGTGGCGCAGCGCCTGGCCGTACATGGTGTGCAGCATGGCGTGGCCGGTGCGGTCGGCGGCGGCGCAGGTGCGCTGCGCCTGGCCCTTGCCGTAGTCCAGCGTCATGCCGCCGAACGGGCGCTGATAGATCTTGCCGTCTTCGGTGCGCGAGAACGGCACGCCCCAGTGCTCGAGTTCGTAGACGGCTTCCGGCGCGTTGCGCACCATGTATTCGATGGAGTCCTGATCGCCGAGCCAGTCCGACCCCTTCACGGTGTCGTACATGTGCCAGCGCCAGTCGTCCTTGTGCATGTTGCCGAGCGAGGCGGAGATGCCGCCCTGTGCGGCGACGGTGTGAGAACGCGTCGGGAAAACCTTGGTAATGCACGCCGTGCGCAGGCCCGCTTCCGAGCAACCAACCACCGCGCGCAGCCCTGCGCCGCCGGCGCCGACGACGATCACGTCATAGGTATGGTCTTCGATGGGATAGGCCGACCCATTGACCTTGCCGTTGGTGGCGGGCGCGCTCTGGCCGTTCGACGCCATGGGCTAAACTCCAGATGACAGTTTGATAATCGCGTAGATCGACGCGAGGCCGACCGCAGCGGAGAAGAAATTGTTGGCGATGATCGCGGCCAGCTTGATCTTCTCGTCGGTGACGTAATCTTCCAGCACCACCTGCATGCCGATCTTCATGTGCCAGACGCTGGCGATGATGAAGAGGATCATGATGATGGCGACCAGCGGCGACCCGAGAATCTGCGCAGCACCCGCCTGGTTGCGGCCGAGCAGCGACAGGATCACGACGATCACCGGCACGAACAGCAGCACCATCGCCACCGCCGTGACGCGCTGGCGGAAAAAATCCGAGGTGCCGTGATGGGCCGCGCCGAGACCGCGGACGCGCTTGAGCGCCGTGCGGACGGAAGGTGAGGACTTCGACATGTCGGCGCTCATCGTCCGCCTCCCACCATGTAGGCCACGATCCAGACGAGGATGGTCAGGGTGATGGATCCGATCAGGGCGGCGCGGGTGAGCCACTCGCGCTCGTTCGGGCCGAAGCCGTAGCCGAGATCCCAGACGAAATGACGGATGCCGCTCAGCATGTGATGCAGCAGCGCCCAAGTGTATCCGAACACGATGACGCGCCCGATCCAACTCGACGTGAAACCTTGAATATTGGCGTAGGCGCCGGGCCCTGATGCCGTTGCGATCAGCCACCACGCCATCAGCAACGTGCCGGCGTAAAGCGCGATGCCGGTGATGCGATGAACGATGGACATCGCCATCGTCAGCGTCCAGCGGTAGGTCATGAAAGGCGAAAGCGGGCGGTCGATCCTGGGAGCCATGGGCGACTTTAACGGTTTGCGGCAAGCAGGCGTTGCCGACTTTTTATGCGGGATCGTTGGTTAGAGGTTTTCTATTTACGGAGTCGCAGGAATGAGCGCAACGCAGAACTGAACAACAAATGAACCATAAATCATTCATTTGTTTTTCGCTTCTGGCGCTTCTGGTATACGCAGTTTATGTATGCCACGGACGCGACGCAGCTCATCGTTTCTGAAGCCGGATTCAGCTTGTCTTTCACCTTGTCTTGCAGGCGCTTTGAGCCCAACTGGCTGCGTCGATTTGGGGGCGCTCGATGATGATATCCGGCCTGAATGTCTCGGAACTGCTCGAGCTTGCGGTCCTGTTGATCGCGACCGGCGCGCTGGCGGGATTTCTTGCCGGCATTTTCGGCATCGGCGGCGGCGCGGTGCTGGTTCCGGTGCTCTACGAATGTTTCCGTATCGCCGGCGTTCCGCTCGACGCCCGGATGCCGCTTTGCATCGGCACTTCGCTCGCCATCATCATCCCGACGTCGATCCACTCATGGCAGGCCCACCGTAAACGCGGCAGCGTCGACATGGACATCCTGCTGAAATGGGCACTGCCGGTGCTGCTCGGCGTCATTCTCGGCAGCGTGATCGCGCGCTACGCGCCGGAGAAGCTGTTCAAGGTGGTGTTCGTCTGCGTCGCCTGGACGGCGGCCGCGCGGCTGCTGCTCGGCAAGGAGAGCTGGCGGCTGGGCGATGAAATGCCGAAAGGCATTTTCATGCGCGCCTATGGCTTCTTCATCGGCCTGCTCTCGACGCTGATGGGAATCGGCGGCGGGCTGTTTTCGAATTTGCTGATGACGTTTTACGGCCGCCCGATCCATCAGGCGATCGGCACCTCGGCGGGCCTTGCGGTGCTGATCTCGATTCCCGGCGCGCTCGGCTACATCTACGCGGGCTGGCCCGCGGCGTCGCGCTTTCCGGAAGTGACCGCGCTGCAACTGCCATTCGCGATCGGATACATCTCGATCATCGGCGCGTTGCTGGTAATGCCGACAAGCCTGCTGGTCGCGCCGCTCGGCGTGCGCGTCGCGCATCTGATGACCAAGCGCAAACTCGAAATGGCGTTCGGGATTTATCTGCTGATCGTGTCGTCGCGGTTCGTCGTCAGTCTCGCGACGGGGTATTGAGCGGCAACGCCGCTACTTCTTGTAAATCCCCGCATAGGCATCGCGCAGCACGTTCTTCTGCACCTTGCCCATGGTGTTGCGCGGCAGATCGTCAACGAAGATCACGCGCTTCGGCATCTTGAATTTCGCCAGCCGCCCGTCGAGCGCGTGCAGCACTTTGGCCTCGTCAAGCGGGGTTTTCTTGTCACCGACCACGACGGCGGTGACGCCTTCGCCAAAGTCCGCATGCGGCACGCCGATCACGGCGGACTCGGTGACGCCGGGAATGGCGTCGATCTCGTTCTCGACTTCCTTCGGATAGACATTGAAGCCGCCGGAGATCACGAGGTCCTTGCCGCGCCCGATGATGTGGACATAGCCGCGCGGGTCGATCTTGCCGAGGTCGCCGGTGATGAAGAAACCATCGGCGCGCAGCTCCTCCTTGGTTTTCTCCGGCATCCGCCAATAGCCCTTGAATACGTTCGGGCCCTTGACCTCGATCATGCCGATGGAATCGCGCGCAAGCTCCTTGCCGGTTTCCGGATCGGTGACACGCACCGTCACGCCCGGCAGCGGAAAGCCCACCGCGCCCGGGACGCGGTCGCCGTCGTAAGGGTTCGATGTATTCATGTTGGTTTCGGTCATGCCGTAGCGCTCGAGCACCGCGTGACCCGTGCGCGCCGACCATTCGCGATGGGTCTCCGCCAGCAGCGGCGCGGAGCCCGAAATAAACAGCCGCATGTGCGACGTGGAATCTTTGGAGAGGTTCGGGCTTTGCAGGAGGCGCGTGTAGAAGGTCGGCACGCCCATCAGCACGGTGGCGCGCGCCATCAGCTTGATGATCAGTTCGGGATCGAGCTTCGGCAGGAAGATCATCGCCGCGCGCGCGAACAGCGTGACGTTGCTCGCCACGAATAATCCATGCGTGTGATAGATCGGCAGCGCGTGGATCAGCACGTCGTCTTTGGTGAAGCGCCAGTACTCCACCAGCGACAGCGAATTCGACGCCAGGTTGTCGTGGGTCAGCATCGCGCCTTTCGAGCGGCCCGTGGTGCCCGACGTGTAGAGAATGGCGGCGAGATCGTCGCCCGCGCGCGCAACGGTTTTGAACTCCGCGCTTGCGCCTGACGCTGCCATCGTCAGCGATCCCTTGCCGTCGGCATCGAGCGTCTCGACCTGCGCGCCGACTTTTGCGGCCAGCGTGCGGATGCCGTCGGCCTTCGACGGATCGCACACGATCAATGACGGCTCGGCGTCGCCGATGAAGTAATCAAGCTCGTTGAGCGTATAGGCGGTGTTGAGCGGCAGGAACACCGCGCCCGCGCGCACCGTCGCCAGATACAGCACCAGCGCCTCGACCGACTTTTCGGTTTGCGCTGCAACACGATCACCCGGCTTCACGCCGCGCGCCACGATCACATTCGCGACACGGCCCGCCTGCGCGATCAGGTCGGCATAGCTGATGCGCGCCCCGTCAGCGGTCTCGATGGCAAGCCTGCCGGTGTCGGAGAGCCCGTCGAACAGGCGGGAAAACAGATTGGCGTTGGCGGCGGCGTTCATGCAACATTCCAGTGGCAAGTCGGATTTTTCCGATTTTGAGTACACCAAAACCAACACTCGCAGCAACGGAGACAACCGGCATGAGCAATAACAAGAAACGTGTGGCCTGGATCACGGGCGGCGGAAGCGGCATCGGTCTGGCGGGGGCGCAGTCGCTCGCAGAGGAGGGATGGACGGTCGTGATCTCGGGCCGCCGCAAGGATGTGCTCGACGAAGCCGTCGCCAGCATCGCAAAGGCGGGCGGCACGTGCGAAGCCATGGTGCTCGACGTCAGCAGCGCGGCGGATGCCGAGAAAGTCGCGAACGCCATCGTCGCCAAACATGGCCGCATCGATCTCCTGGTCAACAGCGCGGGCGTCAACGTGCCGAAGCGCAGCTGGGACGACATCACCACCGAAGGCTGGGACAAGCTGGTCGACATTAATCTCAGCGGCGTGATGTATTGCATGCGTGCGGTGCTGCCGGCGATGCGTGCGCAGAAGGACGGCGTCATCATCAACGTCGCGTCATGGGCGGGGCGTCATGTCTCGAAGATGACGGGACCGGCCTACACCACCACCAAGCACGCGGTGCTGGCGCTGACGCATTCGTTCAACATGGATGAATTCAAGAACGGGTTGCGCGCCTGCTGTCTTTCGCCCGGCGAGGTCGCAACACCGATCCTCAAGCTGCGCCCGGTGGTGCCGAGCGCCGAGGAACAGGCGAAGATGCTGCAGCCGGAAGATCTCGGCCGCACCATCGCGTTCGTTGCGAACATGCCGCCGCGCGCCTGCGTCAACGAGATCCTGATTTCACCGACGCACAACCGCAGCTTCGTGACGCCGACGATGTTGTAAGGGGGGATATTCGTTCTTTCACCTCTCCCCGTTTACGGGGAGAGGTCGGATTGCGAAGCGATCCGGGTGAGGGGCTTTTTGGGCGAAATTCAGAATGGCCCCTCACCCCAACCCTCTCCCCGCAAGCGGGGAGAGGGAGCGCGTCACACTTTGATGTCGCATAAGCACGGCGTTCTGATTCCGCATGTCGGCAAAAAGTTTCAAAAATTTCAAAATTTATATTCTGAAACGCCCCGAACCGGCTCCCGTAGCTCGGGTAACGGCGGCGCGGTCGATCCTCCATAAGGCAGCGCCGCCGCCAATGTCCGGCGGATGTCTGCCGGGATTCAAATTCATCGGGAGACGAACAATGTCCAAGCACTCTTCAACGCGTATTGCATTTCTGTCCGCCGCCGCCTTCGGCGCACTGACCCTGACGGCTTCCATCACTGCGCCTGTGCAGGCCCAGGACAAGATGGGCAAAAGCGAAATGTCCGGCGAAAAGACCGTGATGGTCGGCGGCGCGCCGATGTATCCGTCGAAGAACATCGTCGAGAACGCCGTCAACTCCAAGGATCACACCACGCTGGTCGCCGCCGTGAAGGCCGCCGGTCTGGTCGATACCCTCTCCAGCAAGGGCCCGTTCACCGTGTTCGCGCCGACCAATGCTGCGTTCGGCAAGCTGCCGGCCGGCACCGTCGACACGCTGGTGAAGCCTGAGAACAAGGCGACGCTGACCAAGATCCTGACCTATCACGTCGTCGCGGGTAAAATGAATGCTTCAGACCTGACCGATGGCAAGAAGCTTACGACCGTCGAAGGCGAGCCTCTTACCGTGAAGCTCGACGGCAAGAAGGTTTGGCTGATCGATGCCAAGGGCGGCAAATCGGCTGTCACCATCGCCGACGTCAACCAGTCGAACGGCGTGATCCACGTTGTCGACACCGTGTTGATGCCGAAGTCGTAAGCTGGCTAGCGAAATAATCGCAATCCAGTCGCATTCTGTGTCCCGCTGAATGCGGGTGGCAGGCGATGAGCGAGTCGGGGCAACCCGGCTCGCTTTTTCGTGAACTCTTGCGGCGTTTGATCGCTTGTTCCGGAAGCGAAATTTGCCGCGCGGGCCGTAACAGGGACTAATATGCCAACGTAAGGTGTTGATGACATCGTGGAAACGGAACAGCTCATGTCCAGCATCGTCACAGATCGCTCCCCGGCCACGCCGGCCGCTACAGCCCGCAGGACCATTCAGCCCGGCTGGGTTCGTGTGGTGCACTGGATCAATGCCGTGGCAACGATCCTGATGATCATGTCGGGCTGGCAGATCTACAACGCCTCGCCGCTGTTCAATTTCAAATTCTCGAGTTCGATTACGCTGGGCGGCTGGCTCGGCGGCGCGCTGCAATGGCATTTCGCGGCGATGTGGCTGCTGATGGTCAACGGCCTTGTGTATCTCACGCTCGGCCTTGTGACCGGGCGCTTCCGCAAGAAGCTGCTGCCGATCACCGCAAGCGGCGTGATCGACGACACCAGGGCGGCGCTGACCGGCAAGCTCTCCCACGCCGATCTCACCGTTTACAACTATGTTCAGAAACTGCTGTACGCCGGCATCATCGTGGTCGGCATCCTGATCGTGCTGTCGGGACTGTCGATCTGGAAGCCGGTTCAGTTGCAATGGCTGACCGCGCTGTTCGGCGGCTACGACGTGGCGCGTTACGTTCACTTCTTCTGCATGGCGGCGATCGTCGGATTTCTGGTGATCCATGTCGCGCTGGCGCTGCTGGTTCCGAAGAGCCTGCGCGCCATGATCATTGGGAGATAGTTATGGGCCGTATCCGCAAACTGCTGATCCCCGGCGTCGACAAGCAACTGCTGGTCAAGGACGCGGCCAGGCTGATGCCGGACCTGTCGCGGCGGCGCTTTATCGCGAGCGGCGCCAGCCTCGGCGCGCTGACGCTGCTGACCGGCTGCGACGTCACCGACAGCTTCTCGGCTGAATCCATGCTGACGCAGATCTCGAAGTTCAACGATGCGGTACAGGCGGCGATCTTCAATCCCAACGCACTGGCGCCGACGTTTCCGGAAAGCGCGATCACCCGGCCGTTTCCGTTCAACGGCTATTACGCGGTCGAGGATGCGCCCGATGTCGACGGCAAGGCGTGGAAGCTCGAAGTCCGCGGCCTGGTCGAGAACAAGAAATCCTGGACGCTGGATGAGCTTTACAAGCTGCCGCAGGAAAAACAGATCACGCGCCACATCTGCGTGGAGGGCTGGAGCGCGATCGGAAGCTGGACCGGCGTGCGGCTCAGTCACTTCCTGCAACTGATCGGCGCGGACACCAAGGCGAAGTATTGCTGGTTCCAGTGCGCGGACATGGACGGCTACAACTCGCCATTGGATATGGCGACCGCGCTGCATCCGCAGACCCAGATGACCTTCAAGTTCGGCGACGAGATCCTGCCGCGCGCCTATGGCTACCCGATGAAGATCCGGGTCCCGACCAAGCTCGGGTTCAAGAACCCGAAATACGTGATCTCGATGGAGGTCACCAACGACTACAAGGGCGGCTACTGGGAAGACCAAGGCTACAACTCGTTCAGCGGCAGCTAAACAGGCGACAGGACTGGCGAATCCCCTCGCCGGGCCATTGAACCATGCGGCCGACGCAGGGCTTATGGGGCGACCTCGCACCATTTTCCTCCGACTCGCGCCAGACCGGGCCGCTGCCGCGAAAGCAGGCAATTGCTGCATTTGCACAGTTTTTCTGCTCCGCAGTCCGGTACCATCATTCCGGTTGACGCAATTGTGAGCAATCTTAACGCTCATTAATTTCTTTAATAACAAAGCCTTATGAAGCACGCGACATCCGGTCGCCCTGTGGCATTGTTGCAATGCACACCGGCACGATTCATGCTGTGACCTATCAGCAAGGATCGTGAATCGGGTCGCGCGCAAGCGGGCTGGTCCCGGTCGTTCTGATTTTCGGCTATGCGAAAATAAGAAGGATACGAAATGCACGCGCGTCCCCACGCGATCACCTCACTGGCCCTGCTTTTTGGGGCTGCCGTTCTCCTCTCGGGCTGCAACGACCAGAGCGTCGCCTCGTCGGCCCCGCCCGAGCCCCCTGAAGTGAGCGTCGTGACCTTGAAGGCGTCGCCCCGCGCGATCGTCAAGGAACTCCCCGGCCGCATCGCGCCGCTGCGGGTCGCCGATGTCCGTCCGCGCGTGTCGGGCATCATCGTCGAGCGCATGTTCGAGCAAGGCAGCGAAGTGAAGGCGGGCGATCCGCTGTACCAGATCGATCCGAAACCGTTTGAAGTCGAATTGCAGGCGTCTGAAGCCGCGCTCGCCAAGGCCGAGGCGGCGCTGCATCAGGCGTCCCAGCACGCCGTGCGCATCGAAACCCTGACCAAGAGCAACGCCGCGTCGCAGGCCTCCAACGAGGTCGCCATCGCAACCCTCGCGCAGGCCAAGGCGGAAGTCGCCGCGCGCACTGCGGATGTCGCCCGCGCGCGCCTCAACCTCGGCTATGCCACGATCCGCGCCCCGATCAGCGGCATCATCGGCGCCGCGCTGCTCAGCGAGGGCGTCCTCGTGGTGCAGAACGAAACCCACGCGCTGGCGACGATCCAGCAGCTGAATTCGGTCTATGCCGACTTCACCCAGTCGGTGAACGAACTCAACCGCCTGCGCCGCGACTTCGACCGCGGCGATCTCGATCAGATCTCCGCTGACGCCGCCAAGGTTCGTCTGGTTGTCGACGATGGCTCAACCTATCCGCAGGACGGCAAGCTGCTGTTCTCCGACGCCCGGGTCGACGCCGGCACCGGACAAGTCACGCTGCGCGGCGAGTTCAAGAATCCGAAGCGCGAATTGCTGCCCGGCATGTTCGTGCGCGTCCTGATCGAACAGGGCCGCGATCCCGACGCCATCACCGTGCCGCCGCAGGCGATCCAGCGCAATTCGTCCGGCGCCAGCGAAGTCTATCTGGTGAAGGACGACAACCGCATCGTGGCCCAGCCGGTCCGCACCGGCGGCCTTGTCGATGGCCAGTGGCTCATCACCGACGGGCTCAAGCCCGGCCAGCGCGTCGTCGTCGAAGGCTTCCAGAAGTTCGTCGTTGGCGATTCCGTCAAGACCAGCGCCTGGACCGAAGCGCAGGCCGCCGACCGGAACAGCGGCTTGCAGCGATCTGCGGCCGCAACGTCTGCCGAACAGTCGCAGGTGCGGTGAGCGCGACTTGAGAAATAGACCCCTCTCCCTGCCGGGAGAGGGTTGGTGCGAGGGGCGTGGAAGACCCGGATCGAAGATCGGATCCCCCTCACCGCGAGCTGTGCTCGCTGCCTTCTCCCATTTGGAGAAGTGAAAACAACAAACTCTGACGCGTCTGCGCCGGTCCGACGCAGCGTCTTAGAGCCAGATTCGAGAAAGCAACGTCCATGCCCGCCTTTTTTATCGACCGCCCGATTTTCGCTTGGGTGGTTGCGCTCTTTATTTGTTTGCTCGGAATCATCGCGATTCCGTATCTGGCGATCGCGCAGTATCCGATCATCGCGCCGCCCTCGATCTCGATTTCCACGAGCTATCCCGGCTCGTCGCCGGAGGAGCTTTACAACTCCACGACGCGGCTGATCGAGGAGGAACTGAACGGCGCCTCCGGCATTCTCAATTTCGAATCCACCAGCGACTCGCTGGGTCAGGTCGAGATCATCGCCAACTTCGTGCCCGGCACCGATTCGAATCTCGCCTCGGTCGAAGTGCAGAACCGCATCAAGCGCGTCGAGGCGCGGTTGCCGCGCCCGGTCATCCAGCAGGGCATCCTGGTCGAGGAAGCGTCCAGCGCGGTGCTGCAGATCGTCACGCTGAATTCCACCGACGGCAGCCTCGACGAAGTCGGCCTCGGCGACTTCATGATCCGCAACGTGCTCGGCGAAATCCGCCGCATTCCCGGCGTCGGGCGTGCCACGCTGTATTCGACCGAACGCTCGCTGCGAATCTGGATCGATCCGGTCAAGCTCGTCTCCTACAACCTCACCGCCGACGACGTGACGAAGGCAATTACCGCGCAGAACGCACAGGTCGCGTCCGGCAGCGTCGGCGCGGAGCCGAGCAAGAAAGACCAGACGATTTCCGCGCTGATTCTGGTGAAGGGCCAGCTCACCTCCGCCGACGAGTTCGGCGCCATCGTGCTGAAAGCCAATCCGGACGGATCGACGGTTCGCCTGCGCGACGTCGGACGCATCGAGATCGGCGGCATGGGCTATCAGTTCACCACGCGGCTGAACGGCAAGCCGAGCGCGGGCCTTTCCGTGCTGCTGTCGCCGACCGGCAACGCGCTCGCCACCGCCAGCGCCGTCGAAGCCAAGATGAAGGAGCTGGCGAAGTATTTCCCGGCCAACATCACCTACGACATTCCGTACAACATCACGCCGGTGGTCGAAGCCTCGATCACGAAGGTGGTGCAGACGCTGATCGAGGCCATCGTCCTCGTCTTCATCGTGATGTTCCTGTTCCTGCAGAATTTCCGCTACACGCTGATCCCCACCATCGTGGTGCCGATCGCGCTGCTCGGCACATGTACCGCGCTGTATCTGTTCGGCTACTCCATCAACATGCTGACCATGTTCGGCATGGTGCTGGCAATCGGCATTCTGGTCGACGACGCCATCGTGGTGGTGGAAAACGTCGAACGCATCATGTCGGAGGAAGGGCTTTCGCCAAAGGAAGCCACGCGCAAGGCCATGACGCAGATCACCAGCGCCATTGTCGGTATCACGCTGGTGCTGATCGCGGTGTTCGTGCCGATGGCGTTCTTCCCCGGCTCGGTCGGCATCATCTATCGCCAGTTCTCCGTGACCATGGTCGCCGCGATCTCGTTCTCCGCGCTGATGGCGCTGTCGCTGACGCCGGCTTTGTGCGCGACGCTGCTCAAGCCGGTGAAGGCGGGGCACGGCCACGCGAAGACCGGCCTGTTCGGCTGGTTCAACACCCGGCTTGACAACACGCGGGCCGGCTATGGCCGCGTGGTCGGCTGGTCGGTCAAGCGCACCGGCCGGTTGATGCTGGTTTACGTGGCGCTGCTGGTCGGTCTCGGCTTCGCGTTCGTCCGGCTTCCCGGCGGCTTCCTGCCGGTGGACGATCAGGGCTTCATCACCGTCGACGTGCAGACGCCGTCGGACTCGTCGTTCAACCGCACCCAGGCCGCCGTCGAAAAGGTGGAGCAGTTCCTCAAGACCCGCTCGGGAATCGACGAGGTCACGTTCCTCACCGGTTTCAGCTTCTTGGGCCAAGGCCAGAACACCGCGCAGGCCTTCGTCACCCTGAAGGACTGGTCGGAGCGCGGGCCGAACGATTCCGCCGCAGCCATCGTCGCGGACATCAACAACTCGCTGAAGTCGATCAAGGACGCCAAGGTCTCGGCCTTGCAGCCGCCGCCGATCGATAACCTCGGCAACTCGTCGGGCTTCTCCTTCCGTCTTCAGGATCGCGGCCAGAAGGGTTACGTCGCGCTGATGAAGGCCAAGGACGATCTGCTGGCGGCGGCCAAACAAAGCGCCGTGCTGCAGAACGTCTACGCCGAAGGCCTGCCCGAAGCGCCGCAGGTGCAGTTGATCATCGACCGCGAACAGGCGGCGGCGCAGGGTGTCACCTTCGCCGACATCAACAGCACGATCTCGACCAATCTCGGTTCGGCCTATGTCAACGACTTCCCGAACCGCGGCCGGATGCAGCGTGTGATCGTGCAGGCCGACAGCGTCGGCCGCATGAACGCGCAGGACATTCTCGCCTACAACGTCAAGAATGCCCAAGGCCATCTGGTGCCGCTGTCGTCGTTCGCGACCATCAAGTGGGCGGTCGGCCCGACGCAGATCGTGGGCTTCAACTACTATCCATCGGTGCGTATCTCCGGCGAAGCCAAGCCCGGCTACACCTCCGGCGATGCCATCGCCGAGATGGAGCGACTCACTGCGCGGCTGCCGCGCGGCTTCGGCTTCGAATGGACCGGCCAGTCGTTGCAGGAAAAGCTGTCGGGCTCGCAGGCGCCGTTCCTGCTCGGCCTCTCGGCGCTGATCGTGTTCCTGTGTCTGGCCGCGCTGTATGAAAGCTGGACCATTCCGCTCGCCGTGCTGATGACGGTGCCGCTCGGCATCTGCGGCGCGGTGCTGGCGGCGATGTCACGCGGCCTCGCCAATGACGTCTACTTCACGGTCGCGCTGATCACGATCATCGGTCTGGCGGCGAAGGACGCCATCCTGATCATCGAGTTCGCCAAGGATCTGCGCGCCAAGGGCACGCCATTGTTGCAGGCGACGATGGAGGCCTGCCATCTGCGCTTCCGGCCGATCCTCATGACGGGCCTGGCATTCGTCTGCGGCGTGCTGCCGATGGCGATTGCTTCCGGGGCCGGCGGCAGAAGCCAGAACGCGCTCGGCACCAGCGTGATGGGCGGCATGATCGCCGTCGTCGTGCTGGCGCTGCTGATGGTGCCGGTGTTCTTTGTCGCGATCACGCAGTTCTTCACCAAGAACGAGCGCGACGGCGAGGCCACGCCTGCGCGCGGATCGAAATGGGAGCGGCTGGCCGGGATGTTCCGCCGTCACCGGCCGACACCGTCCGCATCATAAATCGCGCATGCCCGGCCTTGTGCCGGGCATCGTCGTCTTATAGGTCCGTGAGGGCGAGGCCGTTCCGGCAAGCTCGCGACCTTTGAGACGAGCCGAGCGCCGCCATGTCCCTTCCCTCCAACATCGATGTCGCGATCATTGGCGCGGGCGCCGCCGGCCTTGCCGCCGCGCGCACGCTCGAGAGTTCGGGACTTTCGGTGCTGGTGCTTGAAGCGCGCGACCGCATCGGCGGGCGCGGCCACACCATCATCCTGCCGGGCGACATTCCGTTCGACGTCGGCTGCGGCTGGCTGCATTCCGCCGACAAGAATCCGTTCGTTGCAATCGCGGAACAGTTGAACTTCGAGGTCGACCGGAATCGGCCGCCATGGCGCGAGCAGAACGACGACAGGGGTTTTCCCGCGCGTGAACGCGCAGAATTCATCGCAGCACTCGATGCCTTCTATGATCGCGCCGAACAGGCTTCCGAGAACGACAGCGACAGCGCCGCAAGCGATTATCTGGAGCCCGGCAACCGCTGGAATCCGATGATCGATGCGATCTCGACCTATGTGAACGGCTGCGAACTCGATCAGGTGTCGATCTACGACATGGACGCCTACGAGGACACCGAGGTCAACTGGCGGGTGCGGCGCGGCTATGGCGCGCTGATCGCGGCTTACGGCGCGCCATGTCCTGTCTCATTGAGCACGCAGGTGACGCTGATCGATCATTCCGGCGCGCGTATCCGGATCGAGACATCGCGCGGCACGCTGACAGCGGGCAAGGTCATCGTCACCGCACCGACCAATCTTCTGGCCAATGAAACAATCCGTTTTCATCCCGCGCTGCCGGCGAAGGTGAGTGCGGCCGCCGGGCTGCCGCTCGGCCTCGCCGACAAGGTGATGCTGGCGCTCGACGGGCCCAACGATTTTCCGAAGGACGGCAGCCTGCGCGCCGCGACCATGCGCACGGCGATGGGCACCTATCACCTGCGGCCGTTCGGCCAATCCTGCATCGAGGGATTTTTCGGCGGCCGTTTTGCGCGTGAACTGGAAGACGCCGGTGACGGCGCGCTGGCCGCGCAAGCTATCTCCGAAATCGTGGCGCTGCTCGGTTCGGATTTTCGCCGCAAGCTCAAACCGCTTGGCGAATCGCGCTGGGCGCACGATCCGCTCGCGCGCGGTTCGTATTCTCACGCGCTGCCCGGCCACGCCGGCGCCCGCGCCGTGCTGGCAGCCCCCGTCGATGGGCGTTTGTTCTTCGCGGGCGAGGCGACATCGCCGAATTTCTTCTCAACGGCCCATGGCGCGCAGGAGAGTGGGGTGAGGGCTGCGGGGGAGGTGGTGGGGGAAGGAGCACTCCGTCAGTCGACGTGAAATGCTCCCTTCAGAATCTTTATAAGTTGAAGCCCGGATTCTCGACTTAGTTGAAGAGTCTGACTTTTCTTTCCTGGAATTTCCCTAGAGTCGCGACCAAAGCTGTCAATCTGAACAAAGCTTCGACCATCCTTTTCAAAGATCGCGTACTTTGCATCGATTGCATCGTGAACGGAGTTGCGCTCCATCTGACTCCGCTCAAATCTTCGAATTAGCGCCATCACCAACCTCCAATTTTTAATCTAACAATCATTTTTTCTTAGCGCTCGCTCCCTGCGCCACCGGTGCCTGAACAGTCAGCCCGGAAGCAGTCGCCAGCAACTGCTCCATCTCCGCGCCCTCCCCCGCCTCCGCGAGCCAGTGGCCTTCCTTGCCGAACGGAGGAAGCACGAGAAAATCCACCTTGTCATCGCCAGCCTCGATGAAGGCGTCGGCCATTTTTTTGGAGAACTCCGGCGGGAAGTACGAATCGTTCTCCGCCACCAACCATGTCACCGGAATGCGCGCGCCTTCGCCGAACTCGGTCGCCGCCGCGATCAGTTTATCCGGCGCGCAGATGTTGCCCGCGCGATCGCCGGCGCGCCCGCCGCGCCCCGGCGCAAACACGATGATCGCGGAAATGCTTTTCGGACTTTGATCCGCCAGCGCCAGCGCGCCCCAGCCGCCCGCTGAATGCCCAACGATCACGGAGGCCTCTTTCCGCACGAAAGCCTGCGCGCGCATGAAAGTCATCGCCGTCGTGATCGCCTCCGCGGTGCTGCGCGCCGACATCGCATACTCGGCGTTGTCGCAGCCTTCCTGATCTTCCAGGTATGGCCCGCCTGTCTTGCCGTGGCCGAGCCGCTGCGGCACCAGCACGGCGAAACCGCGCGCCACCAATGCTGCCGCGAGCGCGGGATATTCGGGCTGCGGCATCTGCGCGCGCTGCAACCGGTTCTGGGTCGATGCGTGGGCGATCACCGCCAGCCGGAACGGTCCCTTCCCGGCGGGCCGGAACAGAACCGCTCGCGAAGGTGTGATCTGGTCCTGGGTCGGCACCAGCCATTCCTGACGCCGGTTCGGCGACCCTTCGCCGCCCTGCGCGCCCAGCCGCTGTTCACCCGAAGCCGGCGCGATCGACGAAAGGCCAATCGTGACAAGCACGGCCGCCGCTTTGAGTGATTCCATTCCGGTCATATGCGGCGATCATGACCCGCGGCCGGCCGCCAAGCCAAGCGTTTACGGCCTTGCCGTGTCCTTTTTCGGCACAACGGGCCTCTTCAGCTGATGCAAAAAGCGCACATATTAACCGATAATTAAGGATGGACCTTGAAGGCGGGGCCGCGAGTTGCTTTGATTGCACCATGAGCACGATCCTTATCGAAGTTCGACCGGCCAAGGCTTCCGATGCGTCAGCAGTTGCTGCAACGCATGATGAAGCGTGGCGCGCCGCCTATCAGGGAATCATCCCCGGGGCCGAACTCGAGAAACTGATCAGCCGCCGCGGCCCCAACTGGTGGGACAGCGCGATTCGCAAAGGCAGCCGCGTCAGCGTGCTGTCGTTCGGCGACAAGGTCGCGGGTTACGCCAACTACGGCCGCAACCGCGCCCGCAGCCTGCATTTCGAAGGCGAGATCTACGAGCTTTATCTGCGTCCGGAATTCCAGGGCCTCGGTTTCGGCCGCCGCCTGTTCACCGCCGCCAAGCGCGACCTGATCCAGAGCGGGCTGAAGAGCATGGTGATCTGGGCGCTGTCGGACAACGAGCCTGCGGTCGAGTTTTACCGCAACCTCGGTGGACGCATGGTCGCGCGCTCCTCGGAACGATTCGGCGTCAAGTCGCTCGACAAGGTCGCGTTCGCCTGGACGGCGTGAGTCTCCGCGACCTTCGCAACTCCGGCCGCCGCTCCGATTCCGCGCCGTCATCTTCGGCGCTGTCACCGCACAGTCCACCAGACATCGTCATGCACATCGCATGTGATGCGCAGCGGCGCGATAACCTGACCGCGCTCCAAGGAATGCCCGCATGATCCGGCTGATCCGCAAACTCGCGCTGCTGTTGATCGCGGCCGTTGTCATTCTCGCCGGCGTGCTCGTCGCCAACGCGCTGTTGACGAAATCCCGCCAGATCCATGTCGCAGCGCTACCGCAAGTCGCGGTGGATATCGACGCGGTGGCGAAGCGGCTGGCGGAAGCGATCCGGTTCCGGACCGTTTCCAGTTTTCTCGATCCCGAACAAGGCGCCGATGCATTTCGCGGGCTGCACACCTTCATGCAGGCGAACTATCCGGCGTTCCACGCGGCCACGAAGCGTGAGGTCGTCGGCAATTACGGCCTGCTCTACACGTGGCAAGGCTCCGATCCGAAAGCCGCGCCCGCGGCGCTGCTGGCGCATCAGGACGTGGTTCCGATCGCGCCCGGCACCGAAGGCAACTGGCTGGCGCCGCCGTTCGACGGCGTGATCCGCGACGGCTTCATCTGGGGCCGCGGCTCGTGGGACGACAAGGGAAACCTGTTCTCGATCCTCGAGGCTGCCGAACAATTGGCGAAAGAAGGCTTCAAGCCGAAGCGCACGCTGTATTTCGTGTTCGGCCAGGACGAGGAGGTTGGCGGCCAGCGCGGCGCGAAACAGATCGCGGCGCTGTTCAAGAGCCGGGGCATCAGGCTCGACTTCATTCTCGACGAAGGCCTGCTGATCACCGACGGAATCCTCAAAGGCATCGACAAGCCGGTGGCGCTGATCGGCGTCGCCGAAAAAGGCTACGTCACGCTGACGCTGAACCTCAATGCCGCCCCCGGCCATTCATCGATGCCGCCGCGCCAGTCGGCCATCGGGATGATGAGCGCAGCGCTGGCGCGGCTCGAAGACAAGCAATTCCCGGCGGAGATTCGCGGCACCGCGCGCGAAATGTTCGACACGCTCGCGCCGGAAATGAACATGACCAACCGCGTCGTGCTGTCCAACCTGTGGCTGCTGAAGCCGCTGCTGCAACGCGAGCTTGAGAAAGCCCAGTCCACCAACGCGATGATCCGCACCACGACCGCGCTGACGATCTTCAACGCCGGCAATCAGGACAACGTGCTTCCGGGACGGGTCGATGCCACGGTGAATTTCCGGCTGCTGCCCGGCGAGACCGAGGCCAGCGTGATCGATCACGTCAAGCGCGCCGCCGCCAACGACAGGATCGAGATCGAACCGCGCCCGGGCAACACGTCCCCGCCGCCGGTCACCTCGACCGCAAGCTCCTCCTACCGCGCGCTGAACACGACGATCCGCGAGATCTTTCCCGATGTCGTGGTTGCACCCGGCCTGATGGTCGCCGCCACCGACTCGCGGCATCTGGCGGATGTCACCGACAACATCTTCCGCTTCTCGCCGGTGCGCGCGACGGCCGAGGACCTCACACGCTTTCACGGCACCAACGAGCGCCTCAGCGTCGCGAACTACGCGGACATGATCCGGTTTTACCGGCGGCTGGTGCAGAACACGGCGAATTAAGCGCGAGCCGCTTCTTCGTCATTGCGAGCGAAGCGAAGCAATCCATAATGACGTTGGAAAAGCTGGATTGCTTCGTCGCAAGCGCTCCTCGCAATGACAATTCTTACACCGCTGGCACCGCAAGCCCCTTGATGGCACATGCCGCGCGCAGCGTGTTGACCAGCAAGCACGCCACCGTCATCTGCCCGACGCCGCCGGGCACCGGGGTGATCGCGCCGGCGACGCCAAGCGCCTCCTGATAGGCGACATCGCCGACCAGCTTGTTTTTCCCGTCCGCGCCCGGAATGCGATTGATGCCGATATCGATCACGGTCGCGCCCGGCTTGATCCATGAGGCCTTGACCATCTCGGGCTTGCCCACCGCGGCCAGCAGCAGATCGGCGCGCTTGCAGATGTCCGAAAGATCGCGCGTGCGCGAATGCGCGATGGTGACCGTGGCGTTCTCGTTGAGCAGCAGTTGCACCAGCGGACGGCCCACCAGATTGGAGCGGCCGATGATGACGGCGTTCAGGCCTTCCAGCGAGGCGTGAACGGTTTTCGCCAGGATAATGCAGCCGAGCGGCGTGCAAGGCGTCAGCGCGGGCAGACCGTTGGCGAGACGCCCGGCATTGACCGGATGCAGGCCATCGACATCCTTGGCCGGATCGATCGCGTTGATGACGGTCTGCGTATCGAGCCCGGCGGGTAGCGGCAGCTGTACCAGAATGCCGTGGACATTCGCGTCGGCGTTGAGCTTCGCGACCAGCGCCAGCAAATCCTTTTGCGATGTGTCCGCCGGCAGTTTGTACTCGAACGACGCCATGCCGGCGGCTTCGGTCTGCTTGCCCTTGTTGCGGACATAGACCTCGGAGGCAGGATCGTGACCGACCAGAACCACCGCCAGCCCCGGTGTGAGGCCGTGATCGCGCTTCACCCGCGCAACCTCCGCGGCGACACGCGCGCGCAGGTCCGCCGCAATGATTTTTCCGTCGATGATTTGGGCCGTCATTCGATCTCCCCGGATTGACGCTGCGATATAGCAAAGGCCCACAGCCATGCAACACCGCTGCCAGTTCTGGCAGCGGTGTTTCCGGTCAGGAAGCGGTCTGTGTCGTAAAAAGGGCGCTCGCACCTGATGCGCGGCGGGACCCGCCTCGCGCCTTGCGGGTCAGGCTGCGGCGTGTGCGGCGGCCTGATGCTTCCCGACAACGATGGACACCGGCAGCGGATTGCGGAGAATGTCGAGAACCGGACAATGCTGATCGACCGTGTCCTTCAGCCGGCGCAGATCGTCTTCCGAGGCGGGGCTGTCGAACGTCACCGTGGCCTCGATATACTGGAATCCCGGCTTGACCGTTTCATCGACGGCGAAGAAACCGCGAAGATCAAGCAACGCCTTCAGCTTCACCGATACACCATTCAGCGGAATGCCGAGCGCGTCCGCATAAAGCCGGTAGGTGATTTCCTGACATGATCCCAGCGCCACGAGAATGTATTCGACCGGACTGGGCGCGGTGTCCAATCCGCCCAGCCCGTCGGGCTCATCCACACGCACGGAGAACTGGCGAACCGATGCAGTGCTGTCGACGCCGGCGCCTAACCTGGTTTGCGTTTCATACCAGACTTCCGACTGAGCCGGCGTTTGCCTGAGCGCCGCTTGTGTCGCCTCGAAGATCTCTTTGAATTTTGTGGACATGATTCCATCCGTTTCAACTGAGTGCGGGACGGAAAACCTATTGGCCCGAAAAACCCTGTCAAATCAGGCAATAAAACACATGACGACACCGTGCTTCACACGCGCGACGTTCTTTGCAGCAGGCGGCACGCAGCAGGATATTCCTCGCATCGCGCGGCGGATTCCGGATGCGCGATGGTCGCGCGTCACGTCAGGACGTTGTTGCCGTGAGTGCGGCCAGCGCCTCGCCGAGTTTTTTCGGATCGCCGTCCACTGCCACCTGCTTCAGCCGCGAGGTCACGCCGGACAACACGCGCACATGGCTTTTCGGCACATGAAGCGCGCTGGCAAGCAGTTCGGTCACCGCGCGATTGGCTTCGCCGCCTTCGGCGATGACGCGAACGCGGACTTTGACGACACTGCGGCCATTGGCCAGTGTTTCAATGCCGTCGATCGCATCGCGTCCGCCACGCGGCGTGACGCGCAACGCGACGCTGATACCCTGCGTAGAGAAGCGCCACGGAAGAGTCACGGCAGCAGCGTACCCGGCGCGATCAGATCACGTTCGGATAGATGTAATAGGCAATCACGCGCTGGATGAACATGATGATCAGGATCACGATGATCGGCGAAATATCGAGGCCGCCGAAATTCGGCATGACGTTCCGGATCGGCCGCAACACCGGCTCGGTGATCTTGTAGAGAAACTCGGCCACCGCCGCGACGAACTGGTTGCGGGTGTTCACCACGTTGAAAGCGATCAGCCAGGACAGGATCGCCGAGGCGATCAGCAGCCAGACGTACAGATCGAGGATGACGTTGATGATGTCGAGAATGGCGCGCATGGCGTTGCTGGCTCGCTTCTGTGGACGTCCGCCTCAATACCGGTTCGCGGCGCTGCAAACAAGGGAGGTTCCCGGCCTAAAACTGCTGGGAATCCCACTTTTTGGCGTTCTTGACTTGGCCATGATCGGGATTGTAAATGGCCCCGCTTGTCCGCCGCAGCCTGCAAAGGCCCGGCCGATCAAGGGGCCATAGCTCAGCTGGGAGAGCGCGTCGTTCGCAATGACGAGGTCGGCGGTTCGATCCCGCCTGGCTCCACCAACTCCTCCGGAGTTGCTGCAAAAATCCTGCCCAAAGCATCGTTACCCCAAAGTCTCCGCGTCCTGCGCTAGGATGCGCGTCATGTGCGACGCGATCATCAAGCAATGGGGCCTATCATGACGACCGAAAAATTCCAGTTTCCCGGCTCCGACGGGCTGATGCTGGCTGCCTCGCTGGACCTGCCGGACGGCGAGCCCACGGCCACCGCGCTGCTGGCGCATTGCTTCACCTGCGGCAAGGATGTGCTGGCAGCGAAGCGGATCGCGGAGGGTCTCGCAAAACACGGCATCGCCACGCTGCGGTTCGATTTCACCGGCATCGGCGCCAGCGAGGGCGAGTTCGCCAACACCACGTTCTCCTCCAACATCGGCGATCTGGTGCTGGCCGCGGATCACCTGCGCAAGACGAAGCGCGCACCTTCCATTTTGATCGGCCACAGTCTCGGCGGCGCGGCGATTCTCGCCGCGGCCTCGCTGATTCCGGAAGCGAAATGCGTCGCCACCATCGCTGCTCCGTCCGATCCCGCGCATGTCACGCATCTGTTCAAGGATCATATCCCGGCGATCCGCGAACAGGGCGAGCTTGAGGTCTCCCTGGCCGGGCGGCCGTTCCGCATCAAGCGCGAATTCCTCGACGACATCGCCGAGCACAAGCTGACCGAGACCATCGCGAAACTTCACAAGCCGCTGCTGATCTTCCATTCGCCGACCGACGATTATGTCGGCATCGACAATGCGACACGCATCTTCATCGCGGCGAAACATCCCAAAAGCTTTATTTCGCTGACCGGCGCTGACCATCTGCTGACGCAGAAGCGCGATGCGCACTATGTCGCCGACATGATCTCGACCTGGGCGATGCGCTATCTCGATGCACCCCCTGCGGCAGAGGCAGGCGCTGCTTCGGACACGCCCGCGGGCGTCGTTGTCGTCAGCGAGACGCGCGCGAGCAAACTTCAGAATCTGATCTCGGCCGGCAAGCACCGGATCATTGCCGACGAACCTGTGGATGTCGGCGGCCGCGATTCCGGCGCCGGGCCTTACGATCTTCTGCTGGCGGCGCTTGGCGCCTGCACGTCGATGACGATGCGGCTGTACGCCGACAGAAAAACGATCCCGCTCGACCGCGCCACGGTGACGCTGAAGCACAGCCGCGTTTATGCCAAGGACTGCGAAGAGTGCGAAACCAAGGAAGGCATGATCTCCAGGATCGAACGCACGATCGCGCTCGACGGCAATCTTGACGCCGAGCAACGCCAGAAGCTGATGGAAATCGCCGACAAGTGCCCGGTCCATCGCACGCTGACATCGGAGATCAGCATCGTGACGAAGGCCGCCGGCTAGCGGGCGTTACTCCGCCGCGAGCGATGCGACCGCACCGGTTGGCGGCGGCGGCCGATGCAGCCAGCCGTCGAGAAACGCGGTCAGCCACGCCCGCTCGGCGAGATCGTGAATCATGCGTCCGGTGAAATGATCGGCGCGCGCGCGGGCGCCCGGCAGCGCCATGCGCTCGTGCCCGCGCGTGGTCCAGCGATGCAGCATCGCGTGGGTCACGTCGGGATGAAACTGAATGCCGAAACAGCGCCCGCTGCGGAACGCCTGCACCGGGAAATCGTCACCCTCCGCCAAAAGCTCGGTGCCCACCGGAAGCTCAAAGCCCTCGCGATGCCAGTGATAAACGTGATCGGGCCAGTCGGTGCAGATCCTGCGGCCAGCTTCGGTCGGGCGGATCGGATAGTAGCCGACCTCGGCGCGACCCTCGGGATGAGGTCCCACCCGGGCTCCGAGATGCTTCGCGAAAATCTGCGCACCAAGACAAATCCCGAGGAACGGCCGCTGCTCTTTCAGAGGCACCGCGAGCCAGTCGATCTCGCGCGAAATAAAATCCTCGCTGTCGTTGGCGCTCATCGGGCCACCGAACATGATCGCGCCGGCATGGTTTTCGAGCGTTTCCGGCAGCGGATCGCCGAACACCGGGCGGCGAATGTCGAGGGGATGACCCATGGCGCGCAGCGCATTGCCGACCCGTCCCGGAGTGGACATCGGCCCATGCAGGATGATGAGTACCGGAAGCGCGGTGAACCGACCGCAGGTGGTCAGGCCATAAGTCGGCGGGCCGAAAGGTGTCGGGCAGGACTCTGAGGGTCGATCGGCATCAGGCCACAGCATCGATTTTCGTCTTCAATCCCCGGCGGAGGACAAGCATCTCTATTGGACGCCGAAATTGAAAATATTGTGTTGCCAAGGCGGCGTCGAGCCGGGATTTCGCGGATGTGATCTGCGCCTGTGGACCAGGTTTGGTTTAACGGCATGGCCCTGTCCGAAAACCGGTGCCCACTTTTCGGGGCCATGCCCCCTAGCGCTTCTGCTGCACCCGGGCGACCGACGCCAGCACCAGACTGCGCGGGGCAAAGCGCAGCATGAACGGGATCATCCGCACGCCGACTCCGGGCAGCACAAGCCGCTTGTTCGACATCAGCCCGCGATAGCCCGCCCGCGCGACGGCGGCCGCCGACAGGTTCAGGACCGCCGAATCGAGGCCCGGCTTGAAGCCAGCGACGCCCTGAAACTCGGTCGGTACCGTCCCCGGACACAAGGCCGTGACGCGCACGCCCTTTGCTCCCAGTTCGCCGCGCATCGCCTCAGTGAAGGACAGCACGTAGGCCTTGGTGGCGTAATAGACCGCCATGCGCGGACCCGGCAGGAACGACGCGATGGAGGCGACGTTCAGAATGCCTCCGCGATGACGGATGATGCTTTCGGAGAACCGCAGCGTGAGATCGGTGAGCACCCGGACGTTGAGATTGACCATGGCCAATTGCTGCGCACGGTTGAGGTCGACGGCATCGCCGAACAGGCCGTAGCCCGCGTTGTTGACGACGATCTCGACCTCAGCACCCATCGCCTCGAGCGCCGCCGCGATGCGGTCGCAGGCACCCTCCTCGTTCAGATCGTAGGCGATGACGGCGGGGCGCGTTTTTCCGGTGGCGGCGATCTCGTCCGCAAGCTGGTTGAGGCGATCTTCGCGGCGCGCGACCAAAACAGTCTTGTAGCCATTCGCCGCGAAAATCCGCGCGAGCTCCGCGCCGATGCCCGAGGAAGCACCCGTGATCAACGTGACCCGTTCAGTCATGATTGCATTTCAGTTGTTTTGCGCTTCGCCCAGGAAATTGAATGACGCTGAAAAATCCATCAAAAAACAAGCAAATTATGTCGCCGTATCGCGCGCAAGCCGGCCATCGGCCACGCGGTGTTTGAGATTAATGCGGTCGCGCGATGAAATGCCAAGCAGGTCCGCGGCGCGCCAGACGATGTTGTCCTCGAACTCCGTGACATGGCCATCGGCAAAAACGAGTTCCCACATCATCTCGATGATGCGCAGCCGGCCCTCCTCGTTGAGGGTGCGCATGATGATGCTTGTAAAGTGGTAGAGATCGACCGCCTCGCCTTCCACCAGCGTTGCGTCCGCAATCAGCTTGTCGGCCGTGCCCGGGTCGAGTTCAAAGCGGTATTCGAGCAGCGCGTGCAGCTTGCTTTTTTCGGTTTCCGACGGTTCGCCATCGAGCGAAATGACATGGATCAGAAGAGCCGTCGCCGCGAGCCGATAGTCACCATCAGCAAATGTGCGAGTCTCGGTCCCGGCGGGGGAAACAATGTCCGTAATGAAGTGGCGTAATTTATCGAGCATCAATCTCTGCAATCAGAACCGGAACCCAGCACCGGACTCTAGGGCACAAAGTCATTTGGTTCTATGGCCTGAAAATGAAAGTCTGGCAATCTGGGCCGGTTCCCGGGACGCTTGCCGTGGGCGAAAAAGCCGCCTGCCGGAGCCTTCATACGGCCGTCACGGAATCTCGTAGATCACGACCTTATCGGCGATGCCGCGCAATTCGACGCTCTTTTCCGCCGGCGTCAGTCCCGCCTTGCTCAAAAGCTCCACCACCGCCGGGGATTTGACCACCGCCCCGGTGGCGCTGATCGCCCGCTCCGTGGCCTGCCCCTGCACCCTCGCCGCGATGTTGACGGTCTGGCCGAAGTAGTCCTGCCGGTCGTTCAGCATCACCGCGAGGCACGCGCCCTCGTGGATGCCGATCTTGACCAGCAGATCCCTGGTTCCGCGCTGATTGTTCAGCACATCCATCGCCTCGCGCATCCGAAGACCCGCCGCGACCGCCTGTTCCGGCCGCACGAATGTCGCCATCACCGCGTCGCCGATGGTCTTCACCACGGCGCCGGCTTCCGACGCGATGATCTCCAGCAGCGCCCGAAAATGCGCACGGACCAGATCGAACGCCGCGAGATCGCCGACCCGCTCGTAAAGCGCGGTGGAGCCCTTGAGGTCGGTGAACAGAAACGTCAGCGACGTGATTTTGAGCCGCTGGTCGATGCTGAGATTGTCCGCCTTGTAGACATCGCGGAAGGTCTGGTTCGCCAGGATCCGTTTTGCGGTGACGATCGGCTTGCGCTTGCCGAGCAGATCATGGAGCGCGTCACCTGCGATCCAGACCGACGGGAGTACGCGCGTTCCCGCCTGATTGTCCAGCGCGAGGCGCAGCGGGCCGGGGCGCATTTCGATAGTGCCGGTCGGCGCGTGGACGCCGTCGAACACCATCGAGGCGTTCTGCTTCTCCTTGGTCGGCTCGCCCTTGACGTCGAGAAACAGCGCCGAGTGCGTCACCGGCTCGAACACGATCACGAATTGCGCGGGCAGTTGCAGGGACACGACGGCTTTCTCGCCGGAGGCCAGTTCGATCGCTTCGAGCGTGGCTTCGCTCACCAGCCGCTCGAACGAGCCTTCGGAAATATCGATGCCCGAGCTCCAGAAAATCTGCCGCCAGTAATCCCAGCTCGGCAATGTCTGCGGATCGTGCGCCGCGATGCGCCGCACCCGCGGGCTGACGGTGAAGGCGACCTCGACCTGATCGTCGACCGAGGCCTGATAGCCGGCCGCGCACAGGCCGCAATGATAATCCTCGGGACGAAGCTGCTTGAGCGTGTCATGCGCGCCGAGCACGCCGCTGCATCCGGGACACAGCACGTTCCAGGTGAGATCGAAGATGCCCAGCCGCGAGGCGTGGAGGAAGCCCGAGATCACGCGCTCCTCGTCGAGACCGCGTCTGGCGGAGAAATCGACGAGATTGATGCGGTTCAGTTCATGGTCCTCGCCGTGCGCGACCAGATCCGCGATGGCGTCCGACACACGCGGATCGGCGGTCTGCCTGAGAACCGAAAACAGGGATTGGGCGTCGCTCATGCACCCAATCTAGGAGCCGCCTTCACGCCTCACAAGAACGGCCCCGCATGATTCATGCGGGGCCGTGCCTCAAGTTCCGGCGGTTTTCCGGCGCTAGCCGCCGTAAAGATAGTTCGGCAGCCACAGCGTCAGGCCCGGCCAGATATACATGAAGATCATGCATACGATCACGATCAGCATGTAAGGCATCATGCCGCCGAAAATCTGGTTGAGCGTGACATGCGACGGCGCGACGCCCTTCAGATAGAACGCCGACATCGCCACCGGCGGCGACAGGAACGCCGCCTGCAAATTGACGAACACCAGCACGCCCCAGAGAATCGGATCGATGCCGAAGTGTTTCAGCATCGGCAGGAAGATCGGCACGAAGATCACGATGATCTCGGTCCATTCCAGCGGCCAGCCGAGAACGAAGATGATCGCCTGCGACAGGATCATGAACTGAACCGGCGTCAGGTTCAGCGACAACACCCAGCTCTCCAGCAGCGCCTGCCCGCCGAGAATCGCGAACACCGCCGAGAACAGGGCCGAGCCGACGAACAGCCAGCACACCATCGAGGTGGTCTTCGCCGTCAGGAACACCGCTTCCTTGGTGCGCTTCCAGTCGAGCGTGCGCGCCTGGAACGCCAGCAGGAACGCGCCCGCCGCACCAACCGCCGCGGATTCCGTCGCCGTCGTGATGCCGAGCAGGATGACCGCCAGCACCACCGCCGTCAGGATGCCGAGCGGCATCACCGAGGACGTCAGCAAGCGAAGCACCTCGAACTGCTCCGGCCCCATGGTCCAGTAGTAATAGAGCAGCAGCAATCCGAAGATTGCGCAGGTGAATGCGAAGTAGGTGTAGAACGCCTGCGGCGGACCGGCATCGACCGGGGCCGACGACGTCTGGTTCTGCAAATCGGCATTCCCCATTTGCTGGAGAACTTCCGGCTTGCTGGCGCTGGAGGATTCGGAGCTTGCGGCACCGCCGCCAAGCTCCTCGAGTTTTTCTTCAGCGGGCGTGTCGGCCGAACCGCTGCCCAGTGCCTGCGGCTGCTCGACGCGCTCGGTGATCGCTGCCGGAGACGGCGCGTCGGGCTGCGGGTGGATCACCACGTACCACCACGCTGTCCACAGGGTCGCGACGGTGAGAACGAGCGGCACCAGCGCATAGCCGAGGCTTTGCAGGACCATCCTGTAGCTGACGCGCGCGTCGTCCACCGTAATCGCCAGCGCCTTGGACGGCGCGACGGTGGCTGCAAGCAGCGTCGGCAGCATCTTCTGCGAATAGGCCTGCTGCAATTGCGCAATCCATGGCCGCACCGGAATGCGCGTGGCACTCTCGGGCAGCTTCGGCGCAATCTTCGGATTCAGGATCGCCCAGCCGATGATGTAGACGAGATAGAGGAACGCCAGAAAGAAACCCGGAAACATCGCCGCAGCGTAGAGCTTGACCACCGATTGCCCGGCGACCGCCGCATAGACGATGATCATGACCGATGGCGGAATCAGGATGCCGAGCGTGCCGCCGGCGGTGATGACGCCGGCTGCAAGCTTGACGTCGTAGCCCGCCTTCAGCATCGGGTTGAACGCGATCACGCCCATCAGCACGACGACGGCGCCGACCAGACCCGAAGCGATGCCCCAGAACGTGCAGACGATCAGCGTCGCCACGGCGAGCGACGCAGGCACGCGCCGGAACGCGAGCTGGATCGAATAGAACATCTTGTCCACCAGCGCGCCGCGTTCCATGACGTAACCCATGAGAACGAACAGCGGGATGGAGATCAGCACGTCGTTGGTCATCGCGCCGTAGGTGCGCTGGACCATCAGGTCGAAGATGTGATTGTCGGCCCACGATTCGCCCGCGCGGTGATAGGCGAACAGCCCGAAGAACATGCCAAGGCCCATCAGCGTGAAGGCCGTGGGAAAGCCCATGATGATGACGACCACAATCAGGCCGAGCATCAGGAGACCGAGTGCGGGATCGCTCATTTCAACAGGTCTCCACCCATGCCGCGCTGACGCGCGCTTTCCTCAATTTGCTGCGCCTTCTCGATCGCGATCTTGCGCGACTCCTCGTCGACGTATTCGCTGTTCGCAAGCTGTTCGCCGACGACATCGATTTCGGACACGTCCTGGAGACGGCTCGGCCACTCGCCGGTTCGCAAACAGATGACGCAACGCATGATTTCGGCGGCGCCTTGCAGCAGCAGCAGCGCGCCAGCCAGCGGAATCATGAACTTGAATTGCCACACCGGCGGCCCGTCGGCCGTGACGTTGGAATGTTCGTTGATACGCCAGGAGTCCACCGCATAGCCCCAGCCGGCGTAAACCAGCGCCAAGATGCCGGGCAGGAAAAATACAAGATAAAGGATCAGATCGAGCGTCGCCTGCCTGCGCGGGAGCATCGAGCTGTAGAGAAAGTCGCCGCGCACATGACCGTTCTGCGCCAGCGTATAGGCGCCGGCGATCATGAACAGCGTGCCGTAAAGCATGTTCGAGGCGTCGAAAATCCACGCCGTTGGCATGTTCAGGATGTAGCGCTTGAAGACTTCGGCGCAGACGAGAAGCATCAGTCCGACGATCAGCCACGCCGAGGCCTTGCCGGTCCAGGTACTGATACCATCGATAGTGTGCAGAGCACGCTCAGTTTTCATGGGGGCCGTCACTGGTTTTTGAAAAAAACGTCAGAGCAATTGTCGAAACGATACAAAGCATCATCCGGGATTTCCATCCCGGATGATGCCTGGTTCGTGCTGATTATTGCGTCAGGTCTTCTTCTTGGCGTTCGGCCCGAAGTAATGGTTGTAGGCCATGCGCCGATTGGTGATCGTGTCCTGCTCCCACTGGGTCGCGCGCTTGGCGAAGGCCATCTGGGACTCCACGATCTCCTTGAACAGCGGATCGGAGGACTTCTTGGTGACGACCTCGTCATAGATATCGAGCTGCTTCTGCAGCACCGCGTCCGGGGTCTTGTAGAACTTCACCTTGTCCTTGGACTGCATCTCCGCGTAGTCCTGCGAATAGCGGTCGATCGCCTTCCAGGCCATGTCCTGACCCGCGGCTTCCGCCGCGTTGTCGAGGATCGCCCGCATCTTCTCGGGCAATGCATCGTACTTGTTCTTGTTGAACATGATTTCGAACTGTTCGGCGTTCTGATGGTAGCTCTGCAACATGCAGACCTTGGACACATCCGGGAAGCCGAGCACGCGGTCCGAAGAGGCGTTGTTGAATTCCGCCGCGTCGAGCAGGCCGCGATCCATCGCCGAGACGATTTCGCCGCCAGGCAGCGCGTTGACGGCGGCGCCCATGCCGGTGAACACGTCGATCGAGATGCCGACGGTGCGGAATTTGACGCCCTTGAGGTCATCGACCTTCTGCACCGGCTTCTTGAACCAGCCGAGTGGCTGCGACGGCATCGGTCCGTAAGGGAACGAGACGACGTTGGCGCCGATCGACTTGTAGAGCTTTTCGAGCAGCTGCTTGCCGCCGCCGTACTTGTGCCAGGCGAGCAGCATGTTGGCGTCCATCGCGTACGCCGGACCCGAACCCCACAGCGCGAGCGCGTTGCTCTTGCCGTAGTGATAGGCCAGCACGCCGTGGCCGCCGTCGAGCGTGCCCTTCGACACGGCTTCGAGCAGCTGGAAGGCCGGCACCACGGCGCCCGCCGGCAGCACTTCGATCTTGAGGTCGCCGCCGGTCATGTCGTTGACCTTCTTGGCGTAGTCCTGCGCGTATTCGTGGAAAATGTCCTTGGCCGGCCATGTGCTCTGGAAGCGCATGTTGACCGGGCCGCTCTGCGCAAGGGCCGGGGCCGCGACCGTCGCGGCGGCTCCAGCGGCGGCGACTTTCAGAAAGCTGCGGCGGCTGGAGGTCTTCTCGCTGGAAATTTTGTCTTTGTGTCGTTTCGTCATTGCGTTCTCCCCTGATGAACCGGCCCTTGCTGAGCCTGGCATTATTGATTGGGCGCAACACAACGGCCTGCGGCGAGATTTGGCAAGAATGATCCGATGAATGCGACTCTTCGACGCGGCACGAAGCCGCTTCGCATAAGACTTTGGAATAAGACTGACGATCCGGTGTTTATGCGACGCCGGTTTTCACCGCGTCGCAATACCGTTTGCGAGGCGTCGCCGCGCAGCAGTGACGCCCCCGGTCAAGGACCGCGCGCGGTGATTCTGAATGCCGGCGACCGATCCGGCTGGGTCGTCACCACGCCGACCGGCGTCACCGGCTCCCGGTCGAGCAACTCCACCTCGAACGCGGCGATCAGCTTCGCCAGCGCCAGCGTGGCCTCGGTGAGTGCAAACTGCGCGCCGATACAGACCCGCGGCCCGACCCCGAAGGGGAGATAGGCAAACCGATCCGGCGGCGGCTGGCCCGGCAGGAAGCGATCCGGCCTGAAGGCGTTCGGCTGATCCCAGAGCTTCTCATGCCGGTGCAGCAGCCACGGCGAGATCAGCACGATGTCTTTGGCGGCAATGTCCGCGCCGGGCACCGCATCGGGACCGGCGGCGGCCCGCACGATCAGGAAGGCGGGCGGATAGAGGCGCATGGTCTCATCGAGCACCGCGCGGGTAAACGTCAGCTTCGCCATGTCGAATGCGCCGGAGGCGCGCGCGGCCATCGCCTCCCCGGCCAGCCTGTCCTGGGTCACGGGATCGAGCGCCAGCAGATAGAGCGACCAGAACAACGCGGTCGCCGTGGTCTCGTGGCCCGCCAGGATCATGGTGGAGACCTGATCGCCGAGCTGCTCGTCGGAGAAAGCCTCATTGGTTTCAGGATCGCGCGCCGCCACCATCAGGCCGAACAGGTCGTGCGGGGCGGCATCGCCTTCGCCTTTCGCACGGCGCTCCGCAATCAGATTGCGCATGAACCTTGTCCAGCGCCGCCGGAACAGGGCGCGGGACAGATCGCTCGGGCTCGGCCAGCCCAGCGGCAACAGGAGATCGAAGAAGCGAGGCTGCGCCAGCCGCTCGCCGTAGTCATTGACGAAGCCGCGCAACGCCGCGCCGTGCTTTTCAAGCTCAAACGAGAACATGGTGCGCCCGGCAATATCGAGCGCGAGCCGCTGCATGGCTTCGCGCAGATCGACCGGCACACCGGTCAGTTTGCGCAACTCGCCGATCGCATCGTCGGTCGCCGCCAGCATATGCGGGACAAGAAGGGGAATCGCGCGCGGCGCGAAGGCGGGCGCGAGCGTGCGGCGCTGATTTTTCCAGGCCTTACCTTCCGCCAGCAAAAGCCCTTCGCCGAGAATCGGCCGCAGCACGCGGATGCCGGCCGGCGTGCGGGTGTAGTTCTCGTAGTTCTCCACGAGCACATGCCGGATCGCCTCCGGCGTGTTGAGAATGAAGCTGCTACGCCCGAAGAACTTGCCCCGGACGATATCCTCCTCATAGGCGCGCTGGCCCCAGGTCGCGATGGCGTTCTGGCGGATCAGGGCGAGGCGGCCGAGCGCGGACAAATGCTCCGGAGCCAACGGCGGCCGCGGCGGGATCAGCGCGGGGCGCACGACCGGCGCGTCGATGATTTCGGCGATGCTCATGCGCGACCTCTTCAGCGACCTTGCGGCCGAGGCATTCGCCTCATTCAACATCTAACTGCGGCAGCCCGATGGTCAACCGGCGTCCACCTGCGGACCGGTTGTTCAACTGCGCGCGATCAGTTCGCCGTCGCGCCCGACGCCTTCACAACCTCAGCCCACTTCGCACGTTCCGCTGCGATGAAGGTTGTGAACTGGTCCGGCGTCATCGGGGACGGCACGGCGCCAATGTCGGTGAGCTTGGTGACGGTGTCCGGCATTTCGAGAATGCGCTTCACCTCCGCCGCCATCTTGTCGACCGCTGGGCGCGGCGTGCCGGCCGGCGCGAACAGCCCGTGCCACGAGGTGGCGTCAAAGCCCTTCAGCGTGTCGGCGATCGGCGGCACTTCGGGCGCGGTCGGCGAACGCTGCGGACTGGTGACACCAAGCGCACGCACCGTGCCCGCCTTCGCCTGCGGCCACGCCAGCGTGATGTTGTCGAAGGCGAGATCGATGTGTCCGCCGGTGAGGTTCTGCATGATCTCGTTGGACGAACGATACGGCACATGGGTCATTTTGGTGCCGGTTGCGATCTTGAACAATTCCGCCGCGAGATGGATCGAGGTGCCGACGCCGGACGAGCCGTAGTTCAGCTTGTCGGGGTTGGCCTTCGCATAGGCGACGAACTCCGCGACGTTCTTCACCGGCATCGAATTCTTGACCACCAGCATGTTCGGCAGCCGCGCGATCAGCGAGACCGGCTGAAAATCCTTGGCCGCGTCGAAGGTCAGGTTCGAGTAGAGCGTCGGGTTGATGGCGTGGGTGCTGACGGTGCCGAGCAGCAGCGTGTAGCCGTCGTTCGGCGCTTTCGCCACCGCCGCCGCGCCGATGTTGCCACCCGCGCCGCCGCGATTTTCAACGACGAACGATTGACCGAAGGTCTGCTGCATGTGGCTGGCCAGCAGCCGCGCGAACAGGTCGGCGGTGCCGCCCGCGGTGAACGGCACGATGATGGTGACATTGCGCGATGGCCAGGCGTCCTGGGCGTAGCCGGGCGAGACAGTCTGAAACACGAGGCAGAGCGCGGCGAGCGCCGCGAAAACGGAACGCATGGTCGTCCTCCCTGAGTGCGCGCTCATGACGCCGAACGACACCGGCTGCCTGACCGCGCTTGTTTTTAGGTCAGCCATTTCGGCACAGGCCGGGGGAGAGCGCAATGGCGCCGGTGCCGCATGACCCGGTCCTTAGCCGGCAACCAGCCGCGGCAAGCCACAATTCAAACAGCCGGGCTTCTTCTTCCGCTGTTGTCCCCGGCGGGAACGAATGCCATCTGTACAGCCTTGCTGAGGAAGACAACGCGATGAACGAAACCAGCCGTCACACCCATTGGGAGCAGGTCTACACCACCAAGGGCGAGCGCGAGGTCAGCTGGTTTCAGGAGAGCGCGGAGCCGTCGATGGAACTGCTTCGCGCGGCGGGCGCGAGCGCCGAGTCCCGCATCGTCGACATCGGAGGCGGTGCGTCCCGCCTCGTCGATACTTTGGTGCACGGCGGTTTTCGGCACGTGACCGTTCTGGACTTGTCGGAGGCGGCCCTGTCGATCGCGCGCGCAAGACTGGGAGCCCGCGCCGAGACCGTGCAATGGATCGCCGCCGATGTGACGCGATGGGAGCCCGCGCAAACGTTCGACGTCTGGCACGACCGCGCCGCCTTTCATTTTCTTACAGAGGATACCGACCGCACCGCTTACGTGGACAAGCTACGCCGCGCGATGAGATCCGGCGGGCATGTCATCCTCGGGACATTCGCGCTTGACGGCCCGGAACGCTGCAGCGGGCTGGCTGTGGTTCGCTACAGCGGAGAGACTTTGGCTGACACGCTTGGCGCGGACTTCCAGCTCCTCGGGACGATCTCTCATCTCCACACAACTCCGTGGGGTAGCCAGCAGAGTTTTCAGTTCAGCACGTTCCGCGCTGCCTGGAGCTGATTTGAACCTACCCGCCGAGGGTTTTACACCTGTGGTCGATGGTCATTTCAAAACGCAGCCGGGTTGCTGACCCGATATCAAATGCTGCAGACCGAAATTCATGATGCAGTGAAAAGAGAACGAACGAGCTTCTCGTAAGCGGCTAGCCAGCCTTTAGCAGCCGCGGCAGATGCTCTTGAGCCGGCGTGACAGCGCCTCGTCTTCCGGGCTTCTGCGTTCCATCGGCCCAGCAGGCGCTGGTTTCGCGGCTGCCTTCCTGGCTGCAAGCGCCTTGGCCTGCCGGTCGTAGCAGGCTTCCCGATCCGGCTTTGAATTAATGAAGCGACATTGCTCGACCGCCGCAAAGCTCTGCGTTGCGCCGCTTAGCGCGACCACCAAGACCGATGCTTGAAGGAGCTTCATCAAAGGACCCGCTGGTATGGGGACAAGAATTTTGACCGGCCATCGATCAAATCGCAAATCCCCTTGCAGGCAAAGCGGGGAAATTCCATCCGCGATGGACGAAGGCAATCAGCCGATCCGCCAAACGCCCTTATGGATATCGAACTTCACAAGGCCGTCGTCGCGCATCTTCAGCAGGAGCGACTGGCAGTCTTCTTGATTCTTGATGTTCACGCGCTTCATGACATCGAAGATCTTCAGCGGTTTTTCGCGAAGGGCGGCCAGTATCTTTTCCCGATCGGTCTGCATTTGTGGTGTCCTTGAATCCTTGTCGCCGGCGCTGCGTGTGGTGAAATTCCGCGCAAGACAGCGTCCTGTCTCGCAGCGTCCATTGAACATGGATGGACGACCCGGAATTCCGTCGCGTACCGCCGTGGCTATTTCGAGGTGCTGAGCAAGTGGTGCCGCCTATAGGATTCGAACCTACGACCCCCTCATTACGAATGAGGTGCTCTACCAGCTGAGCTAAGGCGGCGAAACGCGAGATACCGGTGTCCGCACCTGATACTGGCCACGGCCCCGCTTTGCAACATCGGCAGCGACCGCGAGGCGCTTTTCTGGCCTGCAATCAGGCCTTGCATTGAAACTACCAGCCAACTCCTAATCAACTGACAAGACGGGACAAAAAGCCCTTCCAGCCGCCGGCCTGCGCCTGTTCCGGCTTCACCGGATCGTCAAATTCCGGGTCCAGAACCTCGTCGGCGACGCCCGGATCGTCCGGCGCCCGCACAATCGGAATCACAGCCGGAATCCGCAGCCCATCGGGCTTCTCGATGTCGCGCCGCGGACGGAACACCGGCGGCGGCACATCATTCGTGGCGGATGAAGCCGCCGGTGCCTCGGCCGGCCGCACATCCGCAGCCGGGACAACGGGCGATGAGACGGTGGATACCACCACAGGTTGGTTGTCCTGCGATGCAGATGGCGCGGGCGGCAGCGCCGCAGCGGGCGGTGTTTCGGCCGGTGGCGTTTCAACCAGATTTGCCTCGATGGGCGCGGGCAGCGCAGGCTCATCCGCAATATGCGCATCGAGCACCGGCGTCTTCTCGGGTGGCAAGGCTGCAACCGGCGTCAGCCACTGGAACGCATCGAGACGGCCGGTCACCGGCGACACCGGCCGCCAGCGCTCGGACACATAACCATCGGCGGTCCATGCCGGATCGAGCGCGGCGCGCACCGCGCGCAGCATCCAGCTTCGCGCGCTGCCGCCGTCGCCATGCTCGGCGCGTTCAAGCTCGGCCATCAAAATCGCAACCCGCTGGGTCGGCGCATCGATGAAGGGTGCGAGCGCCTCGCGCGCGCGCGCAAATTCACCTGCGTCGATGGCCGCGCGCGCCACCGCGAGCGCGCCTTCGATATGTCCCGGTGCTTTCGCCGCGAGTTTCTCGACGCGACCTAGCCGATTGAGCGCGGAATCGCCGAGGCGCACATGGGCGTAAGCATCCGCCAGATCCGGATGCGGCTGCGCGGTCCACGCAGCCTCGATCGCCTGCATCGCGCGGCGGGTCTGGTTGTTCTCGCTGAGAAACTTTGCGGCGAGCGTCGCGGCGGGCACCAGCGTCGGTGCGAACTTCAGCGCTTCCATCGCGCTGGCGCGAGACTTGTCGCGGTCGCTCGTCTCAAGATCGAGCGCGCGCGCGGTCAGCAGCACGCCGCGCTGGCGCTTGTACGGCGCGGGATCGATCAGCCCCGCAGCGAGGTTGTTTTCAAGAATTGCCAGCGCGCCGTCCCAGTCGCCCTGACTGCAACGGAAACCAAGCACTGCCTGCGACGCCCATGCGGCGGCGGGCGCGGTCTTCAATGCTTCTTCGGCCAGCGCTACCGCGGCATATGCATCGTCACGGCGCTGCGCCTCGACGAACAAACCACGCAGGCCAAGCAGCCGCGTGTCCTTGCGTTCCGCCATCGCGTGAAAGGCGCGCTGCGCGCCATCGCGGTCACCGTGAAGCTGGGCTGTCTGCGCATGCAGCAGCATCGCCAGCGGGTCCTGATGCGCGAGACGTTTGGCGACGTCTGCGTGGCGGCGCGCGGCGAGATGATCGCCGGTGCCGATCGCGATCAGACCTTGCGTAATCGCATTGCGGCCTTTGGCCTGACGGCGCTCGCGGCGCAACCGGCGCACGCGCTCGGGCGCGTTGAGAAAGCTGCGGATGATCGCCCAGACCAGCATCGCCGCCAGCACCAGCAGCAGCACCGCCAGCACCAGCACCGGCAGCGACGTGTCGACGCGCCATACGCTCCATGACAGCGTCACATCGCCGGTCTGATCGGCAATCACGGCAGCGCCGAGCGCGACAACGCCGACCAGAAACAGAAACAGAATGATACGGATCATGAAGCTGCCTATCGCGCCTATTTCGAGATCGCGGTCAGTGTGTCCATCGTAAACTGCTCGGATGCCGCCAGCGCCTTGTCGCGCCCCTCGACCTTCGCGATCCACGGCCGCACCACGACGCGATCGGGCGCCGGCAGCAGCAGGAGCTCCCGCTTCGCCTCGTTCGGATCGCTGCGTTGCGCCGCGGCTGTTGCTCGCGCGATAATACCCGCAGCGCCGCTGGCCGCCGCATCGGTGCGCTGAATGCGCACCAATTTTGCGAGGCTTTGCTGAAGGCGCTCGATAATGCCGGACGGCGCGGGCTGCACTTCGGGCTTCGGTGCGAGTTGCGGCAGCAGCGCAAGCAATTCCTTGCTCAGTGTATCCGCATCGGGAATGCCGGTATTTGCGAAGGGAGCGAGCGACCGAAGCGCATCGGAATCGCCGGCGATAGACCGCGCGGCTGCAAGCTCGGACGCATAAGGCCCTCCGTAACGCATGGCCTTGTCGAGTTGCAGCAATGCGTCCAGCCTGCGCACCTTCGGATCTTCAGCAGGCGGTTGCGGAACTGGCGCTGCGGCCGCCGCACTCAGCGCCGCGGTGGCGCGTTCGATCTTGCCGAGGCGCTCCTCGATGGCCGACGTGTCGATCGCAGGCGCGGCTTGCGGCGCGCCCGTCATGACGCCTTGCGGCGGCGCGGATTTGATCTCGCTGATCGCAGCGGCAACCTTTTCGCCCTGGCCGCGCACAGCCGCGACCTCGCCGCGCAGCGAGGCCAGAGATTTCTCGACTGAATCGAGACGCGCGGTGATTGCGGGATCTGCAACCGGCCGGGGCGCGGGCACAGGCTTCGCCACATCCGCTTCGATTTTCGCGATCCGTGTGCCGAGCGCATCGACATCGGACTTGGTTGCGGTCGCCATCGCCGGCGGTGGCGGATCGAGCAGGCCTGCGAATTTCGCGCCGCCGAGAACAAGCAACGCCACCACGCCGCCCAGGATTGCGGACATGATCGCCGAGAACACCACGGACGATGCGCGCGATGGGGAGCGCGATGACTCCGCAGAGGATTCAGAAGCCGGATCGAGCGCCGGTTCACCGGAGGTCCCGGCAGCGCTTTCGGAATCCGCCGCAGCCGACGCGGTTGCGCCGGGTGTCCCGGGCGCATCGGACGCGCGGGGGCTCTCGGTCACATCCGTCGCCGCGAGATCGATGGTCGGCGGTTTCCGCTTGCCGCTATCGCCCCCCGGCAATGCGCCAGCCTTGTCCTGCTTGTCTTCATCCATTGAAACTATCCATCGGAACTCATTTCCTGTCGCGGCACACTAGCAGATTCTGCAGACGCTGCTTAAGTCGACGACGCTCTGGACGGCGCTTTCACGATCCTGTCCAGCGCGTCGAAAACGGCTGATTCGTCCGGCGTGCGCGCCGCCGCCACCTGCATCGCACCGGCCTCGCGCAAAATGCCCGCCACCGCATCGGAGATGCAGCATTGCGGCAAAGCCAAGGCCGAAATCTCGACGCCGTCCGCGCGGGCCGCATCGAGAAAGGCGCGTGCACTGCGCCGGGAATAATGCAGCACCGCTTCCACGCCGTCTGCGCGGAAGGCCTCGCTGATTCCGGCGGGGAAACCTGCCACCGGAACCATCCGGTAGGTCGTATGCGTCACCACCGTAAACCCGCGCGCGCCGAGATCGGCGGCAAGATCGTGCGCCAGATCCGCGCCCGCGAGATAACACAGCGTGGCGCCCTTCTTCAGTTTTCCGGATGTCACGTTCTTTGCGATGAGCGCGCTCAGCGCATGGGCGCCGGCCTTCGCGCTGATCACCTCGCCAAAGCCCGCGCCCCGCGCAGCCTCCGCCGAATGTTCGCCGACCGTGAAGGCCCGCAATCCCAACAGCCGCATCCGGGACGGATGGCTTTCGATGGCGCGGATCGCGTTGGCGCTGGTGATCACGACAGCGTCATAGGCCGCGTCGTCCTCTCCGTGAAACGCGATCGCCTCATAGCGCAGCATCGGCGACAGCAGCGCGTCATATCCGCGTGCGCGCAGGGCCGCCGCCGTCTTCTCGTTGTCGGGGGCCGGACGCGTCACAAGAATGGCCATTTACAGCGCTCCACAAATGTCAGCTAACCATAGCCCATCTCGCGATTTCACGTTATGAACCCCTTGAATGACGCCCGGTTGGCAGATGACGTTCTGGTCGCGCAAACTTTGGAAATACGCCCCAAAGGGAAACGCCGGATCGGCGGCCAATGCAAGGCCTGAAGCGCGGCGAAAACTGAAACACGGCAAGGACTGACATTGGCAATCGGCAAGCCGACACTGGTGCTGGGAATCGAAACCACCTGCGACGAGACCGCGGCCGCCGTGATCGAACGGCAGCCCGACGGATCGGGACGGATTTTGTCCAATATTGTGCGTTCGCAGATCGACGAGCACGCGCCGTTCGGCGGCGTCGTGCCCGAGATTGCCGCGCGCGCCCATGTCGACATGCTGGACGGCATCATTCGCGCCGCGATGAAGGAAGCCGGCGTCGGCTTCAGTGACCTGAGCGGCGTCGCCGCAGCAGCGGGCCCTGGCCTGATCGGCGGCGTCATTGTCGGATTGACGACCGCGAAGGCGATCGCGCTGGTGCACAACACGCCGCTGATCGCGGTCAATCATCTGGAAGCGCACGCGCTGACGCCACGCCTCACCGTGGCGCTGGCATTTCCCTACTGCCTGTTTCTCGCTTCGGGCGGCCACACCCAGATCGTTGCCGTGCTGGGCGTCGGACAATACGTCCGGCTCGGCACCACGGTCGATGACGCGATGGGCGAGGCATTCGACAAGGTCGCGAAAATGCTGGACCTGCCTTATCCCGGCGGGCCGCAGGTCGAACGCGCCGCAGCGCACGGAGATCCCACGCGCTTTGCATTTCCGCGCCCGATGATGGGACGCCCCGACGCGAATTTCTCGCTGTCCGGATTGAAGACCGCGGTGCGCAACGAAGCCTCGCGGCTGGTGCCGCTGGAGCCGCAGGATGTCAGCGACCTGTGCGCGGGATTTCAGGCCGCCGTGCTGGATCTCACCGCCGACCGCATCAGCGTCGGCTTGCGGCTGTTTCACGAACAGTTCGGACCGCCCCGCGCGCTGGTCGCCGCGGGCGGAGTCGCATCCAACCTCGCGATCCGCAATGCGTTGCATGATATCGCGGCCCGCGCGCAGACCATGCTGATCATACCGCCGCCTGCGCTGTGCACGGACAATGGCGCGATGATCGCATGGGCCGGCGCGGAACGGCTTGCGCTGAAGATGACCGACACTATGGAGTACGCGCCGCGCGCCCGCTGGCGTCTCGACGAGACGGCGACGACGCCTGCAAAGTTCGCCAACACACGGGCGCGACACTAATATGATGACTCATCAAACCATTTCCATTGTCGGCGCGGGCGCATGGGGCACCGCTTTGGCCAACGCCGCCGCGCGCGCCGGACGCGACGTCGTTCTCTGCGCGCGTGACCCGGCCATCGCGGACACGATTTCGCGGACGCGCGAAAATCCGAAACTGCCGGGCATCCAGCTTGCGAAGGCGATCACCGTCACCAGCGATCTCGCGCAGGCCGGCAAGGCGAGCGCCGTGCTGCTGGTCACGCCCGCGCAGAGTCTCCGGCAGGCCGCAATTTCGCTCGCGCCGCATCTTGCGCCGGATACGCCTGTTATCGTCTGCGCCAAGGGCATCGAGCGCGGCACCCACAAATTCATGACCGAGATCGTCGCCGAGGTCGCACTGCGCTCGGTGCCCGCGATTCTGTCGGGACCGAGTTTCGACGTGGATGTCGCGCGCGGACTGCCGACCGCGGTCACGCTCGCAACCGGCAACGAGGCGTTGGCGAAAGCGCTGGTGCAGGCGCTTGGGTCCGCGACGTTCCGGCCCTATCACTCGACCGATGTGCGCGGCGTCGAGATCGGCGGCGCGGCCAAGAACGTGCTGGCGATCGCAGCGGGTATTGTTGCGGGCAAGAAGCTCGGTGCATCGGCGCTGGCGGCGCTGACCACACGCGGGTTTGCCGAATTGATGCGGCTCGGCCTCGCCTGCGGCGCACGCGCCGAAACCATCGCCGGATTGTCAGGCCTTGGTGACCTGCTGCTATCGTGCTCGAGCACGCAGTCGCGCAACTTTTCCCATGGCATCGCACTTGGAAGAGGCGAGACGCCGCCGCGCGGCAAGCTGGTCGAAGGCGAATTCACCGCACCCGTGCTCATTGAACTTGCAGCCGAGAAGCATATCGAAATGCCGGTGGCGAATGCGGTGGCGGCCGTGCTCGGCGGCGCGCTGACCGTCGATGAAGCGATCGAGATGCTGCTGACGCGGCCGTTCCGGTCCGAAGGATAAACAGGAAGCGACAATGAATTACTGGCTCGTGAAATCCGAACCGTCCACCTGGTCTTGGGATCAGCAGGTCGCCAAAGGCGCCAAGGGCGAAGCCTGGACCGGCGTGCGCAACCACACCGCCAAGCTCAACATGATGAAGATGAAGAAAGGCGACCGCGCCTTCTTCTACCATTCCAACGAAGGCAAGGAGATCGTCGGCATTGTCGAGATCGTGCGCGAGCACTATCCCGACCCGACCGACAAGACGGAAAAATTCGTCTGCGTCGACATCGCCGCCGACAAGCCGCTGAAAAAACCGGTCACGCTCGACACCATCAAGACCGACAAGAAGCTGGCCGGGATGGACCTTGTGAAATACTCGCGGCTGTCGGTGCAGAGCGTGAAGCCGGATGAATGGAAACTGATCTGCAAGATGGGCGGGGTTTGAAACCCGACACGCCCACGATCCCCGACAAGGACGCTTTCATCCGCGCCAACACGCGGCTGCTTGCCGTGCCGCTGACGCCGGACATTGTTTTGTATCTGGCCGACGAGGCCGTGCCGCTCTGGCACAAGACCGAAGAGGAGATCGGCGAGGCCGGGTTGCCGCCGCCATTCTGGGCCTTCGCATGGGCCGGCGGCCAGGCGCTGGCGCGTTATGTGCTCGACAATGCAAGTCTGGTGCGCGGCAAATCGGTGCTCGACCTCGCCTCGGGCTCTGGTCTTGTGGGAATCGCGGCCATGAGGGCGGGCGCTTCATCCGTGACGGTCGCCGACATCGACGGATTTGCTTGTGCGGCGGCGGCGCTCAATGCCGCGGCGAACGGCGTGACGCTGTCGGCCTGCCAGGACTACCTGCTCGCAGGCCAGAGCCACGAAACATGGGACGTGATTCTGGCGGGCGATATTTTCTACGAGCGCGACACCGCGCAGCGCGCGTTCGATTTCTTGTCCGCCCATGCGGCACGCGGCGTGGCGGTCCTGATCGGCGACCCCGGCCGCAGCTATTTGCCCCGCGACAAATTGCGCCGGATCGCCGACTACAGCGTGCCGGTGACCCGCGACCTCGAAGATACTGAAATCAAGCAGACCGCGGTCTGGCAATTGCTGTGATCTGGAATACCAAGATCCAGACATGCCGGATTCGCACGTCAAAAATTCAGCCGGTTGGAATCTTGCAGTGCGAAGTCCGACAAAAGTCCTAATTACCTGAGCTTGTCCACGCTGTATGCAAAAGCGCATAATAGCAAAAACAAGAACAAACCCGCTCGCATGACGCGACGCGAACGCCGGCGCTGGAGGAAGTGAGAAGTCATGTCCGACAAGATTTACAACGTATCCGCTGAGTGGGCGAAACGCGCCTTTATCGATGAGGCCAAGTATCGCGACATGTATGCGCGATCAGTGAAGGACCCCAACGGGTTCTGGGGCGACGAGGCCCGGAAGCGGCTCGGCTGGATCAAGCCTTTCACCAAGGTCGAAAACGTCTCCTTCGCGCCGGGCAACATTTCGATCAAATGGTTCGAGGATGGCGAACTGAACGCCGCCTGGAATTGCATCGATCGCCATCTCGACAAGCGCGGCGATCAGGTCGCGATCATCTGGGAAGGCGACGATCCATCGGAATCGAAAAAGATCACATATCGCGAATTGCACGACGAAGTCTGCAAGATGGCGAACATCCTGCGGCTTCGCAACGTCGCCAAGGGCGACCGCGTCACCATCTACATGCCGATGATTCCGGAAGCCGCCTACGCGATGCTGGCCTGCGCGCGCATCGGCGCGATTCACTCCGTGGTGTTCGGCGGTTTCTCGCCCGACTCTCTCGCGCAACGCATCACCGATTGTAAATCGCGGGTGATCATCACCGCCGACGAAGGCCTGCGCGGCGGCAAGAAGGTCCCGCTGAAGGCCAACGTGGATGCGGCCATTGCCAAGACCGGCAACGTCGATCACGTCATCGTCGTGAAGCGGACCGGCGGCAAGATCGACATGAACCCGGTGCGCGACGTCTGGTATCACGAAGCCGCCGACATGGTGACGAGCGAATGTCCGGTGGAGCACATGAACGCGGAAGATCCGCTATTCATTCTCTACACTTCGGGCTCGACCGGCCAGCCGAAGGGCGTGCTGCACACCACCGGCGGCTATCTGCTGTTCGCGTCGATGACACACCAATACGTGTTCGATTATCACGAGGGCGACATCTACTGGTGCACGGCGGACGTCGGCTGGGTCACCGGCCACAGCTACATTCTCTACGGACCGCTCGCCAACGGCGCGACCACGCTGATGTTCGAAGGTGTTCCGAATTACCCGGACAACTCGCGGTTCTGGAACGTCATCGACAAGCACAAGGTCAACATCTTCTACACCGCGCCGACCGCGATCCGCGCGCTGATGCAGGGTGGCGATGAGCCGGTGAAGAAGACCTCGCGCGCGTCGTTGCGCCTGCTGGGTTCGGTCGGCGAGCCGATCAATCCCGAAGCGTGGGAATGGTACCATCGCGTGGTCGGCGACGACCGCTGCCCGATTGTCGATACCTGGTGGCAAACCGAGACCGGCGGCATTCTGATTACGCCGCTGCCCGGCGCGATCGCACAGAAGCCGGGATCGGCGACCAAGCCGTTCTTCGGCGTGGCGCCCGAGATCGTCGACGCCGACGGCAAGGTGCTCGACGGCGAATGCAGCGGCAATCTCTGCATCGCCAAATCGTGGCCGGGCCAGATGCGCACGGTCTATGGCGACCACGCGCGGTTCGAGCAGACCTACTTCTCGACCTACAAGAACAAATACTTTACCGGCGACGGCTGCCGCCGCGATGCGGACGGCTATTACTGGATCACCGGCCGAGTCGACGACGTCATCAACGTATCGGGTCATCGCATGGGCACGGCGGAAGTCGAAAGCTCGCTGGTGGCGCATGACGCGGTGTCGGAAGCCGCTGTGGTCGGCTATCCGCACGACATCAAGGGCCAGGGCATTTACGCCTATGTGACCTTGATGAAAGGCGTCGAACCGACGGAGACGCTGCGCAAGGAACTGGTGGCATGGGTGCGCAAGGACATCGGTCCGATCGCCTCGCCGGATCTCATTCAGTTTGCGCCCGGTCTGCCGAAAACGCGCTCGGGCAAGATCATGCGCCGTATCCTGCGCAAGATCGCGGAAGACGAATCCGGCTCGCTCGGCGACACCTCGACGCTGGCCGATCCCGCCGTGGTCGATGATCTGGTCCATAACCGGCAGAACAAGAAGGCCACTGCCTGAGGCTATGCCGGCCCCTGATACTCTGCGTCATGGCCGGGCTTGTCCCGGCCATGTCCGTTCCGGCCAACTCCGTCTTTCCTTCCGACGACTTTGCGACGTGGGAGCCGCGACACTGGCAAGTGCAAGCGACGCCGTTCTTCGAACCGCTATGCCCGGTATGACGAGTGTGCCGACGATGCCCGTGATCTCATTCCGGACTTTTGCCGGCACCGGGCGCTCACGCAAATGTCACCTGCCACGGCCTGTTTGGGCCGGGGTGTTGTTTCCCGGGCATTTACTTTGCCGCCGGAATTTTCTTTTTATCAGCACGTGATCCGCGCTTTGGACGAGACGGAAAGGTGCTGTTGAGGCCTTTCCTTCAAGGTCTTGCCTTCGCGGTGCTGCGCCTAAAGCGCTGCCCTCAAGGCGGCGTGACGAATTCGGCCAAAGGTTCCACGCTCCGGAGACCTGCGGCGCTCAGACATTTTGGTTTGGAGGTTGTGATGTTGCGTCAATTGGCGACGGCTCTCGCAGTCACGATGGCGGTTGGTTTTTCCGGCACAGCGGCGCAGGCGCGCCCCGATCTGGTAGCGTCGCCCGCCGGCTATTCGCCCGGAACCATCGTGGTGAAAACCAACGAGCGCAAACTGTATCTCGTGCTCGGCGAAGGTCGCGCCGTGCGCTATCCGGTCGGCGTCGGCAAGGCCGGGAAGCAATGGGCCGGCACAACCCGCATCGACGGCAAGTATCGGCAGCCTGCATGGTCGCCGCCCGCGGACGTGAAGCGCGACAACCCGAGCATTCCCGATGTGATCCCCGGCGGCTCGCCGTCGAACCCGATGGGCGTCGCTGCGATGACACTCGAAGGCGGCGAATACGCCATTCACGGCACCAATCGCCCGAACTCGGTCGGCGGCTATGTCTCCTACGGCTGCGTGCGGATGTACAATCAGGACATCACTGACTTGTTCGAGCGCGTCAATGTCGGCACGCCGGTGGTCGTCACCTCGCGGTAATCAACTTTCTGAATGCGAAAAGCCGCGCCTGAGCGCGGCTTTTTTGTTTTATCACCGCGCCGCCGTCGCACACCAGCCGCCGCGTTTGCCGCCTTGATAATGTCGCGCATGACCCGACGCGAGCAGCGCCGCTGATATGCTTGGCGTGCGGCGCGTCGCAGCATCGGCCACCACGCGGCCATTGTATTTATCGGGACCGATATTGAAGATCGCGACATCGCCGTCGGCAAGCAACGCGCGCAACGCTTCGCTTGCAGTTTCCGCCATCCGCAGTTCTTCCGCGCACGCGCCTTTCATTTCCGGCGCGTCGATGCCGCGCAGGCGCACCCGCGTCACCATCTCCAGTCCTGGCCACAGATGCACCCGCGCCTCGAAGGTGTCGCCGTCGACCACACGCACCACCTCGACGAAATGGCGCACGCCGGGATTGCCGTCACGGCTCCATGTCGCCGGCAAAACGGGCGGCGGTGATTGCGAGACTGCGACGTCCACGGGCGTCATGGCAGGCCTGACCGGGGACGAATTCCAGGGAAAATGACCCCGTGCCGGGATCAGGGTTCCCGCCGCGAGACCCAGAACGAAAACCACGCCGAACAGCCACGCTGGAGAAGCGGACGCCATATGCCGCGCCGGGCGATGAAGGGGCCGATCTAGGAACATATGCCTAGATTAAGGCAAATGTTCCTGATCCCGCAAGCGGAGATGTGGCTGATCCGTATTCCTGCGTAGATCCCGAAACCGGAATTCTAGAAATCCGACGCGATTCCCTTGTTTTCCCAATCGCCGTAGCGGGTCGGTTCCAGTCCCTTCGGACCCTGCACTTCGGCCGGGCTTTGGCTGGCTTGCGTTTTGGCTCGCCGTTCCTCGGCCTCGGCAAGCGCACGTTGCGCTTGTGGCGACAGCGGCTTGCGCACGGCGACCAGGTCGGCATCGACAGAATTGGAATGAGACGGGTTATCATTCATGGCTGACACTCCCGGATGGTCAGAGCCGAAATTCCAATCTAGATAGACCGGGCCTTCGATCAAGACCCGTGGACACGCCGTATCACGCGGCGAGCGGGTTGTATGTGAAGTGGCTTACATTTTCCGGGATGTTTTAGACAGGGCGATTCAGAGACGACACAATTCTTACATTTGGCATATTCGCGTGCCATCTCTCGCCCTGACGGTGACGCCGCCGTATTTGTCGCCCGTGTTGTCCTGCCAGCGATTGTTTTTCACGCATGAAGCCATCGAGATTTGTCCCGCCCACCGAGGTGCCCGGCCTCGCAGCGCGCAGGATCGCGGCCGATATTCTCGACGGCGTGTTGCAGAAACACCGGATGCTCGACGACCAGCTCGATGGCGCGGGCGCGCATCCCGGTCTGAAAACACTCTCCGATCGCGACCGCGCGCTGATGCGTCGGCTGGTTGCAACCATTTTGCGCCGGCTCGGCACGCTCGGCCACGTCCTGTCGCGGCTGCTCGATCGCGGCATTCCCAGCGACGCGCCGCGCGCGCAGAGCGCATTGCTGATCGGCGCCGCGCAAATCCTGTGGATGGATGTTCCGGACCATGCGGCCGTCGATCTGTCGGTGCGCCTCGTGCAGGCAGACCGGCGCGCCGCGAAATATGCAGGCCTCGTCAACGCGGTGCTGCGGCGCTGCGCGCGCGAAGGCCAGCCGCTGATCGACGAAGTGAAATCCCAGATGCTCGACCTGCCGCCGTGGCTGGTGGCGCGATGGATCGCGGCTTACGGCGAAGACGCCACCCGCGCCATGGCCGCCGCGATCAGCGTCGAGCCGGCGCTCGATCTCACGGTGAAATCGGATTCCGGCGGCTGGGCCACGCGCCTGCACGGCGAGACACTGGTGACGGGCTCGGTGCGGACGCTGCTGCACGGATCGGTCACCATGCTCCCCGGATTCAGCGACGGCGAATGGTGGGTGCAGGATGCCGCCGCCGCCATGCCGGCCCGGCTGTTCGGTGATATCAAAGACAAGTCCATTGCCGATCTCTGCGCCGCGCCCGGCGGCAAGACCGCGCAACTTGTTCACGCCGGCGCGCGGGTGACGGCGGTCGACCGTTCGCCCAATCGCGTCGCGCGGCTGAAGGACAATCTGTCGCGCCTTGGCCTGACGGCCGAGACTGCTGTCGCCGACGCGACCGAGTGGCAACCTGAGGGCGAATTGTTCGACGGCATTCTGATCGACGCCCCCTGCGCTGCGACCGGAACCATCCGGCGGCACCCCGATGTGGCCTGGCTGAAGCAGGAAGCGGACATCGGCACGCTTTCGGCGCTGCAAAAGCGCCTGCTGCAAAAAGCCGTCGCGCTGCTGAAACCCGGCGGGACCTTGGTGTACTGCACCTGTTCGCTGGAGCCGGAGGAAGGCGAACAGGCGGTCGCAAGCCTGCTCGCTGCCGAATCGGGAATGCGCCGCGTCCCGGTCGGCCGGGATGAAGTCGCGGGACTCGATGAAATTCTGACGGCAGAGGGCGATATCCGCACATTGCCCTCCCATCTCGCCCACGACGATCCGCGCCTTGGCGGGCTCGACGGCTTCTACGCGGCGCGCCTGGTCAAATCCTGATCCGGAATCCTGATCTTCGCCCCCCATCACCCGTGCGGGTGATTCGCGGCAAGCCGTGAAAAGGTTTGCAGCACCTTCCCCTGCGTCAATGGGGTGTTTTATCGGCGTTTCCGGATTACAAGAGAGCGCGGAGATTCCTTTGCGGCGCGGCGCGTTACGCGCATGCACGGCTTTCGGGAAGGAATCCTCCGGTTCATGGGGAACGATCACGTTCGGCGGCGGGCAATTTCCGATTCGACCAGCGGGATCAGGACAGGGCGCTCGTGGCGGTCGCTTATCGAAGACGTATTTCGTCCCTTCTGCTTGGCCGCGCGGCCCGGTCCGTGCTCGCGCGCGCCAGCGGCAAATCGGTTGCGCTGTCACGGTTCTGGCCCGGCCGCACCGACCGGCTGCTGATCGCACCGAACGACCTGCGCACCGTCGACGCCACCCGCGCCTCCGAAATCTACGCCGGACGTTTCGTCTTCGCGGGCAAGATCGTCACCTCGCACGGGCGATCCATTTTTGAACTCGATCCGCCATCGGAAGACTGGGAAGCGAACCTGCTCGGCTTCGGCTGGCTGCGCCATCTGCGCGCCGCGGATTCCGCCATCACCCGCGCCAACGCCCGCTCGCTGATTGACGACTGGATTTCTCGCCCGATCCGCAAGCGCGGCGTCGGCTGGCGCGCCGACGTGCTGGCGCGGCGCGTGATCTCACTGCTGTCGCAGGCGCCTCTGGTGCTGAACGATGCGGACGGAAAATTCTACCGGCGCTTCCTGCGCAGTCTCACGCGCGAGATTCGCTATCTGCGCTACACGATGGTGGACATTCCGGACGGCGTGCCGCGCCTCCAGGTGCTGATCGCGCTGTGTTACGCCTCGCTGTGCCTCGCCAATCAGGCCAAGCACATCCGCACCTCGTCGCGCAAACTCTCCGAGGAATTGCAGCGGCAACTGCTGCCGGACGGCGGACACATCTCGCGCAATCCGGGCGCACTGATCGAACTGCTGCCCGATCTGTTGCCGTTGCGTCAGACTTATGCCGCGCGAAATATCGCGCCGCCGCCGGCGCTTCTGAACGCCATCGACCGCATGATGCCGATGCTGCGCTTCTTCCGGCACGGCGACGGCTCCTTCGCGCTGTTCAACGGCATGAGCAGCGCGCCGTCGGGACTGCTGGCGACACTGCTTGCCTATGACGACACCCACGGCACGCCGATGTCGAACATGCCGCACAGCGGCTTCCAGCGTCTCGATGCCGGCGCCACCGCCGTGATTGTCGACACCGGCGCGCCGCCACCGGCAGCGGTGAGCCGGGACGCCCATGCGGGCTGTCTGTCCTTCGAATTGTCGTCCGGCACCAGCCGCATCGTCGTCAACTGCGGCATCCCCGCCACCGGGCGCGATAACTGGCGCACGTTTGCGCGCAGCACCGCGGCGCATTCGACGCTGATCTGTCACGACACCTCGTCGTGCCAGTTCATCGAACTTCCCGCGATGAAACGAATGCTGCAAGGCTCACCCATCGTCGGCGGCCCCTCGAACGTCGGCGCGTTTCGCGAGGCGGCCAATGACGGCATTACGCTGACGACATCCCACGACGCCTACGCAAAACAATTCGGCGTCGTGCATCAGCGCACCTTGATGCTGTCCGCCGACGGCGGGCGGCTCGAAGGCGAAGACACGCTGCTGAATGCGTCCGGCTTCTCGACGCGCAGCAAGCCTGACGATTACGTGCTGCGGTTTCATCTGCATCCGTCCGTCAAGGCCAGCCGCCTCAGCGACGCCCGCGGCGTGATGCTGGTCCTGCCCAATCGCGATGCATGGACGTTCGAGGCGCTGAACGACAAGGTCGACCTCGAGGACAGCGTATTTCTGGCCGGATCCGACGGACCCCGCCGCACCGCCCAGATCGTGATCCGCCAGAACCGGAAGGATTCGCCGAGCATCCGCTGGAGCTTCACCCGCTCCTCGGCGTCGGCCACCGTGACCAATGCCCGCCGCGACGCCCGCCGCGAGCCGGAACTGCCGCTGTAGGCATTGCCTCGTCCGTTGCAAAATGTCCGTGGATTGGAGGTTTTGCCGGGCTCCAAACCATGCTACCCGGCGGTCAACACCGACCCAAACCAGGACTTGATTATGGCTGACCATCCGCGCCGCGTCGCGCGCGCCCTGCTTTCCGTGTCCGACAAATCCGGGCTGATCGAATTCGCCCGCGCGCTGGCCGGCAGCGGCGTCGAACTCGTCTCCACCGGCGGCACCGCGCGGGCCATCGCCGACGCCGGTTTGAAGGTGCGGGACGTCTCGGACCTGACGGGCTTCCCCGAGATGATGGACGGCCGGGTCAAGACACTGCATCCGAACGTGCATGGCGGGCTGCTGGCGATTCGGGACAATGCCGATCACGCCCGCAGCATGAAGGATCACGGCATCGCGCCGATCGATCTCCTGGTGGTCAATCTCTATCCGTTCGAGGCGACCGTCGACAAAGGCGCATCCGAGGACGATTGCATCGAGAACATCGACATCGGCGGGCCGGCAATGATCCGCGCCGCGGCGAAGAACCATCATGACGTCGCCGTCGTCGTCGAGCCGTCGGATTACCAGACCGTGCTGGACGAACTGGCCGCCCATAACGGCGCGACCACGCTCGCCTTGCGCAAGCGGCTGGCGGCCAAGGCCTATGCGCGCACTGCGGCCTATGACGCAGCGATCTCGAACTGGTTCGCGGTTCAACTCAAGACCGATGCGCCGGATTATCGCGCCATCGGCGGGCGATTGATTCAGGCGCTGCGCTACGGCGAGAATCCGCATCAGCATGCGTCATTTTACAAGACGCCCGACCGCCGGCCCGGCGTCGCGACCGCACGGCAGCTGCAAGGCAAGGAGCTGTCCTACAACAACATCAACGACACCGATGCCGCCTACGAGTGCATCGCGGAGTTCGATGCGAAACGAACCGCAGCCTGCGTCATCGTCAAGCACGCCAATCCCTGCGGCGTCGCGGAGGGCGCCGATCTCGCCAGCGCCTATCGCAAGGCGCTCGCTTGTGATTCAACGTCAGCTTACGGCGGAATCATCGCGTTCAATCGCACGCTCGATGCGGAAGCCGCCAATGCGGTGGCCGGCATCTTCACCGAGGTCATTATCGCACCGGATGCGACGGACGAAGCCATCGCCATCATCGGCAAGCGGAAGAATTTGCGCCTGCTGCTGGCCGGCGGCCTGCCGGATCCGCGCGCCGCTGGATTGACGGCGAAGACCGTCGCCGGCGGTCTCCTGATCCAGAGCCGCGACAACGCGGTGGTCGATGACATGACGTTCAGGACCGTGACCAAGCGCGCGCCCACCGACGCCGAGCTGAACGATCTGCGCTTCGCGTTCCGCGTCGCCAAGCATGTGAAGTCCAACACCATCATCTACGCGAAAGACCTCGCAACCGTCGGCATCGGCGCAGGCCAGATGAGCCGCGTGGATTCCGCGCGCATCGCCGCACGCAAGGCCGAGGACGCCGCGAAGGAACTGGGACTGGCCGCACCGATGACCAAGGGCTCGGTGGTGGCGTCCGATGCATTCTTCCCGTTCGCCGATGGATTGCTGGTGGCGATCGAAGCCGGCGCGACTGCGGTGGTTCAGCCCGGCGGTTCGATGCGCGACAATGAAGTGATCGAGGCCGCCGACGCACATGGCATCGCCATGGTTCTCACCGGCGTGCGCCACTTCAAGCACTGATTGACTGCTGGCTAAGCCCGCACGCGCGACAGCAGCACAAGTCCGGCTGCGAAGAACACCACCAGCACGGCCATGCCGGCCTTCTGGCTCATGGTCACCGCGGTCACGATGCTGACCACGAGCGGCGCCATGAACGACGTGACCTTGCCGGACAGTGCGAACAGCCCGAAGTGCTGCGTGATGCGATCCGGCGGCGCGAGACGGATCAGCAGCGTGCGCGACGCGGCCTGCAGCGGGCCAGCCGCCATGCCGATCAGGAAACCCAGCGCCATATAGGCCTGCTCGGCGGGCGCAGCGAACAGTTTGCCGCCCGGCACCGGCGGCGCCACCTTGAACACGAAGAACAGCGTGTCGCGGTCGATCGACAGGATCGCGATGATCGCGCTCACCAGAATCAGCATGCTGCCCATGATGACGCGCTTCGGGCCGAACCAGTCGTCGAGCTTGCCGCCGAGCCACGCGCCGATGGTGCCGGAAAACGCCAGCAGGATTCCGAACGTGCCGATCTGCAATGTCTGCCAGCCGAAGGTGCCCGCGGCGTAGATGCCACCGAATGCGAACAGCGCCACCAGCGCGTCTGTGTAGACCATGTTGGCGATCAGGAATGTCAGCATCACCGGCCGCTGCGGCAGCGTCGAGAGCGTTTCGCGCAATTCGCGAAGACCTTCACGCACCGCGCCGAGTGCGGGCTTTTTCGGCGCGCGATCCGGTGTGAACAGAAACATCGGCAGCACGAACACGATAAACCATAGTCCGCTCAGAGGTCCGGTGATGCGGTCGCCCTCATGCGTCGCCGGATCGAGTCCGAATAGCGGTGTGAAGCCGAACAGCGTGCGGCCGGTCGCGCCGCTCGCGGCGAGAAATCCGAGCACCAGCACAAGGCTTAGAATGCCGCCGACATATCCGGTGGCCCAGCCTGTGCCCGACAAGCGCCCGATGCGATCCGGCGGCACCAGCGTCGGCATCATCGCATTGTTGAACACGGTGGCGAATTCAATTCCGATGGTGGCGATGCCGAATGCGATCAGCAGCGGCAGGATTACCGTCTGATCACCGGGCTTGCCGATCCACATGACCGATGCGCCGATGACGAACACCGCGCCGAACGCGGCGATCCACGGTTTGCGGCGGCCTCCGGCGTCGGCAATCGCGCCGAGCACGGGTGACATCAGCGCAATCACCAGTCCGGCGGCGGCGGTTGCGAATCCCCACATTGACTGTCCGCTGGCGGGCGACGACGCGACATGGGTCGCGAAATAAGGCGCGAACACGAATGTTGTGATCAGACTGAAATACGGCTGGGCCGCCCAGTCGAACATGACCCAGCCGACAATCGCCGAGCGCGGCGGATAGGTCTGCGGTGGCGCGTCCGCCTGCACCTCGTTCGCGTGCATCGCGTTCGCGTGACTGTCATGCGCTGGAATTGCTTGAGCCATGATCGAAATTCCTGCCGAATCAGCCCTGAAGATACCCGTGATCGCTGCAAAACCTTATAGTGCGGCGATCCAATTGCCATGGCGTTTTAGCTTAGGGTGCGGTTTGCCGGAGAAGTTTATGACCTCGTTTACCAAGCACTGCGCTCGCGTCTCTGTTTTTGTCGCGATCGGCCTTCTGATCGCGCCCGCCATCGCGCAGGATTCAAGGCACGGCTATTACACACCGCCCGCGCTCGATGCCGTGCGCCCGGTTGCCGCAAAAAACGGCATGGTGGTCGCGCAGGAGCGGATCGCGGCGGAAATCGGCCGCGACGTTCTGGCTCGCGGCGGCAATGCGGTGGATGCCGCGGTCGCGACCGGATTCGCGATGGCCGTCACTTATCCACGCGCCGGAAATCTCGGCGGCGGCGGCTTCATGATGATTCATCTGGCGAACAGCAATCAGAGCGTCGCTATCGATTATCGGGAGAGCGCGCCCGCGGCCGCCACCCGCGACATGTTTCTCGGCGAGGACGGCAAGCCCGATACGAAAAAGTCCCGCGATCAGGCGCTCGGCATCGGCGTGCCCGGCACCGTCGCGGGATTGTCGCTGGCGCTGGAGAAGTACGGCTCCGGCCAGCTCAAGCTTGCCGATCTGCTCGCGCCTGCCATCAAGCTTGCGCGCAACGGCTTCGTGATTGCCGACGACACCGCCGACACGCTGCCAGACTGGCACCGCCGGCTGGCGAAATGGCCGGCCAGCGCGAAAATTTTCTCGCGCGCCGACGGCACGTCGTTGCAGCCGGGCGACCGGCTGGTGCAGAGCGATCTTGCCTTGACACTCGAAGCCATCGCCGCGCATGGCACAGGCGGATTCTACGATGGCCCGGTGGCCGAGAAACTGGTGGCGGGCATTCGCGGCGCCGGCGGCATCATCACGCATGAAGACCTGAAATCCTACCAGCCGGTGATCCGCGCGCCGATGCGCGGCACCTATCGCGGCTACGATATTGTGTCGATGCCGTTGCCGTCCTCGGGCGGCACGGTGCTGATCGAGACGCTGAACATTCTCGAAGGCTACAAACTGCGCGAGATGGGCGCAGGTTCGGTGGACGCGCTGCACGCCTCGATTGAAGCGATGAAGCGCGCCTATGCCGACCGCGCGCGCTATCTCGGCGACCCCGCTTTCGTCAGCGCGCCCATGCTGCAACTGATCTCGAAGGATTACGCCGCGAAGCAGCGCGCCTCCATCGACATGGCGAAGGCCACGCCCTGGACCGACGCGCTGTCGGCGGTGCCGCCACGTGAAGGCAGCAACACCACGCATTTCTCGGTGGTCGACAAATCCGGCAACGCAGTCAGCAACACCTACACGCTGAACTTCAGTTACGGCGTCGGCCTTGTCGCGGACGGCACGGGTGTGTTGCTCAACAACGAGCTCGACGATTTCACCGCGGCGCCTGGCGCTTCGAACGCCTATGGTCTTGTGGGCTTTGAAGCGAACCTGCCCGGCCCCGGCAAGCGCCCGCTGTCGTCGATGTCGCCCACGATCGTCCTCAAGGACGGCAAGCCGGTTCTGGTAACGGGCTCGCCCGGCGGCAGCCGCATCATCTCGGCGGTGCTTCAGGTCATCGTCAACGCCATCGACTTCGACATGAACGTTGCGGCTGCTGTGTCCGCGCCCCGGCTGCATCATCAATGGCTGCCCGATGAAGTGCGCGTCGAACAAGGCTTTCCGGACGCCACGCTCGCCGCGTTGCGCGCCAAGGGCCACCGCGTCATCGCGCCGCTCGGACAGACTTCGGCCAATTCCATCGCGGTGACATCCGATGGCCTGCTCGGCGCGCCCGATCCCCGCACGCGCGGCGCGGAGGCGGCGGGATATTAGAGTCATTCGACCGTGCATTCCCTCATTTGCCTGATGACAGGTAAAATGATCCGCGTACAATTTGTCGCGCCATAAAGAGCCTGAAGCTCTGTGCGATGCGGCGAGCGCGGAGCGTCAAACAAGGCCGCGGATTTGGGAGCATCCATGACGAACGTTCAGCGATCCGGGGCGATTGAAGCCGCGCCCATCGAAGACACCAGCCTTCTTGCCTTCTATCGCGACATGAATGTGCCCGAACGGCGTACGTTCTGGGCCTGCACCGCGGGCTGGACGCTCGACGGCATGGATTTCATGATCTATCCGCTGGTGATCGGCACCATCATCACGATGTGGAAGGTCGATCCCGGGACCGCGGGCCTTGCCGGCACGGTGACGTTGCTCGCCTCCGCCGTCGGCGGCTGGCTCGCCGGTTATCTCTGCGACCGCATCGGCCGCGTGAAGACGCTGCAAATCACCATCATCTGGTTTTCGTTTTTCTCGCTGGTCTGCGCCTTTGTGCAGAATTTCGATCAGCTTCTGGTGGCGCGCGCCCTGCTGGGTCTCGGGTTCGGCGGCGAGTGGGCTGCCGGCGCGGTGCTGATGGGCGAAGTCATCCGGCCGCAATATCGCGGGCGCGCGGTGGGTTCGGTGCAATCCGGATGGGCGATCGGCTGGGGCCTCGCCGTGCTGTCGCAGGCCATCATGTTCACGCTGTTGCCGCCGGAAGAAGCATGGCGCTGGATGTTCGCCATCGGCGCGCTGCCGGCCATTCTGGTGTTCTTCCTCCGCCGCTATGTGGAGGAGCCGAAGATCGCCGCAGAAACGCTGGCGAAACAGAAAGTCTCCGGCGACAGGCCTGCGCTCTGGGAAATCTTCTCCGGCCCCATCGCCAAGACCACGATCCTCGCCTCGCTGGCGGCGACCGGATGTCAGGGCGGCTACTACGCGATCACCTTCTGGGTGCCGCGTTTTCTCACCACCGAACGCAAGTTGTCGATCGTGGGTTCGACCGGCTATCTCGCCACGCTCATCATCGGCTCGTTCATCGGTTATCTGGTCGGCGCATGGCTTGCCGACCGCATCGGGCGGCGCAACCTGTTCCTGACCTTCTCGCTCGGAGCCATCGCGCTCATCCTGGTCTACACGCAAGTGCCGCTGACCAACGAAGTGCTGTGGCTGCTCGGCTTCCCGCTCGGTTTCTTCGCATCGGGATATTTCTCCGGCATGGGCGCGTTCCTGACCGAGCTTTATCCAACGCGGTTGCGCGGATCGGGACAGGGCTTCTGCTACAACTTCGGGCGCGGCATCGGTGCGCTGTTCCCGTTCCTGGTCGGCTGGCTCTCGACCTCGACGTCGCTCGGAAATGCAATCTGCATTTTCGCCGTGCTGGCTTATGGGCTGTTCTTCCTGGCGGCATTCGCGCTGCCCGAAACCCGCGGCAGGATTCTTCACGCTGATGCCTGAGTCACATCCAAACCAGACAGAGGCTCCGGCATGTCCGGGGCCTCTGCCGTCTCAACGCCTGCCCACGCGGTTCAAAGTGCCGCGCGGCGCGGTCGACACTCACTGCCATGTCATCGGGCTGCCGCCGGATTACCCGTTCATGCCGGGGCGCAGCTACACACCGCCCGCAGCGAGCGCGCGCGATTACATCGCCATGCTGGACGCGACCGGCATGACCTACGGCGTACTCACGCAAGTCAGCGTTCACGGCACCGATAATCGCCTGATGGTGGAGACCCTGCGCGCGCATCGTCAGCGCCTGCGCGGCATCGCGGTGATCCCGCTGGATTGCTCCGAGCGCGAGAAGATCGCGCTGAAAGACGCGGGCGTCGCCGGTCTGCGCATGAATGTTCTTTACGGCGGCGGCGGAGTCGATTTCTCGCAGATCGAAAATTACGGCGCGCTGTGCCGCGACATGGGCTGGCATTTGCAATTTCTGCTCGATGCGCGCGAACTGCCCGCACTCGCGCCCCGCCTGGCAAAACTGCCGGTGCCGTTTCTGGTCGATCACATCGGACACTTTCCGACCTCTGCCGGTGTGGACAATGAAGGCTTCAAGACGCTCGTCTCATTGGTGCGCGACGGCGCGTGGGTGAGATTGTCCGGCGCGTATCGCAACACCGTCGAAGGCCCTCCCTATCGCGACACGATCCCCTTCGCGCACAAGGTGGTCGAAGCCGCACCGGATCGTTGCGTGTGGGGATCGGACTGGCCGCATGTGGCCAACTGGGGCGTGATGATGGGCGTCGCGGATCTGCTCGATCTGCTGGCCGACTGGGTGCCGGACGATAAGCTCCGCAACCGGATTCTGGTCGACAATCCGCAGCGGCTGTTCGGCTTTCCGGCGGTCGCGTGATTTACCGCCCGACCTTGTACGGCCCACCCTTTTCCAGCGCGAGTTTGTAGGCGGGACGCGCGTGAATCTTCTGCAACCAGGTCCACGCCTTCGGTGAACTCTCATCGAGGCCGGCGCGCGCTGACGCCGCCTCCAGCGCAAAACTCATCTGGATGTCGGCGGCGGTGAATTCATTGCCCGCGAACCATTCGCTCTTCGACAACTCGCCTTCCCAGAACGCGATGTGCTGCTTCAGCTGCGGATCGATCAGCTTGGTCAGCATCTGGCCGAATGCGGTTTTCATCAGCGGCCGCATCAGGAACGGCGCGCGCTTCGGGATCACGGTGAACAGCAGCTTCTGCACTAGGAGCGGCATCGCCGAGCCTTCGGCGTAATGCAGCCAGTAGGTGTAACGCAGCCGCTCCGGTGTTTTCGGCGACGGGATCAGGCGGCCGTTACCGTAGGTATCGACGATGTAGTCGACGATGGCGCCGGACTCCGCGATGGTGTTGCCGTTGTCGGTGATGACCGGCGATTTTCCGAGCGGATGAATCGCGCGCAGCTCTTTCGGCGCGAGCATCGACGGCTGGCGCTGATAGCGCACGATTTCATATGGCACGCCGAGTTCTTCCAGCAGCCAGAGCACCCGCTGCGAGCGGGAGTTGTTGAGGTGATGAACCGTGAGCATGGTGAGCCCGATCATGTGCAACGTTGCGGGACGTCAGTCGTGCCTGCGCGATGGGCCAAAGTCGAGATGCCGGTTTCCCGGGGTTGGGTGCAGCGTAGCGACGACCCTCCTCGAGGATATTACCCGGATGATATTGACAGGCCTATTTTACCCGGATAAATATCCGCAAGCGAACTGGAATTCTCAAGGATATTCAATGACCGGCCTTCCCGCCCAAATCATCGCCTTCGAGGGAGCTCGCCGCGTCGCTTTGGGCGATCTCCATGAGGTCGCGACCAAGGCGCGAGCGGCGCTTGATGAAAATAGCGAAGCCACGCTCCTGATTTTCGACGCCGTCACCAGCCGGCCCGTCGAAATCGATCTGCGCGGAACGCTAGCCGACGTGCAAAAACGGTTGGCGTCTCACACGCCACAGAATCAGGAGGCGGCGGTTTCACCACCGCGCGGACCCGGCCGGCCGAAACTCGGCGTGGTCGCCCGCGAGATCACATTGCTGCCGCGGCATTGGGAATGGCTGTCGCAACAGCCGGGCGGCGCATCGGTCGCAATTCGCAAACTTGTCGAGGACGCGCGGCGGGCAGGCTCAGGCAAGGATCGCGTGCGGCAGGCGCAGGAATCGCTGCATCGCTTCATGACGGCGATGGCGGGCGATTCTCCGAATTACGAGGACGCGCTGCGCGCGCTTTATGCCGGCGACCGACCGCGCTTCACGGCATCGATTGCAAAATGGCCTGCCGATGTGCGCGATCACGTCACGCGTCTGGCGACGTCCGCGTTCGAGGCCGCATAAACTCTCAGTCGAGAGCCTGCTGTTCGAGCGACGGCAACACGGCTTTCGAGCGGTCCGCGCCCGGCCCCGGATGGACATGAACCTCCTTCGCGGCCAGCGGTTCGTTGCACACCGAGCAGGTCATCACCGGATCGAAGTGGTGACCGCAGGTCTTGTGCTGATGAAGCACCGGCCGCCCGCGCGCATCCGCCATGTGAACATCGCCCCAGTGCACGATCGACATCATGATCGGATGCAGGTCGAGGCCCTTCTGGGTCAGGATGTATTCGTAGCGCTTCGGACGCTCCTGATAGGCGACGCGGCGAAGCACGCCCTGACGCACAAGTTTCTTCAGCCGCTCGGCCAGCAGGTGCCGCGTGATGCCGAGGCGTGACTGAAATTCATCGAAACGGCGAATGCGGCGAAAACAGTCGCGCAGAATGAGCAACGTCCAGCGGTCGCCGATGACGGAGACCGTTCGCGCCACCGAACACGCCTCTTCTTCAAGGGTATCCCATTTCATATCGCATCTCCGTGCCGTCGCCGCCCGGCCCGCCGGAGCAGCCACGATCTACATTCCGATTTGGTATCCACCATATCTTGAACGCGCCGCATCGTGAAGTCCGGCATGCTGCATAGCGGCATAAGCTCATCGTCCTCCCGGCTGGATTGACAGTTCTATATTAGAACCCTATTGGTCGTCGGCAAGAGCCGCCGGGGACGCCCGTTCCCCGTGGCCGCAACGCCAATAATTCCAAGGGAGACAAACGATGTTGAGGAGAACCGCAGTCCGCGCAGCGGCGGCAGCTCTGGTGCTGGCCGGATTGTCCGCGCCCGCGATGGCCGAGGACATGCCCGGCATCACCGCAACCGAAATCAAGGTCGGCGCGATCTTCCCGTTCAGCGGCCCTGCTTCGGCGCTGGGCGCGGTCGGAAAATCGCTGATCGCCTACGTCACTTACATCAACGAACAGGGCGGCGTGAACGGGCGCAAGATCAACCTGATCGCGATGGACGATTCCTACAGCCCGCCGAAGGCGGTCGAACACGCGCGCAAGCTGGTCGAGTCCGACGAAGTGTCCTTCATGTTCTCGACGCTCGGCACGCCGAGCAATCTCGCGATCTCGAAGTATCTCGCGGCAAAGAAAGTCCCGCAGGCGTTCATCGTGACCGGCGCGACACGCTTCACGGATTTCAAGGAATACCCGATGATCACCACCGGGTTGCCGAGCTACGACACCGAGTCGCGCGCCTATGCACGCTATCTCGCCAGGGAAATGCCCACCGCCAAGATCGCGATCCTCTATCAGAACGACGATCTGGGTAAGGATTTCATCGCCGGCTTCAAGTCCGAGCTGAAGGAGGCCTACGACTCGAAAGTCGTGACCAGCAGCTACGAGGTCAGCCAGCCCACCATCGATTCGCAGATCGTGTCCCTGAAGAGCACCGGCGCGACCGTGATGCTGTTTGCCGGCACGCCGAAATTCGCGGCGCAGGCGATCCGCAAGACCCATGAATCCGGCTGGAAGCCGCTGTTCATCACCAATCTGATCTCAAGCTCAATCGCGGCGGTTCTCGCGCCCGCAGGGCTCGATATTTCCACCGGCGTGATGACGGCGACCTACCGCAAAGATCCCGACGATCCGAAGTGGGCCGACGACAAGGGCGTGAAGCTGTATCGATCCTTCATGGAGAAATACATGCCGGGCGCCGATCTCGCCGACAGCAACTACTTCACCGGTATCCACCAGGGCGTCATCCTCGAGGCGGTGCTCAGGCAGGCAGGCAACGACCTGTCGCGGGCGAACATTCTCAAGCAGACGCGCAACATCAAGGGCCTCGCGCTCCCGATGTCGCTCCCCGGCATCATCGTCAACACCGGCCCGGCCAACAACAAGATGTACACGCAGCTCAACCTGCAACGCTGGAACGGCAAGGCGTGGGATCTGGTTGGCGGACTGATCGACGACGACGCCAAATAAGGCGACGCGAAGTAAGACGCGTCAGGAAGTGAATTGACTCAACCCTCGCGCGGCGGAAACAATCCGCCGCGCACCGGACCCCCGATTTTATCAGGAGGCGACCTTGGCCAAAAGAAATGCGACCGTGGCGGTGATCGGCGCCGGCGACTACATCGGCGGCGAGATCGCCAAGAAATTCGCCTCCGAAGGCTTCACGGTGTTTGCCGGACGCCGCAACGGCGACAAGCTCGCGCCGCTGGTCAAGGAAATCGAGGCCGCGGGCGGCGAGATTCACGCGCGCTCGCTGGATGCGCGCAAGGAAGACGAAATCATTTCCTTTCTCGGCGACGCCGACAAGCATGCGCCGCTCGAGGTCTGCATTTTCAACATCGGCGCCAACGTCAACTTCCCGATCCTCGACACCACCGAGCGCGTGTTTCGCAAGGTCTGGGAAATGGCTTGCTATTCGGGCTTCCTGGCCGGACGCGAAGCCGCTCGCCTGATGCTGCCGCGCGGCAAGGGCAATATCTTCTTCACCGGCGCCACAGCCAGTCTGCGCGGCGGCTCGGGTTACGCGGCCTTCGCCAGCGCGAAATTCGGCTTGCGCGCCGTGGCGCAGGCGACCGCGCGTGAACTCGGCCCGCAGAACATTCATGTCGCGCATCTGATTATCGACTCAGGCGTCGATACCGAGTGGGTGCGTCAGCGCCGCGTCGAGGCGCTCGGTGCGAACGCGCTGGATAATCCCGATCTGCTGATGCCGCCGTCGTCCGTCGCGGAGTCCTATTGGCTGCTTTACCAGCAGCCGCGTAGCGCATGGACATTCGAGCTGGAGATTCGCCCCTTCGGCGAGAAATGGTAAGCGTGCCGCGCATGACAGCCGGGCGTACCGCGTCTCCAGCCTCGTCTTGCATCGGCATCGCCGTTTAGGCAAGGATCGCGCGCTCTCACGATTGCCCCGGGCGCAATCGCGCCCTCACCCTCGCCAAGAAGTGGATTCGACCATGCGCATTCTCGTCATCGGGGCCGGCGCCACCGGCGGCTATTTCGGCGGCCGGCTTCTGCAAGCCGGACGCGACGTGACATTTCTGGTGCGCCCGAAGCGCGCCGAACTGCTCGCGAAGAACGGCCTCGTCATCAAGAGCCCTCTCGGCGATGTCACGCTGAAGAATCCGCCGACTCTTCTGGCCGACAAGATCACGACGCCGTTCGATGTCATCATTCTGAGCTGCAAGGCTTACGACCTCGACGACGCGATCGCATCCTTCGCGCCCGCCGTCGGGCCCGACACCGCGATCATTCCCTTTCTCAATGGCATGAAGCATCTCGACGTGCTCGATTCGAAGTTCGGCATCGATCGTGTGATGGGCGGACAATGTCAGGTCGCGGCGATGCTCGATCCGCAGGGCGTCATTCATCAACTCACGCCGATGCACGCGATGTCGTTCGGCGAACGCGGCACGCCTAAGGGAGACCGCGCCAAACGCATCGAAGCCACCTTGCAGGGCGCGATGTTCGACGCCAAGGCGAGCGACGTCATTACGCAGGAAATGTACGAGAAGTGGGTGTTCCTCGCCACGCTCGCAGGCAGCACATCACTGATGCGCGCGCCGGCCGGACACATCACCGCAGCGCCGGGCGGCGAGGCGTTCATTCGCGGATTGCGCGCGGAGATCGCGTCCGTCGCTGCGGCGGCAGGCTATCCGCCTCGCGCAGAGTTTCTGGAGCGGACGGGCGGTCTGCTGTTCGCGCCGGGCTCGCCGATGACGGCGTCGATGCTGCGCGATATCCGCGGCAATGCGCGGATCGAAGCAGACCAGATCATCGGCGATCTGATCCGTCGCGCCGAGACCAACAAGAATGGCGCCCTCGACGTACCGCTGCTGCGCCTCGTCTATACGCACCTGAAAGCTTACGAGTCGCAGCTTACCTAGCTCCGCTGCCCTCGCAGGCATCGAAAACATAAAAGGCCGGGTCAAGCCCGGCCTTTTCGTCGTGCGTCAAAGACTACTTCAACGCCAGCGGCTTTTCCTCGTCGAGGAAGCCCATCAGTTCGCGGAAGAACTGCATGCGGTTCTTCTCCATCATCACCGTGTGCGTTCCTTCGCTGATCTCGATGAACCGCCAGTACGGCGCATTTTTCAATTGCTTGACGTAGTTGTGCGCGAGATAGCTCGGCAGGTCGGCATCCCATTCGGCATGCAGGATAACCGTCGGCACCGTGATCTTGCCGGGATCGAACAGCGCCTTGCCAGCACCCCAGTATAACTGGGTGTCCTCCACAACGCCGTTCGGCGCGCGCAGCATGCCAGGATTCTTCGTCGCCGAATCCGGATCGGTGGCCCAGGTCGCATTGGCCCATGCATCGAACACGCCGGGCGGAATGAGATCGGCTTTCTTGTTTTCCGGCACATCCTTCAGCCAGCGCTCCTTCGCAGAATCCTTCGAGACAAGGCGATACGCGCCAAGTTTCGGCCACGTCGCCGGTGGCGGCTCGGTGCGAATCCATTGCGGCGCATAAAGCACAAGGCGATTGACCTTGGCGTTGTTCTCGCTGGTGTAGAGGCCCACCGTCGACGTGCCCCACGACCAGCCCATTACATTGATCTTGGACACGCCGCGCTTCTTGAGGATGTAATCCACCGCGGTGCCGAAATCTTTCGCGGCCACCTTGGTCTGGACGATCGGCTTGTTGTCGCCGGGCGGCTGGCTCATTTCCGGCGGACGGCTCGAGCGGCCATAACCGCGCACATCCACCAGATAAACGTCGTAACCACGCGCCGCGATCAGATCCATCATCGACTTGCCTTCGATCGGCAGATCGAACGCCGTCTCGGACGGATAGGTCGCGCCGTGGACATAAAGCAGGATCTTGTCGGCGGCGAACTTGCTCTGGCCGGCCGGATGCTTGTTGCGCACGAACAACTGGATGCCGGCATCGCCGGACGGAATCATCGTGTCGGTCGTCGTCAGTTTGACGTCTTTTGCCTGCGCGCTCACACCGCTGAAAATCGCACCGGCCGCGAGACAGGTCAAAGCGATCCAAGAAAATCCGCTGGCCATCGAGGTCCTCCCAATAATCTGTTTGTACGTTTGTTTTTGCTTCTCGGGCCGGGTCGTCCGCCCGGCCTGAATCGATGCTAGGCAGATTCCGTCGCGGAGGGGAGGGCTCGCTGCGCGAGGCAGACATTCGGATAGCCCGCGTTGGGTGGCCGCGAGACGGAATGACCGGCTAAAACGACAAAGCCGCCTTGCGGCGGCCTGTCATTCGATATGAACGACCCGGAAGGTCGTACATGGCCAAGATTCTCAATCGAGAATTTCTGGAGCGGGCGAAGGGATTCGAACCCTCGACCCCGACCTTGGCAAGGTCGTGCTCTACCCCTGAGCTACACCCGCATCACAGAGAATTGGCGGGGCGCAAGCGCGCCGCCGGGCAAACCTATGCCAAAAGCGGCCATGCAATGCAACAGGGCTAAACCTGCAATCTTGGGCCTGTCCGGGGCCCAGTTCCCGCAAATCGCGCCCAAAGCGATGTTTTCAAAGGTCTTTGCGGCATCCTGGCAATTGAAAATCGATGGGCGGACCGCCATTTATAGTTCCGGCCATGCTAGAAGGGCCTCTCTCATAACAAGATTAGCACGGCAGGCGAGGATCACGTGACAATAGTCGAGCAAGGCGGCGGAGGCGCGGCGATGGCGCCGCCCGATCTCATCAAGGACACCACGACCCAGACGTTCGTGAAGGACGTCATCGAGGAGTCGAAGCGCCAACCGGTGCTGATCGACTTCTGGGCGCCGTGGTGCGGTCCCTGCAAGCAGCTCACGCCGATCATCGAAAAGGCGGTCCGCGCCGCGAACGGCAAGGTCAAGCTCGTCAAGATGAACATCGACGAGCATCCGGCCATTCCGGGGCAAATGGGCATTCAGTCGATTCCAGCGGTCATCGCCTTCGTCAACGGCCAGCCCGCCGACGGCTTCATGGGCGCGGTGCCGGAGAGCCAGGTCACGGCCTTCATCGACAAGCTCACGCAGGGAATGCCGTCGCCGGAAGGCGACGTCACCGAAATCCTCAACGAGGCCGAGGCCGCCATGGCGGCGGGCGATCCCGCCACGGCCGCATCGATCTATGCCGAAGTGCTGTCCATCGACGCCACCAATCTCGCGGCGCTGGCCGGGCTCGCACGCTGCTACGTCACGTCGGGTGCGCTGGAGCAGGCCAAGCAGACGCTGGCCATGGTGCCTGAGTCCAAGCGCAGCGATGCTGGCATCGCCGCGGTGCAGACCATGCTCGATCTCGCCGAACAGGCCAAAACCCTTGGTCCGGTCGCCGAGCTTGAACAGAAGGTCGCGGCCGATCCGCTCGACCATCAGGCGCGTTTCGATCTCGCCGTCGCACTCAACGCCGGCGGCAAGCGCGCCGAGGCTGCCACGCACCTGATGGACATCGTCAAGCGCGACCGTAAATGGGACGAGGACGGCGCGCGCAAGAAGCTGGTGCAGTTCTTCGAGGCATGGGGGCCGAATGACGACGCCACCGTCGAGGGCCGCAAGCGCCTGTCGACGATTCTTTTCTCTTAAGGCCTGTCTCCTGAGGCTCGCGGAGCTTAGTTGCGCTTGAAGTGAGGGACGCGGATGCCGATCAACGCTGAATACAATGGGCCCGCCGATCTGCCGAAAATCATTCCGGTGTTTCCGCTGCCCGGTGCGTTGTTATTGCCGCGCGGCCAGATGCCGCTCAATATCTTCGAGCCGCGTTATCTTCAGATGGTGGATGACGCGCTCCGCGACGGCCACCGGCTGATCGGAATGATCCAGCCGGACGCGACCCACTCCCACAGCAACGAGCGGCCGGCCCTGTTCAAGATCGGTTGCGTCGGCCGCATCACCCAGCTCGCGGAATCCGGCGACAGCCGCTACATTCTGGAATTGACCGGCGTGGCGCGGTTCAAGGTGGTGGAGGAGCAGACGGTTCTGACGCCCTACCGCCAGTGCCGCGTCGATTACTCAGCTTTCATCGACGACTTCACCGCGCGCAAGGGCGAGGATGATGTCGACCGCCCCGCACTGCTCAAGGCGCTCACGCAGTTCCTGAAAGCCAACCAACTCAAGGTCGACTGGGACGGCATCGAGAGCGCGCCCAACGAGGCGCTCGTCAATGCGCTGGCGATGATGTCGCCTTATGGTCCTGCGGAAAAGCAGGCGCTGCTGGAAGCGCCGAACCTCAAGACCCGCGCCGAAATCCTGATCGCTATCACCGAAATGGATCTCGCCAAGAAGAAAACCAGCGGCGATCCGCCGCTGCAATAGCCGGATGCTCGGTTTTTGGCCTGCAACATGCTATGTAACCCGCGATGAATTGACGACCGGAGTTGATCTGACATGACCATCGCGAATGACCGGCCCGAAAGCGGCGTCGATCCGAAACTTCTGGAAATTCTGGTCTGCCCGCAGACCAAGGGTCCGCTGGAGTTCGATAGCGCGCGGCAGGAACTGATCTCGCGCTCGGCCAAGCTCGCCTATCCGATCCGCGACGGCATTCCGATCATGCTGCCGGAAGAAGCCCGGCGGATCGACTGAGGATCAGACACCCAGGCCATGACCGCTCTCGACCGCTGGTACGGCTATATCAAGACCCACGACAATCAGGCGCTGTGGGATATGCTGCATCCCGACGCCGTCTTTGAAAGTCCTGTTGTTCATACGCCGCAGCGCGGCCGCGAGATCACGTTCAAATATCTCTCCAGCGCGGGGAGCGTCCTCGGCGGCCCCGGTTTCAAATATCTGGGCGAGTGGCGCAGCGACAACGGCGCGGTGCTGGAGTTCGAGAACGTGATCGAAGGCATCACCATCAACGGCGTGGATATCATTACGTTCAGCAATGATGGAAACCTCATCACGCATTTCAAGGTGATGGTCCGCCCGCTCAAGGCCATGAACCTGCTGCACCGCCTGATGGGCGAGCAGTTGATGAAGCAGGCCGCCGGATAATTTTCGCGGACTACAGCGCCTCGCCCTTGAGCAGACGCGGCACCTCACCGGACAATCCCGCCGCCTGACGGATGAACGCGCTTTTCAGCGGCGGCACGCGATCGACCAGACCGAGCCCGATGTCGCGCACCGTGCGCAGCAGCGTCGACTTGTTCGAGAACAGCATGTTGAGCGAGTTGGTCGCAACGCCCATCGCCACCGTGTCGAAGCGCCGCCAGCGCTGATAGCGCTCCAGCACATCGGCCTGCCCCGGATCGATCCCGAGACGTGCGGCATCGACGATGACTTCCGCGAGCGCTGCCGCATCCTTCAGACCCATGTTGAGTCCCTGTCCGGCGATGGGATGAATCACATGGGCAGCGTCGCCGACCAGCACGAGACGCTCCGCTATGAACGAGCGCGCGACGAAATAGCCAAGCGGAAACGCGCGCGGCTTGTCGAGCGCCTTGATGTCCCCAAGGTGAAGTCCAAAACGTTTTTCCAGTTCGGTTTGAAATTCGGCGTCAGGCAGCGCGACGATGCGCGCGGCTTCGGACCGGCTTTCGGTCCAGACCAGAGACGAGCGATTGCCTCTCAGCGGCAGGATCGCGAAGGGTCCTGCCGGCAGGAAATGTTCTTCGGCGCGCCCTTGATGATCGCGCTCATGGCCGACGGTGACGACAATGCCCGATTGATCGTAGTCCCAACCGTGGGTCGCGATGCCGGCGCGTTCGCGCAGCTTCGATTTCGCGCCGTCGGCGGCAATCAGCAGGCTGGCATCGATCTCGCGGCCGTCGCTCAGCGTGACGCGCGTGCCGTCCGGGTTCGAGTCATAGCTCGACACCGCGAGCGCATTCAGTTCAACGCCCTCGGATTCAGCGCGCGTTACCAGCGCATCGATCAGCAGGCGGTTTTCAACCATGTGCGCGAACGGCTCGCCGGGTTCGACCTCACCCGCGAATGTCAGAAACACGGGGCGCGTCACATCCTCGAGCCGCGAGTCGGTCACCACCATGTCGAGAATGGGTTGCGCGGTGCCGGCGACGGCGTCCCACACGCCGACCGCCTCGAACAGCCTGCGGCACGCGGCGACAATGGCGGACGCGCGCGGATCACGGCTCGGACGCATGGCGAACGCCGGATCGGCGACGACAATCGGAATGTCAGGACCGAGGCCCTGCCGCAGCGCCAGCGCCAGCCCAAGACCGGCGAACGCGCCTCCCCCGATCACGATGCTTCGTTGTTTTGACATGCGAAACCTGGCTGATGACGACACTTGCGTTCCGACTATATAGCCGGGCAAAACAGGTTATCAAAAGGCGGAATCGGCGATTTCGTCATTGCGGGGAGCAAGCGCGACGGGACAATCCAGCTATTTGAGGCACGATTGTTTCTGGATTGCTTCGCTTCGCTCGCAATGACGGCTAAGCTGCCCGCGCCTGCCAACTTCACGAGATATGAATGTCGAAAAGCCTGATTGATCTGCTCTCGATCCTCGATATCGAACAGCTCGAAGTAAACATGTTTCGCGGCACCAGCCCGAAAACCCGCTGGCAGCGCGTATTCGGCGGGCAAGTGATCGGCCAGGCGATGGTGGCCGCGTGCCGGACGGTCGAAGGCCGCCTGCCGCATTCACTGCATTGTTATTTCATCCTGCCCGGCGATCCGCAGATTCCGATTGTCTATGAAGTGGAGCGGCTGCGCGACGGCAAGAGCTACTCCACGCGCCGCGTCACCGCGATCCAGCACGGGCACGCAATCTTCTCGATCATGGTGTCGTTCCATGCCCAGGAAGAAGGCGCGTTCAATCATCAGGATAAGATGCCGGACGTGCCGCCGCCGGAGAAGCTGACGGCAGAAGAAGTGTCGAAGCAGCCGATCTTCAAGGAGATGCCGGAATTCATCCGGCGTTACTATGAGTCCGACCGGCCGATTGAATTGCGTCCGGTCGAGCTTGGCCGCTACTTCGGCCAGAAGATCGACGATGGCCGCATCCATGTCTGGATTCGCACCGTCGCCAAACTGCCGGAAGATCCGGCGCTGCATCTGTGCGCGCTCGCCTACGCATCCGACTTCTCGCTGCTGGATGCGGCGATGGCGCGTTACGGCCGTACATTGTTCGACAATCGCATGATGCCGGCCAGTCTCGACCACGCGATGTGGTTTCATCGCCCGTTCCGCGCCGACGAATGGCTGCTCTACGCGCAGGATTCACCAAGCGCGCAGGATGGCCGCGGGCTGACGCGCGGTCTGATCTTCAAGCAGGACGGCACGCTGGTCGCCTCGGTCGCGCAGGAAGGCTCGCTGCGCGAGCGCAAACCGAAGCCGGAGGGCTGACGTTGCTCGGTAGCGCGCGTTATCAGACGCGTGCTGCTTCGATCACGTGATCGGATAACGCGCCGCGCGGCACCACCGCGAGTTGCGAGGCGAACCACTGCCAATACCAGCGTACGACCCACGGAATTGGAATGACGAAGGCACAACCGATGACGGTTACGATTCCGCGCCAGAGAATTTCCAGTCCGGTGCCGTTAAAAATCACGGCGCGGCGCGTGCCCTGGATGTTCTGGCAGAACCATCGCGTCCCCGCCGAATAGACCCATGCCCATCCGATGATGGTGAAGACCGAAAGAATAGCCAGCAAATTCCAGCCGAGAAAAGCCCAGACCGTGCCGGAGAAACTCAAACCAAGCGGCCGTCCGTTGGAAGCGAGACTCGCAACCAGCCACTTCGTGAAAAGCCAGTAAAGCGCCAGCTGAACGACGATCATTAGATTGCTGAGCAACTGGCTGCCGAAAAGTGAGACGACAATAGCAAGCACGAGGGACCCGAAATACCACGGAACGACCGTCATCACCGTTCCCTCGAAGCTGAGGTTCGGCCGTCCGGGCACCCGCACGCACGGCACGAGCCACTTGAGATACCAGACCAGAAGCCACGGCACGGGAATGATGAAGATCGAGCCGATGACAAATACGAGGCTCCGCCACACGAATTCCAAGAGCGGAAAATCGACCGAGAACGATCCGCTGGATTGATCTGCGCCAGACGAACCACCATTGGCGCGCGCGGGCGCGCCGGGCTGCGGCACGGCAGGCGGCGCGCGGCCGGATGACAGCAGTCCTGGAATGTCGCCAGCATATTGCCAGCCCGGCATTCCGTCGGCCCACACATAAGTGTCCGGCCGGACGGCTCCGCGCGCGATCAGGTCGCGAAACTCACCTTCGGAATAGGGGCCTTCCTGCTTATCCCCGACGGCAACAAACCAAGATCGGCCCGACATGGCATTTCCTTTATATTTTCCGGAAAAAAGCATTTCCGGAAAGAAGAAAGCGCCGGACCCGCCGCGGGACATCCTGCGGCATCGACAAAAATGCGATTGGTCTCAGCCCCCAAGACGGCGAATGCTACAAACGGACCGCGCTTTGCCGCAACGGTTTTCGACGAAACCTGCATATTTTTCTGCACCTTTGCCCAAAAGAGTGGCGAATAAGCGCACGTCCGCGTAAAGACGAATGAGACTGTCGCATTTGATTTAAGGGGCGAAGCGCGATCATGAAGCTCATCACCGCAATCATCAAACCCTTCAAGCTTGAAGAGGTTCGCCAGGCCCTCACCTCGATCGGGGTGCATGGCATGACGGTCACCGAGGTGAAGGGCTTTGGCCGCCAGAAGGGTCACACCGAGATCTATCGGGGCGCGGAATACATCGTGAATTTCCTGCCCAAGCTGCGCATCGAAATCGCGGTCGGATCGGATCTCGCCGACAAGGCCGTGCAGGTCATCACCGCCGGCGCGCGGACCGGCCAGATCGGCGACGGCAAGGTGTTCGTCACGCCGATCGAAAATGCCGTCCGCATCCGCACCGGCGAAACCGACAACGACGCGCTTTAAAATTTAGAATTTTCGACAGCATCACCAAGCGACCGCACGGCGCATCCAAGACGCTGCAAGGTCATCCGAGCCGGGGGGTTACCATGCTGAGATTGCCGCGGGCCGCCGCATCCACTGCGACGGCATTTTTCGTGACATGCGTTTCGTTCACAGCATTCGCATTCATAACGCCCGCTTTCGCGGAGACTGCAAAGATCGACGCCGCCGACACGGCATGGATGATCACAGCGACCGCGCTCGTGCTGATGATGACTATCCCCGGCCTCGCGCTCTTCTACGCCGGCATGGTGCGCAAGAAAAATGTACTGGCGACAATGGCGCAGAGCCTGATCGCGGTGGCGCTGATTTCGATTCTCTGGGTGGTCTACGGCTACAGCCTGGTCTTTGTCGGCGACGGCGCATGGATCGGCACGCTCGAGCGCTTCATGATTTCCGGCATGACCATGGATGGCGTCAATCCCGCAGCGAAGACGATTCCGGAAGCGCTGTTCGTGATCTACCAGATGACCTTCGCGGTCATTACCGTGGCGCTGGTGGCGGGATCGGTCGCGGACCGGATGCGGTTTTCGTCTTACGTGCTGTTCTGCATCGGATGGTTCACGCTGGTCTACGTGCCGCTCGCGCACTGGGTGTGGGGCGGCGGTTTCCTCGCGCAGGCGGGCGTGCTCGATTTCGCCGGCGGCCTTGTGGTGCATCTCAGCGCCGGCACCGCCGGCCTCGTCGCAGCAGTCGTGATGGGGCGGCGGCGCGGTTACGGCACCGAGAACCTGTCGCCTTACGATCTCTCGCTCGCGGTGATCGGCACCGGCCTGTTGTGGGTCGGTTGGTTCGGTTTCAACGGCGGCTCGGCGCTGCAAGCCAATTCACGCGCCGTGATGGCGATCCTCGCGACGCATCTGGCGGCGTGCGCGGGCGCGCTGACATGGTGCGTGATCGAATGGATCACGCGGCGGAAGCCCTCGGTGCTCGGCATGATTTCAGGCGCCGTCGCCGGTCTCGGCACCATTACCCCCGCGTCGGGCTTCGTGGAGCCGTGGCATGGCATTGTGATCGGTGTCGTCGCGGGCGCTGTCTGCTTCTGGGCCTGCACCAGCCTCAAGCATCGTTTCAATTACGACGACACGCTCGACGTGTTCGGCATTCACGGCATCGGCGGACTGCTGGGCACCTTGATGACCGGCGTGTTCGCCACCGCCGCCATCGGCGGAACCGCCGGGCTGATCGAAGGCAATTCCCGGCTGCTGCTGACCCAGGCCTACGGCGTTGCCGCCGTCTTCGTCTGGACCGGCGGCATGACCTTCATTCTCCTGAAGATCGTCGACATGCTGGCCGGCCTGCGGGTGTCGCACGAGCACGAGGTCGAGGGCCTCGACATCACCCAGCATGGTGAGGCGTTGCAATAAAGCGCCACAATTGGAGGCTGTACGGGCCCGGTTTGACCGGGCGCGGATACCTTTTGCTTGTCCGGTGGGCACGAATGTGTCGGCAGCCTGACGTGCCTATGTTTTTAGCATTGCTGTCGATCTTTTAGGCTCGGCAAAACCGCCCAATCTTGCATCACGCCCATTCACGCCGAAAACCCTCGGATTCATAAACCGTTAGGGAATTCGGCGGTTCTGGCACGGCATTTGATTCTAAGGGATCCGGCTGTGCCCGTGGAGTGATCTTTCTTCGCGCGGTGACCCTCAGTCGAGATTGCCCGGTCTGTTCGACCGGGCCCAAGCGGGGAAAAATCCATGAAAATTGTTATGGCCATCATCAAGCCATTCAAGCTGGAAGAGGTCCGCGATGCCCTGACCGCCATCGGCGTTCACGGCCTCACGGTGACGGAAGTCAAGGGATATGGCCGCCAGAAGGGCCATACGGAAATCTATCGCGGCGCTGAATACGCCGTGAGTTTCCTGCCCAAGATCAAGATCGAGGTCGCTGTCGCCTCGGCCCAAGTCGACAAGACCATCGAAGCGATCACCGGTGCTGCAAAGACCGGCCAGATCGGCGACGGCAAGATCTTCGTCATCAACCTCGACCATGCGGTGCGCATCCGCACGGGTGAGGCCGATGCCGCGGCGCTTTGATTTCGCGCAATCTCATCTTCATTCAGGAGTATAACAAATGACGTTCAAGCGTCCCACCAGCGCGGGATTGGCAGCCCTCGCAGTCGGCATGTTCGCCACGACGGCCGCCTACGCAGCGCCTACGATCAACAAGGGCGACAACGCCTGGGTCATGACATCGGCAATTCTCGTGCTGCTGATGACCATTCCCGGCCTTGCGTTGTTTTACGGCGGACTGGTCCGCTCCAAGAACATGCTCTCGGTGCTGGCTCAGGTTTTCTACACGGTCTGCATCGTCACCATCATCTGGGCGGTCTACGGCTACAGCCTCGCCTTCACCGGCGGTTCGGATTTCATCGGAGGCTTCTCCAAAGCCTTCATGTCCGGCATCACCACCGACTCCGCGGCAGCAACCTTCAGCGCTGACGTCAACATCGCCGAGCTGGCTTACTTCTGCTTCCAGCTCACCTTCGCGGCGATCACTCCGGCCCTCATCGTTGGCGCATTCGCCGAACGCACGAAGTTCGCTGCGATCGCACTGTTCGTTCCTCTCTGGGTGACGCTCATCTACTTCCCGATGGCGCACATGGTTTGGTACTGGGCCGGACCGGATGCGATCACCGATGCGGCAAAGGCTCTGGCGGCTGCGGCTGACGGCGCTGCAAAGGCTGCGGCACAGACGAAACTCGACGAAGTGATGGCCGACGGCGGCTTCATCTTCAAGAAAGGCGCGCTGGACTTCGCAGGCGGCACCGTGGTGCACATCAACGCCGGCGTGGCGGGCCTTGTCGGCGCGCTCATCATCGGCAAGCGCACCGGCTACGGTAAGGAGCTGATGGCTCCGCATTCGCTGACCATGACCATGATCGGCGCAGCCCTTCTCTGGGTGGGCTGGTTCGGCTTCAACGCCGGATCGAACCTCGAAGCCAACGGCGGCGCTGCGCTGGCCATGGTGAACACCTTCGTTGCCACCGCTGCGGCGGCGCTGTCGTGGATGTTCGCGGAATGGATCATCAAGGGCCATCCCTCGCTGCTCGGCGCGTTGTCGGGCGCGGTTGCCGGTCTCGTCGCGGTGACACCTGCGGCCGGTTTCTCCGGTCCGATGGGAGCCATCGTGCTCGGCCTCGTTGTCGGCGTCGTCTGCCTGTTCTTCTGCACCGTGGTGAAGAATGCGCTCGGCTATGACGACTCGCTCGACGTGTTCGGCATCCACGGCATCGGCGGCATCGTCGGCGCTCTCGGCACCGGCATCCTTGTCAACCCGGCCCTCGGCGGCGCGGGCGTCATGGACTACACCACCGGCAAGATCGGCGAATACGACTTCGCCGCGCAGATGATCTCGCAGTGCTGGGGCGTCGGCACCACGCTGCTGCTCTCCGGCATCGGATCGGCGATCTTGTTCAAGGTCGTCGATGTGATCGTCGGGCTGCGTGCCAGCGTCGACCAGGAGCGTGAGGGTCTGGACGTCACCGACCACACCGAGCGCGCCTACAACATGTAGGGAGCATGATCCGGAAAAGTGGATACCGGTTTTCCGAAAAGATCATGCTCAATCTAAATAAGGACAACGGTCAGGGCACAAACCCGGCAATGCCCTTTCCGTCGGAGGGCCCCAGCGCAAGCTGGGGCCCTTACTTTTTGGGTCTTCCCGATCCGGCCATCTCCTTCTAAAGACGCGGCGAAATCCAAGATCAAACCCACGGCCGCCGGGCGATGGTTAATCGCGTCTTAACCTCGCCGTACCTATGGTGATGTGATCCAATCCTGCGCGATCCTCCGGGCGTTTTCCGGACGAGATCGAAGGACCAAAAGTGCTGGCGCTCTGACATGGCCATGACCGCTTCTTCCCGCACGGCTTCCCCTGCCGGCGCCCAAGAGGGTGCTCAGGCCGGCGAGCGGTCTCCCTTTGCCCGGCTGACCGAACTGCTGAGCCCGCACAAGCCGGGTAAACCATTGATAAATATGTCACTTGGGGAGCCTCAGCACCCCGTGCCGGGCTTCGTCGGGCCGGTGCTGGCCAAGCATATCAACGAATTCGGCCGCTACCCCATCGCCAAGGGCATCGAACCGTTCCGGCAGGCGGCCGCGGCCTGGGTGACCAAGCGATTCGGCCTCGCCCGCGCCGTCGATCCCGAGAGCGAAATCCTGGTGCTCAACGGCAGCCGCGAGGGTCTGTTTTTCGCGGCCATCGCGGCGGCGCGTTACGTCAGTCCGCGCAAGGGCACGCCCGCGATCCTGATGCCCAATCCGTTTTATCCGGCCTACGCCGCCGGTGCGCGCGCCGCCGGATGCGAGGCGGTGTTTCTTCCGACCACGCGCGAGAATGGATTTCTGCCTGATCTCGACAAGCTCACCACCGAAACGCTGGAGCGCACCGTCGCGTTCTATCTCGCCTCGCCTGCGAATCCGCAAGGCTCGGTCCCGACGCGCGGCTACTTCGATCGCGTCAAGCAACTCGCCGACCGCTACGGCTTCATCGTGCTCAGCGACGAATGCTATTCCGAAATCTACACGCAGGACGCGCCAGGCAGCATGCTGGCCGCGGCCGGCGCGGATTTCAAAAACGTTGTCGCGTTCCAGTCGCTTTCCAAGCGCTCGAACCTGCCGGGGATGCGCGTCGGCTTCGTCGCAGGCGACAAAAATTTTCTCTCGCGCTTTCATGAACTGCGCAATGTCGCCGCACCTCAGGTGCCGGTGCCGCTGCAGCATGTCGCCATCGCTGCCTACAGCGACGAAAGTCATGTCGATGAGAACCGCAGGCTTTACCGGATCAAGTTCGATCTGGCGGATCAGATCCTCGGCAACCGTTTCGGTTACCGGCGTCCCGCAGGCGGTTTTTGCATCTGGCTCGACGTCTCCGCCCATGGCGGCGACGAGGAAGCGACTGTGAAACTTTTCCGGGACGGCGGCGTGCGTGTGGTGCCGGGAAGTTATCTGGCACGGCCGCAGGCCGATGGCAGCAATCCTGGCGGCGGATATATCCGCGTCGCCATGGTGCAGGACAGTGAAACGACGGCTGAGGCGCTGCATCGAATGGTCGAAGTCTTGAACGAAACGCGGGGCTCATAGAAAATCATGCCAGCGATCGAACGTGTCATTCCCATTGTCGGCCAGATGTCCGATCCCATCCGCGAGATGCTCGGACGACGTCTGCGCGAACTGACAGGCCTCGGCGTCATCGCGCTGTCGTGCGTCGTGGCCGCGGCCCTCATGACATGGTCGGTGCAGGACCCGAGTCTCAGCCACGCGACATCCGGCTCGATCCGCAATCTCATGGGCCGTCCGGGCGCGATCGGCGCCGACATGCTGATGCAGATTCTCGGGCTCGGCTCGATCATGCTGATCCTGCCCGTCTCGGTCTGGGGCTGGCGGCTTCTGACCCATCGTCATTTCGATCGCGAAGCCTTGCGGGTCGCGTGCTGGATCCTGTGCGCCGTAATCGCCGCGGGTTTTGCGAGCTGCCTGCCGCGCAGCGGCGCTTGGCCGTTGCCGACCGGTCTCGGCGGTGTTGTGGGCGATGCGCTGGTGCGCTTTCCGGCGGTGGTGTTCGGGCCTCCCGGCATCATCTATCGCGGCATTCTGGGCCTGGTTCTGTTCGCCGCGATGGTCGCCAGTTTGATTTTCGCATGTGGCGCAGGCGCGAAGGAAAAGATCGCGGAGCGGACCCGCCCGCCGATGATGGACGACGACGTCGAGGACGAGGATGACCGCGGATTAATCTCGCTCGGATGGATCGTTCACACCGCCATGAGTGCGAAGGTGCGGGTGATGCGCACGCTGTCGGCGGTTTTCGCGATGCTGGTCGGACGCGCGGAATCGAAGCACACCGTGTCCTTCGAGCGGATGGAGCCTAATCTCGGAAACGGCCGCCGCGCACCGTCGCTGGTGCCGCAGGCCGAGGATGATTACGAAGACGAAGAGGACGATGAGGAGGAAGAGGAAGAGCCCGCCGCCCGCGCACCACGCAAGCGCGCCGAGCCGAAGCCTTCCGGCCGCAAGGGCGTATTCGTGCTGCCGCCAGTGTCGGTGCTGGCCGCGCCCAAGGCCTCCGACCGCCTGACGCTGAGCAAGGACGAACTGGAAAACAATTCGCGCGCGCTGGAAGGCGTGTTGCAGGACTTCGGCGTGCGCGGCGAAATCACCAACGCGCATCCCGGCCCCGTGGTCACACTGTACGAACTGGAGCCGGCACCCGGCATCAAGTCATCGCGTGTGATCGGCCTCGCCGACGACATCGCCCGCTCGATGAGCGCGGTGTCGGCCCGCGTCGCCGTCGTGCCCGGGCGCAACGCCATCGGCATCGAACTGCCCAACCCGCATCGCGAGAAGGTCTATTTGCGCGAGCTGCTGGTTGCGAAGGAAGGCAACGAATCCTCCGCCAAGCTGCCGCTGTGCCTCGGCAAGACCATCGGCGGCGTCTCGGTGATCGTCGATCTCGCGCGCATGCCGCATCTTCTCATCGCGGGCACCACCGGCTCCGGCAAATCGGTCGCCATCAACACCATGATCCTGTCGCTGGTCTATCGGCTGCGTCCCGATCAGTGCCGCCTCATCATGGTCGATCCGAAGATGCTCGAACTCTCGGTCTATGACGGCATCCCGCATCTGCTGACGCCGGTCGTGACCGATCCGAAGAAGGCCGTGGTCGCGCTGAAGTGGGCCGTGCGCGAAATGGAGCAGCGCTACAAGAGCATGTCCAAGCTCGGCGTGCGCAACATCGACGGCTACAACGCGCGCGTCGCCGAGGCAAAGGCCAAGGGCGAGGAACTGACGCGCACGGTGCATACCGGCTTCGACAAGGAAACCGGCAAGGCGATCTACGAGGAAGAGAAGCTCGAACTCGAGCCGCTGCCCTACATCGTCATCATCGTGGACGAAATGGCCGACCTGATGATGGTGGCCGGCAAGGACATCGAAGGCGCTGTACAGCGCCTTGCGCAGATGGCGCGCGCCGCAGGCCTGCATGTGATCCTCGCGACGCAGCGTCCATCGGTCGACGTCATCACCGGCACCATCAAGGCGAACTTCCCCACCCGCATCTCCTTCCAGGTGACGTCGAAGATCGACAGCCGCACCATTCTCGGTGAAATGGGCGCCGAGCAGCTGCTCGGTCAGGGCGACATGCTTTACATGGCCGGCGGCGGGCGCATCAGCCGCGTCCACGGTCCCTTCGTCTCGGACGAGGAAGTCGAGAAGATCGTTCGCCATCTCAAGGCGCAGGGCCAGCCGGAATATCTCGAAGCGGTCACGGCCGAAGAAGAAACCGACGAAGAAGGCAACGCGGTGTTCGACGGCACCAGCATGGGCGCCAATGGCGGCGAAGGCGACCTGTTCTCGCAGGCGGTGGCCATCGTCAAACGCGACCGCAAGGCCTCGACCAGCTACATCCAGCGCCGGCTCCAGATCGGTTACAACCGCGCCGCCACCCTGATGGAGCGAATGGAACTGGAAGGCATCGTCGGGCAGCCGAACCATGCCGGCAAACGCGAAATCCTCGTGCCGGAAGACGAGGAACGATTTGGCTGACCAGTCTCTGTTCGCAGCCGCGAAATCGCCATAGCTTGGGGCTAGCCCCGACGGAAAGATCGAACGACATTCCCGACAGGACGGACAGTTGAAAAAACGCCTCGCCAACCCGCCGTTCTGCCTGCCCCGGCAACGCATGGGCACATTTCTCACCGTCATGACGGTGTCGGCGGCGATCACGATGTCGTCAGCCTTTGCCCAAACCTTGGTCCAAAATCAGGCTCTGGCCCAAACCCAGGCCGTGCCGGTGCCGAAGCCGGCCCCGAAAGCCCGTGTCGAGGGTCAGCGTCCGACGCCGCCGCAAGCCGGTCCGAGCGCTGCGGCTCCACCGACGCCAATCATTCCGGATCTGCGCAGCCTGTTCGGCGCCATCGGCGGCTCAACGCCGACCTTTGACGCCAACCAGAAAGCCTGGGCGAGCAAGGTCAGCACCTATCTGTCGTCGTTGCAGAACGTCTCGGGCAACTTCGTGCAGGTCGGACCAGACGGCAAACGCACCACCGGCGATTTCTACATTCAGAAGCCCGGCAAGATCCGCTTCGAGTATGACGATCCGAGCCCAATCGCCCTCGTCGCCGATGGATCATCGGTGATCGTCCGCGACCGCAGGCTGGCGACGCAGGACGTTTATCCGCTGTCGCAGACCCCGCTGCGCTATCTCTTGTCCGACCGCATCGATCTGATGCGCGACACCAACGTTGTCGGCGTCGCGGCCGACGACATGTTCATCAGCGTGACCATCGAAGAGAAGCAGGCGCTGATCGGCACCAGCCGCTTGATGCTGATGATCGGCGCCAAGGACAACCAGCTCAAACAATGGACCGTGACCGATCCGCAAGGATACGACACCACCGTCGCGGTCTATAACCTCGACACCACCAAGAAGCTCGATCCCGGCATGTTCAAGATCGACTACACCAATTATTCCACCCCGAATAATTAGGACATCCCCGTCAGGCTGGAGCGAACCGGAAAAACCGGCTAACGGTTTACCAACGTTCCTCGCAGCCTGTGTTCATGCGCCTCACCCTGACAACCTGGAATATCAATTCGGTGCGCCTGCGCATCGATCTCGTCGCCAAATTCATCAAGGCCGTGCGGCCCGATGTGCTGTGCCTTCAGGAAACGAAATGCGTCGATGACGCCTTTCCGCTGAAGCGCTTCAAGCGGCTCGGGTACGAGCACGTCGCGCTCAACGGCCAGAAGGGCTACCACGGCGTCGCCATCGTCTCGAAAATTCCGTTCGAATCGAGCGATGTGCGGACATTCTGCGGCAAGATCGATTCGCGGCATATCTCGGTGGCGTTCGGCGCGAAAGCGCAGATGACCGAGCCGCTGGTGGTGCATAATTTCTATGTGCCGGCGGGCGGTGATATTCCCGATCCCGTGCTCAATCCGAAGTTCGCGCACAAACTGTCGTTCCTCGACGAGATGCGCGACTGCGCGCCGCTGCATCCGAAAGCCCGCGACCGGCATATTCTGGTCGGCGATCTCAACGTCGCGCCGCACGAGCATGACGTGTGGTCGCACAAGCAGCTTTTGAAGATCGTATCGCACACGCCGGTCGAATGCGAAAAGCTGCTCGGCGTGCAGGCCTGCGGCGAATGGATCGACGTGGCGCGCCAGCGCATCCCGTTGTCTGAAAAAGTCTATACGTGGTGGAGTTATCGCGCCGCGGACTGGGCTGCCGCCAACAAGGGCCGCCGCCTCGATCACATCTGGGTCTCAAAGGCGCTGAGCGACTGCGTTCGCGATTTCAAAATCACCAGCGTCGCGCGCGGCTGGGAGCGGCCATCGGACCATGTGCCAGTGACGGCGGCGCTCGAAATCTGACGTCTGATAATCGATTGCTGATTTATCTCAGCGTCGCGGATACCCGCGACATCGCCTTGGCGGCATCGTTGGAACGCGCAGCAAGATCGTCGCGCAAACGCCGCGCAGCTTCCGGATGACTCTCGAGCACGCGCTGAAACAAACTGCGCGAAATCCGCAGCACCGACGATTGCTCCAGTGCAATCGCCGTGGCCGGCCGCGACATCGCGATAACGAGCGCAAGCTCGCCGATCAAGGTGTTCTGGCCCGCAACCGCCTCGCTGCCATCATCGGACGAGATGCGAAACGCGCCATGCCTGACGACGAAGCCGGCGTCCGCCGGCTCGCCCTGCTGGAAAAGTTTTTCACCGAACCTGAAATCGCGCTGCTCGGAGCCGATCGCAAGCACCTGCATAGCAGCCGCGCCCAACAGGTTCAGTGTCGGGACGCGCGAAAACAGGGCGATGTCGTCTTCAATAGCCATGGGGTGCCGAGAGAGAGCGTCGATTGATTCGCCTCATGGCACCAGCTTATAGCCCCCGGACTCAGTCACAAGAATTTCGGGGTTCGCGGCATCTTTCTCCACCTTCTGACGCAGCCGATAGATATGCGTTTCCAGCGTATGGGTGGTCACGCCTGAATTGTAGCCCCAGACCTCTTGCAGCAAGGTCTCGCGCGACACCGGCAATTGTCCGGCGCGATAGAGAAAGCGCAGGATCGCGGTTTCCTTCTCCGTGAGCCGGACCTTCTTGGCGTTGGCGCCGGTCAGCATCTTGGAGCCGGGCCGGAAGCTGTAGGGGCCGACCGAGAACACGGCATCCTCGGAGGCTTCGTGCTGGCGCAGCTGCGCCCGGATGCGGGCCAGCAATACGGCAAAGCGGAACGGCTTTGCGACGTAATCGTTCGCGCCGGATTCGAGCCCGAGGATGGTGTCCGAATCGGTGTCGTGCCCGGTGAGCATGATGATCGGCGATTTGAAGCCGCCCTTGCGCAGGCTGCGCACCACTTCGCGGCCGTCGGTATCGGGCAACCCGACGTCCATCAGCACGAGATCGGGGGAATTACTCTTGGCCGCCAGAGCGCCCTTCGCGCCGGTATCGACGGCAGATGCCTCGAACTCCTCATGGAGCGACAATTGCTCCACCAGGGCATCGCGCAGATCGGTATCGTCATCCACGATCAGGATCTTGCGGGCGTTGGGCATTGCATCCAGTCCTTTAAAATTCGACTTGTATAAAAGAGGCTTGGAGAGGGCATCTCGAAGGTCCTCGGCGGAATAGAGCACTTGCAGGCGAAAGCGCAAGCTGGAGTTGTGCGCAGCCATCGGAAGCAATTATGGGAAATAGAGGTTTTCCAAGGGCTTACCAAACACCGTTGCGTGATCGGCCTTTGTCGTCGGTCCAGGTCCATGCCGCTGCCGGCCGGCCGAACCAAGGCTGGCTGGTGGCCGGAGCGCATGTCCTACCGGTCGCCCTCGGACGCGGCGGAATCAAGGCCAACAAGTTCGAAGGCGACGGCGGCACGCCGCGCGGCATCTTTCATCCTGTCAGGGTCTGGTGGCGGGCCGACCGGCACCCCCGGCCGCACACGTTTCTACCGACCCGGATGATACGGTCCACCGACGCCTGGTCGGAGGATCCCGCCGACCGGCATTACAACCGCGCCGTCATCCGCACGCCAGGCGACGCCGGCGACCGGCTGACGCGCGACGATCATCTTTACGATTTCATCGTCGAGATCGACCACAACACCCGGCCCCGTATCGCCGGACGCGGCAGCGCCGTCTTCCTGCATCTTGCGCGTGAAAACTTTTCGCCGACCGCAGGCTGCATCGGACTCACACAAAGCGCGATGCTGCGCTTGTTGTCGCGATTGGGGCCGCGGACGAAAATCACGATCGGGTAGCAGGCAGAGTTGAGTTGCCTCGTCATCCTGAGGTGCGAGCCGTCTTCGGCGAATTCTCGCGCTATCGCCGTCCGAAAATCGCAGACCCAATCCTGACATGCGTCGCGCCCAGTTGAATTGCAGTCTCGAAATCTGCGCTCATGCCCATGGACAGCAATTTCAAACCGTTGCGCGCGGCGATTTTGGCCGTGAGCGCGAAGTGCGGCGCGGGCGGATCCTCGACCGGCGGAATGCACATCAATCCGGAAATATGCAGACCGTGAACGTCGCGGCAGCTTGCGATGAAGGCATCGGCCTCGGCGGGAGCGATCCCCGCCTTCTGCGGCTCCTCGCCTGTGTTCAGCTGAACGAACAATTCCGGGCGCCTGTCTTGCTTAACGATTTCTTTCGCCAGCGCTTCGCAGAGACTCGCGCGGTCAAGCGAGTGGATGGCATCGAACAGCGCCACCGCCTCCTTCGCCTTGTTGGATTGCAGCGGCCCGATCAGATGAAGCGCGAGTCCGGGATGACCGGACATCAGCGCAGGCCATTTGGCCTTTGCTTCCTGCACGCGGTTCTCGCCGAAGACGCGCTGACCCGCCGCGATCACGGGCGTGATGGCGTCGCCGTCGAATGTCTTCGACACCGCGACCAACGTCACCGAGGCGCGATCGCGGCGAGCGTCCCTGCATGCGCGCGCGATTTCGCGTTCAACGGCGGCAAGGCCGTTTGGTGAATCGGATGTTACCGGCGACATGTTATCCACAGCCATCGATGCAATCTTACCTTCAAATTAGCGATCATTCGAATTTTAGCGAATTGAAGAAAGGGTCCTTGAAGCCTTTCTCCGTAGTGTCGGCATGGGCAAGGGAATACCGATGTCAATCGCCAGCTTCGGCCGCAACACGTCAAAACTCAAGGCGCTTTTCGGGATTCGCGCGCGGCTCGTGCTGCTTGCGCTGATTCTGGTCGTTCCCTTGATGCTCGATCGCGTGCGCCTGCTGGAAGACACGCGATCCAAACAGGTCGCACAAGCCGCGAGCGAATTGTCCGAGCTTGCAAGACATACAGCCGACGCCCAGCGCGAGATCATCTCCACGGTGCAGGCCGTTCTGAAGTCCTCCGCCTATATCTATGCCGCAGCGTCCCACCAGGGCCGCGGCTGCGCCATCATGCGCGCGAGCCTGCGCGTCGACCTGCCGTGGATCAGAAGCCTTTCGGTGATAGGCGGAGACGGAGTCGTGCAGTGTTCGACCGAGCAGAACGTCAGCGGCCTCGATCTCGGCGACCGCAGCTACTTCCTGCGCGCGCGCGACTCCCATGAATTTGTAGTGAGTGATTACATCTTCAGCCGCGCCGCCAACCTTCCGACCCTCATGGCCGCTTATCCGGTGTCCGCCATAGCAGGCGGCCAGGAGGCGGTGATCATTGCGGCCGTGGAACTGAGGTGGATGTCGCAGCTTTTGAGCAACCGCGGCGAGCGCTCCGGCGTATCCGTGGTTCTGGTCGACAGCAAGGGAACGATTCTCGCGTCTCCGCCCGAAAGCGCGAATCTGATCGGGCAGCAGCTGAAAGACACATCTCTCCTCGAAGCGGTCACGCTGCGGGAAATCAATCTCGATCGCGAATTCGGCTCGATCGCCTTTGAGAGCGCCGACGGCGAGAAGAAAGCCGTCTCGTTCGCCCGCGTCTCCGGGACGGGCGCGCGCATGATCGTGAGCGTCAACCAGTCGATCATGCTCGGCGACATCAATCGCGATATCCGGACCGCTTATCTGCAGCTCGGATTCGTCGGGCTTCTGACGCTGCTCGGCGCATGGTTTGCCGGCGAGCGTCTCATCATCCGCCCCCTCCGCATGATGACGGACATGGCCAACCGCTTCGGCCGCGGCGAACTCTCGGCGCGCGCGTCGGGCACCACCGTGCCGCGCGAGTTCATTCCGCTGGCGCAGGCTTTCGATGCGATGGCGTCCCAACTGTCCGAGCGCGAACGCGAGATGGCCGCGGCCAACGACCGGCTGACCGTCATCGCATCCCTCGATCTTGTTTCGGGCCTGGCCAATCGCCGCGGTTTCCAGAGCCGCCTCGACTTCGAATGGATGAAGGCGCTGCAATCGGACAGCCAGCTGTCCGTGCTGATGATCGATGTCGATCATTTCAAGCTGTTCAACGACACCTACGGCCATCCGGAAGGCGATGCCTGCCTCAGCCGGATCGGCGAGGTGCTCGCGACCACCGCCGATACCTGCGCGGGATTTGCCGCCCGGTATGGCGGCGAGGAATTCTGCTTGCTGCTGCCAAACAGCAATGCCGCGCGCGCCACGCAGGTGGCCGAAAAAGTCCGCGCGACCGTCGAAGGTCTTGCGATTCCGCACCTCACCAGCGCCTGCAAAACGGTCACCGTCAGTGTCGGCGTCGCGACGATTACGCCGGGCGCGGCCCAGCCGCAGGACGACCTGATCGAGGCAGCGGACGCAGCGCTCTATGCAGCCAAGCGCCGGGGTCGGAATGCCGTGGTCGAACACGGCCTGAGCCGGACCGCCGACCAGCCGATCTCGCTGGCGGGCTAAGGCGGCCTTATCTGCGCCTAAGGCGTTGACCCGTCGCGGTCTTTTATGGCTAGTCTGCCGCTTCTATTCCCCCTTTGGCAGACGACCGATCCAATGACCACCGAACGCTACAACGCCCGCGAATCCGAGCCGCGCTGGCAAAAAATCTGGGATGAGCGGGCGATTTTCGCCACGCGCAACGACGATCCCCGGCCAAAATACTATGTGCTCGAGATGTTCCCCTATCCGTCGGGGCGCATCCACATGGGTCACGTCCGCAACTACACCATGGGCGACGTGGTCGCGCGCACCATGCGCGCCAAAGGCTTCAACGTGCTGCATCCGATGGGATGGGACGCGTTCGGCCTGCCCGCCGAGAATGCCGCAATCGAGCGCAAGGTCGCGCCGAAGGCCTGGACCTACGAGAACATCGCCGCGATGAAGAAGCAGCTCCAAACCATGGGGCTGTCGCTGGACTGGTCGCGCGAATTCGCGACCTGCGATCCGGGCTACTACAAGCATCAGCAGAAGATGTTTCTGGATTTCATGAAGGCGGGGCTCGCCGAGCGCGAAAAGCGCAAGATCAACTGGGATCCGGTCGACATGACCGTGCTTGCCAACGAGCAGGTGATCGACGGCCGCGGCTGGCGCTCAGGCGCGCTGGTCGAACAGCGCGAGATGAATCAGTGGGTCTTCAAGATCACGAAGTATTCGCAGGATCTGCTCGACGCGCTGGATGGACTCGACCGCTGGCCCGACAAGGTGCGGCTGATGCAGCGAAACTGGATCGGCCGGTCCGAGGGATTGCTGGTTCGTTTCGCGCTCGATCAGGCGACCGCGCCGAACGGCGAAAGCGAACTCAAGATTTTCACGACGCGGCCCGACACGTTGTTCGGCGCGAAGTTCATGGCCATCGCGCCGGATCATCCGCTGGCGCAGGCAGCGGCTGCGAAAAATCCGCAGCTCGCCGCGTTCATCGCCGAGGCGAAGCGTCACGGCACCGCGCAGGAAATCATCGACACCGCCGAGAAGCAGGGCTTCGACACCGGCATCAAGGCGGTTCATCCGTTCGACCCCGACTGGAAGCTGCCGGTCTATGTCGCCAACTTCGTGCTGATGGAATACGGCACCGGCGCGATCTTCGGCTGTCCCGCGCACGACCAGCGCGACCTCGACTTCGTCAACAAGTACAATCTCGGCAATACGCCGGTAGTATGCCCCGAGGGGCAGGATCCTGCGAGCTTCGTCATCACCGACACCGCCTATGACGGTGACGGGCGGATGATCAACTCGCGCTTCCTCGATGGCATGACCATCGAGCAGGCCAAGGAAGAGGTCGCCAAGCGGCTGGAAGGCGCGATGCGCGGCAACATGCCTGTCGCCGAGCGGCAGGTGAACTTCCGCCTGCGGGACTGGGGTATCTCGCGTCAGCGCTACTGGGGGTGCCCGATCCCGGTCATTCACTGTCCGAAATGCGACGTGGTGCCGGTGCCGGATGCAGACTTGCCAGTGGTGCTGCCGGAGGATGTGACCTTCGACAAGCCAGGCAACGCGCTCGACCATCATCCGACCTGGAAGCACGTCGCCTGCCCGCAATGCGGCGGCAAGGCGCAGCGCGAAACCGACACCATGGACACATTCGTGGATTCGTCGTGGTACTTCGCGCGCTTCACCGATCCGTGGAACGAGAACGCGCCGACGACACCGAAGGTCGCCAACCACATGATGCCGGTCGATCAGTACATCGGCGGCGTCGAACACGCGATCCTGCATCTGTTGTATTCGCGCTTCTTCACCCGCGCGATGAAGGCGACCGGACACGTCGGCATGGACGAGCCGTTCGCCGGCATGTTCACGCAGGGCATGGTGGTTCACGAAATCTACAAGAAGAAGGACGGCACGTTCGCCTCGCCGGCCGAAATCACCATCACGACCGTCGGCGACAAGCGTCAGGCGACGTTGCTGGGCTCGAACGAAACCGTCGAGATCGGCGCGATCGAAAAGATGTCGAAGTCGAAGCGCAACACCGTCGATCCCGACGACATCATCGGCACCTACGGCGCCGACACCGCGCGCTGGTTCATGCTGTCCGACTCGCCGCCCGACCGCGACGTGATCTGGAGCGAGGAAGGCGTGCAGGGCGCGAGCCGGTTCGTGCAGCGCATCTGGCGTCTGGTGAATGCCGCGGCTCCGCATCTGCCGAAATCCGGCACGCCGCTCAGCCTTGATGGCCCTGAAAGCGCGCTGGCATTGCGGCGCATCTCGCACCGGACGCTGGCGGATGTTTCGGCGGCCATTGAACGGCTGCGCTTCAACACCGCGATCGCCAAGCTCTATACGTTCGTCGGCGCACTGGCCGAGGTCGTCGATGGCCCGTCAAAGCCGCTTGAGACCGATGCCGCCGTCGCAGCCGCTGCCCGGGAGGCCTTCGACATTCTGGTGCGGCTGATTTCCCCCATGATGCCGCACCTGGCCGAGCAGTGCTGGCATGTGCTCGGGCATCAGGAACTGGTTTCCGAGGCGAAATGGCCCGAAACCGAAGCGAAATTGCTGGTCGATGACACAATTACGCTCCCCGTGCAGGTTAATGGCAAGAAGCGCGCGGATGTCACGGTCGCCCGAAATGCCCAAAATACGGAAATTGAGGCTGCCGTTTTGGCAATCGATGCAGTAAAATCGGCCTTGGACGGGAAATCTCCCCGGAAAGTCATCATCGTTCCGCAGAGGATCGTGAATGTCGTGGTTTGATACGCGCATCGCTGCCCGGCTTCTTGCCGTGGCGGCCATTGCGGCCCTCACGGCCGGTTGCTTCCAGCCGATGTACGCCGAGCGCGGGCCGGACGGCGGCTCGGCGCTGCGCGACAAGCTTCAGGGTGTTGAAGTTCCTCCGCTCAACCTGCCGAACGGTTCGCGCGAAGCGCGCCTCGGCGTCGAGATCCGCAATGCGCTGATGTTCAGCATGTACGGCAGCGCGGTCGGCGGCCCGCCGACTCACCGCCTGCTGCTGCGCATCACGACATCCCGGCTGTCGGTCATCGTCGATCCCACCACGGCACGGCCTGACATCGAAAACTACGGCATCGATGCGACCTACGAGCTGAAGGAAAACACCACCGACAAGACGGTGCTGACCGGAACGACGTTCTCACGCGTATCCTATGACATTCCAGGACAGGCACAGCGCTTCGCCCGCTCGCGCGGCTTGCGTGACGCGGAAGACCGCGCGTCCAAGGTGATCGCCGACAATATCAGCCAGCGCCTCGCATCGTTCTTCATCGCCGGTAGCTGATCGGGCCTCTTTCGTCAGGATCGTCGTGGTCGCGCTTCGCGGGAAGGAAATCGACGCGTTTCTCGCACGGCCCGATCCCTCGCGGCCGATTATCCTGCTTTACGGCCCTGACGCAGGCCTCGTGCGTGAGCGCGCCGACGCCTTGATGGCATCCGCCGTCGACGACCCGAACGATCCCTTTTCACTGGTCAGGATGGACGGCGACGAGCTTGCCGCCGAACCGTCGCGCCTCGTCGATGAAGCCATGACGGTGCCGCTGTTTGGCGGCCGCCGCGCGATCCGGATTCGCGCAGGCTCCCGCAGCTTTGCCGCCGGCATCGATACGCTGGCCGGGATGCAACTGCGCGACTGCCGCATTGTGATCGAGGCCGGCGAACTGCGCCCGGACGCGCCGTTGCGAAAAGCCTGCGAGAAAGCCAAGTCCGCCGTCGCCATCGCCTGCTATGCGGACGGCGAGCGCGATCTCGCCAGGCTGATCGACGACGAACTGCGCGCTTCGAACTTGAAGATTGCGCCCGACGCGCGCGCAGCGCTCACATCCCTGCTCGGCGGCGACCGGCAAGCCTCGCGCAATGAAATCCGGAAAGTCGCGCTTTACGCCCACGGCCAGCGCGAAGTCACGCTTGATGACGTGGTGGCGATCGTCACTGACGCCTCGGGTCTTGCACTCGATCCCATCGTGGACAATGCGTTTGCCGGACGCGCTGCCGATTTCGAAGCCGCATTCGCCAAGGCGATGGCAGCCGGGACAAACTCCGGCTTTATCGTCATGACTGCACAGCGCCACGCGGCGCTGCTGCACAAGGCGCGGCTTTCCATCGATGAAGGACGCAGCGAGCTCGACGCGCTCGAGAGCGGATTTCCGCGGCTGCATTTCTCGCGCAAGACTTTGGTGGAGACCGCTTTGCGCAACACCAGCACGGAGCGCATGAGCCGCGTGATGGCACAACTGGCGGACGCGGCGTTCGACATGCGCAAGCAGTCATCGCTGTCGGACATCATCGCGCAGCGCGCGCTGCTTTCAATCGCGGTGAACGCGCGTCGGCGGAGCTAACTCCGGCTTACTTGCCCGCTTCCAGCCGCCGCAAAATTTCGTCAAGCTGATCGAGATCGGTGTACTTGATCAGCACCGTGCCGCCCGGATTGCGGTGATCGACACTGACCTTCAACCCGAGCACATCGCTGACGCGCTTTTCCAGCGCGAGCGTGTCGGAATCTTTCGCCGGTGCCGAGCCGCGCGCTTTCTGCGGCTTGCGTTCCGGCACGCCTTCTTCATGCGCGAGCGCTTCGGTCTGACGCACGTTCAGACCTTCCTCGACAATGCGCTTCGCGGCAGCCGCCGCATCCGGCACGCCGATCAGAGCGCGCGCGTGACCCGCCGACAGTTTGCCTTCGGCGATATACGCCTGAACCTGATCCGGCAGTTTTGTCAGACGCATCATGTTGGCGACATGGCTGCGGCTCTTGCCGACGATTTTCGCGATGTCTTCCTGGCTGCGTTTGAACTCGGCAGCGAGCGCGTGATAGCCCTGCGCCTCTTCCATCGCATTCAGATCGGAGCGCTGCACGTTTTCGATGATCGCGATCTCGAGCGCGTCGCTGTCGCTGACATCGACGGTGACGATCGGCACGTCATGCAAACCCGCGCGCTGTGACGCGCGCCAGCGCCGCTCGCCGGCGATGATCTCGAAACGATCCGTAGCGCCCTTGACCGGCCGCACCACGATCGGCTGGATCACGCCGTGCTGCTTGATCGACGCCGACAGCTCGCCCAACTCGTCGTCGGAAAATGTCCGGCGCGGATTGCGCGGATTAGCTTTCAGGAATTCGATCGGAACGCGGCGCGGCGTGCGCGACGGACGATCGACATGCGCCGCCTCGCCGCCGACATCGCCAATCAGACTTGCAAGACCGCGACCCAATCGCGAACGCTCGTCGGCCATCGCCGTCTCCCTTGCACTCAACTCACGCACTCCCGCTTCGCAAACTTCTAAGACGCAGCGATTTTTTTCACCGCAGCATCATCGCAATGAGATCAGTGCGCGCGCAACTCACGCTCGCGCTGAATGACTTCAGTCGCAAGCTTCAAATACGCTTCGCTGCCGACACACTTGAGATCGTAGACCAGCACGGGCTTGCCGTGGGACGGCGCTTCCGAAATGCGGACGTTGCGCGGGATCATGGTGTCGTAAACTTTCTTGCCCATGAACTGGCGCACGTCGGCGACGACCTGGTTCGACAGGTTGTTGCGCGAGTCGAACATCGTCAGCACGATGCCGTGAATCGACAGCGTCGGATTGAGCGTCGTGCGCACCTGCTCGACCGTCTGCAGCAACTGCGACAGGCCTTCGAGCGCGAAGAACTCACACTGCAGCGGCACGAGAATCGCGTGAGACGCCGCCATGGCGTTGACGGTGATGAGATTGAGCGACGGCGGACAATCGATCAGCACGTAGGTGTAGTCGGTGCCCGGATCGACATTGACGTTCAGATCGGCGATGGCGTCGCGCAGACGGAACGCGCGGTCGCGCGTGGTGCCGAGTTCGAGTTCAAGGCCCGACAGATCCATGGTCGACGCCGCGATGTGCAGGCGCGGCACCGCGGTCGGGATGATCGCCTCGCGCAGGTTGGCTTCGCCGATCAGCACGTCATAGGTCGAACAATTGCGGTTGCGGCGGTCGATGCCGAGCCCGGTCGAGGCGTTGCCCTGCGGATCGAGATCGACGATCAGTACCCGCTCGCCGATGGCTGCCAGCGCGGTGCCGAGATTGATCGCGGTCGTGGTCTTGCCGACGCCGCCCTTTTGGTTGGCCAGCGCCAGGATGCGGGGGTGACCCCTCTCGCCCGTCGCCGTGCCTTCGCCTTGAAAAATTCCGTCGATGCCAACCATGTGCCTGGCCGCCTTGTGACTGTTTACTGCTGGACGAGTGATCGCCGCTCAATGGTGTTGAGCTCGACGATCCAGCCGTGTCCGCCGGTGCGGCTGGAATGTAAAAGTGGCTTGATATTCCAATATTTAGTAGCTTCCGTCAATTCGGACTCTACATCTTGTCCTTTGAGAAACAAGGCTTTCGCGCCTTGCCGGATCAGGGGTTCCGCGTAGCCCAGCAACATATGTAGTGGAGCAACCGCGCGCGCGGTGACGCAATCTATCGGCGCCTGCAAACTATCCACATAATCCCCGATGTCGGCGAGGATAACTGTGCCAGCGGCACCGGTGACACGCAGCGCCTCGCGCAAAAATGCAGCCTTCTTGGCATTGCGCTCAACGAGCTGGACCGACGCGCCGGGATGTTCGGCCATTGCACAAGCCAGCACCACGCCGGGGAAACCGCCACCGCTGCCGAAATCGAGCCAGTGTTTCGCCGATGGTGCGAGATCCAGAAGCTGCAGCGAATCGGAAATGTGCCGGGTCCAGAGCTGCGGCAGCGTGGAGGGCGCGATCAGGTTGGTCTTGGCCTGCCATTCGACCAACAGACCAACATAGCGATCGAGCCGCGCCTCTGTTTCACGTGAAACAGGAGTGAGCTTCAGGGCGGCGACCTTGTCGGAAGCCGATATGGAGGCTTGGGCCGGTTTGGCCATGAGATAACCTCAGGCCGTTGCGCTGGAGGGCCTGCGGGACTCACGCCGCAGATACGCCGCGAGAATTGCCAGCGCTGCCGGAGTCATGGCCTCGATCCGGCCGGCGTGGCCGATGGTCCGGGGCCGCACAGTTTCGAGCTTCTGCCTAGCTTCATTGGAGAGACCCGGAACGGCACTGTAATCGATATCGGTCAGGACAAGGCTTTCGTCACGCCGGAAGGCCTGCACATCGGCGGCTTGGCGCGCCAGATAGACATCGTACTTGGCGTCGATCTCCAGATGGACCGCGATCTTGGGGTCGATCGCGTTGAGTTGCGGCCAGATCGAGGTGACATTCGCCCATTCGACGCCGGGATAGGCCAGCATCTCAAACGCCGTGCGGCGCTGGCCATCCTGATTGAGGGTGAGGCCGTGCTTGGCGGCTTCATTGGGCGTCACCGAGAGGGATTTCGCCAATGATTTTGCGGTCTTGAGGGCTTCCATCTTGGCGGCATGACGCCCTGCCCGTTCCGCGCCAACGCAACCCAGCGCGATGCCCCGATCGGTCAGGCGTTGATCGGCATTGTCCGCCCGCAATGTCAGGCGATACTCGGCCCGCGAAGTGAACATCCGGTAGGGCTCGGTGATTCCCCGCGACGTCAGATCATCGATCATCACCCCGAGATAGCCTTCTGCGCGGTCGAACACGACGGGCGCGCCGCCGCCGGTCAGCAAGGCCGCGTTCAGTCCCGCAACCAGCCCCTGCGCGCCGGCTTCTTCATAACCGGTGGTGCCGTTGATCTGCCCGGCCAGGAAAAGCCCCGGTACCCGCTCGGTTTGAAGCGTCGGATCGAGTTCACGTGGATCGACGTGGTCGTATTCGATGGCGTAGCCCGGACGGACCATTTTCACGTGCTCAAGGCCCGGAATGGTCGCCAGAATAGCCTGCTGAACCTCTTCCGGTAGCGATGTCGAGATGCCGTTGGGATATACCGTGGTGTCGTCGAGCCCTTCCGGCTCCAGAAAGATCTGGTGCCCGTCGCGGTCGCCGAAGCGGACGATCTTGTCCTCGATGGAGGGGCAATAGCGCGGGCCGGTGCTTTTGATCTGCCCGGAATACATCGGCGAGCGGTGCACATTGGCGCGGATGATGTCGTGGGTGGCGTTGGTGGTCCGCGTGATGCCGCATTCGATCTGCCGGATAGAAATCCGGTCGGTCAGCACCGAAAAAGGCTCGATCGGGTCGTCGCCGGGCTGCATCTCGACCACAGACCAGTCGATAGTCGATCCATCGAGACGCGGCGGTGTTCCAGTCTTGAGGCGGCCCAGCGTAAAGCCTGCGCGCTCGAAAGACTTGGAAAGACCCATTGCGGGAGCCTCTCCGACCCGTCCTGCGGGCCAGTTTTTCTCGCCGAGATGGATGAGGCCCCGCAAAAAGGTCCCGGTAGTCACGACCACGGCGCCCACGGCGAATTCCCGGCCATCTCCGAGGCGGATTCCGCAGATTCGTCCCTCAGACAGCAAAAGCTCGTCCGCTTCACCCTCTATCACGGTCAGATTGGCAGTTTCCCGGATCGCGGCCTGCATCGCGGCCGCATAGAGTTTGCGATCTATCTGGGCGCGGGGACCACGGACCGCCGGTCCCTTGCGGCGGTTCAGAACGCGAAATTGAATCCCGCCCTGATCGGCCATTCGGCCCATGAGGCCGTCGAGCGCGTCGATTTCCCGGACCAAATGGCCTTTTCCAAGCCCGCCGATGGCCGGATTGCAGGACATAGCGCCAATGGTCGCAAACTGGTGCGTCACCAGCGCCGTTTTAGCGCCCGCGCGCGCGGAGGCCGCCGCAGCTTCACAGCCGGCGTGGCCTCCCCCGATCACGATGACATCGAACATTGTCTGCATGGGCGGACTTCTACCGCTTTGATGCAAAAGCTCAAAGACGGAATTCGCGCGAAAGTGTTTCACGTGAAACAAAATGGCGAATGGAACCTGTTTCACGTGAAACAGGGCCAATGGCCCAGCAGGTGGTCCATTGGACTACCGGGCTATTTGCCGATGCAGAACTCGCGGAAGATGACATCCAGAATATCCTCGACGTCCACCCGGCCGGTCAATCGGCCCAATGAATGAATCCCAATTCGTAGCTCTTCCGCCAAAAGTTCGTCGCCCTTCGACGCCGCCTGCCCGGCTCGGTCCAAGGCATCTGCAGTTTCGCGCAGCAAGGTCCGGTGCCGGGCGCGGCTGACCAGCGCCATCTCGCCCGATCCGAAATAATCCTGGGCGTAGGACACCAGCGCCGCGATCAGGTCCGGAACGCCGTCGCCGCGTGACGCCGAAATATCGAACCGCGCGGACGACGCCCTCGCCTCTCTTTTTGCGGCCAGCAGATCGACCTTGTTACGCACGATCCAGACCGGCGCGTGATCGTCCGCGCCATCGAGCGCAGGCGCGACCTCATCATTCGCATCGACCAGCCACAGCACCAGGTCGGACGTGCGTGCGCGATCACGTGCACGACGCACACCCTCCTGCTCCACCGGATCGATGGTGTCGCGAACGCCCGCGGTGTCGATCACCGTCACCGGATAACCATCGAGATCGAGATGCACTTCGATGATGTCGCGCGTGGTGCCGGCGTGAGGCGAAACAATCGCGGCATCACGCCGCGCCAGACGATTGAGCAATGTCGATTTTCCGGCGTTCGGCGGGCCGGCGATCGCAACAGTCAGCCCCTCGCGCAGACGTTCATTTTGTGCCGATGCCGCAAGGGTTTCTTCAATTTCGGATTTTAGCGCCGCGATCCTGCGCAACGCTGGCGCGATCAATTCCGCCGACACGTCGCCCTCATCGGAAAAATCGATGCCTGCTTCGACAAGCGCGGATGCTTCGATGATCTGCTGCCGCCAGCTCTCGGCTTTTGCGCCGAGCAATCCTTTCAGATGCCGCAGCGCTTGCCTGCGCTGACGGTCGGTGTCGGCGTGAATGAGATCGTCGAGGCCTTCGGCTTCGGTGAGATCGAGCTTGCCGTTCTCGAACGCGCGCCGCGTAAACTCGCCGGGCTCCGCCGGACGCAGGCCATCGATGGCGCCGAGCGCATCGAACATCGCAGCGATGACCGCGCGGCCGCCGTGAACATGGAATTCCGCGACGTCTTCACCCGTGGCGCTGTGCGGCCCCGGAAACCAAAGCGTCACCGATTCGTCGAGCGCGCTGCCGTCGAGATCGCGCAAGGTCGCCACGTGGGCGAGGCGGGGCGAAGGCAACTTTCCGCAAAGCCGCTCGACGGCCGAGCTGGCCTGTCGGCCGGACACCCGGATGATGGCGATGGCGGATGGCGCGCGGCCGGACGACAGGGCGAAGATGGTCTGGTCGGGAGAATGCATGACCTATTTGTCGGACACATCTCCGGCAGGCAATCAAAAATCCCTGAGATCGGCAGATCCGGATATATTGCATCGCAATATACTGCAGATCCAGGTGCAGCAATGCGATGTTGCGATGCACTATAACTTGGGGTGCGGCGTGGGGGCTTTCTCCCGTCAATCAATCCCGAAATGAAAATGCCCGGCGCAAGGCCGGGCATCGCAGTATTTGAGGACCGAGGCGAAGACCCCGCCCTAAAGCCGTTACGGCTAGGTGTTCATCGACTCGAAGAATTCCGCGTTGTTCTTGGTGTTGCGAAGCTTGTCGAGCAGGAAGTCGATGGCGTCCATGGTGCCCATCGGATTGAGGATGCGGCGAAGGACGTACATCTTCTTGAGCAGCTGCGGATCGGTGATAAGTTCTTCCTTGCGCGTACCGGAGCGCGAAATGTCGATCGCCGGGAAGGTGCGCTTGTCGGACACCTTGCGGTCGAGAATCAATTCCGAGTTGCCGGTGCCCTTGAACTCTTCGAAAATCACTTCGTCCATGCGGCTGCCGGTATCGACCAAGGCCGTCGCGATGATCGTGAGCGATCCGCCTTCTTCGATGTTACGCGCGGCGCCGAAGAAACGCTTCGGGCGCTGCAACGCGTTGGCGTCGACGCCGCCGGTCAGCACCTTGCCGGATGACGGCACTACGGTGTTGTAGGCGCGGCCAAGGCGAGTGATCGAATCGAGCAGGATCACAACGTCGCGGCCGTGTTCAACCAGACGCTTGGCTTTCTCGATCACCATTTCGGCGACCTGGACGTGACGCACCGCCGGTTCGTCGAATGTCGAAGAGACAACCTCACCCTTCACCGAACGCTGCATGTCGGTGACTTCTTCAGGACGCTCGTCGATCAGAAGAACAATCAGATAGCATTCCGGATGATTGGCTGTGATCGAGTGCGCGATGTTCTGCATCAGCACGGTCTTGCCGGTGCGGGGAGGAGCCACGATAAGTGCGCGCTGGCCTTTACCTATAGGGGCTACGATATCGATGACCCGCGCCGACAGGTCTTTCCGCGTTGGGTCTTCCAGTTCTAGACGGAAGCGCTCGTCGGGAAACAGCGGCGTCAGGTTGTCGAAGTTGACCTTGTGCTTGGACTTCTCGGGGTCCTCGAAGTTCAGCGTGTTGACCTTCAGCAACGCGAAGTAACGCTCGCCTTCCTTCGGGCTGCGAATATGGCCTTCGATAGTGTCGCCAGTGCGCAACCCGAAACGCCGGATCTGCGACGGCGAGACGTAGATGTCGTCCGGGCCGGGCAGGTAATTGGCGTCCCACGATCGGAGGAATCCGAAGCCGTCGGAGAGAACCTCGACGACACCTTCACCGATGATGTCGGTTTCCTGGATCGCAAGCTGCTTGAGAATGGCGAACATCAGCTCCTGCTTCCGCATGGTGCTGGCATTTTCGACCCCAAGTTCTTCAGCGAACGAGACAAGCTCCGCCGGTGTTTTGGTTTTGAGGTCTTGTAGTTTTATTTCCCGCATTGGGGTTGTCCTGTGGAGAATGTGAAGAAAAAGATGATGGGGGAGGGGAGCGAGAGGTTCAGCCTGCTGACGACAAACGGACTACAAAAAACAATTGGAAGTCCGCAGGTCTCAAGTCTGGAAGTCTTGAGCGAGGAAGGTGCCAGGAGGCTTCGAACCTGATGTGGCGGCCGGTCCAACAGTGAGACCGGGACTCAACCACATCCGCCTGCGTTCGGTGGGATGAGGCGAATATAGAAAATCGTCCGGCTTCACGCAAGGACGCTATTGCTGGTCTGGAAAACCCATTAAGCCCTGCTAGAAGGGTTTAACGATCACCAGAACGACAATCGCGATCATCAGGACCGTCGGTATTTCGTTGATAATACGGTAGAATTTCTGACTTCGGGTGTTTTTATCTTCGGCAAAATCCCGCACCCGGGCGCTGAAAAAGCCATGAACCCCGGACAGGACCAGCACCAGTGCGAACTTCGCGTGAAACCAGCCGGACAAATACCAGTTGCCCTGCCAAGCCAGCCACAATCCAGCCAGCCAGGTCACACCCATCGCCGGATTGATGATCGCCTTGAGCAGCCGCCGTTCCATCACCTTGAAGGTTTCGGACTGTTTCGAGCCGATCTCGGCTTCACAATGATAGACGAATAGCCGCGGCAGATAGAGCATTCCCGCCATCCAGGAGATGACGGCAATCACATGCAGCGCTTTGATCCATTCGTACATCGCTTCGCTCTATCGCCTTTTCTTTTCTGCCAAGCCTGTCGTCGCTCGAAAAACAGTTTCCTCAAATTCAATTGGAGGAACTCTTTTTCGCTGAGACCGTTGAGCAGCATCGACAGATGACGTGAGACGAGACCTTTCCGCAAGCATGACTTCCTTAAAGAATCATTTTTAGATTCTTAGGTTTGAGTCAGTGTGGCGGTGATTAGCGTCCGCGCAATTTTCTCCCGTCTTTATCCAGCGACCGTCCACATGCCGCCGCTTTATACCCACTCATGAAGGACATCCGGTCGAGGGCAAATAGGCCGATAGATTCAACCGCTTGCGCATTGCCGGCCCGGCATTATCCCAAGACAAATCCACACAAGCCCGCTACCATCCAATCCGAGGCTGGATTTCATCCCGAAATCAGTCCTGTGAATTCATTGGCGGGTTATCCCGGGTGGTGCCGCCCCTTGCGTAAATAAACAGTGAAATGCCCACAGCAACACACATCTATCCACAGCAGTCGGGCGGATAAAATACGGGAATCGACACCACAGAATGCCTACGTCCCGCAGCTATTTTCATCTTCACATGATTTCCGATTCGACGGGTGAGACGCTGATCACTGTCGCGCGGGCAGTGGCTGCGCAGTATTCCAACGTGTCGCCGGTCGAGCATGTCTATCCGCTGGTGCGCAGCCAGAAGCAGCTCGATCGTGTGCTGGCGGAGATCGAGGAAGCGCCAGGCATCGTTCTCTTCACGCTGCTCGAGAAGGATCTGGTCGAGCGGCTCGAAGCCAAATGTCAGGAAATCAACATCCCGAGTCTGTCGATCATCGGCCCGGTGATGCAATTGTTTCAGGCCTATCTCGGTACCGAAACGTCGAGACGGGTCGGCGCACAGCACACGCTTAACGCCGAGTATTTCAAGCGCATCGACGCGCTGAATTATTCCATGATGCACGACGACGGTCAGCACGTGGATGGGCTTGAGGAAGCCGACGTCGTTCTCGTGGGGGTGTCGCGCACATCGAAGACACCGACATCGATCTACCTCGCCAATCGCGGCGTGCGCACCGCCAATGTGCCGCTGGTGCCGGGAATCCCGATTCCGCATCAGCTTGAAACATTGACGAAGCCGCTGGTGGTGAGCCTTCATGCGACGCCGGAGCGGTTGATCCAGGTTAGGCAAAATCGCCTGCTCGGCATCGGCAGGGTTGGCGACGATTCCTATATCGATCGCCAGACCGTTGCGGAGGAAGTGGCCTTCGCGCGCAAGCTGAGCGCGAAGTTCGATTGGGCGCAGCTCGATGTCACCCGCCGTTCGATCGAGGAAACCGCGGCCGCGATCATGAAGCTTTTCGCCGATCGTCAGCGTCAGAAGGCCTGATCGCGATGACGCTGTGGCGTGAACAGCAGCCGTTGATCCTTGCATCACAAAGCGCCGTGCGCCGCAGCCTGCTCGCGAACGCGGGCATCGCGGTCGAGACCGTGCCGGCCGATATCGATGAGCGCGCCATCCAGCACAGCTCCGGTCTGAAGAATCCCGGCGAGATCGCTGCACTGCTCGCGGGCAAGAAAGCCCTGTTTGTCTCGATGACGCGTCCCGGGCGGTATATCGTCGGAGCGGACCAGACGCTGGCATTGGGTGAGCAGCTTTTCAGCAAACCTGCGAATCGGGTTGCCGCACAGGCACAAATCGCGCTGCTGTCGGGAGAGACTCATGAACTGCACAGTGCAGTCAGCGTCGTGAAAGACGGCGTTGCGCTGTTTTCTCATGTTAGCGTCGCCCGCATGACCATGCGGCCACTGACGGAAAAAGAAATCGCTGCCTATCTTGATGAAGCCGGTGACGTCGTGACCGCAAGCGTCGGCGCCTATCAGCTGGAAAAGACCGGCGTGCATCTGTTCGCACGCATCGAAGGCGACCACTTTACCATTCTGGGATTGCCGATGCTGCCGTTGCTTGGTTTCTTGCGCAGCCGCGATCTGCTGGCTGTATGACGAAAGAATTGCCGATGCTGTTGCTGGGACTGACGGGTTCGATCGGGATGGGGAAGTCGACCACCGCGAAACTGTTCGAGGAGGCCGGGGTGCCGGTCTACGACGCCGACGCCACCGTGCATAAAGTCTACGAAGGCGAGGCGACGCCCGCGGTCGAAGCGGCGTTCCCCGGCAGCACCGCGAACGGCAGGGTCGACCGGCAGAAGCTGTCGGCCATGGTCGTCAACAATGCCGAGGCCATGAAGCGGCTTGAAACGATCGTGCATCCGATGCTGCGTAGCCATCAGCTCAAGTTCCTGAGCGACGCGGAAAAATCCGGCGCGCCGGTGGCTGTGCTCGATATTCCACTGTTGTATGAGACCGGCGGTGAGGGGCGCGTCGATGCGGTGGTGGTGGTGACCACGACGCCCGAGATCCAGCGCGAGCGCATTCTGGCGCGAGACAATATGACCCCCGACAAGCTGGATGCGATCCTGGCGCGTCAACTTCCAGACGCCGAAAAGCGCAAGCGCGCCGATTTTGTGGTGGACACATCGCACGGCCTGGAGCCGGTGCGGCAGCGGATCGGTGAAATCCTCCGCGAAGTCGTTAAGATGCCGAAACGGCGAACCTGATTCGCTCAACTTGCTGGCGTTCACATGCGCGAAATTGTTCTCGATACAGAAACCACAGGCCTCGATCCGCTGCGCGGCGACCGGCTGGTGGAGATCGGCTGCGTCGAGATGGTCAATCGCATGCCCACCGGGCAGACGTTTCATGTCTATCTCAATCCCGAGCGCGACATGCCGCAGGAAGCCTTCAATGTGCACGGGCTGTCGAGCGAGTTTCTTGCCGACAAGCCGCTGTTCGTGGCGGTGGCGGACGATTTCCTGACATTCATCGCGGACGCGCCGCTGGTCATTCACAACGCGTCGTTCGATATCGGCTTCATCAATGCCGAACTTGCCAAGGTGTCGCGCGCGGCAATTCCGCGTGACCGCCTGGTCGATACGCTGACGCTGGCCCGGCGGAAGCATCCCGGCGTGTCGAACCGGCTCGACGATCTGTGTTCGCGCTATGCCATCGACAATTCCCGCCGCACCAAGCACGGAGCGTTGCTCGACGCGGAACTGCTGGCGGAAGTTTATATCGATTTGATCGGCGCGCGGCAGTCGCAACTGATCCTTGCGGCCGAGGCGCCGCGGGCATTCGGCGCAGGACAAACCGATGCGCCGCGCCGGCAGCGGGAGACGCCGCTTGCCCCGCGCCTCACTGAGGCGGACACCGCCGCGCACGCAGCCTTTGTCGCGACTCTCGGTGGGTTGCCGATCTGGAACGAGTTTTCAAAAGAGTCGTAAGCGAAGCGAGATCGCTTCGCCGTTATCAGCTCGGCTTGCTCTGCTGCTGCTGCTCGGCCTGACGCGCCATGTTCTGGCGGTAGAGGCCGACGAAATCCACCGGATCGAGCATCAGCGGCGGGAAGCCGCCATTGCGCACCGACGATGCGACGATTTCCCGGGCGAACGGGAACAGCAGCCGCGGACATTCAATCATGATCAGCGGATGCAGGTTTTCCTGCTGCACGTTCTGGATGCGGAAAACGCCGGCATAGACCAGCTCGAAACCGAACAGCAAGAAGCTCTCGTTTTCGCCCTTGCCCTCGATGGTCAGCGCGACTTCGTAGTCGTGCTCGGCGACCGCAGTGGCGGTGACGTTGATCTGGATGTTGATCGACGGCTGCTTGTCCTGGGCGGCGAGCGAATTCGGCGAGTTCGGATTCTCGAATGAGAGATCCTTGATGTACTGCGCCAGGACGTTGAGCTGGGGCGGAGCGGAATTCTCGAGAGGAGCGCCGTTGCCGTTGGTCATGAAGATGTCTCTCCGAGAATGTGGAAGCGGGATCGCATAGACGCGCCCCGGTCGGATTGGCCTGCCAAAGCGCGTCGATTGCAGCCAGGGCGGCCCCGGAACAGGCGCACGCCCTTGTCGGGGCGAGTGGCTATCATAGCCTTGCCGCATTCGACAAGGACGATAGACCCATTCTGCTCCGTTTGGGTTGGCCGCAACCGCCAGATCGGGTAGAATCGGCCTAAATCGCGGCTGCGAATGGCTAAAATCCTGCCTTTCGGGCCTTTCAAAGCGCGGCATATAGCGGTGTTGGCTGGGTCGGGTTTCGTGCCTACATGTTGTTGGCAAATGCCTGAGTGACCCATCTCGGGAAGTTTCTCGGGTGACGTGCAGCACCGATCAGAAAGTGAATGCGACGTGGATATTTACACCATCATTTTTCTGGCTTTGGCCGTCTTCATTTTTCTGCGGTTGCGGAATGTGCTGGGACAGCGGACCGGCGACGAGCGCCCGCCATTCGACCGCGCGGCGCGTGATGTTTTGCGGGGCGCTCCCGATAATGTCGTGCCGATGGGGAAGACCATCGATCAGGCGCCGCTGGCGCCGTCGGCGGAACCCACCGTCGCCCCCGACCGCTGGAAGGGAATTGCGGAATCCGGCTCCTCCCTTGCGCGCGGTCTGGACCAGATCGCCGTCACCGATCCCTCGTTCGACGCGCAGCATTTCATTACCGGCGCGAAGAGCGCCTATGAAATGATCGTGCTGGCGTTCGCCAATGGGGACCGCCGTGCGCTGAAGGATTTGTTGTCGTCCGAGGTCTATGAGGGCTTCGAGGCCGCGATCAAGGAACGCGAGCAGCGCAGCGAGAAGGTCGAGACGCGTTTCGCGTCGATCGACAAGGCCGAGATCGTCAATGCCGAGACGAGGGATCGCGCCGCGCAGATCACCGTGCGCTTCGTGTCCCAGATGATTTCGGTCACGCGCGACAAGGACGGCGCTGTCGTCGATGGCAACGCGGAAAAGCTCACCGATGTCACAGATGTCTGGACGTTCGCCCGCGACATCGCTTCGCGCGATCCAAACTGGAAGCTGGTTGGGACGGAAAGCGGACAATAGAAAAAACGCCGTTCCCGGCGCGCGCGCCGGGGCGCTTGGCGCGTGGCTGAGCGCCGGCGCATTCGGATTGCTCGCAACCGTAACGCTCGCCATCGCAGACGCCAAAGCCCGGGATATTCACAGCCGGTCCGTTGAGCATCACGGCGAGCATCATGACGCCGAGAAGCGTGGCCCGGTTCTCTGGCCGCTGGAAATCCCCGAAAGCCAATACGCACCGTTGAAATGGTCCGAGGTCATCGGTTGGGCCGAAGATGATCCGTTGCCGGCATTCAAGACGTTTCGCCTCAGTTGCAAACCGATCGCGGCGCAGAAAACCCCGCTCGCGGACAGCAAGGCCCTCGGCACCTCGTTGCGCGATCCCTGCATCGCGGCCCGCGCCGACGACATTTCCGACAGCGTGAAGGCGCGCGAATTCTTTGAGCGGCATTTCGTGCCGTTGCAGATTTCGCGCATCGGCGAAGACGTTGGTTTTGTCACGGGCTATTACGAACCCATCGTCGACGGGTCCCGCACCCAGACCGATGTCTACAACGTGCCGGTTTACCGTCGCCCGTCGAATCTGTTCGTGCGCGGATTTTCGCAAGCCAGCGCCAGTATGCCCAACAAGGGCAAGGTGTTTCGCAAGATCGGCCGCCGCAAGCTGGTGCCGTATTACGACCGCGGCGAGATCGAGGATGGCGCCATCGCGGGGCGGGGGCTTGAGGTGGTCTGGCTGAAAAGCCAGACCGATCTGCTGTTCATCCAGATCCAGGGTTCGGCGCGGATTCGCCTTGAGGACGGATCGATCGTGCGCATCAACTACGAAGCGCATAATGGTTATCCGTACACGCCAGTCGGCCGCGTGCTCATCGAGCGCAATATCGTGCCGAAAGACCAGATGTCGATGCAGAAGATCCGCGAATACATGGAGCAGAGTCCGGATGCGGCCAAGGAGTTGCGCCGGCAGAACAAGTCCTATGTGTTTTTCCGCGAGGTCACGCTGTCGGCAACCGATGAAGCGGTCGGTGCGCAGGGCGTGCCGCTGACCGCAGGCCGTTCCATCGCCGTCGACAGGAATCTGCATGTCTACGGCACGCCGTTTTTCATCGAAGGCAACCTGCCGATTGAATCCGACACATCGAACACGCCGTTCCGCAAGCTGATGATCGCGCAGGACACCGGCTCCGCCATCATCGGTCCCGCGCGCGCGGATATTTATTTTGGCGCGGGCGCCGACGCGGGCCGCGTCGCCGGCCGGCTGAAAAATCCGGCGCGCTTTACGATGCTGCTGCCGAAAAGTCTCGACCCCGCGCCGCGCGGCAAGACCATGCCGCTGCCGGCGGACCGGCCATCGGCCACCATCGCAAAGCTGTTTCCGCAGACCGATCCGGCGAAGGACGCGCCAAAAGAAGCGTCGAAGGAAATTGCCAAGGACGTCGCCAAGGACGCTCCTGCCAAGGAAACACTCAAAGATACGCCCAAGGATCAGCCAGCTTCCGCGCAGAAGCCTGCTGTGCCGCCGATCGCTCCCGTGACGTCCGCGCCGGTGACGGCTCCCCCTGCGGCCGCTGGCCCAACGGCTGCCGCGCCTGGGCAAGCGCCGGTCGCTCAGGCCGTGCCGCTGCCGGAATCGCGTCCGAAGGCGGCGCCGGAGGCGGCTCCCACAGCGGCGGTGAAATCCGAGAAGCCCCGCCGTTCGCGCCATTATCGCCGCAGCCGTCATCGCCAATGAAGCGCCCGCCGGTTCTTGATCCGCCACAAGTCACGCGCCGCAAGCGCGCGTTGAGCAATGAAGAACGTGAGTTGTGGGAAGCCGTCGCGAAACAGGCGAAGCCGCTGCGCAAGCGCGCGCGTCCAGTGAAAGGCTCAGTAGCCCAGGTTGTCGAGGAAAAACCCGCTGCTGCAAAACCGATAACGCTGCCGAAGTCTCCGGCAGCGGTTCGGAAAATTCCAGCTGCGCCCGCCGTGCCGCCGCTTGCGCCGCTGGGACGGCGCGAGCGTTCGCAGCTTTCACGCGGCAGAAAAGATATCGACGCGCGGCTCGATCTGCACGGCATGACGCAGGTCAAGGCGCATCGCGTGCTGCTGAACTTTCTGCACCACGCGCACGAGAGTGGCATGACGTTCGTTCTCGTCATCACCGGCAAGGGCCGCACGGTGGGTCCGGAATCCGAGCGCGGCGTGCTGCGCCGTCAGGTGCCGCAGTGGCTTAGCCTGCCCGAATTTCGCGGCTTTGTGGTCGGCTTCGAGGAAGCCCACATCGGCCACGGCGGCGAGGGCGCGCTTTATGTGCGGGTGAGGCGGGCGCGGTAACGCGCGCCGCTACAAAATAAACCGGCTGAGATCCGCGTTCTTCGCCAGATCCCCGACATGCGCCTTCACATAATCGGCGTCGATGCGAATGGTCTCGCCATTGCGGTCGGGCGCGACGAATGAAATCTCGTCCAGCACCCGCTCCATCACGGTCTGCAAGCGCCGCGCGCCGATATTCTCGATGGTTGAGTTCACCGCGACCGCGACATCGGCCAGCGCGTCGATGGCGTCGTCGGTGATGTCGAGCGTGACGCCTTCGGTCAGCATCAGCGCCACATACTGCTTGATGAGAGACGCTTCCGGCTCGGTCAGGATCCTGCGCATGTCGTCGCGAGTCAGCGCCTGCAATTCGACGCGGATCGGCAGGCGGCCCTGCAATTCCGGCAGCAGGTCCGAGGGCTTGGCGATGTGGAACGCGCCGGACGCGATGAACAGGATGTGGTCCGTCTTCACTGCGCCGTGCTTGGTGGAGACGGTGGTGCCTTCAATCAGCGGCAGCAGATCGCGCTGCACGCCCTCGCGCGACACGTCGCCGACCCGCGCGCCCTCGCGCACGCAGATCTTGTCGATTTCGTCGAGAAAGACGATGCCGTTGTTTTCCACCGCCTGGATGGCTTCCTGCGTGAGCTGGTCGCTGTCGAGCAGCTTGTCGCTTTCCTCGTTGACCAGCAGCTCGTGGGAATCCGCAACGGTCAGCCGTCGCGTCTTGGTGCGCCCGCCCATCTTGCCGAAAATGTCGCCGATGTTGATCGCGCCGATCTGCGCGCCGGGCATGCCGGGAATCTCGAACATCGGTGCGCCGCCGGACGACTGCGTCTCGATCTCGATTTCCTTGTCGTTCAGTTCGCCCGAGCGCAGCTTCCTGCGAAACGAATCGCGCGTCGCGGCACTTGAGTTTGCGCCGACCAGCGCATCGAGCACGCGTTCCTCGGCGGCGAGTTGCGCGCGTGCCTGCACGTCCTTGCGCTTGCGTTCGCGGGTTTGCAGGATCGCGACCTCCACCAGATCGCGGACGATCTGTTCGACGTCGCGGCCGACGTAGCCGACCTCAGTAAACTTGGTGGCTTCGACCTTGAGGAAGGGTGCATTGGCAAGCCGCGCCAGCCGCCGCGCGATCTCGGTCTTGCCGACGCCGGTGGGCCCGATCATCAGGATGTTTTTCGGCAGCACTTCTTCGCGCAGCGATCCGGTCAGTTGCTGCCGCCGCCAGCGATTACGCAGCGCGATGGAGACCGCGCGCTTGGCGTCGGACTGGCCAACGATGAAGCGGTCGAGTTCGGAAACGATTTCGCGGGGAGAAAAGTCTGTCATGGCTCTTAGCTATTGTTGAATGGGTCGAACGGCAAGCGGTGATACGAGTGTCAGAACCGGATCACTAGATGATCGGCGGGCCGCCCTGCCATTGCCGGATCGCATCGAACGGGTGGATCAGCATGATGATGTTCAGCGTCAGGTTGTCGCGGATGTGCAGGCCGACGGCGATTTCGAACACGATCGCGATCAGCACCGTCGCGATCAACGGCAATTTTCGCGCGGCGATGAAGCCGGCGATCATCGCCAGCGTGTCGGATAGCGAATTGACGATGCTGTCGCCGTAATAGTCGAGCGAGATCGTTCCCGCGCGATAGCGCTCGATGATGAGCGGGGAGTTTTCCAGCAGCTCCCAGCCGCCTTCGATCAGCATCGCGATCAGAAGACGTGCAATCCATGACACGCGCGGTAGCAGCAGCCATGTCAGGCCGTAGAACAGGAAGCCGTGAATGATATGGGAGAACGTGTACCAGTCGGCGATGTGCTGCGAGTTCTCCGAACTCAGCACCACGCCGTGCCAAAGTTTGACGTATCCGCAGGTACAGATCGGCACGCGGCCCATGCCGTAAAGGATGGCCGCCTGCAACAGAAGCAGCGATGCCGCGATGATGAATCCCTGGCGCGGCGACAGCCCCGACCTCGCAGATGAAGCCGCCTGGTCCGCCGTGGTGCTCATGCGGTCAGCGTTTCGATCGTGACATTGCGATTGGTGTAGACGCAAATGTCGGCGGCAATGTCGAGCGCGCGGCGCACGATGGTCTCGGCATCCTTGTCGGAATCCGCCAGGGCGCGCGCGGCAGCCAGCGCATAATTGCCACCGGAGCCGATCGCCATCACGCCATGCTCCGGCTCCAGTACGTCGCCGGTTCCGGTCAGCACTAGCGAAACGTCCTTGTCGGCGACGATCATCATGGCTTCGAGGCGGCGCAGATAGCGATCCGTGCGCCAGTCCTTCGCGAGTTCGACCGCGGCGCGGGTCAACTGGCCCGGATACTGCTCGAGCTTGCTTTCCAGCCGCTCGAACAAGGTGAAAGCGTCAGCCGTTGCCCCGGCGAACCCGCCGATGACGTCGCCCTTGCCGAGCTTGCGGACCTTTTTGGCGTTGGATTTGATGACCGTCTGGCCAATGGAGACCTGCCCGTCGCCGCCGATGACCACCTTTCCGCCCTTACGGACCGTGAGAATCGTCGTGCCGTGCCAGATTTCGGGCTGTGATGCTTGCATGGAGACCTCTGTTAACTTCCCTGATCTAGGCACGCGCGGGACCGGATGCAAATGACCGGTGGCCATACTGAATTCCGGTCACCATATCTGAAAACTCAGGCGAAATTCGCCCCATCCCGCAGTAGCGAAGGCGTCATACGCCTGTTAAAAGGACGCTCTTTTCCAGAGTTCTGAGGCGTTCGGAGAGCACTTTTCATGCGCACGGCCACCATCAAGCGCAAGACCAAGGAAACCGACATCATGGTGTCGGTCAATCTGGACGGCACCGGCATATCCAACATCGCGACCGGGATCGGATTCTTCGATCATATGCTGGACCTGCTGGCGCGGCATTCGCGCATCGATATCACCGTGCAGGCCGACGGTGATCTCCACATCGATTACCATCACACGACGGAAGATGTCGGCATCGCGCTCGGGCAGGCTGTGAAGCAGGCGCTCGGCGACATGAAGGGCATCACCCGCTATGCCAGCATCCACATGCCGATGGACGAGACGCTGTCGCGTGTCGTGATCGATATTTCGGGGCGGCCTGTACTGGTGTTCAAGGCGGAGTTCCCGCGCGACAAGATCGGCGAATTCGATACCGAGCTGGTGCGCGAGTGGTTCAACGCCTTCGCGATCAATGCCGGCGTCACGCTGCATGTTGAGACGCTGTATGGTGAGAACAATCACCATATCGCCGAGTCATGCTTCAAGGGCCTCGCGCGTGCGTTGCGCGCGGCGGTCGCGATCGATCCGCGTGCTGCGGGCGAGGTGCCTTCCACCAAGGGCCAGCTCGGCGGCTAACTCTTAAACGCAGCGCATGCCGGTCATGCACTGCCGTTCACTTTTGAACCCAGGGCCGAAGCCCGATCTGTAAGTCGAATTTGCAGATCGGACCCGAACGAGGTTCCGGAGAACGATCAATGGCGATTTACACGGTTCACGCTCCGGCGAGCTATTACGGCAACGATGTTCGCACGGTGCCGGACAAGCTGGTGTTCGTGCGTGACGGATTTTACTTTTGGGCTTTCGTCGCTGCGATCCTCTGGCTGATTTGGCACCGGCTCTGGCTGGCGCTGCTTGGCTATGTGGTGATTTCGGTTGCCGCTGAAATTGCGTTGTCGGCGCTCGGCATCGGGTCCGGCGCGCGGCTTCTGGTGATGGCTGTGTTTGCGCTGCTGGTCGGGCTCGAGGCCGGATCGCTGCGCCGCTGGAAGCTGTCGCGGGGCAAATGGCGTCAGCTCGATATTGTGACGGCAGATTCGGAAGAAGCCGCCGAACGGCGCTTCTTCGAGCGCTGGAATGCAAAGACAGCGCGCAACGTAACTGCTTCGCCGCCGCCTCTGCCTCGCGCATCGCTGGCGCAGCCGCAGCACGGCGTGATCGGCCTGTTTCCCGAACCCGGAGCGCCGCGTTGAGCGTTGCCATCATCGACTACGGCTCAGGCAATCTGCACTCGGCGGCGAAGGCCTTCGAGCGCGCGACGCGCGGGATGGAGCAGCCGCAAAAGATTGTCGTGACCCGCGATCCCGACACGGTGTTCCGCGCCGATCGCATTGTTTTGCCCGGCGTCGGCGCATTCGCAGATTGCCGCAAAGGCCTCGATTCGCTGAACGGCATGGTCGAGGCGATGACGGAAGCGGTGCGCGACAAGGCCAGACCCTTTTTCGGAATCTGCGTCGGGATGCAACTGATGGCGACGCAGGGCAAGGAATACGTCACCACGCCGGGCCTCGACTGGATCGCGGGCGATGTGGTGAAGATTTCGCCGAACGAAGAGAACCTGAAAATCCCGCACATGGGATGGAACACGCTCGATCTGGTGCGAGAACATCCGGTGCTTGAGCGGTTGCCGTTGGGAGACAAAGGCCGCCACGCTTATTTCGTGCACTCGTATCACCTCAACGCGGTGAACGAAGCGGACGTCATCGCGCGGGCCGACTACGGCGGACCGGTGACGGCGATTGTCGGCAAAGACACCGCCATCGGCACGCAGTTTCACCCCGAGAAAAGCCAGCGCTTCGGTCTCGCCCTGATTTCAAATTTTCTGAAGTGGAAGCCGTGATTCTATTTCCCGCTATCGATCTCAAGAACGGCCAATGCGTCCGCCTCGAACAGGGCGACATGGCGCGCGCAACCGTGTTCAACCTCGATCCGGCCGCGCAGGCCAAAACCTTCGAGACGCAGGGCTTTGAGTACCTTCACGTGGTCGACCTTGACGGCGCGTTTGCCGGCAAGCCGGTGAATGCGCAAGCTGTCGAGAGCATGTTGAAGGTTGTGAAATTCCCGGTGCAGCTCGGCGGCGGCATTCGCGATCTCGCAACCATTGAAGCCTGGCTCGGCAAGGGCATCCGCCGCGTCATCATCGGCACCGCAGCCGTGCGCGATCCAGCGCTGGTGAAGGAAGCCGCGAAGAAATTTCCGGGCCGGGTTGCGGTGGGTCTCGATGCGCGCGACGGCAAGGTCGCGGTCGAGGGCTGGGCGGAAACCTCGACCGTCACTGCTTTGGAAATAGCTCAGCGCTTTGAGGATGCCGGAGTCGCGGCGATCATCTTCACCGACATCGCGCGCGACGGATTGCTCAAGGGCCTCAACCTCGATGCGACCATTGCGCTGGCTGAAGCGATCTCTATTCCGGTGATCGCGTCAGGCGGTTTCGCGTCCATCGACGATGTGAAGGCGCTGCTGGAGCCGCGCGCCAAAAAACTCGAAGGCGCGATCTCGGGCCGCGCGCTGTACGACGGGCGCATCGATCCGGGCGAGGCATTGAAGCTCATTCGCAACGCACGGGCGGCTGCCTGATGTTCAAGGTTCGCGTCATTCCCTGTCTCGACGTCAAGGACGGCCGTGTCGTCAAGGGCGTCAACTTCGTCGATCTGCGCGACGCCGGTGATCCCGTCGAGGCAGCGATTGCCTATGACGCGGCGGGGGCGGATGAACTTTGCTTCCTCGACATCACCGCGACTCATGAGAACCGCGGCACTATTCTCGACGTGGTCCGCCGTACCGCGGAAGCCTGCTTCATGCCGCTGACCGTCGGCGGCGGCGTGCGTACCGTGGACGACATCCGCACGTTGCTGAACTACGGCGCCGACAAGGTCTCGATCAACTCGGCGGCGGTCAGCCGGCGTGAGTTCGTGAAAGAGGCGGCGGAGAAATTCGGCGACCAATGCATCGTCGTCGCTATCGACGCCAAGAGCGTCAAACGCGCCGGCGGCGGGTCGCGCTGGGAGATATTCACCCACGGCGGGCGCAACTCCACGGGTATCGACGCCATCGAATACGCGCAGGAAGTGGTCTCGCTGGGCGCGGGCGAAATCCTTTTGACCTCGATGGATCGCGACGGCACGCGGCAAGGTTTCGATATTCCGCTGACCCGCGCCATTTCCGATAGCGTGAAGGTTCCTGTCATCGCCTCGGGCGGCGTCGGCAATCTCGATCATTTGGTGGCGGGCATTCGCGAGGGCCACGCGACCGCTGTGCTGGCCGCGTCGATCTTCCATTTTGGCGAATTCACCATCCGGCAGGCCAAGGACCATATGGTCCGCGCCGGGCTGCCGATGCGCCTGGATACCTAATTCCAAATACCTGAATCCGCTCAACACTTTGCGCTCCCCGGCCGGAGCTGGACCTGATAGAAGCCGATGATGACCCGTTTCACGATCCACGACTTGGCAGCCACCATCGACGCCCGCGCGGCTTCCGGAGGTGAGGCGTCGTATACCCGCAAGTTGCTCGACAAGGGCACCGATCATTGCGCCAAGAAACTGGGCGAGGAGGCGGTCGAAACCGTCATCGCCGCCGTCGAGAATAACCGCGACCATCTGATTGCTGAGAGCGCCGATCTGGTCTTCCACCTTCTGGTGCTGCTGAAGTCGCGCGGCATTACCCTTGCGGAAGTTGAAGACGTGCTGGCGCAGCGGACGCAGATGTCGGGACTTGAAGAGAAAGCGGCGCGTAGGCGCGAGTGAAACATTTCCGGCCGGCGCAGGGACGCGCGCGGGCCGGGCAGGAGGAAATGGCTCATGGATGTGAGAGCCGAACCGGTTCAGTACAATCCCTATCGCGTTTTCTCGCGCGCGCAGTGGGCCGCGTTGCGCGACGACATGCCGATGACGCTGACCGCCGAGGAAATCGCGCGGATGCATTCGATGCATGACCGCCTCGACATCAAGGAGGTCGAGGAAATCTATCTGCCGCTGTCACGCCTGCTGTCGTTCTATGTCGCCGCGGCGCAGCGGCTGTTCGTGGCGCAGCGCCACTTTCTCGGCATCGAAGACCGCAAGATGCCCTACATCATCGGCGTCGCGGGATCGGTGGCGGTCGGAAAGTCCACCACCGCGCGCGTGCTGCAGGCACTGTTGGCGCGCTGGTCGCCGCGGCCCAAGGTCGATCTCGTCACCACGGACGGCTTCCTGTTTCCGAACGAGATTCTGGAACGTGAAGGCCTGATGCAGAAGAAGGGCTTTCCCGAAAGCTACGATCTTCCTGCGCTGCTGAGCTTTCTTTCCGACATCAAGGCCGGACGGCGCCCTGTCCGCGCCCCGGTTTATTCGCATTTGACTTACGACATCATTCCAAACGAGGGCGTCGAGATCGACCGGCCCGACATCCTGATCGTCGAAGGCGTGAATGTGTTGCAGACCGGACGCTTGCCGCGCGACGGCAAGGCCATTCCCTACGTGTCGGACTTCTTCGACTTCTCGGTCTATATCGATGCGGAGGAGCCGATCCTGCGTGAATGGTATGTGGAGCGCTTTCTGACCCTGCGCGACACGGCGTTCCGTGACGAGCGGTCCTACTTCAACCGGTACGCAAAACTCTCCGACAAGGAAGCGACCGAAAAGGCGCTGTCGCTCTGGACGACGATCAACCTCGTCAACCTCGAGGAAAATATTCTGCCGACCCGTCCGCGCGCGACGCTTATCCTGAAAAAGGGCAGCGACCACATCATCGAGACGGTTCAGTTGCGGCGGTTGTAGAGCGCGACACCGAGTTCGTCGCGTCGCTTTATTTCAGTATGGTCTGTTCCGAAAACCGGTTCCACCTTTCGGGATCATGCGGCGTGACGCGTGGCGTCAATGCCGAAATGATCGAGATAGCGCCCGCTGATCGCCGACACCGGCATCATGATCAATACGTCGGTGGTGCCGAACTGATGATCGATCACCGCGCCGTCGCCGACGAACGCGCCGACCCGCAGATAGCCCTTGATGAGTGGCGGCAACATGCGCAGCGCCGCCTTGGTGTCGATATTGTCCTTCGCGATCCGGTTCATCTCGACGCGGCGCGAGGCATGTGCGCTGGCGCGCCAGCCTTCGGGGGCCGAGGCGAAGTGATGCAGGAACGACAGCGGCAGCGCGAGGCGATCGGGGTCGGTGCCCTCGAAGCTCGCGCATCCGATCATGACATCGAGATTATGCCGGCGCACATAACTCCACACGCCATGCCACAAAAGCTCGACGGTGCGCTTGGTGCGGTAGGGCGGCAGCACGCAGGAGCGGCCGAGCTCGAGAAATTTCAATCCGGCCTGCCGTTCCATCAGGCCTGAAATGTCGAACTCGTCGGCGGTGTAGAAACCGCCATGCTTTTCGGCGGCGTCCTGGCGTAACAGGCGATAGGTGCCGACCACCGGCTGCTTGCCGCTCAGGGTCGGCTTGGCCGCATGGTCGATGACCAGCAGGTGATCGCAGATCTTGTCGAACGCATCTTTGTCGCGCTGCGCGAGCATGGTCGCGGCGTCGGCAATTGCGGAGCCGTCCTTATAGAACACCTTGTAGCGCAGCTTCTGCGCGCGCTTCACATCGCCCTTGGTTTGCGCGAGGCGCACTTCAAGCGAGCCGATTCTGCCGAGCGACGGTGACGGTGGTTGCAGCGCCGGCAGAATATTCGGAATGGCGTCGCCGCGCAGGCTTGCGTGCAGCAGGTTCGGCATCAGCCATGTCGCAGCGGCCGATGCCGCCGACTTCGCATTGCGGGGCCGGAGCATCTGGACCAGCGCATGTCGGCGAAATGCATCAAGCGGGTTTTGAGCGGCAACACGCTCAAGCGGCTGGCGTGCGGTCAATCTTGCAGTGACATCCGGCGTCGTGCCAGCCGGTTTGTTGCCGTCCATGGCGTCCTCGCGGCCGCGCGCATTGATTCGCCAAGCGCGGCCTGACGCATCAATAATCACGGTCGTGATACGGATTTATGACATCGACGGCCGCTGCGCGGCCGCGCTTACGCGGCGATTGTCCGCGACGCGGGAAGCGCCGCCAGCGCATCCGTCAGCTTGTCGCGATCGAGCGGCTTGACGAGAAAGCCATCCATTCCCGCTTCGAAACATGCATAGCGATCGTCCACCAGCGTGTTCGCTGTCAGCGCCAGAATCGTGGTTCGCCGTGAACTGCGGCCCGCCTCATGCGCGCGAATTCGCTTGGTCGCGGCGATGCCGTCGAGCTTCGGCATCTGGACGTCCATCAGCACCACATCGTAGGGCGCGCCGGCGCTGTCCGCGGCGAGCCACGATTCAAGGGCCTGTTCGCCATCGGTAGTGATGACGGGGCGATGACCGAGACGTGTCAGCAGCGAACGGATCAGCAGCGCGTTGATCTCGTTGTCTTCGGCGACAAGAATGGAAAGCATGCCTGACGATGCATTGCGGGACGTGGGGAATTCAGGCGCGTCCGCCAGTTGCACCTCGCCCTCGGGCAACTCCGGCACAAGTGCCGCGCCTGCAGCCGTCAATCGCTCGGCGAGCGAAGCCGCGCGCAACGGCTTCACGAGATAGCCGGTGAACAGCGCCATCATCGATGGCGCGATGCTGCGCCGCGCCGCCGGGGTGAACATCGCGATCCGGTGGGTCGCATGGCGCATCGCCGCCTCGCCCAGTTCCTGCATCTGCGCGTCGCCGCTCATGCAATCCACGAGAATGGCGTGCCACGACCGCTCGGGCAGCAAGGCAATGGCGATGGAGGCATCCGCCACCGTGCAGGTCTGCGCCCCCCATCGCTCCAGACGCCGCGCGATCAACGAGGCTTCGATGGTCTGCGGCCCGACCAGCATGACCGATTTGTTCGCAAGGTCCGGCGCGTGGAATGCCGGGATGCTGTCGCCCTGATCGGCCACGAGCGGAATCGAGAATTCAAAGGTCGCGCCGTCGCCCTCGGCGCTCTCCAGCGTGATGCGTCCGCCCATGCGCCGGACGATGCGGTCGCTGATGCTGAGTCCAAGCCCGGTGCCGCCGTAGTTGCGCGCGGTGCCGTCGGATGCCTGCTCGAACTCGCGGAAGATCCGTTGCTGCGCTTCGGGCGCAATGCCGATCCCGGTGTCACGCACGAGGAAGCTGATTTCACCGGGCCAGATTCCGGGTTCGACGATCAGGGCGACACCACCCGCGGGCGTGAACTTGATGGCGTTGCCTGCCAGATTGAGCAACACCTGCCGCAGGCGCGCGGCGTCGCCAACGACAGTCTGCGGCACGCGCTCGTCGACATAGGACGCGATCTCAAGGCTGCGTGCCTGCGCGCGCGGCGCGAGCAGTTCGGTGATTTCCTCGATCATCGCGGCCAGCGCAAACGGACGATGTTCTAGATCGATCTTGCCGGCCTCGATCTTGGAAAAATCCAGCAACTCGTCGATCAGCGCCATCAAGGCGTCGCCGGAGGTCTTCACGGCCTTTGCATAGGTGACTTGTTCCGCCGTCAGCGGCGTGTCGAGCAGCAGGTTGCTCATGCCGATGATGCCGTTCAGCGGCGTGCGGATTTCATGCGACGCCATGGCGAGGAATTTCGATTTCGCCCGGTTCGCCGTGTTTGCGAGGTCGCGCGCTTCGGCAAGCGCACGCTCGGTCTCGGCGCGGTCCGTCACGTCGCGGCCGACGCACTGCACGTCGGCGGGCCGGTTGGCGTCGCTGCGAATCAGGCCTTCCCGCCAGGCGATCCATCGCGGGCCGAGGGGGCTGTCGATCTTCTGGTCGTGAACCCGCGTTCCGTTCGGCTCGACGGCTGCAGCGCCTTGTTCCAATACCGGCAGCGTGAAGCGCGTGCCGATCAGGACACTCCGCGGCTTGTTGGCGAGCGTGCAATAGGCGTCGTTGACCGACGTGATAAGGCCGTCGCTGTCGCGCAGGACGATCAGGTCGCTTTGGGATTCGAATAGACTGCGCGCGTGCTCCTCCGAACCCTTCAGTTCCCAGTTGCGATCGGCCAGCGCTTCATTGTGCATCTCGATCTTGCGCATCTTCTTTCGCAGCCAGCGCATCCGCATGCTCAGCGTCGCGAGCGCAAGACAAGCCAGCGCGAACAGAAAGCTCGCGCCGATAGCGAAAGCCTGGGGATCGTAGCCCGACGACTCGCCCCGGCTTCCCGACATGAAGCCGTAAGCCCCGCCGAAGGTGGCGGAGAAGATCATGAAGGAGCGGATGATGAAACTGATTCGAGGATATCGGCGCGCCAGACGGCGGAGTCGCGATCGGATGCGTAAAGCCCGCAGCATGGTTGTCCGCTCCGCTGTTGGAAGGCGCGTCTGGCCGGTCGGCGGAAGAATGTGTTCAGGATGTTTCGAAGTGTTTGAAGCGCCGGCGGATCGTCGGCGCCGATACAAACGTGGCTAACGAGACGTTAACGAGAGATTACGTCGCGCTATCGGCCAGATGCGTGCGGCGGCCCGCGCTTACCACAAGTGCTGCGGCGTCGCGCGCGCTGAAGGTCCGCGATTGCACGAAGATCCGGTAATCCGCACCGGCGTTTTCCGACAGGTAAATCACCGGTTCCGACGCGGAGACGCGATCCGCGATGCTGACGAAGGACGTCTCGGGTGTGACGGCGCAGCTTTCGTCGTCGGCCGTGCGGGTGTCGTCGATCACGGTGAAGTCGGCCATTTCGGGGCTGTCGACGATCTGCACGCGCACCGTCGCAAGTGCCGGATTGTCGGTGAAACTGACGTGGAGGGGATTCTGCCAGGGCGCGGTCGCGATCTGCATCGAGGCGCGTCCGAGGGCGATGCAGGGTCTCGCGCTCGGAACGATCTCGCCGCCGGCCACCACGCCGGCAAGGACCAAAGGTACGACCGAGGCGAGAATTTTCACACGCAACATGGAACGCCACTCACAGCAACAAGACCCGACGACAGGATCGCGCGGACCACCTGACCGGCGGTCCGGATCATGCGCCACAGCAGCCGCGACAGGGCCGCTTATGGTTCCTGAAGTGTAAAGAGAGATCGTTACGGAAGCGTTTCTTGGAACTGTTCTTGGAACCGGTTTTGGCGTCAGGCCGCGCGGCGCAGGTCTTCCGCCAGCACGCGATAGGATAGCGCCTCGGCGAGATGCAGTCGTCCGATGGTGTCCGCGCCATCGAGATCGGCAAGCGTACGCGCCACCCGCAGCACGCGGTGATAGCCGCGCGCCGACAGCCGCATGGTCTCGGCGGCATCGCGCAACAGTTTTTGTCCCGGCGCATCGGGCCGCGCGATCTCTTCCAAAATCGCAGCCGGTGCTTCCGCGTTGGTGCGGATATGCGGCAGGCCCAACGCGCCGTAGCGTGCGATTTGAATCGCGCGGGCCGCAGCGACGCGCGCGGCGACGTCCGCAGAGCCTTCCGCAGGCGCGGGCAGAATCAGATCGGAGGCAGCGACCGCCGGAACTTCGATCCGCAGATCGATGCGGTCCATCAGCGGGCCGGAAATGCGTCCCTGATAATCCGCCGTGCAGCGATCGATCCGGCCGCGCTTGCAGGAATAGCCGGGTTCGTAAGCGTGACCGCAGCGGCAGGGATTCATCGCCGCCACCAGCATGAAGCGCGCCGGATACGTCACGCGATGATTGGCACGCGACACCGCGATCTCGCCGTTCTCCAGCGGCTGACGCAGCGAATCCAGCACCCGCGCATCGAACTCCGGCAACTCGTCGAGAAACAGAACGCCGTTATGCGCCAGCGAAATCTCGCCGGGCCTGGCGCGGATTCCGCCGCCGGTCAGCGCAGCCATGCTGGCCGAGTGATGCGGCGCGCGGAACGGACGCCGCGCCGTCAGCGCGCCGCCTTCGATTTCGCCCGCAACGGACGCGATCATCGAAATCTCGAGCAGTTCGGCCGGCGACAGTGGCGGCAGGATCGACGGCAATCTTGCTGCGAGCATGGATTTGCCTGAGCCGGGCGATCCGATCATCAGCAGGTGATGGCCGCCGGCCGCGGCGATTTCGAGCGCGCGCTTGGCGCTTTCCTGACCCTTGATGTCGCGAAGGTCGAGCGATGCGATCTGCCGCTCGGTGATTTTCGGTTCGGGACGCGACAAGACTTGCGTGCCCTTGAAGTGGTTGGCGATCTGAATCAGCGATGCCGCCGCCACGATCTGGATGTCGGGGCTGGCCCATGCCGCTTCCGCGCCGCAGGCCGCGGGACAAATCAATCCCTCGTCGCGCGCGTTGGCGCCCATGGCGGCCGGCAGCACGCCCGCAACGGGCGCGATCGATCCGTCGAGACCGAGTTCGCCCAGGACCGTAAAGCCTGACAGCGCGTCAGGCGGGATTGCGCCGATGGCGGCCATCAGCCCGAGCGCGATGGGAAGATCGTAGTGACTGCCTTCCTTGGGCAGATCCGCCGGTGCGAGATTGACCGTGATTCGCCGCGCCGGCAGCGCAAGACCTGACGCAATCAGCGCCGAGCGCACCCGCTCACGGGCTTCGGACACGGCCTTGTCCGGCAGGCCGACAATGGTGAAGGCTGGCAACCCCGGCGCGACCTGAACCTGCACGTCCACCGCGCGGGCTTCGATGCCTTCAAATGCCACCGTGGAAACGCGCTGAACCATAGCTCCCCCGCCCCGTGGGAAAGCCTAGCAGGAACGGAGGTACGCGCAAGAACATTTAGGGAACAGGCAGAACGGTCTTTTTGAAAGGGACGCTTGGAAACACGGCCCAAAAGTGACACCGATTTTGAAATATTCGTCCAAGTATAAATTGTATTGATTAAAATAAATCAGAATATATTTGCCAATTTTAGTTTTCCTTTTATCCTTAACCAAGGATTAATACATAGATATACTAGCGCCGAATTCTATTTACCTTGTTTTCGTAGCCCGAATTCAAGGAACAAGAAAATGACCAGCCTGTTTCGCCGGTTTCTGCCTCTGACGTTGTTGTTGCTGCTGGCGATACTGGCGAACGATTTTTCCCCCCGATCGGCTGCGGTCGCCGGGACGGACGATCCCGAGGTCGCTCACAGCAACAGGGCGCATCGGCCTCAGCGGCTGATCCATGGCGCGAGGGTGAACTGTCCGCGTCCTGCGCCGGCTGCGGAGCCGCTCGATCCTCCGACCACGTCTTCATTGTCGCGCGCGCAAAAATTTTCGGCGGGCGAGCACTTCAAGGAAAATATCGCGCCCTCTGCCGACGTCAGGATCGCATGGCTCGGTGCGACCTTCATGCGCCGCTTTGTCATCAAGATCGAAGATGCGGACGGCGAAACGGTGCTTCAGTTTCACACGCTGCTCCGGCCGTCGCGCGATCACCACATCATTGCTGAACTCGAAGATCGGCATGAGACCCGTCTCGCCGATCTGTGGTGTCTGCTGAAAATCCAGGCCAGCGGCGAACCCGGAACGCTCCTGACCGATGCGCTCCCGAATATTTTTTATGTGCGCGACAGTTCAGGTCTGCTCGGCGCCGTCGATGCCGTCTGGGGAGGTGCCGGGTGGGAGATCGGCGCAAGTCCGATCGACGGCGAGCGGATGTGGCCTGTCGGGGTGCGCGTGATGTCGCGCTGAGAGCTGCGTGCGGCTCGACTGAGGGATCGCGGCAGCGAGCAGTTTGCCCGCTGCCGCTTTTATCTTCAGAGGTTCATGATCATTGGCTCGGCGATGTAGCGGAAGCCGTCGCCGGTCTTCACCACATGGCCGTATCCGGGCCACGCGAAGTGATACGACATCACAGCCGTCTTGTTGGCCGCGAGCATGTCGAGCATCTTGACCCTTGTCGCCGCCGCCATCTTGGGATCGGAATCGTAGGCGAACTCCATCCGCGGACGTTCCAGCAGCAGCACTTGATGGTGGGTGAGGTCGCCGAGGAAGGCGAACGATTTTCCCTCCGACTGGATCATGAACATGTGGTGGCCGAAGGTGTGGCCGGGCGCCGCGATGGCGGTCACGCCGGGCAGGAATTCCTGATCGTCCTTGAAGAACACGATGCGGTCGCGCACCGGCATCAGGTTTTTCCGGGCGTGAACGATGAAGTCCTTCAGCGGGCCGTCCATCTTCTTTTCATCGGTCCAGAAGTCCAGATCGGCCTGGCTGATGTAAACCTGCGCGTTCGGGAACAGCGGCTTGCCGCCTTCGTCGACGATGCCGCCGATATGATCGATATGGGCATGCGAGCAAACAATGGCGTCGACGTCTTCCGGCTTGAGTCCGGCTTCTGTGATGCTCTTCTGCAGGCGTCCAGTCGTCGGCCCGAACAGCTTCGACGTGCCCATGCCGGTGTCGAACAGAACTACCCGGTCTCCGAAATTCACGATCGGCGCGTTCTGTTCGAGAATGACGTTGCTGGTGCTGAGAAAATTATCCGCCAGCATCTTCTGTACGTCTTCCTTGGGCACGCCGACGAACGTGCCGGACGGATCACCGAGCGGAAGCGGCCCGTCGGACACCACCGTCACCTCCGCGCCGCCGAGCTTGAAGCGATGAAAGTAGGGAGCCTGCGTACCGAGCTTTGGCGCACGCGCCAGCGCGTCACGGCTCATCATCGTTGCAGTAAGTCCGGCACCGAGAGCAAGGAGAGATCGTCGCGAAACATCGATCGTCATGCGTTCCTCCATTGGCTTTTGTTGTTCGTCGCCTGCAGTGGCCGGATTATGAAGCCGGTATCCACGAGCTGGCAAGGAGCGGCGCAACAGCGGGCGCTTGCGCGCGATGCGTTTGCAGCATGACGACGCCTCGAGTTGATATCTAAGAGAAATCAATCCTGACGGGCGTGGGCGTGGATGCGGCTGTCCGGAACCAGCGTCGCTTCGTTTGCGTCGAGCCTGCCGGGCTTGGGCGAGAGGCGCAGCCCGAACACATGCGGAAAACGCATAATCTCGACGTCGAATTCTGCGGTGGTCACCGGCGTCACCGCGGCGGCCGATTTCGGTGCGTAGAGTCGGCCCCAGATATCGACGCCGGAAAATTGCGGAAGTTGGGTCAGGCGCAAGTTGCCGATACTGCCGTCGAAATTCAGAAGCTGCCGGGCGCGATCGTTCATCATCACGACCCAGCCGTCGACCGCATGGCCGACATCATTCGTAATCGGCGACGCGATCACCATGGCGTCCGGCGCGGTGCGGAACAAATGCTCATAGACTTCGAGCTGATAGCTGATCAATTCCGAATAGATCACCAGCATCACGGTGCTTTCGGTGATCCTGATCGGCAGCACCAGCCGCTGCCAGACCTGGCCGCTCTGCGAGCGCCCGCCCGTGTAACGGATAAAGGAAGGAGCCATGCGCCTGGCAACCTGGCGATAGACCTCGCCGAACTCATCCTTGAGAGGATTGGTCAGTTGCGAGAGCAGGCAGCCCCCGAGCTTCTCGGGCGAGGCGGCCTGGATGGCTTCGCCGACGTAGATATAGGCAAAGTCGTCGCCGACACTCACCATGTGGATGGAGTTGGCGCGCAGCCTGTAGCTGCATTCCTCGGTCAGGCGCTGGACCGTCAATTCGTTGGTATCGTTGAGAGTTTTCCACTTCGCCCACAGAAATTCCATCGCGGCTGTCGCCAGCTCGCGTGGAATCGATGTGCCGTTGAAAACTTCAAGCGCCATTCAAGCAACCGTCCGGTGCAAAACCGCAGTTTGATCAGCCGCGGATCCGGGTCCGTCAATCAAATTGGCAGAAAGTGGTCAGCAATTGATTAAATGACAGGCTCGCATCACGCACGCTTGGCTGCGATGACATCCCAGATTTTCGCTGCCACATCGGGGCCGCCGAGCTTTGCGATGGCGCGGATGCCGGTCGGCGAGGTGACGTTGATTTCCGTCAGATGGCCGTCAATCACGTCGATGCCGACGAACAGCAGGCCGCGTTCGCGCAGGGCGGGCTTCAGCCGCTCGCAGATTTCGCGCTCGCGCGGCGACAAGTCGGTCGCCTTTGCGGCCCCGCCGCGCACCATGTTGGACCGCAGATCGTCCGCCGCCGGCACGCGATTGACGGCGCCCGCGAATTCACCATCGACCAGAATGATGCGCTTGTCGCCGTGCTTCACTTCAGGAAGGAAGCGCTGGATCACCCACGGCTCGCGGAACGTCACCGCGAACATGTCGTAGAGCGAGCCGAAATTCATGTCCTGCGGCGTGACGCGAAACACCGCCGCGCCGCCATGGCCGTAAAGCGGCTTCATCACCACGTCGCCTTGCTCGGCGCGGAATGCGTTGATCTCGTCCTTGTCACGCGAAATGAGAGTCGGCGGCATCAGGTCGGCGAACTCCATCACGAAAATCTTTTCGGGGGCGTTGCGCACGCTGGCCGGATTGTTCACCACGAGCGTTTTCGGATGGATGCGCTCAAGGTAATGCGTGGTGGTGATATAGGCGAGGTCGAACGGCGGATCCTGCCGCAGCAAAACCACGTCGAAGGATTCCAGATCGACGCGGCTGGCGTCACCCAGGGTAAAGTGATCGCCTTCCTGATCGCGAACCGTCAGCGGCTGTACGCTCGCGACCAGTTGCTTGCCCTTCAGGGACAGTTTTTCAGGCGTGTAATACGACAGCGCATGGCCGCGCTTTTGCGCTTCAAGCAACAGGGCAAACGTCGAGTCGCCGCGAATGTTGATCCGCGCGATGGGGTCCATCTGGACGGCGACTTTCAGCTTCATGCTCTAATTCCGTTTGTTGACTTGCGGCGGCAATCTGGTCGATTTGGAGGTATCTTTCCAGAACAAATCCACGCAACCCTGCTGGTCACGTGCTGGCGTCGAATGCCGCCATCAGATGCCTTGGCAGATGTTTCGGTGCAATCAAGACGGCGTCGAACCGTATGTCGAAATCGGCGTGTTCGGGATGCGTCATCAGCCAGGCTTGCGCCGCCGCGATGATGCGCTGCTGCTGTCGCGGCGTCACCGAATAGGCGGCGTCATCGAGCGTGGCGCGCGCCTTCACCTCGATAAAGGCCAGTAGGCCGCGCCGTCGCGCCACGACGTCGATCTCGCCGTAGGGCGTGCGAAATCGCCGCGCCAGAATACGGTAGCCCTTGGCGATCAGGTAGACGCAGGCTTTGCTTTCGGCGGAAATTCCAGTCTGAAACGCCGCGACGCGCGCGGGCGAAGGAGTCTTTGCGGTGCGATCCTCGGGCGCTGAACCCGTTGGCGCGATGGTGCCACGGCGTTTGAGTGTTCGCGAAGCCGGTGATGGCGGATCGTCAGTCGTCATCGCCGCTCCGCTTTTCTTTCGCGAATTCGAGCGCACGCGCATAAATCTCGCGGCGCGGCCGTCCGGAGACTTCGACGGCATGAGCGACGGCGTCCTTGACGCTGCCGCGCGCCAGCGACGATCGCAACAGGTCGTCGAGCGCGTCGTCGGTCATCAGCCCGGCGTCGGCCGCGGGCGGACCGATCACCAGCACGAATTCGCCGCGCGTCTCAAGCTCGTCCGCCACCGCCGCGAGTTCGGTGACCGTCGCGCGACGCACCTCCTCATGCAGCTTGGTCATCTCGCGGCAGATCGCGGCTTCGCGCTCGCCCATGATACTTGCGAGATCGTGCAGGGAATCCTGCACCCGGGCGCCGCTCTCAAACATCACCAGCGTGGCGTCGATGCGCGCCAGTTCGGTGAGGCGTGTGCGGCGGGCGACTTGTTTCGACGGCAGGAATCCCTCGAAGAAAAACCGGTCGGTCGGCAGCGCCGCGACCGAAAGCGCCGCCAGCACCGACGACGGCCCGGGCAACGCGATGACGTTGAAGCCCGCCGCGCTGACCTCGCGCACCAGTTTGAATCCGGGATCCGAAATCAGCGGCGTGCCGGCGTCGGATACCAGCGCGATGGATGCGCCTTGCGCGAGCTTCTCCAGAATCTTCGGCCGCGCCACCGCCGCGTTGTGTTCGTGATACTGAATCAGGGATGCCGCGATGGAGAATCGTTCGATCAGCCGCCGCGTGATGCGGGTGTCCTCGCAGGCGACCACGTCGACGCCCGCGAGCGTTTCCAGTGCGCGCAATGTGATGTCGCCGAGATTGCCGATCGGCGTTGCGACCAGATAAAGGCCCGGAGCGGCTTTCGGCGCGTTCACGAGTTGCCCGGCGACCGTGAAGGTGCGAACGGGACTGTCGGGAGATCGGTCGGGCGAGGAGGTGGGAACATTCTTGGCGCGCATCCGGACAATCTAGCGCCGATGGATCGCTTCGTCTTGTTCGCAACTGCAAACTATACAATCGCGGTCTTTCCTTACCGGTCCTCGCGGAAATGCTTTTGTTTTAGTTAACTTATGGCCGACAATATGCCTGAATCCCCTTCCAGACGATCCTGAGGACGAAGACCCGGGCTCCTCCGGACGGACCTGACGGAAGAAATACGATGGTTGCGCCGTTCAATTCAAAGCCTCCACGCACCGGCGCGACCCGCCGGAGCGCTGTCGGCCTCATTCTGGGTGCGCCGCTTATCGCGGGCTGTGCTGGGTCGCCGTTTTCCGGCGGCGAGCAGCCTGCGGGGCCGCAGCAACAGCCATCGGCCGTCGGTTCTGGTCAGGTCAAGGTCGGCTTGCTGTTGCCGTTGTCCGCATCGGGCAATGCGGGGGTCGCCGCGCAGTCGATGCGCAACGCGGCGGAACTGGCACTCGCCGAATTCCAGAATCCCAACATCCAGCTTCTCATCAAGGATGATGCCGGCACGGCGCAGGGGGCGCAGCAAGGCGCACAGCAGGCGCTCGACGAAGGCGCCGAGATCGTTCTGGGGCCATTGTTCGCGCCGTCGGTTCCTGCCGCAGCACAACTGACGCGGACCAAGGGTGTATCCCTGATCGCGTTCTCGACCGATTCGAGTGTCGCGGGTCGTGGCGTTTATCTTTTGAGCTTCCTGCCGGAATCCGACGTCAACCGCATCGTCGATTACGCGGCAAGCACCGGCAAGCGATCCTTCGCCGCGTTCCTGCCTGAGAATGCCTACGGCAACGTGGTGGAGGCGGCCTTCAAGCAGGCGGTGGCCCGCAAGGGTGGCCGTATCGTCGCGTTCGAAAAATACAGCGGCGATCCCGCGGCCTCCGCGCGCACGTTCGGCGCGTCATTGACAGCCGCGGATTCGCTGCTGCTTGCCGACGACGGCGATTCCGTTGTCGGCGTTGCCGATGCGCTTGCGGCAAACGGCGCCGATCTCAAACGCCTGCAATTGCTGGGCACCGGCCTGTGGGACAATCCGCGCGTGTTCGCCAACGCCAATCTGCGTGGCGGGCTTTATGCAGCGCCGGACCCGTCGGGCTTCCGAAGTTTTTCAACCCGCTATCGCGCCAAGTACGGCGGAGATCCGGTACGCACCGCGACGCTGGCCTATGACGGCGTTGCGCTGGTCGCGGCACTGGCGCGGACGCAGGGCGGGCAGCGGTTTTCGCCGGATGTACTGACCAATTCGTCGGGTTTCGCGGGCATCGACGGACTGTTTCGTTTCCGCAGCGACGGCACCAACGAGCGCGGCCTTGCGGTGATGCGGGTGACGCCGGGCGGTGGGCAGACCGTCGCCGGATCGCCGAAGAGTTTCGGGGCGTAATAACTTTCTAAGCCGCCAGATCCGCGACCACGGCGTCCAGCACGGGAAAGCCTTGCATCGTCACGCGCACGCGGCCGTCCGGATCGACGACGATCGCGCCTTCATCGCGCAGGATTTCGATGCGCCTCGGATCGAGCGAACGTCCGGACAGCGCCTTGTAGCGCGCAGGATCGATGCCTTCCGCAAGACGAAGCCCCATCAGCAGGTACTCGTCGGCGCGTTCTTCACTGTTGAGCAGTTCGTCGCTGATCACGCCGTGGCCCTGCGCCTCGACGCGCATCAGCCAGGTCTCGGGACGTTTCTCGGTGGCGATGGCGTGGCGGATGCCGTCGATGTCGAGACGGCCATGCGCGCCCGGACCGATGCCGGCATAGTCCTGTCCGCGCCAGTAAACCAGATTGTGCTTGCACTCCGCGCCCGGCCGCGCGTGATTGGAAATCTCGTAGGACGGCAGGCCGAGCTTCGCGCAAATGTCCTGAGTCACGTCGTACAGCGCGCGCGCGACGTCCTCGTCGGGAATCTTGAGTTTGCCCGCGGCGTGAAGGCCGAAGAACGGCGTCTCCGGTTCGATGGTGAGCTGGTACAATGACAGATGCTCGGCGGCTTCCGCGACTGCGAGCTTCAGTTCGTCTTCCCACATTTTCGGCGTCTGGTCGGGCCGTGCGTAGATCAGGTCGAACGAGTAGCGATCGAACGCCGAGCGTGCGATGGCCACCGCATCAAGCGCCTCGCGCGCGGTGTGCAGACGTCCCAGCGCTTTCAGCGATGCATCGTCCAGCGCCTGCACGCCGAGCGACACGCGATTGACGCCGGCGGTGCGATAACCCTTGAAACGTGTCGCCTCGACGCTGGTCGGATTGGCTTCCAGCGTCACTTCGACATCGCTTGCAACAGACCAGTGCTTGGCGATGGCGTTGAGAATGGCGCCGACGGTTTGCGGCTGCATCAGCGACGGCGTGCCGCCGCCGAGGAAGATCGATGTGACCTCGCGGCCGGGCGTGCGCGCGGCGGTGGTCTCGATCTCGCGCTCGAAGGCGCGCGCGAAACGAAACTCATCGATCGGCGCGTGACGCACATGGCTGTTGAAGTCGCAATACGGGCACTTCGACAGGCAAAACGGCCAGTGCACGTAAACGCCGAAGGCTGGCTGTGCGTCAGCTTTTGCCAAGGCACATCTCCGCGAGTTTCACGAACGCTTTTGCGCGATGGGACAGTCCCATCCCGTGCGGCGGCAAACCATGTTTCTCGATGCTGGTCATTTCGCCGAAGGTTCGCGCATGACCGTCCGGCAGGAAAGCCGGATCGTAACCGAAACCCGCGGTGCCGCGCGGCGGCCACACCAGCGTGCCGTCGACGCGGGCCTCGACCTCTTCCAGATGTCCGTCGGGCCAGGCGACGCACAGCGCCGAGACGAAATGCGCACTGCGTTGCGCGGGCTCTTTTGCGCCGCGCTCCTGCAACAGGCGTTCGATCTGAGACATGGCTGCGAGAAAATTCTTGTCTTCGCCGGCCCAGCGCGCCGAATAGATTCCGGGCTGGCCGTCGAGCGCATCGACCGCCAGGCCTGAGTCGTCGGCGAATGCAGGAAGTTTTGTGGCGTTCGCGGCCGCCATCGCCTTGATACGGGCATTGGCCTGAAAGGTCGTGCCGGTCTCATCCGGTTCGGCCAGGCCGAGCTCCGCCGCCGACACCGCTTCAACCCCGTAAGGCGCAAGCAGTTCGCGCATCTCGGCGAGCTTGCCGGGATTGTGGGTCGCGATCACAAGGCGGCCGCTGATTCGGCGATGATCACTCATGCGCAATGGTTATCCGGGAGGAGAACGGTGGGAAGCGGGAAATTACGCCGCCGCCATTTTTTGCAGGTCTACCAGACGGGCAATGCCCTTCTTGGCGAGTGCCATCAGCGCAAGGAACTCGTCCTGCGAGAACGGCGTTTTTTCGGCGGTGCCCTGCACTTCGATGATGCGGCCGTCGCCGGTCATGACGAAATTCGCATCGGTCTCGGCTTCAGAGTCTTCCGCGTAGTCGAGATCGAGCACCGGCGTGCCGTTGTAGATTCCGCACGAGATCGCGGCAACGTTGTCGCGCAGCACATTGTCGTTCTTCAGCATGTTGCGTGCCTTCATCCACGACAGGCAATCCGCCAGCGCGACCCATGCGCCGGTGATCGACGCCGTGCGTGTGCCGCCGTCGGCCTGGATGACGTCGCAGTCCACGGTGATCTGGCGTTCGCCCAGCGCCACGAGATCGACGGTGGTGCGCAGCGAGCGCCCGATCAGGCGCTGAATCTCGACGGTGCGGCCGCTTTGTTTTCCGGCGGCGGATTCGCGGCGCATGCGTTCATGGGTGGCGCGGGGCAGCATGCCGTATTCGGCGGTGACCCAGCCGCGGCCCTGACCCTTGAGCCACGGCGGCAGCCGGTCTTCCAGGGTGGCGGTCACCAGCACATGGGTGTCGCCGAATTTCACCATGCAGGAACCCTCGGCGTATTTGACCACGCCGCGTTCGAGCGTGACGGGGCGCAGTTCGTCGGGCGCGCGACGGCTTGGCCGCATGAAAAACCTCCTGAAATTCGGGAAACCTTGATTTGGCGCTGCTTTTAGGGGGTCGGGACCGCAGCGGCAAGGGAAGATAACGGGCCGAAGAGCATGTCGGAGAATGACGCTTGTCATGTTGCCCCGCGATGGACAATTGTAGCGAGAACAACCCGTTTGGAGCCCGAATTGGCCCACCACGACCCGATCAGCCACCTGATTACACCGAACGCCGGGCTGGCCCAGCTCAACGAGCGCTCCCGGGATATCTTTCGTCAAATCGTCGAGAGTTATCTTGCGACCGGCGAGCCGGTCGGATCGCGCAACATCTCGCGTCTGATTACGGTTCCGCTGTCGCCCGCGTCGGTGCGCAACGTGATGTCGGATCTTGAGCAACTCGGATTGATCTATGCGCCGCATACATCCGCCGGGCGGCTGCCGACCGAACTGGGATTGCGCTTCTTCGTCGATGCGTTGATGCAGGTCGGCGATCTGACCGAGCCGGAACGGCAGTCGATCGAAAGCCAGCTCAAATCGGCCGGAGGGCAATCGGTCGAGGCGGCGCTGAGCGATGCCTTGACGCGATTGTCGGGGCTCACACGTGCCGCAGCCGTCGTGCTCACCGCGAAGTCGAATGTGCGGCTGAAGCATATCGAATTCGTGCGGCTGGAGCCGACGCAGGCGCTGGTGGTCCTGGTTGCCGAAGACGGACAGGTGGAAAATCGCGTGCTGCCGTTGCAGCCGGGCGTGCCGACATCGGCGCTGACCGAGGCCTCCAATTTTCTCAACGCGCGGATTCGCGGACGTACGCTGGCAGAGGCGCGCATCGAACTTGAAGCGGCGCTGGCCGAGAGCCGTTCCGAACTCGATCAGCTGACGCAGAAGGTCATCACCGCCGGAATCGCAAGCTGGTCCGGCGGCGCCAGCGACGAGCGGCAGCTCATCGTTCGCGGCCATGCCAATTTGCTGGAAGATCTTCATGCGATGGAAGATCTCGAGCGGGTGCGCCTGCTGTTCGACGATCTCGAAGCGAAGAAAGGTGTGATCGATCTGCTCGGCCGCGCCGAGCGCGCCGATGGCGTGCGCATCTTCATCGGCTCCGAGAACAAGCTGTTCTCGCTGTCCGGTTCCTCCACCATCATCGCGCCCTATCGCGACGGCGCCGGACACATCGTCGGCGTGCTGGGCGTGATCGGCCCGACCCGGCTGAACTACGCGCGGGTCATTCCGATGGTCGATTACGCGGCCCGGATTGTCAGCCGTCTGATCGGTCAGTAATCCAAAGCGCTTGATTTTCCGCGCCTAAACCACGATATGCGGGGTTAACAATCCCGCATTCACGACGACGATTTTCTGAAAAGGTGAGTTATGGCGAATTCCAATGGGCAGAAGGAGCCGCAGGGCACGTCCGCGCCGGACACGGCGAATGCCGCAGCGGACAAGGAACCTGTGGTCTCAAAGCCGTACGTGATGCCCGACGATCCTGAAGAGGGCTCGGTTGAGGCGCTCACGAAGGAAGTCGCGGACGCCAAGGACCGGACGTTGCGGACGCTCGCCGAGATGGAAAATCTGCGCAAGCGGACCCAGCGCGAAGTCGCGGACGCGCGGACCTACGGCATCACGGCCTTTGCGCGCGACGTGCTCGACATCGCGGACAACCTGCAGCGCGCGCTCGATGCCGTTCCGATGGAAGCACGTGAAGCCGCCGATCCCGGGTTGAAGGCGCTGATCGAGGGCGTCGAATTGACGGAGCGGTCGCTGCACAAGACGCTGGAGAAAAACGGCGTGCAGAAGCTCGATCCGCTCGGTGAGAAATTCGATCCGAATTTCCATCAGGCGATGTACGAAGTGCCGGATTCCTCCGTGCCGTCGGGCACCGTCGTGCAGGTTGTGCAGGGCGGGTACACGATCGGCGAGCGGGTGCTGCGGCCGGCGCTGGTGGCGGTGGCCAAGGGCGGCGCGAAGGCTGCACCGGCAGCCGCGCAGGAATGATTCCTAGCGCGCGTTGATGCCGTCACGAACCGCGCGGAATCGCGGAAAGGCTTTCGGCCATTCCTCGCGCGTCGCGCTTGCGATGATTCGCAGCGACGAACCGCCGCCGAATCTCAGCCACTGGACCACCGTGACTGGCGTGTCGTCCTTGCCGGCGACGGCATCGATCCGCGTCTCATAGCCGGGCGTTCCTTCAATCCGCATCGGTTCGTTCGCCGTGATGCGCGCATTGCGCAGTCCGGGAATTGTCGCCGCGGCCTGCTGCGCGAAGCGCCCGCGATCGTCCGGTTTTTCAGGGCCGCCGCCAACCATGCCGATCACCATGTAGGGCGCGCCGTCGAGCGTGGTGTCTTCGGTGCCGTCCGTCAGCAGGATCGATGAGCGCGGCGCCAGCGTGCGCACCGTCTTGAACTCGCTGAGTTCGCCGATCTTGAAAGGCATCAGGCCGAGTTGTTCCTCGACGGGGACTTCCTTGCGCAGCGTCGTTGACGCCAGCATCTTGCGCACGGCCTCGTCGGACAGCGGCTTGGCGGCATCGTCGCGCACCTGAACAATGGCGTAGCCGGTGAACTTGTCGCCGCCCGACACAATCAGCGAATACATCCGGATCGCCGTGCTTCCGTCCTTGCCGGTATCGGAGGTGATGTAAGCCTTGCCCCCCGCGGCTTCGAAGGCCTCGGGCTTGGAACCTTGCCCGGTGGATTTGCCCTCGCTCACCGCGGTTTCGACCGTGGTGAACGCGGCGGCCGGAATTTCTGCGATGCCGACCTTGATCTTCTGGTCGGCGGATTCGAAACCCAGAAACTCCTTGGCGACGGCGAGACCTTCGGCCGGCACCAGTCCGACGCGCGCGCCGGGCGGGAACACGGGCTCGGCTGCAAGGGCGGGTTGGCCCGCGGAGACAAGGGCGGCAAAGGCGAGAACGCGTGCGATCGTTTTCATGAAACCTGACTGATGTCGTATTGAGGCCGTTCGATGGTCGGAATCGCGCCAGACCAGAGGCTCCGGATCACGGCCCGGTATTCTCTGATCTGTATTTCGGATCTGGCTTCGGTCCACCGCTCCGGGCTGGTTCGGGGTGAGGTCGCGAGCGCCAACTGTTTCCGTGCCGGACCAACAGATCAAGGCCCGATTCGTTGCAAATTGACGCATTGGCCGCCGTCCGCGCGCCCCGGCGGGCTCGGTTTTGCGCTCGTGAAAATTCATTTTCCTGCCTGTTTACAAGGGCCGGTCCTTGCGGGGCCATGCCCCCCTCCTATATGAGGCGGAGCGTCGCGACGTCGCGAATATTTGATATTGGGGGTTTGGATTGGTGCGCCTGATGGGCCCAGCCAACCTGCCGCAAAAAGAAGGATATGAGGACCATGGGAAAGGTCATTGGGATCGATCTCGGCACCACCAATTCGTGCGTTGCCGTAATGGATGGCAAAACGCCGAAAGTTATCGAGAATGCCGAGGGCATGAGGACGACCCCGTCCATCGTCGCCTTCACTGACGACGGCGAGCGCCTCGTCGGTCAGCCCGCCAAGCGCCAGGCTGTCACCAATCCTGAAAAGACCATCTTCGCCGTCAAGCGCCTCATCGGCCGCCGTTACGACGATCCGACGGTCGAAAAGGACAAGAAGCTCGTCCCCTATAAAATCGTGAAGGCCGGTAACGGCGACGCTTGGGTCGAGGCCGATGGCCAGACCTACTCGCCGTCGCAGGTCTCCGCGTTCATTCTGCAGAAGATGAAAGAGACCGCCGAAGCCCATCTCGGCCAGAAGGTCGATCAGGCGGTCATCACCGTTCCAGCCTATTTCAACGACGCCCAGCGTCAGGCCACCAAGGACGCCGGCAAGATCGCCGGCCTTGAAGTACTGCGCATCATCAACGAGCCGACGGCGGCTGCGCTCGCCTACGGCCTCGACAAGACCAAGCAGGGCACTATCGCGGTTTACGATCTCGGCGGCGGCACGTTCGACGTGTCGATCCTGGAGATCGGCGACGGCGTGTTCGAAGTGAAGTCCACCAACGGCGACACCTTCCTCGGCGGCGAAGACTTCGACATGCGTCTGGTCGGCTATCTCGCTGACGAATTCCAGAAGGAGCAGGGCATCAACCTGCGCAACGACAAGCTCGCCCTGCAGCGCCTGAAAGAGGCCGCTGAAAAGGCGAAGATCGAACTGTCGTCGACGACCCAGACCGAAATCAACCTGCCGTTCATCACGGCGGATGCCTCCGGTCCGAAGCATCTGACCATGAAGCTGACCCGCGCGAAGTTTGAAGCGCTGGTCGATGATCTGATTCAGAAAACCGTCGAGCCTTGCCGCAAGGCGTTGAAGGACGCCGGCCTGTCGGCTGCCGAGATCAACGAGGTTGTTCTGGTCGGCGGCATGTCGCGCATGCCGAAGGTGCAGGAAATCGTGAAGCAGCTGTTCGGCAAGGAGCCGCACAAGGGCGTCAACCCGGACGAGGTCGTCGCCATCGGTGCTGCGATTCAGGCCGGCGTTTTGCAGGGCGACGTCAAGGACGTGCTGCTGCTCGACGTGACGCCGCTGTCGCTCGGCATCGAGACGCTGGGCGGTGTCTTCACCCGCATCATCGAGCGTAACACCACGATCCCGACCAAGAAGAGCCAGGTGTTCTCGACCGCCGAGGACAATCAGGGCGCGGTGACCATTCGCGTGTTCCAGGGTGAACGCGAGATGGCGGCCGACAACAAGATTCTCGGTCAGTTCGACCTGATGGGAATTCCGCCGGCGCCGCGCGGCATGCCGCAGATCGAGGTCACGTTCGACATCGACGCCAACGGCATCGTCAATGTGTCGGCGAAGGACAAGGCGACCAACAAGGAACAGCAGATTCGCATTCAGGCGTCCGGTGGACTGTCTGACAGCGACATCGAGAAGATGGTCAAGGACGCCGAGGCCAACGCGGCCGAGGACAAGAAGCGCCGCGAGGCGGTCGACGCCAAGAACCATGCCGACGCGCTGGTGCATTCCACCGAGAAGGCGCTGGCCGAGCATGGCGACAAGGTGGGCGAGCCCGAGCGCAAGGCGATCGAAGATGCGCTCGCCGATCTGAAGGAAGCGCTGAAGGGCGACGATGCCGAAGGCATCAAGACCAAATCGAATACGCTGGCGCAGGCTTCGATGAAGCTCGGCGAGGCGATGTACACGCAGCAGGCCGAGGCCGACGCCAAGAAGGACGCTGCAAAGGACGATGTCGTCGACGCCGAGTTCACGGAAGTCGACGACGACAAGACCAACAAGAAGTCCGCGTAACCCGCTCATGATCAGCCTCCCCCTCAAGGGGAGGCTTTTCACGGTGAACCGAACCGCTTACAGATCCAGACTCGCATGACCCAGATTAGCAATGTCTAAGACCTGCTATTACGAGACACTGGAAGTCGAACGCTCCATCGACGAAGCCGGACTGAAGTCGGCCTTCCGCAAGCTCGCGATGAAATGGCACCCGGACAAGAATCCGGGCGATCCAGCCTGCGAGCACAAGTTCAAGGAAATCTCCGAGGCCTACGAGGTCCTCAAGGACGGCAACAAGCGCGCCGCCTACGACCGCTATGGCCATGCCGCGTTCGAGCAGGGCAATGGCGGCGGTCATGGCGCCGGGTTTGGCGCGGGCTTTGCGTCGTCATTCTCCGATATTTTTGAAGACCTGTTCGGCATGGCCGGACAGCGCGGCGGCCGTGGCGGCCGCGAGCGCGGCGCGGACCTGCGCTACAATATGGAAATCACGCTGGAGGAAGCGTTCTCCGGCAAGACCGCACAGATCGACATTCCGGTCGCGGTGACCTGCGAACCGTGTTCGGGCACCGGGGCCAAGGCCGGCACCAAGCCGAAGATCTGCTCGATGTGCGGCGGCGCAGGCCGCGTGCGTCAGGCGCAGGGTTTCTTCACGCTGGAGCGCACCTGCCCGGGCTGCCAGGGCCGCGGCCAGATGATCGAAACGCCGTGCGCATCGTGTTCGGGTTCGGGTCGCGTCACCAAGGATCGCTCGCTGTCGGTCAACATTCCGGCGGGCGTCGAGGACGGCACGCGTATTCGCCTTGCCAGCGAAGGCGAGGCGGGCGTGCAGGGCGGTCCTGCGGGCGATCTCTACATTTTCCTGTCGCTGGCCTCGCACAAGTTCTTCCAGCGCGACGGCGCGGATCTGCACTGTCGCGTACCGGTGTCGATGGTGACGGCGGCGATGGGCGGCGAGTTCGAGGTTCCGACCATCGACAGCGGCAAGACCAGGGTGAAGGTGCCCTCGGGCACCCAGTCCGGCCGCCGCTTCCGCGTCGCCGGAAAGGGAATGCCTGTGCTGCGTTCCCGGCAGATGGGCGACATGTATGTGCAGGTTGTGGTTGAAACCCCGCAGAATCTGACCAAAAAGCAGAAAGAACTGCTGGCCGAGTTCGAGAAACTGTCGTCCGGGGAAACCCAGCCCGAAGCCGCCGGTTTCTTCAAGATGGTCAAGGACTTCTTCGGGACCCGCGCCAATACGCCATAAGCGCTCCTTCTTGACGCTTTTTGCTTGCGCTTGTATCCATTTGTGAAGGAAATTTGACGCCCCGCCCGGCCCCGGGCTCCGTTGGAAGTGACATGGCCCCCCAGCCCTCCGTGCGTGCGTTGAAGAAACCGCTTCGTCTCGATGACGAAGTTCGTTTTCTCCGCTCATGGATTGAAAAGCCGCTTCGCATGGGCGCGGTGATGCCCTCCAGCAAGGTGCTGGCCCGCGCGGTTGCCCGATACGTCGATATTCATTCCGATGGACCTGTCATCGAACTTGGCCCCGGCACCGGCGCGATTACCGATGCGCTGATCGCGCACGGTGTGGCCGAGAAGCGCCTGCTGCTGGTGGAATTCGATCCGGGGTTTTGCGCGCTGCTGAGCGAGCGCTACCCGCAGGCGACCGTGATTCAGGGCGACGCCTACAATCTCGACCAGACGCTATCTGAATTGAAAGAGCCCGCCGCTGCGATGGTGTCGGGCCTGCCGCTTGTCACCAAGCCGATGATGATCCGCATGAAGCTGATGCGCGATGCGTTCCTGAAAATGGAAGCCGGCGCGCCTTTCATCCAGTTCACCTATTCGGTGGCGCCGCCGATCCCGAAATCGCTGCCCGGTATTCAGACCCAGGCCTCCGAGCGGATCTGGATGAATCTGCCCCCGGCCCGCGTCTGGGTCTATCGCAAGGGCTAACAGGCGCTGTGCGCCGACCTCTCCCCGACGGAGGGGTGGAGGAAGACGGTGAACCGGCTTTCCCTGCGCCGGAAAACGTTTTAGTCCTGACATCATGGCCGCGCTGAAAATTCTCGTCATTCCGGGCTCGCTGCGCACCGGCTCGTTCAATGCACGGCTCGCCGCCGTGGTGGTCAGGGAACTGGCGCTGCTCGATGTCGAGGTGACGCTGATCTCGCTCGCCGACTATCCGCTGCCGATCTATGACGGCGACCTCGAGGCGAAGTCAGGCGTGCCGGCCAACGCGGTCAATCTCAAGCGCATGATCGGCGCGCATCACGGCGTGTTCATTGTCAGCCCCGAATACAATTCATCGGTGCCGCCGCTTCTGAAGAACGCCATCGACTGGACGACGCGGGTGCGCGATCGCGGCGAGACGTTCGGTCAGGTGTTTCGCGAGCGCGCCTTTGCGATCGGCGCCGCATCCGACGGAAAATTCGGCGGCCTTCGTGTTCTGATGGCGCTGCGCCAGATTCTGGCGCTGGGCTGCGGCGCGACGGTGATCCCGAAACAGATGGCGCTGTCCTTCGCCGGTCACGCGTTCGACGACATGGATCGCCTCAAGGAACCCGGCGACGCCGAACAGTTGCGCGGAACACTGCGCCAGCTGATCGATGTCGCCCAACAGATGATGTGAGGCCGCATGATGCAAGCACACACGATTGACGCCCGCGACCGACTGATCCTCGCGCTCGATCTCTCCAGCGTCGAGGCCGCCGAGGCGCTGATCACGCGGCTCGGAGACAGCGTGACCTTCTACAAGGTGGGCTATCAGCTCGCCTATGCCGGAGGCCTTTCACTGGTTCCGAAACTCGCGGATCGCGGCAAGAAGGTTTTCGTCGATCTCAAGCTGCACGACATCGGCAACACGGTCGGGAAGGGCGTCGAGAACATCGTGAAGCTCGGCGCGACGTTCCTCACGGTCCATGCCTATCCGCAGACGATGAAGGCGGCGGTCGAGGCGCGCGGATCGTCGCTGAAGATCCTCGCGGTGACGGTGCTGACCTCCTACGACGACGACGATCTGCACGCGACGGGATCGCGGTTCGGTGTGTCCGAGCTTGTAAAGGCGCGGGCGTTGCAGGCGCAGGCGCTAGGCATCGACGGGCTGGTGTGTTCCGGCGAGGAGGCGGCCACCGTGCGCGGTATCGTCGGCCCGCAGATGGCGCTGGTGACGCCGGGAATTCGCCCCGCCGGCAGCGCCGTGGGCGACCAGAAGCGCATCATGACGCCGGGTCGCGCCATTGCCGCAGGCGCGAACTATCTGGTGGTCGGGCGGCCCATCGTGGAAGCGTCCGATCCGAAAGCGGCGGCGGATGCCATCGCCGCGGAAATTGCTCAGGCGGCCGGCTGACCGAACAAGGCTCAATCAGAACAAGGGAGACAAAATGGCCAAGGGTTACTGGATCGCACGCATCGATGTGCATGACCTCGACGGCTACAAGCGGGATTACGTCGCTCACAACGGCGCGGTGTTCAAGAAATACGGCGCGAAGTTTCTGGTGCGCGGCGGCACCCACGAAGCGCATGAAGGCCCGGCCCGTTCGCGCAATGTCGTGCTTGAGTTCAAGGACTACGCGACCGCGCTGGCCTGCTACAAATCGCCGGAATATGCGGATCTTGTGAAGGCTCGGGCGCCGCATTCCAGCGGCGAGATCGTCATCATCGAGGGCTATGACGGCGAGCAGCCTTGAAAGTTATTTTCCCATCCCGTTTTCCGGAACGATCAGCGGCACGAACCCGAACACGTTGGGACTGTCGGGATCGACGATCACGCGGACCGCGTGAACCAGCGTATCGCCATAGACCATCAGCTTGTTGACGCCGGGAATCGGCCTGCCCTTGCTGTTGCGCAGTGGCGCGATGGAAAAATAATGCTCGTCGCCGTGGATCAGCAGCACCGGCTTTCCGAAGCGCGTCGCGCCGGCTTCGATGGCGTCGAGCGTGTTGGTGAAGCCGGACTGGCGCGGCATCGCGCCGTTTGGAAACCGCGCCTCGTTGAATTCCGCCTGCACGAACATCACCACAGCCTTGGCGTTGTCCGCCTGGGCCTTGGCGAAGCTCGCCTCGATCCATGCGACGTTAGCCTTGTCGCGGGCGAAAAACTCTTTCACGCCCTCGAGGTCCTGCGCCTCGAAGCCGTTGTTGGAGCCTGGCACATGCGCACTCAGGAACATCACGCCGTTCTTGGCGAAACGCGTGTTCTCCACATAGGTTGAAAATTCCGGCATTACCGATGCCTGGCTTTCAACGTCGAGCGGCGTCTTGCCGAGCGATTTTCCCGGCACGGCGAAAAACATCTCGCGCAGCTTGGCCAGCCGCTCGCGCGGATCGAAGCTTCCGGCAGCCTTGCGGTGGCAGTCGATCCACTCGTTATCGCCGATGGTGTAGACCAGCGCGCCCTCGAAGGTCTGGATCTGGTCGTAGGATTTTTTCAGCACGTCGTCGCTGCACGGAAGCGCGCCGGATTTGATATCGCCCACATGCAGGGTGAAGGCGGGCTTCAGCGCGTTGACCGCAGCTATCAGCCGGTCGAACTTCGCGTAATCGTCCGGAAGATTGTAGGGCATGTCGCCGAGCGCCACGAACGAGAAGGCGTTGTCACCGCCGATGCGCTCGGCGGCACCAGCGGATGGGAGCAAAGCGATCATCGCGAGCATCGCGGCGGATGCGGCAAACAGCAGGCGCATGGAGGTTGTCCCTCGGTCAGTCTGACATGGAGCGTTAGGATGTCCGTATGACGCTTGCGTGACCCCATGGTTGCCGCCGCGCCCCGGCGCCGCTATACCGCAAGAACAGGTTTTAAAACGAGTTTTGAGGGCTGGAAATGGCCGATATGCGCCTGATCGTTGCCGGAGCCGGAGGCCGCATGGGCCGAACGCTGATCCGCGCCATCGACGAGACCCCGGGTGCGGTGCTGGCCGGCGCGCTGGAAGCGCCGGGCTCCGAGCTGCTGGGTCAGGACTCAGGCGTGCTGGCGGGGCTCCCCGCCAACGGCGTCGAACTGTCCTGCGATCTCTGGTCGCTGTCGAAGAACGCCGACGGCATCCTGGATTTCACCGTGCCGGCCGCCACCATCGCCAATGTCGCCATCGCCGCCCAGCGCGGTCTGGTCCATGTCATCGGCACCACGGGGCTGTCGTCATCCGACAACGCCGTGATCCGCAGCGTGACGTCGCAGGCCATCGTGGTCCAGTCCGGCAACATGAGTCTCGGCGTCAATCTGCTGGCGGCGCTGGTCAAGCAGGTCGCGAAGTCGCTGGATGAGGATTTCGACATCGAAATTCTCGAAATGCACCACAAGGCGAAAATCGACGCGCCGTCGGGCACGGCCTATCTGCTGGGGCAGGCGGCGGCGGACGGCCGCGGCATCAATCTCGAACAGCACTCGGTGCGCGCGCGTGATGGCCATACCGGCGCGCGCAACGCGGGCGACATCGGATTCGCGACGCTGCGCGGCGGCACCGCGACCGGCGACCACACGGTGATCTTTGCCGGTCCTTACGAGCGCATCGAGCTTGCGCACAAGTCGGAGGACCGGATGATCTTCGCGCGCGGCGCGCTCAAGGCGGCGATGTGGGCGCAGGGCAAGAAGCCCGGCTTCTACACCATGGCCGACGTGCTCGGCATCGGCGCCTTTTGAACCCATTGTCAAAATCGGAATTGAAAGAATGAGCGACCGTCTTCTCGTGCTTGTGCGTCATGGCCAGAGCGAATGGAATCTGAAAAATCTGTTCACCGGCTGGAAAGATCCCGACCTCACTGAACTCGGCGTCAAGGAAGCCGTCGCCGCCGGGCGCAAGCTGAAGGATGAAGGACTGACCTTCGACGTGGCGTTCACGTCGGTGCTGACGCGCGCGCAGCGCACGCTCGACCTCGCACTCAAGGAAATGGGCCAGACCGGAATTCCGGTTACAAGGAATCTCGCGTTGAACGAACGCGACTACGGTGATCTGTCCGGGCTGAACAAGGATGATGCGCGCGCCAAGTGGGGCGAGGAGCAGGTGCTGGTGTGGCGACGTTCCTATGACGTGCCGCCGCCCGGCGGCGAAAGCCTGAAAGACACGCTGGCGCGCACGCTGCCTTACTACGTGCAGGAAATCCTGCCGGCCGTGCTGCGTGGTGAACGCACGCTGGTGGCGGCGCATGGTAATTCGCTGCGTGCACTGATCATGGTGCTGGAAAAGCTGACGCCGGAGCAGATCCTGAAACGCGAGCTCGGCACCGGCGCGCCGGTGGTCTATCGCTTGAACGCCGATGCCACGGTGGCGTCGGTGAAGGACCTGGCGTAACGAACTAGGCGACGAGTCCCGCCGCCTGTCCGCTTTCCCATCCGAGCATCGCGCGTTTGCGCGTGATGCCCCAGTGATAGCCGGTGAGCGCGCCGCTTTTGCCGATCACGCGATGGCACGGCACCACGAACGAGATCGGATTCCGGCCGACCGCGGCACCGACCGCGCGCGAGGCTTTCGGCTTTGAGATCTTGCACGCGACATCCCCATAGGTGGTGGCGCGGCCCATTGGAATCTTGAGCAGCGTCTCCCAGACCCGCACCTCGAAATCGGTGCCGATCAGCACCACGCGCAGCGGCTGGTCTTCGCGCCATTGCGAGGAATCGAAAATGCGTTTGGCGAACGGCGCGGTTTCGGCGAAGGATTCGATATAGGTCGCCAGCGGCCAGCGCCGCTGCATGTCGGCCAGTGCCGCCATCTCCTCGCCCTCGTCGGCGAACGCAAGGCCCGCAAGGCCGCGTTCGCTGGCGATCACCACGGCCATGCCGAACTGCGAGGGGTGGAAGCCATAGCGCAGCGTCATGCCCGCGCCGCCCTTTTTCCATTCGCCCGGCGACATCGCTTCATGGGTGACGAACAGATCGTGCAGCCGCCCCGGACCGGAGAGGCCGGAGTCATACGCGGCATCGAGCACGCTGGCGGAATCGCGCAGCAGCCTTTTCGCGTTGTCGAGGGTCAGCGCCTGCATGAAGTCCTTCGGCGTAAGGCCTGCCCAGCGCCGGAACAGATGATGCAGTTCGTCGGGCGTCAGATGCGCGGCATCGGCCATCGCCTCGATGGTCGGCTGCGTACGCCACTGCTCCGAGATGAATCCGATGGCGCGGCGAACGGAATCATAATCGCGCAATGCAGCGCCCTGCTTCGAGGGCTTTGCGAGTTTCAGATCGGCAGGCAAGGATTTCATGGTGGCGGTCATCATGGCGGCATCCGTTGCGTCTGTATGCATCATGACCCGGATGTAGGCCGCCTGCCGCCGCGCAACCACCCGATTTCTGCTCGCGCTCTAGCTGACCGGATTAAGCGTCGGCCCGCGTTTCGCGGCGATCAGGGCGATCTGTAACGCACTGGCAAAACTGGCTTTTTCCTCGGATCCGAGAAAGCTGCCGATCGACAGCCGCCGTCCGCGCGACACCAGATAAAGTTTCTCGATGCCGAATTCGGCATGCTCCTTGCGCTCGATCCGAACCCAGAGCGGATTGAGTGTCCACTCGACCACATGGCCGCGATGGCTGACCCGGCGCACGCGAATTTCATATGGCGTCACCACGATGTCTTCGGTCGCGGCGGCGCGGCGGAAGTTCAGCCGGAACGCCCCGTAGATGATGAGCACGTCGAGGCAGAAGAAACCGAGCACCGGCCACGCGCCCATCAGCAGAAACATCACGCCGGCGGCGAAACTGACGACGGTGATAACTCCCATCAGCGCCAGAAATCCGCCGCGGCTGAGCGAGCGGTGCGGCGTCAGGCGCGCGGAAAACAACGGTGTGTCCGCGTCATGCACAGCATCAAAGTCGTTGCGGTCGTCCATCGGGAGTTACTATACCAAAATCATGGCGAAAAAGGCGATCACGTCCCGTTCAAAACCAAAGCCGCAAGCGCGCGTCGCCAAGGCGGTCAAGCAGCCATCGAAAGCCGTTAAGTCAAAATCCAGGCAGAAATCCAGAACGAAGCCCTGGACGCAGGCGGAAGTGATCGAGGCCTTCAGCCGCTTTCGCAGCGCCAATCCCGAGCCGAAGGGTGAACTCGAACATCTCAATCCCTACACGCTGCTGGTCGCGGTGGCGCTGTCGGCGCAGGCGACCGATGTCGGCGTCAACAAGGCGACGCGGCATCTGTTTCCGGTCGCCGACACGCCGGAAAAAATGGTGGCGCTCGGCGAGGAGACGGTTCGCGATTATATCAAGACCATCGGTCTCTATCGCACCAAAGCGAAGAACGTCATCGCTCTGTCAGAGCAGTTGATCGCGCTGCACGGGAGCGAAGTGCCGCGCAGCCGCGAGGCGCTGGAGGCGTTGCCCGGCGTCGGCCGCAAGACCGCGAACGTCGTGCTTAACATCGCGTTCGGCGAGTCGACGATTGCCGTGGACACCCATCTGTTTCGTGTCGGCAATCGCACGGGCCTTGCGCCGGGGAAAAATCCGCTCGAGGTCGAACTGGGCTTGCTCAAGATCGTGCCGGCGGAATTCGCGCGCCACGCCCATCACTGGCTGATCCTGCACGGCCGCTACACCTGCGTCGCGCGCAAGCCGTTTTGCGGCAAGTGCATTATAAACGACCTGTGCAAATGGCCTGAAAAGTCGCTCTACACGGGCGCCTAGACCGGCACGCTGGATTTGCGCGCTGGCTCGATCAGTTCGGGCCGTGGGCCTGACAGCCGCTTGTGCATGTGAACCATGAACGCCATGCCGAACAGCGGCGTCGCCAGATTCACGATCGGGATCGACACGAAGGCGGCAATGAACAGCCCTGCCGTGAAGACAATCGCGCTGTTTTGCTTGCGCATCAGCTTGGCTTCTTCCGGCGTGCGGAAGCGCATGGCGGCGAGTTCGAAATACTCGCGGCCGAGCAGCCAGGCGGTGGCGATGAAGAACACGATGAAGCCAGCACCAGCGACCAGCACGAATGGCAGCGCGATCAGATAGACCAGAATCGTCAGCAGCGCCGTCTTCGAGCCTTCGGTGATCGCGCGTCCGACCGGCAGCGCGACGCCGGGACGCTCGGCGGGATAGTGTTCACGCTCGACAATGTCGGCGACGTCATCGACGAACACGCTGGCGACCAGCGATGTAATCGCAGGCATCAGGAACACAGCGCCGACCACAATGCCGAGCCCCGCGGCAATCGAGACGATCCACGCCAGAACATTGATAAGGGTATGATAGTCCGACCCGATCATGGTCTCGGCCCAGACCTCTCCCGATCCGGCGAGCCAGCTCAGTGCTCGTTGCAGCGCGACTGCTGCTGCGACGATCAGCACCAAGGCGAGGCCGACCGACTTCCACAGGATGGAGCGCATCGGCGGCGACAGGATCTGGGACAACGCCTTGAGCGCGGCGTCAAACATGGGCCTTCCTCCAAAGAATCTGGCGAGAGTTAAGTACGGGGAAGGTGTCTGGCAAGTGGCAACTGCGTCCTGGCGAGCGAAGCAAGGCGATCCATCCTTGAGCCGGCAAGAACGGGATTGCTTCGTCGCAAGTGCTTCGCGCAATGATGCGGCGCGGATTTACCCGCTTCGCTCGAGATCGGATTCAGGATCACGCGGCGCGTTCGTGCGCCGGTTCCCGTTCCTGCGAAGCCTGCTCAAACGCCGCAACAGGCGCGAGCGGCGCTTCTGGCGTTTCGAAGATTCCCTCTGGAAAGGGATCAGCTTCGTCCGTCACCTCCGGGGACGGCTTGGTCGTATCGGCCCAGTGCAGCGCAGTGTAATCGAAACCGCGGACGATGGTCGGCTTGACGATCTCGAAATACGGCGAGATGTCGAAGTCGCGCGGCATGTAGAGCGACGAATCGCGGATGTGCAGGATTTCACGCCGCGCCTGACGGCTTGCGGCCTGCGTGATCTTCGGCAGGATCGGATAGCGCACCACGCCGAATGCCTGTGCGATCAGCGCCGAGCAGATGATTTTGGTCGGATCGCCCGACCCTAACGAAATCATGCGCCGCCGCCAGCGCTGCGGCACCGGCAGCGGGATGAGGTAGCGCATCAGATCGAGAATGTTCTTGGTGTCGTAGCCGAAGCCGATGCGGTTGATGGCGTAGCGGCAGACCGTGGTGCGGTCCTCATACGACAGACCCACCGGACGGCAGAGGCGGGTGTGATAGGGATAATATTTCGAGAGCGGCGCGGAGGTGACGCCTTCGCCGATATTGGCCTCGATCAGGACATGCGGTTCGCCGTCGGGCTCAACCGCGCCGTCGATTGGGCCGACATAGAGTGCGGCATGAGACCACGTCGATTGCGTGAGATACTTGATGATGCCGGAAACGCGGTTGTTGCCTTCGACCAGCAGCACGTCACCGGGCTCGATCAGCCCGCGCAACCGTTCCGGATCGCTCGGCGTGAAGGGTTCGTAACCCGGCACCTCCTTCTGAAGGTACCTGGCGATGACCTTGCCGACGGTATCGAGCACGAAGCCCATGAATGTCTCCCGAGGTCGCGGCACGTTTCTGGCTGCTTTTCCCGCCTCGTATTGTTGTCGGAAGCGATTTCAATTTAGTTCATGCACAGGACGGCGAAATAATCAAACGTTCACCATGACCGTTGCCGCGAAGCCTTTGATGCGGCAAGTTCGCTTCAAGTTCCCACTTTCGGTCGAATTTCGGAAACCATGACATGAGAATTTCCCGGCGCGATCTCCTAGCCGGTTCGGCGGCGCTGGCGTTTTCGCCTTTCGGGCGAAGCGCGCTGGCGGCCCCGTTGCCGCGCGATGCCGAGATCGCCGTGATCGGCGCAGGCGTGGCCGGTATCGCCGCTGCGCGCCGTATTGCCGCCGCAGGCCGCAAGGTCGTGGTGATCGAGGCTGCGTCCCTTCTCGGCGGCCGCTGCGTCACCGACGCGACCTCGTTCGACGCGCCGTTCGACCGGGGCGCGCGCTGGCTTTACAACGCCGAGACCAGTCCGGCGGCAAAGCTCGCGCGCAGCGTCGGCATGGAAATGTATCCCGCCCCGCGCGGCCAGCGCATGCGGATCGGCCGCCGCAATGCGCGCGCCGGAGAGGCCGAGGATTTTCTCGCCACGCTCGTGCGCGCCAATCGGGCCATGGGCGATGCCGTGCGCGGCAAGGCGGATATGCCGGCCGCCGCCGGCCTGCCGAAGGAACTGGGCGTGTGGGCGGGCGCGACGGATTTTCTGCTCGGCGCGATGGCTACCGGCAAGGATCTGAGGGATCTCTCCGCGCTCGATCTGGTGACCATGGCGCAGCGTGACGGGCCGTCGGCTTGCCGTCAGGGATTGGGCGCGCTGATCGCGAAACTCGGCGAGACGCTGCCGGTCGTTCTGTCCACGCCGGTGACGCGCATCGTCTGGAGCGGCCGCGACGCGCAGCTTGAGACCGCGGCGGGCACGCTCACCGTGAAAGCCGTCATCATGACGGCGTCCACCAACGCGCTGCTCTCGGGCAAGATCAGGTTCGCGCCTGACCTGCCGAAGCGCCAGCAGGACGCCGCCTCGAAACTCACGCTCGGCAGCTACGATCACATCGCGCTCGAATTGCCGGGCAATCCGCTGGGGCTGTCGCGCGACGACATCGTGATCGAACAGAGTACCGACCGCAGCACGGGTTTTCTATTGGCCAATCTCGGCGGCTCGTCGCTGTGTCAGGTCGATGTCGCGGGTTCGTTCGGCGCGGAATTGTCGGCGCGGGGCGAGGCGGCGATGGTGGCGTTCGCGACGGAATGGCTGACCAAACTGTTCGGCGCGGACATCAAGAACATCGTCAAGCGCACCACCGCGACGCGGTGGAACGACATGCCTTATGTGTTCGGCGCCATGTCTGCGGCATCGCCCGGCGGCCAGCCGGCGCGGAAGATTTTGATGGAGCCGCTGGGCAGTTTGTTTTTCGCAGGTGAGGCCGCGCACGAAACCCAGTGGGGCACCGTCGGTGGCGCATGGGAGTCCGGCGAGCGCGCTGCGGACGCTGCGCTGCGCAAGATCGGCGCGCTGAAGGATTCGCCGGTGGCGGAGCAGACGAAGAAGAAGCCGAAGCGCAGTCAATCACGCGCGACGGCGGAGCCGCTGCCGAGCGGGCGCGGGATGGTCTGGCCGCGCTGACGGGCGATTAACCCCGCAGCACGCCGCCGGTCTTCTTCGTGACGTCCGCGATGATTTTTGAAGCCACCGCGTCGATCTCCTGATCGGTCAGCGTCTTCTCTCGCGGTTGCAACGTCACAGCGATGGCGATGGACTTCTTGCTCTCGTCGATGCCCTTGCCCTCGTAGACGTCGAACACGGTTACGCCGGTAATCAGCTTCTTGTCCACGGCCTGCGCTGTGCGGACGATGTCGCCCGCCTTGACGCTGCGGTCCACGATGAAGGCGAAATCGCGCGACACCGGCTGGAACGGCGACAGTTCGAGCAGCGGCTTGGCGCGGGTCGGCTTCGCCTTGGCGTCGGGAATCCGCTCAAGGATGATTTCGAACGCCACCAGCGGGCCGTCGGCCTTCAGCGCTTCGAGCGTGCGCGGATGCAGCTCGCCAAAATATCCCAGCACATTCTGCGGCCCAACCTGGATCGCGCCGGAGCGGCCGGGATGCAGCCACGCCGGAAAGTTTTTCGACTCAGCGGCCGAGACGATCTGCAACGCCTGCATCGGCGCGCCTGCGGCGGCGAGCACAGCCAGCGCGTCGGCCTTGGCGTCGAGTGCGTCGACGGTGAAGCTGCCGGACCACTGACGTCCGATACCTTTGGAGGACGCCAACCCACGGCGCACGCCGCTCGCGGCCATGAACTGATCCTCGGGCCTGTCGCCCTTGAAGATCTGCCCGACCTCGAACAGTGCCACGTCCGAGAAGCCGCGATCCGCGTTGGCCTGCGCCGCCGCGACGAGGCCCGTGATCAGCGAAGGCCGCATGTCGGAGAGGTCCGCCGCGATCGGATTGGCGAGCGTGAGGGCAGCGCTACCGCCGCCGAACAGCTCGGCCTGCTGCTTGGAGACAAACGACCACGTCACGGCTTCGACAAGTCCGCGGGCCGCGAGCGCGCGCTTGGCGCGGCGGGTGCGCAACTGCAACTGGGTCAGCACCGGTTTGCGCGGCGCGTCGCCACGCTCGAACGGCGTCAGCGGCACGCTGTCCACGCCGACAATGCGTACGATTTCTTCGACGATGTCGGCCTTGCCATGAACGTCGCTGCGCCACGACGGCACCGCGACCTTCACCACGGGACTGGTGCCCGCGATCATGAATCCGAGATGGCTCAGGATGCGCTTCATCTCCGGAAACGGCACTTCGATGCCGGCCAGACGCTTCACTTCCGCGACCGGAAATTCGATGATCCGATCATCGCCATGCGTTGCGCCCGCGACGACGACTTCCGACGGCGTGCCGCCGCAGAGATCCATCACAAGTTTGGTCGCCATCTCAAGGCCCGGCACCATGAAGGCCGGATCGACGCCGCGCTCGAAGCGATAACGGGCGTCGGAGTTGATGCCGAGCTTGCGGCCGGTCTGGGCGATGTTGATTTCGTTCCACAGCGCCGATTCGATCAGCACGTCGGTGGTGGTCTCGTCGCAGCCCGAGGCTTCGCCGCCCATGATGCCGGCCAGCGATTCCACACCATGCTCGTCGGCAATCACGCAGATGCTTTCATCGAGCGTGTAGGTCTTGCCGTCGAGCGCCAGCAGCGTCTCGCCAGCCTTGGCGCGGCGCACGGTGAGGTTGCCCGTCACCTTTTTCGCGTCGAACACATGCAGCGGGCGCGCGCGGTCGAAGGTCATGAAGTTGGTGATGTCGACCAGCGCGTTGATCGGGCGAAGGCCGATCGAGGTGAGGCGCTGTTGCAGCCATTCGGGCGAGGGGCCGTTCTTGACGCCGCGCACCAGGCGCAGCGCGAAGCCCGGACATAGCGATGCGTCTTCGATGGTCACCTGCACGGGCGAGGCGAACTCGCCCTTGATCTGCTTCGGGGCCTGATTCTTGAACTTGCCCATGTCGGCGGCGGCGAGATCGCGCGCGATGCCGTGCACGCCGGTGCAGTCCTGCCGGTTCGGCGTGAGATTGATTTCGATCACCGCGTCGCCGAGACCGGCCCATTCCGCGTAAGGCGCGCCAAGCGGCGCATCGGCGGGCAGTTCCATGATGCCGTCGTGATCTTCCGAGAGCTGTAGTTCGGCGGCGGAACATAGCATGCCGCGGCTCTCGACGCCGCGAATGGTGCCGATGCCGAGCGTGATGTCCTTGCCCGGAATGTAGGTGCCGGGCGGCGAGAACACGCTCACAAGCCCCGCGCGCGCGTTCGGTGCGCCGCAGACGACTTGCACAGGCGCGCCACCATCACCGGTATCCACCATGCACACGCGCAGGCGGTCGGCATTGGGATGCTGCTCGGCGGAAATCACGCGGGCGATGGTGAACGGCTTGAGCGCTTTCGCCTTGTTGTCGAGATGTTCGACCTCGAGCCCGATCATGGTGAGCTTGTCGGCGATTTTCTCGAGCGGCTCGTCGGTGTCGAGATGCTCTTTCAGCCAGGAGAAGGTGAATTTCACGACGACAACCCTCCCGCCAGCGTCGGGACATCAAGCGGCTTGAAGCCGTAGTGATTGATCCAGCGCGTATCGGACTCGAACATCTGGCGCAGATCGTTGATGCCGTATTTCAACATCGCGATACGATCGATGCCCATGCCCCAGGCGAAGCCCTGATAGACGTCAGGATCGATGCCGCAGGCGCGCAGCACATTCGGATGCACCATGCCGCAGCCGAGAATCTCCAGCCAGTCCTCGCCTTCGCCGAAACGAATCTCGCCCTTGTCGCGACGGCACTGGATATCGACTTCCAGCGACGGCTCGGTGAACGGGAAGAACGACGGACGGAATTTCATGTTGACGTGATCGACTTCGAAGAACGCCTTGCAGAATTCTGCGAGAATCCATTTCAGGTGGCCGAGATGCGAGCCCTTGTCGATCACAAGCCCTTCGACCTGATGGAATTGCGGCGTATGCGTCGCGTCGCTGTCGATGCGATAGGTGCGCCCCGGACAGATCACGCGAATCGGCGGCTTCTGCGACAGCATGGTGCGGACCTGCACCGGCGAGGTATGGGTGCGCAGCAGCGGCCGCGAGCCGTCTTCCTTGCGATTGAAGAAGAACGTGTCGTGCATTTCCCGCGCCGGATGGCCTTCGGGGAAATTCAGCTTGGTGAAATTGTAATCGTCGGTCTCGATGTCCGGACCTTCGGCGATCGAGAAGCCCATGTCGGCGAAGATCGCGGTGAGTTCGTCCATCACCTGGGTGAGTGGATGAATGCGGCCCTGCTCGGCGGGCGTCTCGCGAGTCGGCAGCGTGACGTCGATGGTTTCCGACGCGAGCCGGACATCGAGTGCTGCGTTCTTGAGAATGTCGCGGCGCGCGGTCAGCGCTTCGGTCACCTTGTCCTTGGCGAGATTGATCTTCGCGCCTTCGGTCTTGCGCTCGTCCGGCGACATCTTGCCGAGTGTCGCGAGCAGCGCTGAGATCGAGCCCTTCTTGCCGAGTGCGCCGACGCGCACGGCTTCAAGCGCGGCCTCATCGGAGGCGGCGGCGATGGCGCCGAGAATTTCGGTTTCGAGTTTAACGAGGTCGGACATTGCAAGCCCCAGCGGAACGGTTTCGGTTGAACCGTCCGGCGGGGATCATGTCACCCAGCCGAACGCAGCGGAGCGTTGTTACGCTCCGGTCGTGTCGGCCTCGTGCAAGAGGGGCAAAGCTTACGCCGCGAGTGCGGCTTTGGCCTTTTCAGCAATCGCCTGGAACGCCGCCGGTTCGTGGATCGCGAGATCCGACAGCACCTTGCGATCCACAACGACGCCCGACTTGGCGAGGCCGTTGATAAACACGCTGTAGGTCATGCCGAACGGACGCACAGCCGCGTTGAGGCGCTGGATCCAGAGCGCGCGGAACGTGCGCTTCTTCAGCTTGCGCGCGCGGAAGGCATACTGGCCGGCCTTGTCGACGGCGGCCTTGGCGGCGCGAATGGTGTTCTTGCGGCGGCCACGGAAACCCTTGGCGGCCTTGTAGACTTTCTTGTGCTTGGCGTGAGCTGTGACGCCGCGTTTAACGCGAGACATGATGAATGTCCTTCATCTGGAAAAGTGAAAACGGGATTAGTGAGATGCGCCGCGCGTGCGCGGCATTCAGACTCAGGCGTTCGGCAAGAAGTACTTCTTGATGTTGTCGCCGTCGGTCTTGAACAGCACTCGCGTGCCACGCAGCTGACGAATCTGCTTTTTGGTCCGCTTGATCATGCCGTGGCGTTTGCCTGCATGGGCGGACATCACCTTTCCGGTGCCGGTCACTTTGAAGCGCTTTTTGGCGCCCGACTTGGTCTTCAGCTTGGGCATTTGGCTCTCCTGTGGCCGCAGCAAAAATCCGCCCCGAGAGGCGCTTTGGCGGCTAAAATGCTCGTTAGAGCGTTGATAATGCTCAACTTAATCCCGTGTGGAGAAAGTCAGCATTGGCGTCGCCACGGCAGCCCTTAATCAGCCGGGCGACGAAGGTTGGGCTTATGGCAGACGAAGTGCGAATTGGCAACGATTAAGCGGGGCTTTTCGCAGCCTGCCGAGCCGGGAAAGCCGCCGCACCGGGCTACCCCTCCGCTGGGTTCATGGCGTCTATGCTGCATTGCACTATGAGATCCTGCGGATAATCCCTATACCCGCCCCAACTCATAAATCGAAGGAATGCCAACAGTCATGCGCAGCGCGACGACCACCTTGTTCTCAAATCCCATGGCCTTGATGATCGTGGGCGCGGTCCTGGCTGCCGTTGTGCCGCCGGCGTCCACCAAAGCTGCCGGGTCGTTTGACGGCGCATGGAAGGTCACCATCATCACCCAGGCCGGCAATTGCGATCCGGCCTACAGCTATCCCGTGAAGGTCGAGGACGGCCGGGTCAGCTATTCCGGCGACGGCAGCTTCGATATTTCCGGCCGTGTTGGCGATGCCGGCGCGGTCAGCGTCGCGATCGCGCGCGGCGACCAGAAGGCCAGCGCCAGCGGCAAGCTGTCGGCCAATTCCGGCTCCGGTCAGTGGAGCGGCAAATCCTCGAGCATGGAATGCTCCGGACGGTGGGAAGCCAGCCGCCGCTCGTAACGGCGCGGATCATCGATCAGTAGACATGAAAATGGCGCCGCAGTGAGCGGCGCCATTTTTCGTATCGATAAGAAAATCGGTTCGGCGCTTATCTTTCGTTGGGCATGATCTTTTCCGAAAACCGGTTCCCACTTTTCGGGATCATGCCCTTAGCGCGGCGCGAGAACCATGACCACCTGACGGCCCTCGAAGCGTGCGTCCTGCTCGACCTTGGCGATCTCGGCGACGTCGCTCTTCACCTTGTCGAGAAGCTTGGTGCCGATTTCCTGATGCGCCATTTCACGGCCGCGATAGCGCAGCGTGATCTTGACCTTGTCGCCTTCTTCAAAAAAGCGAAGCATCGCCCGCATCTTCACGTCGTAATCGTGATCGTCGATCATCGGCCGGAGCTTGATCTCCTTGATCTCGACGATCTTCTGCTTCTTGCGGGCTTCTGCGGCTTTCTTCTGCGCCGAATACTTGAACTTCCCGTAGTCCATGATCTTGCAAACGGGAGGCGTGGTGTTCGGCGAAATCTCGACGAGATCCATGCCGGCCTCCATCGCCATCTTGATGGCGACCGCGGTTTCGGTGGTACCGACGTTGGTGCCGTTCTGATCGATCAGCTGGATTTCGAGATTGCGAATTTCATCGTTGGTGCGCGGCCCATCTTTCGATGCGGTGGGCGGGGCTCTGTTGGGACGGCGAATGGGTAAATCTCCGATGTTGTGAACGAGGTCTTGAGTTTGAAGGAATAAGGTCCGCCGGGCAAGCGCGACAGGGTCGCTGCGCGCATTTTCCGGAGCCGCCCTGAAAAGCGGGATCAGCCATAAAACCGTAAAATGCCCGACAAAATAACCAGCCCTGGTGCTTTCCCTGGCGCTTTTCGGCGAGTCCGCTCCACATAGAGGCACAGCGCCGCTTCCGCAAGCGCCGCACGGCCGTCGAACCCACGGTCCGGCCGAGTAGGCCGGAGTGAAAGTCAGCCGGATGACGGTTGTTCCGTTCGCGTTGACGGATTGTGCCGTGGACCTCCATAACAGCCAAGACGGGGCATCTTCCATGACGCATTCATCTGACAGTTCCGCGGGGCCGGAGCCCGCCTTCATCGACGTGGGGGAGGGCGAGGCTAGGCGGCGCATCGCGGTCCGCAAACGTCCCGGCGTCTCGCCCGGGGTGTTCTGGCTGGGCGGCTTTCATTCCGACATGAAGGGAACCAAGGCGCAGGCGCTCGACGCATGGGCCGCCGAGCAGGGGCGCGGCTGCATCCGTTTCGATTACTCCGGACACGGCGAATCCGGCGGCGCGTTCGCCGACGGCACCATCGGGCAATGGCACGAGGAAAGCCTCAAGGTGTTCGACACCTTTTGCGAAGGGCCGCAGATCGTGGTCGGCTCGTCGATGGGCGGTTGGATGGCGCTGCTGCTGGCGCGCGCGCTGGCGAGGCGTGGCGCGGCGGCGGGTGCGACGCTCAGGGGACTGGTGCTGATCGCGCCCGCACCGGATTTCACCGAGGACCTGATGTGGAAGGGTTTCTCGCAGGAGGTCCGCGACGAGATCATGACCAAGGGCCTGTGGCATCGTCCGTCCGCCTATGGCGAGGACGCCTATCCGATCACGCGCAGGCTGATCGAGGAGGGCCGCAACCATCTGCTGCTCGGCGGCACCATCGATGTCGGCTGTCCGGTTCGCATTCTGCAAGGCGCGCAGGACCCCGACGTGCCGTGGCGGCACGCGTTCGCGCTGACGCATTGCCTGCCGAGCGACGACGTTGTGCTGACGCTGGTTCAGGACGGCGATCATCGCCTGTCGCGGCCGCAGGACATCGCGCGTATGCTGGGCGCGGTCAGTGAGTTATCGGCGGCGTGATCCCGAAAAGTGGGAACCGGTTTTCGGATCAGATCACGCCCAAACAAAATCATTGATCCTAGGAGACCGTCATGAAAACCGACACGCTGCTTCATGATTTCTGCCGCGCCGTCGAACAGCGCGACGGCAAGGGCTTTGCGGCGCTGTTCACCGACGACGGCGTTTACCACGATGTATTCTACGGCGCGTTTAAGGGCCGCGAGAACATCACGCAGATGATCGACGACTGGTTCTATCGAACCGCGAAGGATTTTCGCTGGGTGATGCACGATCCGGTCAGCGACGGCAAAACGCTCTATGCGCGGTACACGTTCAGCTACACGTCGATATTGCCGGAAGCGGATGGCGCGCGGGCGATGTTCGAGGGTGTTGCGATCATGACGCTGCGCGACGGCAAGATCGCCGAGTATCACGAGGTCGCCAACACCGCGCCGGCGTTCGTCGATCTGAAGTTCGCGCCGGAACGCATTGCGAAGATTCTGGCGAAGCAGGGCGCGGCACTCAAGGCTCGCCCCGAGATGAAGCGGCATCTGGCGCAGTGAATTCTGGGCAATGATGCGTTAGACCAGTGCCGCCGTCCACTCGTCCCGCACGCTTTCGTCATTATCGTTCGCCGTCTCGGCAAGTGCCGCGAATTCCTCGCGCGGCAACAGCCGCGACAGCGCCCACACCGCAGCGCCCCGCACCATGGCGCTCTCGTCGCCGAGCAGGCGGCGCGCTTCGGTCGCGAGTGAAACATCCCTGCTGTTGCCGATCGCGGTCAGCACGTTGCGCAAAAACCTTGCACGGCCGATTCGCTTGACCGGGGACTTGGTGAACATCGCGCGGAATGACGTGTCGTCGAGCCGCGCCAGATCGGCCAGCGATGGCGCCCGCAGTTCATCGCGGGCTGCGAGCTTCGCTTCATGGCCCGCCTGCGCGAACTTGTTCCACGGGCACACGCTCAGGCAATCGTCGCAGCCGTAGATGCGATTGCCGATGGCCTCGCGGTGCTCGCGCGGGATCGGACCCTTGTGTTCGATGGTGAGGTACGAGATGCACTTGCGCGCATCCAGCCGATAAGGTGCTGGAAACGCATTGGTCGGACAGATGTCGAGGCAGGCCTGACACGACCCGCAGTGGTCGATGTCGGCGTCGTCGCGCGGCAGGTCGAGCGTGGTGAAGATCGCGCCGAGGAACAGCCACGAGCCGTATTCACGCGACACGAGATTGGTGTGCTTGCCCTGCCAGCCGAGACCGGCCTGCTGCGCGAGCGGCTTTTCCATCACGGCAGCGGTGTCGACGAACACTTTGACGTCGCCGCCTGCTGTCGCCAGCAGCCAGCGCGCCAGCGTCTTCAGCCGCTTCTTGATCAGGTCGTGATAGTCGTCGCCGCGCGCATAGACCGAAATCGCGCCGCGCGTTCTCTGTTCGAGAAGCGCCAGCGGATTTTCATCCGGCCCGTAGTTCATGCCCAGCATCACGACGGAGCGCACCTCGCTCCACAGCACGCGCGGACTGGCGCGGCGCGGCGGATCGTTGGCGAGCCAGTCCATGTCGCCATGCGACCCGGCATCGAGAAAGGTTTGCAGTCTGTCACGCGCGCCCGCGATGGAATCGGGATCGGCGATGCCGACGGCGCTGAAGCCGAGGGCGCGCGCCTCGATGGTCAGCGCGGCCTTGACCGCGGACGCATCAGCCGGAGAGTTCTGCGTCAGAAGTCGAGATCCACGTAATGCGCCGACGCCGGAACGCCCGCCATCCATTCGCTCAGCAACGGGCGGAACGACGGGCGGGATTTGATCCGCACGTACCATGCCTTGGCTGCGTCGTCCTCGTTCCATGGCACATCGCCCAGATAGTCCAGCGCCGACAGATGCGCTGCGGCGGCAAGGTCGGCAAAAGTGAGCTGGTCGCCGGCCAGAAAGTTTCTCGTCCGCGCCAGCCAGCCGATATAGGCCAGATGATAGCGCACATTGGCGCGCGCCGCGCGCAGAACATCGGTCGATGGCGGCCCGCCGCCTTGCTCGGGTTTCATGAAGCGCTTGTAGATGCGCTCGCTGACCAGCGGATTGCTGGCTTCCTCAAAAAACTTGTCGTTGAACCATGTCATCAGACGCCGCACCTCGATGCGGTCGTTCATCGCCCGCGGCAGCAGCCGATGCTCGCCAAGCGGCGCGCCGTGGATTTCATCGAGAAACTCGGCGACCAGGCCGGCTCCCGGCATCGCGGGCGTGCCCTCGGTCACCAGCACCGGCGTATCCCCCGCCGGATTGAGCGCGAGGAAGGCTTCGCGCCGGTCCCATGCCAGTTCCTCTACCAGCCGCGTGTCGAGGCCGTGCTCGCCGAGCGCCAGCCGCACGAAGCGCGACCGCGGACAAAACGGGTGATGAAAGAGTGTGAACATGTGATTTTTGATAGTCCGGTTAGGTTTAACAAAAGGTCTCGAAGGGCGGTTAACGCGCAGGGCCGAAGCAACCGGCAGGATAGGCCGGAACGCCGGCTGGCCGACAGGAACCCTCCCTCAATTTCACGGATTTGCCGTTGCGGCAACACGGTGGATGAGCGACAAGAACGCGGTTTGCGAACCCCTCCACTGTTCCGGAAAACTCCCGATGCTCGCTGATCTCCTGAAGGCCGTCATCCTCGGCATCGTTGAGGGTGTGACCGAATTTCTTCCCGTTTCATCCACAGGCCACTTGCTGCTGGTGGAGCGGTTCATGGATCTCGATCGCGACAATTTCTGGAAGACCTTCGCGGTGATGATTCAACTCGGCGCGATTCTCGCCATCCTGGTGATCTATTTCGGCAGATTGTGGCGCATTGCGGTCGGGATGTTCTCCGATCCGGCGGCGCGGCGCTTCGTCATCGGCGTGCTGCTGGCATTTTTCCCGGCGGTGGTGCTCGGGCTGATTTTCGGCGGCTTCATCAAGAGCGTGCTGTTCAATCCGTGGGTGGTGTGTTTCTCGCTGATCGCCGGCGGCGCGGTGTTGCTGTGGGTCGACCAGCAGGATCTCAATCCGCGCTATCACGACGCCACGACATTTTCGCTGCCGATGTATCTCGGCATCGGCATCGCGCAATGCGCGGCGATGATTCCCGGCGTGTCGCGCTCCGGCGCGTCGATCGTCGCGGCGATGCTGTTCGGCGCGGACAAGCGCGCGGCCGCCGAGTTTTCGTTCTTTCTCGCGATCCCGACCATGGTCGGCGCGTTCGTCTATGATTTTTACAAGAGCCGCGCCGACATGACGATGGACCATGGTCTGGTCATCGCCGTCGGTTTCGTGGTGTCATTCATCACCGCGATCATCGTGGTGAAGACGTTTCTGGATTATGTCACGCGACGCGGCTTCGCGCTGTTCGCGTGGTGGCGCGTCATCGTCGGCTCGCTGGGATTGATCGCGCTCGCGCTGGGCAAGTAAAAGGCTTCACGCGCCCTTGTGCGCGAACTGGCCGGTTTTCCGGTAGCGCCAGAGATACGACGGCGTAATGGCCTCCAGCGAATCCGGCGCGATGCCGAGGCCTTCCAGCGTCAGCCCGGCGGCCTTCGCCGCTTCCGATACCACGTTGTCGCTGCGCAGCAGCTCGACCTGATCCGGCGTCAGCTTCAGATCGCCCGGCGCGAATTGCAGGAAGAATGCCTGGAGCCGCGCCAGCGCAAACGGCAGCGACACCAGCGCGCTGTTGCGTTCGGTGACGCGCAGAATGGCTTCGAGAACCTCGCGCATCGTCATCACCTCAGGCCCGCCGATCTCGTAGGTCGCGCCCGGCTTTGTCTTGCCGTCCACGGCGTCGGCGATGGCGGTGGCGACGTCGCCGACATAGACCGGCTGCAATTTCGTGAGGCCCCCGCCGATCAGCGGCAGCACCGGCGAGATGCGCGCCAGACCTGCAAAGCGGTTGGTGAAATGATCTTCCGGGCCGAACACCACCGAGGGGCGGATGATCGTGGCTTCGGGGACTGCTGCCAGCACTGCCGCCTCGCCCGCCGCCTTGGCGCGGGCGTAGTGCGAGGTCGAGTTCGCATCCGCGCCGATGGCCGAGACATGCACCACCCGCGCCCCGGTCTCGCTTGCCGCGCGCGCCACGGCTTCCGCGCCCTGCGCCTGCACGGCGTCGAAGGTCTGCGCGCCGCTCTCGGACAGAATCCCCACCAGATTGACGATCACGCTGGCGCCGCGGGCGGCGGCCTGCACCGACGCCGGATAACGCAGATTGGCCTGCACCGCGTGAATCTGGCCGACCTTGCCGACGGGCTGGAGATGCCCGGCGAGATCGGGGCGGCGGACGCCGACCCTGATGCGGTAATCGCGCTTGCAGAGCGCCCGGATCACGTGCCGCCCCAGAAAACCCGATCCTCCGAAGACCGTGACGAGCGTATCGATGGGGGCTGACATGCGTGGGTTCCTGCGTAAATGTTGGATACGGGACGACCGTCCCGCCGATTTCCGCGATACGCCATCATTCCTGTGCTGTACAGGCCATTCCGGCGGCATCCGTAGCGTTTTGAGCGGAGTGGATACCGGGTTCGCGTCAAGAAAACGCGTCAAGGCCGGAGCTATTTGACAACCGCGCGGACGATCAATAGTAACCGGCCCAATGCCCAGGTGGCGGAATTGGTAGACGCGCTGGCTTCAGGTGCCAGTGGCTTAACGGCCGTGAAGGTTCGAGTCCTTTCCTGGGCACCACTCGATGGTACGACGGCTTCCTCCCCGGAGGTCAGTCTTCCGGACGGTACCCTCCATCCGATTGACTCAATCCAACGTTCTCGGCGGAGCTTTCGTGAAAAATCCAGCCGTTATCCTGATGGCCGTGCTGTTCTCGGCCGCGCCGGCCGTTGCGATGGATGCCCGGTTCGCGGCGAGCCTCAAGAAACTCGATCCCCAGACCCGGCTGGAGCAGGTTTGCGATCTCGAAGCCATGAGCCGGATCGACCGCGACGCCAATCCTTATCATCCGGATCGCGCAAAGACCGATGTCGTGTCCCACCCGAAGCACACCGGCGACACGGTGAAAGGCTCCGGCGGGGCATTTCGCAGCAAGGGCCGCTGGTATTCGTTTTCCTTCGAGTGCAAGGGCTCGCCCGACCACATGAAAGTGCTGTCGTTCAGTTACAAGATCGGCGAGCTGATCCCGGAATCGAAGTGGGCGGCCCTGGGGTTGTGGCGGTGAGGCTGCCGATCCCTCTCGTCTCCCGGGGTATTGAGCGGTAGTTTAGCTCCATCGATTCGATCACATCCGAAACCGAGAGTTTTGCAGACCATGACCATCCGCCTGCATCGCGGCGACTTGCCGGACCTTTCGCGCTACACGCAGTCGGTGGCGATCGACACCGAGACGCTCGGCCTCAATCCGCACCGCGACCGGCTGTGCGTGATCCAGTTGTCGAACGGCGACGGCACTGCGGACGTCGTGCAGATTCCCGCAGGCCACACCGATGCGCCGAATTTGAAAAAGCTGCTCGGCGATCCGAAGGTCACCAAGATTTTTCACTTCGCGCGGTTCGATCTCGCGGTGCTGTTTCATGCTTTCGGCGTGATGCCGCAGCCGGTGTATTGCACCAAGATCGTGTCGCGGCTGGTTCGCACCTACACCGATCGGCATGGTCTGAAGGATCTGGTGCGTGAAGTGCTCGGCGTCGATCTGTCGAAGCAGCAGCAGTCGAGCGACTGGGGCGCTGCGACATTGACCGATGCGCAACTGGCGTATGCCGCGTCCGACGTGTTGCACCTCCATGCGCTGCGCGAAAAGCTCGACGCCATGCTGGCGCGGGAAAGCCGCGAGGAACTTGCGAAGGCGTGTTTCGAGTTCCTGCCGACCCGCGCCCGGCTCGACCTCGATGGATGGGAAAACGACGACATTTTCGCCCATTCCTGATTCCGGCCTTCGCAGCGGATTTCGCCCGGTTTCGGCCACTTTTCCGCTCTTTGCACGGTGTCTGGTCCATTTCAGACCTAAGCCCAGGTCCAAGTCTCTGGCGTGGCGGGACAAAGTGGCGGGCTGCAAAAAGTGGCCTTGTCGCGTAGAGTAACCTCGGCGCGATGACGCTTCGGAGCGGAATTTGTATTCGATTCAGGGCCAGAGCTATCAGGTGACCGCGGATGCGCGCTACGCCCAGGCGAAGCGTCACAGCCGCCGTGTGCGCCAGATGCGGCTGGCGGTTCCTGTGCTGGTGGCCGCGGCGATGGTCATGATCGTGGGCGCGTCGCTGTTCAACCCGTTCAGGATTCTTTCAAAGCTGCCGATCGACATCGGCAAGCTCGGAGTCTCGGGCACCAAGATCACGATGGATGCGCCGCATCTCGCGGGCTTCACCCCGGATCAGCGTCCCTATGAACTCTGGGCCAAGTCGGCGGTACAGGACGTGACGACTCCGAACAACGTCGAGTTGCACGAATTGCGCGCGAAGGTGCAGATGGAAGACAAGACAGGCATCACCATGGACGCGCGCAGCGGTCTGTTCGATACGAAAACCCAGCTACTCGATCTGAAGGACAGGATCTTCCTGCAATCGACGACCGGCTACGAAGCGCGATTGACACAGGCGGCGGTCGATATGGGCGCCGGCACGGTGTCGTCGGACGAGCCGGTGGCGGTGAAGCTTCTGAATGGTACGCTCGACGCCAAGCGTCTGAGGATCACGGAAGGCGGTGCGCTGGTGCGCTTTGAAGGCGGCGTCTCGATGATCCTGATTCCGGAAGAGCCGGCGAAAGATGCGGCTGCGAGCAGTGAAGCTCCGGCGCAGGATGCCGCCGCAAGATGACGAGTTGCATGACGACAATCGACAAAGGTCCTGAGGCCCGCGGCTTGACGCGCGCGATCGCGCGCACGCTGTCGGTGGCGGCGGTCGCGATCGCCTTGTGCGCAGGGCCCGAGGCGCGCGCGCAAAGCTCGGCGACGGGTGTTCCTAATGCGATGCAGGGCTTCTCGCAGAATCGCGACAAGCCGATCCAGATCGATGCGGCCTCGCTCGAGATGCGCGACAAGGACAAGGCGGCGACATTCAGCGGCAACGTGAAGGTCGTGCAGGGCGACACTACCATGCTGTGCAAGACGCTCGTCGTCTTTTACGACAACGATCAGACGGCCGGCGCCAAGCCTGCGATGAAGACGTCGACGCCGGGGCCGACCGGCAGTTCGTCGATCCGCAAACTGGAAGCGAAGGGCGGCGTCGTCGTCACCCAGAAAGAGCAGACGGTCACCGGCGATCGCGGCGTGTTCGACATGCGCGCCAACACGGTGACGATGCATGGCAATGTGCTGCTCACCAAGGACAAGAATGTGCTGCGCGGGGACCGGCTTATCGTCGATCTCACCACCGGCATTTCTCGCGTCGAAGCGGACAACAAGCGCGTCCAGGGCGTATTCCAGGCCTCGCCCAGCGCGTCGCCGCAAGGCGCAAGCCCGACCGGCACGACATCTGCGCCGGCACCGGCGGCGCCTGGAAAGCCGCTTAAGCTCAATAGCTTGCCGGCTACGCCGAAGCGCAGCGGTTGAACCCGATGCCGCGAGCCTGTATCACCCAGCCCCGGAACATTGGGGATGGGCAATACGCCCTCGCTCCCTCATGCTCAGGCAATCTCAAGGCTGATTTGAAAAGGCTGACTTGAAGCGGGCATGGTGGATCTCCTGCGCATCTTTCGTCGTCGAGGCCCGGTGCGTGGACGGCAGGGGTTCGCACGTTCGCGTCAGGACGACGCGCCGCAGGACATCACCTCATTGGCTGCGCGGATGGGCGACATCTTCCGGCCTGCCGCCGGCGAGAAGCCGTTAGCGGCCAGCCAGAGCACCCCGGCCAAGCGTGAGGCCGTCGCAGCCGCGATTCCCCGCGACCCTCCGACGCTCGCACCTCAGGATTCGTTCACGCACAATGCGCCGCCGATTCCGCGCAACCTGCCGCGGGATGTTTCCAAGGAACAGCCGCGCGAGAATGCGCCGCGTGCGCGCGCCGGCAACAACGGCGCATCGCCGCAACGCGCGCAGCACTCCGGTTATCTCGCGATCCACGGCGTCGAGAAAAGTTTCGGCACGCGCAAGATCGTGCATGGCGTCAGCATCTATGTCCGGCGTGGCGAAGCCGTCGGCATTCTGGGACCGAACGGCGCCGGCAAAACCACGGTGTTCTACATGATCACCGGCCTCATCAAGCCGGATCGCGGTCGGGTCGAACTCGACGGCCACGATGTCACGCAATTGCCGATGTATCAGCGCGCGCGGCTCGGCATCGGTTATCTGCCGCAGGAAGCCTCGATCTTTCGCGGGCTTTCGGTCGAGAACAACATTCGCGCGGTGCTGGAAGTGGTCGAGCCCGACAAGCGCAAGCGCGAACGCGAGCTGGATTCCCTGCTTGAGGAATTCAACATCACGCGCCTGCGGAAATCGCCATCCATCGCGCTGTCCGGCGGCGAGCGGCGGCGCGTCGAAATCGCGCGCGCGCTGGCGTCGCGTCCGAGTTACATGCTGCTCGACGAACCGTTCGCGGGCATCGATCCGATTGCGGTCGGCGACATTCAGGAACTGGTGCGGCATCTCACCCAGCGCGGGATCGGGGTCCTGATCACCGATCACAACGTGCGCGAGACGCTGGGTCTCACCGACCGCGCTTATATCGTCTATGCAGGTGAGGTTCTGACCGAAGGCAGCCCGGACGAGATCGTCAACGATCCCGACGTGCGCCGCCTGTATCTCGGCGAGGAATTCCGGCTCTAGGTCCGCTGCCGGGCGGTCCATGCTGCAGCGCGGCGCGCCCTACTCCGAATTTTCAAAACGTCAAGCCGTGTACAAGCCTTCAGGAAAGGTTTAAGCAAGAAACGGACCACTTTTGGACCGAATCTGGGTTTTTATGGCTCTGACGCAGAGATTAGAGTTCCGCCAGTCGCAGTCGCTGGTGATGACGCCGCAGCTGATGCAGGCGATCAAGCTGCTGCAACTGTCGAATCTCGATCTCGTGGCCTTCGTCGAGGATGAGCTTGAGCGCAATCCGCTGCTCGAGCGGGCCGATCAGGACGGCGCGCCAGATCGCGGGCAGGAGCCCGCCGCCCAGACCGAATTTTCCGAAGGTGAGGACAGCGGATTCACGCAAGGTCACGATCACGCCGGTGACGGGGAACGCTCCGCGGATGCGTTCGAGCCCGGCACCGAGGAATGGATGGCGCCCGATCTCGGAACGCGCACCGAGATCGAGCAGACCCTCGACACCGGAATGGAAAACGTTTTTCCCGAAGAGCCTGCGGATGCCGCAGCGCGCGCAGCCCAGGACGCGGCTCCAAGCGCCTACACGGAGTGGGGCGGGGGGGCATCGAACGACGACGACTACAATCTCGAGGCTTTTGTCGCCGCAGAACTCACGCTCAGCGGTCATCTCGCCGAACAACTGGCGGTGGCGTTTCCGGATCCGATGCGCCGCATGATCGGGCAGTACCTGATCGATCTCGTGGACGATGCCGGCTACGTGCCCGCCGATCTCGGCGATGCGCATGAGAAGCTCGGCACCTCGCGCGGCGAGGTCGAGGCGGTGCTTGCGGTTCTGCAGAAATTCGATCCGCCCGGCGTCTGCGCGCGCAACTTGAGCGAATGCCTCGCGATCCAGTTGCGCGAGAGTGATCGTTACGATCCTGCGATGCAGGCGCTTGTCGAAAACCTCGATCTGCTGGCGAAGCGCGACATCGCCTCTTTAAGAAAAATCTGCGGCGTCGATGATGAAGACATCGCCGACATGATCGGAGAAATTCGCCACCTCAATCCCAAGCCCGGCCTGAAGTTCGGGTCGGCCAGGACGCAGAGCGTCGTGCCGGACGTTTACGTTCGCCCGGGACCGGATGGCGGCTGGCATGTCGAACTCAACAGCGACACCCTGCCGAAGGTGCTGGTCAATCAAGTCTACTATACGCAGCTGTCGAAGACGATCCGCAAGGACGGCGACAAATCCTACTTCACCGATTGCCTGCAAAACGCGACCTGGCTGGTGCGCGCCCTTGATCAGCGTGCGCGGACGATCCTGAAAGTCGCCACCGAAATCGTCCGCCAGCAGGACGGCTTCTTCACGCAAGGCGTGGCGCATCTGCGGCCGCTGAACCTGAAAGCCGTCGCCGACGCGATCCAGATGCACGAATCGACCGTTTCGCGCGTCACCGCGAACAAGTACATGGCGACCAATCGGGGCACCTTTGAGCTAAAATATTTCTTTACCGCCTCCATCGCGTCGGCGGACGGCGGTGACGCGCATTCCGCGGAAGCTGTGCGGCACCGCATCAAACTCCTGATCGACGCGGAAAGCGCTGCCGCGATCCTGTCCGACGACACCATCGTGGAACGATTGCGCGCCGACGGCATTGATATTGCCCGGCGCACGGTTGCGAAATATCGTGAAGCCATGCGTATTCCCTCGTCCGTGCAGCGACGCCGCGACAAGCAGAGCATGCTCGGCACCGCGCTGACCTCGGCTGCTCCGGCCGTAGACAGGTCCCGCGACACAGCAACCGCTTGACTGCGCCGCCAAGAAGCGGAACGCTCCGATACGTAATCTCCGAACTGTTCGACAATTCGAAGCGGCAAGTGAGGAACGACATGACACTCCGGATCTCTGGAAAAAGCATCAGCGTCGGTGAAGCCCTGCGTGATCGCGTCAATGAACGAACGGATGAAGTTCTTCGAAAATATTTCGACGGTAACTATTCGGGCCACATCACTCTCAGCAAGGATGGCTTCGGCTTCCGCACCGATTGCGCGCTTCATCTTGATTCGGGCATCACGCTCGAAGCAGACGCGATGGCTGCCGATGCCTACGCCAGCGCCGATCAGGCGCTGCTGATGATCGAGAAGCGTCTGCGTCGTTACAAGAGCCGCCTGAAGGATCGCTCCGCGCGCAAGGCCTACGCCGCGGCCACAGCGGAGATCAACGGGGCGGGATTCAACGGACCCGGTCTCGACGCGCCGAGCTACGTGATCGAGGCTCCGTCCGGCGATCACGACGAGGGCGCGGACTTCAATCCCGTGATCATCGCGGAAGCGGTGACGTCGCTGAAACGGTTTTCGGTCAGCGAAGCGGTCATGGAACTCGATCTGACCGGCGCGGCTGTGATGGTTTTTCAGCACGGCTCGAGTGGCCGGGTGAATGTCATCTACCGCCGGCCGGACGGCAATGTGGGCTGGGTCGATCCCCCGACCGTCGGCGAGCCGGTTCGCCATTGACGCCTTGAGCGTGCCTAACTATGGTCCGCGACCTTTCAGGATTGCGGGCCAGAGTCTGGTTCGAATGGCCTTGACGCCGCCCGGTCGCTGACCGATTTAACAAGTCCACCAACGGCTTAACCTCACCCTCGGAACGTTCTATGACGATTACCGACCTGGTCGCACCCGAGGCGATTCTTCCTGCTTTGAAGGTCAACAGCAAGAAGCAGGCGCTTCAGGAACTCTCCGCGCGCGCGGCCGTCCTGACCGGACAAAATGAACGGTCGATTTTCGAGGTGCTCCTTCAGCGCGAAAAGCTGGGAACCACCGCTGTCGGCTACGGCGTGGCGATTCCTCACGGCAAGCTGCCGAAGCTCGACAAGCTGTCGGGCCTGTTCGCGCGGCTGGATCGCCCCATCGATTTCGAGGCGATGGATGGCCAGCCGGTCGATCTCGTATTCCTGTTGCTGGCTCCCGAAGGCGCCGGTGCGGACCATCTGAAGGCGCTGGCGCGCATCGCGCGGCTGTTGCGCGACCAGGACATCGCCAAGAAACTGCGCGCGTCGAAGGACGCGGAGGCGCTGTATTCGGTGCTGGCGCTGCCGCCGGCGACTGCGGCCTGAGAAATAGAGCCCCGGTACAGGCGGCCCAGCGCGTGGCAAAGCCGTTGTCAAAATCCTACGGCTTCAGCCATCTGTTCGACCCGCGGCGGGCGCAAAGCCGCCCCTCCATGGATCGGAGGCGGTTCGTCGCCTTCGTCGTCAAGTCGGCGCAGAGCGCCGAGGATGTCTTTCAACGGGATCGCGTCGGGCGAGCCGGGTAACCGGCGAAGCCAGGGATTATCCCTGACGGCGAATGCATCCGATGCCCATGCCGCGAGAACGCAGCGCTTCTCCGCAGACGAGAGAACAGGGCTCTTAAGAACCTCCGACGGATGACTGAAAGTTGCGGCCAGAAGTGAATTTGCATGAATGTCGAAATCGGTTCCACGAATGTTCATGGTCGCCTCCATTGCTCCTTTCTGTTCAAGAGGGCGCCGAAAAATTTAGAGCGCCTGACACGCTCTTCAAGGCGCCAAATTATTTTCTTGTCCACGCGGCGGGATGTTTTTTTCAGCGCACAAGCTTCAAAATTTTTTTGAGAGGGTCTTGAAACCTATCGGCTTTTTTTTAGTTTTTTCTTTGCCGTTTACAGGCCCGGGCGCCCTTTAGGGGTCCGGAGGAGACGGGCATCAGAGGTGTTCGATGCTCGCTTATATCCAACTTGCTCAATGGAGGATTTGGCTATGAGAACGTCTTATGACTTCACCCCGTTCTGGCGGTCATCCATCGGCTTCGACCGTCTGTTTGACCTCGTTGATGCTGCGCAGCAGCAAGCTGAGGCTCATTATCCGCCGTATAACATCGAGAGGCTTGGAGACGACCGATACCAGATATCGCTGGCGTTGGCGGGATTCCGGCCTGACGAGATCAATGTTACGGCTGAGCAGAATGTGCTCACAATTGAAGGACGCAAGACGGACGAAAAGCGCGAGTATCTCTACCAGGGGATTTCCGAGCGCCATTTCCGTCGGCAGTTCAACCTCGCAGACTACGTGCAGGTAAGGAACGCATCCTTCGATAACGGGCTTCTGCGCGTTGAACTGGTCCGGGAGATCCCGGAAGCGATGAAGCCTCGGCAGATCGCCATTAACGGCGTATCAAACGTTCAACAAATCGACTCGAAGGCCGCCGCATAATTCCGGCCCGCCTTTGGTTCCAAATGTGCACCCTGCTGGCTTGAGCCGGCGGGGTGCCGCTTCGTCAAACGAAAGGAAAGATGGAGGACCGTCGTGTCGACGATGATGGTTGATGAAAAACTTGCCCGCATACGAGTGCGGAACAGTAATATTCGGCGATACCGTCGTTTGCTGAAGACAGAGCTCACTGAGATTGAGCGTTGCTTTATTCTGAAAAGGTTATCCGAAGAGCAGGACGCGTTGGCGAAACTAGCCGGCGAGATCCTTCCTTTGTCCATCGGTTCTTCGCAACTCCAGAAGACTATCGCGGCTTCGGGTTAGTTGGTGGGTTGGGGCGAGTACAAACACGAACGGCAGCGCGATGCGCTGCCGTTCGTACGGTGCTCGTCGTGCTGTACGCCGCGCGTCAGTGGACGCTGACGGTTTCCAACTCGTTGCTCCATGCATTCGCGATCGCCGCTTCGCGGCTGTCGGTCAGCATGATCGGTGTGCCGTCGGCGGCGTGAAGTGCGAACAGCTTCAGGCCCGGCGCGATCTGTGGCGCCTGCGGGAAAAGTCCCGGCACGTCTTCCGAGCGAATCTGTTTGACGTAGGCGATATGGCCTTCGCCCAAGGTAGCCAGCGCCTCCAGCGAGACGGCGGGTTCAAAGATGACAGTACCAGTCATGGTCTCGACTCCTTGCAGTTGTTAAGCGGTCGAGTCCGCTACTCGTTCCATTATTCGTGCTCATTGATGGCTATCGTCTTAACAACCCGTTCAGGTTCGGGACGAGCCAGATCGATCGACAGCAGGCCGTTCTTCAGGTCGGCGCCGATGACATACATCCCGTCCGCCAGCACGAAGGTGCGCTGGAAGTGACGCGCGGCAATGCCGCGATGGATGTATTGCCGGGTCTTGTCGTCCTGTTGGCGGCCCCGGATCACGAGCTGATTTTCCTCAGTGGTTACATCGAGTTGGTCGCGGGTAAATCCGGCGACCGCCAGCGTGATCCGCAGGCGTTCGGGCTGGCCGTCATCACGGCCGCACCGCTCGATATTGTAAGGAGGATAACCGTCTGCGCCTTTCACGACGCGATCGAGCGCACGCTCGATTTCGTCGAATCCCAAAAGGAACGGACTCGATAGCGATGGAACACGAGACATTCACAAAGTCCTCTCGAAGCGACTTTGACGTTAAGGGCCCTTGCGGCACCCCGTTATCCGGCCAGTGGTTTCACCTTCCGGATGACCTCAATATGGCGATGTTCCAGGCCCCGTTCAAGAACCCCAAAACCGGCTCCCAACAGGAAAAATCGAGCGATTTCAGGCCCGATCGCCGATCCGGCTGCGCCCGTCGGGGCTGAACAGGTGCAGCTTCTCGTGCGCGGCCGTGACCCTGATTCGCTGGCCGATGGCGGGCTCGGCTTCTCCCGGAAGCCGCACGATGATTTCGCCCGGCGGCAGTTCGCCTGGCTTCGCGCTGACGGTGGGACCCGCGCCTTCGTGCGCCCGGGTGCCATAGACAAAGGTTTCTGCGCCGACGCGCTCGATGGCGTCGACCACGAGTTCGAGTGCCAGACCCGCGGCTGGCGATGATCCGTCGATCAGTGCGAAATCTTCCGGGCGTACGCCGAGGATGGCGTCGCCGGATACTTTGATCTGAAGACCGTCGAGCAACGCGCCGAGATCGTTGGCCTGCACTGGCAGCAGGTTCATCGGCGGCGCGCCGATGAAGGACGCGACGAAGGTGGTGGCCGGCTTGCGGTAGATGTCGAGCGGCTTGCCGATCTGCTCCACCACGCCGCCGTTCATCACCACCAGAATGTCCGCGAGCGTCATCGCTTCCAGCTGGTCGTGGGTGACATAGATCGATGTGGTCTTGAGGCGGCGCTGAAGCTTGCGGATTTCAACGCGCATGGCGATACGCAGCTTGGCGTCGAGATTCGACAGCGGCTCATCGAACAGAAACACCTTCGGTTGCCGCACGATGGCGCGGCCCATGGCGACGCGCTGACGCTGGCCGCCGGACAGTTGCCGCGGCTTGCGCTCCAGCATTGGCGTAATTTCGAGAATCTGCGCCGCCTCGCGCACGCGGGTGTCGATTTCGGGCTTCGGCATCCCGCGGTTTCGCAGGCCGTAGGCCATGTTGTTGTAGACGCTCATGTGCGGATAGAGCGCGTAGTTCTGGAACACCATGGCGATGTCGCGTTCGGCGGGCTCGATCTCGTTGACCACGCGGCCGCCGATGTCGATGGTGCCGCCGGTGATGGTCTCGAGCCCCGCCACCATGCGCAGCAGCGTGGACTTGCCGCAGCCGCTTGGTCCCACGAGAACACAGAACTGCCCGTCGGGGACCTCGAGGTCGATGCCCTTGATGGCATCGACGCCGCCTGGATAGGTTTTCCTGACATCGTGCAGAACGACGTTTGCCATTTCGATTTCCTGCTTCCGAAATTTTTACTTTTCTGTCTCGACCAGACCGCGCACGAACAGTTTCTGCATCAGGATGACCACGGCCACCGGCGGCAGCATCGCCAGCACCGCGGTGGCCATCACGATGGGCCACTCGGTCAGCGCGTCGGACGTGGTGATCATCTTGCGGATGCCGATGACGATGGTCTGCATGTCGTCGCGCGTGGTGATGAGCAGCGGCCAGAGATACTGATTCCAGCCATAGATGAAGAGGATCACGAACAGCGCCGCCATGTTGGTGCGCGACAGCGGCAGCAGCGTATCCTTGAAAAACCGAAACGGTCCCGCGCCGTCGATGCGCGAGGCTTCCAGCAACTCATCCGGCACGGTCATGAAGAATTGCCGGAACAGCAACGTCGCGGTGGCGGATGCGATCAGCGGCAGCGTCAGCCCCGAATAGCTGTCGAGCAGGCTGAGATCGGCGGCGATCTTGTAGGTCGGATAGATGCGCACTTCCACCGGCAGCATCAGCGTTATGAAGATCAGCCAGAACAGCCACATCCGGAACGGAAAACGGAAATAGACAATGGCGTAGGCCGACAGGATCGAGATCGCGATCTTGCCGAGTGCGATCGACAGCGCCATCACCAGCGAATTGAACAGCATCACGCCGACCGGCTCGCGGGTCGAACTCGATGTGCCGATGAAGATCGTCTTGTAATAATTCTCGAGGAAATGCCCGCCGGGCAGCAGCGACATTTGCCCGTTGGCGATCAGCGACGCCTCCTGCGTCGAGGCCACGATGGCGAGATAGACCGGAAACGCCACGATGGCGATGCCTATCCATAAAATGAGATGCGCGACGTAGCGGCGGATGCCCTGGCGCTCGACCATCAGTACGTCACCTTGCGTTCGACAAAACGGAACTGGATCGCGGTCAATGCCACCACGATCACCATCAGGATCACCGACTGCGCCGCCGACGAGCCGAGATTGCCGCCGAGCAGGCCGTCCAGATAAACCTTGTAGACAAGGGTTTCCGTCGCCTTGGCGGGGCCGCCGCCGGTCATGGCGTCGATGATGCCGAAGGTGTCGAAGAAGGCGTAGACGATGTTGACCACGATCAGGAAGAAGATGGTGGGTGTCAGCAGCGGGAACGTCACGGTCCAGAACCGGCGCATCGGCTTCGCGCCGTCGATGGCGGCAGCCTCCAGCACGCTTTTCGGAATGGCCTGAAGTCCGGCCAGGAAGAACAGGAAGTTATAGGAAATCTGTTTCCACGTCGCCGCCAGCACCACGAGGATGACGGCGTGATCGCCGTTAAGCAGCGGATTCCAGTCGATGCCCATGTTGCGCAGGCCCCGCGCCAGCACGCCGAGCGAGGGATGCAGCATGAAGATCCACAGCACGCCGGCGACGGCGGGGGCGACCGCGTAGGGCCAGATCAGCAGCGTGCGGTAGACGTTGACGCCGCGCAGCGGTTTATCGGCCATCACCGCCAGCAACAGCGCGAGCGACAGCGACGCGCCGGCGATCATCGCGGAAAAAATGAAAGTGCGCAGGATGGTCGCGAAATATTCCGGTTGGCTGAGCAGCTCGGCGTAATTCTCGAAGGCGACGAACGTTGTCGAAAGACCGAACGCGTCCTGCAGCAGGAACGACTGCCAGACCGCCTGTGCCGCGGGCCAGTAGAAAAACACCAGCACGACCGCGAGCTGTGGAATCAGCAGCAGAAAGGGCAACAGGCGCGAGTGAAAGACCGTTTGCTTTTGCATGAAGGCTCAATGCGTCCGGGTCGTTTATGCTCGTCATGGCCGGGCTTGTCCCGGCCATCCACGTCTCACTTTTGGCGCTTCAGGAAGACGTGGATGCCCGGCACAAGGCCGGGCATGACGGTTTCAGCCGGTGTTGCAGTGCTGGATCGGATCACTTTGCGACCGTGCGTTCGAACTGGCGCAGCATCGCGTTGCCGCGCGTCACGGACGCATCGAGCGCTTCCTTGGCGGTCTTCTTGCCCGCCAGCGCGCCCTCGATTTCCTCGGCCCAGATGTCGCGCAGTTGCACCATGTTGCCGAGCCGCAGGCCGCGTGAATTTTCAGTGGGCTCCTTGTTGGTCAGTTCGAGCAGCGGCGTTTCGAGATAGGGCTGGCTCTTGTAGAAGCCTTCCGCCTTGGCTTTGGCATAAGCCGCCTTGGTGATCGGCAGATAACCTGACGCCTTGTGGATCGCGACCTGACGATCGGTGTCCGACAGGAAGGCCAGGAATTTCGCGACGCCCTTGTATTCCTCGGGCTTCTTTCCGCCCATCACCCACAGCGATGCGCCGCCGATGATCGAGTTCTGCGGCGCGCCCTTGGCGTCAGGATAGTAAGGCATCGGCGCGTTGGTCCAGTCGAACTTCGCGTTCGCCTTCACCTGCCCGAAGAAGCCGGACGACGTCAGGAAGATCGGACACTCGCCCGACGTGAAGCGGCCTTCGCCGGTGTTGGTGCGGCCGGAGTAATCGTAGGTCTTGTCCTTCTGAAGATCGATCAGCGTCTGGAGATGCTTGAGCTGAAGCGGTCCGTTGAATTCGAGCACGGTGTCGAAACCGTCGAGGCCGTTGGCCTTTGAGGCCAGCGGCACGTTATGCCACGACGACAGCTGTTCGAGATTGGCCCATGTCACCCACGCGGTCGAGAAACCGCAGGTCGCGTAGCCTGCGGCTTTCAGCTTCTTGGCGTCCTCGAAGACTTGCGGCCATGTTTTCGGAATCTCGGCGATGTTCGCCTTCTTCAGCGCGTCCTTGTTGATCCACATCACCATCGACGAGGAATTGAACGGGAACGACAGCATGTCGCCCTTGGATGTCGAATAGTAGCCGGTGATCGCCGGAAGGTAAGCCTGTGGATCGAATTTCTCGCCCGCTTCCTTCATCAGGACGTGCACCGGCTTTACGGCGCCGGTCGCGGACATCATGGTCGCGGTGCCGACCTCGAACACCTGAATGATGTGCGGCGCGTTGCCGGCGCGGAACGCGGCGATGCCGGCGTTCATCGTGTCCGGATAGCTGCCCTTGTAGGACGGGACGACCTTGTACTCGCTCTGCGACGCGTTGAACTCTTCAGCGAGCTTCACCACGACCTCGTTGTTGCCGCCGGTGATGGCGTGCCACCACTGGATCTCGGTGGCGGCTTGCGCGGGCATGGCAAGTGCGATCATGGTCGAGGCAGCGAAGCCAAAGCTGATCTGGCGAATCCTCATCGAGTTTCTCCCTGAAGCCGTCATCATCGTTGAATGCTGCGCGCTAACAGCGCCGGATGACGTGCAATTGACGCGGGATGGTAATCGGGGAGGGTTGCCGGAGGGAAGCCCTAAATGGCCAAGACCTTAGTGGCCCAACCTTGGGTGCAGGCGATTGTGGCGTCGCGCACGATGTGCGTGTGCGGAATCTTCGAAGGGAAGAAAAAAGGCGACGGTCAAAGCCTGACCGCCGCCCTTTTGATGCGTTGCTGTGTTCCCAGGGAAACTCAGCGCTTGCGTTCTGCCGCCACGATGCCGCTGGCGTGAAGCTCGGCGATCTCCTTCGCCGAGTAACCGAACTCACCCAGTATTTCGTCTGAGTGCTCGCTGAATTTCGGCGGCACGCGACGCAGGCTGGCCTTGGTGCGGTCGAAGCGGATCGGCGAGGCGACGCCCTTGTACCAATCCTTCTCGATGACATCGCCGCGGTGCTTGACGTGGTCGCTCGCCAGCGCCTTGTCGATCGACTGCACCGGGCCTGCCGGCAGACCCGCCGCGAGCAGGCGACGGCACAGTGGTTCGCTGTCGTGGTCCTTGAGAATATCGACAAGGACGTCGCGCAGTTCGTCGCGATGCGCGATGCGATCGCGGTTGCGCGCGAAACGCGGATCGGTGCCGAGCTCAGGTCGCCCAAGTTCCTTCATCAGCTTGCGGAAAGTGCCGTCATTGCCGACACCCATGAAGACGTTGCCGTCGCGCGCCGGGAACACCGCATAGGGCACCAGATTCGGATGCTCGTTGCCGGTCAGCGCCGGCGGCTTGCCGTGCATGAAGTAATTGGCCGTATGCGGATGCATGATCGCGAGGCCGGTTTCGTAGAGTGTCGTCTCCAGGAACTGGCCCTTGCCGGATCTCGCGCGTTCCGCGAGCGCCATCAAGATACCGACCGCCGCGTAAAGTCCCGTCGACATGTCGACAAGCGCCACGCCGATGCGGGTCGGGCCGCTTTCCGGCGATCCGGTCGAAGCCATCAGGCCGACCATGGACTGGATGATCGCGTCGTAGCCGGGGTGTCCGCCGTGGGGGCCGTCGCCGCCGAAGCCGGAAATGCGGCAGTGGATCAATGCGGGGAATTTTGCGCGCAGGAAATCGTTGCCGATGCCCCACTTGTCGAGCGTGCCCGGTTTGAAATTCTCGATCAGCACGTCGGCGGTCTCGAGCATTTTCATCAGAACCGTGCGACCGCCTTCCGAGGCGAGATCGAGGCCGATCGAACGCTTGTTGCGATTGGTGCCGATGTAATAGGCCGCGTCATCGTCGTGGAACGGAGGGCCCCAGTCGCGGGTCTCGTCGCCCGCCGGAGGTTCGACCTTCACGACATCTGCGCCGTGGTCGGCGAGAATCTGCGTGCAGTAGGGACCGCCGAGCACGCGCGTCAGATCGATGACGCGCAGTCCGGCCATTGCCCCGGTCGCGGTTTGGGATGTCATTGAGTCAGCCTTCGATCAACGGAGAATGAAAATGGTGCCGCAGCATTGCAGCCTGCCGTCACATTGAAAGAATTCGGACAGCGCCGTCAATATCGCGACGGTCATGCGTCCATGCGTGCGTCTTCGCAAATGCGTTGTTCAGTGAGCGAACGGAAATTCAGGCGTCAGAAGACTCAATCGCGGAGTTTTGAAGGAGGATGGTGGAGCCAGGCGGGATCGAACCGCCGACCTCTTGCATGCCATGCAAGCGCTCTCCCAGCTGAGCTATGGCCCCGAACACCTCGCCGCGCGGTGGGACTGCGCGGGTTATTTCAGCGGCGCGTCGATCAGGCGACGCGCAAGTCCCGAAAAATCACACTTGAGAATTTATCTCAAGTCTCTTCGTCGCCGGAAACGTCGCCAATGATGTCGGTGACGTCTTCGTCGTCTTCCTCGTCTTCGGCGATGAAGGTCGAATCATCGTCATCGTCGTCGGAAATGGTGTCGTCGACTTCGATATCGTCCTCGGACTCCGGCACCACGGCCTTGACCTTGCCGGTGTTTTCCTCGGCGTCGGCCTCTTCCAGCGACACCAATTCTTCCGACTCGGCCGGTTCCGGCACGATGCTGGCGGCGCTGGCTGCCGCAGCGCGCGCGGCTGCGTCGGCGCGCGTGCGTGGCGGCGGAATCGGCGCGATCGGCACAACTTCGCCGGTGTACGGCGAAATCACCGGTGTCTTGTTGAGGTCGTAGAACTTCTTGCCCGTGGTCGGGCAAATGCGCTTGGTTCCGAGATCGGCTTTTGCCACGGCTTATAGTCCTGAGAATGTCTTGAAAAAGCGGTGCTTCACTTGGCTAGTTGCGCCGCCGCTGTCAATAGCGGTTTAGGGGATAAATGACCGGGTCGTGACGTGCTGCAAACCTCGTGGTAGGAGCCGCCTACATAAGGAAAATGCCGTTTTGACCCATTCCGACCACCCCACGCCGCTGGAATCGCGGCCCGCAGGCGCTCTCAGCGGCCGCGTCCGCGTCCCGGGCGATAAATCGATCTCGCATCGGGCCCTGATTCTCGGTGCGCTGGCAGTGGGTGAGACCCGGATTTCGGGGCTTTTGGAAGGCGAGGATGTTCTCAACACCGCCAAGGCCATGCGCGCTTTGGGCGCACGGGTCGAGCGCACCGGCGAGGGCGCTTGGTCGGTCCGCGGCGTCGGCGTCGGCGGCTTTGCCGCCCCCGATGCGCCGCTCGATTTTGGCAACAGCGGCACCGGATGCCGTCTCGCCATGGGCGCGGTGGCGGGATGCCCGATTGCTGCGACCTTCGACGGCGACGCCAGTTTGCGCAGCCGGCCGATGCGCAGAATCCTTGACCCGCTGGAACTGATGGGCGCGCGCGTTTCAATGAGCGCGGACGGCGGACGGCTGCCGATGACGCTGCAAGGCGCGCGCGATCCGCTGCCGATCGTCTACCGCACGCCGGTGGCGTCGGCGCAGATCAAGTCGGCGGTGCTGCTGGCGGGATTGTCCGCGCCGGGCGTCACCACGGTGATCGAACAGGAAGCCAGCCGCGATCATACCGAACTGATGCTCACGCATTTCGGCGCGCATGTCGTCACGACGAAAGAGGGCGCGCACGGCCGCAAGATCGCGCTCACCGGACAGCCCGAATTGCACGGCGCCAATGTTGTCGTGCCGGCCGATCCGTCGTCGGCGGCATTCCCCATCGTGGCCGCGCTGATCGTGCCGGAATCCGATGTGACGTTCACCGACATCATGACAAACCCTTTGCGGACAGGGCTTTTCACAACCTTGCGCGAAATGGGCGCTTCCATCGAAGAGAGCCATCAGCGCAACGATGCCGGCGAGCCGATGGCGCAATTCCGCGTGCGCGCGTCGCAGTTGCGCGGCGTGACGGTGCCGCCGGAACGCGCGCCCTCGATGATCGACGAATATCTCGTGCTCGCCGTCGCAGCGAGTTTCGCGGAAGGCGTCACGACAATGCGCGGCTTGCAGGAATTGCGCGTCAAGGAATCCGACCGTCTCGCGGCGACCGCGGACATGCTGCGCGTCAACGGCGTGCAGGTCGAGATTTCCGGCGACGATCTGATCGTGACCGGCAAGGGCCATGTGCCGGGCGGCGGCCTTGTCGCCACGCACATGGATCACCGCATCGCCATGTCGGCGCTGGTGATGGGTGCGGCGTCAGACGCGCCGGTGAAGATCGACGATACCGGATTCATCGCCACCAGCTTTCCGGATTTCATTCCGATGATGCGCGGGCTGGGAGCGGACTTCTCATGATCATCGCCATCGACGGACCCGCCGCATCCGGAAAAGGCACGCTCGGCAAGCGGCTGGCCCATCATTACGGGTTCCGCCATCTCGACACCGGCGTGATCTACCGCGCGGTCGCCCAAGCGCTGCTGGAGATGGGGGCCGATCTGACCAACGAGGCCCTCGCGGTGGCGGTAGCCATGGAACTCGACCCTGAAAAGTTCGGCAATCCGGTCCTGAAAACCCAGAAAGTGGGTGACGCGGCCTCGGTGGTCTCGGCAATTCCAAAGGTAAGAGAAGCACTTATCGATTTTCAGCGGCAGTTCGCGGCAGGCCCCCCGGGCGCCGTTCTGGACGGCCGCGATATTGGAACCGTGATCTGCCCGCACGCCGAGGTGAAGATTTTCGTCGTGGCGGACCCCGAGGTCCGGGCCCGCCGCCGGACGCTGGAGGCGCTGGCGCGGGGCGAGCAGGCCGACGAGGCCGCCGTTCTGGCCGACATCCTCAAGCGCGACGAGCGCGACCGGAACCGGGCTGCGGCCCCGCTAAAAGCGGCTCCGGATGCGGTCTTGCTGGATAACTCCCAGTTGGATATAGAAAGCGGCGTCCGGGCTGCCATCGACATTGTCGAGGCCGTCCGAGCGGGCCGGTCGAGGGCTTAGTCCCTGCCGTCATTGGAGGAATGCCCGCTCCCGGTCTTTGAGGTCGATTTTCGTCTCAGCTCCGGACAGCAGACCACGCGCTTTCCAGGCGCGTCATTCCAATTTTTGCATCGTATCGCTCGTGCAGGCACAGGCCGGCCCGGTTTCGCAAATGCTTTTGCGGAAGCGGTCGTCAAAGGTAGCGGACCTTTGGCACTGGATGCGCGTTACGCCTTCAACCCCGCTGCCGGCATCCGCATCTGGAGAACAAATGGCTTCGACTGCTACTTCCTATAATCCTTCCCGCGACGATTTCGCCGCGATGCTCGATGAGTCCTTTGCAGGCGGCAACCTGCAGGAAAGCTCCGTCATCAAGGGCATTGTTGTTGCGATCGAGAAAGACATGGCCGTCATCGACGTCGGCCTGAAGACCGAGGGCCGCGTGGCTCTCCGCGAATTCAACGGCCCCGGCCGTGAAGCCGACCTCAAGGTCGGCGATGAAGTCGAGGTGTTCCTCGACCGGATCGAGAACGCACTCGGCGAAGCCGTGCTGTCGCGCGACAAGGCGCGCCGCGAGGAAAGCTGGGGCAAGCTCGAGAAGGCCTTCAACAACAACGAGAAGGTTCACGGCGTTATCTTCAATCAGGTCAAGGGTGGCTTCACCGTCGATCTCGACGGCGCTGTCGCCTTCCTGCCGCGCTCGCAGGTCGACATTCGTCCGATCCGCGACGTCGCGCCATTGATGAACAACTCGCAGCCGTTCCAGATTCTCAAGATGGATCGCCGCCGCGGCAACATCGTGGTGTCGCGCCGCACGGTTCTCGAAGAGACCCGCGCCGAACAGCGTCAGGAACTGGTGCAGAACCTCGAAGAAGGTCAGGTCATCGACGGCGTCGTCAAGAACATCACCGACTACGGTGCGTTCGTTGACCTCGGCGGCATCGACGGCCTGCTGCATGTCACCGACATCGCATGGCGCCGCGTCAATCACCCGACCGAAGTTCTGGCCATCGGCCAGACGGTCAAGGTGAAGATCATCAAGATCAACCACGAGACCCACCGTATTTCGCTCGGCATGAAGCAGCTGCTGGACGATCCATGGCAGGGCATCGAGGCGAAGTATCCGCTGAACTCGCGCTTCACCGGACGCGTCACCAACATCACCGACTACGGCGCATTCGTCGAACTGGAGCCGGGCATTGAAGGCCTGATCCACGTCTCCGAAATGTCGTGGACCAAGAAGAACATGCACCCCGGCAAGATCGTTTCGACCTCGCAGGAAGTCGAAGTGCAGGTTCTTGAAGTGGATTCGGCCAAGCGCCGCATCTCGCTCGGCCTCAAGCAGACCATGCGCAATCCGTGGGAAGTCTTCGTCGAGAAGTATCCCGTCGGCGCCACTGTCGAAGGCGAAGTCAAGAACAAGACCGAGTTCGGTCTGTTCCTGGGCCTCGACGGCGAAGTGGACGGCATGGTCCATCTGTCCGACCTCGACTGGAAACAGCCGGGCGAACAGGTCATCGACAACTTCAAGAAGGGCGACATGGTCAAGGCCATCGTCCTCGATGTGGATGTCGAGAAGGAGCGTATCTCGCTCGGCGTGAAGCAGCTCGAGGGCGACCCGTTCGCAGAACCAGGCGACGTCAAGAAGGGTGCCGTCGTGACCTGCGAGATCATCGAGGTGAAGGAAGCCGGTATCGAAGTTCAGATCACCGGCACCGACTTCACCACCTTCATCAAGCGTTCTGAACTCGCCCGCGATCGCGGCGACCAGCGCGCCGAGCGCTTCGCTGTCGGCGAAAAGGTTGACGCCCGCGTCATCCAGTTCGACAAGAAGGCCCGCAAGGTGCAGGTCTCGATCAAGGCGCTTGAAGTCGCTGAAGAGAAGGAAGCCATCGCGCAGTACGGATCTTCGGATTCGGGTGCGACGCTGGGCGACATTCTCGGCAACGCGCTCAAGAAGCGCGACAAGTAAGCGCCTCGTCGCTTGAACCAATCAGGGCTCCGGAATTTCCGGGGCCCTTTTTGTTTGTGAGTGCCGAGTCAATGGATTTGATCGCCGTCATTGCGGGGAGCGTTTGCGACGAAGCAATCCAATCTAAAGCTGGATTGCTTCGCTTCGCTCGCAATGACGAGCCAGCACGGGTTATTCGCCGGAACTTATCAGCTCTGGAACAGTCGCTTCGTCGCCGTTCCATCCGCATGCGCGCAGCCGCTCATGCAGATGGGCGGGCGCGGGCGCGACCACGCGCACCGGCGGTTTGTTTTTCGACAGCGGGATGACGATTTCACGTGCGTGCAGATGCAGCGTCGGTTCGCCGAACCGCGGTCCGTTGCCGTAGATGTTATCGCCGACGATCGGCCAGCCGCTCGCGGCGGCATGGACGCGCAGCTGATGGGTACGGCCGGTGATCGGTTCCATCGCAAGCCATGTGAGGCCGTCACCGCGACCGAGCACTTTCCATTTGCTCAGTGACGGAAATCCGTTCGGGTCCGGCTTCTGCCACCAGCCGCGCTCTGCGTCCAAACGTCCCAGCGGAATGTCGATTTCGCCCTCGTCCGCCGCAGGGCCGCCTTCGACCACCGCCCAGTAGGTCTTGGAAATCTTGCCGTGCTTGAACAGCAGGCCGAGCGAGGCCGTCGCCTTGCGATGGCGTCCCAGCACAAGACAGCCGGATGTATCGCGGTCGAGACGATGCGCCAGCACCGGCGGGCGCGGCAGGCCGTAGCGCAGCGCGTCGAATGAGGCTTCCAGATTGGGGCCGCCTTTCGGCCCCTTATGCACGGCGATACCGGCCGGCTTATCGATCACCAGCATCAGCCCGTCGCGATGAAGCACGCGGGCCTGCATTTCTTCCGGTGTCGGTTGCGGCGTATCCATTGTTCCTGAACGACTTTCGTTTGCAGCCCGAACCGGGTAACACACCCCCCGCATGAACGACAGTCCGCAGGAACCCAAACAAAGCTGGTGGCGCAGGCTTTCCGCCGGCCTCAAGCGCACGTCCAGTTCGATCGGCGGCGCGGTCGCCGCATTGGTGACCAAGCGCAAGCTCGACCGCGCCATGCTCGATGACATCGAGGATGTGCTGCTGCGTGCGGATCTGGGAACCGAAGTCGCGGCGCGCATCGCGGAAGCCGTCGGCAAGGGACGCTACGACAAGGACGTGTCGGCGGACGATGTCACCGCGATTGTCGCAACCGAAGTCGAGAAGGTGCTCGGCCCGGTGGCGAAGCCGCTGGAAATCGATACGGCGCAAAAGCCGTTCGTCATTCTCGTGGTGGGCGTCAACGGCTCCGGCAAGACCACCACCATCGGCAAGCTCGCATCGAAGCTGACGGCAGAAGGCCGCAAGGTGATGCTGGCCGCGGGCGATACCTTCCGCGCCGCCGCCATCGAGCAGTTGAAGGTGTGGGGCGAACGCAACAAGGTTCCGGTGGTGGCGCGTGCGCAGGGATCGGATTCGGCGAGCCTTGCCTTCGAGGCGGTCGAGGCCGCGAAGGCGGCCGACATGGATGTGCTGCTGATCGACACCGCCGGGCGCTTGCAGAACAAGACCGAGCTGATGGTCGAGCTTGAGAAAGTGCGCCGCGTGATCGGCAAGGTCGATGCCTCCGCGCCGCACGCGGTGTTGCTGGTGCTAGATGCCACTGTCGGACAGAACGCGCTGTCGCAGGTCGAGGCATTTCACAAAACCGCAGGCGTCACCGGGCTGGTGATGACCAAGCTCGACGGCACCGCGCGCGGCGGCATCCTCGTGGCGCTGTCGGAGAAATACAAGTTGCCGGTGCATTTCATCGGCGTTGGCGAGGGGATCGACGATCTCGCGCCGTTCACCGCGCGCGATTTCGCGCGCGCGATTGCAGGACAGGACACCTGATGGCTGCCACCGACAAGCCCGCGCCGCACCCGCTGTTCAAGCTCGCGACCGAGCTCGGCCCGCTGGTGATCTTCTTCGGAGCGAACGCGAAGTTCGGGCTGTTCGTCGCCACCGGCGCATTCATGGTCGCCATCGTGGCGGCGATCGTCGCGTCCTATGTGGTGACGCGGCATGTGCCGATGATGGCGATCGTCACGGCGGTGATCGTGCTGGTGTTCGGCGGATTGACGCTGTTCTTTCACGACGAGACCTTCATCAAGATCAAGCCGACCATCATCTACGCGCTGTTCGCGGCGACACTCGGGATCGGATTGCTGCTCGGGCGTTCGTTCATCGCGATCATGTTCGACCAGATGTTTAATTTGACGCCGGAAGGCTGGCGGCTGCTGACCATCCGCTGGGCGATCTTTTTCGCCGGCATGGCGGTGCTGAATGAAATCATCTGGCGCACCCAGACCACGGATTTCTGGGTGTCGTTCAAGGCGTTCGGCGTGATCCCGATCACCGCAATCTTCGCGATGCTCCAGACCTCGCTGATCAAGCGCTACGGGATCGAGCCGGCAACGGATGCTGCGAGCGACGCCGAGCGCGGCGACATTACCAAAGGCTAGGCGCAAAAAACGCACCGGCGCGGAGCGCCGATGCGTTTCTGAAGAACTCAAATCGCGGAGACAGAATTACTTCTGCTTTGCGATGATCTTGTCCTTGATCTCGGCATAGGTCTTCTCGGGCACGATCTTCTTCTGCACGAGTTCGTCCTTGCCCTTGTACGGGCGGCCCTTGATGATCGCGGCCGAGTAGGCGTCGCCGATGCCCTTGAGCGCCTTGAGCTGATCCGCCGACGCCGAGTTGATGTCGAGCAGTTCGGTCTTGGTGTCGGCCTTCGCCGCTGGCGCCGCCTTGGTGTCGGCTTTCGCCGCCGGAGCGGGGGCCATCTTCGAGTCGGCCTTGGGCGCGGTGGCGGCGGGCGGAGGCGCCATCTTGCCGCCGGTTGCAGGCTGTGTCGCCTGGGCGAACGACGGCGACGCACTCAGCAGGCCGGCAGCGAGCATGGCCGCAGTCAACGAAGCAAATTTAGAAAAACGCATGGGTTGTCCCTCCAGGACGATGTTTGCAACACAAGGAGGTTATGTTCGAATTCGTGGCTGCGCCATGGCTGTCAAATGAACGGCAGATAAAAGCGCATAATTATTTTTGATGCGCCGCCGCGAGAATAGTTAACGCAGCGCCTTGTCGATTTCGGCCTTCAGCACGCGGTCGATGTTCTCGGGCGTGATCGGCCCGATCAGCTTGTAGGCGATGGCCCCGTCGCGGCCGACGACGAAGGTTTCCGGGACGCCATAGACCCCCCACTCGATCGAGGCGCGGCCATTGGCGTCGACGCCGACTGCGCTGAACGGATTGCCGTAGCGTCCGAGGAAGCGGCGGGCGTTGTCCTGGGTGTCCTTGTAGTTGATGCCGATCACGCGAATCCGCTTGTCCTGCGCGAGCTGCACCAGCAGCGGCGCTTCGTCGTGACACGGTACGCACCATGATGCCCAGACATTCACGACGCTGACCGCGCCCTTGAATGCGGCGGGGTCAAGCCCCGGGATTTGCGCGCCGTTGGAGACAAGTCCGTCCAGCGGCGGAAGTTTCGTCTGCGGCGCCGGGCGGCCGATCAGCGCCGACGGGATGCGCGCCGGGTCACCGGCGCCGAGCCTGAACCAGAACAATCCGGCCAGCACGGCAAAGGCGATCAACGGCAGCGCCACCAGCCAGGACCGGCGCTGCCGGCGGCCCTGTGAGCGACGTTGCGGCCGCGCCGCGCCGTTCTCGCTCATGATGGCTTGCCGGGATTTTGCGCCGAGCGCCGCGTCACGCCGCGGGCTTCGAGATCGCGCAAGGCGCGCTGCTGGTTTTGATAGTCGAATGCGATCCAGAGGATCAGCACTGCGATCACAAGACCTGCGAGCAGGTACGAGGTGACAATGAAGGAGGCGTAAGGACCGAGCGACATCGGGTTACGCCGCCTGCTTGCTGGCTTGCATCATCTGCAAGCTGCGCACCCGCCGCCGCAGCACTTCGTTGCGCATCGCGGCCAGATGCAGCGTCAGGAACAGCAGCGAAAATCCGATCGCCATGACGAGCAGCGGAATCAGAAACGCGCGGTCCATAGTCGGCCCGCCTGCGCGGATCACCGATGCGCCCTGATGCAGCGTGTTCCACCAGTCGACGGAGAATTTGATGATCGGAATGTTGATCGCGCCGACCAGCGTCAGGATAGCGGCGGCCCGCGCCGCGCGCGACGGATCTTCCACCGCGCGCCACAGCGCCATGATGCCGAGATACATCAGAAACAGAATCAGCACCGATGTCAGCCGCGCGTCCCATTCCCAATAGGTGCCCCACATCGGGCGGCCCCACAGCGAGCCGGTCACGAGCGCGAGAAATGTGAAGGATGCGCCGAGCGGTGCCGCGGCCTTCGCAGCGACGTCCGCCAGTGGATGCCGCCACACCAGCGTGCCGAGCGCGGCCACGCTCATCACGCCCCAGACGAACATCGACAGCCACGCGTTCGGCACGTGGATGAACATGATCTTCACGGTTGCGCCCTGCTGGTAGTCGTCGGGCGCCAGCGCGGACAGATAAAGTCCGACCGCGAGCAGGATCACGGTTGTGGCGGCAAGCCATGGCAGCACGCGCGTGGTGAGCGCAAGGAACCGCGTCGGATTGGCAAGGTCGATAAGGCTCATGATGGTCCTGATAAAGGCCGCGCGCGCGGGAGGCAATGCGCGCAGGCCGCGTGACGCAGCGTTTCCGTGAGAATTGATCGGGCGTGTTGCCGCATCAGTCGAGCCCTTGCCGCAGGCTGGCCGCCGCCGCAAACGGCCCGACCACAAAGCTTATAAGCGACAGTGCGCACAGGATCGAAAACGGCGTGCCGAACGAGACCGGCCCGTCGATGGCGGCGTTCGAGGCGGCAACACCGAAAATCAGCACAGGAATCGACAGCGGCAGCACCACCACGGCGAGCAGCAAGCCGCCACGCCGCAGCGTCACCGCAAGCGCCGCGCCGATCATGCCGGTGAATGTCAGCGCGGGCGTGCCCACCAGCAGCGTCAAGGCCACCGCGAATGTCGATGCCGCGTCGAGGTTGAGCAGGATGCCGATAATGGGTGTCGCCACGATCAGCGGCACGCCTGCGGCCAGCCAGTGCGCCAGCGCTTTCGCCGCGCACGTCAGTTCCAGCGGCGTGCGGCTCATCGCGATCACATCGAGCGAGCCGTCATCCTGATCGGCGGTGAACAGCCGGTCGAGAGTCAGGAGGCTTGCGAGCATCGCACCGAGCCAGAGGATGGCGGGGCCGATGCGTTTGAGCAGCGCGAGGTCCGGCCCGAGCGCGAACGGCATCACCACAACGACGCTGAGAAAAAACAGCACGCCGATCAGCGCACCGCCGCCGGCGCGCAGGGCGACCTTGAGGTCACGGCAAATCAGAGCGGCGAGCGCGGTCACGCATCACCGCCGATCCGCAATTCCTGCGCGGAAATTCCAAGCGGGCCATGGGTCGCGGCGAGAATGATTCCACCGTCGGCCAGATGATCCGCCATCAGGGCGGCGACCATGGTTTGACCTTTGGCGTCGAGCGCCGACGTGGGCTCGTCGAGCAGCCAGACCGGCCGCCTGACGGCGAGCAGCCTTGCGATCGAGAGCCGCCGCCGCTGGCCGGCCGAGAGAAAGCCGGCGGGCAGGTGAATGGCGTGAGCGAGACCCACCGCCGCGAGGCTGTCCGTTGCATCGGCGGCGTCTCCGCCGAGAAACGCCCGCCAGAATTCCAGATTCTCCAGCACCGAGAGCGAGGGCTTCATCGCGTCGCGATGGCCGAGATAGTGCGCCTGCTCCGGGAGGGTCAGGTCCGTTTCGGGGCCTTGAAGCGCGATCGTGCCGCTTGCGGCGGGCAGCAGCCCCGCGATCATGCGCAGCAAGGAGGATTTTCCTGCCCCGTTGACGCCGGTCACGGCCAGCGCCTGTCCTGCGGAGACCTCAAAATCGAGAGCGGAGAAGATATTTCTCCCGCCCCTGACGCACCCCAGACCGTGACCCGCAAGTCTCATGATGGATTGACCGATGGCCTTTGGCAGGGAGCCGTTGTTCCGGTTGTCGCGCGCATAATTGGCAGACAATCCATAGCGGGTGTGGTGTACAGACTGGAAAGATTCTATAAAACCGGAACTTGGTGCAGCACACAATCAGCCGCCGGAAGCAGCACGGTCAGCCCTGATTCTCCCCGCGTCCGACGGTGTTTCGATACCTTTTTGCCGGTATCTTCAACTCCTGAACTGGGACCGTTCATATGCCCTCACTCGACAGCTTCAAATGCCAGAAAACCCTCAAGGTCGGCGGCAAGACCTACGTCTATTACAGCCTGCCTGCCGCTGAAAAGAACGGCCTCAAGGGCATTTCGAAGCTGCCTTACTCGATGAAGGTGCTGCTCGAGAACATGCTGCGCAACGAGGACGATCGCACGGTCAAGAAGGCCGACATCGTCGCGTTCTCGCAGTGGGCGAGAAAGAAAACCCTCGAACACGAAATCGCATTCCGCCCCGCGCGCGTGCTGATGCAGGACTTCACCGGCGTGCCGGCGGTGGTCGATCTCGCCGCGATGCGCAACGCCATGAAGGCGCTCGGCGGCGATGCCGAAAAGATCAATCCGCTGGTGCCCGTCGATCTCGTGATCGATCACTCGGTGATCGTGAACTTCTTCGGCGACAACAAGGCGTTCGGCAAGAACGTCGCGGAAGAGTACAAGCAGAACCAGGAGCGCTACGAATTCCTGAAGTGGGGCCAGAAGGCGTTCTCGAACTTCTCGGTCGTGCCGCCCGGCACCGGCATCTGCCATCAGGTCAATCTCGAATATCTCGCGCAGACCGTCTGGACCCGCAAGGAGAAGCTGACGGTCGGCAAGAAGAAGGGCACGTTCGAAGTCGCCTATCCGGATTCGCTGGTCGGCACCGACTCGCACACCACCATGGTCAACGGCCTTGCCGTGCTCGGCTGGGGCGTCGGCGGCATCGAGGCGGAAGCCTGCATGCTCGGTCAACCGCTCTCCATGCTGCTGCCGGATGTTGTCGGCTTCAAGCTCAAGGGCCAGCTCAAGGAAGGCGTCACCGCCACCGATCTCGTGCTGACGGTCACCCAGATGCTGCGCAAGCAGGGTGTGGTCGGCAAGTTCGTCGAGTTCTTCGGCGCCGGTCTGGATTCGATGTCGGTCGCCGACAAGGCGACCATCGCCAACATGGCGCCGGAATACGGCGCGACCTGCGGCTTCTTCCCGGTCGACAAGTCGGCGCTGGATTATCTCAAGACCTCGGGCCGCAAGGCTGCGCGCGTCGCGCTGGTCGAGAAGTACGCCAAGGCGCAGGGCCTGTTCCGCACCTCGGCTTCACCCGATCCGGTATTCACCGAATTGCTGACGCTCGATCTCGGCGACGTCGTGCCGTCGCTCGCCGGCCCGAAGCGTCCCGAGGGCCGCGTGGCCCTGCCGGGCGTCGCGGAAGGTTTCGCCGCGGCGATGGCGTCGGATTACAAGAAAGCACTGGACGGCACGCGTTACTCGGTCGAAGGCCGCAACTTCGATCTCGGCCATGGTGACGTGGTGATCGCCGCCATCACCTCCTGCACCAACACCTCGAACCCGAACGTGCTGATCGGCGCGGGCCTTCTCGCCCGCAACGCAGCCGCCAAGGGTCTGACCGCGAAGCCGTGGGTGAAGACCTCGCTCGCGCCGGGCAGTCAGGTGGTCGCCGAGTATCTGGCGAATTCCGGATTGCAGAAGGATCTCGACAAGGTCGGTTTCAATCTCGTCGGCTTCGGCTGCACCACCTGCATCGGCAATTCGGGACCGCTGCCGGAGGAAATTTCCAAGGCGATCAACGACAACGGCATCATTGGTGCAGCCGTATTGTCGGGCAACCGCAACTTCGAAGGGCGCGTGTCGCCGGACGTGCAGGCGAACTATCTCGCGTCGCCGCCGCTGGTCGTGGCCTATGCGCTGGCCGGCAGCGTCAACATCAATCTGGCCAAGGAGCCGCTCGGCACCGGCCGAGACGGCAAGCCGGTGTACCTGAAGGACATCTGGCCGACCTCGAAGGAGATCAACGCCACGATCAAGAAGTTCGTGACCTCCACGATCTTCAAGAAGAAGTATGCCGACGTGTTCAAGGGCGACACCAACTGGCGCAAGATCAAGACCGTGACCAGCGACACCTACGCCTGGAACATGAGCTCGACCTACGTGCAGAACCCGCCGTACTTCGAAGGCATGAAGATGGAGCCCGAGCCCATTGCCGACGTTCTCGATGCGCGCATCCTTGCGATGTTCGGCGACAAGATCACCACCGACCACATCTCGCCGGCCGGTGCGATCAAGCTGACCTCGCCCGCCGGCAAGTATCTGTCGGAGCATCAGGTGCGGCCCGCCGACTTCAACCAGTACGGCACGCGGCGCGGCAACCACGAAGTGATGATGCGCGGCACCTTCGCCAACATCCGCATCAAGAACTTCATGCTGAAGGGCGCGGATGGCAACGTCCCGGAGGGCGGTCTCACCAAGCACTGGCCCGACGGCGAACAGATGTCGATCTACGATGCGGCGATGAAGTATCAGGCCGAACAGGTGCCGCTCGTGGTGTTCGCGGGCGCCGAATACGGCAACGGTTCGTCGCGCGACTGGGCCGCGAAGGGCACGCGCCTGCTCGGCGTGCGCGCGGTGATCACCCAGAGCTTCGAGCGCATCCACCGCTCCAACCTCGTCGGCATGGGCGTGCTGCCGCTGACCTTCGAGGACGGCGCATCATGGCAGTCGCTCGGTCTGAAGGGCGATGAAAAGGTCACGATTCGCGGCCTGCAGGGCGATCTCAAGCCGCGCCAAAAGTTAACGGCGGAGATCGTGTCCGGCGATGGCTCGGTGAAGCGAATCTCGCTGCTGTGCCGCATCGACACGCTCGATGAGCTTGAATACTACCGAAACGGCGGCATTCTTCACTATGTGCTGCGTAAGCTGGCCGCGTGACGCGCGGCCTGAAAACGCATCCGTGAACAGGCTCACTGCGAAGTGAGTGGCGAGCGCACAGGGGGCGGCCTATCAATGGGCCGCCTTCTTGCTGATGAAAAGGCATGATGAAAGGCATCATACATCGTGGGGACAGGCGTGATGTCTGATTTACCAACATCGAAAACGGCAGCAGCCGGCACCCTCGCAGCGCGGCTGTCGCGCACGCTCGGCGTCTGCGCGATCTTCACCGTCATCACTCCGGTGTGCGCCGATCCGCGCGCGGTGGTCGAGCTCTTTACCTCGCAGGGTTGTTCGTCGTGCCCCCCGGCTGACAAGGTTCTCGGTGAACTCGCGCAGGATCCGACCGTGATCGCACTCAGCCTGCCGATCGACTACTGGGACTATCTCGGCTGGAAGGACACGCTGGCGGATTCGCGCTTCAGCGCCCGCCAGAAGGCTTACTCGCAGATGCGTGGCGACCGCGGCGTCTACACACCGCAAGCCGTCGTCAACGGGACGACCAATGTTCTCGGCAGCGACCGAGCCGGAATCGAGAGTGCAGCGAATCGCACGCAGAGCGCCTCGGGTGTGATGTCCGTGCCGGTGAAGATGACGACATCGGGCGGGCAGATCAAAGTCTCGGTGGCCGATGCCGGCGGCAAAAGCGGCGAGATCTGGATCTGCGCGGTGTCGAAGGCGGTGCCGATCACCATCTCGCGCGGCGAGAATCGCGGGCAGCAGGTCACGTATCACAACGTGGTGCGCAACATGCTGAAGGTCGGAGACTGGAACGGCAAGGCCGGAAGCTGGACCGTGCCGCTTGAAAACATCAGCCGCGACGGCATCGATGCGGCGGTGGTTTACGTTCAGGACGGCAATCGCGACAAGCCCGGTCCGATGCTGGGCGCGGCCTTTACGTCGCTGAACTGATTTCAGTCTGCAATCTCAAAACTCTTGAGAGCGCGTCTTGTTGATGTGACGAGCCGCAGGCGCGTGCCGGGATTCGGGTGTTGCACACTCGCGCATCTTGCAACTTGAGCGACCGCATCTCCTGAAACAAAAACGGCCAGCTTGCGCTGACCGGAAGATTTGGGGTCGACATTTACTGCAGGGAGTTAGACCCGATCCTGACGACCCCGGGGGGCTGGGGGCTGAGGAATCCGGTGCCGAAAGGACCGGGTCAACGCAGTTTCGTTTTTATCGTTGCCCAGCGCGGCGGCGAATTGACCGAATTCAGGCGGCATTATGATTTCGACTAACGTCAGCGTGATGCGGAATTGCCGCATGATCAGGCATCGGGGAGACCCGAAATCCCGCTTGCAGCGGCCGCCGGACAGGGCGATCATGTCATCCAAGTGACATGGGAGGCGCCGATGAGTTCTGTGTCGGGCGACAAGGATCCAAGCGAGAGCCGGGGGCCGGAGCGCAGCACGGCGCCGCTCCCGCCTCAAAGCGTCACCTTCAACCGTGCCGAACTTAATCGCATTCTCAATCTGTACGGGCGCATGGTCGCCGACGGCGAATGGCGCGACTACGCCATCGACTTTCTGAAAGACCGCGCGGTGTTCTCGATTTTCCGCCGCGCCTCGGAAGTCCCGATCTATCGAATCGAGAAAGACCCCCGTCTGGCCCGCAAGCAAGGCGTCTACAGCGTGATTGCAGCCAGCGGTCAGATCCTCCGCCGTGGCCACGACCTCGAGCGGGTGCTGCTGGTGATCGACCGCAAGCTGGCGCTGGTCTAGCTCTCTGGAAGTGTCGCGCCGCCGCCGCCGAGCGCGCGCTGCATCATCACCGTGTCGAGCCAGCGGCCGAACTTGAATCCGACATTCGGATGCGTGCCGATCATCTCGAAGCCCGCGCGGGCATGAACGCCGATCGAGGCGGCGTTGGCGGAATCGCCGATCACCGCGATCATCTGCCGGTAGCCGCGTTGTTCGGATGCCGTAATCAGATCTTGCATGAGCCGTGATCCGATCCGCCGCCCCTGTGCCGCGGGATCGAGGTACACGGAGTTCTCGACTGTAAAGCGATAGGCCGGACGCGGCCTGTATGGTCCGGCATAGGCATAGCCGACAACGACATCCTCCATGATCGCCACCAGATACGGGAAACCGCCTGCCGTCAGCGCCTCAAAGCGCCGCGTCATTTCGTTGAGATCGGGAGGCTCGAGTTCGAAGGTCGCGGTGCCGTGAAGGACCGCGTGCCTGTAAATCGCCGTGATGGCGGGAAGGTCGGTGGCTGCGGCCGCTCTGATGTGAACCTGGGGCATGGCTTGCCGGAACTGTTTCGGCGTCTCGCATAACTCAACGATACCCCAAACAAAAGCCCCGGCTTTTGGCCGGGGCTTTCGGAGTTATCGATCAGCCACGATCGGTCTTCAGTCGCGCTGTCCCAGCAGCTGCAGCAGCAGCGTGAACAGGTTGATGAAGTTCAGGTAGAGCGACAGCGCGCCTGTAATCGCGGCCTTATCCGCCACGTCTCCGCCCTGAGCGGCGTAGCCGTAGATGTAGTCGTTCTTCAGGCGCTGGGTATCCCAGGCGGTGAGGCCCGCGAACACCAGCACGCCGACCACCGAGACGATGAACTGCAGCATGGAGCTGGCGAGGAACAGGTTCACCAGGCTCGCGAGGATGATGCCGAACAGGCCCATCATCAGGAACGAACCCATGCCGGTCATGTCACGCTTGGTTGTGTAGCCGTACAGGCTCAGCGCACCGAACGTGGCAGCCGTGATGAAGAACACGCGCACGATCGAGGTGTGCGTGTAGACCAGGAAGATCGACGACAGCGAAATGCCCATCAGCGCTGCGAACACCCAGAACAGAAGCTGGGCGGTTGCCGGCCTGAGGCGATTGATGCCGAACGAAATGGCGAACACCATCACCAGCGGAGCGAGGATGAACACCCACTTCAGGGGGCTCACGAACATCGCGACGCCGAACGACGTCAGGTACTGGTTGCCGATCCGGCCAGCGGCAGCGGTCTGGTCAGGCGTCACCGCACCCATGTACACGCCGAGCGCGGCCAGACCCGTGATGGCCAGGCCGATCGACATGTAGTTGTAGATCTTGAGCATGTACGAGCGCAGACCGGCATCGACGGCGGCGGCGTCAGCGCGCCCGGCGGCCCGGCCGAAGGGAGAAGCGTAGTTGCGGTCCAAGTCCGACATTGTCGAAACCCCGTGTTTGACTGGCGAAAGCGAAGGGTCTGCGCCGCCAGCTATAAGTTCTTCCCAGAGGACCGACTTGATAGACCATCCAGCGACGGCATCAAGACGGAATCTGAACCCGCTCGGTATGTGGGAAACTAACACATTCAACGCAAGCTCGGGCGCGCGGCGATGTGTCGCAAAACCCGCTATTCGCTGCTACAAATTGTCATAAGTTACGCAGCACGGTAGCCGGTTTTTGGTTAAGCGCGAGTAATGTTCCCATCAGCCCCAGCCCGACCGTCACGGCGAGGGCCGCCAGCACCACAATCGCCGCGCTGCCGGCCTGCCAGACGAAGCTCAGGGTCATCAGCCGGGTGACGATCTGCCAGGCGGCGATCGATCCCGCCGCCACGCCGAACACCGCCGTCGCAAAGCCGATCAGCAGGTACTCCAGCGCATAGGCGCCCAGCAGCCGGCCGCGCGTCGCGCCCAGCGTCTTGAGAATCACCGCATCGTAGACCCGGTGCCGGTGCCCGGCGGCCAGCGCGCCGCCGAGAACGAGTATGGCCGATATGAGCGTGACGGAACTGGCGCCCCGGATCGCCAGCACGAGGTTGGTCACGACCTTTCCGATGGAATCGAGCGCCTCGCGGACCCGCACGCTGGTCACCATCGGGAAAGCGGCGGCGACCTCCTTGATGAGCTTCGCATCGCTCGCGGCGCTCGAAGTGGTTTCGGTGAGCGTCGCGATGTCGGTATGCGGTGCGCCGGCGAAGGCCGTCGGCGAAAACACCAGGGCGAAATTGATGCCGAGGCTCTGCCAGTCCACCGTCCGCAGGTTGCTGATCTTCGCAACGATGTCGCGGCCGAGGACATTCACCGTGATCTCGTCACCGACCTTCATGCCGAGCCCGTCGGCGATCTTCTTCTCCAGCGATACCAGCGGTGGTCCGTTGTAGGCGGCATCCCACCATGTGCCTTCGACGACCTTTGAGCCGCGCGGGACTTCGCCGGTATAGGTCAGGCCACGGTCGCTTTGCAGCACCCATGCGGTGTCGGCCGACGGCTTGAGGTCTTCGGCCCTGACGCTCTTCGCGGCGACGATGCGTCCGCGCAGCATCGGCACGGTCTCCACCGTCGCCGACGGCGCGGTCTGTTTCAGGAAGTCGCTGAAGCGGGTCGCCTGGTTGGCCGGGATGTCGATGAAATAGAACGACGGCGCGCGGTCGGGCAGCGCCGCCATGAACTGCCGCCGCAGGTTGCCGTCGATCTGCGTGATCGTCACCAGCACGGCGAGCCCAAGACCGAGCGACATGACGACCGACGGCGTGAGCGCGCCGGGACGATGGATGTTGGCGATGGCCAGCCGCAGCATGGTGAAGCGCGGGCGCGGCAGGTTGCGCGCCAGAGTCATCAGCAGCGACGCGATGCCGCGCAGCACGGCGAACACCGCGATGCTCGATGCGACGAACACGGCGGCCACGCGCTTGTCATACGCAAGACCGATGGCGACTGCGATCAGCAGCGCGATCACCGCGGCCATCAGGGCGAGATAGCGTTTGCGCGGCCAGTGAAACTCCGACGAGACACCTTCGCGAAACAGCGCGGCCACCGGCACGTCATGGACGCGGCCGAGCGGCCACAATCCGAAGGCCAGCGCCGTCAGCAAGCCGTAGAGAAACGACAGCGCCAGTTCGCCGGCATGGAATGTCGCCTCCACCGGCAGCGGCAGGATTTTTCCGAACACGCCGACGATGACAAAAGGCAGCGCCGCGCCGATGGCGAGCCCGATCAGCGATCCGAGAATCGCCAGCACCATCACCTGGGTGAGGTAGATCGTGAACACCTCGCGGCCGGTCGCGCCCAGCGCCTTGAAGGTCGCGATCACGTCGCGCCGCTGGTCGAGGTGGCTCTTGATGGCGTTGGCGACACCGACGCCGCCGACCAGCAATGCTGCTAATCCCACCAGCGTCAGAAATTGCGTGAAGCGCTCGATGCTGCGCTCGAGCTGCGGCGAGGCGTTGCCGCGGCTGCGGACTTCCCATCCGGCCTCCGGCAGGGCCTTCTGCGCGCGGTCCGTGACCGCTTGCGTCGCGCTGTCGTCGACCGTCACGCCGGGCAGTTGCAGGCGATAGATCCAGCGCACCAGCGTGCCGGGTTGCAGCAGGCCGGTGGCGCGCAGCGCGTCCTCGCTGACAAGAAAGCGCGGCCCGAGACCGACGCCGCCCGCGAGCTTGTCCGGCTCTGAATCGACCACGGCGCGAATTTCAAAAGCCGCGCTGCCGACGGTGAGGCGATCGCCGGCCTTGAGGCCGAGCCGCGCCAGCAGGACGGCGTCGGCGCCCGCGCCGAACGTGCCGTCGCGTTGCGCCAGCAGTTCGGTCATCGGCATTTGCGGCGTGAGCTTCACCTCGCCGAGCATCGGATAGTTGCCGTCGACGGCTTTCAAATCGACCAGCGCGAACTCGCCGCTCTGCGAGCGCGCCATGCCGCGCATGATCGCCGCGGACGAGACCTTGCCTTGCGCGTCGAGGAACGCGCGCTCGTCTTTGCTGGCTTCGCGCTGGATCAGCGCGAAAGAAATATCGCCGCCGAGCAGCGTGCGGCCCTGATGGTCGAGGCCTTCGCTGAGACTGCCCGCGACGGAGCCGACGCCCGCGATCGCCATGACGCCGAGCGCGATGCAGGCAATGAAAACGTAGAAGCCGCGAAGGCCGCTGCGCAACTCGCGCAATGCATAGCGAACCGCCAGCGACAATGTGCCGCCGCGCGGGGACATGTCCGTGGCTGTGCTCATCGCGATGCCGTCTCGACCCAGTGCCGGTCGGTGGCCGGACCGTCGACGCGGCCCGAGCGCAACCGCACCACGCGGTCGCAGCGCTGTGCGAGCGCGACATCGTGAGTCACCAGAACGAGCGTCATGCCGCGCTCAAGGTGTTTGGCGAACAACAGATCGACGATCTGCTTGCCGGTGGCCTCGTCGAGATTTCCGGTCGGCTCATCGGCGACGAGGATCGCGGGATCTGGCGCCATCGCGCGCGCAAGCGCGACGCGCTGCTGCTCGCCGCCGGAAAGTTGCGAGGGATAGTGATGCAGCCGCTCGCCAAGGCCGACGCCTTCGAGCTCGTGTGCTGCGCGCGCGGTCGCGTCGGTGCGGCCCGCCAGTTCGAGCGGCACCGCGACATTTTCCAGCGCGGTCATGGTCGGGATCAGATGAAACGACTGGAACACGATGCCGACATGACGGCCACGGAATCGTGCGAGCGCGTCCTCGTCGAGGGCATTGAACGAGACGCCGTTCACCACCACCTCTCCGCTGTCAGGACGTTCCAATCCCGCCATCACCATCAGCAGCGTGGACTTGCCCGAACCTGATGGGCCGATCAGGCCGACGGCCTCACCGGGCGCGACGCGCAAGGACACGTCCTTGAGGATGTGAACCCGCGCGGCGCCAGAGCCCAGCGAGAGATTGACGTTCGAGATGGAAATGGTGTCCGGTTCGAGACCGGCACGCTTCGAGGGTTCGATGAGACTGTCCATGGATCTGTCATATGGGGGTTTCGGTACAGCGGTCGAGGGGCTGATGTCCCGAATCCGGGGCCCGCACCTTTTTGCCGCGCCTTCCGGAATGAAATTCAAACGCGAAGCCACAATCGTTAAAGCGGTGATGATCGCAGCAGCGGGGGCAATCATGGCGATGTCGGGGCCGGCCTTTGCGCAAACGCCGGATGTCAAACCAGATGTCAAAGATGTGAAGACGATCAAGCTTGCCGTGCTGGGCGATTCCCTGACCGCCGGTTACGGCCTGCCGGCCCCGGCGGCGTTTCCGGTGCGATTGCAAAAGGCTCTCGCCGAGAAGGGTATCGCGACCGACATCCACAATGCGGGCGTGTCGGGCGACACCACGAGCGGCGGCCGCGACCGGCTTGAGTGGTCGATCCCGCCCGGCACCGAAGCCGTGATCGTCGAACTCGGCGCCAACGACGCGCTGCGCGGCGTCGATCCAGGCGTGGCGCGCGGCGCGCTCGACGATATTCTCACCAAACTGAAGGCGCGCAACATCGCTGTTTTATTGTGCGGCATGTATGCGCCGCCAAATTACGGCGCGGAGTACACGGCGAAGTTCAACGCCATTTATCCCGATCTCGCCAAGGCTCATAAAGTCCCGCTTTATCCGTTCTTTCTCGACGGCGTCGCCACCGATGCGAAGCTGACCCAGCCCGACGGGCTGCATCCGACCGCCGCGGGCGTCGATGTGGTGGTGGAGCGGATTTTGCCCACGGTTGAGGCGTTTCTGAAGGATCGTGCGGCGCAAATAAGCAAGCCCTGAGAGGTTTTGGCGCCGGCCACGAGATGGCCGCTTCGCACTGTCATCGTGCTGCGCTAAAAAGGGGGCAGGTGATTCGTGATCCTCTCTTGCATCGAGGAGTTTCGTGATGCCTCGCTTGTTCACCGGGCTGGAAATTCCCCCGGACATCGGCCAGACGCTCTCGGGTTTGCGCGGCGGATTACCTGGTGCGCGCTGGATCGATCCCCAAAATTATCACGTCACATTGCGTTTCATCGGCGACATCGATGGCCCTGCGGCCAATGAGATCGCCTCGACGCTGGAGCGGATCAACCGCAAGCCGTTCGAGGTGGCGTTGCAGGGCCTGTCGAGCTTTGGCGGCAAGAAACCTCGGGCCGTGGTGGCATCTGTTGTACCAAGCCGCCCCCTGATGGACTTGCAGGCCGAACTGGAGCGGCTGATGCAGCGTTTCGGGTTCGATCCCGAGGGCCGCAAATTCATTCCGCATGTCACGCTGGCGCGGCTGCGGGACGCGTCCAATCAGGATGTGGCGGATTATCTGTCGGTGCGCGGTTATTTCCCGACCCGCAGCTTCATGGCGTCACGGTTCGTGCTGTTCTCGTCGCGCGCCTCTGTCGGCGGCGGGCCCTACGTTGTCGAGGACGCCTATGCGTTGAGCGCATAGACCGTAATCAGCACCCGATGCACTCGGAATTCTGCCGGAGTGAGTGATGTTCTCGTGAAACCGTCAACACTGTGGCGGATCATGCGCGTCACGTAGGCCGATTGTACTCTTGCATTCTTCGGCCCGTTCTGGCCGTTAGCGGAGCATGAACGCTCCGTCCCGCACCTCGTTCAGAGGGCACTATCAGGCGCTGGTTGCCGCCGGCACCATCGAGGCCGATCCGGCGCAGGCGAAGGCCGTTGAAGCCTTCTCGATGCTGGAGACGCGACTGGCGGGATACCGTCCCGGACGTGGCGGCGGTCTGCTGCAGCGCCTGTTCGCGGACAAGGAGGCGGTCCCGCTGCGCGGCCTCTACATCCACGGCGAGGTCGGACGCGGCAAGACCATGCTGATGGACCTGTTCTTCAACGAAAGTCCCGTCGCGCACAAGCGCCGCGCGCATTTTCATGAGTTCATGGCCGACGTTCACGAGCGGATTCACGGTTTCCGCCAGAAGATCGCGCGGCAGGAAATTCCCGACAGCGATCCGGTGCGGCTGACCGCAGCGTCGATCTTCGAGGAAGCGTGGCTGCTGTGCTTCGACGAATTCCACGTCACCGACATCGCGGACGCGATGATCCTCGGCCGGCTGTTCAGCCGGCTGTTCGAACTCGGCACGGTGGTGGTGGCGACGTCGAACGTCGCGCCTGACGATCTCTACAAGGGCGGACTCAACCGCGCGCTGTTTCTGCCGTTCGTGGCGCAACTCAAGGAGCGGATGGAGGTGCTGCGGCTCGACGCGCGCACCGATTTCCGGCTCGAAAAGCTCGCGGGCATCAAGATGTGGCTGGTGCCCGCCGATACCGCCGCCGATGCCGCGCTCGACAAGGCATGGATGAAACTCACGGGCGGCGCTGCCGACCGGCCGCGCGAGATCACGATCAAGGGGCGCGTCTTGCACGTTCCGCATTCCGCGCACGGCGTTGCGCGATTCACGTTCGCGGACCTTTGCGAGAAGCCGCTGGGCGCGTCGGACTATCTGCACCTCGCGCACGATTATCACACGCTCATCATCGACCGGATTCCGGCGATGACATACGAGCATCGCAATTACGCCAAGCGCTTCATCACGCTGATCGATACGCTATACGACAATGCCGTGAAGCTGATGGCCTCGGCCGACGCCGACCCGCTGTCGCTTTACAGCGTGACCGAGGGCATCGAGGCCAACGAGTTCAAGCGCACCTCGTCGCGGCTGATCGAGATGGGGTCGGAATCCTATCTGGCGCTGCCTCACGGCCGCAGCGACTCCTCCGCCAGCGGCTCGACCACGGGTCTGGTCGAAACCTGATCGTCCCGTCCGGAGTTCGCTTTATGTTTCACCTTTGGCGGCTGCGAAACCTCGATGCGAAGGACGCTTGAGGGCCAAGCTTGAGGGCCATGGCGAAAGGCAGTGCCGCATCCTTGCCGCTTCCTTGGGCGAACGGCGACTTGAACGCTTGCCGCGAAAGGTCTAACCAGCCGTCCAGAGCTTTCCCACCCTCTCCCGTCGATCTCAAAGGATAGATTTCCCATGGCGCGTGACAAGATTGCTTTGATTGGTTCAGGTCAGATCGGCGGCACACTGGCCCACCTCGTCGGACTGAAAGAACTTGGCGACGTGGTGATGTTCGACATCGCCGAAGGCGTGCCGCAGGGCAAGTCGCTCGACATCGCGCAGTCTTCTCCGGTCGACGGGTTCGACGCCAGCTTCACCGGCGCCAATTCCTACGAGGCGATCGAAGGCGCCAGCGTCGTGATCGTGACCGCCGGCGTGCCGCGCAAGCCCGGCATGAGCCGCGACGATCTTCTCAGCATCAATCTCAAGGTCATGGAGCAGGTCGGCGCGGGCATCAAGAAATACGCCCCCGATGCGTTCGTGATCTGCATCACCAATCCGCTCGATGCGATGGTCTGGGCGCTGCAGAAGGCCTGCGGCCTACCGCACAAGAAGGTCGTCGGCATGGCCGGCGTGCTGGATTCCTCGCGCTTCCGCTATTTCCTGGCCGACGAGTTCAACGTCTCGGTGGAAGACGTCACCGCCTTCGTGCTCGGCGGTCACGGCGACACCATGGTGCCGCTGACGAAGTATTCGACGGTGGCCGGCATTCCGCTGCCGGATCTCGTCAAGATGGGCTGGACCTCGCAGGCGCGCATCGACGAGATCGTCGACCGCACCCGCAACGGCGGCGCCGAGATCGTCAACCTGCTCAAGACCGGCTCGGCGTTCTACGCGCCTGCCGCCTCCGCGATTGCGATGGCGGAAAGCTATCTGCGCGACAAGAAGCGCGTGCTGCCCTGCGCCGCCTACCTCAACGGCGAATACGGCGTGAAGGACATGTATGTCGGCGTACCGGTTGTTATCGGATCGAAGGGTGTCGAGCGTATTGTCGAGATCGAACTGGCCGGCAAGGATCGCGAAGGCTTCGACAAGTCGGTCGGCGCGGTGCAGGGTCTGGTCGATGCCTGCAAGAAGATCGCGCCTGACCTGCTCGGCAAGTAAGCGCGCGACCTCGATCGAGCGCGATCCGGTGACATGTTCGCCGGATCGCCGCTAAGTCTCCCTACCTTTCAAGTCTCCCTACCTTTCTCTCCTTTGTTGTCTGGGGCTCTCCATGAACATCCACGAATATCAGGCCAAGGCGGTGCTGAAGGAATTCGGCGTGCCGGTGTCGCGCGGCGTGCCGATCCTCAAGGCGTCCGAAGCGGAAGCGGCCGCGAAAGAACTCGGCGGCCCGTTGTGGGTGGTGAAGAGCCAGATCCATGCCGGCGGACGCGGCAAGGGCAAGTTCAAGGAAGCCTCGGCCGGCGACAAGGGCGGCGTGCGCCTCGCCAAGTCGGTCGATGAGGTCAAGGAATTCACCACGCAGATGCTCGGCGCGACGCTGGTGACGATCCAGACCGGTCCCGCGGGCAAGCAGGTCAATCGCCTCTATCTCGAAGACGGCTCCGACATCGAGAAGGAATTCTATCTCTCGCTGCTGGTCGATCGCGAAACGTCGTGGGTGTCCTTCGTGGTTTCCACCGAAGGCGGCATGGACATCGAGAAGGTGGCGCACGACACGCCCGAGAAGATCATTACGTTCTCGGTCGATCCCGCCACCGGCGTCATGGGCCATCACGGCCGCACCGTCGCGCAGGCGCTCGGCCTCAAGGGCGACCTCGCCAAGCAGGCGGAAAAGCTTGTGGCGCAGCTCTATACCGCGTTCCTCGCCAAGGACATGGAGATGCTGGAGATCAATCCGCTGATCGTCTCCAAGCAGGGCGAGCTGAAGTGCCTCGACGCCAAGATGTCGTTCGATTCCAACTCGCTTTACCGTCATCCGGACATTGTCGCGCTGCGCGACACCACGGAAGAAGACGCCAAGGAAATCGAAGCCTCGAAGTATGACCTCGCCTACATCGCGCTCGACGGCACCATCGGCTGCATGGTGAACGGCGCGGGCCTCGCGATGGCCACGCTGGACATCATCAAGCTCTACGGCGAAAGCCCGGCCAACTTCCTCGACGTCGGCGGCGGCGCGTCGGAAGAAAAGGTTACGGCGGCGTTCAAGATCATCACCGCCGATCCGAACGTGAAAGGCATTCTCGTCAATATTTTCGGCGGCATCATGAAGTGCGACGTCATCGCCGCCGGCGTTGTCGCCGCGGTGAAGACCGTCGGTCTCAAGGTGCCTCTGGTGGTTCGCCTCGAAGGCACCAATGTCGAGGAAGGCAAGAAAATCATTCGCGAGTCCGGCCTGAACGTGCTTCCCGCCGACGACCTCGACGACGCCGCGCAGAAGATCGTCAACGCCGTGAAGGGAAAGTAAGCCGATGTCCATCCTGATCGACAAACACACGAAGGTCATCTGCCAGGGCTTCACCGGCAAGAACGGCACCTTTCATTCCGAGGGCGCGATCGCTTATGGCACCAAGATGGTCGGCGGCACGTCGCCGGGCAAAGGCGGCACCACGCATCTCGGCCTGCCGGTGTTCGACACCGTCTCCGAAGCGCGCGAGAAAACCGGTGCCGACGCATCCGTGATCTATGTGCCGCCGCCGGGCGCGGCTGACGCGATCTGCGAGGCGATCGATGCGGAAGTGCCTCTGATCATCTGCATCACCGAAGGCATTCCGGTGCTGGACATGGTGCGCGTGAAGCGATCGCTCTCGGGCTCCAAGTCGCGGCTGATCGGGCCGAACTGCCCCGGCGTCGTCACCGCCGGCGAATCCAAGATCGGCATCATGCCGGCCAACATCTTCAAGCCCGGCAATGTCGGCATCGTGTCGCGCTCCGGCACATTGACCTACGAAGCGGTGTTCCAGACCACTCAGGCCGGCCTCGGCCAGACCTCGGCGGTCGGGATCGGCGGCGATCCGGTCAAGGGCACCGAGTTCATCGACATTCTTGAGCTGTTCCTGGCCGACGAGAAAACCAAATCGATCATCATGATCGGCGAAATCGGCGGTTCCGCCGAGGAAGACGCCGCCCAGTTCCTCAAGGACGAAGCCAAGCGCGGCCGCAAGAAGCCGATGGTCGGATTTATCGCCGGCCGCACCGCGCCTCCGGGCCGCCGCATGGGTCATGCCGGCGCAATCGTCTCGGGCGGCAAGGGTGATGCGGAATCCAAGATCTCGGCAATGGAAGCCGCCGGAATCACCGTCTCGCCGTCGCCCGCGCGGCTCGGAACGACGCTTGTCGAAAAATTGAAAGGCTAGTTCAGTTCTTGGTTCTTTTCAGCGCGAAGTTTTGCCCTAAATAGGGTAAAAGGTGCGGCCCAAACACGACGCCGATACCGAAATCGGGCGAATTCTCCCGATTTTTCCGCGCGATGCAATCAATCAGGACGCAATCATGTCTCGCCAGGACGCGAACGCCAATTTCGCTCTCACTTCCTTCCTCGACGGCGCCAACGCCACCTACATCGACGAACTGTACGCGCGCTACGAGAAGGACCCGTCTTCGGTCGATCCGGACTGGGTGGCCTTCTTCAAGACCCTGAAGGACCAGCCTGCGGACGTTGAGAAGAACGCGCAGGGCCCGTCCTGGGAAAAGGCCAACTGGCCCACCACGCCGAATGACGATCTGACCTCCGCGCTCGACGGCAACTGGGCGCAGGTCGAGAAGGTCGTGGGCGGCAAGCTCGCCGCCAAGGCGCAGGCAGCGGCTCCCGGCGGCGGTAACCTGACCTCGGCCGATCTGCAGCAGGCGACGCGGGATTCTGTGCGCGCACTGATGCTGATCCGCGCCTATCGCATGCGCGGCCACTTCCACGCCAATCTCGATCCGCTCGGCATCGAAGGCCAGAAGGATCACGAAGAACTCGATCCGCGCTCCTATGGCTTCACCGACGCCGATCTCGACCGCAAGATTTTCCTCGATCATGTGCTCGGTCTTGAGACCGCGACGCTGCGCGAGATCGTTGCGATCTGTCAGCGCACCTACTGCCAGACGCTCGGCGTCGAGTTCATGCACATCTCGAATCCGGCGCAGAAGTCGTGGATTCAGGAGCGCATCGAAGGTCCGGACAAGGAAATCAGCTTCACCCGCGAAGGCCGCCGCGCCATCCTGATGAAGCTCGTCGAAGCCGAAGGCTTCGAGAAATTCTGCGACATCAAGTTCACCGGCACCAAGCGCTTCGGTCTCGACGGCGCGGAATCGCTGATCCCCGCGCTCGAACAGATCATCAAGCGCGGCGGCAATCTCGGCGTGCAGGATATCGTGCTGGGCATGCCGCATCGCGGACGTTTGAACGTGCTGACGCAGGTGATGGGCAAGCCGCATCGCGCGCTGTTCCACGAATTCAAGGGCGGCTCCGCCAACCCCGACGAGGTCGAGGGTTCGGGCGACGTGAAGTATCATCTCGGCGCATCGTCGGACCGCGAGTTCGACGGCAACAAGATCCATCTCTCGCTCACTGCCAATCCGTCACATCTGGAAATCGCCGATCCGGTGGTGCTCGGAAAGGTGCGCGCCAAGCAGGACCAGAACGGCGATCCGCCGGACCAGCGCATCTCGGCGCTGCCGCTGCTGCTGCATGGCGATGCCGCGTTCGCAGGCCAGGGCGTGGTGGCGGAATGCTTCGCGCTGTCGGACCTCAAGGGCTATCGCACCGGCGGTTCGCTGCACTTCATCGTCAACAACCAGATCGGTTTCACGACCTATCCGCGCTACTCGCGCTCGTCGCCGTATCCGTCCGACGTCGCCAAGATGATCGACGCGCCGATCTTCCATGTGAACGGCGACGATCCGGAAGCCGTGGTGTTCGCGGCCAAGGTCGCGATCGAATACCGGCAGAAATTCCACAAGCCTGTCGTCATCGACATGTTCTGCTATCGCCGCCACGGTCACAACGAGGGCGACGAGCCGTCATTCACCAACCCGGTGATGTACAAGAAGATCGCGACCCATCCGACCACGCTCGACATCTACGCCAAGCGCCTGATCGCCGACGGCGTCATGACCGAAGGCGAAATCGACAAGGCGAAGGCCGACTGGCGCGCGCGGCTCGATGCCGAGCTTGAGGCCGGTTCGGGCTACAAGCCGAACAAGGCCGACTGGCTCGACGGCAAGTGGGCGGGCTTCAAGTCGGCCGACCTCGGTGAAGATCCGCGTCGCGGCAACACCGGCGTCGCCATCGATGAACTGAAGGACATCGGCCGCAAGATCACCAAGGTGCCCGACGGCTTCCGGCTTCACCGGACCGTGCAGCGCTTCCTCGACGCGCGCATGAAGGCGATCGAGAACGGCGAGGGGATCGACTGGGCGACCGGCGAAGGGCTGGCGTTCTGCACGCTGATGAAGGAAGGCCACAACGTCCGCCTGTCGGGTCAGGATTCCGAGCGCGGCACGTTCTCGCAGCGTCACTCCGTGCTGTTCGATCAGGAAGACGAAAGCCGCTACACGCCGTTCAACCACATCGGCGAGAATCAAGGACACTACGAAGTCATCAACTCGCTGCTGTCGGAAGAAGCGGTGCTTGGTTTCGAGTACGGCTATTCGCTGGCCGAACCGAATGCGCTGACGATCTGGGAAGCGCAGTTCGGCGATTTCGCCAACGGCGCGCAGGTGCTGTTCGACCAGTTCATCTCGTCGGGCGAACGCAAGTGGCTGCGCATGTCGGGCCTCGTCTGCATGCTGCCGCATGGCTATGAAGGCCAGGGTCCGGAACATTCGTCGGCGCGCCTTGAGCGCTTCCTGCAGATGTGCGCGGAAGACAATATGCAGATCGTCAATATCACGACGCCTGCGAACCTGTTCCACGCGTTGCGCCGTCAGTTGAAGCGCGAAATTCGCAAGCCGCTGATCATCATGACGCCGAAATCGCTGCTGCGTCACAAGCGTGCGACCTCGAAGCTCGAGGAGTTCGGCCCCGATACGTCGTTCCACCGTGTCCTGCTGGACGACGCGGAGAAGGGCGGCGATATCAAGCTTGTCGCGGACTCCAAGATCCGCCGCGTCGTGATCTGCTCGGGCAAGGTCTATTACGATCTTTACGAGGATCGCGAGAAGCGCGGCATAGATGACATCTATCTGCTGCGCGTCGAGCAGCTCTATCCGGTGCCGCTGAAGACGCTGGTGCAGGTCATGGAGCGTTTCAAGAAGGCCGAAGTGGTCTGGTGTCAGGAAGAGCCGCGCAACATGGGCGCATGGCACTTCATCGAGCCCTATCTGGAATGGGTGCTCAACCAGGTCGGCGCCACGCACAAGCGTCCGCGTTATGCCGGACGCGCGGCGGCGGCCGCCACGGCCACCGGTCTGATGTCGAAACACCTTCAGCAACTGAAAGCGTTTCTCGACGAAGCTCTCGGCTGATCTATCGATGCCCGCGCGCCGCGGGCATCTTTATCTTTGAATACGATTGATTGAGGCGTTGACGGCTCCCGCCGCTCAAGACGCAAGAGGAAAAGACAAATGGCTGAAATTCGCGTTCCGACACTTGGCGAGTCCGTCACCGAAGCCACCATTGGCCGCTGGTTCAAGAAGGCAGGCGATGCGGTCGCCGTCGACGAGCCCTTGGTTGAGCTTGAAACCGACAAGGTGACCATCGAAGTGCCGGCGCCGTTTGCGGGAACGCTGGGCGAAATCGTCGCCAAGGATGGCGAGACGGTTGCTGTCGGCGCGCTGCTCGGCCAGATCACCGAAGGCGGGGGCGGAGCGAAGGCTGCGCCAGCAGCTACAAAGGCTGCTGAGCCTGCGCCCGCCAAGGCCGCCGCACCCGCTGCCGCAGCACCAGCGCCTGCCCAGAAGTCGCCGCCGGCTGACGCGCCGCAGGCTCCAAGCGTGCGCAAGATTTCCGCCGAATCCGGCATCGATGCCTCGACCGTTCCGGGCTCCGGCAAGGATGGCCGCGTCACCAAGGGCGACATGCTGGCCGCCATCGAGAAGGCCGCCGCCATTGCGACGCCGCTCAACCAGCCTGCCGCCGCCGTTCAGGTGCGCGCACCGTCGCCTGCCGACGATGCCGCGCGTGAAGAGCGCGTGAAGATGACCCGGCTGCGCCAGACCATCGCCCGCCGCCTCAAGGACGTGCAGAACACCGCTGCGATGCTGACGACCTTCAACGAGGTCGACATGACGAACCTGATGGCGCTGCGCAGCCACTACAAGGAACTGTTCGAGAAGAAGCACGGCTCCAAGCTCGGCTTCATGGGCTTCTTCGTGAAGGCCTGCGTGCAGGCATTGAAGGAAGTCCCCGCCGTCAACGCCGAGATCGACGGCACCGACCTCGTCTACAAGAATTATTACCACATCGGCGTCGCGGTCGGCACCGACAAGGGCCTCGTCGTGCCGGTGGTGCGCGAATGCGATCACAAGTCGCTGGCCGAGATCGAGAAGGGCATCGCCGACTACGGCAAGAAGGCGCGCGACGGCCAGCTCAAGATCGAAGACATGCAGGGCGGCACCTTCACCATCTCGAACGGCGGCGTCTATGGCTCGCTGATGTCGACGCCGATCCTGAACGCGCCGCAGGCCGGCATTCTCGGCATGCACAAGATTCAGGAGCGGCCGGTCGCCATCGGCGGCAAGATCGAGATCCGCCCGATGATGTACCTCGCGCTGTCCTACGATCACCGCGTCATCGACGGCAAGGAAGCGGTCACCTTCCTCGTCCGCGTCAAGGAATGCCTTGAGGATCCGGCCCGGCTGGTGCTCGACCTCTGATCCCGGAGGCGGGCATGGACCGTGTTGCCATCGTTACTGGTGCGAGCCGCGGCATCGGCCGCGCGACGGCGCTGGCCGCTGCGAAGCGCGGCTACAAGGTCGTCGTCGGCTACGCCAGCAACAAGGCGGCCGCCGATGAGGTCGTGGGAACCATCGAAGCCAGCAACGGCAAGGCCATCGCGGTGAAATGCGATGTCGGCAATGAGGCCGACATTCTCAGGCTGTTCAAGGAAGCCGACGGCTTCGGCAAACTCGGCGTGCTGGTCAACAATGCCGGCGTGGTCGACATGACCGCGCGCGTCGACGAGATGTCAGCCGAGCGGCTTACCCGCATGATGAACGTCAATATCGTCGGCAGCATTCTGTGCGCGCGCGAAGCCGTGAAGCGCATGTCCAGCAGGCACGGCGGGTCCGGCGGCGTTATCGTCAATCTGTCGTCGGTAGCGGCGACACTCGGATCGCCGACGCAATACGTCGATTATGCGGCCTCGAAGGGCGCGATCGATACGTTCACGGTCGGGCTTGCCCGCGAAGTCGCGGATGAAGGGATCCGCGTCGTTGCGTTGCGTCCGGGCCTGATCGACACCGACATCCATGGGAGCGGCGGCGAGCCGGACCGGGCGCATCGCCTGGCCCACACCGTTCCGATGAAGCGCGTCGGCACTGCGGATGAAATCGCCAACGCCGTCGTCTGGCTGATGTCGGACGACGCGTCATACGTCACCGGTACGATCGTCGATGTATCGGGCGGCCGCTAATTTCAATCTCTCTCTGAGTACAGGATCACATCATGGCCTCTTATGATCTCGTTATTATCGGCACCGGTCCCGGCGGTTACGTCTGTGCGATCCGTGCGGCGCAACTCGGCATGAAGGTTGCTGTGGTCGAGAAGTGGCCGACCTTCGGCGGCACCTGCCTCAATGTCGGCTGCATTCCCTCCAAGGCGCTGTTGCAGGCGTCGGAGCGTTACGAGGAAGTCACCCACATGCTGCCCAAGATGGGCATCGGCGTCGGCAAGCCGAAGCTCGATCTTGCGACCATGATGAAGTTCAAGACCGACGGCGTCGACGGCAACGTCAAGGGCGTCGGCTTCCTGTTCAAGAAGAACAAGATCGATCCCTATGAAGGCACCGGCCGCATCGTCTCCGCCGGCAAGGTCGAGGTGAAGGGCAACGACGGCAAGACGCAGGTTCTCGAGACAAAGAACATCGTCATTGCCACCGGCTCGGACGTGACGAAACTGAAGGGCGTCGAGATCGACGAAAAGCGCATCGTGTCCTCGACCGGCGCGCTGGTGCTCGACAAGGTTCCGGAGAAGATGCTGGTGATCGGCGCCGGCGTGATCGGGCTCGAACTGGGTTCGGTGTGGCGGCGTCTCGGCGCGCAGGTCACCGTTGTTGAATTCCTCGATCGCATCCTGCCCGGCATGGATGGCGAAGTCGCGAAGTCGTTCCAGCGCATCCTTGAAAAGCAGGGTGTGGAGTTCAAGCTCGGCTCCAAGGTGACCGGTGTCGATAGCTCCGGCAAGAAATTGAAGGCCAGCATTGAGCCGGCTGCGGGCGGCGCTGCTGAAACCATCGAGGCAGACGTCGTGCTGGTCGCGATCGGTCGCGTGCCTTACACCGAAGGCCTCGGGCTGAAGGAAGCCGGTGTCGAACTCGATCAGCGCGGCCGTGTCCAGACCGACGGACATTTCGCAACCAACGTGAAAGGCATCTACGCCATCGGCGACGTGATTGCGGGGCCGATGCTCGCGCACAAGGCCGAGGACGAAGGCATCGCGATTGCGGAAATTCTCGCAGGCCAGGCCGGTCACACCAACTACGATGTCATTCCCAGCGTGATCTACACGTTCCCGGAAGTTGCATCCGTCGGCAAGACCGAGGAAGAGTTGAAGCAGGCGGGCATCGCCTATACGTCGGGCAAGTTTCCGTTCACGGCGAATGCGCGCACCAAGGTCAACCAGACCACGGATGGCTTCGTGAAAATTCTTGCGGATGCGAAGACCGACCGCGTGCTCGGCGTTCACATCGTCGGCGCCGAAGCCGGCGAAATGATCCACGAGGCCGCGGTGTTGATGGAGTTCGGCGGTTCCGCGGAAGACCTCGCACGCACCTGCCACGCGCATCCGACCCGTTCGGAAGCCGTCAAGGAGGCCGCGCTTGCGGTCGGAAAACGCGCTATCCATATGTAAGGCCTGACCGGCATTCAGCCGGTCATGCTGGATGAGAATCCGCCATGCGCCGGCTGCTTCGTCCGCTCTGGGTTCTTCTCGCGCTGATCTTTCTGCTCGAGGCGTGGCTGTGGGATCGCGTCGAGCCCATTGTCGCGCGCGTCGTCGCGCTGATCCCGCTGCCCCGGCTGAAGCAATGGCTCGCGGATCGTGTCGAGCATCTGTCGCCTGGTCTCACGCTGCTGGTGTTTGCGGTACCGTTCGTTGTTTTGACGCCGCTCAATCTCGTTGCGGCATGGCTGCTGGCGCACAAATATTTTATGGGCGCGACGGCGCTGATTATCCTTCAGAAGATTCTCGGCGTCGGCATCGTCGCCTTCGTGTTTGACGTGACGCGCGAGAAGCTGCTGCGGATGAATTGGTTCCGCAAACTTTATGAGTTCGTTCTCGATCTGCGCGCGCGGGCCGCGGAAATCGTCGCGCCGTTCAAACTCGCCGTTCGGGAATGGATGGCGCGCTTCCGCCGCCGCGCGTCGCCTGGATTCATCCGGCGGCTGCGCCGGCGGATGCAGGCCTCGCGCCCGTCGCCGTAAGATGAACGGCGCGACCGGCCTCCAAAAGCGGTTATCGCCAGTCGGCCGCAATGTCGCCTTATGCAGCGAAGTTTTTCACCACTTCGCCTTATGCAAGGACCTCTCGCGAAATTTTTGCGCAAAGGCCTGAGCAGACGGATCTTTTTCGCTTTTACATCAGATGCACGGCGTGCGGCGCGAACAGGCCGATTGCGGTGAACGCCAACCCCGCCAATGCCAGCAGGCCCGAAACCCATGCCAGCGCGATCATGCCGGTGATGATGGTCGCCGACGCCAGCACGATCCCGATCTGGAACGCCGCTGAGGCCACCTCGTAATGATGATAGCGCGCCATCGCGAGATCGCGGGCGTGCTCGGCTTCCTTGGCGCGCGCCGCGAGCTGTTCGGAGCCTTCGCCGGTTTCGGGTTCGGAGCGATAACGCGCCGCGGTCTTGGTCCAGTCGTCGATCTGCTTGGTCAGCGCAGCCTTCTGCGCGTCGTCGCCCGAAAGCCCAAGGCTGAGCTTGGCGTGTTCCGCCACCGTCTGCACCGTCGTGCGGCGGATGCTCTTGGCCTGGAAGAAGGCCCACAGGTTCGATGCTTCGACGTTCTTGCTGATGGATTCGGTCTGGGCGCCCTTGCCGAGCGTTTCAGATAACGCAAGGAACAGCGCGATCACCGCGATCAGCAATGCAATCTTCTTGTTGGAGCCGGACGCATGCTCGGCGTGCTCGGCGTGCTCCATGCTTTCGTGTGCGCTCATCGAAATACCCTTTCGGTCAAAATCAAGCGCCACGATTGACCGAACTGTGGTTCGTCCGCAAGAGGCAGCCGGGTGACAGGATGGGTAAATTTGGCGGGCAATTACGGCACGACAAATTTATGTCAGGCCATCGCTAGGCTCTTGGATGCGCCGTCTTGTAGACATCGAGCAGGCGGTCGGCGTCGACGCCGGTGTAGATCTGCGTGGTCGACAGCGAGGCGTGGCCGAGCAATTCCTGGATGGCGCGCAGGTCGCCGCCGCGCGTCAGCAGATGGGTGGCAAAGGAATGACGCAGCGCGTGTGGCGTGGCGCTGTCCGGAAGACCAAGCGCGCCGCGCAGCCGTTCCATTGTCAACTGGATGATACGCGGGCTGAGAGGGCCGCCGCGCGCGCCGACGAAAATTGGACCATCCTGCGCAATCGCGTGCGGACACATCGCGACATAATCCTGCACCAACGCCAGCACGTTTTGCAGTACGGGCACCATCCGCGTCTTGTTGCCCTTGCCGGTGACCGTGATTACGTCGCCCTTGCCCGGCAGCGGAACATCGCGCCGGATCAAACCGAGCGCTTCGGAAATACGCAGGCCCGATCCGTACAGCAGCGCCATCACGGCGGCGTCGCGCGCCCAGATCCACGGCTCGCGATTTTCGCCGGCGCGAATGTCCGCATCGGTCATCTGCCGCGCGGATGACATCTGGATGGGCTTCGGCAGGCTCTTGCCGATTTTTGGCGCGCGGATCGCGGACAGCGCGCCGACCTTACCCTTGCCGTAGCGTTCGAGGAATCGTCCGAACGAGCGCAGCCCTGCGAGTGCACGCATCAGGGATCGTCCGCCGATGTCGTCGGCGCGGCGCGCGGACATGAAGGCGCGCACATCGGTCGCTTCGATGGCGGCGAATTGCTTGAGGGTCACGAGACCGCCCCAGTGCTCGCTCAGGAACACCAGGCATTGACGCAGATCGCGCGCATAGGCTTCCAGCGTCTTGGGCGACAGCCGCCGCTCGGCGCGCAGATGCGACAGCCAATGCGTAATCTCGGCCGCAAGGTCCGGCGCGGCGCAGGTCAATGGCGCGCCTTCCGGTTCGGCCTCGGTTGCAGCAGCGGCTTTGACCATCATATGTCCGATGCGATCCTTGACAGGAATCGGTTTATCGCACCCTTTTCCTTATTCAGCCCTTAATCTGGACCCCTCTCACCATGGCAAGACGAGTCGTCGATGTTCTTGTCCCGGTGGCCCTGAACCAGACCTATTCCTATCGCGTTCCCGATGGCGTCGAACTGAACCCGGGCGACGTGGTCAGCGTGCCGCTGGGACCGCGCGACGTCACGGCGGTGGTCTGGGCCGATAATCCGAACCCCGATCCGCGGCTGCACAACCGCCTGAAAGACACCGGCGAGAAGCTCGACGTGCCGCCGCTGAAGACGGAACTGCGCAGCTTCGTCGATTGGGTCGCCAACTACACACTGTCGGCGCGGGGCATGGTGCTGCGCATGACGCTGCGCATGGGCGAGCATCTCGGACCCGAGCGCGTGCGCATGGGCGTGCGGCTGGTGGGCGCGCCGCCGCAGCGCATGACGAGCGCGCGCCATCGTCTGATCGAGATTTTGTCGGACGGCTTGCTGCATGGGAAATCCGAAGCGGCAAAGGAAGCGGGCGTCAGCCCGGGCGTGATCGACGGTCTTGTCGATGAAGGCACGCTCGTCACCGAACCGATGCCGCGCGACCTTGCGCCGCCAGTGCCCGATCCGTCGTTTGCCGAGCCGGATTTTTCACCCGAGCAGCGCACCGCCGCCGACACGATGAAAGAGCTGGCGTCAAAGGATGAGTATCAGGTCGCGCTGCTCGACGGCGTGACGGGTTCGGGCAAGACCGAAGTCTATTTCGAGGCTGTCGCGGAAGCCATTCGCCGCAGCCGGCAAACCATGATCCTGATGCCGGAGATCGCGCTGACCGGGCAGTTTCTCGATCGGTTCGCGTCGCGCTTCGGGGTGCGACCGATCGAATGGCATTCCGAGCTGACCCCGCGCACACGCGCGCGCAATTGGGCGGCGGTTGCTTCGGGTGACGCGCAAGTGATTGTCGGTGCGCGCTCCGCGCTGTTTCTGCCTTACGCCAATCTCGGGCTTATCATCGTCGATGAAGAACACGATCAGGCCTACAAGCAAGACGAGGGCGCGCATTATCACGCGCGCGACATGGCGGTGGTGCGTGGAAGTATCGCGAAAATTCCCGTCGTGCTGTGCTCGGCGACGCCGTCGGTCGAGACCGAAGTCAACGCCCGCAAGGGCCGCTACAGGCGCGTCGTGTTGCCGTCGCGCTTTGGCGGCCAGCACATGCCGCATATTGAAGCCATCGATCTCAAGCGCGAAGGCCCGCAGCGCGGCCGGTTCATCTCGCCGCGACTGGCGGAGGAAATCAAGATTGCGGTGGAGCGCAAGGAGCAGGCGCTGCTGTTCCTCAACCGGCGCGGCTACGCGCCGCTGACGTTGTGCCGTTCGTGCGGGCATCGTTTCGCCTGCACCATCTGCGATGCGTGGCTGGTGGATCATCGCTTCCGCCAGCGCCTTGTCTGTCATCACTGCGGCTTCTCGATGCCGCGTCCGCATCAGTGCCCGCACTGCGCCGCTGAGGAATCGCTCGCGGCTATTGGCCCCGGCGTGGAACGTTTGCAGGAAGAAGCGGCGGCGCTGTTTCCCGACGCGCGCACCATGGTGCTGTCGAGCGATCTCATCACCGACATCGAAACCATGCGTTCGGAACTGAACGAGATTGCGGAGGGCCGGGTCGACATCATCATCGGCACGCAACTGGTGGCGAAGGGTCATAATTTTCCGCGCCTCAATCTGGTCGGCGTGGTGGATGCGGATCTGGGATTGGGTAATGGCGATCCGCGCGCGGCCGAGCGCACGTTCCAGTTGCTCAATCAGGTGATCGGCCGCGCGGGACGCGAGCAAGGACGCGGCGTCGGTTATCTGCAGACCCATCAGCCCGAGCATCCGGTGATGAAGGCGCTGGTCGCCTGCGACCGCGAAGCGTTCTACGCCAGTGAGATCGAGGCGCGCGAACGCGCGCTGTATCCGCCGTTCGGGCGGCTGGCGTCTCTCATTATCTCAGCGGGGGATCGTCCGACGGCGGAAGGATTCGCGCGCAAGCTCGCCGCCACGGCGCCGCGCGACGAGCGCGTTCAGGTGCTCGGTCCCGCGGAGGCGCCGCTCGCGGTTATCAAGGGCCGCTATCGTTTTCGTATCCTGGTGAAATCGGTACGCGGCATCGATCTGTCGGCCTATATGCGCGACTGGCTCGCGGCCGGGCCGAAGACCAAGGGCAATCTCAAGCTCGAGATCGATATCGATCCGCAGAGCTTTCTATAATTGCGAAGCGGTCGAGCATGAAAAAGGCCGGTGCAACCGGCACCGGCCCTTTCAACGCAACTTTACGCAACTCAACTCATACGCAACGCTTACTGAACTTCGGCAACGACGTGGCCGACGCCGCGGCTGGTGAGACCGACCGCGCGGGCAGCGCCCTTCGACAGATCGAGCACACGGCCCTTGATGAACGGACCACGGTCATTGACGGTGACGACCACGCTGCGGCCGCCATGGGTGACCTTCAGGCGCGTACCGAACGGCAAGGTCCGGTGAGCGGCGGTCATGGCCTCCTGATTAAAGCGCTGGCCAGAAGCGGTCTTGCTGCCGGACTCGTTGCCGTAGAAAGAAGCCTTGCCCGAAAAACTGCGGCTGGAGCCGACCGAGGCATTGGCGTCGCGCCACGATTTGCGTCCGGCTTCGCTCGCAGAAGCGCTAAGCGCCAGGATTCCGATAGCGACCAACGCGATCGAGGTATTCCGATTCGCGGCGCGGTGCCCCGGCATGCGCTTGAGTGCGGCGATCATATAGTTGTCCCTCTTTTGGTAAATCCATCCAGCGCATGGCTAAATGAGCCAGCGCTTGCGTTGCGGGATAGATCATCCGGTAATAAGGCATAACGGCGGCGAGGGATTTGGTTCCGAAATGCCTCAAAATATTTATATGCAAGCTGATTACATCAATGAATACTCACGTCGATAGCTGGTAAACAATACTGCATTGATCAATACTTTATAGATTTCGCAATTATTGGCTGCGGGAAGTAAACGCAAAAATGCCGAATTGACTTCCGTCATGCGATATTCTCATGACGGTATGTGCGAAGCGGGACGTTGGTAAGAGGTTCAGGCGGGCAGATTTGTTGCGACGCGATGAGCGGGGCCGGATTTGCCGCGAATCAGGGCTCGGCCGGCGAAGCGATCACGCCCCCGTGTCAGCCCACCGGCGTATCGAAGCCAAGGTGGCATGGACCGCGACCGTGGTCGCTTTTGGCAGGCAATTTGTGATGCCAAATCGCTCAAACCATCGGAAGGCGACGCACCAAGGACGCGCTCAAGACAACGGTGCCCGTGCGACAAACCGGCGCCGTCAAAAGCGCATCAGCAATCGCCGTCATGTTGCACCTGCGCGCGCGCTATGTTAGCAAAACCGCGATTTTGGGCTGCTGGGTAGGTTGCTCCGGCCAGAAATCGAAGTCCCGCTTGAATTCCAAGGACTTGAGATCGCTTGGTGTCCTCATGACACCAGACTGGCAGCGATGGTCTTTTCCTTGTCCTTGGTCGTTCGACAGCTAAAAAGAGATTTTTGTGGCAGCTGAAGATCCCTCCGTATCTGGCGTGTCCGGGCGTTATGCGACGGCCCTTTTTGAGCTGGCGCGCGACCAGAAATCGGTCGATGCCGTCAAGGCTGACCTCGACAAATTTACGGCCATGCTGGCCGACAGCCCAGATCTTCTGCGGCTGGTGCGCAGCCCGGTGTTCACCGCCGACGCGCAGACCAAGGCTCTCTCCGCTGTCCTGGCCAAGGCCGGCATCGGGGGCGTCGCCGCGAATTTCCTGAAAGTCCTGACCGCCAATCGCCGGCTGTTCGCCGTCGCCGATGTCATCAGGGCGTTCCGCGCGCTGGTCGCCAAGTTCAAGGGCGAAGCGACTGCTGACGTGATCGTCGCAGAGCCGCTCAGCGACAAGAATCTCGACGCCCTCAAGGCCGCGCTGAAGACAGTGTCGGGCAAGGACGTCGATCTCAACGTGAAGGTCGATCCGTCAATCATCGGCGGGCTTGTCGTCAAGCTCGGCAGCCGCATGGTGGACAGCTCGCTTCGCACCAAACTCAATTCGATCAAGCACGCGATGAAAGAGGCAGGCTGATGGACATCCGCGCCGCGGAAATTTCCGCAATCCTCAAGGACCAGATCAAGAATTTCGGCCAGGAAGCCGAAGTCTCGGAAGTCGGTCAGGTTCTCTCGGTTGGCGACGGCATTGCCCGCGTCTACGGTCTGGACAATGTTCAGGCCGGTGAAATGGTCGAGTTCGAGAATGGCACGCGCGGCATGGCGCTCAATCTCGAAAGCGACAACGTCGGCATCGTGATCTTCGGCGCTGACCGCGAGATCAAGGAAGGCCAGACCGTCAAGCGCACCCGCGCCATCGTGGACGCTCCGGTCGGCAAGGGACTTCTGGGCCGCGTCGTCGACGCGCTCGGCAATCCGATCGACGGCAAGGGTCCGATCCAGTCGACTGAACGCAAGCGCGTCGACGTCAAGGCACCCGGCATTATTCCGCGCAAGTCTGTGCACGAGCCGATGGCCACCGGCCTCAAGGCTGTCGACGCCCTGATCCCCGTTGGCCGCGGCCAGCGCGAACTGATCATCGGCGACCGTCAGACCGGCAAGACCGCGATTGCGCTCGACACCATCCTGAACCAGAAGCCGCTGAACGTCGCCGGCGCGCCGGAGGGCCAGAAGCTGTATTGCGTGTACGTCGCGATCGGCCAGAAGCGTTCCACCGTCGCGCAGTTCGTGAAGGTGCTCGAAGAGCAGGGCGCGCTGGAATACTCGATCATCGTCGCCGCGACGGCGTCCGATCCTGCGCCGATGCAGTACATCGCGCCGTTCACCGCCTGCACGATGGGCGAATACTTCCGCGACAACGGCATGCACGCCGTCATCATCTATGACGATTTGTCCAAGCAGGCCGTCGCCTATCGCCAAATGTCGCTGCTGCTGCGCCGCCCGCCGGGCCGCGAAGCCTATCCCGGCGACGTGTTCTATCTGCATTCGCGTCTGCTCGAGCGCGCCGCCAAGCTCAACGACGAGCACGGCAACGGCTCGTTGACGGCGCTGCCGATCATCGAAACCCAGGCCAACGACGTGTCGGCCTACATTCCGACCAACGTGATTTCGATCACCGACGGCCAGATCTTCCTCGAGTCTGATCTGTTCTTCCAGGGCATCCGTCCTGCGGTTAACGTCGGTCTTTCGGTGTCGCGCGTCGGTTCGTCGGCGCAGACCAAGGCGATGAAGAAGGTCGCCGGCAAGATCAAGGGCGAGCTTGCGCAGTACCGCGAAATGGCGGCGTTCGCGCAGTTCGGCTCCGATCTCGACGCCTCGACGCAGCGCCTTCTCGCCCGCGGTTCGCGTCTGACCGAACTCCTGAAGCAGCCGCAGTTCTCGCCGCTGAAGATGGAAGAGCAGGTCGTGGTGATCTACGCCGGCGTCAACGGCTACCTCGACGGCATTGCGGTCAACAAGGTGCGTGCGTTCGAAGACGGTCTGCTGTCGCTGTTCCGCGGCAAGCACGCCGACATTCTGAATGCCATCCGCGACTCTCGCGATCTGTCAGACGACGTCGCCGGCAAGCTCAAGGGCGTTGTCGAAAGCTACACCAAGACATTCGTTTAAAAGGATCGTCGCCGCGCGGATTTACGCGCGCGGCGAAACCGGGGTTTGCGTTCCGGCGTGAAGCTGGATCGTCAGGGTGAGATAAAGAATGGCGTCTCTTAAGGACATGCGTGTCCGCATCGCCTCGACCAAGGCGACGCAGAAGATCACCAAGGCCATGCAGATGGTTGCGGCGTCGAAGTTGCGCCGTGCCCAGACCGCGGCCGAAGCGGCGCGTCCCTATGCCGAGCGCATGGATGCGGTGATCAGCAATATCGCAGGCGCAGCCGCCGGCTCCGGCACCGCGCCGGCGCTGCTGGCGGGCACCGGCAAGGACAATGTTCATTTGCTGCTGGTCTGCACCGGCGAGCGAGGCCTCTCCGGCGCGTTCAACTCGTCCATCGTGCGCTTGGCGCGCGAGCGGGCCCTCTCGCTGATCAATCAGGGCAAAGAGGTCAAGATTTTCTGCGTCGGCCGCAAGGGTTACGAGCAGCTTCGCCGGCAGTTCGACAAGCAAATCGTCGGCAACGTCGAATTGCGCTCGGTGAAGGTGCTCGGCTTCAAGAACGCTGAAGACATCGCCAAGAAGGTCATTGCGATGTTCGAGGCGGGCGAGTTCGATGTGTGCACGCTGTTCTATTCGCGCTTCAAGTCGGTGATCTCGCAGATTCCGACCGCGCAGCAGATCATTCCGCTGATGCTTGAAGAAAAGGAAGCCGTGGCTGGCGCCGCGTCGGTTTACGATTACGAGCCGGCTGAGGACGAAATTCTCTCGAGCCTGCTGCCGCGCAATCTCGCGGTGCAGATTTTCCGTGCGTTGCTCGAAAACAACGCGTCGTTCTACGGCGCGCAGATGAGCGCGATGGACAATGCGACCCGCAACGCCGGCGACATGATCCGCAAGCAGACGCTGATCTACAACCGCACCCGCCAGGCGATGATTACCAAGGAACTGATCGAAATCATCTCTGGCGCTGAAGCCATCTAAGGCCGACCGCCGTATACGAGTTTCAAGGAGACTATCCCATGGCATCCCCCGCCAATCAGACCGGACGCATTTCGCAGGTTATCGGCGCCGTCGTCGACGTGCAGTTCGATGGCCATTTGCCCGCCATTCTCAACGCGCTCGAAACCACTAACGGTGGCAACCGTCTGGTGCTGGAAGTCGCGCAGCATCTCGGCGAAAGCACCGTCCGCACGATCGCGATGGACCTCACTGAGGGACTGGTGCGCGGTCAGGAAGTCACGGACACCGGCAGCCCAATCATGGTGCCGGTCGGCGTCGGCACGCTCGGCCGCATTATCAACGTCATCGGTGAGCCGATCGACGAAGCCGGCCCGGTCAAGGCCGAAGACACCCGCGCGATTCACCAGGAAGCGCCGCTCTACACCGACCAGTCCACCGAGGCTGAAATTCTCGTCACCGGCATCAAGGTCGTCGATCTGCTCGCGCCTTACGCCAAGGGCGGCAAGATCGGCCTGTTCGGCGGCGCCGGCGTTGGCAAGACCGTGCTGATCCAGGAACTGATCAACAACGTTGCGAAAGCCCACGGCGGTTACTCAGTGTTCGCGGGCGTCGGCGAGCGAACTCGCGAAGGCAACGACCTCTATCACGAGTTCATCGAATCCGGCGTCAACAAGAAGGGCGGCGGCGAAGGCTCCAAGTGCGCCCTCGTGTACGGCCAGATGAACGAGCCTCCAGGTGCGCGCGCGCGCGTCGGTCTCACGGGTCTGACGGTCGCCGAGCATTTCCGCGATCAGGGCCAGGACGTGCTGTTCTTCGTCGACAACATCTTCCGCTTCACGCAGGCCGGCTCCGAAGTGTCCGCTCTGCTCGGCCGTATTCCTTCGGCGGTGGGTTATCAGCCGACGCTCGCGACCGACATGGGCGCGATGCAGGAGCGCATCACCACCACCACCAAGGGCTCGATCACCTCAATTCAGGCGATTTACGTCCCGGCCGACGACTACACCGATCCGGCGCCCGCAACGACGTTCGCCCATCTCGATGCGACGACCAACCTCAACCGTGCGATCTCGGAAAAGGGCATCTACCCGGCGGTGGATCCGCTCGAGTCGGCCTCGCGCATGTTGTCGCCGCTGATTGTCGGCGAAGAGCACTATCAGACCGCACGTATGGTCCAGCAAATCCTTCAGAAGTACAAATCGTTGCAGGACATCATCGCCATTCTCGGCATGGACGAACTGTCGGAAGAGGACAAGATCGCGGTTGCTCGCGCCCGCAAGATCGAGCGCTTCCTGTCGCAGCCGTTCTTCGTCGCTGAAGTCTTCACCGGTTCGCCGGGCAAGTTCGTCGATCTCGCCGACACCATCAAGGGCTTCAAGGGTCTTTGCGAAGGCAAATACGACCATCTGCCGGAAGCGGCTTTCTACATGGTCGGCACCATCGAAGAAGCCGTCGAGAAGGGCAAGAAGCTCGCAGCGGAAGCGGCGTAAGCATCATGGCGACCTTTCACTTCGATCTGGTTTCTCCGGAAAAGATCGCCTTCTCGGGTGAAGTCGAGCAGGTCGACATTCCCGGCGTCGAAGGCGATTTCGGCGTGATGGCCGGACATGCGCCGCTGGTGGCGAGCGTTCGCCCCGGCATCATGACCGTGACCGTCGGCGGCAAGCACGAGAAGATCATCGTGCTCGGCGGTCTTGCGGAAATTTCGGAGAAGGGCCTCACCGTGCTCGCCGATACCGCGACCTCGATGCAGGATCTCGATCGCGAAGTGTTCGCGAACCAGATCGCGGAGATGGAAGAGGGATTGAAGGAAGAGGAAGGCAGTGCGCTCGACCGCGCCATCGAACGCCTCGACCACTTCAAGGTCATTCAGCAGTACATCGTTTCCACCGCGATGCACTGAGTCGCATCACGCAACTGAATTGAAAAAGCCCTGCAACCGCAGGGCTTTTTTCGTTTCAGGATGATCTGCTCTATTTTCCCGCGAACTTGGTGAATTCCTCGACCACGCGCTCGTAGACCGGACGTTTGAACGGCACGATCAACTCCGGCAGGTTTTTCATCGGCTCCCACCGCCAGGCGATGAACTCCGCCTTGTGTCCGGCGGGCGAGGCCACGTTGATCTCGCTGTCCTTGCCGGTGAAACGCAGCGCGTACCATTTCTGCTTCTGGCCGCGAAACCGGCCCTTCCACGCGCGACCGGCCACCGTGCGGGGAATGTCGTAGGTAAGCCACTCCGGCACTTCGCCGAGTTTTTCCACCGAACGCGCGTTGGTCTCCTCGTAAAGCTCGCGCTTGGCTGCGGCCCACGTGTCTTCGCCGGCGTCGACGCCGCCCTGGGGCATTTGCCATACATGGGTCTGATCGACATGCTCCGGGCCGCCGACGCGGCGGCCGATGAAGACAAGCCCGTCTGCATTGATCAGCATGATCCCGACGCAGGTCCGGTAAGGCAGATCGTCGTAACGCGGCATACTGCTAAAAACCCTTGGTCTTCGACTGGTCTGCTGAGCGCGCCCATCGCGCTCAATTCTCTCGTTCGCATCATCGCGGGGACATTCGGTTCCCGCCCTGACGATCGTGCTCAGCTAGATTTTGGTTTCAGCATCGCTGTTGTCAACGGCACCAGCTTCAAACCACGGCTTTCAAGTTGCTTCGCCCAGGTTCCGATCCGGTCGATCGAGATCGGAAGCGCGGACGCGATGCCGACCGCCGATCCGCGCTCCTTCGCCAATGTCTCCAGCCGCGCCAGTGCGCGGTCGATCTCGGCCGGCGTCGGCACGGTATCGATGCTCACATCGGCTTTTGCGAACGGCATCGCCTGTCCTTCTGCGATCACGCCGGCGACGCTGCGCGCCGCACTGCCGTCGTCAAGATAAGCGAGACCGCGCCGGGCGGCTTCCTTGATGATCGGCTGCATCGCGGCATCGGTTGTGACGAAGCGCGAGCCCATGAAATTGGCGATGCCGACATAGCCCTGAAACCGGCTCATGTGCCACGCGAAGCGATCGGCGTTCTGATCGGCGGGCAGCGTGGTCAGCAGTGTCTGCGGGCCGGGATCGTTGTCGGGATAGTCGAACGGCTCCATAGGAACCTGCAGGAGCACTTCGTGCTTCTGCGCGCGCGCGCGTTCGACCAGTTTGCCGGGGTCGGAGCCGTAAGGCGTGAACGCGAGCGTCACCGCGCCGGGCAGTTTGATAATCGCATCGGCGGTTTTCGCAGCACCGACGCCGAGGCCGGACACCACGATGGCGATGACGGGGGTCTTGCCGAGGGTCGCGCGGTCGGCATCGGTGCCGGCAGCGTAGGCGCGGAACGGCTTTATCCCGTCGGCCACCACGGGGATCATGCCGTAACGTGAACTCTCAAGCAGCTTCGGATTGATGCTGGCGACCACGGCCGGCGGACCATCGGTTTGCACCGGGGCTTCCGCCCCCGCGCCGACGATCACACTTTGACGGGCCCCACTGGAGCCGTCGATAATGGTTACGGTCTGCTGCCCCGGCGCAGCCTCCTTGGTGCCTGTGGAAGCCTCCTTGGGCATTGGGGATGCCGCGCTCGCCGGTTGCGCAGTCTTTTCGCCGGGCAGCGTGGCAGGGTCGTAGGAGACCCTGGCCAGCGGCTCTCCGCCCATCGGATTGGTGTTGAAAATCGCAAACCCAAGGAAAACCGCCAGAAACAGCCCGAACAGCCCTGCGATCGCCTGCGGAAGCGTCAACGGAAGCCGGTATCGCCGCTTGCGCGGCCGATCCTGTCCAAGCGGTGCGCTCAGATCGTCGGTGGTCACTGCCGTCAACCTCGCGAATCAATTGCCGAATCTTACCACGGCGTCCGAGCCATGGTTCGCAAAGGCTGGGCCGCAAAGGCGTGACGTCCGGAGGGATGCGGGCGGCGTGGTCAGGGGTGGGCTTGTGACCCAACGAAAGAGGGCGGCCCGAGAGCCGCCCAAATCGATGAACTTGCGATGGCCGAACTGAAGTTCAGTTCGCGGCCTTGTTGGAGGCCTTGTCGGTGGGCGTCGGGACCGACGTGGTCTGCTTGATGCCGTGCAGGAGGTCTGCGGCCATCTTCAGCGCCTTGTCGTCCTTGGCATCCGGCGGCACATAGGACTGCGAGCCGGTTTCTTCCTGACCCTCTGCCTTCAAGTGACCGCGCAGCGACGCCTCGCCCTTGGTGTCGGTCTTCGACTTAAGTTCGTCAGGCACATCCTGCTGCACTTCGATGTCCGGGATGATGCCCTTGGCCTGAATCGATTTGCCCGATGGCGTAAAGTAACGCGCCGTCGTGAGACGAAGCGCACCGTTGCCGGAGCCGAGCGGGATGATGGTCTGCACCGAACCCTTGCCGAACGAGCGGGTGCCGAGCAACGTTGCGCGCTTGTGATCCTGCAGCGCGCCGGCGACGATTTCAGAGGCCGATGCGGAGCCGCCATTGATCAGCACGATCACCGGCTTGCCCTTGGCGAGATCGCCCGCCTTGGCGGTGCGGCGCTGGGTTTCCTCGGCGTTGCGGCCGCGGGTCGAAACGATTTCGCCGCGGTCGAGGAACGCATCGGACACCGACACGGCTTCTTCGAGCAATCCGCCGGGATTGTTGCGCAGGTCGAGGATGTAACCCTTGATCTTGTCCGGACCGATCTGCGTGGTCAGGTTGGCCATCTCGCGCTTCAGGCCTTCGGTGGTCTGTTCGTTGAAGGTTGTGACGCGGATATAAGCGATGTCGTCGCTCTCGACGCGCGCACGCACCGAACGGACGCGGATGTTGTCGCGCATCAGCGTGACTTCGATCGGCTTGTCCTGGCCCTTGCGGATGATCTTGAGTTTGATCTTGGTGTTGACCGGGCCGCGCATCTTCTCGACGGCCTGATTGAGGGTCAGACCCTGCACCGGTTCATCGTCCAGATTTGAAATGATGTCGTTGGCCATGATGCCGGCCTTGGACGCCGGTGTTTCGTCGATCGGCGACACGACCTTGATCAGTCCGTCTTCCATCGTGACTTCGATGCCGAGGCCGCCGAACTCGCCGCGGGTCTGCACCTGCATGTCGCGGAAACTCTTCGCGTCCATGTAGCTGGAGTGTGGATCGAGACCGGTGAGCATACCGCTGATGGCGGTCTCGACCAGTTTGCTGTCATCCGGTTTTTCGACGTAGTCGCTGCGGACCCGCTCGAACACGTCGCCAAACAGGTTGAGCTGCCGGTAAGTGTCCGACGACGCGGCGCGCGCCGTGGATCCCACCAGCGCCGAACGTGGCTGGGTGAGGAAGAGTGTTGCCGCCGCGCCGGCTGCGACGCTGAGGAGAACCAGGGAAGTCTTGCGCATCATCCGCGAACCTTTTGGCCTTCACTTGCGGCCCACCATGGACCAGAATCGATTGGAGCGCCGTCTTTACGGAACTCAATGTAGAGCACAGGCTGGCTTGACGCTGCCGCCAGAATTGACGCGACCTGAGACGTGGTCCCCATGGTCGCGACCGGTTCTCCCGTTAGAACAAACTGCCCGATCGTGACCGAAATACGTTCCATCCCGGCGATTAAGACATGATACCCGCCGCCAGCGTTGAGGATCAAGAGTTGTCCGTAGCTCCGGAACGGGCCTGAGTAAACAACCCAGCCATCACACGGTGTTGTGACCTGCGCCCCGGGCCTAGTGGCAAGGGAAATGCCCTTTTCCTGGCCTCCGCTGCCATCGGAACCGCCAAAACTGCGGATCCGGGTGCCGTTAACCGGAATCGGCAAAAGCCCCTTGGCGGAAGCAAAGGCGATCGCCGGACTCAGCCGCGCGGGGTCCTTCAGGGCGCCAAGGTCGGGCTTGCCGTTCAGCGAGGCCGGCGTGCCCTTCAGTTCCGCCGTAGCCGCCGCTTTCGCCGCCGCCTTCACGTCCTGCTCCATCTTGGCGATCAGGTCCTGAAGGGTTTCGGTCTGTTTGGACAGGGCGACGGCGCGCTGCCGCTCGGCTTCCATGTCCTTCTCGGTGTCGGTCTGCTTTTTCTGGCGTTCCTGCACGAGGGCTGCGAGGCGCGCGCGGTCTTCATTCAATTTATCTCGGTCGACGGCCAGCCGGTCGCGTTCCTCGGCGATGTTCTTGCGCAGGCTGACCAGTTCGCCGAGATCGCTGGCGAGCTTGGCGGCGCGCACGCGCATCTCCGGGACCACTGCGCCGAGCAGCATCGCGGTGCGCAGCGATTTCAGCGCGTCCTCGGGTCTGACAAACAGCGCCGGAGGAGCACGGCGTCCGGCGCGTTGCAGGGCCGCCAGCACTTCGGCGATTTCATCGCGGCGGGATTCGAGTGAAGCACGGATCTGGAGTTCGCGTGCGTCGAGCGGCCGGATCCGGCCTTCGGTGTCGGCCATCTTGCCTTCGACGTCGCGCACCTGTCCGGCGATGCCGATCAATTGCTGATTAAGCTTGGTGCGGTCCTGACCGATGGCTGCGATGTCGGCCTTGAGTTTCTTCTCGAGCTCGGCCGCTTTCTTCTGCTGCTCGCGGGCGTCTTCGAGTTCCTGCGTGCGCTGTTTGATCGCTTCCGGATCGGGCGCGCTCACTTGTTTGACGGTGCCTTGCGCATGCGCCGGGATGCTTCCGCCTGCGATCTGTATCGCTGACAACACCATCGACAACGGCAACACCGCCGCGCCACGTGTCAGGCGATGTATCATCAGCAGTGTTGCGTTGGCTGTCGCGTCAGTCACGTAGGCCGATCTCTCGAGATCTTTGGGCGGGCATGATCTTGTCCGAAACCGGTATCCACTTTTCGCTTCGCTAACGCGGTCTTTCGGGTCGGGATCGTGCCTATGCGCGGTGATAAGGGTGGCCGGACAAAATGGTCGCGGCCCGGTAAATCTGTTCCAGCAGCATGACGCGCACCATCTGATGCGGCCAGGTCGCCTTGCCAAACGCAACGCTCAGCTTCGCTTTGCGCCTCAAATCGGGCGAAAGTCCGTCCGCGCCGCCGATCAAAAAAACGGCGTTTGGAACCGATTCGTCCCGCCATCGCCCAAGATGCCGCGCGAACGCGGCGCTGTCGATGGCTTCGCCGCGCTCGTCGAGTGCGACAATGGACGATTTGTCAGGAATGAGCGCCGAGATAGCGGCGGCCTCTTCGGCGATTCGCGCCGCAGCGTCGCGGGCGCGGCTTTCCGGAATTTCATGAATCTCAAGGCCGCGAAATCCGAGTTTACGGCCGATATCGTCGAAGCGTTCGCGATAGCGTTCGGCGAGGTCCCGTTCCGGACCCTGCTTGAGGCGGCCAATGGCAATGACGACGATACGCATACGCGCAAACTATCATGCGCGCAGGCACATGAACACGCACACTCAAAGCTCCGTTCAGCGCGCTTTCGCCGTAGGCTTGTCCGAGGTCCACATCTTTTCGAGATTGTAGAACTCGCGGACCTCCGGTCTGAACACATGAACGATCACATCGCCGGAATCGATCAGCACCCAATCGCAATTGGGCAGGCCCTCGACGTGAGGGGCTGCAATGCCGCTTTCCTTGAGGCCTTTCGCGACGTTCTCCGCGATCGCGCCGACGTGGCGGTTCGCCCGCCCGGAGGTCACGATCATGTAGTCGGAGATCGAGGATTTGCCGCGGAGGTCGATGGTGACCGTTTCTTCCGCCTTCATGTCGTCAAGGCGGGAGAGGATCAGGTTCAGCGTCCCATCGGCATCGGGTCGCGCCTTCAAGGCGGGAACGGGATCGACGGAGACGGACGTTGCTTTGCTGCGGGTCTTCGACGCGACTGGCTTTGTCGAGGAAGCCTTTGTGGAAGGCTTGGATAAAGCAGCAGCCTTTGTCGAAGCGGACTTTGGCGAAGCAGTCTTGGACAATACAGATGTGGTCAGGGACCATTCCTTTCACTGTATCGCGAGCGCCGAATCCTGGCGCCCACCATCATATTAGGCATGTGGGGTTAACGGTTTCAATGTTCCAGATGTCGGTGCGATGATTTGCGGATTGCTGTTGCCGGAAAGCGTCATTGTGGATCGGCATCCTTCCAGCTTCCGTCCGGGTTCCGTAATCGGGTCGAGGACAGGCTCGATTTCAGGCCCGTGAGAAAGGTCCAGGCCGGGGCCCGGCGGCTCGCGAGCTTTCCAGCGTCCCGCTCGTCGATGCGATAGGGCATCAGTGCCTGTGCTGCAACCGACGATAGAGCGCGGAGGCTATCGGACGGCCGGTCGACCACGGCGATCGGCACCATGTCGGCGATACTTCGCCAGCTTTCCCAGCGATTGAACTGCGCGAGATTATCGGCGCCCATGATCCAGACAAAACGCACGCCGGAACAGCGGCGGCGCAAATATGAAATGGTGTCCGCAGTGTAGCGCGTGCCGATGACGGTTTCGAGACAACTGACCTCGATGCGCGGATGATGTGCGACCCTTTCGGCTGCGCGCATACGGTCGCGCAGGGCGTGCAGCGAGCCGTTGTTCTTGAGCGGGTTGCCCGGCGACACCAGCCACCAGACGCGGTCGAGCCGCAGCCGCTTCATCGCGAACAGGCTGATGGCGCGATGGGCTTCATGCGGCGGATTGAACGATCCGCCGAGCAGCCCGATACGCATCCCGTCGGCATGTTGTGGAATCGCGCGCGGCAGACGAACGGCGTCGTTTTCCTGGCTATCGGGCGCGTCGCTCACGGGCGCGTTTGGCCTGTGCCGTGCACGCGATATTTGAAACTGGTCAGTTGTTCGGCGCCGACCGGGCCACGGGCGTGGAATTTTCCGGTGGCGATACCGATTTCCGCGCCGAAGCCGAACTCGCCGCCGTCGGCGAACTGCGTCGAGGCGTTATGCAGCACGATGGCGGAGTCCACTTCGTTGAGAAATTTTTGCGCGGTCTTCGCATCCTCGGTCACGATGGCGTCGGTGTGGTGCGAGCCATAGCGTGCGATATGCGCCAGTGCGTCATCGACGCCGTCCACCAGCTTCGCCGAGATGATCGCGTCCTCGTACTCGGTGGCCCAGTCGTCTTCGGACACGGGCGTTACGCGCGCATCGGCACGGCGGATATCGTCGCCGCCGCGCACCTCGCAGCCGGAATCCAGCAGCATCGTCACCAGCGGCTTGAGCTGCGTATCGGCAACCGCCTTGTCGATCAGCAGCGTTTCGGCCGCGCCGCAGACGCCGGGACGCCGCATCTTTGCGTTCAGAACAATCGTTTTCGCCATGTCGAGCGAGGCGGCCTTGTCGACATAGACGTGGTTGACGCCTTCGAGATGCGCGAACACCGGCACGCGCGCTTCATCCTGCACGCGGGCGACGAGGTTCTTGCCGCCGCGCGGCACGATCACGTCGATTGCGCCATCGAGACCCGACAGCATCATACCGACGGCGGCGCGATCGCGGGTCGGCACCAGTGAAATGGATTCTTCAGGCAGGCCTGCCTTGCGCAAGCCTTCGATGAGGCACTGATGGATTGCGCGGCAGGAGCGGAAACTGTCCGAGCCGCCGCGCAGGATCACGGCATTGCCGGATTTCAAACACAGCGCGCCGGCATCGGCCGCGACGTTGGGGCGACTCTCGAAGATCACACCGACGACGCCGAGCGGCACACGAACGCGCTCGATGGTCATGCCGTTGGGGCGCGTCCAGGTTTCGGTGACAATGCCGACGGGATCGGGAATGCCGCGCACCACGTCGATGCCGTCAGCCATTGCATTGATGCGTTGTTCGTTCAGCGCGAGACGATCGACAAACGCGCTGCTCGATCCGTTGGCTTTGGCTTCGGCGACGTCCTCGGCATTGGCCGCAAGAATCGCTTTCGCACTGGCGCGGATCGCGGCGGCCATGGCGGTGAGCGCGGCGTCCTTTTGCGTGCTCGACGCGAGCGCCAGCACGCGCGCAGCGCGTTTTGCGCCAGCGCCAAGGCCGGTCATCAGCGCGGTCAGGTCGGTCGCGCTATCGAGAGCTTTGAGCGGAGCGGACATATCGGTCTATCTGGTGTCGAATTTCTCTAAGACCATGCTGTAGCACAGATATTTCGGGCCGGCGAGGTGTCGGGAACATGGCAGACCGGCGAGATGGGCCAATGGCTTACCCGGCTCGCCGCCAGGCCATTGGCTGAATTGGGCTTTGCCGCTCGCGCTATTTCGCGCTGTCGGTGCCGCGCGGGCCGCCGACCACCAGGTCGTCGCGATGGATCATTTCCGCCCGTCCGCTGATGCCGAGGATCTGCGCCGCGTCAGAAGACGAGCGTCCCTTGATCAGTTCGGCGTTCTCCGCGTCATAGGCCACGAGGCCGCGTCCGATTTCGTGGGTGTCCGGTCCGCGCACCACCACGGCGTCGCCGCGGGCGAACTGGCCGTCCACCCGGATCACGCCAGCGGGCAGCAGGCTCTTGCCGGCGCGGAGCGCGGCGACGGCGCCCGCGTCGATGGTGAGCGTGCCCTTCGGCTCCAGCGATCCGGCGATCCAGCGTTTGCGCGCGGTGACCGGATTGGCTGGCGTCAGAAACCATGTGCATGGTCCGCCATCGGCGATGGCCTGCAACGGATGCTCGATCTTGCCCGACGCAATCAGCATGTGCGTGCCGGCGCTGGTCGCGATTTTCGCGGCCTCGATCTTGGTGCGCATTCCGCCACGCGACAATTCGGACTCGGCGGCGCCCGCCATCGCTTCGACGTCGGCGGTGATGGATTCGACGACCGGAATGAGCTTTGCGTTCGGATTGGCGGAAGGCGGCGCGGTGTAAAGTCCGTCGATGTCGGACAGCAGGATGAGCAGGTCCGCGCTGGTCATGGTGGCGACGCGCGCCGCGAGGCGGTCATTGTCGCCGTAGCGGATTTCATTGGTGGCGACGGTGTCGTTCTCGTTGATGACCGGCACCGCGCGCCATTCGAGCAGCTTGGTGATGGTGGAGCGTGCGTTGAGATAACGCCGCCGCTCCTCGGTGTCCTGCAAGGTCACGAGAATCTGTCCCGCGCCGATGCCGTGCGCCCCGAGCACCTCCGACCAGATCCGCGCCAGTTCGATCTGGCCGACGGCAGCGGCAGCCTGGCTCTCTTCAAGCTTGAGCGCGCCTGTTGCAAGTTTCAGGCGGCTGCGTCCGAGCGCGATCGAGCCGGATGACACAACCAGTACATCCTTCCCGTCCCGGTGGAGTCTAGCGATGTCGGCAGCGAGTGCGGCAAGCCAGTGCGCGCGCACTTCGCCGGCGGTGGCATCGATCAGCAGCGACGATCCGACCTTCACAACGATGCGGCGGAAATTCTTGAGCTTCGGGTTCGACATCGGAAATCAGTGTCTGGAGGGCATAACTTGAATTGGAGGCACGTGCGTCAGCGGCCGAGCGGCGTCCAGCCTGCCGGCTCCGGCTCCGCTTCGATCACACTTTCGGTGGCTCTCTTGGCCTTCGCTGACACCGGCGCTTCGTCGATCAGCGCGACCAGTGCGCGCAATGCTTCCGGCACGCCTTCGCGCGACACGCCCGACAACAGCAGCGGCGTTTTCTTCGCCGCACGCTTCAGCCGGGCTTTCTGCTCCTTGAGATCTTCCGGCGAAACCGCGTCTATCTTGTTGAGCGCCACGATCTCGATCTTGTTGGCAAGCGTGTCAGCGTAGGCCTCGAGTTCGGTGCGCACGGTCTTGTAGGCCTTGCCGGCGTGCTCGCAAGTCGCGTCTACCAGATGCAGCAGCACGCGGCAGCGCTCCACGTGCCCAAGAAAACGGTCGCCAAGACCCGCGCCTTCATGAGCGCCTTCAATCAATCCGGGAATGTCGGCCAGCACGAATTCGCGTCCGTCGATGCCGACGACGCCGAGCTGCGGATGCAATGTCGTGAACGGATAATCCGCGATCTTCGGTTTCGCCGCGCTGACGACCGACAGGAATGTGGACTTGCCGGCATTCGGCAATCCGACGAGACCAGCGTCGGCGATCAATTTCAGCCGCAGCCAGATCCAGCGCTCCTCGCCAGGCTGACCGGGATTGGCGTTGCGCGGCGCGCGGTTGGTCGAGGTCTTGAAATGTGCGTTGCCGAAGCCGCCATTGCCGCCGGTCGCAAGCACGAATTTCTCGCCGACTTCGGTGAAGTCGTGGATCAGCGTCTCGCGGTCCTCGTCGAAAATCTGGGTGCCGAGGGGCACCTTCATCACGATATGCTTGCCATTGGCGCCATGGCGGTCCGAGCCCATGCCGTTGACGCCCTTCGGCGCCTTGAAGTGCTGCTGATAGCGATAATCGATCAGCGTGTTGAGGCCGTCGGCAACTTCGATGATGATGTCGCCGCCGCGTCCGCCGTTGCCGCCTGACGGTCCGCCGAACTCGATGAATTTTTCGCGGCGAAATGCCACGCAGCCGTTTCCGCCGTCGCCGGAGCGGATATAGACCTTGGCTTCGTCGAGAAATTTCATCGGTTTTCCATTGTGCCGCGATCGGCAAAAGTCAGGCTTTTTGCGGCTTGTCGCGTCTCGGATATATGCGCCATAGGTCCCGGAGCGGCAACCCATTCATGCGCAATAACGCCAGAAAGGCTGCATTTGCGGCGGTTGCCGAACCGTCGGGCACCTTCTAAACGACGTTCTCGGCATACATTTTGTCGAATTAACGTTATCCGGCGACCTCCCATGACCCTGCTCGCAAAAATCTCCGCCGACGCTGGCAACCGCTCGGCCGCACTCGCCGGCATCGCGCTGATGCTGCTGGCGGTCTGGATGTTCTCGTTCGGCGATGCGCTGGGGAAATACATCGTTGCAACCTATTCGGTGGGGCAGCTGCTGTTGCTGCGCGCCGCAGCAAGTCTCATCGTGATGTCGCCTGCAATCTGGCGTCAGCGCGCAGCGCTGCGGACCATTCAAAGGCCGGGTCTACAAGTGATCCGGGTTGCGCTCTCGACGCTGGAGGTCGCGGCGTTCTTCGCAGCTTCGGTTTACCTGCCGCTTGCGGATGTCATCACCTATTACCTCGCCGCGCCGATTTTCGTGACGGCGGCGTCCGCGCTCTTCCTGGGCGAACATGTCGGCTGGCGGCGCTGGAGCGCCATCATCGTCGGCTTCATCGGCGTCATGATCGCGCTGCGGCCGTCCACGCAGGCCATAAGCTGGCCGGCGATGATCGCGCTGGCCGGCAGCGCGTCGTTTGCAGCCCTCATGATCATCACGCGCTCATTGCGGGGGACGCCGGACATCGTGCTGACGTCCGCCCAATTCGCAGGGACGTTGCTGTTCGGTCTGATCGTCGCGCCGTTCGGCTGGATAACGCCTCCACTGCCCGATCTTGGTCTTTTCGCGCTGGCCGGTTGCATTTCCATCGCGGCCGCGCTCTGCGTCAACCGCTCGCTCAAGCTCGCGCCTGCGAGCGTGGTCGTGCCGTACCAGTACACCATGATTATCTGGGCCGTGATCTTCGGCTACGTGGTCTTCGGCGACATCCCGTCGGCGGCGATGCTTGCGGGTGCGGCGGTGATCATCGTCGCCGGTCTCTACATCTTCCTGCGCGAGCGGGATCTGGTGCGCGACGAGCCGGTGGTGGTGCCTCCGCCGGGCTGAAGCATCGCCTGGCGATAAGCATGGCCGCCCGAAATGGCCTGCGTTTCTGGCGGTTGCGCGGTGATCTGTTGCTTTCTAAGCAGGATCGATCGCGTCAAGTCCGGCCGATTCGACGCGCACGTTTTCTGTTTCAAACAAGTTTCATCCCGCCATTTTCCGCGCCAGCCTGTTGCCGATGAATCGTCCGTTCAAATCATTGCGCCGCACGACGCCGCTCTCGTCAGCGCTCTCCGGCATCCTTTTCATGCTGGCGGCGATGACGATCTTTTCGCTGGTCAACGTCTTCAGCAAGATGATGGTGGTGGCCTATCCGCCGGCGCAACTGTTCTTCATCCGGGGCTTCGGCGCGATTGCGACGCTGTTGCCGTTTCTGGCGCGGGACAACTTCGCCGCCGCTCGCAACGTGCCGCGGCCCGGATTGCAGGTGCTGCGCATGGTGCTGTCGGTTTCCGACGGAATGCTGTTCTTCACCGCGATCAAATACATTCCGCTGGCAGATGCCACGACCTGCTATCTGGCGGCGCCGATCTTCGTCACCGCGTTCTCGGCGATTTTTCTGCGCGAGCAGGTCGGCTGGCGCCGCTGGACCGCTGTCATTGTCGGCTTCATCGGTGTTCTCATTGCGCTGCGCCCGACCGGCGCAACCATTTCCTGGCCAGCGCTGATCGCGCTCGCTGGATGCCTGTGTCAGTCGATTTTCATGATCGTCACCCGTTACGTGCGGGGCACTTCGAACATCTTTCTGGCGACGACGCAGGTGGTCGGATCGTTTGTGTTCGGAGGGATCGTGTCGGCGTTCCTGTTCGTACCGCCGACATGGATCCTTGTTCTGCTTCTGCTGCTCAGCGGCATGGTCAATGTCGCCGCCGTGCTGTGCCTCAACCGGTCGCTGATTCTGGCGCCCGCCAGCGTGGTTGCGCCGTTTCAATACACGATGATCGTCTGGGCCATCGTGCTCGGGTTTCTGGCGTTCGGCGACGTTCCGTCACCGAACACCATGATAGGAGCGGGGATCGTGGCCTGCGCGGGAATCTATATCTTCCTGCGCGAGCGCACGGTGATGCATCGCGAGCCGGAGCCCAATCCGCCGACGGTGGTCTGATCGACCATTTTACCGCCGCGTCGAGTTGCTCCAGCTTCTCAGCGACGCCCACACGCTGCGCTCCAGCTTGAAGCGATCGACAGGGGTCGATGATCCGAGCGCGAGAAACCGGTGCAGTTCAACGCCGGTCCACTGGAAGCCGCACTTCTCCAGCACGTGGCGTGATGCCGGGTTCAACACCCGCGCGCCGGCCAGCAACTGGTCGATGGCGAATTCCTCGAACGCATAATCGATGACGGCACGCGCGGCTTCTGTCGCGTAGCCTTTGCCCCAGTGATCGACGCCGAAACAATAGCCGAGCTCGGGCGCGTTTTCGTTTTCCCAGCTCACGCCGACAAGCCCGACCGCGGCACGCTCGTGCTCGACCAGAAATACGGTATCGATAGTGGCGGCGATGGTGGTCACAAAGCTGATCGCATCGTCGGCCGAATAGGGATGGGGGACGCGGCGTAAATTGATCGACACGCGCTTGTCGCCAACGACACGCGCAATGGCTTTAACGTCCGCGAGTGTCGGTTGGCGAAGAACCAGCCGCTCGGTCTCGAGGACGACAGCTCTCAGCTCGTATGGCGTCAGGGTTGGGGTTTCCTGCAACATGGATGGCTCCTGATGCGTCCCGCTGTCGGGTCTTTCCCGGGCGGCGAACGCGCAAAACAAAAGGGGAGGCCGGTTACCCGTCTCCCCTTCGAGCCTTCCAGTGCCCTGCCGGTTCAACGAGACCCGGCAGACGCGATGTGTCTACCGTTTTATTCAGCCGCTTCCGCCGTCGGAATAACCGAGACGAAGGTGCGGCCGTTGGCTTTGGCGCGGAATTCGACTTTGCCTTCGACCTTGGCGAACAGGGTGTGATCCGTACCCATGCCGACGTTAAGGCCGGGATGCCAAGTCGTGCCGCGCTGACGCGCAATGATGTTGCCCGGAATCACGTGCTCGCCGCCGAACGCCTTGACCCCAAGGCGCTTGCCTGCCGAGTCGCGTCCGTTGCGCGATGAACCGCCTGCTTTTTTGTGAGCCATGGCTCCGTCTCCAAACTTGTCTTCAGTGTATAGGCCGATTCCTTGACGGAATCATTTCACTTTTTGTCGCTCTTTGCCTTCGGCGCGGCCTTTTTGGCTGCGGTCTTCGGCTTGGCAGCGGCCTTGGCTGGCGCTTTCGCAGCTGCCTTCTTGGCTGGAGCCTTTTTAGCGACCTTGGCCGGTGCCTCGTCACCGTCAACCGGCGCGGCCTCGACCTTCTTTTCCTTCTTCGGGCGCGGCCCCACGGTCGGGGACTTGCCGTCGGTCAAAATCTCGGTGACGCGGATCACCGTGATCTCGTCGCGATAGCCACGCTTGCGCTTCGAATTCTTGCGGCGGCGCTTCTTGAAGGAAATCACCTTCGGGCCGCGCTTGTGGTCGAGCACTTCGGCGGCCACGGACGCACCCGAAACAAACGGGAATCCGAGGACCGGCGTGTCTCCGCCAACCACCATTACTTCGCCAAGCTGCACGATCGTTCCGACATCGCCGGCGATCTTGCCAATCTCGAGCACATCATTTGGAACGACCCGGAACTGCCGGCCGCCCGTTTTGATGACTGCGAACATCGTTTTTTTCCTTCGTGTTCGATCCCGGCGCTCGGATGAAATCCGGGCCGGCTTCTTATTCAGTCGCTATGGGTTCAATTGTCTGCGCCGCCACGACTCGTTGGCCAGAGCTGCGCAAAAACAAACGGCGCGAGAAATCCCGCGCCGGGTTGCGGGTGTTATAGCCGGGGCGAGCGGCGAGTCAAGAAAAAGCGGCCCAAAAACAAGCGCTTTATAAGCCATTTGGGCCGATTCTGCTGGTTTTAGGGGGAGACCGCACGGTGCGGCGCTCCGACCGCGAAACAATCCGGTTCCCCTGCCGTTATACCCGGCAATTACAGGGGCAACCAGAACATGGCTGAAGACACACTGACAACCGCCGGCATTGGCAATCACGGGGCGGCGCGCCTGCCGTCGGTCGATATCGACAGCTACAATATCGAGATCAAGGACGAGGACGGTTTTCTGGGCGACCGCGCCAGCAAGGGCGCGTTTCAGAACATTCTCGATAAGTGGCGGAAACCGCTCAAGAAAAACGGCGACGACCCATTCGGCGGCAGGGCGTCGGAAGATATCAGCAAGAAGCAGCTCGACGAGATCCTAGGCGGCGACGATGCCGAGGCGGCAGCCCTGGTTCACAGCGCCATCGAGGAATTCGCCCAGGAACTGGCCTACGTCACGGCTCGGTTTCTCAAGACGAAGGCGTGGGACAAAACCGAGGCGATCATTGTCGGCGGCGGTTTTCGGCAGAGCCGGATCGGTGAACTGGCCATCGCGCGCGCCGGCATCATTCTGAAAGCGGAGGGCCATAAGGCCAGCCTGATCCCGATCCGTTTTCATCCTGATGAGGCGGCATTGATCGGCTGCGCGCATCTCGCGCCGTCGTGGATTTTCGAGGGTCACGACAGCCTGCTGGCCGTCGACATCGGTGGCACTAACATCCGTTGTGGTGTGGTGGAGACACGGCAGAAGAAGACGCCGGACCTGTCAAAAGCGTCCGTCTGGAAGTCCGAACTCTGGCGTCACGCCGATGACGAGCCGACCCGTGAAGGTGCCGTGAAAAAGCTCGCTGGAATGCTGAAAGGACTGCTCAAGGAAGCCGAAGCGGAAGGCTTCAAGCTCGCGCCTTTTATTGGAGTATCGTGTCCGGGCGCGATCGATTCCGATGGCTCCATCGAAAAGGGCGCGCAGAATCTGCCGGGCAACTGGGAAAGCAGCAAATTCAACTTGCCGGCCAGTCTGATCGAAGCGATCCCGACCATTCGCGATCACGACACCGCGGTGCTGATGCATAACGACGGGGTGGTGCAGGGCCTGAGCGAAATCCCCTTTATGCAGGACTACAAACGCTGGGGAATCCTTACTATCGGAACCGGACTGGGCAATGCGCGCTTCACCATGCGCAGTCCCAAGGAGAAGAAGAAAGGCTAGGCGGGTCTCGCCTATTCCCGACTGCGGCTGCGGCGGGTGGAGATCATCTGCGATATTGCCAGCTGCACCCTACGGGATGGCCCCGATCCCGGCATTCCTGATCCCGAAAAGCCCGTCAGCGCTTGTCTGGGCGAGCGTCCTCGCATAGAACTCGCCCGCGACCCGGCGGGAAACCGCCGCTTTGGTACCGGAGAGGTGGCAGAGTGGTCGAATGCACCGCACTCGAAATGCGGCATAGGTGCAAGCCTATCGGGGGTTCGAATCCCTCCCTCTCCGCCAAATCTCAAAGCATATCTTTGATTTTGAAGAATAAATTTCAGTAATTCAAATCCGCCCATGGAATTTGTGGATCACCGCGAATGGACGCGATCGCTCGCGCACGAACGTGAACACTTGTCCTTCACTGCGGAAGCGGGTCGTAGCAAATCGCTGTGATGCCGTGAGCCGATGAGGTCTGCACCTCCTTGCAGCACTCGATCATGTTCGCCAATGGCTGGTGCCGGACTGTGCGGCTCGGCTTCGACCTCGCCGAATCTTTGATGCGATGAACCGCGACTAACAATCGTCTGCGGAAAGCGTCACCCACGCTTGGACGGTTCGCGATCATTCGAACCATTCGCGATCGCTTCAGGCAAGTCACTGGATCTTTCTGCGGTTCATTGAAGCCGAGCATCGTGACAGCGAACACATGATCGATGGTGGCTTGGTCAGTTCCTTCGATGAGTTCTAAAGCCGATAGACGTTCCTGAGCATGTCGGCGATATCGCCCGGCGCGGCTGGACTCTTCAAATGATGACCTGTTGTTCCTGATTTTCACTGGTGTCGAAGCGAGTCCCGCTGCCGCGCTCACGATGGCGATTGTTTGACTGGTTAGTTAACTATTTGTATTATCCTCGGCTCTCCCTCTGGAGCAGCTCTCGGATGAGCGCGCCCCAAGTGCCTTCGGAATGGGCTCCAATTGGAGAGCCGAAGGAGCGACATCGTCAAATCGTGTCACCTGTTATTGCCGAACGACGTTGATGGGTATTACCTTGCGGTTCGAGCAGCGGACTGTATCAGCGCGAAAGCGGAAAGCATGGATATGAGCAAGGATAGATCGACTGCGCGCAGTCGGTCGAGCAATGAGCAATCGGCCAAGCCCCGCACGCCCCCTACCCGGAGCGCCCGCCCGCCGGCCCGAAGGCGCGCAGCCGTGGGTACCGATACGCGGCAAAGAATCTTGAACGTTGCGACCCAGGAATTTTCGGCCAAAGGCTACGACGGCGCCAGGGTGGATGACATCATGCGCCTGGCCAAGGTCAGCAAGAATTTGATCTACCACTACTTTGGCAGCAAGGAGCGGCTTTTCATCGCGGTACTCGAGGCGGCCTATCAGGGAATGCACGATTATCACAGCACCTGGTCGATCGATGCAGCCTCGCCGGCCGACGGTATCCGCCAGCTTGTGCGCTCCACCTTCGAGTACTGGGAAAAATCCTCCGCATTCATCGGGCTTCTCAATTCCGAAAATCTCCATCGCGGTCGGCATCTGCGAAAATCGAAGCTGACCAAAGAAGGCTACTCCGGCCTGCTTGAAAAACTTTCGCAGCTTTTGAAGCAAGGCGAGAAGACCGGAGATTTCAGAGCCGGAGTCGATCCGGTCGAATTGTACATTTCGATCTCTGCCTTGGCCTATCATTATCTGTCGAACAGATACACTTTGGCCTATCTTCTCGACCGTAAATTATCGACAGAGACTGATAAGAACATGCGGATATTGCATATTGAAGATCTGATTGTGGGTTACCTTCGCGAGGGCGCCCGGCGGAAGAAGTAAGCGATCTCCGCTCATCCGGTACGATCATCGATCTTCAACCTCCGATCAGATGACGATTGCCGACTGCCTGTTTTCGATGCAGCGAAGTACGCTCATCGCAGAAAGGCTCGAGGTTTTCGGATTGCTCGGAAGCGGGCGTCCGGAGATGCTCATGGTGTATGAACCGAACGCGCCCCGCACCTCCAATTCATGAACGTTCTCGGTGACCTTGGGATCGGCGACGATACGCACACGCGTCGCGTCGAAGCCAATTCCCGCCAGCGCGATTGTGGCTGCTACATTCGCGTTCTTTGGAAACTTCAATGCGGCTTCGCGTGCATTCCCTTCGAACACCACCGTCTCTCTGTCCGTAGCGAGTTCTTGCGACAAACTTGCTGGCGGCTTCCGCGCTGAATAGCGGACTTCGTCCAATCCTCCACGCCGCGCCGCGGAGAGCGCGTCGATTCCCGCAACAGCTCCCGCCGGCAGGAAAATTTTGCTGCGCTTCGCTGCGGCCTGGAGGTCTCGCCATAGATCGTCGTGAGCGAGCGCGCCTATCGATACGATTACCAGATCGCTACCTTGCTCCAGCGCGGCAACTCCGTATTGCTTCAAAGCGTCATGACCCGCAGCCTCGACGACGACGTCCGCGCTCGGCAAACTATCGCCGCGCCTGACGATGTGAGGCTTCGGATCAAGCCGGTGCGAAAGCCAGTTTCCGATGGCACCGTTGCCGATCAGTGCAATCTTCATGTTGAGCAATCCGTTTCTATCGTGGGTTATGTACGAAATCGACGATCGCCTGACCAAGGCGCTCATCCGACGTTCCGATATGGGCGATCGCCGACGTATGATTGTGACCGGGCAGCCACATTGACGGCGGAGCTTTCCGTTTGGCGTTCGCCAGTCGATAAACCAGCTCCGCACAATAGACGTCCACAAGTGGATTTTCGAATTCCGCCCATGCGACGAAGGTGGGTAAACTCTTGGCATCGATGTGCGCGACCGCGGAATAATCCTCGTACTTCGAAGAATCCGTCCCGTAGTACTGTTCCACCTTCCTGGCGTTCGGGTTTTCCGGAAGATTGTCCGCCCGCACCCTTCCGCTGATAAAGATTAAGCCCGCCAGATCCGCGCGCTCAGAAGACCGAAACTGCGGATCATATCCATAGCTCCCGGCGTGAGCTCCTCCTGCCGAGTGCGACATCAGGAAGGTTTTGTCGGCATTCCAGCCATAGCGGGATGCCGACGCGCTCATCCACGAGATCACCCGAGCGATATCCTCGGTCGCGCCAGGATACTTGGTGTCGTTTGCAAGGCGATATCCGACGTTAACTCCGGCGATGCCGTGCCGTGCGAGATAGATAAGAACGTTTGAATATATCTGAGAGCTGCGGTTGCGGTGACCGCTCACGAAGGCGCCGCCGTGAACAAATACCACTACCGGCGGCGACGGCACATTTTCGGGTATGAAGACATCAACGACCTGACGCTCATGATCGCCGTAAGGGATGTCCCGGTGTTCGACCACTCCAGCGCGCGGACTGCCCTTCAATACCTCGGAAAAACGCTGGATCATCAGGTCGACATGCCCTGCTACGTTCGTACTCCATTTGGGTCCGATGTCGCGCATCAAGGCCAGAAGATCCTCGGGAATATCCGGAAGCCGTTGTTCGTGAGAGGTCATGTACCCTTGCGTCCTCAAAGTGGCCCCGATGGGCATTTCGTCACCCGTGCGGACGGGATACTACACTAACTAACCGGTTAATCGTCAATTGGGGCCTGCTTGTGTGCGCCGCACGCCGGCTTGCCACTTTCGAGAAATTTGACTAACTAGATGGTTAGTCTGTGTCGAGAGGTATGGTGCGCGATGTTCAACGCGGTTTCTTTCATTCCGGGCGTCGAGCCGGTGCCTAAAACTTACATCGAGTTCCGCCGGCCCCAGGACAATGCCGTCACCGGGCAAATCATGGAGGCAGGGGCGGACGGCGTCGCCGAGGCCGTCGCAAGCGCGAGAGCGACCTTTCTCGCACACCGGAAGACCGCCTTGTCCGTCCGGATCGGCTGGCTGAAAGCCGCGGCGGCCGCGATGCGCGATTCGGTGGAAGAGATCGCGGTCCTGATTTCAGAAGACGTCGGCAAACCGATCCGGATGGCGCGCTTTGAGGTCAATCGAGGGATCGATTTTATCGAGGCATGCGCGGCCGCAGTACCGCAGCTCAAAGGCGAGGTTCTGGCGCTGGACGCGGCCGCAGCGGGAGCGGGCCTCACCGGTATGACCCGCCGAGTGCCCTACGGAGTCGTTGCCGGTATTACGCCGTTCAACGCTCCCGTGAATCTGCTGCTGCAAAAAGTCATGCCCGCCATCGCGGTCGGCAACAGCATCGTGGCAAAGCCGGCTCTCTCCGGGACTCGCGTCGCATTGAAGCTGGCCGAAATGTATGTAGCGGCCGGCTGGCCGAGCGGCCTGTTCAACGTGGTCACGGGCGACCGCGCCACAGCGCTTGCCTTGGTGGCTCACCCCGACATCGCTGCGGTCTCGTTTACCGGCGGTACCGCTGCGGGAAATGACCTCGTCCGGGCCGCTGGAGCGCGCAAATTCCTGGCAGAACTCGGATCAAACGCTGCCAATATCGTTCTCTCCGATGCTGATGTTTCGCTGGCGGCCTCCAAGATTGCGTCGGCAGGGTTTGAGGCGAGCGGCCAGCAATGCATTTCAGCGCAGCGCGTGCTCGTCGACCGTAGCGTACTCGATGAGTTTCTTCCGATGTTCGTCAAGGCTGCCGAGGCGCTCAAAGTCGGTGATGTCTCGGATCCCAAGACCGACGTTGGTCCAATGGTCCATCAAGCTGCGGCGGAACGCGTGATGGGGATGGTGAAGGACGCACTCGACAGAGGCGCGAGAGCCGTTCTTGCTCCGCAGCGCAAGGGCGCACAGGTTTCGCCCGGCATCCTGGTCGATGTCCCTCGCGATGCCAGGCTGTGGAAAGAAGAGGTCTTCGGACCGATCGTCGTGGTTGCGCCATTCGACACAGTGGATGAGGCGCTCGAACTCGCAAATGACTCGGACTTCGGACTGCAGGGAGCGGTCTTTACACGAGCCCTCGCCAACGCTTTCCGCTTTGCGGACGACTTCGAGGTCGGATCGCTCTGGATCAATGAGGCGAGCCGCTTCAGGCTGGACATGTACCCATTCGGAGGCGTCAAGCAGAGTGGCATTGGTCGCGAGGGCGTCCACTCGGCGATGGAAGAACTATCACAAGTCAAGTTTGTGGGCATTCGTCCTTAATGGGCTCGGCATTCCGACTCAGGAGATAAGATCGATGCAGATGAATGACAGCCAAAGTGTTCCTGCTTCGCGTCAGGCGGTATGGGCCGCACTGAATGACCCCGACGTTTTGAGGCAATGCATTCCCGGCTGCCAAACCCTCGAGATGACGTCGCCCACGGAGATGACCGCCAAAGTCATTATCAAGATCGGGCCGGTCAAGGCGACCTTCGGCGGCAAAGTCACCTTAACCGACCTCGATCCGCCGAGCGGATATCGGATCATCGGGGAAGGATCCGGCGGAGTCGCGGGCTTTGCAAAGGGCGGCGCGGTCATCCGGCTCGAGGAAGTCAGCGAGCAGGAGACTCTTCTGCATTACGAGGTCGATTCGCAGATCGGTGGAAAGCTGGCTCAGCTTGGCGGGCGCCTGATCGACTCCACGGCCAAGAAGCTCGCGAGCGAGTTCTTCACCAAATTCAGCGCTGTCGTTTCCAGTGGAAGCCACGCGGCAGCGTAGCTGCCGAGACTCTCCACGAACTGTCACTGCCTCCCGAGCCGCCGAGCATGATTGCAGGATAAAGCTGCGGGCGTGACGCGTAGGGTGCCAGTCTCATGCGCTGCCTGTACGCGAAGAACCGCTGCGCTTGTCTGATGCCCTGGTCATGCAGAAGGTAAAAGGAGCAAGTCATCCGCTTGCTCCCTAACCTCATTGCTTGGACAACTTATCAGGCCTGCTCAGAGCCGGACTCACCAGCTTCGATATGCGCAGCGCGGCGCTGAAACAGCCGATCGTCCGCGTATCCCATCGTTTCTGGTTTTCCGCGTCCGAGCATCACCTGGAAGTAGACCGGTCCCAGGCTGGCATTCTCATATCCGTGAATCACGCCTGCGGGTGCAGAGATGCACTCCCAAGGACCAAGTCGTGTGGTGATGCGTTTGCCCGACTCGTCCTCAATGAACACATCGAGAAAGCCCTGCAGAACGAAGAACACTTCTTCGACTTCGTGGGTGTGTGCGGCGTTGCCCTGTCCAGGCTCGACATACATGATAGAGAGCGTGAAGTTGCCTGCGGGAATGAATCCGCTCGCACCATGCTTGCCGGATCCTCCGGCGCCGATGAAGCGATGTTGAGCCCGTTTGAACCCTTCGATTTTCGCGTCCTCGAATGCCGCCCAATCAGGTTTCCGATCTCTAAAACGGGCGATGTAGCGATCGTTAATCTCCTCGAGAGACATGTTCTCAAGTTCTTTGGCTCGTGGATGTCTGGCAATTCCCATTTTTGTCTCCTGAGTTAATTTTCTTGCGAGTTGATATCTCGCCTCTGCGCAGACCGGTTGCTCGCAACGAGGTGAACGTTCAAAGGCTACCTGGCACACGGCGCTTCAGGTCGGCTTTCGCTCCACTTGCCCAATCTCAAGCGACTAACCAAGTGGTCAACAAACTAGACAGACTAGATAGTCAACACAAGGGATTTGAGGGGTCCCATGAATGCTGTTCTCCGGATCGGCACATCAGGCAGCGTGGCGGGCGTTTATCTCCTTAAGTGCAGAAGCGATCGATGCGCGCTCGCTGTCGGTTAAACGTCTCTGCGGCCTGATAGGGTCTCCGACCGGATAGCCCTGCTCCTGCAGGGCGACCTTGATGCACGCCGCAAGATTGTACTTGGCGAACATTTCGTTGATGCTCCAGAGGCGCGTCTGCAGGCTCATGGCCTTGGTCCATTCCTCGCGGATGCAAAGCTCGTAGAGAGCGACGCTTTGCTTCGGAACAATGCATGCGGGGCCGGCAAACCAGCCTTTACCTCCGATCATCATCACGCAGACCGGAATGTGCGCTGACGCGGCGAAGATATCGATGGCATCGCCGCAACGGTTGCGGATGGAAAGAAGCCGTCCGGTGTTGGTTGACGCGTCCTTCAGGCCGACGATGTTGGGATGCTGGCTCAGCCGCGCAATCACTTCGATCGTTAGGTTGCTGCGCTGAAAGTTCGGATTGGTATAGATGATGACTGGGAGGTCGGTGCTGTCGGCGATCGCCAGAAAGTACTCCTCTGTCTCACGGTCGCTGAGCGGGAAATATGTCTCCAGGACCGCGAGTATTCCGTCAGCGCCGGACGCCCGGTAGGCTTTCGCTTGTTCTACAGCGTGCGCCGTTGATGTCCCGGCAACGCCAGCGATCACCGGCACGCGACGGTTCGCAGCGGATACTGTTATGTCGACAGCGCGTCTGCGTTGGCTGTCATTGAGGTAGGCAAATTCGCCTGTGCTGCCCAGCGGTGTCAGACCGTGTACTCCGCTTTCGATCAGGTCGACACAAAGCCGGTCGAGCACGTCACCTAATACGTTTCCATCCTCATCCACGGGCGTTACCAAGTAGGGAATAACACCTTTGAATCGTCTAACCACCGTGTGCCTCCTCGCTCACTCTGGTGCCTCGCGCGGACCTGCGGATGACGATGCGCGGAGCGATCCTTTGCAGCATCCTAATACTAACTAACTGGTCAGTCAAATTTCAATCCCATTAATCCTGATGACGAAAGCGATCGGTCGCTCAAAGCTCCCTTGGCCGGACCCTCGAGTGCGGCCGTTTCCGTCTCTGAATCGCCGATGGCCACCTATTGTGAGATGATCCATGCACGAACGGTGATCGTTCGCCCGAACCCATTGTGACGATCTCATGTCGCCTCCCGGCGCGTCGACATGTCGCGCGCCGCACGAGGAGGAGTGCGGCTTTCCGTTGCATTTCCCCTTTTTGACGATGGGTGCCCGCGATGGGAATAGCGTCGACTTCAACGAGGTCATAGCCCGGTTTTCAAGGCAAATATGGAGTTGGGATATGGGAGGTGCCGCACTGCAATCGCTCAAATCCGGGAAAGCGCGGCGGATTTCCATGCACGGTTGCGGCGCAGCAACGTATGCCGAATAATTGGTGCAGGTGCGTAGAAACACAGCATTCAAAGATCAGCCAATGAGCAATGCAAGCGTGCGCGTTGCCCGACTGCCGCAGTAAGTTAGGAGCAAGCCTGATGATCGGCGGAATGTGTTTGACATAAAACTGACTAGCTAGTTAGTCTAGTTCTAGATTATATGTCTTCTGCAAACCGGTGGATATGAAAATGAACAACTCTATCCCGATAAACAAGTGTAGTGCGTCAAAGCGTGGCAGTTCGCTGTCTCGGCGAACTTTCTTGAGTGGAGCTGTCGCCGCTCCGCTGGTGTTGCGCGGCGGAAAAGCATTCGCGGACGATGCCTTGTCCGTTCGGGTGGATTTCGCTCCGTGGGGTGTTCATGCGCCGCTGCATCTTTCGCGCGCGAAGGGGTGGTTCAAGGAAGCAAACCTTGCCGTGGACCTGCAGGATGGCACGGGTACCCTCAATACAATCAACCTGGTCGCCGCTGGATCGGTGGATGTTGGACTTGTGCAACTTGGTCCGATGGCGATCGCGCGCGGTCAGGGATTGCCGATCACATCCTTCGCCGGCTTCCTTCGAAGGTGCGATCTCGCCGTCCTGGTTGATGCCAAGACCGGCCCCAAAACTCCGAAAGAACTCGCTGGCAAGAAGCTCGCCTGCTTCGCGAGCAGCATGTGGGCTCCTTACATCGACACTTATATTAAGCGGATCGGGTTGACGCGCGGCGAGGGACCGGACCAGGTCAACGTCGTCATGGTGTCGCCGGTGACGATGGTTCCGACCTATGCGGCAGGTGGCGTTGACGGATTCATGTCGCTCAAGGAATTCGGGGCATATGTTGACGACACGAGACCGACCCATTCGTTTCTCACGACTGATGTTGGCCTCTCAATTCCCAGCTACGGATTCATTGCGACCGAGCAGACATTGCAAAAGAAGAAGGACGTCCTCACGAGGCTCGCAGCAAGCCAGCGTAAGGCCTGGGAATATACTTTCGCGGCGCCTGAGCACATCGATGAAGCTGCCAAGGCTACGCTCGCAAATCGCGCTGATAAGCAGCTCAACCTGACGGTGATCCGGAAGCAGGTCGCGCTGATGCAAGAGTTTCTTGATACGCCGAGTACAAAAGGAAAGCCGATCGGCTGGCAGTCCGAGGATGACTGGAAAGACGCGCTCGCGCTTATGGTCGAGACAGGTCAGATCAAGGACGGGACCAAGCCGTCCGCTTACTACACGAACTTGATCACATGAGTGTAATCTCGATTAGTCCTCGAATAGCGAGAGAGACCATTCCTCAGAAGCCTTACATCGTGATCGACGGCGTCGATAAAACGTACGCAGTCGATGGGAATCCGATTATTGCTCTCGAGGATATCAACATCGATATCGCGCCGGGCGAGTTCATCAGCGTGGTCGGGCCGTCCGGCTGCGGCAAGAGCACGCTGCTGAAATGCGTGGCCGGCCTTCAGGACATCACCGCCGGCAAGATCGCAATCCAGGATAAGAAGGTGTTGTCGCCGCCTGACAACATGGCGATTGTTTTTCAGCGCGATGTGTTGCTCGATTGGAGAACGGTCCTCGACAATGTCCTGATACTTGTGGAGTTCAGGGGATTACGGCGGGAGGACTACGAGCAGCGCGCGATAGAATTGTTGAGCAAGTATGGCTTGGACGGCTATGCGCACCGCTTTCCCTGGGAGCTCTCCGGCGGAATGCGCCAGCGCGTCGCGATTTGTCGCGCGTTGATCGTGAACCCGGAACTGCTGCTTATGGACGAGCCGTTCGGCGCGCTTGACGCGATGACGCGGGACGATTTGAACGCCGAACTTGAGCGTCTCTGGTACGAAACCCGAAAGACGATCATTTTCATCACGCATGGTATCGACGAGGCTGTCTATCTCGCAGATCGCGTCGTGGTCATGGCAAGAAACCCCGGACGTATCGCCGAGATCGTCGAGATCGATATTCCGCGGCCGCGACCGCTCAGCATCCGTCAAACCGAGGAATTCGGAAAATATGTCAAACACATCCGCCATATCTTCGCGTCAATGGGCGTCGCAAAAGCCGACTAGCCTGCGGGCCCGCTGGCGCAAGACGGAACACGCGCGGACGATCACCCTCGTGATGGTCAGCCTTATCGTGCTTTGGGAGGCCGCTGTTCACCTATTCGGGATCAGAGCGTTTCTCCTTCCCGCGCCTTCCGTTGTCATCGTGGACATCATCAACAATCCCGCGTTCTTCGCGGCGCAGTCGCTCTACACCACGTATATCACGTTGGTTGGCTTTCTGATCGCGCTGGTCGGGGGCATTGTCCTTGCCGCGGCGATCGTATCCTCGAGATTTCTGGATAAGACTTTCTACACGCTGCTTGTTGCGACCAATTCGGTCCCGAAGGTCGCACTAGCGCCGCTCTTTGTCATTTGGCTCGGCACGGGAAGTGCTCCGAAGTTCGCGATTGCCGCGATCATCGCAATCTTTCCGATCGTCATTAATACGACTGTCGGATTACGGGCGATCGATAACGACATGATCGATCTCGCGCTATCGGCACGGGCTACGCGGCGTGACATCATGTTGAAGATCCGGTTTCCCAACGCGCTGCCGAGTCTGTTCGCGGGTGCGAAGATAGGTATTTCCTTTGCACTCATCGGCGCGATCGTCGGAGAGTTTGTCGCGGGCGAGAAGGGGCTCGGTTCCGTGATCCTGACAAGCCAGGCATCGTTCAACAGTGCTCGTGCATTCGCAGCCATTCTTCTCCTCGGAGTCATAGGTACGGTGATGTTTTACATCGTCGAGGCGGTCGAGAACTGGGCGTTGCCATGGCATATCTCGCAACGCAGCCGTAAGAGTTAAGACTTGCGGTGACGTTCGTTCGCGGCCGTCACCGGAAAACTCCAGGATCACCATGAAGCCGGCACCTTTCGATTACTACGCGCCGAAAACCATATCGGCTGCGATAGATTTGCTGAACCAATACGGCGGAGATGCGCGTCTGCTCGCCGGTGGGCAAACGCTAATGCCGATGATGAACTTTCGTCTGGCTGCGCCCTCCGTCATCATCGATCTGAACCGGGTGGAAGAGCTCGATTTCATCGAATGCGCGGACGATGTGGTGCGCATTGGCGCCATGACGCGTCAGAGATCGATTGAGTTCTCGCCCCTCGTTGCCGAGAAGCTACCCCTGCTGAGCAAGGCCATTCAGATGGTCGGGCATCTGCCCACGCGGTCGCGCGGGACGATCGGAGGATCGCTTGCCAACGCGGACTCAGCGGCCGAGCTCCCGATGGTACTTCAGGTGCTTGAAGGCGAGGTCCTGGTCACGGGAGCCAAAGGGCAGCGCACGATTAAGGCATGCGACCTGTTCGTGGACTCGATGGTGACGACACTGGAGGAGGACGAAATCCTGACCGAGGTGCGGATCCCGGTGATGCCGTCCTCGGCGCGTTTCGCCGTGGATGAATTCTCGCGACGTCGCGGCGACTTCGCCATCGCGGCTGTTGCGGCTGTTCTTACGTTTGAGGGCCTGCGCTGCAAGGCGGCGCGTCTCGCGACTGCTGGCGTTTCGCCAACGCCCACCAGGCTTTCCTCGGCGGAGCGACTGCTGGAGGGCCGGATCATCGATGCAGCCGCCATCGCCGAGGCTGGAGATGCGGCGGCTGCAGCTATTGAACCCATGGTTGACCGCAACGCGAGTGAGGCCTATCGGCGCCACCTGACCAAGACGTTGACGATGCGAGTCTTGAAGCGCGCGGCGCACTAAAGCGTCGTTGATGAAGAAGACGCCGACGAGATCGATCGTAGCGCGGGAGGAAGAGTTTTGATTAAGCAGGTTGAAATTGAATGCGAGGTCAACGGCAAGACCGTGAAAGGTGTCTGCGAGCCGCGGACCTTGCTGGCTGATTTTCTGCGCGAAAATCTCGATCTGACCGGAACGCATGTTGGTTGCGAGCATGGTGTGTGCGGCGTTTGCTCCGTGGTGGTGAACGGGCAGGCCGTCCGATCGTGCCTGATGCTCGCGGTGCAAGCTTCCGGAGCAAGCATCACCACGATCGAAGGCATCGCAAAGGCCGGCAAGTTTCATCCCGTGCAAAAGGCCTTCCACGAGAATCACGCATTACAGTGTGGTTTCTGCACGCCGGGGATGCTTGCCGTCATCATAGATTTTCTGGGCACCAATCCCTCACCGACCGAAGAAGAGGCGCGAGAGGCCTTGTCGTCCGTTATCTGCCGCTGCACCGGCTACCAAAACATCGTGAAAGCCGTGTTGGCCGCGGCGGCCGAAATGCGAGGCGAGGACACGCATGCTATGAAGAGCGAGTTGGCGCATGTCTGAGGCGGGAAGTGGTTTTGTCGGCAAGTCCATTCTTCGCCGCGAAGATCAGCGGCTTCTGACGGGATCGGGACAATTCGTTGCGGATCTTAAGTTGCCGGGGATGCTGCATGCGGTCTTCGTTCGTAGCCAGGTTGCCCATGGTCGAATCCGAAGCGTCGATCTCTCCGGCGCGTTGTCCTCGCCGGGCGTCGTTTACGCGATAGCCGGTCCGGATCTCGCCAAGGTTTTGACGCCAGTGCCGGACGCGCAGCTCGCGCTGCCGAAGAAGTGGACAACGCGCGTTCAGCACAAATTCCTGAATCCTCAACAACCATTGCTCGCGCACGACAAGGTTCGCCATGTCGGCGAAGCAATCGCGGTGATCATCGCGGAGAGCCGGTATCTAGGCGAGGATGCAGCCGAACTGGTAACGGTCGACATCGAATCTCTCGATGCCGTGGTCGATCCGGAAGCGGGCATCTCGGAGGGAGCGGCGATCCTTCACGAGCAATATGCAACCAACTTGATTGGTGATTTCTCCGTCGGCAAGGGGAATGTCGACGCTGCCCTGAATTCCGCGCCGCATCGTTTGAGCCGGCGCTTCTATCATCATCGATACGGCGCGCTGCCGATGGAATGTCGCGGTGTGGTTTCGTCCTACGACAAACGGACGGACAGCATCACGATATGGTCGGCCTGCCAGGTCGTGCACTGGCTCAGACGCGAGGCGTCTACGGTGCTCGGCATGCCTGAAGCCCGGATCCGGAGCCTTGCGCTCGATGTGGGCGGCGGTTTCGGAGTTAAGGGCCACGTTTATCCCGAAGACCTTCTTATCCCTTATCTCGCGCGTGAAATCGGCCGCCCGATAAAGTGGGTCGAGGATCGGCATGAGCACTTCATGAGCGCGTGTCATTCGAGGGATCAGGTCCACGATGTCGAGATCGGCTTCGACGATGATGGCCGGTTGCTCGCGTTTCGAGACGACTTCTTCGTCGACTGCGGCGCCTGGAACCCCATCGGATCGGGCATCGCCTACAACACGGCCGTGCACTTGCCGGGCCCGTACAAATTCGACCACTTCTCGGTTCGATCGCGCATCGTGGCAACCAACAAGGTGCCGAATGCACCTTATCGTGGAGCCGGCCGGCCGGAGGCCACGTTCGCGATGGAGCGGATGATGGACCTCATCGCGCGAGAGCTGAAGCTGGATCCGGCAGTCGTGCGCATGCGGAACATGATTCCGCATTCCGAGATGCCATACAGCCTCGGCATCCCTTATCGCGATGGGGAGCCGATTGTTTACGACAGTGGCGACTATCCCGAATCGCTTCGTCTCGCGCTGGAGGCGATCGGCGGGCTGGACGCATTCCGTGAGCGGCAACGGGCCGCCCACGCCGAGGGACGATATCTGGGACTGGGTCTGGGCTGCTACGTCGAAGGCACGGGCGTGGGGCCGTTCGAGGGCGCCACGATCAGGATCGATCCCACCGGGAAGGTCTATCTCGCGGGTGGAGCCTGCGCGCAGGGCCAGGGCATGGAAACGATCTTCTCGCAGATCGTTGCCGATGCCTGGAAGGTGGAGCCCAAAGACGTCGTCGTATCGCTCGCAGACACGTCTTCGATCTCGATCGGATTTGGGACCATCGCCAGCCGGAGCACAGTCACGCTCTCCGGCGCTATACATGCCGCAAGCGAAGCGCTGCTGAAGAAAGTCCTCGCGATCGCCGCCAACATCCTGGAGTGCTCGCCCGACGATCTCGAACTGCGAAATGGCGCCGTCGGGTTACTCGGTGTGCCGGGCAAGGAAATCACGTTAGCGAGTATCGCAAAGGCGGCTCGCCCAGGCTGGGACAACAATCGGCCCGTCGGGATGAGCGCAGGTCTGGAAGAAACGGCATACTTCGAACCTCCGACCGTCACGTGGGCTTATGCAACGCATGCAGCGATCGTCGAGATCGATACGGCGCTTGGCCGGCTTGAGATTGAAAAGTACGTCATCGTCCACGATTGCGGAACAGTCGTGAATCCGATGCTCGTCGACGGACAGATACATGGCGGATTCGTGCAAGGCTTGGGCGGCGCGATGCTCGAGGAGTTCAGCTACGACTCCGAAGGGCAGTTGCTTGCGGGTTCTTTCATGGACTACCTGTGCCCCGGCGCAAGCGACGTCCCGCATGTCGATTTGATTCACATGCACTTTCCGTCGCCGCTCAATCCGCTCGGCGTTAAGGGCGTTGGCGAAGGAAGCGCGATAGCGCCGCCGGTTGTGATCGCCAATGCTGTGTCGGACGCCTTTTCGGAGCGCGGGGTGGAATTCAATTCCACGCCGGTCCGTCCGGAGCAGATCGTTCGCGCCATGTTCGAGATCTAGGCCAAGCCCGCAGATGCCAGCATGTGGATGATGATCCGCTGCCGACAGATGCATCACAGGCCTGAGAGCCCGCCACAGATGCAGGGAGGCTAAAATACTTAACTCGTTGCGTGACGCCGCAAGCGTCTCTCCACTCGATCTCGTCGTGGTCGGTTCGGGGGCCGCCGGTCTTTCGGCGGCGCTTTCGGCCGCGATACTTGGCCTCAGGCCCCTGATCGTTGAAAGCACAGATCGGATCGGGGGGACGAGCGCCTATTCGGCGGGCAGTGCGTGGATTCCGAATACACGTCATGCAACGCAGGTCGGCGGCGAAGATAGCTTGGAGAATGCCGCTTTGTATCTCCGCTCGTCGGTCGGCAACGAGTCGCCGGAAGCGCTCCGGCTGGCGTTCCTGTCGAGCGGTCCGGAGGCCGTCGAGCAACTCGAGCAACATTCCCAACTCCAGTTTCGGGCGCGAAAACTACATCCGGACTACAACAGCGATCTGCCGGGAGCGACCCTGAAGGGGCGGGTCCTGGAGGCTGTGCCGTTCGACGGACGCAAACTCGGAGCATTGTTCGATCTCATTCGAGAACCGATTCCCGAATTCACCATCCTCGGCGGAATGATGGTGAATCAAGAGGATGTTCTGAACCTGCTTGCGGCGAACCGCTCGCTGCGGGCGCTGATGCATTCCTTGAAGATACTGACGCGGCATGCGGTCGATCGCCTGTCGTACCGGCGTGGCACACGCCTGATGATGGGAAATGCGCTGATCGCGCGCTTTCTGATCTCGCTGCGCGATCGCGACGTGCCCATACTGCTCAACACATCCGTCAAGCAGATTCATTCCGACGCCGATGGACCTTGCGCCGTTACGCTCGAGCAAGATGGCATCACACATCGGATCGACTTTCGGGGCGGGATGATCGCGGCCACGGGCGGCTTCAACCGCAATCCGGATCTGCGCAAGCGGATGCTGCGCGAGCCCGTGGCGGAATTCTGCCCTGGCGCTCCGGGACATACGGGCTCCCTGCACGAGCAGTTGTTCGATATAGGAGCCCACTATGGCGAAGACGACCGCGACAGCGCGTTCTGGTCTCCAGTTTCAGTTCGCGCGCGAGCCGATGGCAGCAAAGCAGTCTTTCCACATTTCATATTTGATCGAGGCCGGCCGGGAATCATAACCGTCAACCAATCCGGCCGGCGCTTCGTCAACGAATCGCTGTCCTATCACCCCTTCACGCAGGGTCTCTTCGCCGCTCATGCGACTTCGCCAAGCATTCCGGCTTACCTCATCGCTGACGAAGCCGCGCTCAGAAAGTACGGTCTTGGAATGGTTCGCCCCAGTCGCTGGGGACGCGGTGCGTTTCTGAAAGACGGTTACCTGACGCGCGCGAAGAGTCTGCCCGAACTGGCGAAGAAGCTTGGTATCGATCCGGATAATCTCGTGGCGACTGTCGAACGATTCAACGGCTTCGCTCGCGATGGTGTCGATAGCGATTTCGGACGTGGTTCAACGGAATACCAGCGGATCACCGCTGGAGACCTCAGTCATGGTCCCAACCCCTGTCTGGGCGTGCTGGAGACGCCTCCGTTTTATGCGGTCCGTCTTTTTCCCGGCGATATTGGAGCCGCCACCGGCTTCACAACAAACGAAAACGCGCAGGTGTTGCGGAAGGACGGTAGCTCGATCGCGCGCCTCTATGCATGCGGCAATGATATGCATTCGGTCATGGGCGGGAATTATCCCGGTCCGGGTATCACGTTGGGTCCTGCGATCGTATTCGGCTACGTTGCGGCACGTGATATCGCGCGACGATTGCTCTAACGTGATCGCCCGGCATTGGGATGCGGCCCGATATAAGCATCTGATTGTGTTGGGCTTTGCAGGGCGTAGGGCTGGCCCCGCCTTCACATACGCAGTTTCTTTGCTGCCAATCCGGCTGGAGTGATTTACTGCTCAAAACAGGAACCAGCGGTTTATAAAGCCACCGATGAGCAAACCTCCGCGACGGGACTATCGCCAACTGGACCTCTTTTCCCTGATGTGCCTGGTCGCACTGGTCAAGGAACTCAACGTCTCGACCGCAGCGAAGCGCATGGGCATCAGTCAGCCCGCCATGAGTCAGGTGCTCGCGCGGCTGCGTGTCTTGTCGGGCGATCCGCTGCTTGTCCGTGGCGCAAATGCAATGCTGCCGACATCGCGCGCGCTTGATCTCACGCAGACCGCGGAGCAGGCGATCGATCTGCTTGAAGGCGCGTTCTGGAAGGAGCGCAAATTCGTCCCGGCAGAGGCGACGCGGCTGTTTTCGATCATGGCGTCGGACTACATTCAGGCGGTATTTTTTCCCGTTCTGATGCAGCGCTTTCTCGTTCAATCTCCGAAGTCGTCGATTCGTGCGACCCTGCCGGACCTCAGCCGGCTGCACCGCCATCTCGAGAGCGGCCCGGTGGATCTTGCCATCGGCTTCTTTACCAATCTTGCGCCGACCCTGCGTTCTGTGGGTTTGTTTCGGGATCGTCTGGTTTGCGCCCTGCCGCGTGCGGAGTTCGGCAAACGCCGATCGATCGGATTAGGTGAATATATGGCGCTCAATCATGTCGTGTTCTTCACCGAGGAGAACGGTAGTTCGACAGTGGAACGCCATACCGATCATGCGCTGAGCCTCAAGAGGGGAGAGCGCAAGATCGCACTGCACGCACAGAGCATGACCACCATGCTCGACGCTGTTGCGCGTCATGGCTTTGCAGCAACAATTCCGGTGCGATTGATCGATCACCAGCGGCATCCGCAGGTGAAATTCCTGCCGTTGCCGTTTCCCGTGCCTGATTTCGTGCTGTCGATGGTCTGGCACGAGCGGCATCATCACGAATCCGGAAATGCCTGGCTGCGCGGCGTTGCCCGCGATGCTGCACGTGCGTTGCGCGCGCAGAATAAGGATTCGTAATAGGAGTTATAAGCGAATAGGGTTTGCTGAATTTTGCGACTTGGACCTAGTCTCATTCCAACAACGAAAAACAGGGAGGTCCACATGGCGATCGACGTCGTAAAGCCCAGCCGCGCCGAAATTGAGAAGTGCATCGCGCGTTTCGACAAGATCAAGGGTGTGTCCGATGGCATTCCGGACATGAAACTTGAAGAATATCATCGCACTTTCTACAGCGTGATCGGTTTCGATCAGCCCACCGGCGACGAGCAGTATTCGCCCTTCGGCAACGCGGTGCGTCCGGTGATCAATCACATGAAGCCGGGCTTCGGCGTCGCTTTCGTGAAGGCCACGCCCGGGCATGGCGCGCCTATGCACACCCATGACACGAATGAAACCTTCATGGTCGTCGAAGGCAAATGGCGTCTGGAATGGCAGGGCGCCGAAGGCGATGAACACGTGATCCTCAGCCCGAAGGACTTCATCTGCTTTCCGATCGGTGTGCAGCGCCGGTTTATCTGTGTCGAGCCGGAGCCGGGCAAGACCGAGGGCATACTGCTCGGCATCATCACCGGCGACGAGCCTGCGGCCGAATACGCGCCCGAAGTGCGCGACCAACTCGTCAGCGCCGGCATTCTGCAGTCGGCCTGAGCAATAAGCTGAGTTCGGATCAAGGCGCGCCCGAAACGGGCGCGCCGTAATAACAAATAGTATGAGGGGAAACCGTTGATGACCCAGATAATCCGGGCGTGGTCACGCCGCGTCGTACTCGCAATGGCAGTGTCGCTCGCGGTCGTCTTGTGCGGAGCATTGTCGGACGCGCGTGCAGCCGATCCGATCCGGCTCGGCTTCAGCATGCCCTTGACGGGACCGCTTGCCGCCAACGGCAAGGCCGCGCTGCTCGCGCTGAGGATGTGGTCCGAGGACGTTAACGCCAAAGGCGGCCTGCTCGGACGCGAGGTGAAGCTGGTCTATTACGACGATCAGAGCAGCCCGGCAGCGGTTCCCGGCATGTACACCAAGTTGATCGAGGTCGATAAGGTCGATCTCATCATCTCAAGCTACGGCACCACGCAGATGATCCCGGCGATCCCGCTAGCCATGCAGAAGGGCATGGTGATGATGGGCCTGATCGGTATGACGCCGAACGAGAAATTCAAGTACGATCGCTTCTTCCAGATCGCGCCGCTCGGCCCCGATCCGCGCACGGAAGTGCCTCGCGGCTTCTTCGACGTGGCGATGGCGCAGGAGCCAAAGCCGACGACGATCGCCATCACAGGCGTCGACGTTGAATATGGCAAGGTCGCGATGGACGGCGCGCGCGATCTCGCCGCGAAGCACGGCCTCAAGGTCGTCTATGACAAGAGCTATCCCGCGAACGTCGTCGATCTGACGCCGATTGTCCGCGCGATCCAAGTGACCAAGCCGGATCTTGTCTTTGTCGCATCCTACCCGACCGACAGTGTCGGTTTCATCAAGGCCACGACCGAGCTCAACTTCAAGCCGAAGATGATCGGCGGCGGCATGATCGGCGTGCAATATGCCGCGCTGAAGACCCAGCTCGGCCCGTTGCTGAACGGCGTGGTGAACTACGAACTCTACGCTCCCGAGTCGACGATGGATTTCCCCGGCATCCAGGAATTCCTGAAGCGCTATCAGGCGACCGCGAAATCCGAAGGCATCGATCAACTCGGTTTCTACGTGCCGCCTTACGTCTATGCGGCCGCGCAAGTCATGCAGAATGCGATCACGTCGACCGGTTCGCTCGATCAGGCCAAAATCGCGGAACACATCCGTCAGGACGAATTCGATACCATCGTCGGAAAAATCCGGTTTGGCGAAAACGGCGAATGGGCCAAGCCCCGTCCGCTGCTCGTTCAGTATCAGGGCATCAAGGGCAATGGCATTGACCAGTTCTACAAACCCGGAACTCAGGCCATCATGCACCCGCCGTCGCTGAAGTCCGGCAAGCTGATCTATCCTTACGCGGGACCCGGTCAGTAATGGCCGAATCCGACAACGAGTCCTGATGATGGATTTTTCCGCGCAACTTCTGGCAGACGCCCTGGTGTCTGGCGTCCTGCTGGGCGCGTTCTATGCCGCCATGGCAATCGGCGTGTCGATTGCCTTCGGAATGCTCGACGTGGTCAACATCGCGCATCCGGCCTTTATCGTGCTGTCGTCCTTCTTCGTCTACTGGCTGAACCAGATATTCGGGCTCGACCCGCTGCTCATCGGATTTCTGCTAACAATTCCGTTCTTCGCGCTCGGTTGCGCGATTTACACGGTCTACCATGTGAGTTTCGAGCGGCGGGGCAAGGACGCGCTCCGCGGCCTGACGTTCTTCTTCGGCTTGATGTTCATTGTCGAGATCTCGCTGGTGCTGACGTTCGGGGTGGATCTGCGGAGCGTGCAGGTGCCTTACGCCAGCGGCATTCTTCTGCTCGGCGACTTCGTCGTGCCTTATCGTCTGCTGGTGCCGGCCGCCATTTCGGTCGTCACCATCGGCGCGATCTATCTGTCGCTGACAAAGACATTCTTTGGCCGTGCCGTGCTCGCTGGCGCGCAGGATCAGCTGGCGCTGCGGCTGATGGGCGTCAACCCGACGCGAGTGCGGCAGATTGCGTTCGGCGTTTCGTTCGTGACCGCGGCGATCGCCGGCGCGATGCTGATCATGATGCAGCCGGTGACACCGCCGACAGGGCAGGAGTTGATCGGCCGGGTGTTCGCGGTTTGCGTTCTGGGCGGTCTCGGCAGCGTGGTCGGCACCGTGCTTGGTGCTCTGATCCTCGGGCTTGCAGAAAGCATCATGGGCACGTTTTTCGGCCCGTCATGGGCGCCGGCTGTCGCATTCGGCATCATGCTTGCCGCTCTCGCGATCAAACCGTCCGGCCTGATGGGACGCTGAAATGAGTGCAAGTCGCTTCACCTTCTTCTGTGTTCTCGTCTTGATCGCCGCAGCGCTCTCGACGCGCATTGGTCTCAACGATTACGCTTTCTTCGCAGCCTACATCGTAGCGCAATACATCGTGCTCGCGACAGCCTGGAACGTGCTCGGTGGCTATGCCGGTTATGTCAATTTCGGCATCGCAGGATTTTTCGGCATCGGCGTCTATTCGACAGTGGCGCTGAGTCAGCTGGTCTCGCTGCCACTGCCGCTCTATGTGGTGATTGCCGCGGTGATCGCCGGTCTTGCCGGCCTTGCGACCGGGTATCTGACATTACGGCTGCGCGGCGTGTTCTTTTCGATCGCGACGCTGGGCCTCGCGGTCGTGTTGCAAACCGTCGTGCTGAACTGGGATTTCGTTGGCGGCGCACGTGGTTTCACGCTGGTCCGGCCGGCGACGCCGTCGCTGTTTTCCAATTACACGCAGTATCTGTTTTTTGCGATGACGACGCTTGCCGTCATCGCGATATGGCTGGCTCGCTGGATCGAGCATTCCTGGATGGGAAGGGGGCTCGCCGCGCTGCGCGACGATGAGCAGGCTGCCGAATGTGCCGGAGTCGCGACCCTGCGGCTGAAGCTGATGGCCACCACCCTCAGTGGCGCACTGATGGGCGCGGCGGGCGCGTCATATCCGCTTTATGTCGGCTATGTCGATCCGTACTCGACATTCAGTCTGGCGCTCGCAGTCAACACGCTCGCAATGCCGCTGATCGGGGGAACGTCGAACTGGGTCGGCCCCGTGATCGGGGCGGTCCTGCTCAGTCTCGTTCAGGTCGGCACGGGGGTGACCGCGTTCTCGCAATGGAGTTCGCTGATCGTCGGTGTGCTGCTCGTGCTTTTCGTTATCGTCGCCCCCAACGGTCTGATGGGTTTGTTCCGCCGTAACCGGTCTCCTGCTTCGGAGCGGCCGGCATGACGGCGCTTCTCGAGGTCAAAGGGCTGAGCAAGCGCTTCGGCGGCTTTATTGCGCTGAACGATGTGTCGCTGGCAGTTCAGCCCGGCGAGCGGATCGGCGTGCTGGGGCCGAACGGGTCCGGCAAGAGCACGCTCGTCAACTGCATCACCGGCACTTTGCGCAGCGACGGTGGCGACGTGCTGCTGTCGGGGGAAAGCTTGCGCGGCAAACCGGCGCATTTGCGAACCCGCGCCGGGCTCGCGCGAACGTTCCAGATTCCGAAGCCGTTCTTCAGCGTCAGCGTTCTTGATAACATTCGTATCCCGCTCGACTATTGCGGACATCACAAGTCGCATGAAACGACGGTCGCGAAAGAGGCGATGGCGTTGCTTGAACTCGTCGGCCTGGCTCATCAGGCCGCGCAGTCGACCACCGCTTTGACGCAGGTCGAGCTGCGCAAGCTCGAGCTCGCCAAGGCGATTGCCTCCAATCCTAAACTCTTGATCGCCGACGAGGCGCTGGCGGGGCTGTCGACCACCGAGGTCGATGAAATTCTCGAGCTGCTGTTCCGGCTTAACGAGCGCAACATCGCGATCATCATGATCGAGCACATCATGCGCGCCGTGACCAAGTTCTCCCAGCGCGTCATTGTGCTGGTGGCAGGCAACAAGATTGCCGACGGCCCGACCGAACAGGTGTTGCGCGATCCGAATGTCGAAAGGGCGTATCTTGGCGAATAGCATCGTCGTTGAGAACGTTCATGCGGGCTACGGCGGCGTCCGCGTGCTCAACAATGTCTCGCTCGAAGTCAGTCGTGGCGAGACGGCGGCGCTGCTCGGCACTAACGGGAACGGCAAAAGCACGCTGATCAAATGCATCATGGGAATATTGCGCCCTTCCGCCGGGCGCGTGCTGATCAATATCGATGGCAGGTCACATGACGTGTCCACACTCTCGACCGAGGAACTGGTGCTTCTCGGCGTCACGCTGGTGCCGGAAGGCCGCCGGCTATTCCCGAACCTGTCGGTCGAGGAAAACCTGCTGCTCGGCGCCTTTCGCAAGTCGGCGCGGGCCAGGCTCAAGGAGACAATAGGGCTGTGCTTCGATCTGTTTCCCGTGCTGCGTGAGCGCCGGCGGCAGCTTGCCGGCAGCATGAGCGGCGGCGAGCAGCAAATGCTGGCCATCGGCCGTGCGATGATGTCGCTCCCGTCGATTCTCATTATCGACGAGCCGTCGGTCGGCCTCGCGCCGATCATGGTCAAGCGCACCATCGAAAAGATCGGCGAATTGAAACGGAAGCAGGAACTGACGGTTCTGATGGCTGAGCAGAACTTCACGCAATCGATCCGGATCGCCGACCGCGGATACGTCATCGTGCATGGCGAGATTGCGGTTTCCGGAACGAGCGCCGAACTGAGCGATAACGATCTCGTCAAGAAACTGTATCTCGGTTTGTGAGGTGACTTATGGGCGAAGCAGCACCAGCGATCGATCCGGTCGATCCTGAACTGATTGCAACCGGCGCATTCCTCAAGGACAACGGACTGGTTGCGCCAGATCCGCGAACGGCGGCGATGGCCGATGTTCGCGCCGGGCAGGATCGCCTCGGCAAATTCCTCGCCGATAAAGTGACGCCGGTCGCAACCGAACGTGACCTGACTATCGAGGGGCCGGGCGGTCTCATTCCGTGTCGTCTGTATGTGCCGGATCTCGGCGCGCCGCCGCCATTGCTGGTCTATTTTCACGGCGGCGGGTTTGCCTATGGCAGCGCGCGGGGCTGGGACGGGCTGATGCGCGAACTCGTGCATCGCGCCCATATCGCCGTGCTCAACGTCGACTATCGTCTCGCGCCCGAACACAAATTCCCGGCCGGCCTGTCGGATGCCCTCGCGGCAATTCAGCACGTCCGTCAATCTGGCGCGGCGTGGGGCGTTGACCCAGCGCGTCTGGCGGCGGGTGGCGATTCAGCGGGCGCAAATCTGGCGCTGGCTGCGGCCATGACGCTGCGCGATCGCGGCGAACAGGCTTTGAAATCGCTGTTGCTGTTCTACTGCGTCTCGTCGGGCGATTCCGCCAGCGAAAGCTGGAAGACGCTCGGGACCGGAGCCTATGGCTTGTCGCAGGCGCAGATGGAGTGGGTGTGGTCGACCTATCTGGAGCGCCCGGAGCAGCGCAACGACTGGCGTGCCGCTCCGCTGGCGGGCGACTTGCAAGGGCTTCCGCCGGTGCAACAGATTATTGGCTCGCTCGACCCACTGCTTGACGATGCCCGGGCCCTGAAGGCGCGGCTGGACGCGGTCGGCGTCGCCAACGATCTGAAGGTCTATCCCGGGGTCAATCATGGCTTCGTCCGTTTCAACACCATGATCGCTACGGCGCAGCGCGCGGTTGATGATGCCGCCGCCGCATTGCACCGCGACTTAAGGACAGCGCGATGATAACGAGACCTTCGCTTAATCAGCGGCTGCGCGAAGGCGGTGCGCTTACCGCCGTGTTCGCGATCATTCCTTCAACGCATGTCATCGAGATGATCGGGGTCGCTGGATTCGAAGCCGTCATTATCGATATGGAACATGGTCCGTTTTCGATCGATTCTGTGATTCCGCTGATTCTGGCCGCGCAGGTGCGCGACATGTATCCGATCGTCAGGGTGCGGGCGAACGAGCCCTCGCTGATTGGCGCGGTGCTTGATGCCGGCGCGGCCGGTGTGCTGGTGCCTCAGGTCACCAGTGCTGCCGCAGCGCTGGAGGTTGTGAAGGCAGCGAGATTTGCTCCGCACGGTGCGCGTGGCACCAACCCTTGGGTGCGCGCCGCCGATTACGGCGCGGGCCCGACCTGGTTTCAGGATGCCAATCGCGACGTCAGTGTCATGGTGATGATCGAGGGCCGTGAAGGTCTTGACGCGCTCGGTGACATTCTCGCGGTTCCCGGCCTCGACGGCATCTTTCTCGGTCCGGTCGACATGGCTCAGTCGCTCGGGGTTGGCGGGCAACCCGAACATCCCAAGGTGATTGAAGCGATCAAGAACACGGTCACGACGGCGTCCGCGCGCGGCATCGGCACGGCGGTGTTCGCGCCGAATGTCGCAGCGGCAAAGCGCTGGGCGGCGCAAGGTGTGCGGATGGTCGCGCTCAGCGAGGACGCGGCCATCATCATGGATGCGTTGCGCAAGCTTAAACAGGAACTGCAATAGGAGACGTCGATGAAACTCGTCACGTTCCGTCATGGCAATGACCGGCCGCGCAGTGGCATCTTGGTCGAGGACGGTGCCGCTGTCATCGATCTCGCGGCGGCCTATCAGCAGAAGTGGAGCGGCACCGGTCCGGTCGCCACCGTGCTCGAAATCGCCGAGGCCGGCGCCAACGGCCTCGATGTCGTGACCGAGCTTCTGAAGCTGCCGCCGTCGGGAGCGCGGCGGGCGCGAAGCGAAATCAAGCTCGACGCGCCGATTCCGCGTCCCCCGCAGATGCGCGACTTTTTGTGTTTTGAGAAGCATCTCGTGCAGGCTTTCGAGCAAGCGCGCCGCGTCCGCGCGCAGCAGTCTCCGGACCCGGAGGCAGCGATGCGCGAGATGGAGCAGAAGGGCATCCTGTCAGTTCCAGCGACGTGGTACGAGCGGCCGATTTTTTATCATCCGAATCGTCTCAACGTCATCGGCACGGACACCGACGTGGTGTGGCCGGCCTATTCGTCGCTGATGGATTTCGAACTGGAGTTCGGTTGCTACATCGGAAAATCGGGCAACGACATCGCTGCGTCAGGCGCGCGAGCGCACATCTTCGGTTACACCATCTTCAACGACTTCTCCGCGCGCGACGAGCAGACCAGGGAGATGCCGGGCCAACTCGGCCCAGGCAAGGGCAAGGATTTCGACGGCGGCAACGCGATGGGACCTTGCCTTGTGACTGCCGATGAATTCGGCGATCCCTACGCCAAGACCATGATCGCGCGCGTCAACGGCGAGGAGTGGGCGCGCGGCAACACCGGCGAGATGCGCTGGAAGTTCGAGGATTGCATCGCGCATGTCTCGCGCGGAGAAACGCTCTATCCGGGTGAATTTTTCGGCTCCGGCACCGTGGGCGGTGGCTGTGGCCTCGAGACGATGCGCTTCTTGAAATCGGGCGACGTGGTCGAACTCGGGGTCGAGGGCATCGGAGTGTTGCGCAACCGCGTGCTACGCCGCGACTGACAAGAAACAAGTAAGGGAGAGAACACATGGTCCATCGCATTCGCCGCGTCGTCACCGGCCACGATCAGAACGGCAAGTCCAAAATCGTCATGGATGGGTTGGCACCGAACATCCTCGAGATGGCGTCGATGCCGGGCGTTGCGCTGACCGACTTGTGGCGGACGGCTACGTCACCAGCGTCGAACGAGGGCAATGCGGACGCCGCAGAAGGTCAGATCAAGCTCGAACCGCCATCAGAAGGCACGATCCTGCGCATTGTCGAGTTTCCGCCGGATACCGCCTGGCGTCAGAGCGCGGATGCCAAGAAGGCGTTTGCTTCGATCGGCGCCGACGGCGCGCCGGACCATGCGTCAGACGATCCGATGACCCACACCACGGCGACCGTGGACTACATCATCGTTCTCAGGGGCGAGATCTATGCCATCATGGACACGGAGGAGACGCTGCTGAAGCAGGGTGACATCCTGATTCAGCGCGGCACCAATCACTCCTGGAGCGTGCGCGGCACCGAACCCTGCATCGTGGCCGCGATCCTCGTCGGCGCCAAGCCCACGGGGCGGTTGAAAAAGTAACCTAGGCTATCTGCGAAGCCCGCAACCGCAATCGTCTGAAGCGATGATTTACGTGCCCTTGCGGTGCTTCTTCTTCTTCGGTTTCTTGGCAAAGGCCGTCTTGTCGACATCAGGCCAGCTCTGACGATCCGGTCCGCCGGCGTGTTTCGGCTTCTTCGCGCGTGGCGGCGCATCCTCGAACCGGGGCCGTTCGTCGCGCTGTGGCTTCGCCTCGTGTGACTTCTTCTCGTAGCGCGGCTTGCTGTCAAACGACGGCTTGCCTTGATACGCGGGCTTTTCCCGATAGGCCGGCTTGCCGTTGTTCTTGCCTTTGTAATCCGGCTTGCCGTTGCGCTGTACAGGCGGGGCGTCGCCTTGCGGTCCGTTCGGCAATGCTTCGAGGCGGATATTGTCTTCCTTGTCCGGGCGCTTGATCTTCGCGGCGAACTCCTCGGCAGCGGACGCCGAAATCTCGAACTCGGTGGTGGCGTCGAAAATGCGGATGGCGCCGATGTCGCCTTTGCCGATTCCGCCACGGCGGCAGATCATCGGCAGCAGCCAGCGCGCTTCGGCGTTCTTGTTGCGGCCGATGGCGGCGCGAAACCACACACTGCCCTCGGACATGCCGCCGCGTGCTGGTTTCGATCTCGGCGCGCGCTCTTCACCGGGTGTGTCGCGCTCGAATCGTTTTGTGCCGCGGTCTTCGCGCGCCCGGCGATCGTCACGCGAACGCCCCTGACCCGGATCGAGAATATCTTCGGGCGATGGAAGGCGCGACCGATAGAGCCGCGCCAGCGCCGCCGCGATGTCCTCAGGCGGCCGCTCGGCGAGCAATGCCCGCGCCAGCACCAGATCGTCCTCGGTGTTTTCTTCGCCGAACAGCGCGTCCTGCAACATGCGCTGCTGGTCGAGCTTGCGGATCTCCTCCACGGTCGGCGCGGTGCCCCAGACCGCATCAATGCCGGCCTGGTTGAGCAGCAGCTCGGCGCGGCGCTTGCGCGCGGGGATCACCAGCATGACGCTGACGCCCTTCTTGCCGGCGCGGCCGGTGCGGCCTGAACGATGCTGCAGCACTTCCGGATCGTTCGGCAGGTCGGCGTGAATCACGAGGCCCAGACTTGGCAGATCGAGGCCGCGTGCCGCGACATCGGTGGCGACGCAGATTCGCGCGCGGCCGTCACGCAAGGATTGCAGCGCCTTGGTACGCTCGTTCTGGGTCAGCTCGCCGGACAGCGCCACCACGGAAAACCCGCGCTCCAGAAGTGCTGCCTGGAGATGGTTGACCGCGTTGCGGGTGTTGCAGAACACGATGGCGCTCGGGGACTCGAAGAATCGGAGAACATTGACCACGGCATGTTCGACGTCGCCGGGCGCGATCCGGATCGCACGATATTCGATATCGGCGTGACCGCTTCCGCTGCTCGTGACTTCGATGCGAAAAGGGTCGTTCTGATATTGCTTGGTGATGGAGATAATCGTGCGCGGCAGGGTCGCCGAAAACAGCAGCGTGCGCCGTGTGTCCGGCGTGGTCTTGAGAATGAACTCCATGTCCTCGCGAAAGCCGAGATCAAGCATCTCGTCGGCTTCATCGAGAACCACGACCTTCAGTTCAGTTACATCGAGACGCTTGCGGCGGATATGATCGCACAGCCGACCCGGCGTGCCGACCACAATATGCGCGCCGGCTTCGAGTTCGCGTTTTTCGCGCTGCGGGTCCATGCCGCCGACGCAGGAGACGACACGCGCGCCGGCCTGCTTGTAAAGCCATTCGAGTTCGCGATGCACCTGCAACGCCAGTTCACGTGTCGGCGCGACGATCAGCGCCAGCGGAGCTGCGGCCCGATTCAGCCGCTCGGCTTCGCCCAGCAGATCGGCGGCCATAGCGAGGCCGTAAGCGACAGTCTTGCCGGAGCCGGTTTGCGCCGACACCAGCAGGTCGCGGCCGGCGGCATCGTTTGCGAGCACCGCCTTCTGGACAGGGGTCGCGTCATTATAGTTGCGCTCGGCCAGAGCGCGGGCGAGTGGTGCACTTGCAGATAGGGTTTTCACGGTCAGACCTTGGTTGGCGTTGTCGCCACGGTGCAATCAAATGGATTGGACAAGCGCCCGGATACGGACGCTTTCAGCAGCTTCGCGAGATTGGTGAAGTTTGCACGTGCTTTAGGCGAGTTTTGGCAAAAGAGCCAATGAATACTGTCGCAAATGTTCGGCAAAAGCGCCTTTTTAAGGGTTTTTGCCGATTTGAGGAACCATTCCGCCGCCGCTTACTTGTGTTTCCCGAGTTCATAAACGGGAGTTTTAGATATGAAGCGGACTTTGATTGCCTTGGCGATGATTTCTACCGGCGCCCTCATTCCGGTGGTTGCGTCTGCGCAAGGCGTGCCGGGCGGTATCGAACGTGGTGCGCGTGAAGGCGAGCGTGCAGGCGGACCGGTCGGCGCGATCGTTGGCGGCACTGTAGGTGGCGTTGTCGGCGGCGTGGCCGGCGTTCTCGGCGTCGATCAGCGTCCGCGCTTTCGCAACTACGTGGTCGAACAACGTCGTCCTTCTTACCGTTATCAGAATGAACTCGCGGTAGGTGTTGTCCTTCCTGAGGACGGCGTGACCTACTACGACGTTCCGCAGGAATATGGTGTTCGCGACTATCGCTACACCGTGGTGAACGACCGCACGGTTCTGGTTGATCCGCGCACCCGTCGCGTGGTGCAGATCGTCGAGTAACTTTTCTACTCATATGAAACTAAAAAGGCCGCCCTTCAGGGGCGGCCTTTTCTTTTTCCATTACGGAGAATTCAGCCCGCCTCGATCACCGCGCGCTGCGCCATCACCTTGATGAGGTTGGCGCGGTATGCCGCCGAACCGTGGATGTCCTCCATCAGACCGTCGGCGGAGACTTTCACCGCGTCGATGGCGCCCGCCGACCAGTTGGCTTTCAGTGCGGCTTCGATGGCCGGCACGCGCATCACGCCGTTCTGCGAAGCCCCGGTGGCGGCAACGCGCACGTCGCCGGATTTGGTCTTGGCGACGAATACGGCGGTGAGCGCGAAACGTGACGCCGGGTGACGCATTTTCGAGTAGGCCGCCTTCGCCGGAATCGGGAACGAGATCTCGGTGATGATCTCGCCGTCTTCGAGCGCGGTGGTGAACAGGCCCTTGAAGAAATCCTCGCCCTTGATGCTGCGCTTGTTGGTTTTCACCGTGGCGTCGAGCGCGACCACGGCGGCGGGATAGTCCGCGGCCGGATCGTTGTTGGCGATCGAGCCGCCGATGGTGCCGCGATAACGCACAGCAGGATCGCCGAGCACCGAGGTCAGATGTACGATGGCGGGGATCGCCTTCTCCGCGTCCTTACTTGTGAGGATGTCGTAATAGGTAGTTGCCGCCTTGATAACGAGCGCGTCGGCGGTGGCCGACACGCCGACCAGCGCGGGTATCCGCGCGAGGTCGATCACGTCCGATGGTTGCGCAAGGCGCTGCTTCATCACCGGCAGCAGCGTGTGGCCACCGGCGAGATATTTCGAATCCGACCCCTTCTTGAACAGGGCGACGGCGTCATCGACGCTGGCGGGGCGATGGTAGGTTGTCTCGTACATGGCTTTGTCTCCCCGTCCTTACTCTGCGGCCTGTTTCTGATGAATGGCGTGCCACACCCGGTCGGGCGAGGCCGGCATCTCAAGCCGGTCGTGCCCGATCGCGTCGGTGATGGCGTTGATCACCGCCGGCGTCGAGCCGATCGCGCCGGCTTCGCCGCAGCCCTTGATGCCGAGCGGATTGCCGGGGCAGAGCGTCGTGGTGTGCGACAGCTTGAACGACGGCAGATCGTCCGCGCGCGGCATGGCGTAATCCATGAACGACGCCGTGATGAGCTGGCCGCTCTTGTCGTAGACCGCATGTTCAAGCAACGCTTGACCGATGCCTTGCGCGAGCCCGCCATGCACCTGGCCTTCGACGATCATCGGGTTGATGAGACGTCCAAAGTCATCGGCCGCGACGAAGCTGACGAACTCCGTCTTGCCGGTGCCGGGATCGACCTCGACCTCGCAGATATAAGTTCCGGCCGGGAAGGTGAAGTTGGTCGGATCGTAGAACGCGGTTTCCTTCAGGCCCGGCTCCATGCCGTCTGGCAGGTTGTGGGCGGTGTAGGCGGCAAGCGCCACCATCGGCAGCGCGATCGACTTGTCGGTGCCGGTGACTTTGAATTCACCGTTCTCGATGACGATATCGTTCTCCGATGCCTCCAGCTGATGCGCGACAATTTTCTTTGCCTTGGTTTCGACCTTCTCCATCGCCTTGACGATGGCAGACATGCCCACCGCGCCGGAACGCGAGCCGTAAGTGCCCATGCCGAACTGCACCTTATCGGTGTCGCCGTGGAGAATGGAGACCTGACTGGTCGGAATGCCGAGCCGGTCGGCGACCACCTGTGCAAAGGTTGTTTCGTGGCCCTGGCCGTGGCTGTGCGAGCCGGTGAGGATCTCGATGGTGCCAACGGGGTTGACCCGCACCTCGCAGGATTCCCATAGACCGACGCCGGCGCCGAGACTGCCGACGGCTTTCGACGGCGCGATGCCGCAGGCCTCGATGTAGCAGGAGAAGCCGATGCCGCGCAGCTTGCCTTCCTTCTTTGCCTTTTCCTTGCGGGCAGGGAAGCCGGCATAGTCGGCGGCTTTCAGCGCGGCGTCGAGCGAAGCACCGAAGTCACCGATGTCGTAGGCCATGATAACCGGCGTCTGGTGCGGAAACTGCGTGATGAAATTCTTGCGCCGCAGTTCGGCCGGATCGACCTTGAGCTGCCGCGCAGCGGTTTCCATCAGCCGCTCCATGACGAAGGAGGCTTCCGGGCGGCCCGCACCGCGATACGCATCCACCGGCGCGGTGTTGGTGTAGACGCTGATGACCTCGGCGAAGATCGCCGGAATGTTGTACTGGCCCGACAGCAGCGTCGCGTAGAGATAAGTCGGCACCGACGACGAGAACAGCGACATGTAGGCGCCGAGATTGGCGTGGGTTTTCACCCGCAGGCCGATAATTTTATTGTCCTTGTCGAAGGCCATCTCCGCCTTGGTGAGATGGTCGCGGCCATGGGCGTCGCTGAGGAATGCCTCGGTGCGGTCCGATGTCCACTTCACCGGGCGGCCGGTGCGCTTGGAGGCCCACAGCGCCACCATTTCTTCGGGGTAGATGAAAATCTTGGAGCCGAAGCCGCCGCCGACGTCCGGCGCGATCACGCGCAGCTTGTGTTCCTGTGCGACGTTATAGAACGCCGAAAGCACGAGGCGCGCCACATGCGGATTCTGCGAGGTGGTGTAGAGCGTGAAATGCTCTTCGGCGGAATCGTATTCCGCGACCGCAGCGCGCGGCTCCATCGCGTTCGGCGACAGACGATTGTTGGTGATGTCGAGCGCCACGACATTCGCGGCCTTTGAGAAGGCGTCATTGGTGGCGGCTTCGTCACCAATGGTCCAGTCGTAGATGACGTTGCCGGGCGCTTCGGGATGTAGCTGCGGCGCGCCGGGTGCGATGGCTGCGCGAATATCGGCGGCGACGGGCAATTCCTCGTAGTCCACCACGACCGCTTCGGCGGCATCGCGCGCCTGGTTGCGGGTTTCGGCGATGACGACCGCCACGGCATTGCCGACAAAACGCACGATCTCCGGCGCCATCGCCGGCCATGCGCCCATTTTCATCGGCGTGCCGTCCTTGGAGTGGATCATCCAGCCGCAGATCAGATTGCCGATCTTGTCGTCGACGAGTTGCTGCCCGGTCAGGACATCCACCACGCCCGGCATGGCCTTGGCGGCGGCGGTATCGATACTTTTGATTTTTGCGTGGGCGTGCGGGCTGCGGACGAACGACGCATAGGTCATGCCGTGAAGGCGCACATCGTCGGTGTACTTGCCCTTGCCGGTGATGAATCGCTTGTCTTCCTTGCGCAGAACCCTCTCGCCGATACCTTCACTCATAATGCTGGCCTTTCCATAAGGGTTGCCTTGGTCGCGCGAGCAGCGCGGGCAACTGCAAATCCGATTGGTGAGCTATCGTCGCGGACTATTCCGCGGCGACTGAAACCTTCATGCGTCCGGCGGCGTCCAGCACCGACTTGACGATGTTGTGGTATCCTGTGCAGCGGCAGATGTTGCCTTCCAGCTCGTGGCGCACCGTGGCCTCGTCGAGATTGCCGCCGTGGCGGGTCACGATGTCGATAGCCGACATGATCATGCCCGGTGTGCAATAGCCGCACTGGAGGCCATGATTGTCCCGGAACGCCGCCTGCATCGGATGCAGCGTGTCCCCTTTCGAGATGCCTTCGATGGTGGTGACATTGGCGCCGTTGGCCTGTCCGACCAGCGTGGTGCAGGATTTCACGGCGCGGCCATCGATATGAACGATGCAGGCGCCGCACTGGCTGGTGTCGCATCCGACATGCGTGCCGGTCAGACCGAGATGATCGCGTAGCAGATGGACGAGCAGCGTGCGATCCTCGACATCGGCGGACACCGCTTTACCGTTGACGGTCAACTTGATTGCAGACAAAGGGACCTCCCCAGATGATTTCCAAAAGTGCTTTTTGTAATTGTTCCAATTAACAACCGGCGCGCAAAACTTTGCAACTCGATTTTCGTTGTAGCTGTCATCGCGCGATCATCTGCATGTGAACGCAGGCGCCGCGCTCCGCCGGCGGGCCGTTCACCGTCGTCTGGATGTATCTCGCAAGTGCGAGAGCAGGGCGCTTTCTGCATTCCATAGATGCAGACGGGCCGTTTGATAGCTGGAGGGTTTTTGCTTACGCTTGCCGGAGCGGCCTAAAAATGAACGTCGCCAAGGGAGTATAGAAAGAGTGATCGACAAGCGCGTGGGCTCGCTGGCCGAAGCGGTCGCCGATGTCCGGGATGGAGCCGTTGTGCTGGTGCCGGGATTTGGCGCCGTCGGGATCGCGGACAATTTGCTCGAGGCCCTGCATGATCAAGGCGCGCGCGAGTTGACAATCGTTGCCAACAACTCGGGCAATGGCGATCACGGGCTGGCGCGGCTCATCAACTCGGGGCGGGTGCGCAAGGTGATCTGCTCCTATCCGCGCTCCGGCGATTACAGTGCATTTTTGAAAGCCTACCGCGCCAAAAGCCTTGAACTCGAACTGGTGCCGCAAGGCACGATCAGCGAGCGGATGCGCTGTGCCGCTGCGGGCCTGGGCGGATTTTTCTCACCGGTTTCCGCTGGCACCAAGCTTGCCGAAGGCAAGGAGCAGCGTGAGATCGACGGCAGGCTGCACGTGTTCGAGAAACCGCTGAGGGGCGATATCGCGTTGGTCAAGGCGGCCAAAGCCGACCGATGGGGCAATCTCACCTACCGCAAGTCCGCCCGCAATTTCAATCCGGTCTGCGCTATGGCAGCGGACCTGACCATCGTCGAGGTCGAGACCATGGTCGATCTCGGGACACTTGACCCGGAAGCCGTGGTGACGCCGGGAATTTTCGTCGATCGCATCGTGGTCGCCGAACCGCTCAAGATCGGGAGCTGAATCGTGACCGAATACACTCCACTGACGCGCCAGCAAATGGCATGGCGAGCGGCGCAGGATCTGCCGGAGGGTGCTTACGTCAATCTCGGCATTGGAATTCCGACGCTGACATCGGGCTTCGTGCCGAAAACGCGCGAGGTGATCTTTCACAGCGAGAACGGCGTGCTTGGCATGGGCGGTCCGCCGAAGCCCGGCGAAGAAGATGAAGAATTGACCGATGCCGGCAAGAATCTGACCACGCTGGTCACGGGCGGCTGTTATGTCCATCACGCGGATGCATTTTTGATGATCCGCGGCGGCCATCTCGATGTCAGCCTGCTGGGCGCCTTTGAAGTTTCGGGGAGCGGCGATCTCGCCAACTGGACCACGGAAGACCCCGAGTTTCCGCCGGGCGTTGGTGGCGCGATGGATCTTGCAGTGGGCGCCAAGGCCATCCGTGTGCTGATGGAACATACCGACAAGAAGGGCCAGCCGCGCATCAAGAACCGCTGCACCTATCCGTTGACGGCGGCGGGCGTGGTCAAGCGTATCTACACCAATCTCGCGGTGATCGACGTCACGCCCGCAGGGCTCCTGGTGATTGAGATGATTCCGGGCATGACGCTCGAGAAACTGCAGTCGCTGACCGAGCCGAAGCTGCAGCTCGCACCCGGCTACAAGGACATGATGCCGCCCGCGCGCGCGGCCTGACGGCGCGAGCTTCCACCCGGATATCGTGAGCCAAAAAGTCCGGGAAAGCCATTTTTCGGATGACCGGTTCCATATGGAACCTTCCTTTCGCGATCAGGTTGTTATGGGAAGCGGAGGCGGACGTACCCTCTGTCGGCGGAAGGCTTCGGATTCACTGTTCGGAGGCCTTTCCCATTGATAATACTCGCCGTTTGGGGACTCAGGCTGGTTCCCAAACTCCTGCTATCTGTTTCGCCGGTCGCGGCGTCCATCGAAGGTCGAGGGTGCGGCCGGTGAAAGAGACGGCGGGATGTCAGCTTTGACAAACATCCAGATGTCCCCGGCCCAAACGCCCTCGGCACGCATCTCACCGACGACCGGTGTTGAGGCTTCCGGTTCCCTCCCGCGTGAGACCGTTGAAACCGATATTCCAGCGCGTCTGGATTCCTTGCCTTGGAGTGGTTTTCATACCCGTGTCATCGCCGCGCTCGGCATCACATGGATACTCGACGGACTTGAGGTCACACTGGCGGGTGCGTTATCGGGCGCGCTGAAGGACAGTCCGGTTCTCAAGTTCACCAACACCGACGTCGGACTCGCCACCAGCGCCTATATCGCTGGCGCGGTGCTCGGCGCCCTTGGGTTCGGATGGCTGACCGATCGCATTGGTCGCAAGAAGCTGTTTTTTGTGACGCTCGCGGTCTATCTCACCGCGACCGCTGCGACGGCATTCTCGTGGAATCTCGCCAGTTTCGCATTGTTCCGTTTTCTCACTGGCGCCGGCATCGGCGGCGAATACACCGCGATCAATTCGACAATTCAGGAGCTGGTGCCTGCACGCTATCGCGGCCGCACCGATCTGATCGTCAACGGCAGCTTCTGGATCGGTGCCGCGCTGGGCGCGGTCAGCGCCATCATTTTGCTCGATCCGGACGTGATCAATCCGGAACTGGGATGGCGTCTGGCGTTCCTGACCGGCGCGGGCCTTGGTCTGGTCGTATTCGTGATGCGGTTATGGATTCCCGAAAGCCCGCGCTGGCTGATGATTCACGGCCAGCCCGCGCGCGCTCTGAAGATCGTCGCCGACATTGAACGTTCAGTGACGCCCAACCGACGCGAACCCGATCGCCCCCGGCCGAAGATCAGATTGAAGATGCGAACCCACACGCCGCTGCGCGAGGTCGTCGATACATTGTTGCGGACCTATCGCAGCCGCTCGCTGGTGGGATTGTCGCTGATGGTGGCGCAGGCGTTCTTTTATAACGCGATTTTCTTCACCTATGCTTTGGTTTTGACAGATTTCTTCGGTATCGCATCAAGCCATGTCGGCTGGTACATCCTGCCATTCGCCGCTGGGAATTTTCTCGGGCCGTTGCTGCTCGGCGCACTGTTCGACACGGTCGGGCGGCGTACCATGATCGCGTTCACCTACAGCATGTCGGGCATTCTGCTCGCCGTGTCGGGTTATCTGTTTTCGATCGGCGTACTCAGTGCGCAGACCCAGACGATCACCTGGATGGTGATCTTCTTCTTTGCGTCGCCGGCGGCCAGTGCTGCGTATCTCACCGTGAGCGAAACATTTCCGCTCGAGGTTCGCGCTCTGGCCATAGCATCGTTCTATGCGATCGGCACCGGTATCGGCGGCATTGCCGGTCCGGCCTTGTTTGGAGTTCTCATCGACACCGGCTCACGCAACAGCGTGTTCGCCGGTTATCTGCTCGGATCGGCCTTGATGATCGCCGCGGCGCTGATCGCGTGGCGATATTGTATCGACGCGGAATGCAAGTCACTGGAGGAGGTTGCGCGGCCCCTGGCCGCGCAAGAGTAGCTAATGGATCATCGTGTGATTGAAGAGCCCGCTGCAACGATTGCGAGAGACGCTTTGCAGGCTCCGGCGGGAATTGTGCCGGATCTCGATCAGACCGCGCTGCTGCTCGATATCGACGGCACGTTGATCGAACTCGCGCCGACGCCGCGCGACATTATAGTACCGCCGAAACTGGGCGCGACGCTTCAGGCGCTGCACGACCGTCTCGACGGCGCGCTCGCGCTGGTGAGCGGCCGATCCCTGACCGATATCGACGTGATCTTCGCGCCATTGCAGTTTCCCGCGGTTGGCGGTCACGGCGCGGAGATGCGGCTGTCGATCGAGAATGAGGCGGTCGCAGCCCATGCGCCGCCGATGGATAACGACCTGAAAAAGCGCTTCATCGCGATCTCGCACCTCAGCCCCGGCATCCTGTACGAGGACAAGGGCTATTCCGTCGCGCTGCATTACCGGCTGGCGCCGCAGTTCGAGCGCACTATTTACGAAGCCGTGTCTGCGATCCGGGCGGACCTGCCGCAGGCGCCGATCGACGTTCTTCCTGGAAAGTTCGTCTGCGAGATCAAGCATGCGGGTTTCACGAAGGCGACCGGTGTTCGCGAATTGATGAACCATGCGCCGTTCTCCGGCCGCAACCCCGTTTTTATCGGCGACGACGTGACCGACGAGTCTGTGTTTGCCATCATGCCCGCATTCAAGGGCATCTCCTTCTCGGTGGGCCGCCGCGCCCATGGCGTCGATGGCCAGTTCAGGTCGCCGACGGACGTTCGCGCGTGGCTCACGCATTTGCTCGACGAAGAAACCATGGCGGCACGATGAACATTTCCAAGACTATTACTGCATCGCAGGTCGAAGCTGGTAAAATCGATCACGGTCTCGATCTGGCCGTGATCGGAAACTGCAAGACGGCAGCGCTGGTCGATCCGACATCGCGGCTGGTGTGGTGGTGTTTTCCGCGCTTCGACGCCGATCCCGTATTTTCCCGTCTGCTTGCAGGGGATGAAGAGAAGGGCTTCAGCGACGTCGTGCTGGACGGGATGGTCGAGTATCGCTCGAACTATGTCCGCAACACCGCGATCGTCGAGACCATCCTGACCGACAAGAACGGCGCTGCGATTCGGATCACCGATTTCGCGCCGCGCTTCCGGCAGTACGGCCGGATGTTCCGTCCACCGCAATTGTTCCGCATCATCGAGCCGATTGCGGGCTTGCCGCGCGTCACCATCCGCGTTCGGCCGACCCATTCCTACGGCAAGCCGCTGGCGCGCCGGGCCTTGGGCAGCAATCACATTCGCTATTTCGAGGATGAGACGACCGTTCGCGTCACCACTGATGCGCCGATCTCCATGATCGAGCACGAGTCGCCGTTCGTGCTGACGCGGCCTGTCCACATGGTGTTCGGCCATGACGAACCGTATCCCGGCGATCTTGCCGCCACCGCCACCTCGTTCGCCGAGCAAACCAAGTCGTACTGGCTGCACTGGGTGCGGCGTCTTTATATCTCCTATGACTTCCAGGAAGCGATCATCCGCGCTGCGATCACCCTGAAGCTGTCGAATTTCGAGGAGACCGGCGGGATCATCGCCGCGCATACGACATCGATTCCCGAAGCCCCAGGCTCGGGACGCACGTGGGATTACCGCTATTGCTGGTTGCGCGATGCCTACTTCGTGGTGAAGGCGCTGAACCGCGTCGGGGCGACGCAGACGATGGAGGATTTCATCGGCTTCACGCTGTCGATTGCCACCAATACCGATGGGCCGCTGAAACCGGTCTATAGTGTGGTGCCGAACCTGCCGCTCGACGAATGGATCACGACCGATCTCAACGGTTATCGCGGAGATGGTCCGGTTCGCATCGGCAACGCTGCGGTCGAACAGAGCCAGCACGATACTTATGGTAGCGTGATTCTCGCAGCCCTTCCGCTGTTCTTCGACCAACGTCTGCCGACACCCGGCGGAGAAAAGCTGTTCCGTTTGCTGGAAGGTCTCGGCGAAAAGGCGGCGCAGGTGGCGCTGAAACCTGACGCCGGCATCTGGGAGTACCGAGGGCGGCAGCGCGTGCATACGCATTCGGCGGCGATGTGTTGGGCGGGTGTCAATCGGCTCGCATCCATCGCTGCGAAGCTTGGCCTGCATGATCGTGCGGCCTACTGGAACTCCATCGCCGATCCCATTCATCACGAGCTTGTCGAGAAGGCGTGGAATCCGAAGCGCGAAGCCTTTACCGCGGCATTCGGTTCCGACGACCTCGACGCCAGTGTGCTGCTGTTGCCGGATCTCGGCGTTTGCGAGGTCGACGACCCGCGTTTCGTCAAAACCGTGGCGGCAATGGAGCGCGAATTGCTGCGCGAGAAGCACGTCATGCGCTATGCGGCGGAAGATGATTTCGGACTGCCCGCGACTGCGTTCCTGATCTGCCGGTTCTGGCTGATCGATGCGTGGTGGCAGCAGGGACGGCGCGTGGAAGCGCGCGAAGCGTTCATCGATGCGCTGTCGCATCGCAATCGCTACGGCTTGCTGTCGGAAGACATCGATCCGAAAACGGGCGCGCTGTTTGGAAACTTCCCGCAGACCTATTCGATGGCGGGTTTGATTCTCACCGGCATGAAACTGTCGCGGAACTGGGAAGATCGCTATTGGCGCAGTTAATGCGATATTTCAGCGGTATTTTGAATCGATGCGCGCCGCGAGATTCCGTATGTGTCAAGACTATGCAAAGCGTTTTTAATCAGCCACCCTTCGTGAATGGAACCCGGTTCCATTCATTGTCAGCCAAATTCGACGTCAATCAGTCTGAAGGATGGCAAGGAACCATATTGATGAACAGGTGTTAGTTTTGCGCTTGCGAAACTAGGGAGGGCCCCTGTGGATCTCGTCGTTGTTTCCAATCGTGTCGCGCGCGCAAAAGCAAATGAGCCGATGACCGGTGGATTGGCAGCCGCACTGCTGCCTGTTGTTGAAAAATCTGGTGCGATCTGGGTCGGTTCCTCCGGCCGCGTTCGTGACAACGCTACCAAGGATTCGTTCGCCCAGATCGAATCGCTGGGCGCTGGCGCGTTGGCTCTTCTCGATCTCCCCGCCGCGCACTACGGCGGTTACTATGAGGGCTTCGCAAATTCCGCATTGTGGCCCGCGCTGCATTCCCGCACCGATCTTATTCGAGTCTCGCAAGACGATTATCAATCCTATCGTGAAGTGAACGCCTTCATGGCGCGCGCGCTGATGAGGTTTCAAAAGCCGAACGCGGCGTTCTGGATTCAGGATTACCATTTCCTCGCCCTCGGCGCGGAGATGCGCGCTCTCGGCATCCGCAATCCGCTCGGCTTCTTCCTGCATACGCCATGGCCCGCCCGGCGGATTATTTCCGGCGTGCCGCATCATCGCGAGCTGATCGAGGCGATGCTGGCCTATGATCTGATCGGGTTCCAGACCGAGGACGATTGCGAGAATTTCGCGACTTATCTGCGCAGCGATCTCGGTCTTCAGGTCGACAGGGGAGGAATTGTCACGTCGCAATTCGGTACCTCGCGCATTGCTGCATTCCCCATCGGTATCGATGTTGACGGATTTGCCGCGCAAGCCCAGCGTGCATCGTCGCATCCGGACGTGTCGCGCCTGCGCAAGAGCCTGCACGGCGAGCGTCTGGCGATCGGCGTCGATCGCGTGGATTACTCCAAGGGTCTGGTCAATCGCATCAGCGCGTTCGACCGGCTATTCGAGATGCAGCCGTCGTTGAAACGCTCGGTCTCGCTGCTTCAGATCGCAACGCCGTCGCGCGGCGGCATCGAGGCCTACTGCAATCTGCAGGACGAATTGTCGAAGCAGGTGACCGAGGTCAACGGGCGTCATGGCGAGGTGGATTGGACGCCGATCCGCTATCTCAGCAAGGGCTTCAGCCAGACCGTGCTGGCCGGATTCTACCGTGCCGCGCAAGTCGGCGTGGTCACGCCGTTGCACGACGGCATGAATCTGGTCGCCAAGGAATATGTCGCAGCCCAAAATCCGATCGATCCGGGCGTCCTCGTGCTCTCGAAATTCGCCGGCGCGGCAAACGAACTCGACACTGCGTTGCTGGTCAATCCGCATGACATCGACGGCATGGCACGCGCCATCGCTGTTGCATTGTCTATGCCTGCCACCGAGCGGCGGATGCGCTGGGAAGCGATGATGGTCAAGCTGCGCGCCAGCACGGTTCATAGCTGGTTCGCGGATTTCATCGATGCGCTGGAGAACACGCATTTGGCGACGGGGCCAAACCTGCCGTCCGCCGTTGTCCGGCCGCTACGTACCGCCGGCAGCAGGCTCTATCACTGAGCGCGGACCACGCGGACCGGTGGTTTTCCCGTCTGGTTGGTCGCCAAATAACGATAGAACTTCAGATATTTACGGAATATTTGCCGCTAGCGCCCGCGCTCTCTTGCAAAACGGCGCGTGCCCCTTCATGACAGCGCATCCGGAGGGATGGCCGAGTGGCTTAAGGCGCACGCTTGGAAAGCGTGTGTGCGGGAAACCGTACCGTGGGTTCGAATCCCACTCCCTCCGCCAGCATCCCCTCGCTTAGCTATCCCCAGTCGAAACTATAGCTGTAAAAAGCCCATGTTTGCGGGATTTTACTGCCAATGGTCGCAGGCGCGGTGAGCAGACCTCGTTACAATTCCCACATCAAGCCAACCAGTTTTGCCGTTACAGAGCATTCTTCCTACATGGGGAAGGGCCGCTAACCGCGCGTTTGACGCCCGTGCAGCGGACAAACAGGCTCTGCTCAACGTGGTAGCACCGTGACTATTGTGGCCTTCCTTCGCTCCCCGGGATTAAGTAGTCGCAGAGAATATCCGTAGCTTGATAAGCTATGTCTCCACCAGGACTGCAGTATTTGCGGACCTCAATCCAAGGCTTCTTCAAGCCGACTTTTTCAGGGTCACCACGCTCAAGTGCGCCTTCTAGGGTTGTGACGATTGTGTCAACGTCCAAATCTGCGCGTTCCAAAGCCCCTGACACGTAAGAAATCACGATGTCGCGGTTCGAGCGCTTACAAAATTCCAGCATGCTAATACCGTCTGCCTTTGCAAGCACAGCGAAGAGCAACGCCATCCCCGCGGCAAGCATTCGTCGACTCTCTCGGGTGGCTATAGTCATGGTGACATCGTCCGGAACTCAGTTGCGTTAGTGCGACAGCATGATCCAGCAGGGAGGATTTGTCAGAACGGAGCGTGTCGCGCCACCGAGAATGAATTCCCGTAGCTTCGAGTGTCCGTAGGCACCCATCACGAGGAGATTGGAATTGTGATCAGCAACATAGTTCTCGATGAAGTTTCCGATTGTATGCTGGTCAGTCTTCTTCACTTCCTCGTAGACGGTGTCGATGCCTTCGGAATTGAGCTGTTGTGCGATCTCGCGTCCGCGGGGAGCTGACGGCATAGACTTATCGTCCATTGCTGAGAATATCCGAACGTGAGACGCGCGGCGCAGAAACGGCATGGCATCGCCGATGGCCCGGGCCGCGGGCCGGCTGCCATCCCACGCAACCGCGATATTCGCAAAGGATGTTGCCAGATGACGAACCGGACGCTCTGGAAATATCAGAACCGGGCGGCCGGAATCGAAAATCAGATGTTCGGCGATCTCCTGATGAAGGCTGTCGTCCCGGCGAACAGGGAGGACGGTTAAGTGATGAATACGAGCCTCCTCCACTAGGAGATGGAGGCTTTCATAAAGGGTTCGCTTTTCGATTTTGCACTTCGTCAGAACAGAGCGGTCCATCGCGATTTTCCGGAAGGTGTTCGCGAGATCCTTGGCGTTCGCTGCACTTTTTCTTGCTTCGGCTTCGAGAAATTCTCCGACATCAGCGCCCTCGAAATACAATCCCGGTTCGATCTCCGTTTCCATAACGAGGGCCGAGAGGCGCGTGCGAATTTGTCGACGGGTTCCGATAGTGTCGCAAGGCTTTGACAAATTCTCCGCCAGATCCACGACCGCGCCGATGGCGGCTGCGTCGGTCGGCTCCGGATAGTTGAGGAGCGGAAAAAAGACATCACGAATGGCCATGGCGGATTCTCCCTTTCGCACATCATGCTGGGGAAGGCTGTGAATCGTGTTGATCTGGATCAGAGGCTTCGCTTCCAAGAAGAATAGTCTGTTGGGCAGTCCAATCTTGGCGTCGAGCCTCAGGAGGAGCGAATGAAGGCCCATCACATCATGACCCATCATGTCATTACAATCGGCCCCGATGCGACGCTCGCTGACGCCGCTCGGCTCATGCTCGCCAACCACTTCAGCGGCTTGCCCGTCGTTGACGCAAAAGGCGAGCTTGTCGGCATCGTGACAGAGCGAGATTTTCTTCGCAGGCAGGAACTCGATACCCAGCGGAAGAGGCCGCGTTGGCTTGAATTCATCTTGGGCCCTGGCCGCATGGCCGAGGATTATGTGAAGACAGCAGGCCGCAAGGTTCGCGAAATTATGACGCGGAATCTCTACACCGCGGCTGAAGAAACTCCGTTGGCCGAGATCGTTTTGCTCATGGAAAAGCATAACATCAAACGCGTTCCCATTCTGCGCGGAAAGAAAATTGTGGGCATGGTCAGTAGGCAAAACTTCGTACAAGCTGTTTCGAGTCTGTCGCGGGGGCTGACAGATGTGACGCCGGACGACACCAATCTCCGCAGCCGCATCCTTGCGACCATAGAAAATCATCACTGGGCTCCGATCGGTATTAATGCGATCGTCCGGAATGGCGCCGTCGATCTGTGCGGTGTCATAACCGACGAAGACGTGCGTCAGGCCATCATAGTTGCGACGGAAAATGTCCCAGGTGTCGAACAGGTCCATGATCACCTGGCGTGGGTCGACCCGATGTCCGGCATCTACCTTCTTTCGCCCGAGGAAGAGATGGAGAACCCTTCCGTGCAGGTGAAAGCGTCGTAGGCGGACCCAATACAGAAAGCCTAATTCACGGCCAAATCCTTGCTCAAATTCGTATTCACCGTACTGTTGCTGGAACTAACGCCCGGGCCGAACATGGCCTACCTTGCTGCGTTGTCGTTAACGCGCGGCCGTGTTGCTGGTCTGATTGCGACCGCAGGGATTGCTCTCGGCCTTGCCACCCATGCCGTGCTTGTAGCGCTCGGTGGGGGAGCTGCTATTCAAAGCTATCCTGTCCTGTATGAATCGGTTCGGTGGGCCGGCATTGCATATCTTGTCTTCCTGGCTTGGGAAGGTTGGCAGCCAGTGCCAGAAACTCTGTCCAAAGGACCGTTTGTTCCGGGTTTCGCCGGATCTCTTTTCTGGCGCGGATTTCTCTCGAACGTCTTTAATCCGAAATCGATTCTGTTCTTTTTGTCGGTCGTGCCGGGCTTCATCGATCCGGCCAGCGCGCGGTCTGTCGACGGCCAGTTGGCAATACTCGGCACGCTCGCCGTTGCTGTGGCTTCATTGGTGCATTCGGCCATCGTGATCGCGGCTGATCAATCGGGTCGATGGATCGCCAATAACCATATGCGCTGTATCGTCCGGCGCGCGCTTTCGGCGATACTGGCGCTGATGGCGGCGTGGTTGGCTTGGGCGGCCATCGCTGGTTAGCAGCGAGAGCTACTCTTATTGAGACGAGCTTGACGAAGGCTATCAGCGCTCAAAGGTCACGCCGATCTGGTCTTCTCGGCGCCAGACGACCCGGCATGGACGCCGCCGGTGTTCCATTTCAAGAATCAAAACAAACGCGTCTGGCAGGTCTGAAGAATGTTTGAGGCTGAGCGCGGCACCAGTCGTCGAAAGATTGTGAACCGTGCAGATGACCGAACGGCTACCGACAACGATCGATCCGGCTTTATGGATCTTGCGTCTGACCGCGGCGCGTTTTTTTTTCATTGAAGCGGGCTTGCGATCCATGACCTCATCCGAGTTCACATATCGATGCTGTGCAGCTTGCGGCGATTGCGCAGGATGATCTGGCGCGCGCCGGAAAAATCCAGCACGCCTTCGCTATGAAGTTGTGACAACGCGCGGGATATCGTCTCCAGGGTCAGGCCCAGATAATCAGCGATGTCCCTCCGGCACATCGGAAGAGCCATCGTGCCAATCACCGCGAGGCGACGGTCCATCTCGAGAAGGAAGGTCGCAACGCGCTCGAGCGCGGTCTTTCTGCCGAGCAGCAGCATATGATCCTCGGCGTGGCGCAGGTCGCTTGCCGTCATAGTCCAGAGATTGCGAGCGACATGAACATCGGTGGCTGCCGCTTGTTCAAGGCCGCGCCGTTTGATGAGGCGCACCGTCGTATCAACAATGGCCTCCGCAGTCAGGCGATGGATGCTGCCGGCTACCAGCCCGAAAACGTCGCCCGGCAGGTGAAATGCGCCGATTTGACGCCGGCCGTCGGACAGCAACTTGTAGCTGCGTACGGCGCCGCTGACGACCTGATAAACGTAATCCGCCGGCTCGTCTTCTCCGTAGATTTCCTCGTCTCGCCCGTAGCAGAATTCGGTCGCAACAAGGTTGGCGTGCCCGGCAACAAGGCCGAACTGATCTGTGGCAGGCACCCTGTGGATTATCGCTTGGCTGTTGACGATTGTATCGGTGGATTGGATGAGCATGGCCATCTCCTTCGGCGGCAGATGGCTGTTTCTACAAGAGGTGATGCACCTCAGGATATTTCGCTCGATATCTTAAGGGCTGCACCCTAAGTAGTTCACCGGAGGTTGTCGTGGCGGTTTCGCTGGACTGCGGTCCGAATCTTGGAGGCCAGATTCTCCTCTGCATACGGTTTGAGCAGAACCAGATTTATTCCAGCGCCAGCCGCCTTTGCCTGGATATTTTCGTCCGGGTATCCCGTAATCAGAATAATCGGAACGGATACATTTCGCTCCCGCAGGCCGGTTGCGACGGCTATGCCGGTCATGTTGGGCATCTTGAAATCGAGAACGTAGCAATCGAACTGCTCAGTGGATGCGGCGTCCAGCATCGCAGTGCCGCTCTTGAAGGTCTGGACATCGAAACCTTCCGTTTCAAGAAGAAACCGGAGCGAACTGAGGACGTCGAGGTCGTCATCGACCACGCAGATCCGCGATTTTGTGAGAGGTGAGGCCATTGTGAAGGGCCCTGGCGAGTACGAGTAACGCATGCCCTAACATAGCGGTGCGCCGAAAGGCAGTCTTGACCTGCCTCAATCCTTCAGGATTCCGCCACGCATCGCCAACCGGACCAGTTCGGAGATGCTGCTGGCCTGCATCTTCGTCATGACGTTTGCCCGATAAACCTCGATGGTCCGGGGACTGATGTTGTAGTCGCGTGCGATCAGCTTGTTGGAGAGTCCCGCAACAAGGCCGTCCATCACCTGTCTCTCCCGCGGACTGAGCGACGCAATCCGCGAATTGATGTCCACGTTAATAGATTCGTTCCTCGAATTATCGGTTGCCTGGCTTAGAGCGGAACTGATCATGGTGACGAGACGCTCGTCCTCGAATGGCTTCTCAAGAAAATCTATCGCGCCGAGCTTCATTGCTTCCACAGCGAGAGGAATATCGCCGTGCCCGGTCATGATGACGATGGGGAGCGTCTTCGGCTCCTTCTTGAGCTGCCGCAGCAGGTCAATCCCGTCCATGCCAGGCATCCGCACATCGGAGACCACGCAGCCAAACGCTAAGCTCGGCATGTTCTCAAGAAATTTTAGCGCGCTATCGAAAAGCGTCACATTGAAGCCGGCCGAGCCAAGCAGAAAATCGAGCGAATCCCGCATCGCAGGATCATCGTCGATAACATACACATTGCCTTTAGGCATTACTCCAGACCTTCGCTTGATGAGGCGGCCGGTAGGGTAAAATGAAATGTAGCGCCACCCGATGGGTTGCTTTCAACGGACATGCGGCCACCATGTGCTTCTATGATCGTCCGACTGATTGAAAGCCCCACGCCCATCCCTGTTTCTTTGGTCGTAAAGAACGTCTGAAATAGCTTTGTCTGGACGTCATCGCTGAATCCATGGCCCGTGTCGGACACCTCGACTTCGATCATATCTTCGGAGGCCTTGGCATTGGTCACCACCAGTTCTCGCCGGTTGGTGTTAGCCATAGCTTCAAGCGCATTTCGGAACAGATTGACTAGAACCTGTTGGATCTGGACTCGATCGACGAGCACCAGATCGCAGTCGGGGTCAAGATTGAAGCGCAGCAGGATACCTTGCTCTCTGGCACCTGTCAGGCCAAGTGCACCGGCTTCTTCGACCAATTTTGACAGGCTCTCGACGCGCTTTTCGGATTCCCCGCGCGCCACGAAATCGCGGAGCCGCCGAATAATTTGTCCTGCGCGGAGAGCTTGCTCCGCCGCGCGATCCATAGCGGTGGCGATTTTTGCGAGGTTAGGATCTTCGCTTGAGGCCAGCAAGCGTCGTGAACCCTTCATGTAGTTGCTGATGGCTGCCAGCGGTTGGTTCAGTTCGTGCGCGAGCGCAGATGCCATCTCTCCCATCGCGCTCAGGCGCGAGACGTGAGCAATTTCGGATTGAAGTTCTTGAAGTCGTGCCTGCGTTTGCTGATATTCGGTCAGATCACGGACGAATCCAGTGAAATACGGTTGTCCGCTGGATTCCATTTCGCCGATGGAGAGATGCATCGGAAATGTAGTTCCGTCCTTGCGTTGGCCGGTTACGATTCGGCCTATCCCGATGATATGCCGCTCGCCCGTCGATTGATAACGGGCAAGGTATCCATCGTGACGCCGCCTGTCGGGGTTGGGCATCAGCACACTGACGTTCTGGCCGATAGCCTCCCGTTCGGTGTAGCCGAATTGCCTTTCGGCGGCGCTGCTGAAGAATTGCATGATGCCGCGGCCGTCAATGACAATCATCGCATCGGGAATCGTCTCTAGGATGGACCTAAGGTGCCCCTCTCGCGTCCTCAATGTTTCTTCAACCTGCTTTTGATCGTCGATGTCGAGAATAATACCGCTCAGATGAATAGGTGTGCCGTCGTTGCCTTTGATGACGCTGCCACGGGTGCGAACCCAGTGACTACGGTCGTGCGTTCCGCGCACCCGATACTGAATATCCAGGTTGCACCCGGTCTCGACAGATCGCTGCACCGCGAGTTCGGTGCGCTCGCGATCCTGCGGTTCAAGCAGCGAGAGAAAAGCCGCATAGCTGACAGGCTGATCGTCTGAAACGCCGAGCAGGTTTCGTGCCGCGGCCGACCAGATCATTTTTCGGGTTGAAAGATCGAGATTCCAAGTGCCGATACCGGACCCGTCGATACCAAGCCACAAATGTTCGTCACGAAAGGGCCCGTCGGACGGTGCCTCATCGGTTTTGGTCAAGATCCGTCGCCTCTAGATCCCGGGGCCGGGTCTCATGCCTTGCAGGGAGATATCGCGGCAAGAACCCATTAGCGGAGTATTGGCCCAGTTGGAGGCATTGCTCAAGTCCGAACCCTCATTCGGGTGGTTTGAAGGCACGATAGCCGGTTCACGCTGGCATTCTTTTCAGCCGCGAGACCCGTCTTAAGCGATCGGCTTGTTCGAACCTTCCCCATGAATCGCGGTCATAACGAGACCGTACGAGGCTTCAAGGATTTCGTGACCGTGCGTAAACAGATGCTCGTAGCTTCGATGGAAGCGCTCCATCTGCTCGTGACCGGAATCCCGGAGTGCGGCAGCCAGGTCTTTGACCGAATGCGCCTGAACGATCCTTGACGTGAACTCCTGCGCAACGCTCATCCCGGAGCGTGCAAGCTCCAGGGCGTCCTGGTTGGCCTGTATAAGCTCGTACAGTGCTAGTTTCTGTGTGCCGAGGGCCAGCCGCGTTCCCCGGCTGGCAATCTCGGTTAGCTGCGATGAAACATCATTCAGTTTCTGCGAATCAGACGCTTCTTCTCGACGGTAGATGGGCATCTCTGGTTTCTGCATGTGGAATACTCATTCTCGAAAGGACTGACGGTCAGCGTGCAAATCAAGCGGCAGTAAGTTTGCTGTCGGCAAGAGCGCCCGCCGGGAGGCTTGCTCACTGTCGGACCTTTTTGTGGAAACTGAATCGACAAGCAATTCGGCGTCTCTTACGACTGCGACCATGAGCTGTACAGCCATCGCATTGAGTTCAACGGCGACCTTCTCGTCCGAGCAGTTTTGCGCGAGCTTCATGCAGCGCTGTGAACACTCGCAAACAATGTCTGAGATGTGCATACGGTTTCTCCCAACTGGAGAAACGCTAACTCGCGCCATGATGATCCGTATTGATCTGAATCACGCCAGTTAGACTCCTCGTCAGCGGTACTATTGATCCCGATCAAATGACGTTCCCGAAATGTGCGGTCAAATGTCCGATAGTAGCGCAGGCCGTGCCTGATCGCTCTGGTCGTTCATTTGCAGGATACGCCTTTGTACAAATTTCTTCAGGGAACTGTTGCCGGCTGCATGACACGCTCCGTAAAGGCGGTGACGCGCGATCTGACGATGCGAGCGTTACTGTTGCTGTTCGAGCGGGACGATTTCAATGCCTATCCGGTTGTCGAAGGCGCCCATGCTGTAGGACTGGTGACCAAGCTGGATTTTCTAAGATGCTTCGCTTTCACGCCCGCGCAAATGGTGCCGCGTTACGACGATCTCATGAGCAAAGTCGTCGCCGATGTCATGCAACCGACGTTCATCTATGTTAGCTCGGAAACAAAGCTCACGCGTGTTTTGCAGCTCATGGTCGAGCATCGCTTGAGAAGTGTTCCCGTGATTGATGCGGAGAGGCTAATCGGCATCGTTTCAAGGGAAGATATTATGAGGTCGCTGAAGCGATGTACCGGCGTAGACAACTAGATTGTCAGCTCTAAAGCGGAACAGCCGATACAACGCGGTAGGTGTGTGTGCGCCCTTCGTCTGCTATTGAGACGTACTCCCCCGGTACGAATTTTTCGTCCGATAAGTGATATCCCGCCTCGTCGTCATGGTTGCCTGCAATGTCGTAATGGAATGCCCAGTGGTCGCCGGCGCGATGAACGAGGTGACCGAGATCATCGGGTTTCCCGGGTCGGAATCGCGCGACCCGGCAGGCCTCGCGATGCCTTCTCCACATCTTGAAATCGAGCCAGCCCTCGGGATCAAGTGGGGCGATGAATACGTAAGCTATTCCCGGATCGCCAAAGGGGTGTCCAGGCTCCCGCGCGAGTTCGAGTCTGATCTGGCGAAAGCTCGGTGGCAAGCTTGAGTTCAAAATTGGTCGGGGCGTTGGTTGGTTCATGACGCGGGTCTTTCTATCTGTCGTCCCAATAGTATGCGGTGATGAGTAAGAGCAGCGCCTTCTACTCAAGGCTTTTCATGAATGAGATAAGGTCGCCGATCTGATCCGGATCGAGTTGAAATACAGGCATCGTTGGATGTCAGGTATAGATCCCTTCCGCGAAGGCTTCTGCGAGCGTGTCCACTTTATAGCGTCGATGAAGGTCGCGGAACGGAGGAGCTATCTTCAGCGGGCTCGGACTGAACCGGTCGATAGCGTGACAGCGCGCACAGTTTGCCTTCGCAAAAACAAACCCCCGCTGCTCGCCAAGGGATGCAGCTTGGATCGGTGTCGCCAGTATTGCGATTGCGAGGCAACCGTAAAGGTAGCGCATGTTCGATATTTCGGTATGAAGCGTGGGGTACGTATGCACTGCTGATTTTGCGACGCTCGCGTCATTCCGCATTGACTTGGATCAATCCACCACCGTCAAAGTCGGTATGGTGCTGTCGTGAAAGGACCGCTTTGCGCTTCAGCGAAACACCTGTTGCGAAAGCACGATTTACAGATGTGTCATCGCGTATCTTCGAGTTATCTGGATAGTGGCCCCGCGGGCTGCCCTCTGTGCACCATACGTTCGCTTAGCATCTGCGGTGCGCTCGATGAAAAGGAACTGCAGGAGCTGGCAAGGCTGTCACAGCGCGTGCGTTTGAGTTCTAAGGCGCTGCTATTCTCTGAGGGCGATCATTCCGATGCGACCTACAACGTGTTTGAAGGAGCGGTCCGCCTTTCCAAGTTGCTGCCTGATGGCCGGCGTCAAATCATTGCGTTCGCGCTTCCCGGTGATTTCATCGGAATTGCGCCCGGCGCTTGTTACGGCTGCTCAGCGAATGCGATCGGGCCGGTTGCGGTATGTCGACTTGTGAAGGGGTCTTTCGCCCGTTTCGTGGAGAGCAAGCCGAGCATGTTGCAGCGGATGAATGAATTTGCGCGGCAGGAGCTCATATCGGCTCAAGACCACATGGTCTCGCTCGGACGAAGATCTGCCGAAGAAAAAGTCGCGGTATTCCTCGTGGGGTGGCGGAACCGGCTGCAGAAGATCGGCCGAGCCGCCAAGACGGTCTACCTCCCCATGAGTAGGCAGGACATCGCGGACTATCTTGGCCTGACCGTCGAGACTGTCAGCCGGACACTGACAAAGCTTGAGCGCGACGGTGTCCTCGTTATCGTTCCTGGTGGCGTTCGTCTGATGGATACGAGACGAGCCGAAGCGTTGGCGGCAGCTTGATCTCCCGCAATCTTGGTTGGCCGCAGGAATGCAAAGTATGTCGATAGTCTGTACGGATTTGATCCGCATCAAAGACGCACTCAAGCCGATACTGCATGCTGCGCCCAGCCAAAAATGGGAGAGCGGTTATGCCCACCAATGCAATAATTCTGTCCGTGATCATTCTGGTGATGTTCGTGGCGTTCGGTGCCGTCCTGATGTGGGCAGACTTTCAGACTAGACCCCATCGTCTGAAGCCCGAAGTCACAAAGCGCCGGCGAAGAGCGTTCTGAACGGCCGGTTAGCGGAATTTCCAGCGGCTTTGAAAAATGTCGCGGCCCGCGAACGAATTCACTTGGTTGCAGGAGGTCTCAATGGAGTGGCGACCCGGACGTCTCGAAAGTGTTCCAATGATTGGCCATATTATTTCATGGGCAAAGAAGCTCTCGTTGCGATTCGACCAGTCAAACGAGCTGCAAAAGCTGGATCCGGAAGAGATCAACAGGATTGCCAGAGATTTTGGAATCTCCGTGCCAGAACTTTTGACGCTGTCGAAACGCGGCGCCGGCGTTCAGGAGCTTCTTATGCAGCGGCTCGCCGAAATGGGTATGTCTGAAGAACTTGTGCGTAACAAACACCCGACTGAGTTCCGTGATCTGAATCGTGTTTGTGCCAGTTGCGTTTCGGCGAAGCGATGCGCGAACGATTTTCTGCAGAACAAGCTAGGCCATTCAGAATATTGCCCCAACACGGATACCTTAGAGGGTCTTCGCGTGAGGGGCGACGTGAACGCCGGGTCACATTTTCGACCGTCGAACTAACCGTGACAGATTGCGCGGATTGATCTCGATCAAAGCTTTCATCGGAAAGCCATGATTGATGAGCGGACAGTCACAGAGAAGCGTCAATCATGAATGTGCAAAAAGAGATAAAGTGGATGACGTATGGAGAAAGCAGCCTCGCTGCTTTTTTTGCGTTATCCGTATTCGTCTGTTTGTTCGCGGCCGCCGACGCCGAGGACACGGCATTTGCATTCCATGCTAGCCTGAGTATGGCGGCGAGTCTGATTGCCACATTCGCGATTCTCAATCGTTACTTCGACAGGCCGACATCATTACCTCCGCAGGAGATTGGCGGACGACCGAACTACAATCTTGGGCCGATCAAGTTTGCGTCGGTTATGGCGGTATTCTGGGGCATTGCTGGATTTGCCGTCGGCGTTCTCATCGCTTCGCAGCTCGCATGGCCGGCATTGAACTTTGATCTGCCTTGGACAACGTTCGGAAGACTCCGGCCGTTACACACGTCGGCGGTCATCTTCGCCTTCGGCGGCAATGTTCTAATCGCGACGTCTCTCTACGTGGTTCAGAAGACGTGCCGCGTGCGTCTTGCGGGAGATCTGGCTCCCTGGTGCGTCGTGCTCGGATACAACTTCTTCATTCTGATCGCCGGGACCGGCTATCTCCTCGGCGTGACCCAGTCAAAGGAGTATGCCGAGCCCGAGTGGTACGCCGACCTTCTGTTAACGGTCGTGTGGGTAACCTACTTGCTGGTGTTTGTCGCGACGCTGGTCAAGCGCAAGGAGCCGCACATCTTCGTTGCGAACTGGTTCTATCTCGCCTTCATCGTCACGATCGCCGTGCTTCATCTCGGCAACAATCCCGGTGTGCCGGTCTCATGGTTCGGTTCGAAATCGTACATCGCCTGGGGCGGCGTGCAGGATGCGATGTTCCAGTGGTGGTATGGCCACAACGCGGTCGGGTTCTTCCTGACGGCCGGCTTCCTCGCCATCATGTACTATTTCATTCCGAAACGGGCGGAGCGGCCGGTCTATTCCTACCGCCTTTCGATCATCCACTTCTGGGCGATCATTTTTCTCTACATCTGGGCTGGCCCGCATCACCTGCATTACACGGCGTTGCCGGATTGGGCGCAGACGCTCGGCATGACGTTCTCCATCATGCTGTGGATGCCGTCGTGGGGCGGCATGATCAACGGTCTGATGACCCTGTCCGGCGCCTGGGACAAGCTGCGAACGGATCCCGTTCTGCGAATGCTGGTGGTTTCCGTTGCCTTCTACGGCATGGCCACGTTTGAGGGGCCGCTGATGTCGATCAAGGTCGTGAATTCGCTCAGCCACTACACCGACTGGACCATCGGCCACGTGCATTCGGGCGCGCTCGGCTGGGTCGGATTCGTTTCGTTCGGCGCGCTTTACTGCCTCGTGCCCTGGCTGTGGAACCGCAAGGGACTCTACAGCCTCAAACTCGTCAACTGGCACTTCTGGATCGCGACGATCGGCATCGTTTTGTACATCTCCGCGATGTGGGTGTCGGGCATCCTTCAGGGTCTGATGTGGCGCGCCTATACGTCGCTCGGCTTCCTTGAGTATTCCTTCATCGAAACCGTCGAGGCGATGCACCCGTTCTACATCATCCGGGCCGCGGGCGGCGCCTTGTTCCTGATCGGTTCGCTGATCATGGCCTACAATCTCTGGATGACGGTGCGTGTTGGCGAGGCTTCGGAAGCCGCACCGACGCCTGCTCTTCAGCCTGCTGAGTGAGGAGCGAGCGCATGTCCCTTTGGAAACGTCATCAGATCTTCGAGAAGAATTCTGTCGTCCTCATCATCGGCATTCTGGCGGTCATCGCGATCGGCGGTCTTGTTGAGATAACGCCGTTGTTCTACCTGAAAAGCACGATCGAGAAGGTCGAAGGCATGCGGCCATACACCCCTCTCGAACTGGCCGGGCGCAATATCTACGTCCGCGAAGGTTGTTATCTCTGCCACTCGCAGATGATCCGGCCGCTGCGCGATGAAGTCGAGCGCTACGGGCATTATTCGCTCGCGGCTGAGAGCATGTACGATCATCCGTTTCAGTGGGGCTCCAAGCGGACTGGTCCGGATCTCGCGCGCGTCGGTGCAAAGTATTCCGATGAGTGGCACGTCACGCATCTGGTGAATCCGCGCGCCATCGTGCCGCAGTCGGTGATGCCCGGCTATCCGTTTCTATCGGAGACCGAGATCGACGCGGGGACCATTGCCGGTCATCTCCGTGCCAACCGCACGGTGGGCGTGCCGTATTCGGACGATCAGATCGCCAATGCGGCCGCGGATCTCAAGGCGCAGGCCGATCCGGATAACGGTGACGTCGACGCACTGGTCAAACGTTATCCCAAGGCAATCGCCAGAAATTTCGACGGCAAGCCGGGGAATCCAACAGAGATGGATGCGCTGGTGGCCTATTTGCAGATGCTTGGGACGCTTGTGGATTTCAAGCTGTACGACGAAAAAGCAAACCTTCGCTAGGAAGCCGGGATATGAAAGCGATCCTTACCGTCCAGAACGCCGTCTCGGGTTTCGTCGTGACCTGGTGGACGCCCATATTCGTCGGCATCTTTTTCGCCATCGTCGTCTACGCATTGTGGCCTCGCAACAAGGCGATGTTCGATGCGGCGTCGAGACTTCCGTTGCGAGAGGATTGACGGCTCATGACCGACCACAGGGACGAGATTGATTCCGTAACCGGCACCGCAACAACCGGCCATCAGTGGGACGGGATCAAGGAGTTGAACACCCCGCTGCCGCGGTGGTGGATCATCACATTTTACGCGACCATCGTATGGGCCGTTGCCTATTGGATCGTTTACCCGGCATGGCCGCTTGTTCAGAGTTACACCACGGGTGTCATCCGGTATTCGTCGCGCGCGGATGTCGCCGTCGAGCTTGCGAACCTCGAGAAGCTTCGCGGCGGCAAGATGGTCACGTTCAATGCCACGCCTTTGGCGGATATCGAGAAAGACCCGGCGCTGCTTGCGTTGGCGCGTGCACGGGGCAAGGCGGTCTTTGGTGACAATTGTGCGCCCTGTCACGGCAGCGGCGGCGCCGGCGCAAAGGGCTATCCCAATCTCAACGACGATGAATGGCTATGGGGGGGATCGCTCGATCAGATAAGTAAAACCATCGAGTTCGGCGTGCGGTCCGGCCATTCCAAGTCGCACGAAGGGGCAATGCTCGCTTTTGGCAAGGATGGCATCCTGAAGCAGGACCAGATATTCACGGTCGCAAACTATGTGAGGTCTCTGTCGGGCCTGTCTACGCCAAGGGGCTTTGATAGCGGCACTGGACAGAAAATTTTCGCCGAAAATTGCGCAGCGTGTCACGGCGATAACGCAAAGGGCAACATCGAGCAGGGCGCTCCGGATCTCACCGACAAGATCTGGCTGTATGGCTCGGATGAGCAAACCATTATCGAAACCATCACCAACGGCCGGGCTGGTGTCATGCCGGCATGGACTGGCCGTCTCGATCCGGCAACGATCAAGGCCTTGGCGGTCTATGTCCACTCGCTCGGCGGGGGAAAGTGATTCGTTCTGGCCGCATCGTGGCTGTCCCAGCTCCGGGTTGAGTTGGATCAATAGCGTTGGAGTGGTCACGGCTATCCTGAGTGATAACACGAGATCAACCCTTCATGAACAAGATCACAACACCTGACGATCTGGAAGCCGACGATTATGGGCCGCTGTATGCGGCTCATAAGAAGGTCTATCCGCAAAGCGTCTCGGGAACGTTCCGCAGCATCAAATGGAAGCTGATGGCTGTTTGCCTCGGCATCTATTACTTTCTGCCGTTCATCCGCTGGAGTCGTGGCGTGGGCGCACCGAGCCAGGCGGTGCTGGTGGATTTGCCGAACAGCCGCTTCTATTTCTTTTTCATCGAGCTGTGGCCGCAGGAGGTCTACTACTTCACGGGTCTTCTGATCCTCGCCGCCCTGACGCTTTTTCTGATGAACGCGGTGGGCGGTCGCATCTGGTGCGGCTATCTGTGCCCGCAAACGGTCTGGACCGATCTGTTTTACGCGGTCGAGCGTCTCATCGAGGGAGATCGCCGCGAGCGTATGAAAAAGGACGCCGAGGGCTATACGCTCCAGCGTTGTTCCGAAATCGTGCTGAAGCATTCGATCTGGATCATGATCGCGTGGTGGACCGGCGGAGCCTGGGTCCTGTACTTTAACGATGCTCCCACGCTTGTGAAGGAACTCGCGACCTTTCAGGCGCCGATGCTGGCCTATGTCTGGATCGTCATCCTGACATTCACGACTTATGTGCTGGCCGGTTTTATGCGCGAGCAGGTCTGCGTCTACATGTGCCCGTGGCCGCGAATTCAGGCGGCCCTGACCGACGAATGGGCGCTCAACGTCACCTACAAATACGACCGGGGCGAGGAGCGGACGTCGCTGAAGAAAGCGCTGGAACGGCGGGCTCATGGAGAAACAGTCGGCGATTGCATCGATTGCCGGCAGTGCGTCGCAGTGTGCCCGACCGGAATCGACATTCGGGACGGCGCGCAACTGGGTTGCATCCAGTGCGGTCTTTGCATCGACGCATGCGATACCGTGATGACGAAAATCGGCAGGCCGGCCCGCCTGATCGGCTATGACAACGATATCAACATCCAGCGTCGGCTCGCGGGAAAGTCCGAGATGTTCAAGCTCATTCGGCCGCGGACCATTGTCTATGCCGCCCTGATCGCCGGTGTCGGAAGTGTCATGCTGTACGCGCTTCTGACGCGCTCGCTGCTCGACATCAACGTGCTGCATGATCGCAATCCCATCGCCGTCAAGCTGAGCGATGGTTCGATCCGCAATGCGTACACTGTGCGCCTGCTGAACAAGCGTGGCTTCGATCGGACGATCGCGATCGATGTCGAGGGCGTGAGCGGCGCGGTGGCGCATGTGGTCGGGGTGGATTCGATCACACTGGACAGGCCGGCGATCGTGCTGGGGCGCGATCAGACGACTGAGCTGCGTGTTCTCGTCACAGCCAAACCGGCCAGCGAGCTTCCAAAATCAACGCCGTTGACATTCCGCGTCACCGATATCGGCCTCGGTGAGGCGGCGTCTGCGACGGACAATTTTGTCACGCCATGAATCGCGAATGGATGGCTTTGTGAACAGCTCGACCACAGTCGGAAAGCCTCTCACCGGACGTACTGTGCTTGTCATGCTCGTCGCTTTCTTCGGGGTGGTGATCGGGGTCAACTTGCTGATGATGCGGTTCGCGATCGATACAATGTCCGGAACCGATGTGGACAGCGCGTATCGTGCAAGCCTTGCCTATGAACGCGAAATTCAGACCGCGCACGAGCAGGATACGCGCCGTTGGCGGGTCGAAGCGCATGTCGCGCGCGGACCCGCCAATAGCGCCAGCGTCCGGATCGTGGCGCACGACAGCAAGGGCGCGCCGCTGACCGGGCTGGATTTTTCCGCTCGTCTGGAGCGCCCCGCCGCCAAGCGGGCAGACCGGTCCATAGCCCTGACGGAAGTTGAAACCGGCATCTATAGAGGAAGCGCCGAAGGAGTTCTCACGGGTCAATGGAATCTCGTGCTTGAGGGCGACGCGGGCGGCAAGCGCGTATTCAGGTCGCGAAATCACGTCATACTGAGCGATTGAGGAGACGTCATGGCTCTCAACCGGGACTTCTCGTACTACGTCAAGGATCTTGGCTCAGGTCTTGCCCATCTCGATCTCGCGGTTGAGGGCGTCAGTTGCGCCGGCTGCATGATGGAGATCGAGCGCGGACTGTCGGCCATCCCGGACGTGACCCTCGCGCGGGTCAACCTGACCGACCGGCGTCTGGCGGTGGAGTGGAAGAAGGGCGGCGAACTCGATCCGGCGCTGTTTGTCGATCGTCTCGCTGCGCTCGGATACAAGGCTTATCCGTTCGAACCGGTTCGGGCGGAAGTGGTTGAGGCCGAGCAGTCGCGATTTCTGCTGCGCTGCCTGGGCGTGGCGGCCTTCGCCACCATGAATGTGATGATGCTGTCGATTCCGGTGTGGTCGGGCAACGTCACCGATATGATTCCGGAGCAGCGTGATTTCTTTCACTGGCTGTCGGCCCTGATCGCCTTGCCAGCCGCAGCCTATGCCGGGCAGCCGTTCTTCCGCTCGGCATTCACCGCGCTTGGTTCGCGCGGCGTCAATATGGATGTTCCCATCAGTATCGGCGTGGTACTCGCGCTCGGCATGTCGATCGTCGAGACGATTCATCATGCCGAGCATGCGTATTTCGATGCGGCCATCATGCTTCTCACCTTTCTGCTCGCGGGCCGTTATCTCGATCAGAACATGCGCCGCCGCACGCGAGCCGTCGCTGGAAATCTTGCGGCGCTGAAGGCCGAGACCGCGACCAAATTCGTATCTCCGACTGAAATCAGCGAAGTACCTGTTGCGGCCATCGTTCCCGGCGACATCGTGCTTCTGCGGCCGGGCGAACGATGCGCCATCGACGGCAAGGTCATCGATGGGCGATCGGAGATCGACCAGAGCCTCATCACGGGCGAGACGCGGTATGTCGCGGCGGAGGCCGGCACTGCGGTTTATGCGGGGACGATGAATATTTCAGGCACGCTGCGCGTCCGGGTCGGGGCGGCAGCGGAAGGAACGCTGCTGTCAGAGATTTCCCGGCTGCTTGAAAACGCGCTACAGGCGCGTTCGCGCTATGTACAACTTGCGGACCGGGCGTCACGGCTTTATGCGCCGGTGGTACACGCGACAGCGCTGCTCACAATGCTGGGATGGGTTGCGTTCGGCGCGAGTTGGCACGATGCGATCGTCACCGCGATCGCGGTTCTTATCATTACCTGTCCATGTGCGCTCGGCCTGGCGATCCCGACGGTGCAAACGATTGTGGCCGGCGCGCTGTTTCGCGCGGGTGTTCTGCTTAATTCCGGCGATGCGGTGGAGCGCGCCGCTGACGTCGATACGGTCGTCTTCGACAAAACGGGCACGCTGACCTTGCCTGAGCTCGATGTGGTGAATGTGGTGGCCATTCCCGCCGACGTCCTTCAACTTGCGGGGCGGCTGGCCCTGGCCAGCCATCATCCGGTCGCCGCAGCGGTCGCTCGCGCCTCGAAAACGACGTCTCCGCTGGAAGGAATCGTGGAAGAACCGGGGCAGGGCGTGAGAGGTCTGATCGATGGAGTCGAACTCAGGCTCGGCAGGCCGTCGTTCTGCAATGCAGACCGGATGGCGAACGAGATTCTGGGTACGGACCCGGAGATATCCGCGGTCGCGTTCAGCAGTGGGCAGGAACGATACGTTTTTGCGGTAAGGCAGCAGCTTCGGCCGGATGCGGCGGCCACGATACGCACCCTCGTCAAACGCGGCGTCGCAGTCGAGATTCTCTCCGGCGATCGAGAGCCTGCCGTGAAACATGCCGCGGCGGCCTTGGGGATCATTGTGTGGCGTGCTGGCCTTACGCCAGCAGACAAGATTGCTCACATCGAAGACCTGAAGCGGCGCGGCCGCAACGTCATGATGGTCGGCGATGGCCTGAACGATGCGCCGGCGCTTGCGGCTGCGTCGGTCTCAATGTCGCCGGTGAGCGCGACCCATCTCAGCCAGGCGGCTGCGGACATGATCTTTCTCGGCAAGGATCTGGTTCCGGTGCTCTCGGCCATCGATTTCTCACGCAAGGCGCTGCGGCTGATGCGGGAAAATCTGACGCTGGCGATCGGCTACAATGCTCTGGCTGTCCCGATTGCGATCGCGGGATATGCAACGCCGCTGGTCGCAGCGGCGGCCATGTCGGGATCGTCGATCCTGGTCATGCTGAACTCACTGCGCGCGCGCCGCGTCGCGCCGGAGATGACGTGATGGAAGTTCTCGCTTATCTCGTGCCGCTCGCTCTCGCGCTCGGCCTCATCGGTCTCCTGAGTTTCCTGTGGTCGCTCAGGAGCGGACAGTACGATGATCTCGACGGCGCTGGATGGCGCGCGATTGCCGACGACGAGGCGCCTCTGCCGCCCTCATAAAGGGTTAGCGGGTTTAGCCGTGAGATCGCTCGAGGGCTACCTGCGCTTTTCGCAGCTTGAATAGCCGATCAGGCTGTAAGCCGGGCAGGTCGCAAAAAGTCCCGTAAGCAACGGCACGAATCCGATCAGCCCGGCCCAATCCCAGCCTTTGATCGGAAGGCCGTTGCGAAGCGCGAACGCGATCAGTGCAAGCCCCACCACGATACGGACCATTCGATCCGCCATACCCACGTTGCGCGACATACGATAGCCTCCATGACAATCGGCTGCGGCAAGCAGCCTTGTTGGAGGTTGAGCTGATTGGCTTCGAAAGGCCTTGATGTGCATCAAGCAGGCAGGCTCCGGGTTGCGGCATCCTGTATTTCAGCACAAGAGAGGTCACAACGATGCCGCTCGCAAATTCAGCGTTTGCACTGAAGCCGCAGGTGCAGCCGCCTGTTAGATTTTGCGATGCCGTCAGACAGGTCGGGATCGATTATGAAGCTCTCTTCAACGCGTCGCTCCATCGGCTTCGCGAGGAGCAGCGTTACCGGGTGTTTGCCGACATCGAGCGTGTCGCAGGCGAATATCCTCACGCCATCTGGCATTCAGCAACGGGGCCTCGCAAGATCGTTCTGTGGTGTTCGAATGACTATCTCGGGATGAGCCAGAATGCTTCTGTCGTCGGAGCGATGATTGAGACAGCGAAGCGCATGGGCACCGGAGCCGGAGGCACCCGAAATATCGGCGGGACCAATCATCCGCTTGTCGAACTCGAGGCGGAACTGGCCGACCTGCACGGAAAGGGGGCGGCCCTGGTATTTACATCGGGCTATGTTTCCAATCAGACGGGGATCTCGACCATTGGAAAACTGCTGCCCGGCTGTCTGATCCTGTCGGATGCGTCCAACCACAACTCCATGATCGAGGGGATTCACCAGTCGAGTTGCGAGAAGCAGATATTCCGTCACAACGACCTCGATCATCTCGAACAGCTTCTGAGGGCGGCGGGCAGGCAACGGCCGAAGCTCATCGTGTTCGAAAGTCTCTATTCGATGGACGGAGACATCGCTCCCATCGAGGAGATATGCGATCTGGCCGGGCGCTATGGTGCGATGACGTATTGCGACGAGGTCCATGCCGTCGGGATGTATGGCTCGCGCGGCGGGGGCATCAGCGAACAGATGGGATTATCCGACCGCGTCGATGTGATCGAGGGGACGCTGGCGAAAGCGTTTGGCTGCCTCGGCGGATACATTGCTGGCTCCGCTGCACTCGTCGATGCGGTCCGCTCCCATGCGCCGGGGTTTATCTTCACAACCGCTTTGCCGCCGGCTGTTTCCGCGGCCGCGACGGCGGCCATCCGGCATCTAAAGGTGTCGGGGCGAGAAAGAGCACGGCACCAGAACCGCGTCGCGCGTCTGAAGTCGATGCTGGATGCAAATGGACTTCCGCAGCTGCGTAACGGATCGCATATCGTGCCCGTTCCTGTCGGGGACGCTAGAATATGCAAAGCCGTCAGCGATTACCTGCTCAGTGATTTTAGCATCTACATCCAGCCGATCAACTATCCGACAGTCCCACGCGGAACTGAGCGGCTGCGCATCACGCCCACGCCACTTCATACCGATGAACATATCGACATGCTGGTAGCGGCGCTATCCGACGCGTGGCGCAGATTCGGTCTTTGGAATTAACTGAACCCGAGCCAGTACCAGTGATGGTCCTGGCACCGTAGCGCTGTTACCCGCAACAGCAGAAATAGGTCATGGCGGGCCACTTACGCCAATGCGTTGGCAAGATTTCAAGCCGCTTCATCGTCTCGGCGTTCAGCCATCCGTCGTTCGTCAGGACGCACGGAAAAATCATCGCGTGCACCCCCTCGTCAATGGTTGCAACTGCGAGATACTGCTCTGACGGCGCGGTTGATATGTCTTGCCACATATCTCCAATCTAGGCCGGGATCTGAACTCAATCTTGATGCAGATCAGCCGTCGCCTGCTTGAACCGACGGTTTGATCGGTGGTGTTGGGCTTGAGATAGATCAAACTTGGGCCGGATTGCCTGTTCCACAGTTTTGAGATGGCAAACTTGATTTACCGGTGCCCTCAGACGGGTCTAAACGTGCAGGCATGGATACCTGATGATGAGCAGCCCGAAGCGAAGCAGGTGTACAAGGCTGTCTTGTGCTCTGCCTGCACGCGGCTGCATTTCATTCACAGATCAAAGGGGAAGCTGCTGGGCGAGCCTGACTGAGCGCGGTTCAAGGCCATTGCGTATGGCAGCAAGCAGCGGATGCTTCCGCGCCTCCATCGTTAGCTACCTGACTGACCGGACTAAAGCGAATGGCGCGCCGGAGATTGCCAACATGGATATTAGCGCTCCTGTTTCAGATCGTAGCTTGCCGCGTAAAACAGTGCCCTGGGCGATTGGCTTCTGTTGAGAAGGTGCTCGGCATTTGATACTCGAGATCGGCTGGCAAACTTTCGGGAACTTCTCCACTCTTGAGGCCCATCCGGTACAGTGCTCTACTATGGCTTACGTGGAGAGGGTTTGTACTAAGTCCCACTCCCTCCGCCAGCGAATCTTTGCCTGTGCGTGGGCATTCAAAACGCTGAAATCCGGCGGTCTCCCGCCGGCGGCAGGGAGCAAGATGGCGACCTACGACAATCAGAACATCTTCGCGAAAGTCCTTCGTGGCGAGATTCCCTCGTACAAGGTTTACGAGAACGAACATACGTTCGCGTTTCTCGACATCATGCCGCGCTCGCCAGGGCATACGCTGGTGATCCCGAAGGGGCCTGTGCGGGGTATCCTCGACATTTCGGCCGACGCTTTTGCGGAAGTGGCGCGCACCGCCAGAACCATCGCGGTCGCGGCGGTCAGGGCGTTCGATGCGGGCGGCGTGATCATTCAGCAGTTCAGCGAGCCGGCCAGCGGCCAGGTCGTGCTGCACATGCATATGCACGTGATGCCCATGACCGAGGGGATCGATCTGTTGCCGGCTCAAACGCGCCGGGAAGATCCGAGGGTCCTCGAACAGAACGCGGCAAAGCTGATAGCCGCTCTCAAAGAGCAATCGGCTTAGTCAGCGAACCGCATCGCCGCGGCGGGCGACCACCCTCCACGCGACAGCGATTGCTGTTGTCGTGTCCGGGCCGCCCAGCCTCACTAAACGCCGAGATAGCGCTGCAGCACGTCCGGTTGCTTCTTTATTTCCAGCGCCGGTCCTTCGTGGACGATATGGCCGTTATTGATGATGTAGACGCGCTGCGCGAGTGCCAGCGTCGCGGCGAGATTTTGCTCGACCAGCACGATTGTCTGTCCTGCTGCCGCAAGCGCGCGGCATGCGTTTACCAGATCGCGAACGATCACGGGCGCGAGCCCTTCAAACGGTTCATCGAGCAGAATGATTTCCGGGTCGCGGATCAGCGCGCGTGCGATGGCAAGCATCTGTTGCTCGCCTCCTGACAGATCGGTGCCGCGATTGCCGCGCCGTTCCTTCAGCCGGGGGAACATCTCGTAAATCCGGTCGAGCGGCCAGCGCTTCGGTGCGGTGATCCCGGCCAGAACGAGGTTTTCCTCGACGTTGAGGCTGCCGAAAATCCGGCGGTCTTCATGCACGAGCTGGATACCGGCCTGCGCGATGGTGTGGCTCTGCTGCCCGGCCAGATCCTTGCCGTTGAACATGACCTTGCCGTGGCGCGGCGCCACCACACCCATCAGGCTCTTCAGCGTTGTGCTTTTGCCCGCGCCATTGCGGCCGAGCAGCGCTACCACCTCGTTGCGCTCCACGCGCATCGAGACGTCGAAGAGAATGTGGGAATCCCCATAATATGAATTGAGTCCACTGACCTCGAGCAAACTCATTCGAGCACTCCCCCGAGATAGGCTTCCTGCACGATTGGATTGTTCTTGATTTCATCCGGCGTACCTTCAACCAGCACACGGCCTTCCTGCAACACGGTGATACGCTCCGCCAGTTCGAACAAGGCGTCCATGTCGTGATCGATGATGATCATGGTGCGCCCCTGGGCGATGGATCTAAGCAATTTGACGGTTTCCACCCGCTCACGCGGACTCATGCCGGCCAGTGGCTCGTCGAGCAACAGAAGGCTCGGCGAATTCGCGAGCGCCAAACCGATCTCCAGCCGCCGCTTTTCGCCGTAGGCCAGCGAGGACACTGCCACGTCGGCGCGCTCGACCAGATTGACCATGGCGAGCGTGTGCTCGACCTGCTCAATCAGCCCGGGGATATTGTAAGTCCGTCGCAGCAGGTCGAAGCGGAATTTGCCGCGTAGCTCCGCAAGTACGGCGATGATGAGATTCTCACGCACCGTCAGCCGGGAGAAGAGCTGGTTGACCTGATAACTCTTGGTCAATCCGAGCTGGCAGACATCGGTGACGGTCTTGCCGGTGATGTCGGCGCCTTCGAACACGATTTTGCCGGATGTCGGGACCACTTCGCAGGTCAGCATCTTGAAGAATGTCGACTTGCCGGCACCGTTGGGTCCGATCACGCCGCGCAATTCGCCATGCTGTACGGTGAAATCGATATCGCTGTTGGCCACGAGACCGCCGTAACGCTTGGTCAGGCCGGTGGCTTGCAGGATGGGACCCTTGTAGCCGTCGAGCGCGCGGCGGCGCGGCGGCATCGGCGCTGCCGCCGGCTCTCTTGCAACTGCGGCTTCTGCGGCTTTCTGTTCTTCTTCGGCGGTGAGGCCGGGCGTCGGTGCAGCTTCGACGGGTTCAGAGGCAGGTGTCTTGCGAGCGAAAGTCAGCTCATAAAGATCCCTGAGACCGCCGATAATGCCACGACGGAGGAAGCAGACCAGCAGGACGAAGACAACGCCGAGCGCGAGCTTCCATGCCGCGCCTAGACCGGCGGTGTCCTGCAGAAAGTCGCGCAGATAGAGCCAGACCGCTGCGCCGACCAGCGGCCCGTAAAGCGTGCCGAGACCGCCGATAACCGTCTGCATGACGAGTTGGCCGGAGGTGTCGAATGTGAAGGCGTCCGGCGGCATGTAGCCTTGCAACACGCCGAGCAGGCCGCCGGCGAGACCGCCGTAAGCGGCGGCCACGACGAACACGAGCAGTTTGTAACCGTGGACGTTATGGCCGACGGCGGCGGCACGCAGCGGATTATCGCGGATCGCCACCAGAATGCGGCCGACAGGCGAGTGAACGATGCGGCGCGCGATGATGATGCCGATCAGATAGCAGACGGCCAGGAAGCCATACATCGTCCAGCCGCTGCTGACCGAAACGGTGGTGAAACCGAAATTGAAAACAGGCGACGGCACACCGGGCAGGCCGTTCTCGCCACCGGTGAAATCGGACAGTGGCGAGTTCTCCATGAAGAAAAACACCTCCGCGATCGCCACCGTGATCATCGCGAAATAGATACCGGTGCGGCGCAGCGCCACCAGACCGACCAGATAGCCGGTGACCGCGGCGGCAACGGTGCCGATGAACAGGCCGAGCATGACACTGGAAAGGCCGGTGCGCGTGAGCAGATACGCCGCGACAAAGCCGCCGGTACCGAAAAAGGCGGATTGCCCGAACGACAGCAGGCCGGTGTAGCCGAACAACAGATCGAAACCGATGCCGAACAGACCCATCACCAGAATCCGGCTCATGGTGTTCGGAACGAAGCCCAGCGACGGCAGCACGAAGGGCGCGACGATGAGTGCGGCGGCAAGAATGATATCCGGCAGCCAGACGCGGCGCGCCCAAGGAGACCGCCCGGAAGCAGGCGGAGAAAAAGGAGTCATCGTCATGTTCAGTTCCGCCCTTGACTGCCGAGCAGACCATGCGGACGCAGCACGAGAACGAGCGTCATCACGGCGAACAGCATGGCGTAGGAATAACCGGGGTTGATCATCGATGTGATGCTGAGGATTTCGCCGGCGATCAGTCCGCCTAGCACCGCACCGGGGAACGATCCGACGCCGCCGATCACAACAACGACGAAGGCCTGCACCAGAATGGCGTCGCCGATATCCGGTGTGATAGGCGCCACCGGCAGGTTGACGATGCCGGCGAAGCCGGCCGCCATCGCGCCAATGCCGAACACGACCATGAAGATGCGGTACACGTTGATGCCGAGCGAATCGACCATTACCGAATCTTCAATGCCGGCGCGCACGATCATGCCGAGCCGGGTGCGGTACAGGACGAGGTACAACCCAAGCAGCGCCATCGCCACGATGCCGACGACCGCGAGGCGATAAGTCGGGTAAAACATGAAGCCGAGCGATGTGATGCCTGAGGCCCACGGCGGGGAGGGCATCGACTTCGACAGGCTGCCGAAGAAGAATCGGATCAGTTCGACGAAGCAGATGCCGAGGCCGAACGTGACCAGAATTTGATCTTCGTCGGGGCGGCTGTAAAAATGACGAATGATGACGCGTTCGATGACCACGCCTGCCAGCAGCACGAACAACGAGCCGCCGATCACCGCCGCGGCATAGGATTCGGTGTAGCTGTAGACGACGTACCCGGCGTAACCGCCGACCATGAACATCGCGCCATGCGCAAGGTTAAGCACGCCCAGCGTGCCGTAGATAATGGTCAGGCCCGAACTGATCAGCGCGAGCAACGCGCCCAGCACCAAGCCATTGAACATCTGCGAAACAAGATTAGCCCAGTTGATCAACGGAACGCCTCACTTAGCAATAGAGCATCGTCCGGCAAAAAATTCTGGCTGCTGCCGGAAAATGCTCGAGTATGACAAAAGGGTGCGTATTCCGGCTGCACTCGCGAGTGAGTTCGACGGAATACGCGCGTTATACGGACGTCAGGTGTAGCCGCCGAGCTTGCAGCCGTAGTGATCCGGCGTCTGCAACAGTCCCTCGCCGCCGACAACCTCGACCACCTCGTAGAAGTCGTCCGGGTTATTCATGTCGCCCGGCTTTTTGCCGCGCGTGATGACCACGGGACGGATCAACTGATGATCCGCGCCGCGGAATTGCACTTCGCCCACCATCGACTGCACCTTGGCGCCAGCTTCGTAGGCTTTGATGACGTCCGGCGGGTAGAACGATTTTGCCCGCTCAACCGCATCGGCCCACATCGCAAGCTGCATGTACGCTGTGCACGCGCCCCATTCCGGGTTGCTCTTGTGCTTGGCGCGAAATGCCTCATTGAACATCTTGGCGAGCGGATACTTGTCTTCCATCGTCCACCAGTAATCGGTGGCAGCGAACACGCCCTGCATGTTCGCGGCGCCGACCTCCTTGGCGAGAAACGGCGTGTTGTAGGGAACCACCAGCGTCATCTTGCCGAGAATGCCGAACTGCTTGGCCTGCGAGATCGACAGCACGGCGTCACGGCCGAAGTTGATGTTGATCAGCACGTCCGCGCCGCTATTGGCAACATTGAGAAGATAAGAGCTGTAGTCCGTGGTGCCGAGCGGTGAAATCTGGTTTGTGACAACCGTCCAGCCACCCTCCTTGAGATAGTCTTCCATCGACTGCCGCGTGGTGTGGCCGTAGGTGTAATCCGGAGTGAGAAAGGCGATCTTCTTGTTCTTGCCGAGATTCTTGATCAGGAACGGCGCAATCGCCTTGGCTGCGGTCTGCGCGTGGAAACATTCGCGGAAGCTGTAACGCACGCAGTCCTTGCCGGTCGTGTCGTTGGAGCCGGAAATGCCGGGCAGGTAGATGACCTTCTCGCGGTCTCCGGTCTTGTTCATGGCGACCGCTTCAGCGCTCGACACAGAGCCGGTGACGACGACGGCCTTATCCTGACTGATGAATTTCGAAAAATTCTGTACGGCGGTATTCGGCTTGGCTTCCGAGTCCGCGATGCCATGCTTGATCTGCTTGCCGAGCACGCCCTTTTTGATGTTGGGGGAAATCTTGCTCATCAGGGGATTGCCCGCGTTGAGATGCTCGATCGCAAGCTCATAGCCCTTGATGAGATCTTCGCCCGGCGCGGCATATGTTCCTGTGCGAGGCACCGAAATACCGACAAATACCGAGGATCCGGACGATCCGGCCGGATAGGTTCCGAGCGCTGGATGATCTTCTGCGAGCGCCGGGACGATCATACCGGCGGGCAGCATGGCTCCGGCTGCGAGGCCCGCCGCGGTCTGGAGCATCGCGCGCCGCGACAGCGGAATGTCGAAATTCTGAATTACCTTCTTCATCAGTCATCCTCCAAAATGCATTTTATTGTTGTGATACGCGCTTCAAGTTGGCCGCAAAGGCGCCCGGTCTGGACGACAGCATTTCGCGGAACGTCATGACGACCCGCGATCGTTCATGCTCCCTTTTTGATTTTCCAGCGTCATCGCCTTCACGACGGCAGATCACTTGTCAGTCCGCGTGAGATTTCATATCGCATTACGATAGACTTGACTGTCAATGTCACTTTCGTCGCATGACTTACCGTACTAGGATGCGAGGATGCATCGGTTTACGATATATTCGAAAATCATGTTGCGCTGCGGTCGGGGTCGTTCGCATGCTCAGGATGGCCGTCCCGTTATCGGCGCACGATCGGGGATGCGGCGACCCTTGGTGGCGCACCGCATGTGGCGTCGCGAGTGGCAGGTGCGATGAGCATGAAAAGCAAAGCTGCCCCTTCGCTGGTTCGCCGCAGCGAATCGTCGCGACGCAAAGGCAACGCGCTGCTTGCAGCGGACCCGCGCTTCGGGACGGTGCGTAAAGCCGGGCCGCAACTGGTAAGCAGCAGCCTCATTGCGGCAACCGCTGCAGACATATCCAGCGAACTCAGTGGCCGTGCGATCAACGTTCTGAAATTACTGGCGCCGGAGCTCACGGGAGAGATTCCGCCGCGCGGACACTGGATTCCCGGGGATGTGTTTCTGCGCAAGATCACGATGAAGAATCTTGCAACTGCCCGGAATTGCGGCCCGCAGACCTCCGAGGAGATCGTCAAGTGGGCCGCATCGCGCGGCGTGACCATTCCGCCGATTCGCCATGCCGGCAAATCGCTCACGGCGATGTGGCGTGAACTCGAGACAAGATTCGCCGAAGGCAAACTGACCAAGGTTGAGATCACCGAAGCGCTTGAAAGATCCGTGCGGCGAAGAAGCACGAAGGTCCCTTTGGCGCTGCAGGTCATTCTTTTGAGCCTGCTCAGTTCATCCTGCGAGTAATCGGAGCGTCATCGCCAAGCCGTTGCATTGATCGGGACCTGTTCGAGGCTCGGCGACATGGCGAAACGCATTGGGACAACCGCCTGATCGTGTGCGATTCCGCGGGTGGGTAACGTATATTCGGGCCGCCAATAGCGCTATCATCGAACAGATGAAAGCGCTTGTGCGCAGGACAAGAGAATGACCCTTTCGACGCGAAAGCCACGTTCCGCCGTAAGTCGTGCCGGCGCAAGACCAGAAATCCACAACAAGACGCCAGCGGTGGACTACGAGGCGCTCGCCCGGTTTCGCTTCGAGCTTCGGAAATTTCAGGCGTTCAGCGAAGCGGCAGCTCACAAAGAGGGCCTTACACCGCAACAGCATCAAGCGCTTCTCACCATCAAGGGCTTCTCAAGCCACGGCTCCGTCTCGATCGGTGAACTGGCGGGGTTTTTGCTGATCCGACACCACACCGCTGTCGAGCTGGTGGACAGGATGACAAAACTCGGCCTTCTCAGCAGAATGGTCGACAGCGATGATGGCCGGCGTGCCCTGGTCAAGTTAACCAGGGAAGGTGAACGACGGCTGCGGAAGCTTTCAAAAATTCATTTCCAGGAAATCAGCGCGATAAGCCCGACGTTGACCAAGATTATGAAGCCCTTTCGGCGATCTCTGCAGAAATAATAGAAGCCAAGAAATCCGAGTTTTCAACGTGACGGGCAAGGCGGAGTAGCTCGCCTCTCATTTCCTCTGGCGGCAAGGTTGGCTGCCGGCAGCCTTGCGGGCGCATCATGCTTAACAGGACCTTTCGATTTCGACCGATAACGTGTCTATTTTGTCACTCTTGAAGAGAAAGCCACGGCTGGCCCATTCGGCCGGAACCATCAGGCCTCCTGTCCATTTTTCGTTAACTGGGGGGCCGATAGGGTCCGTCCAACGCAAACATTGGGGAAAAACAATGCGCATCCGTTCCGCACTTCTGGCACTGTCCGCGACCTTGCTCGCTTCGACCGCATCATTCGCCGCCGATATGGGCCCTCGTTCTTACACCAAGGCACCGGTTTACGCGCCCGCGCCGATCTATAACTGGACCGGCATCTACGTCGGTGCGCACATCGGCGCTGCCTTCGGTGGTGATGACGCATTCGCAACCAGCATTGTTGGCCTCACCGGCACCAGCCGTGACGCAGCCTTCCTCGGCGGCGGTCAGATCGGTGCTGACTACCAGTTCTCGCCGAACTGGCTGGTCGGTATCGAAGGCCAGATCAGCGCGCTGTCGAACAACGACCGCACCTTCACGAACGGCGCTTCTGTTCTCCGCGATCGTTCGGATTGGCTCGCTTCGGTCACCGGCCGTCTTGGCTACACCTGGGGTCCGGGCCTGATCTACGCCAAGGGCGGTGTTGCATTCCGTGACGACAGCGGTCTCGCTGCGACCGCTGGCTTCCTGCCGGCTGTCACCAACCGCGAATCGACCGGTTACACCGTCGGTGGTGGTCTGGAATACATGTTCGCCCCCGCTTGGTCGGCGAAGATCGAATACCAGTACTACAACTTCGACAACACGACTGTTGTGACCCCTGTGGGCGCGCTGTCCTATAAGGACGACCTCCACACTGTGAAGGTTGGCGTGAACTATCACTTCAACTGGGGCGGCCCGGTCGTCGCGAAGTACTGAGACTTTCCAGAGACGAATTGAAAAGGCCCCGGAAAACCGGGGCCTTTTTTCTTTGTCGTTCTATCGGGGCCCTGACGTCACTTGATCATCGGGCAGCCGCCATCGGCCATCGGCCTGAAGGCCTGCTCGGCGGGGATCGTGGTCAGCAGCTTGTAGTAATCATACGGATACTTGGACTCCGCGGGCTTCTTGATCTCGAACAGATAGACCGGATGGATCACGCGCCCATCCGCGCGAATGGTGACGTCGCCGAACAGCTTGTCCTTGCCTTTGAACTTCTTCATCTGCGGCACAGCATCCTTGGCGTCGTCGCTGCCGGTGGCGGCGACTGCATTGAGGTACGCGAGCGTCGAGGCATAGACGCCGGCCTGATTGCCGCTCGGCATCTTGCCGTTCATGCCCGGCCGGGCTGCGAAGCGCTTGGCGAAGGCGCGGGTATCGTCATCCATGTCCCAGTAAAATGATTCCGTCAGCAGCAGCCCCTGCGCCACCTTCAGCCCCATGCCGTGAACGTCGTTGATGAAAATCAGGAAGGCCACCATGGACTGCCCGCTTTCCTTCAGGCCGAATTCGCCGGCCTGCTTCACGGCGTTGATGGTGTCGGCGCCGGCATTGGCAAGGCCCACGACCTTGGCCTTGGAGTTCTGCGCCTGCAGCAGCATCGAGGCGAAATCCGACGTGCCGAGCGGATGCCGCGACGAACCCAGCACCTTGCCGCCGTGCTTCTGGATGTAGTTGGTGGCTTCGGCTTCGATGCCTTGACCCAACGCGTAGTTGACCGTCAGGAAATACCAGTCGGTGCCGCCGCGCTGCATCATCGCCGCAGCCGTGGTGTTGCCGGTAGCCCAGGCGTCGTTGACCCACTGAATGGTGTTCGGCGAACAGTCCTTGCCGGTGAGGTCGGAGGTGGCCGTGGAGGACGCCAGAAACGTCATCTTCGTGTTGCGCGCGATATTGTTGATGGCGAGGCCGACCGACGAATTCGGCACGTCGACGATGGCATCGACCTTTTCGATGTCGAGCCATTTGCGCGCGATTCCCGATCCGACATCCGCCTTGTTCTGATGGTCGGCATAAACGATATCGACCTTGATGTTCTTGCCGCCGCCGTTGAAATCTTCGGCGGCCATGCGTGCGGCTTCCACCGATCCCATGCCGTTGGTGTCCTGAAACACGCCTGAAATGTCGTTCAGCACGCCGACGCGCACCACGTCGTCGGAAATTTCCGCCTGCGCCGCGCTGAGTGTGATGCATGACGCGGCGATGGCGAGATAGCCCTTGAGATTTTTCATTGTGTTTCCCCTCTGAATTTGTTTGCACGGTCCCGGCGTCCCGGGCCGCGTTGGTTTTCTAGACTTGTCGTTCCGGCACCCGCAGCACGAGACCATCGAGCTCCGGTGTGATCTTGATCTGACAGGACAGGCGGCTGTTCGGCAGCCGTTCGGTGGCGACGCCTTCCAGCAGTTCGTCCTCGTCGAGGCCGACTTCGGTGAGCCGACCGATCCAGTTGTCGTCGACATAGACGTGGCAGGTGGCGCAGACGGCGCCGCCGCCGCATTCCCCGACGATGCCGTCGATGCCGTGGCGCAGCGCGGTCAGCATGGCGCTGTCGCCGTCATTGGCATCGACGCTCTCGGTGCGGTTATCCGGGTGGATGAATGTAACGCTTGGCATGGATAATCGCTCAGGCAGGCGTGAGAGTGACCGGCAGGCTTTCCAGCCCGCGCAGGGTGTTGTTGAAGCGGCGTTTGACGTCGCCGGTGATGGCAATGGAACGAACCTTGCGCGCGAGCGCGGCTAGCATCACCTCGCCCTCGAGCCGCGCCACCAGCTGACCCACGCACATGTGGATGCCGGAGCCGAAGCCGACATGGCCGCTGGTCTTGCGTGTGATGTCGTAGTGCTCCGGATTGTCCCATCGCCGCGGGTCGCGATTGGCCGAGCCGAGGAACATCAGGATCTTTTCGCCTTCGCCGACATGATGGCCGCTAATCTCGACCTCCGTCGTCGTGGTGCGGAAAAATGTCTGGACCGGGCTCTCGAAGCGGATCGCTTCCTCGAACGCATTACGAGCAAGGCTGACGTCGCTGCGCAGCCGGGCGAATTCGTCCGGAAACCGCGCAAGGCAATAGATCGCGGCGCCGATTCCATTCACCGTGGTGTCGATACCGGCGCTCAGCAATGAGCGGACCAGCATCGGTGCTTCCGCGGCGGTGATGTCGCCGGTATCGACGCGGGCATGGATACAGGCACCGAATCCACCGGGCGTGAGGTTGTCGCGCTGACATTGTTCCTGCACGTAGGCCTGGTGCGGTATCGAACGTTCGATAGCGGTCTGGCGCAATTCATTCGGCGGTCCGAACGCATTGAACACCACGCCGGCATAGGGCAGCAGATGTTCGCGCCCTTCCTGCTTCAGGCCCATAGCATCGGGAAATACCGATAGCGGATAGGCTTCCGCGAGATCGGCGATCGCATCGAAATTCCGCCGCGCCAGCAACTCATCGACCTTGGCTTCGGCGGCAGCTGCGAAGCCATCGCGGATCTGCTTCATCACGGCCGGCGACAGCACCTTGCTGAGAACAGCGCGCGTGCGCGTGTGTTCCGGAGGGTCAGCCTCTAGAATGAGGCTCGGCGGCCGCCACGGCTTCTCCTTGGCGAAATCGCTGAGCCCCGCGCCGCGGCTGGAGCAGAACGTCGCCGGATCGTTGAGCACCGCATGGACCTCGGCATAACGCGCGACGCCATAGACATTCCATTTTTCGAGATGCACGACGGGGGCGGTCTCGCGCAACAACTCATGGGTCGGATACGGGTCCGCGAAAAATTCCATCGCGAATGGATCGACATCGAGGCCCGGCGGGCGAAGCTGCGCGCGGCCATCGACGCCGAGTGCACCCGATGCAAAAGCTAGAACGGGATGCGCTGAACTTGTTTCGGTCATGGGAGCCTCCCTGAGTTCGTTGTCATCAAACCGCGGCTTGTGATTTTTCGCGCGCGTGTTTCAATGGATCGGGCTTCTTGACTATGAAGTCTTTGCAGGTCAGGAATTTTCGGATGGGCACAATCGGATGAGCACCAAGAGATCGGCCGCATCGCGTTCCGCGAAACCGAAAGGCGCGAAGGCGGACCAGACGCTCGACCTCGAGCGATACGTTCCGGCGTTCATCACGTTTATCGGCAACAAACTGTCGCGCAGCGCCACGGTGTTTTATCAAAAGCAGTTCGGTGTGAACGTTACGGAATGGCGGATTATTTCGCTGCTCGCCATCGAGCCTGGCATTCCTGCATCGCGGATTTGCCATGTCATCGGCTTCGACAAGGGGCCGGTCAGCCGCACGCTGACTCTGATGCAGGAGCGCGGTCTTATCGTGATCAAGACCGATCCGCGTGATGGCCGCACACATTCGATCTCGCTGACGCCGAAGGGTAAGGCGACCCATGACGCGGTTTTGGTCGCGGCGCTGGAACGCGAACGCCGGCTGCTGTCCTGCCTCGACGACAAGGAACGTGAAGTTCTGATCGATCTGCTGCGCCGGATTCACAGCAACCTTGGCGCCGTCAGCGCTCAGGCCGATTCCTGAAACAACAGATATCGTGGAATCGCGGCGGGTCGTCTTGCGCGGTCCCAAGACGTTTGCGCATGCCCGGTAAAGCCGTTCACCGCCAGCGCGGTCAGCCATCGTTCTCTCCCTGCGGGGCGCGGCATTTGCTGCTCTGTCGGGCTCCCCGCGGAGATGCTGTCACGGATTAGTTGCTTGGGCAACAAAAAAGCGGAGTGGGCGCGGATCGCGGAACCCGGTGTCTAAATCCTTGTGGCGCCACTGAGAAGTTCGCGGTCGGCGCGCGAGCGGCGGGTGACGAAATCGATGACGGCTCGTACGGGCGGCAGTTCGATCAGATCGGGATGCGCCAGCAGCCAGATGTCGGAGAGGCCGGCCAATTTCTGCGGCGCCACCCGGATGAGATCGTCGTGAGCGTCGCCGACAATGCAGGACATCGCACAGATGCCGACCCCGGCACGGACAGCCGCCAGCATGTCGGCCTGCGACGAGCAGCGCATCACCACCGAGGCATGCTTGGCGACATGATCGCTCCAGCGCCCGAGTTCTGCATTGGAGGCGCGGTCCGCGAAGCCGACGATGCTGTGATGACCCCAGTCGTCGCGATGCTCGGGCAGCGGATGGCGGGCGGCGTAGTCGCGCGATGCATAGAAACCGACGCCCAGCCGCGCGATCTTGCGGCCGACAAGATTTTCGTCGCCGCTTTGATAGATGCGCAAAACGATGTCGGCCTCGCGCTTGCGCACGCTGACCGGAAACGGATGCGTGACGAATTCGATCTGAACGTCGGGATGGCTTTCGATGAAGGATGCCATGTGCGGCATCAGCCAGTAAGCCGCCAGCGTCGGGCCGATGGAAAATTTCACCAGTCCCCGCGCTTTCGCACCTTTGGCCGAGACGGCGGCTTCGGCCCGCAGCGCTGCGGCTTCCATCGCCCCGGCATGTTCGCGGAAGCGGCGACCCTGAACCGTCAACACCAGTCCATCATTGGAGCGGACGAACAGCTTGGTCCCGAGCTGGGTCTCCAGCGCTGCAATCTCCCGCCCTACTGTGGGATGGCTGGAGCGCAGCCGGCGCGCCGCGCCGAGATAGCTGCCGGATTCCGCTACCGCGATGAAAGTTCGGCAAAGATCCCAGTCCATGGCGCGCTCCATTCGTCCGTACATTATTGATAATAGAATTGTTCATACTTGAACATACAGAAGCCCATCCGGGATGTTACCGTTGCTCACATTCACAACAGGAACATCCGATGCCGCTTCCAGCCTCACTCACCGGCACGCTCGAACTGCCCGTTCTCGGCTCGCCGCTCTTTCTCGTGTCGGGCCCCGAACTCGTGATCGCGCAATGCAAGGCCGGCATCGTCGGCTCGTTTCCGGCATTGAACGCGCGGCCGGTCGCGGTGCTCAGTGAATGGCTGACCCGGATCGAGGATGAGCTCGGCGACTACAAGGCGAAAAATCCGGACAAGAAGGTCGCGCCCTACGCGGTCAACCAGATCTGTCACGCCTCCAACGACCGGCTGATGCAGGACATGGAGACTTGCACGAAGCACAAGGTGCCGATCATCATCACATCGCTGCGCCCGCCGTCGGAAATCGTCGATGCCGCGCATTCCTATGGCGGCGTGGTGTTTCACGACGTCATCAATGTGAAGCACGCGCGCAAGGCGGCGGAGCAGGGCGTTGACGGCCTTATTCTCGTTTGTGCGGGCGCCGGCGGTCACGCCGGAACGTTGTCGCCGTTCGCGCTGGTACGCGAGGTGAAGCAGTGGTTCAAGGGCACCATTCTGCTGTCGGGCGCGATCTCCGACGGCTGGGGCATTGCGTCGGCGCTCGCGCTCGGCGCGGACATGGCCTACATGGGCACCCGCTTCATCGCCACCGTCGAGGCCAATGCCGATCCGGCCTACAAGAAAGCGCTGACCGATTACGCCGCGCACGACACCGTCTACACGAACCTGTTCACGGGCGTTCACGGCAACTATCTCGGCCCATCGATCGCCGCCGCCGGTCTCGACCCAGACAATCTGCCGGTCGCTGACAAAACCAAGATGAACTTCGGGTCCGGCGGCAACATGAAGGTCAAGGCGTGGCGCGACATCTGGGGCTCGGGTCAGGGCATCGGCCAGATCACCGATGCGCCGCCGGTCGCGGAACTGGTCGAGCGGCTCAAGGTCGAGTTCAACGAAGCGCGGGGAGATTTCCTGATGCGGGCCAGCGCCTGAGAGACAAGCACGCGCACAAGCGCGGCCTGACTAAAACAACAAACCCAAGGGAGAATGCCATGAGAATCTCGCGTATAGCGACCGCCATGCTTGCGCTCGCCGCCTGCGGAATCACGCAGACTCGTGCGGATACCAAAGGCGAGATCCGCATCGGACAAACGCTGCCTTACAGCGGGCCGCTGTCCGGATTCGGCGCGATTGGCCGGGTGCAGGAGGCATATTTCGCCAAGATCAATGCCGAGGGCGGCATCAACGGCCGCCAGGTGAAGTTCATCAGCATGGATGACGCCTACTCGCCGCCGAAGACTGTCGAGCACACCCGCAAGCTGGTCGAGCAGGACGAGGTGCAGGTAATGTTCGGTTCGCTCGGAACCGCCACCAACAATGCGGTGCATCGGTATCTCAATGGCAAGAAAATTCCTCAGTTGTTCGTGCTGAGCGGCGCGACCAAATGGGCCGACCCGAAGAATTTTCCGTACACCATGCCGGGAATGGCGGCCTACGAATCCGAGGGCGTGATCTACGCCAAGTACATTCTGCAAACCAAACCCGATGCGAAGATCGCCATTCTGGCGCAGAACGATGATTTCGGCCGCGACTATGTCGCCGGATTCAAGCGCGCGCTTGGCGCCAAAGCCGCGACGATGATCGTGTCCGAGGCAAGCTATGAAACCAGCGCGCCGACCATCAGTTCGCAGCTTGCGACCCTGAAGGCGTCCAATGCGAATGTGCTGTTCGGCGTTGTGCTCGGAAAGTTCACGTCGCAGTTGATCAAGGGCATCGCCGAACTGGGCTGGAAGCCGGACATGACGTTCCTGCCGACGTCGGCGGCGTCGATTTCATTTCTGGCGCCGGCCGGGCTGGAAAATGCCGTCGGTATGATTTCGTCGAGCAACCAGAAAGACGTCAACGACGTTCAATGGGCCAACGATCCCGGCGTGAAGGAATTCTTCGCGTTCATGAAGCAGTACATGCCCAACGCGGATCTGAACAATTCCAACTATGCCGCCGGATACCACTATGTCGGTTTGCTGGCGATGGTTCTCAGGGCCTGCAAGGATGATTTCAGCAGTGAGAACATCAAGCGTCAGGCCGCATCGCTCAAGGACGTCCAGTTGCCGCTGCTGTTACCCGGCATTACGGTAACGACTGCGGCTGACGACTATCTGCCATTCCAGCAGCTTCTGCTGCGCCGCTTCGACGGCAAGAGCTGGGTTGGTTTCGGCGAAGTGCTGGACGATCAGTAAGCACAGTCCGGGCGTGCCGCCGATGGACGCGGCGCGCCTGTCCTCCCTTTCAGCCGGAACGACAGCATGATTATCAGCGGCGACCGCCAGATCAGCACGCCTGAAATTCAAGAGCGCATCGCGCGGGCAGCCAATGGTTTCAAGGCGCTTGGCTTGCGCGATGGTGCGCCGGTTGGATTGATGCTGCGCAACGACTTCGCGTTCTTTGAAGCGTCGGCGGCCGCTGCGATGCTCGGATCGCCGGTGGTGCCGATCAACTGGCATTTGAAGGCCGAAGAGGTCGCCTACATTCTGGCCGACAGCGGCGCGCATCTGCTGGTCTGTCATGCCGACCTGTTGCCGCAGATCAAGGGCGGCCTGCCGAAGCGGCTTCCGTTGCTGGTGGTGACAACGCCGCCGGAAATTGCCGCTGCGTTCGGCGTGTCGCTCGAAGCCGCGCGCGTGCCCGACGGGCATATCGATTGGGACACCTGGCGTGATGGCCATGCGCCGTCGCGGGATGTGCCGGGCCGGGCGTCGCCGATGTTCTACACTTCGGGGACCACGGGACGTCCGAAAGGCGTGAAACGTCAGCCGATGCAGCCGGAGCAGATGCTTGCCGCCGAGCGCGTCGGCGCAATTACTTACGGTCTGAAGCCGAATGAGGATCAGGTCATTCTCATGAACGGCCCGATGTATCACTCGGCGCCAAACTCCTACGGCATGATGGCGTTCCGTCACGGCTGCACCATCGTGCTGGAGCCGCGCTTCGATCCGGAAGACCTGTTGCAACTCGTCGAGCGGCACAAGGTCACGCACATGCACATGGTGCCGACCATGTTCGTGCGCCTGTTGCGGCTGCCGGACGATGTGAAATCCCGATACGATCTGTCGTCGCTGCGCTTTATCGTGCATGGCGCTGCGCCGTGTCCCGCGCCGGTGAAGCGGGCGATGATCGACTGGTGGGGGCCGGTGGTCCACGAATACTTCGGATCGACCGAAACCGGAATTCCGATCTGGCATTCCGCGCAGGAAGCGCTGGCGAAGCCAGGCACCGTCGGTCGCGCCATCGAAGGCGGCATCGTGAAAATCTTCGGGCCGAACGGCGAGCCTTGCGGCGTCAACGAGATCGGCGAGATCTTCATGAGGCAGACTGCGATCTCGGATTTCGATTATCACCACAAGGCCGGCGCGCGCGCCGAAGCCGGACGCGACGGTCTCATTAGTGTCGGCGATGTCGGTTATCTGGATGAAGACGGCTATCTGTTCCTGTGCGACCGCAAGCGCGACATGGTGATCTCCGGCGGCGTGAACATCTATCCCGCTGAGATCGAGAACGTGCTGATCGGCATGGACGGCGTGCGCGACTGCGCGGTGTTCGGCATTCCGGACGAGGAATTCGGTGAGCGGCTGTGCGCCTGCATCGAGCCGGAAACGGGCGTGGCGCTGACGCCGAAAGCGGTGCAGGACTATCTGCGTAAGCGGCTGGCGAACTTCAAGGTGCCGAAGGACGTCAATTTCCTCGACCAGTTGCCGCGCGAGGCTAGCGGCAAGATCTTCAAGCGCAAGCTGCGCGATCCCTATTGGGAAAAGAAGGGCGCGGCGTAACAGTCCTAGCTCGCCGGCCTGATCCACACCCGGTTGTCGTGGAATGCCGCGCCGCCGTAGGGCGCGATGGGATCGGCGCCGGTCAGGGTGTTGATGCCGCGGCCGTCCTCGTAGGCGTCGTTTGGCCAGATCGATTCCGCGATCAGCACGCCGTGGCGCACGCCTTCGAACAGTTTGGCGTGAATGCGCACTTCGCCGCGCTGATTGCCGAGAATCACCTTGCCGCCGTCGGCGATTGACAGCGCTGCGGCATCGTCGGGATGAATCATCACGGTGGGACGTTGTTCGCGCCCGAGCGACGTGGGGGTTTCGCTGAACGTCGAATTGAGAAAGTTGCGCGCCGGAGAGGTGGCGAGGCGGAACCGGTGCTGGTCGTCGGCTTCTTCGATGACCTCCCAGTGATCCGGGAGCACCGGGAGCCCTTCGATCGGGCCGGAATGCCAGGGACTGCGGAATGGCACGGTCGGCCATTCCGGCTTGAAGCGGAACTTGCCGCCCGGCCAAGCGAAGCCTTTCGTATAATGCGCGGTGTCGAAATCCGGCTGGCAGTCGATCCAGCGTTCGCGCTCCAGATTTTCCAGCGTGCCCCAGCCGGACATTTGCAGCGTCTCGTCGATGATCTGGCGCGGCGACATGTCGAAGCCGCGATGCTCCGCGCCGAGCCGCTTGGCGAGACCCGCAATCACGTCGTGGTTCGAGCGGCATTGGCCCGGCGGCTCGATCAGCTTGGGGCCCGCGATAATGTATTGATGGCCGCCGCCCTGATAGACGTCGTCATGCTCCATGAACATTGTGGCGGGCAGCACCAGATCGGCGGCCTTCGCCGTCTCGGTCATGAATTGCTCGTGCACGCAGACGAACAGGTCGTCGCGCGCGAAACCTTGCTTGACGCGGGTCTGGTCCGGCGCGACCGACACCGGATTGGTGTTCTGGATCAGCATCGCCGTCACCGGCGGGCCGTTGAAGAGTGCGTCGGCGTCGCCACAGAGGATCGCGCCGATACGCGACTGGTCGAGCGAGCGCACCGACGGATCGACGACGTCGGTTCCTTCGATCAGCGTGCGATCCCAGTGATAGATCGCGCCGTTGTTGTGAAACGCGCCGCCGCCTTTGTGACGCCATGCGCCGGTCACCGCGGCGATGCAGCTTGCGGCGTGCATGTTGGCCGCGCCGTTGCGCGAGCGCGAGAAGCCGTAGCCGAGCCGGAAATAGGTGCGTGGCGTGTTGCCCACCAGCGCCGCGAATTCCTCGATGGTCTCGACCGGACAGCCGGTGATGCGTGAGGCCCATTGCGGATCGCGGCTGCGCAGATGCTGTTCGAGTTCGGCTGGAACGTCGGTGTACTGCGCGAGGAAATCGCGGTCGGCCTTTCCGTCACGGAACAGGCAATGCATCACGGCGCAAGCGAATGCGCCGTCGGTGCCCGGCCGCAACAGGACGGCGAGATCGGCCTGCTCCATGGTGCCGTTCATGTAGATGTCGACCGCGACGATCTTCGCGCCGCGTTCCTTGCGCGCGCGGGTCGCGTGGGTCATGACGTTGACCTGCGTGCTCACCGCGTTGGTGCCCCAGATCACGACGCAATCGGATTTTGCCATCTCGCGCGGATCGGGACCGGCGAGCTTGCCGGTGCCGGCGATGAATCCGGTCCAGGCGGGATTGACGCAGATCGTGGAATGAAAGCCGGAATACTTCTTTGCGTGGCGCAGGCGATTGATGCCGTCGCGCATCACGAGGCCCATGGTGCCTGCATACTGATAGGGCCAGACGGCTTCCGAACCGTAACGCGCCTCGGCTTCCTGAAATTTCCGGGCGACCAGATCCAGCGCATCGTCCCACGAAATCGGCGCGAATGTGCCGGAGCCTTTCGCGCCGGTGCGGACCAGCGGCTGTGTCAGGCGATCGGGATGGTGAATGCGCTCGGCATAACGCGCCACCTTGGCGCAGATCACGCCGGCGGTGTAACCGTTGTCACGTGCGCCGCGCACCCGGCCGATGGTGTGCTCATCGAGCACATCGACTTCCAGCGCGCAGGTTGAGGGGCAATCGTGCGGGCAGACGGTCGCAGCGACCCGAACGGGCACGGTCTTGGGGCGGAGCATCTGGTTCATTGCCCGGACCTTAGCCCGCGCAGCCGGACATGCAAGCCGCGTGGCTGCCCGCTTGGGAGGCCCGAGTTCTGCGCATGGCGGAAAGTCATCCGGCGGACTCAACCTTGCCTGCGCGAATGTGCTAAGCGGAACCCGCATCGGGGCAGGGAATCGCGCCCGCCCGGTCGCATCATGCGCGTCACATCGTTTGAAGGAATATCGATGAACATTCTGCCCTCCAATCTGCGCTTTGGCGCGGGTCAGTCCGTCAAGCGTCTCGAGGATCAGCGGCTTCTCACAGGGCAGGGACATTTCATCGATGACAAGCCGCAGGACGGCGGGCTGTGGCTTTACGTGCTGCGTTCTCCGCACGCCCACGCGAGGATTACGGCGATCGATACCAGTGCCGCGCTGGCCATGCCGGGAGTCGCCGCCGTTTACACCGGCGCCGATCTTGTCGCGGACAATATCGGGACCATTCCGACCTTGCCGATTTTCAAGCGACCCGACGGGTCGCCGATGGCGGCGCCACCGCGGCGGCTGCTCGCGCATGAGATCGTGCGCTTCGCGGGTGAGCCGGTCGCCGTCGTGCTGGCGTCGTCGCGCGCCGATGCACAGACCGCGGCCGAAGCCATCGCCATCGATTACGACGTTCTGCCTGCGGTGGTGAGCCCGACCGAGGCGTTGGCGGCTGGAGCACCCGCGGTCTGGCCCGACGCGCCGGACAATATCGCCGCCGCCATGAGTTATGGCGATGCGGCGGCGACCGAAGCGGCGTTCGCCAGGGCGAAGCACGTTGTCTCGCTCGATCTTGCGAGCCAGCGGCTGGTGCCGTCGGCCATGGAGCCACGCAGCACCATGGCGGAGGTGGATAAAAAGACCGGACGTCTCACGTTGCACGTCCAGACCCAGACACCGACGGCGACCCGCGACGTTCTCGCGGACGTTGTGCTGAAGCGGCCGAAGGACAGCGTTCACGTGCTGGTCGGCGACATCGGCGGCGGCTTCGGCCACAAGACCAATCTCTATCCGGAAGACGGCATCGTTGCCTATGCGGCTACAAAGCTGAAGCGGACCGTGCGCTGGCGCGGCGACCGCATCGACGATTTCATCGGCGGCTCGCATGGCCGCGATCTCACGTCGATGGGTGAGTTTGCGCTCGACGAGAAAGGCCGCGTGCTGGCTTTCCGCGTGCGTTCGCTGGGCGGTACCGGGGCGTATCTGACCGGCGCGGGCGTCATCATTCCGCTGGTGCTCGGGCCGTTCGTCGCGACCGGCGTCTATGACCTGCCGCTGGTCCATTTCGACATCAAGGCGGTGCTGACGAATACAGCGCCGACCGGACCTTATCGCGGGGCCGGACGGCCGGAAGCGGTGTTCATCGTCGAGCGTTTGATGGATGCCGCAGCGCGCCAGATCGGTATGGATCCGCGTCAGATCCGCAAGGTCAACTACATCAAGCCCGCGCAGATTCCCTACACCAACGCCGTCGGTCAGGTTTACGACAGCGGCGCCTTCGCGCACATGCTCGATCGCGCCTCGACGCTCGCGGACTGGGACGGCTTTGCCGCTCGCAAGAAGGCCGCGAAAAAGAAGGGTCTGCTGTATGGACGCGGCCTCACCAGCTACATCGAATGGACCGGCGGGCGTGTTCACACCGAGAAGGTGACGCTGCAGGCCACGGCGGCAGGCCGGGTGGAATTGCATTCCGGCACGCAGGCGATGGGGCAGGGACTTCAGACCAGCTATTCGCAGATGGTCGCCGCTGCGCTCGGCATTCCGCTCGATCGCATCGACGTCGTTCAGGGCGACACGGACAAAGCCACGGGCGGTGGCAGCGTCGGTTCGCGTTCGCTGTTCGTCGGCGGCACGGCTGCGGTTGTGTCGGCCGGCGATCTCATTCAGAAGGCACGCGAGAAGGCCTCGCACGCGCTCGAAGCCTCAGTCGGCGATATCGAATACAGCGACGGCTTTCTCACAGTGGTCGGCACCGACCGCCGCGTCAGCCTGTTCGATCTGGCGAAGAGCGAGAAAGACGCGCGCCTCAGTGTCGACAGTCAAGGCGATGTGGACGGGCCGACCTGGCCGAACGGCACGCACATCTGCGAAGTCGAAATCGACCCGGAGACCGGCGTCACCAGGGTGGCGCGCTACACGACGGTCGATGATGTCGGCGTCGCCATCAATCCGATGCTGGTGACGGGTCAGATCCACGGCGGTGTCGCGCAGGGCATCGGCCAGGCGCTGTATGAAGGCGTGGTCTACGATTCGTCGGGGCAGTTGCTGACTGCGAGCTATCAGGACTATTGCATCCCGCGCGCCAGCGACATGCCGCATGATATCATTGTGACGCTGGACGAATCCGCGCCATGCGTGACCAATCCGCTGGGCGCAAAGGGCTGTGGTGAATCCGGCGCGATCGGCGGACCGCCCTGCATCGTTAACGGCGTGATGGATGCGCTGAGCGATCTCGGTATCTCCGGATTGCAGACGCCGCTGACGCCGGTGAAAATCTGGGAAGCGATTCGCGCCGCCAAAAGCGACAAGGCGGCGTGATGCGTTTCGTTCAGCGCGGCCCTTCACCTGCCGCACGGAGCGCCGTGAGGCCCTCGCGGTAGGTCGGATAGGCCAGCGTGATGCCGAGCTCGGTGCGCAGCAGATTGTTCCGCACCCGCTTGCTCTCGGCGTAGAACGAACGGCCCATCTCGGTGAGGCCAGCGTCTTCAAGGCTGATTTCGGGCGGCGGCTCGATGCCGCAGAGTTGTGCCGCGAAGGTCACCACATCCTGCGGCGGTGCGGGCTCGTTGTCGGTGACGTTATAGGTCGCACCGGCGCGCGGCCGCTCAAGCGAAGCATCGATCGTGCGCGCAATGTCCTCGACATGGATGCGGTTGAACACCTGGCCCGGCTTGACGATCCGCCGCGCCGTCCCTCGTGCCAGTTGCACGAGCTGGCTCTGGCCGGGGCCGTAGATGCCCGCGAGACGGAAAACATGCACCGGGATGTTGTTCGCGGCCCCGAAGGTCAGCCACGCCTGCTCGGCGTCAGCGCGTTCGCGCGAGCGCGCATTGGTTGGTGCCGCCGGCGTCTGTTCGTCGACCCACGCGCCGCCGTGATCGCCGTACACGCCGATGGTCGAGAGATAGCCGATCCACCGCAGCTTCGGCGCGGCGGCGATCTGCGTTGCGTAGCTCGCAAGTACCGGATCGCCTTTGCCGGGCGGCACGGAGATCAGCAGCGCCTCGCAGGCGGCGAGGTCGCCCTCGATCGTGTCGTCGCGGCCGTCCGGCCCGAACACGAGCGCCGACAGTCCGGCAGCGGACAAGGCCTGCGCCTTGTCGCGCGACCGCACGGTTCCACTCACACTGTCGCCGCGCGCGATGCGCCGCTCCGCGATGGTCCGCCCGCTGAAACCGAGGCCGAAGACAAACAGATTCACGAATAGCCCTGTTCAAAAGCTTTGATGCGACGTACCTATCGGCTCACGGACCAACTTTCAATGCAACGGAGTGCCGGATTGGGCGACTATGATCCGCTTCGCGAATATCTGTCGCGCCAGCATTTGCCTGAACTCGTTCTGACTTTCGAGGAAATCGAGGACATGCTTGGCTTCGCGCTGCCGCGCGCCTCGCAGCGCGCGTCGTGGTGGGAGAAAGAGCGAAATCCTGAGAACGCGCGGCCGCAGCGTGACGCGATCCGCGATGGCGGCTATGAGGCGACGCGGCTTGCCGACGGCAAGGGCGTGCGCTTTCGCAAGCTCACCGCTGGACGGTTTCGGCGCTAGCATCAAATTTGATCGACAAATCCCGCGCGCTGCCGAAGCGCGCGATGCTCGGTCGCCGTGAGCAGGTCGATAAATGCCTGTCCCATTCCGGCATGTTTTGTCGTCGCGGTCAGCGCGGCGGCATACATGGTGGCGAGATCGTAACCGCGCGGCAGCGCTCCGATCAGTGTCAGGTCGCGCGTGTTGAGAATTTCGGTGGTCTGCGTGCAGCCGATGGGGCGTTTTGCATCCGATGCCGCGAGGTTTCGCATCGCCGTCGCCCCGTTGGGAAACTCCCGGATTCGATCCGCGACCTCCGCTGCGATCCCCAACCCCTCAAGCATTGTTGCGACGTGAATTCCCGCGGTCGAGGATTTGGTGTCGGGCACGAAGATGGCGTCGGACGTGAGCAGGGCGGCGCGCAGCTCATCTGCGTTGCCGATGGAAACGATAGGATCGCCGGTTCGCACGGCGACCGCGGTTTCGACAAGCCCCACATTCCTTGTTGTGGAGGGATCGATAAGGTTTTGCTCGGCGAGCGCGTTGAGAACCGCAGTTGTGAGCACCACCACATCGGCAGGTGCGCCCGCCCGCAATTTACTGGCCATGGTGCCGACCGCGCCGAACTCGCCTTCGACGGTCCAGCTCGTAACTTGTTTGAATGTTGGCGCAAGCGCATCGGCAAGCCCCTGCGCGGCGCCGCCGCTGAGAATTCTCAGTTTGGTCATAAAGGATGTCTTCTTGTTATTGTTACTGCGCCTTGCTCTCGATCGCCTTGACCACGGCGGCCCATTTCACGATATCGCCGCGCAGGAACGCATCGAACTGCGCGGGCGTCATCGCCATCGGGCTCGCGCCCTGACCGGCCCAGAGCGAGACGATCTCCGGACGCCGGACGGCGTCGCTGATCGCGGCATTCAATTGCGCGACCACGGCCGGTGGCGTACCAGCCGGCGCCATGATGCCGAGCCAGATGGTTGCGTCATAGCCGGGTACGCCGGCTTCGGCCACGGTCGGAATATAGGGCAGCACGCTTGATCTCGTCTGTCCCGTGGTCGCCAGCGCGCGCACCTGACCCGCGGTGATGTTCGGCATCATGGTGGTGACGGCGTCGATCATCATTTCGATCTGCCCGCCGATCACATTGCTGCGCGCCTCGCCGCTTCCGCGATGCGGGACATGAACGATGTTGGTGCCCGTCATCGATTTAAAAAGCTCGCCCGCCATGTGGTAGGGCGTGCCCTGGCCGGACGATGCATAGTTGAGCTTGCCGGGCTGCGCGCGCGCCAGCGCAATGAATTCCGCCAGCGTCTTCGCCCGCACCGAGGGGTGAACGACAATGACAAGGTCCGAGGTGTTGACCGGCGCGATGGGAACGAAGTCGCGCATCAGCTCGTAGTTTCGATTGGGCAGCAGCGACTCGTTCGCGGTCTGCGCGTTCGACATCATCAGCAGCGTATAGCCGTCGGGTACAGCCTTCGCGGCTTCCAGCGTTCCAATGACGGCGCCTGCGCCCGGCCGGTTCTCCACCACGACCGGCTGTCCGAACCGTTCCTGGAGCGTCTTGCCGATCAGCCGTGCGTTGACATCGGCCGGTCCGCCAGCGCCGAACGGCACGATGATCTTGACCATACGGGAGGGAAAATCTTGCGCCGGGGCCTGCGATGCCGAGAAAAGAAGAGCGCCGATGGCGATGGCAAACCCGAGATGTCTCATGAATTGCGCCTCAGGCGCCGGCGGGCGCGCCGCGCATCAAAGCCGAAACCAGACCGGTTGCCAACGGTGTCCACCAGGCGGTTCTTGGTGCGCCGCAATATGATCTTGCAAGAACTGCGCGGCTTTACGGCGAAAGTTCAATACCCTGCTCATGTGCGATTTTCGCTATAAGGATGTCCTAAAATAAAAAACAGGGAGATTTGCATGACATCGAAATTTCTGGCTGCCGCGGTCGCGGCGTTCAGCCTGACGACGGCGCTGCCGGCGGCTGCGCAAGGCGTCAAGATTGGAATTCTCAACGATCAGTCCGGCGTTTACGCTGACTACGGCGGCAAGTGGTCCTTCGAGGCGGCCAAGATGGCGGTCGAGGATTTCGGTGGCACGGTGCTCGGCCAGAAGATCGAAGTGATCTCCGCCGATCACCAGAACAAGCCGGACCTTGGCGTTAGCATCGCGCGCCGCTGGTACGAGGTCGAGAACGTCGACATGATCACCGAACTGACCACGTCGTCAGTCGCGCTCGCAGTCCACGATCTCTCCAAGCAGATGAAGAAGATCGATATCGTGGTTGGCGCGGCAACCTCGCGTCTGAGCGGCGATGCATGTCAGCCTTATGGCTTTCACTGGGCGTATGACACCCGCGCGCTTGCCTACGGTACCGGCGGTGCACTGGTGAAGGCCGGCGGCGATACATGGTTCTTCATGACCGCCGATTACGCGTTCGGTCATGCGCTGGAGAAAGACACCGGCGACTTCGTCACCCAGCAGGGCGGCAAGGTCGTGGGCGCGGTTCGCATTCCCTTGAACACCGCCGACTTCTCCTCGTTCCTGCTGCAGGCACAAAGCTCGAAAGCGAAGATCATCGGTCTCGCCAATGCCGGTCTCGACACCACCAACTCGATCAAGCAGGCGGCGGAATTCGGCATCGTCAAGGGTGGCCAGAAGCTCGCTGGACTGCTGCTGACGGCGGCTGAAGTCCACGGCCTCGGTCTTGAAGCCGCGCAGGGTCTCGTGCTGACCGAGGGCTATTACTGGGATCGCGACGCGCGGTCGCGCAATCTCGGCGAGAAGTTCTTCAAGCGCACCGGCCGGATGCCCAACATGATCCAGGCCGGCACTTACTCGGCGACCTTGCAGTACCTGAAAGCCGTCAAGGCCGCGGGCACCAAGGACACCGAGGCGGTTGCCAAGAAGCTCAAGGAACTGCCGGTCGACGACGACTTCGCGCAGGGCGGCAAGGTTCTCGAAAACGGCCGCATGGTGCACGACCTCTATCTGTTCGAGGTCAAGAAGCCGTCCGAGTCCAAGAAGCCCTGGGATTACTACAAGGAGCTTGCGGTGGTGCCGGGCGACAAGGCGTTCCCGTCCGCCAAGGAGTCGGGCTGTCCGCTGACGAAGTAATACCGAACCCCGCCATCCGGTCCGGCGCTGTGCAGGGCCGGATGATGGGTGATTTTCAATTGACGATATTTGAAGCTGTTTTCCTTAAGCATTTTTGCGCAGGTCGCCTTCTTGAAGCGGCCGCGCCGCGCTAAGATGGCGAATGAACCGCATTCTCCCGCTGTGCCTTCTTCTTTTGCTTGGCCTGCCCGCCGCCGCCCAAGCGCCGCCGGAGCAGAAGCCTTCGGCCGAACAAAAATCCTCGCCTGAGCAGAAGTCTCCGGTTGAACAAAAGCCCGCCGCGCTCGTCTGCATCTACAACAGCCGGAGCTACAGCGAGGGCGCGACCGTCTGCGTGCAGAAGGCGATGATGCAGACCTGCACATCTGACGGCACGAAGGCCACATGGACCACGGTCACGGATGAGAAACTGAGCAGCCGCTGCGTAACGCCGGCACCGCGCCTGTCGAAGTATCAGCGGCGTGCGCTCTGGAATCGCCGGAATGTCGCCAGGGAAATCACCGCCGGGACCGATCGTTCGCCGTTCTGCTTTGTCACAAACGGCCAGCGGTTCTGCGAATAGGCTGATCGATCCGCCAGAAGCGGCAGCTATCGGAAGGTTGTCCGCGCCCGTTCAAACGATCAGTTGGTCTTGTAGATCGTATTGGCCCAGGTGCCGCCGCACGTCTCCTCGCGGTTGCCGGTGCATTTGGCGTTGCAGTTGTCGGCCGCGCCGAACTTGCCGAACTTGTTGCCGCAGAAACAGTGACCGCCATATTGCGTTCCGGCGTGACTGAAGCCTTTGTCACGACAGGTAGAGACGCACAGTTGCGTCGTCATCTTGCCGTCGTAGAAGGTGTAGCCGTCAAGATCGCGCTTGCTGTCATCCTTGAAGCATCCGAGATAGCCGTTCGCCGCTGGAGTGGTCGCGGTGCTGGCGGACGGGGTCACCGCGGCAGTGACCGCGGAAGGCGATGCAGGCTCGCCGGCTTTTTGCGCGGGATGCAGTGAGCGTTCGTCCGGCTTCGCGCTTGCGACCCTGGTGTCCTGTGTTTTCAGGTCTTGCAGGCGGGCGCGGGCAAGGTCGCCATAGATGCTGTCGCCGAAGCGCCGCACGAAGGCTTCGAGCACAGTGGCGCTCGTGGTTGCGGACACCGCGCGCCAGGCTTCCGCGATCTCGTTGGACGACGGCGACGGCGCTGCATTGACCGGTACGCGCGCGGCGGCCGATGCGGCCGGATCGACTGACGCGACCTGCGCGGGCTTGTCCTCGGTTTTCTTCGACTCGGCTTTGGCCGTTGCGGCCTGTGCATCCACGATGGCGACCGTGTTGCCGCCGAGCGAGCCATACACATATGGCTCCTGCTTGCGGCTCGTGGAGGAGAGCACCGAGTCGCGCACGCGCCCGAATGCGATGCGCAGATCGACGCCCGGCGTCGCGATGTGTTCGAGCAGCGCGGTGGTGAAGGGGCTGTTGCTGTTGTCGCCGTCGAGCGCCACCGAGCCCGCCTTGGCGGCGAACGCGATCAGTGTGTCGGACACCGTCGGCTCGATCTTGGCGAGACCGCGTCCGACCGAGCGCGACGCCACCGTGCGCTTCATGGTCTTGGCGAACGGATTATCGCGGCAGGCATCCAGCATCACGAGACGCAGGCGCTTGGCGGGCTCGATCGCCTTCAGCAGCCGGTCGAGCGACAGCGCTTCGTCCTCGATGTCGAAATCGCGCGCCAGTTTCGCATCTGCCGGCACCAGATAGTTGGTGCCGTCGACCTCGATGCCGTGGCCGGCGAAGAACACCACGGCGACATCGGCGTCCTGTGCCTTGTCCGAGAAATCGCCGACCGCTCGGCGCAGATCGGCGATGCCGACATCGCGCCGGGTTTCGACTACATCGAATCCCGATTTCCGGAACAGGTTCGCCATCGCGTCGGCGTCGTTCGACGGGTTAGGCAGTTTGGCGACATGCTGATAGGCGGAAATGCCGAGCACCAGAGCGACACGCTTGTCGGCGCGCGCGGCGGTCGCGGTCAACTGCGCCACGGACAGCATCGCAAACAGGATCAGGAAAAATCGCAGCACGGTGCGCAAGGGAAGCATCTCCTGGATTTCCGGCCCGCTCTTTACCACAGGCGGCAATGAGCGGAAAAGAGGCGGAATGCCGCAAAAAACCCGCGGTTTCGCTTGAACTTTTCACGCCCTTGGGCGACATCGCTGCTCGGTATATGACGCCAGAAACATTACAGAACAACAAGCAGGAGCCGCCATGTCCGTTCGCATCGTCGATGTCCGCGAGATCACCAAGCCAATCTCGTCCCCGATCCGCAATGCCTATATCGACTTCACCAAGATGACGACGAGCCTTGTTGCGGTGGTGACCGACGTCGTGCGCGACGGCAAGCGCGTGGTCGGCTACGGCTTCAACTCCAACGGACGTTACGGGCAGGGCGGGTTGATCCGCGAACGCTTCGCGCCGCGCATTCTCGAAGCCGAGCCGAAGTCGCTGCTCGATGAAACCGGCGGCAACATCGATCCCGACAAGGTCTGGGCTGCGATGATGTCCAATGAAAAGCCCGGCGGCCACGGCGAGCGCTCGGTCGCGGTCGGTACGCTCGACATGGCGGTGTGGGATGCGATGGCGAAGATCGCAGGCAAACCGCTGTTTCGCCTGCTGGCGGAGCGTCACAAGCGCGAAGCCAATCCGCGCGTGTTCGTCTATGCCGCCGGCGGATACTATTATCCCGGCAAGGACAACACCGCGCTTTGCAAGGAAATGCGCGGCTATCTCGATCGCGGCTACAACGTCGTGAAGATGAAAATCGGCGGCGCGTCGCTCAAGGAGGATCAGGGGCGCATCGAGGCTGTGCTGAAGGAAATCGGCTCGCAGGCGCAGCTCGCGGTCGACGCCAATGGCCGCTTCGATCTGGAGACCGCCATCGCCTACGCCAAGATGCTGCGTCAGTATCCGCTGTTCTGGTATGAAGAGATCGGCGATCCGCTGGACTTCGCATTGCAGGCGACGATGGCGGATTTCTATCCGGGACCGATGGCGACGGGCGAAAATCTTTTCAGCCATCAGGATGCACGCAATCTTATTCGACACGGCGGCATGCGGCCCGATCGCGACTGGCTGCAGTTCGACTGCGCTTTGTCGTATGGCCTCTGCGAGTATCAGCGCACGCTTGAGGTTTTGAAAGCGCACGGCTGGTTGCCGTCGCGTTGCGTGCCGCATGGCGGGCATCAGATGTCGCTGAACATCGCGGCGGGCCTCGGCCTCGGCGGCAACGAAAGCTATCCGGACCTGTTCCAGCCTTACGGCGGTTTCCCCGACGGCGTGCGCGTCGAGAACGGCCACATCACCATGCCGGATCTGCCGGGCATCGGCTTCGAGGGCAAGTCCGATCTCTATGCCGAGATGAAGGCGCTGGCGGCGTAAATGACGCTTCGCGCGTCATATCGACAAAATCGATTTGAAGCCTCCGGATTTCTCGTTTGCCAAAATCGTAGAGAGGCCTAGATTTACCGGACGTGAGGCAGACCGAACCCCGAACCTGCCAGGAAGACGCCGCGGCGTCCGGACCCAACCCGGATTGCCGCGGCGAACGGAGGGATCAAAACCATGCAGACCGGAAAGCAAGAGCGCATCCCATTCCTGCGCGTTTTTCTGGCGTGGCTCGCGCACCGCCTTGCGCGCGGGCAGGCGTCGATGAAACCGGCATACAGCGCCGTCGCTGTCCCGGTGCTCGCCGTGCGCGGCAAGCCGTCGCGCGGATGAGTGAGCGGAACGCGACTCCGACGAGAGGGCGTCGCCGAAAGAGAGATCGTGAGAAATTGAAAGTCGTCTGAGAGTGGTCCGCCCGTCATTTGGCGGACGGCCATTCTTCCTCAAACTGAAGGCCGCCTGTTCGCAGGTGGCCTCTTTTTTTGACCCGATCGCGAGCCGCCGTCACGAATTGACGTGAATGAAGTCCCGCAGCAGCGGATAGATTTCGTTGTTCCACTTGCGGCCGCTGAACACCCCATAGTGTCCCACGCCGGCCTGCATATGATGCACCTTGCGGTAGGCGCGCACGCCGGTGCAGAGGTCCTGCGCTGCGAGGGTCTGCCCGATCGAACAGATGTCGTCCTTCTCGCCCTCCACGGTCATCAGGCCCATCTTCTTGATCGAGGCGCAGTTCACCGGACGGCCGTGGTAGGTGAGCTTGCCCTGCGGCAGCAGATGTTCCTGAAACACGTCGCGGATGGTGTCGATGTAGAAATCAGCCGGCAGATCCATCACCGCGAAGTATTCGTCGTAGAACGTCTTGATGGTGTCGGCTTTCTCAGTCTCGCCTTTTGCCAGATGCTCGAGCAAATCCTTGTGCGACTTGAGGTGGCGATCGAGATTCATCGACACGAATGCCGTGACCTGGATGAAGCCCGGATAGACTTTGCGGAACGCGCCCTTGCACTGCATCGGGACGTACTGGATCAGGGTGTCCTCGAACCACTTCAAGGGTTTTGATTTTGCGAAGTCGTTGACCTTGGTGGGCGCGATGCGGGTGTCGATCGGCCCCGCCATCAAGGTGAGGCTCGCCGGGCGCGCGGGGTGATTGTCCTCTGACATGATCGCGCAGGCGGCGAGCGCCGACACTGACGGCTGGCAGATCGCGACCATGTGCGACTTCGGGCCGATCTGATCCATGAACGTGATGAGATGTTCGGTATATTCGTCGAGGCCGAACTTGCCTTGATTGAGCGGAATGTCGCGCGGGTTATGCCAGTCGGTGATGTAGACGTCGTGATCCTGCAGCAGTGTCTGCACCGTGCCGCGCAGCAGCGTCGCGAAGTGTCCCGACATCGGCGCGACCAGCAGGACCTTCGGCTGCGCCGGTGCGCCTTCCTTCTTGAAATGCAGCAGTGAGCCGAACGGCGTCGCGAACGGGATTTCCTCGATGACCTCGCATTTGCGGTTGCCGACCAGAACAGGCTTGATGTCATAGTCGGGCCGCTTGTAGGTCAGCGACGTCCGCGAGATCATCTCGAACGCGGCCGCGAGCCGTCCGAACACCTTGTCGGAGACGCCCTCCGGAAACATCCTGAGATACGCCATCGCCGTGGCTGCGCCCGAGCGCAACGGCGCGGCGAAATCCATGGTGTTCTGATAGGCCTGATACATCATCGGCGACATCCACGTCATTCCCCTGCTTTGTCGTCATGCAACAATGACGCCAGAGCGCCGTCAATTGGCCTTAGGAACTGGCATGTCGTTTGCTGTGTGTAAAAGGAGCAGGCGCTTAAACAACAGGCAGGCTCGGCGAACGGCGGGCTGTCGGCACCGCTTCTTTGATGTGCAGGCGTAAGGAGGGCGACCATGGCCAAGGCCACTTTGACAATCAGCAGCAAGAACTATTCGTCATGGTCGCTGCGCGGCTGGCTGCTCACCAAATTTTCGGGGCTGGAGTTCGACGAGATCGTCACCGCCGCCGATGATCAATCGGCGCGTGCGGAAATCCTGCTGCTGTCGTCGTCGATCCTGGTGCCGTGTCTGCGGCATGACGGGGCGACGGTCTGGGATACGCTGGCGATCGGCGAATATCTCAACGATCTCATGCCCGATGCGGGTTTATTGCCGTCCGAGCGCATTCCCCGCGCGCACTGCCGCTCGATCTGCGGCGAGATTCATTCCGGCTTCGCGACCCTGCGCTCGTCGCTGCCGGTCAACATCAAGGGGCATTTTCCCGGCTTCAAGATCTGGTCGCGGGCGCAGGCGGACATCGACCGGATCTGCGCGATCTGGAGCGACTGCCTGGAAAAATCCGGCGGGCCGTTCCTGTTCGGGCATCGTTCGATGGCGGACGCGATGTACGCGCCGGTGGTGACGCGCTTCCTGACCTACGATGTGCAGATCGGCCCGACACTGGCGAGCTATGCAAAACGGATCATCAGCCTTCCTGAAATGCAGGAATGGATCGAGGCGGCACGGCTGGAGCCCGCCGATATCGAGGAGCTTGAGGTGGAATATTAGGCAGCGGCGCAGCGCAATTGCCTGATCGCTGGGCCCAATATCATCACTTGCGCGGATCTGTGACCGTGCCTGACTGGGATGCCAGAGCTTCTTAAGTCGATCGCGAGTCGTTGCGCGGCATGGCATGTCGTCCGCGCGCTCCAATCTCCCACGGATTCAGCCACATCTTTTGCTGCGTAAAAATTCCTCAGGTCACGCGCGTTCCTAATGCGGTCGCTGGCGTGGAATTCGCATGATCCTTTGCAGAAGCAACTGGCCGGGTGCCCCGCCCGGAGTGGAGAATGCCATGAATGTGCATGCCACGGTCGATTCAAAATCGCCGGGTCTGACTCACCCGAACGGTGATCCCATCCGCCTGAACACCCAGAGTTTTGTGGCGATCGATCGCCACAAGGATACGACATACGAGCCGACCTATCGCCCGCAGGCGCTCTACAGCCGCGCGAACGAAGGCTTTCATGCCAACAACGAAGCTTTCCTTCTCCATGAGGTCGCAACAAATCTGCCGATTTATCTCCCGGATACCGGCCCCACCGATTTCCACCTTCACCTTCCACCGGGTGGTTTCCAACTCGTGCTGGTGACGTCGGGGATGTTCACTTTCGATTACGATGGGCGCTTCTACAATGTGGGTCCCGGCGCGGTGATGCTGCAAAGCGCGATCGTGCATCGCCAGCTTTTTTACACATGGTCAGGGTTGTCGACCGAAGAGAATCTGAAGACGCCGCAGACGGTGGTGCCGGACGCGATGTCCATGGGCTACTCCGGCAAGTTTCTTGAAGCCTTCATCACCGATCCGACGACTTTCCCAAATCCGACGATTGTCGGTCCGGATCAAATCAACGAGGCCGAAACGCCGCGTGTGGCCTGGACCCATCCGCTGCATGACCGCCCCGCCGATGCCGGCTTCTGGCTTCAAGACCCGCTGGCGCTGGACGCGCTCTTCAAGCCGCTGGCCGGCGGTGCCGTCAAATCGGCGGTGCCGGTTTACGTGCGCGACATTGGTATCGAAGTCCCGAGTGGCCATCTCGTCACCGGCCACATCATCGCAACCGATCCGAACGGGCACTCGCTCCTGCCGAAAAGCACTTCGGCATCGGTGAACGAGGACTCTTTCGCAAAAGGCGAAGTCGTCATTTACCGCGTCATTCGCGGCACGTCCGAATTCAGGGACAGCACGGGCAAGACGTTTGAACTTGCGACCGGCGATGTGGTGACCGCGAGCAAGAACACGATCACGCTCACAGGCGTGGGCGAAAACACGCAGGTGCTGCGGCTCGGCCTCCTGAAGGGGATGGAGAAGCTTCGCAGTTGGACGCCGACGCAGCGTGACGAGATCGACGGCCTCGCCGGTCAAATCATCACCCAAAGGGACATCCGTCCCTTGCGGACCGAAGGCAAGCCGGTCGGCTATTTATACGAGTAGGCACTGGCCGCCCCGTGGCGGTTCGGGTTTCCTGTTGCTATGTGTTCCCCGAGAGATATTCACCGGGGAAGCACAGATGCCCACACGCGCGCGTGTTGATGAATTCATTGCCGTGGTCGAAGGCGGCGATCACGCCGGCGCCATCGAGCGCTATTACACCGAAGATGCCAGCATGCAGGAAAACACGTCGCCGCCGCGCGTCGGCCGCGAGGTGCTGGTGGCGCATGAACGCGGCATCCTCGCGATGATGAAAGAGGTTCACTCCAAAGCGCTGGTCTCGGTGGTTGAAGGCGACCACGTCATGATACATTGGAATTTCGATCTGGTAGGCCGCGACGGCAAGACCCGCCATGTCGATGAAATCGCGATGCAGGAATGGCGTGGCGACAAGGTGTTCCGCGAGCGGTTCTTCTACAACGCGGCGAAGGGCTGAAAATCCCCGCGCACGCCGCATGACTAAGCCTCATGTGAGCAATGACGAGGTCTCGCTTGACGCCGTGACCGGCGTCCTGACAGATGTCCGGCCAGACGAAAACGAGAAGAGCATCAGCTCTCACGAGGAAGCGCCAGTTCATGAATTCGCCTCACACCGGCTCCGCCGGGGATGAGAAAACGATCGACGAGACGTCGATCCGCTATGAAGGCTGGCCCATCGTCGCGGTCTGCTTTCTGGTCGCGACGTTTGCATGGGGCGCCGGGTTTTACGGGCAAGGGGTCTATCTCGCCGAACTGCATCGGCTGCATGGCTGGCCTAACTCACTGATCTCGACCGCGACGACCTGCTATTACCTGTTCAGCGCCGTGCTTGTGGTGTTCGTTAGCGAGGCGATCCGAGTGCTGGGGCCGCGCCGTCTTCTGATCGCGGGCATCGTCAGCATGGCGGCGGGCACCGCGCTGGTCGGGCAGATCACGTCGCCGTGGCAGCTTTATGTGGCTTACGCGCTGATCGCGACCGGCTGGGCGGGCACCAGTCTCGCCGCGATCAACAACACACTCGGCCTGTGGTTCGACAAGAAGCGCGGCATGGCGATCAGTCTCGCGCTGAATGGCGCAAGCTGCGGCGGCATTCTCGGCGTGCCGCTGCTGGTTGCCGCCATCGGCAGGTTCGGCTTCCCCGCAACCTCGATCGGAGCGGCGCTGGTGATGCTCGCGCTGGTGGTGCCGGCTGTCGTGATCTGGGTCGGCCGGCCGCCGAAACGCACGTTGCCGCCGCTGGATGCATTCGATCCAGCGCCGGCGCCTGTCGCGCAGTCGGCGGCCCAGATGCGCCGCGCGGCGTTCGGCAGCCTGCCGTTCTGGACCATCACCGTGCCGTTCTCGCTGCTGCTGGTGGCGCAGGTCGGTTTCATCGTGCATCAGATTTCGTTTCTCGAACCGATCATCGGCCGCGAGCGCGCCGGGATCGCGGTTGCACTGATGACGGCGATGGCTGTGATCGGGCGCGTGCTGTTCGGCATCGTGGTCGACCGGATGGATCAGCGCATCGCGTCCAGCGTCTCGGCGGTCAGCCAGGCCATTGCACTGCTCGTCATCATCAACACGCGGAACGAATTCGCCCTGTTCGCCGCAAGCGCGCTGTTCGGATTTTCCGTCGGCAACATGATCACGCTGCCGTCGATGATCGTGCAGCGCGAGTTCAGCACGGCGGCATTCGGCGTGCTGGTCAGTCTGGTGACGGCGATCTGCCAGTTCACCTATGCGTTCGGACCGGGGATCGTCGGCCTGCTGCGAGATATCTTCGGCAGCTACACCGTGCCGTTCTATGCCTGCGCCGCGCTGGAATTGATCGCCGCGGTGATCGTTTTGATCAGAGCGAAGACACCGCAGGTTATTTAATCAACCTTCCCGTTCCCGCAGCAGCGCTTCGACATCGAGCCGGCGCGTGAACATCGCAAGACTTCCATCGGGATGGCGCGGCCATTCGGCTTCGGGCCGATCGCGATACAATTCCACGCCATTCTCGTCGGGGTCACGCAGGTAAAGTGCCTCGCTGACGCCGTGATCGCTCGCGCCGTCGAGCGTAATCCCGGCGGACAGCACCCGATGCAATGCATCCGCCAGCGCCGCGCGCGTCGGATAAAGGATGGCAGTGTGAAACAATCCGGTGGTGCCCGGCGCGGGCGGCTTGCCGCCCTTGCTTTCCCATGTGTTCAAACCGATGTGGTGGTGATAGCCACCCGCCGAAATGAACGCGGCCTGATCGCCATAACGCTGCATCAGCTCAAAGCCGAGCACGTCCTGATAAAATCCCAGCGCGCGGTCGAGGTCCGCCACTTTAAGATGGACGTGGCCGATCCGCGTGCCCGCGGCGATGGGCCTGAAAGACGATGACGCAGTCTCGGTCATATCAATCTCCGATTTCCATACTGAATAGGAGAGATGGATAGCGAACGGAGTTAATCAAGCGGCCATGTGCTCCGTCATTGCGAGAAGCGCTAGCGACGAAGCAATCCAGTTCCTAGATCTGGGTTGCTTCGCTTCGCTCGCAATGACGTTCTCTCTGGTCACGGCACCAGGTCCGAGACCTCACCCTCGGGCAGTCCCACCTCGAAGGCGTTAAGGGTCATGGAGATCAGCGAATAGTAGCCGAGCACGCCGACCAGCTCGACAGTGCCGCTCTCGCCGAACATCGCGACGGCCTTGTCGTAAAGCAGCTTGGGTACGGTGTGGTTCTCGTGCATCGACTCGCTGAATTCGTAAACCAGTTGCGCCTTCGGATCGTCGAAATCCGGAACGCGGCGATGATTGATGGCATCGACGATCTTGGGCTCAAGCCCGGCGGCGAGCGCAATCTTCTTGTGCGCGTACCATTCGTAATGCGCGCTCCAGTGCCGCGCGGTGACGAGAATCGCGAGTTCCGACAGCCGCGGCCCGAGCGAAGTATTGTAGCGCAGGAATTCGCCGAGCCGGCTCGCGTGCCGCGCCATCTCCGGAGCATGAATCCATGCGCGCAGCGGCGGCACCACGGTGCCGCGCTTGCCGGCGGAAGCTTCCGCATAAATGCTCTTCTGGTCGTCGCTCATTTCGCTAGGCGAAAGGTCTTTCAGGCGCATAACGGTTTCCCTTGTTCTTTCAATCGTTGCGGCGCTCGGCGTGAGAATGCCGATGGGCCGTGCATGGCTACCATATCGCACACCGCGCGGCTTTCGTGGATGGGAGATATTGAAATTCGCCAAGCGGACAGTACAGTCCGGCCGAGAAATTCAACCGTGGCCGGGCAAATTGCGTCATGGGCCGAACTGGTCGAGGAAATATCGATGGCAGAGTCCGAAAAATTCCGCGCGGAGACGCGCGCCTGGCTGGAAGCCAATTGTCCGCCCGAGATGCGCAAGCCGGTGGCGAGCGAAAACGATGTGTTCTGGGGCGGCCGCAATACCAAATTTGCATCCGAGCCGCAAAAGGTCTGGTTCGAGCGGATGCGCGACAAGGGCTGGACCGTGCCGGAATGGCCCAAGGAGTATGGCGGCGGCGGCCTCGATGCAGAACAGACGAAAATCCTGCGTCAGGAAATGGCGGCGATCGGCGCGCGGCTGCCGCTGTCGAGCTTCGGCATCTGGATGTTGGGGCCGGCGCTGCTGAAATACGGCACCGATGCGCAGAAGCGCGAGCATCTGCCAAAAATTGCCGCCGGATTGATTCGCTGGTGTCAGGGTTATTCCGAACCCAACGCGGGGTCGGACCTCGCGTCCCTGCAGACGCGCGCGGATGTTGATGGCGACGACTACATCATCAACGGGCAGAAAATCTGGACGTCCTACGCCAATTTCGCCGACTGGATCTTTTGTCTGGTGCGGACGGATTTCTCGGCCAAGAAGCATGACGGCATCAGCTTCATCCTGTTCGACATGGCCTCGAAGGGCGTATCGACTAAGCCGATCCTCTTGATCTCCGGCAAGTCGCCGTTCTGCGAAACCTTCTTCGACAACGTCCGCGTGCCGCGATCCCATGTGGTGGGCACCGTCAACCGCGGCTGGGATGTGGCGAAATACCTGCTGCAGCACGAGCGCTCCATGATCAGCGGTCTCGGCGATCGCAGCGCCGGGCGGCCGCTCGGCCAGGTGGCGGCGAATTCCATCGGCGCCGATGCGAACGGACAGCTCGACGACGCGGTGTTGCGCGGGCAGATCGCCGCGTTCGAGGTCGATGAGGCCGCGCTCGCCTGCGCGTCCGAACGCGCGGTCGATCTCGCCAAGGCAGGGCAGGGCCATCCAGCCTGGTCATCGGCGCTGAAATATTATGGCACCGAGTTGAACAAGCGCCGTCATGAAATCCTGATGTCGGCCGGTGGCGTCGATACGCTCGAATGGGAAAGCGAACGCTCGCGCGAGGGCGCGGCGGCGCGCTCGTGGTTGCGCACCAAGGCCAACTCGATCGAAGGCGGCACCAGCGAGGTGATGCTTGGCATCGTCGCCAAGCGCATTCTCGATCTGCCGGGCGCGTAATCGCGCCGCGCCCATAACTCACATTGCATTGGATTCCATAAAATGGCTCTCGTCCTCAACGAAGAACAGTCAATGCTGCGCGACAGCGCGCGCAGCCTCATCAGCGACAAGGCGCCGGTCGCGCATCTGCGCAAGCTGCGCGACACCAAGGATGCGACCGGCTTCTCGCGCGAGTTATGGAAAACATTCGCCGAGATGGGCTTTGCGGGTCTTCTGGTGCCGGAGGAGTTCGGCGGCAGCGCGCTGGGCGCGGTCGAGGCAGGCGTGGTGATGGAGGAAATCGGCCGCACGCTGATGCCGTCGCCGTTTCTGTCGACCGGTGTGGTGGCGGCAACCGCGCTGACGCGCGGCGGCAGCGCCGCGCAGAAGTCGGAATATCTGACGAAGCTCGCCAAGGGCGACCTGATCGTGTCGCTTGCGGTGGACGAGGGCGCCAAGCACCGTCCGTACAAGACCGCGATGAAAGCGACGCGATCCGGCAACGGCTTCAAGCTGAAGGGCGCGAAAGCCTTCGTGGTCGACGGTCACGTTTCGGATCTGCTGATCGCGGCGGCCCGCACCGCCGGCGAACCCGGCTCGCGCGACGGCCTGACGCTGTTTCTGGTCAATCCGAAATCCAAGGGCATCGAGATCGAACGCACCGCGATGGTCGATAACCACAACGCGGCGCGAATCGTGTTCAACGATGTCGATGTGACGGCAGACAGTGTACTCGGCGAAGTCGATCAGGGTGGGCCGCTGCTGGACGGCATTCTCAATGTGGGCCGCGCGGCGGTGGCCGCGGAGATGGTCGGCCTCAGCGAGGAGGCCTTCACGCGCACGGTAACCTACCTGAAAGAGCGCAAGCAGTTCGGCAAGTTGATCGGCGAGTTTCAGGCCTTGCAGCACCGCGCCGCGCATCTCTATACCGAGATCGAGATCACGCGCGCGGCGGTGATGAAGGCATTGCAGGCGCTGGATTCGAATTTTGACAAGGCCGGTGCCGCGGTTGCGGTGGCCAAGGCGAAGGCGGGCACGACCGCAACGCTGGCGGTGCAGGAAGCGGTGCAGATGCACGGCGGCGTCGGCATGACCGATGAATTCGACATCGGCTTCTTCATGAAGCGCGCGCGGGTGTGTCAGGAATTGTTCGGCGATGCGTCGTTTCATGCCGATCAGCTGGCGCGGCTAAAAGGATACTGAGCGACGATGTTCCCCAAATAAAAATGGCCGGGCTTAAAGCCCGGCCATTTGCGTTCATAGAATCTGGCGCGCTACCTGATCGGCGGAGCGTACTGGATGCCGCCGGCGTTCCACAACTGGTTCAGCCCGCGCGGGATCGCGAGCTTCGAGCCTTCGCCGACATTGCGGTCGTAGACTTCGCCGTAGTTTCCGACATGGCGGATGATGCGCGCGGCCCAGTCCTTCGTCAGGTCCATTTCCTCGCCATAGGCGCCTTCGGTGCCGACCAAGCGCATGACGTCAGGCTTCTTCGACTTTAAAGCCTCGTCGATATTCTTGGAGGTGACGCCGAGCTCTTCCGCGTTGAGCATCGCGTAGATCGTCCATTTCACGATCAGCAGCCACTCGTCGTCGCGCTGCCGCACCACTGGCGCCAACGGCTCCTTCGAGATCACGTCGGGAAGAATGTTGTGTTCGCCGGGCTTGGTCAGCCTCAGCCGCAGCGCATAGAGCTGCGACACGTCGGTGGTCAGGACGTCACAAGTGCCTTCGTCATACGCCTTGAGGACGTCATCCAGTTTCGCGAAATTCAGTTCCTGATACTTGATGTTGTTGGCGCGGAAGTAGTCCGCGAGATTGAGCTGCGTCGTGGTGTTGGCCTGAACGCAGACCTTGCTGCCGTCGAGTTCCAGGCCGGATTCGACGTTGCGCGACTTGCGCACCATGAAGCCCTCGCCGTCGTAATAGGCGATGGCCGCGAAGTTCAGTCCGTATTCGGTTTCGCGGGACATGCTCCATGTCGAGTTACGCGACAGGATGTCGACTTTGCGATTGCGCAATTCCTTGAAGCGTTCGCTGGCGTCGAGCGGAACGAATTTCACCTTGGTCGGGTCGTTGAAGATCGCGGCGGCTACGGCGCGGCAGATATCGACATCGAAGCCGGTCCAGTTGCCCTTGTCGTCGGGCAACGAGAAGCCCGGCAGGCCAGTGTTGACGCCGCACAGCACTGCGTCGCGCTTCACGGTACGTTTCAGGGTCCGAGTGTCGTAGCGCTCATAGGTGATCGCGGCGGCCGCGACGGCGACCGCGATGACTGCACCGAACAACAGGCCGGTGTTAAATGTCCGTGGAAAGAAAGCCATGAAATAATCCCGCCTGTGATGCGTGCGTGGAAGCAAAAGGTGGACTGTCCGGATCTAGATTTCCGGCCGCTGACGGATAATGACCTTGGTGCCGACCGGGATACGATCATAAAGATCGGTCACGTCGGCATTGACCAGACGGAAGCAGCCCGACGACACGGCGCTGCCGATGGTCTGCGGCTGGTTGGTGCCGTGAATGCGGTACACCGTTGCGCCGAGATACAGCGCGCGTGCGCCCATCGGATTGCCCGGGCCACCCGCCATGAAGCGCGGCAGATAAGGCTGGCGTGCGATCATTTCCGGCGGTGGCGTCCAGTCCGGCCATTCCTGCTTGCGGGTGATCTTCTGCAATCCCTGCCACTGGAAGCCTTCGCGGCCGACGCCGATGCCGTAGCGCAGCGCGCGGCCGTTGCCCTGGATCAGATAGAGGAAGCGTTCGGACGTGCTGATGACGATGGTGCCGGGTGCTTCGGTGGTCCGGTAGAAAACGGCAGTGCGCTTGAATTCCGGCGCGAGTTCTTCGTCGTCTGGGATGTAGCCCGGCTGGTCGCCGATGTTCATCTCGCGTCCCTGCGCGAAGGCGTGTGATGCCGCGCCCAACAGGCTGACGCTAATCAGAGTCGCCAGAGACAAAAGCCGGAAGATGTTCATGTCGAGAATCCCGCGTTGGTCCGTGCCTGCGCGCATCAAACCTGAGCCATGCACGGCTGGCAAGTGATACGCGCGTCAAGGCGCGCACCATGCGTCGCAAATCCTTAAAATATCTCTGAAATTAGCGATGGTTTCGCGGTCAGTGCGGCTTGATCCAGAGCCGCAAAACGTAGGCGAGCGTGGCGACCGAGCCGGTGCCCAGCAGCCATAACGCCACGAACCACAACAGGCGTCGTCCGAGCGGACGGGGTGGTTCGGGCGGCGGTGCCATGACTAGTGATAGCCGCTCGACGCGTCGACCTTGCCGCGGAAGACATAATAGGCCCATGCGGTGTAGCCGAGGATGATCGGCACCAGGATCGCGACGCCCCAGATCATGAAGTTCAGGCTGTTGGCGGGGGCGGCGGCCTGCCAGATCGTGATGCTTTGTGGCACGATGTAGGGATACATGCTGACGCCCAGTCCCGCATAGGACAAGCCGAACAATGCGAGCGACAGCACGAATGGCCGGTAGTCCTGCTTGTTCGCAATACTTCTCAGGAGCAGCAGCGTGACGACAGCCACCGCGATCGGGATCGGCGCGGTGAAAATGATGTTCGGCCATTCAAACCAGCGCCGCCAGTAGTCGGCCTGAAGGAATGGCGTCGCGAGGCTGACGGCGACAATGGCGATCAAGGTCGCGACCAGCAGCCACAGGCTGAGGCGATAGGCATGGTCGCGCAGTTCGCCGGTGGTCTTCATGACCAGCCAGGTCGCGCCGAGCAATCCATAACCGGCGACGACGGCAAGGCCAGTCAGAATGCTGAACGGCGTCAGCCAGTCCCACCAGCCCCCGGCATAGGCGCGGCCTTCGACATGCACGCCTTGCAGGATCGCACCGAGCGCGATGCCTTGCGCCAGTGCTGCGATCAGCGAGCCGCCGGCGAATGCGATGTCCCAGCGGTTGCGTTCGCTCTGGGTGCGCCAGCGGAATTCAAATGCCACGCCGCGAAATATCAGCCCGATCAGCATCGCGATGATCGGCGTATAGATCGCCGGCATCAGCACCGCATAGGCCAGCGGAAAAGCCGCCATCAGTCCGCCGCCGCCGAGCACCAGCCAGGTTTCGTTGCCGTCCCACACCGGCGCGACGGTGTTCATCATCACATCGCGGTCTTCCTTCTTCGGGAACATCGGAAACAACATGCCGAGTCCGAGGTCGAAGCCGTCCATCACGATGTACATGAAAACGGCGAAGGCGATGATGAAGGCCCAGAGCGTCGCGATATGGAAGAATTCTCCGGCCATGGCGTTCACCCTTGTCCATGCGTGATGGAAACGGACTGCGCGGGCGTAATGCCTGCGGCGCGGCTCGGCACATCCTCGCGCGGACCCTGCTCGCCATGGTGCGGCGGCTCGTGCATCAGCCGCAGGATGTAGAACACGCCCATGCCGAACACGATGAAGTAGACGATGATGAAGGCGATCAGCGACGTGGCGACGGCGGGCGCGTCGAGCGGTGATGCTGAATCCACCGTGCGCAACAGACCGTAGACCGTGAACGGCTGACGTCCGACCTCGGTGGTCACCCAGCCCGCCAGCACCGCGATGAATCCCGCCGGTCCCATCGCGAGCGCAAAGCGATGCAGAAATTGCGAGTCATAAAGCGTGCCGCGCCAGCGCGCCCACAGACTGAGAATGCCGATGCCGAGCATCAGGAAGCCGATGCCGACCATGATGCGGAACGACCAGAACACGATCGGCACTTTCGGCCAATTCTCGCGCGGTACGGTATCGAGACCCTTCAGCGGCGCATCCAGCGAATGCTTGAGGATCAACGACGACGCTTTCGGAATCTCGATCGCGTATTTCACTTTCGCCTCGTCCTGATCGGGCCAGCCGAACAGGATCAGCGGCGCGCCGTTGGGATGGCTCTGGAAGTGGCCTTCCATCGCCATCACCTTGACCGGCTGATGCTCCAGCGTGTTGAGGCCGTGCTGATCGCCGGCGAAGATCTGGATCGGGGCCACCAGCGCCGCCATCCACATCGCCATCGAGAACATCACGCGGGCGCCTTCAAGCTTCGAATTCCGCAGCAGGTGATAGGCGCCGACAGCGCCGACCACGAAGGCGGTGGTGAGATAGGCCGCCAGCACCATGTGCACGAGGCGATAGGGGAAGGATGGATTGAAGATCACCTTCCACCAGTCCGCGGCGACGAACTGTCCCGCGGGATTCATCGCAAAGCCGGCGGGCGTTTGCATCCAGGAGTTCGCCGACAGAATCCAGAATGCGGAAATCAGCGTGCCGATGGCGACCATCAGCGTGGCGAGGAAATGCAATTTGTGGCCGACGCGCTTCAGCCCGAACAGCATGACGCCGAGGAATCCGGCTTCAAGGAAAAACGCTGTCAGCACCTCGTAGGCCATCAGCGGCCCGATAATGGGGCCGGTTTTGTCGGAGAACACCGACCAGTTGGTGCCGAACTGGTACGACATCACGATCCCGGAGACGACGCCCATGCCGAAGGCGATGGCAAAGATCTTCAGCCAGTAATTGAACAGGTTGATGAAGACCTCGCGGCCGGTCCACAGCCAGAGCGCTTCGAGAACGGCGAGATAGCTTGCGAGGCCGATGGAGAAGGCCGGAAACACGATGTGAAAGCTCATCGTGAACGAAAATTGCAGGCGCGCCAGGGTGATGGCGTCGAAACCGTCGAACATTGCGGGCCTCCGGCATGCTCAATCCGGAGATGCTATAGCACGCTCGCTGGCGGGTTGATAATGGTCACGGCGCGCAATGTTGCATGGCTCGAATCCGATCAAGCCTGCGGCGTTTGGTCCTTGGTGCGGAAGCCGATCAATAATCCCTGCGCTATCAGCGCAGGAAGAAGCGTACCGGCACGGTGAAGCTCGCCGAGCTTTGCGTCATTTCCGGTGGGAATGATGGCAGCGGCTGTGCGCGATGGATCATCGCCATGGTCTCGCCGTCCAGCGCAGAGGAGCCTGAGGATTTCGCCAGCCGTGCGCTCGTCACCTGTCCGCCGCGGCTGACGGTGAAGCTCAGCATCGCCACACCCTGTTCACCGGCGGCTTTCGCGCCGGACGGATATTGCTTGTAGCGCTGAAGGTGCGCCGACAGGATGCCGTTGTAATTCGCGCGCGCGGCCTGCGCCGCCTGCGGCGTCGCCGTGGTGCGCGGCGCGGGCGCTTCGGTCGGCTTCTTCGGCCGCTCGATTGGCTTGGGCTTCGGCTTGACGATCGGCTTCGGCTCAGGCTTCGGCTTTTCCGGAGGAGCCACGACCTCGGCCTTCTCCTGCATGGGAGTCGGAGGGACCTGTTCCTCGACGATTTCCTGCGGCTTCTCGGGCTCGGGCGGCGGCGGTTCGGCCTCCTGCATCTGCGGGCCAGGCGCGAGATCGAGCTGTTGCGGCTCCGGCGTCGGCGGCGCCGATTCCAGATCGAGCATGATCGGCTCGGATGCGGTGCCGGCCACGTCGGGCGGCGTGTACCAGTTCAGGCCCGCGGCAATCGCTCCGACGTGAACGGCCACGACCAGCGCCGCCGACAGCGCCCAGCGGCGGACGTCGGTTTGGTCGGGCGGGCCGTGCAGGACGAGCGTGTTCATTTCAGCTGCTTGCCGCTCTGTTCAGTTTCTTGCGTCGAGTCCGACGAGCGCGATCTTGAGATAGCCGGCGTTGCGCAGCAGGTTCATCACGTCCATCAGATCGCCGTAAGGCACGCTCTTGTCGGCGCGCAGGTAAACAGGATCGGTCTTCTTGCCGTTCATGGCGGTATCGAGCGCGCTCGCGAGTGTCGGACGCGGAACGATGTCCTCGCCGATCGCAAGCGTCAGATCCGGCTTCACCGTGACGAAGACCGGCTTGTCCGGACGCGGCGGAGGTGTCGCGGTGGAGGCGGGAAGTTCGACGCCGAGATCGACGGTCGCCAGCGGCGCTGCAACCATGAAGATGATGAGAAGCACCAGCATCACGTCGATGAACGGCGTGACGTTGATTTCATGCGTTTCGGCCAGATCGTCATCCGCGCCGGCGACTTTGCCGCCCAGTTTCGCGCCCATGACGTTACTCCGCGGCGCGCGCGACGCGCAGTGAGCGGCGGCCCTGATCGCGGCTGATGAGCAGCATCACCTGCGCGGAGGCGTCGCCGAGCAGCGCGCGATAGGCCGCAACCATGCGGGCGAGGTGGTTGTAGATCACGACCGCAGGAATGGCCGCGATCAATCCCATCGCGGTGGCGAGCAGTGCCTCGGCGATACCCGGAGCGACAACTGCGAGGTTGGTGGTGTGCGCTTCGGAAATGCCGATGAAGGAATTCATGATGCCCCACACCGTGCCGAACAGGCCGACGAATGGCGCGGTGGCGCCGATGGTGGCGAGCATGCCGGTGCCGCGAGCGATGCGCCGCGACATCGCAGCCTCGACGCGGCTGAGCCGCAGTTCAATGCGTTCCTTGAAGCCCTCGTCGTTGATAGTGTCTGACAGTCTCGCTTCCGCGGCGGCGGATTGCACCAGCAGCGCGACCGCGTCGTCGCCGTCGCGGGCGTCGCGCTCGGCTTCAGCCAGCGAAATGTCGTTGCCGAGTATTTCGATGCGATTTTTCGCGCGCGAGGTTTCGCTGCGCAGTTCGAGCAGCTTCGCGACGCAGATCGTCCAGGTGACGAACGAGGCGAAAGCCAGCCCGATCATCACGATCTTAACGACGATGTCTGCGCCCATGAACATGCCCCACGGGGACAGGTTGTGCGGCAGCGCAGGGTTCCTCGCCGGCGCGGTCGTTCCCTGAACGGCCGGTGTTTGGGCGACAGGCGATTGAGCGGCGGGTGACTGAGCAGCAGGAGCCGCGGCGGCCGGCAACTGAACGGGAGGAGCCTGCACAGCGGGCGTCGGCGCGGGCTGTGCTTGAACAGCGGGTTGTTGCGTGCCCGGCGTTGGCGTGCCGGGTGTCTGCGCAAAAGCCGGCACGATCAGCATGATGGCAGCGGCGAGCGAGACCAGAGATCCGGCGGCCTTCTTGAAAGGGGTCATATGCTCTCCGCTTCTTCAAATCGCATTCGCAGCCGACATCATGATCAACGTCAGAACTATCAACGTCAGATGGCCGAGCCTGCTTTTCGTTCCAGACCTTCGGCGAAGAAATCCGCAGCGTGGCGCTGCGTCTGTCGCTGTTCGACTGAAGGCCCGGTCGTTTTAATGCACGCGGCTGACGTTGTCGCCCTTGGTTAGCTGGATTTGGCCAAAACTGGAACGATTCCAGTCTTTCCGCGGCCTCAGAATCTCACATTTGTGAACAGCCGGACGCCGAGGCCCGGCTGCAGCACTTCCGCTTTCTTGAACGAAATATGATTGCGAATGGCTTCGTTGAGCAGGTTGTCGCCGGCGAGTCCGACGGTGATTTCGCGCGGTCCGCTGTCGGTCCGGTTGAACGTATGCGTGTAGCTCACCTCTGCCTTGAGCAAATTGTAGCCGTCGGTCGGGGTCTCGTTGAGCGACACGTCGTTTTGCGTGAAGGCGTGCAGTAGCCCGACCCGCGCGTACCATTCGGCGCTGCGCCACCACACGCCGCCGCCGAGCCGCATCGGCGCGATGCGTGGCACGTTGGTTCCATCGGTGAAGGTCGCGCGCACGATGTCGTACTGACCGTCGACGCCGAACACGCCGTTGCCGAGTGGTGTGACATCGAGTTGAGCTGCGAGTTCCGCGCCCCGGAAAATCGCGTCGCGCTGGCCATAGGCAACCTGAATCAGCGGGCCGGCCGCGCCGCAGGTGAAAAATTGATCGACGCAGAAGTTGCCGGTCACCTGCTTGAAGATGAAATCCTGATAGCGCGTGTAGTAGAGGCTGGTCTCGAACCGCAGTTGCCCCTTGGCGCGCTTGAGCCCGATCTCGGCGGTGTTCGCGGTTTCGATTTTCAGGTTCGGATTTCCGATGACGAATGTTCCGGACGCATCGTCGGAGCCGCGTGAATAAAGTTCGGGCGCGGCCGGCGCGCGCTGCACCCGCTGCGCCGTCAGCGTCGCCACCATGTCCCATGGCAGGTTTTTCAGGAGACCAAGACTCGCGCTCTTCGGCGCGAACGATCGCCGCCCGGGTTCTTCACCGAACGTAACGGGCGGTGGCAGGAAGTCAGCCGGGAATGACGGCGCGAGACCCTTGACCAGATGGTTCTCGATGCGGCCCGCTGCCTGCAGCTTCAGTGTGTCGGTGAACTGGATCTGCTCGAACGCGAAAATGGCGGCGGTATCGGTCTTGGTCGGCGACAGCAGGCCGCCGAGATTTCCCACGGTGCCGAGTTCGCGGTGTCCGACCTGCGCGCCCCATGTGCCCGTCAATGCGCCGAGCGCGGTTGCAACCGAGGCGTGGTCCACCTCAAAGCGCCCTTCGAGTTCGCGGTTCTTGATGGTGTTCTGCACGCCGTCGATGCCGTCCGCGCCGATGCCGAGTTCATTGTGCTTGTAATCGCTGGCGCCGAAGGTGAAGCGCACGGCATCGATGCCGTCGGTCGGCGCGCGCCACTCGCCCTTGCTGGTCCACTTGGTTTGTTCGAGATCGATGCGCGTTTTCTCCCGCGCGTCGATCACGCCGGGAATGTGATAGAGGCTGGTGATGTGCTGGATCGCGGTGCCGATATAGCCACCGTCGAAAAAGTACGAACCGCCGACGGATTGTCCTTCCGATTGCAACCGCGTGTTGGCCTGCACGCCGCCGGGAATCCGGTAGTCGCCCGCGCGCCGCGCATAGGCATCGGCATGGATCGCGACATTGTTGCCGCTGGCGTCCACGCTGGTCGCGCCGTCGAGGCCGTTGTCGACCGACGACGCGCCGCCCTTGAAGCGCGCGCTGAACCCGCCGGGTGTCAGCGCTTCCGGAATGCGGTTGTTGGTGGCGCTCACCACGCCGCCGATGGCCTGCGATCCGTAACGCAATGTCGCCGGTCCGCGGATGACTTCGATCTTGTCGGCGGCGAGCGGATCGATCGGCACCGCGTGGTCCTGACTGAAATCGGATGCGTCCTGTGTGCCGATGCCGTTCTCCTGCACACGCACGCGATAATCATCGAGGCCGCGGATGTTCGGACGGCTCGCGCCCGGCGCGAATGTCGATGAAGCGACGCCCGGCAATCCGGAGAGGAGATCGGCGAGGGAAGCTGCATTGCTGCGTTCGATCTCGCGTCCGGTGATGGCGGTGGTCGATTGAAAGGTGGTGTCGGTGATGGTGACCGGGCCGCGCTGCAAGCCGTCACCTGATGTGGTCGGCGCGGCATCCGCCGGGGCCGATACGGCGATTTCGGGCAGCACCTCCTGGGACTGGCTTTGGCCTACACTCCCCAAACCAGCCGACACACAGGCCATCCCGGCTGCCGAAACCCATGATTTCAAACGCATTTCGCCCTCAACCCACGCCACTCACGGGTTGTTAGTAATGCAAATGCGAACTATTCGCAATAAGAGTTTGAGATTGATGCGCCGATAAGGCTGAGTTTTTCAGAAGGACGGGTTTTTCAGAAGTGGCTTGGCCGGAAGATCGCTGGCTCAACTGTACTCGCAGCATCACACCGTCGCCGTCGTGATGCCGTGTCGCAGATGATCCATCAGCGCAAACGCTGAGATTGCGAACTGCGGCTATTCCGCCGGGGCAGCTTCGCCGAGGGGGTTCGACGCCTTGCTCGGCCCGGCTCTCTTCATCAGCACGCGCTGACGGCGCTGGCGCAGCCAGACCAGAATGCCGGTGACGCCGAGCACCGCCGGCATGATGCCGCTCAGGAACACGACGAAGCGCCAGATTTCGCCGGAGTGGCTGCCTTCATGCAGCCAGCGGATCCATGACGCGATCCGGTCGCCTTGCAGTGGCTCGAGTACCGTCACCGCACCGCTGCGGTCGTTGACGGTGATGGTCACCGGTTCGGCCTTGCCGTCTTCACGCAAGCGGACGCGCCATGTGCCGGTTTGCGGGTTCGGGTAGAAGATCGCATCGACCGCCGAATTCGGCCGCGCGGCTGCGAGCGCATAGATATCCGATGGCGAGCGTTGCGGACTGGCCATGACCTGACCGCCGGGTCCGCCGCCTCCGCGCTGCTGCACTGTCATCGGCGCCATCGACGACAGCACCGAGCGGCCCTGCTGGGGCCATGCGAGATAAATGCCGGTCAGCGAAATCAGCGCCAGCGGAAAACAGATCCAGAAGCCGGTCATGTAATGCAGATTGGACGATGTCGCGGGTGCACGCCGCCACACGAAGGCGCGGTGCCACTGGCCGCGCCGCGGCCACCACAGATATAGACCCGTCAGCGACAGTGTGAGCATTGCGACGCCGACCCATCCGACCGTGCTGCGGCCGTAATCCGGAATCGTCAGGTTCTCGTGGAACACATGCATGAAGCCAAAGAACGTCTCGCGGAAATTGACGATACTCAGCACGCGCGCATCGGTGCGGTCGATGGAAGCCGTCAGTCGCACGGGCCGTTCGCCCTGGCGCGCCGGGCCGCGAAGCGCAATCGTCAGCGGCGTGCGGCCGTCATTCGGAATGTCGATGAACAGCGGCGTGAAGCCTTCGCCCGCAGCCTTGCGCGCATTGGCGGCGGCAAGAGCAAGATCGGTCGGAGTCTGCGGCGCGACCGCGTCCCGCGGCGTGCGCATGAACGCGTCGATGTCGTCGTGATAGACGAGGATCGCGCCGGACAGCGCGACCGGCACGAGCAAAACGAACAGGCCGATGCCAAGCCACAGATGAACGTTGCGCCAAAGCCGTTTCAGGAAACCGCTGCGGCGTGCCGGAGAAGATGCTGTCATCTGGAATCGTTCTAAGCTCGATACTCTTGAGTGATTCTAAATTCGCGTAAGCACAGCGCGTTTGTTCGATTTCTTTAATCGCAGTGCGCATATCCCTGCAATTGCCAAAGCCGCGAACGGGCTCAGTTTGCAGACGTTCTAATCTCAAAGGGTTGCCCTGCTGCCGCGCACTTTCCTAAACGCTGCCTTGAATTCGCCGTTCGTGTGAACGCGCGACAATTGAGCAGTTGGGGAATGGGCGTATGCGGGGTGTTGCAGGAATTGCCTTGAAGGGAGTCGCTTCACGCGAAGCCGGGCTTTGCTCCGGGCGCACGGCATGGCTTTCAGTGAGTTATGTGGCATTGATGTTGGCTTCGGCGGCTATTGCATCGGGGGCGGTTGCCCAGGAAGCGTTGCCAACAATCGACGTTGAAGGCGCAGGTGGCGACAAGAACGGCACCATTGGTTACCTTGCGACGAGAACGTCCAGTGCCACGAAGACCGACACGCCGCTGATCAATGTCCCTCAGTCGGTTAGTGTTCTGACCAAGGAATTCATCAAGGATCAGAATTTTCAGAGCATTGGTGATGCCATCCGCTACGTTCCCGGCGTGATACCGCATCAGGGTGAAGGTAATCGCGATCAGGTGGTCATTCGCGGGCAAAGCTCGTCGGCGGATTTCTTTATCAACGGTATCCGGGACGACGTTCAGTACTATCGCGATCTCTACAATATACAGAGCATCGAAGTGCTGAAGGGGCCGAATGCGATGATCTTCGGTCGCGGCGGTGGTGGCGGCGTTATCAATCGCGTGCAGAAGGAAGCGGACGGGGTTCCGATTCGCGAAGTCACGGTTCAGGGCGGTTCGTTCGACAACAAGCGGGTTTCGATCGACACTGGCGGTGCTGTGGACGCGAATGTCGCCGGCCGAATCAATGCCGTGTACGAGAAGTCCGGCACGTTCCGGAACTATGGGGACATCGAGCGCTACGGGATCAACCCGACCGTCACGATCCGTGGCGATGACACCAAGGTCAAGCTCAGCTACGAATACTTCCACGACGAGCGTACCGCGGATCGCGGTATTCCCTCATTGGGCACTGTTCCAGCGGCAACGCGTTTCAATCCCACGGTTCCTTATCCGACCGATCCTGCAACGTTCTTCGGAAATCCGGATCTGAGTTATGCGAAGGTCGACGCGCACATCGCGGACGCCGTGATCGAACACGACTTCAACAATGGTCTGAAGGTCAAAAATACGTCGCGCTATGCCTATTACGACAAGTTTTACCAGAACGTATTTCCGGGCAGCGCGGTCAATCCTGCTACAAGTCAGCTGACGCTCTCCGCGTATAACAACGGTATCAAGCGCCAGAATTTGTTCAATCAGACCGATTGGACCTACAAGACCAATACTGGGCCGGTGCTGCATACCCTTGTGTTCGGGACGGAATTTGGGCGGCAAACCAGCGACAGCCTGCGTATGACAGGCACCTTCCTCGGCTCGAACGTTGTTTCGGCTTTCAATCCTGCGAGCTTTGTTCCGGTCAGCTTCGCGAACAACGGCGGCTCCGACGCAAATGCCCTCTCATCTCTCAACCTCGCATCTGCCTATGTGCAAGATCAGATCGAAGTCACAAAGTATCTTCAGTTTATCGGAGGTGTGCGCTTCGACCAGTTCGACCTGACGGTTAACAACAGAAACAACAATCTGACGACGAGCAGGGTCGACAACCTCGTATCGCCTCGGGCCGGTGTCGTGTTCAAGCCCGTCGACAATGTGTCTGTCTACGGCAGCTATAGCGTATCCTATCTGCCAAGCTCGGGCGATCAGTTCAGCGCGCTGTCTCCTGGCCTTGCGGTCACGGAGCCGGAAAAATTCACCAACACCGAAGTCGGCGTGAAATGGGATATTACGCCGCGGACGCAATTCACCGCTGCTATCTACGATCTCGATCGTGATAATCAGAGATTCACAACCAATACAGGCCTCATTCTTACAACCGGAAAAACCAATACCAAGGGCGCTGAAGTCGCTCTTACCGGTTACGTGACCGACCAGTGGCAGGTCACGGGTGGTTACGCCTATACTGACGCCCGCGTCGTCAGCGATAATTCGCTCATCATCGTCAAGGGCAACCGTGTTGGCCTCGTGCCGTACAACACGTTCACGATGTGGAACAAATACCAGATCGACCCGATGTGGGCCGCGGCTGTTGGCGTGATCCACTACGACGATTTCTATGCGACTTCAGACGACACCGTGCGGCTGCCTGCCTTTACGCGTGTCGATGCCGCCGTTTATCTCAAGATCAATGAAATGTGGCGCGCGCAGTTGAACATCGAAAACATCTTCAACACCGGATACTATGCGACAGCCGACGCGAACAACAACATATCGCCGGGCTCGCCCCGGGCATTCCGGGTGTCGGCCATTGCCAAATTCTAGAACACTCGTAATTGTATTTGCGATGTGAGCAGAGGGGAAGCGAACCATTCGCTTCCCCTTTTCGCTACGCCGATTTTGTCTGCGCCGCGATGAACGCACGCCATCCGCCGAACTGCGTGATGTCGCGCGCGCCGTCGATGGCGGCAGCTTCAACCAGAAAGCCTTTCACGCCGGAGCCATCCGCGAGACGCACGGTGCCGATGGACAGCGGCGACGGGATCGTAGCCACGAATGCGCCGAATGCCTGTGTCGGCAGCGCCCACACTTCAACCGCGATCGCGGCGCCTCCGCTCTCCGCGCGCAGCAGGCCGGGCTTCGGCGGCACAGTGCCTTTCAGCGCATAGAGCTTGTAGTCCGGCGTCGTCGATGTCGCTTCGATCAGCCGCCCGCCAAGGATGCGCAGTTCGTGGTTCAGCGCCATGCCGGACAGATGTGCACCGACGGCGACGATGGCGACTTCATCCGCGCCGGGTTTTTTCGAGACCGGCGCGAGCGGCGATTGCTTGAGGTTCTTCGCGCCGACGGCGAGTTTCGTGTCGGCATGAAACACCCGCCCGATGCTGGCGAGCTGCGCGTCGTGTCCTGCGGGCGCGAGCAGCGTGATGCCGAACGGAATGCCGTCCGCGCGCATCGACGCAGGCACGGCAAGGCCGCACAGGTCGAGCAGGTTGACGAAGTTCGTATAGGTGCCGTTGCGGCTGTTGAGTTCGATGGGGTTCGCCAGCACCTGTTCGACGGTGTAGGCGCTCGGCGCGGTCGGCAGCACCATCGCGTCGATGCTCTCAAAAGTCTTGCGGCTGATCTGACGCATCGCTTCGAGCCTGTAGAGTGCAGCGAAAGTGTCGGCGGCAGTGAGCTTCTCGCCTTGCAGCGTAATCTCGCGCGTAACCGGATGCACCGCATCGGGGTTTGACGCGAGCAGATCGCGAATGACGAGATAGCGTTCAGCGACCCACGGCCCTTCATAGAGCAACCGCGCGGTCTCATAGAACGGCGCCAGATCGAACAGGACCGGCGTTGCGCCGAGCGCGATCAGTCGCGCCACCGCTGCGTCGTATCCGGCTTCTGCGGCTTCATCGCCGAAGAATTTCAATTGTCCCTTGCGCGGGATGCCGAGCCTGATTCCGGGCGGAAAGCCTGTCACCGCGCCGACAAAACGGTCGCGCGAATACGGATCGGCGGCGTCGTATCCGGCCATGACGTTGAGCGCGGTCATCGCGTCGTCGACGTTCAGCGAAAAGATCGATACGCAGTCGAGCGTGCGGCATGCCGGCAGCACGCCGGAGGTCGACATCAGGCCGAGCGATGGTTTCAGTCCGACGATGTTGTTGAGCATCGCCGGCACGCGGCCAGAACCCGCGGTGTCGGTGCCGAGCGACAGCGGCACCAGTCCCGCCGATACTGCCACCGCCGATCCCGAACTCGATCCGCCCGGCACCAGATCGCCGCGCACGGGATTTTTCGGAATGCCGTAGGGCGAGCGTACGCCCACAAGACCCGTGGCGAACTGATCGAGATTGGTCTTGCCGATCACGATGGCGCCGGCCGCGCGCAGCCGCGCCACGGTGTTGGCGTCCTGCGTCGGCCTGTAGGAGAAAGCAGGGCAGGCGGCGGTGGTCGCAAGTCCCGCGACGTCGATGTTGTCTTTCACCGCGACGGGCACGCCGAACAGCGGCAATGAAGCATCGCCCTTCGCCGCCAGCGCGTCGGCTTCCGCAACCGCGTCGGCCTCGTCGCGCAGGCTGATGAAAATGGCGGGGTCGCTGTGATCGCGGATGCGCTGGAAGGTGCGCGCCACGGTTTTCGCGGGCGATGTCGTTCCGGCGCGATGCGCGGCAACGATCTCGGCAACAGTCTCGGTCACAAATCGCTTCCCGTCATTCTGGTGGTTGGTCCTGCCGCCTGTTCGCGCGGACCCGGTTAGTTATTTCCGGCAGCCTCAGTCATCCTGCCCGTCGCTCCTATCGAAGCAAGGCATGTGCCATTGTGTACATCTCGGGTCGGTCACTCTCGATCCTCGAATTCCCGATTAAAGGCAGAGGCTTGAGCGATGATCGCCGCTCCTGCCGGGGGCCGAAAGCGTCGTCCGGAACGGGGCGGACGATTAAAATTCAGGCAATTGGCTGCGCGCCTTGGGCCGCCACGGAGCGATTGACAGGTTGCCCTCGATCTGCATTATATTGCATCAATCGCCAAAGAGCGACAAAGAGAACTGCATTATTATTCTCAAGTGCAGTCGCCGAGGAGAGGGACCACCCATGTTTGCGTTCGCCGCACCCGCGACGAATCCGATCCTGCGTCCGGCGTCATGACGCCGGCCACCGCCCATCGTCGCAGCGATCCGCAGGCGCTGTTCGCGACGCCTGCGATCGTGGCCGAGCGTAAGGCCGACGGCAGCATCTGGCTCAGGTCGGCGACGCCGCTGCAATCCTACGCGCGCTGCGCTGGCGACTGGCTGGAGCAATGGGCGCGCGAGACTCCCGAGACAGTTTTTCTGGCCGAGCGTGCGAGCGCCGATGCGCCGTGGACCCGGCTGACCTATCGCGATGCGCGGTTGCGCGTGCGCGCCGCCGCCTCGTGGATTCTCGCGCAGGGCATGAGCGCGGAACGCCCGCTCGCGATTTTATCCGACAACTCCATCGACCATGCCGTCTTCATGCTGGCGGCGATGCATGTCGGCGTGCCGGCGGCGTCGCTGTCGCCGGCCTATTCGCTGGTCTCGAAGGATTTCGACAAGCTGAAGGGTATGATCTCGCTGCTGGACCCCGGCGCGATCTATGTCTCGAATGCGAAACTGTTCGCGCCGGCGCTCAACGCCATCGCGCCACTGCACAGCGCCACCATTGTCGCGGGCAATCCCGACGGCTTCGAGGGCGCGCTTGCGTTCTCGTCGGTGGCGGCGACACCTGAGAGCGCCGATGTGGCGCGCGCCTTCGCGGGGATCACACCTGACACCGTCGCCAAACTGCTGTTCACGTCCGGCTCGACCGGGACGCCGAAGGCCGTCATCAACACGCAGCGCATGATGACCTCGAACCAGGCCGCCAAGGCGCAGGTCTGGCCGTTTCTCGACGACGGCGGGCTGACAATTCTGGACTGGCTGCCGTGGAGCCATACGTTCGGGGCCAACCACAATTTCAACTGTGTGCTGCGCAACGGTGGCACGCTTTACATCGACGGTGGCAAACCTGCGCCGGGCCTGTTCGCGCTGTCGCTGGCGAATCTGCGCGACGTGATCCCGACGGTGTATTTCAACGTGCCGCGCGGTTACGACATGCTGATCGCGGCATTGCGCGAGGATGACGATCTGCGCCGCCGTTTCTTTACCGGCGTGAAGTTCATGTTCTATGCAGGCGCGGCGCTGCCGCAGAATTTATGGGACGCACTGGAAGCGCTGTCCGTCGCCACCGTCGGACACGCTGTCCCGATGGTGTCGGCGTGGGGCTCGACGGAAACCGCGCCGCTCGCTACCGACTGTCACTTTCAGGCGCAGCGTTCCGGCAACATCGGCGTGCCTGTCCCCGGAACTGATATCAAGCTGGTGCCTGCGGGCGACAAGCTCGAGGTGCGGGTGCGCGGGCCGAACGTGACGCCGGGTTACTGGAAGGCACCGGAGCAGACCGCGAAAGCGTTCGACAGCGACGGCTTCTATCTGATGGGCGATGCGATGGCGTTCGCCGACCCCGCGCGTCCCGAACTTGGATTGTTCTTCGACGGCCGCGTCGCCGAGGATTTCAAGCTCACCTCCGGCACCTGGGTCAGTGTCGGTGCGCTGCGCGTCGCCGGCATCGCCGCACTCGCGCCGCTGGCGCAGGACATCGTGGTCACGGGTCATGACGCGAACGACGTCCGCTTCCTGGTCTTTCCCAACATTCCGGCCTGCCGCGCGCTGGCGCAATTGCCCGACGCCGCCGTGGCCGATGTGCTGGGCGCACAGGTCGTGCGAGATGCAATCGCTCTGGGCCTGTCGCGGCTGAAGGCAAACGGCGGCGGCTCATCGAGCTTTGCGACGCGGGCGTTGCTGATGGCCGAATTGCCGTCGGTGGACGACGGCGAGATCACCGACAAGGGTTACATCAATCAGCGCGCGGTGCTGTCGCGCCGCGCATCCGAACGCGCGAGGCTCGATGACGATGATGGCGGCGACTGGATCGGATGTCCGGTCTGACCCCACGGAGGGCGACGATCTGCCACTTTCGTTGCAGGAGACGGCGCTGGAGACGGCAGGAGATATGTGCTGCAATCGAGAGATTGCAGCCTGCATAGGGAAATTCAAAAAGCGGGCGGTTGCGCCCGGAGCCTGAACGGCCCGACGACATTCAAACAATCAAAAAACGAGAGGGAGCCACGTCCATGTCCAACGAGATCAAGTCCAATCAGATTCTGAAAGTCACCCGGAGAACGCTGTTGTCCGGCGCCGCCGGTGCGGCCACGCTGGCGGTGACGCCGCGCCTGTTCAGCCCCGCGATCGCGCAAAAGGCGCCGCTCAAGGTCGGCCTGATGCTGCCTTACACCGGCACATTCGCGAAGCTCGGCCAGTTCATCGACAACGGCTTCAAGCTCTATGTCGAACAGAAGGGCGGCAAGCTCGGCGGACGCGAGATCGTGTTCGTGCAGGTGGATGACGAATCCAAGCCCGAAGCCGCCACCGACAACATGAACCGCCTCGTCGGCCGGGAGAAAGCCGACATCGTTGTCGGCACCGTGCATTCCGGCGTCGCGATGGCGATGGTCAAGGTCGCGCGCGACACCAACACAATGATGATCATTCCCAATGCAGGCGCCAACGACGCCACCGGCCCGCTGTGCGCGCCGAATGTGTTCCGGACCTCGTTCTCGAACTGGCAGACCACATTCCCCGCCGGCAAGGTGCTGTTCGATGCCGGCATCAAGAACGTCGTCACCATCACCTGGCGCTACACCGCCGGCGCGGAAATGATCGGCGCTTTCACTGAGAATTTCACGAAATCCGGCGGCAAGATCGTTGAGGATCTGACGCTGCCGTTCCCCGAAGTGGAATTCCAGGCATTGATCACCCGCATCGCGACACTGAAGCCGGACGCGGTGTTCTCGTTCTTCGCCGGCGGCGGCGCCGTGAAGTTCGTCAAGGATTACGCAGCAGCGGGTCTCAACAAGTCCATTCCGCTCTACGGCGCGGGGTTCCTCACCGACGGCACCATTCAGGCGCAGGGCGAAGCCGCCAACGGCATCAAGACCACGCTGCATTACGCCGACAATCTCGACAATCCCGCGAACGTCGCGTTCCTGAAAGCGTTCAAGGCCAAGACCAATCTGGATGGCGACATCTATGCCGTGCAGGGCTATGACGCCGCCGCACTCTACGACATCGGCCTCACGGCGGTGGGCGGCGATGCCGGCGCGCGCGACAAGATGATCGCGGCGATGGGTTCCGCGAAGATCGATTCACCGCGCGGCCCCTTGAGCTTCAACAAGGCGCACAACCCGATACAGAACATCTACCTGCGTGAGGTCCGCAACGGCCGCAACGAGATGGTCTCGATTGCGCAGGCCGCTGTCGACGATCCGGCGCGCGGCTGCAAGATGACGTGATCCTGATTTGAGGCGGGCGCTGTAGATCGATCCGCACACGGTGTCATGGCCGGGCTTGACCCGGCCATCCATCTAAAGACAAAAGTTCATCGAGCGATGGATTGCCGGGTCAAGCCCCGGCAATGACGGCCTGATATTGTTGAAAGCCTCTTTATGATTGCTTCGTCCGGAATTTCGCAATGGACCTCGTGACGCTCGGCGTTCAGCTTCTGAATGCGATCCAGTATGGAATGGTCCTGTTCCTGGTCGCCAGCGGATTGACGCTGGTGTTCGGCATTCTCGGCGTCATCAATCTTGCGCACGGCGCGTTCTACATGCTGGGCGCGTATCTGGCCTACTGGATCGCGGCCTATACCGGCAGCTTCTGGATCGCGCTGGCCGGCGGCGTGGCCATCGCTTTCGTGGTCGGGCTGCTGCTGGAAACGGTTTTCATCCGCAGGCTGTATGGCCGCGATCATCTCGCGCAGGTGCTGCTGTCGTTCGGTCTCATCCTGGTGATCGATGAAGTCCGGCAACTGCTGTTCGGCAAGGATGTGCATTCGGTGCTGCCGCCGGAAGGACTGCGCGGCGCCATCCAGCTCACCGACAACCTGTCCTATCCGGTTTATCGGCTGGCGATCTGCGTGTTCTGCCTGATCGCCGCCGCTGTGATCTTCCTTGTCATCACGCGCACCAAAATCGGCATGATCGTGCGTGCCGGTGCGGAGAACCGCGAGATGACGCGCACCCTCGGCATCAATTTCGATACCGTGAACCGCTACGTGTTCGCGGTCGGCATCGCGCTCGCCGCTCTCGGCGGCATCGTCGTTGCGCCGGTATCGACTGTCTATCCCGGCATGGGCGACAGCATGCTCATCCTGTCGTTCGTCGTGGTCGTGCTCGGCGGCATCGGCTCGATCGGCGGCGCGGCCATCGGCGCGCTCCTGATCGGCCTCACCGATACATTCGGCAAGGTGTTTTTCCCTAGCGTGTCCAGCGTTCTGATTTACGTACTGATGGCGGCGGTCCTTCTGTGGCGTCCGAACGGCATTCTCGGTCGGCGGGAGATTTGACCGCATGAATGCGCAAACAAATTCGCGCGTGTGGTTGGTTCCCGCGATCCTTCTCGCGCTCGCCGTCGCGCTGCCGTTCATCGCACCCACATACTATGTGCAGTTCGTCAGCAAGGCGCTCATCATGGGCATCCTGGCGATGTCGCTCAATCTGGTGGTCGGCTATGGCGGGCTTGTCAGCCTGTGCCATGCGGCATTTTTCGGCATCGCGGGCTATGTGCTGGCGCTGGCCTCGCCGAAATACGATCCCGCCTCATTGTGGTGGACGCTGCCGCTCGCGGTCGCGGCGTCCGCCACCACCGCCGCCGCTATCGGCTCGCTCGCGCTGCGCACGCGCGGCATCTACTTCATCATGGTGACGCTGGCCTTCGGCGAGATGCTGTTCTTCCTGTTTCACGATGCCAAGTTCGCCGGCGGCTCCGACGGCGCGTTTATCTACAACAAGCCATCGATGATGCTCGGCAACATCACGCTGCTCAATCTCGAAAAGCCGATGGCCTATTACTTCGTGGTGCTGGCGGTGCTGGTGGCGGTGATCGCGCTGCTCACCATGATCGTGCGCTCGCCGTTCGGCCATGCGTTGGCGGCGGCGCGCGACAACGAGCGTCGCGCGCGCGCGTTGGGCTTCCCGGTGTTCCGTGTGCGGCTGACCGCTTTCATCATCTCGGGCGCGATTGCCGGGATCGCGGGCTATTTCGCCGCCGCGCAATTCGGCTTCGTCGCGCCGCAGATGCTGGGCTGGCATCTGTCGGCCACGGTGCTGGTGATGGTGCTGATCGGCGGATTGCGCTCGGTGGCGGGGCCGCTGGTGGGCGCGCTGGTGCTGATCGGGCTGGAAGAGGTGCTGAAGGCGCTCACCGAACACTGGAAGCTTGCAGAAGGCCTGATCATCATCCTGATCGTGCTGGCGCTGCCGAACGGCGTGCGTGACCTGCTCAACATGATTCTTCCGGCGCAGGATGTGGAGTCGGACAAGGATGTCCCGAAGCAATCCGTCCCCGTTTCCAAAGCGACGGAGGCTCGTCATGGCTGAGCCGCAAATCGCGCTTCGCGCGACAGGTCTGAAGAAACATTTCGGCGGGCTCACGGCCGTCGCGGATGTCTCGCTCGACGTTCATGTCGGCGAAATCCATGCCGTGATCGGGCCGAACGGCGCGGGCAAATCCACGCTGATCAATCTTCTGTCCGGCGATCTCACGCCGAGCGCGGGAGAGGTTCTGCTGAGCGGCCAGACCGCTTCCGGATTTCAGGACATCACGCGGTTCGCGCCGGATCGCCGCGCCCGCGCGGGGCTTGGGCGGTCCTATCAGAAGACCACGATCTTCCCGCAGTTCACCGCGCAGGAGAACGTGCGGCTGGCGGCGCAGGCCCATGCCGCGTCGCCGCTGAAAATGTTCGGCAACGTGTTTTCAGACGCTGATGTCAATCACCGCACAACTGACGCGCTGGAGCAGGCCGGACTCGCGGCGCGCGCGCGGATGATCGCCACGCATCTGTCCCACGGCGAACAGCGGCAGCTCGAGATCGCGATGGTGCTGGCGACGCAGCCGCGCATCATCCTGCTCGATGAGCCGCTTGCGGGCATGGGCCAATCCGAAGCGCGCAAGGTAGTCGACCTGATCGCGTCGCTGAAGAAAGGCCGCGCGGTGCTGGTGGTCGAACATGACATGGATGCGGTGTTCGAACTGGCGGATCGCCTGACGGTGATGGCGGACGGCCATGTCATCGCCAGCGGATCGCCGCAGCAGGTTCGCGTCGATCCCGCCGTGCGCGTCGCATATCTCGGCGTCGAGGAGGCCGCGGCATGAGCGCACTTCTCGATGTGCAGAAACTCGAGGCGTTCTACGGCGCGGGGCAGGTGCTGCACGGCATCGGCTTCACGATTGCACGCGGCGAACAGGTGGCGCTGCTTGGCCGCAACGGCATGGGCAAGACCACGCTGTTGCGTTCGCTGATGGGGCTGGTCGCCGACCGGCGCGGGAAAGTCGATCTCAATGGCCGCGACATCATGCGGGCAGCACCGGAGATGATCGCGCGCGCCGGCGTGGCGCTGGTGCCGGAAGGCCGCGGCGTTTTCGGATCGTTGTCGGTGGTTGAAAATCTCATCATGGCCGCGCGGCCCGGCACCGACGGACGCCGGGTCTGGACGCTGGACAAGATCTACGAGTTGTTTCCGCGCCTGCATGCGCGGCGCACCAACGGCGGGCATCAACTGTCAGGCGGCGAGCAGCAGATGCTCACCATCGGTCGCGCGCTGATGACCAATCCCGACCTGATCCTGATCGACGAGGCCACCGAAGGCCTTGCGCCGCTCGTTGCTAAGGACATCTGGAAGACGCTCGGCGTGATCCGCGCCGAAGGCGTCGCGACCATCGTGGTCGACAAGGATTTTCGCAGCCTGTCGAAAATCGCCGACCGCATGGTGATGCTGTCGAAGGGCACCGTGGTGTTCGACGGCACGCCCGCTGTGCTGGCGGAGAAACAGGAACTGCTGGAGCAACATCTCGGAGTGTGAGGCGGCGCGGTAATTCTTGCCGTCACCCGGTAGCGAAGCTCGCAAGAGCTCGCACCTCAGGATGACGACAGGGATTAATTCGCGACCACCAGCCCTGCATCGCCCGCATCGACGATATGCCGCTCCACCGGCTGCGGCCATTGCACGACGAGCGCGCCGATCAAATCCTCAAGTCCATCCTCGTCGAACGCATCGTAAAACACCGGCGCATGGGCGCGGGCGATGAAGGCGTGCAGCAGATGCGCGGCGTCGTAGTCGTAGACAATATCCGCCGGCACGATGCCCGCGCGCCGCATCATGAAGCGGCGAAATCCCGTCAGCCTTGCGCGGCTCGCATCGAGCGCGGCGAACGACAGCACCAGCGCCTCGTGCGCGATGCACGGGCCGTCCTGCATCCGGTCGAGCATCGGCAGCGCGTTGGCGGCGATGACGTCGTCAAGGTTTCGGAAATCGTTCGACATGTCGGAGGGATGCAGCGTGTTGCGCACGACGATCATGCCTGCTGCTTTGAGCCCGCGCGCGGCCAGCACATCCGCCAGCGTCCGCGTGTGCCGTTTCGCTCCGGCTCCGGTCGTCGCAGTCGGCGGTTCGATGATGTCCAGAGCGGCGCTCATCGCGCGGCGACGGTGCGCGGAGCTGCGGCAAGCGATTGTTTCGCCAGCATGGGCGCGACGGTTTCAGCCAGACGCGCGGCAGCCGCCTCGATGCCGAGGCCCGCCGTATCGACCTGCGCGGCGGCGCGCGCATAGAGCGGTTCGCGGCTCAAGAGGATGGTGCGCAGTTCCTGCATCGCGGAGCGGTCGTCGGCCATCGGCCGCAAATCGCCCTGCTTGCGCACGCGCCCCATGTGCTCTTCAGGTTTCGCCTTCAGCCACACCGTGTAGAACGACGACAGCACCAGATCGAACGTCACCGGCTCGGAGACGATGCCGCCGCCGGTCGCCAGCACGATCGGCTCGTTGCGGGCCAGCAGTTGCGCCAGCGCGGCCTGCTCCATGCGGCGGAAGCCTTCCTGGCCGTAGAGCGCGATGATTTCGGCGACGGAGAGGCCGTTCTGCTGCTCGATCTCCTTGTTGAGCTCGATGAAGGTCCAGCCGATCTTTTTCGCCAGCAATTTTCCGAGCGTCGACTTGCCCGCGCCGCGCAGGCCGATCAGTGCAATGCCTGCGAAACTGTTGCCGTGCCGCGCCGATCCGTTGCCCGAGAGAATATCCTTGGCCTGCGCGATCTGGGCCGGCGTCGCGTTGCGCATCAGGTCGCGGATCACCAGCCAGTCCGGGCTCGTGTCGGCGGTCGGGATCAGATCCTCCACATGCGCGCCCATCGCGGCCGACACCCGCCGCAGCAGCACGATGGAGACGTTGCCCTTGCCGCTTTCGAGCTGCGCGATGTAGCGCTCGGAGATTCCGGACACCTTGGCGAGCACCTTGCGCGACATGCCGCGCAGCGCGCGCATGGTGCGGACGCGCTGGCCAAGTTGTTCAAGAAACTGGTTTTCCGGCTCTGCCTGCAAGGTCATGTCGTGTTTCGGATCCCGGTCATTCGCAGATCAACCTGAAACATAATGCCGGAAAAGGTTGACAGCAAGCGCGTAGGGTGACTTTATGTGAATTATAATTCTAAATTAGAAACGTGGAGCGAAACGCCGTGGGCATCGGGATGGGGCCGGGCATCAGCCCGGCATGGAAGTCATGAGCGATTCACCCGGCACATACAATGCCGTGACCTATCTGCTCGACCGCAATGTGGATGCGGGGCGCGGGGCCAAGGTCGTGTTCAAGGATCCGGTCTCCGAGATCACCTATGGCGCGTTGCAGGCGCAGACGCGGCGGCTTGCGAATGTGCTGAAGCGCCTCGGCGTGCGGCGGGAAGAGCGCGTCGCGATGATGATGCTCGACACCGTCGATTTTCCCGTCGTGTTTTTGGGCGCGATCCGCGCCGGCATCGTGCCGGTGCCGCTCAACACGCTGCTGACCGCCGAACAATACGCCTACGTGCTGGCGGATTGCCGCGCGCGGGTTCTCTTTATCTCCGAGGCGCTGCTGCCGGTGGTCAAGGATGTGCTCGGCCGGATGCCGGACTTGCAGCATGTCGTTGTCTCCGGCGCGGCTGCAAACGGCTATCTGTCGCTGAAGGATGAACTCGCGAAAGAGAGCGATCAATTCGCGACCGCAGCGACCCATCCCGACGAGCCTGCGTTCTGGCTCTATTCTTCGGGCTCGACCGGAATGCCGAAAGGCGTGCGTCATCTGCATTCCAATCTTGAGGCGACGGCGGAGACCTATGCGAAAAAAGTTCTCGGCATCCGCGAGGACGATGTGGGTCTCTCGGCGGCGAAACTGTTTTTCGCCTACGGCCTCGGCAACGCGCTGACGTTTCCGATGTCGGTCGGCGCGACCACGATCCTCAATCCCGAGCGCCCGACACCGCAGGTGATGTTCGAGCTGATCCGCAAGCACGACCCGAGCATCTTCTTCGGCGTGCCGACGCTGTTCGCGGCGATGCTGAACGAGGAAGCGTTCAAGAACGAGCCACGCACCAAACGTCTGCGCGTCTGCACCTCCGCCGGCGAGGCACTGCCCGAACTGGTCGGGGAGAACTGGAAGCAGCGTTTCGGGGTCGATATTCTCGACGGCGTCGGCTCCACCGAACTCTTGCACATCTTTCTGTCCAACGCGCCGGGCGACATCAAGTACGGCACATCGGGCAAGCCCGTGCCGGGCTATGCGGTGCGCCTTGTCAATGACACGGGCGCGGATGTGCCGGACGGCGAAGTCGGCGAACTGATCGTCAATGCGCCATCGGCGGGCGAGGGCTACTGGAACCAGCGCAGCAAGAGCCGCCAGACATTCGAGGGCGGCTGGACCCGCACCGGCGACAAGTACACGCGCGATGCGGAAGGCCGTTACACCTACTGTGGCCGTTCCGACGACATGTTCAAGGTCTCCGGCATCTGGGTGTCGCCGTTCGAAGTCGAGAGCGCGCTGATCACCCATCCGGCCGTGGCGGAAGCCGCCGTGGTGCCTGCGGAAGATTCCGAGGGCCTGCTGAAGCCGAAAGCGTTCGTCGTGCTGAAGCAGGGTGCGTCGGTGAGCGACCTCAACGGCGCTCTGAAGGAGCACGTCAAGCAGAAGATCGGGCCGTGGAAATATCCGCGCTGGATCGAGGTGGTGGAGAGCTTGCCGAAAACCGCGACCGGAAAAATCCAGCGCTTCAAGCTGCGCGGCTGATAATAAGGGACAACGACAATGACGCTGCAACCCTCCGGCACGCTGGCTATCGGTGCGAGCGAACTCGAATACCGCATGATCGGGCCGATGCCTGACAAGGCGCCGACCATTGTGATGCTGCATGAAGGTCTCGGCTCGGTCGGGCTGTGGGGCGACTTTCCCGAGAAGCTGCAAGCCGCCACCGGCGCCGGCGTGTTCGTTTATTCGCGCGCGGGTTACGGCAACTCCTCGCCTGCGAAGCTGCCGCGTCCGCTGAACTTCATGGAGATCGAAGCGCTCGATGTGCTGCCGAAGGTGCTCGACGCCATCGGCTTCCGCCGCGGATTGCTGCTTGGCCATTCCGATGGCGCGTCGATCGCAACGATCTATGCCGGCGGGGTGCAGGATCACCGCGTGCGCGGCGTCATGCTGATCGCGCCGCATTTTATTGTCGAGGAATTCGGGCTCGCCTCTATCGCGAAGACCAAACAGAATTACGATACCGCCGATCTCAAGCCGAAACTCGCGCGCTGGCACAAGGATGCCGACGACGCTTTCAACGGCTGGGCCGATGTCTGGCTCGATCCGAAATTCCGCGACTGGGATATTTCGGAATCCCTTGCCTATGTGCGTGTGCCCGTCGCGATCATCCAGGGCGCGGACGATCAGTACGGCACGCTGCGGCACATCGAGATCGCGGAGGCCGAGTGCTATTGCCCGGTGGACGCGACGATCATTCCCGACGCGGGGCATTCCCCTCAACGCGAAGCACCCGAGATGACCCTGAAAGCGGCGGCGGAATTCGCGAACCGGCTGTTGTCCCTGCATGGCGAAGGCGCCCTGGAGCGCGCTGCCTGACATGCATAAAAATGCATGTTGATGGCAGTATACCGCTGGACAGGGGTAAAAAACTGCACTATTGTGCATTATAATTCAGATTTCAGCCATATCGAGGATTACTCATGGCCGCCGAAGACCGGAAACTCGCCAACAGCGCGACCTTTATCGATTTCCAGACCGAGCCGTCGAAATACCGGCATTGGAAGCTCGATGTCGCGGGCGATGTTGCCACCCTGACCATGGATGTGGACGAGAACGGCGGCCTGTTCGAGGGCTATCTTCTCAAGCTCAATTCCTACGACCTCGGCGTCGACATCGAACTGGCGGACGCCGTGCAGCGGCTGCGCTTCGAGCATCCGGGCGTGAAGGCGGTGGTGATGCGCTCCGGCAAGAACCGCGTGTTTTGCGCCGGCGCGAATATCCGGATGCTCGCCGGATCGACCCACGCGCATAAAGTGAACTTCTGCAAATTCACCAACGAGACCCGCAACGGCCTCGAAGACTCCAGCGAGAATTCGGGCCAGCGTTTCATCACTGTCGTGAACGGCACTGCGGCGGGCGGCGGCTACGAACTTGCGCTCGCCACCGATCATATCATCATGGCGGACGATGGCGCAGCCGCGGTCGCGCTACCCGAGGTGCCGCTGCTCGCGGTGCTGCCCGGCACCGGCGGCCTCACGCGCGTGGTCGACAAGCGCAAGGTGCGTCGCGACCATGCGGATTTCTTCTGCACCATCGAGGAAGGCATCAAGGGCAAGCGCGCCGTGCAGTGGCGGCTGGTGGACGAAATCGTGTCCAACTCCAAGCTCGAAGCCAAGGTCGCGGATCGCGCCAGGGAATTCGCCGCAAGCTCGAAGCGCAACGGCGAGGGTAGCGGCATCGCGCTGAAACCGCTGAAGCGCGAGTTCACCGAGAACGGTATCCGCTATGGCTTCGTCAGCGTCGATCTCAACCGCGCCGAGCGCATCGCGACCATCACGATCAAGGCGCCGGAAAAGGATGCGCCCGCCGATGTTGCGGGCATGACGGCGCAGGGCGCGGACTTCTGGCCGTTGCAGGTGGCGCGCGAACTCGACGACGCGATTCTTCATTTGCGTATCAACGAGCTTGAGACGGCGATGTTCGTGTTCAAGTCGCACGGCGAGCGTGCGCGGGTGCTGGCGTATGACACTTTCCTCGATGCCAACAAGTCGCACTGGCTGGTCAACGAAATCCGGCATTACTGGAAGCGCGTGCTCAAGCGCGTCGACGTCACCTCGCGCACGCTGGTGACGCTTGTTGAGCCCGGCTCGTGCTTCGTCGGCACGCTGGCCGAACTCGTGTTCGCGGCAGACCGCTCTTACATGCTGATCGGTGAGAAGCAGGGCGACAACCGAGCGCCCGCCGAGATCATTCTGTCATCGGCGAATTTCGGCGCCTATCCGATGAGCCACGGGCTGACGCGGCTGGAGTCGCGGTTTCAGGCCGATCCGTCCGACGTGGACACGGCGAAGGCTAAGATCGGCGAAGCGCTCGACGCCGAGACCGCCGAGGAACTGGGCCTCGTCACCTTCGCGCTCGACGACATCGACTGGGACGACGAGGTGCGCGTGTTCTTCGAGGAGCGCGCGTCGTTTTCCCCCGACAGCCTCACCGGCATGGAAGCGAATTTACGCTTTGCCGGTCCCGAGACCATGGAATCGAAAATCTTCTCGCGCCTCACGGCGTGGCAGAACTGGATTTTCCAGCGCCCGAATGCGGTCGGACCGGAAGGCGCGTTGCTGCGCTACGGCACCGGCGTGAAAGCGCAGTTCGACATGACGCGGGTTTGAGACATTTTCATCGGCCAGCCGCCGCGGCCGATAGCTGAAACAAAAGTGCACAACAGGAGCACGCCATGAACATCATGAACGTCGATTACACCACCAAGATTCCGAACAACGTCAATCTCGCGGAAGATCGTCAGGTGCTGAAAGCGCTGGAAGGCTGGCACCCGGGCTATCTCGACTGGTGGAACGACATGGGACCGGAAGGTTTCCAGGAATCGCTGGTTTATTTACGCACCGCGATCAGTGTTGATCCGAAGGGCTGGGCCAAATTCGATTACGTGCGGATGCCGGAATATCGCTGGGGCGTGTTGCTGGCGCCGCAGGACGAACAGCGTCAGGTGAACTTCGGCCAGCACAAGGGCGAGAAGGCATGGCAGGAAGTGCCGGGCGAATACCGCGCCATGCTGCGCCGTCTGGTTGTGATCCAGGGCGACACCGAACCCGCCTCCGTCGAGCAGCAGCGGCATCTGGGCAAGACCGCGCCGTCGCTCTACGACATGCGCAATCTGTTTCAGGTCAATGTCGAGGAAGGCCGCCATCTCTGGGCGATGGTTTATCTGCTCCAGAAGTATTTCGGCCGCGACGGCCGCGAGGAAGCCGATGACTTGCTGCGCCGCCGTTCCGGCGACGAGGATGCGCCGCGCATGCTGGGCGCGTTCAACGAAGCGACGCCGGACTGGCTGTCGTTCTTCATGTTCACCTTCTTCACGGACCGCGACGGCAAGATGCAGCTCGAGTCGCTCGCGCAATCCGGCTTCGATCCGCTGTCGCGCACCTGCCGCTTCATGCTGACCGAAGAAGCGCACCATATGTTCGTCGGCGAGACCGGAGTGAGTCGGATTCTTCAGCGCACTTGCGATGCGATGAAGGAAGCCGGCATCGAAGACCCGAACGAGATCGAGAAGGTCCGTGCGCTCGGTGTCATCGACCTCCCGACCATGCAGAAGAAAATGAACCTGCATTATTCGCTGTCGCTCGATCTGTTCGGATCGGAAGTCTCGACCAACGCCGCGAACTTCTACAATTCCGGGTTGAAAGGCCGCTTCCAGGAAACCAAGATCGACGACGACCACCGTCTGACCGACGACATCTACAAGGTGCTCAAGCTGGTGGACGGCAAGATCACGCTGGTGGACGAGCCGGCATTGACCGCGCTCAACATGCGGCTGCGCGACGACTACACGCTGGATTGCGAGAAGGGCGTGGAGCGCTGGAACAAGGTGATCGAAAAGACCGGCGTCAAGTTCCGGCTCGAACTTCCGCACACCGCGTTCCATCGCCAGATCGGCGAGTTCACCAACGTCAACGCGACGCCGAAGGGCGTCATTGTCAGCGACGCGGAATGGGCGAAGATCAAGCATGACTATCTGCCCTCCGCCGCCGACGGCGATTTCATCTCGTCGCTGATGGAGCCGGTCTCCGAGCCTGGCAAGTTCGCGAACTGGATCGCGCCGCCGAAAGTCGGCATCGACAACAAGCCCGGCGACTTCGAATACGTGAAGATCGCGGCCTGACGGATAAAGCCCATGAACGCGCCGACGCAGGAATTGCTGAAGCAGCACCTCATCGATCCGGAAATATGTATTCGCTGCAATACCTGCGAAGAAACATGTCCGGTCAATGCGGTGACGCATGACGGCAACAATTATGTCGTCGATGCCAGCATCTGCAATCACTGCATGGATTGCATCTCGCCGTGCCCCACGGGCTCGATCGACAACTGGCGCGTGGTGACCAAAGCCTATTCGCTCGAAGAACAGTATTCCTGGGAAGAACTGCCGAAGCAGGAAGAGGTCGCGGCGGTGGCGGTGGGCGAGGGCGGTGCGATCGAGGCGCTGGAGGACGACGTCTCGAAGCTGCTGGAGGAGGCGCGCAAGGGTCTCGGCGGCAAGCCGGTCGCGCCGCATTCCGCCAGCAAGCCGACGGTCAATCTCTACAACCGCAGCAAACCTGCGACGGCGACCGTCACCGGAAATTTCCGCCTCACCGATGCCAATGCCGATTCCGACGTGCGGCATATCATCCTGGATTTCGGCGACCAGAAATTTCCGGTGCTGGAAGGCCAGAGCATCGGCATCGTCGCACCGGGCATGGATGCCAATGGCAAGCCGCATGTTGCGCGGCTCTATTCAGTGGCGTCGCCGCGCGGCGGTGAGAAGCCCAACACCAACAATCTCGCGCTCACCGTGAAGCGCGAGGAAGGTGGCGTCTGCTCGAATTATCTGTGCGACCTGCCGCGCGGCGCGAAGCTGGAAATCACCGGCCCGTTCGGCGCGACATTCCTGATGCCGGACGATCCCGCCGCAAACATCATCATGATCTGCACCGGCACGGGCTCCGCGCCGTTTCGCGGCTTCACCGAACGCCGCCGTCGCGCGATGCCCGACGCGCCAGGCAGGCTTTTTCTGTTTTTCGGCGCGCGGCGTCCGGAAGAGTTGCCGTATTTCGGGCCGTTGCAGAAAGTGCCTGAGAAGTTGCTGGCGAAATACTTCTGCTATTCGCGCGTGCCGAACGAACCGCGCGTTTATGTGCAGGATCGCATCCGCACCGAGGCCCCGCAGATCGCGGCCCTGCTCCGCGACGAGAAGACCCACGTCTATATCTGCGGCCTCAAGGGCATGGAAAGCGGTGTCGATGAAGCCTTCGCCGACGCCTGCCGCGCGGCATCACTGGACTGGGCGGCGCTCAAGCCGGCAATGCGCGAAAGCGGGCGTTATCACGTCGAGACGTATTGAAATCTTTTCCTCACCCGCTCGCCTGACGGCTCGCCACCTCTCTCCGTAAACGGGGAGAGGTGGAAGATCGCTCTTACTCCCCCGCGACCGGCAGGCTGAGATTCGCGTAGACGATGCCGCCGTCGACCGCGATGGCGTTGCCGACCACATAGTCGCCGGCGCGCGATGCGAGATAAATCGCGATGCCTGCCATGTCCTCCGGCGTGCCGATGCGCTTGGACGGGATCGCCTTCGCAACCGCGTCGCCATGGTCGCGAGCTGCCGTATTCATGTCGGACTCGAACGCGCCCGGGCAGATCGCGGTGACGTTGATATTGTCGTGAATGAGTTTGGCGGCCATTCGGCGCGTCAGATGGATCACCGCCGCCTTGCTCGCCTGATAGGAATAGGTCTCCAGCGGATTGACGGACATGCCGTCGATCGACGCGATGTTGATGACCTTGCCTGGCTTGTCCTTGGTCGCCGCTGCGCGCAGCGGCTTCGCCAGCGCCTTGGTCAGGAAGAACAGCGACTTGACGTTCAGGTTCATCACCTTGTCCCAGCCGGCTTCCGGGAATTCGTCGAACGCAGCACCCCACGCGGCGCCCGCGTTGTTGACCAGAATGTCGATTTTCGGTTCGCGCTTGATGAGTTCGGCCGCGAGCGTCTCGCAGCCCGCGACGGTGGACATGTCGATCGGCAGCGCGATGCACTCGCCGTCATAGGCGGCGGTGAGTTCCTTGGCGGTTTCCTCGCAGGGGCCGGCCTTGCGCGCGGTGATGTAGACCTTCGCAGCGCCCTGGGCGAGAAAGCCCGAAGCGATCATCTTGCCGATGCCGCGCGAGCCGCCGGTGACGACCGCGATGCGGCCCTTCAGTGAAAACAGATCCTTGAACATAACGCCTCCTGTTGCTTTGGCGGCGATATAGCGCCAGCGGCAAGGAGTGAGTCAAGGAATGGCGGGATTGCGGACTCTGTTTGAAACGTGGTTACGCCGCGTCGACGCGGCGGAAGCCGTTCCACATCGCGGTGGCGGCGCCCGAGGTCAGCACCGACAGGAAACGCACGTTCTGATAATTGCCGTTCAGTGAAATGCGCGGCAGCGCCGTCATGTGCGCGGCGTTGCCGGGAAAGATCATGCCGGGGCGCGTCGTGACGGCTGTCTTGAATCCGATCTCGCGGGCGAAGCCGAATTCGCGCGCCGCCGCCGCCGCCCGGTCGCCGTAGGGATAGGCGAAATGCAGCGCGGGCCGCTGCAACTCGTTCTCGATCCGCGCGCGGCTGTCGCGCATCTGATGCACCGCCTCGGCTTCGGTCTCACGCGCCAGATTGCAGTGGCTGATCGTATGCGCGCCGATGCTCACCAGCGGGTCAGCGGCGAATGGCGCAAGCTCCTGCCACGACATGCAAAGCTCGCGCGCGATGGCTGCATCGTCGACGCCATGTTGCGCGCACAGCCGGCTGACCTCGTCCTGCACCAGCTTGTCGTTCGCCATGCCGCGCAGCCAGCCGTGCACCTCGTCGAAAGCGGCCTGCTTGGCGGCGGCGTCGTGTGCGGCCAGACGCACCGTCACGCCGTCGCGCACGATCTCGATGATGTCGGCGCGCGCGATGGCGCGCTCCAGCGCTACCCACCACAATCGGCCGCGTCCGTCGGCGAAATCGCTCGCGACATAGACCGTGAACGGCGCATCATGGTCACGCATCACGGGGAGGGCGTGGTCGCGGTTGTCGCGGTAGCCGTCGTCGAAGGTAAAGCAGGCGAAGCGGCGCGCGAACTCGCGCTCCCGCATCCGGCGGTGGGCTTCATCCATGGAAACGATGTCGACATCCAGCGCGCGGACATGCGCCAGCACCTCGCGGAGGAAATCGGGCGTGATTTCGAGGTGGCGGTTGGGCTGGAACAAATCGTCGCGGGCGGGCCGGACGTGGTGCAGCATGAAGATAGCGCCGACGCCGGCCAGCAGTGGCCGCAGCACGTGATGCGCGCCGGTGAAGTAGAGCGCGTCGAGGCCCGCGCGGATGACGTGATTGCGAAGCTGCTTCATGGCGATGGCTCGGGCCGATCCTTTAGGATCCGACACCGACATGTCGCAGAAACGGTTGAACAAACGGTTATGCGCGCGTCCGAAACAGCGGCCTAAAGCCCGGTTTGACGTTTGCCTGACGGCATGGGGCCCGCGTTCATTTCCAGTTTGACACCCGTGCAAGGGTTTGTTTTGTCTGCACTCTGTCAGGTGAAGGTCCGGAATGAACCGATTAGCAAGTTGGGCGCGAAAATGGGGGCCAGGGCTCATTCCGCTGGCGTTCCTCTGGATCGCGGCGATCTGGACGGGGACTGGGCCGCTTGAGGCCGATCTGGCCGCCCGGTCAAGCGCCGTCCTCAACGATAATGTGCTCGACAAGACCCGCATTACCGTCTCCGGCCGCGACGTTTCGCTGTCGGCGGAGGCGTTCTCGGAAGATGGACGCCGCAGTGCCGCCTCGGAAGTCGAAGCTGTCGCGGGCGTGCGGCTGTTGAATGACGGCACCCGCCTGATCGTCGAAGCCAAACCGTTCCTGTGGTCGGTCGAGCGCGACGTGGTCAGGATCACGCTCGGCGGCAGCGCGCCGCTGCCCGCGAGCAAGGCGCGGCTGGCGGAAGCCACGCGCGCCGTCGCCGGAGGGACCGAAGTGTCGGACCGTATGATCCTGGCCCGTGGCGCGCCGCCGCGTTTCGACAACGCCGCGCTGCTGCTGGTCGATCAGATCGGCAAGCTCAAGGAAGGCAAGATCGCGCTGAGCGACACCAGCGTCAGCCTGAGCGGCCTGGCGCGGGAAATCGGCAGCCGCGAAGCCATCGTGGCCGCGCTGCGCAATCTGCCCGAAGGCTATTCGGTAAAGGAAAATGCGATCAAGGCGCCGCCTTACGTCTTCCAGGCCAACAAGGACCCGGTCGCCAACACGATCACGCTCGCCGGTTATGTGCCGGACAACGCCGTCCACGCCGCCATCGTCGCCGCTGTCGGCCGGAAGTTTTTCTCCGGAAAGCTGGTGGACAATCTCAAGGCCAGCGTCGGCGCGCCGCAGGGGTTCTCGAACGCCGTGGTTGCGGCGCTGGGCGCATTGTCGCGGGTCTCGACCGGGTCGCTGGTGATCTCGGACCGCGAAGTCAAATTGTCGGGTGACGCGCTTTACGCTGTCGCGGCCGATCAGATTCGCGACGGCCTCGGTGGCGAACTGCCGCAGGGCTGGACCTCGAAGGCCGAAGTGTCGGTCAAGCCGGTCGCCAGCGGCGTCGATCCGACGGTCTGCCAGCAACTGTTTTTCGATCTGCTGGGCAAGGCGAGGATCAAGTTCGAATCCGGCCGCGCCACCATCGACAAGGATTCCATGGGGCTGCTCGACCGGCTGATCGAAACCGCGCTGCGTTGCCCGACCGCCAATATCGAGGTCGCGGGCCATACCGACAGCGACGGCGACGACAACACCAATATGGCATTGTCGGAAAAGCGCGCGCAGGCGGTAGCGGATTATCTGATCAAGGCCGGATTGCCGGCGGACCGGCTGAAGGCGGTCGGATACGGCAGTTCGCAGCCCGTTGCCGTCAACGATACCGACGAAGGCAAGGCCAAGAACCGGCGCATCGATTTCGTGGTGAAATGAGCATGATCTACCTTGCGACATTCAATTGGGGCTGGATCCTGGCGGCAGCGCTGGTCGGCCTTGCAATGGGCTGGATCGCGGTGGTGCAGCGCGGGCAGGGGTGGACCATGGTGACGCTGCGCAAGGTCGCGGTGCTGGTGGCGGCGCTGATCCTCGCGTCGGTGTTTCATCTCGCGCCCGGCCGCGCCGGCTATTGGCTCGACCTCGGGCTTGTGATGTTCGCGGCTTATGTCCTGGGTTGCGCGCTGGGCTCCTGGTTGCGCAGCCTTGTGGTCGCGCGGCACACGGCCGCAGGCTGACACAAGATGGCAAGCGGCCTGACGTCGCATTTCCGCATGCTTGGCCATTACAATGCATGGGCGAACGCGCGGCTGTATGAGGCCGCCGGCCGTCTCGGCGAGGCGGATTACCGGGCCGATCGCGGCGCCTTCTTCAAATCGGTCCACGGCACGCTCAATCATCTGCTCGCGACGGATCGAATCTGGATGAAGCGTTTTACCGGCGAGGGCGATGCGCCGGATCGGCTGGATGCGATCCTGTGCGAGACGTTCGGTGCGCTTCGAATGGCCCGCATGGCGGAAGACGCCCGGATCGTGGCCTATGTCGAGGGGCTGGACGATGCGCGCATTGCCGGAACGATTTCCTATCGGCGTGTCTCGAGCCCCGAGCAATTCGTGCAGGAACTGGCTCCCGCCCTGGCGCATTGGTTCAATCACCAGACCCATCACCGCGGTCAGACTCATGCGCTTTTGACAGGGCTCGGCGAGCCGTCCGCCGAACTGGACTTGCTGTTTTTTCAGCGCGAGCAAGTCAAATCGGCCTCATGGTCCTGACACGGAGGCGACACCGTTGCGGTGCAATGGACGGCGATCGTGTCACGGTATTGTTAACGTGACTTCCGGCGCGTGAATGGGCTCAAATTGATCACGCCGGCCTCGCGGTCATCGAGCCGGTCTGCTAGGACAGCATCTAACGGGACAATGTGCTGATCGAATTTCGAGGTCTGGATGCTGGAGACACTACGCGGGGCTATCGCGTACTTGCGCGAGAAGCAGATCCTGCACAAGCTGGGCGTTGCGATCAGCATCGCGATCATCGCCACGGCTTGCTTCATCCTCTACGAGATGTTGAAGGGTCTCGACACCGACGACCTCTATGAGGCGCTGCGCGAAACCGAAATGCGCACCGTGGTGCTCGCGGGGCTCTGCGTCGCCGCCGGCTACTTCACCCTGACGTTCTACGATCTGTTCGCGCTGCGCGCCATCGGCCGCACGGAAGTGCCGTACCGGATTGCCGCCTTCGCCGGATTCACCAGTTATTCGATCGGCCATAACGTCGGGGCCAGCGTCTTCACCGGCGGCGTGGTGCGGTATCGCGTCTACTCGGCATGGGGGCTTTCGGCCGTCGATGTTGCGAAAGTCTGCTTCCTGGCCGGTCTCACCTTCTGGCTTGGCAACGCCGCCGTGCTCGGTCTCGGCGTCGCCTATCATCCTGAAGCTGCGGCTTCGATCGACAAGCTCCCGATCTGGCTCAATCGCCTTGCCGCCATCTGCATCCTGATCGGCCTCACGGTCTATGTCGCGTGGGTCTGGATGAAGCCGCGGGAAGTCGGGCGCGGAAGCTGGACCGTCACGCTGCCCGGCGGCCCGCTGACGCTGCTCCAGATCGTGATCGGCATCGTCGATCTCGGGTTCTGTGCGCTGGCGATGTACATTCTGGTGCCCAATGAGCCCCATGTCGGGTTCGTCGTCGTGGCGGTGATCTTTGTGTCGGCGACGCTGCTCGGCTTTGCCAGCCATTCGCCCGGCGGCCTCGGCGTGTTCGACGCCGCGATGCTGGTCGGCCTGTTTCAGTTCGACCGGGAAGAACTGCTGGCCGGCATGTTGTTGTTCCGGGTTCTTTATTATCTCGTCCCGTTCTTTATTTCTGTCATCTTGCTCTCGCTTCGGGAGCTTATTGTCGGTCTCCGGGCGAAGCGGGTCGCAGCCGCCTTGCAGCGGCTCGACGATGCCGCGAAACCGCAGGCGACACGTTCTCCGATTTCGTGACGCGGCTGTATCGGGTCACGCGGAACAGGTACGGCGCATGACGATGACATCTCCGGGTTCAGGTTTCGCGCCGTGGTCCGACCGGCTGCGGCGGTCGGCGATTATTCTGATCGCGACGGCGCTTGGCCTCGCGGCGTCGGTGATGTTCGGCGGTCTCACGCTGCCGCAAGCCGGGCTGGTGTTTCTGGTGATCGGGGGCGCGGCGCTGGTGCCGTGGCATCTGCATCAGTCCGTTCCGGCAGCCGATGATCTGATCGGCGTGCGGCCGGCGGAAATGCCGGTGGTGGCGTCGCTGGTCGGCGGCATGCCCGATGCGGCGGTGCTGCTGGATCGCGCCGGGCGCGTGCTGCATTTCAATATCGCCGCAGCACAACTCGCGCCGGCCCTGCGCAGGAATGAACTCGCGCTGTTCGCGCTGCGCTCCCCGGAAATCATCGCGGCGCTGCGCGAAGCCATTGCGAGCCGCCAGCCGCAGCGCGCGAGCTATGTGGATCACGTTCCGATCGACCGCTGGATGGAATTGATCGTGACGCCGCTGTCGCTGCCGACCGCGTTCGGCGGCAGCGAGTACTGTATCCTGATGACATTCCACGATCAGACGCCGCTGCGCCGGGTCGAGGAAATGCGCGCCGACTTCGTCGCCAATGCGAGCCACGAACTGCGCACGCCGCTGGCGGCGCTGTCCGGCTTCATCGACACGCTGCAAGGTCCGGCGCGCGAGGATGCCAAGGCGCGCGACCGTTTTCTCGGCATCATGCACGCGCAGGCGACGCGCATGGCGCGGCTGATCGACGATCTGCTGTCGCTGTCGCGGGTTGAACTGAGCGCTCATGTGCGTCCCGAAAAGATGGTCGACGTTGTGCCGCTGGTCCGTCAGGTGATCGACGGGCTGGAGCCGCTGGCGAGCGAGCGTCAGGTGAGCATCGAACTCGAACTGCCCGAGACGCCCGTGCAGATTGCGGGCGAAACCGAAGAACTACTGCGGGTGTTTGAAAACCTGATCGAGAATGGTCTGAAGTACGGCGCATCCGGCGGCCGCGTGGTGGTGTCGCTGACCGCGCCCTCCCCGGAGGATGGCGCCGGCGAGGTTCGCTTCGCGGTGCGCGACTTCGGTCCCGGCATTCCGCCCGAGCATTTGCCCCGGCTAACGGAACGGTTCTATCGCGTCGATGCCGGCGACAGCCGCGCGCAAGGCGGCACGGGTCTGGGCCTGTCATTGGTCAGGCACATCCTTATTCGTCATCGCGGACGATTGCTGATCGAGAGCGTGTTCGGACACGGCGCGACCTTCACCGCCTGCTTCCCGGCGACCAGGTCTGCGACGACGGCAGCGAAGGAATAGCGCGAACGCGGCCGCAGTTCTGCCGCATGGTCGCAAAGCCGCCTTTTGCAGCCAGCTCCGCCGCCACTTCGCAACAAAAAAGCCTCATCGATCCGATGAGGCTTTTCTGCATTGTATGTCACGCAAGCGATTGAGATTTTCGCCTACTTGGTCGGCCGCGAGGTGCGGCGGCGATCCGAGGCCGGCTGATAGGCCACGCGCGAATGATGCGCGCAGTAGGGGAGGCTGTTGAGCGCTTTGCCGCCGCAGAAAAAGAAGTCCGCGCTGCCCGGATCACCGACCGGCCAGTGGCAGGTGCTTTCATTCAGTTCGAGCAGGCTGAGGCGCTGGCTCATCGGCACCACGTTGTCGTAGGCGATCGGATCGGGCTCGGCTTCGACATCAAAGGCATGGGCCAGCGCTGTATTGCCGCGCGACACCGGGCGATTGATCCGCATCATGTGCTGCGCGGGACGCACCTTGCGCTGCCGTGGCGCTGCCGAGGAGGGGCTCTTGGCGCGGCCCGACAGGCCGAGCCGGTGAACCTTTCCGATCACGGCATTCCGGGTGATATTTCCGAGTTCGGCGGCGATCTGGCTTGCCGAAAGTCCGGATTCCCAAAGCTTCTTCAACTGCTCAACGCGATCGTCGGTCCAGCTCATTACCGTCATCGCACTCTTCCTTTTGTATCGCGCCGGCCATTTTTGACGCGGCGTCGCGATTGCCAAATTCCCGAAATCCCTGCGGGCAGAATCCCTTAGCCCTCGCCGGTTGCATGAAAAGCGACCGGGCGTTTACGCCGCACCGAAGACAATCGAGGATCAGAACCGCCGCACGAGATGTCGTACCCAACGCCAGGAATGCTACAATATGGCGTGACTCACGCGCAAGAGTCGGGCTTTGCGCGTCCACATGTTCCGGTCAAAAAGCAAATAAATTCGATCTTTGTGAGACATCCTAAACAGAGGTTTTTTTGCCCCAAGCCGGGTGGCGCGACACTGGATTGGGTCTGAAAATGCCGGAATATGCCCTTGCCGCAGCGACAACCAGGCCTTCGCCGCGCCTCCGCGAGCCCTTGTGTGGATTGACACCACAGGGCTCGCCAATAGAATAACCGCCACGTGCCGCCTTTTCGGGCGGCACGTTTCGTTTCCGGGGCAAGCAACTGAGCAACAAGCGCGCGGACGCGCTCGCAAAGCTGTTGGCCCATACCATCGATCAGGTCGCCATGAGCCAACATGCCAAGCCGCATCTCGACTCCCACATGTTGCCGGTTTTCGCCCGCGCCGACGTGGCGTTCGAGCGTGGCGAAGGGCCGTGGCTGATCGCAACCAACGGCGACCGCTATCTTGATTTCACCAGCGGCGTGGCGGTGAACGCGCTCGGCCATGCGCATCCGCATTTGGTCGCGGCAGTGCAGGCGCAGGCCGCGAAACTGTGGCACGTCTCGAATCTTTTCACGATTCCGGAAGGCGAGCGGCTGGCGACGCGCCTGTGCGACGCGAGTTTCGCCGACGTGGTATTCTTCTGTAATTCCGGCGCGGAGGCGATGGAAGCCGCCATCAAGATGGCGCGGAAATTCCAGGCGGTGAACGGCAAGCCGGAGCGCTACCGGCTCATCACGTTCGAGGGCGCATTCCACGGCCGCACGCTCGCGACGCTGGCCGCAGGCGGACAGCAGAAATATCTCGAAGGTTTTGGACCGCGTGTCGAAGGCTTCGATCAGGTGCCGCTCGGTGATCTCGACGCCGTGAAGAAGGCGATCGGACCCGAGACGGCGGGCATCATCATCGAGCCGTGGCAGGGCGAAGGCGGTGTGCGCGCAGCCGATCCCGCGTTCTTCCGCGCGCTGCGGCAGCTCTGCGACGACAACAAACTGGTTCTGGTGTTCGACGAAGTGCAGACCGGCATGGGCCGCACCGGCACCCTGTTCGCCTATGAGAAGACTGGCGTGGAGCCGGACATCATGGCGCTGGCGAAGGCGCTCGGCGGCGGCTTTCCGATGGGCGCGTGCCTAGCCACGGTTGCGGCTGCGGCCGGCATGACACCGGGGACTCACGGCTCGACCTTCGGCGGCAACTTGCTGGCTGCTGCTGCTGGCAACGCCACGCTCGATGTGATGCTGGCGCCGGGATTCTTCGACCATGTGCAGCGGGCGTCGCTGGTGCTGAAACAGAAACTCGCATCGATCGTCGATCGTTACCCCGACGTCGTCGATGAGGTGCGCGGCGATGGTTTGCTGATCGGCTTGAAAGCGGTGGTTCCGGCGGGCGATCTTGTCGGTGCGCTGCGCGATGAAAAGCTGCTGACGGTCGGCGCGGGCGAAAATGTGGTGCGGCTGCTGCCGCCGCTGATCGTGACCGAGGCCGAGATTGAGGATGCGGTGTCGCGCGTCGAGCGCGTCTGCGCGAAGCTGACGCGGATTTCGGCGCGGCGAGAGGCTGCGCGATGAGCAAGTCCCCGCGTCATTTTCTCGACCTGTTCGATGTGCCGACCAAGGAGTTGCGCGCGATTCTCGATGCCAGCGTGGCGATGAAGAAGAAGCGCAAGGCCGGCGACACGTCCAGCAAGCCGCTCGATGGCAAGACGCTGGCCATGATCTTCGACAAGCCGTCGACGCGCACCCGTGTGTCGTTCGATGTCGGAATGCGCCAGCTCGGCGGCGAAGCCATCATGCTGACCGGTGCGGAGATGCAGCTCGGACGCGGCGAAACAATCGCCGATACCGCGCGCGTGTTGTCACGCTTTGTCGACGCCATCATGATCCGGATTCTCAATCACGAAGCGCTGGCCGAACTCGCGGCGCACGCCACGGTACCGGTCATTAATGGCCTGACCCGGCGTTCGCATCCCTGTCAGGTGATGGCGGACGTCATGACCTTCGAGGAGCATCTCGGCCCGATCAAGGGGCGCACGGTGGCGTGGACCGGTGACGACAACAACGTGCTGGCGTCGTGGGCGCACGCTGCGGAGCGCTTCGGCTTCAACCTGAATATCGCGACACCGCCAGAACTCGCGCCCAACAAGCTGCTGAAGGACTGGATCAAGACGACGGGCGCGCCGATCGTGCTTGGCAATAAACCCGAGGACATGGTGCGCGGCGCGGATTGCGTCGTCACCGACACCTGGGTGTCGATGGGCGACAAGGACGGTGAGCACCGTCACAACCTGCTGAAGCCCTATCAGGTCAACGCCAAGTTGATGTCGCTGGCGAATCCCGACGCCATCTTCATGCACTGCCTGCCGGCCCATCGCGGCGACGAGGTCACCGATGAAGTGATCGACGGCCCGCAGTCGGTGGTATTCGACGAAGCGGAAAATCGCCTTCACGCCCAGAAGGGCATTCTGGCCTGGTGCCTGCACGCGATTGGCTGAAGCTGCGCGTTTCTGTCGTCATGTTCCGGCGGCAGGCGGGTCATCTCTGGTCCTTTTTTGGGGAACGAAGCACCCTATATAGGGCGGGCGATCCTCGACCCACCACTGCGTTGCGGCTGGAAATCGAACCGGACATGGTTTGAGTTTCTGCTGCGGCAATCTGCTTCCTCCTGATCCGAGAATGCTTCCGACATGACGCCTGAAAGCCAAATTCGCGCTCCCTCCGCAACGCCGGTGGATGATGCCGTGCTGCCCTTCGAGGTCAGCGCGCTCGACGTGCGCGGCCGGCTCACGAAGATGGGACCGGCGCTCGACGAGATCTTGACCAAGCACGATTATCCGGCGCCCGTCGGCAAACTGCTCGGCGAAGCCATCGTGCTCACGACGCTGCTCGGTACGACGTTGAAATTCGATGGCCGCTTCATCCTGCAAACCCAGACCGATGGCCCGGTGTCGATGATCGTTGTCGATTTCCAGGCGCCCGATCGGCTGCGCGCTTATGCTCGGTTCGATGCAAGCAAGCTTGAGGCGGGCCAGGATTCGGCCGCGCTGCTCGGCCACGGGCATCTTGCGATGACCATCGATCAGGGCCCGGACATGAGCCGCTACCAGGGGCTGGTTGCGCTGGAGGGCGGCAATCTGGAAGACGCCGCGCATGAGTATTTCCTGCGCTCCGAACAAATTCCGACGCGGGTGCGGCTCGCCGTCGGCGAAGAGTTTCGCGCCGGCGACGGTCCGAAGCATCGCTGGCGCGGCGGCGGCATGTTGATGCAGTTTCTGCCCAAAGCGCCGGAGCGCGCGCGGCAACCCGACCTGCATCCTGGTGATGCGCCGGAGGGCGCTGTCGTGCATGACATTCCTGAAGATGATGCATGGGCCGAAAGCCGCTCGCTGTTCGGCACCATCGAGGATGTCGAACTGATCGATCCGGATTTATCGGGAGAGCAGTTGCTGTTCCGGCTGTTTCACGAGCGCGGCGTGCGGGTGTTCCCGACGCAGCCGATTCTTGCCAAGTGTTCCTGCTCGCGCGATGCGGTGGCGGGGATGCTTGCGAGTTTCACGCCGCAGGATCGCGCGGACATGGTCGAGAACGGCAAGGTGGTCGTGACCTGCGAGTTCTGCAGCTCGGTTTATGAGTTCACGCCGGACGAGGCCGGCGTGGTGACGGTTTCAGAAGAAGGGCGCGCTGAAAATTAATTCAGCGTCCGCTTGTGGTCGGGGCTGTCGAGCGAGAACGCGGGGATGTCGATGTCGAAGGGCTCGCCGTCCTCCGTCACCATCTGGTAGCTGCCCGACATGAAGCCCGACGATGTCTGAAGCGGGACGCCGCTGGTGTATTCGAACCGCTCGCCGGGCTCGAGAACGGGCTGCTCGCCGACCACCCCTTCGCCACGGACTTCCTGGCTCCGCCCGGTTCCGTCGGTGATGATCCAGTGCCGGGTCTTGAGTTGGACGGTCTGGCTGCCGGAATTCACGATGGCGATGGTATAGGCCCAAAAGAACCGGCCATCCTGCGGCGACGAGCGCTCGGGCAGAAAGCTCGGTTCGACGATGACTTCGATCTGACGAGTCACGGCGCGGTACATGCGGTCCGTCCACGGTCTGGTTGCATCATGGCAGATTCTCCATCCTAACCTAAGTGCTGCCGACCGGGTTTAAAGCGGGTAGGCTGCTACAGGATACGCAACTGTCCCGACCATTGTTTCACCACCGTCTTTATCCAGCATGGTCTGAGGGTCGTCTATTTGAATGCCTTCAATTTGAATACCAGCAATTTGCGGGCCGCCCCGATCTTTCGTAAAACCGGCGTCGTGGATCGCAGGTTCGTATCGTTCTTATGGCGCCGCATGGAATGAAATGACGCTCGTGACGACCCAGATCACCGATCAGGCGATGGCGGATGCGACGACCGCAAAGGCCGCGGCCCTCCCGGTTGCCGTGGGTGAGCGGGAGCTGCGCCTCGATCTGTTTCGCGGCATGGCGCTGTGGCTTATTTTCGTCGATCACCTGCCGCCGAATATCCTGACCTGGTTCACCATTCGTAATTACGGCTTCAGCGACGCCACCGAAATCTTCATTTTCATTTCGGGTTATACGGCGGCTTTCGTTTACAGCCGCGCGATGCTGAGCAGGGGCTTTGTCGTCGCGAGCGCGCGCATCTTCAAGCGCGTGTGGCAGATCTACGTGGCGCACGTTTTTCTGTTCACGATTTACCTTGCGGAAATCTCCTACATCGCGACGCGATTTGAGAACCCGCTCTATGCGGAAGAAATGGGGATTCTCGATTTCCTCAAGCAGCCCGACGTGACGATCATCCAGGCGCTGCTGCTGAAATTCCGGCCCGTCAACATGGACGTGCTGCCGCTCTACATCGTGCTCATGATCTTTCTGCCGGTGATCATCTGGCTCATGCAGCGCAAGGCCGATCTCGCGTTGGCCTTATCTGTACTGCTCTATGCCATCACATGGGAGTTTGATCTTGCCCTGCCGGCTTATCCCAACGGCACATGGTTCTTCAATCCGTTCGCCTGGCAGCTTCTTTTCGTGTTCGGGGCCTGGTGTGCGCTGGGCGGCGCAAAGCGCATGGCGCGCATTCTGTCCTCACGCATTACGCTGTGGCTTTGCATTGCCTATCTCGTGTTTGCGTTCTGTGTAACGCTGACCTGGCATGTGCCGCAGCTCAACGTTTTCATGCCGCGCTGGCTCGAAAGCTGGATGTATCCGATCAACAAGACCGATCTCGACGTGCTGCGCTTTGTTCACTTTCTCGCATTGGCGGCGATCACGGTGCGCTTCCTTCACGCCGACTGGCCCGGCCTCAAGTCGCCGTGGCTCCGCCCCGTGATCCGGTGCGGCCAGCATTCGCTGGAAATATTCTGCCTTGGCGTCTTCCTGGCGTTTGCGGGACATTTCGCTCTGGCCGAGATTTCCGGCGGCGCATGGATGCATTTCTTCGTCAGCCTCGCCGGGATCGTGATTATGTCCGGCGCTGCGTGGCTGTTTTCGTGGTACAAGACGGAGATCGGCAAGGGCGACAAGCGTGTGAAAGGCGCGGATAGCGATGCCGATCTCGCCGGAGGCGGGTCATGAGAAAGATGCTGATCGCAGCGGTCGTGATGGGCCTTCTGGCGTTCTCTCCTGTGAAGGCGGAGGACGGCTGCGCCGTGCCCGCGTATCTCCTGGCGACGGAGAATGCGCTTCCCAAGGTGGCTGATGCGGTCAAGACCAGGAAGCGGCTCGAAATTCTCGTCGTGGGCAGTGGTTCTTCGGCGCTCGCGGGCCCCGACGGGGTCAATGCATCTTATCCGGCTCGGCTCGAGGCGGCGTTGCGCGAGATATTTCCAGGCGTGACGATCAACGTGAGAACCGATCTGCGAAGCAAGAAGACGGCGGCCGAGGCGGCCTCGAATTTCGGAGACTTGATCGAAAAGCTCCCACAGGATCAGAAGCCGGATCTCGTTATCTGGCAAACCGGCACCGTCGACGCGATACGGGGGGTCGATCCCGACGATTTCCGGAGCGCGCTTGAGGGTGGTGTTGGTGCGTTGCAGAAGACCGGTGCAGATGTCCTCTTGATGAATCTCCAATACAACCCACGTATGGAGACGATGCTCGTGGTTTCGCCATACAACGATACGATCCGAGTTGTCGCGCAAGAGCATGAGATTCCGATGTTCGATCGTTTTTCGATCATGCGGCACTGGAATGACGCAGGCGATTTCGACCTGTTTGGTTCGGCTCACGGATATGGAATGGCGAAGCGGGTTCACGATTGCATCGGCCGCGCGCTCTCGTCGCTGGTTGTCGAGGCGTCGCGCCTCAATCCGGCGGAGCTCAGGATTCAACGTTGATGCGTTTTGATGATCGGTTTGTGTTTGCCGCGTTGGCGGTGGCGATGATGTGCGAATTATTGGGTACGTCCCCGGCGCTGGCTCAGGCGGCGCCGAATGAAGCTGCACCCGCAGCGCCTGCGCAGCAGAAGAGCCTGACCACAAAAGCGATTGAAGCGGCGAAGAGCGCTGCCAAGGGCGCAGGGGATATTCTCACCCGCGTTCCATGCCTGCCCGCCAAGGGATTGAAGGACGTTCCGGGTTCGCTGCCCCGCGTTGCGCGGCGAATCGCGGCGGGCGAGCCGGTTACCATCGTTGCGTTCGGCTCGTCGACCACGGTGGGCTTCGGTACGTCGTCACCCGCCTATACCTATCCCAACCGTCTCGCTGACCAGTTGCGCCGCAAGTTTCCGACCGCCGACATCAGCATCATCAATCGCGGCATGGGCGGACAGGATGCCCCCGAAATGATGAAGCGGTTCAACGCCGCCGTGCTCGATGCCAATCCGGATCTCGTGATCTGGCAACTCGGCACTAACACCGTCGTCAAGGGTACGGCCAGCGATATCGCCGCGACGGCGGCGCTGGTGGAGGACGGAATCTCACGTCTTCAGGCCAAGGGTGTCGATGTTGTGCTGATCGATCCGCAATACGTTCCTGCGGTCGCCTCGAAAACGGAAAACGCCAGCAAGATGGTGAAGGTGATCGGCGAGGTCGCCAAGCTCAAGAACGTGGCGGTGTTCCCGCGTTTTGAAGTGATGCGTCAGTGGCACGAAGACGAGAAAATGCCGTTCGATAAATTCGTGATCGGCGACGGCCTGCACATGAATGACTGGGGCTACGCCTGCTTCGCCCAGCTGCTCGGCGACACGATCATCAAGTCGGTCGGGCAGGTGAAGGCCGGGGTCAACATCCCGAGCAATGTCATGACCTACCGCCCGATGTGAGAGCGAAGGGCTTTCCTATTTGTCATTGGGGCTTGATCCGGCAATCCACCTTCTCGAAAGTTTTTTAGATGGATGCGCGGGTCAAAGGCGAGCGGAAGCGACGCCGTTCTTTGCCCGCGCGGGTCGGGGTTTCGACTCACGCCTTCTCGAGTCCTGCAGTGAGATCCTCGATCAGATCGTCCTGATGTTCGAGCCCGGCCGAGAAGCGAATGAATCCTTCGCTGATGCCGAGTTCGGCGCGCGCCTCCGGTGTGAGACGCTGATGCGTCGTGGTCGCCGGATGCGTGACGATGCTTTTTGAATCGCCGAGGTTGTTGGAAATCCGCGCCAGTTTGAGTGCATTGAGCGTGCGGAACGCCGCCGCCTTGCCGCCCTTCACCTCGAAGCCGATCAGTGTCGAACCTGCGCGCATCTGCTTCTTCACTATGGCGGCCTGCGGATGATCGGCGCGGCCCGGATAGATCAGCCGCGAAATTTTCGGATGTTTCGCCAGCACGTCGGCAATCGCTCCCGCCGTCTCGGTCTGCGCCTTGACGCGGATGCTTAGCGTCTCGAGTCCCTTCAGCAGCACCCAGGCGTTGAACGGCGACATGGCAGGGCCGGTCTGGCGCAGGAATGTATGGATGTGCTCCTGAATGAAGTCATCCGACGACAGGATGATGCCGCCGAGGCAGCGGCCCTGGCCGTCGATGTGCTTGGTCGCCGAATACACCACGACATCGGCGCCGAGCGCGAGCGGGCTCTGCCAGATCGGCGTCGCGAATACATTGTCGACAATCAGCCGCGCACCGGCGCTGTGTGCGATCTCGGCCACCGCTGCGATGTCGACCACATCGAGGGTCGGGTTGGTTGGGCTTTCGAGGAAACAGGATTTGGTGTTCGGCCTCATCGCCTTTTGCCACTGATCGAGATCGTGGCCGTCGACCAGCGTGGATTCGATGCCATAGCGCGGCAGGAGATCCTCCACGACATATCGGCATGAGCCGAACAGCGCCTTGGCCGCGACAACGTGATCGCCGGTTTTCAGCGGGGCAAGAATTGCGGTGGTGACGGCGGCCATACCGGTGGCGGTGGCGCGCGCGGCTTCAGCGCCTTCAAGTTCGACCATGCGCTGCTCGAACATCGCGACTGTCGGATTCGAGAACCTCGAATAAAGGAAGCCGGGGTCCGCGCCGGTGAAGCGTGCTTCGCACTGCTCGGCGGTGTCATAGATAAAACCCTGCGTCAGGAACAACGCTTCGGAGGTTTCGCCGTACTGTGAGCGCAGCGTGCCGGAATGCACGAGGCGGGTCTCGGGGCGATAGTTGCGGGTGGGGGATTGCGGCTTTGCCGCGGGCGTCTTGGTCTCGGACATGTGCACTCCATCGTGGCCACCCTGCGGTGGACACAAAAAAACCGGCCTGGAAATTAATCCATGGGCCGGGATCACACTGTCCCCGGCCTGTTTAGCGAGTTATTTAACGTGGCTGCAAGCCGGCCGGCTCAAATGACCACGGGATAAGTCCTAGGCTTAATCCCGCATGGTCTTTCCGTCAAGCACCTCATCGGATAACGGGTAAACGTGGGTTTTGCCCGACATGACAGGCAGATAGGGATTGAACAGGTGGCTTTCACGCTCGCCCCCGGCGCGACAGGAATTCTGCCCGACCGCATGATCGCGGCGATGGCGGATGCCGGATTGATCCTGCCCGAATACCCGTTCGTTGAAAGTCAGATCCAGCCGGCCAGCCTCGATCTGCGCCTTGGCGCGATTGCCTATCGCGTGCGTGCGAGCTTCCTGCCGGGGCCGGACATCACCGTCGCGCAGCGTATCGACGAATTGAAGCTGCACGAGATCGACCTGTCCGATGGCGCGGTGCTGGAGACCAACTGCGTCTACATCGTGCCGCTGCTGGAAAGCCTTGCGCTGCCGCCGACGATTCTCGCAGCCGCCAATCCGAAAAGCTCGACCGGACGGCTCGACGTCTTCACGCGCGTGATCGCCGACGGCACGCGGCGCTTCGACATGATCGCGGCGGGCTATCACGGCCCGCTCTACGCGGAGATCAGTCCCAAGACATTTCCGGTGCTGCTGCGCGAAGGATCGCGGCTATCGCAGATCCGTTTCCGCGTTGGTCATCCGTTGCTCGATGCCGATGAACTGCACGCGCTGCACGCGGCCGAGCGCCTGGTCGACAGCGACGACGCCGATCTCGCCGGTGGAGTGGCGCTCAGTGTCGACCTCAGCGGCGAAGGCTCCGACGGATTTGTCGGTTATCGCGCCAAGCGTCATACCGGCGTGGTCGATGTCGACCGCCGCTCCGGCTACACCGTCGGCGAATTCTGGGAGCCGATCCGTGCACGGCCGGATCGCAGCCTGATCCTCGATCCCGGCGAGTTCTATATTCTTGCTTCCAAGGAAGCGGTGCAGGTGCCGCCCGATTTTGCCGCCGAGATGGTGCCGTTCGATCCGCTGGTCGGCGAATTCCGCGTCCACTACGCAGGCTTCTTCGATCCGGGCTTCGGCTACGCAGGCGCCGGTGGGCAGGGTTCGCGCGCGGTGCTGGAAGTGCGCTCGCGCGAAGTGCCGTTCATTCTCGAGCACGGCCAGATCGTCGGCCGTCTTGTCTACGAGAAAATGCTGTCGCGCCCGGACGCGCTTTATGGCCAGAAGATTGCGTCCAACTATCAGGGGCAGGGCCTCAAGTTGTCGAAGCATTTCCGGACCTAGGCATCTCGGGATCTGGTTTTTCGCAGTTCCGCTCTGCGGATTATATCTTCGAGCGGCACAGTTCTCCCATGTCGGTCCGATCTTCAGGTCTGCTTGCCGTTGCACGTCAAATGCCGGATCATTCCCGAGATAAAGATCGTTCGGGAGAACGCCATGACCGCCGCAGCGAAGCCTCTGAGTGCGCCCGCGCCGAAACCGGAACTTGGCCTGATCGCGCCTGACACGTCGGGTATGAATTTTTATCGTGCCGACCCGGTTCTCGCCGATCTGTTACGCGTCCATCTTTCTGCGGCGCTGTTTCAGCACATCGAGCCGCATCTGGATCGTCTCGGCGCACTCGCTGGCGGTCATCTCGATGAGTGCGCGCGGCTGGCCGACAAGCATGGCCCCGTGCTGCATCAGCGCGACCGGTTCGGTAACGACCGGCAGTGGATCGAATATCATCCGGCCTACCGCGAACTCGAACGCGCCGCCTACGGCGAATTTGGCATCCACGCGATGTCGCATCGCAAGGGTATTCTCGGCTGGGCGGAGACCTATCCGGCGGTCGCCAAGCACGCGTTCACATTCCTCTTTAATCAAGCCGAGTTCGGACTCGGCTGTCCGATCAACGTGACCGATGGCGCGGCGCGGTTGTTGTCGCGTTTCGGCGACGATGCGCTCAAGGCAAGGTATCTCGACGGCCTCACGCAGACCGACATGGGCAAGCTCACGCAGGGCGGGCAGTTCATGACGGAGAAGGAGGGTGGCTCCGATGTGGGCAAGCTCACCACCACGGCAGTGCAGGAGGGCGATCACTGGCGGCTGCACGGCGAAAAATGGTTCTGCTCGAATGCGGACGCCGAAGTCGTGATGTTGCTGGCGCGGCCCGAAGGCGCTGTCGGTGGCACACAGGGCGTCGGTCTGTTCCTGATGCCGCGGCGACTCGATGACGGATCGCCCAACCATTATCGCATCGTTCGCCTCAAGGATAAGCTCGGCACCCGTTCGATGGCATCGGGCGAAATCAAGCTCGAAGGCGCGATCGCCTATGCCGTAGGGCGCCTCGATCGCGGCTTCGTGCAGATGGCCGAGATGGTCAACTGGTCGCGGCTCTCGAATGGCGTGAAGTCTGCTGCGCTGATGCGGCGCGCCCATCACGACGCCAACACGGTTGCCAACAATCGTGTGGTGTTCGGCCGCCGCATCATCGACATGCCGCTGGCGCGCCGGCAACTGATGAAGATCATGCTCGCGACCGAACAGGCGGTGTCGATGAGCTTCGTCACCGCCGATGCGCTGGATCGCGCCGAGGCAGGCAGCCAGGATGCGGCGGCATTGTTGCGCGTGCTGACACCGACGCTGAAATATCGCGCCACGCGCGACGCCCGCAAGGTGTGCGGCGACGCGATCGAGATGCGCGGCGGCATCGGTTACATCGAGGAGTTCGCGACGCCCCGGCTGCTACGCGACGCTCATCTCGGTTCGATCTGGGAGGGCACGGGGAACATCGTCGCCCTTGATACGCTGAAGCGTGCGGTTGGTCGTCACGGCGCGGAAGCCGCACTGGGCGCGGATTTGCACGCGCGGATCGACGATACTGCAAGCATTCCGCAAGTCTGGCGCGACCGATTGCGCGGCCTGACAGACAAGGCTATCGGCTTTGCCCGCGAGGTGGCGGGCCGCTCCGAAAACGAAGCGGAGGCGCGCCGCGCCACCAGCACGCTTTATCATGTCGCGAGCGCTGTGACCTTCGCATGGGAAGGCAGCAGGATACACGCGATGCGCGGCGATGCCCGCCGCCTGCTGTTGTCGCGGCTGGTCGTCGATCATCGGCTGACTGCGCAGGACCCGTTTGCCGTCCTGTCCGACGGGCGGGGTGACGCCATTGCCGACCGGCTGCTTGGCGACCGGCCGGTGGCGATGGCCAATGCGTCGGCCCTCCTCGAACCGGCCTGAACGGGTTTGTTCGGAGCAGCGGATAGCCGCCATGCGCGCCGGTCGTGTTGCCGAGCGGTATTTCGGTGGTAAGTGTCGCTGACAAGCGGCTGCGATCATAAACGATAGCCGCGCAGGGGAGTGCATGTCCGAGCTTGGGGTTGCCGAGATACCTGTCGTGGCGGTGGACACCAAGCCACCGTTGCCGCCCATCAAAGGGCCGACCAGGAATCCTCTGCTTGATGGGCCGATCCTCTCGACATTGCTGAAGCTGGCGGCTCCCAACGTCATAGCGCTCACCGCCGGCACCTGTGTCGCGATTGCCGAAACGTCCTATATCGGCCGCCTCGGTGTGGAGCCGCTCGCGGCGATGGCGCTGGTGTTTCCCTTTGTCATCCTGATGATGACCATGTCCGGCGGCGCGATGGGCGGCGGCGTGGCATCCGCGATCGCGCGCGCGCTCGGCGCCGACGATGCCGGGCGCGCCTCGAGCCTGGCGATCCACGCGCTGATGATCGGCCTGTGCTTCGGGCTGGCGTTCACGGTCACGATGCTTGTGTTCGGGCCGTGGGTGCTCGCGATGCTGGGAGGACAGGGCCGCGTCTTGAGCGAAGCCGTCGGCTACGCACAGATCTTTTTCGCTGGCGCCGTCATTCCGTGGATCATGAATATGCTGGCGGCGCTGCTGCGCGGCACCGGCAACATGAAGCTGCCGTCGGCGATCATTCTCACTTCCGCGCTGTTTCAGATTCTGCTCGGGGGCATTCTGGGCCTGGGGTTCGGACCCGTGCCGCAGTTCGGGATGCGTGGCGTCGCTGCCGGAACGCTGATCGCATTCTTGATCGGTGCTGCCATCATGACATGGTATCTGCTGTCGGGCCGTAGTCGCGTGAAGCTGAACTTTAAGGGCTTCCGGTTTCAGCGCGCAATGTTCTACGACATTCTGAAGGTGGGCGCGGTCGGTTGCTTCTCTCCGCTGCAAATCATGCTGACGGTGACGATCTTCACGCACCTGCTGGCGAACTTCGGCACTGAAGTGCTGGCCGGTTATGGTATTGGCGCGCGGCTGGAGTTCATGCTGACGTCGCTGGCGTTTGCTGTCGGAATTGCGTCGGTGCCAATGATCGGAATGGCGATCGGCGCCGGCCGTATCGCGCGGGCGCGGCGTATCGCATGGACCGCCGGAGGCCTGTCGTTCGTGGCGGTCGGTGTGCTTGGCGGGTTCTTCGCCGTTTTCCCGGATATCTGGGTCAATCTCTTCACCGATAACGCGGCTGTCCGCGCCGCGGGCCGTCAATACCTGTCTACGGCAGCGCCCTTCCTCGGGTTCGTCGGGCTTTCGATCTCGCTCTTCTTCTCATCGCAGGGCGCGGCTAAAGTTCTTGGCCCCGTGCTGGCGCAGACGGCGCGACTGGTCTTCGTCATTGCCGGAGGATGGTGGCTGATGTCGCAGGGCGCGAGCAGCCCGCAATTCTTCTGGCTGGCGGCAGCGTCCATGGTTGTGCTCGGCGTTCTTGCAGCCGCCGCTGTGCGGTTCACCGACTGGGGATCGAGAGCTTCATCCGCCGCCGCTAAATGATCGGGACTGTTACGCGAGGGCCGTGACCGGGCGCGACAAGGTCGCGCGTGCGAATTTTTTCGCGTTGGCCGGTTTGCCAAACAGATAGCCCTGCGCCAGATCGAAACCCATTTCGTGTGTGGCGACCAGATCGGACCTCGTCTCCACGCCCTTGGCGACAGTGCGCGCCCCGGACCGGTCCGCAAGCTCAAGGATGCTGCGGCAGACCGTTTGCTTCAGCCGGTTGTCGGCGCAATCGGTGACGAATTCGCGGTCGACCTTCATTTCGACAAACGGGAAACTTGGCAGATCCGCGAACAAGGGCCAATCGACGCCGACGTCGTCGATAGAGATGGCGATGTTATGAAAGCGGACGCGTTTGGCGACATCGATGGCCAGGTCGATATTTTGAATGATCTCGCTGCTTTTCACTTCAATGATCAGACCTCCGAATGCCGGATGATCAGGGATCTGGCGGCAGAGTCCGCTGACTGAAGCCGGATCCTCGAGAAAGCTGATCGGCAGGTTGATCGAGAGATCGACGGGACCGTACTGGTCGACGAAATAGTGCCAGTCCTCCAGCGCGCGGTTCACCACGAACTCCGACAACGCCTTGAACTGCGGGTCACTTGCGTCGGGAATGAAAGAGGCGGGGGGAACGACGCCCCACGCTGGATGACGCAGACGGATCAACGCTTCTGCGCCGCGCGGCGCCAGCGTATGCGCGTCGATTTTCTGCTGATACCAGAGTTCCAGCCAGCCGGCCTTGAGCGCCTCCGCGACATCGACGGGCGGGCTCGGCGGAGCCTTGACCGGAAGCAAGGTGGCCACGCTGGAGCGCAACCCGTCCGCGCTGAACGGGGTGGCAAGCGGCGGCAGCATCGCGATGCCGATTTCCTCACCGAGCTGGCGCACTGCATTGAGGACGATCGAATCCTTCGGACCGATCAGCAGCACCTTGCCGGTGAACTGCTTGCTGGTAAGGGCTTTCAGGATATGGCCAGCTTGAGTGCCGTCATGCGGTATTCCAAGCACTACGAGGTCAGGCAAGTGACGGTCGAGCAGTGCGGGAAGCTCGTCGGCGGCCGCGCATTCGCACGCGATGAAGCCGAGCTCATCAAGGGCTTCCGCGAGAAAGGTGCGAATATGCCTTTTTTCGTCAACAATACACACACGCGGCGTCACCTTACGCTGGCCGAACGTCGCTACTGTGTCTGCTTCCGCAAGTTTCGAATTCTGCATTCGCGACTCTCCGTGCTCTTCGAGGAGAATGTCTTAGCGTCACGGGGCGGTCGCAAATGTGGAATTGCCGAACCATCCACTTGTATAATTCGGTAAGGTTAAAGGTGCGAAAGAGATTCGAATTTAAGCGATTAAATTCGAGCAGTTTGTTTGTATCCCGCTTGTTCAGTGCGGTTTTCCCGTCTCGCACAGGAGATGAGCGTTTTACTCCGGCTTGTCGCCGGAATGTGTCGCGCGCATATCGTCCGGCAAACTCAGTCTTCGAGTTTTTTCTTCATCTTGATAACGGCTTCGTCCATTTGCGCGCTTATGTATGGCGCGATTTCGTTCGGCAGCACATCGACAGTCCAGATAAATCTGCTGCGCCCCTCGCCGTTGTCGAGAATCTGCACGGAAGCGCTGTGTTGCTTGATGCGTTCGCCGATGATGGCATAGACGAGCCGGCGTCTTGTGTCGTCGCAATCGACCAGCAGTTCGCGGGCGACCGTGCCGTTCGCGAATGTCACGATTCGTGTATCGCCGTCCATTTTGCATTCGGTCACGAAGCCCGGCGCGAGCCGCGTGTGCACGGCAGGAAAGTCGCGCACCGCCTCCCAGACGCCGTCAGAGGGCGCAGCAAGTAGGATTTCTTTGTGAATTGACGCCATGGATCGAGCTCTCGCAAGTTGCAGACGGTTCAAGTGCAAACGGCTTCGACATTGTTGCCGTCAGGATCGATCAGGAAAGCGGCGTAGTAGGTGGGGCTGTAATCCGCGCGCGGGCCCGCGCCGCCGTTGTCGCGGCCGCCGGCCCTGAGCCCCGCTGCGTGAAACGCCTTGATGGCATCGTGATCAGCGGCGCGGAACGCGACATGCGCGCCGGGGCCTTCCGGCTCTTTTGAAACATGCAGCCACAGCGCGGGCGCGTCTTTCGGTCCAAATCCTGCGCCACTGTCGTCGCGTGAGCACAGCACATGGCCGAGCGGTGCGAGCGCCGCGGTATAGAACCGCACGCTGGCATCGAGGTTTCTGACTTTCAGTCCGATATGGTCGTACATGATGATCTCCCTGATTGTGGAGATCAGCCTACGGCGGCGGACTGTAACCGTTCTTGGAGAATCTTGCGGTCGCCGCGCGCGGCCTCGCGAAAGCGCCGGGGCGAGACGCCGGCGGCCCGATGGAAAGTGCGCACGAAATTCGACAGGTCACCGAAACCGACGTCGAATGCGATCGATGTGATGGATCGCGCATCGTCGGCCAGAAGCCTGGCTGCATGGCGCAGCCGCGAGCGCACCAGATATTGATGCGGGGTCACGCCCAGCACATTTGAAAACAATCGCAGGAAATGAAACGAACTGATCCCGGCCGCCGATGCGGTGGTGTCGAGATCGATGTTGCTGTCGGCGTGGGCATCGATCCACAGCGCGCTCTCGACCGCGCGTCGGCGGTCGCGGGTCGTGGCCGATTGCGTTTTCTGCGATTTCCCGGATGTCGCTTCGACGAAGCGATTCACGAACAGCATCGCGGCCTCATCGATCCCAATGTCGCTGTCGCCGCGTCCCGCCGCTTGCGCGAGTTCACCATAGACCATCAGTTCGGGCAGCGGCGGTACGCTGCCGAGGCGCAGCGCATCTGTGCGCAGGCCCATGTCATCGGCCAGCGCGGGTGCGAGCTGGAACGACAGGCATTCGTCGCCGCAGACATGATGATCATGTGAGCAGGTGTACTCGTCGCCCGCGTGACCGACCATCACAGCGCCTGCCACAAGCTCGTGGCTGTGGCCGTGTGTGTCGTAGCCGAAGCTGCCTTTGCGGACATAGGACAGCGAGTGACATGTGTGCTGTTCGAGGAACGGAGCGTCGTCCGGTCCCATGTTGCACCGGTAGGCGACCACGGAGAGCGATGCGTTGTGCAGCAACGAGGTGACCTGCATACGCGGAATTCTAGCCGCGCCGCCGTCGCGGGGCAATCGACAACCCGGGATCGAACAGCATCGGCGCGTCCTCGGATGCATGGCCAGCGATGCGCGCGCGTTCAATGGAAAGCATCCGGAACTTGGTGGTGACCCCGCCATTGGCCGAAAAGCCGCCGGTCTTGCCGTTCGCGGCCAACACCCGGTGGCAGGGGATCACGATGGGCAATGGATTTTCGCCCAGCGCCTTGCCGACGGCCCGGGACAAGAGCTTGTCGCCGAGTTGTGTGGCGATATCGCCGTAAGTCAGCGTCGCGCCGGGCGCGATGGTCCGGGCGATGTCATAGACGCTGCGGCTGAAGGCAGGAATTTTCTCCAGGTCGAGAACAATGAAGGAAAGGTCCCTTGCTTCGCCGCGCAGAAGTCCCGCCATTGCGTCGCAGGCCTGCCGGACATGATCCGGCATTGTCGCTTCCCGCGCGCCGGGTGCCTTTTGCCGGATGCGCGCGCGGGTTCGGGCGTCGTCCGCTTCCGGCAATTGCACGCCCAGCAGGCCCCGGTCGCCCCAGGCGACGCCGCAGCGGCCGATCTCCGTATCGAACAATGCAAAACCGGTCGTCATTGCGTTCCAGACTGGCATGGCTGAGTTCATGATTCTTGGAGAATCTTGCGCTTTTCGAGACCCCACGCCACCCGAATCCTGTCCGGGAAGCCATCTTGCGGCGGCTCGCCGGGTGTGGCTAAGGTCGGCCTTGTGCGGGTGTAGTTCAATGGCAGAACGGCAGCTTCCCAAGCTGCATACGAGGGTTCGATTCCCTTCGCCCGCTCCAGCCTGCCTGTGACCGTATCGACGAATTTAATCAGTGCGGCGAAGGGCCAGGGGAAATCCCGAGCAGGCTCCCAAGTCGGGCGCGGGGGCGCACCAGGTCGGCGAGCGAATAGCCCTCCAGAACCTCCATGAATGCATCGCGGGCCTTCGCCAGCGCGCCTTTGAGAACGCAGCAAGAGCCGATCGCGCAAGGTACATCGAGCGGTTCGAAGCACGATGCGATCGCCATGTCGGGCTCGGTGTACTGCACCACGTCGGACAGCAGGATGTCTTCCATCGGCTTTGCCAGCCGCAACCCTCCGCCGCGTCCGCGCACGGTTTCGACATAGCCGCCGACGCCGAGTTGATGAGCCACCTTCATCAGATGATTTTCCGAGATGTCGTAGCTCGCCGCGATCTCCGCAATCGTCGCCAGCCGGTCCTGCTTCACTGCGAGATACATCAGCATTCGCAGCGCATAATCGGAATATGACGTCAGTCGCATGTCAGCCTCGTATCTGGATTATAAGATATATTTCAAATATTGCTTTATGGCAAGTCCTGTCATAAGCTGCCTTGAGCACTCACTTGAAGGACTGCTCCAATGCGCAAATTCGTTTCGCCAGGTGACATCATCGCGTGGCCATTTTTACTGCCGGGCAATATCGCCTCTCGCGCGATTGGCTCTGCCGAACACAGCTCGCTGGTGCGGATGCTGGTCAATTCGCTGGTCTGGACTGTGCTTGGCGTCGTGGTGGTATGGGTTGTCGCATGATGGGCCTGACAAAAAAACATGACCGTGTTTCCGAGGATAACATTCGGCAGCTCGTCGATGCGTTCTACGTCAAGGTGCGTGCGGATCCCGAGTTGGGACCGGTTTTTGCAACCGCGATCCCCGGCGATTGGCAGCCGCATCTGGAAAAGATGTATGCCTTCTGGTCGTCCGTCATGCTGACAAGCGGACGTTACAAGGGGAATCCGGTCGTCAAACATTTCGCGGTGGATGGAATGCGGTTCGACCTGTTTGCCGTCTGGCTGAAACTGTTCGGCGAAACGTGTGAGGACATGTTTGACGACACAGTCAGCGCCGTTTTTCGCGAGAAGGCCAATCGCATTGCTGAAAGCCTCAAGCTGGCGCTCTTCTATAGGCCGGATCGGGCGTGGCCGCCGCAGGCGTCGGACTAGACCGCGCGCGCCAAACCGCTTCGTCCCAGGCGACAAGAGCTGTTCCTTGGCTTTCGCAGGCGGGCTGTTAAGTTGGGCCCTCCAATGATCCAATTAACAGAGGCCTGATGTCACAGCCCCGCTTGTTCACGCCAATCGCGCTCCGAAACATTACCGCCAAAAACCGAATCGTAATCTCGCCGATGTGCCAGTATTCGGCGGAGGACGGTGTGGCGAACGACTGGCATCTGGTCCATCTCGGCAAATTCGCGCAGGGCGGCGCCGGAATCGTGATGACGGAAGCAACCTCCGTGAATCCCGAAGGCCGTATCACTCATGGTGATCTCGGCCTGTGGAACGACGCGCAAATTGCACCGCTGAAACGCATCGCGGCGTTTCTGCGCGCCAATGGCTCGGTGCCTGCGATCCAGTTGGCTCATGCCGGCCGCAAGGCCAGTATGCAGCGGCCGTGGTATGGCAACGCCGCACTCACCGCCGCAGATCACGCGCGTGGCGACAAGCCGTGGATCATCGTTGCGCCGAGCGCCATTCCCATGGGCGACGGCTGGCTGATGCCGCACGAACTGACCGAACTGGAACTGAAGCAGCTGTGCGAGGATTTTCGTCTTGCGACGTTGCGGGCGGTCGAGGCGGACTTCGACGTGCTCGAGCTTCACTGTGCTCACGGTTATCTGCTGCACGAATTCCTCTCGCCCCTGTCCAACAAGCGCAGCGATGCTTACGGCGGCGACCGCGCCGGGCGGATGAAATTTCCGCTCCAGATCGTCGAGACGGTGCGCGCGGCGTGGCCCAAGGATCGTCCGCTGTTCGTGCGCATCTCGTCGATCGACGGCATCGACGGCGGTCTGGATATTTCCGACTCAGTCGCGTTCGTGAACGAAGCGAAGGCGCGGGGCGCCGACGTGATCGACTGTTCGTCCGGCGGATTGATGGGATCGGCCACGGCGGCCCGCATCCCGCGCGGCTACAGCTTCCAGGTGCCGTTTGCCGAGCAGATCCGCAACGAGACCAAGGTCGCCACCATGGCGGTCGGTCTGATCCTGCATCCGCAACAGGCCGAAGACATCGTCGCCGAAGGCAAGACCGACCTTGTGGCGGTGGGCCGCGAGGCGCTGTTCGATCCGAACTGGCCGCTCCATGCCGAACTCGCGTTGCGCGACACCAAGGGCGAGATTGGCGACGGCACGTTCGACTCCTGGCCCAAGCAATACGGCTGGTGGCTGGAGCGCCGCGAGCCGGGCCTGCGCAAGCTCAACGGCCCCGCATTGCCATTTCGCAAGGTTTAGGCGACGCTCCGGTTCATTGCGGATCGGGTCAACCCTCATGGCTTTGTCAAAATCCATTTGCATCGCGGGCGCGGGCAGCATCGGCTGCTTCGTCGGCGGCATGTTGCGTGCCGGCGGACGCCCGGTCTTGCTACTGGCGCGGCCGCGCGTGATCGACGACATCAATCGGAACGGGCTCAAGGTCACCAGTTTTGAAGGCATCGAGCACCGCCTGACCCCGGCGGAGATCGCACTTTCGGACGACCCCGCGATTTTTGCAGATGCAGGAATTATTCTGGTCACGGTCAAGAGCGACGACACGCCAGAGATCGCGGGCCTGATCGCGCGCCACGCAGCAAGAAATGCGGTGATCGTCAGCCTCCAGAACGGCACCGGCAACGTCTCGGTGCTGCGCGACGCGCTGCCGGATCATGACGTGCTTGCGGGCATGGTGCCTTTCAACGTGTTATCGCTCGGCGACGGACATTTCCATCGCGCCACCTCCGGCGACATCCTGCTGGAAAGGGATGACGCCGACACGGCCAAGCAACTTTGGCAGCCTGAACTGGCGTTTCGCGCGGTGGACAACATCACCGGCGTGCAATGGGGCAAGTTGCTGGTCAATCTGAACAACGCGCTGGTCGCTCTTTCCAACCTGCCGCTGCGCGAGCAGTTGTCCCAACGGCCCTGGCGCGCGTTGTTCGCGGATCAGTGGCGGGAGGCGCTTCGTGTTGTCAAAGCCGAAGGCATCGATCCCGTATCGACGACGCCATTGCCGGCGTCGCTCACGCCGTTCATTCTGAAGCTGCCTGATGCGTTATTTCAGCGCGTCGCCGCGTCGATGGTGAAGATCGACCCGACAGCGCGCTCCTCGATGTGGGAAGATCTGCAGCGCGGCCGCCGCACCGAGATCGACCACCTTCAGGGCCTGATCGTCACGCTCGCCGAACGTCATGGGCTGAGCGCGCCGCTCTCCGCGCGCATCCTGGCGTTGATCCGCGATGCCGAGCAAACGGGGAAGGGCTCGCCGGGTCTTGCGCCGGATCAGATTCGGGCGACGACCTGATCTTGGCGACGCTTATCGCCGCTGCCATCTCCCGGTCTGACGGAGGCAGCGTTCGCCTTTTTGTACTGCACTGCCGCATGCTTCACCGCAGACTGTTGAAGCCGCGACTCGTGCTGTATATCTTACAGTACGTATGCCGGACGGCGTCGATAAGTCCCGATACCTGCCGGCTGACAGGCCTCGCTCCGGAACGATCCGGACATGTTGCGCGGTGACGGATCGTCTTGTGAGATCGGCCTCAACGATTGGAGGCTCACATGCTTGCGGACACAATCAAAATCACGCCTCATCGCCTTGTTGCCAGCGACAGGGTCGAAGGAACGCGGGTCTTCAACGCCGACGGCAAAAAGATCGGCGCGATCAAACGGCTGATGATCGACAAGACCAGCGGCAACGTCGCTTACGCGGTGCTGTGTTTCGGTGGCTTTCTCGGGGTCGGCGAAGATTATCGCCCGCTGCCGTGGGGAAGCATGAAATACAACCCCGCGATTGAAGCCTACGAACTCCTAACATTGATGAGCGACGAAGAACTGAAAAAAGCGCCGTCCTTCGGAGCCGACAAGGAGTTCGACTGGGGCAATCGCGTGCGCGAAGTCGACGCCTACTGGATCGGCTTCTGACGCGTGTAACCGCGGAATCAGCCAGCCGCCGCGGTGACAAGACGATTGGCTTCGCCGCGGCGGTAGACCATGAGCGTTGCGACAAGCCCGCAGACGGCTGCGAACGTCATCCAGAGACCCGGCGCAGCCTTGTCTCCGGTCGCCTCGATCAGAGCGGTGGAGACCGCCGGTGTGAAGCCGCCGAACAACGCGGTGGCAAGGCTGTAGCACAGCGAGAAACCGACCGTTCGCACGCTGGCTGGAACGATCTCGGTGAGCGCGACGACCATCGCGCCGTTATAGCTTCCGTACAGGAACGACAGCCACAGCTCGACCATCAGCATTCGCTCGAAAGAAGGATGCGAGACCAGCCAGGAGATCGCCGGATAGGCGGTGAGAATGGTGAGGACTGTGAACCCCAGCAGGATGGGCTGGCGTCCGATCCGGTCCGACAGCGCTCCCATCACCGGCAGCCAGAAAAGGTTCGAGACCGCGACGCAGAAAGTGACGATCAGCGAATCCGTGATCGAGAGTTTCAGCACGCTCTTGCCGAAGGTCGGCGTGTAGACCGTGATGAGATAGAACGACACGGTGGTCATCACCACCAGCAGCATCCCAGCCAACACGATCCACCAGTTCGATACGATCGACACGAAGATTTCTGAAAAAGTTGGATGGTGCTTGCGTGCAAGGAACGCCTCGGTCTCCTGCAGCGACCGCCGGATGACGAAGATGAACGGCACGATCAGCGAGCCGATAAAGAAGGGGATGCGCCAGCCCCAGTCCGACATCGCTTGCGGCATCAGGGTGGTGTTGAGAACGTAGCCGATGATCGCGGCGACGATGATCGCGATTTGCTGGCTGCCGGATTGCCAGCTCACGTAAAAGCCTTTCTGGTTCGGCGGAGCCATTTCCGACAGATAGACCGATACGCCGCCAAGTTCGACGCCGGCGGAAAAGCCTTGCAGCAGCCGGCCGATCAGCACGAGCGCTGGCGCGGCGAGACCGATGGTCGCGTAAGCTGGCACGAAGGCGATCAGCACGGTGCCCATCGCCATGATCGCCAGCGTGACGATCAGGCCTTTCCTGCGCCCGACGCGATCCACATAAGCGCCGAGCACGATCGCGCCGAGTGGCCGCATCAGAAATCCCGCGCCGAAGGTCATGAACGTCAGCAGCAGCGAGGCGAATTCATCACGAGCCGGAAAGAACGCGTTCGCGATGTAGGTTGCGTAGAATCCGAACAGGAAGAAGTCGAACATCTCGAGGAAATTGCCGCTGGTGACGCGCAGTACAGCGGCAAGCTTCGATTGCTCGACTTTGACGGGCGCCGTCGCAGATGGGGCCGAGGCGGTCACGGGGCATCTCCCTGAATTCTTGTTGTTTTCAGGAGGATAGACTGCGCCGTTTTGTCGCATCTCGCAAGATGGGACGATAATCTCGAAGCGCGCTGGTGACGTGGCTTGCTAGGCGACGGCCTTCGCGGCGGCGCGCCCCGCGTTGCGGCCGGAAAAAAGACAGCCGCCGAGGAAGGTCCCTTCGAGCGAGCGATAGCCGTGGACGCCGCCGCCGCCGAACCCGGCGGCTTCACCGACGGCATAGAGCCCGGGAATGATCTGGCCATCGTTGCCGAATACCCGCGACTCCAGATCTGTCTCGAAGCCGCCGAGCGTCTTGCGCGTCAGGATGTTGAGCTTGACCGCAATCAGCGGTCCATGCGCGGGGTCGAGAATCTTGTGCGGCTTGGCAGTGCGGATTAGCTTGTCGCCGATGTAGCGCCGTGCGTTGTGGATGCCCATGACCTGGGTATCCTTGACGTAAGGATTGTCGATCTCGCGGTCGCGCGCCTCGATCTGTTGTCTGATCGACGCCGTGTCGAGCAGGTTCGCGCCGCTGAGCTTGTTCATGGCCGCAATGAGATCGTCGAGAGTGTCGCGGACGATGAAGTCCGCGCCTTTCTGCTTGAAGGCTTCGACCGGGTCGGGCGCGCCCTTGTTGAAGGCGCGGCGGATGGTCATGCGCCAGCTCTTGCCGGTGAGGTCCGGGTTCTGCTCCGAACCCGACAGCGCGAATTCCTTTTTGATGATGCTCTGAGTCAGGATGAACCACGAATAGTCGTGGCCGGTCTTCATGATGTAATCGAGTTGCCCAAGCGTGTCGTAGCCGGGATAGAGCGGCGAGGGCAGGCGCTTGCCGATGGCGTCGAACCACATCGACGACGGCGCCGGCAGGATGCGAATGCCGTGGCCGGGCCAGATCGGGTTCCAGTTGTGGACGCCTTCGACGTAATGCCACATGCGGTCACGATTGATGAGGCGCGCGCCTGCGGCTTCTGTGATGCCTATCATGCGGCCATCGACATGTGCGGGAACGCCGCTCACCATGTGTTTGGGCGGGGTGCCGAGACGTTTCGGCCAATTCTCGCGAACCAGATCGTGATTGCCGCCGATGCCGCCGGACGCGACGATCACGGCCTGTGCTTGCAGCGTGAAGTCGCCGGTCTCGGTGCGCGACGAACTGACGCCGCGGGGTTCGGACGACGGTTCGAGAACTTTTCCGCTGACGCCGGTTGCGGCTCCGTTCGTCATATCGAGCGCATCGACGCGGTGCCGAAATCTGAAAACAATGCGCCCGGTCTTGACGTGCTCACGGGCGCGCCGCTCGAACGGCTCGACCACACCCGGACCTGTGCCCCAGCTGACATGAAACCGCGGCACCGAGTTGCCATGGCCCATGGCGTCGTAGCCGCCACGCTCGGCCCAGCCGACCACCGGGAAAATCCGGTGTCCCATCGCCTGCAGCCAGCCGCGTTTCTCGCCTGCGGCAAAGGCGACATAGGCTTCGGCCCATTTTCGCGGCCAGTGATCCTCGTCGCGGTCGAAACCGGCGGTTCCCATCCAGTCCTGCAATGCCAGATCGTGGGAATCCTTGATGCCGAGCCGTCGCTGTTCCGGCGTATCGACCAGAAACAGCCCGCCGAGCGACCAGAAAGCCTGTCCGCCGAGATTCTGTTCGCCTTCCTGATCGACAACGATCACGCGCTTGCCCGCGTCGGCCAGTTCGGTGGCCGCCACAAGGCCCGCCAGCCCTGCGCCGACGACAATCACGTCCGCATCGTTTGCCATAGTTCGCAATCTCCCCAGCCGGTATGATTGAAGCGCGGCGTGCGAAGTCCGGTCAACGAAAATTGCGCGCGAAGGAGCGGGTTGCGAGTTCAACTCGTTCAATGAACCACGCTCGCTCTGTTCCAAATCGGGATCACATCGTGCAGGTGCAGCAAGCCAGCAACACTGCGGCAGATTCTGTCTCCATCGCGCTGACCGATCTGGACAAAATCGCTGAGTCACAACACGCTGACAGTGCCCCGACGATCGACAGGCAGGGGGCGACGGGGCCGGCAATGAAGATTGTGACGGGGATTCTCGCGGCGGTGCTTCTCGTGATCGGGGTCGGCGCCAGCCACGCCGTGGTCCGGATTTCCGAGGACCGGGGCGGCCGCATCGGCACCTATGTGGACAAATATCAAAGTCTCAAGGGGTCGGGTGAAACCGTCATGATCGACGGCTTGTGCGCGTCGGCCTGCACCATCGTGCTTGGAGCTGTTCCCCGCGACAAGATTTGCGTGACATCCCGCGCCAGTCTCGGATTTCACGCCGCCTGGGATTTTGGAGCCGGTGGCCGGCCGGTAACGAACCTCGAAGCCACGCGGATGCTTTACGAGATGTATCCGACCTCGATCCGGAGCTGGATCTCGCGGCGCGGCGGCCTGAAACAGCGCATGATCTTCCTGCGCGGGCGCGAACTGACCAGCATGTATCGCCCCTGTTACATGGATGCGCAGGCGTCGGCTCACGCGCGCTGACAAAAAGCCTGTTGTCTGCCGTATTTGCTCCCTGTCATGTGATCCCCCGGTGCGAGGGCGACGCTTGCCTGCGCAGGCGTCCCGCTCTATCCCAAGCACGTTGAGGACAGGCCGCTGGCATTCCGTTCGCGGACCGCCTGCCGCACGAAAGATCAAGGATCGCAATACGATGGACAGGACAACCCGGCCGCTCGTGATCATCGCGGCGTTTGCCGGCAGTCTCGCCATCGGGTTGCTGGTGACATTGTGGCTGCTGGGCGGCTTCCGCGGGGTCACCGCGCCCGCGGCGATCGGAGGGCCATTTCGGCTCACCGATCAGACGGGACAGGCCGTCACCGAGAAAAACCTCATCGGCCGCCCTTCAATCATATTCTTCGGATTTACGCATTGTCCCGATGTCTGTCCGACGGCGTTGTTTGAAATGTCGGAGGTCCTGCGCGCCATGGGGCCTGACGCGAGCAAAGTGAATGCGTATTTCGTGTCGGTCGATCCTGAGCGCGATACCACGGCCGCAATGAAGGACTACATTTCGAGCTTCGATCCGAACCTGAAAGGCCTCACCGGAAGCCCGGAAGAGATTGCGCGCGTGATTTCGGCTTATAGGGTCTATGCCAAGAAAATTCCTCTGAAAGACGGCGACTACACGATGGATCATACCGCGCTGATCTATCTGATGGACAGCAAGGGTAATTTCGTCCGGCCTTTCGATCTGAAGCGGAAGCCGGAAGAAGCCGCCGCCGATCTCAAGCGCTATCTCTGATCTGCTTCCTTGCGTGACGCATGGGTTCTGATTGAGAAAGTCGGGACGCCATGCGCGAGTGTCGCGCGAGGCCGTGTTCGGTCTTCTCCCAATGATATGGTTCGGCCAATAACTGGTAGAGCGCGCGCCAGGCCGCGATGGACAAGCAAATCCAGTAGATCGGCGTCAGCAGCAGAATCCATGCTTCATGCAGCAGGTTTCGTCTGGCCAGCCCGATCATCCCGATCACGACGGTGCTGAGATAGCCGGCTGCAATCGTCGCCAGATAAAGTTCAATGAACGGTTTTGCGAAGAACGATGTCACGCTGCTGTCAAACGCGCTCATGACTGCCCGAACGAGAATCTCGCCGAGCAGGAACGGATGCGCCAGCGCGCTCAAAACGTTTCCGCCGACAATGATATTCAGGGTGAAAAATCCGCCGCCGCCGGCATCTCGCCAGAGTTGCCGCGGAGAGCGCATGTGCACGCTCCAGGTTTGCATCCACCCTTTCATCCAGCGCGAACGCTGACGCAGCCATGCCCCAAACCGCGCAGGAGACTCCTCGTAGGTCGTTGAGGGAAACATCACACAGCGATACTTGAACCGGGCGAGCCGGAAACCGAGATCGGCATCCTCGGTCACATTATAGGGGTCCCAGCCGCCGACCTCGCGAAGTACGCTGGTCCGGAAATGATTGGAGGATCCGCCGAGCGGCAACGGCATTTCGAAGTTGGAAAACCCCTGAAGGAATACGTCGAACTGCCCGGCGTATTCGGCCGTGAACATGCGCGGCAGCCAGCCGTCGCTGGTGTTGTCGATGCAAAGACTGGCCTGTGCGCAGGCGACGTCCTCATCGCGCGTCAGGAAAATATCGAGCGCGGCGCGAAGCTGATCCGGATCAGGGCGATCTTCGGCGTCGAACACCGTGATGAAGGTGCCGCGCGCGAAAGTCAGCGCGTAATTAAGAGCTTTCGGCTTGGTGCGCGGTCCGACATCAGGTGCAATAATGACCTGGACATGCGGCATCGGTCCGAGCCGCGCGATGGCTGCGCGCGTGCCGAGATCGTCCAGTTCGATGACGAGCTTGATGTCGAGCTTTTCGCGTGGATAGTCGAGTTCACCGATGTAGCGCATCAGCGGCGCGACCGACGATGCTTCGCGATAAAGCGCTGCGACCACCGTATAGACAGGGAGTTGATCGTCGGACAACCGGGAGCGAGGAACAACGGGCTTTTGCGGCGAAATGCTTCCCGCCAGACGCAGGCTTGTGAAAAGCAGGAACCACACCGACAACACGATGCTGCAAAAGTCGAGTACCGCAAGCGGCGCCAGGATCAGCACAGTCACGGGAAGTACGAGGCGCAACAGATGGCGGGCCGCCGATGTCAGCGGATGACGCTGTGTTGGCGCGGAAGGCGCTGCGGACAATGCGGGAGACTGCTCCGCGAGGCCTTTTGCGGCCTTGCGGGCAAGTGAATCACCGCACTGGCGCTCGAGAAATTCGTTGAGCCGGGCTTGCGACGTCAGCCGGATACGATGGCCTAACTCCGGAAACCGGCGAAGGAACTCCGTTATGTTGCGAGTCGTGTTTCCGCGCGGTGAGATGATGTAGATCAACTCGCCGTTTCTGCGGATCGGCAGATAGCCGTGCCGCGCGACGAACTGGAATGCACTGTCGGGCAGCGGAAAGTCGCGCCGGTCTATGTCAGTGAAGTTCTCGACCTCGACGCCGGTGTAGGAGGCCAGTCGATCAAGGTACACCTCTTCGTCGATGACGCCCCGTTGAATCAGGACCCGGTCGGCGCAAACGCCGATCTCCCGGGCGCGGCGCTCGGCCGAGGCCAGAAACGAACCTGGAAGCACGCCGCGCAGACAATCCAGTTCGAGAGCAGGTCTGTCGCGGAGGACGATCTGGTCGCTGCGCAGCGGAAAGCCAAGACGGCTGGTGAACGCGGCTTTGAAACGGCGGGCAGAATCCGCCAGACGGCCGAAACGCGGCTCAGGTGCGTTGTCAAATCGCCTTGTCCGCTCAGCCACGGCCATTTGACCGCCACCCCACGCCACAAACGGCACTCGAATCCGCCTGCGGATGGTCTATAAGACCCGCACGCGGACCCCCCAATTGATGCAACCACAGATGGTATTCCCCTTCAACATCCGATTGCGTGATCTAGCCGTTGCAACTGCGGCGGCGGTCTGCATCTCCGCGATGCATGTGCCCGCGATGTCACCCGCACATGCGCAGGGCGCGCCATCCGCGACGCCGTCGCAACCGTCCCCGCCTCCCGCCATCGTCCCACAGCCCGCCGCCCCCCAAGCGGTGCCGGGATTCTGGGACCCGCGGCGGCGGCCCGACCGGCCTGATCTGGCGCGGTTGACTGTGATCCGCTTTTTGACGGAGACGGATTACCCGCCGTTCAATTTCACTGGCCCCGACGGCAATCCGGCTGGCTTCAACGTCGATCTCGCGCGGATGATCTGCGAAGAAATCAAGGTGGCGTGCACGATCCAGATGCGGCGGTTCGAGACGCTGGTGGATGCTATCAACGGCAATCGCGGCGATGCGATCATCGCGTCTCTGGCCGTCACGCCGCAGTTGCGCGCAAAGCTCGATTTCAGCGATCCCTACTACCGTGCCCCGGCGCGCTTCGTGTCGCGGCGCGATGCGGTGATGGCGGAGGTGCGGCCGGAATATCTCGAGGGCAAGAAGGTCGGCGCCATCGCAGGCTCGTCGCATGAAGCGTATTTGAAAACGCTTTTTACCGATGCACAGATTGTCAGCTTTCCCAACGATGAGGCGCTTCGCCTCGCGCTCCGCCGCGGCGAGGTCGATTTTATTTTCGGTGATGCGATTTCGCTGGCGTTCTGGATCAACGGCACTGATTCTTCGGATTGCTGCGCGTTCAGCGGCGGCCCTTTCACCGAAAGCCGCTATTTTGGTGAGGGCGTCGGCATCGGCGTGAAACGTGGCAACGACTTGCTGCGGCAGGCGCTGAACTGGGCGATGTTCCGGCTATGGGAAAAGGGCCGCTACACCGATTTGTGGCTGCGCTATTTCTCGGTCAGTCCGTTCTGATCAAACGCGAGGCACGATGGCGATGGCGATCGGATCGGCAAGAATCAAACGCATGGGCGTCGGATTGCTGGCGGCGTTTTGCTGGTTCTCGCTGTTGCTTCAGCTCGTTTTGCACATTCAGGTCACGAACGGGCTCGGCCTCTCGCTCGCGGAATCGCTGATCCGCTTCTTCTCCTATTTCACCGTGCAGACCAATATCCTCGCAGCGCTCGTGCTCACGGCCTTTGCGATCAAGGCCGGGATGGACGAGTGGCTTGTGCATCCCTTCGTCCGGTCCGCTGTCGCGGTCTATATCACGATGGTCGGGCTCACCTATCACACCCTGCTGCGTCACCTGTGGGAGCCGAAAGGTGCGCAATGGTTCGCAGACACTGCGCTGCATACCGTGATGCCGGTGGCCTATGTTCTGTTCTGGTTGACGTGTGTTCGCAAGGCAGGGCTGCGGTGGTACGATCCGCTGCTGTGGCTGATCTACCCGCTGTTCTATCTCGGCTTCGCCCTGGTGCGCGGAAAGATGTCCGGCTTCTACCCTTATCCCTTTATCGACGCCAAGACCTTGGGTTATGCAGGCGTTGCGGCTAATACAGCCGGATTGCTGATCGTCTGCGCTGCGCTCGGCATGTGTTTTGTAATGATCGGCTGGTGGCTCGCGCGCCGGCAGCCGACCTGATTTCCCTGCGCGGAGACCCTTGATGTCGATTGAAATGCCTGCAACCGCGAGCGACCTGCGCGCTCTTGCCGAACAATCCAATGCCTGGCCGTTCGAACAGGCGAAGCAGATTGTCGCGCGGTTGAAGAAAAAGCCGAAGGACGAAGTGCTGTTCGAGACCGGCTATGGCCCATCGGGGCTGCCGCATATCGGCACCTTCGGCGAGGTGGCGCGCACCACCATGGTGCGTCATGCGTTTCGCGTGCTCACCGACGACAAGATCAAGACCAAGCTGCTGGCGTTCTCGGACGACATGGACGGGCTGCGCAAGGTTCCGGATAATGTGCCGAACAAGGAGCTGCTCGCGCAGGACCTCGGCAAGCCGCTGACACAGGTGCGCGATCCGTTCGGCACGCATCCGAGCTTCGGCGAACACAACAACGCGCGGCTGCGCGCGTTTCTCGACACCTTCGGCTTTGAATACGAATTCGCCAGCTCGACGCAATACTACAAGTCAGGCCGTTTCGACGCGACGCTGCTGAAGATGCTGGAGAACATCGACAAGGTGATGGCGATCATGCTGCCATCGCTGCGCGAGGAGCGTGCCGCAAGTTATTCACCATTCCTGCCGATCTCGCCGCGCACCGGTATCGTGCTTCAGGTGCCGATCGTCGCGCATGACGCCAAGGCCGGCACGGTGTCCTATGATGACCCCGACACCCAAGAGCGTGTCACCGTTCCGGTCACCGGCGGGCACTGCAAGTTGCAGTGGAAGCCGGACTGGGCGATGCGCTGGGTTGCGCTCGGCGTCGATTATGAAATGGCGGGCAAGGATCTGATCGACTCGGTGAAGCTGTCTGGGAAGATATGCTCGGCGCTTGGCGGCACGCCGCCGGAAGGATTCAATTACGAGCTGTTTCTCGACGACAAGGGCCAGAAGATTTCCAAGTCGAAGGGCAACGGCCTCACCATCGACGAGTGGCTGCGTTACGCCTCGCCGGAATCGCTGTCGCTGTTCATGTACCGCGAGCCGAAGGCGGCGAAGCGGCTGTATTTCGATGTGATCCCGCGCAATGTCGACGACTATCAGCAGTTCATCGACGGTTATCCGCGCCAGGACGGCAAGCAGCGCCTGAGCAATCCGGTCTGGCACATTCACGCCGGGCAGCCGCCGCTCGCCGACATGCCGGTCACGTTCCAGTTGCTGCTGACGCTGGTGTCGTCGTCCAACGCGGAGAATGCCGAAACGCTGTGGGGCTTCATCGGACGCTATCGTCCGGGTGTGACGCCGCAGACTCATCCGAAACTCGATGCCATGGTCGGCTATGCGATCAATTATTATCGCGACTTCGTGGCTCCGACGAAGAAGTTCCGCGAGCCGTCCGACAGCGAGCGAGCGGCCTTGACCGATCTGCGCAACGCGCTCGCGCAGTTGCCGCCGGAGGCATCCGCCGAGGATATCCAGAACGTGGTCTATGAAATCGGCCGGCGCGAGCCGTTTCTCGATCAGGTCAAGAAGGGCAAGGATGGCCGTCCGGGCGTGTCGCTCGACTGGTTCAACATGCTCTATCAGGTGCTGCTGGGCCAGGAGAAAGGCCCGCGCTTCGGATCGTTCGTCGCGGTCTATGGTATCGCGAATGCCATCGCGATGATCGACGCGGCGCTGAAGCGAGCTGGATAACTTACTGGCTCGCCCAGACGATGCGCGCGATCCACTCGACGTTCTTGGCGTCGATGACGCGGTCCTTGTGCGCCGGATTGAGCGACTGCAACTCGATCACTTTCGCGGTCCGCCGTTTCAGTTCCTTGACCGTGACCTCGCCGTCCTTGGTCTTGACGACTACGCGGTCGCCGCGCCGGATTGGCGAGCCCGGCGAGACGATGATGACGTCGCCGTCGCGATAGGCCGGCTTCATCGAATCGCCTGAAATTTCCAGCGCATAGGCGTGCTCGTCATTGACGGACGGAAGCCCGACCTCGTCCCAGCCCTTGCCGACGGGAAAGCCGCCATCGTCGAAATAACCGCCGGTGCCGGCTTCGGCGAATCCCAGCAGCGGCACGGCCTGCACGGCACGGGCGGTGTCCTCGATCAGTTGCACGAAGATGTCGACCGTCGTGCCGGTTGCCGCCAGCGCCTTCGCCACAGATTCAGTCGATGGCCAGCGCTCGCGCCCGTCCGGTGTGACGCGTTTCGATTTGTTGAAGGTTGTCGGGTCGAGCCCGGCGCGTTTCGCCAGTGCGGAGGCCGACAACCCCGCGCGTTCGGCGAGGCGATCCAGCGCATTCCAGATTTGATCGTGAGTAAGCATGGGTGTGGCCGGAGAGTGGCCCAGCCGACCGGACCGGGGCAGTGAATTTGATCAGATTCTAGGAATTATTACCTCGAATCGACGGCTTCTGCAATCGGGTGCTGTTCCCTGAATACCGGCCTTGAAGTGACTGGAGTGCGCCGATACGGTCTGCCGGGCGTTCGGCAAGCCTCCGGAAAAGCCCAAAGAAATCAATAATTCACGAGAATCGATCGCTGTGTCCACGATCTATAAAGTCTGTCCGGCCTCGGCCTGGCGCGAGGCCGAACGCCAAGGCACCTTTCGCGGAAGCGCCGACGACCGGCGTGACGGGTTCATCCATTTCTCGACGGCCTCGCAGGTTGCAGGGACGGTCGCCAAACATTTCGTGGGGCAGACCGGGCTTTTCCTGATTGCCATCGACGCCGATGCGCTCGGCGACGCGTTGAAATGGGAGCCTTCGCGCGGGGGCGAATTGTTTCCGCATCTCTACGGCGAACTTGATCTTGGCGCCGTGACGCAGATTTTCGACCTGCGCGCCCGGTCCGACGGTTCGCACGATATTCCGGAGCTTGTCCCGTGATCCGCGCCTTCGACGCCCTCACATTGCCGTTGCTGCGCCGGCTCGATCCGGAGGACGCTCATCGATTGGCGGTCGGCGGTTTGCGGTTCCTGCCGCCCGCGAAGCCCCGCGCTGATGATCCCAAGCTCGCAGTACGCGCCTTCGGCCTGAATTTCCCCAATCCTGTCGGCATGGCCGCGGGTTTCGACAAGAACGCTGAAGCGCCCGACGCGCTGCTGCGGCTGGGGTTCGGCTTTGTGGAGATCGGCTCGGTGACGCCGAAACCGCAGGCAGGCAATCCGCGTCCGCGGCTGTTTCGTCTGGAGCAGGATTCCGGCGTCATCAACCGCATGGGTTTCAACAATGACGGCGCGGAAGCCGTGCTGCGCAGGCTTGCCGCGCGGGCGCGTCTCGGCGGCATCGTCGGCGTCAACATCGGCGCCAACAAGGATGCGGTGGATCGCACAGCCGATTATGTCCGGCTGATCGAACTGTTTGCGCCGGTGGCGAGCTATTTCACCGTCAATGTGTCGTCGCCCAACACGCCGGGTTTGCGCAACCTGCAACAGGCCGCCGCGCTGGACGATCTGCTGGCGCGGGTGGTCGATGCGCGCGAGCGGGTACGCAAGAACGCCGGCGATTCGCCGCTGCTGTTGAAGATCGCGCCGGATCTGACGTTGCAGGAGCTTGACGACGTGGTGCACATCGCCCGTTCGCGGCGTGTCGATGGCATGATCGTCGCCAACACCACGCTATCGCGGCCGGCGTCGCTGCGCGAGCAGGCGCGTGCGAAAGAGCAGGGCGGATTGTCGGGACGGCCACTGTTAAAGCTGTCCACACGCATGGTGGCGGAAACCTATGTGCGGGCGGAAGGCGCCTTCCCGCTGATCGGCGTCGGCGGCATCGATTCCGGAGGGGCCGCGCTGATGAAGATCCGCGCGGGGGCCAGTCTGATTCAGCTTTACTCGTCGCTGATCTACAAGGGGCTCGGGCTGGTCGAGGACATCAAGGCGGATCTCCTGTCCACGCTGCGGCGAACCGGGCGCGACAGTCTTTCCGAAATCGTCGGCGCGGATGCCGCGACCATCACCGCAGAGCCGTGGCCGGAGTGAGGGCGCGGTCGCCGAACGAAGCCTTCAGCAGCGCCGGATAGCGCAGCGCCTGCAGGCCGCCACGCGCGACGTAGTGAACGAGCAGCGCAATCCAGAGGCCAGCGTTGCCCAGCGGACGTGTCAGCGCCCACGCCGCAAGAAAGATCACCAGCGACAGCAGCATGAGATTGCGCATGTCGCGCGCCCAGGTTGCGCCGATGAAAATGCCGTCATAGGCGAATGCGAACACGCCGAGGATCGGCGCGAGAACCACAAAGACGAGATAGTCGTTTGCCAGGCGCTGAATCTCGAGATTCGATGTCATGACCTCGATCAAGGCCGATCCAAAGACGAAATACGCGGCTGCGACGGCGAGCGCGAAAACCGAGCCCCACAAGATCACGAGTTTGGTCGCGGTCAGGAAACCTTCGCGGTTGCGCTGGCCATAAGTGCGTCCGCAGATTTGCTCGGCGGCATTTGCGATCCCGTCGAGAAAGAATGCGCTGATGAGAAGAAAATTATTGAGCACGGCATTCGCCGCCAGCACGTTATCGCCGGCGCGCGCGCCTTGTGAGGTGAAGAACAGAAACGCCGCAATGAGGGCTGCCGTGCGGATGAGAATGTCGCGGTTCACCGCGAACATGTGCAAAAGCCGCTCGCGGTCGAAAAGCCGCTCAACGCTGATGTCGAACATGCGGCCGAGCAGGCGCCAGGCCAGCGCCGCGCCCACGACAAATCCGATGGTTTCGGCCAGTATCGCGGCAATCGCCGCGCCTGCGATTCCCTTGTTCAGTACAAGCACCAGCCAGACTGTCACGATGATGTTTGCAACGTTGATCAGGATTTGCAGCGCCAGCGCGGTTTTCGCGCGCGCCTGACCGACGAACCAGCCCAGAAGGACATAATTGCAGAGCGCGAGCGGTGCAGACCACAGCCGGATTGCGAAGTATTCGCGAGCCGCGGCGGTCACCGGTTCGCTGCCGCCCATCAACGAGAAAGCGATAGCGCCCAGCGGCTTGTGGACGGCAATCAGGAACAGGCCGATGGCTGTCGCGATAATGATGGCGCGGAACAAGGTCGCGCGAATTTCCGCATCGTCCCGCGCGCCCAAAGCTTGCGCGGTAAACGCGACGGTGCCCATGCGGAGGAATCCGAACAGCCAGAACAGGCAATCGAAAACGACCGATGCCACGGCCACGCCGCCGAGTAGCGCGGGTTCACCCAGTCTTCCGATAGAGGCTGTCGCGACGACACCAAGGAGTGGAGTCGTCAGGTTGGCCAGCATCGCCGGTCCGGCGATGCTGAAAACCTGCGCGGTCGTGACTTTAGCGGCGTCCCTCAATCAGCGCGGCCGATTGGTGTTGAACAGCCGCGAGATCAGCCAGACCGGGATTACAATCACCGCGCCCAGCAGGAAGTAGCGCCACAGGCCGTTGATGGCGTCGAAGCCGAGATTCCAGATCCAGTCGACCAGCCGGCGAATGCTGTAGACGATATTCCACGGATCGAAGCCGATCGCGGCGAGCACCACGCCGACGAGCAGCGACAGCAATACCAGCCGCACCAGCACCGCCAGCGGCGAACCGCCGAGAAAGCGCGACAGGGTGTCGTCGTTTCTGGCTGGCAATTCCCTCACGTCGTCCGGCATCGTCGTCTCCTGAATGGTCGTGTGCGCGGCGCCCACACTAGCACGCCACATGGGAACTGTCTGCGCTGCGTCAATGGTTATCGACGGCTGCGACAGACGGAATTTTCGCCTCGGAGATTAACATTCGTTCAAGTGTCTCCAGCCGGTCGGCGTCGCGCGGCGGTTTGTCCCAGCGCAAACGGCTGATGCGGGGAAATCGCATGGCAACACCGGACTTGTGCCGCGCGGAACGCGCCAACCCCTCGAACGCCACCTCGAACACCAGCCCTTGATCCGGTTCATGCACCACATGACGCACCGGGCCGAATTTTTCGGTGGTGTGACGGCGGATGAAGCGGTCGATTTGAATCAACTCCTCATCGGTGAAGCCAAAATAGGCCTTGCCCACGGGGACGAGCTGATCGCCGTCGTCGCCTTTGGTCCAGACGCCGAACGTGTAGTCGGAGTAATACGACGAGCGCTTGCCGTGGCCGCGCTGGGCATACATCAGCACCGCGTCGATGATGTGCGGATCACGTTTCCATTTCCACCACTGGCCCTTCGGACGGCCCGGCAGATAGGCGGCATCGCGGCGTTTCAGCATCACGCCCTCGACAGCTTCCGAATCCTCTCCTGCTCCGGCACTCGCCGGGTCGGCGCGTGCGGCGGCGAGATCCTCCCATGTCTTGAAAGAAACTTGCGGCGAGAGATCGATACGGGGATCGCCAAGCTGCGCAATAAAATGTTCCAGTTTCACGCGACGCTCGGTGAATGTCAGCGCGCGCAGGTCGTTGGCGCCGTCGCTGAGCAGATCGTAGGCGCGCAGATGGATCGGATAATCCTTCATCAGCTTCGGCGTCACGGATTTCCGGTTGAGGCGCTGTTGCAGGACATTGAACGTCTGTACCCGGCCGTCGCGCAGCACCAGCAACTCGCCGTCGAGCGCGCCGGGCAATCTCAGCGACGGCACCAGATCGGGAAAGCTCCTGGTGATGTCCTCGCCTGTGCGTGAATAAAGCCGTGTCACGATGTGATCGTTCTCGTCGCGTCCGCTCACCGCCTGCACGCGGATGCCGTCCCATTTCCATTCTGCCGTGAAATCCTCCGGCGCAAGATTGGCGAAGTCTGAGTCTTCGATGGCGTGCGCCAGCATCACCGGACGGAACGGCGCGGGATCGAGATTGACGGGTTTGTCTGCGCGGCCCTCGAGCCACGCGAACAGGTCGAGATACGGCGGCGCGAGCCCCGGCCAGATCAGTTCGACATCGTGCGCATCCTTGCCGCCGAGTGCCGCAGCGGCAGTTTTCGCCAGCCGCGCCGAGACGCCGATGCGCAAACCGCCGGTAACAAGCTTCAGCAACGCCCACCGTCCCGTTTCATCAAGCTCGTCGAGCCAGCGCACCAGCTGCGCCGGGATTTCCGTCTTGCCCAGCGTGTTGAAGGTGGTGACCACGTCGGTCAGCGTCGGTGGCGGCGGGGAATTGGTGGCGCGCTGGTTGGCAGGCCACATCAGGGCGACAGTCTCCGACAAATCGCCGACGTAATCGTAGGACAGTGCGAACAGTTCCGGATCGGTGCGCGCGGCGATCAGGTCGCGGATCAATCCCGCCTTGGCGTGGCGGAACGACAACGCGCCGGTCAATGCCGCGAGCGCCCAGCCGCGATCGGGGTCCGGCACCTCGCGAAAGTAGTTCGTGATCAGGCGCAGCTTGTTGTTGCGGCCGGGCTCGTAGGCCAGGCGATCAAGCAGTTGCGCAAACCGGTTCATGACGGCGATGCCTCGTCGGCCGCCACGGCCTCTTCGTCTTCATCGCCATAGCCGACCAGGGCAAGCGGCCGTGCCTTTAAACCCTTCGACTGGCACCAGTGCACCAGCGCGTCTTCCTGCCCATGCGTCACCCAGACCTCGCCCGCCCCGGTCGCGTCGATGGTCGCGCACAGTCCGTCCCAGTCGGCGTGATCGGAAATCACCAGCGGCAACTCGATGCCCTTTTGCCGCGCGCGGACCCGCACCCGCATCCAGCCTGATGCAAATGCCGCAACCGGATCGGGAAATCGCCGCGTCCAGATATCGGTGATGGCCGAGGGCGGCGCGAGCGTGATGGTGCCGGCGAGGTCGGCTTTCTTCATGCCCTTCGCCATTCGCAGATCACCCAGCGGAATGCCGCGGCTCTCGTAGTAACGCGTGATCTTCTCCATCGCGCCATGCAGGTAGATCGGCGCGTCGTAGCCGGCTGCGCGGATGAGGGCGATCACGCGCTGCGCCTTGCCGAGCGAATAGGCCCCGACCAGATGCGCGCGTTCCGGAAACAGCGCGACGGATGCCAGCAGCTTCGCAATCTCGCCCGCAGCGTCCCCATGGCGAAAGACAGGTAATCCAAACGTCGCTTCGGTGATGAATACGTCGCAGGGGACCACCTCGAACGGTGCGCAGGTTGGATCGGTCGCGTCCTTGTAGTCGCCCGAGGCGACGATCTTGGTTTTGCCGTGGGTCACCGCGATCTGTGCTGACCCGAGCACATGGCCGGCCGGATAAAACGTCACGGTGACGCCGCCGACCTTGAGCGTTTCGCCGTAGGCGATGGCTTGCGTGCTGCCCGCGAAATTGTCGCCATAGCGCAGCCGCATCATATCGAGGGTTTCTTGCGTGGCCAGCACCGCGCCGTGGCCGGGGCGGGCGTGGTCGGAATGGCCATGGGTAATAAGCGCCCGCTCGACCGGCCGCACCGGGTCGATATGAAAGCCGCCGGGCTTGCAGCACAGGCCGGCGGCGACGGGCATCAGGATGTCTTGGGGGCGCATCTGCCTTACCATCCGCGCTATATAGTCACTCCATAAGTCCGTTGGAGTCTGGTAAATCCCGCGAGGCTCTCTCCTGAAGGTTCATATCAAGTCCATGCCCGCGTCCTTGTTCCTGTCTTCGGGAAACCTGATCGCCGACCGGCGGTTCGATTTCGGACGCGACCTGATGCTGCGGGGCGATCTCGCCGCTGCGGCGGAGCTGATGGAGCAGGCGATTGAACTCGAGCCGCGATTTGCGTCGGCATGGTTCGCGCTCGGCGATTTACGCGAACAACTTGGTGCGTGGGACGAGGCGATTGTCGCGTATAACCATGCGTGCGAGGCCGATAGCGATGACCGGCACGGCGCCAAGCTGCGCCTGATGCGGCTCGGCGCGGAAGAAGTCTCCTCCATGCCACCCGGCTATGTCCGCGCGCTGTTCGATCAGTACGCACCAAGGTTCGACAAGACGCTGGTGCAGGATCTGGATTACTGCGGCCCGCAGGTGTTGCTGAAAGCCGTGCTGGCTGCGCGCCATGCGGCAAAGCTGCCGGTGTATTTCAAACGCGCGATCGATCTCGGATGCGGGACCGGGCTTGCGGCGCAGGAATTCGCCTCGCTGGTGGATGAGTTCATCGGCATTGATCTTTCGCCCGGAATGATCGAACGTGCGCGCGCCACCGGCCTTTATGCGCGGCTGGATGTCACCGACATGCTGCAAGGTCTGCAGGCCGAGGGTGCGACCAGCGTCGATCTTGTCATGGCGGCCGATGCCTTTGTCTATGTGCCGCAGCTTGAGCCGCTGTTGCTAGAAGCAGAGCGCGTGCTGAGGCCGAATGGCCTGCTGGCCTTCACGGTGGAGACGCACGCGGGCGATGGCGTCATTCTCGGCCGTGGGCTGCGCTACGCGCACGGCGCGGACTATTTGCGCAGGGCGGTCCTGGGCGTGGGCCTAACGATGTGTGCGATCACGTCCGCGTCCACCCGCACCGAGGCAGGAGAAAATGTGCCGGGTCTGGTCGTGACGGCGAGCAAGACCTGATCGTTCCGGCAGGGCATTCCACCAACAAAAAACCCCGGCGTTTTGCGCCGGGGTTTTTCGTCATGAGGGATGTTGCGATCAGTACTTCGCAACCACAGGCGAATTGAAGTGATAGTTCAGGCCGGTGCGGAAGATGTGCTCCTGCACCTTGCTGGTTGTCGCGAAATCAGCTCCGCCAACCGTAAAGGTATCCGTCGCGCGGCCGAGATCGACGAACAGATATTCAGTCTTCGAGGTCCAGTTCCGGCCGAACAGGCCGAACAAATCGAATGGCGATTCAACGCCGCCGCCAACGGCATAACCGGTTCTGGTCTTGTCGAAGGTCACGTCCGCAAAGCCGCCGCCGCCTGCCTGAATGCGGGTTTTGACGTTGCCGTAGGCGAGACCGCCGGTGGCGTAGAACAGGCTGTCTCCGACCGAGTAACCGAGGCGGCCACGAACCGTGCCGAGCCACTGCATCTTCTGGTCATAGACCGCAATGCCCGCCGCCGAACAGCTCGCCACGCAAGCGCGGTTGTCCTGCTGGGTCGATCCCTGGAAATCGGCTTCCAGGCCATAGACCCAATTCGCGGCCTGGAAATTGTAGCCGACCTGAACGCCACCCATGAGGCCGTCCGGGCTCAGGTTGAATCTCTCGAGAGCACCGGGGCCAGCCAAAGAACTACGATTCAGAGCCGTTGCGCCGCCGGCATTCAGACCGCCGTAGAGACCGGCCCAGTTGGCAGCCGGGGCGGCAGCATAAAGGCTGGTGCCACCGATGCGATAGTTCAGGCCGACGCGGAAAATATGTTCGCGGATATCGGAACCGTAGGCATAGACGCCCGGGACGCCGCCGCTCTGGTTGCCGAGATCGAGATACAGATATTCGATCTTGCCGGTCCAGTTGCCGCCCAGTGCGGCTTCGACGCCGCTGCCGATGGTCCAGCCTGTCAGGGTGTTGCTTGTGCTGGACGACAGTCCCGGCGCTCCGATGATACTGGCTGCGGTGTCGGCGCCGCCATAGGCAAAGCCGCCCGTGAAGTAGCTGAGCACAGGTCCGGTCGCGAGACCGACACGGCCGCGCACGGTGCCGAACCAGCCGAGTTTCTGGTCGAATTGGGTGCCGGCGAGAACGCAGTCACCAGCGCCCAGACAGGTGCGGTTATCGCGGAGGCCTGATCCCTGGATGTCGGCTTCAAGGCCGAGCACGACATTGCTGAAACCGAGCAGGTTCCCGTATTGCCAATTGTAGCCGATCTGTCCGCCGCCGAGCGCGCCCATGCCACCCAGGCGGGACGACTCAACCGTACCGCCGACAGGATCGATGAGGTTGGTGTTGCTGCGCCCGATGCCGACGCCTGCGTTCACGCCGAGATAAAAGCCGGTCCAATTGTAGACCTGAGCAACCGGTGCTTTGTAATAGGGCGCCTTGGCAGGAAGATCAGCGGCCTGCGCGGCGACCGTGGTTCCGATGAGTGTTGCTGCGACCAGAATTTTTTTCATGACACCCCAAGACGTCCAACTTCGATCATTCATAGTTACACCCCGATCGCTGCTTCGGCTGTCACCCATGAGCCACATCGCGCGGCATAAAATTCACTAACACTTTATAAACATTTGGAACTTTGGTGTTGGTGTCTGCCATTTTGTCGGGGCAGCGATGCATTGATGCGTATCATCGCTTTCTCTTGAGCAGAGCAGCAATATCGGCTCCCTCAGCCGGGTAGCGCGCGAAGTAAGCGCGGCGCTCGCAGCCGTCGTTCTCCGCCCTCGACCGAGGGCGAAAGACGGCTTAGCTCTAGGCCGTGGACACCAAAACCCCGGTATCGCCTGAGCTGCTGCCAGAAAATTTCCTGCGCTGGTTTGCGGCGCGGGGATGGTCGCCGCGAGTCCATCAGCTCGATCTCCTGGCGAAAGCGCGGGACGATCGTTCGGCGCTGCTGATCGCGCCGACCGGCGCGGGCAAGACGCTGGCCGGATTTTTGCCGACGCTGGTGGAACTGGGTGCGCCAACGTCGCGGCTGAGCCCGAAGACCGTCTCCACAGGGCGCGGTGTGACGCGCAGCAGCGGCTTGCATACGCTCTACATCTCGCCGCTGAAGGCGCTCGCGGTCGACATCGCGCGCAACCTTGAGCGTCCTATCGCCGACATGAAACTGCCGGTCCGGGTCGAGACCCGCACCGGGGACACGCCGGTGTCGCGGCGTCAGCGTCAGCGCAAGTATCCGCCGGACATTCTTCTGACGACGCCGGAGCAACTCGCCTTGCTGCTGTCGTCTGACGACGCACCGTATCTGTTGTCGAGCCTCAAGCGCATTGTGCTTGACGAACTGCACGCGCTGGTGACCTCGAAGCGCGGCGATCTCCTGTCGCTGGGGCTCGCCCGGCTGTGGCGGCTCGCGCCGCAGGCGACCACGGTGGGCCTGTCGGCGACTGTTGCGGTGCCGGACGACCTGCGCCGCTATCTGATGCTGCAATCGAGTGGCACGGAACGCATGGCCGATCTTGTGATCGCCGATGCCGGAGCCGCGCCCATTGTCGAGATGCTCGACACCAAAGAGCGGCTGCCGTGGGCCGGTCACATGGCGCGCCATGCGCTCAATGAGATTTACGATCTGGTCAAGGCCAACAAGACCTCGCTGATGTTCGTCAACACCCGCGCGCAGGCGGAGATGTTGTTTCAGGATTTGTGGCGCATCAACGAGGACGGCCTTGCGATCGCGCTGCATCACGGCTCGCTCGATGTCGCGCAGCGTCGCAAGGTTGAGGACGCGATGGCCGCAGGCAAGCTGCGCGGCGTGGTCTGCACGTCGTCGCTGGATTTGGGCATCGACTGGGGCGACATCGATCTGGTCATCAATGTCGGCGCGCCGAAAGGCGCGTCACGTTTGATGCAGCGGATCGGCCGCGCCAATCACCGCCTCGACGAGCCTTCGCGCGCGGTCATGGTTCCGGCGAATCGCTTTGAAGTGCTGGAATGCCGGGCCGCCATCGATGCTGTGGCGGAGAACGCGCAGGATACGCCGCCGCAGCGCGCCGGTTCGCTCGACGTGCTGGCGCAGCATGTGCTCGGGCGCGCCTGCGGTGAGCCGTTCCTGGCCGATGCGCTTTATGACGAGGTCAGAAGCGCTGCGCCCTATGCGGATTTGGCGCGCAAGGATTTCGACGACGTGATCGATTTCGTCGCCACCGGCGGTTACGCGCTGAAAAGCTACGAGCGCTTCGCGAAGATCAAGCAGGACAAGGACGGCAGGTGGCGCGTCACCAATCCGCGCGTGCGCCAGAGCTATCGGCTCAACGTCGGCACCATCGTCGAAGAGCCGATGCTGAAGGTGAAGCTGGTGCGGGGTCGAAGCAAGGGTTCAGGATCGACGGGCGCCATCGCGCGGGGCGGGCGGATGCTCGGGCAGATCGAGGAATATTTCATCGAGGGTCTGGTGCCCGGCGACACCTTCGTGTTCGGCGGCGAGGTCGTGCGCTACGAGGCGCTGATGGAGGACGAGGTTTATGTTTCGCGCAGCAACGACGCCAACGCGAAAGTGCCGTCCTATGCCGGCGGCAAGTTTCCGCTGTCCACATATCTTGCCGAGCGCGTGCGTCTGTTGTTGGCCGATCCGCCTGCGTGGAAAGGCCTGCCGGATCAGGTGCGCGAATGGCTGTCATTGCAGGCGGCTTTCTCCCGCGTGCCGGGGCCGCGCGAACTCGTGGTCGAAACGTTTCCGCGCGCCGACAAGCATTATCTCGTCTGCTATCCGTTCGAAGGCCGTCTTGCGCATCAGACGCTCGGCATGTTGCTGACCCGGCGGCTGGAGCGTGGACGGGCGAAGCCGCTCGGCTTTGTCGCTAATGAGTATGCGCTGGCGGTGTGGTCGCTCGGCGACATGTCGTCGATGATCCGGAACGGCCGCCTCGATCTGGATGCACTGTTCGATCCCGACATGCTGGGCGACGATCTCGAGGCGTGGCTTGCGGAGTCGGCGCTGATGAAGCGCACGTTCCGCACCTGTGCCGTGATCTCCGGGCTGATCGCGCGGCGTTTCACCGGCGAGGAGAAGTCGCGGCGGCAGGTGCTGTTCTCGACCGATCTCGTCTACGATGTCCTGCGCAAGCATCAGCCCGACCATGTGCTGCTCCGCGCGGCGCGGGCGGATGCCGCAACCGGCCTGCTGGATATTCGCCGACTCAGCGATATGCTGATCCGCATCAAGGGGCGAATCACCCACAAGGAACTCGACCGGGTTTCGCCTTTGGCCGTGCCGGTGATGCTGGAAATCGGACGCGAACAGGTTTATGGCGAAGCCTCCGACGAGTTGCTGGCGGAAGCCGCCGACGAACTCGTGAAAGAGGCGATGTCGCCCGATCAGGACTGATGCGAGATGCAGGCGGCGCAGGCGACAGATCGAATTCCAGCCGTCACTGTCGCGGGCGTCACCTTTGCCGCCGATCTTGCCGGCGCGCTCTTCTGGGAAGACGAGCGGCTTCTGATCGTCTCGGACCTGCATCTCGAAAAGGGTTCCAGCTTTGCCATGCGGGGCGTGCTGCTGCCGCCGTTCGACACCGCGGCGACGCTCGCACGCCTGAGTGCGGTGATCGCGCGCCACGATCCCCGCACGGTGATAGCGCTCGGTGACAGCTTCCATGACCGCGAGGCTCACGCGCGGTTGTCGCCGGATGATCGCGAGGCGCTGTCGGCCTTGCAGGCGCGTCGCGACTGGATCTGGATTTCCGGCAATCACGATCCGGCACTGCCGCGCGATCTCGGTGGTGTGGTCGCGGACGAAGTCGCCATCGGCCCCATTGTATTTCGCCATGAGCCCACGGGGGCCATCGGTGAAATCGCAGGGCACCTGCATCCGAAGGCACGGGTTTCGACGCGCGGACGTTCGGTGGAGCGAAGGTGTTTCGCCAGCGACGGCGAGCGCGCGGTGATGCCGGCGTTCGGCGCCTATACCGGTGGCCTGAGCATTCGCGATGTAGCCTTCGCGGCGATCTTCCAGACGATGGCCTTCACGGCCCATGTGCTCGGCGATCGCCGCGTTCACAGCATCGCGGCGTCGCGCTGCTATTAGCTTTATGCGGCCTTGGCCTGCACCTGACTGCAAAATTCCGCGAGCTTCTCGGCAAGCCGCAGTGTAGCTGGGCTGGCATCGGGCGATGCCATCAGTGCGACCTCTGTCTTGTCGATGGGTGCGAATCCGTCCTTCGCCGTCAGCACGCGATGATCGGCCTGAATAGCGATTTCTGGCAAGATGCTGAGCCCAAGCCCGGCGGCGACCGCGGCCTGAATGCCGGACAGGCTGGAACTGGTATAGGCCATGTGCCAGTTGCGTCCGCCGGCTTCGATCGCGTGGATCGCGCGCGTCCGGTAGAGACATCCGATCGCGAAGAACACCAGCGGGAGAGACTGCGCCTTCGCGTCGATCGGATTCTTCTTGCTGGTCACCCAGTGAACGCGTTCCGGCCACACCGCGATGCCGCCTTTCTCTCCGGCGTCGCGCTTGATGAGCGCGAGATCGATGTCGCCGCGTTCGAGATCGCGGCGCAGATATTTGCTCTGATCGGCGCGGACATCGAGCCGCAGGCCGGGCCGCGCACGTGCGAAATTTCCCAGGAGTTGCGGGAGCCGATAGGCGGCGAAGTCCTCGGGAATGCCGAGCCGCACCGCGCCTTCCGATTCTGGCCGGGCGAGAACGTCGCGTGCTTCTTCCGCCAGCGCGAGAATCCGCCGGGCATAAGACAGCAGGCGCTCGCCGTCCTCGGTCGCTGTCACCGTCTTGCCGGACCGGTTGAGCAGCACACGACCGAAATCGTCTTCCAGTCGTTTGATCTGCTGGCTCACGGTAGACTGGGTGCGGTGGACCCGCTCGCCGGCGCGGGTGAAGCCGCCGGAATCCACCACCGAGACGAAGCTGCGCAGGAGTTCGAGATCGAGCATGGCCGCACCTATTTATATATCCACTGATGTCGATTTTATCATTTAATTTCCAAATGACAATGTCAGGGCCTATTTCGGGTGGCGAAGGAGACTTTCCATGTCCATCGCCGTTCCATTGTCCGCTCCGGCCGCCCGCAGCAACTGGCTGCCGTTCCAGATCGCCCTGTTTTGCGTGGTCTGGAGCCTGTCTTTCGCCGTCGCCAAGGTGGCGCTCACGGATTGTCCGCCGTTGCTGTTGCTGATGGTGCGCTTTCTGCTGGCCGGTGCCGTAATGCTGGGGCTCGCGGCGCTGAAGCCCGGTGAAATCAGTTTGACCAAGCGCGATCTTCTGGCCTTCGCCGTCATCGGCATCGCCAACAACGCGATGTATCTCGGCTTCGGCTATGTCGGATTGCGCACGGTCTCCGCCGGGCTCGGCACGCTGGTGGTCAGCGCTAACCCGGTGTTGACCGCCGTGCTCGCGGCCATGTTTCTCAGCGAGCGGTTGACGTTGCAAAAGGTCATCGGCCTTGTGCTCGGCGTTGGCGGTGTCGGCTTCATCGTCGTGCATCGCCTGTCCACTGGCACCGGCCAGGACAGCGCGTCAGGTCTAATTTTCACATTCTGCGCGCTGCTCTCGATCGTCGCGGGCACCATTCTCTACAAGAAGCTCGCGCCGCAGGGCGGGATGCTGATCGGCAACGCGGTGCAGAACGTCGCCGGCGGGCTGATGCTGATCCCGTTCGCGTTCTCGTTCGAAAGCGTCGCCGAGATCGTGCCGAGCTGGAAACTGCTGGCGTCGCTGGGTTATCTCACCGTGCTCGGTTCCATCGTCGGCTATCTGTTGTGGCAGCATCTGATCCGGGTGATGGGCGCAACCGCGGCAAGCTCCTATCATTTCCTGATGCCGCCGCTCGGTGTACTGTTCGGCTGGCTCCTGATCGGAGAGCATGTCTCGCTGGCGGATGTTCTCGGCCTCGTTCCGGTCGCGCTCGGCATCTACCTCGTCACGCGTCCGTCGTCGCTGCGCGCTTGACAGGACAAGGCAGTGCGCCTCGTAGGGAACCGGGGCGCACCGGGGCCGTTGTCAGCCGCGGCAGGGCACGGGCATGACACATCACAAAATCGATCATCGAAAGAAACTGGAGCGGGAGCCGGCCGCGCCGAAAGACAAGCAATCAGAACCTTTCAGCCTGCGTGGAATGCTGAAGAAGCTCGGTCCGGGCCTCATCACCGGCGCATCGGACGACGATCCTTCCGGCATCGGCACCTACAGTCAGGCCGGCGCGCAACTCGGCTACGGCATCGGCTGGACCATGCTGCTGACCTTTCCGCTGATGGTGGCCATTCAGGAAATTTCCGGTCGTGTCGGCCGTGTTACGGGACGCGGCATCGCCGGCAACGTCTGCCGGCATTATCCGGCCTGGGTGCTGAACATCATCGTGGCGCTGCTGTTTGTCGCCAACACCATCAACATCGCGGCTGATCTCGCAGCGATGGGCGATGCGCTCAAGCTCCTGATCGGCGGCCCCGGATTTCTTTATGTGCTGGTGTTCGGTGTCGCCTCGGTCGTGGCGCAAATTTTTCTTGACTACAAGCGCTACAGCGCCGTGCTGAAATGGCTGACGCTCAGTCTGTTCGCCTATGTCGCCGCACTGCTTGTGACCAAGGTCTCGTGGGGCGATGCGTTGCGCGGCATCGCCATCCCCCATGTGCAGTGGACGTCGGCTTTCCTGACCACGCTGGTGGCTATACTCGGCACCACGATCTCGCCCTATCTGTTTTTCTGGCAGGCGTCGCAGGAAGCCGAGGACCAGCGTGTCGATCACAACAAGCAGCCGCTTGCCGAGAAACATTACGGCGCGCTGAAGGAATTTCGCCGCATTCGCGCCGACACGATTGTCGGCATGGCGTTCTCAAACCTGATCGCGATTTCGATCATCATCATCGCGGCGGCAACGCTGAATGCGACCGGCAAGACCAATATCGAAACCTCCGCGCAGGCGGCCGAGGCGCTGAAGCCGATCGCGGGTAATTTCGCGGAATTCATTTTTGCGCTGGGCATCATCGGCACTGGCCTGCTCGCGGTGCCGGTGCTGGCTGGCTCTGCGGCCTACGCCATCGGCGAAGGCCGCAGATGGACGGTCGGTCTAGCCCGCAGGCCGGGCGAGGCGGTGGCGTTTTATTCGGTGCTGGCGCTCTCGGCGGCCATCGGAATTGCGCTCAACTTCACACCGATCAGCCCGATTTCAGCACTGTACTGGAGCGCGGTGATCAACGGCGTGCTCGCCGTTCCGGTCATGGTGCTGCTGATGTTTCTCGCGCGCCGCCGCGATGTGATGAGCAAGTTCATCATTGCGGGCCCCTTGTACTGGCTGGGCTGGCTCTCGACCGCGGTCATGGCGGTCTGCGTGATCGCGATGATCGCGGGATTTTTGCTTTAGTCTCTGCGGAAGACCACCGAGGCGAGCCAGCCGGTCATGATCGCCATCAGCGCGGTTGCGAGTCCGTAGAGCAGTCCGTGCTGACGCGCGGCGTTGGCAACGAATTGCTCGAAGCCGACCTTGACGATTTCAAATGCGGTGTCGGTCCGGGTCACCAGCGCGCCGTTCGCGAACAGCTTGATGTCGATGTCGTAAGTGCCGATCGGCACTTCGGCGGGCAGCGGAATCCCGGTGCGGAACAAGGTCGGCGTCAGGAAGGTCACCGCGCTGGTTTCCTCCCGGTAGAGTCCGTGATCGGTGCGAAGCCGCACGAACGCGGAGCGGAACGGGTCGCTTGCGACGGTATTGGCGATATCCGGCCCCATGCGTTGCGGCAGCGATATGCTGGTCAGTCCGACTTGCTGTCGCCGCCGCACATCCGGAGATGCGATGTTGTCGACGGGCCGGTTGGTGAAAATGCCGAGATAGGCAGGGACCTGAATGAATTCGCGGGAGTCGACATTGATCCAGATACCGAGCTTGCGCTCCTTGCGCCGTGTCACCATGTCGGCGCGCGGTCCGCTGACCGTGACGACGATGTCGTAGCCGGTTCCGGTCGGCAGCGATTTGCCATCGCGTTCGATCGAGCCGAACAGCACAAGCTCCTCGCCGGAATAGTTCGGGGTGACGGTGACGCGGTGGTTGGACACCGAAACGATCAGGTTCTCGGCGCGCGCCGTTCCGCTGGCAGCAACGGCGAGCATCAGCGCGGCTGAATAGAGGGTTGAGCGATTCATCATCCGCCGCCCCCAAGCTCGCGGATGGAATAGAGCTCGTTCGGTCGGATCACCAGTTCGACGGCGAAGCGGATGCCGACCGACATAATCAGAAGCCCGAGCAGCAGGCGCAAATGTTCGCCGCGGATGCGTTGGCCGGCCCGCGCGCCGAACTGCGCGCCGATCACGCCGCCCACCATCAGCACCAGCGCCAGCACTGCATCGACCAGATGGTTGGTGACCGAATGCAGCACGGTCGCGATCACCATCGTGACCAGCGTCAGCGCCATCGATGTGCCGATCACCGTCGAAGTCGGTACGCGAAGGATGTAGATCATGATCGGAATCAGGAGAAAGCTGCCGCCGACGCCCATGATGGCGCCGAGAAAGCCGACGATAAAACCGATCCCGACGACGGGGATTACTGACAGATAGATCTTGGAGCGCTTGAAGCGCATCTTCAGCGGCAGGCTGAGGATCCAGCCTTGCGCCCGTGCCCGCCGCTTGATGGCCGTGTCGCCGCCGCGCGCGCGCAAGATGGCGCGGAATCCTTCCAGGAACATCAGCGTGCCGACGGCGGTCAGCAGCACAACGTAAGACAGCGCGATGATGAGATCGAGCTGGCCGACGGAGCGCAGCAGCGCGAAGATCCAGACGCCAAACGCCGTTCCGGTGACGCCCCCGCAAAGCAGGATCAGGGACAGGGCCGGGTCGATGGCGCGCCGGCGCCAATAGGACAGCGCGCCGGAGAACGATGAGGCCGCCATGTGGCTGGAGACCGAGGCGACGGCGACCGCAGGTGCGATCCCGATGAAGATCAGCAGCGGTGTCATCAGGAAACCGCCGCCGATGCCGAACATGCCGGACACGAATCCGACCGCCGCGCCCATCGCCAGGATGAGAAAGACATTGACCGGAATGTCGGCGACAGGAAGGAAAAGTTGCACGCGCGCGTTCGCTTGATTTTTGGCGCGAGGCCCCGGTTGTGGTGCTAAAGCATGGAGGGGTCCGCAAACCGCTTCACGCTTTTCGGCATCATGCTCCGGAAACCCCTCGCAGCAGGGATTTCGCCGCGACGCGGGGTCATGCGCCGCACTTCTGCTTAACTGAAATCGTCCGCGGGTGCGTTAAAGAATCGGAGGGCGGCGCCGAAAAATGCGTGATGTGGTTTCAGAACACATCAGCTGCGTTAATCTTAACGCGGGAGGTCCACGACGGGACCGCGCGCGTTACGGCTTCCAGGGACAACGAAAAGGCTGATCTTAGCGGGACGCGCTTTTGCCGACGGCCGGCTTGGCAGCAGGCTTCGGCGCTGTCGCGGCATCCCATCCGCCGGCAGGAGCGCCCACGGCGTTGGCCTCGTCGGGCTGCGGCTCGGGCGTGAAGGTCTGAACCGCAAGCTTCGCGGCTGCGAGCGATTGAGGATCGAGCCGCTTGGCGACATCGTCACGCTTGCGGCCGGAATCCGCATCACCTTGGGCGGCGGCGAGGCTGAACCACTTGAAGGACTCCGCGAGGTTCTGTTCGACGCCGATGCCGCGCGCGTAGAGAATCCCGAGGTTGAACTGGCTGTCGGCGACGCCCCGTTCCGCAGCCTTGCGAAACCACTGCGACGCGCTCTTGTAGTTCGGTCCCACGCCGCCGCCGTCCGCATCGAGCACCGCGAGATTGTGCATCGCCTTGGCGCTGCCCTTCTCGGCGGCCTGCAGATAATACCCACGTGCGGTCTCGATATCCTTCTTGAGGCCGAGGCCTTTCTCGTAAAGCGTTCCCAGCCGGAAAGTCGCGGGCACCACGCCGCCCTGGGCGGCGCGTTCATACCATTTCGCCGCCGTTGCATAATCCGGGGCGACGCCACGCCCTTCTGCGTAGCGGATGCCGATCTCGAAGGCCGCGCCCGGATCGCCCTTGTTGGCCGCGGTGCGTAGCGCCGCGCCGCCGATGGCTTCGGGCAGTTTGTCCGCCACCGGAACGAGCGCGACCTTGGCGTTGCTCTTCGCTGCGGGAGGAATCGTGACCGAAATTCGCTCGTTCGGCTTGGCGATGGATCCGGTCACATCGGGCAAAGCCGGAGCCGCCGCCGGTGCGGCGACCGGCTCAAACGGCGCCGCGGCGGGGACCGAGAGAACCTGGGGCTGCGCATTCATCGACTGACGATCGAGCGGCGTCGGCGACGTGATCGAGGGCATCGCGGGCGGCGCGATGTCGGATCGCGGACCGCTGTCGCCTGCGGGCGGTGTCGCCGGCTGGTTGACGCTGGACTCGGCAGGCAGCGATGGGTTCGCGCTATCGTGACCGCTGAGAAGGTTCATGCCCATCTTGACCGTGCCGAGCACGATCACGACCACGCTGGCGCCGACCAGCAGCGCGCGGATCTTCGAGGAGATTCCGGAATCCCCGATGGTCGCAACCTTGGCGGCATTGCGCGCGGCATCGTTGAGCGCGGTGACGCGATTTGCCTTGGGCCCGGCAGGCACGGGAGGGGCTGCGGCGGCAGCCTGCGCGGCGCGGCGCGCGGCCTGAATGAAGTTTGTTGAACTGACGGGCGCCTGCGCGCTTGTGGAAATCTCGTTCAGGACGACTTCCGACGCGGCGATGCGCTCGGAGGGAGACGATCCAGCGCGCGCCGATTGCAGGCGGGTGCCCGGCTCCAGCGGATGATCCGGCGGCAGACTTGGATCGATCGGACTGCGCGGCGGCGACGGTGGCCGCACCTGAGCGGCGGGTTCGTCTGCATCGGCCTGCGCATACGTCATGGCCGCCGCAGGCATATGAGAAGTTGCGGCGGCAGCCTGCGTGGCTTGCAGACGCGCGATTGGGGCCTGTGCCGCAGCGGGATTCGGCATTTCCGGACGCGGCACCGGCATGAAGGACGCAGCCGGGCGCGGCGATTCAGGCGCGGAGGTCTCGCGCATGGCGGGCGCGGGCATCGGAATGTCGCGCGGCATCTCGCGCGCGGCAGGGGCTGCGGCGCGCGCGCTGCGCAAGTCGCCCTCGATCTGCGCGAGACGATCGACCACATGGCCGAGCGTGTTGTGAACGGCTTCGAGCGAGTCCTGCGTGTGCCGGTTGGTTTCCGACTGACTATAACGGATATCGGTCAGTTCGCGCTTGATGGTATCGACCAGATCGCCATCCATCGGCGCGGCGGCGCGGTATCCCTGATCCGCAGCTGCGCCGGACACGCGCTGGGTCTCGAGATGGCGCAGAATGTCGGACAGGCCTTCCTCGACCCGCGCAAGATTTCCGCCGCGCGAGTCCGACATCTCAAGCCGCTCAAGCAGATGGTGCACGCGCTGCTCGACATGGCTCAGCGAGGATGCGCTGTCATTGCCGACCTGAAGATGATCGAGCCGGTCCGAAATCGTCCGGACGGCGTTGTCGAAATAGATCGTGTCGCCGGCAGCCGGGCGGTCGCGCTGCTCCAGCGCCGTGGTCAGCACGGCGATGCGCTGTTCGAGCGCGGACAGGATGTCGCCGTTGCCGCCCGCGCGCGCGAGTTGATCGACCTTGATCGATAACGTCTGGACGTGGCCGGCGAGTTCGTTCAGCGCATCATTCGATGCGACGTTGGACACGATTGACCGGAGTGCGGCGATTGCGTCTTCAAGCTGAGGAACTGTTGCGGGATCGTGGCTGGATCGCACGATGGTGTCGATCTTGCCGCCGAGATTGCGGATCGCATCGTCGAAGCCAGCGAGTTGTTCGGCGGGCTTGAGCGTGCGCAGTTCGCTGTAGATGTCCGATAGCGCGCGTTCGATCCCGGACAGCGCCGTTGAGTCGATGCCGCTGGAGCGGGTTTCGTCGATGCGCCGTCCCAGCGAGCGGATTTCGCCTTCCAGCGATTCGATCGCGCGGCGCGGCAAGGCTTCGGTGATGGCGAGACGGATTTCGGCCAGTTCGCTGCGGAAAGCGGCGATCGACTGCTCGATGCCGTCGGGACGGTTCAGCGCCGCGATCTGACTCGTGATCTGCGAGAGCTGCCGCTCCAGTCCGGAAAAATCGGCCTGCGGCTGCATTGGCGGCGCATGGTTGATGAAAGAGGGTGGCGGCATCCGCGCCGCGCGCGAGGGCATGCCGTCGAGTTCGCCCTGCCGCGCAACGATTTCCGCAATCGAGAAATCCATCGCCGACATACTGGGGGCGGTGCGCGCTGCTGATGCGGCGCGATAGGGAACGTTTGCGGGGGAGCCGTCAGAAATCTGCGACAGCCGGGCGTCCAGCCGCGAAATGGCGTCGTTCAATTGCCGGGCGACGGCGGGATCGCTCTTGGGGGCGCCCGGTGCACGCGAGATGTGTTCGACCTGACGGGCGATGGAATCCAGCCGCTTGTGGATTTCGGCGACGTCCTGGGCCTCGCGGGGATCGGCTCTTCGGGGGTCCGCACCGGGGCTGCCGATTGCGGAATTCAGCCAATCTCCCAAGGACATACCGGCACGGCGCGCAGAAGCTTCGGCCCTTTCGCGGACCGATGGCTCGATTCCGTCAACACTCCACGATACGCGCGATGTCATGCCTTGGTCCGGTCCTGGCGCCAGCTCCTGCCTCAGCGCTTCAGGTCCTCGCGTCCCTTTGAAGAGACAAGCAAATTTCGACGCGAGACGCCTGTTTCCAGTCCCGACTTTTTCGCGTTACGGTAAATACCGGGTTAATGAAACGTCGGCGGCGCCACTATTATTAATTTTCAGGCCTGAGGCGTCAGCTTGAGGACGGCCGGGAAAACAGACCGCTGAGATCGCCGAGATCCGCTTCCGTTATTGTTCCGTGAGCGGAATTCATGACGGACGACTGCCCGATATAGGCCCAGTAAATGAACTCCGCGCGGGGGATCGACACCCGTGCCTCGACGCCGGATTCGCGAAGAAGCTTGGCGATATAGGCAACCCGCCCGGCATCCACGGTTGCGACGACTTTGGCGGCATCGGCATTTGAGGCGGCCCATGAGCGGAAGGCGCGCTCAAGGCTTCTGTCTTCATTAAAAGCCAGTTTCATCAAATGAGTCAGGCGCGCGGGCCCTACGATCGACGAATCGATCTCGCGGATCACTCCATCTGTCGCGCGCTCCTGCCAGGTCGCCAGCAGTTGAGCGCGAAAATCGGCAATGCTTTCGAAGTGCCAGTAGAAACTGCCCCTCGAGACCTGTAGCCCTTCGGCCAGCATGCCGGTTTTCAGAGCGGCGGCCCCCTGCCGGGCAAGTGTCCGCAGTCCGTGGGCAATCCATTGCTCTCGGGTAAGGCGGTCTTTCGCGAGTGAAGATTCGGCAGCTTCAACCATACACAAGTGTATTGACACAAAAAGCTGCCGCACGCTAGGCTCCGTACAGAGGTGTATGGATGCCTAGGCGGAATATTGCACTTGCGCAGGCGGGTCTTGTCGGCGGATGGGCAATGCAATTCTGCGGTGGTTAAATTCAACAACGCGATCGAAGGCGTCAGTATGAATGGCGCCTCGCGCTCGCCGATGATGGCGCGCATCGCGCATTTCAATGTCATGGTGAGGTCATTGACGGCAGTCCATGTGCTGAGGCGGTTCATCGCCAAACAACTCGTGCAATCCGCGTCCATTGTGAACTGAGAGACATTCCATGACGATCTACAAAGCACCCGTCGAAGATGTGACCTTCCTTCTCAACGACGTTTTCCAGATCGACCGCTACAACAACCTTCCCGGATTCAGCGATGCGTCGGCGGACGTCCGCGCGGCGATCCTCGATGAAGCCGCCAAGTTTTCCGAAAAGGTGCTTCAGCCTCTCAATCACTCCGGCGATCTCGAAGGCTGCACGCGCCATGACGACGGCCGCGTTACCACGCCCGCGGGCTTCAAGGACGCGTTCAGGCAACTGGCGGATGGCGGCTGGCTCGGCCTGTCGGGTCCGGCGGAATACGGCGGCCAGGGTCTGCCGGTGACTCTGTCGCAGGCCGTCAACGAATTCCTGTGTTCGTCCAACATGGCGTTCTCCATGTATGGCGGACTGACCATGGGTGCGATGGCGGCGCTGCTGGTTCACGGCTCGGACGAGCAGAAGACGACGTTCGTGCCGAACATGATGGCCGGCAAATGGGCCGGCACCATGAATCTCACCGAGCCGCAATGCGGCACAGATCTGGGCCTGATGCGCACCAAGGCGGTGAAGCAGGGCGACGGCACCTACAAGATCACCGGCACCAAGATTTTCATTTCCGGTGGCGAGCAGGATCTGACCGAGAACATCGTGCATCTGGTGCTGGCGCGCATCGAAGGCGCGCCCGCGGGCATCAAGGGTGTCTCGCTGTTCGTGGTGCCGAAGGTGAAGCTCAAGGCGGATGGTTCACTCAGCGGCGAGCCGAACGGCGTCTCCTGCGGCTCGATCGAGCACAAGATGGGCATCCACGGTAATTCGACCTGCGTGCTGAATTTCGACAACGCGGTCGGCACACTGGTCGGTGAAGAAAACAAGGGCATGGCGGCGATGTTCGTCATGATGAACGAGGCGCGACTCGGCGTCGGCGTGCAGGGCCTCGCGCAATCCGAGGTCGCCTACCAGAACGCAGCGGCCTACGCGAAGGACCGCCTGCAGGGCCGCGCGCTGACCGGGCCGCAGGCCAAGGACAAGCCCGCCGATCCGATTATCGTGCATCCCGACATTCGCCGCACGCTGATGTCGATCCGCGCCTTCAACGAGGCGGCGCGCGCGCTGGTGGTGTGGACGTCGCTGAAAAGCGATCTTGCGCATCGCTCCGACGATGCGAAGGAGCGTCAGGCCGCCGACGATCACATGGGTCTGTTGACGCCGGTGGTCAAAGGCATGCTGACCGATGTCGGCTTCGCCAACGCGGTCGCGGCGCAGCAGGTGTACGGCGGTCACGGCTACATTCAGGAAACGGGCGTCGAGCAATTCGTGCGCGATGCGCGTATCGCCATGATTTATGAAGGCGCCAACGGCATCCAGGCGCTGGATCTGGTCGGCCGCAAGCTCGGCCGCGACGGCGGACGCGCCATCACGGCGTTCTTCAACGAGGTCTCGGCTTTCGCCAAGGACAACGCCGCGGACGAAGCGCTGAAGCCTTACATCGCGCCGATGAGCGCCTCGCTGCAGCATTTGCAGCAGGCGACCATGTGGCTGATGCAGAATGCGATGGCGAAACCCGACAATGCGGGTGCGGCTTCCACCGATTTCCTGCATCTTTTCGGCCTCGTGTCGCTCGCCTACATGTGGGCGCGCATGGCGAAAGTCGCGCAGACCAAGCTGGCGGAATCCGGTGAGGAGCCTTACCTGAAGGCCAAGCTCGTCACGGGCAAGTTCTTCATGGAGCGGATGCTGCCGGAAACCTCGCTGCGCCTGTCGCGCATCCAGACCGGCGCAGGCTCGATGATGGAGCTGCCCGCCGAGGCGTTCTGATTTCTTGAAATATCCCGCGCAGATTCAGTGCGGGTCTCCAACGCGACAACGTCAACAACCGGGACTCGAAGGAGGGCGTTATGCCTGAGGCATTTATCTACGATCATGTCCGCACGCCGCGCGGTAAAGGCAAATCCGACGGCTCCCTCCATGAGGTGACGGCGCTCGCGCTGGCGACCGCGCCGCTGAAGGCGCTCAAGGAACGCAACAACCTCGCGCCCGACAGCATCGACGACGTCGTGCTCGGCGTGGTCGATCCGGTCGGCGAGGCGGGCGGCGACATCGCACGCTTTGCAGCCATGAACGCGGGCTTCGACACCTCGGTGCCGGGCATCCAGATCAATCGCTTCTGCGCATCGGGTCTCGATGCGGTGAATTTCGCCGCGGCACAGGTGATGTCCGGCCAACACGAATTGACGATCGGCGGCGGGGCGGAATCCATGAGCCGCGTCGGCATCATGTCGTCGGGCGCGGCATGGCCGATGGACCCGTCAATGGCCGTGCCGAGCTACTTCATGCCGCAAGGCGTGGCGGCGGATCTGATCGCCACCAAGTACGGCTTCTCGCGCGACAACGTCGATGCCTACGCCGTGCAGAGCCAACAGCGCGCCGCAAAGGCTTGGAACGAGGGCCGCTTCAAGAACTCTGTAGTCCCCGTGAAGGATATCAACGGCATCACCATCCTCGACAAGGACGAACACATGCGTCCTTCGACGACCATGCAGTCGCTCGGGCAGTTGCAGGCCTCGTTCGCGGCGATGGGCGCAATGGGCGGCTTCGACGCGGTCGCCGTGCAGTCGCATCCGGAAATCGAGGCCGTGAACTACGTGCATCATGCCGGCAACTCGTCGGGCATCGTTGACGGCGCAGGCGCAGTGCTGCTCGGCAGCGCGGAAGCCGGCAAGAAGCGCGGGCTGAAGCCGCGTGCAAAAATCCGCGCCTTCGCCAATATCGGCTCGGAGCCCGCGATGATGCTGACCGGTCCGGTCGACGTAACGAAGAAAGTGCTGGAGCGATCCGGCATGAAGCTTTCGGACATCGATCTGTTCGAACTCAACGAGGCGTTCGCATCGGTGGTGCTGCGCTATATCCAGGCCTTCGAGATCGACAACGACAAGATCAACGTCAACGGCGGCGCGATCGCCATGGGCCATCCGCTCGGAGCCACCGGCGCGATGATCCTCGGCACCGTGCTCGACGAACTGGAGCGCACCAACAAGTCGACGGCCCTCGTCACGCTGTGCATCGGCGGCGGCATGGGCACCGCGACCATCATCGAGCGGGTTTGAGGAACAGCACATGACTTACAAGAATTTCAGGGTTGAGACCGACGCCGACGGCATTGCGCTGGTGACGTGGGACATTCCTGGCAAGTCGATGAACGTGCTGGACGAGACCACCAGCACCGAATTGGCGGCCATTGTCGATGCCACGACCAAGGATGCCGCGATCAAGGGCGTCGTCATCACCTCCGGCAAGGAAGCATTTTCCGGTGGTGCGGACCTGACCATGCTGGAAGGCATGAACCGCGCCTATCTGGAATTGCTGAAAGCCAAGGGCGAGGAAATCGCCAACAAATATGTGTTCGATGAAGTCCGCAAGCTGTCGCAGGCGCTGCGCAACATCGAAACCTCCGGCAAGCCGTGGGTTGCCGCGATCAACGGCCTCGCGCTCGGTGGCGCGTTCGAACTGACGCTGGCTTGCCACTATCGTGTGGCCTCCGAGAATCCCAAGACACGCCTTGGCCTCCCTGAAATCAAGGTTGGGCTTTTCCCCGGCGGCGGCGGCACTCAGCGGCTCCCGCGCATGCTTCAGCCGATGGAAGCCCTGCAGATGCTGCTCAAGGGCGACGCCATCGACCTCAAGAAGGCTCTTGCCTCGGGCATCGTCGGCGCGGTGGTACCTGCGGCCGATCTGATCAAGACCGCGAAGGACTGGATCAAGGCCGGCGGCAAGGCGGTCGCGCCCTGGGATGAGAAGGGTTTCAAGCTGCCCGCCGGGCCGGTCTACTCGAAAGCTGGAATGCAGTTTTTCCCGCCGGCCAACGCGATCCTGCGCCGCGAGACCTACGACAATTATCCGGCGGCCCGCGCGATCCTGCAGTGCGTCTATGAAGGCCTGCAATTGCCGATGGATGCCGCGCTGCGCGTCGAGTCGCGCTACTTCTCGAAGATCCTGCGCTCGAAGGAGGCGGCGGCGATGATCCGCAGCCTGTTCGTGTCGATGGGCGAACTCAACAAGGGCGCACGCCGTCCGCAGAACGTGCCTGCCACGAAGGTGAAGAAGCTCGCCGTCATTGGCGCCGGCTTCATGGGCGCGAGCGTCGGCTTTGTGTCCGCGCAGGCCGGCATCGAGGTCGTACTGATTGATCGCGATCAGGACAGCGCCGACAAGGGCAAGGGTCACGCCAAGGCTGCGGTCGATGCCGCAGTGTCCAAGGGCCGCATGAAGCAGGCTGACGGCGATGCAATTCTCGCGCGCATCACCGCGACCCCGGACTACAACGCGATCAAGGACTGCGACCTCGTCATCGAAGCCGTGTTCGAAGATCGCAACGTCAAGGCGGAGACCTATGCCAAGGCGCAGCCGCTGCTGCGCTCGGATGCGATCTTTGCGACCAACACCTCGACGCTGCCGATCAATTCGCTGGCCGAAGAGTGGAAGGATCAGTCGAAGTTCATCGGCATTCACTTCTTCTCGCCGGTCGAGAAGATGATGCTGGTGGAAATCATCGTCGGCAAAAACACCGGCGAGGTCGCGCTCGCGACCGCGCTGGATTACGTCCGCCAGATCAAGAAGACGCCGATCGTCGTGAATGACTCGCGCGGCTTCTTCGCCAACCGTTGCGTCCTGCGCTACATCGGCGAAGGCTACGAGATGCTGCTGGAAGGCGTGCCACCGGCGATGATCGAGAACGTCGGCAAGATGGCCGGCATGCCGGTCGGGCCGCTATCGCTCAACGACGAAATCGCCATCGACCTTGCGCTGAAGATTCTGAAAGCCACCGAGGCCGACATCGGCACGCAGGCAGTCGATCAGGATCAGAAGAAGCTGCTGGTCGAAATGGTCGAGAAGCGCGGACGCCTTGGCCGCAAGAACGGCAAGGGTTTCTACGATTATCCCGAGAAGGGCAAGGGCCAGAAGAAGCTGTGGCCCGAACTGTCCACCTTGCAGCCCAAGCACCTCGATCCGGATACGCTGGACATCGAGGAGTTGAAGCAGCGCTTCCTCGTGGTGCAGGCGGTGGAAGCCGCGCGCACGGTTGAGGATCATGTCATCACCGATCCGCGCGAGGCCGATGTCGGCTCGATCCTCGGATTCGGCTTCGCGCCATTCACTGGCGGTACGCTGTCCTACATCGACTTCATGGGCACAAAGAACTTTGTCGAGCTGTGCCACAAGCTGGAGAAGAAGTACGGCTCGCGGTTCACGCCGCCGAAGCTTTTGATCGATATGGCGGCCAAGGGCGAGACCTTCTACGGCCGCTTCCCGCCGAAAAAGCTCGCGGCGTAAATATCGCTTCGTAAGAATGAAAAAGGCGGGATCGATGATCCCGCCTTTTTCATTCTCGGATATGATCGCGCTTACGAAGCTTTCATCAGTCCTTCAGCGGCGAGCGCTTCCTGCACTTTCGGACGCGCGCCGACGCGGTCCTTGAACGCCATCAGGTTCTTCAGGCCCGAAAGATCCATCTTCATGCCGTCCGCCCAGCGCAGCATCGTGAACAGATAGCCGTCCGGCACGGTGAACTGCTTGCCCATCAGGTAATCCTTACCCGCGAGCGCGTCGTTGATGTAGGCGAACTTGCCCATGATCCGGTCCCTGAAGAACGCCTTGGTGTCGTCCGAAAGCGCCGGCTGAAACAGCGGGCTGAAATTCTTGTGCAATTCGGTGCTGACGAAATTCAGCCACTCCTGCAGGCGGTAGCGCTCCGCGGTCCCGTTGCCGGGCACCAGATTCTTGCCCGGAACCTTGTCGGCGATCATCTGCACGATCACCGGGCCTTCGGTCAGCATTTCGCCGTTGTCCATGCCCAGCGCCGGGACCTGGCCCTTGGGGTTGATCGCCTTGTAGTCGCTGCCGTCCTCGAGCTTCTTGGCCTTGAGGTCGACCTTGACCAGATCGAACGGGATACCGGCCTCTTTCAGGGCGATATGGGGCGAAAGCGAACAGGCGCCGGGGGAATAATAGAGTTTCATGGGAGGTATCCTTTTGAAGATTCGAGAGGCCGGGGCATTGGCAATACCCATGGCGGTCCACTAAATGCTGTCATAAGTCAAGATTGATGCAACTGCATTTATTGGGGTAAGCTCGGCTGTCCCCACGGCATGGACGATACCATGAAACGCAAACCATCCACCGAAGCGACGGATGTCTGGATCCGCCTGATGCGGGTTCAAGGCAAGGTGCTCGGCGCTGTCGAGCAGGATCTCAAGAAGGCGGGATTTCCGCCGCTCGCCTGGTACGACGCGCTGCTCGAACTGTCGCGCGCGCCGAGCGGTGAACTGCGCCCGGTCGAACTCGAGAAGCAGATGTTGCTGCCGCAGTATTCCACCTCGCGCCTGATCGATCGTCTGGTCGAGGAAGGCCTTGCCGTGCGTCGCGAGTGCGAGAAGGACAAGCGCGGCCTGTTCGTCGAGATCACGGACGCCGGACGCGAGTTGCAGAAGCGGATGTGGAACTCGTATTCCGCGGCGATCGAACGTCACATCGGCTCGAAACTGTCGGACGCCGATGCGGTCAGGCTGAGCGGTCTGCTCGACAGGCTCGGCTGCTGCGCCGGCGCGCCGCAAGCTGTTGCGGTCTCCAGGGACGCTGCCAAAGAAACCACGTCCGCCCGATGATCCTTTGTTTACCTCTCGTGGCTACGGATGCCTGCATCCGTCGCACTTCCCTGCATCGCGCGCTGAAAATGACAGCTACGCTTCTTACCCGGATGTCTCATGGCGCGTGACCAGATTGATATGACGCCGTTGCAGTCGCGTGACGAACTGGTCGCGTGGCTGGAAGCGGGCGTGAAGCCGAAATCCGAATTCCGCATCGGCACAGAGCACGAGAAAACACCGTTCACGCTGGAAGGCCACAAGCCCGTCCCCTATGAAGGCGCGCGGGGTATCGGCGCTCTTCTCGAAGGCATGAAGCTGTTGCTCGGCTGGGAGCCGATCACGGAGAACGGCAACATTATCGGGCTTTACGATGTGACCGGCGGCGGCGCCATCTCGCTGGAGCCGGGCGGTCAGTTCGAATTGTCCGGCGCGCCGGTCGAGACCGTGCATCAGACTTCGTCCGAACTGATGGCGCATCTGGCGCAGGTCCGCGAAATCGCGACACCGCTTGGCATCGGATTTCTCGGCCTTGGCATGACGCCATCATGGTCGCGCAAACAGATTCCGGTGATGCCGAAAGGCCGTTACCGGATCATGACCGATTACATGCCGAAGGTGGGCCAGTACGGCCTCGACATGATGTACCGGACCTGCACGGTGCAGACCAATCTCGATTTCTGCTCCGAAGCCGACATGGTCAAGAAGCTGCGCGTGTCGGTAGCGCTGCAGCCGGTGGCCACCGCGCTGTTCGCGAATTCACCGTTCACCGAAGGCAAGCCGAATGGCTTCCTCTCGTTCCGCTCCGAAATCTGGCGCGACACCGACAATGCCCGCGCCGGCATGATTCCGTGGGCGTTCGAGGACGGCATGGGCTTCGAGCGCTGGGTCGATTACGCGCTCGACGTGCCGATGTATTTCGTCAAGCGCGGCGACGATTACATCGACGTGTCCGGATCGTCGTTCCGCGATTTCTTCGACGGCAAGAACAAGATGATGCCAGGCGAAAAGCCGACGCTGTCCGACTGGGCCAATCATCTCTCGACGATTTTCCCTGAGGTGCGGCTGAAGCGGTATCTCGAAATGCGCGGCGCCGACGGCGTGCCGTCACAGCAGTTGCCGTCGCTGTCGGCGTTCTGGGTTGGGCTGCTTTACGATAACGACAGTCTGGACGCCGCGTGGGATATCGCCCGACGATGGACCGTGCAGGAGCGCCAGGCCTTGCGCGACGACGTCCCCCGGCTGGGCTTCAAGGCGAAAATCGGCAACCGCTATCTGTTCGAGGTGGCCAAGGACTGCATGGCGCTGGCGCACAGAGGTCTGGCCCGACGCGGCAGAATTGATCATCTCGGTCGCGACGAGACGCGGTATCTGGAGCCGCTCGACCGCATCATCGAATGCGGACATACGCCGGCCGAACAGCTCCTCGCGAAATTCAACGGCGCTTGGGGCGGCTCGGTGGAGCCGGCCTATGACGAGTATGCTTTTTAGCGTTTTCTCAAGGGCTTAGCGCGAGGCCGCACACAGCATCACGGTTCTTTGCCGATCGGGATGCGCCGGTTCACGAGAATGTTGTTCCGGCATTTATCTGCCGTTCATCTGCCATACATCAGCGCGGCGATTGAATAGGCGTTGTCCGCCCGGACGTTTGCCCATCGCTCACCGGATGGCGTCCGTCCCCCCGCTGAAAGCGATGGCATGCTTCGAATCTGTACTTTCAGATCATGCTTGAACGCATGTTTGTCATTCGCCATTGCGCTTGCCGTGATGCTTGTCGTGCAGGGTCAGCCCGCGCACGCGCAAGCCAATTTCGACCGGCCCGGCGGCGACTATTCGCGCTCGGTGGTGCCGTCCGGAGATCCTGCGGTCTGCGCCCTGCAATGCGAGCGCGACCGAAAATGCCGGGCGTGGAGTTTCAATTATCCGCTGGTCAATGAAGACGGCGCAATCTGCTGGCTGAAGAACAGCGTTCCGCCGCGTACCGCGAGCAACTGCTGCGTGTCGGGCGTTCGCGGCGCCGGTGTTGTCGAGCCGCGCAACAGCACGCTGGAAGTCGAGACCGACAGGCTCGGCGGCGATTTTCGCAATCTCGAAGTGGGCGTCGATCCGAAGGGCACGACATGCAAGGCAGCGTGCGATGCCGACAACAAGTGCCGGGCGTGGACCTACGCGCGGCCGGGTTATATCGGCAAATCAGCGCGCTGTTTCCTGAAGGATCACGTGAAACCGCCGCGCCGCAAGCCGGGGTTCATTTCCGGCGTGGTGCGATAATCCGCTCCGCAGGGACAAACGATTATCCGATTTGCGCGTTAAGTTGGGTTGTTCGGGCTGGATCGAACGGTCAGGAGCGCTCCGATGAGACATAGCTGCCTTGCAATCGCTGGATTTTTCATTCTCGCCGTCACGACCATGACGGCTGTCGCACATCATGGCTGGGGAAGTTACGACGCCAGCAAACCGGTGACGGTGGAGGGCTCGATTCTGACGAGCACGTTCGAGAATCCCCACGCGACTATCGCGGTGAAGGGCGCGGACAAAATATGGACCGTGACGCTGGCGCCGACATCGCGCATGATCGCGCGCGGCGCGCCGGCTGAAGTCGTGGCCGTCGGCAAGACGGTGTCGGCTTATGGCTATCCTTCGACCATCGAGATGAACGAGATGCGCGCGGAACGGATTACGGTGGACGGCAAGACCTACGAGTTGCGCTGATGATGGAGTCCGCGCCTGCGATCTTCTCCGCGATCGAGGCATCGGCTTTCGGCGCGGCCATCCGGCAATCGCGCTGGCTCTACATGGTCGCCAATGTCGGTCACATCGTCTCGCTGATGGTGTTCGCGGGCGCCATCGCCGTGATGGACATGCGGATGGCGGGAGCGTTGTCCGCGACCTCACCGGGTTATGTGCTGAAGATGGCGCGCCGCGTCGCGTTGGCCGGGTTCGCCGGCCTTGTCGTGTCGGGTGCATTCCTGTTCACGGCGGAAGCCAGCCACGTCATCATGAACCGTGTGTTTCAGGTCAAGCTCGGCCTGATTGTACTTGGTCTGCTCAACATAGCGCTGTTCGAAATCCTCATCGCGCCGAAGGTGAAGGATCTGCCGCCGCTGGTTCCGTTGCCTTCTGGCGCGCGGACCGGGGCGATGGCGTCGCTTGCGATCTGGATTGCGGTCGCGATCTGCGGGCGTTCAATCGCGTATTTCTAGCGGATACGCGCGCAGCGATCTCAATGCACCGACGTAAACGATCGCGCGATCCGGAATCCCGACAACCATGTCCACACCGGCTGGCTTCTGATGCCGAGATCCCACGAGCCGACGATGGCATCGACACGGCCGACGAGATTTGCGACCGGCAGAAGTCCGACGCCGCCATCGGAGACACGCACGCGGCTGTCGGCTGAATTATCGCGGTTGTCGCCCATGACGAACAGGTGGTCCGGGGGCACGGTGACGTCGGGCGTGTTGTCGAGGAAGCCGTGCTCGCGATGCTTGAACAGCGTATGCGCGCGGCCGCCGGGCAGCGTCTCGACAAAGCGCTTCGCGGGCCTGTTGCGTCCTGCTTCGTCCTCGGCCTGACCGAGGCCGTCGGGCTTCAATGAGACGGGCTGGCCGTTGATCCATAAATGTCCGTCGCGCATTTGCACATGGTCGCCCGGCAAACCCACCACGCGCTTGACCCAGACCTGCGACGTGTCGCCGGGCCAGCGGAACACCACGACGTCGCCGCGATCGGGCAGCGCGCCGAATACACGTCCGGTCGCGGGGAGCGCCACGTTCACCGGCAGCGATGCCGCGCTGTAACCGTAGGGATATTTCGACGCCAGCAGCGCATCGCCGATCAGCAGCGTCGGCTCCATCGAGCCCGACGGCACGTAAAACGGCTCGGCGAGCGCGCCCTTTGCCGCCATCACGATCAGGAAGGCCGCGACGATTTCGACAAGCGATCGGGTCCAGGACCGCGACGGCTTCGCGGTGCGCGGAATTTCCAGCTCTTCTCTGTGCTCGGACATGATCGTTTCCGAAACTGGTTGTGCCTAGCCGGTGCCGCCGACGGTGATGCGATCCATCCGCAGTGTCGGCTGACCGACGCCGACCGGCACGCCCTGGCCCTGTTTGCCGCAGGTGCCGATACCGTCGTCGAGTTGCAGATCGTTGCCGACCATTGAAATGCGATGCAGGTCGGTGGGGCCGTTGCCGATCAGCATTGCGCCTTTCAGCGGCGCGCCGAGTTTTCCGTTTTCGATTTTGTAAGCCTCGGTGCACTGGAAGACATACTTGCCCGAAACGATGTCGACCTGGCCGCCGCCGAAATTCGCGGCGAAGATTCCGTTTTTGACGGAGCCAAGAATTTCCGCGGGATCGCGGCCGCCGGCCAGCATGTAGGTGTTGGTCATGCGCGGCATCGGCACATGCGCATAGGATTCGCGCCGTCCGTTGCCGGTCGGCTTCATGTTCATCAGCCGTGCGTTCTGGCGGTCCTGCATGTAGCCGACGAGAATGCCGTCCTCGATCAGCACGGTGCGATTGGTTGGCGTGCCTTCGTCGTCGATCGACAACGAGCCGCGCTTCGATGAGATGGTGCCGTCATCGACCACGGTCACGCCCTTGGCCGCGACCTGCTGGCCCATCAGGCCCGAGAAGGCCGAGGTCTGCTTGCGGTTGAAGTCGCCCTCGAGCCCGTGACCCACGGCTTCGTGCAGCATCACGCCGGGCCAGCCGGGGCCGAGCACCACGTCCATTTCGCCTGCGGGCGCGGGCACTGACTCCAGATTGACCAGCGCCTGACGGATCGCGCCGTCGGCCGCCGAGCGCCATGCCTTGGTCTCGATGAAGCGCGCATAACCCTCGCGTCCGCCGTAGCCATGGCTGCCGCTTTCCTGCCGGTCGCCGTTGCCTGCGACCACGGAAATGTTCACGCGCACCAGCGGGCGGACGTCGCGATAGCTCTCGCCATCGGGGCGCAGGATTTCCACGATCTGCCACGTCGCGCCGAGGCTGACGGAGACCTGCCGAACGCGAGGATCCTTGTCGCGCACATAGGCGTCGATCTGGGCCAGCAGCTTCACCTTGCTTTCGAAGCTCTGGCCGTCGAGCGGATTCTCGTCGCCATAAAGCCGCGTGTTGGTGTGGCCGGGGGCGGTTGCGAATGTTCCGGAATAGCCGCCGCGCACCGCATGAACTGCATCCGCGGCGCGGATCAGCGCGGGCAACGATACGTCGGAGGAATGGGCGTAGCCGACTGCGTCGTTCTTGACCGCGCGCAGGCCGAAGCCCTGCGCCGTGTCGTAGGTCGCCTGCTTGAGGCGGCCGTTGTCGAAGCCGAGCCCTTCGGACTGGCGGTATTCGAGAAACAGTTCGCCGTCGTCGGCTCCCTCCAGCCCGCGCACGACCTGCTTGCGCACGTCGTCACGGTCGAGACCGGCGCGATCGAGCAGGGAGGCGGTGACGGCGACGGTGTCGGACGATTGGCTCATAAAAAACTCCCGGGAACTCCGAAGCCGCAAAAATGGCGGCGAGGGTCAGGCCCACAAGATAGGGACGATCGTGCCGGAGGGCGAGGGGAGCATTTTCCGGCTCTCGCGGAAGAGTCTACGGCAGCTTGTCGTAGCCTTCGCCGAGCCCTTTCAGGCTGAGGGGGAAGCCGATGCCTTCTTCCGGGGTCTCGAAGATAATGAAGGTCGCGGTTTTTGCGGTTTTCAACTGATTGAGCAGCGTATCGTCCATCACGACTTCGGCAACACACCCGTTCGGCAGGCAGCGCACAAAACCGGCGCGCCCCACGTCCTTATCGTCCAGCTTGAGCCCGAGGCCTGACGGCAGCAGGACGCCGAGCGGCGCGACCACCCGCATCAGCTTGCTCTTCTGGTCCGCGGTTTTGAGAATAATAACCGTCAGTCCCGCATTGGAACGGTCTTCGGCGACGACGCTCTGGATCAGGGCGCATTGCTCGCCCTGCGCGCCTGCGGGGGTATCGCAGCGGATCTGCCAGTCACCGTGGACGGATTTGACGGCTCCCTGCGCGCTGGCCGGAGCGGCAGTCGCCAGAAGAGTCGCCACCGCGACAATCGCGAGCCGAATCGGCAGGATCGCGTGATTGCGGATTGAGAAAGGTTGGTTTCGCATGCCCATCAGGCTCAATTCCTTGGCAGTGATCTCGGCCATTCCCGGCATGACAATTACGGCCTGTCCCGGCAGTTCCCCCAGCGTCTCCTGCCTGAGGGCTGGATTGATAGGGTAATGACGGCGTCTTGAGGGCAAGTTATCGCCGGGACGCACCACCTCTACAGCCACGAATCGGGTTTTCGCCACCTATGTCGCCCGTGGGTACAACGAGCAATCCAAGTGTCAAGCATTCTCCCGCCGCAGGGCCGTCAGTTTTGGCCGATTTGCCAATGGGATTCGGCTCTTTCAGACACCTTATAACGTGCATTGCGGTAGGCATGGAATTATGGTTTGAGGAACGGGAAATTCGACGCGTTCTAACCTTGGGCCGAAGGCCGAAATCCTGAACGCGCCTAAAAATGCAGGCTTAGAAGCAGATCTTGCCGCCCGGCGGGATCGCCGGGACGACGAGAGCAGGAGCGAGAGCGGCATGAAGATGTCGAAGGGCCAAATCGGCCGCCGAGTACTGGGTTTTGCGGTGGCTGCCACCGCGCTGGCAACGGCAGGGGCAGCTTTCGCGGCCGGGACGCTGGGTCAGCCCTCGCCCTGGGAATACGCGCTCCAGCCGTCCGCGTCGCCGGTAATGGACAACATCACCTGGTTCCACAATTTTCTGCTCTGGATCATCACCGCGATCACGGTCTTCGTCGCGATTTTGCTCGGCATCGTGGCGGTCAAGTTCAACGCCAAGAAGAACCCGGTCCCTTCCAAGACCACCCATAACACGCTGATCGAAGTGGTCTGGACCATCGTGCCGGTCCTGATTCTGGTCGGCATCGCCGTACCGTCGTTCCGTCTGCTTTTCCAGCAGCTTGATATTCCGAAGGCTGATCTGACGATCAAGGCCACCGGCAAGCAGTGGTACTGGAGCTACGCCTATCCCGACAACGGCAAGTTCGAATTCGACTCGCTGATGGTCGCCGACAAGCAGCCGCGCCTTCTGGCCGTCGACAACGAAGTGGTTGTGCCGGTGAACAAGGTGATCCGGGTGCAGGTCACAGGCGCCGACGTGATCCACTCCTTCGCGATGCCGGCATTCGGCGTCAAGATCGACGCCGTTCCCGGCCGTCTCAACGAGACATGGTTCAAGGCGACCAAGGAAGGCATGTTCTACGGCCAGTGCTCGGAATTGTGCGGCAAGGACCACGCCTACATGCCGATCGCGATCAAGGTTGTGAGCGACGCCGATTTCACGAAATGGGTCGAGGCCGCGAAGAAGAAGTATGCAAGCACTCCGGCGAATTCCTACGCTTCGATCGGGGCTGTCGCGCAGTAAGCGCATCGACGGACAAGGGCGGCCGGGCGCACGACGCTCACGGTCGCAAGGCTGACGGGACTGCAAGGCTTAAAGGATTTGAAAATGGCCACCTCCGCTGCAACACATGATCACGCTCATGACGACCATGCGCACGATCACCCGACCGGGTGGCGGCGTTATGTCTATTCGACGAACCATAAGGACATCGGCACGATGTACCTTATCTTCGCGATCGTCGCGGGTGTCATCGGCGGCGCAATGTCGGTCGCGATCCGCATCGAGCTGATGTATCCCGGTGTGCAGCTCTTCCATGAAGCCCACACCTACAATGTGTTCGTGACGTCCCACGGCCTCATCATGATCTTCTTCATGGTGATGCCGGCAATGATCGGCGGCTTCGGCAACTGGTTCGTGCCGTTGATGATCGGTGCACCGGACATGGCGTTCCCGCGCATGAACAACGTTTCGTTCTGGCTGCTGCCGGCTTCCTTCGCGCTGCTCCTGATCTCGACCTTCGTCGAGGGCGAGCCGGGCGCGAACGGCGTCGGTGCGGGCTGGACGATGTACGCGCCGCTCTCGACCTCGGGCCATCCCGGTCCCGCGGTCGATTTCGCGATCCTGTCGCTGCATATCGCCGGTGCATCGTCGATTCTCGGCGCGATCAACTTCATCACCACGATCTTCAACATGCGCGCGCCTGGCATGACCATGCACAAGATGCCGCTGTTCGTGTGGTCGATTCTCGTCACCGTGTTCCTGCTGCTGCTGTCGCTGCCGGTTCTGGCCGGCGCCATCACCATGCTGCTGACCGACCGCAACTTCGGCACCACGTTCTTCGCGGCCGACGGCGGCGGCGATCCGGTGCTGTTCCAGCATCTGTTCTGGTTCTTCGGTCACCCCGAAGTGTACATCCTGATCCTGCCGGGCTTCGGCATGATCTCGCAGATCGTCTCGACCTTCTCGCGCAAGCCTGTGTTCGGTTATCTCGGCATGGCCTACGCCATGGTCGCCATCGGCGGCATCGGCTTCGTGGTCTGGGCGCATCACATGTACACGGTGGGCATGTCATCCGCGACGCAGGCCTATTTCGTCGCGGCGACCATGGTCATCGCGGTGCCGACCGGCGTGAAGATCTTCTCGTGGATCGCCACCATGTGGGGCGGATCGATCGAATTCCGCGCTCCGATGATCTGGGCGATGGGCTTCATCTTCCTGTTCACGCTCGGCGGCGTGACCGGCGTGGTGCTCGCCAACGCCGGCGTCGACCGCGTGCTGCAGGATACCTATTACGTCGTCGCCCACTTCCACTACGTGCTGTCGCTGGGCGCCGTATTCGCGATCTTCGCGGGCTGGTACTACTGGTTCCCGAAGATGTTCGGTTACATGTACAACGAGACCATCGCCAAGGCGCACTTCTGGGTGACCTTCGTCGGCGTGAACCTGGTGTTCTTCCCGCAGCATTTCCTCGGCCTGTCGGGCATGCCGCGCCGCTACATCGATTATCCCGATGCATTCGCCGGTTGGAATCTGGTGTCGTCGATCGGCTCGTACATCTCCGCGTTCGGCGTGCTGATCTTCATCTACGGCGTGATCCAGGCGTTCGTCCGCAAGGAACAGGCCGCCGACAATCCGTGGGGCGCCGGTGCAACCACGCTGGAATGGACGCTGTCGTCGCCGCCGCCGTTCCATCAGTTCGAAGTTCTGCCGCGCGTTCAGTAATTTCGCGGCTGGGTAAAGCATCCGCCACGGCTGAAAGGTCGTGGCGGCTGAAACGTTCAGGGAAGTGAGCAACAAGTGTCGGCTGTCGACCATCGCGCGATAGATATGTCGCCTCGTATCTCCGAGGCGGGCGTCGCGGATTACATCGCGCTGCTGAAGCCGCGCGTGATGTCGCTGGTGGTGTTCACCGCGCTGGTCGGACTCGTGATCGCGCCGGGTCATTTTCATCCCGTGCTGGCGATCACGTCGATCCTCTGCATCGCGGTCGGCGGCGGCGCGGCCGGCGCGCTGAACATGTGGTACGAGGCCGATATCGATGCGCTGATGTCGCGCACCGCGAACCGCCCGATTCCGCGTGGGCGTATCCTGCCCGGCGAGGCGCTTGCTTTCGGTCTGACGCTGGCGTTCTTCTCGGTGATGACGCTCGGCATTCTCGTGAACTGGCTCGCGGGTGCGCTGCTGGCTTTTACGATCTTCTTTTACGTCGTCGTCTACACGATGTGGCTGAAGCGCTGGACCGCACAGAACATCGTGATCGGCGGTGCCGCCGGCGCATTGCCGCCGGTGGTGGCCTGGGCCGCGGCCACCGGATCGCTGTCGCCGGAGCCGATCCTGCTGTTTCTCATCATCTTCCTGTGGACACCGCCGCACTTCTGGGCGCTGGCTCTGTTCCGCACCGACGATTACGGACGCGCCAACATCCCGATGCTGCCGAACGTTGCCGGCCCGGATGCGACACGGCTGCAAATCCTGCTCTACACGATCCTGCTGGTCGCAGTCGCGATCGCGCCGTGGCCGCTGGGATATTTCAGCGCCGTCTACGGCGTAACGGCGGCCATCCTCGGCGCCGGCATGATGTGGTACGCGGTGCGCGTTTATCGCGAGCGCACCGGCAGTGCCGGCCTGCAAGCGACGCGCGCGTTGTTCAAGTTTTCGATCCTCTATCTGTTCGGGTTGTTTGCCGTGCTGCTGTGTGAAGTGGTGGTTGCGGCGCTCGCGCGGATGTTCTGGTCATGAGCGCGGGTATCGTCATGGACAGCAAGAAGCCGCAAGAAGGCATCGTTCTCACGCCGGAGCAGAAAAAGCGCCAGCGCGAGCGTTCCATTGCCATTGCACTTGCCTTGGGTGTGCTGGTGATCCTGTTTTTCGCAGTGACGCTGGTGAAGGGCCCGATCGTGCTCTCACGGCCGATCTGACGGCACTGAACGAATGGACAACGACACGCAGCCCATGACGCAGCAACCAACGAGCACCAGGAAGACGCCTCGGGTCAGCCGCGACATCATGGTCGCGTCGATCTGCGGTTTCGTCGTGGCGTTCATGGTCGGCGCTTCCTACGCAGCGGTGCCGTTCTACGACTGGTTCTGCCGCGCCACCGGATTCAACGGCACCACGCAGGTTGCGACGTCCGCGCCTGCAGGCACGCTCGAGCGCCGGATCGCCGTGCGGTTCGACTCGAATGTGAGCGGCGGGCTGCCCTGGAAGTTCGAGGCCGAGCAGACCGAGATCAGCGTCAAGATCGGCGAGGTGGTCACCGCTTACTACACGGTGACCAATCAGGCCGCGCGCGCGACCACGGGCGTCGCCGCCTATAACGTCGCACCGCTCACGGCAGGTTCGTTCTTCCAGAAGATCAATTGCTTCTGCTTCACCGAGCAATCGTTCGGTCCTGGCGAGAAGCGCGAGATGGCGGTGGTGTTCTACGTCGATCCGGCGCTGGTCGCGGATCATGAGTATGACGACCTCAACACCATCACGCTGTCCTATACGTTCTACCCTGTGAAAGATCCTGCGCCAAAGCCGCTTGCGGCAACGGAGACGGACAAGCGCAAGGGCAACCTTTGATCTTCTGTTTTCGACCATAACGACGACACGCGCCGGATGACACCGGCATCACGGAGAGACCACATGGCAACGGGCCAAGCCAAGCACCACGATTATCATCTCGTCGATCCGAGCCCATGGCCGGTCGTCGGTTCGATCTCGGCTTTCATCATGGCCGTGGGCGCCGTCGCATGGATGCACAAGATGTTCGCCGGCGCGCCGATTGTGTTCGGCGTCGGCACCATCGGCGTGCTCTACACCATGGCGAGCTGGTGGGCGGACGTGATCCGCGAGGCGCAGTACAAGGGCGATCACACCCGCGTCGTGCAGCTTCATCACCGCTACGGCATGATCCTGTTCATCGCCTCCGAAGTGATGTTCTTCGTGGCGTGGTTCTGGGCCTATTTCAACGCAGCGCTGTTCCCGGCCGATCCGGTTCACGCCACGCGTGAGGCGCTGTTCGGTGGCGTCTGGCCGCCGAAGGGCATCGAGACTTTCGATCCGTGGCATCTGCCGCTGCTCAACACGCTGATCCTGCTGACCTCCGGCACCACGGTGACTTGGGCTCATCACGCGCTGCTCGAAGGCGACCGCAAGGGCCTGAAGTACGGACTGATCCTCACCATCGCCCTGGGCGCTCTGTTCACCTGCGTGCAGGCCTATGAATACGGCCACGCCGCGTTCAGCTTTGCCGGCAACGTTTACGGCGCGACGTTCTTCATGGCGACCGGCTTCCACGGTTTCCACGTGCTGGTCGGCACCATCTTCCTGCTGGTGTGTCTGCTGCGCGCGTATGCGGGCCATTTCACACCGAAGCAGCATCTCGGCTTCGAATTTGCCGCGTGGTACTGGCATTTCGTGGACGTGGTCTGGCTGTTCCTGTTTGTCGTGATCTATGTCTGGGGACATGGCGCATCGACCATGGCGCACGGCGCGCACTAACCGTCGCAATGGTCGTTCAAAAGACCTAGATTGAAGGGCGGCCACCGTGCCGCCCTTTTTCTTTGGAGACGAGTACGGGCATGGACCAGCACGTTCCCGCGACCCTGGCGCAAACCGCGATGCGCGGTCTTGCCTGCAAGTGTCCGCGCTGCGGCGAAGGCAAGCTCTATGCGGGGTTTCTGACGTTGCGTCCGCGCTGCGAGGCCTGCGGTCTCGATTACGCTTTCATCGATGCGGGAGACGGTCCGGCCGTGTTCATCATCATGATCGCGGGCTTCATTGTGGTCGGCTCCGCGCTGATCGTCGAGATCAAGTACCAGCCGCCATTCTGGGTCCACGCTGCGTTGTGGGGGCCGCTGATCCTGGCAACGACATTGCTGCCGCTGCGGTCGATGAAGGCGCTGCTGATCGCGCTTCAGTATCATCACAAGGCCGCCGAGGGACAACTCGTCGGGCGTGACCCGAAATGAGTCAGGTGAAAACGGCCAGGCCCGCGCGCGGCATTTTCGGCCTCGCGCTGATCGCGCTGATCATGGTGTCGGTGCTGGCGAGCCTCGGCGTCTGGCAACTTCGCCGCAAGGACGAAAAGCATGCGCTGATCGCGGCGCTCACCGAGCGGCTTGCGGGCGCGCCGCGCGCGCTGCCATCTGCCGCGGAATGGCCCACGCTCAATTCCGCGCACGACGAATTTCTGCGCGTCTCTTTCAGTGCGACCTTCGAGTCGAAGCCGGACGCCATGATCTACAGTTCCGGTTCGGCGGTGCGCGACGACATTTCCGGGCCGGGCACATGGGCTTTTATGCCGGCGCGGCTGGCTGACGGCCGCGTCGTGGTGATCAATGCGGGCTTCGTGCAGAACACGATGCAGGATCGCGCGCAGCAGGACCGCGCGGTGACGCGGCTCGTGACCGGCGCGCCGGTCGCGATGACCGGCTACATTCGCTTTCCGGAAAAGCCCGGCACGTTCACGCCGGACCAGGACGCTGCCAAGCGGCTGTGGTTCTCGCGCGATCACCGCGCCATGGCGCAGGCGCTCGGCTGGGGTGACGTGGCGCCGTTCTATATCGATCTGGAAGCGCCGGTGCCACCGTCGGGCACCCCGAAACCGGGTCCGTTGCACGTCCATCTCAAGGACGATCACCTGCAATATGCCATCACATGGTTCGGCCTCGCACTGGTGGTCGCAATCGCCTTCGGTTTCTGGGTCAGAGGGCGGCGGCGGGGCCTCATCTGAGCCTCGCGGAGCGATCCGGTTTCCTTGTGAAGCCGGATCGCAGCCGATATGGTGCGGTTCGATTTCCCTGCGGGTGAAGTCAATCATCATTCAATATCAAAGGCTTGCACTAGGCTTGAGCCTTTGGAGGATCGCTTGACGAGCTATATTTCGACACGGGGCGAGGCTCCCCGCCTTGGCTTTTGCGACGTGATGCTGACCGGGCTTGCCCGGGACGGCGGCCTCTATGTGCCGGAGGTCTGGCCGCAGCTCTCCAGCGAAACGATCGCCGGATTCTTTGGCCGCCCCTATTGGGAAGTCGCCGTCGAGGTGATCCGCCCGTTCGTCGCGGACGAAATTTCCGAAGCCGATCTCGGCCGTATGGCGCTTGAAGCCTACGCGACCTTCCGCCATCCGGCCGTGGTGCCGCTCAGCCAGATCGCGCCGGATCGTTTCGTGCTGGAACTGTTTCACGGCCCCACGCTCGCGTTCAAGGACGTGGCGATGCAGTTGCTGTCGCGGCTGATGGATCATGTGCTGGCCAAACGGGGACAGCGCACCACCATCGTGGTTGCAACCTCCGGCGATACCGGCGGTGCGGCGGTCGATGCATTTGCCGGTCGCGACAACGCCGATCTCATCGTGCTGTTTCCGGACGGGCGTATTTCCGACGTGCAGCGGCGCATGATGACCACCAGCGGCGCGGCCAACGTCCATGCGCTCGCGATCGAAGGCAACTTCGACGATTGTCAGGGCATCGTGAAGGGCCTGTTCAACCATCACAAATTCCGCGATTCCGTCTCGCTGTCGGGCGTCAACTCGATCAACTGGGCGCGTATTGTGGCGCAGGTGGTTTATTACTTCACGTCGGCTGTGGCGCTTGGCGCGCCTGCGCGCGAAGTCGATTTCACGGTGCCGACCGGAAATTTCGGCGATATCTTCGCGGGCTATGTCGCCAAGCGCATGGGCCTTCCCGTCAGGCGGCTGCGGATCGCCGCCAACGTCAACGACATTCTGGCGCGCACGCTCAAGACCGGCATTTACGAGGTCAAGCAGGTTCACGCCACCACGTCGCCGTCGATGGACATTCAGATCTCGTCGAACTTCGAGCGGTTGCTGTTCGAGGCGACCGGCCGCGACAGCGCCGCTGTGCGCGCGCTGATGGGTTCACTGGCGCAGTCGGGACGCTTTGTGCTGAGCGACGCGGTGTTGAAACAAATTCGCGACGAATTCGACGCAGGACGCGCCGACGAGACCGAGACCAGTGCGGCGATCCGCGCTGCGTGGCGCGAGGCGGGCGAACTGATCGATCCGCATACCGCTGTTGCGCTCGCGGTCGCGGATCAGGACAAGCCGGTGTCGACGGTGCCGAACATTGTGCTCTCGACCGCGCATGCCGCCAAGTTCCCGGATGCCGTCGAGGCTGCGTGCGGAATGCGTCCGCCGCTGCCCGCGTGGCTCGACGGCCTGATGACGAAGCCTGAACACATCAAGGTCATGAAGAACGACCAGACAGAGGTCGAACGGTTTATCGTCTCGGTGAGCCGCGCCGCCAAGCAAGGGATCGCCGGATGAGCGTCAACGTTACCAAGCTGCCTTCGGGTTTGACCGTTGTCACCGACACCATGACGCATCTGGAGACCTCCGCGCTCGGCGTATGGACCGGCGTCGGCGGCCGCGACGAGAAGCCGAATGAACACGGCATGTCACATCTGCTGGAACACATGGCCTTCAAGGGCACGACACGGCGGACGTCGCAGCAGATCGCGGAAGAAATCGAGGCGGTCGGCGGCGACCTCAATGCGGCGACCTCGACCGAGACGACGGCCTATTACGCGCGCGTGTTGAAGGCCGACGTGCCGCTGGCGCTCGATGTGCTGTCCGATATTCTCGCTAACCCGTCGTTCGATGCCGAAGAACTTGAGCGCGAGAAGAGTGTGATCGAACAGGAAATCGGCGCGGCGCAGGATACGCCGGACGATGCGATCTTCGAGCACCTGAGCGAAATGTGTTATCCGGACCAGCCGATGGGCCGCTCCCTGCTGGGTACGCCGCAGACGCTGGCCGCGTTCAATCGCGACAATCTGCAAGGCTATCTGTCGACGCATTATCGCGGCCCCGAAATGGTCGTCGCTGCCGCAGGTGCTGTCGATCACAAGCATGTGGTTGCGGAAGTCGAACAGCGTTTCGCGAGTTTCGACGGCACGCCGGCACCGAAGCCTACGCCTGCGATGTTCGGCAAGGGCGGCACTCGCGTCATTCACCGCGATCTCGAGCAGGCGCATCTCACGCTGGCGCTTGAAGGCGTGCCGCAGTCGGATCTGTCGCTGTTCAGCCTGCAGGTCTTCACCAACATCCTGGGCGGCGGCATGTCGTCGCGGCTGTTTCAGGAGGTGCGCGAGAAGCGCGGGCTCTGCTATTCGATCTACACCTTCCACGCGGCCTATTCCGATACCGGATTCTTCGGGCTTTATACCGGCACCGATCCCACCGACGCGCCGGAGATGGTGGAAGTCATTGTCGATGAAATGAACAACGCGGTCGAAACGCTCACTGAAGCGGAAATATCCCGGTCCAAGGCACAGATGAAGGCGGGCCTTCTGATGGGAATGGAAAGCTGCAGCTCGCGCGCCGAGCAACTGGCGCGGCACATTCTGGCTTACGGGCGTCCGCTGACCTCGGAAGAACTGGTCGCGCGGATCGATGCGGTCAGCATTGAATCGACGCGCAACGCGGCGCGGGCGCTGCTCAGCCGCAGCCGTCCGGCGGTGGTGGCGCTGGGGGCAGGGCGCGGCCTCGACACCGCTGTCAGCCTTGCCGAAGGGCTGGCGCGGCCGAAGGCCAAAGCTCTTCTGCATTGAGGGTGCAACTTCACCGGCGCGACAGTTTCGGCATGTGATGACGTGAGCGCAGATCCCGCAGGACACGGTTCTCGCTATCCGCGCCTGCTGCGGGCTGTCTTTCTTGCCCTGGGATTTTTCTTCGTCGCGCTGGGTTTTATCGGGGCATTCCTGCCCGTTTTGCCCACGACGCCATTCCTTATTTTGGCGGCGGCGTGCTTTGCGCGTTCGTCCGAGCGGTTCGAGAACTGGCTGCTGCAGCATGGCCGCTTCGGTCCGATCCTGCGGGAATGGCGCGCACGCGGAGCCATTCCACGCAAGGCGAAGCTGGCCGCGCTCGGCGGAATGACTGCGGGCTTCATGATCTTCCATCTGACCGTCAATCCCGGCTTGTCGCTCACGCTTGCCGTTGCGGCCTTGATGCTGACGGGCGCCGTGTATGTCGTCTCGCGGCCATCGTAGAGCGCACCTGTCCGCACAGGTGGAGTTCGGAATAAGCGGAGAATTGTGCTAACGGAATACTACGCGGACGCGCCATCGGCGTCCGGATACGGGGAGGGTCCGGCATGGCCCTGTTTCGTCTTCCCTCGGCAACGGCTCCGGCGCTCGCCCCGCGCGGACACGGGCTTCTGCTGCGTGCGCCGCAAATGGCCGATTACGGGCAATGGAGCGAGTTGCGCGAGATCAGCCGCTCGTTTCTGACGCCGTGGGAGCCGATCTGGCCGTCCGACGATCTGACCCGCTCGGGTTTCCGCAGGCGGCTGCGCCGCTACGCCGAAGACGTGTCCGAGGACAGGGCCTATCCCTTCGTGGTGCTTCGGGAGGACGACGGCACGCTCATCGGCGGGGTAACGCTGGCCAATGTGCGGCGCGGGATCGTGCAGGCCGGCACCGTCGGTTACTGGATCGGCCAGCCTCATGCCGGCAAGGGCTATATGACCCGGGCGCTGCGTGTGCTGTTGCCGACCCTGTTCGGCGAACTCAACCTGCATCGCATCGAGGCCGCCTGTATCCCGACCAACCAGTCCTCGATCCGGGTGCTGGAGAAATGCGGGTTTGCCCGCGAGGGACTGGCCCGGCGCTATCTGTGCATCAACGGGGTCTGGCAGGACCATTACCTCTACGGCCTGCTGGACGAGGATTTCCGCGGTTAACCAGCCGCCGTCTTGGCGATGCAGCGCCTTTGGTTCGCCGTCTTTGCCCTGCTATAAGGCCGTCTCCGATCCCTCTCCGATTTTTCTCTCCGATCTCTCTTTGATCTCTCGGGCCGACTGGAAGCAATGATGGCGGGTGACAGGCTTTTGAAGCGCACAGCAGTTGCTGTGCTGGCGGTTGCGGCAAGCGCGGCGCTGTCGGGCTGCGGCGGCGGCAGCATGTTTGGCTCGTCGGGCTCGTCATCCGGCGATTCGTCGTCGTCGGGATCGTCGTTCGGCAGCAGGTTCAGCCAGCTATTCAGTTCGAAGTCGCAGGAAGCCACCACGACGTCCGCGCCATCGACGCAGGCATCCGAGAACAGCGATCTGACCTGTCCCAGCGTCGCGATCCGGTTCGGCGCATCCACGCTGGCCGTCGGGCTGCCGGGCAAGCCCGCCTCGGGCAACGACCTGCGCTATCAGGGATCGATCACGCGCACGGCGCGCGACTGTAATTTGCAGGGCGGTCAGGTCACCGCGCGGATCGGCATCATGGGCCGCATCATCACAGGGCCTGCGGGTGCGCCCGCGACCGTCGATGTGCCGATGCGCGTAGCCGTCGTGCAGGAAGGCGCGCCGGAGAAGGTCATCACCACCAAGGCGATCCGGACCACCGTGACGATGGAAGGTGAGAACACCGAGTTCAGCCTCGTCGCCGAAGACGTCACCTATCCGACGCCGACGGCGGCAGCGAACGACAAATACATTTTCTATGTCGGTTTCGATCCGGCCGCGCTGAAGCCGGAGCCCGCCGCGCGCAAGCGGAAGAAATAACGCGCATCATGCGCCCAAACAAAAAGCCGGCCGCGAGATTGTCGCGGCCGGCTTTCGTTTAAGCGGTAATGTTGTCAGTTCAGCTTGCTGCGAACGTCCTGGATGCCCTTGGCGATCAGGTCGTCGGCGACCGAACCCTTGACTGACTGCGTCATGATCGACGACGCCGCGGTCACTGCGGCCTCAGCAGCCGCTGCGCGGACATCCGCGATCGCCTGGCTTTCTGCCTGCGCGATTTTGCCTTCGGCGGTCTTGGTGCGGCGAGCGACGAAGTCTTCCATCTTCACCTTGGCTTCGGCTGCAATACGTTCAGCCTCTGCCTTGGCGCTGGTGACGATCTCCTGCGCTTCGCGTTCCGCGCTGGCGCGGCGGGCGCGATATTCCTCGACCAGCTTCGCAGCCTCTTCCTTGAGGCGGCGGGCGTCGTTGAGTTCCCGCTGAATACGGTCGCGGCGATTGTCGAGCGCCTTCAGAACAGTGCGGTGAACGCCGAAATAGCCGAACACGCCCATCAAAAGGACGAAAGCGACGGCGACCCAGAATTCTGCTTCGAACATCGTCGTTATCCCTTCAAGGACGCATCGACTGCGCTGTCGACAGCCTTGCTGTCAGGCGCAACGCCGGTGAGGCGCTGGACGATGGCCGCAGCCGCATCCGATGCGATCGAGCGGACATTGCCCATCGCCGTCGTGCGGGTTGCGGCAATGGTCTTTTCGGCATCGGCGAGTTTGGTTGCGAGGCTGGCTTCCAGCGTCTTGCGATCGCTTTCGGCCTGCGCATTCAGCTTGTCACGGGTCTCCGAGCCGATGGCCTGAGCCCGCGCGCGCGCATTGGCGAGCTCGGTTTCATAGGCCTTCAGGGCTTCGTCAGACTCGTCCTTGAGCTTCTGCGCCTCGGCGAGATCGTTTTCGATCACGCCTTCGCGGTTGGAGATGATGCCGCCGACGCGCGGGAGCGCGAACTTCGACACGATGAAGTAAAGCAGCGCAAAGGCGATCGCGAACGACACCAGCTGCGAGGCAAACGTTTCCTTCTGGAAAGGCGGGAACCCCGCCTTGCCATGTCCGTCTGCCGCAGTGTGGGCGGTCGTGCCCTTTGCAGTGCTCTGACCCGTCGCCATGAGCGTCTCCTGTTTGCGTCAGCCGCGGCTCAATCGAGACCGCGGCAACGCATCATCCGAAATCAGACGGCGAACAGCAGCAGCAGCGCGATCAGCAGCGAGAAGATGCCGAGCGCTTCGGTCACGGCGAAGCCGAAGATCAGGTTCGCGAACTGGCCCTGCGAGGCGGACGGGTTGCGAAGCGCGCCGTTGAGGAACTGGCTGAAGATCATGCCGACGCCGATACCCGCGCCGCCCATGCCGAGACATGCAATGCCGGCGCCGATGTACTTTGCTGCGACTGGATCCATAGTAGAAACTCCTTCTTGGGATGTTGGTGTCGTTGGATGAAGTGAAATCCGGGTCTTGAATTCAGTGTCCCGGGTGAAGTGCGTCGTTCAGATAGATGCAGGTCAGGATGGTGAAGACGTAGGCCTGCAGGAAAGCCACGAGAAATTCGAGGCCGGTGAGCGCGGTCGTCATCGCCAGCGGCAATACCGAACCGAAAATGCCAAGTGCGCCGAGCGCGCTCAGCGACGTGACGAAACCCGCGAACACCTTGAGGGTGATGTGACCCGCCAGCATGTTTGCGAACAGACGCACGGAATGGGACACCGGCCGCGACAGGAACGAGATGACCTCGATCACCATGATCAGCGGCAGGATATAAAGGGGAATGCCCGAGGGGACGAACAGCTTGAAGAATTTGAAGCCGTTCTTGTAGAGGCCGTAGAGCAGCACGGTCAGGAACACCATCAGCGCCAGCGCCAGCGTGACGATCAGATGGCTGGTCACGGTGAAGGTGTACGGAATGAGGCCGATGAGGTTCGCGGTCAGGATGAAGGCGAACAGCGAGAACACGAACGGGAAAAACTTCATGCCTTCTTCGCCGACGCTTTCCCTCAGCGTATTCCCGACGAATTCGTAGGACAGTTCCGCGAGGGACTGGATACGGTTCGGCACCAGACGGCGGCCGGCGCTGCCGCCGATCATCAGCAGCGCGACGAGAGCGACCGAGCCGAACATGTAGGCTGACGAGTTGGTGAACGCGATCTCCTGGCCGCCGATATGGCCCAGCGAGAAGATCTTGTGGATCTCAAATTGATGGATCGGATCGGCCATCCACGTTCGTCTTTCATCTTTGCCGGCATGCCGGACAGTAACACCCGCCAGCGAACTGGCTTGAAATTCCAAGCGATTCCCAGGATCGGTCGCGGGACCCTGTCAGGAGCGGTCGGACGCGTCGCGGTTTGCGACGCCGGCTGCCCGCATCACGTTGATCACACCGGCGGTGAAGCCAAGCAGAAAAAACACGATGAGACCCCAGGGCGATGTCGACAATAGACGGTCGATACCCCAGCCGATGACCGCTCCGACAAGCACGCCTGCAATCAATTCGGAGGAGAGGCGAAACCCCCGTGCCATCGCGGATGCGTTGGAGGGGCCTGCCCCGCTTCCCGACTGATCGGTCTGGATTTTGCGGTCTTTCCGGACTTCGGAAAGCCGATGATTCAGACGGTCGAGCCTTGCGGAGAGCGCAGCTTCGTCGGCCGTCGGCTTGTCTTGCTCACCTTCGCCGCGACCCTTGCCGTGTGTGCCGTTCGCCATTGCTGTCGACACCTACGCCCGTCGCGCGATTTCAGAGAAAAACGCCCCGCCACCCACGGAAACCGCGCGGACCATACTGACGGCCTACGGTCAAGTCAAGATTGCCTAATTACCATCTATCAGATTGAAATATCTCGGAAAATTATGGAAAAATTCCTGCTGCTGCGCGCACTCGCCGCACTGCGATAACAGGGTATGCCATGCGGCGCTGACGGGCGCGTTTTCGGCTCGTTGTGATAGCTTCGCAATTTCCAGAATTCGGACAGCCGGAGGCCAGATGGCGCGCCAGATCGACTACTATTTTTCCACCCAGTCGCCATGGGCCTACATCGGGCACGCATTGTTTGAGGATCTCGCCGCCGCGCACCAGCTCAAGGTCAATTACAAGCCGGTTCAGCTGATCGAGGTTTTTTCCGAAACGGGAGGCTTGCCACTGGCAAAACGTCATCCGGCCAGACAGCGCTATCGGATGATGGAGTTGCAGCGCTGGCGCGACAAGCGCGGTCTCACGTTCAATCTCAAGCCGCAATTTTTTCCAGCCGATCCCCGGCTTGCAGATGGCGTGGCCGTTGCGGCGGCCGCCGTGGGGCTCAATCCCGAGCCGTTCGTGCGCCGCGCATTCGTGGGGCTCTGGGAGCAAGAACTCAATCTTGCGGACCCGGCGACAGTGACCCGGCTGGCGGATGAAGCGGGGTTGCCGGGGGCAAAGATTGTGGCGCATGCGGTCTCGGACGAAATCAGGGCCGCTTACGAACAGAACCGTCAGGACGCCATTGCGTCAGGTGTATTCGGCTCACCCTGCTGGGTGCTGGACGGCGAGGTTTTCTGGGGCCAGGACCGGATCGAATTGCTGGCCGATGCGTTGAAGTCCGGCCGAAAAGCCTACACCTCCGAAGTCTGAGGCAGGCGACGGCTTCGAGCAGACGAGGAAGCCCATGCTTGTGAGTGACATGCTTGCTGAAGTCATGCGCGGGCATGACTTGCGCGTTGAAGCACCATTCCCGGTGTCGCGCCGTCCGGCTTGTCTTGCAGCGAGGGTGCTTGCTGCAATGGCGGTGGCATCGGTGCTGATGTTCAACGGCGAGGCGCGGGCTCAGTCAGCGCCTGACACCGAGAATGGCCGTTTTGTGCTGTCACCCGTTCCGGATGGATTCCTGCGGCTCGATACCCGCAACGGAACGGTCTCCACTTGTACCAATAGTGGCGGGTGGACATGCCGCCTTGTGCCGGACGAACGGGCGGCGCTCGATTCCGAGATCGGACGGCTTCAGGCTGACAACAAGCGCTTGAAAGACGAACTCGCGCAGCGCGACACCGTGAACGGCAAGACGGACGCGCCGCTGGCGAAAGAAGATTCGAAGAAAAGCGCGCAGGCGTTGCCGGACAACAAATCGTCGCCCGACAAGAAGATCGAACTGCAACTGCCGCCAGAACACGAAAAGCTGATGGCGCTGATCGATCGCGTATGGGACCGGCTGATCGAAATGGCCGTCCGTCTTCAGAAAAGACTGTCCGAGATCTGAGATTTATCGGCGTAAAAAAACGGCCGCGGGTTGTTCCGCGGCCGTTGTGGTTTGGAATGTGAGGGTCAGGCGACGATGCCGTCTGACCCTCGAATTTTACTTGGTGATATCGACGTCCTTGGTTTCCGGCAGGAAGAAGAAGCCGATCACCACGGTGATCAATGCGAAGATCACCGGGTACCAAAGGCCGGCGTAGATGTCGCCGGTCGACGCCACGATTGCGAAGGACGTTGCTGGCAACAATCCTCCGAACCAGCCGTTGCCGATATGGTAGGGCAGCGACATTGACGTGTAGCGGATGCGGGTCGGGAACAGTTCGACCAGCATCGCCGCGATCGGGCCGTACACCATGGTCACGAAGATCACGAGAATGAACAGAAGTCCGATAATCGCGGCCACCTGCGGCCGGAAGATATCGAACGGATTGCTCATCTTCACGAGTGTCGTGTTGGCGCCGGGCTTCGGATAACCGGCAGCCTGTAGGGCGGCGGTTGCACCAGCGTTAGATGCTGCCGGCGTGGTGTAGGGTACGTCCGTTCCGTTGATCTTGATGGCGACGGGCGAGCCTGCCGGACCAGCGACGGTTTCGTACTTGACCGAGGACTTCGCAAGGAAGTCGCGGGCAAGATCGCAAGGTGCCGAGAACACGCGGGTGCCGACCGGGTTGAACAAGTCGCCGCAACCCTTCGGATCCGCCACCACCGAAACCTTCACCGTCTCGATGGCCTTTTCCAACTGCGGGTTGGCGTTGCTCGAGATCATGCGGAAGATCGGGAAGAAGGTCAGCGCCGCGATCAGACAGCCTGCCAGAATGATCGGCTTGCGGCCGATCTTGTCGGACAGGGCGCCGAACACGATGAAGAAGCCGGTGCCGAGCAGCAGCGACCACGCGATCAGCAGGTTCGCGGTGTAGCCGTCGACCTTCAGGATCGATTGCAGGAAGAACAGCGCGTAGAACTGGCCAGTGTACCAGACCACGCCCTGACCCATGACGCCGCCGAGCAGCGCGATCAGAACGATCTTGGCGTTGCTCCAGTTGCCGAAGGATTCGGTCAGCGGCGCTTTCGAGCCCTTGCCCTCGTCCTTCATCTTCTGGAACACGGGGGATTCGTTCAGCTTCAGTCGAATGATGACCGAGACGCCGAGCAGCACGACCGAGAGCAGGAACGGAATGCGCCAGCCCCAGGACGCGAATTCCGCCTCGCCGAGAATCGTGCGGGTGAACAGGATCACCAGCAGCGACAGGAACAGGCCGAGTGTCGCGGTGGTCTGAATGAACGAGGTGTAGTAGCCGCGCTTGCCGGGAGGCGAGTGCTCCGCGACGTAGGTAGCTGCGCCGCCGTATTCACCGCCGAGCGCGAGGCCCTGCGCCAGACGCAGGGCGATCAGAATGATCGGAGCCGCGATGCCGATGGTGGCAGCGTTCGGGAGCAGGCCGACGATGAAGGTCGACAGGCCCATGATGAGAATGGTGACGAGGAACGTGTACTTGCGGCCGACGATGTCGCCGATGCGGCCGAACACGATGGCGCCGAACGGACGAACCAGGAAGCCTGCGGCGAACGCGAGCAGCGCGAAGATGTCGCGGGTCGCTGGCGGATAGGCCGAGAAGAACTGCGCGCCGATGATCGCGGCGAGCGAGCCGTAAAGGTAAAAATCGTACCATTCGAAAACGGTGCCGAGCGATGAAGCGAAGATGACGAAACGTTCGTCCTTCGTCATGCCGCCCGCGCGTGGCGAGGTCGTAGTCACAGTGGCCATTTCAATGCTCCCCAAAACGTGTTGCTGAAAAAATCGCTTCTGCGCGCCGTTCTTTCGCCGGTTCAAAAACGCGAGAAGTTCGCAAATACGGTAACATCGGCGTGAAACAACGCCCTATAAGACTTTCGGCCAGCGCATATGGAGGTCCGACATACCTTGCACTGCACAATCGTTGCATTTGCGGGCACGAGCGCTTGTCGTTTTCGCTCGCGGGTTGCAAGACTAAACGGCGCGGTAAACACTTGAATCCAGTATTACCGTGGGGCTCACTCGGCTATTGCAAACGGGATAAATGACCATCGCTTCCAGCACGCATCTCGTCGTCGCCGACGACCATCCGCTTTTCCGTGACGCTCTGCGACAAGCGGTCGCGACCGTCGTTGCATCCGCGCGCATCGACGAGGCGGGATCGTTCGAGGAATTGACAGCGCTGCTTGAGCGCGAATCGGATGTCGATCTAATCCTGCTCGACCTGTCGATGCCTGGAATCAGCGGCTTTTCCGGGTTGATCTACCTGCGGGCGCAATTCCCGGCAATTCCGGTGGTCATTGTGTCGGCCAGCGACGATGCGGGCACGATCCGCCGGTCGATGGATTTCGGTGCGTCGGGCTTCATCCCCAAGCGCTTCGGCGTCGAGACGTTGCGCGAGGCCATCGGCAAGGTCATGAACGGCGACGTTTGGATTCCGGCTGACATCGATATGTCCGCGGCGGCCGATCCCGACATGACGCGGCTGCGCGACCGCCTGGTGACGCTGACGCCACAGCAGGTCAGGGTGCTGATGATGCTGTCGGAAGGTTTGCTCAACAAGCAAATCGCCTATGAGCTGAGTGTCTCCGAAGCGACCATCAAGGCGCATGTCTCCGCCATCCTGCAAAAGCTGGGTGTCGAAAGCCGGACCCAGGCCGTGATTGCCGCCGCCAAAATATCCGGCGGACAATGGAAGCAGGCCGATACAACGCAGTAATTATTCCGCAGCCACCATCTGCTGCGTGCGCCATTGCCCGAGCAGGGCGCGCAGCGCTGCCGGCTTGACCGGCTTGTTGAGCACAACAATTCCGTCCGCGCGCGCGGCCTCGCGGACATGCGGGCTGCGGTCGGCGGTGATCAGAATGGCCGGAATTCCCTCGCCGAACCGCTGGCGGATGTCGCGGATCGCCGCGATGCCGTTGCCGCGATCGAGGTGATAATCGACAAGCAGTCCCGTCACCCGCTCCTCGGTGGCGGCGATCGCTTCCGCGGCTGAGACCGGGTCCACCGCCGCGATGACCTTGGCGTCCCAGCCGGTGAGCAAGGTCTTCATGCCGTCGAGGATGGCGCGGTCGTTCTCGATGCAGACAATGAGCGTGCCGCTCATCGGCGTTTTGGTGGACATGTTGGTGCCCGACAACGCCGCCGTATGGGTGATGGTCTTGGCGATCGGCATTGTCACGGAAAAGCGCGAGCCGCCGCTGCGGTTCGAATCGACCGCGATGCCGTGGTTCAGGACGCGGGCCAACCGTTCCACGATCGATAGCCCGAGACCAAGTCCGCGCGCGATCCGCGCGCCCTGGTCGAGGCGATGAAATTCCTTGAAGATTTCAGTGCGCTTGAGAATCGGGATGCCGAGGCCGGTATCGTAGATCCCGATCTCCAGCGATTTTCCCTTGCGGCGGCAGCCGACCAGCACGCGCCCCTTGGGCGTGTATTTGATGGCATTGGAAATCAGGTTTTGCAGCAGACGCCGCAGCAGCACGCGGTCCGACGTGACAGCCAGCGCGCAGGGCACGAAGGTCAGTTTGAGTTTTCGCGCTTTTGCGATCGGCGCGAATTCCACCTCCAGCGAGCGCATCAGGTCGCTCATGCGGAAGCTGGAGATTGATGGCGTCATCGCGCCGGAGTCGAGCCGTGAAATGTCGAGCAGCGCGCCGAGAATTTCCTCGATGGCCTCCAGCGAGTCGTCGATATTGCCGACGAGGCGCGCATCCTCGCCGCCGGCCTGCCGCTCGACCATGCTGGTGACGTAGAGTCTGGCGGCGTTGAGCGGCTGCAGAATGTCGTGACTGGCCGCTGCGAGGAAGCGGGTCTTGGAAATGTTGGCTTCCTCGGCGGTGCTCTTGGCCAGCGCCAGTTCGCTGTTCAGCCGTGTCAGTTCCTCGGTGCGTTCGCGGACGCGCTTTTCCAGCGTCGCATTGGCGCGCTCCAAAGCCTCGGCGGCCTCGAAGCTCGGCGTGATGTCGGAGAAGGTGATGACCAGCGCGCCGCCCGGCATGCGGTTGGCGCGCACTTCGATCACCATGTTGCGGTCGATCAATCGCTCCAGATAGGGCTCACCTTCGGTGGTGTAGGCGGCGAGCCGCCGTTGCAGCATGGTGTGGTCACCCTTGGAGGCCGCCTGTCCATTGCTGCCGATGAACTCCAGGATCTCGACGAGCGGTATTCCGATTTGCGCGTATTGCGCCGGCAGGTCGAGAATTTCGCCGAACTGCCGGTTCGAGGTGATGAGCTGGAGTTCGGGATTGAAGACGGCGATGCCCTGACGGACGTGATTGAGCGCGGTCTGCAACATCTCGCGGTTGAAATGCAGCGCGGTATGAGCGTCGTCGAGCAGCTTCAATGCGGCCTTGGCGGAGACCGCACGCTTGCGCAGCAGCAGCGACAGCACGAGCCGCGACGAGGCGGCCCCGATCGACGAGGCGATCAGATGTTCGGCGTGGCGAAGCAGCAGAAAATCCGCGGGCGCGCTGCGTTCGAGATTGATGCGATGCGTGGCCGCAAACGTCTCGAACGATTGCAGCGCGCGGTCGGGCCCGAGATACTGTGCGACCGTGCTGAGCAGGTCCTGCACGGTGACGGTGGTGCGCCAGCGCCTGAAGTTGGGCGCGATCGGCGCCAGTTCGTTGGGCACGAACAGGTCGGCCTGCACCCGCTCGATCGATGTAGGCTGGCGCATCAGCGACAGCACGATGTAGGCCAGCAGATTGAGCGACAGGCTCCAGAAGACGCCGTGAATCAGCGGCGCCATTTCGGTACCGAGCAAGGCTTGTGGCCGGAGTGCGGTGATTCCGAACAGGCCTTGCGTGAGCCATAACGTGCCGCGCGGATCGACGTCGGCGAAGCTCGGCAGGAACAGCGTATAGGCCCACACCGCGAAGCCGATCAGCATGCCGCCCATCGCGCCGCGCGCCGTCGCCCGCCGCCAGAACAGGCCACCGAGAAACGCCGGCGCGAGTTGTGCGACGGCTGCGAACGACAGCAGGCCGATGGCGGCAAGCTGGGCGTTGCCCAGCACGTGATAGTAGAGATACGCCATCGCCATGATGGCGAAGATCGCGACGCGGCGAACCTTGAGCAGGAAGCCGCCGAAGTTGGCCTTGCCGCCCTGCGAAGCCGGCCGCCGCTTCAACACCAGCGGCACGATGATGTCGTTCGACACCATGATGGCCAGCGCCACGCATTCCACGATCACCATCGCGGTGGCGGCGGACAGCCCGCCGACGAACACGATCACGCTCAGCGCCGTCGCGCCCGCCGAGATCGGCAGCGCCAGCACGTACATGTCGCTGTCGGATGCCCCGAACGGAAAGGTGACGAGGCCTGCGATGGCGATCGGAATCACGAACAGGTTGATAAGAACCAGATAGAGCGGAAACAGCCAGCGCGCGCGGCGGACTTCGGCCTCGGTGGAATTTTCCACGACGCTGACGTGGAATTGCCGGGGCAGCAGCAGGATCGCCAGAAACGACAGCAGCGTCATGGCGAGAAAATTACCGATCGACGGTGTGGCCTCGATGGCGCGGACCGCCTCCGGCGTCTTCATGGCGCGGTCCCACAAATCGGACGGGCCGAACATGAAAAACGTGACGAAGACGCCCGCCGCGATGAAGGCCACCAGCTTGACCAGCGATTCCGTCGCGACCGCCAGCATCAACCCGTGCTGGTGTTCGGTGGCGTCGGTCTGGCGCGTGCCGAACAGCACTGCGAAGGCGGCCAGCGTGACGGTGACGATGAAGGCGATGTCGCCGATGTATGGAATACTGGAAACGTCCTGATCCTGATTGAGGATGGTTTCCAGCGACGACGCAACCGCTTTCAATTGCAGGGCGATGTAAGGCACCGAGCCGATGATGGCGATGGCGGCGGCGGTCCCGGCGACGGCCTGGCTCTTGCCGTAACGCGCGGCAATGAAGTCGGCGATCGAGGTGATGTTCTGCGATTTGGCCAGCTGGATGACGCGCATCAGCAACGGCGTGCAGAATGCGATCATCAGGATCGGGCCGACATAGATCGCGAGAAATTCGACGCTGGTTCGCGTCGCGAGCCCGACCGAGCCGAAGAACGTCCAGGACGTGCAATAAATCGCAAGCGACAGCGGATAGATAAAGGTGCCGAGGCGGCCACGCTGGATGTGCGTCAGCCGTTCGCCGTAGCTCGCCACCACGAACAGAAGTCCGATGTAGCCGAACGCGACTGCGATCACGCCCCAGTCATGCAGCATCGAATTGATCCCTCGGCCTTACCGGCCCGCTGCGACCTTAGCCCGGACCGGTTGCCTGTGCATCCGGCTCGGCTGCCGTGCGCCAGACGAACATGATCTTGGCGAATTCAGCGAATCAGCATATACACGTAAAAGTTGTGTTACGACGATATTGCTATCAAGGAGCAGGCCGATGGGTCACATGCTGCCTTTTATTGCCCGGGACGCCCCGATCGCCATTGTCGATGACGATGCCTCGGTGCGGGATGCGCTGTCGCTGCTCCTGAGGATCGAGGGATTTGCATCGGAGGCGTTCGGGGACGGAGATTCCTTTCTGGAAACCCTGCGAAGCACTGCGCCATGCTGCGTGATTCTCGACCTTCATTTGCCGGGCAGTTCCGGCCTTACCGTTTTGAAGCATCTTTCCGATGCACGGTTCGCGCCGCCGGTCTTTGTGATGTCCGGTCAGTCGGACATTGCGATGGCCGTGGAAGCCATGAAACTCGGGGCGCGGGATTTTCTCGAAAAGCCATTCTCCGCGAGCATCATGATCGACCGTGTCCGTGAGGGCGTTGCCGCCTATCGCCGGTCGACCGCGGGACACATCGACGGTCTCGCCGATTTTCCGGGCCGCGATCTGCTCACCCGGCGCGAGCGGGACGTTCTGGCGGAGGTCGCGCACGGGGCTTCAAACAAGGAGGCGGGCAGGCGGCTCGGCATCAGCCCGCGCACCATCGAAGTTCATCGCGCGCGGATCATGGACAAACTTGGCGCCAGGAACGCCGCGGACCTGATGCGGATTGTGCTGTCGGATGCCCCCGCACGGCTCGAAGCCCGCGCGGTCTGATGTGAAGACGGCGCTGCATCCGGCGGATGCGGCGTCGTCTTTTCGGATTTTCGCAGATTGTGATTCAGCAGATTGCTGCCGCAGCCGATTACTCTGCTGCCATGGACTTGGCGTGCAGCGGCAGATCGAGCCGCTCCCAGACCTGCACCAGCGCGTCGGCGAGTTTATCGATCAAAACGTCGTCATGATACGGCGACGGTGTGATGCGAAGGCGCTCCGAGCCCTTGGGCACAGTGGGATAGTTGATCGGCTGAATGTAGATGCCGTGCTCTTCCAGCAGCAGGTCGCACGCCTTCTTGCAGCGCTCGGGATCGCCGACGAACAACGGCACGATGTGCGTGTCGCTCGACATCACCGGCAATCCGGCCGCCGTCAGAATCGCCTTGAGTCGCGCCGCGCGGTCCTGATGACGCTCGCGCTCCCACGACGATGACTTCAAATGCTTGATGGCGGCAGTCGCGGCCGAGCAGATCGCAGGCGGAAGCGCCGTCGTGAAGATGAAGCCCGGCGCATACGAGCGCACGGCATCGACCATTTTGGCGCTGCCCGCGATGTAGCCGCCGAGGCAGCCGAACGCCTTTGCCAGCGTGCCTTCGAGAATGTCGACCCGGTGCATCACGCCGTCACGCTCGGCAATGCCGCCGCCGCGCGGACCGTACATGCCGACCGCATGAACCTCGTCGACATAGGTCATGGCGCCGTAACGCTCCGCGAGATCGCAGATCTTTCCGAGGGGCGCGATGTCGCCGTCCATCGAATAGAGGCTTTCGCAAACGATCAGCGTCGGGCGATCCGGATTGGCGCGCAGCAATTCCTCGAGATGCGCGACGTCGTTGTGGCGGAATACGATGTACTGGGTGCCGGACTGGCGGATGCCCTCGATCATCGAATTATGGTTCAGCGCGTCCGACAGGATCAGGCAGTTCGGGATCAGCTTGGCGAGTGTTGCGATGCCGGTCTGATTGGACACGTAGCCCGAGGTGAAAACCAGCGCGGCTTCCTTGCCGTGCAGATCTGCAAGCTCCTGCTCAAGCTGGATCAGGGAATGGTTGTTGCCAGCGATGTTGCGCGTGCCGCCAGCGCCGGTGCCGACGCGCGTCGCGGTCTCGACCATCGCGCCCACCACCTTGGGATGTTGACCCATCCCGAGATAGTCGTTGGAGCACCACATCACGATGTTGCGCTGGCCCTTGGGGGAGTGCCACACCGCATGCGGGTAGCGGCCGGCGATCCGCTCTAGGTCGGCGAAAACGCGATACCGCCGCTCGTCATGAAGTCGCCCGAGGGCGTCACCGAAGAACTTGTTGTAATCCATCACAAAAACCCTGACGGGAACCCGGATTACGGCAGCCGGCCCAAGGGGTCTTCCAGGGGGTCTTCTGTCGTGCGTGGGCCTTTTTAGAGCTTTTCCAGCTTTAATGTCGAGGCCGTTTTCGCCGGTCTCATATGCGGCTGATGGTGGCGTTGACCAGGATCAATCCGGCCAATCGGGGCACTCATCTCAAGGTTTGGCGTCGTGAAATCAGGTCGCCGTGAAGCGCACCACGCCATCGGCGCCGACATGGGACGTCAGGCGGTCATGGGCCAGCATATGATTGACATGCGCGATCAGTTCGCCGGCGGCGAAGCCGGTCTGGTGCGCATCGAGCACGTGCTTGTGGAACACGACCGGCACCAGTTCGGCCGAGGTCTTCGGTGACGTGCGGCAGGCGTTGGCGATGAGCTGGCAACGCTCTTCGTGATGATCCGCAAGCTGCTTGATGCGTGTCTTGACGCCGTAGAACGGAACGCCGTGTCCGGGCAGCACGAGAACGTCATCCGGCAACAGGCCGGTCAACTCCGCCAGCGAGGCGAGATAGTCGCCCAGCGAATTCGCCGCCGGCTCGACAGCCCATACGCTGACATTCGGCGAGATCTTGCTCAGCACCTGATCCGCCGAAAGGAAAATATTATCGGCTTCGCAAAACAGCATGACCTGCTCGAATGCATGGCCGCCGCCGGTGATGACCTTGAACGTCCGCGCACCGATCGTGATCTCGTCGCCGTCAGACAGGCGATAAAATGAGGCAGGCAGAATCGAGACGCGCGTCAGGTAATCCTGGCCCTTGCCGAGCAGTGCTTCGGTGATCTCCTCATCCATACCGTGACGGCGAAAGAACAGCCGCTGCGCCAGCTTCCGTTCCGGCGAGCCGCGATGCTGGTGATAGGCCGCCTGCAGGTATTCGACCTGCGACATGTGAAGCGGGCAATTGAAACGCTCGACGATCCATCCAGCCAAACCGACATGATCGGGATGCGCGTGGGTCACGATCAGCCGCGTGATGTTGAATCCCTTGAGCGGACCTTCGAACAGCGCTGTCCAGGCGGCGATGGTCGCGTCGTTGCCGATGCCGGTATCGACCATGGTCCAGCCGTCGCCATCGGCGATCAGATAGATGTTCACGTGGTTGAGACGGAACGGCAGCGTCAGCCGGACCCAGATCAAACCCGGCGCGACCTCGATCGCCTCGTCCGGCTTGGGCGGCGTCTCGAAGGGATAACGCAGGCCATCGGGGGCCGTGGTCAATGTGGCGGTCTTGTTATGCATCGTCTCGCAATCGCGTTTTTCCATTCCGGCTTAACGCGGCAAAACCGGCCGCGCTAGTGTCCTGCGCGGCTGAAACCTGCGTTTTGAGGGTTGTCCGGGCATGGTTGCCATGCAGGCAACCATGTCTTTGCTGTTTGAAACGGCTTCAGGATGCCGCTGCGCCGCTCACCGGGACGGTGGCGGCAGCCGGCGTCGCATCGGCGTGCACGTGGCGCTTCGCATCGTCGAGCTTCGACTTGATGCCGAGGCGATCCAGCAGGTTCGCGTCGCGTTCGGTCTGCGGATTCTTCGTGGTCAGCAGCACGTCGCCGATGAAGATCGAGTTCGCGCCGGCGACAAAGCACAGCGCCTGCAACTCGTCGGTCATGTACTGACGGCCGGCCGACAGGCGAACGACGCTTCGCGGCATCATGATGCGCGCGACCGCGATCATGCGCACCAGCGCGATCGGATCGGGCCGCTCGGCGGTGTCGTTGACCGGCACGCCCTTGACCTCGTTCCACATGTTGATCGGAACGCTCTCGGGATGCTCGGGAAGGTTCGCCAGCAGAGCCAGCATGCCGAGCCGGTCATCGACCTGCTCGCCCATGCCGATGATGCCGCCGCAGCAAACCTTGAGGCCGGCTTCGCGCGCGTGCGCCAGCGTATCGATGCGATCCTGCATCGTGCGGGTGGTGATGATCTTGCCGTAGAACTCCGGCGATGTGTCGACGTTGTGGTTGTAGAAATCGAGGCCGGCGTCGTGCAGCCGCTTCGCTTGGCTGTCGGTCAGCATGCCGAGCGTGACGCATGTTTCCATGCCGAGGTCTTTCACGGCGCTGACCATGTCGCAGACCGTGTCGAGATCCTTGTCCTTCGGATTGCGCCATGCGGCTGCCATGCAGAAGCGTTCAGCGCCGGCTTCCTTGGCGCGCTTCGCGGTGGCGACCACGCTGTCGTGATCCATCAGCTTGGTCGCCTTGAGGCCGGTGTCGTATTTGGCGCTCTGCGAGCAGTAGCCGCAATCTTCCGGACAGCCGCCGGTCTTGATGCTCAGGAGGCTCGCGGTTTCGACGTGATTGGGATCGAAGTTGCGGCGATGAATGCTCTGCGCCTGAAAGATCAGATCCGCGAACGGAAGGTCGTAGATCGCCTGCGCTTCCGCGCGCGTCCAGTCGCTGCGCGGCTCTGTCAGTGCATCCCTGCCGACCGGCACGCGACCGTTCACATCCGAACCCGGCACTATGCTCATGCGCTGACCCTTTGCAGTGAAGACGTCGCTGTCTTTATCGATGAGGAAGCCGCATGCCTTGAAGGCATTCGCGATTTCCTCTGGTGTCCAAGATTAGCAAGGATCATGAGGGCCCAGAAGAGTCAATCTGGGCCCAGATCTTCCATGGATCGCAGCCATGCCGGGCGGCATAGCGCGTAAACGCAATTGTAGCCTGATGAAATTACGCCGCCCGGATATTGAGCAGGAAGGCGTCCACTTCCCCGCGCAGCGTATCGGCTTCGCGGCGCAACTCGCCCGACGCGTTGAGCACTTCGCCGGCCGCGGTTCCAGCCTCGATCGAGGCCTGACTGACGCCGATGATGTTGCTCGATACTTCTGATGTGCCGCTGGCGGCGTGCTGGATGTTGCGGGCGATCTCGCGGGTCGCGGCGCCTTGCTCCTCGACGGCTGCGGCGATGGCGGTGGTGACCTCGTTGATCTCGCCGATGGTGGAGCCGATGCTGCGGATTGCGCCGACGGCAGACGCCGTGACGTTCTGCATGCTTGAGATCTGCGCCCGGATTTCGTCGGTCGCCTTCGCCGTCTGTTCGGCGAGGCTCTTCACTTCGGATGCGACCACCGCGAATCCGCGGCCGGCTTCTCCCGCGCGCGCCGCTTCAATGGTGGCGTTGAGCGCGAGCAGATTGGTTTGCGATGCGATTTCCTGAATCAGGTCGACGACGCTGCTGATGCGATTCGCATTGTCGGCGAGGCCTTGCATCGTCGTGTCGGTCTTGCCCGCTTCGCTGACGGCGTGCGCGGCGATCTTGGCCGAGTTGGTCACCTGACGGCTGATCTCCTGGATGGACGACGACAGTTCTTCGGTGCCGGCCGAAACCGTCTGCACGTTGACCGAAGTTTCCTCGGCGGCGGACGCGACGGTGCTCACCAGCGCGCTCGAATGTTCGGCGCTGGTGGACATGCTTTCCGCGGTCGACTGCATGACGTTCGCGGACGTCATCAAGGTGTCGAGCGCGGCGCGGACCTTGTTTTCGAAGTGGACGATCTGCATTTCGACGCGCGAGGCGCGTTCAGCCTTGGCGGCGCGGTCCTGATCCTGTTCGCCGCTCAGCGTGCGCGAGCGGATCATGCTTTCGCGAAACACCTCCAGCGAACGCGCCATGACGGCGATTTCATCCTGCTGGCGGCTGCGGCGGACTTCGGCTTCAAGGTCGCCTTCGGACAGCCGCCGCATCACGTCCTGCAGGTTGCCGATGCGGCCCAGGATATTGCGGCCGACATAGAGCCAGACGAACAGCGCCGATCCGACCAGCGTGAGGGCGCCGAGCGCGAGCATGACCATGGTTGCCAGCGATATGGTGTTGCGCGCCTTGGCCGCTCCGGCATCGGTGGAGACCTGCACGTCATCCACGAGCCGTTTGATGCTCATTTCGAGGCCGCGATTGAGCTTGCCGGTTTCTTCCAGGATCAGGCGGCCGTAGTCGGCAGCGTCGAGTTCTTTCTGCCGCAGCTTGAAGACGCCTGTCTTCTTGTCGCCGAACGCCATCAACTGGGCTATGGCTTCCTTCAGCTTGTCGCCATCGCCGCGGCTGCCAAGCGAAGCAAGAGAAGTGTCGATGCCGTCGGAGGTCACCGAGAACGCATATTCGTGATCGCTGAGCGTCTCGGCGCTGGTGGCATTGGCCGCGGCGCTGATGTTGCTTGCGGCAAAATTGACGTCTGCGAGCAGGCTGGCCAGCATATCGACGCCCTGCATGGCTTTCAGAGCATCGCTGCCATCGACGCTTGCGCTTGTCAGCGCGGTGTTGACGACGGCTTTCGCTTTATCGGTGCTGGAATTGATCATGGTAACGACGGCGGCGTGAGCCTTCCGGGCGGCCTCGAATTGCCGGGCATGTTGCCCGGCGAGGTCGAGCCGCTCATTGGCTGCCGCGCGCAAGCTGCCGATGGTGTCGTCGAGCATCTTGACGTTTTCCTCCAGCGCGGCGACGACGGTCGGGTCGGCGTTGAGGTCCTTGATTTCTTTCAATTTCGTCAGCGCGGCGGCCTGGGCCTCCTTCAGGTCCTTGGTGCGCGTCTGAAGCGTGGCTTCATCTTCCGATGCGAGCATCGCGGGACCGCGAGAGGCCAGGCTCTGGCTCAGCCCCGACAGTTGAAGGCTGGCTGTCAGGCGGGGAATGTCACGTCCGCTGAGTTCGGTCATCATGCCGCCGAGCTGGCCGAGCAGCAGGCTGGCGCCGGCGCTGATCGCGATCGCCATGCCGGCGATCACCGCGAAGGCCAGGAAAAGACTTCCCCGCACGCCGAGCGTCAGGCTCGGCACTTTGAAACGAAACAGTTTTTTCCCGAAATCAAGCCGCAAACCCATAGTGCCCCCCGCATCGACGAATCCGTAAAAAGACGTGCGGGCGCAGTATCAGGATGCATGGTTAAAATTCTTAGGACCAATGGCGATTTGGTGCCAAAAATCTGGCGGGCCGCCTGCGGTGGTCATGGGGGAGGGCTGGTGCTGCCAGACAGGATTGAACTGTCGACCTCTCCATTACCAATGGAGTGCTCTACCACTGAGCTACGGCAGCGTGCGCCAGACCAAAAGGAGCCAGAAACGTACCATGTACGTGAATCAGCTGAAAAGCCTCTAAAGGCGCGCGTTCCTTTGCCATAAGGCCACTGGCGGCGCAAGCGCGGAGCGTCGTTCTCCGGCCCGTAGATGCCTCGCGGAACTCAGGCCGGGGCGGCGGTCTTGTATTTCGCCAATTCAGGGCCGATCCGGGCGCTCATTTCGGTGCTGAGGGCCTGCAAGGCCTTGAAAGGACGAATCATCACCTCGAATTCGATGATCTTGCCGGCGGAATCGAATTTCACCAGATCGACGCCTTTCAGGTCCAGTTCTCCGATATTGGCGCTGAATTCCAGCGCCACATCGTGCGAACCGGAGACGAATGTGCGGTGGTAACGGAAATTCTCGAAAATCTGCACGACGGTGGTGAGGATCAGCAGGCTCGCGGGACGTCCCGGGATGGGAAGATGGACGAATGGCGAGCGAAACACCGTGGTGTCCGCGAACAGCGGCCGCAGCACGTCGGTGCTCTTGGTTTCGACGAAACGATGCCAGCTCTTGAGCGTCTCCTGCGCCGCAGGCGCGAGACCCTGTGCATCACCTGTCATGAGATTTTCCTTATGACGTGACCTGCCGATTGCCCTGTCGCGTATGATTGCAGTAATCCTCGGCCGAACATCCGGTCAAGGGAACACCAGCGGGCCTGCCATGACGGACGATTCCGGCAAAACGGGGCGCAACGCCAAAACCGCCCGTGAGGAGCGGCTGAAATCGGCGCTGCGTGACAATCTGAAGCGCCGCAAATCGCAGGCACGCGGCCGCGCCGGAATGGCGATCGTCACACCGGAGGATGACGCCCGTGCGCGTGCTGAGACGCCGGAGGCGGCGGCCGATTCGCGCGACGACGAGTGAGAATGCCTGCATACGGCGTTAAGGTCCGGTGCCGGCCTCGACTCTCCCATTCTTGATTATCCCCGCGCGCGCACGATCTAGTCTGAGAATGGCGGCTCTCTTGCATCGGTTTTGCAGGAAGATTGTCGCCGTGTTTTTGACGAGTGACGAGGTGCGAGCAAAATGGCGACAGACCCGGCAGCAGCACCTGCGCACGCACCGCCACTGACATCAGCGGCGCAGGCGTTTCCGCGCTACGAGCAGACCTTCCCGACGCTGACGGAGGCCGAGATCGGCCGGATGCGTCGGTTCGGTGAGGTCCGCCGCTACAAGGACGGCGATCGAATGTTCGAGACCGGCAAGCCGGGTCCCGGGATGTTCGTGGTTCTGTCCGGCAATGTCGCCATCACGCAGCGCGACGGCATGGGTCATGTCACGCCGGTGATCGAGCAGGGGCCGGGACAGTTTCTGGCTGAGGTCGGACAACTCTCGGGCCGCCAGGCATTGGTGGACGGCACCGCCGAGGGCGACGTGGAAACACTGCTGATTCCTTCCGAAAGCCTGCGCGCGCTGCTGGTGGCCGAAGCCGATCTCGGCGAGCGCATCATGCGTGCGCTGATTCTGCGCCGCGTCAGCTTGATTCAGGGCGGCGTCGGCGGGCCGGTGCTGATCGGCTCGCCGTCATTGGGCGGTGTCGTACGCTTGCAGGGCTTTCTCTCCCGCAACGGCAATCCGCATCATGTGCTCGACCCTGCGTCGGACAAGGATGCCGCCGATCTGATCGCGCGCTATTCGCCGTCGCCCGCCGATCTGCCGCTGGTGGTGTGTCCGGACGGCAGGGTGCTGCGTAATCCCTCCGAGACCGAACTTGCCTATGCGATGGGGATGATCGGCGGCGCCGAACAGGACAAGATCTACGATGTCGCTATCGTCGGCGGCGGTCCCGCGGGCCTTGCGACCGCGGTGTATGCGGCGTCCGAAGGATTGTCGGTGGCGGTGCTCGACGCACGCCATTTCGGCGGTCAGGCCGGCGCCAGTGCGCGGATCGAAAACTATCTTGGATTTCCGACAGGCATCTCGGGACAGGCGCTCGCCGGGCGCGCCTACAATCAGGCGCAGAAGTTCGGCGCGGACATGATGATCCCGGTCGAGGCCAGATCGCTCGATTGCACCAAAAGCGACGGCGCATTCGGTCTTTCGACCGCATGCGGTCATTTCCTGCGTTCGAAATCCGTCGTGGTTGCCAGCGGCGCACGCTACCGGCGGCCGGAGATCGAGAACCTCGACAAATTCGAGGGGCGTGGCGTCTGGTATTGGGCGTCGCCGATCGAAGGCCGGCTCTGCGCGCAACAGGAGGTTATTCTGGTTGGCGGCGGCAATTCCGCGGGGCAGGCCGCGGTCTTCCTGTCGGGCCACGCCAGCAAGGTGCGCATGATGATCCGAAGCGGCGGACTTGCCGACAGCATGTCGCGCTATCTCATCGACCGCATCATGGCGACGCCCAACATCGAACTGATGATTCACACCGAGATCGCCGGGCTGGAAGGCACGCCCGATGGAGGGCTGACCCGCGTCCGCTGGCGCAACCGCCGGACCGGCATCGAAGCGTCAGGCGACATCCGCAATGTGTTTCTGTTCGTCGGCGCGGACCCCGCAACCGCATGGCTGAAGGGATGCGGCGTCGCCCTCGACCGCACTGGCTTTGTGCTGACCGGCGCACAGTGCGAGGATGGCAAGCCTGTGTCGGGACTGGAGACGTCGGTGCCCGGCGTGTTCGCTGTGGGCGATGTGCGCGCCGGTTCGGTCAAGCGCGTCGGCGGCGCGATCGGCGAAGGTGCGCAGGTGGTCGCCGCGTTGCACGGATTTCTCAGCGACAAGCCGGCTGTGTCCGTCTAGCCTGCAAGCTCTCGCCGAAAGGCCATCACCATGCCTTGCAAGCATATTGCGGAAATTCGTGACGTCACGCCGAGCGCATTGGGATGTGAGGAATGTCTCGCGACCGGCAGCGAGTGGCTGCATCTGCGGATTTGCCGGACCTGCGGCCATGTCGGCTGCTGCGACGAATCGCCCAACAAACATGCGACGAAACATTTTCACGCCACGCAGCATCCGGTCATCGAAGGCTATGATCCCCCGGAAGGCTGGGGCTGGTGTTATATCGATAAGGTGATGTTCGATCTGTCCAGGCGAAAGACGCCGCACAACGGTCCGATCCCGCGCTATGACTGAGCCCGTTGCCTATTATCCAAGCTTGCTAAATCCAGTCCGTTTTCATCAGTTCATATCGGCTCGAAGGAATTTCAGGATGCATATCCGGCGGATCATTCGCGGCGCGGTCTGCGCTGTCACAATAGCGGTGTCAGTTCTGGTCGCGCTGCCGGGCAACGCGGTCGCGCAGGCGCCGCAGAGCCGCTTCGCCGAGGTCAACGGCGTGAAGCTGCATTATCTCGTGGCGGGCAAGGGCGATCCCGTGGTGCTGCTGCATGGCTACGCCGAAACCAGCCACATGTGGCGGCCGCTGTTTCCGGGGCTGGTGAAGAACCACACCGTGATTGCGCCGGACCTGCGCGGCTTCGGCAAATCCGGTGTGCCGGAGAGCGGCTATACCAAGAAGCAAATGGCGCAGGACATTCACGCACTGGTCAAAAATCTCGGCTATGCCAAGGTGAAAATCGTCGGCCACGACATCGGATTGATGGTCGCCTATGCCTATGCCGCGCAATTCCCGGCCGAGGTCGACCGCATTGTGCTGATGGATGCCTTCCTGCCGGGCGTCGGCGATTGGAAAAACGTCTGGCTGCTGCGCGACCTGTGGCACTTCCATTTCTACGGCAAGACGCCGCTGGCGCTGGTGAGGGGCCGCGAGCGGATTTACTTCGAGCATTTCTGGAATGATTTCGCCGCCGACCCCACGAAGTCGGTGCCGGAGAAGGACCGGAAATTCTACGCCAAGTCCTACGCGCAGCCGGGCCATATGCGCGCGGGCTTCGAGGTGTTTCGCGCTTTCGAGAAGGACGCGGACGACTTCGCTGGCCTTGCAAAGACGAAATTGCCGATGCCGATGCTGGTGCTCTCCGGCGAAAAGGCCGGCGGGGCGTTTCTGATCGAGCAGGGCAAATTGGTCGCGACCGACGTCGAAGGCGTGATCGTCAAAGGTTCAGGCCACTGGCTGATGGAAGAGGCGCCCGGGCAGGTCATTCCGAAGCTGGTGGATTTTCTCAACCGCTAGCGCATGGCATGGCTGCCGCGCCCGGAAATTCGCCGCAAGTTGTGGCGCGGAAATGGAACTTTTGTTGCACGGCCGCGCCTATGCTGTAGCCTTTGGACGGGTTCTTAAAAGGGGCGCATCATGATTTTAGGCATGTCTTTGGCGGGTTTTACGGTCTTCCACCTTGTACTCAGTATGATTGCTATCGCCCTCGGTTTCGTTGTCGCGGGCGGACTTCTCGCATCGAACAAGCTGCCGTGCTGGACGGCGTTGTTTCTGATCACCACGATCCTGACCAGCGCGACCGGTTTTCTGTTTCCGTTCACCACGCTGCTGCCGTCGCACATGGTTGCCATCATTTCGCTGATCCTGCTGGCTGTCGCGGTCTACGCGCTCTACGGCAAGAATCTGGTCGGTATCTGGCGTCCGGTCTACATCGTGACGGCGTTGCTCGCGCTCTGGTTTAACGTCTTTGTCCTGATCGCGCAGTCGTTCCTCAAGGTCGCGTTGCTGAATGTACTGGCTCCCAAGGGAACGGAGCCGCCGTTCGCGATCGCGCAAGGCGCAACGCTGGTCTTCTTCATCTTCCTGATTGTTCTCAGCATCAGGCGTTTCCGGCCGGCATAACGCGGGCGGATATTTGGAGCATCGATGAAAGTCATTGTTTTCGGTGCGACCGGCATGGTCGGGCAGGGCGTGCTGCGCGAATGCCTGCTTGATCCCGCGGTGGTGGAGGTGCTGACCGTCGGCCGCAGCGCGACGGGGCAGCAAAGTCCGAAGCTGCGCGAGATCGTGCACAAGGACTTTCTGGATTTCTCCGCGATCGAAAACGAGATGACGGGTTATGACGCCTGCTTCTTCTGCCTTGGCGTATCGTCGCTGGGGCTCGACGAAGCGCGTTATCGTCATCTCACCTACGACATCGCGCTGGCGGCGGCGCGGCCGCTGGCGCGGCTCAATCCCGGCATGACCTTTGTCTATGTGACCGGTGCCAGCACCGACAGCACCGAGCAGGGCTCCATGATGTGGGCGCGTGTGAAGGGCAAGACCGAGAACGATTTGCTCAAGCTGCCGTTCAAGGCCGCCTACATGTTCCGTCCCGGCGCGATCCAGCCGCTCCATGGCGTACGCTCCAAGACGCCGTGGGTTCAGGCGATCTACACCGTGACATCGCCGCTGCTGACGCTGCTGCATCGGGTCGCGCCGCAATACGTGACCACGACCGAGGAGGTCGGCCGCGCCATGCTCACTGTGGCCAGGCATGGCTACCCGAAGCCGATCCTGGAAATGCCGGACATCCACAAGGCCGGCGCCTGATCGCCAATTGCCGGTCAAACCGACACAATTCGAGCGATTTTTGAGTTATTAAGCTGATGTGCCGGGTTTTCGGGGCGTCCTGGCGCGCGGTTTCCACTCCCGCTGAAACGCGCTAAAAGCCGACATTCCGGAACAAAGCAGGTTTGGCATGGATCGCATTCGTATTGTCGGCGGTAACAAGCTCAACGGCACCATTCCGATTTCGGGCGCCAAGAACGCGGCGTTGCCGTTGATGATCGCCAGCCTGCTGACCGACGAGACCCTGATCCTGGACAACGTGCCGCGTCTGGCCGATGTCGCGCAGGTCCAGCGCATCCTCGGCAACCATGGCATCGACATCATGTCGGCCGGCAAGCGCCCCGGCGACCACGAGTATCAGGGCCAGACGCTGCATATTTCCGCGGCGAACATCATCGACACCACCGCGCCTTACGAACTGGTCTCGACCATGCGCGCGAGTTTCTGGGTGATTGCGCCGCTGCTGGCGCGGATGGGCGAGGCCAAGGTGTCGCTGCCCGGCGGCTGCGCCATCGGCACGCGGCCTGTCGACCTGCTAATCATGGCGCTGGAAAAGCTCGGCGCGGATATTCAGATCGACGGCGGCTATGTGATCGCGAAAGCGCCCGGCGGTCTGGTCGGCGCGGAGATCGATTTCCCGAAGGTCACGGTCAGCGGCACGCACGTTGCGCTGATGGCGGCAACGCTCGCGAAGGGCACGACGGTCATCAACAATGCTGCGTGCGAGCCCGAGATTGTCGATGTCGCCGACTGTCTGAACAAGATGGGCGCGGAGATTTCCGGCGCGGGCACCACGCGCATCGTTATCGAAGGCGTGGCCAAGCTGCACGGCGCGCGGCACACCGTGCTGCCGGACCGGATCGAGACCGGCACCTATGCCATGGCGGTGGCGATGACAGGCGGCGACGTTCAGCTCGCGGGCGCACGGCCCGAACTGCTGCAATCGGCGCTCGATGTGCTGATTCAGGCGGGCGCGACCATCACGCCGAACAACGAAGGTATCCGCGTCACGCGCAACGGCGCCGGCATCAATCCGGTCATCGTTTCAACTGCGCCGTTTCCCGGTTTCCCAACCGACTTGCAGGCTCAGTTGATGGCGCTGATGGCGTGCGCGAAAGGCTCGTCGCACATCACCGAGACGATTTTCGAAAATCGCTTCATGCATGTGCAGGAACTGGCGCGCTTCGGCGCGCGTATTTCGCTCGACGGCGAGACCGCCATCATCGAAGGCATCTCCAAATTGCGCGGCGCGCCGGTGATGGCGACCGACCTGCGCGCGTCGGTCTCTCTGGTGATCGCCGGCCTCGCGGCCGAAGGCGAAACCATGGTCAACCGTATCTATCATCTCGACCGTGGCTTTGAGCGGCTCGAGGAAAAACTGTCTGCCTGCGGAGCGACCATCGAGCGCATCAGCGGGTAAACGCAGGCATGATCCCGAAAGGCGAAAGCCGGTTTTCGGAAAAGATCATGCCTCACTAAAACGCAAGGCGGGGCCCAATGTCTCAGAACAAAGTGTCTCAGCGTGAATCCTCGCAGCGCAAGCTGGCCGCTCTGGACGAAGACGATCTCGCCGTGATTTCGGCGCATGTCCAGGACGCGGCGGTGGTCGCGGGCGACATCCTGTGGCGGCCGGCCGAGAACCGCCTTGTCATCGGGATGCGGCGGCCGGACTGCGAGCAGATCCTTGCCGGCGAATGCACCCCGCGGAGGCTGATCTCGGCGCTCCGTTTCGACCGCGTGCTGTCCTGCAAATCGCGCGATATCGATATGGCTGCGACGGAACTGGCGCTGACGCTGCTTGGGATAGAGTTTGATCCGGGCAGGAAGCCGGGCGGCCAGGTGCTGTTGCTGTTCGCCAGCGGTGGCGTGCTGCGGCTTGAGGTCGAGTGCCTCGAATGCGAACTGGCCGATCTCGGTCCGGACAGTCTGACCGCCGATCCGGACGCCGCGCGTAATCTGGCTGCGGACACAGCCATTTAGCAACCAATCGGCGCGGTCCCGCTCGCGAATTCACCCCGAGGATGTTAAGGGTTGACCGTGATGTGGCATCGCGCCAATCACGATGTCTTTTAAAAATTTGCCGGACCCTGGAATGCCGATCCGCCTTAGCAGCCACAGCGCCGACTTTGCCCAGCGCTTCGATGCCTTTCTCGACATGAAGCGGGAAGTCTCCGCCGACATCGACGCGGCGGCGCGTGCCATTGTCGATGACGTGGCGAAGCATGGTGACACGGCGCTGATCGCGGCGACGAAGAAATTCGACCGGCTGGACGTTCAGGCCGGGGGCTTGCGGATTACGCCCGCGGAAATCGACGCGGCGGTGAAAGCCTGTGACGCGGCGACGCTCGACGCCTTGAAGTTCGCGCGCGATCGCATCGAGGTGTTTCACAAGCGCCAGTTGCCGAAGGACGAACGGTTCACCGACGCCGCAGGCGTCGAACTCGGCTGGCGCTGGAGCGCCATCGAAGCCGTCGGGCTTTACGTGCCGGGCGGCACCGCGGCCTATCCGTCATCGGTGCTCATGAATGCGGTGCCCGCGAAGGTTGCGGGCGTCGAGCGCGTGGTGATGGTCGTGCCGTCTCCCGACGGCAAGCTCAATCCGCTGGTGCTGGCAGCCGCTCAACTCGGCGACGTGTCGGAAATCTATCGCGTCGGCGGCGCGCAGGCCGTGGCGGCGCTGGCTTACGGCACCGCGACCATCAAGCCGGTGGCGAAGATCGTCGGCCCCGGCAATGCGTATGTGGCCGCCGCCAAGCGGTTGGTGTTCGGCAAAGTTGGAATCGACATGATCGCCGGTCCGTCCGAAGTGCTGGTGATCGCGGATCGCACAGCGAACGCCAACTGGATCGCGGCGGATCTGCTGGCGCAGGCGGAGCACGACGTCAACGCGCAATCGATCCTCATTACCGACGACGAGACATTGGCGAACGATGTGGCGCGCGCCGTCGAGGCCCAACTCACCACGTTGCCTCGCGCGGACATCGCGCGCGCCTCGTGGAATGATTTCGGCGCGATCATTTTGGTCAAGGCGCTGGATGATTCCATCGCGCTCGCCAACACCATCGCGGCCGAACATCTCGAGATCATCACCGCCGATCCCGAACATCTCAGCGCCCGCATTCGTAATGCCGGCGCGATCTTTCTCGGCGCGCACACGCCGGAAGCGATCGGCGACTATGTCGGCGGATCGAACCACGTTTTGCCGACCGCGCGCTCGGCGCGGTTCTCGTCGGGCCTCGGCGTGCTGGATTTCATGAAGCGGACCTCGATCCTCAAGTGCGGACCGGATCAGCTTCGCGCGCTCGGCCCGGCGGCGATGACGCTGGGCAAGGCCGAGGGCCTCGATGCTCACGCGCGCTCGGTCGGGCTGAGGCTCAATCTGTCATGAGCAAGCCGCCACCAGACGGCGATGCTCAAAACCGCGTTGTCGCGGTGACGCTCGATGAAGAATCCATTGGGCGCTCGGGACCCGACATCGAGCATGAGCGCGCCATCGCGATCTACGATCTGGTCGAGAAGAACCTCTTCGCGCCGGACGGTGCGCACGCGGGGCCTTTCACGCTGCATATCGGCATCACCGGTAACCGCCTGATGTTCGATATCCGGCGCGAGGACGGCACGCCATGCGTGGTGCATCTGCTGTCGCTGACGCCTTTCCGCCGCATCGTGAAGGACTACTTCATGATCTGCGACAGCTACTATCAGGCCATCCGCACCGCGACGCCGGACAAGATCGAAGCCATCGACATGGGCCGCCGCGGCATCCATGACGAAGGCTCACGCACATTGATGGAACGCCTCGATGGCAAGGTCCGCGTCGATTTCGAGACCGCGCGCCGGCTGTTCACCTTGATTTCGGTTCTGCACTGGAAGGGCGAGGGCAGCACATGAGGCGTCACGTCCTTCCTGTCATCAGCGGAAGCGCCTGACGGATGGCGCGTTCTCCGCAGGCGGTCCTCTTTATGTGCGGACAAAACAGCGTCCGCTCTCCGACGGCGGCGGCGCTGCTGCGCCATCTCGTTCCGCGCGGGATGTATGTGCAGTCGGCGGGCGTCAGCAAGGCCGAACTCGATCCGTTCGCCGTCGCCGTGATGAAGGAAATCGGCCTCGATATTTCAAACCACAAGCCGTGGACCGTCGAGGATCTGGAGGACTGGGAAGGTCTGAATTTCGATCTGATCGTGACGCTGTCCCCGGAGGCGCATCACAAGGCGCTTCAACTGACCACGACATCGGCGACCGAGGTGGAGTACTGGCCGACGCCGGACCCGGTCGGTGTCGAAGGCCGCCGTGAATTGCAACTCGACGCTTACCGGCACGTCCGGGAAAGCCTGCGGCAGCGTATCCGCGAGCGCTTTGCGCCAGCGGCCATCAAGAACGAGTAGCTAAAAATCACGCAAAATCACCTCCGGACACAGCGTGCCGCTGTTGTCGCGAGGGGTGCCTTCGGATAGTTTCCGCGCCCATTGACCCCTGACCGAAATTGACAAATCCCGCATGTTAGGCCGCCCAAAATTCGTTCTCGCCTCCGGTTCGCCGCGGCGTCTCAGCCTGCTGAATCAGGCGGGCGTCGAGCCCGATGCGCTGCGCCCCGCCGATGTCGACGAGACGCCGAAACGCGGTGAGCTGCCGCGCGCCTGCGCCAATCGTCTGGCGCGCGCCAAGGCCGATGCGGCGCTGAAGTCCGTGCAACTCGACGATGAACTGCGCGGAGCTTTCATCCTCGCCGCCGACACGGTGGTCGCGGTCGGCCGCCGCATCCTGCCGAAAGCGGAACTGGTGGACGAGGCATCGCAATGCCTGCGCCTCCTGTCCGGCCGCAATCATCGCGTCTACACCGCGATCTGCCTGGTGACGCCGAAGGAAACATTCCGTCAGCGGCTGGTGGAAACGCGGGTGCGCTTCAAGCGGCTGAGCGAGGACGACATTCAGGCCTACATCGGTTCCGGCGAATGGCGCGGCAAGGCCGGCGGCTACGCGGTGCAGGGCATCGCGGGATCGTTCGTGGTGAAGATGGTCGGTTCCTACACCAACGTCGTCGGTCTGCCGCTTTATGAAACCACCGCGCTGATGGGCGGTGAAGGCTTCCCCATTCGCTTCGGCTGGTTGAATGCCAGTTGACGGCGCCAAACGCGCGTCTGGCGCCAGACCCTGTCCGATCTGCGGCAAGCCGCCGGTCGAAGCGTCCAAGCCGTTTTGCTCGGAACGTTGCCGGGACGTCGACCTGAACCGCTGGCTCTCGGGCTCCTATGCCATTCCGGCGCGCGAGAGCGACAACGAAGACGAGCCGGAATAAGACCGTTTCAGCGCATTATGGCCCGGCCGGAAGGTCTTGAATCCGGGAGGTTTTTGAGGGTACGCCGGGCTGTGTGCCGCGGCCCTAGAAAATCCGCCGGTGGCTGGACAGGGAAGCCTAGCCTCACTATAAACCGGCGCTCTCCCCGGGCAGCGTTCGGGGCGGCGCCCAGGTAGCTCAGTTGGTAGAGCATGCGACTGAAAATCGCAGTGTCGGTGGTTCGATCCCGCCCCTGGGCACCATTCACCTCAAACCGTCAGTCATTCAGTTTGATCTGAGCTGCTGAGTCGGCTGCGATAGCTGGTCTATTCGCGGTCCCGCGCGGCAAGCAGGCGTTTGATGTGATCGAGAACCAGGCGGTGATCGTAGGGCTTGGATAGCGCCGGACCATCCTGGCAAAGATCGCCTGCTTTCTCGGCGGCCGTCGCCATGGTGCCGGCAAGGATGACGTGAGTTCCCGGATAGTTCTGCCGGATCCAGGTCGCGAGCGAGAACCGCGCTTCGCCCGAGGCGTTCACATCGGCCAGAACCGCACCGACCTGCGCAACGCCCTTCGCAAGAAACTCCCGCGCTTCGGCGTCGTTGGTCGCCTCAATCACCCGGTAACCGCATTCGCGAAGATACTCCGCCAACGGCTGACGAATAAGCACGTCGGATTCGACGATCATGACGCATTGCTTGTCGGTCGTGGTCATCGGTTCCGTTTCAGGGTTTCAGCGATCACTGACATCACTGCGGCAGAACGGTAGGGCTTGCGGATAAAAGGAGCCAGTTCGTCCACGCGCTCCGCCGGGATATTGCCGGACGTGAGAATGAGCAGGATTGCTGGATACTCGTCGCGAAGCCGGCGGGCGAGGTCGATGCCGTTCATCTCGCCGGGCATCTGGATATCGGAGAATACGAGGTCCGCCCGGCCGCCTGATGCGAGATAGGTCCACGCTTCGGTGGCATTGGCGGCCTCGATCACCGTCATGCCGGCGGCGCGAAGTTCGTCGGCGATTGAAAACCGGACAAGAAATTCATCTTCGACCACCAGCACGAAGGTCGCACGGTCTTGCGGTGCCGCAGCCAAGTCAGGAGAGTTCATTCCAGTTTACCCCGGAGCCGCGTGTCCAACGCAGACCGTGACGTCTTCGTTCCCAAAAACCGGTGATTTTCATGAATTAGCGTAGCTACTTGCCCTTGGGCGGCTGCAACTCTTTGGCCCGCAGAAGGGCGCCTATGTCGGATGACCGGATAGGATCATCGCCATCGCAATCGATGCACTTGTATTTCCGGCCGGACGAATTCCTGTCGAGCATCAGCCTCATCGGCTTATGACAGTGCGGACAGGCAGGCGGCGGCTGACCCTGGGGCATGGAAAATTGTAGGCCCCGCGCGGGATTTTCGTCAATTCCGTTTTTGCTGCATGTGACTTGACGCCTTCATCGTTGCGCACATGATCGTGCCTTGAGACAATCGGCTGTTCGGGGACAATGCCCCGGGTAGACGGGAAGCCCGATGTATCGATTGCGCCTGTTCATCGCGTTCGTCATGGCTTTGTCGGGCATCGTCCTGTTGCCCGTTTCCGGCATGGCGCAGGACAGGCTGCCGCCGAGCGAATGCCTTGCCATCGCGCAGTCGTTGCCGCGCGTCATGTTCGCCAGCCTGTCACGGATGGCGGCGGCGACAAGCGAGGTGACGATCACCTATGCCGGTCATTCGACCTACATCATCGAAACGCCGGGCAATGTGACCATCGCGACTGATTTCAGCGGCGCCTACACCGCCGGAAAATCGCCGAACGTCGTGACCATGAACCGGGCGCACTCCACGCACTACACGCTCAATCCGGATCCGCGCATCGCCCATGTGCTGCGCGGCTGGGGTGAGGATGGCAAGCCGGCGCACCATGCGCTCACCATTGGCGATGTGCTGATCCGGAACGTGACCACCGACATCCGCGCCTACCGTTTCGATTCCGAGGCTTTGCAAAAAGACGGCAACTCGATTTTCATTTTCGAGGTCGCCGGTCTTTGCATCGGTCACCTCGGCCATCTGCATCACCCGCTGGACGAGACACGCTACGCCGCGATCGGCCGTCTCGACATCGTGATGGTGCCGATCGACGGCACATATACGCTGTCGCTCGACGGCATGTCGGAGATCACGCGGCGGCTGCGCTCCTCGGTCGTGCTGCCGATGCACCGCTTCGCGACGCCGTTGAGCGATTTCATCGGGCGGATGAATGGACAGTTCGAGATGGACATTCGGCCCGAGCGGTCGCTCACCATTTCGCGCGACACGCTGCCGAAGAAGCCGACAGTCATTATTCTGGATGGCGTGTAGAGCGGAGGCGTCCTGTTCGGTGACCGATGCAGGACGCCCTGTCGAACTCAGGTCTTATCGTCGGTAGGGGCGCCGGGCGCGGTTGTTTTCACAGATGCGATCCCGCCATCTCTCGCAGTTTCCGATGAGTAGGTCTCGCTCGTTCCGATCACCTGACCGTTCGAGGCCTTGAGATTGAACATTGGGCTGCCGTTTTTGGCGTTCTTCTTTTCATAGCGCTCGTCTTTCGGCGCGTTTTCCTTGACCGACGAAATACCATTCTCGGCAGAAGCCTTGGCTTCATAATGCTCGCTTGTCAGGATTGTCTCGCCGTTTCCCGCTTTCAGAACAAAATGAAATTTTCCGCTCGCGCCTTTGCTCAGTACAAATTTCCCAGCCATCGCTTTGCTTCTCCCTGTGATGCGCGACCAGACTATTGCAGGTACGTCTCTCGCTACAAGGGTTCTTCTATGAGAGGCTTTGCGTGCAAGAGCGGCTGCATCAGAACGCCGCCGCCAGATCCTTGGCGCCTTGCAAGCCGATCTGGTTGTCCATCCGGGCGTTGGTCGCCGCCAGCAGTTTGGCCACGACGTTGTTGCGGATCGCCACCGGGTTGCGCTCATAGCCGTTGCGCTGGAAGAAATTCGATGTCGGTACGACGGTGCGCATCGCCTGCGGCATCGACACCATGTCGAAGCCGTTGCCGTCGCCGGTGAGGTTCATCATCTCAAGCTCCGCGGCGCTGAGCGATGTCATGTAGCCTTTGCGTTTGGCGAAGTTCACCGAGTCCATCAGCTTCAGTGTTTGCAGCAGCGGCCCGACATCGAGATCGAGATTGAGCGCGTGAACCGCGATACCGCGCGGCGTGACGCCGAGCTTTTCGTGCGCGCTCCATTGGTTCGGGACGGTCTTGCAGAGCGCGACCATGTGCTGGACGACTGTGATCTTGCGCTCCAGTTCGGCCTTTTGCGGCCCGGTTGCCTGATTAGCCTTGTCCCGCAGCGCCTTCAGGATGAGGCCGCCGTGTTCGGTCAGGATGCCGATGGTGTTGGTGGTGAGAAGCTGGTTGTAGCCGAGAGCAGTTGAGATCGCGCGGCCACCCGAACCTTCCAGCCCGGCCTGCACGTCATATTTGCCGTTGCCGCCGGACTCGAAGCTGTAAATGCGGACCGCCTGATCCCTGGTCAGGCCGAAGCTCGACGCTACCTTCGCATAGGCGCGCTTGAATTCGATTTCGGTCGCGGGCTTGCGCGGTGCGAACTGGAAATGCTCCCGGGCGTTGCTGAGAAAATCCGCAACCACGGGCAGCGGCTTGCGCGCCGTCGGCGGCTTTTCGGCCGGCGATGGATCGACCGGCTTCGGCGGTCCGCTGTAAACCGGCGGCTGGGTCAGGACATAGTCTGCGGCGACGATGGCTTCGCCGTTGCGCCGCTTGGCGTTGCGTGCGCGCCGCTTGTCGCCGATCGCGTTCCAATAGGCTGAGGCTTCCTCATCGAACTGCTGGCGGGCGTCGGTGTAGTCCGCCAGTTTCCGGCGATACTCCGCCATCTGCTGCGGCGTCTGCGCGAGCGTGACGGACGGCAGCATCGCCGCCATCGTGGCGGCCGCGATGCACGAAGCTGCAATCGTCCATCGAATTCCCTTCACATGAACACCGCCACGTTCTGCCGGCTGACCAGCACCGGCTGACGATCCGCATTCCACAATGTGGTCGCCTGGCTCGAATAACCGCCGATGACGCTTTCGGCTTTTGTTTCCAGAAGCCACCAGCCGTCCCTTGTCTCAAGCCTGTCGGTCAGAAGATCGATCGACCAGGTCATCGTGCTGATCGGCCCCGAAGATTTCACCAGCACAAGAGCGGCGGGCGGCGGCGCATCGGTCAGGGCGACGAGGGCCGCCATGGAGGCGGGCTTGGCCGCGTCGCGATGGCGTAGCCATATCGAAAACCCCGGATGCTTGCCTTGGCTGAACGGAACATTGCCGCCGGCGAACCGTCCTTCGAAATGCTGGATGAAGTTCAGGCCGGGGATCGGGCGGAAGAACGACGGACAATCGGCCGGCTCGGTTACGGGCGGCGCGGCCAGACTGCCGAATGCGACCGACGATTCGCGGGCCGCGCCGTAGCAGAGGGTCGCCCGTGTCGCGAGCCCGGCTTCGCCGAAAAGCTCGACGCCCACGAACACTGTCGACTTGCCCCTGCGCAGGACCGTCGGGCGGACCGTCACGGTTCCCGCCGCCGGTCCGACAAAGGAAAACTGCGCGGAACGCAGCGGCGGCAGATCGCCGAACTGCTGCGACACGCTTTCAAGGCAGAAGGCGGCGGAGAGACCGCCATAGATGGTGCGGCCCTGAAGCCAGTCTTCGGTCGCCGTGACCGAACTGGTGTCGCCGTCGGTCGTCATGCCCGCCATCAGCGCGGTGAAATCGATCATCGTATTGGACCCGTTTCTGAAATTGCCTTCCGATGTATAGCCGCACGTCGCGCCGGGGTCGCGGTCATGGCTGATATGATCGCAGAGTCGCGTGGCCGCGTGGTTCCGCATCGCGGCGGACTCACCGCGGACTCAATCGGTCAATAAAGCTGACCGAATCAAGTTATCAACAGGCGTTTGGTGCTCTCTTTGGAATCGTTCTCGCATCACGCCGCGAGATGGTTTCAAATATGAAGCTTGCGTGACTGTAGCGTGCGCGTGCGGGGCGACGATCATGAATCAGTTTGTTTCGCCGAAAGGCATTGTTTCGAGTGAGTTGTCGAAGCTGTTCGGCGATGTGCCGAAACCGGATCGCGCCCAGTGGGAGAAAACTCTCAAGGCGCTGAAGCCTTGGCTGAGCCCGGAAAAATTCGCGGAGACCGAAGCCATCCACTGGCGCATGTTCGATCGCGCGAACCGCTGGCACGAGGACAGCACGCCGCCGTCGGACGACTGATAATTTTGGGTTCCATTCGTCATTGCGAGGAGCATTTGCGACCAAGCAATCCAGTATTTTCTTCCAAAGGTTGGATTGCTTCGCTTCGCTCGCAATGACGATGTTGATGCCCGATCAAACGCCGCTGCCGGTCGATGCTGCAATCGACACGTCGTCCGATTTGGCGCGGTCGGGAGTCTCGTCTTTCCACCGCACCGACCCCAGCGGCCGTTCCAGCAGGCGATGAATCTTGATCGGCTCCGGGCCTAAGTGAAATCCGATGGCCTTCAGGTGCAGTTCGCGCTCGGATTGCGTCGAGCGGTTGCGTTGGCGCAGATAATCGAGCCAGGTCGGACAGTGATAACGTTCGATCCAGAGTTCAGGGTCTGCGATGTCGCGCGCGATCGACCAGCCGTAGGCGCCGTTGCGCTGTCGCGTCGCCTGCACCTGCAGCATGACGGTGTAGAACGCCCGTGCCTTTTCCTGACTCACGCGATATTCGACCTCGACGACGATCGGCCCGCTGCGCGACGAGATCAGAAGGTTCACTTCCGGTTCGGCAAGCGCATCGACCGGATCGGTATTGGCGCCGTCGGTCGAGGGCATCCGCAGCCAGATCGCCAGCACCGGCGAGACGAACATCACCGCGCCCGCCACCAGCAGCGCGTGATTCACGCCGATAATGTTGGCGAGGTATCCCCACAGCCAGCTTCCGATTGCCACGCCGCCGGCAATCGCCGCCTGATAGGCGGCCAGCGCGCGGCCCGCTACCCAGCGCGGTGTTGCGAGCTGAACGCCGATATTGAACAGCGTGACCGCGATCATCCACGACACGCCGGCGACGACCAGCGCCGCGCCGGTCAGCACCGGCCAGCGGCTGAGCGCCAGCACGCCGATGGCGACACCCATCGCCAGCGCGCACAGCCGGACCGCAGCCTCGCCGGAGAGACGGGCGCGGATGCTTGAAATATTGACGGCCCCGAGCACGCCGCCCATGCCGAAGCATCCCAGCATGATGCCGTAGGTCTGCGCGCTGCCGTGAAGGATGTCGCGCGCCACCAAAGGCAGCAGCGCCAGCACCGAGCCGCCCGCGATGCCGGTGATCAGCGTGCGATACAGCACGATGCGGATCGATGGCGAGTGAATGATGTAGCGCACGCCGGAGACGACGGCCCGGCGCAGCCGTTCGGGCGGAAGCCGCGACGGCTCGAGCGTGCGCCGCCAGAGATACAGCACGATGAGAAGAGGAACGTACAACAGCACGTTGGAGACAAAGGCCGCGACGGCGCCGGCAGCCGCCACGATGACGCCGCCCAGCGCCGGGCCGAAACTGCGCGCAATGTTGTAGCTGATGCCGTTCAGCGCGACCGCTGCGGGCAACGTATCGGCGGGGACCTGCTCGCTGACGGACGCCTGCCACGCCGGTCCGAACAGCGCCATGCCGCTGCCGATCATGAAGCAGAACAGCAGCAGACTGTTGGGTGTAATGGCATCGAGATGGGCGAGAACGGCGAGCGTCACCGCGCCGACGAGGCCGAGCGTCAGTGCAGCGAGGCCGACGATGCGCCGGTCGTACATGTCGGCGATGGCGCCTGCGGCGAGCGACAGCAGCATGATCGGCAGCATCAGCGCGGTCTGCACCAGCGCCACCATGTCGGCGGACGATGTCATCTGCGTCATCGCCCATGCCGCGCCGACGCCGTTGATCATCAGGCCGAGATTGGACAGCAGGCTCGCCAGCCAGATCCGCCGGAACACCGCATGACGCAATGGCGCGGCGAAGCCGTTCGCCGCAAGCAGGGACGGTTTGGCGGATTTGTCGGTGGTCGCGGTCAAAACGGGAATCCCTGGAATCGCTGCACTGGAAACGGAGCTGGCTGAAACGCAGTATGAAGCTGGAATGTGTTACAATCGGAGCAGGTTGAAAAGAGACTTGCTACCAGCGCCATTGTCCGTCGTCTCCCCAGCGGGACCGGTAGCCGACAAGGCGCATCCAGCGCGTCACGATCTGGTCGAATCCCGTCACGTAGCCGCAGGCTGTGTCGCGTGTCCATTTCGTGTCGGCCTTGACGTCGGCGATGGTTTTCTCGGCCGCATATGTGAAGAGCTGAAGCGGCTTCGACGGGTCGTTGACCTCGGTGCGGTTGGCGATCAGTTCGCGGTCCAGCTTGTTGAACACCACGCAGGGGATGCTCGCGTAAGTCAGCCGCAGTTCATCGGTCACCACGCGCGCATCGTCGGGCGGCGGCTCGATCCGGTAGGACAGAAGGAAAGCGGTTGCGGCGAGCGCCGCCGCGAGACCGGCGCCGGTCAAGATCAGCCAGACCTGACGCGGCTGCTTTTCCTGGCGCGGCTGTGTCGCGGATGTTCTTGGGTTCTGTCCGGCATCCTTGGTTCGTATCGGGCGCGGCATGAACTCGACAATGGCAGGATCGGTGAAATGTTCCCCGCCGCCGCAGCGGACCACAATCCGCCACGGCGTCGGGGATGGTCTGGTTATTCAGGCTTGAGCTTGGCGAACTCCGCGACCTTGCCCCACTTCTCGGTCTCCGCGATGACGAACGCCTGCATTTCCTCGGGCGTGTTGCCGATCGGCTCGCCGCCCAGTTTCCGGATACGCTCGATTCCGTCGGCCGACTTGATGTACTTGATGATGCTCGCGTTGAGCTTCATCACGATATCCTTCGGCACCTTCGCTGGAGCGGCGACGGTGAACCACGAGGCCGCGTCATAGCCCTTTACGGTCTCTGCGATCGGGGGAATGTTGGGCAGCAACGGCCAGCGCTCCGCAGTGCTGATCGCGAGTGGCCGCACCGATCCTGCTTCGGCGAACGGAAGCACCGCCGGCAGATTGTCGATCATTAGATGGACGCGGCCCGCCACAAGATCGGTCAGCGCGGGAGCGCTGCCCTTGTAGGGAACGTGCACGATGTCGATGCCGGTCATCGATTTCAGCAGTTCGGTGGACAGATGGGCGGTGCTGCCGAGGCCGGGCGTTCCATAGAGATATTTGCCGGGGCTGGCTTTCGCGAGCGCCAGGAACTCGGCGACGGATTTCGCCGGCACTTCCGGAGTGACCGAGAACAGGTTCGGCACGCGCGCGATAATGGTGACCGGCTGGATGTCCTTGATCGGATCGTAAGGCATGTTCTTCTGAACATACTTGTTGATCGCGTGAGTGCCGGGCGTGCCCACGATGAAGGTGTAGCCATCCGGTTCGGACTTCGCGACGAAATCAGCCGCGATGTTGCCGCCGGCGCCGGTCTTGTTTTCGATGATGAACTGCTGGCCGTATTCTTCGGAGAGCTTCTGCGCGACCAGCCGGCCGAGAATGTCGGTGGTGCCGCCCGCCGAGAAGGGGACGACGAATTTGACGGGGCGGTCCGGCCATGCGGCGGCTTTCGACGTGCGCGTCAGGAAAGGCACGGCGGCGAATGCGGCTGCGCCGCCCGCAAGAACGGAGCGGCGTGTGACGCGGGCGCCTGAGGGAGGCTGCGCGGAAGCGGGTCGCTTGGACATCTTGGGTAAGTCTCCTCGTTTCGGACCGCCTGTGCGGACCTTGTTCCTGATCGCCGTTGGCCGGCTGATGGCAGGAGGGTTCTAGAGGAAGCCCGGCGCGTTGACTATTATCCTTGCGCCTCAGGATCTGCCGTCGAGAGCTGTGTCGGGCGGCGTCATCGCAATGCAACAAATCATGTCCGGACGGGACAGAACGGTCTGTACGGCCGCGGGGTTTCCATACCCATCGCCGACGACCGGACCGAATGTTCCATCTGAATTCAGGCGGGTTGACCGCGAAGGAACTCTCAATACAAAGGCTTTGTTTTGCTGTTGCTGTCTGCGCAACGGCGGAAGCAATCCGTACCGCTGACGGCGGTTGCCTGAGGTGATGCCTTGAGTCTCTGTCTTGCCGGTGTCGTGAAGTCTCTGGCGGTGACGGCGGCCATGCTGTCGGGGACGCACCCGGCCGCGACAATCGCGTGGCAGGAGAACTGGCGCGTCACGCAGCAGGCGGTAATCCAGATCGCCGAGACGACGGAGCCAGATCAGAAAAAGCCCGAGACCACGCCAGCCACCGCGCCGATGGCCAACAGCGCCATCATCGCGGAGCATGTTGCCGCCTTGATCGCCCGTGCCCGCGCCAATCATGCGAAGGGTGATTTCGACCGCGCCCGCGAGGATGGCGACGAGATCATTCGCCTCGATCCGCGGAATATCGAGGCGTTTGTGGTCCGTGGCGATGCCAACGTCGGCGCAAAGCAATACGAGAAGGCGATCGACGACTACGATGCGGCGATCCGGCTCGATCCGAGCAGCGCGAGGTTGTTTTCGTTGCGTGCGTCGGCATTCGCGTCAAGGCAGGAGCCGCGTCTTGCCGTGCGCGACTACACGGAAGCGATTCGTTTGAATCCCAAGGATGTAAAGTTATTCACGGCGCGCGCCGCAGTCTTCAAGAAAACCCGGCGCTACGATCTTGCCATCGACGACCAGAGCGAAGCCATTCGTCTCGATCCCGCCTCGGCCGAGCTTTACGATAGCCGCGGAGAGACTTATGCGCGCAACAATGCTTATGAGAAGGCGATTGAAGACTACAGCAATGCCATTCGCCTGAAGCCGCTGGCGAAATTCTACCTGAACCGCGGCACCGCCTATCAGCTCAAGGATGATCTGGATTCCGCCCTGGCCGATTTCAGCAAGGCCATCGAGCTCAACAGTAAGCTAGCGCTTGCCTACAACAATCGCGGCACGGTGTTGCGGGCGAAGGGCAATCGCCCGCGCGCACTCGCGGACTTCACGACGGCCGCCCGGCTCGATCCGGACCTGGAGATCGCGGTCACGCATCGCAAGGACCTTGCACGCGAGATCGAACGCATGGGCGCGCAGATGCCGCTGAAGGAGAAGGCCAAATAAAGAATTGAAAATCGATTTTTGTATTATGATTGAGAAATACGCTCCGGGAGACCATCAAGAATGACCACCATTTCCACCAGCCGCTATGCGGAAGTCCACGCGCGTTCGATGCGCGATCCCGAAGGATTCTGGGCCGAAGCGGCGCGCGAGATCGACTGGATCGAGCCGGCGAAGAAAATCTTCGATCCGTCGCAGGGTCTTTACGGCCACTGGTTCGCAGGCGCGGTGGTCAACACCTGCTACAATGCGCTCGACCGTCATGTCGCCGGCGGCCGTGCGGATCAGGTCGCGCTGATTCATGACTCGCCGCTGTCCAACACGATCACGAAATTCACCTATGCGGAATTGCTGCACGAGGTGCAGACCCTGGCTGCGGTGATGCAGGATTTCGGCGTGGTGAAGGGCGACCGCGTCATTCTTTACATGCCGATGGTGCCGCAGGCGATGGTGGCGATGCTGGCCTGCGCACGCATTGGCGCGATTCATTCGGTGGTGTTCGGCGGCTTCGCGGCGAAAGAACTCGCCACCCGCATCGAAGATGCCGAGCCGAAGCTCATTCTCTCCGCAAGCTGCGGCCTCGAGCCCGGCCGCATCGTGCAGTACAAGCCGCTGCTCGATGAAGCGATCAACCTGTCAAGCGTGAAGCCGCAGGCCTGCATCATCCTGCAGCGCCCGCAGCAGACCTGCGATCTGGTCAGCGGCCGCGATCACGACTGGAACGAGCTGCGCGACGCCGCGATCAAGGCGAAGAAATCCGCGCCCTGCGTGCCGGTGCTGGCGACCGACCCGCTCTACATCCTCTACACCTCCGGGACGACTGGAAAGCCCAAGGGCGTGGTGCGCGACAACGGCGGACATCTGGTCGCGCTGAAATGGTCGATGTTCAATCTCTACGGCGTCAAGCCGGGCGAGGTATGGTGGTGCGGCTCCGACATCGGCTGGGTGGTCGGCCACAGCTACATCATCTATGGCCCGTTGTTTCATGGCGCGACCTCGATCATGTACGAGGGCAAGCCGATCGGCACGCCGGACGCCGGCGCGTTCTGGCGCGTGATCTCGCAGCACAAGGCGGTGGCGTTCTTCACCGCGCCGACGGCGTTTCGCGCCATCAAGAAGGAAGATCCGAACGGCGACTTCATCCGCAAATACGATCTGTCGAAATTTCGCACGCTGTTTCTCGCGGGCGAGCGCGCCGATCCGCCCACAGTGGAGTGGGCCGAACAGCAATTGAAGGTGCCGGTGGTAGATCACTGGTGGCAGACCGAAACCGGCTGGTGCATCGCCGGCAATCCGGTCGGCCTCGGGATGCTGCCGGTCAAGCATGGCTCGCCGACGGTGCCGATGCCGGGCTATCAGGTTGACGTGGTGGATGAAGCGGCGAAGCCGCTTCCCGCGGGCACCATGGGCTCTATCGTCATCAAGCTGCCGTTGCCGCCCGCGAACCTGCCGACGTTGTGGAAGCAGGACGAGCGCTGCAAGGAGGCTTACTTCAACGAATTTCCCGGCTACTACAAAACCTCCGATGCCGGCTACAAGGACGAGGACGGCTATGTCTTCGTCATGGGCCGCACCGACGACATCATCAATGTCGCGGGCCATCGGCTCTCCACCGGCGGCATGGAGGAGGTGCTGGCCTCGCATCCGGATGTCGCCGAATGCGCGGTGCTCGGCATCAAGGACGCGGTGAAGGGCGAGGTGCCGTGCGGCTTCCTCGTGCTGAAAGCGGGCGTGACGCGGCCGGTCGCCGAGATCGAAAAGGAAATCGTCGCGCTGGTGCGCGACAAGATCGGTCCCGTCGCGGCGTTCAAGCTCGCGATCACGGTGGCGCGGCTGCCGAAGACGCGCTCCGGCAAGATCCTGCGCGGCACCATCAAGAAGATCGCCGACCATGAGCCGTGGACCATGCCCGCGACCATCGAGGATCCCGCGGTGCTGGACGAAATCAAGACGGCCCTCAGCGGCCGAACCTAGGAGAAAGACAATGAACGAAGACGTATTCAACACCAGCGTGCGAAAGTTCCTCAAGCAGGTCGGCGTCACCTCACAGCGCGAGATCGAAAAGGCCGTGCGCGAGGCGATTGCCGGCGGCCGCCTGAAGGGCAGCGAAAAGCTGCCGGCCAAAATGGTGCTGACGGTCGGCGGCGTCGCGCTTTCGTTTACGGTCGATGGCGAACTCGAGCTTGCATAGGCTCAAGACGCTGTTTTACCGGAATTTGGACGTTTGCGAGGGCGCCTCAGAACGCGAGGCAATCACAATCGTCATCATCGGGGCATAGCCGTTCGAAGGACGGCGTCGCTTCGCTCGACCGGTGATCCACGCCTTGCTTTCGCCCGTTGTGGCGGTCAAAGACGTGGATGGCCGGGTCAAGCCCGGCCATGACGAAATCTGAGAGTCTTTTCGTGGTCACCTGATGCAGACAACATTCCGTATGATGCTCGCTTTCGCCACCGTCGCCCTGCTGCTGACGGGGTGCGCCCAGTTCGAGCGGAAACAGCCGATCGCCGCCGATGACGGTGACGCCTATTGCCGCGCCAACGCTGCCGCCGGGCCCGGTTCGCCGGCGTTTGCCGCCTGCCTGAAGGACCGCCAGGCCGCCAACACCCAGTCCAGCGAAACACGGATCGAGCGCGCCCACCGCAATCTGGCGGAAGACATGCTCAACAATAGGCGCTAATGCTGCCTGGTAATCCGGTTCTGACATTCTTGTCCGGACACGAGTTCGGCGGCCGATGCCGCGCATCACGAAGGACATGTTATGGCGGTCAGGGACAGCAACGGCAACGAGTTGAAAGAAGGCGACACCGTCGTCGTCATCAAGGATCTGAAAGTGAAGGGTGCGTCCAGCGGCCTCAAGCGCGGCACGGTGGTGAAGAACATTCATCTCACCGATAACGAGGACGAGATCGAAGGCCGCACCGACAAGATCAAGGGTCTGGTGCTGCGCACGGAATTTCTCAAGAAGGCATGAGCGTCGCGGTCGGCCGTTGTGAACGCCGCGATTTGAAAGCTCTGCGATTCGGAAGCCTGGTGACATGATGTTTGCGTTGAAACGAAAATATATCGTCCTTGCCGTCGCGGCGCTGGCCGTGACGGTGCTGGCGTTCGAGCCTGCGCGCACCGCGCCGGCGCAGGAGCAGGCTGCCGTCTCCGATGTGTTGAGCAAGGATGCCGTGCTGCGCGACCCCGAGATTCCCGCTCTCGGAAATCCGCAGGGCGACATTACGATTGTCGAATACCTCGATTACCAGTGTCCTTACTGCAAGAAGATCTCGCCGGTGGTCGATCAGGTGGTGCGTGAGGACGGCAAGGTGCGGCGGGTGCTGAAGGATTGGCCGATCCTCGGCGATCCATCGGGTTATGCCGCGCGGCTGGTGCTGGCCACGAAGTATCAGAACAAGTATGAGGCCGCGCACCGCGCTCTGATGGCCAAGGTCGGCCGCCTGACCGAAGCGGTGATCGACGACACGCTGACACAGGCCGGTGTCGATGTCGCCAAGGCCAAGGCGGATCTCGCGGCCAACAAAGGCAAGATCGATGCGGTGCTCAAGCGCAACAATGCGCAGGCGGAAGAGTTCGGCTTTCGCGGCACGCCGGCGTTTGTGGTCGGCACCTTCCGCGTCCCCGGCGGCCTGACCGCGGAGCAGTTCAAGCTCGCGATCGCGGATGCAAGGAAGGCGGCGAAGAACGGCGGGGCGAAAAGGAAGTAGAATTGGTGTTCCTACGGGATCAACTTTCGCTTGTAGGTGAGTAAAATTGCCACCACAATTCTCGTAGCGGGGGCGCTACGAGATGGGATTTCGATTTCGTCGATCACTCAAGATACTGCCGGGCGTTCGTCTGAACTTGAGCGGCAGCGGGGCATCGGTGTCCCTTGGCCCTCGTGGATTTCATTACACTATTGGATCGAAGGGTACGCGAATAACCACCGGTATTCCCGGCACAGGTCTCTCGTGGTCTCAGTATACGCCTCATTCGAGCCCACGCCCGAACACGCCGGCGGTTTCCGATCATTCGTTTCGATCTGAAGGAGAGATGCCAATCGGAGCTAGCGAGCCAACGCTCCTTCCGATTGAGAGTGCTTCCGCAGAAAGGATAAATGCGTTCTCGACGAGTGAACTAGCGCCAATTTTGAATGCCGCAAATCGCAGGCTTCAATTTGCGTCCCTTATTCTGCTTATAAGTGTATTGCTTTTTGTACTTGCGCTTGTTCACGGAAATCAACTTTGGCAATCGCTAAGTGCTCTGTATGCGACGATATGCATACCGCTTGCCATTGGGCTCGACCGCTATCGTCGCTCCGTGAAAATTACTTACGAACCGCAGGGTGCAGCAGGCCAGATAGCAAATGCGCTGGTCGATTCTTTTAACGACTTGGCTTCCTGTAACTCGGTTTGGAGGGTGCAAGCAGAGGGTAATACGGCGGATTGGAAAAGGAACGCCGGAGCGACGGTTTTAAATCGACGCAAACGAATCCAGATAGGATTAGACCGTCCAACCTGTATTCGTAGAGGGCCGGTATTCCCTGCTTTAAAGTCCGGAAAGGAAGAGATTTACCTTTTGCCGGATGCGGCATTGATTGTCGCAAATGGTTCGGTTGCGGCCGTTCCTTATGAGCATTTGAACGTATTGAACTCGCGAACCAAATTTATCGAAGAGGAGAGTCCACCTGCTGACGCGCCGATTGTTGGCTATACGTGGCGCTATGTAAACAAGAAGGGTGGGCCTGATCGCAGATTCAATTCCAACAAGCAGCTTCCTGTATGCTTATACGGTGAACTGCATTTTTCTTCTGGAGGGGGGTTGAATTGCAAGATTCATTACTCGAACCCCGAAGCTGCTAATCGGTTGTGCAACGTAATTGGAGTTCTGCACAAAGCGTCACTGGAGTTGCCAAAGGCAATTTCGTACATCAAAACTGCCAAACAATGGCCGACGATTTGCTTCTTCGCTTGTGCAACGTTCCTTGGTGCAAGCCAAACTCTTTTTCTTCCTAGTGTGCAGGATCGTATTTTTTCGCGCTATCCTAGTTTAGGACCGACGAAGTCATCCGACACGCAACAAGCCGCGCCGCCTCGGCCAATTTTTGAAAAAGAAAACTTCAAGACACCTGACTTTAAAGCTTTTCCTGCGCCTCAGATAGTGCACCGGCCAATTCAATCGATGGAGAATGGTCCGGTAAATTTATTGCCCAGTACCGTGCCCTTGCCGCGCCGTCGCCCCAAGTTGTCAGCCCCATCTCCATCGGTTCGCGAGAATGAGGGTCTAATTCGGCAATAACCGCTCCTATACCTTGACAAACGCCTAAAAGAATATATTCCTATTTTCGATGATCTCGCCGTCTCATGAGCGGCGGGAGAACGCGAAGTGACGACGGTGGAGCGCCGGGAGGCGCAGCGCCAAAGTCATTTGGCGCGCGCGGTCCTCGCAAGATCGCGCAGGCGGACCGATCGCAAGGTTCGCCTTACGGGTGTCTCGCAAACACCCCGGCGCCTCCCGAAGCTCCATCGCCTTCGCGCGCATGCGCGGAGTGCAACGTGTCTCACAACTCGGACGCGTCGAGCGCCGCGAGGCGCGTTGATATGGATTGCCGGGACTTGGATTACTGCGTCTTCTCGGCCGGCTTGTCGAAGCATTCGGCGACGTATTGCGCCATCTCGCGTTTCTGGATTTTCGCGATCTTCGCGGCGTTGTTGCATTCGATCAGCTTGAGCTGTTCGGCATGGCGCTTTTCGGCGGCCTCGCGAAACTCCGGCGCGACGGTTTTGGGATCGACGATTTTCTGGGCGCGGGCGGGAGCGCCGCTCATGGCGGCGGCGGCGATCGAAGCCGCCGCAAGAAAAAGGAGTGTGCCGCGGTTGCGCATCACACTCCTGTACCACTTATCGGGCGGCTGCGTCATGACCCGTTTGGGGCATGAGCCCGAAAAGCCTATTCGTCCTCGGCCTTCTTGCCGCCGATGGTCTTCAGCTTGGCGAACACGGCATCCACGTTCATATCGTCGCGCTGCTTCTCGCTGGTGGTCGCGATCTCGTGCTCGGCTTCCTTGCGGGTGGTCTCCGAGGCCGGCAGCAGGGTCGCGCCGCCGTATTGCTGGGCGGCCGGCTTTTCCTTCGCCGCGCGCTGCACTTCGAAATCGAGTTCGATCTGCGAGCACAGGCCGAGCGTCACCGGGTCCATCGGCGTCAGCGTCGAGGCGTTCCAGTGGGTGCGGTCGCGCACGCTGGCGATCGTCGTCTTGGTGGTGCCGACGAGGCGCATGATCTGGCTGTCTTTCAACTCGGGATGGTTGCGCACCAGCCAGAGAATGGCGCTTGGGCGCTCGTGACGGCGCGACACCGGCGTGTAGCGCGGGCCCTTCTTTTTCGCCGGCGACGGCAGCACGACCTTGGATTCGCCGAGCTTGAGGCGATAGTCCGCGTCGGCTTCGCCCTTTTCGATTTCCTCGCGGGAGAGCTGGCCGGTCGAGATCGGGTCCATGCCCTTGATGCCCTGTGCGGCGTCGCCGTCGGCGATGGCGCGGATTTCGAGCGGGTGCATCTTGGTAAATTCAGCCACCTGGTCGAAGGTCAGGGCGGTATTGTCAACCAGCCACACGGCAGTCGCCTTGGGCATCAGCGGTGCATTGCTCATGGCAAATCTCCTTTACGCTTCGCCCGCCAGATTTTTTGGGGGGTAAAGCCGTCTGGTCATCGGTGATGACGGGAATTCGTCCCTATATAGTCTGGCAGGGGCAAACCGTTCAATGGTTTTGATCGCCCTTGACAGAACGGGGACCACGGCCCCAAGTCCTTCGAAACAAGTCCCATCCATAGCTCCAAAAACGCTTGATTCCGGCTCAAAATGACCCCTGAAGCTCAAAAACCGCTGCTTTCCGTCGTGCTTTGTTCCCCGCGGGGGTTCTGCGCCGGCGTGGTCCGGGCCATCGACACGGTGGAACGCGCGCTGAAGCTCTATGGCGCGCCGGTCTATGTCCGTCACGAAATCGTGCATAACCGCTATGTGGTGGAAAGCCTGCGCGAAAAAGGGGCGATTTTCGTCGCGGAACTGAACGAAATCCCCCAGACCGACGCGCCGGTGGTGTTTTCCGCCCATGGCGTGCCGAAGGCCATTCCGAACGAGGCCGACAAGCGCAATTTCTTCACGCTGGACGCGACCTGCCCGCTGGTGACCAAGGTTCACCGCGAGGCGGCGATCCATTTCAAGCGCGGCCGCGAAATCATCCTGATCGGCCATGCCGGCCATCCCGAAGTCGTCGGTACGCTCGGCCAGTTGCCGAAGGGTGCGGTCGTCCTGATCGAGACCATGGATGCGGCGCGTACCTTCCAGCCCAAGGATGCGTCCAAGCTTGCGTTCGTGACCCAGACCACGCTGTCGATCGACGACACCGCGGAAATCGTCGCCGTGCTCAAGGAGCGTTTCCCCGACATCGACGGTCCGCACAAGGAAGACATCTGCTACGCCACCACCAACCGCCAGCTTGCGGTGAAGAAGGTAGCACCTCAGGTCGAAGCCATGATCGTGGTCGGCTCGCCGAACTCGTCGAACTCGCAGCGCCTGCGCGAAGTCGCCGAGCGCGAAGGCTGCAAGGTGTCCGTGCTGGTGCAGCGCGCGTCCGAACTCGACTGGTCGAAGTTCGAAGGCATCAAGACGCTCGGCATCACGGCGGGCGCGTCCGCGCCTGAAATCATCGTCGAGGAAATCATGGATGCGTTCGCCGCTCACTACAAGCTGAGCGTCGAGACCGTTTCCGCCGCACAGGAAAACGAATTCTTCCCGCTGCCTCGCCCGCTGCGGAACGACGCAGCGGAATAGGGTTTACTAGATGGCGGTCTACACCGACGTCACCGCCGAAGAGCTCGCGGACTTCCTCTCGACCTACGGAATTGGCGACCTGCTGTCCTACAAGGGCATCGCCGAAGGCGTGGAGAATTCCAATTACCTGCTGCACACCAGCAAGAGTTACTTCTTCCTGACGCTGTATGAGAAGCGCGTCGCGGTGAAGGACCTGCCGTTCTTCCTCGGCCTGATGGCGCACCTGGCCAGACACGGCATCACCTGTCCGCAGCCGGTGGTGAATGCAAAAGGCGAGGCGCTGGGCACGCTGGCGGGACGGCCCGCCGCGATCATCGATTTCCTCGAAGGCGTGTGGCCGCGCAGGCCGAATGCTGCGCATTGCGCCGCCGTGGGCGAGGCGCTCGCGAAGATGCATCTTGCGGGCGCGGATTTTGCGATGTCGCGTCCCAATGCGCTGTCGGTGACCGGCTGGCGGCCATTGTTCGATCAGGCTGCCGCGCGCGCCGACAGCGTGCAGCACGGATTGCGCGCGTTGCTCGCCGCCGAACTCGATCATCTCGAACGGCACTGGCCGAAGGATCTGCCGCAGGGCGTGATCCATGCCGATCTGTTTCCGGACAACGCATTGTTTCTCGGCGAAAAGCTCTCGGGACTGATCGACTTCTATTTCGCCTGCAACGACACACTGGCCTATGATGTCGCGATCTGCCTTAACGCCTGGTGCTTCGAGATCGATCATTCCTTCAACGTCACCAAGGCGCGCGCCTTCCTCAATGCCTACACGCGCGCGCGCAAACTGTCGCCCGCCGAGCAGGATGCGCTGCCGCTGCTGGCGCGGGGGGCGTCGATCCGCTTCCTGCTGACGCGGCTGGTGGACTGGCTCAACGTGCCGCCCGGCGCGCTGGTCAAGCCGAAAGACCCGCTCGAATATGTCCGCAAGCTGCGCTTTCATCAGAGCGTGAAAAGCATCAGCGACTATGGCGTCGAGCATTCAGGGTTCGCCGCGTGAGCGACACGAAACTTCCGCACGTGACTATCTTCACCGACGGCGCCTGCTCCGGAAATCCGGGGCCGGGCGGCTGGGGCGCGATCCTTCGTTTCGGCGATGTCGAGAAGGAACTGAAGGGCGGCGAGAATCCCTCCACCAACAACCGCATGGAATTGATGGCGGCGATCTCGGCGCTCGAAGCGCTGAAGAAGCCGGCATCGGTGGATCTCACCACCGACAGCCAATATGTACGGCAGGGCATCACCAGCTGGATTCACAACTGGAAGCGCAACGGCTGGCGCACCTCCGACAAGAAGCCGGTGAAGAATGTCGATCTGTGGCAGCGGCTCGATGCGGCGCTCCATCAGCATAAAGTGCGCTGGCACTGGATCAAGGGCCATGCCGGTCACGCCGAAAACGAGCGCGCCGATCAGCTCGCGCGGGATGGGCTTGCGGAAAATCGGTAGAGATCTGCGCGGGTATTTCTCTGCGTCGTCCCCGCCTTCGCGGGGACGACATCTCGCATGTTGTATGTCTGGTGGATAAGCGAGGCTCTCAAAGCTGCGACAGCAGCGTGTCGCCGCCGGAGACTTCAACCTTGCTCGGAACGGCTTCGAGATTGAACTTCGTCACCTTGCCGTCTTCCACCAGCATCGAATAACGCTTCGAGCGGATGCCAAGGCCGTTGCCCGATGCGTCGAGCTCCAGGCCGATCGCCTTGGTGAATTCGGCGTTGCCGTCGGCGAGGAAAATCGCCTCGTCGCGTTGGTCGGTGTCGCGCTTCCAGGCGTTCATGACGAACGCATCGTTGACCGAAACGACAGCGATGGTGTCGACGCCCTTGTCCTTGAGGGCATAGGCGTTGAGGAAAATGCTCGGCATATGCATCTTGTGACAGGTGCCGGTGTAGGCGCCGGGCACGGCGAACAGCGCGACCTTCTTGCCCTTGAAAATGTCGTCGGTGGTTTTGACCTGGACGCCGTCCGCGGTCATGACGCGAAATTTGGATTCGGGCAGCTTGTCGCCAACTTTGATGGTCATCGTTACGTCTCCTTGGAAATAGATCGAGTGTCTTTAGCGCGATTTTCGCGAAAGTGGGAACCGGATTTGCGAATGAATAACGACTGCGACGGGTCGAGCCGGATCGCGTGTTGCGGTGCGATCCGGTTGTTTCGTTCCTATCGCAACGCCGTGGTGACCTCGTAGGCGCTGCCCGGTCCGGCGATCGTCAATTTCAGCACCGCGCCCTCGGCGTTCGCGCCCGGCGGCAGTCCGTCGAGGTCGAAGCCGAAACGCTGCACGCCGCCGCTTTCGCGCTTGACCAGCTTGGGGACCGGCAACGCCCAATCCTGCGTCGGGCCTTCGACGAACAATTCGATGTCCTTGTTCGCGGCCTTGTCGTTTGCAGCCTTGCCGCTCGGAGCCTTGTCGTCCTGCGCAACGACATCGACCAGCACACGCCTGTCCTCGCGACGGACCTCGCGGATGGAAAGTGGCGTGGCGTCGCCGACTTTCGCGGGCTTCGGCACGGTCTCCAGCGCCGCGGCGATGGCATTGTCTTCGGTGCTCGCCACGCTGCGAAATGCGAGTTCGGCTGCGGCTTCCACCGGGATGCAGAGTTTCTCGCACACAGCGTAGCTGATGGCCGCACGCAGCGTCACCGGCTTGTCAGGACTCTTTGCGATGATCCGCAGCGGCAACAGAACCTGATTGCGGTAGCCGAACGATATGCCTCCCGCGCCATCGGGAAACTGCATCGGCACGGGCCAGAGGATAGTGACGGATTCGACATTGTCGGATTTCGAGAAATCGATCCGCGGCGGTACGCCGGAATCTCCGGGCGTGCGCCAGTAGGTTTTCCAGCCCGGCTCCATCTGGAAACCGATGCCGCCGAGCAGCACGTTGCCGCTGCGCGAACCTGCGATCAGCCGGACCGCCGAATAGGTGTCCCTGATCCACGGCGACGCATCCTGCGCATGCGCATGGATCGGAAGGAGGCAGGCGATGGCAGCGAAGGCAATGCTGGACGCTGTGCGAACGGGAACCATGGTGACCATCAGATGTCCTTACAGGGCGGGGTCCCTGTGAACTACTGAATTGCCCGTGATCCAGTCTTTTTCGCGACCGAAAGCCGCTGCCAGAACCGCTTGATTGACAGAATCCGCACCCAATATCAGGATGGACGAACAGCATGAGAGTCGTTTGCGAATGATGGCCACACGCAAGAAGACCGAAAAGCCTGCTGCGGGCCAGAATTGGGCCGACGACGACACGTCGGGCGCGGGCTATCTCGACGGTCAGTTGCTGATTGCCATGCCGGTGATGGACGACGAGCGTTTTGCCCGCTCTGTCATCTATCTTTGCGCCCATTCATCCGAAGGTGCGATGGGCATTATCGTCAATCGCCCGGCCGGCAGCATCGACTTTCCGCAATTGCTGGTTCAACTCGACATCATCAACAAGGCCGAGCGGATCAAGCTGCCGGGGCTTGCCGAGGACATGAAGGTCATGAAAGGCGGGCCGGTCGATACTGGCCGCGGCTTCGTGCTTCATTCGAGCGACTTCTTCATCAAGGACGCGACGCTGCCGATCGACGACGGCATCTGCCTCACCGCCACGCTCGATATCCTCAAGGCTATCGCCGCCGGCGCCGGCCCCAAGCACGCGATACTGGCGCTGGGTTATGCCGGCTGGGCGCCGGGTCAGTTGGAGAGCGAGATTCAGCATAACGGCTGGCTGCATTGTCCGGCCGATCCCGACCTGATTTTCGGGCGCGACGCCGAGGACAAGTATCAGCGCGCGCTGGACAAGATTGGCATCGATCTGGCGATGCTGTCGAATGAAGCCGGCCACGCTTAGAGTCTGACCCGACATTTCGTCATTCCGGGACGCGCTCTTTGCGCGGGCCGGAATCTTCATCAGCATTGACGTGATTTGGTTGCGCTGGATTCCGGGTTCGCTTGTCTCCCTCGCGCCCCGGAATAACGCGGATGCACCAGCCTCACGCCGTTTCCGGTCCAGGCGCAGCAGCAGGCGCTGCCGCCGGTGCGGGCGTCGTGATGTTGCGTGCGGTCTGCCGGCGGTTACGCGGCTGCGGGACCTGCTCGCCGGTCAGCAGCCGTATCGTGGCGTCGGCATCCATCGGTTCGCCGAAGGCGAAGCCTTGGGCATATTCGCAGCCCAGTTGAAACAGTTCGACGGCGTCGGAATCGGTTTCCGCGCCTTCCGCGACCACTTCCATGTTGAGATCGTGCGCCAGTGCGACGATCGATTTAAGCAGCACCGGCCGCGCGCCGCGTCCGGTGGTGCGCACAAACGACTGGTCGATCTTGATGGTATCGAACGGAAAGCGCTGCAGATAAGCCAGCGACGAGTGGCCGGTGCCGAAATCGTCCAGTGACAGGCCGACACCGAGCTCCTTGATCCGGTGCAGCATCTGCGCTGCGTGTTCCGGATTTTCCATCACGAGGGATTCCGTCAGTTCCAGCTTGAGCGAACCGCGCGCGACCGCGGAACGTGACATCACACCGCGCACGTCGTGGATCAGGTCGTGGCGCAGCAACTGGCGTGACGAGACATTGACGCTGGCGAAGATCGGTTCGCGCGAGCGCACCGTGCGCTGCCAGATGGCAAGCTGCTTGGCGGTGGTGTCCATCACGAACAGGCCGAGTTCGACGATCAGGCCGATTTCTTCCGCGATCGAGATGAATTCCGACGGCGACATGCGCCCGAGCTTGGGATGATCCCACCGCGCCAAAGCCTCGAAGCCCGCGATGGTGCGATCTTCAAGCCGCACGATGGGCTGGTAGAGGATCGTGATTTCCTCACGCTCGATGGCGCGGCGCAGTTCGGCTTCTAGCGCGAGACGGTCGGTTTTGCGCGCGCGCATGGCGGGCTTGTAGACGTCGATACGGTCGCCGCCGATGCGCTTGGAATGATACATCGCCAGCTCGGCGTCCTTGATGATTTCCTCGGTCAGCGGGATCTGCGGATCGCTCAACGCGAGGCCGATCGATGCAGTGAGGAAAATCTCGCGGCCGTCGAAGGCGATCGGCGCGCGGATGGTCTTGCGGATGGTTTCGGCGAAGGCCGTGATGCGCGCCGGTTCATGCTCCGAGGTGAGGATCAGGCCGAACTGATCGCCGGCCAGGCGCGCCAGCGTGTCCTGTGGCTTGAGAATACGCGCCAGCCGCCGTGCCAGCGTCAGCAGGATCGAATCGCCGACGGCGATGCCGACGGAATCGTTGACCTGCTTGAAGCGGTCGAGGTCGATCACCATCACGGTGGGGCGCAGGTTCGGCGTCGTCTTGGCGAAGGTCGAGACGGCGCTCAGGCGATCGATGAAGAGCTGGCGGTTCGGCAGGCCGGTGAGATTGTCGTGGACCGAATCGTGGAGCAGCCGCTCCTCGGAATTCTTGTTCTCGGTGACGTCGGTGAGCGTGCCGACGACGCGGGACACTTCGCCGTCGGAGCCGACCACCGGGCGCGCCTTGAGCGCGAACCACATGAAGTGGCCGTCGGGCGTGCGCAGCCGGAAGTCCTGCACCAGACGGCCGCGGCGCTGGTCGAGCACGCTGTCGAGCGCCGCGCGGAAACGATCCTGATCGAGCGGATGCAGCACCTCGAGCCATTTGGCGGCCGGGCCTTCCAGCGTGCCGCGTTTGAGGCCGAGCAGCACTTCGGTTTCGGGACTGGTGAAGACCTTGTCCGCCGACACGTCCCAATCCCAGATCAGATCGCCGGAGCCTGTCAGCGCCAGCGCACGGCGTTCGACATCGGAGACGATGCCGTTGGTGGCGCCGCCGCCTGCGAAAGCGTGTTGCATCACCGTGAAGCCGATCAGCATCACGATCAGCACCAGGCCGCCGAGCAGCGCGGGTCCGACGATGTCGTTGGTCACGCCGCCGGCGATGGTCATGCCCGCCGCGATCACCCAGACCACCAGAAGGAACCAGGTCGGGATCAGCAGCACGGCGCGGTCGAAACCGTGGGTCGAGAGATAGACGATCAGCGCAAAGCCAAACACCGCGATCAGCGCCAGCGACATGCGCGCGATGCCGGACGCCACGGCGGGATCGAACAAGGCGAGCGCCACCAGCGCGCCGAGGAATACCAGCCAGCCCATGGTGATATGCGAGTAGCGCACATGCCATCGCGACAGGTTGAGATAGGCGAACAAAAATACCAGCAGCGTCGCGGCCAGCATCGCCTCGCCCGACGCGCGCCACACGCGCTCCGAGCCGGCCGACATGTCGAACACCTTGCCCCAGAATCCGAAATCGACGCCGATATAGACCAGCACCGCCCAGGCGAGCGCCGCGGCGGCCGGGAACATGATGCTGCCCTTGACCACGAACAGGATGGTCAGCACTAGCGCCAGCAATCCGGAAATGCCGATGACGATGCCCTGATAGAGCGTGAACGAGTTGACCTTGTCCTTGTAGGCTTCCGGCTCCCAGAGGTAGAGCTGCGGAATCTTGTCAGTGCGCAGTTCGGCGACGAAGGTGATCACAGCACCGGGGTCGAGCGTGATGCGGAAGATGTCGGCGGTGGCGCTGTCCTGACGTTCCGGCCGGTCGCCGGTCGATGGCGTGATGGTCGCGATGCGTGACAGTCCGAGATCGGGCCACAGCAGTCCCGACGACACGATGCGGTAATGCGGCACGACGATCAGGCGATCCAGCTGATCGTCGGTGTTATTGGTCAGCGCGAACACGATCCAGTTCTGGCCGCCTTCCCGCGCGCGCACCTCGATGCGGCGGACGATGCCGTCGGTGCCGGGCGCGGTCGAGACCTGAATGCGGTCGGTGTCACTGCGCTGGAATTCAAGGATGCCGGTGAGATCGATCGCAGGCGCGTCACTGCGCACGCTGATCGCATCGAGCGCATGTGACGGCTGCGCGAAAGCGCATATCACCAAGCTCAGCAGGAACGAGAGCGCTGCGACACGAAGCGAACTTCGGATGTGGAACACTGGCAGCGCGAAGCCTCTGATCGAGCGCAAAGTCAGCTCTCCGCGTTGAAGGCAGCGGGCCGCGAACGGTCCGCCGATACGAACGCGATAAATGCCACAAATATGAAGCAAATCAAAGGGTTTCGAGCGGTTTCCCAGCCCTAAACGGTGAGCACAATTTTGCCAATATGTTGGCTGGATTCCATCCGCGCATGGGCTTTTGCGGCGTCTTTCAGCGGGAAGCTGCTGTCCATCAAGGGCTTGACCCGTCCGTCCGCCAGCCAGGGCATCGCCTTGGCCTCGATGGCGCTCACCATCGCGGCCTTGTCAGCCACGGTGCGGGGCCGCAGCGTTGAACCGGTATGGTGCAGCCGCTTCATCATCAGCTTGCTGAAGTTCGGTGTGGCCTTGGGGCCGCCGAGGAACGCGATCTGGACAATCCGGCCTTCGACCGCGGCCGCGTCATAGTTGCGGTCGATGTAGTCTCCGCCGACCATGTCGAGGATGACGTTGACGCCCGCGCCGCCGGTCAGCTCCTTGGTTTTGGCAACGAAGTCCTCGGTCTTGTAGTTGATCGCCGCATCTGCGCCGAGCTTGAGACACGCATCGACCTTGTCCTGCGCGCCGACGGTGACGAACACTTTCGCGCCATGCGCTTTCGCCATCTGGATCGCCATGGTGCCGATGCCGGATGAGCCGCCGTGAATTAGCAGTGTTTCACCGGGCTGCAATCCGCCGCGCTCGAACACGTTGTGCCAGACCGTCATCAGGGTTTCGGGGATCGCGCCGGCCTCTTTCAGCGAGAGGCCTTTCGGCACCGACATGGCGTGGGTTTCGTGGGTGAGACAGTATTCGGCGTAGCCGCCGCCGGCGACGAGCGACATCACCTGCTCGCCGATCTTGCGCTTGGTGACGCCGTCGCCGAGCGCGATCACTTCGCCCGCGACCTCAAGGCCCGGAAGATCGCTGGCGCCGGGCGGAACGGGATAGTGCCCCATGCGCTGCAACACGTCGGGACGGTTAACGCCGGCGGCCGCAACCTTGATCAGGATTTCGTTCGGTCCCGGCTTCGGCACCGGCCGCTGTTCGGGCACAAGCACCTCGGGCCCGCCGGGCTTGGTGATACCGATGACGGTCATCTGTGCGGGAAGCTTGTCCATGATGTGTCCTTGCAGCGGTGGGGCGGGAAGGGAAAGATGCAGGCAGCTATAATCGGGCGAACGACGGGAGGGAAGCATGGCGGCTGAGGATGACGACAAACCGCGCAAGAAAATCAGCCACGAGATCGGGCAGGATTTGTCGCTGCTTTCCGTCGGCGACGTCGAAGACCGCATTGCAATGCTCGCGTCGGAGATCGAGCGGCTGGAAGCCGATGCCGCGAAAAAGCGCGCCAGCCGGGACGCCGCCAACGCCTTCTTCAAATCGTGAACGAGCGGTGTGGTTCCGCTCAATCGCAAAGGAACCGTAAAGGAAATCGTTCATTTACGGGGTATTAAGCTTTCGGGTTTATGACTGGGATTGTCCTTGTTTGGACACCGAGTGGCTCCTGTCCACTCTGTTTGACGCCTCCCTGTTATCAACTTTCAAAAGCCGCGGGAAACCGCGGCTCTTTTTTTGCGTCGCGCGTTTCGGCTCGCGCGGCATGGCGCTGGAAACCATATCTCCTCATTGTTACGCCGCGCGGCTGGACTCCCCGCCGCGGGCGCGCAATGATTTGTTCATCATAAAAAAACCAGCGTAACCGCGTGAGGCGTTAACCATGTCCGATCAGGCCGAAGCCGATCTCGTTCTTCTCAGCGAGAGGATCACCAATTCACCTGCCTTCGGGACCTTGTTCCGGGAAGGCATGGATCTGGTGGAGGAGACCGCGGCCTATCTGGACGGTCCGGGCCGCACAGAGGCCAAGGCGCTCGAGCGCTCGGTCAGCCTGAGTTACGCCACAGAGAGCATGCGGCTGACGACGCGTCTCATGCAATTGGCGTCATGGCTGCTGCTGCATCGCGCCGTCAAGGAAGGCGAGATGACGCTGAACCAGGCCAATCGTGAAAAGACCAAGGTCAAGCTGACCGCAGCCGATCCTTGTCCGGACGAGATGCTTGAGAAATTGCCCGCGCGCTTGCAGGAACTGGTAGCGCGCTCGATGACGCTGCAGGCGAAGGTGCGCCGGCTCGACGTCACGATCCATACGCCGGCCAGCGATCGCGTCACGATCGGCAATCCGCTCGTACCGCAGATGAACATGCTGAAGGCCGCGTTCGAGCGGTAAATTTGGCGAGGCTCAAAACGAAAAACGCCCCGGCTTTGACCGGGGCGTTTTTTTATAGGTGGCTCTGAAGAAGGATCAGTCCTTCTTGAGGAAGCCCGAAAACTTCTTCTGGAAGCGCGAAACACGTCCGCCACGGTCCAGCAGCTGCTGGGTTCCGCCGGTCCAGGCCGGGTGCGACTTCGAGTCAATGTCGAGGTTCAGCGTGTCGCCTTCCTTGCCATAGGTCGAGCGGGTCAGGTACTCGGTCCCGTCGGTCATCACGACCTTAATTGTATGATAATCCGGGTGAATTTCGGCTTTCATGGCAAATCCTCTGGCGCCGCGCGCCCACAGATCAGGGATGTTCGGGACGAATTTGGCCGCTCTATATCGCAGGATAGCCGCTGAAACAAGCTCGCAACGCCATTTGCCAGCGCCTTCCATGGGGCCTATTTGAGGGCCAGCGAGCAACCGGGCGGCGGAAATTATGAGTGCAGTGGAACGTATTGAAAATCCGGGGTTGCCGTCTGCGCCGCCGCGCGAGCCCGTGACCGCCAAAGAGACAGCCGCCGACGAGGCGTCCAGGCCCGGTTCTCCGGATGCGCCCGGCACACCGCGGAAAAAGTCCCGCGGCGTGAAACTGCGGCCCCTGATGGCGCTGGCGCCTTACGTGGCGCGTTATCGCGGGCAGGCGTTCGCAGCGCTGGTCGCGCTGATCGTCGCATCGGCGGCGACGCTGGTGGTGCCGCTCGCCGTGCGCCGCATGATCGATTTCGGCTTCAGTCCCGAAGGCATCGTGCTCATCAACAGCTACTTCGCGGTGATGATCGCGGTAGTGGCGGTGCTCGCGGCCGCGAGCGCGTCGCGTTACTATCTCGTCATCACGCTCGGCGAACGCATCGTCGCCGATTTGCGGCGTGACGTGTTCAATCATCTGACATCGCTGTCGCCGTCGTTCTTCGACACCGCCCACAGCGGTGAACTGGTGTCGCGCCTGACCGCGGACACCACGCAGATCAAATCCGCTGTCGGGGCGTCGGTCTCGATCGCGCTGCGTAATCTCGTGCTGTTCGTTGGCGCGTCCGCGATGATGGTCATCACCAGTCCGAAATTGTCCGGTTTCGTGCTGGCCGTGATTCCGCTGATCGTGCTGCCGCTGGTGGCGTTCGGACGCCGCGTGCAGAAGCTGTCGCGCGGTGCGCAGGACACGCTGGCGGATGCGTCGTCCTATGCGTCCGAACTGATCGGCGCGATGCGTACATTGCAGGCCTTTACCAATGAGCGGCTGGCCGAAGCGCGGTTCGGCAAGGAAGTCGAGCGCGCCTATGTCGCGGCGCGGAGTTCGACACGTGCGCGCGCGTTCCTGACCGCGATTGTGATCTTCCTGATTTTCACCAGCGTGGTCGCGATTCTCTGGATCGGCTCGCATGACGTGCTGACGCACCAGATCAGCGCAGGGCGTCTTGGCCAGTTCATTCTCTATGCGGCGTTTGCCGCAGGCGCGCTCGGCGAACTCAGTCAGGTGTGGGGCGAAATTTCGCAAGCCTCCGGCGCTTCGGAGCGGCTGTTCGAGATTCTGCGCATCAAGCCCGATATTGCCGCGCCTGCGAACCCGCGCGCGCTGCCGATGCCGCCGCGCGGCGATGTCAGCTTCGACGATGTGCGGTTCTCCTATCCGACGCGGCCTGAGCATCTTGCTGTCGATGGCGTGTCGTTTGCGGTGAAGGCCGGCGAGAAAGTCGCCGTGGTCGGACCGTCGGGCGCCGGCAAGAGCACATTGTTTCATCTGCTGCTGCGGTTCTACGATCCCGCGAGCGGCGTGATTTCTGTCGATGGCGTGCCGGTCCGCGAGGCCGATCCGTCCGCCGTGCGGTCGCGCATCGCGCTGGTGCCGCAGGATTCAGCGGTGTTCGCAACCAGCGCCCGCGAAAATATCCGTTTCGGCCGCCCCGATGCCAGCGACGCCGAGGTCGCGCGCGCTGCCGATCTCGCTCACGCCACCGAATTCATTTCGCGCTTGCCGCTGGGCTTCGATACTCAACTCGGCGAGCGCGGCGTGACCTTGTCCGGCGGTCAGCGCCAGCGCATTGCGATCGCGCGTGCGATCCTGCGCGATGCGCCGCTGCTGCTGCTCGATGAAGCGACGTCGTCACTCGACGCGGAGAGCGAAACGCTGGTGCAGACCGCGCTGGAAGAATTAATGAAGCACCGCACCACGCTGGTGATCGCGCATCGTCTCGCCACCGTGCTGTCGTGCGACCGCATTCTGGTGATGGAGAACGGCCGCATCGTCGAGCAGGGAACCCACGCCTCGCTGGTCGCCGCCAACGGCCTTTATGCGCGGCTTGCACGATTGCAGTTCGAGGGCGTGTAGGCGCCGACGTTACGGCTTCCACGCCATTCCATAGACTTTCCGTCCCGATACCGGATTGACGTCGTCGTGGGTGTGAACGAAGCCGTTGCGTTCATAGAAGCGGATCGCGCGCGCGTTGTCGGTGTTCACGAGCAGGGTGATTCCAGACGGCGACATCGACTTGGCTTCGGCGACCAGCGCGTTGCCGAGATGTGATCCCCACGCATCCGGGTCGACCACAAGCTGATCGAGATAGCCGGCTGTATCGATGGTGACAAAGCCGATCATCGCCTGGCCTTGTTCCGCGACGACGATCCGCGCGGCCGGCACAAGCTCATCGCGCCATCGCGCGCGCCATCCTTCCAGCCGCTGTGCGAAGTCGATCGAGGGATAGGCCTTCGTCCATGTGCGAAACCACAGATTGATCGCTGCGTCCTCGTCGCTCGCGCTGTAGGGCCGCAGCGTGAAGGATGCGCTCATGTCCCGATCAGGCTCATCGCTCGGTGAGCTTCAGTTCGATGCGGCGATTGCGCTTGTAGGCTTCCTCGGTCTTCTCGGGGTCGAGCGGCTGAAATTCCGCGAAACCCGCCGCGACCAAGCGTTGCGCCGGGACGCCGAGCGAAACCAGATACTGCACCACCGAGATGGCGCGTGCAGATGATAACTCCCAGTTCGACTTGAACTGCGGGCTCGCGATCGGCCGCACGTCGGTGTGACCGTCCACGCGCAGCACCCAGGCGATCTCCGGCGGAATCTGCTTGTCGAGATCGGTCAGCGCCGTCGCGAGCTTGTCGAGTTCGGCGCGGCCTTCGGGCAGCAGCAGCGCCTGCCCGGTGTCGAAGAACACTTCGGACTGGAATACGAAGCGGTCACCCACGACGCGGATGTCCGGCCGGTTGCCGAGAATGGTGCGCAGCCGTCCGAAAAATTCGGAACGATAGCGTGACAGTTCCTGCACGCGCTGCGCCAGCGCCACGTTCAGCCGCTGGCCGAGATCGGCGATCTTGCCTTGCGATTCCTTGTCGCGCTTCTCCGAGACGTCGAGCGCTTCTTCGAGAGCGGCGAGTTGCCGGCGCAGCGCGCTGATCTGCTGGTTCAGCACCTCGATCTGGGCCAGCGCGCGTGCGGACACCTGCTTTTCGGAGTCCAGCGCCTTGCCGAGTTCGGTGGCGCGCCCTGCGGCGCTGGCGCCTGCGCCCGCCAGTCCGTCGTAGAGCCCTTTCACGCGGTCGCGCTCGGTTTCGGCCGACGCGAGTCCGGCGCGCACCTGCGACAGTTGCTCGTCGAGGTTCAGCTTGCCGAGCTTTTCGAGCGAAAGAAGATCGTTGAGTTGCGCGATCTGCGCGTTCAGCCGCTCCAGCGCCTTGTCCTTGCCGGTGACTTCCTGCGACAGGAAGAACTGCACGACAAGAAATACCGACAGCAGGAATACGATGGCCAGCACCAGTGTCGAGAGCGCATCGACGAAGCCCGGCCAGTAGTTGAAGCCCGGGTCGCTGCGGCGGGATCGCGAAAGCGCCATGAGCTGTTATCCTTGGATCAATTGTTCTCGGGCTGACGTGCGAGGCGTTCCAGGAGACTCTTGATCTCCTTGTTCTGCTCGCCCTGGCCATCGGCCCATTCACGGATCAACTGCTGCTCGGTGCGCATGTGATGCACGAGGCCCTGAATGGCTTCCGCGAGATTCGCCATCGCCGTGGTGGAGGCGCGGTTCGATCCCATTTCCTCGACGGCGGTGCGCAGCCGGTCGAGCGCGGGGTTGAAATCCCCGCCTGTACCAGCCGTCTGGCCGTCGCTGGCGTATTCCTGCACGGTTTCCGCAAGCCAGTCTTCAAGGTCCGTGTAGAAGCGGTTCTGCGCCTGGCTCGATTGCAGGTCGAGAAAGCCGAGGATCAGTGAGCCGGCAAGACCGAACAGCGAGGACGAGAACGAAATGCCCATGCCGCTGAGTGGCGCGGCGAGACCTTCCTTCAGCGTGTCGAACACCGAACCGGCGTCGCCGCCGACTTTCAGCCCCTCGATCACCTTGCCGACCGAGCCGACCGTCTCGATCAGACCCCAGAACGTGCCGAGCAGGCCGAGAAACACCAGAAGACCCGTCATGTAGCGCGACAGGTCGCGCGCCTCGTCAAGCCGCGTGGCGATGGAGTCGAGCAGATGCCGCATGGTCTGCTGCGAGATGCTCATGCGGCCGCTTCGATGGCTCAGCATGGCGGCCATCGGCGCCAGCAGCGTCGGGCGGCGATCCACCGCGAGACCCGGATCGGAGATGCGAAAACTGTTGACCCACGCAATTTCCGGATAGAGCCGGATCACCTGCCTGAATGCCAGAATGATGCCGATGACGAGAACTCCGGCGATCAGCGCGTTGAGACCGGGATTGGCGAGGAACGCCAGCCAGATCTGTTTGTAGAGCACCACGACCAGCAATCCGCACAGGATCAGGAACACCAGCATCCGGACCAGAAAAATTCGGGGCGACGACAGCTTGGTGGCGCTGATGTCGTCAGCGGTTCTGGGTGGGGGATTTTTCGCCATGGTGGATGGTCAATCCTTCTCCGGGAAAACGTCGGGGATCAATATGGCACAGGGTTGGCCGGAAAAAAATGCCAGCCCGCTTTGTCCCCCATGCGGAACCTCCTGTGTGACACTTGAGGCCGGGCCTGTTCGTATTTCTCATTCAGGTGACAGAATTCGAGCGGGGACGGTCATGACGTGGGCTTTTCCTGAGCGCACTGGTCATAATGCCGTGGGCGCAGTCGATCCTGATGGCCACTGCCTGGGTGGTGCAGCAGCGCACCGGCAATTCGGGGTGGGTCGATACCGTCTGGTGCTGCGCCTCGGCTCGCATATCGCCGCGCGCACGGCGAAAAATCACTGACGGCCGCGCTACGCTACCTTTGCAAAGGAGTAGGGCGTCAGTTCTCTAACTGGGTTGCGGCTGGAGTCGCTTTGGATGGCGCGGCAGTTTCCTCATGCGGCGATTGTCGCGGCGTCGAATTCGCAGCGCGCTTACATCGAAGGCGAGGCGACTTGAAGAATAGCGATGGCCGGGACAGGGCCAGCCATGACAATGCTGATTATAGCGGCTTCAAAATCTTCACGAGTTCGCGCTGGATTGTCTCGTTGCCGCAGACGACGTGGCCGGTCGCCATCGCCGTATCGCCGCCCTCGATGCCGCTGACGACGCCGCCGGCTTCGCGCACCATGATCAGTCCGGCGGCGATGTCCCAGGGCTGCAGGTTGCGTTCCCAATAACCGTCGAGACGGCCTGCCGCGACAAAGGCGAGATCGAGCGAGGCCGCGCCGAAGCGCCGCAAGCCCGCGACGCGCTGCTGCATCTCAGCCATCTCACGCCGTGACAGTTCGTGGTCGCCGCGCCCGATATGCGGCAGGCCGCAGGCGATCACGCATTCGTTGAGTTGTTTGCGAGCGGCGACGCGAAGGCGCTGGTCGTTCAGGAAGGCACCCTTGCCGCGCTCGGCCATGTAGAGCTCATCATTGGCGGGATTGTAGATCACGCCGGCGATGATGACGCCTTCGCGCTGAAGGCCGATCGAGATCGCGAATTGCGGAATGCCGTGCAGGAAATTGGTCGTGCCGTCGAGCGGATCGACGATCCATGTGTTGGATTTGTCGGTGCCTTCGCGCGTGCCGCCTTCCTCGCCGAGAAAACCGTAGCCGGGTCGCGCTTTTGTCAGGTCTTCGTAAAGCATCTGCTCCGCGCGCTTGTCGGCAAGAGACACAAAGTTGGCGGGCCCCTTCAGCGAGACCTGAAGGTTCTCGATCTCGCCGAGATCGCGATTAAGGCTGCGGCCCGCGCGGCGCGCGGCTTTGACCATGACGTTGATAAGCGCTGAATGAATCATCGTTTCGGCTTGAAAAGATCGGTCGAAACCGGATCGGGATGAGGGAATGATGCCTTGCGGATGCTTGGCGTCAAAGCGCAGGAACGTCAAGGGTGATAACGGCTGCGCTTGGCGCGTATGCCCGAACGCGGCACCGGTTTTGTTGTCAGAATACGCACTCCGACAACATTTGGATCATTTTCGAGCGAACTCGCTTATTTCGTGCCAAACCACTTTCTGGCGAGGTCTTCGGCTTTTGCCTTGTCGATCGGAGGAAGCTGGGCGAACTGAGCATCGAGGTCGGGATCGCTTTTGCCGGCGGTCTTGGCGATCAGATGCCATTTGAAACCCTGGACCTTGTCCACGGGAACGCCGAGACCTTCGACCAGAATCCGCGCGAGGCGGTTTTGCGCGATCGGACTGTTGTGTCGCGCGGCCCGGTTCAGCAGCGCGATCGCGGCAGGGATATCCTTGGTGGTGCCGGTGCCGTTGTAGAGCGCGATGGCATACTCGACTTCCGCGTCCAGATTGTCGGCCAGCGCAGCCGCGCGCATCAGCTTTGCGGCCTCGACGACATTTTTCTCCACCCCGCGGCCTTCCTTGTAGAAGGTCGCGAGTGCGTATTGCGCTTCCGGGTTGCCACCGTTGGCGGCCTGGCGGAACAGTTCGGCGGCGCGCTTGATGTCCTGCGGGAAGATCTGGCCCTCAAGATACAGAAGGCCGAGGTTGTAGGCTGCGGCCGGCTTGCCGAGTTTGGCGGATGACGCGAGTAGCCGCGCGCCTTCTTCCCGGTTGGGCGGAGCGGGACGTCCGGCGATCTTCATCATGCCCAGCGCGAACATTGCTTCGCGGTCGCCGCGATCCGCGGCCTGCTTGTACCATTCCGCGGCTTTGACGTCGTCGCGCTTGATGCCGAGCGCGTTGGAATAGAGTTCACCCAGCAAGGTCATCGATTTGGGATCGCTGATCTCCTGCGCGCGCTTCAACGCGATGTTGAAGGCTGTGCGATAAAGTCCCTGCTGATAGGCACCGTAAGCGAGATCGACATTCGGATCGTCCGGGGCGGGCGCAGGTGCGGCAGGCGCTGCGGTTTTCGCGGGTTCGGATTTTTTCTGCGCGGACGGCGCAGGTGCTGCTTTCGGCGCCTTCTTCGGCGCGGGGGATTTCGCGGCAGGAGGCTTTTCGGAAGGTTGGATCGGTGTCGGAAAAGGATTAGGCGCCTGCGCCAACGCACTCGCGGAAAATGCGATCACACCGGCGACGACCGATGCAAGAAATCCTGCATGAGCGGCTGCGAACGGCGTGGCACGGCGAGGCGCGGTCATCGCGGTCTATCCCTCTTTGACCGTGGTCGTGGCGAAAGCGGCCGCGAAGCCCTGTGCAACGGCGTCGCTCGCATCGCGCAGCGCCGCTTCGGGCCCGCGCGAATCCTGCCAGATGACATCGCCGACCAGAATGAAATCCGCGCCCGCTGATGCGAACAGATGTGCCTCGTCCAGCGTCGCCGCAAAGCCGACGCAGGGCGGCTCGAACACTTCCGCCCACCATTGCAGACGTTCGAAGATCGCGTCCGGCGACGGCCGTTCGCCGTGCGCATCGGGCTCGCCGAACAGCACGTAGTCGGCGCCGGCTTCGCCGGCCGTCATGGCGTCGTGGCGTGTGACGAGACCGCCGACGCCGATGATGCGATCGGGCTTCAGGGCTGGCATGGCTTCCTGCATCGCCTCGATGCCGGAGATGTTCGCGCCATCTGCGCCGGAACGTGCGACCAGTTCGAAATGTCCGTCGAGCAGCAGCGCCGCGCCGGCCTTCTGGACCATGGGCGCGAGCGCCTTGGCGCGCTGGATCAGGCCGCGCTCGTCGGTGGAGGCGAGTTTCAGCAAAACGGCGGCGACATCGGCCGCGGCCAGCAGCGCGGGCAAATGCGGCGCAAGCTGCGCTGGATCGGTGACCAGCGGCGTCGCCAGATACAGCCGAGGCGCGGGGCGCGGCGGGACAGGTTTTGTGGCCATGATGGCGGTGTGATGCCCCCGGACTGCGGCCAAAAAAGGGGCGGGATGAAGTCCCGCCCTGTCGATGGAATATTTACGCGATCTTTGCGGCGAGCTCGCCCTTGGCGTAGCGCTGCGCCATCTGGGCGGTGGTCAGCACCTTCTTGATCTTGCTGGCCTGACCTGCGGTATTGAATTCCTGCAGGCGCGCTTTGCAGAGCTTGGTCATCGCTTCCATCGCAGGCTTCAGATACTTGCGCGGGTCGAATTCGCTCGGGTTCTCGGAGAGAATCTTGCGGATCTGCCCGGTCATGGCCATGCGGTTGTCGGTGTCGATGTTGATCTTGCGCACGCCGTGCTTGATGCCACGCTGGATTTCCGACACCGGCACGCCCCAGGTCGGCTTCATCTGGCCGCCGAACTTGTTGATGATCTCCTGCAAGTCCTGCGGCACCGACGAGGAGCCGTGCATCACAAGATGGGTGTTCGGCAGCTTGCGGTGAATTTCCTCGATGACGTTCATGGCGAGGATGTCGCCATCGGGCTTGCGGGTGAACTTGTAGGCGCCGTGCGACGTGCCCATGGCGATCGCGAGCGCATCGACCTGGGTTTCCTTGACGAATTTCACGGCTTCGTCGGGATTGGTGAGAAGCTGGTCGTGCGAAAGCTTGCCCTCGAAACCGTGGCCGTCTTCCTTCTCGCCCTCGCCGCTTTCAAGCGAGCCGAGCACACCGAGTTCGCCTTCCACCGAAATGCCGCCGAGGTGGGCCATGTCGGTGACGGTCTTGGTCACGCCGACGTTGTAGTCCCAGTCGCCGGGCGTCTTGCCGTCGGCCTTCAGCGAGCCGTCCATCATCACCGAGGTGAAGCCGGCCTGGATCGCGGTCATGCAGGTGGCGGGTTCGTTGCCGTGATCGAGATGCACGCAGACCGGAATCTGCGGATGGATTTCCGTCACTGCGTCCATCATGTGCTTGAGCATCACGTCATTGGCGTAGGAGCGTGCGCCGCGCGACGCCTGAATGATGACAGGCGCATCCACGGAGCTTGCGGCTTCCATGATGGCCAGCGCCTGTTCCATGTTGTTGATGTTGAACGCCGGCACGCCGTAGTCGTTCTCAGCAGCATGATCCAGCAATTGACGCAACGTAATGCGAGCCATGAGTGCTTGTTCTCCGCGTTATTGAAGGCAGCGCCGAGGGCGCCAGATCCGTTGAAAATTAGCGTACTCTAAGAACCTCGACGCCGGGCAAAGGTTTCCCTTCCATCCACTCAAGAAATGCGCCGCCAGCGGTTGAAACGTAGGTGAAATCCCGTCCCACGCCAGCGTGGTTCAACGCCGCAACGGTATCGCCGCCGCCGGCGACGGACACCAGCTTGCCGGCCTTGGTGCGGGCTGCGGCATACTTGGCGACCTGGACCGTACCACGGTCGAATGGTGACATTTCGAACGCGCCGAGCGGCCCGTTCCACACCAGCGTCGCGGCCTCGTCGATCGCGGCATCGATCCGCTTGATCGATTGCGGTCCGACATCGAGGATCATGCCGTCGGCCGGAATGGCCTCGAGCGCGCAGGCACGTGAAGGCGCATTGGCTTCGAATTTTTCGGCGACCACGGCATCGACGGGCAGGATGATGGCGCAATTGGTGGAGTTCGCCTTGACGAGAATGCGCAGCGCCGTGGTGGCGAGGTCCTTCTCGCAGAGCGATTTGCCGACATCGATGCCCTGCGCGTGCAGGAAGGTGTTGGCCATTCCGCCGCCGATCACCAGCGCATCGACCTTGCTGACAAGATTTTCGAGAAGATCGATCTTGGTGGAAACCTTCGAGCCGCCGACGATGGCGATCACCGGATGCACCGGCTCGTCGAGCGCTTTGCCGAGCGCATCGAGTTCGGCCTCCATGGTGCGGCCGGCATAACCGGGCAGCACATGGCCGAGTCCTTCGGTCGATGCGTGAGCGCGATGCGCGCAGGAGAACGCGTCGTTGACCCAGATGTCGCCGTGCTTCGCGAGCTGCGCGACGAAGGCAGGGTCGTTCTTTTCTTCGCCCGCGTGGAAGCGGGTGTTCTCGAGGCAAAGAATTTCGCCATTCTTCAAGGCGGCGACAGCCTTCTCGGCTATTGGACCCACGCAGTCGGGCGCGAACTCAACGTGACGCAGCACCACATAGCCGAGCGCGGTCGCGACCGGCTTCAGCGATTCCTTCGGGTCGGGTCCCTTGGGCCGGCCGAAATGCGCGAGGATCACGACCCGGCCGCCGGCTTCCGACAGTTCGATGATGGTCTTGGCGATGCGTTGCAGCCGCGTGGTGTCGGACACGCGGCCGTTGTCCATCGGCACGTTGAGGTCGACGCGCAGCAGCACGCGCTTTCCCTTCACGTCGACATCATCGAGGGTGCGAAATCCGGACATCAGGACTCGTTGCGACTACGGGTTGCGGCGAGGGCCGGTGAGATCAGATCAGCTTGCTCATCGCCGCGGCGGTGTCGGCCATGCGGTTCGAGAAGCCCCACTCGTTGTCGTACCACGACAGCACGCGCACCAGCGTTCCGCCCTGCACCTTGGTCTGGTCCATGGCGAAGGTCGATGAACTCGGATCGTGGTTGAAATCGATCGAGACGTTCGGGTCGTTGGTGAAGGAGAGGATGCCCTTCAGCTCCTGCTGCGCGGCGCGCTTGATCGCGTCGTTGATCTCTTCCTTGGTGGTCGCGCGCTTCGCAACGATCTTGAGATCGATCACGGAGACGTTCGGCGTCGGCACGCGGATCGCGACGCCATCGAGCTTGCCCTGAAGCTCGGGCAGCACGAGGCCGATGGCCTTGGCAGCGCCGGTCGAGGTCGGGATCATCGACAGCGCGGCGGCGCGGCCGCGATAGAGATCGCTGTGCATGGTGTCGAGGGTCGGCTGGTCGCCGGTATAGGCGTGGATCGTGGTCATGAAGCCGGTCTCGATGCCGACGGTATCGTTCAGCACCTTCACCACCGGCGCGAGGCAGTTGGTGGTGCAGGAGCCGTTCGAGACGACGAGGTGATCCTTGGCGAGCTTGTCGTGGTTGACACCGTAGACGATGGTCGCGTCCGCGCCGTCAGACGGGGCGGAGACCAGCACGCGCTTGGCGCCCGCGGTCAGATGCGCCGACGCCTTGGCCTTGGCGCTGAAGATGCCGGTGCATTCCATCGCGATGTCGATGCCGAGGTCCTTCCAGGGCAGCGTCGCCGGATCGCGCACCGCGGTGACCTTGATCTTGCCGTTGCCGAGATTGATCGAATCGCCGTCGACGGTCACGGTTCCGGGAAAACGGCCGTGTACAGAGTCGTAGCGGAGCAGGTGGGCGTTGGTCTCGACCGGGCCGAGGTCGTTGATGGCGACGACCTGGATGTCCGTGCGCTTCGATTCATGGATGGCGCGCAAGATGTTGCGGCCGATACGGCCAAATCCATTGATCGCGACACGGACTGCCATTCAAGTTCTCCTCGATAGGTCGGAAATGACGATTTTCGAGGCGGTTTTTGCCCCGAATAACGCCACGATGCAATCACTTGAATCCTGAATGTTCCAGCAGGGTTATCTGGTCTTCAGGGAAGTCTGCGCGGCTTCCGCGATGGCCTCGGCGGTGATCCCGAAATGCCTGTACAGGTCCTTGTACGGGGCGCTGGCGCCGAATCCGTCCATGCCCACGAAGACGCCGTCCGAACCGATGACCGCATCCCAGCCCTGCCGGATCGCCGCCTCGACGCCGATTTTCACCGGGGCCTTGCCGATGATGGCGTCCTTCTGGGCTTTCGGCAGTTCCAGCAGCAGGTCCATGCAGGGCACCGAGACCACCCGCGTCGGAATGCCGCGCGCGGCCAGCAGCTTCTGCGCTTCGACCGCCAGCGAGACTTCCGAACCGGACGCGAAGATCGAGACTTTCGCCTCGCCATCGGCCTTGGAGATTTCATAGGCGCCGGCGGCGCACTTGTTGTCGGCGTCGTTCGCCAAGCGAAGCTGCGGCAGGTTCTGGCGAGTCAGCGCCAGCACGCTCGGACGGTCTTTGGCCTCAAGCGCGAGCTGCCAGCATTCCAGCGTCTCGACGGTGTCGCAGGGCCGGAAAACGTTGCAGTTCGGGATCGCGCGCAGCGCCGCCACATGCTCGACCGGCTGATGGGTCGGGCCGTCTTCGCCCAATCCGATCGAATCGTGGGTGAGCACATGGATCACCCGCTCACCCATCAGCGCGGACAGCCGCAGCGCCGGGCGCAGGTAGTCCGAGAACACCAGGAATGTGCCGGAATACGGGATCAGGCCGCCGTGCAACGCCATGCCGTTCATCGCCGCCGCCATGCCGTGTTCGCGGATGCCATAGTTGACGTAGCGGCCGCCGTAATTGTTGGCGGAGATCGCGACCATGCCCTTGACGCGGGTGTTGTTGGAGCCGGTGAGGTCCGCCGAGCCGCCAATCATCTCCGGAACTGCCGCGCACAGCACTTCCAGCGATTGTTCGGACGCGGTGCGGGTGGCGATGTCCTTCGGCGTGGCTGCGAGCGACGCCTTCATCCTGGCCACCGCATCGGCGAGCGCCTTCGTGGGGAGTTCGCCTTTGGTGCGGCGCTCGAACTCGGCGCGTGCGGCGGCGTCTTTCGCGGCAATGGTCCTGGTCCACGCGTCGTGCGCGGCCTTGCCGCGCGATCCGGCCGCGCGCCAGGCGTCGAGGATGTCCTGTGGAATTTCGAACGGTGCCGAATCCCACTTCAGGTTCTTGCGCGCGCCGGCGATTTCATCTGCGCCGAGCGGCGATCCGTGGGATTTCTCCGAGCCCGCCTTGTTCGGCGCACCGAAACCGATCGTGGTCTTGCAGGCGATCATGCTTGGACGGTCGGACTTTTGTGCGCGGGTCAGCGCGTCCGCAATCGCTTTCGGATCGTGGCCGTCGACGCGCTCAGCGGCCCATCCGGCCGATTCGAAACGCTTCACCTGATCGACCGAATCCGACAGCGAGATCGCGCCGTCGATGGAAATGCCGTTGTCGTCGAACAGCACGATCAGCCTATTGAGCTTGAGATGTCCGGCGAACGCGATGGCTTCCTGGCTGATGCCTTCCATCAGGTCGCCGTCCGAGGCGAGCACGTAGGTACGGTGGTCGACGATGTCGCCGCCGAATTCCGCCGCCATATGGCGTTCCGCCAGCGCCATGCCGACGGCGGTGGCGATGCCCTGTCCGAGCGGACCGGTGGTGGTCTCGATGCCCGGCGTGATGAAATTCTCGGGATGCCCCGGTGTCAGCGATCCAAGCTGACGAAAATTCTTGATCTGCTCGATGGTCATCGACGAATTGCCGGTGAGATACAGCAGCGCATACAGCAGCATAGAGCCGTGACCGGCGGACAGCACGAAGCGGTCGCGGTCCGGCCATGTCGGGTCGCTGGCGTCAAATTTCAGGAACTGCGTAAACAGAACGGTCGCGACATCGGCCGCGCCCATCGGCAGGCCGGGGTGGCCCGACTTCGCTTTTTCGACGGCGTCCATGGCAAGCGCGCGAATCGCATTAGCCATACGGGAAGGATCGACACGCACAGTCATGGAGGTCCGCCTGACATTCGGTGTGGGAAGTGGCCGCATGTCTCAAAAATGCCACGGCCGGGGATGCTTTCAACGGGTGGATAGCATCGCGAAACCCTTGAGTCCAAGGGCATTCCGGTCTTTCCAGTGTGAGTTTTCGCTTTGTGTGCATAGCTCGCGGCCAGCGTTGCGCGCGGCTCTCCCGGGTCGTAAATTTATCCGGCTAAATGCTTGCCGGTTCGCCTTAATTTGGGATGCCGGGCCAGATGCAAAGGGCTCTCGTTCCGTGATGACCGATCGCAGTGCTAACGGTTTCGCCAATCCAGAGCCCGCGCCCGCGGGGTCGAGCGATATCGAGCTTGCCACGCGGCGGCTGGCGGCGGCCCTTGATGCGCTTGAAAGTGCTGTGGAGCGGCGGCGGGACGCCGACCGCGCCGACGACGAACTGGGCGCGCGGATTCAGGCGCTGGGCGCGGACCGTTCGCGGCTTGCCAACGAACTCGATGGAACGCTGGTGCGCTCGCGCGCGCTGGAGCGGACCAATCGCGAGATCGCGGAGCGGCTCGACGTCGCCATCGACACCATCCGCTCCGTGATCGATTCGGGAGAATCGCCATGAGAAAATTGTCATGAGCCACATCAACGTCAACATCAACGGCCGGCAATACCGGATGGCCTGCGAGGCCGGGCAGGAGAACCGCTTGCTGCGGCTTGCGGAAAGCCTGGAAGCCCGTATCGCCAGCCTGCGCGGCAAGTTCGGCGAAATCGGCGACCAGCGCCTCACCGTGATGGCGGCCCTGACGGTCGCCGACGAGCTCGTCGATGCCGGACAACGTATCCGCGCCCTCGAGGAGGAACTCAACGCGCTGCGTGACGTTCGCGTTGTGGCCGCGGACCGGGCACGGGCGACCCAGTCGGCGGTGGCCAATGCGCTGAATTCGGCCTCGGACCGCATCGAAAAGATGACGCAGGCGCTGAACCGTCCGGCCCGCAATGGAATCGCGATCGGCTGACGATTGAGGGCAGCGCCGCTGGCGCTCTGCCGTGATCGTGACTACATTGGTCAGGCGAGGCTGCGTCGCGCGTCAGAAGCCATAATATCCCCGGGGCCTTATCGATCCTTCAGGGAACTGTCCCTGGCCGGGTCCGTGGATCCGGTCATATGGTGCCCACCTACTTTCGTAGGTGCTCCGGGATCGAGTGCTTCAACGGCCATCGTGGCTTCGCACTTTTGTTTTCGCCTCCGACCTCTCGCTGCAATGGGAGAGGTGACAAGAATTAAGAATTCGGTGGTGGATGGAAGCCGACTCCTCGCAAAATCTGAAGACTGAACTTCGTGGCCGCGCACTGGCACGGCGTGACGCGTTGAACGTCGAGCAGCGCGTCGACGCGGCAGAGGTCATCGCCGCGGCGAGCCTGCCGGTCGAGCTGCCGCGCGGCGCCATCGTCGCGGGTTATTCGCCGATCAACAGCGAACTCGATCCGTTTCCACTGATGCGCGCGCTTGCGGACAAGGGTGCCGCGCTGGCGCTGCCGGTGATCATCGCGCGCGATCACGCCCTGATCTTTCGCGCCTGGCAGCCGGACGAGGGATTGGTGCGCGGACAGTATGGAATTTTCGAACCGTCCTCCGACGCGCCCGAGGTCGATCCCGACATTGTGCTGGTGCCGCTGGCTGCCTTCGACCGTGTCGGTCACCGCATCGGCTACGGCCGTGGTTATTACGACCGCACCTTGCAGGACCTGCGTACCATCAAGAAAATTACCGTCGTAGGCGTCGCTTTTGCGGTGCAGGAAATTGAAGTCGTTCCCGCGCTGCCCCACGACGAACAGCTCGATTGTGTGCTAACCGAACGCGAACTGATCGATCTGCGGAGATTGTAATTGAGAATTCTGTTTGTCGGCGATGTGGTGGGGCGCAGCGGCCGCGTGGCCGTGGCGGAAATCCTTCCGGGTCTCATTCGCGACTGGACACTCGATCTTGTCGTGGTGAATGGCGAGAACGCCGCCGGCGGCTTCGGCATCACCGAGGCGATCTATCACGAATTGCTGGAGGCCGGCGCGGACGCGATCACGCTCGGCAACCATTCGTGGGATCAGCGTGAGGCGCTGGTTTTCATCGACCGCGCGCCGCGCCTGATCCGGCCAGCGAATTTTCCGCCGGGTACGCCGGGCCGGGGCGCGGCTCTCGTCGACACCAAGACCGGCAAGCGCGCGCTTGTCATCAACGGCATCGGCCGCATCTTCATGCAGCCGTTCGACGATCCGTTCGCCATCATCGATCGCGAACTGAACGCGTGCCCGTTGCGTGAAGCCGCCGACGCGGTGGTGGTTGATTTCCATGCGGAAGCGTCGAGCGAAAAGCAGGCGATCGGTTATTATTGCGACGGCCGCGCCAGTCTCGTGGTCGGCACGCACACTCATGTGCCGACATCGGATCACCGGATTCTTCCCGCGGGTACGGCCTACATGACAGATGCCGGCATGACCGGCGATTATCAATCCATCATCGGAATGGACCGCGAAGAACCGCTCGGGCGATTTCTGCGCGGCTATCCGGCGGGGCGCTTCGAGCCTGCGGACGGTGTTGCGACGCTCAGCGGCGTCGCGGTGGAGACCGACGACGCGACGGGTCTTGCAACGCGCGTGGCCCCGGTGCGCATAGGCCCGATGCTGGACCGTGCCGTGCCGGATTTCTGGTAATTCAGATACTGTAAGCCGTTCTGAAACCGCCCCAGTGCCGTCCCTTGACGCGGATCGGCACGTCGATCTCGCGCATCATCACGGTTTTGCCGTTGCCCATATCGCGGGCGTAGCTCTGGATCAGATAGGAGCGGGTGTTGCGGCCCGCAGCGAGACCAGCAGCGTCGTTGAAGATGCGGCGGTTGCGGGAATTCGCGGTGTTCCAGGCGGTGTCGCCCGGGCGCTGCGGCTGGGAATAGAGCTTGTTGTGCACCGGCAGATAGCCGTTGCGGTCGATCGCAGCGCAGAACGCGGCCCGCGCGTCGTGCCCGAGGATCGTGTTCTGAAATTCCGGAAGCGCGCGATCCGCCCAGTCGAGGAAACGTGTCCGATACTGCACCGGATCGGTACCCTCGATCTTGACGTAGTTTTCGTCGAACAGATCCTCGAGCGTGATGTCGCCCTGCGCGACTGCATTTTCAAAAATCTTGGTGATCGCGTCGCCGGCTTCCATCGCCCGCGTCACGAACTCGGTATTCTCGTCGTGAAGGCTCCAGACCTTGTCCTCGATCTTGCCTTTCAGCATGGCGTCGGCCGACACGAACTCGGCCTGCGCGCCGCCTGAAGTGTGGCCGGTGACGCGGATCTCGCACGCGCCGATGCTTTCCAGCTTCGCCTTCAAACCCTGATTGACAGGAATCGCGTCCACGCCGGCTCCGGCAATGAGCACGCCGGCGACCGACAGTTCGAGCACTTCGGCCATGATCGGGGAGGGGCGCGCCGCGATCTCGATCTGAAGCCGGCACGGCATCCGCTCGGCCTTCCGTTCCTCGCCCTCGTTCTGGCGCAGCAGCACCGCACAGCGCGTCTTGAGCTTCTCGGCGAACATCGTCACGGCCTTGCCGGCCTGCGCGACGCTCTCGCCGTGAGTCTCGGCTTCCTTGGCTGCGCTGTCGATTTCCGCGCTGCTCGTGCCGACCGACACGATGAACTGGGAGGCCGATGCGGCGTTCTGTGCGATCTCGCCGGTCACTTCGTTCTGCTCGGCGACGGCGCCGTTGACATGCGCGAACACCGGCTTGATGGCGTCGATCGCGGCGGTGATCCGGTGCACCGCATCGAACGACGTCGCCGCATCCTGCTGCAGGGCATCGATCTTCTTCTTGATCTCTTCCGTGGCGTTCTGGGTCTGAACCGCAAGCGCTTTCACTTCGGACGCGACGACCGCGAACCCTTTGCCCGCGGATCCCGCACGCGCGGCCTCGATGGTCGAATTCAGTGCGAGCAGGGTGGTCTGCTTGGCGATGGTGGCGATCAGGTTGACGACATTGCCGATCGCCGCAGAGGATTCACGAAGCCGGTCCACATTGAGGCTGGCTTCGCGCGCCGCGGCGCTGGCCTCGTCGGCGAGCTTGCTTGCGTCGCGGACCTGCGCGCCGATGCCATAGGCCGACTGGGTGAATTTTTCCGCGGCCTGCGAGAAGGTTTCCGCGGTCGCCTGCGCGTCGCTGGTGCGGTCGGTCAGGGTATCTGCGCGATGGCGGATCGCGGACAGGGTGGTTGCGGTGGATTGCGCACCGCTCGCCACCGAACTGGCGGCTCGTTCAAGCTGGCGGACCATCGCCACCAGTTCGAGTTCGAGCAGTTCGAGGATCTCGCGCGCTGAATCGTGGTCGGAGGTTGCGGGAGAGCCTGGAACGGTGACGGGCGAAACCTCAGGTGCAATATCCGGCATCGCCTGTTCTGGCTGCCGCTTCCGAAAAAGGCCGAACGCCATGGATGGCTCTCTGAAAATATGAGTAATAGGCATGCAGTATCGCATTCCGGCGTGAACTCATGGTTAACTTTTACCGTGCTGCATGCGCCGTTTCCCATATCGCCGTACCGAAAATCGGCCTTTCTGCCTTTAATTTTAGCCATTCCCGGCCTATAACGCCGCCCCGCCGGGCCGTTGCATTAACAATGCCCGGAATCGTTGTATTCCATCATTCAATTCGCCGCTGAACACCCGAGAGACCTCCGATGGCCGGACATTCCCAATTCAAGAACATCATGCACCGCAAGGGCAAACAGGACGCCATGCGCTCCAAGATGTTCGGCAAGCTGGCGCGGGAAATTACCGTCGCCGCCAAGCTCGGCACGCCGGACCCGGCGATGAACCCCCGGCTGCGGCTGGCGATCACGGCGGCGCGCGCGGAAAACGTGCCGAAGGACAATATCGAGCGCGCGATCAAGAAGGCCATCGGCGGCGAGGGCGAAAACTACGATGAGATCCGTTACGAAGGTTACGGTCCCGGCGGCGTCGCGGTGATCGTCGAGGCGCTGACCGACAACCGCAACCGCGCGGCCTCCGACATCCGTTCCTACTTCACCAAGTCCGGGGGCAACCTCGGCGAAACCGGCTCGGTGTCTTTCATGTTCGACCGCCTCGGCGTTATCGAGTACGACGCCAAGGCCGCCTCCGACGATACCATGCTGGAAGCGGCGATCGAGGCCGGCGCCGACGACGTGGCGTCCAGCGAAGACGGTCATGAAATCTTCGCCTCGCAGGAGACCTTCCGCGAAGTGGCCAAGGCGCTGGAGGCGAAGTTCGGCGAGCCGCGCAAGGCGGCGCTGCTGTGGAAGCCGCAGAACACCATCGCGGTCGACGACGAAACCGGCGAGAAGCTGTTCAAACTGCTCGATCTGCTCAACGAGCATGACGACGTGCAGAACGTCTATGCGAACTTCGAGGTGTCGGACGCACTCGCTGCCAAGATGGGCGCGTAACCGCCATTTGGTGTGGCCCAGCAGGATTTTTTCTTGACGGGGCTCCATTGAGGGCCCATCTCAGCGGCGAGGCGGCTTGTGTCCGTGTTCGCCGCTCATCATTGGAACCAATCAACTATGCCAAGCGACAGTCCACGTATTTCGCCGACAACGGTTGTGGTCTAGAGCGCTTGCGGCTCACCGACCCTGCCGTTGCCGGCAGAACCTCAAGGTGAGTCATGACCGATACCCACGCAGCGCGGGAAAGCGCTTTCAATGCGGCCGTTCTGGCTGCAAGCCTGATCGGCGAACACGCCGCCGACATCGTCGAAATTCTCAACAAGCTCTCGCCATCGGACGCCGCGGACGTTGTGCGGCTGATGCCGCGCGAGACCGCGATTGAAATTCTCGACAAGCCCGAACTGGATTTCGGTGCCGAGATCATCGAGGCGCTTCCCCGCCATGTCGCCGCACCCCTGCTCGCGGGCATGTCCGCCGACATGGCGGCGGACATCGTGCAGCAACTGGAGGAGCCTGCGAAGACGGAGCTGCTGGCCGGGCTCGATGATGTGTCGCGCGGGGCGATCGTCGGTCTGCTGGAATATCCGGAGAACACCGCCGGTGCGATGATGACGACGGAGTTCGTCAGCGTGCCCAGCAATTGGACGGTCGAACAGACGCTTCAGCATATCCGCCAGGTCGAGCGTACCCGCGAAACCGTCTATGCGATCTATCTGCTCGATCCCGTCGCCCGGCGTCTTGTCGGCGCGGTGACTTTGCGGCGGCTGATCTCCGGGGAGCCATCCGAAAAAATTCTCACTCTGGCGCCCGCGACCGCGCCGATTACCACGCTTCCGCTGGTCGATCGCGAAGACGTGGCGCGGCTGATCACGAAGCACGATCTGCTGGCGGTTCCGGTCATCGACAAGGCGGGCCATTTGCTCGGCATCGTCACCGTCGATGACATTATCGATGCGATCATCGAGGAGAATACCGAGGACGTGCAGAAGTTCGGCGGCATGTCGGCGACCGAAGAACCTTATATGCAGATCGGGCTCGGCGGCATGCTCCGCAAGCGCGGCGGCTGGCTGGCGGTGCTGTTCATCAGCGAGATGCTGACGGCCAGCGTCATGCAGCATTTCGAGGGTGAACTCGAGAAAGCGCTGGTCCTGACGCTGTTCATTCCGCTCATTATGAGTTCCGGTGGCAACTCCGGTTCGCAGGCGACATCGCTGCTGATCCGCTCGCTGGCGCTGCGCGAGGTGAGGCTGTCGGACTGGTGGCGGGTGATGTTTCGTGAACTGCCGACCGGTCTGATTCTTGGGGCCGGATTGGGCGCCATCGGCATGGTGCGGATCGTGCTGTGGCAGAAGCTCGGCATCTATGACTACGGCGAGCACTGGATTCTGGTGGGGTTGACGGTGGCGGCTGCGCTGGTCGGCGTCGTGACATTCGGTTCGGTGGCCGGCTCGATGCTTCCCTTTGCCCTGCAGAGGGTCGGCTTCGATCCCGCCAGCGCCTCGGCGCCGTTCGTCGCGACCCTCGTCGATGTCACGGGGCTGATGATCTATTTCAGCGCCGCGTTGCTGATCCTGCGCGGGACGCTGTTGTGACGCGGACGTTCCGGGGACTTTCCGCTATCATCCCGGCATGACATCTCTGCCGATTCGCTCACCCGTCCGCATTATGGGAATCGATCCGGGCCTGCGCCGGACCGGCTGGGGCGTGATCGACGTCGATGGCAACCGGCTGATCTATGTCGGGTGCGGCTCGGTGGAATCGCGCGAGATGTCGCCGCTGGCGGAGCGGCTGCTGGCGATCCATGAAGGCCTCGCCCGCGTGCTGGGCGACTTCAAGCCCGCCGAGGCCGCCGTCGAGCAGACCTTCGTCAACAAGGACGGCGCGTCCACGCTCAAGCTCGGTCAGGCGCGTGGCGTCGCCATGCTGGCGCCGGCGATGTTCGGAATATCGGTGGCGGAATACGCGCCCAATCAGGTGAAGAAGACCGTGGTCGGCGCGGGTCATGCCGACAAGAACCAGATCCGCGTCATGCTCGGCATGTTGCTGCCGAAGGCAGACCCGAAGACGCCCGACGCCGCCGACGCGCTGGCCATCGCCATTACTCATGCCCATCACCGCCAGAGCGCACTGCTGAAGCTGAAGGTCGCCGGCGCATGATCGGAAAGCTCAAAGGTCTGATCGATTCCTACGGCGAGGACTATGTGATCCTCGACGTGCAGGGCGTCGGCTATCAGGTGCATTGTTCGGCGCGCACGCTGCAGGCGCTGCCGCAGCCGGGTGAAGCGGCGGTGTTGTCGATCGAGACTTACGTGCGCGAAGACCAGATCAAGCTGTTCGGTTTTCGCTCCGACATGGAGCGCGAATGGTTTCGCCTTTTGCAAACAGTGCAGGGTGTCGGCGCGAAAGTTGCGCTCGCGGTGCTCAGCACGTTGCCGCCGCACGATCTTGCGAATGCGATTGCGCTGCGCGACAAGGCTGCCGTTGCGCGCACGCCGGGCGTCGGCCCCAAGGTGGCCGAACGCATCGTCACCGAGTTGAAGGACAAGACTCCGGCCTTCACCAATCTCGACCCGGCAGTGGTGCATCTGTCCGGCGCGATCGACGAGAACCGCGCGCCGCGTCCCGTCACCGATGCGATCTCGGCGCTCGTCAATCTCGGCTACGGCCAGCCGCAGGCGGCGGCTGCCATCGCAGCCGCTTCACGCAGCGCGGGTGAGAAAGCCGAGACGGCGCAGTTGATCCGGCTGGGCTTGAAGGAACTGTCGAAGTGACCGGCGGTGCGCGAGATGCGAGCGCCGGGGCCAGCAGCCTCAAGCGGATCGGACGATTTTTCGGCATCGTTGCGATCTTCACAATTGTAGGCCCGCTGACGATTGCCGCGATCGTGTCGCTGCTGGTGATCGCGCTGGGCGCGCCGCTGTTGCAATTGCTGCTGGCGGTGGCCGACCTCGATGCGTTGCGCACGGTCGCTTCATTCGCGGCGTGGCTGCTGGCGGCGGTCGCGATCCTTGCATCGTTTTTGCCGTCGGCCGCGGCAGGGACCATTTTCGCATGGAGCGCGATCTACGCCGATCTCAACGCCATCTGGATGGCATGGCTTGCCGCAGGCGTTGCCGTCGCCGGATTTGTTGTATTCGGGATGTATGTCCACCCGAGCGAATCCTCCGCGCTGATCCTGCCGAGTGTGCAGTCGCCGGCGCAGGCGCTCTCGCTGTTCTCCATGCTGGCCGTCCTCGCTTTTCTCGCCGCCAGTTTCTGCTGGTGGCTTGCCCGTCCGCTGCATCGGGTTAAACATACGTCATGAACTCGCCTCGCATCGTCACCCCCGAACGCCGCGCCGACGACATCGGCGACACCTCGCTGCGGCCGCAAAACCTGTCCGAGTTCGTCGGCCAGCAGCAGGCGCGCGCCAATCTTCAGGTGTTCATCGACGCTGCGCGCAAGCGCAGCGAAGCGCTTGACCATGTGCTGTTCGTCGGACCGCCGGGATTGGGCAAGACCACGCTGGCGCAGATCGTGGCGCGCGAACTCGGCGTCGGCTTCCGCGCCACGTCCGGTCCGGTGATCGCCAAGGCCGGTGATCTCGCGGCCTTGCTGACCAATCTTGAAGAGCGCGACGTTTTATTCATCGACGAGATTCACCGGCTCAGTCCGGCTGTCGAAGAAGTGCTCTATCCCGCGATGGAGGATTTCCAGCTCGACCTCATCATCGGCGAGGGACCGGCGGCGCGCTCCGTGAAGATCGATCTGGCGAAATTCACGCTGGTGGGCGCAACCACGCGCGCTGGACTTCTCACCAATCCGCTGCGCGACAGGTTCGGCATTCCGGTGCGGCTGAATTTCTATACCGAGGAAGAACTCGAAAAGATCGTGACGCGCGGCGCGCGTGTCCTCAACATCGGCATGACCGCCGATGGCGCCAATGAAATCGCGAAGCGCGCGCGCGGCACGCCGCGCATCGCGGGACGGCTGCTGCGCCGTGTGCGCGACTTTGCGTCGGCGGCCGACGCCGACGCCATCGACCGCAAGATCGCGGACAACGCGCTCGGCGCGCTTGAGGTGGACAAGGCGGGTCTCGACGCCATGGACCGCCGCTATCTGACGACCATCGCGATGAACTACGGCGGCGGGCCGGTCGGCGTCGAAACCATGGCGGCGGCGCTCTCCGAGCCGCGCGACGCTATCGAGGACATCATCGAGCCGTTTTTGATTCAGTGTGGCTATCTTCAGCGCACGCCGCGCGGGCGCTTGCTGACCTCCCACGCGTTCAGGCATCTCGGTCTTGCCGAGCCGTCGCGCGATCCGTCGCAGTTCGGGCTATTTGGGGGCGGCGAAGACGACGCGGAACCGTAATTCCGCTCCAATTTGCAGGCATGGATGGCGTGCATCACAGATTAACCATTCATGATTTCACGTCGTCATTTTCTTCGGTTCGTCGCAGGGCTCGGCGCTTTTGGCGCTTCGACCACGGCGTATGGATTCGGAATCGAACCCGGACGGCTTCGCGTCGCGCGCTATGACATCGCGCCCAAGCAGTGGCCCGCGGATTTCAATCTCAAGATCGCCGTCATCACCGACCTCCATGCCTGCGATCCGTGGATGTCGCTCGATCGCATCCAGACCATCGTCGATCGCACCAATCGCCTCAACGCGGATGTCATTGTGATGCTGGGCGATTACGTCGCCGGGCATCGCCACGTAACGCGCTACATTCCGGCCGATGAATGGGCGCCGGTGCTGGCGGGACTGAAAGCGCCGCTTGGCGTCCATGCGATTCTCGGCAACCACGACTGGTGGGAAGACAAGGCGATCCAGCGCGCGGGCGAGGGCCACACGGTCGCGCGGCGCGCGATGGAAGCCGTCGGCATCCCGGTTTACGAGAATGATGCGCGTCGTCTGACCAAGAACGGCCGGCCGTTCTGGCTCGCCGGTCTGGGCGACCAATTGGCTTATCTGCCCGCGCGGCGTTTCCGGCCGACCGGCCGTATCGGTGTCGACGATCTTTCCGCGACGCTGGCGAAAGTCACTGACGATGCGCCGGTCATTCTGCTGGCGCATGAGCCCGATGTCGCGCCGCGCGTGCCCGCGCGGGTCGCGTTGCAACTGAGCGGGCATACGCATGGCGGCCAGGTCAGGCTGTTCGGCTGGTCGCCGGTGGTGCCGTCGCGGTACGGCGGCAAGTTCGCCTACGGTCATAGCCGCGAAAAATGCGATGTCATCGTTTCGGGCGGTCTGGGCTGCAGCATCTTGCCGTTCCGTCTCGGCGTTCCTCCCGAGATTGTGCAGGTGACGTTGGGCGGAGCGCCTGCCGCCATCTCCTAGCGAGGTGCCGTGCTTGTGCCGACGGGAATTTTGCGCAAAGGCTGAAGCATGACCATTCATCTCGACGGATCGATCCGCGACGGCCGGCACGTTATGCAGGCGCGTGTCTATTACGAAGACACCGACTTCACCGGCATCGTCTATCACGCCAACTATCTTCGCTTCATGGAGCGGGGCCGCACCAATTATCTGCGGCTGCTCGGCGCGGATCAGCACGCGCTGTTCGCGGAAGCCCAGGACGAGGCGCCGGGTTTTGCGTTCGTGGTGCGGGCGATGCAGATCGAATATCTCAAGCCCGCGCGGATGGACGACGTTCTCGACATCGTGACGGTGCCGTCGGACATCAAGGGCGCGTCGATCACGCTGGCGCAGGAGGTGCGCCGTGGCGACGACATCCTGGTGGAAGCGCGGGTCAAGGTTGCGTTCGTCTCGGGCGGCCGCGCGCGTCCGATCCCGAAGGCGCTGCGCATCGCCATGAAGGCGGATCAGGACGCGGCCTAGCGTTATCACGAACGAGAAGGCCGAATCTCCGCTTCTCAAAAAACAGCGGCGATACGAGGGGATGCACCGCCGCTTCAAGTTGTCGTCAGAGAATTACGCTGCCGCTTTGTGGCGTGCGACTTCGGCTTTGAAGAGCACCATTTCTTCGGCCAGCGCTTTCGCCACACTTGGCCTCGCGCGGAAGCGGTTGAGATAGTCGTTGATCGCCGGCCATTTCGTCAGATCGATCGGCGGTATCGCCATGGTCCAGTTCAGCACGGTGCCGAGATACGCATCGGCGACGCTGAAATGATCGAGCAGGAATTCGCGGCCTTCCAGATAGCTGTTGAGGAAATCGAGCCGTGAAAGCCCCTTGCTGAGCGTATAGGAATGGACTTCCGCCGGCGCTTTCCGGTCGAGCAGGGTGACGAACAGCCCCTTGTGCAGTTCGGTGCCGACAAAACACAGCCACTGATGCAACCGGCTGCGCTCGATGCCTGAGCCCGCTCCGATGCCGGCATCCGGGAAACGATCGGCGACGTATTGAAGGATGGCAGCGTTCTCGGTGAGCACGAGGCCGTCGTCCGTGCTGACGGTCGGAACGAGACCGAGCGGGTTCACGCTGCGGAAATCCGAATTGTCCTGCAGCACCTTCTTGGATTTCGGATCGACCTCGAGATAGCGGGCTTCGGCGCCGGCTTCATAGAGCGCGATGCGGGTTGCCATCGAACAGGCGAGCGGTGAGAAATAGAGGTCCATGGTGCGTCTCCTTGTTGAAACCGATCCGTCCTTGATTTTTATACCGTTCCGCATAAATTAAATGCGGTCAAGAGAATTATTTGCGATATGGTACAAAAAAAGAAAGAATCTTCGAAAACGCCGCCCGCTGCGTCAAGGAAGCGTGGCCGCCCGCGTGCGTTCGAGCCGGACGTGGCGCTCGGCAAGGCGATGGATACTTTCAGGGATGGAGGGTTCGCGGCGACCTCGCTCGACGATCTCAGCGAGGCGATGGGCATCAACCGGCCGAGCCTCTATGGGACTTTTGGCGACAAGCGCGACCTGTTCCTCAAGGCCTATGAGAAGTATCGTGCAGAAATGGCGGCGACGTTTGCGCCTGCGTTCGATCCTGGGCTGACGCTGCGGCAGATGCTGGAAAAGATCTACGCGATCGCGCTCGACGTTTATCTTGCGGGCGAGAATGGCCCGCGCGGCTGCTTCACGGTCATGACCGCGACTTCGGAGGCGATGGCTGATCCGGAAATCCGTTCTCTGGTGCAAAGGGCGCTGGGATCGACGCAGCGGACACTCGCCAAGCGGTTTCAGACCGCGTTGGAAACCGGCGAACTGCCGCCGGCGGCCAATATCCAGATCCTGTCGCAGGTCGCGGCGTCGACTGTCGATGCGCTCGCGGTTCGGGCGCGCGCGCGTGTGCCGCGCGCGGATCTGGAGGCGATTGCCAAAGGCACCATCGATCTGATCTGCGGGCCGCCCAAAGCGGCAAACTAAGCATCTGTGCAGGTGACGGCTGCGTTCAACTCATGTAAAAGACACTTACATGAGCATGAATGAACGATGAGCTGGCACAAGAACCGCGGCCGCCGCGAAGGCGGCTACCATCACGGCAATCTGAAAGAGGCGCTGGTGCAGGCCGCGCTCGATCTGATCGCCGCCAAGGGACCGGCGGGTTTCACGTTCGCCGAAGCGGCGCGCTCGGCGGGCGTCAGCCCGGCCGCGCCGTATCGCCATTTCCGCGACCGCGATGAATTGCTCGCCAGCGTGGCGCAGCAGGGCTTCGAGCAATTCGAAGCGCAGCTCACCGCGGCCTGGGACGACGGTCGGCCGGATACGCCGACGGCGTTTCAACGTATCGGCAAGGCCTATCTCGCCTTCGCGCGCGAAAACCCCGCTTATTACTCTGCGATGTTTGAATCGGGCATTCCGATCGAGAGCAATCCCGCGTTGCTGCTTGCCGGCGAGCGCGCCTTCGCTGTCATTCGCGCAGCATCCGAACGCCTGGTGGCGATGGCGCCGCCGAATGTACCTCGCCCGCCGGCCATGATGATGGCGCTGCATATCTGGTCGATCTCGCATGGCATCGCATCGCTGTTCGGGCGGGGCGACGCGGCACGGCGGAAACTGCCGATGTCGGCGGAAGACCTGCTGGAGGCGGGTGTTCTGATCTATTTGAAGGGTCTTGGGTTCCCGACCGACCAGCGGCCGCCCGGAACTCCCCCGAAATAATTTCGATGCGGCTGGCCATGCCCCGCTTGACAAAATCTCCGGATGTTTTATCTATGTAAATGTTATTTACATTCACGGAAGCGTGAAACAGGGAGGATGCTCATGGCGAACTCTGGAACCGCCAACACTGCACATCTCGACAGATGGGGCCGCCCGTCCTGGGCCGGACCGCATCACGACAATTTCGAATCGCGGAGCGACTGGCGTCCCGGCTTTCACCCCGGACGGATCATTCTGATCGTCGCCGGTTTCATCATCTGGTGGCCGCTCGGTTTGGCCGCTCTCGCTTACTCACTCTGGAGCAGAAACATGGGTTGCTGGTCTCACGATCGTCATGGGCGCTTCGCCGACAAGATGGAGCGCATGCAGTACAAAATGGAACGGATGCGCAGCCGCATGGAAGGCCGCGGATTCTACGCGCCGTCGAGCGGCAACCGCGCCTTCGACGATTACCGCATGGAGACGCTGCGCCGTCTCGAGGAAGAGCAGACCGAGTTCAAGGATTTCCTCGATCGCCTGCGTCACGCCAAGGACAAGGAAGAGTTCGACGCCTTCATGGCGCAGCACAAGCAGCGCCCGACGCCGCCGAACGATCAGCCTCAGGGATAGGCATGATCCCGAGAAGTGGACACCGGTTCTCGGACAAGATCACGCCTTGAGACACGCCCCCGTCTTCCTGACCGGCTAACGAAGCCGCCCACCTGTCGAACAGGTGGGCGGTTTTGTTTTTGACGTCAATCTGACAGCGCATTCCTGATGGCACGCTCGACAGGCGAAAGGTCGCCGTCGTCCCGATTCAAGGACAGTGCAGCCGCCGGGAGAAGCGGCGGTTGAGCCATGAACCGCGGACGGCTGCCGCGATGTGGCTGAGCCGCATGAACAAGAAAGGGATGGCAGAGGTAGACCGTCCCGGCATCGCCCGTTGCCAGCACTTCCGGCAATTCCGCCGTTTCGGCGAAGCCGTTCGCGGCCAGCTGTCCCAGCGTCAAACCGTTATCGCCTGCCGGAGCCAGCGTTCGCGCGATCTCGAGATGAGATCCAACGCGAATACGGGTTGGGGCATCATCTTCACCGACATCCGAGAACAGGAACAGCATCAGCAACGCGCGTCCCTTCGACGTTACGTTTGCCCGCCATTGCATGAAGTCGGGATTTTCGGTGCCGAAACTGACATCGATGTGCCATCCGGCATCGCCCGGGTCGTCCGGCGACGGAAACCGCACCGGAAAAGTGCCGAGGCTCATGCGGGGCTGCCAGCGGTTCTTGCCGGCAAGCTGGTCGAACGCATCATGGAGAACGGGAGTATTTGCGGCCATCGCGAACGGCTGTTGCCCGTACTGGCCCAGTCGGATGACAGGTTTGGTCCATGTTGCAGGATTATCCGGATCGCAACCGGTGTCCCGCCAGAGGATTGAGCGGCATGCGTCCGCAAGCTCGCGCGGAAATGCATTCTCGATTTTGACGAATCCGTCGCGGACGAATTGTTCGATTTGCGCATCGCTAAGCGTGCGCGTGGGATTTGCAGTGTTAGGCATAAGACAGCGCTCATAAACATCGGCCAGCAGCACGCTCTTCGTCCAGAGCGAGGCTGGGGTATGGATTTCGATTTTTCAACGCGATTGGCCCCGCGAAATGCGGGGGTGAGCCGTTAGCGTTGAAGGAAAACCGAACCGATGTTGAGAGTAATGAATTTCATAGCGGGTCAATTCTATTTGGTGATGCGGCTCTGTTCAACCGGGACGCGCGTGAAATGCGTGCGCTTTACTGAGTTGCAGGCGATGGAACCGGTGCAGCGGCATCCTTGCTCCGCGCTTTCATCTGAAACCGGATTTCGATCGCGGTCTTGAGCAGGACCAGAACGATCAATGGCGCGACGCTTCCGATCATCTGCGCAATGAATGCGCCGCCCATGATCGCAAGATGCATGATCACGATGCGCTTGTAGAAGCCGCCCATGATGACGCCCGTATCGGCGCTGTTTAGCGGCGGCCTGGTGAACACGAAGCGGTTGACGGCGTCGTTGATGAAGATCGCGCCCTGTCCGACGAATAGCGCAACCAGCGGAATCCACAGATCCTTGCCGATGACGATAAGCCCGATGAAGTCCCGCGCGTCGTCAATGCGCCCGGCCCAGGGGCCTGCGAACAGCGTGTAGATAAACAGCATATGCACGGTCATGAACAATCCGGCATGGACCGTGAAGAATCCCGCGAGTGCCAATGTGCCGGCGATGCTGCGGCCCGCCACCGAACCGGGATCGCGTGACATCGTCGCCCCCCGCAGGATGGTCCAGAACCCGATCACCGCGGTCTCGAGCCAGTAGAGACACAGCAGCACGAAGGTGTCCCAGCCCCAGAACAGGATCCCGGCCAGCGGCACCAGATTGGACAGGATCAGGATCGCGGGGACCCATGCCGAGCGCGTCGGCAGGCCGGGATCGGAGGATGCAGGGACCGTGGATGTCATGATCCGAATAAAGCCCATTCCCTGCATTGAGCAAAGCGCATCCTGCCGCGCGATGTGGTGGTGCTGCCGATATGCTGTTTGCTCATGCGTGTCCTTACGATTGGCTATTCAAGTGCTTTCCAATTGCCTTGAGGCGCCGGATGCGTATCAATGAGGCATGACCAAGCGCGTGACCTCACTCCGCCGCCGCTGGTGGCGATCCGTTTCATGCAGCGGCACATGGCAGGCTGATCGAGGCGCGTGATCGCGCTGATCGTCGTCCATTCGTACATCCTTCGCTTTCCTGAACCCGCCGAAAGACATCATGCCTGCAAATGCGCAGCATCTCATCGCGTTGCCCGCAGCCGCGCTCGCCTGGCTCGGGCGCCAGGGCACCCGCGCCATCGCGGCGCTGGTGTTCATTGGCATCGCCATCCCGCCGCTCGGCGCGCTGCTCAAGCCCTATGTCACCGAGGCGGTGTTCGTCCTCCTCGTGATCTCGTTCATGCGGGTCGATGTCGCGGCGATGCGCGGATACCTCGCGCGCCCGGCGCTGGTGATCGGCGCTACACTGTGGAGCACCATTGCCGTGCCGCTGCTGTTCGGCATCGGCGGCGTGGCGAGCGGTCTCGATACATCCGCGCCTGATCTGTTTCTTGGCCTGATGTTGCAGGCGGTGGCGTCGCCGATGATGGCGTCGCCCGCGCTGGTCGCGCTGATGGGACTGGATGCGACGCTGGTGCTGATCACGCTGGTGACGAGTACGGCGCTGGTGCCGCTCAGCGCGCCGCTGTTCGCTTACCTGTTTTTCGGCAACGCATTGACGCTGTCGCCTTTGGCGCTGGGATTGAAGCTGTTCGCGATTCTTGCCGGCGCGATCCTTGCTGCGACCGTGATCCGGCGGCTGGCAGGCGCGGACGCGATCGTGCGCCACAGGCACGCCATCGACGGCTTCAATATTCTGGTGCTGCTGGTGTTTGTCAGCGCGGTGATGGGAACGGTGGCTGCGAGCTTCTGGGCGCAGCCGCTTCATGTGCTGCTGCTCACCGTGTTCGCCTTCGTGGTGTTCGCGGTGCTGCTGGGCGTGACCACGCTGGTGTTCCGCAAGGCGGGCCGGGAACGCGCATTGGCGCTCGGGCTGATGGCGTCCCAGCGCAACATGGGACTGATGCTGGCCGGTACCGACGGTGTGCTGCCGGGCCTCACCTGGCTCTATTTCGCGTTGGCCCAGTTTCCGATTTACCTCTCGCCGCAGCTGCTGAAGCCGCTGGTCCGGCGGCTGCGGGCAGCGTCCACAGCCCCGCCATGACCGGTGGGGAACCGGTCGCTCAGGTGTCACAGGAGGCGGTTTACAAAGCCATTTTTCGCCTCCGGACCCGCCCCGGTAACCTTGCCTTAACCATGATTAGCGTTTGGTTATCTGGGCTAAAGTGATGCCGACAGCCCTCGTTTTGACACGTTAGCAGGGGATTCAGGACCCGGCCTTGGGACAGGCCATCCCACGCGACACGAGACCGGAACGGGGCAATCGGCAGCGTTAGCGTTTTCGCTGCGGCGGCAGTTGCTCGACCGGTGACTGCGCCACGCAGCGTTCTGCGCGTGAATTTGGGACAATCGCCTTGAGAGGATACCGATCATGAATCCAGCAGACGTAGCGCAGTCGGCATTGCCGCTGGCCTCCGCTGACGTGTCGCTGATCTCGCTGTTCTGGCAGGCTCACTTCGTCGTCAAAACGGTGATGCTTGGTCTGCTGGCCTGCTCCGTGTGGGTCTGGGCCATCGCCATCGACAAGATGTTTCTCTACGCGCGCACCAAGAAGGCGATGGATCGCTTCGAACAGGCATTCTGGTCGGGCCAGTCCATCGATGAATTGTACCGCGCGCTTGCCGCCAAGCCGACGCAATCGATGGCGGCGCTGTTCGTGGCTGCGATGCGCGAGTGGAAACGTTCCTTCGAGAGCCAGTCGCGCTCCTTCGCCGGCCTTCAGATGCGGATCGACAAGGTGATGAGCGTGTCGATCGCCCGCGAGGTCGAGCGGCTGGATCGCAGGCTGCTGGTGCTGGCGACGGTCGGCTCCGCGAGCCCCTTTGTGGGCCTGTTCGGCACCGTCTGGGGCATCATGTCGAGCTTCCAGTCCATTGCCGCGTCCAAGAATACCTCGCTGGCGGTGGTGGCCCCGGGCATCGCGGAGGCGCTATTTGCCACCGCCATCGGCCTGATCGCCGCAATTCCGGCGACAATTTTCTACAATAAGTTCGTCTCGGAAGTGAACCGGCAGGCCCAGCGGCTTGAAGGTTTCGCCGACGAGTTCTCGGCGATCCTGTCGCGCCAGATCGATGAGCGCGCGTGAAGGCTGAATTTGTGAACGCCGATCGTTTCGGCTTGGGATACCCGATATGGGCATGAACACGGGCGGTGGATCGGACGGCGGGCGGCGGCGTCATCGTCGCGCCAACGTTATGGCCGAGATCAACGTCACCCCGATGGTCGACGTGATGCTCGTGCTGCTCATCATCTTCATGGTGTCGGCACCGATGCTCACTGTTGGCGTTCCGCTCGACCTGCCGCAGACGGCAGCCAAGAGCCTCGATCAGGACAAGGAGCCGCTGACGCTGTCGGTTCAGCTCACCGGCAAGGTGTTTCTGAACAACACCGAGATTCCGATGGACGAATTGGTGCCGAAACTGAAAGCCGTGACCGAGGCTCGTGGCGGCCTCGAGGAGCGGATCTTTGTTCGCGGCGACACAAAGGTGGATTACGGTACGGTGATGCGCGTGATGGGACGCCTGTCCGCTGCAGGCTTCAAGCGCGTGGCTCTGGTGACCGAGGTCGAGCAGGGAACCTGACGTGAAGATCGACAAGACAGTCGCAGCGTCTGTCGCGTTACATGCCCTGGTGATCGGCTGGGGCCTGGTGTCGTTCTCGACCAAGGCCTTCGAGTCGATGCCGGAGGATTCCGTTCCCGTCGATATCATTTCCGCCGAGCAGTTCGCCAAGGCGACGCAGGGGATGAAGACCGGCAAGAAGGAAAATCCGAAGCCGATGGTGGAGAAGGTCGCCGAGGCCAAGCCGCCGGTTGACGACCCTGTCGGCAAGATCGAGGACAAGAAGCCGCCGGTGGTCACGGAGGCGGCTCCGCCGCCAACACCGAAGCCCGAGGAAAAGCCGGTCGAGAAAAAACCCGACCCGCCGAAGCCGGTGGTTGAGAACAAGCCGAAGGAAGAACAGAAACCCGCAGAGAAGAAGCCGGATCTCGCAAAGGTCGATCCGATCGCGGAAGCGCTGAAGAAGGAGGAGGCCAAGAAGCCTCCGAAGCCGCAGCAGGTCAAGGCTGCGCCGCCTCAGCCGCAAAAGCAGAAGACCGAACGCACCTTCGATCAGTCGAAGATCGCGGCGCTGCTCGACAAGCGTGATCCGTCGCGCGAATCCATTACGGGCGCCGCGCTGAATTCGCAGGCCGCGCTCGGCACGGCGAAGGGCAGGGCTGCCGACAACTCAGCGACCTGGGGTGCGATGTTCCGCCAGCAGGTGGAGCGGTGCTGGAAGAAGCCCTATGGCGGTATCGAGGCGCAGAAGGTCGAAGCCGTCTTCACGATCAAGCTGAAGCGCGACGGTACGCTGGAAACCATGCCGGTGCCGCTGCCCGGCGGATCGAGCCCGTATTTCCGCGTCTATCAGGAGAGCGCGCAGCGCGCGATCATCGAGTGCCAGCCGTACAATCTGCCTGCGGCCTATTTCGACGAATGGAAATTCTTCGAGCCCGCTTTTACTGAAAAGTTTTCGTGACGGCATGATCCCGAAAAATGGAAACCGGTTTTCGGATCAGATCACGCCCATATCGCTAACGGCGACAAACGCCAGATTGAGTTTGGAATGAGCAAGCACGACTTAAACAAACAGGGTTTGACGCTTTCGCGCCGCCGGATGCTCTCGGGCGCGGCATCCACAGGGTTGCTGCTGGTGACACCGATGAGCAAGGCGCTGGCGCAGGCGCGCGTCACAGTTACCGAAGGCAACTTCCAGCCGATCCCGATTGCTATTCCAAACTTTGTGCCCGGCACGCAGGGCGACAACGAAGTCGCGGCCGGCATCGCGCAGGTCATCACCAACAATCTCAAGCGCAGCGGACTGTTCGCGCCGATCGATCAGGCTGCCTTTATCGAACGCATTTCCAACATCGACGTGCCGCCGCAGTTTGCGAGCTGGCGTCAGATCAATGCCCAAGCTCTTGTTACCGGCCGCGCCACGCGGCAGGGCGACGGCCGCCTCAAGGCCGAGTTTCGTCTCTGGGACGTGCCCGCCAGCCAGCAGCTCACCGGCCAGCAGTATTTCACGTCGCCGGAATCCTGGCGGCGCATTGCGCACATCATTTCCGATCAGATCTATGAGCGCCTCACCGGTGAAAAAGGTTACTTCGACAGCCGCGTGGTGTTCGTCGATGAGACCGGCTCCAAGGAGCGCCGCGTCAAGCGGCTCGCCATGATGGATCAGGATGGCGCCAATGTGCGCTATCTCACGCGCGGGGCCGACCTCGTGCTGACGCCGCGATTCTCGCCGTCCACGCAGGAAATCACCTACATGGAATTCGGCCAGGGCGACCCGCGCGTCTATCTCTTCAACGTCGAAACCGGCCAGCGCGAGATCGTCGGCAACTTCCCCGGCATGTCGTTCTCGCCGCGGTTCTCGCCTGACGGCCAGCGCATCATCATGAGCCTGCAGCAGGGCGGCAACTCGAACCTGTTCGTGATGGACCTGCGCTCGAAATCGACCACGCGCCTGACCGACACCCCGGCCATCGATACGTCGCCGTCCTACGCGCCCGACGGCGGAAGGATTTGTTTCGAGTCCGATCGCGGCGGCAAGCCGCAGATTTATGTGATGGGTGCCGGCGGCGGCGCGGCGCAGCGCATTTCCTTCGGCGAGGGGAGCTACTCCACGCCGGTCTGGTCGCCGCGCGGCGACTACATTGCGTTCACCAAGCAAGGCGGTGGCCAGTTCGCCATCGGCATCATGAAACCGGACGGCTCGGGCGAGCGCATCCTCACCTCCGGCTTCCATAATGAAGGGCCGACGTTCGCGCCGAACGGTCGCGTCGTGATGTTCTTCCGCGAGGCGGGCGGCGGCGGCGGACCGTCGCTTTACACGGTGGATATTTCCGGCCGCAACGAACAGAAGGTGCCGACGCCCGGTTTCGCATCCGATCCGGCGTGGTCGCCGCTGCTTTCGTAAACGAAAGGTTACCGCCCGCGCGGCTTTGCCCGGGCGCGCGGCAAGGCTTGCCTAGTCTGCTGAATTTGCGGGCAAATTGCCGCTCTGCCGCGATCGGGATAACGCATCGGTAACGATGTTCCCTCAGAAAGACTTCATCAGCGGCGGGTAATGCTGTGCATCCAAAGGATGTGCGCGCGCCGATGCAACTGGCTTACCGGAAAAAGCAGTCTGAAGAGACAACCGTCTCGCCGACAGTCTATGCGGCGTTGGTGGATTCGCTGTTTCAGAATCCCCTGCCGATGCTGGTCGGCGCCATCTGCATGGCCGTCGCTGCCATCCTGACCGCCGTGAAGACCGGCAATGTGTATGTCTGGCCCTGTGCGTTCCTGATCGTCGCCGTCGGTACATTCCGCGCCTACGACATGTACATGTACAAGCGTTTCGGCTCCAGCCTGTCGCACGACGACGCGATGCGTTGGGAAACGCGCTACCGGCACGGCGCTGTGATTTACGCCGCGGTGCTTGGCGTCTGGTGCTCGATCGTCCTGCTGGGAAGCGACGATCCGGTCGCGCACATGCTCTGCATCACCGTCACCACCGGCTATATCGCGGCTGGTTCCGGCCGCACCTACGGACGTCCGTGGATCTTCAATCTTCAAATTCTTCTGGCGTGCGGGCCGATGTCGGTGGCGGAAGTCCTGCGCGGCGATCCGTACTACATCGGGCTCGCGTTCCTGAATGGACTGTTCTTCATCGGGCTGAAGCGCATCACGCAAAGCCTCAAGCACATCTATGTCGAGGCGCTGGGCGCGAGCGAGCGGGAAGCCGCCATCGCCGCGCAGTTCGACACCGCGCTGAACAACATGCCGCACGGCCTCTGCATGTTCACGGCCGAAGGCCGTCTCGCTGTGATCAATTACCGCTTTACCGAAATGCTCCGTCTGTCGCGCGATCTGGTCCGACGGACCGTGGCCGTTCGGGACGTGGTTTCGGAAGCCGTCGCCGCCAGGACGCTTTCGCAGGCAAGCGCCGACGCCATTGTGGCCGAAATCGACGCCTCTCGCGCCGGCGAGATTGTTGCTCTTGATGCGGGTGCGCGCGGTGACCGGGCGTTGTGCTGGACATTCCAGCCGATGGCGGGCGGCGGCACAGTCGTGCTGGTTGAAGATATCACGGAGCGCCGCAATGCCGAGGCCAAGATCAGCCATATGGCGCGGGTCGATGAACTGACAGGACTGCCGAACCGCGTCAGTTTCCGCGACGAGATCGAGAAATTGCTCGCGGCCTCCCTTGGCGCGTCTTCGCTGTCGGCGCTGCTGTTTATCGACCTCGATCAGTTCAAACAGGTCAACGATACGCTCGGCCATCCGAGCGGCGACAAACTACTTTGCGCGGTTACTGCGCGGCTGCGGCGATTGCTGCGGCCGGAGGATTTCGTCGCACGTTTCGGCGGCGACGAGTTCGTGGTGTTCCAGCGCGGGATTCAATCCACCGAGGACGCCGCTTCGCTTGCCCGCCGGATCGTCGAGCGTCTCAGCGAGCGTTACGAGATCGATCATCATCTGGTCGAGATCGGCGCGAGCATCGGAATTGCGATGACGTCGCCCGACGTCAGTGTCGACGTGCTGCTGAAGAACGCCGACATGGCGCTGTATCGCGCCAAGGCTGACGGCCGCGGCACATTCTGCTTCTTCCGTGACGAGATGGCGCGCACGGTCGAAACGCGGCGCGTCCTTGAACTCGATTTGCGTCACGCGCTCGCCCATGAAGAGTTCGAGCTGCACTATCAGCCGCTCGTCAACCTGAAGTCAGGACGCATCTCGACCTGCGAAGCGCTGCTGCGCTGGAATCACCCGATCCGCGGGGCCGTTTCTCCGGCCGATATCATTCCGGTCGTGGAAGACATGGGTCTTGTGGTCGATCTCGGCCGCTGGATTTTGCGCAAGGCTTGCATGGAGTGCATGAAGTGGCCTGAAGCCGTCAGCGTTGCGGTCAATTTCTCGTCGCAGCAATTCCATCAGCGCGACGTCATGACCGAGGTTCGTTACGCGCTTGAGGTGTCCGGGCTTCCCGCGCACCGGCTGGAAATCGAAATCACCGAGTCGTCGCTGTTGCGTAACACCCAGTGGACGCTCGATGTTCTGATGCAATTGCGCGAAGCCGGGGTCCGCATCTCGCTCGACGATTTCGGCACCGGCTATTCAAGCCTCAGTTACCTGCACAATTTCCCGCTGCAGAAGGTGAAGATTGATCGCTCGTTCCTCGAGGACATCGGAAGCCAGCGGCCGCTGACGCTGCTGCGCGGCGTCGCACGTCTGAGCGCGGATCTCGGCATGTCCGTTGTGGTCGAAGGTATCGAGACCAACGAACAGCTTGAATTGATCAGCGCCGAGGGGACCGTCACCGAAGCGCAGGGTTATCTGTTCAGCCGTCCCGTTCCCGCCCCGCGCGTGCGCGAACTTCTCAAGGCGTCCCATGGATCGCCGACCAGTTCCGTCGTTCCGATCCGCCAGACGTCGCGCTGACCGGGCGTCCCATCTCTCAATCGTCCAGGTGCCGGGCATACGCGATCACGACAATGCGTTCTCGGGGTGGTTAAGGTTAACTCATGCAACGCTTTGCTCTCCTGTTAAGAAAGCATTAACCTCTTGCCAATGGCGCATGGCTTCAGCGCCGCCGGTCGGAGCAAAAAATGATCTCAGCCATTCAGACATCCGCCCGTGCATCCGAGAAGGGAAGTTACCCGCTCGATGCAGTCGATTACCGGCTTGCCGAAACCCCTGCCGATCGCGAGCGGATCTACCGGCTGCGCTACCGCGCCTATCTGCGCGAAGGGGCGATCGGCGCGCGCAGCGACCGGCGCGTCACGGACGAGTTCGACGAGTCCCCGAACTCCTGGATCTTCGGCATTTATCTCGACGGCGAACTGGCGAGTTCCATCCGCATCAGCGTCGCAACGCCGGATCATCCGACGTCGCCCTCCGTCAACGTCTTCCCGGACATCCTCGGTCCGGAACTGGCCAGCGGTAAAATCATCGTCGATCCGACGCGCTTCGTGGCGGACCCTTCGCGCGAGAAGCGGTATCCGGAATTGCCGTATTTAACGGTGCGGCTGGGCTACGTGGCGTGTGCCTATTTCAATGCGGACATCGGTCTTGCCACCGTGCGCGCGGAGCATCAGGCCTTTTATCGCCGCGTCTTTTTGCAGAAGCCGCTTTGCGAGCCGCGCATTTTCCCCGGACTGATCAAGCCCGTCGGGTTGATGGCGGCGGATTATCTCGCCGTGCGGGAACGGATTTTCGAACGCTATCCTTATTTCCGTTCGAGTTTCTTCGAGCGGCGGAAATTGTTCGAGCGCGACCAGGCGTCGGCTGAATCGGCATCGGTTCTTACCCTGCCGCAGTTTCCCTTCGCGCAGGCCACCATCGCTCCCCGGTCCTGAGGCAGGGCCGGCCCCGCGGTCAGCGGAAAATCCCTCGTTCATAAAGGGCTCCAGCCTCGCGCTGGGGCCCTTTTTGCTTGGCGCATTCACCGTCGCGCCATATTCATACCGCATTAACCATCGGCATCGGTTTTGCCCGATGTCGGGCATTTGACCGTCTCCGGCAACCCCTCATCAAGGTTGACGGAACGTTCGCTTAACCAAGCCCCTGTAGACCGGATGAAGTCTTTTAGTAACCAGAGCGTGGAGGCTCCGGAATGAAACATCAGATGCGTATCCTCCAGGGATTGAAGCTGGCCGCTGTTCTCGCTGTTGCGCTGTCGATGGGCGCGTGCGCCAACAAGACCGGCGTCGGCGGCGATGCCATGGCGAGCGCGGCGACCCCGGGCAGCCAGCAGGATTTCGTGGTGAACGTTGGTGATCGCGTGTTCTTCGAAAGCGATCAGACCGAACTGTCGCCGCAGGCGATCGCGACCCTCGACAAGCAGGCGCAGTGGCTGCAGCAGTACAATCGCTATGCCTTCACCATCGAAGGCCATGCCGACGAACGCGGCACCCGCGAATACAACATCGCGCTCGGCGCCAAGCGTGCGCAGTCGGTTCGCAGCTTCCTCGCGTCACGCGGCATCGATCCCGGCCGGATGCGCACCATCTCCTACGGCAAGGAACGCCCGGTCGCGGTGTGTAACGACATCTCGTGCTGGTCGCAGAACCGCCGTGCGGTGACCGTGCTGAACGCCAGTTCGTAAGGTAGTTCTCAAGGCATTTAAAACGGCGCCTCCGGGCGCCGTTTTTGTTTTCGGTGCGCGCGGGACATGATCCCGAAAAGCGGGGACCGGTTTTCAGAAAAGATCATGCCCGGACAACATCAGAGACTGTTTGCAGTCACATTTTTGGCGTAGTGAAACCGTCAGTGTAGGGTGCTTTGAAAAGCATTGGTCTTATTCTCGGCCGGGTCAAAATGTCATCCAGATTTCAAATTCTCGTCTGTGCGGTTCTCGCAACCGCTCCCGCATGGCTGTCTGTCAGTGCCGTCGCACAGCAGGACATCGATCCTGAAATGCGGATCGAGCAGCTGGAAAACCAGCTGCGGACGCTGACCGGCCAGAACGAGGAATTGCAGTATCGCAACCGCCAGCTCGAAGAACAGTTGCGGGCGATGCAAGGCGCGCAGCCTGCGCCAAATCAGGCCGCCGCACCTCGTGCGGCTGCGCCGAACATCGCGGTTGCGCCACCAGTTCAGCCCGATCCCGGCTATCGGCAGCCGCCCGCGCCGCAGCCCGGTGTCGGACAGGCGCCGCCGGTTATCGCGGCACCCGTTGCCAGCAGCGGTCGCCGCGGCGATGCGTTTGACCCGAGCCAGAATCCGAATGCACCGGGCGTGCCGCGCGCGCTCGGCGGAGGCCAGGCGCCGCTGGCGGAAGGTCCGATCGGCGCACCGGGCGGCCGTGACGCCGGCGAGCCGCTGGATCTGTCGAATGTCGGCAATTCACGCGATCCCAATCGTGCGCCGATGCAGCGTCCGGTGCAGCAGGCCCCGAACACGACGGCTTCGCTGACCACGTTGCCGCCGTCGGCGACCCCGCGCGACGAGTTCGATCTCGGCATCGGCTACATCCAGCGCAAGGATTACGCGCTCGCCGAAGAGACGATGCGAAACTTCGCGCAAAAGTATCCGAGCGATGCGCTGCTGCCGGATTCGCAGTACTGGCTCGGCGAAAGCCTTTACCAGCGGCAGAAGTACCGCGATGCGGCTGAAACCTTCCTGGGCGTCACCACGAAGTACGACACCTCCGCGAAGGCGCCGGATGCGTTGCTGCGGCTGGGTCAGTCGCTCGCGGCGCTGAAGGAGAAGGAGGCCGCCTGCGCGGCATTCGGCGAAGTCACGCGCAAATACCCGCGTGCGTCGAACGGGGTGAAGCAGGGCGTGTCCCGCGAGCAGAAGCGCGTCGGCTGCTGATATTGATCGGCGGAAGCCGGGCAAGATTTTCGCGGCCGATCCGGCTATGCTGACGCTGGACTTCCGGACGACATCATGCCCCAGCCCGAAGCAAAATCCGTCATCACTGTCGCCGAGGCGAAACGTCTGTTCGCCGACTGGAAAGCCGCGTCGGCAATCGTGCTTGCGGTGTCCGGCGGCCCGGACTCGCTGGCCCTGATGTGGCTCGCCGCCCGCTGGCGTGACGCGCTGAAGAAAGCGCCGCATCTTGTTGCGGTCACGGTCGATCATGGCCTGCGCAAGGAAGCTGCGCGTGAGGCACGCGCCGTCAAGCAGCTCGCCGCATCGCTCGGCGTTGAACATCGCACCGTGCGCTGGACTGGGGACAAGCCGAAAACCGGATTGCCGTCTGCCGCTCGGACCGCGCGCTACCGGCTGCTGGCCCGCGCCGCGCAGCGTCACGGAGCATCCCATATTTTCACGGCGCATACGCAGGACGATCAGGCGGAGACCGTGATCATGCGGTTGTCGCGCGGCAGCGGTCTTGCAGGGCTGGCAGCGATGGCCCGCCAATCGGATCGCGACGGCGTGGTTCTGGTGCGGCCGTTTCTCGATGTGCCGAAATCTCGGCTTGTCGCCACGCTCGAAAAAGCCGGCATCGCGTTCGCCGACGACCCCACCAATTACGACGCGCGTTTTACACGACCGCGTCTGCGCGCGCTGATGCCGGGGCTGGCGGCTGAAGGTGCCGATGCACGGGGCCTGGCGCGTCTCGCGACGCGTCTGGCCCGCGCCAACGCTGCGCTGGAAATCATGACGGATGGCGCGGAACGCTATCTCGCCAGTATCAACCATGCGTATTCGGGCGCGGCTTTCGATCTGGCGGCTTTCACCGCCCTGTCCGACGAAATCCGGATCCGCCTGTTGTTGCGCGCCGTCAACCGCGTCGGCCATGAAGGACCGGCCGAACTCGGCAAGGTGGAGGCGCTGTCACAAGCCCTGGATCTGGCCGCGAGGGAAAAGTCCGGGAATGGACGCATTCGGCTGAAGCAGACGCTCGCGGGGGCTGTCATCAGCATCCGGAACAACCGCATCCACATTGCGCCGGCGCCGCCACGGGGCCGGCGCAAGGCTGGATTGCTTTGATTGAGGCTGGATTGCCTTAACCACTGTCGAAATAGCTGGAAACAGTGCCCTTATTTCACCCGGAATGCCGGTAATATGCGTTAAATAGTCCTAGGCGCTTCCCTTGGCAGCAAGGGGGACCGCACCTAGATTGTATTGCAACCGCACGGAAAACCTGTTGTCGGCCCAAGGATATAAGGCCGCGATCGGTGCGGCCACGAAGGAAGCCCAATGAACGCCAACCTGCGCAATTTCGCCCTCTGGGTCATCATCGTCTTGTTGCTGTTGGCATTGTTCACGCTTTTCCAGAATCCGGGACAGCGGGCTGCCTCGCAGGATATTTCGTTCTCCCAGCTTTTGACCGAGGTTGACCAGAGCCGCGTCCGCGACGTGGTCATCCAGGGTCCGGACATCAACGGCACATTCACCAACGGTTCGACCTTCCACACCTATGCGCCGAACGATCCGACGCTGATCAAGCGCCTGTATGACGGCAAGGTGTCGATCACCGCCAAGCCGCCGGGTGACAATGTGCCGTGGTTCGTGTCGCTGCTGGTCTCATGGCTGCCGTTCATCGCGCTGATCGGCGTGTGGATTTTCCTGTCGCGCCAGATGCAGGGCGGCGCCGGCAAGGCGATGGGCTTCGGCAAATCGCGCGCCAAGATGCTGACGGAAGCCCACGGCCGCGTAACGTTCGAGGACGTCGCAGGCGTCGATGAAGCCAAGCAGGATTTGCAGGAAATCGTCGAGTTTCTCCGCGACCCCGGCAAGTTCCAGCGGCTCGGCGGACGCATTCCGCGCGGTGTGCTGCTCGTCGGCCCTCCGGGCACCGGTAAGACTTTGATCGCACGCGCCGTCGCGGGCGAAGCCAATGTGCCGTTCTTCACGATCTCGGGTTCGGACTTCGTCGAAATGTTCGTCGGCGTCGGCGCATCGCGTGTGCGCGACATGTTCGAGCAGGCCAAGAAGAACGCCCCTTGCATCATCTTCATCGACGAAATCGACGCGGTCGGCCGTCATCGTGGCGCTGGCCTCGGCGGCGGTAACGACGAGCGCGAACAGACCCTCAATCAGTTGCTGGTCGAGATGGATGGCTTCGAGGCCAATGAAGGCGTGATCCTCATTGCCGCGACCAACCGTCCCGACGTGCTCGATCCCGCGCTGCTGCGTCCGGGCCGCTTCGACCGTCAGGTCGTGGTGCCGAATCCGGATGTCGTCGGCCGCGAGCAGATCCTCAAGGTTCACGTCCGCAAGGTGCCGCTGGCACCGGATATCAACCTCAAGACCATTGCACGTGGTACGCCCGGCTTCTCCGGCGCGGACCTGATGAACCTCGTCAACGAGGCGGCGCTCACCGCCGCGCGCCGCAACAAGCGCATGGTGACGCAGTCCGAGTTCGAGGAAGCGAAGGACAAGGTGATGATGGGCGCGGAGCGCAAGTCGCTCGTCATGACCGAGGAAGAGAAGATGCTGACGGCCTATCACGAGGGCGGACACGCCATCGTCGGCCTCAACGTCGTCGCGACCGACCCGATCCACAAGGCGACCATTATTCCGCGCGGCCGTGCGCTGGGCATGGTCATGCAGTTGCCCGAGCGCGACAAGCTGTCGATGTCGCTCGAGCAGATGACTTCGCGTCTCGCCATCATGATGGGTGGGCGCGTCGCGGAAGAACTGATCTTCGGCAAGGAAAAGGTGACGTCGGGCGCATCGTCCGACATCGAGCAGGCGACACGGCTTGCGCGCATGATGGTGACGCGCTGGGGTCTGTCGGAAGAACTCGGCACCGTGTCCTATGGCGAGAACCAGGACGAGGTGTTCCTCGGCATGTCGGTGTCGCGCACCCAGAACGCATCGGAAGCCACGGTTCAGAAGATCGACACCGAGATCCGACGCTTTGTCGAAGAAGGCTACAAGGAAGCGACGCGAATCCTCACCGAGAAGCGCGCCGATCTCGAGACGCTCGCGAAGGGCCTGCTCGAATTCGAAACGCTGTCCGGTGATGAGATCACCGATCTGCTGGCCGGCAAGAAGCCGAACCGCGAGTCAGTTCTCGAGCCGACCGGTCCGCGCACTTCGGCGGTGCCGCCCGCCGGGAAGCCGCGCCCGCGTCCGGACGCCGGCCTGGAACCGCAGCCGCAGGCGTAACGCGCCAGACATCAATCGTTTGAAAAGGCCGGTTTTCGAACCGGCCTTTTCTTTTGAGCGTGCTGTGGTTTGCCGTCTGCTCCCCGCGATCCGCATGGGCGGACGCGTTTGACCCTTATTTGAACATGGGTCACAGCCGCGTCGCTTGACCGCCCGGCTTATTCGCCGCACCGATGAATCCTCCTGCGGATGAATCGATGACCACGGCCAATACGATGCCTGAGGCGCCCCAAGACCATTTTCACGCGCCAGCTTACTGGTCGTCGAAGGCCATCATGCCCGGCATCTACGCCATTGCGCCGATGCTGCCGGGCACGATCGCGTTCGGCATGGCGTTCGGAGCGCTGTGCGCGCAGAAGAACTTCACGCTCACCGAAGTGCAGGTGATGATGGCCTTCGTCTATGGCGGGCTGTCGCAGTTCGTCGCGGTCTCATCCTGGCCGGATACGCTGACGGTGTCGTCGATCGCGACGCTGGCGCTGCTGACCATCACCGTGAATATCCGTTTTTCGCTGATGAGCGCCAGCCTGCGTCCGTGGTTCGGCACGCTGCCGCCGTGGCAGTCCTATCCCTCGATGCTGCTGGTCACCGATGGCGGCTGGCTCGCCGCCACGCGTTATCGCAATCACGGCGGCGCGGACGCGTCCTTCTTCGTCGGCGGCGGCATTCTGCTCTATGTCCTTTGGTTTCTCTCGTCGGTGCCGGGATATTTGCTGGCCGGGCAGTTGAGCGACCCGAAAAAATACGGCGTCGATCTGGTGGTGCCCGCGTTCTACGCGGCGATGCTGGTGCCGGCCTGGAAAGGCCCGAGACGGGCGATCCCGTGGGTTGTGGCGGGCGTGGTGGCGCTCACGGTGCATTGGCTTGTGCCCGGCTGGTGGTTCATCATCAGCGGCGCGCTGTCGGGTGCGATCAGTGCCGGGCTGATGGACGATCCGGCCGATGACGCGCAAATCAAGCCGCATGGAGAGCGCGCATGAGCGATTTCCTGCGCTCCGATGTGATGATCGCACTGGCCGTCATGACGGTCGTGACGGTCGCCTCGCGCCTCGGCGGCTTCTGGCTGATGGGATACGTCAATGTCACGCCGCGCGTGCGGCGGATGCTCGACGCATTGCCGGGATCGATCATCGTCGCGGCATCGCTGCCGATCGCGGTCAATGGCGGCGCCGTCGTTCTGTTCGCCATTGGTGCCGCGGTCGCGATCACGATTATCCGGCGCAACGAGTTCGTTGCGGTCATCACAGGCATGGCGGTGGCTGCACTGGCGCGGGCGATGGGATTCAGCGGCTAGGCATGGTCCCGAAAAGTGGCAACCGGTTTTGGACAAGATCGTGCCTCGGCCAAAAAGGTTATGCTGCACTGCGAATTTAATTCCCGTTCTGCCGAATCGCTTGTCTTCGCTTTTGAACTGATGTTCACTTCTTTTTGGGAGACGAACGCCGTCAATGGTTTACAGGCGAACTCATCAGGTCGTGAAACGTCTTGCGGCACGCCGCAATGCGATCCTTTCCGCCGCACGCGACGCAGCTGCCGAAGGCGGGATGGCTGCGGTTCAGATCGCGCCGGTCGCCACCCGCGCCAATGTCGCGGCGGGCACCGTCTATCGCTATTTTCCGTCCAAAGCCGACCTGATTTCCGAACTGATCGCCGATGTGTCGCGCGCGGAATTGACGGCGATCCGCCGCGCCGCTGACGCTGCCCCCGGACCTTCGTCCGCGCTGGCTGCGGCTGTGACGACGATCGCCGTGCACGTGGTGTCGAATCGCAAGCTCGCCTGGGGCATCCTTGCCGAGCCGGTGGATGTCGATGTCACCGCATCGCGCCTTGCCAGCCGCCGCGAAATCTCCGCTGAAGTCGAAACGCGGATCGAGGCGGCGGTCAGGGCAGGGCACCTTCCGGCGCAGGACATCTCGCTTGCCGCAACTGCCCTGATCGGGGCGCTGCACGAATCGCTGGTTGGCCCGCTCGCCCCTGACGATATCGACGATCCGGTGAAGCTGCGCGATTCGGTGCAGGCGATCACCCTGTTCGCGTTGCGCGCCGTCGGCGTGCTCGATGCACGTGCCCGCGGTCTGGTGGTGCAGGCCGTGATGCCGGTGATGCCGGTTCGGCGGGAACTGGGTGCGCTGGTCGGATAGATCCACCTCTCGCGCGACCCGCTTTGGAACTATTCAAAACCGGCAAGCTGTGCTTGAACCATCGGAACAATATGCGTGACGCAAACACGCTGGAGATTGCCATGTCTATCATTATGCCTGAAGCGGATCGGGCAATCCTTGATCGCCGCGAGGAAATCGTCGCAGCTTTGCAAAAGATCGTGCCGGGTGAGGGCGTGATCTCCACGACCCGTGAGATGCAGCCCTACGAATCCGATGCGCTGACCGCCTATCGCCAGCCGCCGATGGTGGTGGTGCTGCCCGACACCACGGAACAGGTGTCCCAGGTTCTGAAATACTGCCACGACAACGGCATCAAGGTGGTGCCGCGCGGCTCCGGAACGTCGCTGTCGGGCGGATCGCTGCCGCTTGCGGACGGCGTGCTGCTGGGGCTGGGCAAGTTCAAGCGTGTGCGCGAAATCGACTTCGACAACCGCGTGGCGGTGGTCGAGCCCGGCGTGACCAATCTCGCCATCAGCCAGGCCGTGGCGCACAAGGGCTTCTACTACGCGCCCGATCCGTCGTCGCAGATCGCCTGCTCGATCGGCGGCAATGTCGCGGAGAATTCCGGCGGCGTGCACAGCCTGAAATACGGCATGACCACCAACAATGTGCTGGGCTGCGAATTCGTGCTGATCACCGGCGAAATCCTGCGCATCGGCGGCAAGGCGCCCGAGAACGACGGCTACGACGTGATGGGAGTCATCAACGGGTCGGAGGGCCTGCTCGGCGTCGTCACCGAAGTGACCGTGCGCATCCTGCAAAAGCCGGAGACCGCGCGCGCCCTGATGGTGGGTTTCGCGGAGATCGAAGCCGCCGGCCAGTGCGTCGCGAACATCATCGGCGCCGGCATCATTCCGGGCGGCATGGAGATGATGGACAAGAACGCCATCGTCGCCGCGGAAGCATTCGTGCACGCAGGCTACCCGCTCGACGTCGAGGCGCTGCTGATTATCGAACTCGACGGCCCGAAGGCGGAGGTCGACGAACTGATCGAGCGCGTGGAGAAAATCGCGCGCGCGTGCGGCTCGACCACGTTGCAGATCTCGAATTCCGAACAGGAGCGGCTGCTGTTCTGGTCTGGCCGCAAGGCGGCGTTCCCGGCGGTCGGGCGGCTCTCGCCGGATTATCTCTGCATGGACGGCACGATTCCGCGCGGCAAGCTGCCGGAAGCACTGGCCGGTATTCGCGATCTGTCGGAAAAATACGGCCTGCGCGTCGCGAATGTCTTCCATGCCGGCGACGGCAACCTTCATCCCCTCATTCTGTACGACGCCAATATCCCCGAGGAGATGGACAAGGCGGAAGCCTTCGGCTCGGACATCCTGCGGCTGTGCGTCAAGCTCGGCGGCGTGCTGACCGGTGAGCATGGCGTCGGCGTCGAGAAGCGCGACCTGATGCCCGAGATGTTCAGCGACATCGACTTGGCCCAACAGCAACGCCTCAAATGCGCGTTCGACACCCAAGGCCTGCTCAATCCGGGCAAGGTGTTTCCGACGCTGCATCGCTGTGCAGAACTGGGCCGCGTCCATGTCCACGGCGGCAAGCTCGCGTTTCCTGATATCCCGCGATTTTGAATGCGATCGCTTCCAGAGCAACCGCCGGGTGACCGGCAGGGATCATTTGATTTGCAACAGATAGAAAAACGGGCGGCGGCGTGGATACGTTGAAAGTGCGTGATGCGAAGGATGTGGAGCAGGCGGTCCGCGATGCGGTCGCCGCCGAGCAGCCGCTTGAAATTATCGGTCATGGCAGCAAGCGCGCGATCGGCCAGCCGATGGCCACCAATGCCGTGCTGGACGTCTCGGCATTGAACGCGATCACGTCCTATGAGCCGAACGAACTGATCATCACCGTGCAGCCCGGCGCGCCGATGGCGGATGTTCTGTCGCTGATCGATTCCAAGAACCAGCAATTCGCGTTCGATCCGATGGACACCTCGGTGCTGCTGGGAACTCCGCGCGGTGCCGGGACCGTCGGCGGCATGATCGCGGTGGGTCTGGCGGGTCCGCGGCGCATCAAGGCCGGCGGCGTGCGTGATCATCTGCTCGGCGCCCATGCCGTCTCGGGCTTTGGCGACTCCTTCAAGACCGGCGGCAAGGTGGTCAAGAACGTCACCGGCTACGACCTTTGCAAGCTGCTGGCGGGGTCGTGGGGCACCCTGTCGGTGATGACCGAGGTGACGCTCAAGGTGCTGCCCAAGGCGGAAACCGAGCGCACGCTGGTGCTGCGCGGCCTCGACGACGTCACGGCGAACCGGGCCATGACCGTCGCGCTGGGATCGCCATACGACGTGTCGGGCGTGGCGCATCTGCCGGCCTCGATCTTCCGGAGTGCGGACGGCACATTGTCCGGTCTGGGCGAGACCCGGCAGGCGGTGACGCTGGTCCGGCTGGAGGGGATCGGCGCCTCGGTTCCGCACCGCGCGGGATCGGTACGCGATGCGCTTGCGCCATTTGGCGCGGCGGACATGATCGAGGATGAAGCGTCCGGATCGGTCTGGACTTCCCTTCGCGATGTTACGCCGTTCGCGGCGGCCGGATCGCTGGGCGCCTGGCCGGTGTGGCGTATCGTCTGCCCGCCAGCCTCCGGTGGGGCATTCGGGCAGGCGCTGGCGCGCGAAACAGGCGGCGATGTGATCTACGATTGGGGCGGCGGGCTGATCTGGGCGGCGCTGCCGCCCGCACCGGACGCCCATGCGGTACTCCTGCGGGAGCGGCTGAAGGCGATCGGCGGCCACGCCACGTTGCTGCGCGCCAGCGATCAGGTGCGCAACGCGGTGGATGTGTTTCATCCGCAGGAGGCCGGCGTGGCGGCGCTGGGCCTGCGCGTCAAGGCGAGTTTCGACCCGCGCAATGTTCTCAACCGCGGCCGGATGGTGCGCTAAATGAAGACCGAATTTTCTCTCGCGCAGCTTGCCGATCCGGATATCCGCGAAGCCGACAAGATCCTGCGGGCCTGCGTGCATTGCGGGTTTTGCACGGCGACGTGCCCGACTTACGTCCTGCTCGGCGACGAACTGGATAGCCCGCGCGGCCGCATCTACCTCATCAAGGACATGCTCGAGAACGACCGGGCCCCGACGCAGGAGGTGGTCAAGCATATCGATCGCTGCCTCTCGTGCCTCGCCTGCATGACCACCTGCCCCTCGGGGGTGAACTACATGCACTTGGTCGATCAGGCGCGGGTGAAGGTCGAGGAGGAATATTCCAGGCCGCTTCCCGAGCGATTCCTGCGCGGCGTCCTCGCCTTCGTGCTGCCGCGTCCCGGCCTGTTTCGGGCAAGCATGATCGCGGCCCGGCTCGGCAAGCCGTTCGCGGCGTTGCTGCCGGCTTCCCCCAAAGGCCAGACCACGCCGACCTTCTTCGACCGGCTGCGCGCGATGCTCGCGCTTGCGCCGGCGCATTTACCTGCGGCCGGGCCAGCCGGTGGCACGGTATTTCCCGCCGAGGGTGAAAAGCGCGGCCGCGTGGCGGTGCTGCAAGGCTGCGCCCAGCAGGTGCTGTCGCCGGGTATCAATCAGGCCGCGATCCGGATGCTGACCCGCCATGGCATCGAGGTCGTGCTGGTGGCCGACGAACAGTGCTGCGGTTCGCTGACGCATCACATGGGCCACGACGGCGATGCGCTGAAGCGCGCGCGGGCGAATATCGAGGTGTGGACAAGGGAGGCCGACCAAAACGGCCTCGACGCCATCCTCGTAACCACGTCGGGATGCGGCACGACCATCAAGGATTATGGCTACATGTTGCGCGAGGATCGCGCCTATGCGGAGAAAGCCGCGCGAATATCGGCTCTCGCGCAGGACGTCACCGAATATCTCGGTGGTCTCGACATCGCGTGGCCACAAAGCAAAAACGATCTCGTCGTCGCGTATCACTCCGCATGTTCGTTGCAGCACGGACAGAAAATCACGCAGCTTCCGAAAGAATTGCTTTCCAAGAGCGGATTCGTGGTGAAAGATGTGCCGGAGAGTCATCTGTGTTGCGGTTCGGCGGGAACGTACAACATCCTCCAGCCCGACATTGCAAGGCGACTGCGCGAACGGAAGATCGCCAACATCGCTTCGACGACGCCGGACATCATCTCTGCCGGCAACATCGGTTGCATGGTGCAGATTGGCTCGGTGGAAAGTACCGACGGAACGTCAGTCCCTGTGGTGCACACGATTGAGCTGCTCGATTGGGCGACAGGCGGTCCTCGACCGGATTTATTGGCGGCATCGATGAAGGGCCCCCGCGTTGGGAGTGCTTGAACGCCGGTTTGAACGTGCGGCTGGCGAAACAGGAGGACCACAATGGCTAAAGCGAAGAAGAAGAAAGCTAAAAGCAAGAAGGCGAAGAAGGTAACCGCGGCGAAGAAGAAAACCGCGAAGAAATCTTCCAAGAGGTCTGCGAAGAAGTCCGCCAAAAAATCGGCGAAGAAGGCGGTCAAAAAGTCCGGCAAGAAGGCGAGCAAGAAGGCCGCCAAGAAGTCGGCAAAGAAATCTTCCGCCAAGAAGGCCACTCCCAAAAAGGCGGCTAAAAAGGCTGCACCCAAGAAGGCCGCTCCGAAGAAGAAGCGCGCTCCGAAGCCTGCTGCGGCGCCCGCGCCTGAATCCGCTGCGAGTTCAGCCGAGCCCAGCTGGTCCAGCCCGGCACCTGCTCCAGCTCCGGCCCCAAGCTGGTCGTCTGGTTTCGGCTCCGGCAGCGACGACAGCAACAATTGAGGTCCTAGGCCCGCCTCGGCGGGTACCGCAGGGCTTTTTGGCGCAGGATTTTGGGAGGCCGCAGCAATCGCTGCGGCCTTTCGCGTTTAGGCGCGCGCGTCCGGAGCTGGCGGGGTCCGGGCCGAACGGCGGCGGCGGCGAATCGGACGAGGGGGCGCGCAATTCCTGGCGTCCGGGTGTCTCGGTGGATGTTCAATTGCCAAGGGTTCGCAGGAATACCTGCTGCCGGCTTCAATTGAGGCCGAAATTTGTTGTCAGAATGCAACACTGCGGCAGAACATCTTTTGAAGCGGTTTAAACGCCTAAAAAGGCGGCAATTGCTTGGGTTTTTTGCTTTCCGAACATCCCTGTGCCCCGCAGATTGGGACCACGAGTTCACGCAGTCGATTACGCTTGTCATTCGGACCTTCGGCAATCGGACTGAATTTTAAACGATGATGGGGATCGTCATGAAGAAAGTAAGTTTGTCGATCGCAGCCGTTGCGGTTGCGATGGGTCTGGGTTCGGCGTCGGCCGCCGATCTCGGCAAGGTCTACAAGAAGGCGCCGCCGGTTGAAGTCGTGTCGCCTTGGGATATCGCGTTCGGCGCCGGCATCATGAGCAACTACCTGTTCCGCGGCGTCACGCAGTCGAACAACCAGCCGGCCGGTACCGCTTATTTCGAGCCGCGCTACAACATCAATCCAAACCTTCAGCTCTACGTCGGTACGGCCGCGACCAGCATTTCGTTCGCCAACCGCGCCGCTGCTGAAATCGACGTCTACGGCGGTATCCGCCCGACCTTCGGCCCCGTCGCCTTCGACTTCGGTGTGTTCGGTTACCTGTATCCAGGTGGAACCTGTACCGCTGGTATCCTGACCGTGGCCGCGGTTTGCCCGAACGAGGCAAATCCTGTGATCCTCGCCAACGGCAACGTCATGAAGAAGGACGTCTCCTTCTACGAAGTGTACGGCAAGGTGGCCTACACCTTTAACGACAACTTCTCGCTGGGCGGCAACGTGTTCTACTCGCCGAACTTCCTGAACACCGGCGCTGACGGCACCTACGCGTCGATCACCGGTAAGATCACCGCACCGGGCACGCTGTTCGGCACCAGCGGCATCGGCGCTTACGTGTCGGGTGAATTCGGCCGCCAGTGGCTGGGCACCTCTGATGCCTTCTATGGCACCGGCATCGTCGGCGACCCGTTCCAGTTCGGCATCAAGTATGCTGACTACAACACCTGGAACATCGGCGTGGGCTTCACCTACAAGGTGTTCACCCTCGACCTGCGTTACTCGGGCACCGATCTCAGCAAGGGTGATTGCAACGCCTTCACCAGCGACTTCAATGCCGGTCAGCAGAACAACGCGACCCCGATCAATCCGGGTGGCATCGGCTCCAAGTGGTGCGGCGACACGTTCATCGCCAAGCTCTCGGCCGACGCAACGCTCAGCGGCCTGAAGTAAGAGCCTTCATCTGAAAGCTTCAGGGGCGGCAGAGAAATCTGCCGCCCCTTTTGTTTGTCGAATGCCGTGACGGTGAATTCCTGTGAGCAGAAGCCGGCGTCAGTCATCGGAATTTTTGGACGAGGCCGGAAAGCGCAACGTGAAAGCCGGCGCCATCGCCGGTCTCGGCGCCGCGCTGGCGATCGGTGGGATGGAGTGGCTGTCGGCCACGATGAATTATCCGCTTGCCGTTATTCCGTTCGCGACCTCGATCGTGCTTGTCATCGGCTCACCCGATGCGCCGCCAGCGCAGCCGCGCGCCCTGATCGGCGGTCATCTGGTGGCGACGCTGGTGGGGCTGATGGTGCTTCATGCCGCAGGCCCGCAGGCGTGGGCGGCCGCCGCAGCGGTGGGGCTGGCGGTCCTTGCGATGTTCGTCACCCGGACGTTTCATCCGCCGGCGGGGATCAACCCGCTGCTGGTGGTGTCAGCCAATCTGCCATGGACCTTCGTGGTCGCGCCGGTTTTCGCCGGCGCGCTGCTGCTGACCGCATTTGCCTTCGTCTGGCACCGCTGGGTCCGGCGGCAGCCATGGCCGGAGCACTGGCTGTAGCGGCTTGTGTTGCTTTCGCCCGCGCGATTGTTACGCCACCGTCGCTGGCTTCTCTTCGTCGCTCAGCGTGAATCGGTCTCCGTCCCGAACCAGCGACACCCGGCGCTGATGGAATGCATCGAGCGTGCTGCGGTGTCCGATCGAGACGACGGTGGTGTCCGGCAGTTTTTCCTCGATCAGGCGATAGAGCAGGGTCTCCGACGGCTCGTCGAGCGAGGCCGTTGCCTCGTCGAGGAAGAGATACTGTGGCGCGTGCAACAGCGCCCGCGCGAGGCCGAGCCGCTGCTGCTCGCCGAGCGACAGCGTTCTGTTCCAATGGCCTTCCTCGGCCAGCCGCGACGCCAGCGCCGGCAATCCGACGAGTTTCAGCACTTCCTCGAGCCTTGCCGTATCGAACGTGTTCTCCTTCGCGGGATAGGTGATCGCGGACGCCAGCGGGCCCACCGGGAAGTAGGGACGCTGCGGCAGCATCATCAGCGATGCGCCTTTCGGAATCGAAATCGCGCCCTTGCCGAATGGCCAGATGCCGGCGATGGCACGAAACAGCGTCGACTTGCCTGAACCGGATGGGCCGGTGACGAGCGTGCGCTCGCCTTTTCGCAACGTGAATCCCGAGGTCTGGATCAGCGGTTTGCCGTTCGGCAACGCGAGCAGCAGATCGCCGAGGCCGATCACGGAAGCGCCGGGTGTGGCGACCGTCTGGATCGAGGCGGGGTTTGCCGCCAGCGTCTTGGCCGCGCCGATTCCGGTCTCGAAGCCGTCGAGGCGCGCGATCACCGCCTGCCATTCGGCGAGCGTGCGATAGGTCGAAATAAAGAAGGACAACGCGCCCTGCACACTGCCGAAGGCGGAGGCGGTCTGCATCATGCCGCCGAGCTGCATCTTGTTGGCGAAGTAGGCGGGCGCGACAAGGATATAAGGAAAGATCACCGAGGCCTGCGAATAGCTCGCGGTAAAGGCCGTCACCTTCTTGGTGCGGTTCATGATGCCGATCCAGTTCTCGACCACGAATCCGAAGCGCGTCAGCAGGCGTTGACGCTCGGCGCTGTCGCCGTCCAGCAGGGCGATCTGTTCGGAGTTCTCACGGACGCGCACGAGGTTGAAGCGAAAATCCGCCTCGTATTTCTGCTGCCGGAAGTCCAGCCCGACCAGCGGATGGCCGATCAGGTGCGTCAGCCAAGTGCCGAGCGCGGCATAGATCAGCGCGCCCCAGACCATATATCCCGGGATGTCGATGTCCCGTCCGAACAGATGCAGCGGTGCGGCGCTCGACAGCGTCCAGAGGATGACGATGAACGACCCCAGCGTCACCACGGCGTTGAGCAGGCCGACCCCGATGTTCAGCGTGCGGTCGACGAACAGCTTGACGTCATCGGTCATGCGCTGGTCGGGGTTGTCCGCGGCGTCGCCCTGGAGCTGCATCCGGTAGTGATTGGCGTGATTGAGCCACTCGCCGAGATAACGTTCGGTCATCCATTTGCGCCAGCGGATCTGCAGCCACTGATTGAGATAGAGCTGATAGACCGCGATCGCGATGAAGATCGTCACGATGATCGTGAAGTAGAGAATTTCGGAGACGAAGTTGTCCCAGTTGCGTTCCTGCAGCGCGTTGTAGAAGCGGTTGTTCCAGGAGTTCAGCAAGACATTGATGGCCACCGTCGCAAGTTCGATGACAATGACCGCGGCGAGCAGGGCCAGGCCCGCCCATTTGTCTTCGGAACGGAAATAGGGTGCGGCAATCCTCCACACGGTTTTGAGCGTCGCGCCGATACCATTCACAGAATTCTTCTCCTTGGATGGGCAGCAAGGCCCTGAAAAATATCAGAAATTCTCAATTTTTAGACTAAAGTCGCAAAGAGCTGACCCTGCGGCATCTTGTCCATGGTGCGACATTCACTCTAGCATGGCGCCGACGGCGAAGGCTGGGGGCCGTTCATTTAGCGGCATTGTGAGCGTTTTGGGGCTCGGGTCTGCGCTCACGATTTTCATCACACGCTTGTGCTCTCCAGCATGCAGACGCGTTGACCAACCACGCTGGTCGGCCGTTCGAACAATGACGTGGGGAGGAAACTGCAATGTGGAATCAAATTTATAATCCGCTGGGGAACGCTGCGCTGTCGACGATAGCAGCCGCCATCCCCGTTGTGACACTGCTGGTGCTGATCGCCAGCGGCAAGGTCAAGGCTCACATCGCCGCGATCATCGCTCTGATCGTCGCCAACATCATCACGATTTTTGTCTTTACCATGCCTGCCGGCATGTCGATCCGTGCGTCGCTGCTCGGCGTCGTGGTCGGATTCTTCCCGATCGGCTGGATCGTGCTCAACGTCATTTTCCTCTACCGCATCACGGTCGAGACCGGACGGTTCGAGCTGCTGCAACGTGCGATCGGCGGCGTCACCACCGACCGCCGTCTCCAGTTGCTGCTGATCGCGTTTTCGTTCGGCGCGTTCTTCGAAGGCGCGTCGGGCTTCGGCACGCCGGTCGCGATTACCGGTGCGGTCCTGATCGGTCTCGGCTTCTCGCCGCTTGCGGCGTCCGGCCTGTCGCTGATCGCCAACACCGCGCCGGTCGCCTACGGCGCACTCGGCACCCCGATCCAGGGCCTCGCGTCCGTCACCGGCTTCGATCCCTATGTTCTTGGTGCGATGGTCGGACGGCAACTGCCGTTCTTCTCGCTGCTGGTGCCGTTCTGGGTGATCTGGGCGTTCGCCGGATGGCGCGGCATGATGCAGGTGTGGCCGGCGATTCTGGTCACCGCGGTTTCGTTCGCGATTCCCCAGTTCGTGATCTCGAACTACATCAATCCCTGGATCGTCGATATCGGTGCATCGCTGATCTCGATGGGGGCGCTGATCCTGTTCCTGAAGGTCTGGCAGCCGAAGGAGCTGTGGCTGTCGCCTGTGCTGCGCGGCAAGGACGAATCGTCGGCGACGATGAAGGCGAACAAGCCACTGGATACGACCCCGCTGACGCAGGGCCAGCTCTGGAGCGCGATGCTGCCATGGATCATCGTCTGTATCGTGATGCTGATCTGGGGTAACGGGTCGTTCAAGACCTGGGCGAACTCGATCTTCACCTGGAACTACCCGGTTCCCGAACTGCACAACATGATCAACAAGGTGCCGCCGGTGGCCGCGAAGCCGACGCCGGAAGGCGCCGTGTTCTCGTTCACTTATTTGTCCTTCACTGGAACGGGCATGCTGATCGCGGCGATCATCTCCGGCTTCCTGATGGGCTTCTCGCCCGCCAAGCTGATTGGAGAGTATGGCCGCACCATCAAGGTCTGCGCGATCTCGCTGATCACGATTTCGGCGATGCTTGCGATCGGCACATTGACGCGCCTGTCGGGCGTCGATGCGACGCTCGGCCTCGCCTTCGCCGCGACCGGCGTGCTGTATCCGTTCTTCGGCACGCTGCTCGGATGGTTGGGCGTTGCGCTGACGGGGTCCGACACGGCATCGAACGTGCTGTTCGGCAACCTGCAGAAGATCACATCGGAACAGCTCGGCATTTCGCCGATCCTGATGGCGGCGGCGAACTCGTCCGGCGGCGTCATGGGCAAGATGATCGACGCCCAGTCGATCGTCGTGGCTTCGACCGCCACCAACTGGTACGGCCACGAAGGCACGATCCTTCGCTACGTGTTCTGGCACTCGATCGTGCTGGCATGTCTCGTCGGCTTCCTCGTGATGCTGCAAGCCTACGTCTATCCGTTCACTGCGATGGTACTGAAGTAACTCATCGCTGTTACGGCTCTCCACAAATCCCCGCGGCGCAAGCTGCGGGGATTTTCATTTGGCTTTTCTGTCCGTCATGCGCGCGCAATTTGGGCAGCGCGCGCACTGGAAAACAACTCTGCTAGCGTCTAGAACCTGCGCGAAATCGAAATTCGGGGTCATCAGTCATGACGATTTTGCGACACGCTGTATTCGGGCTTGCCGTCGCGGCGAGTGTGATCGGGCTTGCGCCGGCAAATGCCGCCAGCGAGTTTCCGTTCGGCGCTGAAATGACTCTGGACGTTGCGCCGCAGCCGGGATCGAAGAAAATTCCGACGCTCGAAATCGGCGACAAGGGCGAAGCCGTGCTCGATTTGTGGTGCAAGGCCGGCAAGGGCCAGTTCTCGGTGGCCAACGACACCGTCATCTTCGTGCCGGGTGTGCTGGAAGATCGCGGCTGCTCGCCTGCGCGTGCGCAAGCGGACGACGCGCTGGTTGCTACGTTGAGCGAAGCGGCGACCTGGAAGCGGCAGGGCGATTTCGTGTCGTTCGTCGGTGCAAAGACGTTGCGGTTCCGGCTGAACACGAACTGAGCGGCGGGTTTCAGCGCTCGCCGAGGATCATGTCGGCGCAGGCGCCTGCGGACTGGATCACGCCGGTGTAACCGCCGAATCCGGCATAGGCCGATGCAAGGTAAAGTCCCGGTATCGGCGTCGCGGGCGTGCGTTTCGGCGCGCCGAACAGCGAGCGCGGCGGCACGGGCGCGAAACCATAAACAGCGCCCAGCGGCGCGCCGAGATATGTCCGCACCGACAGCGCGGTGTTGAACGACGATGTCACGACGGCGCCCGCCAGTCCCGGATAGTGTGTGTCGAGATAGGCCACGATGGCGTCCTGCCACCGTGCGCGCTTGGCGCGATAGGCATCCTGATCGTCGCTGCCGTCCCAGTTCGACAACGCATCCGGCCCGACGACTGACAGAACATAAGGTGGCGCGGGCACGCCTGAATCGATCGCCGCATAGTCGACGACAGCGAGAGGCGGCATATGCCGATCGGGCTCGCCCGCCATCAGCGTCGTGGCAAGTGCGTAATCGCCGAGCGTGGTCATCCAGTCCGGCAGCACTTGCGTCGAATACCGCGCGATGCCGAACTCGCGCGGCGGCTTCGACAGGCCGAGCGTCAGCGCGAACAACGAAATCGATCGCGGGCGATTGCTGTAGGCGGCGTTCAGTTTCGCGCCGTCCGCATCGGGCAGCAGCGCGGCCAGCACCTCCGGCGCAGCGTTGCCGATGACGCGCGCGGCGTCCACGGTCTGCGGATCGCTGCCGTCTTTCGCCGTATGGGTGAGGCTGACGACGCGGCCTTGCGCATCGACGCCGATGTGGCTTGCGGCGCGGCGCAGGATGACGTCGCTGCCAGCAGTCTTGATGGCCCGCGCCAGCGCGCTGGAGAGCCGCTGCGATCCGCCCTGCACGTAGCGTCCGCCGCTCAGGAAGTAACTGCCCTGCGCCATCGCAAAGAACATCCACCACGTCGTGGCGGGGTCGTCGTGATAGTAGGACAGGTTGGCGGCGATGGCCGCTTTGACGGCTTCATTGTTGCCGAACACCCGGTCGAGCTTTTGCGACAGCGACAGGTTCCAGTCGCGGATTGCGGGCAACAGATTGCGCAGCGCGCCGAAGGCTTGCAGCGGTGTCCTGAAGGCTCGGCTGCCGCGCGACAGGGTCCCCATCGCGGAGGAGATTTTCTCCATCTCGCCCAGCAATCGCGCGATGCCGTCACGTGCTTCCGGGAATCGCTCCGTCAACGCTTGCCGGGCGGTGCCGAAATTGTCGGGCAGCGTGAGCGGCGCGCCGACCGGACCGCCGCGCACTTCGTAGAACGCGCCTGAGGGAATCCATTTCACAGCGTCGAGGACGCCGGCGCGCGTCAGCGGACCATGCTTGGGATCGCGCGGATCGTGCGGGTCGCTGGTTTCGTGCAGCGAGCCTTCGACGAACAGATCGCCGACCTTGTAGCTTGAGGCCGCGCCGCCGACCGAATTGCTGCGCTCGATCACGAGCACCTTGCGTCCAGCACGTGCGAGGATCGCGCCGGCGGTGAGACCCCCGAGGCCCGCGCCAATGATGACGGCATCATAGCGCGTCATGTTTTATCGGACCTTGTGGCGGGCGGACGCGGGGCGGTGGATTACTTCCATGACGCCTTGTCGGTGTCCCAGCGCTGCCCTTTCAACTCGGACGCGATCGCCTTGATCATGCCGTCGTCGTCATTGAACGTGCTTTCCTCCTCGCCGCCGGCGTTGTCCGCGAACTGCAATTGAGGACCGGCGCTCTCGTCGGTGGTCTTGCTGGTGGGAACGGCGAGCCAGACGATCATGCGGTCGGACCCGCCGGGTTTATCGGGACTGACCAGTGCCGTGATTTCCAGCGTTTCGGTCAGGTCGAGTGCAGGCGCCAACTGACTCGGACGCTTGATCGTGAAAGTCAGTTCGCCGGTCGTGTCGTTCCAGGTTGCCGTGCCTGGTTTCGCCGACATGACTTTCGCGGCCGTCGCGGCGATGGCGTTGGCGAATTTGTCCCGCTTCAGCTTTCCGCCTTCGCTCCAGTCGGCCGCGGCAAAGCGGATCGCGCGCTCCATGTCGTAGCTGCCGGAGGTCCAGCCCGCTGTCACCACGCCGGGCGACGTCTTCAGGCTCGCGACCAGGCCGGGTGCGCGCGCCGGATCGACCACCAGGCGCAGCACCTGTCCGCCCGAGCGCAGCGCGTTGCAATCGGTTGCGATGCTGTCGAGCGCGATCTGCACGTTCTGGCCTTTCAGACTCTTGACCAGATCGGCGAAATTCTCGCGCTTGACGCGGACAGCCACCGACTGCGGCGACACCTGCGTGAAATCCTTGGGCGCGTCGGAGAGGTCGTCATCGACCACCTGCGACTGCTGGAATTCCTTCTCATCGACATCGGAGTTGTCCGGCGACGATACGGAGTTCGGAACACCTCCCAAAGTGATCTTGCCGTCGAATGACGTGGACTTGCCGCCCTTGCGGATCAGGTTGACCGACACCGGGGTCTTGTTCTCGAAACTCTGTCCGCTGCCGCTGAGCTTCTCGCCCTCGACCTTCAGTTCGATGGCGAAGCGATCCTTGCGATCCGACGTGGTCGAGACCGAATAGCAGACGTCGAGCAGCGCCGAGACAAGCTTTCCGCCTGCGCGCGTTTCCTTGATGAAGGCATCGACCGGCAGGTCGCCGAGCAGGTCGCCCAGCGAATTGAAGTAGCGCACGCTGCCCTCGGGGGCAGCTTTCGCGTCTTTCGCCGTTTGGGCGTGGGTTGCCGACCACGATCCTGCGCTCACGAGAGCGACGGTGCAGCCAATCATCAATGCGCGCATGGAGTTTGATCCTGAACTTGATCCTGAATCGCAGGGGAGTGCGTCGAATGCGGACAATCTCAAAACCGGGACGGATTGTCGCGAAAATTCTTCAGAGGCTGAGGCAATAAAAAAGGCCGCCCGGAGGCGGCCTTTTGATGTCGTTGGGGTGAAAGCGACGGGCTTTAGAAGCCCATGCCGCCCATTCCGCCCATGCCACCCATTCCGCCGCCGCCCGGCATCGCCGGTGCTGCTTCCTTCGGCAGTTCGGCGACCATGGCTTCGGTGGTGACGAGAAGACCGGCGACAGAGGCTGCGTCCTGCAGGGCGGTACGAACCACCTTGGCGGGATCGATGATGCCCTTGGCGACCATGTCGACATACTCTTCGTTCTGCGCGTCGAAGCCGTAGGTCTCGGTCTTGTTGTCGAGGATCTTGCCGACAACGATGGAACCTTCGACGCCGGCGTTCTCGGCGATCTGGCGGATCGGAGCTTCCAGAGCCTTCAGCACGATGTTGATGCCGGCCTGAACGTCGGAGTTGTCGTTCTGGATGCGGCCGACGGCCTTCTTGGCGCGGAGCAGGGCAGTTCCGCCGCCCGGCACGATGCCTTCCTGAACGGCCGCACGGGTCGCGTTGAGCGCGTCCTCGACACGATCCTTCTTTTCCTTCACTTCGATCTCGGTCGCGCCGCCGACGCGAATGATCGCGACGCCGCCGGCGAGCTTGGCGAGACGCTCCTGAAGCTTCTCGCGGTCGTAGTCCGAGGTGGTTTCCTCGACCTGCGCCTTGATCTGGTTCACGCGCGCCTCGATGTCGGCCTTCTTGCCGGCGCCGTTGACGATGGTGGTGTTTTCCTTGTCGATCACGACCTTCTTCGCGCGGCCGAGCATCTTCACGGTGACGTTCTCGAGCTTCATGCCGAGATCGTCGGAAATCAGCTGGCCGCCGGTGAGGATCGCGATGTCTTCCAGCATGGCCTTGCGGCGATCGCCGAAGCCCGGAGCCTTGACGGCAGCGACCTTGAGGCCGCCGCGCAGACGGTTGACGACCAGCGTCGCGAGAGCTTCGCCTTCGATGTCTTCGGCGACGATCAGGAGCGGCTTGCCGGTCTGAACGACAGCTTCGAGCACGGGCAACATGGCCTGCAGGCCGGACAGCTTCTTCTCGTGCAGGAGGACATAGGCGTCTTCCAGCTCGGCTGTCATCTTCTCGGGGTTGGTGACGAAGTAGGGCGAGAGATAGCCGCGGTCGAACTGCATGCCTTCAACAATGTCGACTTCGGTTTCGAGCGCCTTGTTTTCCTCGACCGTAATGACGCCTTCGTTGCCGACCTTCTGCATCGCCTTGGCGATCATCGAGCCGATGTTGGAGTCGCCGTTGGCGGAAATGGTTCCGACCTGGGCGATTTCAGCCGAGGAAGCCACCGGCTTGGCGCGCTTTTCGATGTCCTTGACGACGGCCGTCACGGCGATGTCGATGCCGCGCTTGAGATCCATCGGGTTCATGCCGGCGGCGACGGACTTCGCGCCTTCGCGCACGATCGCCTGCGCCAGCACGGTGGCGGTGGTGGTGCCATCGCCCGCGGTGTCGTTGGTCTTGGAGGCGACTTCGCGCAGCATCTGCGCGCCCATGTTCTCGAACTTGTCTTCAAGTTCGATTTCCTTGGCGACGGTGACGCCGTCCTTGGTGATGCGCGGTGCGCCGAAGCTCTTGTCGATGACGACGTTGCGGCCCTTCGGACCGAGCGTCACCTTGACGGCGTTGGCGAGAATGTCGACGCCGCGCAGCATGCGATCGCGCGCGTCTCCGGAAAATTTAACGTCCTTGGCAGCCATGTGAGTTACTCCGAAATGGAAAGATTGTTTTGCGTCATGGCCGGGCTTGTCCCGGCCATCCACGTCGTCGGTCGATCAAGTCGTGGATGCCTGGATCAAGTCCGGGCATGACGACCGAGAGCGCCGCGTTTTTTGGTCGATCGCTTACTTCAGCACGCCCATGATGTCCGACTCCTTCATGATGAGGAGGTCTTCGCCGTCGAGCTTCACTTCGGTGCCCGACCACTTCCCGAACAACACGGTGTCGCCGACCTTGAGGTCGATCGGGATCAGCTTGCCGGCTTCGTCGCGGCCGCCGGGGCCGACGCCGACAACCTTGCCCTGCGAAGGCTTTTCCTTGGCGCTGTCGGGAATGATGATGCCGCCCTTGGTCTTTTCATCGGCGTCGATGCGCTTGACGACGACACGATCATGCAGCGGGCGAAAAGTTGTCTTGGCCATCGGGTATCCTCTAGACGTTGATTGCAAGATTTGACGTGCGGTGGAGCGCGGGCCGTGGATAATGGGCTAAGCTAACCCCTTGAGGGACCGAAGCCTTACCCTTAGCAATCACGCTCCAAGAGTGCTAATGACGGGTTCGGAATATGGGTTGCCGCCGATCCTGTCAAGCGAGGCCCTTAAGGCCTTGGTGAGGCCAATATAGGATGATCTGGAAACCATAAGAGGGGCGCGGGCGTATTTGATAACACCCCATCATCCGCTGTTGATGGCCCGGCTTGTCAGTCGGGCAAGCGGGGACCCAAGAATCTTGCCGGGAGACACCATGATCAAAGCGATCGAGCCATCTAACAGGTCCAAAATCACCACCTTGATGGCCGTCTCGGTGCTGTCGGGCTTTCTCGGCGCGTGCGGCGGCGGAGGGTTCGGCGGGTTCGGTGGTTTCGGCGGATCGCAGCCCACCGTGCAGGAACCCGGCGTGGCGCCTGACGTCCCGGCGACTATCCGATCCGATGAAATTGTCGGACGGTGGGGGCTCGCGTCGTTCCACAAACCGGAGGATCGCGCCCGCACTGAAGCGGCGGCGCGGGGCCAGTGCAAAAATCCCTATGTGATCGGGCAGGGCGCCACCGGTGGCGTCATCATGCATCTTCCGGACGAGGCCACACCGCAGGAGCTGCGCCTGAAGGGCAGCCAGAGCGGCAAGAACTACATCGGTCCGGCCGGTCCTGCTGGCGGGGAAAAGGATCGCGAGATTGTTTCCTTCGATGGACGGGTTCTGATGACGCGATTCATCGACAAGGACGCCTCGGGACGCTATGGAACAATGGTGTACGTCCGCTGCGCGCCGCGCGCCTGAGCAGCCGGCCTCAGCGTTGTCCTGACGACTGACCGCTCGCGCAGACGGGCGGCAAAAAAAGGAGGCCGGACTTCGGGTGCTGATCTCCGGCCCTTACCGCGCTGTCGGTGTTCTCTGCATTACGCAAATATTGGGCTGGGGCGCGCTGTTCTATCCGCCCGGGCTGACGATGCCGCACATCGCCGCCGCGCACGGCTGGTCGCTGGCGCAGGCGCTTTTCGGATTTTCCATCGCTCTGGGCGTTTCCGGTCTCGCCGCTCCGTTCGCCTGCGGCCTGGTCGAGCGCCATGGCGGGCATTTTATCATGGCAGGCGGCGCGTTGATCGGCGCGCTCGGGCTCGTAATTCTTCCGCTGACCGACCAGTACTGGCTTTATCTCGCAAGCTGGGTGCTGCTCGGCCTCGCGATGGCCTGCAATCTCTACGACCCCGCCTTCACGGCGCTGGCGCGTATTTTCGGAATGGCCTCGCGGCGGCCGATTACGCTGGTGACCTTCGTCGGCGGTCTTGCGTCCACTCTTTCATGGCCGACGACCCAGTTGCTGATCTCGCATGGCGGCTGGCGCAGCGTCTATTTCGTATTCGCCGGTGTGATGGCGTTCATCGTCGCGCCGCTTTATGCCTTCGTGCTGCCGCGCAACGCGGTCTACGTGCCGGTGCCCGTCGCTGAGGGCGCCGTGCCGGTGAAACCTGCGAAGATCATACCGGCCGCCGGTGTACCATTCATTCTGATGGCGGCGGGATTTGCAGCCCACGCCTTCGTGCAATCCGGAACGCTGGCGCATTTGCTGACGATCCTGCAGCGCGGCGGGATCGATGCGGGAACTGCGGTGGTCATCGGCGCGCTGTTCGGGCCGGCGCAGGTGCTCACACGGATTGCGGACTTTGTATCGGGCGGGCGGCTGCATCCGCTCTGGGTCGCACGGATAGCCATGGCGCTGATGGCCTGCGCATTCACTCTTCTGGTGGCGATCGGCATTTCGCCTGCCGTCGCGACGGTGTTCGCGCTGATGTTCGGCGCGGCCAATGGCGTTGTCACCATCGCGCGCGGCGCGTTGCCGCTGGCGCTGTTCGGGCCTGTGGGATACGGCCGCGTGGTGGGCCGGATCGCGCGGCCCGCGCAGATGTGTCAGGCGTTCGCGCCGTTCGCGCTGGCCTATGTCATCGACCGGTGGTCGGGACCGGTTGCGCTGGAAATGCTGATCGCGATGGCGCTGCTGGCGCTCGGCTGTTTCATCGCGATCCGGCGGCCGTCCTGAAAAGAAAAACCCGGAGCGATCTCCGGGTTTCTTTCGTCACAAGCTGTTCGATATTTTTAGTTGAACATCGCGTCGATGTCGTCCTGCGACGCGTGACCCACCTCATCATCGACGGCCTTCGGACCGTTCAACAGGCGGGCGTCGCCGACGCGCGTATCGATGATGGCCGGCGCGTGCTGCTTGATCGCATCGACGCCGCCCCAGATGTCCATCATGACCGTGATGTGATGTTCGATGAATTTCATCGTGGCCATCACCTTGCTGATGCGCTGGCCGGTGAGATCCTGGAAGTTGCAGGCCTCAAAAATGCCGACCACGCGATCCTGAATTTCCTCGCTCAGTATGGCCTGCTGATCCGGCGACATCGGCTTGCCGAGCGCGCTCGCCGCCTGATCGATCGCTTCCGCGGCTTCGAGAATCTGCTGGGTGGCCTGTTCGGTGCCGCCGACGACGGCGCCGAGTTCGCCCGTCACCTTGGACATCTCGTCGCCGCTGAAGCTCTTGCCGTGCAGCACGGCGATTTCCTGCTTGGTGCGGTTGATGGCATCGTGAATGAGATCAAGCTCGACCTTCAGCTTTTCACACTGTTCGATCTGGGCGCGATAGCTGCCGAGCAGCTGCTGGGCTGCCGTCAGTTCCTTCGACGACGGCGTATCGTCCTGCTCCGCGACCACGCCGTTACGGTGAGACGCCATCTGCGCGCGAATGGCGCGCAACTCGCTCATGATCTGATGATGATGCGGGTTGATGTCGCCCGCTTCGTGATCGAGCATCGGCATATCGCCGGACTGGATCGTCTCAATACGAAATCGTTTACGCTGAACAGCCATCGGTCTCACTCCCTGATGAGGCGTTGTAACCCGGCGGCATTTAACGCGAAGTTTCAGACGGAACCGCGGGCCGCTGAAAGCGGGCAGCGGCGCATACCAACGATTAACCATGTAGCGTCCGCGTTCATCCAAAATAAACGCTACCGCGAAGAACACCGCTCATTTGCGGACGTGGTGAATCCCAAACCCGTTTTCATTTACCAAACTGAGGCGATTTAAAACTTAAATGGTTCCTGTTCAGGCGCGCAGTCCGCGCGTCAACGACGAAACAGTGCAGAGTACGTCGATGTTCAGAAAAATGTCCCTCGCGCTTGTCGCCGGCGCAGTGTGTTTCGGCGCCGGTTCATTTCAAGCCTTCGCTTTCGAAGACGACATGCCGGGAGCTGAGCCCCGCGTGATTTACGCACAGACACCGCCGATGCCGATCCGGGTCGCTTATAACGAGCGATCCAATATGGGCGGCGGCTTCATCGAATTCCTTTTCAGCGGCGGTCAGCCGGGCGATTCCGGTTACGCGCAGCCGCGTCAGGATCCGCGCTACGAGCAAATGCCGTCACGCGGCGGACTGCCGCCGATGGACCCGCAGTATCGTCAGGACATGCGGCAGGGCGACGTTTCGATCGAGCCCGGCCGACCGGGGATGGATCCGAAATTCGAGAAGCAGGTGGTCGAGTATAGCGGCCGGCACGCGCCCGGAACGCTGGTGATCGATACGCCGAACAAGTTCCTCTATCTGGTGCAGGGTGGCGGCAAGGCGCTGCGCTACGGCATCGGCGTCGGCAAGCCGGGCTTCACCTGGTCAGGCGTGAAGACGATCTCGGCCAAGAAGGAATGGCCGGCCTGGACGCCGCCAGCTGAAATGCTCAAGCGCCGTCCGGATCTGCCGCGGCATATGGAAGGCGGCCCGGAAAATCCGCTCGGCGCCCGCGCGATGTATCTCGGCACCTCGCTCTATCGCATTCATGGCTCCAACGAGCCCTGGACCATCGGCACCAACGTATCGTCAGGCTGCATCCGGATGCGCAATGAGGACGTGATCGATCTCTACGGCCGCGTTCCTGTCGGCACGCGCGTTGTCGTGATCTGAGCGAAACTGAACTTGTAAAAAAAACGGCCGCTGGATTCAGCGGCCGTTTTCGTTTGTCGCCGGAGATATCGATCAGGCGAAATCGCTGTCGCCGTCGTCGAAGTCACCGGAATCGTAATCGTCGTCGTCATCCTGATCCTGGTCTTGATCCTGATCGGCATCGGCCTGCGCCTGATCGTAGGAATTCTGGCGCTGGCCGGCGTCGCCGCTTCTGCCGACATCGTTGACGCCGGCATCGCGGGCGAGATTGCCCGAGGACGAACTGTTGTCCCACGGCATCTTGCTGCCACCGGCATCGGCGGTGTTGCCGAGACTCTGCTGATTTCCACCGCCACCCATCAGGCCCTTGATGCTGTTCATCAGCATCGAGCCCCCGATCACGCCGGCTGCGGTTGCCGCCGCCGTACCGAGGAACGATCCACCGCCACCGGGATTTCCGCCGCCGAAAAGTCCGCCGCCCGGATTGCCGGACCTTGGATCGTTCATGCGCGGATCGTTGCCCAGGCGGGCGTCCGCCTGCTCGAGCGCCTGACCGCTGTTCCAGACCGGACCGCGTTGCGCGCCTTCACCGGGGCGGATGCTCGGTACCGAACCGCGGCCCTGACCGGGTCCGAGAATCGCGTCGCGCATCGAATCCAGAAAGCCGCCGGATGGACGCGGTTCCTGTTGGCCGCCTTCCAGTTCCTGAATGCGGGCACTGGCGCGCTTCAGGGCCTCGTCCTGGACGAGCGCGGTTTGCACCAGCGCATAGACGGCATTGGGCGCACGACGCAAACCCTGCGCGATCGCAGCGTCGGCGTCGGGCTCGCGCGGAGAGCTTTCGAGCTTGGCGAGACGGTCGAACAGATCGTCAACCAGTTGGCGTTCCTGCGGCGTCATGACGTCCTCCTGAAGCATCCGGCACGCGGATGCGCGTCATGATGTAGGGCCGCATTGTGTCGGGTTAAGTCCCGGACAGAATTAAATTTAGGAAAGCCGCTCATCGCGGTGCGACAAAAAGACTTAAGGCGCGCAATGAACCCTTATGCCCGCTGCAGCGTGACGTTGCTTGCCGCGAGCAGGCGAGGGAAATCGTCGCCTGCGAGAAACGCAAACTCGCGCTCCCGCTGATGGGTGACGTTGTCGAGACTGACGAGCGTGTCGTCGACAAATCCCGGATGGCACATCACAAGGCCGCCATCGGGCAGGCCGTCGAGAAATCCCTGCATCGCCGTGCCGAACTCACCACCGCGCACCATGTCGTAGGCGCCCGCGAAACCCGGATTGAACGAAATGCCCGCGCGCGCACTCTTTCTGCGGAACGTCTCGCTCAGCACATCGAGCAGCAGCGCCTTCGGGTTGCCGAGCCGTTGCGACAGCGGCAGGTTGCGCCCGCATTGCCGCACCCATGCTCCGGGTGCAGCATCTTTGACTGCGGCAAGAAATGCGTCGCGCACTTGCGGAAACAGTTGCACGTGCTGGTGGCCGTCGACGTAATCCGGCGCGCGGTTGAACATCTGCCGGAAGGCCGCGATCTGCGCCAGCAGTTCGGCCTGAATGATTTCGGCATCGAGCCGCCGGAACAGACTGGCGCGCAACAGCCGTCCAAGCGGCCAGAATTGTCCGCCGTCGAGCGGCCTGAAGTGCATGGTCAACGGGCTGAACGGCGCGGTGAGCGTGGCATGCAGCCCGATCGCGCAGTCCGTGTTTGCCGCAACCGCCTGCGTCAGTGCGTCGATCTCGGCGCGGTCCACCGCTGCGCCGACCACCATGACGGACGTCGCGTTGATTCTTTTTTGTACGATGAGATCGCGGATCGCGCGATTGACGCCGGGGCTCATTCCGTAATCGTCGGCGCACAGCCAGATACGGCGCGGCGGCGTCTCCACGGTCATTCAGCCGCAGTCTGTGGCGTCTTGTCGGCGGCGGTTGAGGCCTCGGCGCTTTTCACGCTGTGCTCCGCGACGAAGTAGATCGGCCGCGCCTTGATCTCGGACAGGATCTTGCCGATGTACTCGCCCATCACGCCGATCATGATGAGCTGCACGCCGCCGATGGTCATCAGGCCGACCACAAGCGACGGATAACCGGGGACGGATTTGCCGCTGACGACGGTCTCCCACAGGATCGACAGGCCGAACAGGAACGCGACGAAGGCCAGCAGCAGCCCGAGCAGGCTCGCGACCCGCAGCGGCGCCACCGAGAACGAGGTCAGGCCTTCGATGGAAAGGCCGAGCAACCGGCCCGGACTGAACGTCGTGACGCCGTGCGCGCGGGCCTCGGGTTCGTAGTCGACCCGCAATTGCTTGAAGCCGATCCAGCTTGCGAGCCCCTTGAAGAAGCGGTTGCGTTCGGGAAGCTGCTTCAGGGCTGCGGCGGCGCGGGGCGACAGCAGGCGGAAGTCGCCCGCGTCTTCCGGAATTTTCTGCCGTGCGCCCCAGTTGATGAGCGTGTAAAATGTGCGCACGCTCAAGCGCCGCAGGATGGATTCGTTATCGCGGTGCGCCTTGGCCGTATAGACGACGTCGTAGCCGTCCACGATCCAGTGGCTGACCAGCCGCTCCACCAGTTCAGGCGCGTGCTGGCCGTCGCCGTCCATGAACAGCACCGCGCCGCGCCGGGCATGATCCAGCCCCGCCATCAGCGCCGCTTCCTTGCCGAAGTTGCGCGACAGCGACACCACCTGCACGTCGATCGCCGTGGGCGGCAGGCCGCGCGCAATGCTCAGCGTCGTGTCGGTCGAGCCGTCGTCCACATAGACGACTTCACATGCGAGATTGTGCTTTCGCTTCAGCGAACCGGCGAGCACGCAAAGACGCTCATGCAGCAGGGCAAGGCCCGCCGCCTCGTTGAAGACGGGCACGACAATCGACAGGCCTTGCGCGCGGCCTGTGCCCGACAGATTTGAGACATCGCTACTCGGCGTCATCGATCAGCTTCCAGAAATATCCTGTCGACCATCATATGGTAATCGCCGTGCGCTGTCGCCACGGTCGCAGAACGTCTGCGGTGTCGGTTGCAGCGCCGCGAGCCAAAGGCCCCGCCTCTCATTGTCCCAGGAAAGCCTGAAGTTTGGCGAAAAGCGGATTCTCGCGATCGAACACATACTCCAGCGAAGCGATCGAGACGGTTTCCGCGCCGTGATCGCGCAGGAAACTGCCCAGCGCATAAAGCTGCGCCGGCGGACAGTGCAAGGTCACCATGCCCGACGAGGTCGGCCCGCCGAACGGCGACACCACGCCGAACCTGTTGTGGGCCTCGGCGAGCAGTGCATCGTTGCAGGCCGCGAAACGGGTGCGGACTTCCTTGTATTTGCGGGCGCGGGCGCTGGCCGCGATGTGGTCGAGAATGATCCGCGCGGTCTCGCGGGCCTCCGGCGACCAGTCGGCGTCGCGCGAGGCCACGAGATTGGCGTGGCTGCGCAGCATCACGCCGTCGTCGAGCACCTTCAGCCCGTTGGCGACGAGCGTGGCGCCGGTGGTGGTGATGTCGACAATCAACTCGGCCGTTCCCGCGGCTGGCGCGCCTTCGGTGGCGCCGGCGCTTTCCACGATGCGGTAATCGACGACGCCATGGGTGGCGAAGAAGTTGCGTGTCAGGTTGATGTATTTGGTTGCCACCCGCATCCGGTGATTGTGCCGCGCGCGGAACGAGGTCGCGACGTCGTCAAGGTCCGCCATGGTGCGGACGTCGATCCACGCCTGCGGCACGGCCACGACGACATTGGCGCTGCCGAAGCCAAGGCTTTCGATCAGCATGACGCGCTTGTCCGCATCGTGAATGCTTTCGCGGATCAGATCCTCGCCGGTGATGCCGAGATGCACCGCGCCGCGCGCGAGTTGTGCGGCAATCTCGCTGGCGGACAGATAGGCGATCTCGACATTGTCGAGGCAGGCGATGGTGCCGCGATAGTCGCGGGCGCCGCGCGGCTTCGCCAGCGTCAGGTTGGCCTGTGCGAAGAAGGCTTCGGCGTTTTCCTGCAAGCGTCCCTTCGATGGGACGGCGACGACGAACGGCGTGCTCATGCGGCGCTCCCTTGCGAAAGCGCTTCGATCCAGATCGAGAATCCCACGGCCGGAATCGGCTCGCGCGCGCCGAGCCGCGTCAGCAATCCGTCATAGCGCCCGCCGCCGACCAGCGGCTCCGTGCCGCTGCCTCTGGCGTGCAGTTCAAACTCGAAGCCCGTGTAGTAATCGAGGCCGCGTCCGAAGGCGGTGGAGAAACGAATGGCTTTGGTGTCGATGCCGCGTGCGGCCATGAACCCGGTGCGGCTTTCAAACAGGTCAATGGCCGCGGTGAGGTCGAGTTTGGCGTCCGACGCCAGCGCGCGCAGTTGTGCGGCGGCGTCATCCGGCTCGCCGGCGATGCCGAGGAAGCGTTCGATCAGTTGCAGTGCGTCGCGTGGCAGTGCGCCGCCCTTGAGCGTCGATTGTTCGAGGAAGCGGTCGGCGATTTCCGACACGGTGCGGCCGCCGACATTGCTGGTGCCGGCGATCGACATCAGGTCGGTGACCAGCGCCAGCGCAGCCTTGCGGTCGGAGCCGGCGAGCGCCGCAAGCACGCCTTCATATTCGTTGCGGGTCTTGCCGGTTTCCAGCGTTAGGCGCTGCAAATCCTCGGCGAGACTAATCTTGCGGTTGAAATCCTTGATGAGCCGGCGTTTCCACACCGGGTAGAGATCGAGCGCGTCGATCAGCGCCGAGAACAAGGCGACATCGCCGGTGCGAATATCGACGCCGGTCACGCCGAATGCGGACGCGGCTTCAAGACCGAGCGCCAGCATTTCGGCGTCGGCGGCGGCGCGATCCTTGCGGCCGAACGATTCGACGCCGGCCTGATTGAATTCGCTGGCCTGGCCGCCGCGAAAGCGAAACACCGGACCGAGATAATAAAATCCTGCGGGCGCTCCCACGCGCTTCGATGCGAGATATTCCCGCGCCACCGGAATGGTGAGATCCGGGCGCAGGCACAGCTCCTCGCCCGTGGCGTCGGAGGTCAGATAGAGACTCTTGCGGATGTCTTCGCCGGACAGATCGAGAAACGGCTCGGCCGGTTGCAGGATCGGCGGCCGCGCATGGGTGTAGCCAGCCCGCGCATATGTCTGCAGCAGGGCGTCCGCCTGTGCGGCGGACCCGGTCGCGGTTGCGGCACTGGTCTGGCTCATTATTCGGTATCCAACGGGGGTAAAGGCTTGAATCGGCAGTCCCTTAGCACGGGAATGACGGGGTTTCGACGACGATCCGGAAAAGGGCTTAATGAGAGGTCTTCCGGAATGCAACCTCAGCGTGTATTCGATTGTCCCCAATCGCCGACTGCCGCCTGCACGACGGCGAGCGCCGCGACCGCCGCAGTGTCGGCGCGCAGGATTCGCGGACCCAGCGCGAGGCGCACGATGCGCGGCTGCTTCGACAGCAGCACGCGTTCGTCCTCGGCAAATCCGCCTTCGGGGCCGATCAGCACATCGGTACCGCCCGCATGGCCGGCGCGGGCCTGCGCAAGGGCGGCGACAGGATCGGCGGTCGGCGCTTCCTCGTCGCAGAACGCCAGCAGACGCTGGCCGTCGCGTGCGTTCAGATAGCGCTCAAGCGGTTCGGGATCGCGGACCTCGGCGAGGCTGAGGATGCCGCATTGCTCGGCAGCCTCGATGACATTGGCGCGCATCCGTTCGGTGTTGACGCGGCTCGCCTGTGTGAATCGCGTCGTCACCGGCCGGAGCGCTGCGACCCCCATTTCAACGGCTTTCTGAACCATGTAGTCGAGCCGCGCGTGCTTCAGCGGCGCGAACACGTAATGCAGATCGGGCAGACCATCCTGCGCGCGGGTCTGGCTGACGATTTCGGCGCGGTCCGGCCGCTTGCGGCCCGCGAGCGTGGCCTGCCATTCGCCATCACGGCCGTTGAAGACCAGCACGGTGTCGCCAGCCGCGAGCCGCAACACGTTACCGAGATAATTGGACTGGTCGCGATCGAGCGCGATGCCCATTCCCGCCAAGAGCGGAGCATCAACGAAAAGGCGGGGGCTGCGAAAATCGAGTTTGGGCATCATGCGGGTCCGTTCATGTTCCGACTTCTAGCCCAATGAATGCGGATTAGCAGCCACTTACGCGGCGAACCGCCGCGCTGTCGCCAAATTCGACGGGTTGTTAACGGCAGGCGGGAATCGTAAAACATCATCCAGGGACACTGGAACCCGCCGGAGGAGAATCCGTGACCGCCCACCGTCTTATTCTATCGCTGGCTGCCGCCGCGCTCGTCATGCATGTCGCGGACGTCCGCGCGCAGGGCGCATTTCCGGCGCCGCTGCCGGGACAGGCTGCGCCTGCCCCTTCGCCATTTCCTCCCGTGGGCGGTGCGCCTGCGGCGTCGCCGTTCCCGCCCGTGAACGGCGCAGCGGCTGCGCCCCCGCAACCTGCCCCTTCCTCAAATGCATTCTCGACCGGCGCGGCGCCGGTCGGCGGCGGCGGCTTCGGAATGCCGCAGCAGCAAGCCGGTCCTCCACCCGGCGCGGAAGAGTGTCAGACCGGCTTCGCGCCGCTGCGCAAGGATGCCGAAGCCAAGGCCAACGCGATCAAGGCTGCCGGCAAGCGCAAGGCTCCTCCGCAGGAGGCCTGCAAGCTGATCGGCAGTTTCGCGCAGGCCGAAGTGAGGATGATCAAGTTCGTCGAAGGCAATGCGAAAAAGTGCGGCATCCCTCCGAATGTCGGCGAGCAGATGAAGAAGGGCCATGCCGGCACCGAGCAGTTGCTGGCGAAAGTCTGTGCCGCCGCAGCGCAGGGCCCAGTCGGTCCAGCGGGCCCGAGCCTGAGCGAAGCGCTCGGCTCCGCCTCGCTTCCGGAAGCCAAATCCATGAAGAAGGGCGGCAGCACCTTCGACACGCTGAACGGCAACGTCCTCACCCGGTGATTTGCCTGGAGCGCGCTCCGAGCTAAAAGGCACAGACCTAAAAGGCTTAGAGCAGAAGGCTTGGGATGAGCAACGCCGCAGCCCCCGTCGCCGACTCCACCGCGAATTGGGTCGATACCCATGCGCCGCTCTGGATGCGGCCCTATCTGCGCCTCTCGCGTTTCGACCGCCCGATCGGATGGTGGCTGTTGCTGATGCCGTGCTGGTGGTCGGCGGCATTGGCCGCGGGCATCGCCCATGACGTGCGCGGTCTGCCGCTTGTCATCGTGTTGTTTCTGATCGGCGCGATGGTGATGCGCGGCGCGGGCTGCACCTGGAACGACATCACGGACCGGGATCTCGATAACCAGGTCGAGCGCACCCGGTCGCGGCCGATCCCGTCGGGTCAGGTGACGGTGGCACAGGCCGCGATTTTTCTGGTGATCCAGGCGCTGGTCGGGCTTGCGGTGCTGCTGCAGTTCAACCGCTTCGCGATCATGACCGGCATCGCCTCGCTCGTGATCGTCGCGGTCTATCCCTTCATGAAGCGCATTACCTACTGGCCTCAGGCGACCCTTGGTCTTGCGTTCTCATGGGGAGCGCTGATGGGCTTTGCGGTTATTCTTGGCCGCATCGATGCGACGGCGCTCATCCTCTATGCAGGATCGATCGCCTGGGTCATCGCCTACGATACAATTTACGCCCATCAGGACACCGAGGATGACGTGCTGGTCGGCATCAAGTCGACGGCGCTGTTGTTCGGCGAACGGACGCAGGCCGCGCTGACGATTTTTTATGGCCTTGCCGTGCTGCTGATCGGCATGGCGCTGTGGCGCGCCGGCTCGCAATGGCTGGCCTGGGTGGGACTGGCGGCGTTTGCGGCGCATCTGGTCTGGCAGGTCCGGACGATCCGGATCGGCGACTCGGCGTTGTGCCTGCGGCTGTTCAAGTCGAACCGCGACGCGGGTCTGCTGCTGTTCGCCGGATTGCTGGCGGACGCGGTGCTGCGCAGTTCCTGATTTTCAGTGCCGCGCGATGATCTCGCGCTCGCCGCGGTGAATGGATTGTTCTGTCGTTACGCGACCGGCCTTGCGGCGCACCAGAAATTTCGGGCGGCGGTCCTTGATGACATTGCGGCGGCGGCGGCGAGGCGCCGGTCGGCGCGCAGCGTCGTCTTCGTTCTCGATCTGAGGCAATGCGAACAGATCGCCCCACATCTGCCACGCCAGATCGAGTTGCAATTCGTCAGCCGTCACGAGCAGCGGCACCGACAGCGACGGATCGTGATGGACCAGCACCAGCGCGTGTCCGTCATTCGTCTCGCGGCACGCGATGCCGAGAAAGTCGCTGACGCGGACATTGATCGCCATGCGCATGCCGCCAACGGCACGGCGCACGGTGACACGCTCGCGGTGGATTTCGATATGCCTGACGCCGCCATCAGCGCGGCCATCGCGCGCCTCAAAGCTGACCGGCAAAGAATGGGGGTCGAGCTGCAACATGCAGCTCGACCCGACGGGTTGCGCCCCGCCGACTCCGAATTGACGCCTCACGGCTTTTATCTCCCACGCCGGAATTATGTTCCCGGTCGATGGGTGGACGATGCCAGAGCGGCGTCGGAATCCGCTTAAGAAGGCTGGTTAATCCTATCTCACCGGCATTGCTTCACTTCTCATGATTGACGAGAGGTTGGCGCAGATGATTGACGAGACCTTGCCAGGCTATGCCAAATATCTTTGCCGGAAGGCGGCGAAAACGCTTGAAGTCCGCATAAAACAGGCACATCTCATGATATATTGCATTCGCCGCTAAGTCTCATCAATCCAGACGTTCGAATCAAGCTTCGGGAATTTGTTCGTGAACTCTTCACCAAACGCGCGGGTCTCCTCTTCGTTGTCTTCTTCGAAGCCGTCGTCGGCGAAATCAACAACATCCGAACTTCTCGATCAGAGCGCATTAAGCGCATTGGCGCAGCGGCTCGTTGAAGCAGCGAAACGCGCGGGCGCGGATGCTGCCGACGCGGTCGCGGTGCGCGGCGTGTCGCAAGGCGTCGAGATTCGCGACGGCAAGGTTGAAGCATCGGAGCGTTCCGAAGGAGATGACGTCGGACTGCGCGTGTTCGTCGGAAAGCGTCAGGCCGTCATCTCCACCAACGACATCAGCGGCGACGGCGCCGCGAAGCTTGCCGAGCGCGCGGTGGCGATGGCGAAGGTCGCACCCGATGACGACTATGTCGGCCTTGCCGATCCGTCCTTGCTAGCGAAGCAGTTTCCGGATCTCGATCTGCTCGATCCGCAGGTGCCGTCTGTCGAGGAACTGGAGCGGCGCGCGCAGGAAGCCGAAGCCGCGGGACTTGCCGTCAAGGGTGTGTCGAAATCCTCAGGCGCGGCGGCCTCCGCCGGTATCGGCGGCATGGTGCTCGTGACTTCGACCGGCTTCCACGGATCCTATCTGCGGTCGAGCCAGGGCATCTCGATGACGGCGATTGCCGGTGAAGGCACCGGCATGGAACGTGACTATGATTTCACGTCGGCGATTCATGTCGGCGATCTGGCGTCACCGGCGAGCGTCGGGCGTCTGGCGGGCGAGCGCACCGTGGCGCGGCTCAATCCGCGCAAGGTTGCGACCTGCAAGGTGCCGGTGGTGTTCGATCCGCGCGTTTCGGGATCGCTGGTCGGCCATCTGGTCGGCGCGGTGAACGGGGCATCGATCGCACGCAAGACGAGTTTTCTGAAAGACCGTCTCGGCCAGCAATTGTTCGACAGCAGCATCCGCATCATCGACGATCCGCTGCGTGTGCGCGGCCTGCGGTCGCAATCGTTCGACGCCGAAGGCGTGGCGACAAAAAAACTTGCGATCATCGATGGCGGAGTGCTGACGACATGGCTGCTGGATTCAGCAACCGCAAAGGAGCTCGGCATGGCCACCACGGGTCATGCCCATCGCGGCGTGTCGTCGTCGCCTTCGCCCGGGCCCTACAATCTTCATCTTGAAGCCGGCAAAGCCACGCCTGCCGAGTTGATGTCGGATATCAAGGAAGGCTTCTACGTCACCGACCTGATCGGCTCGGGCGTCAACGGTGTCACCGGCGACTATAGCCGGGGCGCGGCGGGTTTCTGGATCGAGAACGGCGAACTGACCTATGCGGTCAGCGAGGTGACCATCGCGGGCCATCTGTTCGAGATTTTCAAGTCGATGATTCCGGCCAACGATCTCGTTTTCAAGTACGGCGTCAACGCGCCGACGGTGCGTATCGAAGGATTGACGATTGCCGGGCGCTGACCTCGAGTTTGCAGGCGCTGCCCTGACGCGCGATGCCGCCTTGCTTGAGGGCGTGGTGCGCGAGGCCGGCGCGCTCGCGCTCAGTCTGTTCCGCACCGAATTGAAAACCTGGATCAAGGGCAAGTCGTCGCCGGTGTCCGAGGCCGATATCGCGGTCAACGATCTGATCGAGACCCGGCTGCGCGCCGCGACACCGGATTACGGATGGCTGTCGGAAGAGAGCGAGGACGATTCCTCGCGGCTCGGCAAATCGCCGACATGGATCGTCGATCCGATCGACGGCACGCGCGCCTATCTCGCACGTCAGGACGACTGGTCGGTGAGTATCGCGCTGGTTGCGGACGGTTCGCCGGTATTGGGTGCGGTGTTTGCGCCGGCCAGCGATGAGTTCTTTTTTGCAACGCGCGGGCGCGGCACCGTGCTGAACGGTCTGCCGATCACAGCAGCGCCGGGGGCCGCCATCGATTTTCCAAAAATTGCCGGACCGAAGCCGCTGGTCGAGCGTCTCGGCGGCATGAAGGACGGCGAAAGCCTTTATCCACGGATCGGATCGCTGGCGTTGCGGCTGGTAAGGGTGGCGGAAGGGCGGCTTGATGCCGCGTTTGCAGGCGGGAATAGCCGCGACTGGGACCTTGCCGCGGCCGATTTAATCGTGCACGAAGCAGGCGGGGAAATGACCACACTGGCTGGCGAACGACTGGTTTACAATCAGGCCGACGTTCGTCATGGATTGCTGGTGGCGGCGGGACGTGCGCGCCATGCGCATATCGTCAAGCACTTTCGGGACAACCCGATTTTGTAATGCTTGTGTCCTTATTTGGTGCTTGAATTCAAAGTGCCGGTCATCGCTTTGGGAATGTGACTCATGTCCGAAACTGTGCAACCGCAGTTGCTTCACCTCGTTATCGGCGGCGAACTGCTCGACCTCGATCACGTGACATTCAAGGATCTCGACAAGGTCGAGGTCGTCGGCCTGTTTCCGAACTACGCCACGGCCCATATGGCATGGAAGGCGAAGGCCCAGCAGAGCGTCGATAACGCGCACATGCGTTATTTCATCGTCCATCTCCACCGGCTGCTCGACCCCGCCAACGATGCGAAGTCCGCCCGTTGAAATCCGCACTTCGAAAGCTAGGCCGCGCAAGCTGGCTGCATCGTGCTGCCGGCTTCACCGCCGCCGAGTTCCTGCGGCTGGTGTGGTGGACCAACCGTTTCAGCATCGATCCGCCGGACGCATACGAGCGACTCGAGCCGGACATGCCGCTGATCATCGCGTTCTGGCACGGCCAGCATTTCATGATGCCGTTCCTGAAGCGCAAGCAGTATCCGGCCAAGGTTTTGATTTCGCGCCATCGTGATGGTGAGATCAATGCCATCGCGGCGGAACGGCTCGATGTCGGAACCGTGCGCGGATCCGGCGATCATGGCACGTCGTTTCACCGCAAGGGCGGCGTCAGCGCGTTCAAGGCGATGCTGCGCACGCTGGACGAGAAGATCAACATGGCCTTGACCGCCGACGTGCCGAAGGTGTCGCGCAAGGCGGGACTTGGCATCATCATGCTGGCGCGGGAATCGGGCCGTCCGATCTTGCCGGTGGCGATCGCCACCAGCCGCTTCAAGCGTCTCAACAACTGGGACCGCTCGGTCATTCATTTGCCATTCGGGCGCGGCGTCATCTCGGTCGGCGAGATTATCAGGGTGCCGCCCGACGCGGACAACGAGGCGATGCAGATGCTGCGCGCGCAACTCGAAACACGGCTCAACGACGTGACGCGTCGCGCCTATCAGATCGTCGGCCGGCCGGATGAGGGCATCCATGCCTAGCGCGCTCCCCGCGACGCTTGCGGCGTACCGGCGGCTTTCGGCGATGGCCGCGCCGCTGGTGTCTCCGCTGATCGCGCGGCGGCTGAAGCAAGGCAAGGAAGATCCAGCGCGGATCGGCGAACGCCGGGGTGTCGCAAGCGCAGCCCGCCCACCGGGACCCCTGATCTGGATTCACGGCGCGAGCGTCGGCGAGGTTCTGGCGGCGGCCGGCCTGATCGAGCGGTTGCGGGCGTTGAACGTCCGCATCCTGCTGACCTCCGGAACGGTGACGTCGGCGGATATTGTCGCACGGCGGTTTCCGCCCGACGTCATCCACCAGTTTGTGCCGTTCGATTCGCCGCGCTTCGTTTCGGCGTTTCTCGATCACTGGAAACCTGGCCTCGCACTGTTCATCGAGTCGGATATCTGGCCCAATCTGATTATGTCGAGCGCCGAGCGGCGCATTCCGATGGTGATCATCAACGGCCGCATGTCGCCGCGTTCGTTTCCGCGCTGGAGTAAACTGCGCGGCACGATCTCCGCGCTGCTGCAATGCTTCGATCTTTGCCTCGCGCAGTCCGACAGCGACGCCGAGCGTTTCGCGGCATTGGGTTGTCCGAATGTCGTGACGTCCGGGAATCTCAAGCTGGACGTCGAAAATCTGCCGGCGGATGTGAAGAAACTCGAGCGCCTCAAGGAGGCCGTGCAGCGCCGGCAGGTGTTCGTCGCGGCGTCCACCCATCCCGGCGAGGAGGAAGCGGTTCTCGACGCGCACCGGCGTCTCGCGCCGCGGTTTCCCCAACTGCTGAGCGTGATCGTGCCGCGTCATCCGCAGCGCGGCGTCGCCATCGCGAAAATGCTGACGGCGGCCGGAATGCGGGTGGCCTTGCGCTCGCAGGATGAACTGCCCGGCGGCGGCACGGATATCTATGTCGCAGATACGCTCGGCGAACTCGGACTGTTCTATCGGATCGCGCCGGTGGTGTTCATGGGCGGATCGCTGGTGGCGCACGGCGGACAGAATCCGATCGAGGGCATCAAGCTTGGTGCTTCGATCCTGCACGGGCCGCATGTCTTCAATTTCAGCGACATTTATGAAGCGCTCGATCAGGCCGGCGGCGCCATCCGCGCCGAGACCGACGAGGACTTCGTGCGGTCGCTCGGCCACTTGCTGGTCAACCCGATCGCGCGGCAGCGATCGGTCGGCGTTGCCGAGCAGGTGGTGGGCCGGCTCGGCGGCGCGCTCGACAAGACGCTCAGTGCGCTCGAGCCGTACTTGTTGCAGTTGCGGCTGGAGGGAGGGGGCTCCGATGCGTGAGCCGGCCTTCTGGTATCGGCCGCCATCGTTGATGTCGCGATTGCTTGCGCCGCTTGGCGCGATTTACGGCGCCGTCAGCGCGCGGCGCATGGCGCGCGCCGGTGCATCGGCCGGACTGCCCGTCATTTGTGTCGGCAATTATCATGTCGGCGGCGCGGGCAAGACACCCACAACACTGGCGCTTGTGCAAACCCTGCGCGGAATGGGCGAACAGCCCTTCGTCGTCAGCCGCGGTTACGGCGGCACCATTCAGGGTCCGGTTCGTGCCGATCTGTCGCTGCACACCGCCGCGGACGTCGGCGACGAACCGCTGATGATGGCCGCATTCGTGCCGGTCATCGTTTCGCGCGATCGCGTCGCCGGAGCGGCCCTCGCGCGCGGACAGGGGGCGAGCGTGGTCGTGCTTGACGACGGATTCCAGAACCCCGCGCTGGTGAAGGATGTGTCCCTGATCGTGATCGATGCGGCGCGCGGCGTCGGCAACGGTTGCGTGTTTCCGGCCGGGCCGCTGCGCGCGCCTCTGCCGCCGCAGATCGTGCGCACTGATGCGTTGGTCGTGATCGGGGAGGGACAGGCTGCCACTCCGGTCGCCGATGCCGTCACCGCGCGGGGCGCGCCGGTTCTGCACGCGCGTCTTGCACCCGATGAGGAATCGATTTCAGGGCTGCGCAATCAGCGCGTGCTGGCTTTCGCGGGGATCGGCGATCCGGAGCGGTTCTTCGCCACGCTGCGCAAGGGCGGCGCGACCGTGATCGAGGAACGAGCGTTCGACGATCATCATCCGTTTACGCCGGGCGAGATCGAACGCCTGGTGTCGGAGGCGGCGGAACAATCGCTCACGCTGGTGACGACCGAAAAGGACATGGCGCGTATCCGCAGCGACGCACGGCTCGCGCGTCATGCGGACAATATCCGCGTCCTTGCGGTCACGCTGGAATTCAGTGATGAAGCGGCGTTGCGGAATTTCGTGGCGGCGCGGCTGGCGAAAGCACGCGCGCGATAGGCCTCAGGCCTTTTTCAGCTGCGCAGGATAATGCCGGCTCAAGACGGCTTCCGGCGTCGCATACGCTTCCTGCCGGTCGACACTCCAGTATTTCAGTTCATCCAGCGGGATGTGTTCGCCGGTGACGGCGCAGCGGACGTAGGAGCCGGGAGACGTCACGCGGAAATCGCCGTCGAGATACTCGACCTGCGCTTCGCCCTGGCCGGAAGGCCCGAATTTATTGAGCACGAGTGTTGTCCTTGTGGGGTCCGGCAGTGATCGTCCGGAAAGATTGCTTAAATATAGGCACTATCTGGAAAAGGGGAAACCCGCTTTTGACGGGATCATGCCCTGTCTGCGGCTCAGAACAGGTCGCCCTGAACCTTTTTGACGCCGAAATCAGTGGCTCGTTTCGATGCAGGCTTTGCTGGCGTCGGCGTCGATGTCGTTTTGGATGTGGTGGCGGTTCCGTCACCGTCCGCCGTCACGCCGATGCGGCCGTCGGTGAATTCGATGCTGAGGCGCTGGCCGGCGTTCACGCCCGTGGCCGCATGCAGCGGCGCGCCATGTTCGTCGCGGACCAGTGCGAAGCCGCGTTCCAGCACGCCCTTGTAGGACAGCGCATTCAGAAGCTGCGACACGTAGCGCAAGCGGGTGTCGCGCTGCTGGATATGCAGATCCGCGCAGCGCCGCGCGCTGATCGCCAGCCGCTCCACTTTCTCCTTGCTGCGATCGATCTGCGCGCGCAGCGCCGTGACCGTCAGACGTCCGCCGATGGCGGACAATCGCCGTTCGTAGACATGCGCGTTGGCGCGCAGGGCGCGGGGCAGTTGCGCGCTGGCGCGATCGAGGCGCTGGCGCGGAATGTCCAGCAGCTCGGTGGCTTTCGGCAGTGCGCGCACCGCCGCGCGCAGCTCGCTGCGGCGGGTTTCCTGGCCGCGCTGCCAGCACAGCATCGCGCGCCGCTCCAGCGATGTGACCTCGACGAACAGTTCGGCGCGCACCGGCACCGCCATTTCGGCGGCAGCGGTCGGCGTCGGCGCGCGCTTGTCGGCGGCGAAATCGATCAGCGTCACGTCGGTCTCGTGGCCGACCGCCGAAATCAGCGGAATCATGCTCTCCGCCGCGGCGCGCACCACGATTTCCTCGTTGAACGACCAGAGGTCCTCCAGTGAACCGCCGCCGCGCGCGACGATCAGCAGATCCGGACGCGGAATCCTGCCGCCTTCCTCCAGCGCGTTGAAGCCATGGATCGCCGCCGCAATCTGCTCGGCGGAGCCTTCGCCTTGCACGCGCACCGGCCACACCAGAACGTGGCGCGGAAAACGATCCTCCAGACGATGCAGGATGTCCCGGATCACAGCACCCGTCGGCGAGGTGATGACGCCGATCACCTCGGGCAGCCACGGCAGAAGCTGCTTGCGCGCCTCGTCGAACAGACCTTCGGCGGCGAGCTTCCTTTTGCGTTCTTCCATCAGCGCCATCAGCGCGCCGACGCCGGCGGGCTCGATGGCCTCGATCACGATCTGGTATTTCGACGAGCCGGGATACGTGGTGAGCTTGCCGGTGGCGATGACCTCGAGCCCCTCCTGCGGCTTGAACCGCATCCGGCCGTGCACGCCCTTCCAGATCACCGCCTCGATCTTGGCGCTGTCGTCTTTCAGCGCGAAATAGCAGTGGCCGGAGGAGTGCGGCCCACGAAAGCCCGAAATCTCGCCGCGCACCCGGACATGGCCATAGGCGTCCTCCACCGTCCGCTTCAGGGCCGAGGACAGCTCCGACACGGTGAATTCCGGTGAATTGAGCAGCGGTTCGGCAGCAGTGGCTTTCATCAGGATTCGAATCTGTTGCGATGGCGAAGCATCATGTTAAACGGTTCTATCATCCCATAAACGCCGGTTCGACCCTTATCCATGAATATCCTCTTGATCGGTTCCGGCGGGCGCGAACACGCGCTGGCATGGAAGATGGCGGCATCGCCGCTGCTGACGAAATTGTGGTGCGCGCCGGGCAATGCCGGCATCGCGCAGGAAGCGGAATGCGTCGCCCTCGATGTGGCGAACCATGCCGCCGTGATCGATTTCTGCAAGCAGAACAAAATCGATCTGGTCGTGGTCGGCCCCGAAGCGCCGCTCGCCGCCGGCATCGTGGATGATCTCGCAAACGCTGGCATCAAGGCGTTCGGCCCGAGCAAGGCGGCGTCGCAACTGGAAAGCTCCAAGGGCTTCACCAAGGATATCTGCAAGGCCAACAACATTCCGACCGCGGCCTATGAGCGCTTTCGCGATCCCGATGCGGCGAAGGCTTACATCCGCAAGCAGGGCGCTCCGATTGTCGTGAAGGCCGACGGTCTCGCGGCGGGCAAGGGCGTCGTGGTGGCGATGACGCTGGCCGAGGCGGAAGCCGCGATCGATGCATTGTTCACTTCAGCCGGCGCGGAAGCCGTGGTCGAGGAATTCATGGAGGGCGAGGAAGCCTCGTTCTTCGTGCTGTGCGACGGCGACAACGCGCTGCCATTGGTGGCGGCACAAGATCACAAGCGCGCCTATGACGGCGACAAGGGTCCGAACACCGGCGGCATGGGCGCGTATTCTCCCGCGCCCGTGTTCACCGATGCCGTGCGCGAGCGGACCATGAGCGAAATCATTTTGCCGACGCTGCGCGCGATGAAGGCGATGGGGATGCCCTACAAGGGTGTGCTGTTCGCGGGCCTGATGATCACGAAGGATGGCCCGAAGCTGATCGAATATAATGCGCGGTTCGGCGATCCCGAGACGCAGGTGCTGATGATGCGCCTGACGTCGGACATCGTGCCGGCGCTGCTGGCGTCGGTGGACGGCGAGTTGAAACATTTCGACCTGCGCTGGCATCCGGAGCCGGCGCTGACCGTGGTGATGGCGGCGAAAGGTTATCCCGGCGACTACGCCAAGGGCACGCGGATCGACGGCCTCGATGCTGCGGCGCAAGTCGAGGGCGTCGAGATATTTCACGCCGGCACGAAATCCGAGGGCGGACATATTCTCGCCAATGGCGGACGTGTCTTGAACGTGACCGCGACGGCCGCGACCGTCAGCGAGGCGCAGCGCCGCGCCTATGAAGCGATTGATCGCATCCGGTGGCCGGAAGGCTTCTGCCGCCGCGACATCGGCTGGCAGGCTGTCGCGCGCGAGAAAGCGTTGAAAAGCTAGACGGGCGGCCCCCATTTACGATGTCGTCCCCGCGAATACGGAGAACTGAGCATGTCCGATCTCGCTGATCTGTTTCCCGGCTTCGCATCCGAATGGATCAGCACCCGCGGCGGGCGCATCTTTGCGCGCGTCGGCGGAAAGGGCCCGCCGCTGCTGTTGCTGCATGGCTATCCGCAAACGCATGTGATGTGGCATCGCGTGGCCCCGGCGCTTGCGGACAAGTTCACCCTCGTGATCCCCGATCTGCCCGGCTACGGCTGGTCGGACGTCCCGAAGACCGATGCCGACCACACGCCGTTCACCAAGCGTGCCATGGCGCAGGTGATGATCGAGGCGATGGAAAAACTGGGACATGTGCAATTCGTGCTCGCCGGGCATGATCGCGGCGGCCGCGTGGCCTATCGGCTTGCGCTCGATCATCCGGGGCGGCTGTCGCGATTGGCGACACTGGATATCCTTCCGACCTACGATTACTGGTCGAAGATGGATCGCAGCTTCGCCCTTCGCGTCTATCATTGGGCCTTCCTGGCGCAGCCGCATCCATTGCCCGAGAATTTGATCGCTTCGAATCCCGACGACTATTTCGGCCGCACGTTCAAGAGCTGGGCCAAGAAGGATCGGCCGAATCCGTTCGATCCGCGCGCGGTCGAACATTACCTGACCGCTTTTCGCGACCCGCTGCGCATTCACGCGGCCTGCGAGGATTATCGCGCAGGGGCTTACGCCGATTTCGAACATGACAAGACCGATCTCGATGCGGGGAAAAAGATCACGGTGCCGCTGCTGGCGCTGTGGGGCGCCGCGGGGATCGCATCGTCGGCAAGCAGCCCGATCGAGTCTTGGCGCAGGTGGGCGACCGATGTGCGGGGTGAGCCGATTGATTCCGGGCATTTTCTGCCGGAGGAAAACCCGCAAGCCACGGCTGCGGCATTGCTGAAATTCTTTTCGGGGCAGGACTGATGGCGTTACGCGAGGCACGGCGGGAAGACATTCGCCGCATTATCGAGATGCTGGCCGACGATGAGGTCGCGCGGGGCCGCGAGGATCTGTCCGGCGACATGGCGGCGTATCATGCTGCGTTCGACGTCATCGCGGCGGACCCGAACAACACGCTTTATGTCTGGGACGAGAATGGTGCGGTGATGGGCTGTCTGCAACTCACCTTCATTCCCGGCATGTCCTATGGCGGCAGCTGGATTGCGAAGGTCGAGGGCGTGCGGGTGGATCGCTCGCTGCGCGGTCTCGGAATCGGCGAACAGATGATCGATGCGATTGTCGCCAAATCCCGCACGCGCGGCTGCAAGCAGTTGCAGCTCACGACCAACAAGCAGCGACTCGACGCGCACCGCTTTTACAAGCGGCTTGGTTTCGAGGCGTCCCACGAGGGCATGAAGCTGGATTTGTGAGTTTCACGCCGTCATTCCGGACAGGCCGCGAAGCGGGCTGATCCGGAATCTCGCAGAGTTCATCGAGATTCCTGGTTCGCTCGTTTCACTCGCGCCCCGGAATGACGCAATTCAACTTACCTTCTCGCCTTGAAAAAATTTGTCAGCAGCGCCGCGGCCTCGCGCTCGCCAACCGAGGGATAAATCTCCGGCGCATGATGGCAGGTGGGCGACGCGAAGAACCTGACGCCTGAGTCCACCGCGCCGCCCTTCGGATCGGCTGCGCCATAATAGAGCCGGCGGATGCGCGCGAAGGACACCGCGCCCGCGCACATGGTGCACGGCTCCAGCGTGACATAGAGATCGCAATCGGTCAGGCGCTCGCTGCCGGTCACGCGCGCGGCTTCGCGGATCGCCAGAATCTCGGCGTGGGCGGTCGGATCGCGGTCGGCGAGGGTGCGGTTGCCGGCCTGTGCGATCACCTCGCCGTCCCGCACGATCACGCAGCCGATCGGCACTTCACCCGCAGTTTCAGCAATTTTCGCCTGTTTCAGCGCCAAATCCATGAAAGATCGTGCTGTCATGCCTCGTATCCGCCGGAAAACTCTGTTAGTAGGTCCGCTTCAGCAAACGTGATGACCGGTTTTGCGTGAGAGACGCCCTGATCGACAGGGGCGCGCCTTGCCGATGCCGATCCGGTTTCACGAAAGCGCGCAGCCGCGATATAGTCTGCCACAAGTCCTGAGAGATCATTCATGCCCCGCGATAACGATAAAAACAACGGTCGTCCGCCGCGCCGTGAAGGCGGAGCCGGTGCGGGTTACAAGGGCGGCGGCAAGGGCCGTTCGGCAGGCCCGGGCGGACGCAGTGGCGCAGGCCCGCGCGGTGGCGACAAGAAATTTGGCGACAAGCGGCCATATGCCGCCCGCAGCCCGGGCGCCAAACCTTACGCAGCCAAGCCTTACGCCGGTAAACGCGACGATCGTCCGCAGCGCGATGATCGCGCGGATCGTGGACCGCGCAAGGATTTCGGTTCGCGGGATCGCGGGGAAGCACGTTCATTCAAGCCGCGCGAGGATCGCGGCGAGGGCCGTGCGCCGTTCAAGCCACGTGGCGATCGACCCGAAGCCCGTTCGTTCAAACCGCGTGAGGATCGCGGCGAAGCCCGTTCGTTCAAGCCGCGTGGCGATCGCAGCGAAGGTCGTCCGTTCAAGCCGCGCGAGGATCGTGGCGAGGGTCGTTCCTTCAAGCCGCGTGACCGCGATGATCGCGCGCCGCGCAGTGCAGGCGCCGGACGTTTCCAGGACAAGAAGTTTGGCGAGAAGCGGCCTTACACGCCGCGCGGCGAAGGCGGCGATGCACGTCCCGCCCGCTTCAACCGGGACGACAGGCCGCAACGCGACGAACGCCCGCGCTTCAATCGTGATGACCGGCCTTCGCGTGGCGCGCCGGATCGCGGGCCGCGCAAGGAATTCAACCGTGGCGAGGATCGCGGCGGCGATAAACCCTGGCAGAAGCGCGAACCGTCGCGCGATGGCGGAAAGCGCTTCGACAAGCCGCGTTTCGACAAACCGCGCGACGATCGTGGTTCGAGCGAGCGTCCGAGGTTCTCGCGTCCACGCGACGAGCGTCCGGCCGGTGGGGATCGCGGCCCGCGCAAGTTCGATCGTCCGAGAGATGACCGTGCGAAATTCGATCGTCCCCGCTTCGACAAGCCGCGCGATGATCGCGCGCCGCGTGGCCGCAGCGACTGGCAGGAACACCCGCGCAGCGAGACCGGTGACCGGCCACGCCGCGAGAACGAGGACGACAGCAAGGTCTTCGCAAAACGCCCGGCCTTCGGTGGCCGTGGCGCCTATCGCGAGCGCAAGCCTGATTTCGACAAGCGCCCGCCGCGTGCCGTTCCTGAGAAAAAGAAAAGCGGCGAGCGCATCGCCAAGATTGTCGCGCGGGCGGGGCTTTGCTCGCGTCGCGACGCCGAGGACTGGATCGTGCAGGGCCGCGTCGCCGTGAACGGCCGCGTCATCAATTCGCCGGCGCTCGACATCACCACCAACGACGTCGTCACCATCGACGGCAAGCCGTTGCCGGAGCGCGAGCGCACGCGGCTGTTTCTGTATCACAAGCCGCGCGGCCTGATGACGACCCATGACGATCCCGAGGGCCGTCCCACGGTGTTCGACAATCTGCCCGAGGGCCTGCCGCGCCTTATCAGCATCGGGCGTCTCGATTTCAACACCGAAGGCCTGCTGCTGCTGACCAATGACGGCGGGCTCGCCCGTGCGCTGGAACTGCCGGACACCGGCTGGCTGCGGCGCTATCGCGTGCGCGCCCATGGCGACGTCACCCAGGGTCAACTCGACGAACTGAAAAAGGGCGTCGAGGTCGATGGCGTCAAATACGGCTCCATCGATGCGACACTGGAGCGCGACAAGGCCGCCAACGTCTGGATCGTGTTCGCGATCCGTGAAGGCAAGAACCGCGAAGTCCGCAATGTGATGGCGCATCTCGGTCTTGAGGTGAACCGTCTGATCCGGATTTCCTACGGCCCGTTCCAGTTGGGCGAGATCGAGGAAGGCCAGGTCGAGGAGATCAAGTCGCGGGTGCTGCGCGATCAGCTCGGCGACAAGATCGTCGCCATGTCCGGCGCGCAGTTCGACAAGCCGGTGAAGGAAGCTGCTGAAGGCGACGATACCCCGCGCATCAAGGGCCGCATCAAGCCCGCCGGCTCCAAAAGCGGATTGATTGCCGACCGCAAGGGCCGTCGTATCCTGGTGACGCGCGCCGGCAGCGACGAGGCGCGCGCGCGCAACGAGGAAGAGGCCAGCGGATTCGGTCCGCCGCGCCGTCCGACGCGCGGCTACAAAGGCAAGCGCGACATGAAGCCGCCAACCGATTTCACGGAAGACTGAACTTATCATGCGCGTCGTTGGTGGACGTCTGAGAGGCCGTAACATCGCCTCGCCCTCGTCGAATGACATTCGCCCGACGCAGGATCGCCTGCGCGAGGCGCTGTTCAACATCCTGATGCACGCCTACGAGAATCCCATCGACGGCGCGCGTGCGCTCGATCTGTTCGCCGGCACCGGCGCTCTCGGGATCGAGGCTGTCTCGCGCGGTGCGGCGTTCACGCTGTTCGTGGACAACGGCGCGGAGGCGCGGGCGCTTCTGCGCAACAATGTCGAAGCGCTGGGACTTGGCGGCGTGACAAAAGTCTATCGCCGCGACGCCACTAATCTCGGTCCGGCCTATCCGATGGAGCCGTTCTCTCTGGTGTTTATCGATCCGCCGTACAAGCGCGGTCTTGCTGACAAGGCGCTTGCGTCATTGCGCGACGGCAAATGGCTGACGCCGGAGGCGCTGGTGGTGGTGGAGGAATCAAAGGCGGCATTTGTCGCAAGTGACGGCTTTGAGGAACTCGAACGCCGCGCCTATGACGAGACCGAGTTCACGTTTCTGCGCGCAACAGCTTCAGCATAGCTTGAATTTTCATTCAGATGTAACGAGTCAAGTGAATTTAGACGCATCTTCGATGCTGAATCTGAATTCGCCGGGGCATCGTAATTCGTCTGCCGTTTCGCCTTTTGCAGCGAAGACCGTCACCGTTTTGCCTTTGTGATTGTAAGCGGCTTTATCGTCGCCCGAACAGCTTCTCGATGTCCGCAAGCTTGAGTTCGACGTAAGTCGGGCGGCCGTGATTGCACTGGCCGGAATTCGGCGTCACTTCCATCTCGCGCAATAGCGCATTCATTTCCTCCGGCTTGAGGATGCGCCCCGCGCGCACCGAGCCGTGACAGGCCATGGTTGCCGCGACATGCATCAGCCGCCGTTCGAGGGGCAGAGCCTCGTCCCATTCCGCCATGTGCTCGGCGAGATCGCGCAGCAACGAGGCTGCATCGGTCTTGCCCAATAAGGACGGCGTCTCGCGCACAGCCACCGCGCCGGGGCCGAACGACTCGATGCTGAGTCCGAATTTTTCAAGCTCGTCCGCGCGCGCCACCAGTTTCTCGACGGAGGCTTCGTCCATCTCGACGATCTCGGGAATGAGCAGGATCTGCCGCTGCACGCCGTTACGTTCGAGCGAAGCCTTCAGGCGTTCGTAGACGATGCGCTCGTGGGCGGCATGCTGGTCCACCACCACAAGGCCGTCGCGGGTCTGCGACACGATATAGGTTTCATGGATCTGCGTGCGCGCGGCGCCAAGCGGACGGTCGAGCAGATCGCCCGTGGGCATGGCATTGGCGCGCAGATCCGCAGTCGGCGCGCCGGTGTCGAACACGGCCTGCGCGGCTTCCGCGAACGCGCCTGTTTCGAAAGATGGTGCATAGGATGGGGCTGTCTCGCTGTCGAATGCGGCCGGCGGATAATTCGGTGAACGCCGCCAGTCCCAGCCGCCGCGCGGAATGCTGCCCGGCCGGAATGCCATGATCGCCGCGCCGTCGGAATTCGCCGCCGTGCGCTTGCCTTCGCGCGCGAGCCCGTCCTTCAGCGCGTGCACGATCAGTGCGCGAACCAGACCGGCATTGCGGAAGCGCACCTCGGTCTTGGCTGGGTGCACGTTGGCGTCGACCTCCTGCGTGTCGAGCGTCACGAACAGCGCGACCACCGGATGCCGGTCACGCGGCAGGTAGTCCGAATAGGCTGCACGCACCGCGCCGAGAATAAGTTTGTCGCGCACCGGCCGCCCATTGACGAACAGATATTGCCCGAGCGCATTGGCGCGGGTCAGTGACGGTGCTGCCGCGAAGCCTTCGACGCTGACGCCGTCGCGTTCGGAGCGGACCTCGATGGCGCTGGCGCGAAAATCCGCGCCGAGAATATCGCCGAGCCGTGTCAGCCGTCCCGCCGCGCCCGGCAATGCAGCAGCCCATGTCACCGGCGCGCGTTCCTCGCCCGAGAGCGAGAATGCAACATCGGGCCGCGCCATCGCCAGACGCCGCACCACCTCGCGGACGGCTTCGGCTTCGGTGCGATCGGTCTTGAGGAATTTCAATCGCGCGGGTGTCGCATAGAACAGATCGCTGACCTCGACACGCGTGCCACCTGTCAAGGCGGCGGGCGTCACGTCGGACTTTTCTCCGGCATTGACATTCAGCGACCACGCGTGGGGCTCAGATGCGTGTCGCGTGGTGATGGCGAGTTTCGCCACCGCGCCAATCGACGGCAGCGCTTCGCCGCGAAACCCGAGCGTGCGAATTCGCAGCAGGTCTTCGTCGTCGAGCTTCGAGGTTGCGTGGCGATCCACCGACAGCGCGAGATCGCTGCGCGTCATTCCCGCACCGTTGTCGGTGATGGCGATTCGCCTGCGTCCGCCGCCCTCGGTGAAAATATCGATGCGCGACGCACCGGCGTCGATGGCGTTCTCGACCAGTTCCTTCACCGCGCTCGCGGGCCGCTCCACCACTTCGCCGGCAGCGATGCGGTTGACGACCTGGATGGGTAGCTGGCGGACGGGCATGGGATTCCTGACGCGACTCGCGGCAATGTCCGGTGCATTTTATCTGGTCGGATGGAGCAAAGGGAGCCTTGACCACATGATTTGCGCGTCTTTCACCAGATCGCAGCGGGCCCCGTGAGCTTGCCGTATATGCGGTCTGGATATGGCGGAAACTCCCCGAAATCACCTCGAAATCTCTGAACAACGGTCACACGACGCAGATTGCATCCGCTTGCGTCGTTCGCGAGAGTTTCCCGGCGGCCTGATCCGGCAAATGCGAACGGCTCATGAGCAGAATCCGGATTGAGGGTCGTCATTCAAGGAGAAGTGGATGAAGGTTGTAAAAACAGCGGCGATTGTACTCGCAACCTCGGCAATGCTGACCGGCACGGTGCTGGCACAGGGTGTTTCGTCCGACTCACGGGTTCGCGGTGGTGCACAGGGTGGGGTCACAGGTCCTGCCGGCGTGTCTGGCGGGGCCAATACCGGTGTCGGTATTGATTCAAGCGCTGGAGGTTCGGGCGCCAGTGTCGGTGCCGGCAGCCACACGGGTGCGAGGGGTACGGTTGGAGCCGGTGCCGGCGGAGGAGCCGTCAACGGAGCTGCCGGTGCCGCCGCTGGTGGCCTCAAGCGCTAAGCGTTCTTGAAAAACGCCTCCCTTCAGAACTCCGGTCGCTTCGCGGCCGGAGTTTTTCGCGCTGCCGTTTCTTCAGTTGGACGGTTTTCAGTCGTCGTAACCGCTGTTGCCACGCTTTGCCTTGACGTCACTGCGGCGTTTTTTTCCTTCGAGACGCCGTACTTTGGAGCCGAGGGTCGGCCTGGTGGCGCGGCGCGGTTTCGGGCGTACGGCTGCCTCGCGCAGTAATTCCAGCAGCCGGTCGATGGCGTCGGCGCGGTTGCGCTCCTGGGTGCGGAAGCGTTGCGCATGAATGACGATCACGCCGTCCTTGGTCATGCGCTGGCCTGCCAGCGTGTTCAGCCGCATCAGCATGTCGGGCTGGAGCGCCGCGCGACGGACGTCGAAGCGCAATTGCGCGGCGGTCGAGAGCTTGTTGACATTCTGCCCGCCCGGTCCGGAGGCGCGGACGAATACGATGTCGAGATCTTTCTCGTCGATGGATATGTCGCGCGTCACCCGGATCATGTCGAACGGGTAGCACGATCCGTTGCAACCGGCATCGATTTTCACGCCATGCGCGGTCAGCGCGCGCCGGAGGCTGCCGTCTCGGCGTAAATGCGCATCAGCATCTCGCCTGCCAGATAGATCCCGAGCAGCAGCATCGCGACCAGGAACCAGCGCCGGAAGGTGTCGGCGTCCATCCGCGATCGCAGCAACTGACCGAGATACATGCCGGCGAAAGCAGCCACCATGGCGACCGCGCCAGGAATGGCGATTGTCGCGTTCAGAAGTCCCGCGCCTGTCAGATTGAAGGCCTGTGCGACCGTGGCGGTGGTGAAGAAAACGCCGAGCGCCTGAACCAGTTCGTCCTTCTCCATGCCGATGGCCTGCATGAAGGGCATCGACGGAATGACCTGTACGCCGGTCGCCGCTGAAACGATCCCGGTCAGCACGCCGACGATGCCGCCGACCCATTTCTCATTCGCAGGCGCGACGCTGAAGCGAGCCTTCGACAGACCGAGGATGGCGTAAATCACCAGCAGAATACCGAGAATGATGGTGCCGTAGCGCGCATAGGGCCCGGTCATCAGGCCCGCACCGGCGAGAATGCCGGCGACCGTTCCGATCATCAGGGGCCACAGCCTGTGCATGATGTCACGCAGATACGGACCGACGAAGGTTTGCCAGATGTTGGTGACGATGGCCGGCACGATCACGATGGCCAGCGCGTGCGCCGGCTGCATCCGTGTCGCCAGGAGGCCCATCGCCACGGTCGGCAGGCCAAGGCCGATGGTGCCCTTGACGAAACCGGCAAGGAGAAAGACGGCGGCGATAACGATGAGAATCGGATCTGACATTGAACTGGACATGCGCGCACATTGACCGAGAGCGACAAACTGCACAATCTGGAGCTTACGTGGTAAGCCTTCGGATTAAACGAAGGCATGACAGGAGGTCGGAGCATGCATGTCGATCTGGTGGATCTGCGGCTGTTCGTGGCGGTCGCCGAGACGCGAAGCATCACCCACGGCGCCGAGCGTTCGGCGCTGGCGCTGGCCTCGGCCAGTGCGCGCATCAAGGGCATGGAAACGGCGCTGGGCGTGGAGCTGCTGGAGCGGCAGCGGCGCGGCGTCAGGCTGACGGCGGCCGGGGAAAGCCTCCTCGATCACGCCCGCATCGTGCTGCATCAGGTGGCGACGATGGAGGGCGAACTCACGACCTATGCGCGCGGCCTGAAGGCCCGCATCCACATGCTCGCCAACACCTCGGGCGCGACCGAACATCTGCCGAAGGCGCTGGCGGCGTTTCTGGCGAAGTATCCGGCCATCAGCGTCGATGTCGAGGAGCGCGAGAGCGCGGAGATCGCCACGGCGCTGGCATCCGGCGCGGCCGATATCGGCATCGCAGTTGTTTCGCTATTGCCTGAAGGTCTCGAACGATTTCCGTTCTGCGACGACCGGCTGGTGCTGGTGGTGCCGCCTCACGATGAGATCGCGCAACGCCGCCAGATCGGTTTTCGCGATGTCGCGGCCCACGATTTCGTCGGCCTGACCGAAGGCAGTGCGTTACAGAACCATATCGCCGCGCATGCGGCGGAACTGGGCGTGCGTCCGAAAATGCGGGCACGGCTCAAGAGTTTCGATGCGATCTGCCAGATGGTCGAGGCTGGTGTCGGCGTGGCGGTGATCCCGGAAGCGGCTGCGCGTCGCTACAGCAGGTCCACCAAAATCAGGACGGTCCGGATGACCGATCCATGGACCAGCCGCAGGCTTGCCATCTGTATGCGAAGCCGGTCGCTGCTGCCCCGGCCGGTGCAGCAACTGGCGGATCATCTGAAACTGTTTGCGAAGCTGTGATGCGCGTTATGTGTTGAGCAACTTGAGCGCTGCCTCATGCACGTACTTGTCGCCGGCCGCGACAATGCGGCCGCCGGATTGCGCCGGCTTGCCATCCCAGGTGGTGATGATGCCGCCCGCGCCGGTGACGATGGGAATCAGGGCGGCCACGTCGTAGGATTTCAGCTCGGTCTCGATGATGAGATCGAGGTGGCCCGCCGCAAGCATGCAATAGGCGTAGCAATCGCCGCCATAACGCGACAATCGCACTTCGCTCTCGACGCGCTCGAACTGGGCGCGATCGGAATCGTTCATCAGCCGCGGGCTGGTGGTAAACAGCGTGGCTTCCGCGAGCGACGCGCAGCGCCGCACCGACAGTTTTCGTTTTCCCGAAGGGCCCTCGTAGCGCGCGGAGCCGCCGTCGCCGCTGAAACGTTCGCCGATATAGGGCTGGTGCATCATGCCGAACACCGGCGTGCCGTTGTGCATCAGCGCGATCAGTGTGCCCCAGATCGGCATGCCTGCGATGAAGGATTTCGTGCCGTCGATCGGATCGAGCACCCAGACGTATTCCCCATCGGCGCGTTCGGATCCGAATTCCTCACCGACAATGCCGTGAAGCGGAAAGCTGTCCTTGATCATCCGCCGCATCACGGCTTCAGCCGCGCGGTCGGCTTCAGTGACCGGGTCGAGATCGCGGCCCTTGTTCTTGTTCTCGACGCTGAGCGAAGTACGGAAGAAAGGAAGGATGGTCTCGCCCGAGGCGGTCGCCAGTCGTCCGATGAAAGCGGTGAAATCGATGACCGTCACGAAGATTCCTTTGCAGCAAACAGATGCCTGCGGAGTGTAAATGCGAACCGGTCACGGCCCTATAAGAGTCCTGACAGGGGAGCAACTCGCCCGAAAGATAAGAACCCGTCGTGCAGGTTACTGTTCATTCCTTACTCCGCGATTCCAAAGCGAAGGCATAAACGAAAGCTCTCTTCCTTAAAGATAATAACAAAGATTCATTCTTTGGGCGCAATTATGGGCTTTTTTGACAGTCCTCAGAGAGACAAAACTTCGGTAAGTATCTGTTAATGCGTACGATTTTCTATTTCTTGGTTTCGTAATGCCGCAAGTCTGTCATGCTCGGAAAGCATAGCAAATTCTTTAAAAATACTTGCCTTGAGTGCGTTGCGGCTGCATATTGTTGCGGTGCGATAACGCCTCGCGTTATTGCTGCCCTCCTTGGGCGTTTCCTCCCTAGACTTGGGCCACTTGCTTTCGCGAGTGGCCCTTTTTTCTTGGGTATATGGCCCACGATAGCTGGCGTCGGTTTTCGGCCAGACCATGCGCAACAACACCGAGAATGTTATTCTGCCGCCGCCTGGAAAGGTCCGAGGCTATCGAGCGGGATCGCGGCCAGCGCATCGGCCAGCACCACGAAATCGTCGGCCACTTTGCGGAAGCGCGGCCCGCGTTCGCGCCGCCGCTCGTCCATGTAGATGGCGCGGTTAAGTTCGAGCTGGATCGTATGCAATCCGCTTGCAGGGTTACCGTAGTGCTCGGTGATAAAGCCGCCCGCGTAGGGCTTGTTGCGGCCGACCGAATATCCCAGCGTCGTGAGGGTTTCCTCCACCGCGTCAGGCAGCAAGCTGGAGCAACTTGTTCCGTAACGGTCGCCGATCACCACGTCGGGCCGCTTGGGCTCGTCGCGCGAGACGCCGACCGACGGCATTGAGTGGCAATCCACCAGAATCGCCGTCCCGAACGCTTGATGCGCCTTGTTGATGAGACGGCGCAGCGACCGATGATAAGGCTTGTAAAGTGCCTCGATCCTGCTCAGCGCGTCCTCGACATCGAGCCGCTCGAAATAGATTTCCTGACCGTCGCCGACGACGCGGGGAATCGTCCCCAAGCCCCCCGCGACCCGCATCGAGCGGGTGTTCGCAAAACTCGGAAGCCGGCCTGCGAACATGCGTGGATCGAGTTCGTAAGGCTCGCGATTGACGTCCACATAGGAGCGCGGAAAATTCACCCGGACAATGGGAAATCCGCGGCCGGTGAGGTCCGCGATGATCTCATCCATGAACGAATCTTCCGATCGGCGCAGGGCCGCTTCATCGATGCGGGATGCGGCCAGAAATTCGCGCGGATACACCGATCCGGAGTGCGGGGAGTTGAAGATGATCGGCGCGCGCCAGACCGGCGGCTCCATGATTTCGAACGGAGGCGACAACTCGTCCTCGAACCGCGTCATTGCCGCCTCTTTTCCTCGCCATTCTCGATCACGGCGTTATGCTCGCCGTTGCTGACAGGCCCGACCGGACAATCTGTTTTGGCCGGAAAAACAGGTAATTTCTGCAACATCATTGTCCGCAAACCTAACTGATCTGCCAAGAGGAAGTTCGCCTTCACCCGAAATTTACTACCCGTCTGCCAAATAGAAGGCAGGGACCTCTCCATTTCACGGAATAAACGACCAGCGCCATGCAGCACAAAATTCTCCTCGCCGAAGACGATAACGACATGCGCCGCTTTCTGGTCAAGGCACTGGAGAATGCCGGTTTTCAGGTGTCGTCCTACGACAACGGCCTGTCAGCCTATCAGAGGCTGCGCGAAGAACCCTTTGAAATGCTTCTAACCGACATCGTGATGCCCGAGATGGACGGTATCGAACTGGCGCGCCGGGCCTCGGAACTCGACCCCGACATCAAGATCATGTTCATCACCGGATTCGCCGCCGTGGCGCTCAATTCGGACTCCGAAGCGCCGAAAAACGCCAAGGTTCTCTCCAAGCCCGTGCACCTGCGCGAATTGGTCAGCGAAGTGAACAAGATGCTGGCGGCCTGAGAGGCCGTCGAAAAGATGGCCTGAAGCGGCAATCAGCCCTCAAAACACGGTTTCCCGTCCTTGCCTGCGGCGGTCCAAGCCGATATAGGGACGCATCCCGGCAATAGTGGTCTTTAAGGGCGCGTAGCTCAGCGGGAGAGCACCTCGTTGACATCGAGGGGGTCACAGGTTCGATCCCTGTCGCGCCCACCATTTTCCGGCACAAATCCCGGCCCTCCGCAACTTCTTAACTTTTTGTTCCGCCGCGCATGGCGACCTGACCTGCGCGACTACGATCTCGACGCGCTGCGCGGAAACATGGGCGTGATCTTCCAGGATTTTGTTCGCTACAATTTCAGCGCCGGTGACAACATCGCGGTCGGGAAAATTTCCGCGCGTGACGATCGCGTCCGTATCGTGCGCGCGGCCAGCCGGCCAAGTGATCGTGCGGCTACCCGGCGGTTACGATCGGATGATCGGCAAGCGTTTCAAGAACGGCGTCGAGTTACCGGTGATCACGTGTGCGATGGAACTCTAGCGCCATCGCCGCGTTGCATCTGTCGGAGGATAACATGCGAACATTTATCGGAATGATGCTGGGTTGTCTGCTGACCATCGGCGTGCTCTATGTGCACGACTCGATGGCGACATCGAGCGTCGCCAGCGGTGCATCCGCCAGTACGTCGCGCCAGATCGTGAATTGGGACGTCGCGGCCAGCGAGTGGGGACAGGTCAAGGAGAATGTCCGCACGACGTGGCTAAAACTGAAAGCCAGCAACGGCTGAGCGACGGTTTCTGACCAGACAACGAACAATGCCCGGCATTAATGCCGGGCTTTTTCGTTGGGCTATACGTCCGTTGTTTTCTTCTCGAGCATCCGTGTCGCACGGGCGCGGATCGTCCCTTGGATGCCGTGGGCGAGTCCGGCGAGCAGCCACGGCAGCATGACCTCGAGCTTGACGTGATCTTCGGCCACGTCGATCGTCCCGCCCACCTGCTGCTTCAGGGCAGTCACCTGAAACGCAAGGCGGTCGCCGCTCCAGATTTCCTCGTTCACCTGAAGAATTTGTCCGTATTCCGAGCGGATGCTGCCGAGGCTTTTCTTCAGGCGCCGGGCGGCTTCGTCCTTGCCGAGCTTGTGGGGGATGGAGACGATGAACGGTTGGGCCAATGCGCTGCCTCGGAACGATGCGGTAGAACCATCATGTGTGGCGCATGCGGATGATTGCAACCGAATCCGTGCAAGGAGCCCGCAGAATTTCATTTTCATTAACGCTGAATAGCGCCGCTGCATGCGGGCCGGGCGCGTCCGTGGTATTTTAGGGGATGCTCCGCCTTGTGACAGTCGCGTCCGTGCTGTCGTCGAATACCGGTGCGCGACCCGCACCTGTCATCGACACGACCGATGACGCCACCACGAATTACTGGGCCGCCCGCCTCAACGTGTCGCCGGACGATCTCGCCGCAGCGATCCAGGAAGTCGGACCTGCCGTCGCCGCCGTGCGCCGGCATCTCGGCAAGTAACGGACATCCACCGCCGAACTCAAAATTCACCGCAACATCGCTGTGGCATGCAGACGTAAAAAGCCCGGCGTGAAGCCGGGCTTGATTTCACAAATTCAATTCGGGTAACCGGTCTGGCCGCTGTCGATCAATCGCACTGCTCGTAGCGGGAGGCCGCGCACGTCTGCGCCTTCGCTCGCGCTTCCGCGATCTGTTGCGGAGTAAGCTCGCTGGAGACAGCGGCGAGCTCCTTTTTCGCTTCGGCATTTCCCTGGGTGGCGGCGACGTCGTACCACATATAGGCACGTGCGATGTCGTCAGGCTCCTTGCCCTCGCCCTTGTAGTACAGGCTTCCCAGCAGCACCTGCGCTTCGGGATTACCCTGCTTTGCGGCGAGCCGGCTCCACTTCTGAGCCTGCTTGCGGTCTTTGGAAACGCCCAAACCCATCTTGTGCATCATCGCGATCCGGTATTGCGCGACTGCATTGCCCTTTTCCGCGAGAGGCCGAAACAGCTTCGCTGCGGCGGCATATTCCTTGCGGGCAAAAGCCTTTACCCCGTCTTCCCATTTGCCCGCCTGTGCGACGGGAGCATTGATTGTCAATCCGGCCACAAGAATTACCGCCGTCAATCCAGTAAACCTGAACATTGAGAGACCCCATTCCAGTGATTTTTAAAGTAAGGGTTCCTCTATATCCCGTCAGCCGAGTCGGCACAACGCGAACGCGCGCCATGCACGTGAGCGGCAAGATTCAGCGCTAAAGTGCTAACTATCTCAATCAGCGCAAACGCCTTCAGGCGCGCGTCGGGACGCACGCCTGAAGTTGCAACGTTGGGACGCGTCGCTTGAAGCGCTTACCTGTAGTAGTCACGCAGGTTGCGGCGGCGCGGCTGCCGGTTCAGCATCAGAGCCAGAGCGAAGCCGACCGCGCCTGCGACCAGCAATGAACCGAGTGGCTGATCGCGCACCGTTGCGGCCATCGCCTTGCTGCCGTCGCGATAAATGTCGCTGCCTGCATCAATGGCGTCGCTGGTATACTTGCTCGCGGCATCGCCGATGTCACGCGCCGCATCCTTTGCCTGGCCGTACAGATTCTCGACCGTTCCCGCCGCTTCGCGCGCGCGGCCCGAGGCTTCCGTGGATGCGTCGCCCGTCGCGCGGCCGAATGCGCTCTCGACCTTGCCTGCGGCATCCTTGGCGGCGCCTGTAATCCTGTCCTTGTCCATGACTTTCTTCTCCGAGGCTTGATGCCGTCCCCAACAACGAGCGGACAGCTCAAGGGTTCCGAGGGATCGGGAGTTTCCGGGGTTCCGGATGCCGGATGCGAAACCTCCGGCGCGCAACGCCGTAGTTCGCCACAGAACTGAGAGATGAATACAGAGAAGTGAAAGGCCCGCTCGTCGCGGGCCTTTTCGGTGTGGCGCCGTGTGACCGCGTCCTAGCCTTTGATGAAGGCCAGCAGGTCGGCGTTGATCGTCTCGGCTTCCGTTGTGGGCATTCCGTGGGGAAAGCCCTTGTAGGTTTTCAGCGTTCCGTTTTTGAGCAGTTTTGCAGACAGCGGTCCCGAATCCGCATAGGGCACGATCTGGTCGTCATCGCCATGCATCACCAGAACAGGCACGGTGATCTTCTTGAGGTCTTCGGTGAAGTCGGTCTGGGAGAACGCGACGATGCCGTCATAGTGCGCCTTGGCGCCGCCCATCATGCCCTGTCGCCACCAATTCTGGATGATGCCTTCCGAGATCTTCGCGCCGGGCCGGTTGTAGCCGTAGAACGGCCCTTCAGGCAGATCGCGGTAAAACTGCGCGCGGTTGGTTGCAACCTGCGCCTGCAGCCCGTCGAAGACGTCCTTCGGCAAACCGCCGGGATTGCTTGCGGTCTTGACCATGAGCGGCGGCACGGCGCTGATGATCGCCGCTTTTGCCACCCGGCTTTCACCGTGGCGGGCTATATAATGTACGACCTCGCCGCCTCCGGTGGAGTGGCCGACATGCACCGCGTTCTTCAGATCGAGATGCGACGTCAGTGCGGCCAGATCGTCGGCGTAGTGGTCCATGTCATGACCGTCGGCGGTCTGGCTGGAGCGGCCGTGTCCGCGCCGGTCATGGGCGATGACGCGGAAACCTTTCCCCAGAAAGAAAAGCATCTGTGTATCCCAGTCGTCCGCCGAGAGCGGCCAGCCATGACTGAAAACGATCGGCTGGCCGGAGCCCCAATCCTTGTAAAAAATCTCGGTACCGTCTTTGACCTTAATCGTCGGCATGACTGGACTCTCCTGCTTTCGAGAAAAGGAATTGAAGATCCAGCGTGTGAAACCTAGCGGGTTTCGATGATATTTGCGCGAATTGCGATCAGCCGCGCTATTGCTTTCCGATGTTTCACTCACTCTGCTTCGTACGTGAAGCGGTGCGCGGGTGAAGCCCGCGCACCGTTGCTTCAGCCGTGCAGTTTCTTCGCGGTTTGCGCGATGGTGCGGCCCTGATAACGCGCGCCGTCCAGTTCGTTCTGACTTGGCTGGCGGCTGCCGTCGCCGTCGGTGATGGTGGTTGCACCGTAAGGCGAGCCGCCGGTTACGTCCTTGACGCCCATCTGCCCGGCGAAGCCGTAATTGAGGCCGACCACGACCATGCCGAAGTGCAGCAGGTTGGTGATGATCGAGAACAGCGTTGTCTCCTGGCCGCCGTGCTGCGTGGCGCTCGATGAGAATGCGCCGCCGACCTTGCCGTGCAGCGCGCCCTTCGCCCACAGACCGCCGGCCTGATCGAGAAAGTTCGCCATCTGCGATGTGATGCGGCCAAAGCGGGTGCCGGTGCCGACGATGATGGCGTCATAGTTCGCCAGGTCCTCGATCTTGGCGATCGGCGCAGCTTGATCGACTTTGTAATAAGACGCTTTCGCCACCTCGGGCGGGACCAGTTCAGGCACGCGCTTGATGTCGACGGTTGCGCCGGCTTCGCGCGCGCCTTCCGCGACAGCGTTCGCCATCGCTTCGATGTGTCCGTAAGCCGAGTAATAGAGAACGAGAACCTTGGCCATGATGGCCTCCTTCAGTTTTCAGAATTGAGTGGAGTTGGATCGTGAATGGATGCGGCTTACGCCGCATCCACCAGCACGAGTTCGGTGTCTTCCAGCGCGGTGATCTTCACCGACGCTTCCTTTTGGACGGCGACGCCGTCGCGGGCGTTGGCACGGACGCCGTTGACCTCGACCGAACCGGTGGCCGGCACGAGGTAGCCGTAACGCTTGTCGCCGATGGCATATTCGGCGGTCTCGCCGGCTTTCAGCGTTGTCGCGAGCACCCGCGCATCAGCACGGATCGGCAGCGCATCGTTGTCGGCATTGAAGCCGCTCGCGATGGTGACGAACTTGCCCGAGCGATCGGCCTTGGGGAACGGCTTCGCGCCCCAGGTCGGTTGTCCGCCTTCTTGCGTCGGCACAATCCAGATCTGGAAGATCTTGGTCGTGACCGGCTCAAGATTGTATTCGGCGTGGCGGATGCCCGAACCCGCGCTCATCACCTGCACGTCGCCCGCTTCGGTACGCCCCTTGTTGCCGAGCGAATCCTGATGAGTGATCGCGCCTTCGCGGACGAAGGTGATGATCTCCATGTTGGCATGGGGATGCGCGGGGAAGCCGGTGTTCGGCGCGATCTCGTCGTCGTTCCAGACGCGCAACGAGCCGTGGCTGATGTTTGCCGGGTTGTTGTAGCTGCCGAACGAGAAATGGTGTTTCGCCTTCAGCCAACCGTGATCCGCGCTGCCGAGTTTGTTGAAAGGTCGAAGTTCGATCATGGGACTATTCCTTCGTTGAATGTGCTTGAAATTGCCGTCGGGCGCAGCGTGCGCTCGACGTTGTTGGTTCGCGATCAGGCGCCGAAGCCGCCGTCGACATTGAGCACCGTGCCGGTGACGAACGATGCGGCAGGGCTTGCGAGAAACACCACGCCCGCCGCGATCTCTTCCGCCGTGCCGTAACGCTGCAGCGCGTGCTGCGTGCGCTGGGCTTCGGCGAATGCGCCGTCCTTCGGGTTCATGTCGGTGTCGATCGAGCCGGGCTGCAACACGTTGACCGTGATGCCGCGCGGGCCGAGGTCGCGGGCCGCGCCCTTGGAGTAACCGACGATCGCGGCCTTGGTAGCTGCGTAGTCGGCCATGCCGGGGAACGTGGCACGAGTGGCGATACCCGAACCGATGGTGACGATGCGGCCGCCTTCGCCCATCAATTTCGATGCGGCGCGGATCGCGGTCACGACGCCGTCGACGTTGATCGCGTTCTGGCGTTCGAACGCCACGGTGTCGCCATTCGGATCGTCGACCGCGCCGTTCACTGCGACAGCCGCGTTGTTGATCAGAATGTCGAGATGACCGAATTCCCTGGCAACGTCGCGCACCAGTTGATCGACTTCCGCGGTCTTGCCCTGGTCGGCCTGGAAGGCTTGCGCCTGCACGCCCTTCTTTCTGAGTTCGCGGACGACAGCTTCCGCCTTGTCGGCAGATGCCGAATAGCTGATGGCGACGTTTGCGCCTTCGTCGGCCAGTGCGCGAGCGGTCGCGGCACCGATGCCGCGTGAGCCGCCGGTGACGAGTGCAACCTTGCCTGCGAGTGACTTGGCCATGGGATGTCTCCGTTAGTTCGCTTGTGAATTCTTCGATGGGCTATGGATAAGCGTTCGCGGATGGTGCATAAATAGAAACTATTGAAACTCATTGTTTCCAAATAAAGGCCATAGGGAGCATCGTTATGTCCAAGCTGCCGGACTTCGAGGCGCTGGCGATCTTCGCCAAAGTCGTGGAAATGCGGTCGTTTGCGGCGGCGGCGGCCGAACTGGCGCTGTCCAAGGCGACGGTATCGAAAGCGGTCAGCCGTCTCGAGACGCGGCTTGGCGCGCGGCTGTTCAACCGCACCTCCCGGCAACTGGCATTGACCGATGCGGGCCAGAAACTCTCCGAGCGCGCGACGCAATTGCTGATGGACGGCGAGGCGGCGGAGAACGAGGCGCTGGCGCAATCTTCGGCGCCGCGCGGACTGGTGCGCCTCGCAGTGCCAATGACGTTCGGCGTGAAGGTGATCGGCCCGATGCTGCCGGAATTTCTGGCGCTCTATCCCGAGGTTTCCATCGACCTGCATCTCAGCGACGCGACGGTCGATCTGATCGGCGAGGGCTTCGACGCCGGCGTGCGCATCGCGCGATTGCCGGATTCGTCGCTGGTCGCGCGCAGGCTGTGCGGAATGCGCCGCTATACAGTGGCCGCGCCGTCCTATCTCAAGGCGCACGGCCGGCCGACGCATCCGATGCATCTCGCCCAGCACAGGTGCTTCGGCTACGCCTATCTTTCGACACCGGGGGTCTGGCACTACGTCAACGCCGCGGGTGAGCAGGCGACGGTGCGGCCTTCGGGTCAGCTGCGGGTCAACAACGGCGAAGCGACCATGCCGGCGCTGCTCGCCGGGCTCGGCATCGCGGACTTGCCGGACTTCATTGTCGGCGAGGCCATCGCGTCGGGAAAACTCGAAGTCATCCTCAAGGACTGGAAGCAGCCCGAGGGCGCGGTGCATCTGGTGATGCCGCCGGGCGGGCCGCGCCCTGCGCGCGTCGAGGTGCTGGCGGATTATCTCGCTGCAAAGCTCGGGCGGACCAAGCGCGCGGCCAGATAAGCATATATCGCATTCCCCGTACGGGGTGGATCGGCGCGGCAAGGCCGCATAACCTAGTGGAGTAGATTTGACATCGCTCCTCGTTGGCATCGAGTCCGCAAAGCGATGTCAAATCTGAAACTCCACTAGCAATTTATATTTGCTAGTGGTCCGTCGATTCTAACATTCGCAAGAATGCTCGCTGAAACCGGGCGCGAATGTTAGAATCGGACCACTAGGCCTCCCTCGTTAAAGGTTTTCCCGAATGCGCAATTTTATCTCGCCGTCCCGCTCCATCGCCGTGGGGGAACGCGGCATGGCCGCGACCTCGCATCCGCAGGCGACGCTTGCTGCGCTCGACATTCTGAAAGCCGGGGGCAATGCGGTGGACGCCGCCATCGCGGCGGTCGCCTTGCAGGGCGTGGTCGAACCGCAGATGACCGGCATCGGCGGCGACTGCTTCGTGATCTATTCGCCGAAAGCGGGCGCGCCGGTATCGCTGAACGGATCGGGGCGAACGCCGGCCAAAACAGACCTTGAGAAAACCATGGCCAAGGGCGCGGCGAATCTGACGCCGACCTCGATTGAGGGCGTCACGGTTCCCGGCGCGATCGATGCATGGTGCAGGCTTGCAGCGGCTCACGGCAGCAAGTCGTTGGAGGAGATTTTCAAACCCGCCATCGATGCCGCCGAGAACGGTTTCCGCATCACGCCGCGCGTGGCGTCGGACTGGACCCGCAACCGCGCGAAGCTTGAAAGCAATCCCGCCGCGACGGCGCATTATCTTCCGGGCGGCATTGCGCCTTCGATCGGTGATCGTCGCAGTCAGCCCGCGCTCGGCAAGACGCTGCGTCGGATCGCGCGCGAGGGCCGGGCGGCGTTTTACGAAGGCGAAGTCGCGGAAGAACTCGCGAGCGTGCTGCAAGGTCTCGGCGGCGCGCACACCGTTCAGGATTTCGCCGCGAATGCGCCGGAAGATGTGACGCCGATTTCTACGAATTACGGTGGCCATGATATTCTGGAATGTCCGCCGAACGGGCAGGGGCTAGCCGCGTTGATGATCCTGCGCGTGCTTGCGGGCTACGACATCAAGTCGCTTTCGGAAGCCGATCGCGTTCATGTTCTGGCAGAAGCGTCCAAGGCCGCTTACCGCGCGCGCGATGCCTTCTTCTGCGATCCCGCGCATGGCAAGGTCGATGCGTCGCACTTCCTGTCGGACGACTACATCGGCGCGATCCGCTGCAAGATCGACATGAAGCGGGCGACAGCGAAGGTCGACTGGGACGACATCGAGCACAAAGACACGGTCTATGTCACGGTGGTAGACCGCGATCTCAACGCGGTATCGTTCATCAATTCGCTGTTTCAGCCGTTTGGCAGCGGCATCTATGCGCCGAAATCTGGCGTGCTGCTGCACAACCGCGGCTGGGGCTTCCGGCTCAAGCCGGGCCATCCCAACGCGCTCGCGCCGAACAAGCGTCCGATGCACACCATCATTCCCGGTATGGTGATGAAGGACGGGCGCTGCGTGATGCCGTTCGGCGTGATGGGCGGGCACTATCAGGCGACCGGCCACGGAAACTTTCTCTCCAACGTGTTCGATCTCGGCATGGACATTCAGGCGGCTTCGGAAGCACCGCGCTCCTTTGCGTTCGAAGGCGTGCTCTCGCTGGAGCCGACGTTTGGAAAAGAAATCGGCGCTGAACTTTCCGCGCGCGGACATGACGTCAAATGGGCCGACGTGGCGATCGGCGGCTGTCAGGCCATCTGGATCGATCACGAACGCGGCGTCCTGCTCGGCGCCACCGACCATCGCAAGGATGGCGTCGCGCTAGGCATATAGTGACTCGTCCGGAGGCGTTGCGGCTTCCGGTTACACATCAATCGGAGCGCGGCTGTCAGCCGCGCGCGATGACCGCGATCATGTGCTGCCGTACTTCATGAAGAAGCACCTCCTTTCGCCTGAAAGGTTGTGGCATCGCCAGGTTCTGCCGTCTTCGCTGGGCGTTGCCTGTTCGAACGGAACCAGCTCCTTGAATCGCGTCAGCCAGATTCCGTCGGGCCTGACCTGAACCTCGTCGGAACTGAGTTGTTCGCAATCGCTGGGTCCGCAGCAGTGGACACCGTCGGTGCCTTTGTAGGAGCCTTCGGCTATCCAGTTCGGCTTGCCGTCCGCGTCATGCGCGAAGCAGACGCGGCTGGCCAACAGAGCCGCTGTCAGAAACAAGAAAATGACTGATCGCATCACATCACCTCCTTGAGGAAATGCGAAGCATCAATCGTGCCAAACTCCGCCGTGTTCCGCGCTGGGCGGCATGTCTGCGTTGCGAAGTCCGGCGTGACGACTCAGTTTTGCAATACGCGTCCGGGGCCGGATCTCACATCCCGCCGTTCACCAGTTTCGGCAAATCCGCCAGCGCGGCAATGTGATGGTCGGGTTCCCAGCCGAACTCATCCATCTGCATGCGGAGCGCCTTGAACATCGACAGCGGGCGCACGCGGTCGGTCCTGTCGAATTCGGCGGCCATCGCCTGCGGTGTAACCCGCTCAATCCACGCCACGTTCAGGCCAAAGGCCTTGGCGCCGCAGGCGTCGAACGGATTGGAAGACACGAACAGAACGTCTTGCGGTTTCACGCCGAGGGCCTGCTCGATGAGCTCGTAGGTTCGCGGCGACGGCTTGAAGATCTTCGTCGAGTCGATGCTGATGGTGGCGTCGAGGATCGTATCGAGGCCTGTGTTGCGCACCAGTGCATTCAGCATTTCGGTGCTGCCGTTCGACAGAATAGCGAGCTTGCAATCTTTCAGTCCTGCGAGTGCGGTCTTCGCATCGGGATAAAGGTCGAGATGGACGTATTTCTCCATGATGCGCTCGAACACGGCTGTATCGAATGCGAGCCCGAGGGCCTTCAGCGTGAAGACCAGTGACTCCCGCGTGATCACGGAGAAGTCTTCGTAGCGTCCCATCAGCGAGCGAAGCCAGGTGTACTCGAGCTGCTTCAGGCGCCAGATCTGGCTGATGAGTTCGCCGTAACCGGGAAACGCCTCATCGGTGACGGCAGCGACCGATTGCACGTCGTAGAGCGTGCCGTAAGCATCGAATACAACAGCCTTGATCGTCATCTGCGCTTCCTTCAGGGTGGGATGGCCAGAAAGAATAAAAACAAAGCATCAGGGAGGTAACATGAATCGACGCGAGATTCTGAAGGCGGCGGCGGTCTTGCCGTTGTCACAGGTTGCATTGCACACGCTACCCGGCAACGCCAATGCGCAGGCGGCATGGCCGTCGCGCAACATCACCATGATCGTTCCTTTTCCCGCCGGCGGGCAGGCGGATCTTGCCGCGCGTCCGGTGGCGCTGGCGCTGGAGCGCATCCTCGGCAAGCCCGTGATCGTGGACAATCGCGCAGGTGGCGGTGGTGGTTCGGTGGGCAACGCCGCGGCTGCGCGGGCGGAGCCTGACGGCTATACCCTCCTGATGACGTTGTCGTCTCTGGCGGTATTGCCCGAGGCGGACCGGCTGTTCGATCGCCCGGTCGCGTATGAAATGTCGCAGTTCGCGCCGGTTGCGCGAGTGCTCGCCGATCCGACCATGCTCGCGGTGCCGGCGTCCGCGCCATGGAAAACCGTGAAGGATTTTGTCGAGGACGCGAAGGCGCGCCCGGGCCAGATTCCTTACGGCTCATCCGGGCCCTACGGCACCTTGCATATCGCGATGGAAATGTTCGCAGCCAGCGCCGGTATCAAATTGCTTCATGTGCCGTTTCGCGGCGCGGGCCCTGCGCTCACCGGCTTGCTCACCGGCACCGTACAGGCCGTGGCGTCCGCTCCGGGCACGCTGCGCGCGCAGGTCGATGACGGCAAGATGCGCGTTCTCGCCGGATGGGGCGCGCAGCGCGTCGCGAGTTTCCCGGATGTGCCGACGTTTCAGGAACTCGGCTACAAGGATGTCGAGTTCTATATCTGGGCCGGATTGTTCGCGCAGACGGCGCTGCCCGCGCCAATCATGACGCGGTTGCGTGCGGCGATGGGCGAGGCGGTGCGTGCGCCAGAAGTGATGAAAACTTTCGAGACCGCGGGCAGCCCGGTCGCCTACCTGGATGCGCCGGACTTCGCGAAGTTCGTCGAGGCCGACAGCACGCGCCTCATCGCAGCGGTGAAGAAAATCGGCAAGGTGGAGTAACTCAACCCGCATCTACCGGAAGTTCGCTCACATCGACCCATTCGGCGCGGGTCAGTTCGGCCATGCGTGCGGGTGAAATTCTGACCGCGCTGTTGATCGAGCCCGCGGCGGGCACGACCTCGCGGAACGCTTTCAGCGACACGTCGCAATACACCGGCAGCGGCGTCTTCAATCCGAACGGACAGATGCCGCCGACCGGATGGCCGGTGGCGTCGAGCGCCTCCTCGGCGTTGAGCATCCGCGGCTTGCCGCCGAACGCCGCGCGCGCCTTCTTGTTGTCGAGTCTGGCGGTGCCGCAAGTCACGACCAGCAGCACGCGGTCGCCGACGCGCAGGGACAAGGTCTTGGCGATTTCCGCTGGCGTGACATCAAAGGCTTCCGCCGCCAGTACCACGGTTGCGGAACTCTTTTCAGATTCAATAACGGAAATGTCAGGCGCATTTTCCGCGAAAAACGCGCGAACCGATTCGACGCTCATGCTGTGGCCTATCCGGAAATCTGTGCCGGGCAGTTGCACGGCTCTCACGTCCGCGAAGGACGTATCATGGCCCAGGCCCCGCGCAAACCGGGGACAGATGCAATGTGTTGTGGGCGGGAAGAATGCGACTATCCGTTCGCCGCGGTCTGCGTGCGGATGTCCTGAGCCGTGCGCTTGAGCGCCACCAGAAACTTCTTTTTCGCCTCGGCTTCGCTGATGGTGCCGGAAATCGTGTTGATGCTGACGGCGGCCACCACCGCTCCAGCCTGATCGCGCACCGGCACGGCGATGCCGCAGATCGCGGGATCGAGTTCGCCGTCGATCCATGCATAACCCTGCTCCGCCACCCGCGTGAGTTCTTCGCCAAGCTTGACCGGGCTTGTCACGGTGCGCGGCGTGATCTGCTTGTAATCGATGGCGGCGAGGGCCTCTGCGCGCTGATCGGGCGGCAGAGCTGCGAGCAACACGCGGCCGAGCGAAATCACATGCGCGGGCAGGCGGCTGCCGATGCCGAGATTGGCGGAGAGGATGCGCCGCGCCGGCAACCGCAGCGCATAGACGATCTCGGTTTCATCCAGTACGGCCAGCGCGCAGGACTCGCCGATCTCGTTGCGCAGGTCTTCGAGCGCGCGCTGTGCATAGCCCCAATAGGGCAGCGCGTTGAGGTACGACAATCCGAGACCAAGCGCGCGCGGACGCAGGCTGAAATAGCGGCCGTCGGCCTCGCAGTATTTTAGCGCCACCAGCGTGGACAGAATGCGCCGGGCGGTTGCCCGGGTCAGACCGGCAGACACTGCGGCCTCAGAGAGCGTGTGCCGTCCCGGCGGGCGACCCAGCGCCTCAACGATGGAAAACCCGCGTGCGATGGCACGGACAAAACTGTCGCTGTCCTTCGACATTCAAATTCCTCTCTTTCGCGGCTTGCCAGGTCGGGAGAACCGAGCCATATTGTTCGTGTGATGATAATATAGTTCGTCAGACGAACAATATGTGAGAGAAACAGATGGCGCAAGTGCAAGCACAGGCTTTCGAGACTGATTTCTGGAAAGATGAAAATCTGCGGAAAGTCTGGGACGAAATCGTCCCCGGCGCGCCGCGCAAGACGATTCCCTACACGGTGACCAAGGAAGCCATCGCGCTCCTGTGCCGCGCGGTCGGCGAAACCAACCCGCTCTATCTGGACGAGGCCTATGCGAAGACGACGCGGTACGGCGGCATCATTGCCCCGCCGTCGATTCACATCCTGCTGATGTTCTCCTGCACGCCGGCAGACGACTGGATGCGCTCACCCGGAACGGTCAACGCCGGCCAGTCGTGGAGCTACAACAAGCCGGCCCGGCCCGGCGACACCATCACGCTGCAGGCCCGCGCACTGGACAAGTTCATCAAGCGCGAACGGCTGTTCGTGGTGCACGACAATGTCTTCTTCAATCAGCACGGCGACGTGATCTGTTCTGGCCGCGGCCAGACCATCCGGCCGATGTAACGCGAACGCGAGGAATTCAGACATGACGACGACATTTGAAAATCTTACCGTCGGCGACACCATCGACGGTCCGAAGTTCGCGGTTTCGCGCGAATCGATCCGTCTCTTCTGCGACGCATCGCTGGATTACAATCCGTTGCATCTCGACGACAACTACATGAAGGGTGACTTCGGCAAGACCAACTTCGGCGGCATCATCATGCACGGCATGAACAACTTCGGGCTGATCACCCGGATGCTGACGGACTGGGCCTATCCCGCGGGCGCCGAGCATCGCCGCCTCGAAACCCGCTGGGTCAAGCCGGTCAAGCCGGGCGACGTGATCCAGCCGGTCGGCATCATCAAGGCCAAGCAGGTCACGAAGAATTCGCGCTTCGTGCTGATCGACGTGCTGGTGCGTAACCAGAACGACGAGAAGGTCGCCGTGGGCGAGGCCATGGTCGAGTTTCCGGTCGCACTGTCGGCTGCGGCCTGAGAACGGCGGAGCGCGCGGTGACCATCGCGATCGTGGGCGCAGGGGTTGGCGGACTGACGGCGGCATTGAGCCTTCATGCCGCCGGCCGCAACGATGTGCTTGTGCTCGAGGCGGCGCGCGAGATTCGCGATGTCGGCGTCGGCATCAACCTGCCGCCACATGCGGTTCGCGAATTGAGCGAGCTTGGCCTCGGCGATGCGCTGGACAAAGCCGGCGTTCCGACCAAGGAGCTCGCGTATTACGATCCGACGGGCCAACTGATCTGGGCGGAGCCGCGCGGGCTCGACGCGGGTTACAAGTGGCCGCAATATTCCATCCATCGCGGCACATTGCAGCGGCTGCTTGTCGATGCCGTGCAGCAGCGCCTGGGACAATCGGCGATCCGGATTGCGCAGCGCGTCACCGGTGTGAATCCCGGCCCCGACAACAAGGTCGTGATCGCCGCCATCGATCAGACCACGGATCGACCGGTCTCCTACACCGCTGACGCCGTGATCGCCGCCGATGGCATTCGCTCGCCGGTGCGCGACAGCCTGTATGGCTCTGCGACGCCCCTCGCGTCGAACGGATGGGTGATGTACCGCGGCGTTACCAAATCCGCGCCATTCCTGAGCGGGCGCTCGATGGTCATCATCGGCGACGAGACCCAGCGGGTCGTGGTCTATCCGATCGCGGATGGTGTGCTCAACTGGCTGCTGGTGCGTCCGAAGGACTTGCCGGAAGCCGAAGCCGAACTCGGCAACTGGAATGTTCCGGTGCCGACCAGCGCCATTGCCGCGTTCGTGAAAGATTATCGGTTCGACTGGCTCGATGTTCATGCGCTGGTCGCGTCGGCCTCGGAAGCTTACGCGTATCCGATGGCTGACATCGATCCTCTGCCGCGCTGGGTGTTCGAGCGTTGCGCGCTGCTCGGGGATGCTGCTCACGCGATGTATCCGTTCGGCTCGAATGGCGCGTCGCAGGCGATCCTCGACGCGCGCGTGCTGGCTTATGAACTGGCGAACGCTGCGAGCATTGATGACGGGCTACGCGCCTATGAGGCAAGCCGGCGGCCTGTCGCCAGCGAAGTGCAACTGGCGAACCGGCGGCAGGCCGGCGACGTCATGGCGCGGGTCAGTGCGATGGCGCGCAGTGGCGCTGTGGGCGATGCTGCGACCGAGTTGCAGGATGTCGAGCGCCGCTACAAGCAACTTGCGGGCTTCGATGTCGAAGCCTTGAACAGCAGGAAATCCTGGAGCGTATCGGGAGCCCTGCAACACACGAGCTAACAACAACCGGACATCGACAGCACATCATCCGGATCAGATCTAAAGGGAGACGAGTATGACCTGGTTTACAGCCGCATTGCGTTACGGAGCTGTTGCGGCGGCGCTGATCGTCGCGACATCGCAATTGGCCAAGGCTCAGGACACGTATCCTTCGCGGCCAATCAAGCTTCTTGTCGGCTTCGCTGCGGGTGGCGCGACCGACACCACGTTCCGGAAGCTCGGCGAATTGGCCTCCAAGCAACTCGGCCAGCCCATCATCATCGAGAACAGGCCAGGCGCGGGCGCAACGCTGGCGCCGTCCACAATGGCGAAGACCGAAGCGCCGGACGGTTACACCATCGCTGCCGCGACCGCGGGCCTGCTGCGTTATCCTTACATGCAGAAGGTGGACTGGGATCCGATCAGGGATTTTACCTGGATCACGGGTCTGGGCGGCTACACGTTCGTTCTTGCGGTGAATGCGGACTCACCGTTCAAGACCACCGCTGATCTGGTTGCCTACGCCAAGAAAAATCCTGACAGCCTGACCGTCGCCACGGCAGGCGCCGGCACCACGATGCATCTTCTGGCCGAGGCGCTCGCTGGCATGGCCGACGTGAAGATCACGCATGTCGGATACAAAGGCAGCAGCGAAGCCGTCACGGCTATTCTCGGTGGTCACACCATGGCGACGGTGGATGCCATCGGCACCATTCTTCCCTACGTCGAGTCGGGCAAGATGCGGGTGCTGTTGTCGTTCGATCCGCAGCCGGTGGCCTCGTTACCCGGTGCGCCGACAGCCAAGAGCCTCGGCTACGATCTCGTTTACCCGGCGCCATATGGACTGGTGGGACCGAAGGGAATGCAGCCCGCGGTTGTCGACAAACTGTATCAGGCGTTCAAGGCGGCGGCCGACAGCGACGAATACAAGAAGCTGCTGGTGACCCTGGGGCAGACCCAGTGGCAGAAGCCGCCCGTCGAGTACCAGCAATGGGCCGGCGAGTTCTATCGCTCCGAACGTTCGCTGGTCGAGCGCGCGAAATTGCTGCGTCAGCCCTGATTCACCAACGGACACTTTCTGCTGGCGTGTAAAATCGCCGCCACACAAACCAAGTCAGGTACCTCATGAAGAAAATGCTCGCTGTCATCTGCTCCGTATTCCTGCTTGCCGGGACGGCTGGTCATGTTTCAGCCACCGAGAAGCTTGCGGTTAACAATGTGAAGATCATCGTGCCGTTCCCCGCGGGCGGCACGACGGACATTCTCGCGCGCTTCGTCGCGCAATATCTCGGCGATAAGCTCGGCGTTACGACCATCGTCGAGAACCGTGCCGGCGCCTCGGGAATTATCGGCTCGGAAATGGTGGCGAAATCACCGGCGGACGGCAGCGTGCTGCTGTTGACCGCCACGCATCACGTCATCAACCCGAGCCTCTACAAGCAACTGCCGTTCGATCCGCGCAAGGAGTTTTCTCCGGTCGCCCTCGTGGCAAGCGCACCGAATGCTCTTGTCGTCACCGCGAACTTCCCCGCCAAGACCGTCGGAGAATTGATCGCGATGGCCAAGAAAGAGCCAGGCAAGTATTCATTCGGCTCGGCCGGCATCGGCGGCGCCAATCATCTGTCGGGCGAGCTCTTCAAGCAGATGGCCGGCGTCGACATCGTGCATGTTCCCTACAAGGGCGCTGCACCGGCGATGAACGATCTGATCGGCGGCCATATTCCGATCATGTTCGACACGCTGCCGACAGTGTTGCCCGCCGCATCCGGCGGAAACATCCGTGTACTTGCAGTCACCAGCAAGGAGCGCGCCGCATCGCTTCCCGATGTGCCGACGCTCGATGAGGCCGGCGTAAAGGGATTCGAGGCAACGGCCTGGTTCGGCCTCTACATGCCTGCGGCGAACGACGACGCCGCCTACAAGACGCTGGTTGCTACGATGAAGGAAGTTCTCGCGGCACCCGCCACCCGCGAGAAATTCGCCGGGCAAGGCGTCGAGCCCGGCAAGCTCGCCGGTCCTGAGTTCACCAAGTTCGTCGATGCGGAAATGAACAAGTGGGCGGCGGTCGTGAAGACAGCCAACGTGCCGCAGCAATAAAGCGAGGCTCATCCATTAAAAAGCCCGCCCCGGATCAAACCGGGTGCGGGCTTTTTATTTGATGCGGGGTGGCGTTGTCGCCGCGCTTAATCGTCCGGCGTGTTGGCGCCGCCGCGCGTGACCATGTTTCCCTTGGCCATGATATGCGGGCTCGGCCCCACCACGTCGGTCGCCAGTCCAAGCTTCTCGAACAGGCGAATGGTGAGGAACGTGGTGTCGAACTCCCACCACTTGTGGCCGTGACGCGCCGAGCGCGGGTCGGCGTGGTGATTGTTGTGCCAGCCTTCGCCATGCGCCAGCAGGCCGATGAAGACATTGTTCCGGCTGTCCTCGTCGGTCTGATAGTTGCGGTAGCCCCACAGATGGGTGACGGAGTTCACCGCCCAGGTCTGGTGCCACACGAACACCGTGCGCACGAACACGCCCCAGATCAGGATGCTCAACCCGAATTGCACCGCCTGCATCACCGTGCCGCCCAGCACGAGTTCCGCGATAAACCCGAGGCCGAAGAACACCACCCACTGCGCGACGATGATCTTGAGCTGCAGGAAGTTGCGTTCGAGCGCGACATAGAAGGGATCGCGAAGAATATCTTTTGCGTAGCGGTCGTAGATCCCGAGCCGGTTCAGCTCGGGGTTTTTCACCACCAGCCAGCCGATATGGCCCCAGAGAAAATTCACCAGCGGGCTGTGCGGATCGGGCTGCTCGTCGGCGTGCTGATGATGCCGGCGATGCACGGCGACCCAGCGGGCCGGCGTGTCCTGCACGCAGCAGACGGCGATGACGGCCAGCACATGCTCGAACCATTTCGGGCATTTGAAGCCGCGGTGGGTGAGCAGCCGGTGGTAGCAGATGTTGATGCCGAGCATTCCCGTCAGCCGCGCGGTAACGATCGCGACGATCAGGCCGGTCCAGCTGAAATACCAGGGCATGACAGCGAGCAGCGCGACGAGATGATAGGCCAGAATGGTGATTGCCACCGGCCAGTCGATCCGGCGCAGGATCACCCCGGAGGGCAGCGGCAGGCGGCCGGACATGCCGGCATTCGCAAAACCGGCGGCAGCAATGCTGACGGTCTTCGCGGCTGGCGGACGATTTGTGGTTATTTCGACGGTCAACGGTCCAAATCTGCCTTCTGAGCGCCCCGGCGCTGTGTTTAACGTATGCACCGCCGAAGAAGAAGAACCGTGGCGCAGGCGAGCCTGAATGTTGATTAGAGAGACATTTTGGCACCGGAAAGCCCAAAAACGGGTTCCGTTCGGGGCATTTTGACCCGGCGGAAGATGTCTGAATAGGCCGGGCCGGATTGACATTTATGGCTCCGATGGCATAGAAACCGCCTGTCTCGCGCGGGCCCCGGCCTGCGGGATATTGCCCATCAACCAACCGGTTCCACACTCGGCCCTGCAACGCGGCCTTCCAGAGAGCATTGTCCCATGAAGGTCCGTAATTCGCTGAAGTCCCTGCGCGGCCGTCACCGCAACAACCGTCTGGTTCGCCGCAAGGGCCGGGTTTACGTCATCAACAAGGTCCAGCGCCGCTTTAAGGCGCGCCAGGGTTGATTTCGGCCGCGCGGCTTGCTGCACGAAACTCTCTCCACATCACATTCGTTTGACGCTGCGTGCGTTTGGCGCCGCTAGTGCTTTGCACGCGGTGCTTTCCGCGTTTAGACTTTGCCCATGGCATGGCGGTCGGCAAACACGGCAGATTCGGCGCGGGCTTTTCTGAAACTCGCGATGGGTGCCGCCGTGCTTGCCGCGGTCGCCACGACGCCGGCTGCGGCCCAAGCGCCGCAGATCACGCCGCCGGGCATGCCGAAGAAGCTGCCGGAAGCCCCGACCAAGTTGCCCCGCGTCACCGGCGACAAGACCAAGAATCTCGATTTCCTGTTTGGTGCGCTGAAGGCGGCACCGGATCAGGAAAGCGCCAAGGCGGTGGAGGCGCGGATCTGGGCGCTATGGACCGCGACGCCGAGCGACACCGCCGCGCTGCTGATGTCGCGGGCAAAGACCGCGCTGGACAGCAAGGAAACCGATGTTGCGCTGAAGCTGCTCGACGCCGTCATCAAGCTGCGCCCCGACTATGTGGAGGCATGGAACCGGCGTGCGACGATCCATTACCTGCAAAACGATTACAGCCGCTCGATGGAAGACATCAGGCAGGTGCTGATTCGCGAGCCGCGCCACTTCGGCGCTTTGGCGGGTCTGGGAATGATCATGCAGGAAACCGGCGACGAGAAGCATGCGCTGGAAGCTTTCCGCAGGGCGCTTGCGATCAATCCTTATCTTGAGCGCGTTCCTGACCTTGTGAAGTCGCTGACCGAGAAGGTCGAAGGCCGCGATATTTGATTTAACCGAAAATTGTTCATCCGAACCGGTCCGTTCGTCCAAGCGAAACCTATCCACCGGTCGTTCGTAGTTTACGGCGTGCACAGATTTCCCCGGATACTTTCAATGACGGTTTTAGCTGCGGCGATTGCGCTGGCGGTCATGGCGCTGATCACGCAGGTCGGCGTCACCGCGCTCGAGCGCGCCGATCCGCCGCAAGGCAAATTCATCGACGTCAAGGGCGCACGCCTGCATGTCTTGGAACTCGGCCCGACCCACGCGAACGGTATGCCAATCGTTCTCGTTCATGGCGCGACGTCGAGCCTGGAAACGATGCGCAAGCCGCTCGGTGACAGGCTGGCGAAGGACCACCGCGTCATCCTGATCGATCGGCCCGGTCTCGGCTGGAGTACGCGGGACCGTGTCGAGGATTCGACGCCCGCCATTCAGGCCCGCATGATCGATGAGGCGCTGGGCAAGCTCGGCGTCGGTCGGGCGATCCTTGTCGGTCACTCGTGGGCCGGATCGCTGATGCCGGAAATGGCGATGGAATATCCCAAGCGTGTCGCGGGCATCGTGATGCTGTCGCCGGTGGCCTATCCGTGGCCGGGGGGCGTCGGCGCCTTCAACCAGATCGCTGCCATTCCGGTGGTCGGCCCGCTGCTTGCCTACACCATCACATTGCCGCTCGGTATGTTCCTGGTGGATGGCGGAATACAATACGTGTTCTCGCCCCAGACAGCGCCGGAGGGCTATGTCGACGCCACAGCTGTTCGGATGGTGCTGCGGCCGCGCGTCTTCCTCAACAACGCCCGGGATCTCACGACCCTGAAGGCGGAAATGGTGAAACAGTCGCCGAACTATCCGTCGATCAAAATACCCGTGACCATCGTCACCGGTGACGCCGACAGGACCGTGTCGACCGACATTCACTCGCGGCCGTTCGCGGAGGCGGTGCCCCAGACCAAGCTTGTGGTGCTGCCGAACGGCGGCCACATGCCGCAGGTCTTCGCAGCTGACCTGGTGGTGGCCGAGATCGAAGCGATGGCGGCGCGGGTGCAGGCTGCTTCATCGGCATCGGTCGCTGATACACATTGATTCATCGGCTCATCAGTGTGAGCGCCGGCCGGCAGCGGGCGTCAGTCACGCATGCGCAACATGCACATGCATCGGGATCGAAAATTTAATTTCTTTCACGATGTGCTGAGCATCACACTGCTGCCATCGAACGATGATGGACTGACGCCGTTGCTCGCGTCCTTTTCTCGCTCCAGCAGAATGAAGGTCGGAAATGACAACTACATCAAACCCAACCACGTCGAATGATGACGGCGTATTCAATAAATCTGCGGAAACGATTCCGTTTCCCGATCTCGTACGCGTCAGCGAATTGAACGGGACGGTGCTGAACGAAACTGCGAAGTTCAACGCGCAGATCAGCACCACCTTGCAGAACCTCGGCAAGGAATGGTCCGAATTCGTCGGCGCGCGGCTGCGCGAAGACGTCCAGCTGTTCCGGACGATTCACGATTGCCGTTCGTTGCAGGATTTGCAGCAGGCCTATGCCCAGTTCTGGCAGACCGCGTTCACGCAATACGGCGAAGAGGCGCAGCGGATGCTGCGGATCACGCAGGGCGCGGTGGACAATGCGACGCACGCGGCGCAGGAACTTCGCGAGACGATGACGGCGACCGACAAGGCCGCGTAAGGCTCACTTGTTGGGCGGTGTCGTTGAGCCGCTTGCCGCGTGTCAGATGTCGGCGTCGCGGTCGGGGCCGACATAGGCAATGCGGACCATGTTGGTTGTTCCCGGCGTTCCGAGCGGGACGCCGGCGACGATAATCACGCGCTGGCCAGCCTTCGCGAAACCGTCGCGGAACGCGATGCGCGCGGCGCGGTCGATCATGTCGTCCTGATCGTGGGCGTCTTCCGCGATCACGCAATGTACGCCCCAGACCAGCGCCAGCTTGCGTCCGGTGTTGACGTTCGGCGTGATGGCGACCACCGGCGGTTTCGGACGTTCGCGCGCGACGCGCAGCGCGGTCGATCCCGAACTGGTCCAGCAGATGATGGCCGACAGGTCCAGCGTTTCCGCGATCTGGCGCGCGGCGTCGGCGATGGCGTCGCCTGCAGTGGATTCGGGGTCTGGCCGCTGCGCGGCGATGACGCCGCGATAGGTCGGATCGCGTTCGCATTCCTCGCCGATGCGGTTCATGGTCAGCACCGCCTCGACCGGAAACTTGCCCGCGGCGGATTCAGCCGACAGCATGATCGCGTCGGCGCCTTCGAACACGGCGTTGGCGACGTCCGAAACCTCGGCGCGTGTCGGCACCGGTGACGAAATCATCGATTCCAGCATCTGGGTCGCGATCACGACCGGCTTGCCGGCGCGCCGCGCCATGCGCGTCATCTGCTTCTGAAGTCCCGGCACGCGCTCGGCAGGCAGTTCGACGCCGAGGTCGCCGCGCGCGACCATCAGCGCGTCGGATGCTTCCATGATTTCAGCGAGGCGGTCGATGGCCTGCGGCTTCTCGATCTTCGACATGATCGATGCGCGTCCGCGCACCAGCTTCTTGGCCTCAATCACGTCCTCGGCGCGCTGCACGAACGACAGCGCGACCCAGTCGATGCCCGTCTCAAGCGCCGCTTCGAGATCGAGGCGATCTTTTGGCGTCATCGCCGATACCGGCAGATCGGTATCGGGCAGGCTGACGCCCTTGCGGTCGGACATTTTCCCGCCGGTCACCACGCGCACGAGGGCGTGGTCGGGCGAAGTTTCTTCGGCAATCAGGCGCAGTTTGCCGTCGTCGATCAGCAACGCATGGCCCGGCCGGAGCGCTTTCAGAATTTCCGGATGGGGAAGATGGACGCGGGTCTTGTCGCCGGGTGTGGTGTCGGAATCCAGCGTGAACATCGCGCCGTTGTTGAGTTCGACAAAGCCGTTCTCGAAATTTCCAAGCCGCAGCTTCGGTCCTTGGAGGTCGACCAGAATGCCGATCGGGCGGCCATAGCTGCTTTCGACATTGCGGATCGTCGATACCAGTTCGCGCATCTTGTCATGCGGCGTATGGCTCATGTTGATGCGGAACACGTCGGCGCCTGCCTCGAACAGCTTGCGAATCGAGGCGCTGTCCGACGATGCCGGTCCCAACGTGGCGAGAATCTTGATGCGTCGCAGACGTCTCATTTTGGATTTCCCGGAGCGGCGCCGGGAAGTGCGCCGGGTTGTGCGGCCCCCGGAGCATTCGGCATGCCGGGCAGCCCGGGCGTGCGTGGATTCTGTTCATTGGATTCGGTCAATTGGACGGTCCAGGCGCGCTGTTCGCCGGTGTCCACCTCGAAATAGCCGGTGCGGTCAAACCCGCGTGCGAGGCAGTCTTCGGTGCCCTTGATGGTGAATTCCTTGTCGCGTGAACACATGAAAGCCTGCCCCGACCATTCACCGCCGCGGTCATAGTCGATGGCGTAGATATAATAGAATCGTGCGACAAGCGTTCCGCGCAGCAGGGTTTCGCAGGCGCGGGACGATACGTTCCACCAGCCCTCGGTGACCCAGCCTTCATTGTCCTTGTAGCCCAGCGCGATGCCGACCCGGCTCGACGTGTTGTTGCACAGGCGAAAATCCGCGGCGGCCGGTTCGCTCCATGCGCACAGCGTAATCAGCGCCACAAGCCCTGAGAGGGCGGCGGTGACGGTGCGGCGGGACATGGCGTGGCGGAAGTTTCGGGCTGTCATTTAATCAGGTTGCATCAACGGGTGGGTGTCACGTAACGCATTGAATATGATCGGCAAAAGTGAAGACCTTATGTTCATCCGATCAGGCCTGCCGCCAGTATAGAGGCGCTTGATGGTTTCGCCAAACCACGCACGGCTGGTTAATAGCCGGGTTGCGGGAATATGTGACGGGCGAAACCGGTTTTTTCCACGATATGGAAAATGGCATCACGTGGCCCCATGTTAGATGACTGATATTGGAGCCGCCGGTAGGGCTCCTGAAACAACGGAAATTGACCATGGCGATCGACGACAAGACCCAGACCGAATTGGAAGCGGCGGTTTTCCGCCGTCTCGTCGAGCATCTGCGCGCACGGACCGATGTGCAGAATATCGACCTGATGAATCTCGCGGGCTTTTGCCGCAATTGCCTGTCGAACTGGCTGAAGGATGCCGCCGACGAAAAGGGCGTGGCGCTGACCAAGGACGAGAGCCGCGAGGCGGTCTACGGCATGCCGTACGAAACCTGGAAGGCGACACATCAGACCGAGGCGACGCCCGATCAGCAGGCCGCCATGAAGAAGAACCACGCCGGTCACTGAAACTGGCAAGTGAAATCGGCGCGCGGGCGCCGACTTTTCTTTCTCCTGTGGGTCACTGTGGATGACCGTGACTCCGCCTTGACGCGGCAGGCATCACTCTTGAGTGTGATGCTTCAATGACGTGCCCCGCACGCCTGCCAGCTTCATCTTCATAAGAGTTCAGGAGTACCCGATGGCCACCTCGGCTGCCGTGAAAGAAAACGACGATACCGCGCACAGCTTCGCGAAGGGTCAGCTGAAGGCCATCATCGAGCGCATCGAGCGGCTTGAGGAAGAAAAGAAAACCATCAGCGACGACATCAAGGACGTCTACGGCGAAGCCAAGGGCAACGGGTTCGACGTCAAGGCGCTGCGCACCATCATCCGCATGCGCAAGCAGGACGCGGACGAGCGTCAGGAACAGGAAACCATCCTGGAAACCTACATGCAGGCGCTGGGGATGCTGTGAGGCGCGACCGGCCGCGCCTTTAACGGTGAGGTTTGATTTAGCGCAGCGCGGCGGTGCGCATCGCAAACGACGTCGTCGACAGCGTCGCGATCGCCGAGCCGGTGAATTTCTCGCAAATCATGCCGAGATGCGGATCCTCTGAGAACGTCATCGCCAGCGTCGCGTTAGGCTTGGCGAAGTGGACGCGCATCACGGTCATGTCCTGATCGCCGAGGATCGAGGCCGACAGCGACGTGCTGGCGCTTGGCGCGAGGATCATTGCGCGCAGCCAGATGTCGTTGGTCTGGGTGGAGAGTTTCGTCCTGACCAGGGTCGCGCTGGTGCCCTGCTGGTTTTTGGCGACCTGTGTATCGCTTCCGTAGAGATCCTTGCCGGACATGGGGTTCGGCACGAGGGAGGCCATACGGGGGTTGCGCGGGACCGGCGCGCTGGCGGCCACGATTGGCGCGCGCTCGGGCTGCGCGACCGACGGGGCATAAGCCAGCGCCTGCGAGACATTCTGCGGCAGGCTGGCGGTGGATTGCGGATCGGCTGCAACAATGGCGCCACGTGCCTTGAGGGCTGCCATCTGCGCCTGGGTGGCGGGCTTCGGCGCCGGCTCGTTATCCCAGAAGCCGCGGGCGTTGATGATATCGACGGGAGACTGCGGGGTATATTCGTCGGCTGGAACAGGTTTGAGCGCGGGTTGCTGCCTGGGCGGCGGAACGATCTTGGTATCGGCCGAAGCGACCTGATAGGCCGCAGCCCCCGCAGGCTTGGCGCGCGGCAGCGGCACGCGGTCGAGAACTTTCTCTGCGGCTGCGACCGTCGCCTGCGCGGCGTCCCTGGCCTTGTCGGCTGCGGCCATCGCCACCTGCTTGACCTTGCCGCCGGCAACGGCGTCGTTGCCGGTCTCTTCCTCGTCATCCGCTGACTTGTTGCGGCCGAACAGCGAGGCGAGGAAGCTGCGTGACTTCGATGGTGCCGAGACGTCCTCGCCGTTGCCGCGCTTCTGAATATCGGCGAGCGCAAGCTCATAGTTCTTCAGCGGCTTGCCATCGGTCGGCACATGCACCGTGCGGCCGTCGGGGAAGACGCGCGCGAGCTGATCGTGGGTCATGCGCGGCCAGTGGCGGATACTGCCGACGTCGAGATGTACGAACGGCGATCCGGAGGTGGGGTAGAAGCCGACGCCGCCGCGCTGCAGGCGAAGTCCGGCGAAGCGAATCTGTTCGAGCGGCACGCCGGGGATGAAGAAATCCATCGCGTGGCCCTGCATATGCTGGCTGTGGCGCGCGACCCCGGAAGAGCGGCGGCGAAGCATGGCGTTGGTTGCGGGCGAGCGGTAGGCGGAGATGATCTGGATCGGCTGCTTGCCGTCGACGTCGCGATAGACTTCCCACACGATATCGAACAGGCGGCGGTCCATCGTCGTGGAGTCCTGGCTGCGCCAGTCGCGAAGGAAGTGATTGAGTTTTTTCAGCGCGGCTTCGTCGTAACGGCCGTTGCGCTTGAAGGTGACGGTGAGGTCTTCGTCGGAATGGGTGTGGTGGAAAGAGAGGGTGCGGGTGTCGCCGTCGGCGGTCGCGTTATGGACGGAGCGGGCATTGGTCGCGATCAAAAGCAATGACGCGAGGCCGACGCGCACGCCGGTGCGCGAAAGCCATTCAACCCCATAGCTGCGTGGAAAACCGCCCGCCACTCAGAATCCCGTTCGACGCCAGTTGGTCTTGCGTCAGTTGATTTTGGTATTCTCCCGCTACCCCACGCAACGGGAGAGAATGAACGCAGTCTTAAGCGAGGACAGTTAATCGATATTTACCCGTCCCCGACTCCTGTCTCAGAGGTCTCGTTTCAGCAGTTGACCCAAGTCTTAGTTTGCCAGTCTCAGTCTGCCCAGTCTCAGTCGGCCCAGTCTCGGTCCGTCCAAGTCTTCAGTCTGCCCAAGTCTTAAGTTCACCCAAGCCTTTAGCCTATCCAAGAGCCCTAACCTGCCTCAAGTCTGTCACGGGCTCGTGAAGCTAAAGTATGCCCCCCGGAGTATGGCAAAAAAGGGCCGGTAGGCCGATCCGGGCCGGAATGGTTTCGGCGCAATGGTTAACAAAAAGGGCCCCGCAGCAGCGGAGCCTTTAAAGCTGTGGAAATCGAGGAAAGTCGGCCGTTTTTCGATCGAACGGGCCGAAATCGCTGGCTCAGCGAACCACCCGGCGCTGACCCCGAGCCGGAGCGGGCGGCGGGGTCGGCGGTCCAAACAGCCGCTCGAAGAAGCTGGGCCCGTTGCTGGCGTAGCTGTCACCGGGAACCCGCACATTGGTCGGACGGACGTAGTTCGGCTGGGCGTGGGAAACGGCCATTTCCATTTCCTTGCCTTCGCTGCCCTTGAGCATCGAAATCACCCTCGCATCGCGGCCGTAGATGTCCCTGCGGAATTCGAGCTTGCCCGCGTCGTCCACGAACGCCGTCTGGTAGGTGATGTTCACCGGAATCGGCGTCGGGAAATTGATGTTGATCTCGCTGCGGCCGTACATGCCTTTGATTTTTTCCGGCGTGTAGTTTTCCTTCGGCAACGCGATGCTGAGCAGGTTCGCCGCATACTGGTCGGGATTCTGCACGCGCATGCAGCCGTGGCTGAAGGCGCGCTCTTCCTTGGCGAACAGATGCTTGTCCGGCGTGTCGTGCTGATAGACGAGGAATTTGTTTGGGAAGTTGAAGCGAATGCGGCCGAGCGCGTTGGCTTCACCCGGCGGCTGCGAAATGCGCACGCTGCCGTCAGCGGCGCGCGCGAGCTTCAGGCCCATGCGGTCGAGTACGGTCGGATCCTGCGCCAGCGCGGGCAGATATTCGTTGTAGATGATCGACGGCGGCACGTTCCACGTCGGATTGACGGTGATGAACTTCATCGTTTCCGTCAGTTCCGGCGTCGCATGCTTGCCGGGCTTGCCGACCACGACGCGCGTGGTCCAGACCTGCTTGTCGCCTTGCATCAGCTTGAGCGAGTAATCCGGGATGTTGAGGATCACGTAGGCATTGCCGAGTTGCGCCGCGCCGAGTTCACGCGGCAGCCAGCGCCAGCGCTCCATGTTGGCGCGGACGATGTCGATCTGGCGGTCGCTGCGAGGACCGTTGAGCGCGCGCACCGTGGCATTGTCGAGAATGCCGGTTGCCTTCAGATCGTTGCTAGCCTGGAACTTGCGCACCGCGCCTGCGACGGTCGCGTCGTAATGCGTGTCGGCGGCGTTCTCGGTGATGTTGAGTTTCGCGCGCAGCGCCGGCACGCGGGGATCTTCCGCGACGGTCGGGTTCGGGTTCTTTTTGGTCGGCTTGATGAACTTCAGCACGTCGCCTTCAGCGATATGTTTGGAAGTATCCTCAGTCACACCGCGCAGCGCTGCGAGCTTGGCTTTCAGGCCCTTGTAGCCCTTGTGCGCCGGATTGTAGCTCTCAAGCGCAGCGGAAGCGTCCTTCGCCGTCGAGACATTGATGAGGACTTCGACCGGATCGACGGGATGCTCGGGATAGGAAATGTCCGCGCTGACGCGCGACCAGTGCATCCGGCCGCTCTGGGCGTGACGCGCATAGTCGAACATGCTTTCGGTCAGCCGCAGTTCGGCCTCGGCAAGTGTGTCGGGAGAAGTCGCGTTGGCGAAATCGGGGAGCGGATAGTCGCCCGGGTTCAAGCCCTCCGCGCCGGCATCCTTGAGGCGCGCGATCACGCCCTTGGCGCGTGGGGTCACCGCACCAGCCTCGCTCCAGAGCGGCGCGTAGTTGCGATCCTTGTAGAAATTCTCGACGGCGGCGCGTTCGTTCTTGCGATCGAAGTACCGGGCGCCCTTGGCGGCGATCAGATCGCGCAGCTTGTCGGCCACCGGTTGATCGGCGGCAGCGACAGCCGGAGCGGCCTTTGCGGGGTCGACCGCCGGTGCCGCTGCCGTTGCTGCCGGTGGAGTTGCCGTCGGCGCCGTTGCAGCCGGAGGAACAGTTGCCGTGGTGGTCGGTGCGGCGGCAGGGGCAGCTGGGGCCGCAGCTTCTTCCTTCTTCGGAGGCGTCGCGGTGGCTGGTGCGGTGGCCGTGGTGTCGAGTTTGAAGTCGTTCACCGTTGGCGGCGGAACGTTGGCGGGTTCGGGAAGCGGCACGGCTGCGTCGATGGCGAGATCCGCGGGGCTTTTTGCAGGGCTGGCCTGGGCAAAAGCGGCAGTCGCGGCAACGGAGAGGAAGGTGGCTGCCACGGCCATGAGGACCCGATCGAAGCCAACTGGGCCCTTGCGGTGGCCGTTCGAAACGTCATGCATTCTCGCACCCCAATTCTGGCACCCTTGTCGGGTGAAACTGCCCCGGCATGGAACAGTTCATGATGGTTTCCGTCAGAACCATTTGCACTTGTGGAAAAGCGCCGGCTTGATCGGATATTGATACGCAATCTCGCATCATCAAAACATCGCGAGACGGTACACGCGCCAGCCCCAAGCGGCCAGCCGCCGCCGGATCAACTCGAAGTCATCTCCAGCGAAATGACTTTAAATACACACGTGTTGCAACGGGTTGCGCGCATTGCCGCGCGCTTTTCCTGTGTCTGTCACCGGACCGCAACGGTTCAATGAGAGAAGCGAAAAAGCTGGGTATTCGTTCCATGCCCACGCATGATTCGCTCAGCGTGCGGGGCCGGCGGGTTCCGCATCTGAGGCGGCTGCCTCGTCCAGTTTCCGGTAGAGCGTCGAGCGGCCGATCTTCAGCCGCCGCGCCACCTCGGACATCTGCCCGCGATAATGGGAAATGGCGAAGCGGATGGTCTCGGTTTCCATTTCCTCCAGCGGCCGGACCTCGCCATCCTCGCCAAGCATGGCGAGAGCGCCATAGGTCGGCATGAATCCGGTCGTTGGGGCGGGAGCGGCGTTCGGCGCAATGGGTATCTCGGTACCCGGGATAAGATGCGTCGAGGAGGGCGGGCTTTCCAGCGTTACAGGCTCCGCCTCGAATCCGGACGAGCCCGGCGCAATCCCCGCGGTTTGCGGGAAATCCTGCAGTCCGAGTTGGCCGCCTTCGCTCATCACCACCGCCCGGTACACCGCGTTCTCAAGCTGGCGCACGTTGCCCGGCCAGTTCAGTTGCCCGAGCATCGCGATGGCTTCGCCGCTGACGCCGGTCGCGGGGCGATTTTCCTCGGCGCAGAACCGCGCCATGAAATGCCGCACCAGATGCGGAATGTCCTCGCGGCGCGCGCGCAGCGGCGGGATGGTCAGCGGCAGAACGTGCAGCCGGTAAAACAGATCCTCGCGGAAGGCGCCCGCCTTCACTTGATTCAACAGGTTGCGGTTGGTCGCGGATACGATCCGCACATCGACCTTGACCGGCTTGCGGCCGCCGACGGCTTCGACCTCGCCCTGCTGCAGGGCGCGCAGCAGTTTCACCTGCGCGGCCAGCGGCAATTCGCTGATCTCGTCGAGAAACAGCGTGCCGCCATTGGCTTCGACGAACTTGCCCGCATGCCGCTCGGTTGCGCCGGTAAACGCACCCTTCTCGTGGCCGAACAATAGGGACTCGACAAGATTATCCGGAATGGCGCCGCAGTTTACCGTGATGAAGGGCTTGGCGCTGCGCTCGCTGGAGCCGTGGATGGCGCGCGCGATCAGCTCCTTGCCGACGCCGGATTCGCCTTCAATCAGGACAGGAATCGCCGATGCCGCGGCTTTCTTGCCCATCGCGATCACGTGGTTCATCGCCTCAGAGCGCGTGACGATGTCGGTGAAGGTGAGTTTGCCTTCGCGGCGGTGACGAATGCGTTGCAGTTCGCCTTTCAGCGCGCTGGCGTTGAGGGCGTTGCGCAGCGACACTTGCAACCGCTCGACGCCGACGGGTTTCACCACGAAGTCATGCGCGCCGGCGCGCATCGCGGAGACCACGTTGTCGATGCCGCCATGGGCGGTCTGCACGACCACCGGCAGATCGAAACCCAGATCCTTGATTTTTTCCAGCACGCCCATGCCATCGAGCCCGGGCATGACGAGATCGAGCACCATGGCGTCGATCGGTTTGGTGTCGGGATCGATCAGATGTGCGAGGGCGGCGTCGCCGCTCTCGACCGTCACAGTTTCGTAGCCGCAGCGTTGCACCATGTTCTCGACCAGACGGCGCTGAACGGCGTCGTCGTCCGCAATCAGAATGGTCGCAACCATGGCATTCCCCGCAACTCTGGACTATCTCAACAACATGTCTCGAATCGGGGCACTCTCGCCGACGCAGATTAACGACCTCTTAAGGGTTGAGATTCTGCGGGTGTCCTGTGGATAATGTCGCGTCGATAAAGCCGGTCCAGAAATCATCACGGATTGAAAAGCATGGCCTCGCGTTCCTCCTCCGCTCTCCGCAAGCCCGCAAAATCGAAGCCCGTTGCGAAGGCGAAATCGTCTCGCAAGCCGGCGTCAGGCGCTGTGGGCAAATTGCCGGAATGGAATCTCGCCGACCTTTATCCGGCGATCGATGCGCCCGAAGTCACCCGCGATCTCGATAAGCTGGACGCGGACTGCGCGGCATTCGAGAACGCCTACAAGGGCAAGATCGCGGAAGAAGCCGCAAAGCCCGAGGGCGGCGCGTGGCTGGCCGAGGCGGTCAAGAGTTATGAGGCGATCGACGATCTCGCCACGCGACTGGCTTCGTTTGCGCAGCTTGCGCATGCAGGCAACACCGTTGATCCCGCGATCTCGAAATTCTACGGCGACGTGTCTGAGCGCATTACCGCGGCCTCGACGCATCTTCTGTTCTTCGCGCTCGAACTCAACCGCGTCGATGACACCGTGATCGAGCGGGCGCTGGCTGTGCCCGCGTTGAATTACTACCGGCCGTGGATCGAGGATCTGCGCAAGGACAAGCCGTACCAGCTTGAGGATCGCGTCGAACAGCTGTTCCACGAGAAGTCCGTCAGCGGCTACGCGGCTTGGAACAGGCAATTCGACCAGACCATCTCAGGCTTGCGTTTCAAGGTCGGCGGCAAGGAGCTTGCCATCGAGCCGACGCTCACGCTGTTGCAGGATCGCGCGCCCGCCAAACGCAAGGCTGCGGCGCAGGCGTTGGCAAAAACCTTCAAAGCGAACGAGCGCACCTTTGCGCTCATCACCAACACGCTCGCCAAGGACAAGGAAATCTCCGACCGCTGGCGCGGATTTCAGGACATCGCGGATTCGCGTCACCTCGCGAACCGGGTGGAGCGCGAAGTGGTCGATGCGCTGGTCGCATCGGTGCGCGCAGCCTATCCACGGCTCTCTCACCGCTATTACAAGATGAAGGCGCGCTGGTTCGGCAAGAAGTCGCTGGCGTTCTGGGACCGCAACGCGCCGCTGCCGTTCGCGGCAACCGGCCAGATCGGCTGGAGCGACGCGAAGAGCACCATTCTGAAGGCTTATGGCGACTTCTCGCCGCGGATGGCGGACATCGCCGAGCGTTTCTTCACCGACCGCTGGATCGACGCTCCGGTGCGCGCCGGCAAGGCGCCGGGCGCGTTCTCGCATCCCACCACGCCGTCGGCGCATCCCTACGTGCTGATGAACTACCAGGGCAAGCCGCGCGACGTGATGACGCTGGCGCATGAACTCGGCCATGGCGTGCATCAGGTGCTCGCCGCGAAAAACGGCGCGCTGATGGCGCCGACGCCGCTGACGCTGGCGGAAACCGCAAGCGTGTTCGGGGAAATGCTGACCTTCAAGCGGCTGCTGGCCCAGACCAAGAATGCTAAACAGCGTCAGGCGCTGCTCGCGGGCAAGGTCGAGGACATGATCAACACCGTGGTGCGGCAGATCGCGTTCTACTCGTTCGAGCGCGCGATCCACACCGAGCGGCGCAACGGCGAACTCACCGCGCAGCGTATCGGAGAAATCTGGCTCAGCGTGCAGGGCGAAAGCCTCGGACCGGCGATCGAGATCAAGCCGGGCTACGAGACCTACTGGATGTATATTCCGCACTTCATCCATTCGCCATTCTACGTTTATGCCTACGCATTCGGCGATTGTCTGGTGAACTCGCTTTACGCGGTTTACGAGAATGCGTCCGAGGGCTTCGCCGAGCGCTATCTCGCCATGCTGTCGGCTGGCGGAACCAGGCATTATTCCGAATTGCTCATGCCGTTCGGGCTGGATGCCAAGGACCCGAAGTTCTGGGATGGCGGCCTGTCGGTGATCGAAAGCCTGATCGCCGAACTGGAGGCGATGGGGTAGGGCGGCGACGGGTAGGATCAAAAGCCTCGTTTGGGTCCTTTCCCATTCCGCATCGTGAAAATCCCGTCCACAGGCGTTGCATGGCATGCATGAGACCGGTTTAATTAGCGCCGGGAAAAGCGGCGGACGTTGCCCTTGCACCGCAATTGGGCTAATTCGCGCTACGTTGTGAATGGTATTTTGGAGGGGGATCGATGGCTGACCATAGCGAAGTCGCTTACACGCAGGCGGATGGCATGGACTATCCGGCTCATGAGCAGACCTATGAAGCTTTTCTCGCGATGACGAAGTGGGGCACGATTTCCGTGATCGCCGTTGTCGCCTTGATGGCGATTTTTCTCACCTGATTGAATTTGGTGCTCACCGGCAGCCTGCCGGTGATTAGGTCATGCGCGGCCGACGGCTGCGGGAGGCGTCATGAAAATTGCGATTGCCAAGGAAATCGATGCGGCCGAGCCGCGTGTTGCGGCGACGCCCGACACCGTCAAGAAATTCAAGGCGCTGGGCGTCGATATTGCCATCGAGCCGGGCGCGGGCATCAAGTCCGGATTGCTGGATGCGGATTATGAAGCCGCAGGCGCTGTCGTCAGCGCCGACGCGGTGAAGGACGCCGATATCGTCATCAAGGTGAAGCGTCCCGAGGTTTCGGAAGTCGCCAAATACAAGAAGGGCGCGCTGGTCATCGCGATCATGGACCCCTACGGCAACGACGCCGCGCTGAAGGCGATGGCCGATGCCGGCGTGTCGGCTTTCGCGATGGAGTTGATGCCGCGCATTACCCGCGCGCAGGTGATGGACGTGCTGTCCTCGCAGGCGAACCTCGCCGGTTATCGCGCGGTGATCGAATCGGCAGAGGCCTTCGGCCGCGCGTTTCCGATGATGATGACCGCTGCCGGCACCGTGCCCGCGGCCAAGGTGTTCGTGATGGGCGTCGGCGTCGCCGGCTTGCAAGCAATCGCGACCGCGCGCCGTCTCGGCGCGGTGGTCACCGCCACCGACGTGCGTCCGGCCACCAAGGAGCAGGTGGAATCGCTCGGCGCCAAGTTCCTCGCGGTTGAGGACGAGGAGTTCAAGAACGCCCAGACCGCCGGCGGCTACGCCAAGGAGATGTCGAAAGAGTATCAGGCCAAACAGGCCGCACTTACCGCCGAGCATATCAAGAAGCAGGACATCGTCATCACCACGGCGCTGATCCCCGGTCGTCCCGCGCCGAAGCTGGTCACCGCCGAAATGGTGAAGTCGATGAAGCCGGGCTCCGTGCTGGTCGATCTCGCTGTCGAGCGCGGCGGCAACGTCGAGGGCGCGAAGGCCGACGAAGTGGCGGACATCGATGGCGTGAAGATCGTCGGCTACACCAATCTCGCGGGCAAGGTGCCGGCGTCGGCGTCGAGCCTCTATGCACGCAATCTCTTTTCATTCATCGAGACGCTGTTCGACAAGGCCACCAAGTCGCTCGCCGTGAAGTGGGACGATGATCTTGTGAAGGCGACCGCGCTGACCAGGGACGGCGCAGTCATTCATCCGAATTTTCAGCCGAAAGCATAAGGAGAGCCGACATGCATGGAATTGAGGCTGTCGACCCGTTTGTGTTCCGGTTGTCGATTTTCGTTCTCGCCGTTTTCGTCGGCTACTTCGTTGTGTGGTCGGTGACGCCCGCGCTGCACACCCCGCTGATGTCGGTCACCAACGCGATTTCGTCGGTGATCGTGGTCGGTGCGCTGCTCGCGACCGGCGTCGCGCAGGTCGGCAACGACGACGGCCCGTTGTGGGCGCGTGCGTTCGGCTTCGTCGCGCTGATCTTCGCGTGCATCAATATTTTCGGCGGCTTCCTTGTCACGCAGCGCATGCTGGCGATGTACAAGAAGAAACAGAAGTGACGGGGCAGGGCACATGAACGCGAATCTCGCAGCGCTTCTCTACCTCGTCGCTGGCGTCCTTTTCATTATGTCGTTGCGCGGCCTGTCGAGCCCGGCGTCATCGCGCCAGGGCAACTTCTTCGGCATGATCGGCATGGCCATCGCCATCGTCACCACGCTCGCGGCGCATCCGCCGACGAGCGCAACCGGCTGGATCCTCATCGTCCTCGGCATCGCCATCGGCGGCGGCATCGGTGCTGTGATCGCGCGCCGTGTGCCGATGACCTCGATGCCGGAACTGGTCGCAGCCTTCCACTCGCTGGTCGGCATGGCCGCGGTGCTGGTTGCCGCCGGCGCGTTCTATGCACCTGCCGCGTTCGACATCGGCACCCGCGGCAGCATCCATGCCTCGAGCCTGATCGAAATGTCGCTCGGCGTCGCCATCGGCGCGCTCACGTTCACCGGTTCGGTGATCGCGTTCCTGAAATTGAGCGGCCGCATGAGCGGCGCACCGATCATCCTGCCCGCGCGCCACATCATCAATATCGTCCTGGCGCTGGCGCTGGTGTTCTTCATCTACGGCCTCGTGGTTTCGCAGAGTTCGTTCGACTTCTGGATGATCACCATCCTCGCGCTGGTTCTGGGCGCGTTGCTGATCATTCCGATCGGCGGCGCGGACATGCCGGTCGTGATCTCGATGCTGAACTCGTATTCGGGCTGGGCGGCGGCGGGCATCGGCTTCACGCTGGGCAACTCGGCGCTGATCATCACCGGCGCGCTGGTCGGCTCGTCGGGTGCGATCCTGTCCTACATCATGTGCCACGCGATGAACCGCTCCTTCATCTCGGTCATTCTCGGCGGCTTCGGCGGCGACAGCGGCGGTCCCGCTGCGGCAGGCTCCGGCGAAGTGAAGCCGGTCAAGCTCGGTTCGGCCGACGACGCGGCCTTCATCATGAAGAACGCGCAGAAGGTCATCATCGTGCCGGGCTACGGCATGGCGGTGGCGCAGGCGCAGCACGCCCTTCGCGAAATGGCCGACACGCTGAAGAAGGAAGGCGTCGAGGTGAAGTACGCGATTCATCCGGTCGCGGGCCGTATGCCCGGCCACATGAACGTGCTGCTGGCCGAAGCCAACGTGCCCTACGACGAGGTATTCGAGCTTGAGGACATCAACTCGGAATTCGCGCAGGCCGACGTCGCCTTCGTGATCGGCGCCAACGACGTGACCAACCCGGCGGCGGAAGAAGATCCGAAATCGCCGATCTACGGAATGCCGGTGCTGCAGGTCTGGAAGGCCGGGACCGTGATGTTCATCAAGCGCTCGCTGGCCTCCGGCTATGCCGGCGTCGACAACCCGCTGTTCTATCGTGACAACACGATGATGCTGCTCGGTGACGCCAAGAAGATGACGGAAAATATCGTCAAGGCGATGTAGGCGGCCCGGTCAAATTTGCAAAGATGTAAGGCCGTGCATTCGTTTTGCACGGCCTTCGTCTTTTCAGGCCCTCGGCAGTCGGTATATGGCGCAGAGCTTGTTGCCATCCGGGTCGCGCAGATAGGCGATATACATTTTGAGGTCACCCATACCCCGGATGCCCGGTGGATCTTCGCATGTCGTGCCGCCGTTCGCGACACCGGTCGCATGCCAGGCATCGGCGTCTTCCGGCGAGGCCGCCACAAAGCCGATGGTGCCGCCATTGGCCGGGGTGGCGGGTTTGCCGTCGATCGGTTTGGACACGGAAAACGTCCCGGTTTTGGTACGATAAAAAATGCGGTGCCGATCGACAACTCCCGGTGGAATTCCGAGCTTGCCCAGCAACTGGTCGTAAAAGGACTTGGCTTTGTCGAGATCGTTCGTCCCGATCATGATGTGAGAGAACATTTTTCCGTTTCCTTCCCAAAATAGTCTTTTTTGGTTAGGGCATGCCGCTCTGGAGTGCAAATCTTCTGTGTGCGGGTCCTATGCCTTTTGCCATCGTGCCGCTAGTGTCCGGGTCATGAGCGCACATACACAAATTCCACGGTCGGCATGGCTCTTTCCCCTGCTGGCCGTTTTGCTTTTTGCATCGACGTCGATCCCCGGCATCGGCTTCAGCCATACGGCGACCGGCTATTTCTTTGCCGCCGGCCTGCTGGTCATCCTGTTCGGAACCGTGTTCGCTGCGGTTCATCATGCCGAGGTGATCGCGCACAGGATCGGGGAGCCTTACGGCACACTGGTTCTCACGCTTGCGGTGACCATCATCGAAGTCGCGATGATCGCCAGCATCATGCTCGGCGAAAAGGCGGTGCCGACGCTGGCCCGCGATACGGTGTTCGCGGTGGTCATGATCGTCTGCAACGGCCTGATCGGCTGGGCGATCCTGGCTGGCGGCGTGCGTTTCCGGGAGCAGGAATTCCAGATTACCGGCGTGAAAGTCTATCTCTGTGTCCTGATCGTGATCTCGACCATTACGCTGGTCCTGCCGAACTACACCTCGACCACGCCGGGGCCGGTGTTCGCCTCAAGCCAGCTTATCTTCATCGGTATCGCAACGCTGCTGCTATATTGCGTGTTCGTATACACCCAGACCGTCCTGCATCGCGATTATTTCATCGTCCAAAGCGACGACGACGGTGGTGACCATGCCGTGGCGTCCGGCCGGGTCATGACGATCAGCACGGGGCTGCTGCTGCTCTCGCTCGTGGCGGTGGTCCTGCTGGCAAAGAAATTCTCGCTTGTCGTGGATGCTGGCGCGGCCGCCATCGGCGCGCCGCCGGCTTTCGCGGGTGTCGTGGTCGCGCTGCTCATCCTGTTGCCGGAAAGCGTCGCGGCGTTGTCCGCGGCCCGCAACAACGACTTGCAAAAGAGCATCAATCTGGCGCTCGGCTCCTCGCTCGCGACGATCGGCCTGACGGTGCCTGTGGTCGCCGTGGCGGCTTACGTGCTCAAGGAAACGCTGGTTCTGGGGCTTGAGCCGCGCGACATGGTGCTGCTCGCGATGACGCTGCTGGTCAGCATGATGACCTTTGCCACGGGCCGGACGAACGTGCTGTTCGGCTTCGTGCATCTCCTGATTTTCGCGGTCTACCTTTTCTTCGTGCTCGTACCCTAATTTCGGCTGGCGGCTACTGATACGCTGCGACGATGTCGGTGATGGCGCGCTCGAGTTGCTTTGCGGTCGAGCACTGGCGCACGAGGCCGCAATAGGTGGCGTAGCGTGGCATTTCGGAATCGCCCCAGCCCCACGCCATGCGGCCTTCGGGATTGAGCCACACCAGCCGTTTGGATCGCTCGGAGATGCGGCGCAGGATGTCGGCGCGGGGATCGAGATTGTTGGTGCGCGCGTCGCCAAGCACGATCACGGTGGTTTGCGGCGTCACGGCGCTTAGACACAGCTTCTCGAAGTCGGCGAGGGATTTGCCGTAGTCGGACGAGCCGAAGCCGACCTTGGACATGATCTCCTTCATGGCCTGTTCGGGTTCATGCTGCTCAAGCAGATCGCTGACCTCGATCAGGTGGCTGGAGAAGGCGAACGAGCGCACGTCAGAAACAACCTCGTGCAGGTTGTAGATCAGCAGCAGGAAGAAATCCGAGACCTTGGCGACCGAGCCGCTGACGTCGCAGATGGCGATGATCTTCGGCTTGTCGCGATGACGGCGTTTCCATGTGGTGAGAAACGGCACGCCGCCCCACGCTGCATTGCGCCGGATCGTGCGGCGCACGTCGAGATGGCCGCGGCGCTGGCGTTTGCGCGGCTTGCTGTAACGCTCGCGCAGCCGGCGAGCGATCCGGCGGATCAGCGCCCGCATCTGCTCCATCTGGCGCGGCTCGATCCGCGACATCGGCGCGTTGCGCAGGATTTCATTGCGCAGGTTCTCGCTTTCCTCGCGGCCGTACAGCAGCAGGGCCTGCGAGACGGTGTCGCGCACGGTGTCGCGCAATGCCTCGGTGGCAGCGGCAAGCCACTCCGCATCTGCCGGACTGGTTGCGGCCAGCCCGTCGAGATCGTCCCGCAAGCGTTCGATGCCGAGTTCGTTGAGGATCTTGCTCGAATAGATGCCGCGCTGGGTGAAGAAGCGGATGTCCGATAATCCTGCCGCCGCCGAAGCATTGGCCATCGCGGCTGCCATGGCATTGCGGTCCTGCGACATCAGCATCTGGGCAAGAGGACCGAGGCCCGACGGCGGAGATTGCGCGTCGCCGTCTTGCGGCGTCTGGCCGGCAGGCTGTTCGCTGCTCTCGCCGTCCTGTGCCGCCGGTCCCGCCATTTCGGGTTGCTGAAAGAACAGGTCGAAACACTGGCTGAGCGACTGCTTGTCTTCCGGGCTCTTGGCGAGGGTCAGCAGAAACGTGTCGCGCAAAATCCCGCGGTCGGCAAAGCCGATGTCGGCGACCGCTCTCATGGCATCGATGCTTTCGGAGGGCGAGATTCTCACCCCGGCCCCGCGGGCCGCCCGGAAGAAGCGATGCAGGTTCTCTCTCATCCCGCCTGACCGAAGACGTTATCCCGGCGCGTCTTGCCGATGAAGGTGGTGACCTGGGGCATCGTGGTCTCGATGTCGGCTTCATACTTGAGCAGGACGTTGAGCGTGTCCTTGACCATCTGGTGATCCAGTTCTCTGGCCTCCAGAAGAACAAGAACGCGCGCCCAGTCGATGGTTTCCGAAACCGACGGCAATTTCTTCAGGTCCAGCGTCCGGACGTCGTTGATGAAGCTGACAATCTGCCGCCGCAGCGACTGCGAAATGCCGGGCACACGGCTTTCCACGATGCGTTCCTCAAGCCGCTGTTCGGGAAACCCGATATGCAGATGCAGGCAGCGCCGTTTCAGTGCGTCGCCAAGATCGCGCTCGCTGTTGGAGGTCAGGATCACCGTCGGAGGTGAAATCGCGGCGATGGTGCCGAGTTCGGGCAGCGTCACTTGAAAGTCGGACAGGATCTCGAGCAGCAGCGACTCGAACTCCGCATCGGATTTGTCGATTTCGTCGATCAGAAGGACGCAGCCTTTCGGCTGTTCGAGCGCCTGCAACAGCGGCCGCGGCTCGACGAATTCCTTCGAGAAGAACACGTCGCCAAAGTCATGCAGCTTGTTCAGCGCGGCCGGAAGTGTTTCCGCGTCGCCCAACACTTCGCCGAGCTTGTCTTTCAGGATCTGCGTGTAGAGCAACTGCTTGGCGTATTTCCACTCGTAGAGCGCCTTGGCTTCGTCGAGGCCTTCATAGCATTGCAGGCGGATCAGCTTGAGGCCGCGCCACGCCGCGATGGCCTTGGCGAGTTCGGTCTTGCCGACGCCGGCTGGGCCTTCCACGAGAATGGGCTTTTCGATCCGCTCCGCCAGATAGACCGCGGTCGCGATCTGGCGATTGGCTATGTAGCCTGCGGAGGCCAGACCCTGTTCGACGGCGTCGATGGAGGCGGTCGGCTGATATTCGGTCACGATCGTGAACTCCAGAAGGGGGGCGCGTGCCGCCCGGGAACTCTCATCTTGCTACGATGCTACCGGGCTTTCGTCCATATCGGCCCCGCTATGCATCCGTGCCGGCTGAACCGCTGTGCGAAATTATGGCACGAGCCGAGGTTTTCTCGCGTTGCTGTGACGTCAATGCGTCTTGCCTGTTTGGAACTCTGACTGTAATTCTGACTGTGATCGTGGCTGCTCGCCATGACGGAGTGCCGGTTCCGGATGCTAACGCAATTGACCAAGGTTATGAGGGAAAGGGCTGCGCGCATTCTCGTCGCGCTCTATGCCTTTTGCCTTGCGGTGCCGGTTGGATTCGCGTTTGCAGACAGCGCCTTGGCGCACTGCCTGCCAAGTCCAACGCAGGTCCAGCATGTGGGACACGCGCACGATGAAGCCGCTCATGTTCATCAGGGCATGACGCATGGGGATCACGATCATCGGGTATCAGCGAATGCCGAATCGGCAGATGCGATGAACAATCATGCCGGAATGACTGATTCCGGCGGCAAGTCGACTGCACCCGCATGCTGCGGTGTGATGTGCCTCAACGCGCTTCCGGCCAGCATGTTTGAGTTGACGCTTCGAACGATGACTCACGCATCGGTTGCCGCGTCTTCTGACGCCGGAATTTCCGGCGAAGCCCCCGACCTCCTTTATCGCCCCCCAATCATCCTCCTGTCGATCTGATCGCCGGTGTCGCGACTGAATAGTCGCGCGCCTTCGAAGCCGTTTGACATTCGAGGATATGATGCTCGCGCAAGATCTTGCGAGGCTCGCTGCCGTTGACCCGGTGGCGAAGACACTCGTGCCGCTGCCCTTCAAAACATTATTCCTATCGCTTGTCCTGCTGTTTCTCGCGGGCTGTGCCACCAAGCCTTCCGCGTCGGCAGGGCCTGACCCGTCCGACCCGGGCGCGCGGACATCGCGCGCTGAATACAGCTCCACGCTCGGGCGCTACAGGTCTCAAAGACCGGTGGCTCCTGCCGCCTGGAAGAAACAGAACGAGCAGGTCGCGCCCGCTCCGAAATCCAGCGAGTAGGTGCAACATGCCAGCTCAGGATTTCAGGACTTTTACTGCGCGCAGCGTCGGCCGTTGGATGATGGCAAGCGCCGCCCTTCTTTTGTCGGGCTGTGCATCGTTCTCGCCGGACGGCGGGATGGGTGTTGTGACGGCGACAGTCTCGCGCGACCTCGGCAAGGAGGCTGTCGCACAGCGCACGCCGGACGAAGCTGCTGCTGCCCGCAGCACAACCGCGCGGCTGCTCTCGAAGCCATTGTCGGCAGATGCCGCGGTTCAGATCGCGCTCTTCAACAATCGCGGGCTGCAAGCTGCTTACAACGAACTCGCAATTGCGGAAGCGCAGGCGGTGGAGGGAAGCCTTCCGCCGAATCCGGCAATTTCACTGTCGCGGATTGCGGGATCAGTCGAAGTCGAAGTCGAGCGCAAGATCGTCGCCAACGTGCTGGCGCTCGCAACGTTGCCGGTTCGTTCGGAAATCGCAGCGGCTCGCTTCCGGCAGGCACAAACCATCGCGCTGAGCGAAACGTTGCGGATCGCAGCAGATACGCGCCGCGCCTACTACCGTGCTGTTGCGGCGCGTGAACTCGCGGGCTTTCTTGCACAGGCCCAGACCGGCGCTGAAACGGCGGCGAAGTTCGCTACCCGTCTCGGCGAGACTGGCGGCATGAACAAGCTGGATCAGGCGCGCGAGCAGGTGTTCTACGCCGACCTCACGGCGCAACTCGCTGCCACACGTCAGCGCGCCGCCAGTGAGCGTGAAGCACTGATCCGCGGCATGGGGTTGTGGGGCAACGATCTGGCGTTTCGGATGAGCACTGCACTGCCGCCGTTGCCATCGCGGCCGCAATCGCTGCCGGGCATCGAGACCGAGGCGGTTCGCCGTCACGTCGATCTCCAGATCGGGCGGATCGAACTCGATGCGCTGGCAAAATCCTACGGGCTGACGCAGGCGACCCGCTTCATTAACGTGCTGGATGCGGGGTTTGCGGGAAAGACCATCCGGGACAAGGCAACCGGTGAGAAGGCCCGCGAGCGCGGGTTTGACGTTGAACTTCAGGTTCCGATTTTCGATTTCGGCGAGGTTCGCGTCAGGGAAGCCGAAGCGACCTACATGCACGCGGTCAACCGCCTGATGGAACGCGCGGTCAATGTCCGGTCCGAAGCCCGCGACGCGTATAGCACCTACAGATCGGCATATGACATTGCCGCGCATTATCAGCGTGAGATCTTGCCGTTGCGCAAGATCATCTCCGACGAAACCCTGCTTCGCTACAACGGAATGCTGATCGACGTGTTCTCGCTGCTGGCGGAAGCGCGTCAGCGTATCGCCGCAACGACTGCGGCGATCGAGGCGAAGCGGGATTTCTGGCTGGCCACGACAAATCTGAACACCGCGGTGATGGGCGGAGGTGCTCCCGGACGCAGCGAATCTGCTCGCGTTATGTCCGGCGCATCCGCCGACGCACCTCATTGAATGGAGAACGACCAATGATTTCTCGCAGAGCAGTTCTTGGATCTGCTGCGGTGCTCGCCGGTGCCAGTGCCGTCAGCGGCCGCGTCCAGGCGGCAAGTATTCCCGAAGCCGCAACTTCAACCGCGACGACTATGCAGCCCCCGCTGTTTCCGACGACCGGTCCGGACTATCAGCCCGTCGTCACACTTAACGGCTGGACGCTGCCCTGGCGCATGAACGGCGACTGGAAGGAATTTCATCTCGTCGCCGAACCCGTGGTCCGCGAGTTCGCACCGGGCATGGTCGCGCATTTGTGGGGCTATAACGGCCAGTCGCCCGGCCCCACGATTGAAGCCGTCGAGGGCGACAAGGTCCGCATCTTCGTCACCAACAAGCTGCCGGAACACACCACCATCCATTGGCATGGAATTCTGCTCCCGAGCGGCATGGATGGTGTGACAGGTCTCACGCAACCAGCGATCGGAGTCGGAAAGACCTTCGTCTACGAGTTCGTGCTGACGAAAAGCGGCACCTTCATGTACCACCCGCATGCCGACGAAATGGTCCAGATGGCGATGGGCATGATGGGTTTCTTCGTGGTGCATCCGAAGGATCCGGCCTTCCGGCGCGTGGACCGGGATTTCGTGTTTCTGATGTCGGCCTACGACATCGAGCCCGGCAGCTATTTGCCGAAAGTTGCGGAGATGACCAACTTCAACATGTGGACTTGGAATAGCCGGGTCTTTCCCGGCATCGATCACATCGTCGCGAGCAAGGGAGACAAGGTCCGCATCCGGTTCGGCAATCTGACAATGACGAACCATCCGATTCACATGCATGGCTATGACTTCAAGGTCTCCTGCACGGATGGCGGCTGGGTGCCGGAGGCTGCGGCATGGCCAGAGGTTACGGTCGACTGCGCCGTCGGTCAGATGCGCGCCTTTGATTTCGTCGCCGACAACCCCGGCGACTGGGCGATTCACTGCCACAAGTCGCATCACACCATGAACGCCATGGGTCACGACCTCCGCAACTTCGTCGGAATGAAAAAGAGCGATCTGGTCAAGTCCGTGCGCAAGCTGGTGCCGGATTACATGCCGATGGGCAACGCCGGCATGGCCGATATGGGGGAGATGGAGATGCCGTTGCCGGACAACACACTACCGATGATGACCGGCTTCGCTCAATTCGGCGCGGTCGAGATGGGCGGCATGTTCTCGGTCGTCAAGGTGCGCGAGGGGCTGGCATCCGGCGACTACAAGGATCCGGGCTGGTTCAAGCACCCGGAAGGGACGGTCGCCTTCGAGTGGAAGGGTGAACCGAAGAAGGTCGAACGCGAGCCTCCCGCCGCGTTGGACAAGAAGAACGCTGTCGAGTTCGACGTCGTGAAACCCGGCAAAAAATCCCCCCATCGCAATCATTGAGAAGGATTTCTACATGCAACTACGCCTCCTTGCGGCTGCGCTTGCAACTCTCTCTCTGTCCACGCCAGCGCTGGCGGACCCTGGTCATTCCCACGGGGATGACCGCGCCTATGGCGTGCCCGGCGATCCCAAGAAGCCGGCACGTACCATCCAGGTCAACATGCGTGAAACGGACGGGAAAATGTTGTTCGTCCCGAACCGGATCGAGATTCGAAAGGGCGAACAGATCAAGTTCGCCATCCGCAACAGCGGCGAACTCGATCATGAACTTGTCGTCGGCACGCTCGACGAAAATCTCAAACACATGGCCGAGATGATGAAGAATCCGGACATGGAGCATGACGATCCGAATGCCAAGCGCCTGGCGCCGAGCAAGACCGGCTCCATCCTCTGGAAATTCACCAAGGCCGGGGAGTTCGACTTCTCCTGCCTTATCCCCGGTCACCGGGAAGCCGGCATGTCCGGCACAATCATCGTGAAATGAGCCGTTCCCGCGGATGCCCTCAGGCTCGCCTCGTGGCGGGACCGCGTTTTTTGGAAATGATCTTCAGTCAAAAGTGAAAAGGAAAGGAACATGCGGAAACTTATTCTTGCGACGTCCTGCGTCATGGCGTTGTCGGCCCTTCTGCCCGTGACGCATGCGCATGCGCAGGCGCTGCCGGTCAAAGGAACCGTCACCAAGATCGACGAGGCGGCGGGGAAAATGACCATCAAGCACGGCCCCATCGAGAAAATGGATATGGAGGGGATGACCATGGTTTTCCGAGCCAAAACCCCGGAGATGCTGAAGCGGGTCAAGGTCGGCGACAATGTCAGGTTCGACGTCGACAAGGTTAATGGGCAGATGACTTTGACCGGAATCGAGAAGGCCAAGTAGCGGCAACGCCGGGAGGCCGGGTAACGCTAGAAGTCTCCTGACAAAGCCGTTACCCGGCGTTTTTCCAGCAGTTGCCACCGATCTGTCGCAGTTGATCCCTCAATCGGCCCTAAAGTTCCCGCATGCAACGTCGTGCGGGGAGTTGCAATGATCAAGAAGCTGTTCTCGAAGTACTTTTTAGAGGTTGTCCCGTCGATCGTGGCGACGGTGGTTGGTGCGTACATCGTCACGCACTACATCAACGCCAAGTCGGATGCGGACAAGCCGAAGGCTGCGATTGCGGCCCCCCAGACGCTGAAGGCCGACGATTCCGGCGACAAGGCCGCGAAAGCCGAAAGCGCAAAAGCCGAAGCCGCCAGGCTGAAAGCCGAAAAGCTGGCCCTCGAAAAGGCCGCGGCGGAGCGGGCTGCTGCTGATCGGGCGGAGAACGCCAGGAAGGCCGCCGAGAAACTTGCGGCTGACAAGGCTGCCGTTGAGAAAGCCGCCGCCGAAAGAAACATGGCCGAGAAGGCCGCCAGCGAGAAGGCTGCTGCCGAGAAGCGGGAGCGGGCGACCGCGAAGGCTGCACCGGTTGTGCCGCCATCGTCCGAAGCCAATGCCACTCCCGACGACAAGCGCGATGCCAATGATCTGGCGCGGGCCGCGATCGAGCGGCTGCGCAAGGCGACCCCGCCATCGTCCGAGCCTCGTGCGTCCGAAGCCGCGAGCGCCGAAGAGCCGGCAAAGCGCGAGTCTGAGCGCGCCAAGGTCAACAGTGTCGTTTACGCGCCCGCAGCCGTGCCGCCGCCGCCGGCGCTCCAGCCCTTGCCGCCCGCGGTGAGCGTCGCGCCGCAGCCGAGCGAAGCCGCGATCACCGCACCACCGGCGCCATTTCCGACGCCCACGGATTCATCCGAGGTCAGCGTCAACGATCCGTCACGTCCAATGCCGCCGGGCGAAATCCCGCCGCGCGACATTCGTATCCACGAGCGCGGCCGCTCCGTTGCCGAGGGTGTCGTCTCGGCGGCGAGGTCGGTGTTTCAGGCCGTATTGCCGGAACGTAATTAAGTTTCTGATTTTTTGAGGCGCTTCGCGCTCTTCGACTTGGCGGCTTTGCTATCCGTGTTTGCGGCTTCCACGTCGACAATATCCAGAAATTCCCTGACTGTGCTGACCGCGCCCGGGCTGGTCGCGAGATAGCCCGGAAGCTCGGCGATTGCATCGTGAAACGCGCTGCCGTTCATGATGTCCAGCACCCGGCGCATCGGTTCGGTTTCGAGAAACGCGCGGCGGCACACGAAGAAGTAATCCTCCGTCAGCAGCCGGACGAAATCGAGCCCGAACTGCCGCGCGGCCGCCTCGACGCCGAATGCCGCATCGGCCATGCCGCTGGCAACATAGGCCGCGACGGCGGCGTGGGTGAATTCCATCTGCTGCGCGCCGTTGATCTGCGTTTCGTCGATCTTGTGCTGCGCCAGCAACTGATCGAACAGCGTGCGCGTTCCTGAATCATGGTCGCGGTTGACGAAACGCGCCTTGCGCGCGACGAGATCCTCCAGCGATCCGATGCCGAGCGGATTGCCGGGTTTCACCATCAGCCCCATTTCGCGCGTCACGAAACTGATGACGCGATCCTCGCGCGGATCGAGCCACTCCCTGCAAGCCTGGATGCTTTGCGCGCGCAGTTCGCCGCGCGGAACATGAACGCCGGAGAGATCGCACGCGCCCTGCGCCAGCGAGACCAGCGAATTCTGATTGCTGACGTAACGCAGATCGACGCCGATGCCGGGTTCGCGGTCGAGCAACTCGCGCAGCTTTGAAACCGCGAAACCGTGGCTGGCATGAACGCGGATCACGTTCGGGCGTTGATGCAGGAACGGCTTGATCTCGGTGGCAAGTTCCTGCGCGAGGTTTTCGAGTTGCGGGCCGAGACGGGCTTGCATCCGCTGCCCGGCCCATACCAGTTTCTCGCCGAACGCTGTCAGCGTCGTGCCCTTGCCGCGGTGGGTCTCGACCACCGGAACGCCAAAAAAGTCGGACCATTGCTCGACGAGATTCCAGACGTGCCGATAAGAGAGATTGGCATGTTCCGCGGCGCTGGCGAGTTTTCCGGTTTTACGGATCTCATTGAGGATCGTCAGCATGACGATCACGCTGTGGCGGCTGCCTTCCTTGTGGAAGCGCCAGATCGGCTCGATCTCAATATGCATCGCTGTTCCACTCATCTATGAAACCGATTTCATATGATCGGATCTCATAAGCACATCATGTCATATTTACTAAGGCATATTCAATGCACAAATTAAGAAGAACAATAGGAGATATATGATGTCGATTGCATATGACTATTCTCGCGACACATCGCACGATGCCCCCGTCGTTCTCCGAAAGCAGCTTCTGATCGACGGTCAGCATGTCGAATCGGTCTCAGGGCGCACCTTCGACACGCTCAATCCTGCAACCGGGCAGGTCATCGCAACCATCGCGGAGGGCAACGAGGCCGATGTCGAGCGCGCCGTCGCCGCCGCCCGCCGCGCCTTCGAGGGCCCCTGGAGCACCATGCGCGCCGCCGAGCGCGGCCACATCCTGTTCAGGCTCGCCGAGCTGATCAAACAGCACAGCGATGAACTGGCCGAACTGGAAAGCCGCGACGCCGGCAAGCCGATTTCGGCCGTGCTGCGGCAGGACCTTCCCGCCGCTATCGATACACTGACCTATTACGCCGGTTGGGCGGACAAGATTCACGGCGACGTGGTCTCGACGCGCAGCGATGCGCTGACCTACACGGTGCGCGAACCGGTCGGCGTGGTTGCCGTAATCGTGCCGTGGAATTTCCCGCTGATGATCGGCATGTGGAAGCTGGCGCCTGCGCTGGCCTGCGGCTGCACTATCGTCATGAAGCCGGCTGAGCTGACCTCGTTGTCCGCGCTGCGCATCGGCGAACTCGCGCTCGAAGCGGGCCTGCCGCCGGGTGTGCTCAACATCGTGCCGGGTCCCGGCCGCGTGGTCGGCGACGCACTGGTCAATCATCCCGGCGTGGACAAGGTGACGTTCACCGGATCACCCGGCGTGGGCCGTGGAATTCTTCGTGGCGCCGCCGGCAACTTCAAGCGTGTGTCGCTGGAACTCGGCGGCAAGTCCGCCAATGTCATTTTTGATGACGCCGATCTCGATGCCGCGACCAAGGCGGCGGCGGCGGGCATCTTCTTCAATGCCGGGCAGGTGTGCTCGGCGGGCTCGCGCGTACTTGCGCATGAGAAGGTCTACGACGAAGTGGTCGAGCGGCTCGCCATGCGCGCCAGGGCGCTGCGCATCGGCGATACCGCTGACAAGGCGACTGCGCTGGGCCCTGTGATTTCCGAAAAGCAGATGAAGTCGATCCTCGACTATATCGATGTCGGCCAGAAGGAGGGCGCGACGCTCGTGACCGGCGGGCAGCATGTCGGCGATCACGGCTACTACATCAGCCCGGCGGTGTTCGCGAACGTCAAACACGAGATGCGGATTTCGCAGGAGGAAATCTTCGGACCCGTGGTCAGTGTCATCAAGTTCAAGGATGAGGCCGACGCTGTGCGGATCGCCAACGGCACCGCGTTCAGCCTGGCCGCCGGTGTGTGGAGCCGCGACATCGGCCGCGTGCAGCGCTTCGCCAAGAAGGTGAGGGCCGGCACGGTCTGGATCAACACCTATGGCTATACCGACGTGCGGCTGCCGTGGGGCGGCGCGGGTGATTCGGGTTTCGGCCGTGAACACGGCACCGAGGCGCTGGCGAACTTCACCGAGCCGAAAGCGGTGTGGATGAACCTCAACGTTTGAGTCTCGTCTCCTCCCGAGAAAGCTCAAACAAAAACGCGGGCCGCAAGGCCCGCGTTTTCATATTCAAAACTGTTGAGATCGCTTAGCGCGGTCCGCGCGGACCTGCACCAGCGCCACCACGGCCGCCGGCAGCGCCACGCTCTGCGCCCGGACCAGCGCCGAACACCGGCTTCGGCTTCATCGGCAGCAGGCCTTCACGCTGCAACTTCTTGCGCGCGAGCTTGCGGGCGCGACGAACGGCTTCAGCCTTTTCGCGGGCCTTCTTCTCGGATGGCTTTTCGTAATGGCCGCGGAGCTTCATCTCGCGGAAAATGCCCTCGCGCTGCATCTTTTTCTTCAGCGCCTTGAGAGCCTGGTCGACATTGTTATCGCGAACGAGAACCTGCACGCGGCATCCTCTTTGGTTTCAATCAGGAAAATCAGGAGACGACGAAGGGCCGACTAAAGGCCACGCCCTTCTCATCGAAGGCGCGGATGTACCAGATCAAACCGGGAATGTCCACCTGTGGATGGTCATTTTCGGGGGCCTGAATGTCACGAATCCGGGGCAAATTAGACCGGTCGGGCTGGCGATTCGGGGGAATTTCAGGAAGGCTTAAGACCCCGGTTTCTACGGTTCCCGCACTGAGGTGATCCAACACCACGATTCAGGGGAGACGTAACATGAATACGAAGAAATACGCCGCCGAGGTCATCGGCACCTTCTGGCTCACATTTGCGGGTTGCGGCAGCGCGGTCCTCGCCGCGGCTTTTCCGCAGGTGGGCATCGGCCTGCTCGGGGTCTCGTTTGCCTTCGGCCTGAGCGTCGTCACCATGGCGTATGCCATCGGCCATATTTCGGGGTGCCATCTTAACCCGGCCGTGACGGTCGGGCTCGCTGCCGGCGGGCGCTTTCCGGCGGGTCAGGTTATTCCCTACATTATCGCGCAGGTCATCGGCGCGATCCTGGGCGCCGGCGTACTTTACATGATCGCCAGCGGCAAGGCCGGTTTCGATCTCGCGGGCGGCTTCGCCTCCAATGGCTACGCGGACCATTCGCCGGGCAAATACAGCCTGCTGGCGGGCTTCGTCTCTGAAGTGGCGATGACGGCGATGTTCCTGTTCATCATCATGGGAGCGACCCACGGCAAGGCGCCGGCCGGCTTCGCGCCGTTGGCGATCGGCCTTGCGCTGGTGATGATCCATCTCGTCAGCATTCCCGTCACCAACACGTCGGTGAACCCGGCGCGCAGCACCGGTCCCGCCCTGTTCGTCGGCGGCTGGGCCATTCAGCAGCTCTGGCTGTTCTGGGTCGCGCCGCTGATCGGCGGCGTCATCGGCGGGGTGGTCTATCGCTGGCTGAGCGATGAGCCGGAAGGCATCGTCGCCGGCAAGTGACATCTGATTTTCAGGCAACGACGCAAGGCTGTCGCGAGTGATCGCGGCAGCCTTTTACTTTTGCGGAGCCTTGACCTCGGTCACATGACCCATCTTGCGCCCCGGGCGTGGAGCGCCCTTGCCGTACAGATGCACGGTGGCGCCGGGAACCGGCAGCCATTTGCCGTAGTCGAGGATGTCGTCGCCGATCAGGTTGGTCATGGTGACGTCGCCGTGCCGGACCGGATGAGCGAGCGGCCAGCCGGCAATGGCGCGGATGTGCTGCTCGAACTGCGACACCGACGCCCCGTCCAGCGTCCAGTGGCCGGAGTTATGAACGCGCGGCGCAATCTCGTTGACCATCAGGCCCGGTCCATCCTTGCCGGGCACCACAAACATCTCCACCGCCAGCACGCCGACATAATCCAGCGCGGTCGCGATCTTCTCGGCAATCGCGCGAGCCTGTGCCGCGACGTCGTCGGAGATGCGCGCCGGCGCGTAGGAGAATTTCAGGATGTGGTCGCGATGTTCGTTTTCGGTGACGTCGTAGCAGACGACCTCGCCGCTGGCGCTGCGTGCGGCGACCACGGAGATTTCGCGCTCGAACGGCACGAAGGCCTCGAGAATGGCTGAGCGGGTCTCCAGATCGGCCCACACGGTTTCCGGGTCGTCGCCCTCCCTGACCACGACCTGACCCTTGCCGTCGTAACCGAAACGCCGGGTCTTGAGCACGGCGGGCAGCCCGATCCGGGCGATGGCGGCTTTCAGTCCCTGCGCGGAGGAGACATCGGCATAGGCTGCGGTGGCGATGCCGAGCTTGCTCACGAAATTCTTTTCCGCGAAGCGGTCCTGCACGGTTTCCAGCACCTTCGGATCCGGCAGCACCGGGCGGCGAGCCGACAGGATCATCGCCGTCGAGGAAGGAATGTTCTCGAACTCGTAGGTAATGACATCGACATCGGAGGCGAACAGTTCGAGCGCTTCGACATCGGCGTATTCCGCGCAGGTCGCGTTCTGCACCACGTCGAAGGCGGGTGAGTCCGGATCGGGCGAAAACACCTGCGACCGCAGGCCAAGACGCGCGGCGGCCTGCGCAAGCATTCTGCCCAATTGCCCGCCGCCGAGAATTCCGATGGTGTCGCCTGGTTTCAGCGTCACCCGACTTGAAGATGTCACTTAGATTCGTCCTCTGGGCGCTCGCTCACCGCCTCGGTCTGTTGCTTGCGCCATGTCGCAAGCCGGCTTGCAAGACCGGCGTCATTGAGTGCCAGCACGCTTGCAGCGAGTAGAGCCGCATTGATAGCGCCGGCTTTTCCGATCGCCAAGGTGCCGACCGGAATTCCTGCAGGCATTTGCACAATCGAATAAAGCGAATCGATGCCTGACAACGCCTTGGATTCTATCGGCACGCCGAACACCGGAAGTTCCGTCAGCGAGGCCGCCATGCCGGGCAGATGGGCTGCACCCCCGGCGCCCGCGATAATGACCCTGAAACCGGCCGCCTTGGCCCCCTTGGCGAAGCTGTAGAGCCGCTCGGGAGTGCGGTGCGCAGAGACGATCCGTGCCTCGTGCGAGATGCCGAGCGCGGTCAGGGTCTCTGCGGCATAGCGCATGGTGGCCCAGTCGGACTGGCTTCCCATGATGATGGCGACGGGGGCGGTCATGCGGAATCTTCAAAAAAGAGCAGAAAAAGAGGGCGGATTATAGGGTTACGCCCCTGCGTGGCAAGCTAACGCGAATCCGTTATCCTTTCATGGTCAATGGCCGTGCCGGTCAAGCGGATTAGGGGCGGAAACGTGAAGAAAGCGCGCGGCAAAATGGCATCACGGCGTCCGGCGGCAAAGGCGCCGTCCGGGCGCGCCGCCCCGGGCCGAAGCGCGTCCGCCGCCAAAGCCGCCCCGGCAAAACCCAAGCGCAAGCCGGCGGCTGTTTCCCTTGCAAGGGCCAAACGCCAAGTCTCGGCTTTGAAAGCGGAACTCGCGGCCGCCCAGGCCCGGATCGACGAACTTCAGGCCTGGGCCGATACCGATTTCCTTCTGAACATCTACAACCGACGCGGCTTCGAGCGCGAACTCGACCGCTCGGTCGCCTACATCCGGCGCTACAAGGCGACGGGCGCGCTGATCGTTCTCGACGTCGATCGCCTCAAACCGATCAACGACACGTTCGGGCACGCGGCGGGCGACGTGGTGCTGAAGGGCGTGGTGGCGGTGCTGATGCGGCATGTCCGTTCATCGGACGTGGTGGGGCGGCTCGGCGGCGACGAATTCGGGCTGCTGCTCTGGAATCTGACGGAAGCCGATGCGCTGGCGAAGGCGGCGGCGCTGGAAGACGCCATCGACCGACTGACGTTTGTTTTCAGGGGACGTCCCGTGGTCGCGGGCGCGTCGGCCGGCATAGCGCTGGTCGGTGCGGCGGATGATGCGGCGCGTGTCATGGAGACGGCGGACCGCGCGATGTACGCACGGAAGGCGGCGCGCCGTCTTGTCGCAGGGTCTCGTGCAACAGGTTCTCTTGCCGCGGATTTGCGCGGCGGTTCGCCGATCAAGCTCAGGCGATAATGTCAGGCGTGATCTGGTCTTCGACGAACGCGATACGATCGCGCAATTGCAGCTTGCGTTTTTTCAAACGCTGCAACCGCAACAGGTCCGGCGCCGGCGATTGATGCAGCGCCTCGATGGCGGCATCGAGGTCGCGGTGCTCCTGCTGCAATCGCGCCAGTTCCAGAGCGAATTCGTTGTTGTCCTGCTCTGCCATGACTTTAGGTGATCAGACTTTCGATAATCGATTGGGTCAGACTTTCAGCAAGTCTTACCGGATGTTCCCTGCGGGATCGTCATTGCAGAAAATCCTTACCAGTTCTAGCGGACGGTATCGCGCGGCGGGTTCCCTCACAATTCGTTTCCTCTGATAAAAAATATCAGACGGCCGCGTTCATTCCGATGTCGACAGATGCCCTCACTCATGTAGACTTACTTGTCCAGATCCGATCTGAGGTCCACTTACGAAGGAGACTTCTTATGGCGATTCAGGCGCATCTCGTTGAACTGGAACGAAAACACGAAGTTCTGGAAAACGAATTGCACGATGCTCTCCAGCATCTTTCCACCGACGACCTCCAGATTATCGAGTTAAAGCGCCGTAAGCTGGTGCTCAAGGACGAGATCCACCGACTGAAGTTCGCCACCGTCCACTAACGGCTCCCGGAAAAGACGCTTCCCCGGAAATCCGCGCCATTATCAACATGATATTCGTAGCGGCTACGCCTGTGGTGCATCGTTCGCTTGCGCAGTTGCCGCCGCGGGTTCCGCTATTTCCGGATTTCGATGCGATGGGCCACATCGTCAGCGATGGCGAGCGATGACGTCAGGCCGGGCGATTCAATTCCGAACAGGTTGATCAGCCCGGCGACGCCGTGTTCCTGCGGTCCCTGGATTACGAAATCCTGCCGGGCGACCGCCGGAGGCACGATCTTCGGGCGAATTCCGGAGTAACTCGGCGTCAGCGCGCCATCGGGAAGCGTCGGCCAGTAACGGCGGATCGCCGGATAAAAACGCTCCGCCCGGGCGGGATCGACCGCGTAGTCGATCTCGTCGATCCATTCCACGTCGGGCCCGAATTTCGCCTGCCCGCCGAGATCGATGGTCAGGTGGACACCGAGCCCGCCGGGTTCCGGCACCGGATAGATCAGCCGTTCGAACGGCGCGCGCGCGCTGCAGCTGAAATAATTTCCCTTGGCATAGTACGCCGTCGGAATCCGGTCGGCCGGCATCCCGTCGATGACGCGGGCAATCGCGGGCGCTGCGAGCCCGGCCGAATTCACCAGCACGCGGCATTGCAGGGTCATCGGGCTGTCGCCGCCGATCTCGACCTCGAAGCCTTCAGGCACCGCCTTCGAGCGCTTGAGCGGCGCATGAAACGCAAGCGCGCCGCCCGCGTCTTCGATCTCGCCGCGCAGCGCGAGCATGAAGGCGTGACTGTCGACGATGCCGGTGGAGGGCGACAGCAGTGCGCCGGTGCAGTTCAGGGCAGGTTCGAGGGCGCGCGCGTCAGCGCCGGACAGCATTTGCAGATCGTCGACGCCGTTGGTTTCCGCATGTGACCTGATCGAGGTCAGCTTGGCGTTCTCATTCTCGACGGTGGCGACGATCAGCTTGCCGCAACGGCGATGCGGAACGCCGTGGTCTTCGCAATACCGGTAGAGCGCATGCTTTCCGGCGACGCACATGCGCGCCATCAGACTTCCCGCCGGATAGTAGATTCCGGCGTGGATCACCTCGCTGTTGCGCGAAGACGTCCCGGTGCCGATGTCTCCGGCGGCCTCGACGACGACGACCTCAAGGCCGGCCTGCGCCAGCCGGCGCGCAGCGGCAAGACCAACGACGCCCGCGCCGACGACAATGCACTCAACCCTGTCCATCGATGGTCCGCTTTGCCCAATGAATCTGATTCATGCTCACTTTATGTACAGCGCGCGGGACCGCGAGCACTCCAGGGACTTGCTGCGTTAGGACTTGGTTAAGCATAGACGGCCATTTGCCCGCATTTAAGTCACAATCTGCGGGGCGGGGAGTACGCGTTTACCCGATTCAAAGGGGTACAACCAGAGAGTGTCCGCGAAGAATTCCGCGGAATGGTAATGACCTGCTGGCAGAAGCAAGCACGAGCGACCGCAGTGAGCCCGGCGTGGGCCGCTGTGTGCCTGTGCGTCCTGATTTCGACGTGCGAGAACGCTTGGGCGCAGATTGTCGCCAATCCCGACGGCTCATTTTCGGCCATGTCGATGGAAAGCGCGCGCACCGCCATCGTATGGCAGGTGCTGATCGGCGGCTTCGTGATCGTTGCGTTCCTCGCCGCGGTCATCCTGTGGGTGACGACCGCGTTGCGACGGGCGCGCCACGCCAATATCCGCCGCGCCGCCTTTGTCTCCAGCGCCCTGAACAATCTGACCCAAGGCATTGTGATGCTTGATGCGCACAAGCGCGTCGTGTTTTGCAATGACCATTACCTGAAGATCTATGGCCTCGATCGCTTCGATCTTTTCCCCGGAATGACCGGCCCCGATCTTCTGGATTTGCGAAAGCAGCGCGGGACGTTCGACGGTCTGTTGGACATTTATTATCGCAACGTCGAACATCCAGAGGGTCACATCTGCGAACTCTCGGATGGCCGCTCGATCGTCGTCAGGCATCGCAAACTGGCCAATGGCGGAACGGTATCGACGCACGAGGATTGCACGACGCAGCGCAAGCTCGCCAAGGAACTTGCAAAGAACAAGAACTTCCTCGAATCCGTGATCGATAACATTCCGGTCTGTGTCGCGGCGAAAACCATCGATGATGGCAGGTATATTCTCGCCAACCGGGCGTTCGAGCAATTCGCCGGCATGAGCCGCGACCAGATCATCGGCAATACGGCGGCCAGCGTTTATGTCCCGGAAGCGGCCCAGGCCGTTGTCGAGGCCGATCAGGCAGCCGTCGCCTCGTTATCGAGTCAAACGCGCACCGAACTGTCGATTCAGCACCGCGGCGGCAAGCGTCTTGTGGCGTGTAACCGCGTGATCGCACGCAATGAGAAGAACGAGCCCGAGTTCCTCGTCTCATTGTTCGAGGATGTCACCGAGCGGCGGTCTCTCTCGCGCGAGATTCAGAGCGCCAAGCAATTCCTGGAACTGGTCGTCGACAACGTTCCGGTCGCGCTCGTCGTCAAGCGGCTGAGCGACGGCCAGTATGTTCTCGCCAACCGCAGCGCCGAGGCGACGCTGAGCGTCCGCCGCGAAGACGTGATCGGCCGCAAGCTCGAGGACATCTACAATCCGACCGACGCGAAATTCATCCTCAAGCGTGACGAGGACGCCGTCCGCAAGAAGGGCATCGTCACTGAAGAGCATCCGATCCAGACGGAAAACGGACTGCGGCTGTTCCTGACGCGGCGCGTCACGGTTCTCGACGAGAACGGCGAGCCGCAATATCTCATCAAGACCAACGAAGACATCACCGATCGCCGTGAAACCGAATCGCGCATGGCCCACATGGCCTATCACGATTCACTGACGGACCTGCCGAACCGCGCGGCCTTCCTGCTGGCGCTGTCGCAGATGATCGAGGCCTGCAAGGACACCACCGAGGAATTCGCGGTCCTCTCGATCGACCTCGATCGGCTGAAGGAAATCAACGACGTGTTCGGCCACGAGGTCGGCGACAAGCTGCTGATCGAGGTATCGCGCCGGATCGAGAAGGCCGTCCAGGGCGGAGTTGTTGCACGTCTGAGCGGCGACGAATTCGGATTGATCATCGACGGTGCGCAGCCGGAAGCCGCGCTAAACCTCGCGAACCGTCTGTTGGAAACGATGCGCGAGGAAATCGTGATCGATGGCCGCTCGCTTCGCATGGGGCTGACGACCGGCATTTCCATTTTCCCTCGCAACGGCGGCACCGCCGAAGAACTTCTCGCCAATGCCGACGCTGCGCTGTTCCGCGCCAAGGCGAAATCACGCGGCTCCGTCAGCTTCTATGCCGCGGAAATGGACCAGCAGGTGCGCGACCGCCGCGCGCTACATCAGGATCTGTCGACCGCGATCCGAAACGGCGAATTGTCGCTTCACTATCAGCCGCAGGCGCGCGCGCGCCACAAGATCGTCACCGATCATGTTCTCGGCTTTGAAGCGCTGGCGCGATGGGTTCATCCCGTGCGCGGCTTCGTGCCGCCCAGCGAATTCATCCCGCTGGCGGAAGAGAGTGGCCTGATCGTCGAAATGGGTGAGTGGATTTTGCGGGAGGCCTGCCGCGAGGCGGCGTCCTGGCCGAAGGATCTGCAGATCGCGGTCAATCTGTCGCCCGCGCAATTCATGCACGGCGATCTGGTCGGTCTGGTCCATTCGATCCTGCTCGAGACCGGTCTCGCGCCCGGCCGGCTGGAACTCGAAATCACCGAAGGCGTGCTGATCGAGGACTTCGACCGCGGGCTGTCGCTGCTGCGGCGGCTGAAGGCGCTCGGCGTGCGGATCGCGATGGACGATTTCGGCAGCGGCTATTCATCGCTGACCTATCTGCAGTCGTTCCCGTTCGACAAGATCAAGATCGACCGCGCCTTCGTGATGAATCTCGGGCGCAACACGCAGTCCGCAGCCATCATCCGCGCCATGATCGGCCTTGGCCACGGCCTCAACATTTCCATCGTCGCCGAAGGCGTCGAGACGCAGGAACAACTGTCCTTCCTCGCGGACGAGGCCTGCGATCAGGTACAGGGTTATTTCCTCGGCAAGCCTGCGCCGATGGCGGACTACGCGGAATGGATCGGTCGCGAAAAGACCGTGTCGCTCGTGACAAAAATACCGCGCATGGTCGGCTGACGCGATTGCCCTTCAAACCTGCAAGGCTTGACTCGCGACGATGACCGTCGGAGATCATCGCGGTATGGCTGATGTCGACATCGCGATTATCGGGGGCGGCCTCAACGGCGTCTGTATCGCGCGCGATGCCGCCGGGCGCGGGCTGCGGGTCGCGCTGTTCGAGCAGAACGATCTCGGCGGTGGCGCGGCGGCGGCGGCTCCGCACCTGATGCACGGCAATTTCATCGATCTCGAGCGGGGACATGCGTTGCGGGTTCGCCGTGCGCTGGCCGAACGGGACACCGCGCTGCGCGCAGCACCTCATCTGGTGCGCCCTGTTTGCTTTGTCCTGCCGGTTCATGCTGACGAGAGGCCGCCGGCCATACTGCGCGCGGGCCTTCATGTTTACGATCGGCTCGCGCCGCGAAGCGCTCTGCCGCGATCCGAGGCGCTCGACCTGACGATTCATACCGCCGGTCATCCGCTCAAGCGCTCGCTCGGACTGGCGCTGGCCTGGTCCGATTGCACCGTGGATGAATCGCGGCTTGTCATGCTGAACGCCGTCGACGCCGCCGCCCGAGGCGCCGCGATCCTGACCGGCGCGCGCTGCGTGTGGGCGGATCGCTCGGACGTCTGGAAACTCACTGTCGTCAACCGCGGCCGGCGTGAGACCGTTATCGCGCGGGCGCTGGTGAATGCGAGCGGTGCATGGACGCGCGCCGTGGCTGAAACCGTCTTGCATTTGCCTGCCGTTCAAGCGAGTTTCGCGAAAGTCAGCCAAATCGTCGTGAAGCGGATGTTCGATCGTGACGATGTCTACGTTCTCCAGAACGGCGGCCGCCAGATGATTTACGCCGTTCCGTATCACCGTGACTTCACCTTGATCGGCACATCCGAGCGGAGCCTCACCGGAGATCCGGCGGCCCTGTCGGCGGGCGCTGACGACATCGCCGACCTCTGCACGGCGGCCAGCCGCTATTTTCGTGAACCGGTCGAGCCCGCCCATGCCCTCTACGCGATGGCCTGCGGTCACGTGACCGGCAGTCCCGATGGCTTCATGAAACTCGACCGCAAGTCCGGCAAGGCGCCGCTGTTGACCGTGACCGGCGGCGTCACCACCCTTGCGCGCCGTCGCGCGGAAATTGCGCTGGCGCGGCTGACACCGGCGTTCAAGCCATCGCCGATGCGGCCCTGGACCGCAATCGCGCCGCTGCCGGGCGGCGATTTCGAATTCGATACGCTGGACGATCAGATCGAGAGTCTCCGGAAGCGCTGGCCGTTTCTTGGCGAGCGTCATGCACGACGGCTGGTGGAAGCCTACGGCACGCGGGCCGACCGGATTCTGGGTGCGGCAAAAAGCATGGATGACCTTGGTCCCCGGTTCGGCGATGACCTCACCGGCTCGGAGGTGCGTTATCTCATGACGACGGAATTTGCCCGCTTCGCCGATGACATTTTATGGCGGCGCTCGAAGCTCGGTCTCACGATGCCGCGGCAGGATCGCGCTGCGCTCGAAACGTTCATGGCTGCGGCATGACTGTCGGCGTGGATCGAAAGCCCCTGCTGCGGATCGCGTCGGTGGTGAAGCGCTTCGGCGGCTTCACGGCGGTGGACGATCTGTCCCTCGACATCGCAGCCGGCGAATTCTTCGCGCTGCTGGGCCCATCAGGCTGCGGCAAGACCACGCTGCTGCGGATGCTGGCCGGGTTCGAGACGCCTGATGCCGGCGCGATCCACCTCGATGGCGAGGACATCGCGCACGTGCTGCCGCACGAGCGTCCCGTCAACATGATGTTCCAGAGCTACGCGCTGTTTCCGCACCTCACCGTCGAGGGCAACATCGCGTTCGGTCTCAAGCGAGCAGGGCTGCCGAAGGACGAAATCGCGGCGCGGGTCACGGAGATGGTTGGGCTGGTGCGCCTTGAAGGCTTGCAAGCGCGGCGTCCCGATCAACTGTCCGGAGGGCAACGCCAGCGGGTGGCGCTGGCGCGCTCGCTGGCGCGGCGTCCGCGGGTGCTGCTGCTCGACGAGCCGCTTGCCGCGCTCGACAAAAAGCTGCGCGAGAGCACTCAGGCCGAGTTGATGGAGGTGCAGCGCCGCCTTGGTATGACCTTCATCATCGTCACCCACGATCAGGAAGAAGCGATGACGGTCGCTGACCGCATCGGCGTGATGGACAAGGGCCGCCTTGTGCAGGTCGCGCCGCCGCGCCAGCTTTATGAAGCACCGAATTCGCGCTGGATCGCGGGCTTCGTCGGCGACATCAATCTGATTGAAGGCCGCGTGAGTGCGATTCACCGCGAGCTCGATCGCGTGGTTGTCGCAACCGCTGAGGCGGGAACGATCGTTGTCGGTCGCACCCAGGCCGTCAGCGTGGGGGATGCGGTGTGTCTTGCGATTCGCCCGGAAAAAATAGCGCTCACAGGCGGCGATGGGGGAGGTGCAGGCGCGGGAAACTCGTTCGCGGGTGTGTTGACCGACGTCAATTATATCGGGGGAATTTCGATCTACCGCATCAGGCTTGATGGCGGCGTGACCCTCAAGGTTTCACGCGCCAACGCAACCCGGGCGGCGGTCGACGGCTTTGCGGCTGGACAGCGGGTGAGCCTGTCGTTCGCGCCCGACGATGTCGTGGTGCTGGACCGATGAGCGCGCGCCGCATTTTCACCCGTCCGGCGCGGCTCGCGGCGCTTGCGCCATATTTCTGGATGGCGCTGTTCTTTCTGGTGCCGTTCGGCTTCGTGCTGAAGATCGCGCTGTCGCAAACCGCCATCGCGCAGCCGCCTTACGTGCCTGTGTTCGATCTTGCGGCCGGCTGGGAGACGTTCAAGGCCGGACTGTCCGGGCTGTCTTTTGAAAACTTCAAACTGCTGGCGGCGGACGATCTCTATATTTTCTCTTATGTCCGCAGTCTTGTGGTGGCGATCACCTCGACCGCCATTCTGCTGCTGATCGGCTATCCGGTCGCCTACGGCATGTCGCGGCTGCCGCAACGATGGCAGCCGGTGGCGATGATGCTGGTGATCGTGCCGTTCTGGACCTCGTTCCTCATTCGTATCTATGCGTGGATCAACGTGCTCCAGCACGACGGCCTGCTCAACAAGGCGCTGCTTGCGCTGGGCGTCATCGACAAGCCGCTGGTATGGCTCTCCACCGACACCGCGATGTATCTCGGCATGGTCTACTCATACTTTCCGTTCATGATCCTGCCGCTCTACGCGACGCTGTCGAAGATGGACGACACGCTGCTGGAAGCCGCCGCCGATCTCGGCTGCTCGCGCATCAAGGCGTTCTGGCTGGTGACGCTTCCGCTGTCGCTGCCGGGGATCGGCGCGGGCGTGCTGTTGTGCTTCATTCCCATCGTCGGCGAATTCGTGATTCCGGATCTGCTGGCGGGGTCCGACCGCATGATGATCGGCCAGACGCTGTGGCTGGAGTTCTTCACCAACAAGGACTGGCCGGTGGCCTCCGCCATCGCCATCGTGCTGCTGGCGGTCCTGCTGGTGCCGCTCTTGATCTACGAGAAACTGCAGCGCCGCCATCTGGAGGCGCAGTGATGGCCATTCGTCAGGCACGCCTGTCGACTTTCAACATGGCGTCGGTCGCGCTGGGGCTGGCGTTCCTGTATCTGCCGATCGCGATCCTCGTGATCTATTCGTTCAACGCCTCGCGTCTGGTGACGGTGTGGGGCGGCTGGTCGCTGCGCTGGTACACCGAGTTCTTCAACGACGAGGCGATGCTGTCGGCAGCCTGGATGAGCCTGCGCGTGGCGTTCTGTTCGGCGACGGCGGCAACCGTGCTTGGCACGCTGGCGGCGGTGGCGCTCTCGCGCGGCGAACGCTTCAGGGGCCGCACGCTGTTTTCCGGGATGCTCTATGCGCCGCTAGTCATGCCGGAAGTCATCACAGGGCTTTCGTTGCTGCTGCTGTTCGTCGCGCTCGACGCCGGACGAGGCTTCTGGACCGTGACCATCGCGCACACCACGCTGACCATGTGCTTCGTCGCGGTGGTGGTGCAGTCGCGACTGGGCGCGCTCGACCGCAGCCTCGAAGAAGCCGCGATGGATCTCGGATGCTCGCCGGTGCAGGCGTTCACCGCGGTGACGCTGCCGCTGATCCTGCCGTCGATTGCGGCGGGCTGGATGCTGGCCTTCACGCTGTCGCTCGATGACCTGGTGATTGCGAGCTTCACCACCGGACCGGGCTCGGCGACGCTGCCGATCCGGATCTATTCGGAGGTGCGCCTTGGCGTGAAGCCGGAGATCAACGCGATTTGCACGCTTGTGATCGGAGCGGTCGCGCTGGTGATTATTGCTGCGTCGCTGGCGTCCAAGCTCACGAGCGAGCAGGGCGAAAGCGCAGCGCCGCTTTAGTCTGCTCTTGCTGGCGCGGAATCCGCGGCGGCCGGGGGAGATGCAACCGCAGGCGCTTCGGCAGGTGGTGCTGATGCGCTGGGCGCAGTATCAGCCGAAGAAGGAGCGGGCGTCGGTGTCTCTGCGACCGGCACCGGCGTTGCCGCAGGAGCAGCCGGGGCAACGGGCGCGGGCAGCACGGGCTGCGGGATCGCCGCTTGCGGCTGCGCGGGAGGTGCTGCGGGCGCTTTCCGGCCGCCGGTGAAGCGGTCGATCACAGATTTCACCGCGTCGCGCGTCTTGCGGTCCTTCAAGGAGTCAAGCAGCGGCGCGGACGCGGGCGAACGGCGGATCAGCGAATCCGAATCCGGGAAAATCAGCGGATCATCCCACGGGCCCTGCACCACGAACGGCAATTGAAACGCCGGCGGTGCATCGCTCGCAGCGATCAGGCTGGCAACGCCTTTCAGATCGTACTCGCGCGACGGCACCGACGCCGTGCCCGTGAGCATCACGCGGGTGGTCTGTCCCACGAGTTGCGCATCCTCGGCGGTCGCGACGCCGTCCTTGAAGCGGATGGCGATGTCGAGCGAATCGAATGGCGTCGAACCGTTGCGGAAGTTGCCTGCGCCGGACAGGGGCCGGCGCTCCAGCCGCTTCAACAGTTGTTCGACATTGAGCCCGCCGATCGCGCCGTCGTGACCCGTCAATGTTGCCGTGCCGTCGAGCGACTGCGCCAGCGCGAACGGACTGGCGCCGGTGGCTTCCAGCGCGAAATTGAGATTGCCGCGTCCGCTCAGCCTGCCGATACCGAACAGTTCGCTGGCGGTGCTTGCAAGATCGACATCGGTAAACTGGAATTGCGCCTTCACGTCGGCGTCGGTGTCGATCCTTGCGATCCCGAGCGATCCCTTGAGGATACCGCCGTAGATCTGCGCTTCGCCGATGCTGAGCGCCAGCGTGCCGTTGCGCAGGTTGGCACCGAGTGCGGTGCGCCCGAGTTTGGAAGGTCCGATGGTCACCTTTGCAGCCGACAGGCGCATGTCGAGATCGGTGGCGGACAGTCCGCGCAGGTCGAACAACTGCCGGTTCCAGTCGCGCGCGCCGCTGGCAAGCAGGCGAACGGTGTCGATGTAAGGTGTAAAGTCGAGCGCGTCGGCGGCAAGCGTGGCCTGCACGGTCTGCCGGTCATTGTTGCTGTAGGTGATGACGCCCTCGGCGGTGTTGCCGTCGAGTTCGAGATTGACGTTGGTCAGTGCAATCGATTCACCCACGACGTTGGTGCGGGCCTTGAGCGAAAACCGTCCCAGACCGCCGGTGCCGGGTGTGGCCTGTCCGGCCCAGCGCAGCGCATTGCGCAGCGACGGGCTGTCGGCGGTCACAGTGCCTTCCATCAGCAGGCTGGTGCGGTTGGCGATTGCACCGTCGAATGCGAATTTCAGCGGCGCGCCTGCGATCCGGACCTTGATGCCGGAGCGATCGCCGGACAAGGCTGCGCCGAAATCGGCGATGCTGAGGCTGCCGTCTATGCGTTCGCCGCGCCAGTCGAACTCGCCGGTGGCGGCAAAGGAGCGCGAGATCGACGGCCACGCCAGCGACAGGTCGATGCCGCTGACGGTTTCGTTCAAATCACGCGCTTCGTTCACGTAATTGAGGACGCCGTCCTTGATGCGGATTTCGGAGAACGACACCGGGCTGTCGATGCCGGGCTTCATGGTGCGGGCGAGTGTCTCGACGATGGCGGTCCAATTGCTGCCGCCCTCGGCAGTGCGCCTCACATTGATGCGCGGATGCTGCAGCATCACGTCGGCGATCTCGTAGCGCCGCATCAACAGCGGCAGCAGGCGCAGGTGGGCGGTCAGTTCAGCGACGGTCAACGGCTCGTCGACGCTGCCGCGCGAACCGGAGCCCTTCAGCCCGACATCGCGCAGCGTGACGGAACTGCCGGGGAATACCGAGATACTGACATTGCCGTTGACCTTGAGATCGAGGCCGGTGGCGGCGCGAATCTGCTGTTCGACGGACAGCCGCACGGCATTCTGGTCGATCATCCACGAAATGGCGATCAAGCCGATCAGCGCGGCGGCGAGCAATGCCGCAATGGGCATCCCCAGGCGCTTTATCCCTTGGGCCATCGTCAATGAGTTCATCCGGTAAGGTTGCGGTGGAAATGTTGGCGGGTGTCCCGCCGCAGCGCAGGCCGCAACTTGATTGCTTTTCTTGACGCTTTCAAGGCCATCTGCGGCCCTATTGACGCATCTGCGCACCTTCGGGAGAGCGGGAATGGCGCCGCGATTGACGTCTCTTGAAGATTTCGCCTAATAATCGCCCCAAGCAGTCGCCTCCAGGTCTCCCGGATCCGAAGTTCGCTTCTTTGGGCCGCCACTTTTCCTCCATCAGGTTGCATCCCCATGAACAAGGTTTATCCCGACGCGAAATCCGCGCTCGATGGCGTTCTCAAAGACGGCATGATGATCATGTCGGGCGGCTTCGGCCTATGTGGCATCGCAGAGGTGCTGTCGGACGCGCTGCGCGAGTCCGGGGTGAAGAACCTGACGGTTGTCTCCAACAACGCCGGCGTCGATGGCATTGGCCTCAGCCGCCTGCTGGAAACCCGCCAGATCAAGAAAATGATCTCGTCCTATGTCGGCGAGAACAAGCTGTTCGCGCAGCAGTATCTCGCGGGCGAACTCGAACTGGAATTCAATCCGCAGGGCACGCTGGCTGAGCGCATTCGCGCCGGCGGCGCGGGCATTCCGGCGTTCTTCACCAAGACCGGTGTCGGCACGCTGATTGCGGAAGGCAAGGAAGTGCGCGAGTTCAACGGCGAGAAGTACATCATGGAGACCGGCCTTGTCGCCGATCTCGCCATCGTCCACGCCTGGAAGGGCGATACCGCGGGCAACCTCGTGTACCGCAAGACCGCGCGCAACTTTAACCCGATGATGGCGACCGCCGCGAAGGTCACCGTCGCGGAAGTCGAGCATCTGGTGCCTGCGGGCGAGATCGATCCCGATCACATCCACACCCCCGGCATTTTCGTGAAGCGCATCATTGCGGTCGATCCGAAGCTGAAGCGGATCGAACAGCGCACCCTGCGCAAGCGCGCGTAAACAGACCCTTCAAAGGAGAGTCCCATGGCCTGGACCCGTGAACAGATGGCAGCCCGTGCCGCGAAGGAATTGCGCGACGGCTATTACGTCAATCTTGGCATTGGCATTCCGACGCTGGTTTCCAACTTCATTCCCGAGGGCGTCGACGTCGCGCTGCAGAGCGAGAACGGCATGCTCGGCATGGGTCCGTTTCCGTATGAGGGCGAGGAAGATCCCGACCTCATCAACGCCGGCAAGCAGACGGTCACCGAACTTCCCGAAACCAGCTATTTCTCCAGCGCGGACTCGTTCGCGATGGTGCGCGGCGGTCACATCGATCTGTCGATCCTCGGCGCGATGCAGGTGGCCGAGAACGGCGATCTCGCCAACTGGATGATCCCGGGCAAGATGGTCAAGGGCATGGGCGGCGCAATGGATCTCGTCGCCGGCGTCAAGCGCGTGGTCGTGGTGATGGAACATTCCGCCAAGGATGGCCCGAAGCTGCTGCACCGCTGCAACCTGCCGCTGACCGGCGAGCGCGTGGTGGACATGGTCGTCACCGATCTTGCCGTGTTCACCATCGACAAGCACGGCAAGGACGGCATGGCGCTGATCGAACTCGCCGATGGCGTCACGCTCGACGAAGTAAAGTCCAAGACCGAGGCCAGCTTCCGCGTCGCGCTGAAGAACGCCTGAGTGATTTAACGCTATCGCCGGCCGAGAAAGCCGGGATTTTGCGCGGACGGCAATAACGAACGCATGTCGTTGCCGAAGGTCGCAGACGGCTGCACGTAACCGGCTGAAAGCGACAGGCTGAGGTTCGAAGTCGGTTTGAATTCGACTCCGGCGTTGATGCTTGTGGCAAGCGTGCTGCTCCGCTCGAAGCCAGGCGTGACGAGCGATGTAAATACGTCCGGCGTCGTTCGAAGCGAACTGACGCCTCCGAAGAGTGTGACCGGCGTGTCGCCGAGGCTCTTGAAGCTGTAGGCGTATTGCGCGCCGTCGGACGACAACCCGCTGCCGCCGGCAAATGCGCTCGCGCCAAAGCCGCCGGTGAATGAATTTGCCGGCATGCTGTAACTGCTGAACGAAAAGCCCTTGCGGAAGCCGTCCTCGTCCGGCGTACTTCCCCAATATTGCGTCGTGGTCTCGCCACCGAGTCCGAAAGGTCCACCAGGAATCCAGTACCGGATTGGCGCCACCTGGGCCTGAGCGGCAGTCGCCGTCAGATACAGCACGGCAGCGAGGGCAAGCCCCCGTTTGGCTGCGACTCGATATTTCAGAGCATTCATCATCGCGCAGCATTATAGCGTTGCGGTGAGCCCAAGCACAGCCAAAAGGAAACGGTTCCAGAGACTATCCGTTTTCGGGGACTGAGCGGTGTAACCGCCTGTTACATTGAGGCCCTTGCATTTTGTCCCGAACGTGGTCCGTATCGGACCCGAACAAGGACAACAACATGCGCGGCAGTATTGAAGACAAGGCCTTTCTGATTCTGATCGTCGTGGTGTCGTTGGCCTTCGGCTGGATTCTCACGTCGTTCTATGGAGCGATCCTTTGGGGCGTGGTCATCGCCATCATGTTCGCGCCATTGTACCGGCGGCTGCTGCGGAAGATTCCGCAGCAACCCACCCTGGCCGCATTGGCGATGATCGTGCTGGTGATCCTGATCGTGATCTTGCCGCTGACGCTGATCGCGGCGTCGCTGACTCAGCAGGCGGCTGTCGTGTTCGGGAAGGTGCAGTCCGGTGAACTCGACTTCGTCAAGCTGTTTCAGCAGATCCTCGACGCGTTGCCGCAATGGGCGACCGGCGTGCTCGACCGTTTCGGCATCGCCAGCCTTGGCGGAATGCAGGAGAAAATCTCCGCCGGTCTGCTCAAGGGCAGCCAGCAGATCGCAGCCCAGGCATTGAACATCGGCCAGAGCACATTCGACTTCATCCTCAACGCCACCATCATGCTTTATCTGCTGTTCTTCCTGTTCCGTGACGGCAACACGCTGTCGCGGCGGATCAAGGACGCCATTCCGTTGCGCGCCGAACTACGCGATGCGCTGCTGGAGAAATTCACCGTCGTGATCCGCGCCACGGTGAAGGGCAGTCTTCTGGTTGCCCTGGCGCAGGGCGCGCTTGGCGGCGTGATCTTCTGGTTGCTCGGCATCCATGCGGCGTTGCTATGGGCGGTGCTGATGGCGTTCCTGTCGCTACTGCCGGCCGTCGGCGCAGGGCTGGTCTGGATGCCGGTCGCGCTCTATCTGCTGGCGACGGGCTCGTTCGTACAAGGCACGATCCTGATCGCCTATGGCTTTCTGGTCATCGGCCTCGTCGACAACCTGCTGCGCCCGATGCTGGTGGGCAAGGACACCAAGCTGCCGGACTATGTGGTGCTGATCTCGACGCTGGGCGGCATCGAAGCCTTCGGACTCAACGGCTTTGTCATTGGCCCGGTCATCGCCGCGATGTTCATCGCGGTGTGGGATATTCTTTCGACATCGCGAAAGACCGATCAGGCCGATGCGATCTGATCGTCTCTGGCGGTCTTACGCGGGTCCCTGCGGAATATCGGAGAACCGGGTCAGCCACGCCACCGGCCCGATGCTGGCCGCGACGATCAGCAGGGCGGCGAGTGCGCCGTCCTCGAAGCTGCCGCGGCTGGCATACTGATAGATCGAGGTCGCCAGCGTCTCCACATTGAGCGGGCGCAGCAGCAGCGTCGCCGGCAATTCCTTCAGGCAATCGACGAACACGACGATCGCCGCACCCAGCAAAGCCGGACGCAGCAGCGGCAGGTGGATGCGTTTCACTGCGGTCATGTCGCTCGCGCCGGCGCTGCGCGCGCTGTCGTCATAGTCGCGGGGAATCCGCTCGAAGCCCGCACGAATGAAGCCCGTCGGCACCGCGAGAAAGCGAATGACATAGGCGCTCACCACCGCCGCACCCGAGCCCATCAGGACGAGACCGGGCAATGCCAATCCGAGCCAGGCGGCAAGCGTGTTCAGTGCGTTGTCGATGGTCAGCACCGGCGTGAGCAGGCCGAGCGCCAGCACCAGCCCGGGCAGCGCGTAGCCCGTGTGCGCGATATTGGCGACGAACGACCGCCACGCACTCGGACGCCAGCGCGTTGCAAGGATCGTCGCGAAACCGAGCGCCAGCGCGACGAGCGTGGCGAGCGCCGCGAAGGTGACCGAGTTGAGCGCATCGCGCCAGATCGCGGCATCGACGGTCAGCAGCGAACGGCGCACGCTTTGATGCAGAAGAAACAGCAGCGGGATGACGAAGCCGAACAGCACCGGCAGGGCGCAGGCGGCGCACGCCAGCCAGGCCTTGATTCCGCCCAGTGTCGTGCGGGCCGTCAGCCGCGGGCTTTCCGAGGAAAATTCGGTGACGGCGTTGCGGCGTCCATAGCGCTCCAGCGCGATCAGTCCGGCGACGATGACCAGCACGAGACATGACAACTGCGCCGCGCCGGCCAGGCTGCCGCGGTTGAGCCATGTCGTGAAGATCGACACGGTGAGAGTACGCACGCCGAGATATTCGCTGGCGCCGATGTCGTTCAGCGTTTCCAGCGCGACAAGAGCGAGACCGATGGCCAGCGCCGGACGCGCCATCGGCAGCGAGATGCGCCGGAACACATTCCAGCGGCTCGCGCCCAGCGTTCGTGCGGCTTCGGCGAATTCCGCGCTCTGCAACTGGAACGTCGCGCGCGCGGAGAGATAAACATAGGGATAAAGCACGATGCCGATGATGATGATCGCGCCGGGCAGCGAGCGGAGATTTGGCAGCAGCGTCAGCGCATCGCGCGGCGGAAGCCACAGCGTCAGCGTGCGATGTACGAGGCCGAGGGGCTCGAACAGGTCGACGTAGACATACGCTGCGATGTAGGTCGGGATCGCAAGCGGCAGCGGCAGCAGCCAGAGCATCAATCCGCGACCGGGAAAGTCATGCAGCGAAATCAGCCATGCGGTTCCAGCGCCCGCGGCCAATGCAACCAGACCGACGCCGAACAGCAGGAGGGCTGTGTCGCGCAGCGCCAGCGGCAGCACGTAGTCGATCAGATGTTGCCAGAGGCCGGGGGCCGGCTGTGCTGCGAGCACCACAATGGCGATCACCGGCAGCGCGACCAGCGCCGCGGTGAAGACCGCGAGCGCCGAGACGGCAGGTTGTGCGACGCGCGCGGCGGTCACGTTGAGAACAATCGCCGCGCGTTACGCGTCAATTGTCAAAGCCCACCTTGTCGACCAGCGTCGAGGCGGCCTTGCGGCTGGCGGCGATCTTCGCAATCGGCAAGGTGTCGGCGTTCAGTTTGCCGTAACCGGCGATGGTCGGATTGATCGCGACGCCGGCGCGAACTGGATACTCGTAGTTGGCGTCGGCATAGATCTTCTGGGCCTGTTCACCGGCAAGCCACTCGATCAGCTTGACGCCGTTGGCGCGGTTCGGCGCGTTCTTCGCCAGCAGCACGCCCGACAGGTTCACGTGGGTGCCGCCGCCCGCGAATGTCGGCAGGATCACCTTGGTCGCTTCGGCCCAAGGCTTCTTGTCCGGGTCCTTGTCCATCATGAGCGCCCAGTAATAGGTGTTGCCGATGCCGAGGTCGCATTTGCCGGCGGCCACGTCGCGCGCGGTTTCGCGGTCGCCGCCCGACGGCTTCTGCGCGAGATTGGCTTTCACGCCGCGCAGCCATTCCTCGGCCTTGGCCTCGCCGTGATGGGCGACGTAGGCCGCGAACAGCGCGTTATTGTAGATGTGCTGGCCGGAGCGGATGCAGATCTTGCCCTTCCATTTCGGATCGGCGAGTTCTTCGTAGGTGATGGCATCCTGCTTCACGCGATCCTTCGAGGCGTAGATCACGCGCGCGCGCATCGAGATGCCGGCCCAGTGACCGTCCGGATCGCGATATTGCGCCGGCACGATCTTGTCGAGCGCCTCTGACTTGATCGGCTGGGTCACGCCAGCCTGCACGGCTTCGTCGATGCGGCCGATGTCCACCGTCAGCAGCACGTCGGCGGGGCTGTTGGCGCCTTCGGCCTTCATGCGCTGTTCGAGACCGGAACTCGCGGAGACGACGTTGACCTTGATGCCGGTGTCCTTGGTGAAGGCGTCGAACAGCGGCTGCACCAGCTTGGTCTCGCGATAGGTGTAGACGTTGACCTCGCCGGACTGGGCGAATGCGGCAGTATTCAAGATCATCGCTGCTGCGAGGGCGGTAGCGGCGAGAAGGCAGGATCGTGACATAGTGAAACTCCGGCGGAGTGGATGAGCGGCGCGGCGCTGGTTCACAACGCGCGTCGGTGCCGGCTTCTGTAGCGCAGGGGGCGGCTACATTCACGCGTCGCTATGTCGCGAGTTCTCTGATTTAGAGAGATTCCAGATTGAACCTAGGCAATCGCGCTGGCGTGCGAGAACACGATCTCGATCAGCGTGCCTGAATGCGGCGCGGTCTTGATGTGGAATTGTGCGCGGTTGGCTTCCACCAGCGCCTTGGTCAATGACAGGTTGACCACTGAGCCATCGGCGGTCTGGTCGGAAGCGCCCTGCGTGCGGAACGGCGCCATCGCGGCGGCGATCTCGTTATCGTTCAGGCCGGGGCCGGTATCGCGGACCCGCAGCACGATATCGCCGAAGTCGGTGGTGGCGGTCGAGACGATGACCTGTCCACCGGCGTTCGCAAGGTGGATCGAATTGCCGATCAGGTTCAGCGCGATCTGGCGCAGGGCGCGCGCGTCGGCCTTGATCGTCGGCAGCGCATGAGCAAGCGACGTGCGGATGATGATGCGCTCCCGGTTGGCCTGCGGCTGCATCACCGCGACGCATTGCTCGACCATGCTGTTGAGGTCCTGGCTCGCGAACGACAATTCCATCTTCCCGGATTCGATACGCGACAGGTCGAGCAGATCGTCGATGATCGCCATCACGCGCTGGCCCGAGGCGCGGATGTCCTTCATGTATTCGACATAGCGCTCGTTGCCGAGCGCGCCGAAACGCTCCTCGATCATCACGTCGGAGAAGCCGATAATGGCGTTGAGCGGCATCCGGACCTCGTGGCTGATGCGCCCGAGAATATCCGCCTTTGCACCCGATGCACGCTCGGCCTGCCGCCGGGCCTGCATCAATTCGCTTTCGTTCTTTTTCGCCTGCGACAGGTCGCGGAAGATCGCAAAGAAGCGTGTGCTGTCCGGCCGCGTCCGGCCCAGCGTCATCGACAGCGGAATGATGCCGCCGTCGCGCACGCGGCCCAGCATGTCGCGGCCGTGCTCGAGCAGGCTCGCGACGCTGGTGGTCTTGACGCTCTCGAAATAATCCAGCACGGCGCGCTGGCTTTCCGGCGCGAACAGATCGGTCAGGCCGAGTGCGGCGATCTCGGTGTCGGTACGGCCGAACAACGCTTCGGCGCTGCGGTTGCAGGACATCAAGCGGCCTTCGCCGTCGAAGATCACGATGCCTTCGGCCGTGGTGTCGAGAATGGTGGCGAGTTCTTCGGCCTGCGTGGTGTCGTCGCTCGTCGCCACAACCGGCGCAATTGCGGCAGGGACCACAGGTTCGGCGCGCGGTTCGGATCGTGAGCCCGAGAAAATGAGCGCATGAGCGGGCTCGCCGTCCCAGGTGATTGCGAACAGCCGCGCATCGGCGGGCTGGCCCTTGTCGGGCCCGCTCTCGGTGGTCGCCGCGATCACGACAGGCGTGCCGGTTTCCGATGTGCTGCTGGCGGAGCCAGCGCCGGCCTCTACCGTCAGCGCATCGAGGCCGCCGGCTTCGGCGAGCGTATGCAGGCTGTCGTATCCGGTCGAACTCAAAAACGCGGCGTTGGCGTAGATCAGCCGGTCGAGCCGGTAGACCAGCACGCCGACGGGGAGCCGATCGAGCAGTTGCGAGTCCTGCGCGGAGTGCGCGCGGGGCGGGGGAGCTTCGCGTTGCAGAAACGCGGGAGGATGTTCGAACGCGGGCGCTTCGGGAACGTGTTCGACCTTCGGCGGCTCTTGATCCGCATCGGCAAACAGGTCGGTCACGGAGGCTTCGCTGTCGCCGCCGTTGTCGAGGCGCGCCGACAGCCGCCGCGCCAATTCGTCGAAAGCATTGCTCTCGACCGGCGTCAGCGCAGGCGCTTTCGGCTCGGTGACCGGGAAGGGCACGACGTTCTGCGGAGTATCCACGGCTGGCTTCGATTCTGTTTCGGGGAAATGGTTGTCCTGAAAATTGTCGTCCCGGGAATTGTCTTTTGAAAAATTGTCTTTCGGGAAGTTGTCCTGCGTGCTGCCCACAAACCTGTCGTCAGAGGGAACAGGCTTATCCTGCTGGTCGTTTCGGTGGGCCTGCGGCAGATCGTCTTGCAAATCGTCCTGTGCCGCCGCGTCTTCGGACGGCGGAGCTGCGAGCGGCATCGTTTCATGCAGCACGTCATCGCGGCGTTGTGCGGCCAGCCGCGCCATGCCTTCGATGTCGCGGCAGATACCGAAACCGCGATAGCCGGCGAAAAGCCCGCTGCCGTCGTGGATCGGCAATCCGGACAATTCCACCGGCAACCTTGCGCCATCGCCGTCGGCGGGCCAGTCCACGACAATTCCGCTCCAGGTTTCGCGGGTCGCGACCGCGGCGGCGACGCGGCCTTCGGGGTCGAGCCCGAGTGCGGTGGAGATGTCGCTCCACAGCCGTCCAAACGCGGCGGCGGTGCGCGTGCCGATCAGGCGGCTGAATTCATCGGAGCCGAGCGAGAAGCGGCCGTCGGGGTCCATCTGCCACATGAAGCGCAGCGGTTGCTGCCGCGCCGGCAATGATGGGTTATCTGTTTCGGTCAGCGTACCCGAGGCGTGACCGGCGGCGCTGGTTTTAGTGAAGGGTTTTTGCTGCTCGTCGCCGATGTAGACTCGCGTGACGTGGTCAGTCGAAGTTTTTTCCTGACGCGCTTCATAAGGCGTTTCTTGCGTGGCCGGTTCGTCGAACACGGATTCGAAAACATCGGCAGGCACAACATCGGCAGGCGTCGCGTCGGCGGATGGCGCGCGCGCTGCCTCATCGCGTGAAACATCGTCGTGTGAAACGTTCGCTGCGGGTTGTTCCGCCGATACGGCCTGAATGGGCTCAACGGCCGGAGCCGCTTCGACAGCCGGAGCGATAACCACAGGCACCGGTTTCATGACTTGCTTCGGCAGGACTGCCGCGCCGATCAAGGCCACCAGCGCGGTGTCCTGCCCGCGTCCGACCCGGTGCACGGTGACGCAGCCGATATCCATTTGCAGAGTGGACTGGCCGTCGCGCAGCACCGCGGCGCGCGCGTCATCGAATCCGGGGCCGGTGAGATCGTTGAATACACCGGCGAAACTTTTCGCGGGCTCGTTCGCGCCGGCCAGCGAGCCCGCCGGGGTAAAAGCGAGGGCAGGCACGGTGACACTGTCGATGAGATGCGCGAGCCGTTCGGTGAGCGGCATCGGACGTCCGACCATCTCGGTCGCGGCGATCAGGATTCCGGCCGTGCTGTCCGCGAAGGTCAGGCGTGCGCACGAACATGTCAGCAGGCGGCCGAGCGGCGCGCCGAAGCCGCGCAGCCGTTCGAGCCGTGGCGCGCCGGACGGCGACAGCCGCGTCGCCAGTTGCGCAGCCTGACGGCGATGTGGGTCCGCGGGGCCGATGATTTTTTCCGCGAGCATCGCCGCGTTGCGCGCGCCGAACAGATGCGCGCCGGCCGTATTGGCCCAGAGAATGCGTGCGCCGTCGAGCGACCAGACCCACGCAGGCGCGCTGCCTGTCGCAAGAACCGCAAGCCGCGGATCGCGAATACCATGGAGCTGGAAGTCGGCTTCGCTCATGTTGGACAAACCGGCAATGGGCCTGCGTCTCTCGCTTTCACGGCGCCTGATCGCGGCGCCTGGGGATCGGATAGGCTTAACAAATGATTAGTATGGTGCTGTTGCCGCAAGGTCCACGGTTACGGAGCGACACTAGCCGCCGAAACCCGCGATAACGTTAATTCCCTCGCAAATGGGCGTGCCGAAAAATGATGCGGACTTGCGAACCACCGCACTGGCGCGTCGACCCCCGCTGCCGCCCGAGCGTTAGTGGGGTGTTGCAAAAGATATTCAAACGGTCACGATGGGCTGACGGGAACTGTCGTTGCGCTGCGTCATATGCACGATATCGCCTGGCGATAGTTTGCGGACGGCGGGCCGACTCAAATGGTTCCGATCGATACAAACAGGAGGGTGCGACATGTCAGCCGATCGTTTCGAAATTCCGAAAGAAATGCGCTCGATGGCGGAAGCCAGCCTTGATCAGGCGCGCAAGGCATTCGAATCCTTCATCAGCAGCGCGCAGCAGACTGCGGCAGCATTCGGCGGCGGGTCGTTCGGCGGGCCGGGTGAGGCCGCCAAGGAGATCAGCGCCAAGGCGATCGCCTTCGCCGAAAAGAACGTACAGTCCTCGCTGACCTATGCGCAGCAGCTGATCCACGCCAAGGATCTGACCGAGGTGATGCGCCTTCACACCGAATATGTGCAGGGCCAGATGCGAGCACTTGCGGAGCAGGCCAGCGAAATGGGCCAGACCGTGACCCGCGCTGCGATGGACGCCGCCAAGCCCAAATCCTGAAGTCCTGACGAACACTCCCGGACAACCGGGATCATCGGCCCAGACGATCCGGCGCGCTCCGCCGGGTCGATCGCTGGCCGCGAGCGGGGCCCTGCGGCATTTTGTGTTGCAATGCACAATATCTTCCATATAGTGCCGAATAGAAACTGACGCGCGCTGGTTTAGCCGGCGGCAGTTGCGCCGTTCGCCCCGGTCGGCGGTTTCGAATTCCAGCACAAGGAAGTTGCCTGATGAGCGCGAACGATCCGTTTTCATTTTCGAATGTCACCCCGTTCCAGGTTCCGGAGCAGGTTCGCGCGTTCGCCGAGCAGGGCGTTTCGCAGGCCCGTGACGGCTATCAGAAGCTCAAGGAAGCCGCGGAAACCAACAATGGAGCCTTGGAGGCTGTCTACGCATCGGCCACCAGGGGCGCCGGCGACTTCACCGCGAAGGTGATCGACATCGCCAAGACCAACACCGAGTCGGCCTTCGATTTTGCCCAGAACCTGCTCGGCGTGAAGTCGTTGCCGGAGGCCTTCGAACTGGTGAACAGCCATGCCCGCAAGCAGTTCGAAGTCCTGACCGCACAGTCGAAGGATCTTGCCGCGCTGGGCCAGAAGGTGGCGACCGACACCGTCGAGCCGATTTCGGCAGGTGCTGCGAAGGTCTTCAAAACCGGCGTCTGAAGGCGGCGAATGAACCTTTCCCGCTCCGGAGGCCACCACTATCGGGGCTGTTCACGGCGAGGTCCGGACCAGCCAAAGCGTCTTGCCAAAGTGCAGCGTTGCACCTAGTTTCCCGCGAAATCGCCGCCCCCGGCGGGGCCGCCTGAACGCGGCCGGTCGATTGAAAATGCAGTTGTAGCTCAGCTGGTTAGAGCGCCGGATTGTGGATCCGGAGGTCGGTGGTTCGATCCCACCCAACTGTACCACTTACCCGTCCCCAACTTTTGAAGCCGTCAGGCGGACTGCGCCAGCAGGACGGGAATATCGTCGCCCGTCGCGAGCGGCTCACCCGCATGGGTCAGCGTCGCGAAAGTCCCGATCGGGGCGGGGCGTCCCACCAGATAACCCTGAACCTCGTTACAGAGCTCGGCCTGCAGGAAGGCCAGTTCCGCCGGCGTTTCGACGCCTTCCGCCAGCACCGGCAAGCCGAGACCGCGGCCCAGTCCCAGCACCGCGCGCACGATGGTTGCGGCCTGTTCGTTGGTGTTGACCGATTTGATGAACGAGCCGTCGATCTTGATCTTGTCGAACGGAAAGGCGCGCAAGTTCGAGAGCGAGGAGTATCCGGTACCGAAATCGTCCATCGCGATATGCACGCCGAGCGCCTTGATACGCCGCAGTGTGTTGAGCGCGCGGTTGAGATCGCGCACCAGCGCAGTCTCCGTGATTTCGAGTTCAAGCCGGTCCGCCGGAAGACCGGTTTCCAGCAGCACCTCATGCACCAGCTGGACGAAGTTTTCGCTGTAGATCTGCACGGCGGAAACGTTGACGGCAATCGTCAGAGCCTGCGGCCAGCTCGCCGCTTGCTTGCAGGCCTCGCGCAAGACCCATTCGCCGATGGCGAGAATGGCGCCGGTTTCCTCGGCGATCGGAATGAAGACGGCCGGAGAAATCGAACCGCGCGTCTTGTGATTCCAGCGCAGCAGCGCTTCGAAACCGACGACGCGCCTCGTCCGGATGTCTTCCTGCGGCTGATAGACAAGATGGAGTTCGCCACGACCCACAGCCTGACGCAGATCGTGCTCCAGCACCCTGCGGTCGTGCACCTCCGCTCCCATCTTCGCCTCGAAGAAACGGCAGGTGGCCCGGCCTTCCATCTTGGCGCGATAGAGCGCGGTGTCGGCGTGGGTGAGCAGCGCCTCGCGATTGTCGGCATCGTCCGGGCAGATCGCGATGCCGATGCTGCAGGAGGTCACTTTATCGCTGTCGGGTTTGTCACCGTCGGGTCGCAACGCATTGAGAATTTTTTCGGCCAGCCGCTCCGCCGCCGCGGGGCTGGCAAGTTCCGGAATGAGAACCGCGAATTCGTCGCCGCCAAGGCGCGCGACCATGCAGTCCTTATCGAGAATCGCGGTGATGCGCGAGGCGACGGTCTGAAGAACCCTGTCGCCGGCGGCATGTCCGAACAGGTCGTTGATTTCCTTGAACCGGTCGAGGTCGAAGCACAGCACGGCGCACTTCTTCCCGTTATTCATCGAGGCTGCGATTTCCTGATCAAGCCGCGCATGGAACGTGCCGCGGTTCGGCAACGACGTCAGCGCGTCATGATGTGCGAGATAGTGGATATGCTGTTCGGCCTTCTTGCGGGCCTGCAGATTGCGGATGGCGATGACGTGATGTGCGTGCCCGGCAAAATCGATCGGGCGCAGGATCAATTCGACCGGAATCATCGATCCGTCGACATGACGCAGTTCGGCTTCAACGAGCTGGTTCGGTGTGGCGAGCAGTCGTGCGCGCACGTTTGCATCCGGAATGTAGATGTCCAGCTTTGCGCCGATCAGTTTTTCGGACGTCGACCCAACGAGCTTCGCAAAGCTGGTGTTCGCGGTGACGGCAACATCGCCGTCGCAAACAAGCAGGCCTTCGACCGCGGCGTCGGCGAGGCCGCGCATCCGGTCGGCCTCAAGCATGGACCGCCGCTGATCGCGAATATCGAGCGCGATGGCTGCGAGCGCCAGCAGAATGATGGTGAAACTCGCCACGGCCACGGCTACCGCAAGCCATTCCGCGGGCACAGCCGATTCCGAAACAATGCGCGTGGAATCCGGGATGATCGATACCGCGCCCATCGCGGTGAAATGATGGCTACAGATCGCAAGCGTCAGGAGCAGCGCGCCGGTAATTTTCCAGCGTTCGGATGTGCCGTGCAGGCCCGCCGGCAACGCGGCTGCGCCGATTGCCATGCCGAGCAGGATGGACGCCGCGACAAGTGTCGAATCCCAGAGGATCGTTCCGGCGATCTCAAACGCGGCCATGCCGAGATAATGCATCGCGGCGATGCCGCCGCCGACGATCGCACCGCCGATCCAGGGACCGGCACGCCAGCGCACCGGCATTGAAAGCGCCAGTCCGGTCGCGGTGAGCAGGATAGCCGCCGCCAGCGACAGGGCGGTCAGTGCGATGTTGTAAGCGCTCGGAATTCCCGGCGTGAACGCCAGCATGGCAATGAAGTGCGTCGCCCAAATGCCGAACCCGGTCGAGATCGCGGACACGGCGAGCCAGACGTGGCGCATCTGGCCGGACGCGCTGCGGGCATGTCGAAGCAGATTGATTGCGGAAAACGATGCCAGGGCGCAGATGACCGCCGCCAATCCAACGAGCCACAAATCATGGGCGGTGGCGATACAATTATAGATCTTGAACATCGAACGTCCTGCAACGCGAGAACAACGCAACTGCCGGGACGTAGGGGGAATTGCGTAAGAACACGTAAATTCGCCGGTGCATATTCGACGCAAGGGCCGGCCGGCGCATGTGATCGATCGATAAATGGACCGTTCGCGTGGCGAACATGACACGAAAGCGCTGTGCCGCAGCGACTTCTTCAAGCGCGACTCATTCGCTGCACAAGGCTAATGCGCAATCAACCATGTCGCGAAGTGGCGATCCCCGGAGCGCTCGTTCTAACGGTCGGCGCGGCTGACCACATCCATCAGTTCGGCGATCTTGCGGCGCTGATCGGCCTTGTCACCGGACGTGATCGCATGTTCGACGCAATGCGCGACGTGGTCGCGCAGCACTTCCTCCTCGACCCGCCGCAGCGCCGCGCGCGCCGCCGCGATCTGCGTGACGATGTCGATGCAGTAGCGGTCGTCCTCCACCATGCCCGCGAGCCCGCGAACCTGGCCTTCGATCCGTTTCAGCCTTTTCAGGCACGACGACTTGATTTCCTGGCGCATGGAGATCTATATACCCCCCTAGGGTATCTAAATCAAGAAGGATGTAAGTGATGGCAGCCGGACACGAACACGGGAAAGAATGCTGCGGCGGGCATGGTCATCATGCTCACGCCCAGCATGGCGCGCACGATCATGGACCGCATGGCGCGGTCCGCGTCCTCGATCCCGTCTGCGGCATGACCGTGGATCCTGCGAGGGCGAAACATCGCTTCGCGCACAAGGGACAGGACTATTTCTTCTGTTCGGATCGCTGCCGCACGCGCTTCGAGGCCGAGCCGGAGAAGTTTCTGGCGCCGAAATCATCCGCGCCTGAAGAGACATTGCCCGAAGGCACGATCTACACCTGCCCGATGCATCCCGAAGTGCGTCAGGTCGGACCGGGAAGCTGCCCGATCTGCGGCATGGCGCTCGAGCCCGAAACGGTGTCGCTGGACGATGCGCCGGATCCTGAACTGATCGACATGACGCGGCGGTTCTGGATCGCGCTGGCCCTGACGCTGCCGGTGTTTGTCCTCGACATGACCGCGCATCTTGGCGGCGTGCATCTGCTGCCCGGACAAACGTCAAACTGGCTGTCGTTCGCGCTGGCGACGCCGGTGGTGCTGTGGGCGGGCTGGCCGTTCTTCGCGCGCGGCTGGCAATCCATCAAAACGCGCAACCTCAACATGTTCACGCTGATCGCCATGGGCACCGGCGTCGCCTATGTCTACAGCGTTGTCGCGACGCTGGCGCCGCAGGCCTTTCCGCAGGCCTTCCGCGACATGCACGGCGCCGTTGCGGTCTATTTCGAAGCCGCCGCCGTCATCACGGTGCTGGTGCTGCTGGGACAGGTGCTCGAATTGCGCGCCCGCGCGCAAACTTCAGGTGCTATCCGTGCGCTGCTCGGTCTCGCGCCGACAACCGCGCGGCGCATTTTGCCGAACGGCGACGAGGACATCGCCATCGATGCCATCGCGGTCGGCGATCTGCTGCGCGTGCGTCCCGGCGAAAAGATTCCAATCGACGGAGCCGTCACCGAAGGGGCGTCGCTGGTCGATGAATCCCTTGTGACCGGCGAGGCGATGCCGGTGAAAAAGAGCGAAGGCGCACTGGTGATCGGCGGCACGGTCAACCAGAGCGGAGGGCTTGTGATCCGCGCCGAAAAGATCGGCCGCGACACCATGCTGGCGCGCATTGTCGATCTGGTGGCGCGGGCGCAGCGCTCGCGCGCGCCGGTGCAGCGTCTGGCGGATCAGGTCGCGGGCTGGTTCGTGCCGGTGGTGATCGCGGTCGCGCTCGCGGCCTTCGCAGCCTGGGCTGTCTTTGGCCCCGAGCCGCGCTTCACCTACGCGCTGGTCGCGGCGGTCACGGTGCTCATCATCGCCTGTCCCTGCGCGCTCGGGCTTGCGACGCCAATGTCGATCATGGTCGGCGTCGGCCGCGGCGCGCGTTCCGGCATCCTCATTCGTGATGCCGAGGCGCTGGAGCGGATGGAGAAGGTCGACACGCTGGTGATCGACAAGACCGGGACGCTGACAGAAGGAAAACCGAAAGTCGTCGCCATCATGGTTGCCGCTGGATTTAGCCGCGACCAACTGCTGCGGCTGGCCGCGAGCGTCGAGCGTGGCAGCGAACATCCGCTGGCCTTTGCGATCCTGAACGCGGCGAAGGAGGAAGGCGCCGAGCTTCACGACGTTCAGAATTTCGCCTCGCCCGCCGGCAAGGGCGCGAGCGGCACGGTCGATGGTCGTCATGTTGTGCTCGGCAACGCCGCGATCATGCAGCAGTCGAATATCGATACAACGGCGCTTGAAAGTGACGCACGCGCGCAGCGCGAGCGCGGCGCGACCGCGATCTATGTGGCGGTGGACGGCCGCGCCGCCGGCGTCATCGCCGTTGCCGATCCGATCAAGCCGAGCGCCGAGGGCGCGCTGAAGCAATTGCGCGACGATGGACTCCGTATCGTCATGCTGACCGGCGACAACCTCACCACCGCGCAGGCGGTCGCGAACACGCTTGGTATCGGCGAGGTCGAAGCCGACGTCCTGCCCGAACGGAAAAGCGACGTGGTGACGCGGCTGCGGGCCGAGGGGCGCGTGGTGGCGATGGCGGGCGATGGCATCAACGATGCGCCGGCGCTGGCCGCCGCCGATGTGGGCATCGCCATGGGGGGCGGCACGGATGTCGCGATCGAAAGCTCAGGGATCACGCTGCTGCGCGGCGATCTGATGGGCCTGGTGGAAGCGCGGCGGCTGTCGCGGGCGACGATGCGCAACATCCGGCAAAATCTCGCGTTCGCGTTTCTCTATAACGCGGCGGGCGTTCCGGTGGCGGCGGGTGTGCTCTATCCGGTGTTCGGAATTTTGCTGTCGCCGATGCTGGGCGCGGCCGCGATGGCGCTGTCGTCGGTCAGCGTGATCGGCAATGCATTGCGGCTGTCGCGGACGAAACTTCATTCGTAACCGCGATCAGGCGGTGCGCGATCGCCATGAAACTGCACAGAAAAAAAGCCGGGCTCAAGAGCCCGGCTTGTTTAGTTTTTGGCCACGTGAGGCCGACACAATCACCTTCCAAGAGGGATAACCGAATGCACGCGCCGCTGGAGGAGGGGGACAGTGTGCAACGCGTTCATTCAGTGTGAGGAGAGTATGGGCTCCGACTTCCCATGCGGACAACTCCGATCCCGGCATGTCAGTCATGCTCAGAGTGCGGGCTCAAACGCTCGTTTGAACTGTCGTGATGACCCGGTTCTAGGGCAAACGCCGGATACTGTTCCTAGCCAGGCCAGCGCTGCGCCTTGCTCACGATGAAGTCGCGGAATACCTGCACGCGCGCCACCGACTTCAATTCTTCGGGATAGACAAAATACGTATCCAATTGAATCGAGTCGGATTCCTGGAAGAGTTGCACGAGCCGGTTGGTGTCCTCGACCAGATAGTCCGGGAGTGCCGCGATCCCTAGGCCCTGCTGACACGCCCGCACCAGACCGAGGATGTTGTTGACCCGGAACACCGCCTCGCGCGGGCCCGAGCCGTTGCGGTTGGCTTCGACCAGCCAGTTCCGGTTCTGCAAATGCTGCGGCACGTTCTGGTCGCTGAGCACGATGATGCGATGTGCGTCCAGTTCATCCAGCGTGCGCGGCGTGCCGTGGCGCTTGACGTATTCCGGCGAGCAGTAGGCGTGAAAGCCCATCGAGAACAGCTTGCGCTGGATCAGGTCCGGCTGGGTCGGCTTGCGGGTGCGGATCGCCACGTCGGCTTCACGCATCGACAGGTCGAGTTCCTCGTCGGTGACGATCAGCGCAATGCGGATCTCGGGATAAAGCGCAGTGAACTCGCCGAGCCGGGGGATCAGCCAGTTGATGCCGACGCCCGGCGTCGTGGTGACCTTGAGATCGCCGCTCGGCCGTTCGCGGCTGTCGGTAAGCTTGGCGCGCGCCGCCTGCAACTGCATGAAGACATCGTGCGCGGTACGAAACAGCAGATCGCCTTGTTCGGTCAGGATCAGTCCGCGCGCATGGCGATGAAACAGCGAGACCGACAGCTCCTGCTCGAGCGCGCTGACCTGACGGGACACCGCCGACTGCGACAGCCCAAGCTGCTCGCCGGCATGTGTGAAGCTGCCCGCTTCCGCAGCAGCGTGAAAGACTTTCAGCTTGTCCCAATCCATATCGCTCAATCCATCGCGTGTTCGTGGCATGATTACTCCGCCGCTGCGCGTTCTGTGGCGCGGTGAGCAAGGAAGCGTTCCGCTTCCAGCGCCGCCATACAGCCGAGGCCGGCGGCCGTGACGGCCTGCCGGTAGGTTTCGTCGGCAACGTCGCCTGCCGCGAAGACGCCGGGCACCGAGGTCGCGGTGGAATGCGGTGCGATCTCGACATAACCGGACGGTTTGAGTTTCAACTGGCCTGTCACGAGTTCGGTCGCCGGTGCGTGACCGATGGCGATGAAGACGCCGTCGGCGGCGTGCTCGGTGACTGCGCCGCTCTTGAGATTTTTCAGGCGAACATGCGTGACCTTGGAAGGATTTTCCGAACCGCGGATCTCATCCACCTCGCTGTCCCAGATCACGGCGATCTTGGGATGCTTGAACAGGCGGTCCTGCAGGATGCGCTCGGCGCGCAGGCTGTCGCGGCGATGCACCAGCGTTACCTTCGAGGCGAAGTTGGTCAGGAACAGCGCTTCCTCCACGGCGGTGTTGCCGCCGCCGATCACGAACACTTCCTTGCCGCGATAAAAGAAGCCGTCGCACGTGGCGCAGGCAGAAACGCCGAAGCCCTTGAATTTTTCTTCCGAGGGAATGCCGAGCCAGCGCGCCTGCGCGCCGGTGGACAGGATCACGGAGTCAGCCAGATAGACGTCGCCGCTATCGGTGGTGATCCGGAACGGGCGCTGGTTCAGTTCGAGCTTGTTGACGTGGTCGGTGACGATCTTGGTGCCGACATGCGCCGCCTGCTTCTCCATCTGCTCCATCAGCCAGGGACCCTGGATGACGTCGGCGAACCCCGGATAGTTTTCGACATCGGTGGTGATGGTGAGCTGGCCGCCGGGCTGGATGCCCTGAATCAGGACCGGCTCAAGCATGGCCCGCGCAGCGTAGATGGCAGCGGTGTAGCCTGCGGGTCCGGACCCGATGATGACGACCTTGGCATGAATAGGAGCGGCCATAACGCGACCCTCAGTAGCTTTGTTGCATGGAATGGTCAGCGAAGAGGCGGTAAATGCCCGCAAAGACATCGCTGCGGCGTCAAAAGTGTCACTTCTGAATGTAGGCTATCCAGCGAGCCATGCAAGATATGCAACCCATATCCTGAAATTTTCCCCAGCTCGTCACGAGATAGCAACTCGCGAAATAAAATTGCGCGAAACGATGTTGCTGGTTAGAACTATGCCGGAATCGGCCGGGATGGGTCCGGCCGCCCTGAAATTGGGAACACGCGTGTCAAAGAGCCTCGACGAAATCGATCTGAAAATCCTCAGTGAAATTCAGGCCGACGGCCGGATCACCAATGTGGAACTGGCCAAGCGGGTCGGTATCTCACCGCCGCCGTGCCTGCGCCGGGTCCGGACACTGGAGGAGGAGGGCTACATCCGCGGCTATCGCGGATTGCTCGATCCGCCGTCGCTGGGCTTCGACGTGACCGTGTTCGCCTCCGTCCACCTGTCGAGCCAGGCCGACGCCGACCTGCGCGCGTTCGAGGAATTCGTCCGTGACGAGCCGCTGGTGCGCGAATGCTGGATGCTGTCGGGCGACGTCGATTTCATTCTCAAATGCGTCGCGCCCGACATGGCGACCTTTCAAGCCTTCGTCTCGCATCTCACCGCAGCACCCCACGTGCGCAACGTGCGCACCTCGCTGGTTCTGCACAATTCCAAGGATGCGCCGGACGTGCCGCTTGAGCTGAAAGTGCCGCACGGCTGAGGACATAGCGTTTGTGCATGGTGCCCCAACGGCACACAGGCGTTTTCCTCTGCGATACAACCCTCTACAAGCGGCTTGCCGGGCGCTTCCCTCGCGCCCACTTGCGTGAAGGGGGCTAACGTTGACTCTGTTTCAGGTCGTCGTGCTGACGGTGGCGGGATTTGTCGCGGGCACAATGAACGCCATTGCCGGCGGCGGCACGTTCGTGACGTTCGCTGCGCTCGTTGTCAGCGGGCTGCCGACGCTCGACGCCAACGCCACCAGCGCCGTGGCGCTGACTCCCGCCAATCTCGCCAGTGTCGCGGCCTATCGCTCCGAGGTGCGAACGCACTTCCGCGAGATGCTTCCGTTCGCGATCATCGGACTGGTCGGCGGCGGCGCCGGCGCATTGCTGCTGATCTGGCTCGGCGACGGCGGCTTCCGCCCGATGGTGCCGTGGCTGCTGCTGCTGGCCACTTTGCTGTTCGCGTTCAGCAACCAGATTCGTGCCTTTGTTGGACCATGGTCGCGCGGACAGCATGCAGGTGCGCGGATTGCCGCCTACGGGTTCATGATGTTGGTGGCGATCTATGGCGGGTTCTTCGGAGCCGGCACGGGCATCATGATGCTCGCGGCACTGGCCATCCTCGAAAGCGGCAATTTTCACAAGGCCAACGCGACCAAGATTGTTGTCGCGTTTCTGATTCAGGTCATGTCGGCGGCATTGCTGATCGCCGGCGGTCTGGTGCACTGGCCGCACGCGCTGGTGACGATCGCAGCTTCCGCCTTCGGCGGATATTACGGCGTTAGCCTCGCGCGCATTGTGCCGGAAAAAATAATCCGCGCCGCGGTGGTGACCATCGGCGCGGGCTTAACGATTGTATTCTTCCTGAAGACATGATCGGAAATCATGCCCTGACGGCTTGAGATATCATGCCTTGCCGCGAGAGGCGTCGATGCTCCACGGGCCGGGGCCTGCACTCGCCAGATAGAGACAGACGAAGCAGAATAGTGCCGCAGCGGTGCCGCCGTTAAAAAGCGGATGCCATACGGGCGTTCCTGTCTTGAACATGTGGCCAATAAAGTATGCAAAGGCCATTTCGCCAGATAACACGAATGCTACGAGTCGACTAAACAATCCAACAATTAGAAGAGCGCCCAAAATTAATTCGAGCGTGCCCGCGGCGCCTGTGAGCGACATCAGTTCGGCTTTCTCGAACATTGTGCCGCTCGGGAATTTTAGAATTTTGGCGACGCCAAACTGAAACAGCAGCAGGCCGGTGATGATGCGCAGTACGCTGAGAAGCTGCGGCTGGTACGGCGCGAGAAATCTGAAGTCCATGGAAAGCCCCCTTGTTTGATTCCACATGCATTGTTATCGCGCCGCCCGACCAAGCGAAAGATTCCAGGACGCGAGAATCAATGACGATTTCGTGGGCGCGGCTGGAATAATTCAGAGAAGGCACTGTTGCCGCTGTGCGCCGGTTTCCCGGCGGATACCGGGGGGTCACTTGGTCTGCGGTTCGCTCTGCGGAACATCGGCCGCGATGCAGCGGATCGCCTTGGGCTGACAGGCAAAGCCGATGTTCGAGCAGGTCGGCGCTTCGCCCTTGGCGCCGCGCGTGCAGTTCACGCAGTCATCGGTCCAGCGTGAGCAGTTCGGCTGGTTGACGTGAACCGACAACTCCCTTGGTTTGACGGGCGGCGGGATTGCAATTTCCGCGGCCCGCGCGCCGGTGGCAGCGAGCAAGGCCGCTGCAATCGCTGCCGTGAAAAAGGGTCGCCGCATGACCGAAACCATCTCCGCCGGGAGGGTGGCTCCGGCGCATATCCATCATAAAAGAAAATGGCCGGGAAATCCCGGCCATTTCATGGAATTACTTTCTTGAGAAGGTGGCCCGCTTACTTCCAGTCGACCTTGGTGATCTCATAAGCCTTGGCGCCGCCGGGAGCGACGACTTCAACGGACGCGCCCTTCTTCTTGCCGATCAGCGCGCGCGCAAGCGGCGACGTGATCGAGATGCGGCCCTTCTTGGCATCGGCCTCGGGCTCGCCGACGATCTGCCAGACAGCCTTCTTCTCGGTGTCTTCGTCGATCAGCGTGACGGTCGCGCCGAACATGATGGTGTCGCCGGAAAGCTTCGAGACGTCGATGATGTCCGCGCGCGCGAGCTTGTCCTCGATCTCCGCGATACGGCCCTCGTTGTGCGACTGGGCTTCCTTCGCGGCGTGATACTCGGCGTTCTCCGACAGGTCGCCATGCGCGCGCGCTTCGGCGATCTGCTCGACGATGCGCGGACGGTCCACCGACTGGCGCTGCTTCAATTCAACTTCCAGGGCGGCGTAGCCCCCCTGGGTCATGGGTACCTTTTCAACCATATCGTCGTCCTTAGAATTCCGTGCGGCGAACACTGTCCGTACGAAACGTTTTGTTTGAACCCGTCGGCTTCTGGCTGCCGCGGGGAACGAAAGAGAACATCATCGCGGCCGGACGGTTCCCGCCGCAAGTCCCACTTTAATATGTCGGACGTGGTGGCCGACTTAACAATTCAGAGATCGGAGAAATAACCTTGCAGGGTACGAACCTCGAGGTCCCCGCCCAGATAGGCCCGGATGCCCTGTGCGGCTGCCAGCGCACCCGAAAGAGTGGTGTAATATGGCACTTTATGCAAGAGGGCAGCGCGCCGCAGCGAACGGCTGTCGGCGAGCGCCTGCGGGCCTTCGGTGGTATTGAAAACCAGTTGCACCTCGCCATTGGTGATGGCGTCCACGATATGCGGCCGGCCTTCCAGCACCTTGTTGATCTTTTCGGCGGGAACGCCGCTTTCGACGAGAAAGCGCTGGGTGCCTGACGTGGCGATTACCTTGAAGCCGACCGCAGCGAGTTGTTTCACGGCGTCGAGAATGCGCGCCTTGTCGTTTTCACGCACCGACACGAACACGGTTCCCTTGCGGGGAACGCGCGTGCCGCCGCCGAGCTGGCTCTTGGCGAACGCGACTGCGAACGAGCGATCGATGCCCATGATCTCGCCGGTCGATTTCATTTCCGGACCGAGCACGGTATCGACGCCGGGGAAACGTGCGAACGGGAACACCGATTCCTTGACACCGACATGGCCGAGCTTGCGCGGCTTCAGCTTGAAGTCCGCGAGCTTCTCACCCGCCATGATGCGTGCGGCGATCTTCGCGACCGGAATGCCGACCACCTTGGCGACGAACGGCACCGTGCGCGAGGCGCGCGGATTGACTTCCAGCACGTAGATGTCGCCGTCCTTGATGGCGTACTGCACGTTCATCAGGCCGACCACGTCGAGGCCGAGCGCGAGTTCGCGGGTCTGGCGCTCGAGTTCGGCGATCACCGAAGATTCGAGCGAATGCGGCGGCAGCGAACAGGCCGAGTCGCCGGAGTGAATGCCGGCCTCTTCGATGTGCTCCATGATGCCGACGACGAACGTATCTTTTCCGTCGCACAGGCAATCGACGTCGACCTCGGTCGCGTCGGACAGGTAGCGGTCGAACAGCAGCGGGTTCTTGCCGAGCACCGTGTTGATCTGGCCGGTCTTGTCGTTCGGATAGCGCGCCTTGACGTCGGCCGGCACCAGTCCCGGCAGCGTGTCGAGCAGGTAATCGCCGAGCTGCGACTCCTCGCGGATGATCTGCATGGCGCGGCCGCCGAGCACGTAGGACGGCCGAACGACAAGCGGCAGACCGAGGTCGGCGGCGACAAGACGGGCCTGCTCCACCGAATAGGCGATGCCGTTCTTCGGCTGCTTCAGGCGCAGCTTGTCCAGCACGCGCTTGAAGCGGTCGCGGTCTTCCGAAAGGTCGATGGCATCAGGCGACGTTCCGAGGATCGGCACATCGGCATCTTCCAGCGCGCGCGCGAGCTTCAGCGGCGTCTGGCCGCCGAACTGCACGATCACGCCGTGAAGCTTGCCGTTGGTACGCTCGGTATCGATGATCTCCAGCACGTCCTCGGCGGTGAGCGGCTCGAAGTACAGGCGATCCGCGGTGTCGTAGTCGGTCGACACCGTTTCGGGATTGCAGTTGACCATGATGGTCTCGTAGCCGGCGTCATGCAGCGCGAAGCACGCATGGCAGCAGCAGTAGTCGAACTCGATGCCCTGGCCGATGCGGTTGGGACCGCCGCCGAGGATGATGACCTTGTTCTTGTCGGACGGGGCGCTTTCGTCGGCCATCGCGCCTGCGAACGGCGCTTCGTAGGTCGAATACATATAGGCGGTGGGAGAGGCGAATTCGGCGGCGCAGGTGTCGATGCGTTTGAACACCGGGCGCACGTTGAGCGCGCGGCGCGCGGCTTTCACCTCGGCTTCGGTCTGGCCGGCAAGCACCGCGAGGCGTGCGTCGGAGAAACCCATCGCCTTCAAGGTGCGCATCCCGTGCGCGTTGCCCGGCAGGCCGTGCGCCTTGATCTTGGCTTCCATCTCCACGATGCCGCGCATCTCGGCGAGGAACCACGGATCGATCTTGCACGAGGTGAAGATTTCCTCGTCGGTCCAGCCGAGCCGCATGGCCTGCGCGACTTGCAACAGGCGGTCGGGCGTCGGCGTACCAAGAGCGGCGCGTACCGCGTTCTTGTCGTCGCTCTGGCCGAGGCCTTCGATCTCGATTTCATCCAGACCCGTGAGGCCGGTTTCCAGCCCGCGCAGCGCCTTCTGCAAAGATTCCTGGAAGGTGCGGCCGATCGCCATCACTTCGCCGACCGACTTCATCGAGGTGGTCAGCGTGGTGGATGCGCCGGGGAATTTCTCGAACGCGAAACGCGGGATCTTGGTGACCACGTAATCGATGGTCGGCTCGAACGACGCAGGCGTAGCACCGCCGGTGATGTCGTTGGCGATTTCATCCAGCGTGTAGCCGACGGCGAGCTTGGCTGCGACCTTGGCAATCGGAAAGCCGGTGGCTTTCGACGCCAGCGCCGAGGAGCGCGACACGCGCGGATTCATTTCGATGACGACCATGCGGCCGTCGGCCGGGTTGACGCCGAACTGCACGTTCGAGCCGCCGGTTTCCACGCCGATCTCGCGCAGCACCGCCAGCGAGGCGTCGCGCATGATCTGGTATTCCTTGTCGGTCAGCGTCAGGGCAGGGGCGACGGTAATGGAGTCGCCGGTATGCACGCCCATCGGATCGAGATTCTCGATCGAGCAGACGATGATGCAGTTGTCCGCCTTGTCGCGGACGACCTCCATCTCGAATTCCTTCCAGCCGAGCACCGACTCTTCGATCAGCACTTCGTTGGTCGGCGAGGCGTCGAGGCCGCGCTCGATGATGTCGAGAAATTCCTCGCGATTGTAGGCGATGCCGCCGCCGGTGCCGCCCATCGTGAAGGACGGACGGATGATCGCAGGCAGGCCGATCTCGGACAGCGCCATCAGCGCCTGGCCGAGCGCATGTTCCTGATAGCGCTTGCGCCGGTCGCCTTCATGGAGCAACCACTGGCGCTCGTGCTCGGCCAGCGCCTCGCCGGAGAGCTTTTCCTTCTCTGCGAGATATTTGTCGCGATACTGCTTCTTCAGGTCTGATGCGTTGGCGAGCCGCGATTTCGGCGTCTCGAGGCCAATCTTGGTCATGGCCTCGCGGAAGAGCTGACGGTCTTCCGCCTTGTCGATGGCGTCGGCGGTGGCGCCGATCATCTCGACATCGAATTTCTCCAGCGTACCCATACGGCGCAGCGACAGCGCGCAGTTCAGCGCGGTCTGGCCGCCCATGGTCGGCAGCAGCGCGAAGCCGCCGGGCAGGACGTGGCGTTCCTTTTCGATGATCTTGGCGACAATTTCCGGCGTGATCGGCTCGATATAGGTCGCATCCGCCAATTCCGGGTCCGTCATGATGGTGGCCGGATTGGAATTGACCAGAACGATGCGATAGCCCTCCTCGCGGAGGGTTTTCACGGCCTGGGTGCCGGAATAATCGAATTCACAGGCCTGACCGATCACGATGGGGCCAGCGCCGATGATGAGGATCGTCGAGATATCGGTTCTTTTAGGCATTAAGTCTCACGGGCAGGAAACTGGGCATAAAAAAAGGGCGCGCGTCCGCGCGTCCTTTGAACCCAGCGCTTGGGGTTAGCCATGCGCGCGGGCTGTCTTTAGACCAGATTCCTGAGCGGTGAAAGACCTTAAAAGCCGCGATCAACCGGCAATTTCATGCAGGTTATCGGCTGCAACCCGATGCCGGGGAGATTGAAGGGAGATTGGAGGTCCGGCCTGGATTTGAACCAGGATAAAAAGCCTTGCACAGCTCCCGCGTCGACTTCCGCCACCGGACCATGAACGAATCTACCGTGCGACGCTGCTGTCCACCATCGTGAACGGCTTTTAGAGTTAAAACTTGCTTGCGGATCTGCCTGAAAAAGGCGGTGTCAGGTTCGGGGTTTGGCTACGAAGGTCATGCGCGCGGGATTGTAGCCGACGTTGGTTTTGGCGCGCGTCGCGGAAAAACCTGCCGCCGTCAGCTTCGCGATCGCGTCGGCTTCGCTGTAGCGCTGCAACCCGATGCTCTGGCGCAACTGCCAGTAATCCGACAGCGCAGTGCGCGCCAGACCCCACAGTGCGTCGGTCAGGAAGCCGTTCTTGGCCGCGAGCCTGAGCAGCGCGATCACGTCGGTCACGGCGCCGACCTCGGGCCGCAGGATATCGCCGAGCACGAGCTGGCCGCCGGGCTTCAGCACGCGCCGCATCAGGCCGAGGGCGCGGTCCAGTTCGGCCGGTGTCATGTACTGGGCGACCGAAATCATCACGGCGAGATCGACCGAGGCGTTCGGCAATTGCGCAAGGTCATCGAGCGAGCGGACGGCGATTTTCGGGTTCGGGCCGAAGCGGGCGGTCAGGCGTCCGCGCACGCCGGGCGCAGGCTCGGCGAGAATGAGTTCGCGGCAGGACGCTGCGACCTGCGCTGCGGACAAGGCCTCGCCGCAGGAATAGTCGAGCACCACGGCGTCCGGCGATGGGACATATGCCAGAATGTCGTTCGCGATCACGCGAAAATGCACGTCGCGATGCAGCTTGTTGACGTAAATCGTGTGCGTTGAATCGTAGTAGTCGATCCAGTCGTCCATCGGCTTGTCCGGATTGGGCACGTCCCGAAAGTGAACTTAACTCCGGGGAGAAAATCGTGCCTTCAGGTCAGGGTTCCCGCATGGAACCGGCGGGGGGTAGGATGCGTTAGATGGTCTGGCGAACGAAGTCCACTCGCCGGTCCAGTTCTCTCGTCACCCTCGTAACAGGAAGGCTCGCCGTGAGTAAAACCAAGAATTCCGTAAAGGCTGATCTCGATACACCGACCGACCTCGACAGCGCCGATGTCACCAAGGTCTCGGCCGCGCTCAACACGCTTCTGGCGGATGCCTTTGCCCTCTACCTGAAGACCAAGAATTTCCACTGGCATATCAGTGGCCGCCATTTCCGCGACTACCACCTTCTGCTCGACGAGCAGTCCGACCAGATTTTCGCTACCACCGACCAGTTGGCTGAACGGGTCCGCAAGATCGGCGGCACGACCATCCGCTCCATCGGCCAGATCGCGAAGCTCCAGACCATCAAGGACAATGACGAGAAGTTCGTGCCGCCGCGCGAGATGCTTCGCGAATTGATGGAAGACAACAAGAAGGTCGCCGCGGCCATGCGCAAGGCGCACAAGGTTTGCGACGATGCCGACGACGTCGCGTCCGCCAGCATCCTCGAGAACTTCATCGACGAGACCGAGCGGCGGACCTGGTTCCTGTTCGAGGCGACCCGCCAGGAGGGCGGCAACGAGGCGTAAAGGCACGATCCCGACCCGAAGGGCCGCGTTAGCGCAAAGTGGAAACCGGTTTTCGGATCAGATCATACCCGGGTAAGAGTTACGCTTTCATCTCGACGATATGGCAAGTTGTTGTGCCGTGCGCCAGCAATTTGCCCGCGGAATCGAACAAACGTCCTTCCGACATGCCCGCCTGACGGCCGGTGTGGATGACGCGGCCTTCGCCGCGCACCAGCCCGGTTTTCGGCGACATCGGCCTCATGAAGTTGATCTTGTATTCGAGCGTCACCACGCCCTGACCCGGCTTCAGCGCGGAATGGATCGCGCCGCCCATGCAGGTGTCGAGCAGCACGGCGGCGTAGCCTCCATGCGTGATCCCCATCGGATTATTGTGTTCGGCCTTCGGCGTCGCGGTCAGCACGATATGGCCGGGCTCGACCTCGACGATCTCGATGCCGAACAGTTGCGCCATCGGCGGCGGCGACACCGTGCCGTTCTTGATGCCGTTGAAGAAATCAAAGCCTGAAATCGGCGGGGAGGTCATCGGATCGTGCTCGTGGCTATTAGATGATGATTATCATTTAAACCTAGAAGTTTCGTCCCGCGCGCGCAAGTGCGGTTGCCGTCCATGGCGGCGTGGAGTTTGTCATCTGTCCACGTCCGCCCAGCGATAGCGAGACCCATAATCGCCGTGTTGCTTTCGGCCCGCTGGCGTTAGAATAGTTTCCGACGATGGGTGAGTGAGTATGGGTCCCCGCTTTCGCGGGGACGACACAACGGGGCGCTGACTTGCACGCTTTTGAATGGTTCATCGGCCTGATGCTCGGCGCCATGCTGCTGTCGGCGCTGGCGCGACGGCTTGGCGTGCCCTATCCGACGTTTCTCGCGCTTGGCGGCATCGGCATTGCATTTCTGCCCAATTCGCCGAACTGGACGCTGGAGCCTGACCTGGCGCTGGCGCTGTTCGTGGCGCCGGTGCTGCTCGACGCCGCGTTCGACACCTCGATGCGCGACCTGCGCGACAACTGGCTTCCGGTCACGATGCTGGTGCTGGCGGCGGTCGGGGTCACCACGGCGACAGTCGCGTTCGTCGCGCACTGGCTGATGCCGGCAATGCCATGGGCCGCGGCGATTGCGCTCGGCGCCATCGTCGCGCCGCCGGATGCCGCCGCCGCCACCGCGATCCTGCGCAGCGTCAAGCTGCCGTATCGCACCCTGAAAATTCTCGAAGGCGAAAGTCTGCTCAACGACGCCAGCGCGCTGCTGATCTATCGCGTCGCAGTCGGCGCGGCGCTCGCCTCGTCGCTGAGCGCAAGCCACCTCGTGCCTTCGCTGGCTGTCGCGATCATCGGCAGCCTTGTCGCGGGATACATCCTCGCGCGGCTCTCGATGCTGGTCACTGCACGCATCAGGGACGTGCCGACAACCATCATCATGCAGTTCGCCGGCACCTTCACCGTGTGGATTGCCGCCGAGAAACTCGATCTCTCCGGCATTCTCACCATCGTTGTCTATGCGGTCACGCTCGCCCGCAACGTTCCAGCCTATACGCCCGCGCGGCTGCGCGTGCCGTCCTATGCCGTGTGGGAGACGATGGTCTTTCTGCTCAACGTCATGGCGTTCGTGCTGATCGGGATGCAGTTGCGGCCGATCTGGGAAAATCTCGATAGCACGGTCCGGCAGAACTACGTTCTCGTTGCGGCCAGCGTGCTGGCCGCCGTGATCCTGACCCGGATCGTCTGGGTGATGAGCTACTACACGGTGATGCGGGCCATCGTCGCGCGGTTCGGGCTCAAGCCCCATCGCGCCTCGCTCAGTCCGCCGAGCATGAAGGGTGGTGTGCTGGTTTCATGGTGCGGGATGCGCGGCATTGTCACGCTTGCCGCGGCCTTTGCCTTGCCGGAGGGATTTCCCTATCGCGATCTGATCCTGCTCACGGCATTCGGAGTGGTGCTGGGCACGCTTGTGATTCAGGGCCTGACGCTGCGCCCGCTGGTGGCATGGCTTGCGCTCGATGATGGCGATCCGGTGGGTCACGAGGTGGGATGGGCGCGCCGCGCCGCGTTCCATGCGGCGCTCGAGTCCTTCGACGGCAACACGTCCGCCGAGGCGGAACTGCTGCGGCTCGAATATCGGCAAATGCTCGAACAATCGGAGAGCAATCCGGACGGCCTGACGTCGAGCGAGCTTCCGGCGGATCCGCTGCGGCGTCAGGCGATCACGGCTGCACGGCGGGTGCTGTTCGAGATGCGCGACTCAGGCGAGATCGGCGACGACGCATTTCATCGGCTGGAAGAGGAATTCGACTGGGCCGAACTGAGCGCGGCCAAGTCGTAAATCACGCCCGCTTTTTCTCGCGCATCAGGTCCGCGAACCGCTTGAACAGATAGTGCGAGTCACGCGGGCCAGGTGATGCTTCCGGGTGATACTGCACCGAGAACACCGGCTTGTCGGCCAGCGCGATGCCGCAGTTCGAGTCGTCGAACAGCGAGATATGCGTCTGCGTGACATTCTTCGGCAGCGTGGTCTTGTCGACCGCGAATCCGTGGTTCATCGACGTGATCTCGACCTTGCCGGTGGTGAGGTCTTTCACCGGATGGTTGGCGCCGTGATGGCCCTGATGCATCTTCACGGTCTTGCCGCCGAGAGCGAGGCCGAGCATCTGGTGGCCGAGGCAGATCCCGAAGGTCGGCGTGCCGGATGCGATGACTTTCTGGATCACGGGCACGGCGTATTTGCCGGTTTCCGCCGGATCGCCGGGGCCGTTCGACAGGAACACGCCATCCGGCTTCATCGCCAGGATATCTTCGGCGGATGTTTTCGCGGTCACGACCGTGACCTTGCAGCCTTCGCCCGCGAGCAGGCGCAGGATGTTGCGCTTGATGCCGTAATCGATGGCGACAACATTGAACTCAGGCTTGTCGAGCTTGCCGAAACCTTTTTCCCATTCCCACGGCGTTTCGTCCCAGGTGAAGCGCTGCGCGCTGGTCACCATCGGCACGAGGTCCATGCCCTCGAGGCCGGGCCATTCGCGGGCTTCTTCCTTGAGGCCGTGCAGATCGAACTTGCCGTCCTTGGCGTGCGCCAGCACGGCGTTGGGCATTCCCTTGCTGCGGATCAGCGCGGTCAGCGCGCGTGTGTCGATACCCGAGATGCCGATGATGCCGCGCGCCTTCAGCCACGCATCGAGATGCTTGACGGAACGGTAGTTCGACGGGTCGGTGATCGCCGCGCGCAGGATCACGCCGCGTGCGCCCGGCGTCGCCGCCATGTTCACCGTCTCGATGTCTTCGTCGTTGGTGCCGACATTTCCGATGTGGGGAAATGTGAAGGTGATGAGCTGCCCGGCATAGGACGGATCGGTGAGGATTTCCTCATATCCGGTCATCGCCGTGTTGAAGCAGACTTCGCCGACTGCATGGCCTTCCGCGCCGAGGCCGGAGCCCTCAAGCACGGTGCCGTCGGCAAGCACGAGGAGCGCGGTCGACTTGAGGTCCGGCCAGGCTGAGGAATTGTCTGATGTCGTCATAAGCGCATCACATAACCCCTGCGCCGCGGCGCGTCAAAGGAAGAAAACCCCGATTCACATGCAGTTTCCGCATATTTGACAGACCGCATGAGCCCCCTAATCTGCGTGAAGCGGTCGTGCCAAGAGCCGTATCAGGCAGGAGACAGGATTCATGAGTTCAATCCACGGCGTGCCGGATACGCGCGCGCTCCATTCGGGCGGAACGATCGGTAATCTGATCGTCAATGCGGTGGCGCGGTTCGGCGATTTACCGGCCATGGCCGACGGCAAGGTGCGATGGAACTACCGTGAATTCGGTGACACGGTCGGCCGTTTCATCAGCCTGTTCCGCTCGCTCGGCCTGAAGAAGGGCAGCGCGCTGTCGATTCTGGCCAGCAACCGCGCCGAATCCTGGGCCGCGATCTGCGCCGCACTGGTGATGGGCGTGCGCTACACGCCGCTGCATCCGATGGCGGCGGAGGACGACCACGCCTTTATTATTGAAGATGCCGAGATCGATCTCCTGATCGTGGAAGGCGCGAAGTTCGGCCCGCGCGGCCTTGCGATCAAAAGCCGCGTGCCTTCGCTCAAAAATATCTATTCGCTGGGGCCGATGGACGGCGTGCGCGACGTGCTGCCGGATCTCGCCAAGGCCGAACCCGCCCCGCTGGTCGACGAAAGCTCGTCTCACGAGATCGCGTTTCTGGCCTATACCGGCGGCACCACCGGCCGCTCCAAGGGCGTGATGCTGTCGCACCGCTCATTGGTGACGATGACGCTGCTGCTGTATTCGGATTGGGACTGGCCGGAGCAGATCCGCTTTCTGGCCGCGACCCCGATCAGCCATGCCGCCGGTGTGACGCTGTTTCCGGTGATGATGCGCGGCGGGTTGATGCGGCTGGTGCAGGGCTTCGAGCCAGAAGTTTATGCCGGCGTCGTCGCTGCCGAAAAAATCAACGCGACCTTCCTCGTGCCGACGCTGATCTATGCGCTGATCGACAACGAGGACTTGCGCAAGCGTCACGACATGTCGTCGCTGGAGATGATCGTCTATGGCGCGGCGCCGATGTCGCCGGATCGCCTGATGGAAGGCATGAAAATCTTCGGCAAGGTGTTCGTGCAGCTGTACGGCCAGACCGAAGCGCCGCAGGTCATCACCTCCATGCGCAAGATCGATCACGACGAGACCAAGCCCGGACGGCTCGGCTCCTGCGGCCGCGCCAGCCCCTTTGTGGACGTGAAACTGTTCGACGCGGACATGAAGGAAGCACCCATCGGCGAGCCCGGCGAAATCTGTGTCCGCGGGCCGCTGGTGATGGACGGCTACTGGAAGCGCCCGGACGCCAACGCTGAAACGCTGAGAGGCGGCTGGCTGCACACCGGCGACGTCGCGGTGAAGGATGCCGAGGGCTATTACTATATCGTCGACCGCACCAAGGACATGATTATCTCCGGCGGCTTTAATATCTATCCGCGCGAGGTCGAGGACGCGCTGATGTCGCATCACGCGGTGGCGTCTGCCGCCGTGATCGGCATTCCCGACGACAAGTGGGGCGAGGCGGTGAAAGCCTTCGTGGTGCTCAAGACCGGCGCGAACAACGACGCGAAGGAATTGCAGGCGCACGTCAAGGACAAGCGCGGTGCGCCGTGGTCGCCGAAGACCATCGATTTCGTCGAGGTCATTCCCGTGACCGGACTTGGCAAGATCGACCGCAAGGCGCTGCGCGCGCCTTATTGGGAAGGCCGCAAGCGCGGCGTGGCGTAGGTCCAGGAGTGTCACATGCCGAATTCACTTCCCGTCGTGCTCGTCCCCGGTCTCGCCTGCTCGCCGCGCATTTACGCGCCGCAGGTTCCTGAGCTGTGGCGCGTGAGTTCGGTGGTGCACGCCAACCAGGCCCGTGGCGGCGACATGGCGGCGATCGCGCGGCGCATTCTCGCCGAAGCGCCGTTGCGCTTTGCGCTCGCGGGTCACTCGATGGGCGGTTACATCGTGCTCGAAATGTTTCGCCAGGCGCCCGAACGGATCGCGCGGCTGGCCTTGCTGAATACGTCGGCGCGGCCGGAAACGCCGGAGGCCGCCGAGCGCCGCCGCGGCTGGATCGCCGAGGTCAAGGCCGGCGGATACCGCGCGGTGATGGACCGGCTGTTCGAGAAGTTCGTGCATCCGGCGCTGGCGCGCGACGCGCATCTGCACAGGATCGTGCTCGATATGGCTGACGACGTCGGACCCGATGCATTCGTCTGGCAGCTCGAAGCGATCATGACGCGGGCAGATTCCCGGCCGACGCTGGCGCAGATCAAGTGTCCGACGCTGGTCCTGACCAGCGACACCGACAACATGGTGCCGAACGAGATGTCCACCGAGATCGCCAACGGCATCGCGGGCGCGAAGCTGGTCACGATCCCCGATTGCGGCCATCTCCCGCAGCTGGAGAAGCCGCAGGCGGTGACCGAAGCATTGCTCGACTGGCTGGAGATGTAGCCGTGTCGGTTGTGCGGGCGCGCAAAACCCCCTAAATCAACGGCAATCCGATTTGCCGCGAGGGAGACACCGATGCTGCGCGATGACATCAACAACGCCGTCAAGGATGCCATGAAGGCGAAGGACGAGCGCAAGCTTTCGACGCTGCGCATGGTCAACTCGACGCTGAAGAACTCGGACATCGAGGCGCGCGGGCAGGGCAAGCCCCCGCTGAGCGACGAGGACATTCTCGGCGTGCTGCAAAAGATGATTAAGCAGCGTCAGGAATCCGTCGAGCTTTACGACAAGGGCGGCCGTCCGGAACTCGCGGCGCAGGAGCGCGAGGAAATCGCGGTCATCGCCGCCTATCTGCCGAAGCAGATGTCGGACGACGAGGTGAAAGCCGCGATCGCCGCGGCCGTGTCTGAGACCGGCGCCGCCAGCATGAAGGACATGGGCAAGGTGATCGCCGCACTGAAGGCGAAGTACGCGGGCCAGATGGATTTCGGCAAGGCCAGCGGACTGGTGAAGGCTGCGCTGGCGGGGTAATGCGTCGCGATCGATCGGGAGACGTGCCCATGCTCACCGAAACCGACAGCTACGACGATCTCACTAAAAACTTCCGCTGGGACATCCCGGCGCAATTCAACATCGCGACGGCCGCATGCGACCGTCACGCCGATGGCTCCGACAGGCTGGCGCTGATCTATGCCGATGAAGACGGCGGCACGCAGCGGCTGTCGTTCGACGAGATGAGCGCGCTGTCGAAGCGGTTCGCCAATGTGCTGAGGGCGGATGGCATCGTGCGCGGCGACCGTGTCGCGGTGTTTCTGTCGCAATCGGTGGAATTGCCGATCGCGCATCTGGCCGCGTTCCGCTCCGGCTGCGTGTCGGTGCCGCTGTTCACGCTGTTCGGCGAGGACGCGCTGGAATTCCGGCTCTCCAACAGCGGCGCGAAGGCTGTCATTACGGACGCGGGCGGCTTTGAGAAGCTGTCGAAGATTCGCGAGCGGCTGCCGCATCTGCAAGACATCTACGTCACCGACGGCGCGATCCATGCGGGCGCGCGGTCGTTCTGGCAATCCATCGAGGATGCCTCCGAGGATTTCGAGACCGTCGATACCGGCGCGGACGATCCCGCGATCATCATTTACACCTCCGGCACCACCGGAAATCCCAAGGGCGCGCTTCACGCTCATCGCGTGCTGCTCGGGCATCTGCCGAATGTCGAGATGGCGCACGATTTTTTCCCGAAGCCGGGCGACCTGATGTGGACCCCGGCGGACTGGGCCTGGATCGGCGGGCTGTTCGATGCGCTGTTTCCGGCGTGGTATCACGGCGTGCCGATGCTGGGTCATCGCGCGAAGAAGTTCGAACCGCAGGCGGCGATGCAGCTGATGGCCGATCATGGCGTGCGCAACGTGTTCCTGCCGCCGACCGCGCTGAAGCTGATGCGTCAGGCCGGCGTCAAACATGACGGCGTGAAGCTCCGCAGCATCTTCTCCGGTGGCGAGTCGCTCGGCGCCGAACTGATCGAGTGGGTGAACGCCACATTCGGCGTTAACGTCCACGAGATCTACGGCCAGACTGAATGCAATCTGGTGCTCGGCAACAATTCAAGACTGTTTCCGATCAAGCCGGGATCGATGGGCAAGCCGACTCCAGGCTTCGATGTGCGCATCGTCGACGAGCGCGGCGAGGAGCAACCGCGCAACGCGCGCGGCATCGTCGGCGTGCGCGTGCCCAATCCGGTCACGATGATCGAGTACTGGAAGAACCCCGATGCGACCGCGAAGAAATACGCCGGCGGCTTTCTGCTGACCGGCGATCTCGGCGTGCAGGATGACGATGGTTATTTCTGGTACGTCAGCCGCGAGGACGACGTGATCACCAGTGCGGGCTATCGCATCGGTCCTGCGGAGATCGAACACACCTTGATGAAACATCCGGCGGTGGCGATGTCCGCCGTGGTCGGAATTCCCGATCCGATCCGCACCGAAGCGATCAAGGCCTGGATCGTGTTGCGGCCGGGCTTCACGGCAGGCGATGCGCTGGCGAAAGAGATTCAGGATTTCGTCAAGGTGCAACTCGCCGCCCACGAATATCCGCGCCACATCCAGTTCGCGGACAGCCTGCCGATGACCGCCACCGGCAAGGTGCTGCGCCGCGATTTGCGGGCGCTGGGCTAGCCCGGAATCCTGATCCCCATCTTCTTCAGCGCCGCCAGCATTCGCTGCGGCGGCTCCATCTTGATCGCCAGCGGCTTGCCGGTTTCCAGCACGCTCTTGAGGCTGGAGAGAATCGCGGGCCAACCCGCGCGGCCGCCGGAGAGAATGTCCTCGTCGATCGGCCGGTCGTTGGCCTCGGACATCGTCAGGCGCACGGCATCGCCCGCCTGTTCGATTTCGTAGGTCACCAGTGTCTCGCCGAGCGCCTCGATGAGACCGGGCCAGTTGACGTTGAAGGTGACGATCAGCTTGCGCGGCGGATCGTAGGCGATGACCTCGCCGCTGATGTGGACCGAGCCGTCCGGCGCACGCAGCACAAACGCGCCGCCGACGCGCTCCTCGACCTCCACGCCGAAGCCGGAGAAATACTGCCGGCTGTACTCGGCCGACGTCAGCGCTTCCCACACCTTCTCGGGCGTCGAGGCAATATAGATTGTGTAGACGAGCGAGGGTTTGAACTTGCTGATGTCCATCACGCGTTCTCCGCATCGCGCGCCAAATCGAAATCGAGCGGCTTTCCGGTTTCAAGGATGCTCTTGAGGCTGGACAGCACCAGAGGCCATCCGCCGGAAATGCTGGGTAGCGTCTTGCTGCCGTCCGCAAAGTCCTCGTGGGTCACGGTGAGCTTGACCGCGGTGCCGTCCGGCTCGATGACGAACGTCACCCGCGACGGCTTTTCCTTGATCATTTCCGCGTCGAACACCGAATGCCAGCTGTAGGATAGTCTGCGCGGCGGATCGGATTCGAGTATGACGCATTCGTTCACCACCTTGCCACTCCTGTGCATCTGCATCGGAGAGCCGATCTTCCAGTCCGACGTCAGGTGGCAACCGAACCAGTAGCTTTCGGTGAATTCCCGGTCGGTCAGGGCGTGCCAGAGTTTCTCCGGCGTGGTCTTGATGAAAGTCGTGTAGACGAATTCCGGCTTACGCATCACGCTTCTCCAGTTGACGTTTTAGGTCGCTGAGCGCGGCGAGCTTGCTGCGCTCGAATTTCCTGATCCATCGTTCGCCGATCTCGTGGATCGGAACGGGATTGAGGTAGTGCAGCTTCTCGCGGCCGTGCTTGAGCGACGTCACGAGATTGGCCGCTTCCAGAATGGCCAGATGTTTGGTCACGGCCTGCCGCGTCATGGCGAGGCCGTCGCAGAGTTCGAGCAACGTCTGGCCGTTGCGGGCATGAAGCCGATCCAGCAGCGACCGCCGTGACGCATCCGCCAGCGCCTTGAAGACTTCATCCATCGTTGAGATAATAGGCAACCAAATGGTTGCCTGTCAAGCGCCGCCTCAAATCGTCTGTCACGGGGATGAACCCCTTGCATTCGCGCCGCGTCTCACTCTTTGATGCCGCCGTGTGCATCGGGGACCATCATGTCGCTTGAAGTCTATCTCGCCTATGTCGCGGCCTGCATTGCGCTGGCAATCCTGCCGGGGCCGATCGTGACGCTGGTCATCGCCAACGGCCTTCGTCACGGCACGCGCGCGGCATTGACCAACATCGCCGGCGCGCAGCTCGGCCTTGTCATCATCATCGGAATCATCGCCGTCGGTCTGACAACACTGATGTCGACCATGGGCTACTGGTTCGAATGGGTGCGGTTTGCGGGCGCGGCCTATCTGGTCTGGCTCGGCGTCAAGCTGGTGCGGGCCCCGGCCATGCTGGACAACACCGATCAGCCGCCACCGCCGCCGCGTGGCGGATTCTTTCTTCAGGGCTTTCTGGTGCTGCTGAGCAATCCGAAAGTACTGGTGTTCTTCGGCGCGTTCATTCCGCAGTTCGTGGACATGAAGCAGGATCACCTGCCGCAGGTGGTGTTGCTCGGCGTCACCTTCACCGTCATTGCGGCGTTGACCGACGGCGCCTATGCGGTGCTCGCCGGACGCGCAGGCAAGATCCTTTCGGCGCAACGCGCGCGGCTGGTGTCGCGCATTTCCGGCGGCTTCATGATCGGCGGCGGTATCTGGCTCGCGCTCTCGCGTGCGAGGTAAACATGCTGCCGGATCTGCCGTGGTTCGTTTACGCGATGCTGCTGGCGCCCGTCGGCCTCATCGTGGTCGCGGCGATCTACAAATATCTCGAAGTCCGCGCCGCGAGCGACTGGCCGAGTGCGCCCGGCAAGGTTGTCGTCTCGAAATCCGAAGTGCGGAAGGTGAAGGTGATCGACAGCGATCGCGAGATCGGTCACCGCTTCGAGGAGCGCAATTTCGCGAATATCACTTACGAATATTCCGTGGCCGGGCAGACCTATCGCAACAACCGCGTCAGCATCGGTGAGGACCGCGGAAATTTCGAGGTCGCAGAAACAATCGCGCGCTATCCCGTCGGCAAGGCCGTGACGGTCTATTACAACCCGAGCAAGCGCGGCGAGGCGGTGCTTGAGCGCGACATGCCGCAAGGCATGTGGGGCTGCATCGGCTGGATGGTGGTGATCGCGGTCGGGCTGGTGTTCGGCTCGGCAATCGGTTTTCACAAGCTGACCGATTTTGTTTCGACCCAACTGCCCCGGCCCGAAATGTCGGGCATGACGGTGGCGCTTGGCGCGTTCGGCGCTGCGATCGCGCTGTTCGCGCTGGCGTTCCATCGCCGGGCCTCGCTTGCGAGAAAATGGCCTGTGGTGCAGGGGAGAATCAGGACGTCCGGTCTGGAAGAATTCCGTGCCGCGCCCGAGCAAGGCCGCACGCGCGGCACGACCCAGTTCCAGTCAAAGGTGTCGTATGCCTATCGCTACAACAACATCGACTATTCCAGCACGCAGGCGAACTACGGCGGGCAGGTGACCTCGTCATCGCGCTGGATGATGGAGCGCCTCGCGAAAAAATATCCCGACGGCAAAATCGTCGACGTCTACGTCAATCCGCAAAATCCGTCGGAGGCGGTGCTGGAGCCGCGCGCGAGCGGTGTGTGGATCATGTGGCTCTCCGCCATCGCGATCTGGGGCATCGCGTATTACGTGGCGATCAAGGGTTAGCGCGTCACTCCGCCGGCATCAGTTTTCGGGCGTGCAGCGTCTCTTCGATCTCGCGTAAAAGCCGCGCGAGCCGTTCCGCCCATTGGTGCTGGCCGCTCTGGTCCGCAATCAGGTCCTGCCGGATCTCGATGCCGGTGTTCATGAGGTTGCGCCGTTCGCCATGCACCGGGATGGTGTAGTCGGTCGCGTCGCTGACCGCATAAGGCTCGTTGTCGCCGACCACGAGGTCGCCTTCCTTGCGCAGCATGTCGCGCAGCAGATGCGGCAGCCGCGCGTCGCGGTTGTACAGCGTGCCGATGTGCCATGGCCGCGCGATGCCGGCGTAGACCGGCGTGAACGAATGCAGCGACACCAGAATCGTGGGCAGCCCCTGCGCCTTGCGGTGATCCAGCGCCTGCGCGATGCGCGCATGATAGGGTGCGAACACCGCCTGCCTGCGCGCGGTCACCTGCTCGTGGTTGAGTCCGCCATTGGCGGGAATCTCGGTTGCTTCACTGATCAGCGGGATCGAGCCCGGACTGTCGAACGGCCGGTTGCAGTCGATCACCAGCCGCGAATAGCGCTGCGCGATCAGATGGACGTCCATGTCCTTCGCGAGCAATGTCGCGACACCCGCGATGCCGATGTCCCAGGCGATGTGCCGTTCCAGTTCGTCGGCTGTCACGCCGAGCTCGCCGAGCGCGCGGGGAATCAGGCGTCCGTAATGATCGCAGGTGAAAAGGAACGGCGAACGGCTCGCGGCATTTTCCTCGAGCACCGGCGGAACTTCGTCGTCGCTAAGGAGTCGTAAGGTGTCGGGTTCGTCGGGCAGGGTTATTCCTCGTTTTTTGCCTAGTGCTGCGGCATTCAAGCCCAACAATGAGCCGGAATCAAAGCCGGATAGCGTGTACGATCTGAAGATATGAACATTTCCGACGCAAATGCCACGATGCCCCTGCTGACGATTCACCACAAGACCGAGTATCGCTACGACCGCCCGGTGTCGTTCGGCGAGCATCGGGTCATGCTGCGTCCGCGCGACGGCCACGATCTCCGGGTGCTGTCGGAGCGGCTCGACATCTCGCCGCAGCCGTCCTCGCTGCGCCGGATTCATGATGTCTTCGGAAACAGCGTCGCCATCGCCGACTTCGACACCGCATCGGACCGGCTGGTGTTCGACTCCACCGTGACCGTCGAGCATTACCCGCTGGACGAGGTCGTCCTCACACCGGACGATAACGCCTATTACTATCCGTTCGTCTACGATCATGAGGAACTGGCGGACCTCACGCCTTCGATGACGCCGCAATACAGCGATCCGGACGGTGCGCTGGCGGCATGGGGGCGGCAATTCCTGAGCGACGGCAACCGAACGCGGACGCTGGACCTGCTGATCGGCATGACCCATGGCGTGCGGCAGTCGTTCGGTTATCGCAAGCGCCATGAGCACGGCACGCAGCATCCGCTCGATACGCTCAGCATCGGCTCGGGTACCTGCCGCGATTTCGCGCTGTTCATGATCGAGGCGCTGCGGCGTCTCGGCATCGCCGCGCGTTTTGTCAGCGGTTACATTTTCATTCCCGGCGACGAGGCGCACGGCTATGTCGGCGGCGGGTCGACCCATGCCTGGGTGCGGGCCTATCTGCCGGGCGCGGGCTGGGTCGAGTTCGATCCGACCAACGGCATCGTCGGCAATCGCGATCTCATCCGCGTCGCGGTGGCGCGCGATCCGCAACAGGCGATTCCGCTTCACGGCACTTACATGGGGCCGGCCGATGCCCATCTCGGGATGGACGTGACGATCCATGTGCTTTCCGTGGGCGAAGATGTGAAGGAATAGTGTGGTGGTTCGCAAGTCCGCATCATTTCTACGGCTCGTTCTTTTGCGGACTTGCGAACCAAAGCCACACTAAAATTATAGTTTTCTGGTGTCCTTTAGAATTCGAAGTTCGCTATGGAGGATGCTGCAAAATGAGGCGAACTTCGAATTCAGGACACCACGCATGCTGATCCGGGTCGGGTTCGAGATTTCCTATTCCGCCGTGGCGGAAACGCCGATGGTCGTCATGATGCGGATACATCCGTCGCGCGCCCGCGACATTGTCGGCGAGGAGACCATCGTCACCGATCCGAACGTGCGCATCCGCTATTATCATGATAGCTTCGGCAACATTTGCGGACGGCTCACCGCGCCGCCGGGCGGCATCACGTTCAAGCTAGAGGCGCTGGTGCGCGACACCGGAATGCCCGACGCGATCGTGCCCGAAGCCCAGCAGATGCCGATCGAGCAACTGCCCGACGAAGTGCTGCTTTACCTGATGGCGAGCCGCTATTGTGAGACCGACCGGCTCACCGATTTCGCGTGGGCGCAGTTCGGCAACACGCCGCCCGGCTGGGAGCGTGTGCAGGCGATCAATGCATGGGTGCACAACCACGTGCGGTTCGACTACCAGCAGGCGCGGCCGACCAAATCCGCCTACGATGTGTTTCAGGAGCAGCAGGGCGTCTGCCGCGATTTCGCGCATCTGGCGCTGACGCTGTGCCGCTGCATGAACATTCCGGCGCGCTATGTCACCGGCTACATGGGAGACATTGGCATTCCCTACGATCCGGCGCCGATGGATCTGTCGGGCTGGTACGAGGTCTATCTGTCCGGCAAGTGGTACACGTTCGACGCGCGCCACAACAAGCCGCGCATCGGCCGCATCGTGATGGGTACCGGGCGCGATGCGGCCGATGTTGCGATCTCGACGACTTTCGGGCAGATGGTCCTGCAGAAATTTCTGATCATCAGCGACGAGATCGTCGAAACGAAAGCCGGCTGACCAGCGATGACCGAGCGTCTGTTCGTCTATGGCACCCTGATGCGCGGTTCGTCGCATCCGATGGCGCAGGAGCTTGCAGCGCGTGCGAGCTATCTGGGCGCGGCGCGTTACAACGGCCGGCTTTATCGCATCACGCACTATCCGGGCGTCGTTGCGTCCAGCGTGCCCGATGAATGGGTCGCCGGCGACGTCTACGAGTTGCCGGACACGGTTCTTTTGACGGCGCTGGACCGCTACGAGGGATGCGGCCCGAATGACGCCGAGCCCACCCAGTATCTGCGGCGTCTTCAAACTGTAATGCTGTCCGACGGGACCAGTATTGAGGCCTGGGTCTATGTCTACAACTGGCCCGTCGAAAAGCTGACGCGCATCGTGTCCGGCCGGTTCGATGCGGTGGAGCCGTAGCTCAGGCCACGGCCTGCGCCGGCGCCGTCAACGCCGCGGTGTCCTTCACCACGATGGCAAAACGATCCGCGAGTTCCGACAGCGCCACGCGATGGACCACGCTCGCCGGGATGGTGCCGCCGAGCGGATCCGGCAGATCGCGCGTCGCGGTGGCGTTGGCGACAATGGTGGTGCGGTATTTCAGATCGAGCGCGGCGCGGGCGGTGGCGCTGACGCACATGTGGGTCATGAAGCCCGCCAGGATCAGTTCGCTGCGGCCGGTGCTTTTCACCAGCGCATCGAGATCGGTGCCGGCGAATGAATTCGGCAGGTTCTTGCGCACCACGACTTCGCCGGCGGCGGGCGTCAGCAGCGAGACAATCGCGGCGGTGGGTCCGTCCTCCGCGAACAGCGGACGGCCCGACGGCGCGTGCTGGACGATATGGAACACCGGAACGCCGCGCTCCCGCGCCAGTTTCAGCAGCTTGGCGGCTTCGACGATGGCGGCGTCGACCCCGTCCAGCGGCAGGCTCCCTTTGGTGTATTCGAGCTGGGCGTCGATGATGACGAGAGCGGATTTATCGAGCGCGCTCGGATGCAGCGGCGCGCCGGCGATCTGGAGCAGCGTTTTCGGGGCAGGGGCCATTTTTCTTGCTTTCATTGAGTTATTTCGGCGGAGCTGGACAATAGTGCCTGTGATGAACGGGGACAATCCGGCTTCCGTTGGGGGATCGGTCCCGCGAGCCTATATTGGTGGTCGGTTGAAAAGGCTCCGATTCTCATGCGCTTCACGCCCCAATTCCTCGACGAACTGCGCGCCCGGCTTCCGGTTTCGGAAGTCGTGGGCAAGCGCGTGAAGTTGAAGCGGGCGGGCAAGGAATGGAAGGGGCTGTCGCCGTTCCATCAGGAGAAGACGCCGTCCTTCACGGTCAACGACCAGAAGGGTTTTTATCACGACTTCTCCAGCAACAAGCACGGCGACATCATCTCCTTCGTGATGGAAACCGAAGGCGTCGGCTTTCCCGAGGCCGTCGAGCGCCTCGCATCGATGGCGGGGATGCCGCTGCCCGCGGTGACGCCGGATGCCGCGCGCCACGAACAGCGCCGCAAGACGCTTTACGACGTGATGGACCTCGCCGCGAAATTCTTTGCCGACACATTGACCTCGCGCAACGGCGCGAAAGCGCGCGGCTATCTCGGCGACCGCGCCATCTCGCCCGCAACGCAGTTGCAGTTCCGCCTCGGTTACGCACCCGCTGAACGTTTTGCGCTGAAGGAGCATTTGGGCGGCCTCGGCATTCCGGTGGACGACATGATCGAGGCCGGATTGCTGGTCGCGGGCGACGAGATTCCCGTGCCGTATGATCGTTTCCGGGATCGCGTGATGTTCCCCATCACCGACGCGCGCAACCGCGTCATCGCCTTCGGCGGACGTGCGCTCGAAAAGGACGTGCCCGCGAAGTACATGAACTCGCCGGAAACGCCGCTGTTTCACAAGGGCGACAATCTCTACAACATCGCGACCGCGCGGCAGGCGACCCATGACGGCGCGCCGCTGATTGTCGCGGAAGGCTATGTCGATGTGATCGCGCTGGTCACCACAGGTTTTGCCGGAGCCGTCGCGCCGCTCGGCACGGCGCTCACCGAAAATCAACTGGCGTTGCTGTGGAAGATGGCCGACGAGCCGATCCTCTGTTTCGACGGCGATGGCGCGGGCAAGCGCGCGGCGTTCCGCGCCGCCGATCTGGCGCTGCCGCATTTGAAGCCCGGAAAGAGTCTGCGCTTCGCCTTGCTGCCGGAAGGGCAGGACCCGGACGATCTCGCGCGCTCCGGCGGGCGCGGCGCGATCGAGGAAGTCATCGCGGTCGCAAAGCCGCTCGCCGAGGTGATGTGGTCGCGCGAGATTGAAGGCGGCAGTTTCGCCACGCCGGAACGCCGCGCGGCGCTGGAAGCCCGCATCAACGACCTCACCAACGGCATCCGCGATGAGGTCGTGCGGCGCTATTACCGGCAGGATTTTTCGGAGCGGCTGCGCAATGCGTTCGCGCCCCAGGGAAATTATCAGGGAAACTATCGAGGCAACGCCGGCGGTTTTCGTGGCCCCAATCAGGGCGGCTTCGGCAGCGAATCAGGGCGGCGTTTTCAGCCGCGCGCGCCGTTTGTGCCCGGCGGGGCCGGGCGGAACGACGCCCGGGGCGGGCTATCCACAGGTCCGCGCACCATCAACCGGTCGCCCTATCAGGTCGCGAGCCCCCAGTTCGCGGGGTCTTCCATCATGCGCGGCCAGCGCAGCGCGCTCTCGCGGCGCGAGGCCCTGATCCTGCTGTCGCTGATCAATCATCCCTGGCTTTTGCACGATCATCTCGAGGATGCGGCCGCGCTCGAACTGGCGCATCCCGAGGCGCACAAGCTGCGCGCCGCCATTATCGGGGCCTTTTCGAATTATTCGCACACCGACGATCCCGCGGCGGAAAGCGCGCGGCTGCGGGCCAGTCTCGATAAATCCGGATATTCCGAGCAAATTCAACGTGTTGAGCGTTCGCTCACAACCAAGGATGTCTGGGCCGCGCAGGCGGGGGCCGCGCAGGAGGATGTTCTTTCCACCTGGCACCAGCTTGTTGCCTTGCATCGCCAATGGCACTCCTTACTTAGAGAACTCAAGGACGCCGAACTGGCGCTAGGGCAAGACAGCAGCGATCAGAACCTGAATTGGCTGCGCGATGTGAAAGCCCGGCTGGCCGAAGTGGACGGACTTGAGGCGCTGATCGAGGGTTTCGGTGAATCCTCGGGCCGGTTCCAGCGCACAAGCTGACGAAATCGCTGCGGGAGGCCTTTAAACCCGGCGCCAAGGCCTTAAAAAGACTCGCCAAACCGGGTTTTTACCCGCAAAAACAGGGTTAATCGAAGCTTAACGGCCTTCGGCCATACCTACACATTCGGCCCGGGTGGTGCCTTCAAAAGCGCCGCCCTTTCCGCATAAAAGCGGACCAACATTTTTCACGCGGGCTGCGACGCCCACGTCGTGAGCGCGTTTCAGGAGCAGTGAATGGCCATCAAGGCAAAGACGGTAGCGGTCAAGGATAAAGAAAAAGATCAGAAGGCCGCCGAGACTCCTGAGAAGGATGGGGCGGATGCTCCGTCGCCGTTGCTCGACCTGTCCGACGCCGCCGTCAAGAAGATGATCAAGCAGGCCAAGAAGCGCGGCTTCGTGACCTTCGATCAGCTCAACGAAGTGCTTCCGTCCGACACCACCTCGCCCGAACAGATCGAAGACATCATGGCGATGCTCTCCGACATGGGCATCAACGTGTCGGAATCCGACGACGCCGCGGACGAGGACGAGGAGAAGCAGGAAGAGGAAGCCGACGAGACCGACAACGAACTCGTCGAGGTCACTTCCAAGGCCGTCACCGAAACCAAGAAGTCCGAGCCCGGCGAGCGCACCGACGATCCGGTCCGCATGTATCTGCGCGAAATGGGCACCGTCGAGCTGTTGTCGCGCGAAGGCGAAATCGCCATCGCCAAACGCATCGAGGCTGGCCGCGAGGCGATGATCGCGGGTCTCTGCGAAAGCCCGCTGACCTTCCAGGCCATCATCATCTGGCGCGACGAACTCAACGAAGGAAAGATCTTCCTTCGCGACATCATCGATCTTGAAGCGACCTACGCCGGTCCCGACGCCAAGAACAACATGAATCCTGCGATGATCGCAGGCCCCGTCGGTCCGGACGGTCAGCAGACCAATGCCATCATCAACGCCGACGGCACCGTGCAGGTGATGCCCGCGCAGGCCGCCGCGGCGCCCGCAGCGCCTCCGTCGGCGACGCCGTTCCGCCCCGCGCCCGCCGCAGGCGACGCCGGTGCAAGCCCCGCCGCGGACGACGACGAGGACGACGAGTTCGAGAACCAGATGTCGCTCGCGGCCATCGAGGCCGAGCTGAAGCCGAAGGTCGTCGAGACCTTCGACAAGATCGCAAGCGAGTACAAGAAGCTGCGCCGTCTTCAGGAGCAGGACATCCAGAACCAGCTTCAGAACGAAACGCTCTCGCCCGCGCAGGAGCGCAAGTACAAGAAGCTGAAGGACGAAATCGTCGTCGAGGTGAAGTCGCTGCGGCTCAACCAGGCGCGTATCGATTCGCTGGTCGAGCAGTTGTACGACATCAACAAGAAGCTGGTGTCGTTTGAGGGCCGTCTCTTCCGTCTGGGTGACAGCCACGGCGTGGGCCGCGACGACTTCCTGAAAAATTATGTCGGCTCGGAGCTTGATCCGCGCTGGCTCAACCGCGTCTCGAAACTGGCCGCCAAGGGCTGGAAGAATTTCGTCGCGGTGGAGAAGGATCGCATCAAGGAACTGCGTCACGAGATCCAGCAGCTGGCCGGATTGACCGGGCTCGAGATCGGCGAATTCCGCAAGATCGTGCACGGCGTGCAGAAGGGCGAGCGCGAAGCGCGTCAGGCCAAGAAGGAAATGGTCGAGGCGAACCTCCGTCTCGTGATTTCCATCGCCAAGAAATATACCAACCGCGGCTTGCAGTTCCTCGATCTCATTCAGGAAGGCAACATCGGCCTCATGAAGGCGGTCGACAAGTTCGAATACCGCCGCGGCTACAAGTTCTCGACCTATGCGACGTGGTGGATTCGTCAGGCCATCACGCGCTCGATCGCCGATCAGGCGCGAACCATCCGTATTCCGGTGCACATGATCGAGACGATCAACAAGATCGTGCGCACCTCGCGTCAGATGCTGAACGAAATCGGCCGCGAGCCGACCCCGGAAGAACTGGCCGAGAAGCTCGGCATGCCGCTGGAGAAGGTGCGCAAGGTTCTCAAGATCGCCAAGGAGCCGCTCTCGCTCGAAACCCCGGTGGGCGACGAGGAGGATTCGCATCTCGGCGATTTCATCGAGGACAAGAACGCGATCCTGCCGATCGATGCGGCGATCCAGAGCAACCTGCGCGAGACCACGACCCGCGTGCTGGCGTCGCTGACGCCGCGCGAGGAGCGCGTGCTGCGCATGCGCTTCGGCATCGGCATGAACACCGACCACACGCTGGAAGAAGTCGGCCAGCAGTTCTCGGTGACCCGCGAACGCATCCGTCAGATCGAGGCGAAGGCGCTGCGCAAGCTGAAGCATCCGTCGAGGTCAAGGAAGTTGCGGAGTTTCTTGGATAACTGAGTGCGTCATCCTGAGGTGCGAGGGCGAAGCCCGAGCCTCGAAGGATGACCAGCAACTCTCGCGATGTCGTCCCCGCGGAAGCGGGGACCCAGAAACAAAACGGCGGGCCGAAAGGTCCGCCGTTTTTGTATGCAGAGAGTTGCGCATCAATAATGTTCATGATATGTTCCTATTAGGAATATTGTCTATGGTGTTGTTATGCTCCTGCACGAATCCATCATCAGAAAGTGGGGCAATGGCGCAGGTCAAATTTTTCGACGAGCGATCCGACCAATCTGAAGTGAAGGCTCGCATCGTACAAAAGTATTTTTACGTCTGGGCGAAAGTAATTATTCCGACCGCTAAACAACGAGAAAAGAAGGTTGCATATATCGATTTGTACGCCGGGCCGGGGCGTTACAAAGATGGTGCAGCTTCAACGCCTCTTATGATCCTAGAGCGTGCGATTGAAGATCCTGATCTAAAGCAAATGCTTGTTACCTTTTTCAATGACGCTAACAAAGACCATACAAATGCTTTGCAGACGGAGATTGAAAAACTCGAAGGGATCGAAACGCTCGCCTTCAAGCCGCATATTTCGTGCGGCGAAGTAGACAAGGATGCAGAAAGCTATTTCAACGAGACGCGTCTTATTCCGTCGTTCTCTTTTGTTGACCCGTTCGGCTACAAGGGTCTCTCTCTAAAGATTGTAAACGGCTTTATCAAAGATTGGGGATGCGATTGCGTCTTCTTTTTTAACTACAACAGGATCAATGCCGGCATTTCAAATCCGGCGGTGAAATCGCACATGGATGCACTTTTCGGCGAGGCTGTCGCCGAAAAGCTCCGAACGATACTTCCGGACATGAGCCCCGAGAAACGGGAGGAAGTGATATTGGAGGAGTTGGCGCAGGCCATTAAAGCGATGGGCGGAAAATATGTCCTTCCATTTCGCTTTAAAAACGCGAAGGGGACACGCACCTCTCACAGCTTAATTTTCGTATCGAAACACTTTAAGGGATACGAAATTATGAAGGACATCATGGCAAAGGAAAGCTCTGTGGCGGATCAGGGGGTTCCTTCATTCACTTACTCACCCGCAGATGCATCAACACCGCTTCTCTTTTCCTTGGCTAGGCCATTTGATGGACTGAAAGATGAGCTTCCAAAAATCTTTGCGGGTGAAACGCTATCAATGAAAGGAATTTACGAACAACACAGCGTCGATACGCCGTTCATCAAGAAGAATTATAAAGACGCGCTTCTCGCTCTAGAAGTTGAAGGCAGAATAAAGGCTAACCCCGATAAGCGAAAAAAAGATACCTTTGCCGACCATGTCATGGTCACGTTTCCATAGGGAAGAATAGATGGCCACAAACTCATCAATTGAGTGGACTGAAGCAACTTGGAACCCCGTTGGTGGATGCACAATCATCTCGCCCGGATGCACCAATTGTTATGCCATGCGCTTAGCAAGCCGCTTAGAGAGAATGGGCCAAACAAAATACGCTGGTACGACAAGGATTAGTGGCGGCCGAGCCAAATGGAACGGCAAGATTGTCCTCGATAGAAAGGCGCTGGAATTACCGCGGACTTGGAGAAAAGGAAAAGTCATTTTCGTGAATTCAATGTCAGACCTTTTTCACGAGGATGTTCCTTTTGATTTTATTCGTGACGTTTTTAACACGATGGTCTCCACGCCACAGCACACTTATCAGGTGCTCACAAAGAGGGCTGAGAGAGTTGAGTCTCTATCTTCTGAACTGGCTTGGCCAAAGAACGTCTGGCTCGGCGTCAGTGTCGAGAGCAAGGAATTCACTTGGCGTATTGATGCTTTGCGCCGTACTGGCGCTGAAATAAAGTTTTTGAGCTTGGAGCCACTCCTTGGTCCGCTGGATAGTTTAAATCTCAAGGATATCGATTGGGCTATTGCCGGAGGGGAAAGTGGACCGGGCGCTCGCGCTATGAACCCGGAATGGGTCAGATCGATCAGAGATCAGTGTAATGCGGCGAATGTCGCCTTCCATTTCAAACAATGGGGTGGCGTAAACAAAAAGAAAACGGGCAGAGTTCTCGATGGCAGAACTTGGGATGAAACACCGCTTCGGAAATGGTTGTCCGAGCCTCATGTAGCTGTTTAAGAGGAACAAAGCGTCATCACCGATGCCCGCTTTCCTTTTGAGCGCCTCACTTAATCTTTGATGTGAACCAAGAGTGCGACGGTCGGGCGAGACGCTTTTCTCCGCCGCAGCTATACGCCGCCTCTTTCATGTAGGCTGGCGGCATTTTAACAAGTGATTTGAAAACGGGAATTTTTGCCATGACCGCCAGTGAACCGATATTGCTCAGCCAGCGCGTCGCGCAGGTGTGTCTTTTTCTGGCGGGAGCCATCGCCATCTTCGGCGGCACGCTGCAGATGTATCTCGGCCAGCCGGAGACATCGCCGCGGCTCGACAACGTGCATCGCTTCATGGGCGGCATCTATCTGATGTCGGGCGTCACCGGGCTCTGGGTTGCGGCGACCATCCGTCAGCACAACACGCTGGTCTTCCTGCTCGCGCTCACGGTGCTGCTGGGCGGCCTCGGCCGCGTGCTGTCGATCACCAAGGTCGGCCTGCCCGAACCGGCGGCGGTCTGGATCGGCTATCTGGTTCCTGAACTGGTGCTGCCGTGGATCATCATCGCGGCGCAGATCGTCACCAACCGCGCGATGGGCGGATCGCCGAACTGACTGCCGATGGGCGCGGCGTTACTTTCCGCCCTCTACAAACCTCTTAAACGCCTCTGCGTAATCCGGATGCCAGCGTGACAGCGGCGGGCGGTTCTCCACGATATCGCCCATCGCCCATGTCATGCGTTTCTCGTCGAGCGCGCGCGGCACGTCGTTGTCCGGGCAGAGAATATAGAAATCGCCTTTGCCGAGACTGTCGATCATGAACTCGATGGTCTGGTCCGCCGTCCATGCGCCTGCAGGCTTTTCCGTGCGGTTGCGCGCGGTAAGGCCCGTAAAGACAAAACCCGGAATCAGCAGATGCGCGCTCACCTGACAATCGGGCGTGTTGCGCAGTTCGTGCTGCAGCGCCTCGGTGAACGCCTTCACGCCGGCCTTGGCGACGTTGTAGGCCGGGTCGCCCGGCGGCGTGGTGATGCCCTGCTTGGAGCCGGTGTTGATGATCAGCCCCGGCTCGCCGCGCGCGATCATGCCCGGCGCGAACACCTGTGCGCCGTGGATGATGCCCCACAGGTTGACGTTGAGGACGTGCTGCCACGTATTCGCCGGGCCGAACATCTGGCTGCCGGGCTGGATGCCGGCATTGTTCATCAGCACGTCGGTGCCGCCGAACCGCGCGCGCACGGCGGATTCCAGCCGTTCGATCTGTTCGCGATGGCTGACGTCGATCGCGAGCGACATGATGTTGTCGCTGCCGCCGGGCGCCACGTAGGTCAGCAGTTCAGCTGCGCGGGCGAGCTTCTCGTCGTCGTGGTCCGCGATGCAGACTTTCAGGCCGAGCCTGGCGAAATGACTGGCGGCGGCGAGGCCGATGCCGGAGGCGCCGCCGGTGATGACCGCGACGGCATTCGGGGTGAGGGCGGGATGGGACACGTGACTTCTCCGGGACGATGTTGATGTCGAAGCGCAGGCCGCATGAAACAGCGCTGCCCCAATTTAGCTTCGCTTGTGAGCGGGAATATGTCACGCGCCGTGGGCGGTTGCCGAACCGGTTGAGTTTGCACGCGCATTCGGGATTTGAACGGCGGGCCGCCGTCATTGTTCGAACGCAAATCCCGTGTCATCATCGCAGGATATTATGCAAATGGAGCCATATTTCATGCGCGTGTTCGCGGCCGTCCTCTCCACGCTCCTTCTCGCCACCGCCACGCCGTCGTTTGCCGCGCGTTGCGGCGGCGATTTCCAGACCTTCGTGTCTGCCATGTCGCAGGAGGCGGCGGCGGCGGGGATTTCGCAGGGCGTGATCAGCCAGGCCTTCGCGGGCGTGACGCCGGACCCCGCGGTGCTGTCGTTCGACCGCCGCCAGCGCGGCACCTTCAACAAGACCTTCGAGCAGTACGTCTCCACCCGCGTCGGCGCCGGGCGCATCAACACCGGCAAGGCGATGATGCAGCGTCATGCGGCGCTGCTGGGGCGGATCGAGCAGCGCTTCGGCGTGCCGAAGGAAATCGTGGTTGCGATCTGGGGTCTGGAATCGGATTTCGGCAAGGGCGATATCGGCAAGATGCCGGTGATCCGCACGCTCACGACCATGGCGCATGATTGCCGCCGCACCGAACTGTTTCAGGGCGAACTGCTGGCGGCGCTGAAGATTCTCCAGCGCGGCGATCTTCCGCAGCGCGATCTGGTCGGCGCGTTTGCCGGTGAACTCGGCCAGACGCAATTCCTGCCGTCGTCCTATATCAAGTACGGCGTCGATTTCGACGGCAACGGCCATGTCGATCTGCGCCACAGCGTGCCGGACGTGCTTGCTTCCACCGCCAATCTTCTCAAGACCGCGGGGTTCAAGGGCGGCCAGCCGTATGGCGAAGGCACCGCGAACTTCGAGGCCATGCGCGAATGGAACAGGGCGACCATCTATCGCAAGACCATCGGCTATTTCGCCGATCGTCTTGCGGAGCGGTGATCGCTCGCCAGGGTTTTAGGCAACATGGAATGAAAAGGGCGGCAGTGATGCCGCCCTTTTTGATGAGACGAATTGGCTCGCTTCACATCTTCGTCTTGGCATAGGCGACGAGCTGGTCGAGCGCCGTGCCCCAGCCGTTGTGAAACCCCATGTCCTCATGGGTTTTCTTCCCGGCCTCGTCCTTGTGAATTGCACATGCGGTATACTTCGTGCCGCCCGTGACCGGCTCCATGAGGACAACGCCGGTGAAGAACCCGTCGTCGCGCGGCCGGAAGCCGGGCAGAAGCGCGTCGGTGAAGACAAGCTTGCGGTGATCCACGACTTCGAGACAGCAGCCGATATTGTTCATGTCCTGCCCTTCGGGTGAGCGCATCACGGTGCGAAAGATGCCACCGGGTCGCAGGTCGATCTCGCAGTCCACCGTTTTCCACGGCGCGGGCGTGAACCACTGCATCAGGTGCTTCGGCTCGGTCCATGCCTTCCAGACCAGTTCGACGGGTACATCAATGGTCCGTTCAAGAACGAGATCGAGTTTGGGATCGATTTTGTACGCGGTCACTTTCGTTTCTCCATGGCGTTGAGTTGTCTGAGGTAATCGTCGAGCTGGTCGAGTCTTCTGGTCCAGAGCGTGCGCTGCGCGCCGATCCAGCCTTCGGCGTCCTCGAGTGGCTTCGGTTTGAGGTGGCAGGTGCGCACCCGCCCGACCTTTTTCGAGCGGACGAGGCCGCATTCCTCCAGCACCTTGAGATGCTGAAGAAACGTCGGCAGCGCCATGTCGAACGGCTGCGCGAGGTCGCTGACCGTGGCCGGCCCGGAGCTGAGGGTTGCGAGCACCGCGCGCCGGGTCGGATCGGAGAGGGCGCGAAACGTGTCGCTAAGGCGGGTTTGTTGGTTAGTCATGTGGCTAACTATATTCGCGCGGAAAGTTAGGTCAATGCCTAAGTGTTGCGGCGTGCGGTCGCAGGGGCCGTGTCGCGAAACTAAGGTCAGACAAATGTGATTTGAGGTTCGTACACGCTGCGCGGAGAACAGAAGCGAGGGCTGAAATGCCAGACCTGGAATAATGCGAGGCTTGAATACGGAGCTTAGGCTACGAGCCTGGAATGTGCGGGCCGGGAGCAAGCTCAACCGGCAGCTCGGGCGAAGCAGCTCCGCCCGAGCCACTTCAAACTTTAGAACTACTTCTTGGCCTTCGCCTTCTTGGCCTTCTTTACGGTCTTCTTCGCCTTCTTCGCCTTCTTGGCTTTCTTCGCCATAACATCCCTCATGGGGTTTGAGTTGACGTCAACGTCACGAGGCATGCTCGGCGATAGGCCAGCGCGCAGCCTCGACTCCAATCCGAGCCGATTCGCTGAAATTTGTCGCCTGTTTTTCAACATTGTGCAGGCTTCGTGACAGCGTCGCCCCTTTTTCCTGTGGATGACGGCCGCGCAGTCAGGGTTAACAGCTCGCAAAGCTCTTTCGTTTCACTTTCGCGATCGCACGTGACACGCGCCTTGATGCGTGAATGGCTTTCGTTTCGCCATGCGCGTTCGCGGCGTTCATCAATTCACAACCACAGCGCGGTTTATCCGGTGCGGGTCAGACTCCGTTAATCGCGACCCTGCAAGGATGCATCCGGCTTCGGGGGGAGGCAGATTCCGAAACATACGGGATCGGGAGCGGGTGATGGATCGCACAATGATCGATATCAGGGACAGGGCACAAGACGCGGGCAACCGCGCACCCTGGACTCACCCATGCTAAGCGTTCCGACCCTCTGGATCGTCTTCGTCGTCAATTTCACCGCGATCGGTGTCATCTGGACCTACGTCGCGCGTAGCTATCCGAACCTCGAAGCAGCCCGTTTCTGGACCGGCGGCGCGTTTGTCGCGGCGCTTGGCGCCGCCGTCGCGATGTCGCGCAGCGCCATCGATCCCGAGGCGCGGGTGCTCATGCTCATTCCGCTGGTGATCGGCGGCTCGATCCTGGTTCTCGCGATCTGCCTTGCGGCGATGGGCATCAGGCAGTTTTACGGCAAGCCGGTGTCATGGCGCTCCACGGCGATCATCGCCGGCGTCAATTTTGTCGGCCTCTCGTATTTCGTCTGGCATGACAGCATGCCGATGCGCATCCTGATCTACTCGGTGTGCCAGTCGCTGCCGATCGTCATGACGCTGCCCCTGCTGCTGTCGCGCCAGAACAGGCACAAGCACCCCGGCGCATTTCTGGCCGGCATGATCGCGATCCTGATGATCGCCATCTATGCCCTGCGTTCCGTCGCGGGCCTGCTGCACGTCGGCGGCAATGTCTCTCTGGTCGATTTCAACCAGTTTCAGGCCATGTTGATCCTGATGCTGGTTTTCCTGTCCATGATGTGGAATTTCGGCTTCCTGCTGATGACCATCGACCGGCTGCGCGCCGAGGTCGCGGATCTCGCGATGTTCGACGATCTCACCGGCGTCGCCAATCGCCGCCAGTTGCTGGCCCGGCTCGACGAGGAATGCGCCCGCTCCGGCCGGACCGGCGATGCATTCGCGCTGCTGATGATCGATCTCGACGGCTTCAAGGAAGTCAACGACGGCCACGGCCATGCCGCGGGCGACGAGTGCCTGCGGCTGTTCACCCGCGCGGCCGGAAGCCGGCTGCGCACCGGCGATCTGCTCGCTCGCATGGGCGGCGACGAATTCTGCGTGGTGCTGCCGTCGACGACGTTGCGCGAAGGTGCGATGGTCGCGCGCCATGTGCTGGAAGCCTGCCAGAGCGAGACTGTGCAGTGGAACGGCGCGCCGCTGGCGCTGACCGCCTCGATTGGCGTCGCGCAGTGGCGATCCGAAATCGGCCTGAATTCGGACCGGCTGATCGCCGCTGCCGACCGGGCACTCTACATGGCCAAGAAGGACGGCAAGAACGGCTATGCGGTGTTCGACGCGACCCCGCTGGAAGCCGAGCCGGTGATGCGCAAGACGGCCTGAGAGCTGGACGGCAGTGCGCCGTCCCTCCCTCGAATATGGATTATTTCTCTTCCTCGAATGTCACGGCGACATCGGCATTGGCCGACAGCCTGACCTTGTCGCCTTCCACGCCGGCAACCAGTCCCTGCTCGATATAGTGATGGTGGCCCTTGTGCCGGCCCACTCCGCTGTCCGCTTTGGTCAGCTTGATCCGGCCGCCCTCCATGCGATCGACGGTGCCGACATGCACGCCGTCCGCCCCGATGACTTCCATGTGTTCTTTGATTGCGTTTGCGCTCATCTGGGTCTCCTTTCGTGACACCCGTTAACGCGCGGATGGCCAAAGCGTTCAGACCGGGGCGCGGCTTATTGGGCTGATCCGCCAGATAGATCACCGCCGGGCCAACAGAAGTGCTAGCGTCGCGCAGGTAATACGCACCGGCAACAGGAGGGACGCGATGGCAAAAGGCAAGGACAAGGGCAGCAAGGAAGCCAAGAAACCGAAGGCCGACAAGAACGCGCCGAAGGGCGCCGGCTCCAGCTATCAGCAGAGCAAGGGCGGCAAGAAGTAGCGCGCGGACCTCGCTTTTTCTTCAGACACGAGACCATCGCCGGATCGTAAGATCCGGCGATTTTTGTTGGATGGCAGGCTGATCGCGGTGCCGTTACGGCCTATCTCGATCCAGCGTTCGAGAACCAGAGCGTTGCGTTATAGAGATCGGTATTGGCCTGATCCGGCGACGCCGAGGGGGTCACCTTGTGATCGGCCACCAGCAGATGCGCCCCGGTCTTCACAATGGGAACGGACGCCACGCCATCGGCGTCGGCAATAAAACGCGGAATATCTTTTTCTGGAATGGCGGTGACTCCGTCGCCGCGTTCAACGGCCGCGCCGGGCAGCGGCTGTCCGCGAAAATAGACCCGCAGCCTGAGTGTGTCGCCGGCTTTGGCCGCGGCGGGATCGGACAGCGGCACGAGTTCAAGTTCGTGGCCCAGAACGGTCTGCCATGGCGAACCGGGGCCGCTCACGGCCTTGGCGAATTTCGCGGACCACAGCGTTTCCACTGCATCGGGCACAAGACGCCGCGTGGCGTTGCGGATTGTGCCGTCCTGCTGCCGCACCCAGAGACCGTTGTCGTAGCGGGCTGCGAACAGGCTACGGCCGTCGTCCGCGAACGGGCGCGTGGTGGCGACGCCAAAGCCGCTCTCCTGCGTGGCCGTGATGCCGGCGAGTAATGATGACCTGCCGCCGGAGGTGACGGCATCGAGATCGAGAATCTTGTCGGGCATAGTGGGCGGCCGGTCGTCGGGATGCCCATAATTGACCACAACCCGGCGCTGCTGCGCGTCGCCCGCGAAGCTCAGCCACATGTCATGAGCGAGTGCGGCAGAGGGGAGCGTCGCCGCGATGAGAAGCGCGAACGCCGCGCGAGACAATCCACGGTTCATTTGGTCACCATTGAAGAGGCGGCCGACGCCACCGCGGTCGGAAAGCGGTAGGTCACGCCGCCGAGCACGGTCAATACCGGCTGCGCGCTGACGAAAATATCCGCGGAGGTGGCCCCGGTCGGATTGCCGAAATTGATCGCGATCTCGCTCAGGCGATTGCCGGGATACCATGTGGCCTGCGTGAACGCGCTCCAGCCGTCGCTCCATGTGTAGGCGAGCTTGCCGGTCACGCGCGCATACGGCGACGTGGTGATCGCTCCGTCTTGCGTCAGGTTTTTCTTGCCGACGAACGTGACATAGGCGCTGCCGGAGAAGCGCTCCGCGTTGCGATGGGCGACATCGAAATCGATGCCGACATTGGCGATATAATCCGGCACGTTGGGCACGAAGTAGGACGGCGCGGCATCGAGCAGTTGCGCGCGCACGCCGCTGTAGTTCGCGAACACCGCGACGCTGTTCGCCGGGTCCTTGATCACGAAGAACCGCCCGTCGAGATCGAAGCCGTCGCGCCGCGCCTTGCCGAGGAACGTGACCGGAAGCCCCGGCGCCGGCTGGAAGGATTCGTTCTGCGAATCCGTCGTCCAGTAATCGGCAAGAAATTTGAACCGGTCGAACGTGAACTGCACGCCGCCTTCCGTGCTGACGATCCTGAACGGCTGGATGCCGGGATTGCCGATCAGCTCCAGCGGCACGTCGATGCTGCGGAAGCCTTGTCCATAGTTCGCGAACAGCTCGAGCCAGCGCACCGGCGTGATCGCAATCCCGAGCTTGGGGCTGGCGATGCCGGGCGAAATGTTCGGCGTGCCGCCGGGTGTCAGCCGGTCGTTGATGTCGTAGATGAACTGGTCGAAGCGGCCGCCAGCGGTCAGCTTCAGCCACGACACCGGCTTGATCTGGACCTGACCGAACGCCGCGATGTTGTGCTGGGTCACGCCGACATCGATCACCGGCGCGCCGGTGACAACGCGTGCTGTCGTCCCGGCCTGGAAGGCGTTGATGATATCCGTGCGCCAGTTGCTGCCGACCAGCACCTGCACCGGCATGCCGTCGCCGACCGCGCCGCTCCAGACCTTGCTGATGCGGCCGCCGGCCATGGTGCGGTCGTCGTGCTGCCAGCGCTGGCCGCCGCCGAAGTCGGCATAGCGGTTGAAGTAATCATGGCTGACGAACAGCGCGCCCTTGAGTTCCTGATCTTTTGCGCCGGACGCATAATTGACCACGACGTTCTGCAACTGCTTGTTGCCGCCGTCGGTCGCATTGGTCGCCGCGCGCTCCGGCAGCTTGCCGGATAAAATGTCGTCGCGGCTGGCATAGCCCGGCGCGCCGAAGTCCGTGCCGTAGGCCTGCGCGCGGAACGACACCGTCGCGCCGTTGTCGAGCGTGGTCGTGATCTTGTTGAACGAATTATAGCGCTCGATGAAGCTGTTATCGCGGTAGCCGTCGGTGCGGTAACCTTCCAGCGCGAGATACGGCAGCCACGCGCCCTGCGTGGTGCTGAAGGTGGCGACACCGCGCGCCGTGCCCTGCGTGCCGCCGGACAGGCCGACGCTGCCGAACGGCTCGGAGTCTTTCGTGGTGATGTTGACCGAGCCGCCGAGATTGGAATCGCCGTATTCCACCGAGAACGGCCCGCGCACCACCTCGATGCTTTTCACGGTTTCCGGCAGCAGGATGTTGAGGTCGGCGTAGTTCGGCGTATGCAGCGACGAGACCTCGTTGACCGGCACGCCGTCGATATAATACGCGATGTCGCGGCCGTGCTCGGCCTCGGTATAACCGCGCAACGAAATGCCTTGCCCGATCGCGCCCTGGCCGAAGTTCGACACGTTGAAGCCCGGCAGCGAGCGGAAAATATCGGCATAGCTGCCGACAGGCAGCCGCTGGATCTGGCGCGTGTCGATGACGGTGGTGGCCGCCGGAAGCGCCGAGGCGGACGCAGAGACATCGCCGCGTCCGGTGTCGGACGATGGCGCAGCCGTGGCTTGAGACAACGCACGTTGCGCGACGCGGGGCTGGCGCGCGCGCCGTGTCTGCGCCGTGCGCGGAGAGATCACATTAATGGCGGGAAGCGCATTCGCCTCGGGCGCACTTGAAGACAAAGGCGCGGTGGCCGTCTGTGCATGCGCCGCCGCGTGCAGCAACGCCAGTGACGCAACCGCCGCCGGCGCCGAAAGGCGAGCGGATAAAGAACGCAACACATGCCCCCGCATGACAGAAAACGTGGCGTCACCCGTTGTGTCAGGTCACGCCGCACCTCGAATGAACCCGGCAGGGGAAACTAACATCGCGCAGTATGACGATACAAGACAAACGTCATACTCGCCAGCAGCGCATCAATCGAACCAGTCGGCGCGATCTTCCGGGATTTTTCCGCGCGCGCCTGTGTTGGTCACGGCCTTGAACATCTCGCACAACTCGTACTCCAGGAATTCATTGGCGAGGATCAGCGCGCGCACGGTGCTGCGCAGGTCGCCGCCGCATGCCGCGATGGCTTGATCCGCAGCAGCGTCGAGCCGCTCCGATTCCGGCTGCGGGCCGGAGGCGAGATTGTTCAGCATGGCGATGATCCGTATTTCAGTGTGACGCGCATGTTCGCGTTTTGTTCTTGTGGAGTCAAGCAGAACAATCATCCCGGTGCGTTGCTCACGCTCATCATCATGACGCTCGATCAATGACGCTCACGCGCGGCTTGCGATGGCTCAGCGCCGCACGTGAGAAACGAAGCGCCCGCGCATCACATGCGAGACGCAAAAAAACCCGGAGCGAACTCCGGGTTTTCCTGATGAAAGCGATCGGCCGTTACCAGGGATTGTAAGGATTCATATCCACCGGGCTCTGGTCGTTGCTGTGGTTGCGCTGATAGCTGCGCTGGGGGTAGTAGCCGCCGCCGTAGTAGCTGGGCTCGGCATAGCCATAAGCCGGTTCGTCGTAATAGGCGGGGCCGCCGTAGTAATTGTAGGAACTGGCGTTGGCGGCGGCGGCACCCGCAATGAGTGCGCCGGCTGCAATGCCGAAACCGATCGCAGCGTTACGGCCTCCGCGTGCTTCCGCAGGGGCCGAGATTGTCGCGAGTGCGGCGACTGTCGCCAGAGCGATTGCAATGCGTTTCATGAGAAAAATCCTTTCGATGACCGGGACGACAACCCGCCAGCCCGCGAAAAGTTCCGTCCGCTAAGCCGTTGAACCGGCAGGCTCCGTCCGCGTTGTTCGATGTCAGAAAACCGGATCGCAGGAGTGGTCCATGCCCTATGCGCTTTTCGTCGAAAACGAACAGATCAGCCGCTCGCTCCCGACGCAGAACGACGTCTGGCATTATGCCGACGATGCCGGGCTTGTGGTGGACGCGCTGATTCAGGATTCGACCGGCAAGCCCGAGCGCGTGCTTGAGCAGGGCTACAGCATCCGCGAGGCGGAGCCGGAAAGCCCTGCGCGGCCAAAGATTTATTCTTACGAAGGCGACTGGCAAAAGCCGGACGCGGTCGAGGGTGCGGCGAGTGGTGTGGGTGAGGGAATGGAGATTAAGGTGGCGATGTGAGGGGTAAGTCTGACTATTGTCTGGCACTATGCCGTCGATGTTTTCGGTCAGAGTGTGGCTAGGAAGTGCGAGCGCACATTCTTGGACGGGGTTGGTATGGGCGGAAGAAGACAAACCGCTCGCGAGTTTGACGATGATGAAAACGGGAAGAATTCAAGCACACAATTTTAGAGATTGTGACTTCGTTGATCGAAGGAATAAAGCGTGGCAAATACACAAGCGGAATGGCTGGTTCGTCTGACGGACAATGCAGTAGATTTTTTGAATCGTGCGATCGATGATTTCAAGGAAAGGCCAAAGTATTCAATCGTTAATTTTTATACTGCTGTAGAGTTGTTTTTAAAGGCGCGACTTTTGCACGAGCACTGGTCCTTGATTGTCGTCAAAGGACCCGACCGTCAGAAATTCGAGACAGGCGATTTTCAGTCAGTATCATTCGATGACGCCTGCGCAAGACTTCAAAATATTGTTCAAAGCCCTGTTCCTGAAGGAGCCCGCAAGAATTTTGATGCGATCCGCAAGCACCGCAATAAGATGGTCCACTTTTTTCACGAAGACGACGATCTTACAGGTCCAAAGATGGCAGCCATCGCCGGAGAGCAATTGCGTGCGTGGTATGATCTTCACAAGTTGCTGAATGAACATTGGGCCCCGATTTTTGCCAATCACGGCAAGCAGTTCTCATCGATTGAGAAAAGGCTGACGGGACACCGAGAATTCTTGCAAGCTCGGTTTGACGATCTGAAGCCTTCGATAGAAACGGAAATTAGAAAAGGCGTACAGTTTCGCAGCTGTGGCTCGTGCAGGTTTAAGGCTGCGCGCGCCAGCGCAGTCTTGGGTTCTCTTTTCGAATCGGAGTGTTTGGTTTGCCGGTATAGAGACAAGTGGTTCGACTATGATTGCTCCGACTGCGGCACAGTTGGTCCACTGCGCGAGGGCGGGGATTTTGCTTGTCGCAAATGTGGGGCGGGAGATGATCAAGAGGCTATTTTTGATCGCATAAATCAGTTTGTAGTTACTCCCGACAATTATTTTGAGGCTCCGATACCCGCGAATTGCTCAGAGTGCGATGGCTATCGTTCGGTTGCTGAATACGAGGATAAATTCGTCTGTGTGGTCTGCCTCTCGGTTTCCGACGAAGTAAATGCGTGCGGGTGGTGCGGCGAGTTTGGCAATGGCGATATGCAGGATAGCAATATGGCTGGATGCACGGTTTGCGAGGGCAGTATCGGGCACCATATGAGCAAGGACTAGATCACGGCGTCATCGGTGCTTCATTAGCAGGAGTGCTAGCGGATACATCGACTGATTTCTTCCGTGTCGACCTAGCGATCAACAATCAACCACCAGATACGCAAAGTATTTTTTTAGGAAAATAATCCTTGACATTCCTAGGCGCCTAATCCATCCTGACGCCATCCCGCCTCACTTGAGGGGCGTTGCCAGGGACGCTTGATAGCGCGGGGCGGGATGCGGCGCCTGCGCGCGCGGGGAGGGACGTCCTCCTCCGCACTCGGGAGGCCTCGGGTCATCGTCCGGGCTCACTATGGGGCTCTGCCGTTCGCGGCTGGACGCGGACAGGATGAAGGCGGAGAAATCCCGCCGGATAAAGACGCACCGCGTCCGTCCTGTCCCGGAAGTACGATCCCGAGGACAGAAATCGCTGCGGCGGAGCGCTGAAAGGCGTTTCGCGGCTGGCCTCTCGTGGCGACACGATGCCGGCCGCGCACTCAACTCAAGGCGCGTCTTTCGGCGCTCCTCCCCCTCTCTTTGTCCAGAGGCGGCACACGGTTTGAAAACATCGGTGAACGGACATCCGCGCGTCGCGCGGGAAAGCGATGACGCGCGCGTGGTCCTTACACCATTGAAGGGAAAGGAAGCGCGCATGAAGCAGACGATGAAAGCGACAACGCGGAGAGCGCTGGACAGGATCGACGGCGCGCTCGCGGACTATCTGAAGATATCCGGCGCAGCGCCGGAGACACTGGCGTCGGAGGAGGGCATCGCGTTCACGATGCGCCTGGTGTCCGACGTGTCCGAGAACTGGCAGGACTGTCCTGTCAAGCGCTGCCGCCGCGCGCGTTGCTGTCAGGGGCCGGATATGATCTGCCAGCTCGACGGCTTTCCGCGCCTCGATGCGCCGCCCGCCGAGATCGCGCGCGCCAATGCGCGCCTGAGGCGCGCCGCCGTGTGGCATCTCGAAGGGTTCGGATTGCTGTGAGGACGGGCGGCATCGCGCGGCGCGCGCATCGCGGCGTGATGCTATGCGATCTTGAGGATCTCAAGCTCGTGCGCGCCAACGCGCACGGTGTCGCCGACGCTCTTGCCGTAAAGCGCGCGCGCCAGCGGGGCGACATGCGACAGCGTGCCTTTCGCCGGATCGGCCTCATCCTCGCCGACAATGCGGTAGGTCTGTTCGGTGCCGTCGTCGCGCGCGAGCGTGACGGTGTGGCCGAAGCGGACCTGCGACGTGTCTTCGTTGGGCGCGACCACATGTGCGGTCGCGCGGCGCGCGTCCCAGTAGCGCATCTCGCGCAATTCACGCGCGACGGTGTCGCGGTCGTCCGCCGCCAGCGCCTCGGCGTGGGCCTTCTGCGCGCGCGCGAACGCGGCCTCGATCAGCGCGAGGCCTTCGGCCGTCACGTCGTTCGGGTGTTCCGAGATCAGCCGTTCCGGCAGATCGATGACGCTGTCCGCGTCCTGTTCCTTTACAAAAGCTCTGCTCATGGGCTCCATATGGGGTGTGAGGGTGTTCTGACGAGATGTTGCGCCGGTTTGACGCAACTTGCGCCGGACGAATGCGTTCCTATGTGTGGCGTTCTGACTGGAAAGGCGGATATGACCGACGACAGCATCTTCGACCGCACCACGCGCCGCCCCGGTATGAGGCGTCCGCCGATCATCGATCAGGACGGCAACGAGGTGCGCCCGAATTTTGGTGGACGTTTCGGCGCGTCCGGCGCGGGCATCGACTTTCAGGGCCTCCAGGGTGCGCTCGCAGGCGGCCTTGGCGGCATTTCGTTCGGGCCGCTCACGCGCGAGCAGCGTTTCGCGCGGATCGATGCGCTGTCGAAACTGCTCGACGTCGCGTTCGTGCTGCCCGGCACCAATATCCGTTACGGCATCGACGGCCTGATCGGCCTTGTTCCGGTGGTCGGCGATCTTCTGACCACGGCGGTATCACTGTGGATCGTGCGCGAGGCGCGCGCGCTCGGCGCGCCGAAGCATGTGGTGGCGCGGATGCTGGGCAATGTCGCGCTGGACGGCGTTGTCGGTCTGGTGCCGTTCGCAGGCGACGCGTTCGACGTCGTGTTCCGCGCCAACGTGCGCAACATGCGCATCCTCAAGAAGTGGATGGACAAGCAGCCGCGTGCGTAACCGGCGGAGCTTGTCGCAGCTTGATCTTCACAACAGCGATGGGAGACGACGTGGAGAGAGCCGGGGAATCAGCGCAGGATTCAGCCCGCAGCGGTCTGCTTCTCGTCCTCGGGAGCCACGACCGGCTCGGGCCGGTTGCGCTCGAGCGGAAACGCTTCGCTCTCGTACAGCGTGCGGATGCCGCTCTGGTCGAAGCGGGCCTCGTCCACCTGGAGGTAGGCGCCGTTCAGGCTGTCGGCGGGAAGCTGCTCGATCGCGAATTGCACGGCCTCGGCTGCGGTCGGAAACCGGCGGTACGCAAAGCCCGCGCGCTTCTTCTTGCGGATCGCCGCAGGAAAGAGTTCGGCTTCGGTGTTGTAGTTGAACGCAGCCATGATTTCGGCCTTTTCGCTAAGAGATTCGACGGGAACGCACGAAGCTTGCGCAGAACCGCGCGGCCTCAAGTCATTCATTCCAGAACAGACTCTAATATAGGCCTTTTTTCGCCAATTGCGACCCGTCATAAGTGTCATGATGAATGACATGGGTCGCTGCGGCCGGGCCGAATAAGCGCTTGAATTTCAAGCCTCTAGCGGCTCCGGCGGCCGGCGCCTCCGCAATCGCGGATTTGCGTGGCCGCCGTGCCGTGGCGCAGGCGCCGATTTTGTCAGATTTTGCCGAGCAGAAGCAGAATGATCAGGATGACGAGAATGGTGCCGCCGATGCCCATTCCGCCGTGGCCGAGACCGTAACCGTAACCGCCGAAACGGCCGCTGAAGCCTCCCAGCAGAAAAATAATGAGAATAATGACGAGTATCAGTCCGAGCGACATGGTGCTTCTCCTCAGCCCGGCAGCGTGAGCGCTGCCGCCTTCGGCAAGACAAGCGCCTCGCGCCGCTTCGGTTCCGGATGAAGTCTTAAATGGAAGCCTACCTTGCCGAACCGATCATGCTTTCATCGCTGATCGGGATGATCTTGAGCGGTGTCGGATAGGACTCGATGTGGATCGCCGGATCGGCGGCGACGGTCACCTTGCGAACGGGCGCCTCTTCCAGTTCGCCGCCGCCGCCGCGGCGGGCGGCATATTGCCAGACCTGCAATGCGCCCGCGGCTTTCAGCGCCTTGCTCACCGCGTCGGGGGTTTTGGATTCCAGTTGCGCGAGTTCGGCCTTGGAAAGTCCGATGACGATTTCGTTTTGCGGGGTGACCACCTTGAACAGCATGACCTTGCTGACTGCGAAAGCGGGGTGGGAAACAATGGCCTCAACGAGAAGACCCGCAAGGCCGAGTGCCAGAACGGTCTGGCGCGACTTGGTGGACATCGTCACATTCCTGAAAAGGGAAGTTGTCTGGAGCGTTTCTTGTTGTTGGGCGCTCGAGCGCGAAGCGTGAAATAGTCACCGCGCGGCTTTTGGCAAGCCGCTCGGGACTCAATTTTCTTGCGAAATAGAGGCGAGTTTACTTGGGCAAAAGTTTCAATGCCGCGGAATTGATGCAGTAGCGCAATCCCGTCGGGCCGGGCCCGTCCGGAAACACGTGGCCGAGATGGCCGTTGCAGGTCGAGCAAAGAACTTCCGTACGCACCATGCCGTGCGACACGTCGCGCTCCTCGACAACGCCGCCGTCTGCGGCGGGCGCCGAGAAGGCCGGCCAGCCGCAGCCCGAATCGAACTTGGCGTCCGATTCGAACAACGCCTTCCCGCAACCGGCGCATACATAGGTGCCCGGATCGAAGGAGTGGTCGTACTCGCCGGTGAACGGCCGCTCGGTCGCCTTCTCGCGCAGCACGGCGTACTGCATCGGAGTAAGCTCCTTGCGCCACTCGCTCTCGGGCTTTTCAACCTTGCCGGAGCCGGGCTTGGTCTTGATGTCGCTCATCGTTGCTCCTCTTTAGGCGGTCACGGTCAGTTCGAGGCTTCACGCACGAGAACCGGCTTGTCGCGATAATTGTCCGCGAAAATCTTCTTCAGGTTCTCGATCTTCGGCAAATCGTTGAACACTATATAGGGCTGGTTCGGATGAAGCGTCAGGTAGTCCTGATGATAATCTTCAGCCGGATAGAAGCCCTGCAACGGCTCGAGGGTGGTGGCGATCGTCTTCTTGTAGACCTTCGCGCCGTTGAGCTGCGCGATATAGCTTTCCACCACCTTGCGCTCCTGCGGATCTGACGTGAACACCGTGGAGCGGTACTGCGTGCCTGTGTCCGGTCCCTGACGGTTGATCTGGGTCGGATCGTGCACCACCGAGAAATAGATCTGCAGCAGCTTGCCGAGCGAAACCTGCTTCGGATCGTAGGTGATCTGCACGGCTTCGGCATGGCCCGTGGTGCCGTTGCCGATCATCTCGTATTTCGCGGTCGATGCTTTTCCGCCGGCGTAACCGGAAACCGCCTTGGTCACGCCTTTGGTGTGCTGATAGACGCCTTGCACGCCCCAGAAACAGCCGCCCGCGAGGACGAAGGTCTTGAGTCCTTCGGCGGGGGCGATGTCCGACGCCGGTGGCGGAATGATGAAGGCTTCCTCGGCGGCCCGGGACGGCATCGTAAACCAGCCCAGCGCCAGAATGCTGGCAGCGCCAAGGGCGAGGGCGGCCTGACGAAATTTGGTGTGTTGCATGAGATCCTCTGGAATCGTCGTGTATCGCCTGTGAGGTAGATACGTGGATAAGACCCCGCCGTTACGGGAAAATTCCACACAAAAACGTGAACCCGGAGCCTGATCTGGCGTGCGTCCCGGCGTGGAGGAACCTCGCAGATTGAGCCGCGTTGGACCTCCGCAGGAAGCATAGCGCGCTCGAATTTTGTTGAGGATTTGCCGATGGCCGACATTGAGATCCGCAAGGGAATGCCGTCGGCCCAAATCTCGAAGGACGAGTTCGCCAAGCGCTATCGCGCCCGCTTTGCCGATCCCGCCTTCGATCCTCTGGAGCGGGAAATCTCCGTCATCGTCGACGCGGCATGGGACGGCTACGACAACTCCCGTAAATCGCCGCGCACCCGCAAGGCCGGTCCGGAATTCGCCGACCCTGACTACGATCTTTCGCTGGACTGGCTCGCTGCGCGCGATGCGATCCACGCCGCACAGCGCCGCCACGACGACCCCAATGAGACCCCGCGCATCCTGCTCATCAACGGTTCGTCGCGCAGCGAAAACACGTGTCCCGGCGAAATGTCGAAGACATGGCGTTTGCTGAAGCTCGCGCAGCCGGTGTTTGAGGAGCAGGGGCTTGCCGTGGACATTCTCGACCTGTCGCGGCTGACCTCCGAATTCGGCCGCACCATTCATCCCTGCAAGTCATGCGTCTCGACGGCGATGCCGCTGTGCCACTGGCCATGCAGTTGCTATCCGAACTATTCACTGGGGCAGACCGATGACTGGATGAACGAGATTTATCCGCTATGGGTCGCGGCGCACGGCATCATGATCATTACACCGGTAAACTGGTATCACGCGCCGACCGGGCTCAAGTCGATGATCGACCGGCTGGTTTGCGCCGACGGCGGCAATCCCGATCCGACGACGACGCACGGCAAGAAGCCGGCCGAGGCGAAGGCCATCGAGATGAAAGGCTGGAATTATCCCAGGCATTTCGACGGCCGCCACTTCGGCGTGGTGGTGCATGGCGACAGCGTCGGCGCGGAGACGTTGCGGCGGTCCTTGTGCGACTGGCTCACCGATATGTCGCTGGTGTCCGCGAGCCGCACCGCCGAACATGACGGTTATATCGGTTATATGGAGCCTTACGCGACGTCGCATCAGGCGCTCGATGACAACGAGGATTTTCAGGAGGAAACCCGCAACGCCGCCCGCGCGCTGGCCAGTGCCGTCAAACTCGCCCGCGCCGGCAAATATCAGCGGCCGGATGACGATTTGCGCGAGCCCAATCCGAAATGAGCCAGCCAGTCCGGAATTTACGCGGTTCTGAAATATTTCAATATTTCTTGAAATGATGCTTGCGCCTGGCCAATATTTTAATGATCATTGAAATATGAAAAAGCCTGACATTCTTGCGGCGCTGGCCGCTCTCTCGCAGGAAAACCGGCTGGATGCCTATCGGCTGCTAGTGCAGGTGGGCCCCGAGGGAATGCCGGCGGGGGAGGTTGCTGCCGAACTCGGCCTGTCGCCGCCCGCGCTCACATTCCATCTGGACCGGCTGCGCGAAGCCGGTCTCGTGATCGTCCGCCGTGACGGCCGCTCGATGATCTACACGGCGCAGTTCGACACCATGAACGGCCTGATCGGATATCTCACCGAGAATTGCTGCGGCGACGCCGAGATTTGCGCGCCGGCTGTGGCCTGCAAGCCGGTGCGCAAGCGCGCCAAGATGTCCGCTTGAAGGAGTCCACGCATGAAGCGTCTGCATGTCGTTCACGCCGCATCGGCCTGCTGCTGATGTCGTATGACCTGCCGCGTCGTCTGGTCGCCGAAGCCCTTGGCACGGCGCTGCTGGTGGCGACCGTTGTCGGCTCCGGCATCATGGCCGAGAACATGACGAAGGACGCGGCGCTGGCGCTGCTCGGCAACACGCTGCCGACCGGCGCAATTCTTGTCGTGCTGATCACGATTCTCGGGCCTGTCTCAGGCGCCCATTTCAATCCGGCGGTATCGCTGGTGTTTGCGATCAAGCGAGACCTGCCCGCGCGGGACGCCTTGCTCTACATCGCGGCGCAGATCGCCGGCGGTGTTCTCGGCACCATCATGGCGCATCTGATGTTCGCGCTGCCGCTGCTCGATGCCTCGTTGAAAGTGCGCACGGGCGGCGCGCAATGGTTCGCGGAATTCGTCGCCGCGTTCGGCCTGATCGCCACCATTCTCGGCGGCCTCCGGTTCCGGCAAGACGCCATCCCGTGGCTGGTCGGCCTTTACATCACGGCGGCCTACTGGTTCACCGCGTCCACCTCGTTCGCCAATCCAGCGGTGGCGATCGCGCGCTCGCTGACCAACACATTTTCCGGCATAAGGCCGCTGGATCTTCCGGGCTTTATTGTTGCGGAAATTTGCGGCGCCATCGCCGGACTTGTCCTGATGAACTGGCTGCTGCGCCCGCAGCACAATCTCCAAACGGAAACCTGACCATGAGCGTGACCATCTATCACAACCCGCAATGCGGCACCTCGCGCAACACGCTGGCGATGATCCGGCGAAGCGGCGTCGAACCCGCTGTCGTCGAATATCTGAAAACCCCGCCGTCGCGCGAGCGCATCAGGGAGCTTGTCGCCGCGATGGGCATTTCGGTGCGTGCGCTGCTGCGCGAAAAAGGCACGCCCTATGCCGAGCTGGGTCTTGCCGATCCGAAGCTCTCCGACGATGCCTTGATCGATGCCATGCTCGCGCATCCGATCCTGATCAATCGGCCGATTGTGGTCACGCCCAAGGGCGTGAAGCTGTGCCGGCCTTCGGAAGCAGTGCTGGAGATTTTGCCGAATCCGCATATCGGCCGCTTCGTCAAGGAAGACGGCGAGGTGATCGACGCGGTGTGATTTTTCGTCACGCCGCAATCGTCCGTCTGGCCCTGAACTTCTTCCGCCCCGCCGCGTTAATCCCTGCATGCGCCGGGTGACAACCGGCCGCAACGGGGATGATGGACGCAGCTGATTTTGCCGGTTTCTGGCTGCGACACCAACGCATCGGTACGCGTTTTGTCTAACCCGTTCCCGGCGTATACGCTGATCTCCCGATTCGATTTTCAAACAGCTCGCGCGCCTTGAGGTTGTTCTTGCGCGCGAAAAATCATGCGCCTGCGGTCCCGCGCAAAAAAGCGCGAGGTGGGCTTTTGGTTCGCCCTCGATCATCTCGAGGGGAGATGGAGCGCCGCCAGGCGCAACATGGTTGTCGTCGCTCTCCGGTTTGCCGCTTGCGACGGCGGCTCCCCGGACAGCGCATCGCCTTGCGGCGCTCCACCAACGCTGCGCGTGAACGCGGGCCGAAGCCGCGCGCGATACGCAACGCGCGGACCTCGCCACAGCAAGCTGCGGCAACATCCGCTGCGGCGTCTTTGGGCGTCGGGACCGTACTTCCGGGGCAGGACGGGCGCGGTGCGCCTTGATCCGGCGGGATTTCCCCGCCTTCATCCTGTCCGCGTCCAGCCGCGAACGGCAGAGCTCCGTAGTGAGCCCGGACGGTGACCCTCAGCCTCCGGGAGCATGGCTGCGAACCATGCGCGCGGGCGCCGCGCTTCATTCCACTCCAGTAACGCCTCTAGAAGCGCCCCTCATGAATGAAGCGATAGGAATATAAGCCTACAACGAAGCCATGTCAACGTGTTTAGTCAAAAATCTTGGCGGCATCACTCTCTTTTCCAAATCGGAAAACGAGGTCAGATTTGACTTGAGAGGGAAGGCCAAGGAAATTTCCCGAATAGATGGAAGTGGCTACATCGGAAAGAAACTCGGAAGTTGCGTCCGCAATAGGTGAAAGCTGTTTGATGACGCTTTGGTCAACGCAAGTATCAGCAGGCTTGCTTACCTTTGGTAGAGTTTGAACGCGTCCACCATGCACAAATGCCGAGAGCAGAAAATATGGATCATCTTCAGATCTTTTTTTGCATTCGAGTAGCTTCTTCATCCGGGCTTCGGACCATGGATAGTAGGTTCGCAAATATGTTTTAAGCTCCTTTGGAAGCCGGACCCACTCATCGCCGCGTTGAAGAGATTTCCATTCGATCGGATGATCTCGATAGAAAAGAAACATAAGAAAGAGTTCATAGTGACTACGAAGTGAAAATATTGCTGGTCGCATAAGGCCACACGCGACTGAAGAGGTTACTTCGATCGCAGTGGAATGTGTGGCTGCCAGAAGTGACAAGGAGGCGTTATCTGATGGTTGAGTTTTGTAAAAATGTTCAAGCCATCCAACAGAAAGCCTCAAAGCAGCTTCGCAATTAACGGCAATGCCTGTCCGTCCAACAAAGTCGGCAGAAATTCTTTTCCGAAGCTGGCGATAAAGCTCTATTTTTTGCTTAGTGGCCACGACATTTTTTCCAAATCACCTGTGTCGGGTTTTATAAGAAGCGCCGCACGATAGATTTGGCTGGCTGTTGCAATTCCTAAAAGCTCACCAAGCCAAGATTTTAATCCTCTTTTCTTGTCGAAACGAGGTGCACGCTTTGATGTTTCGCCAATATTTTTTGCGATAACCCGACATAGCGTCTCATTGTCGATGCCCGCGCTTTTTTGAATGCTCACTACTTTCTTATGCAAAGAATCCAGTGTTGTTGATCTTCTTGAATCGGCGGGGGAATGTCTTTCATCCGTTCCTCGATATCTGAATGGAAGATCAATCTGACTGGTAGCATTCATTGTTAGGAAGTGGAGGTGTCTCAATATCTCCGAGAATTCGATCGGACCAACTCTGTTCAAAAGCTCGTATAGATCGATTACCTCACGGGTGTTTAGCCGAAGCAACGAGAGTTGGCTTAAGACGCGCGCCAATTCGGGTCGAAAGCTCGCCATTACTGTAATCCTAGTCTTTCCATCATCTCATCGGTGAGTTCACCGATCTCATTTCTCAGCAAATCACGCCAAGCGACGGGTCTATCCGTTGCGAACCCAGTATATGTTTCGTCTGCTCGAAGCAAAGTGGAGTTTGGAACGCGGGCGACCAGTACGTTTTTTCCAAAAGTTCGATGTTTTCGCAGGGCGGCTTCTACAGTATCTGGCGGAGCATTTCGCTTTACGCCATTAATCAGCGCTAATTGAGTGGGCTTCTCATTCAAGGGTAGGTGGTTTAGCAACTTGTCAACCAGCTCGACGCCCAAAACCGAATACTTATCGCAGCGAACCGGCGAAACTATATGCGATGAAACCTCTAGCGCGCATCGGGTAATGAATGAGCTGCTCGGGTTGCAATCTATAACAATGAGGCCGTACTCCTCCCGTGCTTTGGCGATGAATCTTTTGAAGTACGCCAGAGATGCCTTCAGTTGTTCGTGGTCATCAATCAACGAGTATTTAATTAGATCAAAATGGCCGGGCAGTAGGTCAAGATGCACCTTTGCTGTCGATCTCAGTCGCATTGCGATGCTTGAGGCAGATGGTGGCGCGCTACTTGTTGTTTTGATCTCAAAAAAATCATTCGAGGGTTGAGGTTCAAACGCTGACATAATTGTATTCGGAGTTTTCTCTACTCCTTCGTATTTTTTTTTACTCACCACGCATTGGGTTAAATTGAATTGAGGATCTAAATCGATAAGCAGTGTGGGGACTTCGTGTCTGTGATATAGAACTCGAAAGATATGAGCGGCAACAGTGGTTTTTCCGACCCCTCCTTTCATGTTTAAAATTGATACGACAGGTGCCTTCGATTTTGCCTTAGCCATCTGTTTCTAAAGTCCCAAAATAAAGAAAAATGCTACAACTTATGCGAGAATATGCTTCCTGTACCCCAATGCACAATCAATATTATTCGAACCTAAACCACTAAGCACATCTGGGCTCCGGCATGCACCCGATCCTGATCAACCGGCCGATTGTCGTGACGGGAAAGGCACAAGGCTTTGCCATCTGTCCGAGGCGGTTCTAGATATCTTGCCCAATCCGCACATCGGATATTCTTGTTTAAGAAGACGGCGAGGTGATTAAAGCGCCTCAAACGTACTTCTTCATCTCCATCAGCAGATCGCTGCGCAGGTCCTCGCGGTCCATCGCGTAAGCAATGTTCGCGGCAAGGAAGCCCGACTTCGAGCCGCAATCGTAGCTCTTGCCCTTGAACTTGAATCCATAAAACGGCTGTGACTTGGCAAGCCCGAGCATCGCGTCGGTGAGCTGGATTTCGCCGCCTGCGCCGCGCTCCTGCGTCTCCAGCACATTGAAGATTTCCGGCTGCAAAATATAACGCCCGGTGATCGAGAGGTTCGAGGGCGCGGCTTCCTTCTTCGGCTTCTCGACCATGCCGTTCAGCTCGAACAGGTCGCCCTTGCTCTTGCCGACGCCGACCACGCCGTACATGTGGACCTGATCCATCGGCACTTCTTCCACCGCGATGATGTTGGCCTTGTCGGCGCCCGCGGCGTTGGCCGCGTCGATCATCTGCTTCAGGCCGCTGGGTTTGTTCTTCACCAGCACGTCCGGCAGCAGCACCGCGAACGGCTCGTTGCCGATGATGTCGCGCGCGCACCACACCGCATGGCCGAGGCCGAGCGGGGCCTGCTGCCGCGTGAACGAGGTCGCGCCGGCTTCCGGCTGGTCACGCTCCAGGATGTCCATTTCCTTGAGCTTGTTGCGTTCGCGCAGCGTGTCCTCGAGTTCATAGGGCCGGTCGAAGTGGTCCTCGATCACGCCCTTGTTGCGCCCGGTGACGAACACGAGATGCTCGATGCCGGCTTCCAGCGCCTCGTCCACCACATGCTGGATTAGCGGTCGGTCGACCACGGTCAGCATTTCCTTCGGCATGGCCTTGGTGGCGGGGAGAAAACGGGTGCCGAGACCGGCGACCGGGAACACAGCTTTGCGGATTTTCATGAGGCTCATCTGGCAGGGTGAGAGGAAGGCAACAGGTCGTAACAGGTTTTGGCGGGCGAAAAAACGGCAAGGCCGCGGCGAGTTCCGTAAAGGTTAGCGGATGAACGGAGGATGAGCGCTGCCACTCACCCCGCAAGCGAGGAGCCCTGCGGCCATTTCGCTGCTGGAAAATGTGGTTTTGTTAATCGGGTGGAAACCCTGTCCGGGCCTCCTGTATCCGGGATAGTCTTGAGCGGGTGTGGAGTAAAATGACACGGATCGGGCGTGAAGAAAGCGCGTGGCGCATGGCGACGGGCGCAGTCCTGACGGTGAGCGTGATCGCAGGTGCTGCGATGATGATGGCCGGACCGGCGCATGGCCAGACCGCGTCGGGGCGCGGCGCTTTGACCCAGCGTGGCGACATCACCGGCTCGATCCAGCAGCAGCCGCAGGCTCCGCGCCAGATCCAGCCCGCGCCGCGCCGCATGGCGCAGGCGAGCCCGCCGAAGGAATGGAGCGGCGAGGACGGCGCGTCCGGTCATCCTTTAATGACGGCGGACGCCATCCGCCGCTCGGCCGCGAATTTCGACCGCTGCGTCGCCGGTTTCTGGCCTGAGGCTCATCGGCGCGGCGTTTCCGAAGCAAGCTTCCGCCGCTTCACCGCCGATCTGTCGCCCGACCTGCGCATCATGGACCTGATGGATTCGCAGCCGGAATTCACCAAGGCGGTGTGGGATTATCTCGACATTCTGGTCACCGACGCGCGGATCGCGAAGGGGCGCGAGGTGCTGGCGAAAAACGCCGCGACGTTTGCGGCTGTCGAGAAAGCCTACGGCGTCGACCGTTACATCATCGCGGCGATCTGGGGCATCGAGTCGAACTACGGCACGCAGGGCGGCGAGCGCAGCGTGCTGAATTCGACCGCGACGCTGGCCTGCATCGGCCGCCGTCAGGGCTATTTCAAGGACGAGTTTCTGGCGGCGCTGGAAATCCTGCATCACGGCGATCTGACGCCGCAGCAGATGCGCGGCTCGTGGGCCGGCGCATTCGGCGCGACGCAGTTCATGCCGACCGCGTTCAAGCGGTTCGCGGTGGATTTCGACCGCGACGGCAAGCGCAACACCGTTGACGACGTGCCGGACATCATCGCGTCCACGGCGGCGAAGTTCAAAAAGGACAACTGGCAGCCGGGACAGACCTGGGGTTACGAGGTCGAGGTGCCGCAGGGCTTCAACTATCTTCATGCCGATCGCGCGAAGACCTACACCATCGCGCAGTGGGAGCATCTCGGCGTCAAGCGCGCGGGCGGCAAGCCGTTCCCGCGTCACACCGACAAGGCGTTTCTGCTGGCGCCCGCAGGCGCCGACGGACCGGGATTCCTGATGCTCGGAAATTTCCGCGCGATCATGCGCTACAATCCGTCGGAGGCTTACGCGCTTGCCATCGGTCATTTCGCGGACCGGCTGCGCGGTGGCGCGCCGTTCGTGCAGGAATGGCCGCGGCAGGAGCGGGTGCTGTCCCGCGCCGAGCGCCTCGAATTGCAGGACCTGCTGGCCCGGCGCGGCTTCTATAAAGGCGAGCCCGACGGTAACCTCGGCGGCGAGACCCGCAAGGCGCTGCGCAGCTTCCAGGCTTCGATCGGCGCGCCCGCCGACGGTTTTGCCTCTTCCGGCGTACTGGACCGGCTGCGCAGGCGATAATCGGCTGTTGGGGCCGGGTTCCGGCCCCTTGACGCAGGCAGGCGCGGCCTGTTTATGGCGCTTGATCTGCCCACTTCGGGCCTGAATCTGCTATTATTTTGACGCTACGCTTTTTCACGCCTGTGAGACGCATGTCAAAACGGCCCTCATTTTTCCGTCTGTTTGCCGAACGCGGATCGCTGACCGTTCTCGCGGTCGCGGGCGCCATGCTGTTCGGCATCGTCGCACCGGCCTCGGCGCAATTCTTCGATTTCGGATTCGGACGGCGTCCGGCGCCACCCCCGCCGCGCGGCGGTGGAGGCGGATTCTTCGCGCCGTTCGGCGGAGGCGGAGGTGGTTTTTTTCAGGATCAGCAGCCCGCGCCGCGGGTTGATTATTCGCGCGCGCCAGCGCCGGCCAAGCGGGAAAATCCGGCGGAACGCAACGTGCTCGTGCTGGGCGACGCGATGGCCGACTGGCTCGCTTACGGCCTCGAGGACGCGCTGTCGGAAACGCCCGAACTCGGCGTCATCCGCAAGCACAAGACGGTCTCCGGTCTTTTGAAGTATCAGCCCAAGGGCGAGCCGTCCGACTGGATCGCGGCGGCGAAGGGCATTCTTGCCACGGAGAAGCCGGACGCCATCGTGGTGATGCTCGGTCTCCACGACCGCGTTCCCATTCGCGAACCCGCCGCCGAAAAGAAGGCCGACGCCAAGCCGGGCGAAAAACCCGGCGACAAGGCGAAGGGGGCGGCTGCGGCCGCGAAGAAAGGGGCCGCCGCCAAGCCGAATGAACCCGATGCTGCCGCGAAGCCCGCCGAGAAGCTCGCGGGCGACGACGCCGAGAGCAAGACCGCCGACAAGAAGCCCGGCGAAGCCGAGGTTGCTCCGGACGAGGATGACGATCAGCCGCAGATCGCTGCACCCGAGAAGGCGCGGTCGGCCGGCGGCGTCTATGATTTCCGCGAGGAGCGCTGGGTCGAACTCTATGCGAAGAAGATCGAGGAGTTCATCGCGGTCCTGAAGTCCAAGGGCGTGCCGGTGCTGTGGGTCGGATTGCCCGCGGTGCGCGGCCCCAAGGCCACGTCGGACATGCTGTTCCTCGACGCGCTCTATCGCGACGGGGCCGGCAAGGCCGGCATCACCTACGTCGATGTCTGGGACGGCTTCGTCGATGACGCCGGACGTTTCGCGCAGCAAGGTCCGGACTTCGAAGGCCAGACCCGCCGCTTGCGGTCCAACGACGGCGTCTATTTCACCAAGGCCGGCGCGCGCAAGCTCGCTCATTACACCGAGCGTGAAATCCGCCGGGTCCTCGCGTCGCGCTCCGATATGGTGGCGCTGCCGAGCGAATCCTTCGCGCCCGATTCCAATATCCGTCCGGGCGAAGCCGGTCCGCGTCCGCTGATGGGTCCGGTGATGCCGCTGGTCGCCTCGTCTGTCGGCACTGATGAATTGCTCGGCGGCGTTGGCACCCGGCCGGCTTCGGTCGATGCGCTCGCGGCGCGCACGCTGGTGAAGGGCGAACCGCTTGCACCGCCCGCCGGCCGCGCGGATGATTTCTCCTGGCCGCGCCGCGAAGTCGGTGCGCTCACGGCGCCCGCTGGCGATCCCGCCGTCGCCGCAGCTCCTGCTGACGGCGCTGCCGCGCCGAAACCGAAACCGAAGAAGCCGCCGCAGACCGCGCATGGACTGTCTGGCGAGCCGCAGGCCCAGGCCGCACCCGCGCGTTCGCGAACCGCGGGGCGGGACCTGCGGCCTCCGGCCAACGTGGGGCCAACCTTCTTCGCGCCCCGTGGCTGGTTCTCAGGCTGGTAGTGCGTTTCGCTCCGCTGCCTCTGTTGGTTCCGCAGCGTTGATGTCGCAAAAGTTCCGACGCGATGGACGAGTTCCTCACACTGAGTCCGGAACACTCGCTGTCCGTGACCGTTGATCATCCTCTGAATTCACGATGGAGGATGATATGAAAATTCGTATGGCAATGGCAGTTGCAGCAATCGCACTGACGCCGGGCATTGCGCTGGCGCAGAGCGCAACGGTGGAAGGCGCGCGCGATGGCGCGGCCGCGGGCAACGCCATCGGCGGGCCGGTCGGCGGCGCAGTCGGCGGAACCGTGGGCGCTGCGGTCGGTACCGCGGTCGATATTCCGGCGGCGGTAATCTCGTCGGTGACCGGGTTGCCGGGGCCGTCGGTGGTGGTGAAGGAGCGCGTCGTGGTCGGCGAACCGCTGCCTGAATATGTCGAACTGCGCCCGGTGCCGAGCCACACCGAATATCGCTACGCAATCGTCAACGATCGGCGCGTCATCGTCGAGCCGCGCACCCGCCGTGTCATTCGCGTGATCGAGTAGTGCTCGCGTCATCGCGTAAACACGGTGTCTGAGCAGCAGCACCGGATGATGCGAACGGAAAGGCCCCGTCGCGGACGGGGCTTTTCTGTGATCAGACTGAGCGCGGTCCGAACAGAATCACGGCGGCGCCAATCAGACACAGCGCGGCACCTGCCATGTCCCATCGGTCGGGCCGCACGCCTTCCATGGCCCACAGCCATGCCAGCGACGCGATAATATAAACGCCGCCATAGGCGGCATAGGTGCGCCCGGCGGCATCGCTCGGCACCAGCGTCAGAAAGTAAGCGAATAGAATGAGGGAGGCGGTGCCCGGAAGAATCCACCAGATGGATTTGCCGAGTCGCAGCCACGCCCAGAAAGCAAAACAGCCCCCGATTTCGGCGAGGGCTGCTGCAACGTAGACGGCAAAGGTCATCTGCGGTTAACGGGGCAGGGTGGTCGCGCCCATCAGATGCTGATCGATGGCGGCGGCGCACTGGCGGCCTTCGCGGATCGCCCAGACAACGAGGGACTGTCCGCGGCGCATGTCGCCGGACGAGAACACCTTCGCGACCGAGGTCTGATAGTTGTTGGTCGAGGCGCGCACGTTGCCGCGCGGGTCGAGTTCGACGCCGAGTTTCTTCAGCAGGCCCTCGTGCACCGGATGCACAAAGCCCATCGCCAGCAGCACCAGTTCGGCCTTCAGCTCGAACTCGCTGCCCGGCACCGGCTGGAACTTGTCGTCGACATGGACACAGTGAAGCTTGGCGACCTTGCCGTCGTGACCGGAGAACTTCTGCGTCAGCACGGCGTATTCGCGGATCGCGCCTTCGGCCTGGCTCGATGACGTGCGCATCTTGAGTGGCCAGTTCGGCCAGGTCAGCGCCTTGTTCTCGTGCTCGGGCGGGGCCGGCATGATTTCAAGCTGCGTCACGGATTTCGCACCCTGGCGGATCGACGTGCCGATGCAGTCGGAGCCGGTGTCGCCGCCGCCGATCACCACCACGTCCTTACCGCCGGCGAGAATGTTGCGGACGTCGCCGAGCGGCTCGTTGCTGACGCGGCGGTTCTGCTGCGGAAGGAAATCCATCGCGAAGTGAATGCCGTCGAGATCGCGCCCGGGAATCGGCAGATCGCGCGACGCTTCTGCGCCGCCGGTCAGCGCTACCGCGTCGTAGATCTTCAGCAGATCCTTCGGCTCGACGGCGCCGGCGTAGTCGCCGCCGACCGGCGTGTTGTAGTGGAAGGTCACGCCTTCGGCTTCCATCTGCGCTACGCGGCGGTCGATGATGCCTTTTTCCATCTTGAAGTCGGGAATGCCGTAACGAAGCAGTCCACCGGCCTTGGCGAACTTCTCGAACACATGAACGTCATGGCCGGCGCGCGCGAGTTGCTGCGCGCAAGCGAGGCCCGCGGGGCCGGAGCCGACCACGGCGACTTTCTTGCCGGTCTTCGTTGCTGCGACTTCCGGCTTGAGCCAGCCGTTGTCCCATGCACGGTCGACGATGGCGCATTCGATGGTCTTGATGGTGACGGGGTTGTCGTCGATGTTCAGCGTGCAGGAGGCTTCGCACGGCGCCGGACAAATGCGGCCGGTGAACTCGGGGAAGTTGTTGGTCGAGTGCAGGTTGCGCGAGGCTTCTTCCCAGTTGCCGTTGTAGACGAGGTCGTTGAAGTCCGGGATCTGGTTGTTGACCGGGCAGCCGGGCGTGCCGGGCTGAACCGAGCCGGTGCCGTGGCAATAGGGAATGCCGCAATTCATGCAGCGCGCGGCCTGGTCGCGCGTGTCTTTCTCCGACAGCGGAATGACGAATTCCTTGAAATCCTTCACGCGTTCGGCGACCGGCGCATACTTGCGGTCGTGACGCTCGATCTCGAGAAAACCTGTAGCCTTACCCATGGTGACCCTGACGCCCCTTAAAAGTTTCGTTGTCATTGCGAGGAGCGTAGCGACGAAGCAATCCAGCTTTTTGCTTCAAGAGTGGATTGCTTCGCTGCGCTCGCAATGACGTGAAATTCGTTCCTTACGCGCCGATCGCGATTTTCGGTTCTTCCGGCTCGCGCGATTTCAGTTCTTTCAGCGCGCGGCGATATTCGACCGGCATCACCTTGCGGAACATCGGCAGATACTTCTTCCAGTTCGCAAGGATGTGCTGCGCCCGGGCCGAGCCGGTGAGCTTGGCGTGGCGCGAGATCAGGACGTGCAGCCGTTCGACGTCTTCGCCGAGCAGGTTCGAGAACACATCGACGCGGCCATGGGCTTCGAGATCGCCCATCTGACCGAACGCGGTCTCGTTGATCATTTCCTCGGACAGAACCGGCTCGAGCTCGACCATCGCCATGTTGCAGCGTTTCTCGAACGTGCCGTCCTCGTCGATCACGTAAGCGACGCCGCCGGACATGCCGGCCGCGAAGTTGCGTCCGGTGCGGCCGAGCACCACGACGATGCCGCCGGTCATGTATTCGCAGCAGTGATCGCCTGCGCCCTCGACCACGGCGACCGCGCCGGAGTTGCGGACCGCGAAGCGTTCGCCGGCGACGCCCTGGAAGTAGCACTCGCCTTCAATCGCGCCATACATCACGGTGTTGCCGACAATGATGGATTCTTCAGGCACGATCCCTGAGTTCTTCGGAGGCCGCACGACGATGCGTCCGCCGGATAGGCCCTTGCCGACATAGTCGTTGGCTTCGCCTTCGAGATCGAAGGTGACGCCGCGCGCCAGCCACGCGCCGAACGCCTGTCCCGCCGTGCCCTTGAGGCTGACATGGATGGTGTCGAGCGGCAGGCCGGTATGGCCGTAGGTCTTGGCCACGACGCCCGAGAGCATCGCGCCTGCGCTGCGGTCGGTGTTGTGAATCTCCGCCTCGATCTTCACCGGCGCGCCGCGGTCGATCGCCGCCTGCGCTTCCTTGATGAGCGTGCGGTCGAGCACGTTCTCCAGGTGATGGTCCTGCGCTTCCGAGTGATAGATCTTCTGGCCGGGCAGGGCCTTCTGCTTGAAGAACAGCTTCGAGAAGTCGAGGCCCTTGGCTTTCCAGTGCGCCACCAGCGTCGACTGGTCGAGCATCTGGCTCTGGCCGACCATCTCCTGGAAGGTGCGGTAGCCGAGCGAGGCCATGATCTCGCGCACTTCCTCGGCGACGAAGAAGAAGAAGTTGATGACGTGCTCAGGCTGGCCGGTGAAGCGCTTGCGCAGCACCGGGTCCTGCGTGGCGACACCCACCGGGCAGGTGTTGAGGTGGCACTTGCGCATCATGATGCAGCCGGCCGCGATCAGCGGCGCAGTGGCGAAACCCATTTCATCCGCGCCCAGGAGGGCGCCGATCACGACGTCGCGTCCGGTGCGGAAGCCGCCGTCGACCTGCACCACGATGCGGCTGCGCAGTCGCTCGCGAACGAGAGTCTGGTGGGTTTCGGCGATGCCGAGTTCCCACGGCGAGCCGGCGTGCTTGATCGAGGTGAGAGGCGACGCGCCCGTGCCGCCCTCGAAGCCGGAAATGGTGACGTGATCCGCGCGCGCTTTCGCAACACCGGCAGCGACAGTGCCGACGCCGATTTCGGAGACGAGCTTGACCGAGACCGCACCGTCCGGATTGACGTTCTTCAGGTCGTAGATGAGTTGCGCGAGATCCTCGATGGAATAAATATCGTGATGCGGCGGCGGTGAAATCAGGCCAACGCCCGGCGTGGAATGCCGCACGCGGGCGATGGTCGCGTCGACCTTGTGGCCGGGCAACTGGCCGCCTTCGCCGGGCTTCGCGCCCTGCGCCATCTTGATCTGCATCATATCGGAGTTGACGAGGTATTCCGTCGTCACGCCGAAACGTCCCGACGCCACCTGCTTGATGGCCGAGCGCATCGAATCGCCGTTCGGCATCGGCTTGAAGCGATCCGCTTCCTCGCCGCCTTCGCCGGTGTTGGACTTGCCGCCGATGCGGTTCATCGCGATCGCCAGCGTGGTGTGGGCTTCGCGCGAGATCGAACCGAACGACATTGCGCCGGTGGCAAACCGCTTGACGATGTCCTTGGCCGGCTCGACTTCATCGAGCGGCACCGGCTTGCGCTTGTCTTCCTCGGCGGACTTGATGCGGAACAGACCGCGCAGGGTCAGCAGCTTCTCGGATTGCTCGTTGAGCACCTTGGCGAAGGCGCGATAACGATCCTGCGAGTTGCCGCGCACCGCGTGCTGGAGCAGCGACACGGTTTCGGCGTTCCATGCATGGTCTTCGCCGCGAGAGCGGAAAGCGTATTCGCCGCCGACATCGAGCGCGGTCTTGTAAACCTGCGAATCCCCGAACGCGTCGGTATGACGGCGCACGGTCTCTTCGGCGATTTCGACCAGGCCGACGCCCTCGATGCGGGTGTGCGTGCCGGCGAAATACTTCGCGACGAAATCGGCCTTGAGGCCGACGGCATCGAAGATCTGCGCGCCGCAATAGGATTGATAGGTCGAGATGCCCATCTTCGACATGACCTTGAGCAGGCCCTTGCCGATCGACTTGATGTAGCGCTTGACGATTTCCTTGTCGTCGAGCTTGGCCGGCAACTGGTCCTTCATCGCGACGATGGTCTCGAACGCGAGATAGGGATTGATCGCCTCCGCGCCGTAGCCTGCGAGACAGGCGAAGTGATGAACTTCACGCGGTTCGCCCGATTCGACCACAAGGCCGACCGACGTGCGCAGTCCGGTGCGGATCAGGTGATGATGTACGGCCGCAGTCGCGAGCAGCGACGGAATCGGAATCCGGTCGCTTCCGGCGGCGCGGTCCGACAGGATGATGATGTTGACGCCTTCGCGCACGGCGGCTTCCGCGCGCCCGCAAAGTTCGTCCAGCACCTGATCCATGCCCGAGGCCCCGAGGCCGGCGTGGAATGTGGTGTCGAGTGCGCGCGACTTGAAATGGTTATCGGCGACTTCCGAGATCGAACGGATCTTTTCCAGATCCGCGTCGGTCAGGATCGGCTGGCGCACTTCGAGGCGCTTGGTCTTGGACAGGCCTTCGAGGTCGAACAGGTTCGGGCGCGGGCCGATGATCGAGACGAGGCTCATCACCAGTTCTTCGCGGATCGGATCGATCGGCGGATTGGTCACCTGCGCGAAGTTCTGCTTGAAGTAGGTGAACAGCGACTTCGGCTTGCTCGACAGCGCCGACAGCGGCGTGTCGGTGCCCATGGACCCTGCGGCTTCCTCGCCGGTGGTGGCCATCGGCGCCATCAGGATGCCGAGGTCTTCCTGCGAATAACCGAACGTCTGCTGGCGATCCAGCAAAGTGAGGTTGGAGCGCGCGCCCTTTGCCGGCACCTCGGTCATGTCTTCGAGAACGATCTGGGTGTGGTCGAGCCACTCGCGGTAAGGGTGGCTCTTGGCCAGTTCCGCCTTGATTTCGTCGTCGGGAATGAGCCGGCCTTCCTCGAGGTCGACCAGCAGCATCTTGCCGGGCTGAAGCCGCCACTTGGTGATGATCTGGTCTTCGGGAATCGTTAGCACGCCCATTTCGGACGCCATCACGATGCGGTCGTCCTTGGTAACGAGATAGCGTGCGGGACGAAGTCCGTTGCGGTCGAGCGTGGCGCCGATCTGGCGTCCGTCGGTGAAGGCGATCGCGGCGGGACCGTCCCACGGCTCCATCAGCGCGGCGTGATACTCGTAGAACGCACGGCGCTCTTCGTTCATCAGCGGGTTGCCGGCCCACGCCTCGGGAACGAGCATCATCATCGCGTGCGACAGCGAGTAGCCGCCCTGCACCAGGAATTCGAGCGCGTTGTCGAAGCAGGCGGTGTCCGACTGTCCTTCATACGAAATCGGCCACAGCTTCTCGATATCGTCGCCGTACAGTTTCGAACTCACCGACGCCTGACGCGCGGCCATCCAGTTGACGTTGCCGCGCAGCGTGTTGATTTCGCCGTTGTGCGCGACCATGCGGTAGGGATGCGCCAGCGACCACGCCGGGAAGGTGTTGGTCGAGAAGCGTTGATGCACCAGCGCCAGCGCGGATTCGAAATCCGGCTCGTGCAGGTCGGGATAGTACTTGCCGAGCTGATCGGCGAGGAACATGCCCTTGTAGACAACCGTTCGGCACGAGATCGACACGGGATAATAACCGGCCAGCGCGCGCTCGCGGCGCTGATAGATCGCGTTCGAGATCGCCTTGCGCAGGACGTAGAGCCGGCGCTCGAAATCGTCCTGATCGGCGCAGTCGCCGCAGCCGATGAACACCTGCATGCAGTGCGGTTCGGTCGGCTTGACGGTTTCACCGAGCGAGGAATTGTCGACAGGCACATCGCGCCAGCCGAGCAGCAGCAGCCCTTCCGACTTGATCTTGTCCTTGACGATGCTCTTGATGACTTCGCGCCACGGCTTTTCGCGCGGCATGAACAGCGCGCCGACGGCGTATTCGCCGGGGGCGGGCAGGGTGAAGCCTGCTTCCTTCGCCTTGCGTGCGAAGAAGGTGTGCGGGATTTGCACGAGGATGCCAGCGCCGTCGCCTGCGCGGGGATCGGCGCCGACCGCGCCGCGATGTTCGAGATTGCACAGAATGCTGATCGCGTCGGACACGATCTGGTGCGATTTCTTGCCCTTGATGTTGGCGATGAAACCGACGCCGCACGAGTCTTTTTCGAGAGCCGGGTCGTATAATCCTTCAGCAGCTGGACGCCAGTTATGCTCGCGGATGGGCGAGCAGGGCTCCCCTGCCGGAGCACCATCTTTGATTCCGTCACGCCAGATCTCTGACCCGCTCATTCTCATCCTTACGCCTCCTTAGAGGCACTCTAGGTTAGCCTGTTTTGGCCGCAGCTTCGACGCTTGCGGCACCCTTCGGAAATTTCCGGTTCAGGAAATTCTTGGGGCCACCGCTCGCTTTCACGAGCCCGCTTTAGAAGTTGCAACTCGCGCGGGCCGTTTCCGGCGTCCGAGCGGCCTGCCTGATAGTACCAGCGCTGCAAACGCTATGCCGAGATTGACCCGGAAATTGGGACAGGGTTCCTGTCCTAACCGCCAGACTGCCAAACTTTTTCCTATCACACAAGCGCGTGAGAGTCCCCGCTGGGATGCGTGGGCCATGCGCCGGGGCCGCCATGCAGAAGCTGCGCTCCGCCGCAGGATTGAGGCAGTGCCGCCCTCGTCCGGTCCTAGCTCTGCCGAATTCGGAAACGACCTTTCGACCCGGATTTGAGGCGGCCGAAGAGCAGCCGTCCGGAATGACAGGGGAACCATCGATGACGCTGTTTTCGAGAAAGCAATTGGTCCGGCATGCCGTCGCGGCGGGCGCAATTCTGGCCGCCGGCGCGGTCACGGCGTCCCCGCTGCGGGCTGCCGACGATCTGCCCGTGGTGGATATCCAGATTGACGACATCGAGATGCCTTCGCCGCCGCTGGATTATCGGGATCAGCCGCCGCGTCATGGCGAAAGGCCCTATGAACGGCCGTATCCGGAGCGGCCGTATCGGCCGGGTCCCTATGGGTCGGGTTCGTATGTGGCGATACCGTCGGCGCGCCTGGAACGCCCGCTCGACGCCCGCCCGATGCTGCCGCCCACGCAGGTCATGACCATCCTGCGCTCCACCGGCTATTCGCCGCTTGGCCGGATCACGCAGCGTGGCTGGATCTACACCGTGGCCGCGCTCGATCCGAGGGGCGATGACGGACGCCTGATCATCGACGCCCGCACGGGCCGCATCATGCGCTTCATTCCGGCGCTCGACGCCGATGCCCAACTGAACGACCGGTTCACGACGGTATACGGCCCGCCGGGCCCTCCGCTGATCGCCGATGCCCGCCGGTATGTCCCTCATGACATGCGGCGCGGCGCGCTGCTCGACCTGCAACATGCGCCGCGCCCGCTGGTGGCGGTGCCGAAGGCGGCGCAGCGGCCCACGCCGAAGGCGGCAAGCCGGACACCTGCATCTGAACCCGCCCAGCAGAAGGCCGCAGCTCCTGCGCAGCCTCCGGCCGTGACCATTGTGGAAAAGAAACCCGCGGCGGCGACGGTGGGGGCGGCGACGGCCTCCGCACAGGAGCCGCCCACCCTGAAATTATGGCCGACACAGGCGATGCCCGACGTGCAGCCGCTGGAGTGAGCACACAAAAAAACGCCCCGGGGCACCGGGGCGTTTTCGCAAAGCTTAGAGATCAGATTGGAGAGGTTGCCTGATAATGCTCAGGCCGCCGCTTTGTTCCCGACTTCCGGAAGCGCAGGCGCCGACGTGGTAATCGGAATCTGGCGGGGCTTCTTGGCCTCGGGGATTTCGCGGACCAGATCGACGTGGAGCAGGCCGTTCTCAAGCGAGGCGTTCTTCACCTGCACGAAGTCGGCAAGCTGGAACTGGCGCTCGAAAGCTCGCGACGCGATGCCGCGATAAAGCACGTCGGCGGTCTGGCCGTTTTCGTTGGCGGCTTTCTCGCCCTTGATCGTCAGGGTGTTTTCCTTGGCGACGATCGAGATTTCATTCTGGGAGAAGCCGGAGACGGCGACCGAAATCCGGAAATTGTTCTCGCCGGTGCGTTCGATGTTGTAGGGCGGATAGCCCGGCGAGCTTTCGCTTGCGCTCTGATCGAGCAGCGAGAACAGGCGGTCGAAGCCGACGGTGGAACGATAGAAGGGGGTGAGATCGAAAGTACGCATGGTGTCCTCCAAAGTTGAGCGACCAGCGCGTTTTTCAGGCGAGACAGGCACATTGACCACGCCTGTTCAGGCGATGGCCGAAGACCGTCTCACATGCACAACGCGCCACTCTTTTGCAAAGAGCAGACAACCCGCCATTGGGCCAGGTTTTCGTTCTGCGTGCAGCCTTAACTGGCCTGCACGAAACTGATATGGGAGGGGCCTTCCGGGGTTCAAGAGGGTTTCCCGATCCTCTTTTTGTCCTCAGTATCCCCCTCGATTTCATGATTCCTTTTCCGATCGGCAGCCCATGACGCTCGTCTCCATTCCCGCCAACCCCGTCCCCGACAATGTCGTTAGCGGAACGATCAAGACGCCGGACGGAGCGGAATTGCGCTTTGCGCGGTGGCAGCCGCCGGCCAACCGTAAAGGCACGGTCTGCGTCTTCACCGGACGCGGCGAAAGCATCGAGAAATATTTCGAGACGGTGCGCGAACTGCGCGAGCGCGGCTTCGCGGTGGCGATGATCGATTGGCGCGGGCAGGGCCACTCGTCGCGGCAGTTGCGCGATCTGCGCAAGGGCTATGTGCGCAACTTCTCCGATTTCGAGGTCGATGTTGAGACCTTCGTGCAGCAGGTGGTGCTGCCGGATTGTCCGCCGCCCTATTACGCGCTGGCGCATTCGATGGGCGGCGCGGTGCTGCTGCGGGTGGCCCATGCCGGCAAGCGCTGGTTCGACCGCATCGTGCTGTCCGCGCCGATGATCGACCTGCCCGGCTACGCCACCAAGCTGCCGACCCGTGTGCTGATGCGCACACTGCGGCTACTCGGGATGGGCGGCAGCTACGTGCCCGGCGGCAGCAGTGCGCTGACCGGCACCACCAGCTTCGTCAACAATCCGCTGACGTCCGATCCGGTGCGCTACGCGCGCAATGCCGCGATCTACGAGGAAGACCCGACGCTGGGCATCGCATCGCCGACGGTGGCGTGGGCGGATACCGCCTTCAAGGCGATGATCGGCTTCCGTGCGGCGAACTATCCGTCGCAGATTCGCCTGCCGATCCTGATGATGGCCGCGAGCAATGACACCATCGTCTCGACGCCGGCGATCGAGGAGTTCGCCTATCACCTGCGCGCGGGATCGCATCTGGTGATCGCGGGCTCAAGGCACGAGATCTTGCAGGAGCAGGATCGCTATCGCGGACAGTTCTGGGCGGCGTTCGATGCCTTCGTGCCAGGCACGCCGCTGTTCAAGTGATTACTTGCCTAGGGGCTTCGCCTCGGCCTGCGCGGCGCGGCCGACGCTGACACTCAAGAGACCCTGGCCCCAAATCCGCTTGGCGACGCGTTTGGCGTCGTCGAGCGTCACCGCGTCGACAATGGCGTTGCGCTTTTCGATGTAGTCGATGCCGAGATTGTCGTTCTGGTATTGCAACAGGGCGGTGGCGAATTTCGGCGACGTGTCGAGCGCCAGCATTTGCGAGCCCTTCAGGTACGACTTGGCCTCATCCAGTTCCTGCTGCGTCGGACCTTCATTGCCCATGCGCGCGATCTCGGCGGCGATGGTCTCGAGCGTCTCGGTGGCCTTGTCGGCGCGGGTGGCGGTGGCGCCGGCGAACACCGATGCCTTCTTCATCCAGATCAGGGATTCCGACACCGAATAGACCAGGCCGCGCTTTTCGCGCACTTCCTTGTAAAGCCGTGTCGACAGCGTGCCACCGCCGAGAATGTGATTGACGATATAGGCGGCCATGAAGTCGGGATCGTTGCGCGGAATGCCGGCCCCGCCAAAGTTCACCGACGTCTGCGGCACGTCCAGGATCGTGAAGGATTGTTTGGGCGCCTTGGCGGCTACAACCTCCGGCACCGGTGTCAGGTTCGCTTTCGCCGGCAGCGAGCCGAATGCGGTATCGAGCAGCTTGCCGAGCGCGTCGGCGTCGATGTCGCCGACGACGGCGACTTTCAGCGTGTCTTTCGCCAGCACGCGGCCGGCATAGTCTTTCAGATCGGCCGCCTGGATGGTGGGAAGGCTTTCCAGCGTGCCGTTCGGCGGCCGCGCATAGGGATGCGTGCCGAAAGCCTGCTCCCAGAACTTCCGGCCGGCGATCGACACCGGATTGGTGGTCTCGCGGCGCGCATTCGACAGCATCTGCGCGCGAACGCGCTCCAGCGGCTCGGAATCGAAACGTGCGGAGGTCAGTGCGAGTTTCAGAAGATCGATGGCTTCGTCGCGGGTTTCCTTCAGCATCCGCATCGAGCCGCGCAGGTTGTCGCGGGTCACCGTGAAGTTCATCTCGATGGCGCGCCGCTCAAGCCGTTCATGAAACGCCTTGGTATCGAGATCCGCAGCACCCTCGTCGAGCATGTTGGCGGTGAAGCTGCCGACGCCCGGCTTGTCGGCGGGGTCCTGCGACGAGCCGCCGGCGAAGGAAAATTCCAGCGCGACCAGCGGCACGGTGGCGTCCTGGACGAACCAGGCTTCGATGCCGCCGGGCGAGACCACGCGCTTGACCTTCGCTGCTGCCGACGCCGGCAGAGCCATCGTGAAGGTCGCGGCGACAGTGATGAGGCACGCCGCCGCAAGGCGCGCGCGCAGGTTACGAATGTGCATCACGAGCGCTTCTCCTCGCGTTTGGCGGTTGTCGCGCTGGTGTCCTTGATGAGATAGCCGGTGACCGAACGCTTTTTCTCGAGCCATGTGCGCGCGGCGTCGCGCACCTGTTCGGCGGTGACCGCGCGGATGCGGTCCGGCCATGCGCGGACGTCGTCGACGCTGAGGCCCACGGTGATGGCGGCGCCGTACCAGCGCGCCAGCGTGGTCTGGCTGTCCTGCGCGTAAACCGATTCCGCGATCATCTGCGTCTTGATGCGTTCGAGGTCTTCGGCCGGAACGGTGTCGGTCGCGAGCTTGGCGATGACCTCATCGATGGCCTTCTCGACCTGCGGAAATTCGACGCCGGGCTTCGGCGACGCCGAGATACCGAACTGGGTCGGATCGACGCCCGTGCCCTGGTACCAGGCGCCCGCGCTGACCGCGAGCGGCTTGTCCACCACCAGCGCCCGGTAGAGATACGAGTTGCTGCCCGAGCCCATCAGCTGCGCCAGCACTTCGAGCGCCGAACCTTCGGCCTGGGCCGCGGTGACGGACGACGGTACGAGATAATAGCGGCGCACGCTCGGTTGTTCGACGCGCGGATCGGCCAGCGTCACGGTGCGCGGTCCGGCCGGCTGAGGCTCCTGCGGCCTGATCCGTTGCGCGGGAATCGCGGGCTGCGGCGGGATCTTGCCGTAGGCTTCTTCCACCATCGGGCGGACTTCGTCGGCGCTGACGTCGCCGGCGATGATCAGGGTCGCGTTGTTCGGCGCATAAAAGCGCTTGTAGAAGGCGAGCGCGTCCTCGCGGTTGAGCTTCTCGATCTCCTGCCGCCAGCCGATGGTCGGCCGTCCGTAGGGATGATTGAGATACAGCGCCGCCATGATCTGCTCGGTGAGCCGCGCGTCGGGGCTGTTGCCGACACGCATGTTGTATTCTTCCAGCACCACGTCGCGCTCGGGCAGCACGTTCTCGTCCTTGAGAACGAGGCCGGTCATGCGGTCGGCCTCGAAGGCCATCATGGTGGCAAGCTGGTCGCGGGGGACGCGCTGGTAATACGCCGTGTAGTCGGTCGAGGTGAAGGCGTTCTCGTTGCCGCCGATGCGCGCGATGAGCTGGGAGAATTCGCCCGCCGGATGCTTCTCGGTGCCCTTGAACATCAGGTGCTCGAGGAAATGCGCGAGGCCCGATTTCCCTGGCGTCTCGTCGGCGGCGCCGACCTTGTACCAGATCATCTGCGTCACAACGGGTGTACGGCGATCGGGGATGACCACCACGTGAAGGCCGTTGCCGAGGGTGAAGGTGGCCGGCCGCTGCGATGTGGTCTGTTGCGGTGCTGCCTGCTGTGCCATGGCCATTTGAGCGGCCGGGGGAGCGAGCAGAATGCCGAGCGCTGCGAAGGCGCCGGCGGCGAATTGGCGGGAAATTGTCATGTCGTGCTACCGGACCGTGGAATGATCGCCCGGGAGAGGTTCAAATCCGCAAGAGGCGACATTGCTGGACCTGAGACGACCGCGCCGGGGCCCGATCGTCATCATGATTCATGGACGAACGGCGGGACGGACCAACCGGCAGGTTTACTGGAATACCCAGCGCTTTTCGCACTTGCCGCTCGCCGCGTCGCAGTTCTCTTTCGGCACAAGCTTCTGGTTGCCGACACCATAGGCGTAAGTCGTCGATGGTGTCTGGTAGCCGCTCGGAGGCTGCGTGAGTTCTGTACGTTCCGGCTCGGTGGTGAACGTGTCGGCTTCGGACTTCGAGGAGAACGGGTTCGAGAACAGCCCGCCGGTAAATCCAAGTTCTGAAGGCATCAGAATGGGCGGCTGATTCGAATTGTTGCCGCCGGGCTTCACGTCGCTCGTGGTGCTGCCGCGCGGAGCGCGCTGGTTAAGCTCGCTCGGCATCAGCGGTCGCAAGCTTTCCTCGTAGGTCTTCGGCTTCTGCTTGGCTGCTTCGCGCGCTGCCTTGCGTTCGGCCTCATCCGGATCCTTCGGCCAGTTCGGCGCGAGCTTGGCCTTGCTGCCGGACTGCGGGGGAGGAAGCGCGATCTTGGAAGGCACCACGAGCGGCGAGCGCTCGCGGTAGTTGATGTTGCCGTCTTCGAGACGGCGGCCGCCGAGGCCGCTCATCAGGTTGTCGATGATCTTGCGTTCAAAGGTGCGGTCGTCTTCCTCTTCGTCCGCGTCCTGCGCGTGAAGAGGACCTGAGAACAGGACAAGCCCCAGACCCAGCGCGACCGCAGCCATCCGCAACGCGCGCGTCGCGAGGCGCGATGAAAGGTGCAAACCTGAACCGATGCCGGTCTCACGCATTGCGTTCATCCTGATCCGTTGTCCGAAGGCGCGGCCACGGGGCCGTCAGCCAGATTGCATGTTATCAAGCATATCCCCGGTTATCGGGGCCTTTTTGCGGCACCGGGGGTTACAAAGGAGTCATACAGGAGGGCGGCAACCCCGGCAACGATGGCCACGTCCGCAAGGTTAAACACGTACCAGTTGTAGGTTTTCCCGCCGATCTGGACGTGAAACAGGGCGAAATCGACCACCGCGCCGTAGGCCAGCCGGTCGATGGCGTTGCCGATCGCACCGCCGATGATCAGACCGAGACCAATTACCGCAAGGCGGGTGCCGGATTTCGCCATCCAGACCGCCAGCGCGATCACCGCCGCGGCCTTGATCGCCAGCAGGATGGCTTGCCCCAGCGGGCCGGTGTCCTGAAACCAGCCGTAGCTGATGCCGGTATTCCAGGCGAGCACGAGGTCAAAAAACGGCGTCACCCGAACGGTGCCGCGCGGGCCGAGTTCGTACACGTTGAGCAGCCACAGCTTCGACGCCTGATCGAGCACCAGCGCCACGACCGCGGCAATCAGTCCGGAGCGGAGGAAGGGGCTCACGCGCCGATCCCCAGCGCCTTCCATTCCCGCAATGCCTGCGCGTCACGCGGCGACACGTCGGGGTATTCGGGATCGTCTCCGACCGTCGGCAGGATTTTCCACGACCGCGCGCATTTGGTGCCGACAGCCTTTTCGACAACGACCGCGACGCCCGGAACGTCGTTCAGCGTGAAAGCGTCCGCGGGAGCATCCTCGTTCGTGGCCATCGCGTTCGATGTGATGCAGACTTCCGCAAGATCGATGTCGAACAGCGTCGCGAAGATGGCCTTGTCGGACACGTAGACCAGCGGCGAAGCCTCCAGCGACGAGCCGATGCGCTTGGCAGCGCGTTCGACTTCCAGCGCGCCGGTGACGACGCGGCGGACGTCGCGGATGGTTTCCCACTTCCTCGCCAGATCGTCGTTGCGCCATGCAGGCAGCATCTTCTGGAACAGTTCGAGATGGACCGACACGGCATCATCGCGGTAGCGCGACATCCATGCCTCTTCGGCGGTGAAGCTGAGGATCGGCGCAAGCCACGCCGTGATGGCGCGGAACAGATAGTCGATCACGGTAAGGGATGCCTTGCGCGCCACCGACGAGGGTGGGTCGCAGTACAAGGTGTCTTTTCTGATGTCGAAATAGAACGCCGACAGTTCGGTGTTCATGAAATTTGCCAGCGTCGCGACGACGGTCTTGTAATCGAAGTTTTCATAGGCCGGACGCACGATCGCGTCGATCTCCGCCAACCGATGCAGCATCAGCCGCTCGAGTTCGGGCATGTCGTCGGCCTTGACGCGATCCTCGTCGCGGAAATGCGCGAGGCTGCCGAGCATCCAGCGGATGGTGTTGCGCAGCTTGCGGTAGGTCTCGATGGTGTTCTTGAGGATTTCCGGACCGATGCGCTGATCGTCGGCATAGTCGGTGGCGCAGACCCACAGCCGCAGGATGTCCGCGCCCGATTGCGCGATCACCTTTTGCGGCTCGGTGGTGTTGCCGAGCGACTTCGACATCTTGCGGCCGTTTTCGTCGAGCGTGAAGCCGTGGGTCAGCACCACATCATATGGCGCACGGCCGCGCGTTCCGCAGCTCTCCAGCAGCGAAGAATGAAACCAGCCGCGATGCTGGTCGCTGCCTTCGAGATACATCACGGTGTCTTTGCCGCCGTCGACCTTGCGCTTGATGCCGGCGAGTCCCGGGAAATGCACGGGATCTTCCAGCACGAAGGCATGTGTCGAGCCGGAATCGAACCAGACGTCGCAGATGTCGTCGACCTTCTTCCAGTCTTCATTCGCATGCGATCCGAGGAAGCGCTCGCGCGCGCCGTCTTTGTACCAGGCGTCCGCGCCTTCCTTCTCGAAGGCGTCGGCGATGCGCTTGTTGACCGCCTCGTCCAGCAGGATTTCAGCCGAACCGTCGCCCTTCTCGCGGACGAACACGGCGATGGGGACGCCCCACGCGCGCTGGCGCGAAATCACCCAGTCCGGGCGGCCTGCGATCATGCCGGTGATGCGGTTCTGGCCCTGCTCCGGCACCCAGCGCGTGACGCTGATCGCCTGCAATGCGCGGGCGCGCAGCGTGTCGCCGTCCGTTGCCTTGCCGTGATCCTCGATGGGCTTGTCCATCGCGATGAACCACTGCGGCGTGTTGCGATAGATCACCGGCTTCTTTGAGCGCCACGAATGCGGATACTGATGCTTCAGCCGCGAACGGGCGAGCAGCATGCCGCGCTCGGCCAAAGCCTTGATGACGGCCTCGTTGGCGTCGCCCTTCTCGCCCTTGTCGGTCAGCACGCGCTTGCCGGTGAAGCCCGGAGCGTGCTCGGTCAGCGCGCCGTCGGCATCGACGGTGTAGGGAATGACGGATGAGATGCCGCGCGCTTCGAGTTCGCGTGCGTTGGCGGTCCAGACATCGAAGTCCTCGCGTCCGTGGCTCGGTGCGGTGTGCACAAAGCCGGTGCCGGTATCATCGGTGACGTGATCGCCTGCGAGCAGCGGCACGACGAACTCGTAACCGCCTGCCAGCCCCTTCAGCGGATGGCTGCATTCGATAGCATCAAGAATGTCGGCGGAGACGTCGCCTGCCTTCTCGTAGGACGTCACGCGGGCCTGCTTGAACACGTCGTCCGCGAGCTTGTCGGCAAGGATCAAAAGATCTCCGGTCTTCGCCCAGTTGTCGGCGGGTGCATCGGTGATTTTGTAGAGGCCATAGGAAATTTTTGGCGAGAAGCTGATGGCGCGGTTGCCCGGAAGCGTCCATGGCGTCGTGGTCCAGATCACGACCGACGCCTTGGCGAGGCGGCCATGCGCAGCATTCACGGGGAACTTCACCCACACGGCGTCCGAGGTGTAGTCCTCGTATTCGATTTCGGCCTCAGCGAGCGCGGTCTTTTCCACGACTGACCACATCACCGGCTTGGAGCCGCGATATAGCGTGCCGTTGGCCGCGAACTTCATCAGCTCGCGCGCGATCTGCGCTTCGGCCGGGAAGGTCATCGTCATGTAGGGATGCGACCAGTCGCCGATCACGCCGAGGCGCTTGAATTCCTCGCGCTGGATGTCGACCCACTTCTGCGCGAATGCCCGGCATTCCTGGCGGAATTCGACGATCGGCACCGCGTCCTTGTTCTTGCCCTTGGAGCGGTACTCTTCCTCGATCTTCCATTCGATCGGCAGGCCGTGGCAGTCCCAGCCCGGCACGTAATTGGAATCGTGACCGAGCATCTGCTGGCTCTTGGTCACCACGTCTTTCAGAATTTTATTCAGCGCGTGGCCGATATGGATGTTGCCGTTGGCGTAGGGCGGGCCATCGTGCAGCACGAATTTCGCGCGGTCCTTGGCGGCCTCGCGCAGCTTGTCGTAGAGGCCGATCTCGTTCCAGCGCGCCAGAATTTTGGGCTCCTGCTGAGGCAGGCCCGCGCGCATCGGGAAGTCCGTCTGCGGAAGGTACAGGGTGCTAGAGTAATCGTTGCCGTCGGCTTTCGGGGCAACGGACTTTTGGGGCTTGTCGGACATGGATGCTCTGGCTTGGCTCGAATGGCTTTGGCGTGCACGGAACGTGCGACGATGAAATCGATCCCGGTCTTGCGCCGAGCGTGCTGCTCAGACGGAAGCCGGGCCGCTAATGCCGATTATGGTGCGCCGCGCCAACATGGGGCCTAGATAGCAGGCATGGAAGGTATCGGAAAGGCCCGTAAACCGCTCAATCCGTGACAATTCCGAGTTTCGGAAACGCATCCGGGGCTGCGGCGAGCAGAGCGCGGGCTTTTGTGCTGTCATCGTCCATCTGGCGCACCAGCGCGTCGATGCCCTCGAACTTCAATTCGTCACGGATGAAGCCGATGAACGCGACATCGAGCCGCTTGCCGTAAAGATCGCCCTTGAAGTCGAACAGGAAGATTTCCAGCAGCGGCGCGCCGTTGTCGAAGGTCGGGCGGCGGCCGAATGAGGCGACGCCGTCGATGCGCTTGCCGCCGATGCCGACCCGCACCGCATAGATGCCATGCTTGAGGCCGCAATGTTTGTCGAGGCGGATGTTGGCGGTGGGATAGCCGAGATCGCGGCCGCGCTTTTCGCCATGGATGACCTCGCCCGAAATGAACCACGGGCCGCCCAGCATTTCGGTGGCGTCGATGACATGACCTTCCGCGAGCGCCTCCCGGATCGCGGTCGAGGACACCGGACGATCCAGGATATCGACGTGGGCCTGGACGTGGACCTCGATGCCCAGCCGCGGTGCTTCGGCGGCGAGCAGCGAGGGCGAACCGCCGCGGCCTTTGCCGAAATGAAAGTCGTAGCCCACGGCGATGCCGCTGATTCCGAGCCGGGCAATGAGGTCGTGGTTAATGAAATCCTGCGCCGTCGTGCCGGCGCGTGCGCCGTCGAAGGTCATGATCACCGCGCCGTCGAGGCCGGTGCCCGCGAGCAGCCGCAGCTTCGCGGCCTCGTCGGTCAGCCTGAACTGCGGCGTGTTCGGACTGAAGAAACTGCGGGGATGCGGTTCGAAGGTCACGGCAAAAGCGGGCCTGCCGTGCTTCCGCGCCATATCGATAGCGGCTGAAATCACCATGCGATGGCCGAGATGGACGCCGTCGAAATTGCCCAGGGCCACCACGGCGCCCCGCGCAATGGCGCTGGCGGGCGTGGAATCGCGGATGACGGAGAAGCTTTTTGTCATGATGGCCGGACGGAATTTGCAGGAGAAATCGGCCGGGACCGTGGCCCCGGTCCGCCCTCGAAGTCAAGACAATGCAAAGTTGAGCTAATCCGAGGGCCGCCCGATTAACGGGCTGTTTAAGCCGCCGATGCTAGGTTCGCCTCGACTGCGGGTGGCAGAAGCCATCCGCAAAATATTGTTAACGCATGCCGGTTGCTGCGTTCGAGGGAGAAAAACAGCGATGGCTCTGGATTTGTCGATGTCGGTTCTGGTTGTGGATGACTACAACACCATGATCCGCATCATCCGTAACCTTCTCAAACAGCTCGGTTTCGAAAACATCGACGACGCCAGTGACGGCTCGGCGGCGCTCAATAAGATGCGCGGCAAGAAGTACGGGCTCGTGATTTCCGACTGGAACATGGAGCCGATGACCGGCTACGACCTGCTCAAGGAAGTGCGCAGCGACCCCAATCTCGCCACCACGCCCTTCATCATGATCACGGCTGAATCGAAGACCGAAAACGTCATCGCAGCCAAGAAGGCCGGCGTGAACAACTATATCGTCAAGCCGTTCAACGCCGCGACCCTCAAGACCAAGATCGAGGCGGTGTTCCCGGACCACGCGCCGGCGTAACGTCTTTCAACGCGCTTTCAGCGTTCCTGATGCCCGGCGCAAGCCGGGCATTTTGTTTGGGGGGAAGGTCGTCGCCCCGTCGTTCAGCGCCGGATGAGGACCACGCCTCCGATGAGCATCGCGGCGCCGATCAGGCGCGGCAGATCGAGCGAGCGCTGCGCGAGACCCAGCCAGCCGAAATGATCGAACGTCACCGACGCCAGCATCTGCCCGGTGATGAGGAGCGCGATGAACGTCGCGGCTCCCAGACTTGGGATCAGCACGATCGCGAGCCCGATGAAAATGGCGCCGAACAGACCGCCGCTCCAGGCCCACCAGGGAATTCGTGCGACTGTTGCGATTTGCGGCACGGGGTCACGCAACGCAATGGCGAGAACCGCCATGCAAATGAGCCCGACAAAATAGCTCGCGAAACCCGACCATGCCGCGGAGTTCAGTGCTGTCCGCAGGTTGGTGTTGAGGATCTGCTGGATCACGATACTCGCGCCGGCTGCGACCGTCAGGAAAATCGGTAAAGCCAATTTCATCATGCTGCACCTCAGTTCAAGAGCTGCCCGGCGTTCTTGTTCGTGACGATCTCACCACACCAGGTCGCGCATCAGCGCGTGCGGGGGCTTCGCCTCGCCGAACAGCCGCCGCACCGTGAATTCGTCGGGGGTATCGATGCCTTCGAAATCCGCGGCATGAATGCCGCGTGTCAGGAACAGGCAGTCGAGTCCCATCAGGTTCGCGCCGGTGAGATCGGTGCGCACGGAATCGCCGATGGCCAGAACGCGATCGGCGGGCGTGGCCTTGCCGCGCTTTTCAGCGGCCAGCTCCAGCGCGCGGTCGTAGATCGGCCGGTGCGGCTTGCCATAGAAAATCACCTCGCCGCCGAGGCTGCGATAGAGTTCGGCGATGGCGCCGGCGCACGTAATGAGACGGTCGCCGCGTTCCACGACCATGTCCGGATTGGCGCAAATGAAGGTGAGATTGCGCTTGCGCGCCTCTTCCATCATGCCGCGATAGTCTTCCTCGGTCTCGCTCTCGTCGTTGAACGGCCCGGTGCAGACGATGGCGTCGGCCTGCTCAAGCGTTGTGGTCTTCACGTCGAGGCCGCGAAAGATCGGGCCATCGCGCGCAGGTCCGAGCACAAACAGGTTCTGGTCGAGATGCGACGCCACGTAGCTGCGGGTGAGATCGCCCGACGACACGATGGCGTCATAGGTCTCGTCGGAAATGTCCATCCGGCGCAACTGGCGCTGCACGGAATCCGCCGGACGCGGCGCGTTGGTAATCATGATCACGGTGCCGCCCTGCGCGCGGAACGATTGCAGCGCCTGGCAGGCGTCCGGAAATCCGTGAATGCCGTCGTGAATGACGCCCCAGACGTCGCTGAGGATGACATCCACTCCGGTTGTGAGATCGCGCAAACGGTCGGCGAATCGCAGCGCGGCGGCGTCAGGCAATTTCATGGAAAAAGATCACTTCTGTGCGGATGCGCGGCGGACCAGCGCGGCATTGCCGGTGAGACGGTGGGCCTCCGGCGTCGCGGCTTTTTGGTCTGTCGGGGCGGCTGCGTCAACCGCCGCCGATGCCACTTTCGGTCCGCTCACGGGTTCCGCGGACGAACCGGCCGCGCCTTCCGGACGCAGCGGGCGCGGCGGCGCGAACAGGAAGCCCTGGCCGAAGCGGACATCGTAATCCAGAAGATCGACCACGGCGCGTTCACCCTCGATCCGCTCTGCCACAAGGTCGATCCCGAAACGTCCGAGCAGGTCCGACAGGTCGGCGGCGTGAATGTCGGCAGCGGACAACTGCTTCTGGTCGAGCAGCATCGTCGCCGGCACCTTGATGAACTTGACGCCGCGGTCGGCGAGTTCGCGCGGATCGAACCGCAGGTCGGTCACGTTGTCGATCGAGAAGCCGTAGCCGAGCCGGTGAAGCGCGGCGAGATGCTCGCTTTCCACCGGGCCGAGATGGCGGAACGCGCTTTGCTTGAATTCAAGCACCAGCGCCGGCGCGAGCGCGCGATTGGCTTCGAGAAAATCGAGGCACTGACCGAACACGGACTGATTGCTTAGTGTCGCGCCCGAGACGTTGCAGAACACGCCGACGTCCTTTGAGCGCACCATCAGCCGCCGCAGCACCTGCACGCAGCGGAGCATCACCATGTGGTCGATCTGGCCCATCAGGCCGGCGGCTTCCGCGGTGCCGACAAAATCACCGGCGGTCAGCACCTGATCCTTGTCGTCGCGCAACCGCGCCACGGCTTCGTAGAACCGCACCTTGCGCTGGGGCAGCGTCACCATCGGCTGCAGAAAGAGGTCGATGCGGTTGGCTTCGACGGCGTTCTTCACCGCGACGAGGAGTTCGGCGTTGTTGAGGTTGCCGGGCGTCGGCGGCGCGTCGCTCAGCCGGGAAGTAGGCCCGGCGGGCTGCTGGCCGTTAGGCGCCAACGGCTGCACGTCGGGATGTGCGTCCGGTTTGCCGGATGCCTGCATGGCGAGACCGCTGGCCGCCGCAGCGAGAATCTCATCGTGCGCGGCGACGGAATCGGCCAGTTGCTTGACCAGCGATCCCAACTCGCTGATTTCCCCGGCGACGGTCTGGACGCGATCCTGTCCGTTTGCGTCGGTTGCGGAGAGGCGCGCCTCGATGGCGCTCATCCGGCGGCCGAACTCGGCGACCTGACGTGCGAGATCGGCCGTGCCGCGCGACAGGTCGGCGATCTGGCCGCCCACGTCGGTGCGGTCGCGCAGGCGCATCGACACAGCGTTGTAGAGAATGAGGAAGGTCAGCGCGGTCAGCGCGACGATGGCGGATTCGGAGCGGGTCAGGCCCGCCAGCGAATACAGCAACAGGCCCAGCGACGCTGCGATCAGCACCATGCAGATGGCGATGAAAATCGTCGAAATGCGGATCATGAAGTCTGCCCAGCCCCGGTCGGCGGCAGCTTAACACCAAGTTTGATTCGGCGCGAAATTGTTGTGTCCGTGGCATGAGGGTGCGTCGTCATGACCGGGCATAGCCCGTCGAAGACGGGCGTGAACGCCCTTTTGTCCGGCCATCCACGCCTTCCTTGTCGTGAGCTTCAAGACGTGGATGCCCGGCACAAGGCCGGGCATGACGCAGAGAGATTTTGCGCGCTCTGTCTTACGCGACCGCGCGGATCACCTTGGCCATCTTGTCCATGATTTCACCGATTTGGCTTTCGGAGACGATCAGGGGCGGGGTCAGGCAGAGCGTATCTGCGGCGACGCGGATCATCAGGTCGTTGTCGTGGAATGCTGCATCCAGCGCCTCGAAGCCGCGCTTTCCGGGGCCTTCCTTGTTCGGCGCGAGATCGATACCTGCGGTGATACCGACGGTGCGGATGTCCACCACGTTCGGCTCCTTGCGCAGGCCCATCACAGCGTCGGCCCATGCCGGTTCCATCGCCTTGGCGCGCTCGAACAGGCCTTCCTCGCGATAGACGTCGAGGGTGGCGAGACCGGCGGCGCAGGCCAGCGGATGCGCCGAGTAGGTATAGCCGTGGAACAGTTCGATGACATGGTCCGGCCCCTTCATGAAGGAGTCGTGGACGGTGTCGCGGACCAGCACGCCGCCCATCGGCACCGCGCCGTTGGTGATGCCCTTGGCGAAGGTGATCATGTCCGGCAGCACGCCGTAGCGTTCGGCGGCGAAGGCATAGCCGAGACGGCCGTAGCCGGTGATGACCTCGTCAAAGATCAGCAGAATGCCGTGCTTGTCGCAGATCGCGCGCAGCTTTTGCAGGTAGCCCTTCGGCGTCGGCAGCACGCCGGTGGAGCCCGCCATCGGTTCGACGATGACGGCGGCGACGGTGCCGGGACCGTGGATGCCGACGATGCGTTCCAGGTCGTCGGCCAGATGCGCGCCCCATTCCGGCTCGCCCTTGGTGAAGGCCTGCTTCTCGCGATCGTAGGTGGTCGGCAGATGATCGACGCCGGTCAGCAGGGTGCCGAACATCCTGCGGTTGTTGACCATGCCGCCGACCGAGATGCCGCCGAAGCCGACGCCGTGATAGCCGCGCTCGCGGCCGATCAGCCGGGTGCGGCCGGCTTCGCCGCGGCCGTTGTGATAGGCCAGCGCCACTTTCAGCGCGGTATCGACCGCTTCCGAACCGGAGTTACAGAAAAACACATGCTCGAGCCCCTTCGGGGCGAGCGCGGCGATGCGGCTGGCGAGCTCGAACGCCTTGGGATGGCCGAACTGGAATGGCGGCGCGTAATCCAGCGTCGCGGCCTGCTTCTGGATCGCCTCTGTGATGGGCGTGCGGCCGTGTCCGGCATTGGCGCACCACATGCCCGCCGCGCCGTCGAGAATATTGCGGCCGTCGGTCGTGATGTAGTGCATGTCCTTGGCGCCAGCGAGCATACGCGGCTTGCTCTTGAACGCGCGGTTGGACGTAAACGGCATCCAGTAGGCGGCAAGATCGTTCGGCGTCGCGACAGTCGGGCGGGGCTGCTGAATATTCAAGGGACGTTCCTTCCGGCAAGGAGGTTTCTTCTTGGGCGCAAGCCTATCAGCTTCCGGGACCATCCGGAACGGATCGCGGCGCATGGTCGCCGGTACGTGACAACACGGATCGCGGCATCAGGATAATACCCTTATTAGTTGAGCTTTAGATTATATTGCCCTTAAAGGTTGTGTGCGTAAATGCCTGTCATGAAGCAGGCACGCAACAATCTCTGCAACTCATGGGTCAGGACATTCCGGACCGCGCAGGACGGCGCTATCGCCGTCGAGTTCGCGCTGGTCTTTCCGGTGTTCCTGCTGGTCGTGTTCGGCATCATTGTCTACGGCTCGTATCTCGCCGTCGTTCACGGCGTGCAGCAACTCGCCGCCGAAGCCGCGCGTTCGTCGATCGCCGGCCTGAGTGAGAGCGAGCGCAGCACACTGGCCAGCGCCTATGTCACTGGCAACGCGGGGGCCTATCCGCTGATTGATCCGGCGCATCTGACCGTCACCGCCGCGACGTCCGGGGTCGACGCCAATGTCTTCGTGGTCAAGGTCAACTACGACGCCTCGGGCATGTTCATATATTCGCTGCCGACATTCGTGCCGGCGCCGCCCGCGACCATTGTGCGCTCGGCGGCGATCCCGCGTGGGGGATACTGAGCATGATCCCGGAAAAGTGGGCATCGTTTCGTCACCTGATCCACCGCTTCAAGACCGACGAGCGCGGCAACATCGCGATCATGGGCGCGGCGGCGCTGCTGCTGGTCATCGCCTGCACCGCGCTTGGCGTCGATGTCGGCACCATCTTCGCCGACAAGCGCCGCACCCAGAGCGCCACCGATCTCGCGGCGATCGTTGCCGCGAGCGACCTGACCAATGCATCCCGCGCTGCTGCGGCGACCGTCGCCAAGAACAACTACCCGCCGGACTCGCTCGTGGCTGTCGAGCCTGGCGTCTACAAGGCGACCGCGTCTCTCTCGCCGCAGCAGCGCTTCGTGGCAGGTGCAACCCCCGCCAATGCGGTTCGGGTGTCGATGCAGACGAAGACACCGCTCTATTTCGGCAAGGTGCTGACCGGCGACAGCCAGTGGACTCTCAAGGCCAGCGCGATCGCCAGCACCACGCAACTGGCGTCCTTCGCCATCGGCTCGCGGCTGGCGTCGCTCAACGGCGGATTGCTGAATGCGCTGCTCGGCAGGATGCTCGGCACAACGCTGTCACTGTCGGTGATGGATTATAACGCGCTGCTCGGGGCGAAGATCGATGCATTCGATTTTCTCTCGGCGCTGGCGACGCGCCTGAACATGACCGGCGTGAGCTATGACACGCTGCTCAATGCCAACGTCAAAGTGCCGGACATCCTTGCAGCGCTTCTTGCCACGCAGACCGCAGCGAGCGGCAACAATGCCGCTACCGCTGCGCTGGCCAGCATTGTGTCGGCGGCGGCTGGATCGGCTGACAAGATATCCCTGAAATCCCTGCTCAATGTCGGGCCTTATTCCAATCTCACCGTCGGGCAGAAGCCGAAGGTTGGCGCGTCGGTGTCCGTCTACGATCTCGTGTCGGCGACGGCGGGGCTCGCCAACGGCACCAACCAGATCGCGGCGGGCGTGAATCTTGCGCTGTCCGGCATCGCGGGCGTGACCTTGCAGGCGACGGTCGGCGAACGTCCCGTCGGGACAAGCTGGATTACGGTCGGCGCGCTGGGCGCGAGCGTGCATACCGCGCAGACGCGCATTCTCCTGAAGATCCAGCTCGTGGGCAGCGGCGCCGTGTCGGTGGTCAATCTGCCGGTCTATGTCGAGATCGCGGCGGGCACCGCGACGCTCAATGCCATTTCGTGCGGCTACCCCAACGTCAACACCTCGACGGTGACGCTCGGCGTCTCGCCCGGCATCGTCGATGCGTGGATCGGCGACGTGACGACGGCGAACATGACGAACTTCTCCACCAAGCCCAATCCGCCGGCGGTCAACATCGTCGATCTCGGCGTGATTCAGGTCACGGGCCGTGCGCATGCGACCATGGCGAACAACTCGCCCACCAGCGTGACGTTCAGCTATGCCGACATTCAGGCGCAGATCAGGAAGACGGTGAACACCACGTCGTTCACGTCGTCGCTGACATCGAGCCTGCTCGGCGACCTGCAACTCGGCGTGCAACTCGGTCCGTTGGGCCTCCCGATCCCTGGCGTCGGCGCACTGGTGACGAGCATCATCTCGGGCGCGACGGGCTCGATCGACACGCTGCTCAACTCGGTGCTGCAAACCCTCGGCGTCGGATTGGGGCAGGCGGACGTCTGGGTCACCGGCGTGCGTTGCGACGGCGCGGTGCTGGTGAACTGAACCGCGTCAGGTCACCCCAGACTTGCCGCATCAGGCCTCCGCTGGTACCAACCGGCGCATGGCCGACAAACCCAAAAAACCGCAGAAACTCAAAGCCCGCCTGCCGCGCGGGCTCGTGGATCGCACACCCGCCGAGATCGCGGCGACGCGCGTCATGGTGGAGAAAATCCGCGAGGTCTATGAGCGCTACGGATTCGAGCCGGTGGAAACCCCGGCGATGGAATACACCGACGCGCTCGGAAAATTCCTGCCCGATCAGGACCGGCCCAACGAGGGCGTATTCTCGTTTCAGGATGACGACGAGCAGTGGATTTCGCTGCGCTACGACCTGACCGCGCCGCTCGCGCGCTATGTCGCCGAGAATTTCGACACGCTGCCGAAGCCGTATCGCTCCTATCGCCACGGTTACGTCTATCGCAACGAGAAGCCGGGTCCGGGCCGCTATCGCCAGTTCATGCAGTTCGATGCCGACACGGTGGGCTCCGCATCGCCCGCTGCCGACGCCGAGATGTGCATGATGGCGGCGGACACCATGGAAGCGCTCGGCATCCCGCGCGGCAGTTACGTAGTGAAGGTCAACAACCGCAAGGTGCTCGACGGCGTGATGGAGGAGATGGGGCTCGCTGGGAGCGACAATGCAGGCAAGCGTCTCACAGTGTTACGGGCAATCGATAAATTTGATCGCTTGGGTTGGAAGGGCGTCGAGGCCCTACTAGGCGAAGGCCGTGAGGATGAAAGCGGAGACTTCACCAAAGGTGCTGGTCTGACACCTGATCAGATGTCGTATGTAGGTTACCTGCTTATGCCTCCTGCCATTGAGCCAAAAGATCATTTAGCCCTAGATGGATGGGAGCTTGAAGACGCTTCATTCTTTGATGTTATCGATAAGAAAACTGGACGTCAGCTTCCAGTTAGCAACAGTGCGACTATTGATAGTGCGGCAAAGCGCTTTCCAGGCAACGAAAAGTATCAAGAGGGTTTAAGCGAGCTTCAGCAAATTTCAAATTTGGCTCGAAGTTCCAAGTATGGCTCGCGACGTATTCTTATCGATCCAACCGTCGTCCGCGGTCTCGAATACTACACCGGCCCGGTCTACGAAGTTGAATTGCTGCTCCAGACCAAGGACGAGAAGGGCCGTCCGGTGCGGTTCGGTTCGGTCGGCGGCGGTGGACGTTATGACGGTCTCGTGTCGCGCTTTCGCGGCGAACCGGTGCCGGCGACCGGCTTCTCCATCGGCGTCTCGCGTCTGCAAGCGGCGCTCACGATGCTTGGCAAGATCGACACCGCGCCGGAGTTCGGCCCGGTGGTGGTCGTGGTGATGGATCGCAACGAGATCGCGCAGTATCAAAAGTTCGTCGCCACGCTGCGCAACGCGGGAATCCGCGCCGAACTCTATCTCGGCAATCCGAAGAACAATCTCGGCGTGCAGTTCAAATACGCCGACCGCCGCAATTCGCCGTGCGTCGTCATTCAGGGCGGCGACGAGAAGGCGCGCGGCGAAGTCCAGATCAAGGATCTGATCATCGGCGCGCAGATCGCCGACGCCAGCGGTGACCGCGACGACTACCTCCAGAAACAGTCCGAGGCGCAGTTCGCCGTGAAAGAAACCGAATTGGTCGAGGCCGTGCGCAAGGTTTTGGCGCGGCACAACGTGCCGTGGAGATGACTTACCCTGTCATTCCGGGACGCGCCCTTTTTGGCGTGGGCCCGGAAGCCATGCTCCCGGCGTAGCGATGGATTCCGGGTTCGCTCGCTTTGCTTGCGCCCCGGAATGACGTCTTGAGTTAATGCCATGCAGTTCGACACCAAGGTTGCTCTCGTCATCCGCTCCGATCTTGAAGCCTGGCAGAAGCTCAACGTTGCTGCGTTTCTCAGCAGCGGCGTCGCGGCCTCATTTCCGGAATCGATCGGTGCGCCTTACGAAGACGGTTCGGGCACGCGTTATCATGCGCTGATCGGCCAGCCGATCCTGATCTATGGCGCCGACCGTCCGGCCCTCTCGCGGGCACTTGAACGCGCGCTGGCGCGGGACGTGAAGCCCGCCGTCTATACCGAGGACATGTTCAAGACCACCCATGACGAGGCCAACCGCGCCGCGGTGAAGGCGGTCATCCGCGCCGAACTCAATCTGGTCGGGCTGGCGTTCCGCGCCGAGCGCAAGGTGGTTGACAAGATCGTCGATGGGTTGAAGTTTCACGCCTGACATTCTCGTCGTCACATCAAGAAGAGGAAACGATCAATGCCCGAGGTAACCATCAACATGGCCGCTGGACGCACCGACGAACAGAAGAAGGGCATGATGCTCGACATCACGCAGGCCCTGGTCAAGAACCTCGGCGTCGATGCAGAAGCCGTCACCGTCCAGATCAACGAGGCGCCGCTGACCCACAAGATGAAGGGCGGCAAGACGTTCGTCGAGCGCAAGGCGGCTGCGAAATAACCTGCGAAGTAACCTAGTGTGGCGGTTCGCAAGTCCGCATTGTGTCTACGGCACTTTCATTTGCAGACTTGCGAACCAAAACCACACTAGAATCATACTTTCTGGCGTCCTGTTGAATCCGAAGTTCGCTACGGAAGGTGCCGCAAAATGAAGCGAACTTCGGAGTCAGGACGCTAGCGATGAAGGTGCTTGAGAAAGTCACCGTCGGCATACCTGGCGAAACCGTTGTCACCGTGACGCAGGAAATGACGGTGAAGCATTTCCTGTCCACCATGCCGGCGGTCTATGCGACGCCGATCATGATCCTGAACATGGAAAGGGCCTGCACCGCCTCCATCGCCGACCTGCTGCCGGAAGGCTATGTCAGCGTCGGCATGGAGGTGAACATCCGGCATCTCGCGGCGACGCCGGTTGGCCGGACGGTTCGCACGGTTTCGCGCGTGACCGAGGTCGATGCCAGGAGTGTGCTGTTCGACGTGGAAGCCTGGGAGGGTGACCGCAAGATCGGCGACGGCACCCACCGGCGCGGCGTTATCAACATCGCGGCGTTCGAGCGTCGGCTCGGCGCGACCTGACGTCAGGCTCGCCGCTCATATTTTTTGACAGATTCCGGATGGTCCGGGCCTGTGAAGGAACGCGGAATGGCGTACCATCCTGGCGTCCTCGCCTTCGAATGGAGATATCCCATGAGGTTTGTTGTGCTTGCCGTGGCTCTCGTTCTGCTGTCGGTGCAGGCCCATGCGCAAATGGGCAAACAGCAGGGCGCCGCCGCGGATCCCAAGGACGTCGACCGGCAGAAGCGCATGGCCAAGGAAGAGGCCGATGCCAAGGCCGCGATGAAGAACGTTCCGGATTCGAAAGAGAAGTACGATCCCTGGAAGATCGCGAAGTGAGGATCGCAAGCTAAGCGCCGGTCCGAGCGTCCGGCGCAGTCCTGACGGGCGTCAGTAGCCGACGCGCAGCGGGCGATCGAGATGGCCCGGATGGACCCAGACGCAGGCGAAGGAAATGTACCCGCCGTATTGCGCGTCCACGCCGGTCAGCTTCACGCCCTTGCCGTAGCCGGCGCAGTGGCTGGCGGCCATGGCCTTGATGTCCGCGCCTTCTTTGTAGAGCGAATAGGCGATGATGCCGCCGGTGTCGTTGCCCTTGAACGGCGGGACCCATGTTGCCCCGGCCGGAGCGGACACAGCCAGCGCGCACGCCGCAGCCAAAATCGCCAATCCCGTGGTCCGCATCGTGTTCTCCAAGAGAATCCTGATTGTCATCGCAAACGCACCATAAAGCGCCCGGCCTGTCATGGAAAGAACGCCGGTGGCTTTGGCGGGGGTTGGCCGCCGAGTGTTGCCGCGCTGCACTTGACCGGCTGACGGCTTCGCGGCACCTTCCGTCGCAATATCATCCCGGATTCCGGTGGACCGCTTTCATGCGCGACCTTTTCCCGACATTGCGAAAAACGATTCTTGCCGTGGCGTTTGCCGCCGTGGCTGGCCTCATGGTCCTGAGCCCGGCGGCCGAGGCTGCCAACGCGCTGGAGCGCGGCATCTGGCTGTCCGGCCCGCGCTACGACGGACAGATGGGCGAATGCGGTGAGGCGCTCGCCGCCATTTCCTCCCAGTTCGCCGAAAAAGAGAGCAAGTTCTGGAATTCCGCCCTCGAGATCACTGGCTATGCCAATGTTCATGAGGTGGCCTTCCGGGCCTGGGCGAACGACAGCATTCCACGCCGCTTCTGCACCGCCAGCGCCATGCTGAACGACGGCCGCGCGCGTCAGGTGCACTACTCGATCATCGAGGACGGCGGCTTTGCCGGTTTCAATTCCGGCGTTGAATGGTGCGTGGTCGGCCTCGACCGCAACTGGGCCTACAATCCGTCCTGCAAGGCAGCGAAGCCCTGAGCTTCGCACGCAGCCTTTCTTGAGATGACAACGCCTCGCCCGCCACGGTGGACGAGGCGATTTTGTTCTTGAAATGTTCTCGGGCCGTGAATAGGCTTGAAGCATCGTGTGAAGTTGATTGCTCCGGCGTCGCCGGTCCGGAAAATGTTCGAGAGTGCGGGGGCGTCGCCATGGTTTCGTTTGAGAGAGCTTCTTTTGGTCTGACTTTTTTCGACAGGGCCAGCTTTTCTTTTGGCCGCTTATCCCGCCGGTTCATGTTTGCGCTGATCGGCCTCGCCGTCATGGCCGGGACCGCCTCGGCGCAGGACCACCGCCAGAACGCACCCGGCGAATTCGACTTCTACGTCCTGTCACTGTCGTGGTCTCCATCGTTCTGTGAGGCTGCGAGCGAGCGCGGCAACTCCAGCCGCGGCATCCAGACCCAATGCGCCGGCCGGCCGTTTTCTTTCGTCGTGCACGGGCTGTGGCCGCAATACGATCGCGGCTTTCCGAATTATTGCCAGCGGCCCGCGCCGCGCCTCGCACGCAACATCATGACCTCGATGCTGGACCTGATGCCGGCGCCGGGGCTGATTTACAACGAATGGGACAAGCACGGCACGTGTTCGGGTCTCGGCGCGCGCGGTTATTTCGAAACCATCCGCAAGGCGCGTGCGGCCGTGAAGATTCCGGCCGAATATCTTGAACTGGCCAACCCGAAGAGCGTGGCTCCCGCGGAGATCGAGGATGCCTTCATCAAGGCGAATCCCGGCCTGTCCAGCTCGGCCATCGCCGTGACCTGCGACAGCAAGCGCCTCAGTGAGGTGCGCATCTGCATGAGCAAGGATCTGCAGTTCCGCGCCTGCGAGGAAATCGACCGCCGCGCCTGCCGCCGCGACAAGGTCGTCATGCCGCCGATGCGCGGGGGATAAGCGCAGGTTACTTTTGCTGCGCGATGTCGTAACTGTCGCGGCATGAACTACCGTCACGCGTTTCACGCCGGAAACTTTGCCGATGTCATCAAGCACATCGTGCTGGCGCGCATCCTCACCTATCTCCATGAAAAGCCCGCCGCGTTTCGCGTGATCGACACCCATGCCGGCGCGGGGCTGTACGATCTCACGAGCAGCGAAGCCGAGCGCGGTGGCGAATGGCGCACCGGCATCGCGCGGCTGATGCAGGCGCGGTTGTCCGAATCCGTGATGGCGCTGGTGTCGCCCTATCTCGACATCGTGCGCGCGTTCAATCCGCAGCGCGATCTCACGACCTATCCGGGATCGCCGCTGGTCGCGCGTGCGCTGCTGCGGCCGCAGGACAGTCTGGTCGCGTGCGAACTGGAGCCCGGCGCGCGCAAGCAACTGATCGCAGCGCTTCGCCGCGATGAACAGGCCCGCGTGGTCGATCTCGACGGCTGGACGGCGCTTCCCGCTTTCGTGCCGCCGAAGGAGCGGCGCGGACTGGTGCTGATCGATCCACCGTTCGAGAAGCGCGATGAATTTCCACGGCTCGCGGAAGGCTTCGCGGCGGCTCACGCCAAATGGCCGACCGGCATCTACATGCTCTGGTATCCGGTGAAAGAACGCCGCGCCACCGACACGCTCGCGGATCATGTGGCCACTGTCGCGAACGCCGGCGGCGGTGAAGCCAAATGCCTGCGCGTGGAATTCAGCGTCGCGCCGCAGACGCCGGACGCAGGCCTTGTCTCCGCGGGGCTGCTGATCGTCAATCCGCCCTGGACTTTGGCGGCGGAGTTGAAGGCCATCCTGCGCGAGCTTGAAAAGCCGCTCGGTCAGGGCGGGGCGGCCCGCTTCCGGATCGAAGCCGTCAGGGCTTGACGCACTGCGGTATGAGCGCGCCGCTGTTGGGTTGCCCGAAATTGAGGCGTGCCGGCGGAAAACTCAAATCGGCGTAGTCAATTTGCCGGGAACCGTATTATGCTCAGCGGTGTGAGGCTGGCTTTACGTCCCGCGTCCGCGAATGGTCGCGGCGGAATGACGAGGCCCCGAGCGCTGCTCCGGTTTTTCCGGTCCGCTCCCAAGGCCAATGCTTTCCGGCAGTGAATGCCGGCCAGGCTGATGCGCGTTAGCGCTTCGGCGGAGCAATGCGGGGAGGGGTTCCCGATGGCCATGACGGGTACGGTCAAGTTCTTCAATGCAGAGCGCGGTTACGGTTTTATCAAGCCGGATGACGGCGGGCGCGATGTGTTCGTGCACATCACCGCGGTCGAGCGCGCGGGACTGAAGGATCTGACCGAAGGACAGCACATCACCTTCGAAGTCGAACCTGACAAGAAGGGCAAAGGACCGAAGGCGGTCGATCTCGTGATTTCGTCCTGAGCAAAACGCGGCGGCATATCCGCCGCAGATTGTGTCGTGCAAAAAACAAAATCCCGGGCGCGAGGCCCGGGATCGATGGATTGTGAAAAGGCGTCGGCTTCGATCAGAAGCGATAATTGACGCCCAGCCGAACCGTGCTGAACTGATAGCCGTGCGGCAAGCCGGTCATCAGGAAATTCTTTTCGCTCAGGTCGACGTAGAGATATTCGATCTTGGCCGACCAGTTCTGGTTGATCGCATATTCAGCGCCGACGCCTACCGTCCAGCCTGCGGATGTCTGACTCTCGGAGAAGCCGCCCGACTCGACCTTCAGCGTGCCGAACGCAAGGCCGCCGGTGCCGTAGAGCAGGATGTTGTTGAAGGCGTAACCGAGGCGGCCGCGCAGGGTGCCGAACCAGGGATTGGAGAACTTCCACGGCGCGAAGGTATCGTCCGCGGAATTGAGCTGCAGGTCGCCCTCGATGCCCACCACCAACTGGCCGGACTGGTAGTTGTAGCCGGCCTGAAGGCCGCCGAGCACGCCGGAGGGCCGCGTCCCGCTGTTGTTCACGTCGCCCCAGCCGTAGCCGAGATTGCCGCCGATGTAGGGGCCCATCCAGCTGTTGGCGAGCGGCTGATTGACTGTGTAGGGCTGCGAATAAGGACGGCGACTATACATGTCCGCGGCCTGCGCGGATGCCGTCACCCATGTTGCGGCGGCGACCATCGCGCCAAGAACAATCTTCCTCATCTCAACTCTCCTCACACGCGCCAACTTCGGCGGGCGTCAATTCCTCAAATGCGGCGGCCCCCGCACGGTTACGGGAGTCCACCTTTTCTGCATAAAATTTATCGATAGTTTTACATTAAGCAGTCGTTAAGCCGGCCGGCGCCCCCACTTACGTCCTTAAGAAAGTGTTACAACGCTGATCCACCGATGGCCGCGCCTTGAGATGTTTGAGGCATCTCCGTGGCCCGGCACCTGCTGGATGAAACCGCGCACACCCCTTAAGTTCTGGACATGAATCACGACACCTCCGACCCGACACAGCCGCCGGACCAGCCGGCGCCGGACGCCCCTGCACAGGAAACTTCCACGCGGAACCTGCGCGGACAGGACGTTTCAGGACAAGATCTGGATCCGGCATCGATCGCGGCCGAGGACGATGTGGAAGCCAGCCTTCCGGAACCGGTGGACGATTCCGCCGAGTTTGCGACTGAGGGCACACTCGCTGTCGGCCGGGCGGCGATCGAGCGCGCGGTGAAACTCGCCCCGACCTCGCCCGGCGTCTACCGGATGCTCAATGCCGCGAACGACGTTCTTTATGTCGGCAAGGCCAAGAGCGTCAAAAAACGGCTCGCGTCCTACGCGCGTCCGACCGGCCAAGTGGCGCGCATCGCGCGGATGATCGCAGCCACGGTCAATGTCGAAATGATTTCCACGGCAACCGAGACCGAGGCGCTGCTGCTGGAAGCCAATCTCATCAAGCAGCTTCGTCCGCGCTTCAATGTACAGCTGCGTGACGACAAGTCGTTTCCCTACATTCTCATTACCGGCGACCATTGGGCGCCGCAGATTCTCAAGCACCGCGGCGCGCAATCGCGGCCTGGCCGTTACTTCGGCCCGTTCGCGTCGGCCGGCGCGGTCGGCCGCACCATCACGGCGTTGCAGCGCGCGTTTCTGGTGCGCTCGTGTACCGATTCTTTTTTCGAGAGCCGGACGCGGCCGTGTTTGCTGTACCAGATCAAGCGCTGTTCGGGTCCCTGCACCGGCGAGATCGATTTTCCCGGCTACACCGAACTGGTCCGCGAAGCGAATGACTTTCTTTCCGGCCGCTCGCGGCTGGTGAAGCAGGAACTCGCCGGCGAAATGGAGAAGGCCTCGCACGATCTCGAATTCGAGCGCGCGGCGCTCTATCGCGATCGCCTCGCGGCGCTGTCCGCGATCCAGTCGCAGCAGGGCATCAATCCGCGCACGGTGGAGGAGGCGGACGTGTTCGCGATCCATCAGGAAGGCGGCTATTCCTGCGTCGAAGTCTTCTTCTTCCGCACCGGCCAGAACTGGGGCAACCGCGCCTATTTCCCGCGTGCGGATAAATCGCTCGGTCCCGATGAAGTGCTGGGCTCGTTCCTGGCGCAGTTCTATGACGACAAGCCGCCGCCGAAGCTGATCCTGCTGTCGCATCGCGTCGAGGATCAGGAGTTGCTCGGCGAGGCGCTGTCCGTGAAAGCAGGGCACAAGGTCGAAGTCGCGGCACCGCAGCGCGGCGAGAAGAAGGAACTGGTGGCGCACGCGCTGACCAATGCGCGCGAGGCGCTTGGCCGCAAGCTTGCCGATACTGCGACGCAGACACGGCTGTTGCAGGGGCTATCGACTGCGCTCGGCCTGCCCCGCGTGCCGAAGCGAATTGAGGTTTACGACAACAGCCACATCCAGGGCACCAACGCGGTGGGCGCGATGATCGTCGCCGGGCCGGAAGGCTTCCTCAAGAACCAGTACCGCAAGTTCAACATCAAGTCGGAAGGTCTCGCGCCGGGCGACGACTACGGCATGATGCGCGAAGTGCTGGAACGCCGTTTCAAGCGCCTCATCAACGATGCCGCCGAAGGGAAGAAGCCGAGCGACGACAGCGTTCCGCAATGGCCCGATCTGGTCATCATCGATGGCGGTCAGGGCCAGCTCAACGCGGCGCGCGAGATATTCACGGCCCTGAATTTGTCGGAGGTGTCGCTGATCGCGGTCGCCAAGGGACCGGACCGTGACGCCGGCCGCGAAACCCTGTTCATGCCGGACCGGCCATCCATCAAGCTCGAGCCGCGCGACCCGGTGCTGTATTTCATTCAGCGGCTGCGCGACGAAGCGCATCGTTTTGTCATCGGATCGCACAGAAAGTTGCGTAAGAAGGATATCCGTGAGGCCGGATTGCAGGAAATCCCGGGTATCGGCCCGTCACGTAAACGTGCGCTGCTGCACCACTTCGGGACGTTGAAGGAGATCGAGCGAGCCTCGGTGGCGGATCTCGGCAAGGTTCCGGGCGTCAGCGCTGAAAGCGCGCGGAAAATCTTCGATTTCTTCCATCCGGGCAACGGTTAGCAGCGTTCCCGCCGCCCTTGTTTTAGACTTGCCCGAAATGCGCGCCGTAGGCTGTTGACGCGGGCGTTTTCGCAGTATTGGTAACCTTATGGTCAGTGTCGTCACCCCCAAGCCGGCGAAGCGCTCGCTGTCTTTGCCCAATATCCTCACTTATTCCCGGATTGCCGCCATTCCGGTGGTGATCGGCTGCATGTATGCACAGTCCATCATGGGCGCGCCGCTGTGGCTGCGCTGGGTGGCGTTGTTCGTCTTCATCGCCGCTGCCGTCACCGATTTTCTCGATGGTTATTATGCGCGAATCTGGGACCAGCAATCGTCACTGGGGAAAATGCTCGACCCGATCGCCGACAAGCTGCTGGTGGCGTCGTGCCTGCTGATGCTGGCGGCGGATGAGACCATCCGCGGCTGGTCGCTGTGGGCCGCTATCGTCATCCTGTGCCGCGAGATTCTGGTGTCGGGCCTGCGCGAATATCTGGCTGTCATTCGCATCAGCGTGCCGGTGTCGCAACTGGCTAAATGGAAGACCACGGTTCAGCTTGTCGCCATCGGATTTCTGATCGCGGGCGAAGCAGGCGAGGCCATTCTGCCGCCGACCATCCTGATCGGCATCGTGCTGTTGTGGATTTCGGCGATTCTCACCATTTACACCGGATGGGATTACCTCCGTGCAGGGATCCATCATCTGACCGAGGAAGACCGGTGAAGGTTCTTTATTTCGCATGGGTGCGCGAGCGCGTCGGCAAGGCGGAGGAAATGCTTGAGCCGCCAGCGAGCGTCCGCACCGTGGCCGACCTGATGCAGTGGCTGGTGGCGCGCGGCGAGGAATACGCCAACGCCTTCGCCTCGCCGCGCACGATCCGCGCCGCCATCGACCACACCCACGTGAAGTCCGATACCGCGATTGCCGGTGCACGCGAGATCGCGTTTTTCCCGCCGATGACCGGCGGTTAAATTTCCATGGCCATTCCGGTCACCATCCGCCTGCAGTCCGCCGATTTCGACATCGCGGCGGAGATTGCAGCGCTCACCAAGGGCAACACCGACATCGGTGCGGTGGTTTCCTTTTCCGGGATCTGTCGGGGCGGCACAGGCAAGGATGCCATCGTCGCGATGACGCTCGAGCATTATCCCGGCATGGCGGAAGCCGAGATCGGCCGGCATGTGGATGAAGCGACATCGCGCTGGCCGCTGACCGGCGTTACGGTGATTCATCGTTATGGCCGCGTCGTGCCGGGCGACAATATCGTGCTGGTGCTGACGGCCTCGGCTCACCGCGAAGCTGCGTTTCAGGCGGCGGAATTCCTGATGGACTATCTCAAGGCCAACGCGCCGTTCTGGAAATCCGAAGAGCGCGCCGGCGGCAGCGAAAAGCAACAGGTCTGGGTCGATGCGCAAGCCCATGACGACGACGCGGCAGCGCGCTGGAAAAAGTAATGGCAAAGAAATCGAAACCGGCAGCAGCGAAAGCGGCAACGAAGCGCGCAGGCGGGCGAGCCTCCACGAAAAAGCTCGCCAGAGCCACGAAGCCGCTCAAGGTCGCGCCGGGCGAACTCAAGACGCTGCTCGACCTGATGCGCTACGGAGTCAGCCGCTTTGTCGAGGCTGAACTGGTGTTCGCCCATGGCACCACCGATCCGGTGGCGGAAGCCGCGTTCATCGTCTGCGAAGCACTGCATCTGCACCCCGACCAGTTCGAGATGTTCGCGAATGCGCGGGTCACTTCGCATGAAGCGGCGAAAATCCTTTCGCTGATCGACAGGCGCATCGCCACGCGCAAACCCGCGGCGTATCTCGTCAACAAGATCTACATGCGCGGTCTGCCGTTCTATGTCGACGAACGGGTGATCGTGCCGCGTTCGTTCATCGGCGAACTGCTGGATTCGCATTTCAGCGGCGACCTCGAGGAGGAGGGCGGTTCGCTGATCGACGATCCGGGCAATATCACGCGCGTTCTCGATCTGTGCACCGGCTCCGGGTGTCTTGCGATTCTGGCGTGTCAGAGTTTCCCCAATGCGACCGTCGATGCGGTGGACATTTCACCGGATGCGCTGGCGGTCGCCGCGCGCAATGTCGCCGATTACGGTCTCGAGGATCGCGTGTCGCTGTATCAGGGCAACCTGTTCGAGGCCGTCGGCGACGAGCGTTACGATCTCATCATCACCAATCCGCCTTACGTCGATGCGGAGGGCATGGCGGGCCTGCCGCGCGAATGCCTGCATGAACCCGTGATCGCATTCGACGGTGGCGATGACGGTCTCGACCTCGTGCGCAAGATTCTAGACGAGACGAAAAATCACCTCACGCCGGACGGCGGGCTGCTCTGCGAGATCGGCCGGGGCCGCGATGTGTTGGGGGATGCCTATCCGAACCTGCCCCTGCTGTGGCTCGACACCGAGGACTCCGACGGCGAGGTGTTCTGGATTCCTGCAGAGGCATTGGCGTAAGGAGAGAGCGGCATGTCTGCTGAACGCTTTCTGTGCGAGGCGATCGATCTTGCACGTGACAATGTCCGACGCGGTGGCCGGCCGTTTGGCGCGGTGCTGGTCAAGGATGGCAAGACGATCGCAACCGGCGTCAATGAAATTGCAGTAACCGGCGATCCCACCACACATGCCGAACTGCAGGCGATCCGCGCCGCAAGCCGTGCGCTCGGCTCGCCGCGGCTTGATGGTTGCGCGATCTATGCCAGCGGGCATCCGTGTCCGATGTGTCTGGCGGCGATGCATCTCACCGGCATCACCGAGGTCACCTACGCGTACTCCAACGAGGACGGCGAGCCCTACGGGCTATCGACCGCGGCGATCTATGCCGAGATGGCGCGACCGGTTGCGAAGCAGATCGCGCTCAAGGTGGAGTATTTCCCCGTCCGTCCGGACGGGGAAGAAGATCTCTACAAGATGTGGAAAGCAGCCGCTGGATAGCGGCGCGCCTCAATGTCGCTCACAAAACCTTCTTGATCCAGTTGTGCGTGTCGGCTGCACGGCCGTACTGGATGTCGACGAGCTTCTTGCGCAATCCCATCGCAACGGGACCTGCCGCGCCGCCGTTGATGGTGAAATCGCCACTCACGGAACGAACCTTGCCGATCGGAGAGATGACGGCCGCCGTCCCGCACGCGAAGGCTTCTTTCAGCTTGCCGCTGGCAGCATCCGCGCGCCACTGGTCGATGGTGTAGGTCTCCTCGCGCACGCGCGTGCCGGTTTCCTTCGCGAGCGCGATGATCGAATCCCGGGTGATGCCCGGCAGGATGGTGCCGAGCGGCGGCGTCAGCAGCGAACCGTCGTCGAACACGAAGAACACGTTCATGCCGCCGAGTTCCTCGATGTAGCGGCGCTCGACCGCATCTAGGAAAACCACCTGATCGCAGCCGTGATCGATAGCCTCGGCCTGCGCGCGCAGGCTCGCGGCGTAGTTGCCGCCGCATTTGACCGCGCCGGTGCCGCCGATCGCGGCGCGCGTGTAGTTCTCCGACACCCAGATCGACACGGGAGCGGGGCCGCCCTTGAAATAGGAGCCGACCGGCGAAGCGATGACAGCGAAGATGTATTCCGCGGACGGCTTCACGCCGAGGAACACCTCGTTCGCGATCATGAAAGGCCGCAGATAGAGACTGCCTTCGCCACCCGGTATCCATGCGCTGTCGATGCGCACGAGCTGCTCGATCGCTTCGATGAACACAGGCTCGGGCAGCGGCGCCATCGCCATTCGCTCGGCCGAACTCCGGAAGCGCCGGGCATTGGCGTCGGGACGAAACAGGTTCACGCCGCCGTCGTCGCGCTTGTAGGCTTTGAGGCCTTCGAAAATTTCCTGAGCATAGTGCAGGACCGCTGTCGCCGGATCGAGCGCGAAGTTCGCGCGGGATTCGATACGCGCACCATGCCAGCCCTTGCTCTGGCTATAGCGGACCACGGCCATGTGATCGGTAAATATCCGGCCGAAGCCAGGATCGACGAGCTTGGCCGCACGGTCCTTCTCGGACGTCGGGTTCGCCGCAGGCTGCGTTTCGAATGGCAGCAGCATCGCGCCGTCGATTTTATCGAACGAAACTCCCATCGCATTTCTCCCAGATCGGCCGGTTCACTCGCGGGAGCCGGCAGGTGCTCGTTCGTTTGTCGTGAGCGGTTAAGTCCAGTATGTTTCGTGGAATGTCGACCGACAATCGCACGGCGAAAAAATCGCTTCGTATCCGGCCGAGGTTTTCAGGTATCTCCGAGAGGCCGAAGCGGCGAAATATCCGAATATTTCGTGAAGCTTGGTCTTTTTGTAATATTGAACCCAAGATATGTCAATATGCCTGACGTAAATTTCAAAGCACAGGGTGCAGGGCAGGTTCCCGCCAGAGAGGGAACCGGCGCGCCAGCGCTGTCCGGCGACCAGCGCTGGGACATCATCGAGCTGCTGTTTTTCGCCTACCGCGACTTCGTCGGCGACGCCGATCATGTGCTGGAAGAGTTCGGTTTCGGCCGCGCCCACCACCGGGTGGTCCACTTCGTCACCCGCTATCCGGGCCTCAAGGTCGCCGACCTGCTGGACGTGCTGCGGATCACCAAGCAATCGCTCGGACGGGTGCTGAAACAGCTTCTCGACGAGGGCTATATTGTTCAGAAGGCCGGTGACAACGACAGGCGGCAGCGTCTTCTTTTTGCCACGGCGAAGGGCGAGGCCCTGGTGGCGAAGCTGGCCGGTTTACAGACCGCGCGCATCACCCGTGCTCTCGAAGGCATGAGTCCGGCGGCCGCGGACGGCGCGCGCCAGTTCCTGCTCGGCATGATCGACCACGAGGATCCCGACAAGGTGCTGGATGTGATCCTGAGGACCGGCCGCAAGGCAAAGGACGCAAGGTGACAGAGACCGTAACCCCGGACCGAGTGCGCGCCGAGCCCGCCGACGATGCGCCGCATCTGCTGCTGGTCGACGATGACCGCCGCATCCGCGATCTGCTGTCCCGCTTTCTCGCAGGCGAAGGCTACCGCGTCACGACCGCCAAGAGCGCGGCCGACGCCCGCGCCAAGCTTACCGGCCTGCATTTCGATCTGCTGATCCTCGACGTGATGATGCCGGGCGAAACCGGCTTCGATCTCGCGCGCTCGATCCGCACGTCGTCGGCGGTGCCGATCATCATGCTGACTGCGCGGCACGAGGCCGAAGCGCGCATCGAAGGCTTGCAGATCGGCGCCGACGACTACGTGGCCAAACCGTTCGAGCCGCGCGAGCTCGTGCTGCGCATCGCCAACATTCTGAAGCGCGCCGCGCCGGTGGTTGCGCCGCCGGTGGAATCGGTCGCGTTCGGGCCTTACGTCTATCATCTGGAGCGCGGCGAATTACGCGACGGCGAGAAGATCGTCCATCTTACCGACCGCGAGCGCGACATGCTGCGCATCCTTAGCGCGACGCCGGGCGACACCGTGCCACGCGCCGCGCTGACCGGCGGCGACGGCACCGCCAATGAGCGCGCGGTGGACGTGCAGATCAACCGGCTGCGGCGCAAGATTGAACGCGATCCTGCCAATCCGCTGTTCCTCCAGGCGGTGCGCGGAATCGGCTATCGCCTCGTGGCGTCGCCATGAACCGTCCGGACGCGTGGTCATGAGTACGCTGGACACCGGCCTGACTTTCATCCGCACCGCGTCCCGTCGCGTCTCCAGCGCCAGCGAATGGCTGGGCCGCTGGTTCAAGGAGATGATGCCGAAGGGGCTTTACGCCCGCGCGCTGCTCATCATCATCGTGCCGATGGTGATCCTGCAATCGGTGGTCGCCTTCGTGTTCATGGAGCGGCACTGGAATACGGTGACGCGGCGTCTGTCGGCCGCCGTGGTGCAGGACATTGCCGCGCTGATCGATGCCTACAAAGTGTACCCGCAGGACAAGGACCGCACACAGATCAAGCGGATCGCGCAACAGCGTCTCGGGCTGGTGGTGGATTTCCTGCCGGTCAACGACATGCCGGCGCCGGGGCCAAAGCCGTTCTTCTCGCTGCTGGACCAGACATTGTCCGTGCAACTCTCTCGCCAGATCGGACGCCCGTTCTGGATCGACACCGTCGGCCGCTCGTCGCTGGTGGAAATCCGGATCAAGCTCGACGATACGGTGATGCGCATTTTCGCGCAGCGCAGCGCCGCCTATGCGTCCAACTCCGAGATTTTCATTTTCTGGATGGTGGGTACCTCGTCGATCCTGCTGATTGTTGCGGTGCTGTTCCTGCGCAACCAGATCAAGCCGATCCTGCGGCTGGCGGACGCCGCGGAAAGTTTCGGCAAGGGCCGGGAAGTGCCTGATTTTCGCCCGCGCGGCGCACGCGAGGTCCGCCGCGCGGCGCTCGCCTTCATGGAAATGAAATCGCGTGTCGAGCGCAGCATCGAGCAGCGCACCGCGATGCTGGCCGGCGTCTCGCACGATCTGCGCACCATCCTGACACGCTTCAAGCTCGAGATGGCGCTGATCGGCGATAGTCCGGAAGTCGAGGGCATGCGCAAGGATGTCGATGAGATGAGCGGCATGCTGGAGGCCTATCTGTCCTTCGCGCGCGGCGACAGCGGCGAGCAGGCGCAGCCGACCGACATGGAGCTGGCGCTGGAGGAATTGCGCAGCGACGCCGAACGCCACGGTCATGCGGCCACCGTCGTATTCCATGGCCAGCCGCTGGTGACGGTGAAACCCGCTGCGTTCAAGCGCTGTCTCGCCAATCTGGTCTCAAATGCCGCGCGCCATGCCGACGCGATCTCGATCACCGGCCATCGCGATCATCGCTATCTGACGGTGACCATCGACGACGATGGTCCCGGCATTCCGCTCGATATGCGCGAGGAAGTGTTCAAGCCGTTCCTGCGGCTCGACGATGCGCGCAATCAGGACGAGGGCGGCACGGGGCTCGGACTTGCGATTGCCCGCGACATCGCGCGCTCGCATGGCGGCGACATCACGCTCGGCGACAGCCCGATGGGCGGGTTGCGTGCGACGGTGCGCGTGCCGGTATAATTACTTCGCCAGTTCCTTCGATCGCTTCGTTGCCGCCGCAATGGCGCGGGTCAGCAGCGGCTGAAAGCCGTCCGGTCCCATCAGGACTTCAAGCGCCGCCGCCGTGGTGCCGCCCGGCGAGGTGACATTCTGGCGCAAGGTTGCGCTGTCGAGATCCGAGCGATGCAGAAGTTCGCCCGAACCCGACACGGTATCGCGTGCAAGCTTTGTCGCCAGAGCTTCCGGCAGACCGGCAGCGACGCCGGCGCGCGCGAGTTCTTCCGCGAGCAGGAACACGTAGGCCGGACCCGATCCTGAAACTGCGGTGACCGCATCCATCAGCGCTTCATCCTCGACCCATTCGACGGCCCCGGTGGCGCGCAGCAGCGCGTCCGCGACGGCGCGCTGGTCCGGCGAGACGCCGTTTGCCGCGACCGCGACCGTGATGCCGCGTCCGATGGCGGCCGGCGTGTTCGGCATGGCGCGGATCACCTTGCCGCCGCAGATGCCGGTAATGCCCGCGATGGTGGTGCCCGCCATGATCGAGGTCACGAGTGTGGTTGGACCGACCAGGGATTTGAGTTGCGGTCCGGCTTCGCGAAACATTTGCGGCTTGACGGCGAGCACCAGCACGTCGGCGCGGACGTTTTTCGTATCCGGATTGAGCTTGACGCCGCGCGCCACGAAGCCGCGCGTCTCGTCGGAGGGATGCGGTTCGATGACGGCAACCTGTTCGGCATCGAGCCCCTGCGCCAGCCAGCCGGACAGCATCGCGCTGCCCATCTTGCCCGCGCCCGCGAGCACGAGAGTGCCTTCGAAGTTTTTCAGCGCGTCGGAGGACGTGGTTGTTGCCATGATTCAATCTATCCGGGTCGTCCCCGCGAAAGCGGGGACCCATAACCACAGAGTTCTATTGAATGAGCAGGAGTGCAACAAGCTATTGCGAACTCTTGCGGGCGGTAAGAATGGGTCCCCGCTTTCGCGGGGACGACATCGCATATTTGAAGAAGGTCTACGCTTCGCCCGCCGTGTCGAACATCGCCGCCGTCATGGCCTCCGCGGCGGTCTTGCCGGCCCAGGTCACGAATTGCAGCGCCGGATAGTAGCGCTCGCTGGCGTGCAGGGCGCCCTCCAGCATGAGCTCGCATTGCGCCGGCGTGGCGGCCATGCCGCCCGGCAGGATCAGCGCCTGCCGGTACATGACCGACCCGGTGGCGAGCCAGACGTCGAAGTGACCGATCCACAATTGTTCGTTGATCGCGGCGATCAGGCGCTGCACTTCGCCGCGCCGCGCCTCGGGGATTTTCATATCGAAGGTGCAGGCCAGATGCAGCGCGTCGATCTCGCCCATCCAGGTGAACGACAACTGGTAGTCGGTCCATTGTCCTTGCGTCAGGATGGTAATCTCGTCCTGGCCCGAGCGTTCGAACGACCAGTCGTTGGACGAGGCGATTTCTTCAACCACCGAAAGCGGGCTGTTCCGCGAATCCGTAATGATGTCCAGTTGGGACATGCTGCCTTCACCCTGAGTTGGTGTGGGATGTGAAACGCTGAACGAAACGCAAAGAACGAGCGATGACTGTCGCTGCAAGTTCTCCGTTTACGATCATGACGGCCCGGCTTCGGATCGTGCGCCGCAACGGCAACCTTGTGACAAGATTGATCGGTGATTTGCTGAATCCGCGCAACGGCAGCGCGAATCCCGTCCACAGGCAAAGGGTTAATTTCAAGACTCTTCAACAGATTAAGCGCAGCCGGTAAATCTGACTCAGGTTTTGCATGCCGCCGGACAAATTCCTGAGTCAGCGCATGTGCTTATGGCGCAATGACTCGCGCCATGGAGATCATTCGCGCGAGAACAAAACGGAATCGGATTCGCGGAGTACGAGTCGTGCGCGCGCAATCACGCGCGGAAGCTGAATAAAAAATTTTTATGAATCGCGGAAAGATCAGTCGAACAGGCTCGACACCGACTCTTCGGACGCGGTGCGGCCGATCGCTTCGGCGATCAGGGAGGCGACCGAGAGCACGCGGATGTTGGACGCCTTGCGCATCGCATCGGTCGGTTGAATCGAGTCGGTGATGACCAGCTCCTTGAGCCGCGAGGAGGTGATGCGCGCGACCGCGCCGCCCGACAGAACACCATGGGTAAGATAGGCCGAGACTTCCTTGGCGCCGTACTTGAGCAGCGCGTCGGCCGCATTCACCAGCGTGCCGCCGGAATCGACGATGTCGTCGATCAGGATGCAGTTGTAGCCGGCGACATCGCCGATCACGTTCATGACTTCGGATTCGCCGGCACGTTCGCGGCGCTTGTCGACGATGGCCAACGGCGCGTTGATGCGCTTGGCGAGGCCGCGTGCGCGGGCCACACCGCCAACGTCGGGTGACACCACCATCACCTTGGCGAGGTCAAACTTGTCCTTGATGTCGCGCACCATCAACGGCGAGGCATAAAGGTTGTCGGTCGGGATATCGAAGAAGCCCTGGATCTGGCCGGCATGCAGGTCGAGCGTCATGACGCGGTCGGCGCCGGCATGGGTGATCATGTTGGCCACCAGCTTGGCCGAGATCGGGGTGCGGCCGCCGGCTTTGCGGTCTTGCCGCGCGTAGCCGAAATAGGGGATCACGGCGGTGATGCGGCGCGCGGAGGCGCGGCGCAGCGCATCGGTGATGATCAGCAATTCCATCAGATGGTCGTTGGTCGGAAACGACGTCGACTGGATGATGAAGACGTCGGAGCCGCGGACGTTTTCCTGAATCTCGACGAAGATTTCCATGTCGGCGAAACGGCGCACGCTCGCCTTCGTCAGCGGAACGCCGAGCACCGACGAAATCTCGGCAGCCAATTCGGGGTTCGAATTGCCGGCCACCAGCTTGATGGAGCCATTCTTCGCTGAAATTGCAGCCTCTCCTCGCGACGTGGGGGAAACGCTTTTCAACATAATCTGTGCCGCCCGTGGAACCCGTTACCTGCGCTTTTGCAGGCGCGTGATAACAAGGACATAACAAGGCTGGCAATACAGCCCTTAGTGTTTTCCTGCAAAAACCGGCGTGCGGACGGGCCCGTATCCCTAATGGGCGCTGAAGGCCAGCGTCTGCATTTGTCCGGGCGTCGATTCAGGCCGATTCTCGTCCGTTTGCGCGATGGCCGGTCCGGATGACCGGGGCGCCGCCGGGGCCGGGGAGTCCTGTGCCGGGACGGTCCCGCTGATCAGGCCGTTGAGGCCGTTCAGCCCGGCGAGCGCGATTCGGCGCATCAATTGATCGTCGGCGATGGCCCAGGCGTCGCGGCCACCCTTGCCCCCGGCCTCCTCGCCGCTGAGGCGGATGGCGCGCTCCTGATCCCGGTCGTAGACGTCCCAGACCCAGCTGATGGTGGTGCGGCCGCGCCGGACCTGCGCCGACAGATAGCTCCGGATCCGGTATGAAGCCTGTGCCTCGCGGGAAACGATGGTGAAACTGCGGGCGGCTGATTCCGCCTCCAGCGCGCGCACCATCCGGTCGAACACCTGTGGCGGCGGGCCATCCACGGATTCGAAGGCGACCGTGGGGCCGAACGACTGGCCGGTGGACACCGCGATCTGGCCGCCGGCCGCGCATCCGGAGGTGATGCACAGCGCGGCAAACAGCGCCGGCAGCCGCAAGTGGCGCAGCAAGGCCCGATACGCTCCGGAATTCATACGCAACGCCATCCCGAAAATCCCTGTCCCGCAGGCGTCTGTCGCGCCGCTGGGCCGGATCGAGCGATACCGTTAAAACGCATTAAGGTCTAGGGCGTGCCCCGCAGCCGCAAAATCGGAATGCCTCAAAACGTGTCGGATTTGGCTTTTACTGGGGTTCGGGATTCGATAGAAAACGCGAAGTTCTTCGGATGATTTTCAAAAATGTTCATTGATGCGGCTGCCACCGCAGCCAAGCCTGGCTGGCGGAGGCCTTTTGAGCGTTGGCTGAACGGCGTCGAGCGAGGCTGGGCGATTCCGGCGCTGCTGATCGGCTTTGTCGCGATCTGGATGGCGTTTTTGATCATCGCCTATCAGGGCGGAAATCTGCATCCCGATACTCTCGAAACCTGGTCAGTCGGCCGCGAGCTCGCCTGGGGTAATCCCAAGCATCCGCCACTGATGGGATGGTTGGCATACGCCTGGTCGTATTTTTTTCCACTGGCCGACTGGTCTTTCTATCTTCTGGCGATGGTGAACTCAGCGGTCGCCTTATGGGCCGTCGATCTAACGGCCCGTCGCTTTGTGCGCGGCGATGGCCGGGCGATCATCCTGTTGTTGGTTTTGTTGCTGCCCGCCTATCAGTTTCACGCGCAACGCTTCAATGCCAACACTGTCCTGCTGGCGACCTGGCCGATCGCGGTTTACTGCTTTCTTCGCTCGTTCGAAAGCCGTGCTTTCATCTGGGCTGCGGCGGCAGGCGCGGCTGCTGCGGTGGCGATGCTCGGAAAATACTATTCGATCATTCTAATTGCCGGGTTCGCCGTTGCGGCAATCGCCCACCCCCAGCGGCGCGCCTATTTCACGTCCTTCACGCCGTGGATATCGGGGCTCAGCGGCCTCCTGGTGCTCAGCCCGCATCTTTGGTGGCTGTTCACCACAGGCTATGCGCCGTTCGGATATGCCGTGAATGCTCATGGCGTCCTGTCTCGGGAGATCGCTATCCGGGAGGCCGGCATGTTCCTGGTGGGCATTGCTGCTTATCTGGCGTTGCCGGCGCTGGCCTGGGCCCTCATGATCAGATCGAATTTTAAAAGCATGGTTTCGAATCTGAGGAATCTAGACTCGGGACTGATCCTGCTGGCTTGGATTTTTGCCACGACCACGCTGCTGCCGCCGATCATCAGCATTTTGCTGCAGACCGATCTGCCGCCGATCTGGAATTTGCAGGCCCTGTTTCTCGGCGTGGTGATCGTTGTTGCCGCAGCGAAGTTCGCAATCGACCGTTTCGATTCAGTCAATCTATCGGCGGCTGTTTCGGCATTTCTCCTCGCCTGCGTGGTCGCTGCGCCATTTCATGCGTTTTATCGCAATACGCATCCTTATGATCTCAACCGTAATTTTCTGAGCGCAGCGGCGCTCGAGATGAACCGCCGCTGGCATCAGGAGACCAACGAACCGTTCACGGCGGTCAGCGGAGATGACAGCCTTGCTTTTGCAGCGGCGTTCTACGCACCCGATCACCCGGTCTATCGCCGGCCTTTCCAGTTTCAGGGCACATGGGGAATGCCGCGTTCATCGACGCTGGAAAAGGGCTGGGCGGCGATGTGTTTTTCGGACGATGGGGTCTGCACGGACTGGATGCATCGGGTCGCGGAAATTCCGGACGCCGTTCTCTGGTCGGAATTTAGCTTGCAGGCGACATTTTGGGGACGTCCGGGCGTCACGACAAAAATCGCTGTCATGATCGTGCCACCGCATAGACGGCAACCTTCCGAACCAGCATCAATCCGGGAGGATGAGAAGATCGAGGACTTCGGCGCTAGCCGTCGTATGCATCGCCGGAGCGAGGCACCGCGCTAGCCGTCCAGCACGATCGCATGGATGTTGCGGCCGTAGTCCGGCTCCTTGCGATGAACCGAGCGGCGATAGCTGAAGAAGCGTTCGTCCGGGTAGGTGTCGACGCCGGTGTCGTCGATCATCAGGATGCCGGCGCGCTCCAGCCGCAGCCTTATATAGCCTCCGAGATCGAACATCGAATGCTCCGCGCGCGCCGACGGCCGGAAGAATCGCGCGTTGTCCTGGTCAGTTTCCGTGAAGCGTGTGACGAACTCCGCGCCGACCTCGTAGCTTTGCTGCCGGATCAGGGGGCCGATGGCCGCAATCATGGTTGCGCGGGACGCGCCGAGATTTTCCATCGCCGCGATCGTGTTCTCAAGCACGCCGCCGAATGCGCCCTTCCAGCCGGCGTGGGCCGCGCCGATCACATGCGCCGCGGGATCGGCGAACAGGACCGGGCCGCAATCGGCCGCGGTGACGCCGATGGCGAGGCCCGGCACTTTCGTGACCATGGCGTCAGCGCGTGGGCGTGATGCGGTGTCCCACGGCGCTGTTGCGACTGCCACATCTGGAGAGTGAATCTGGAACACGGTGAGAAATTGCGCGGGCTGAACGCCGAGATGCTCCGCCATGCGCCGCCGGTTCTCGGTGACGTGCGCTGGATCGTCATTCGAGCCGACGCCGCCATTGAGACTTGCATAGAGCCCGGTGGAAACGCCGCCTTCGCGCGTGAAGAACGCATGGCGCAAGCCGGGGACGGCCGACAGCAGCGACGACCCGAACGTCATGATTTCGATGCTCCGCCAGACGCAGCGTTCATCGATCCCTGATCGGACAGCGCTGCCAGCGCCTTGATCGAAGGATCCGAGATGCCGAGCACCTTGAACAGCGAGCCCATGCCTTCGGGGCTCGGGCCGGTGAGGCGGGCGAGGCCAGCCGTAATCAGTTTCTTGCCGTCTTCGGAGGCATTCTTCATCAGCGCCTGCGCGCGGGTCTCGATGCCGAGCCTGTTGAGGAACGCGCCTTGCTCAACCGGGCCGTGAGCACGCGCGCCGACGTCCTCGGCGGCGCGGGCGAGCGCCTGAAAATCCACATGCGCGGTGACGTCGGCATGGCCGGCGTTCCGCAGCGGGTTGGTGAAGTTGTGTTTGGCGACGGCCTGGAAGGTATCGCCGGCGTCGCTGCGCAGATGACCGTAGTCGATAATCAGCGCGGCGCCGCCCTGATCGCGCAGTCTTCGTGCGATGGTCATGATCGCGGTGTCGGACCGCCACTCGAAGATCGCGCCGTTTGGCGCGGCACGCACCAGCGGCGGCAGTAGCACCTCGAAGCGCGGGATCGGATCGCTGGCAACGCCATAGGCGAGAACACCGTCATCGATCTCGACGACGCGCTCGTGCCAGCCGGTCTCCTGCTTGACCGCCTGATGGACCGGCAATGCGTCGAAGAACTCGTTGGCGAGGATGATCGCAGGTCCTTCGGGAACATCATCGATGCTGTCATACCATTCCACATGCGCGGCCTCGGCCAGCTTTACGCGCTGCCTGTCGCGCAGCGTCGGACTGGTCTCGACCAGATGCACGCTGATGGCGTCGTGGAACGCCGGCAGAATCCGGACGGCGCGCAGGGCATCCGCCATCATGGTGCCGCGGCCCGGTCCAAGTTCAATGAACTTGACCTCCTGCGGCATACCCATCGCGTTCCAGACCGAGGCCGCCCACAGTCCGATCAGTTCGCCGAACATCTGGCTGACTTCGGGCGCGGTGATGAAATCGCCGTCGCGGCCGAGCGGATCGCGCCGCAGGTAGTAGCCGTGATCCGGATGCGTCAGGCACATTTGCATGTAGCGCGATACCGGCATCGGCCCGTTCGCGGCGATATGCTTTCGGATCAGGGTTTCAAGGAGCGAATGGTCGGACACGGCAATCTTTCAGGCAGTCGGGAATCGTGAGCGCAGTATGATCTTACGTGATTATGACGCTTTGGCAGACTGTTCATTGAGCGTTCGCGGACCGCGCCGCCATGCAGCGACAATGAATACAAGGCCTGCGAGGATCATCGGAACCGATAGTAACATTCCCATCGTGAGACCGCCCCACAGAAATCCGAGTTGCGGATCTGGCTCGCGGAAAAATTCGCCGGTGATGCGCGCCACGCCGTAAAAGATTGCGAAAGCGCCGATGATGAAGCCGGGCCGCTTCAGCGCGCCGGCACGGATCAGCAGTGCCAATATGATGAACAGTGCAACGCCTTCGAGTCCGGCCTCATAGAGCTGGCTCGGATGACGCGGCAGCGGCCCGCCGTTCGGAAATACCATCGCCCAGGGAACACTGGCGTCGGCGTGACGGCCCCACAACTCGCTGTTGATGAAATTGGCAATGCGTCCGAGCAGCAGGCCAATGGGACCGACCGCGCAGGTGACGTCGCCGAGCGACAGGACCGGGATGTTGCGCTTCCAGCCGAACAGCAGCACCGCGACCACGCAACCCATGAAACCGCCGTGGAACGACATGCCGCCGGTCCACAGTTTAAGGATTTCGGCGGGATGCTCCGCGAAGAAACCGGGATTGTAGAACAGCACGTAGCCGGTGCGGCCACCGAGGATGATTCCCAGCGTCACCCACAGAATGAAGTCGTCGAAATCCAGCACCGTGAACGGGGCCTTGCCGCCCCACAGCCGCTCGCTGCGGATGATCTTGCGCGCATAGAGCCAGCCCAGCACGATGCCGCCGATATAGGCCAGCGCGTACCAGCGGATGACGATCGGCCCGAGGGCGATGGCGACGGGGTCGAAAACAGGGAATGCGATGGTCAACATGGCGGGACGATTTCCGGCGAAAGCCCTTAATCTTGCCGTGTCTTACATCTTGCGTCCCGCCTGCGCCATCACCATTGTCTGGGCAAGCTAGACAGGATATTTCGGCCTTCGGAGTTTTCACGATGACCCAGACCAGCAACCGCTTTTTCGACGAGATCGCGCGCCTGATGAACGACGCCACGGGCGCCGCGCAGGGCGTCAAGCGAGAGGTGGAAACCGTCGTGCGCAATCAGGCCGAACGCATTCTGCGTGATCTCGATCTCGTCAAGCGCGAGGAATTCGAGGCGGTCAAGGATATGGCCCGCCTCGCGCGCGAAGAGAACGAGGCGCTGAAGACGCGCATCGCCGCGCTGGAGAAGAAGATCGGCCCCGTCGCGGAGACGTGAGCACAAACGAGCAAGCGTCCTTGTTCGGCGCGAGCAAGTGCGCGCCGCATCAATCCAGCTTGATGCCGGCGGTCTTGATGACCTTCTCCCACTTCGCGGTTTCGGCGGCCACATAGGCCGCCATCTCCTGCGGCGTGCTTTGCAGCGGATCGATACCGGCCGCGATCAGCTTCTGCTTGATCTCGGGATCGTTGACCGCCTTGAGATACGCTTCACGCAGCCTTGTTACGATGTCGGGCGATACTTTCGCGGGCGCTGAAAATCCCTGCCATGCCCACGCTTCGAATCCGGGAACGTCGGCGGCGACAGCAGGCACGCCGGGCAGGCCGTAGAACTCGCCGGGCGAGCAAACCGCGATGGCCTTGATCGACTTCAGGCTGAGTTGCGAGCGCGCACTGGCGAAATCGACGAACATCATTCCGATCTGGCCGCCCGCAAGATCCTGCAGTGCCGGTCCCGCGCCCTTATAGGGAACGTGGTTGAGCTTGACGCCCGCCGATTGTGCGAACAGTTCGGCAGCCAGATGAAATGGCGAGCCGACGCCCGCGCTCGCATAGTCGATGGCGCCCGGCGTCTTCTTCGCGGCGTCAATCAACTCCTTGACCGAGCCGACATTGAGCTTGTCGGTATTGACCAGCAGAACGATCGCGAAACGGCCGGTCAGCGAAATCGGCGCAAAGTCCTTTTGTGGATCGTAGTTCAGCTTCTGATAGAGGCTTCTGTTCGAGGCATAGGTTGAGGTGTCGCCGAGCAGGAAAGTGTAGCCGTCGGGATCGGCTTTTGCCGCAGCTTCGGCGCCGATCTGTGTGCCCGCACCCGGGCGATTTTCCACCACGATCTGCTGACCGAGGGTCGCGCTCATCGATGTCGCCGCCAGCCGCGCGAAGAAATCGGTGCCGCCGCCCGCGGCGTAAGGAACGATGAGATGAACCGGCCGCGCCGGATAGGCCGCCTGCGCGAAGGCCGGCGCAGCCGAGCCCGCGGCGGTGAAACCCGCGCCGAGCGCGGCAGCGGCGGTCATGAATGAGCGGCGGGTCAGCGATGGATCGAACGGCATGGCGATTCTCCCGGTGCAGCCGATGCGTTGCCGGCCGCGTTCAATTAGTTGCACGTGCATCTAATCGCGGGAGGGCGGCAAAATCAACATCTTCGGGAGACGCACAACCTTCGACAGCCGGGACGGCGGCCTTCAAGGACAATCTGGCGGTTAGGCTACATCCCGAGCGCCACGGGCCGGAATGCCTGCCGCAGCGCGCCGTCGAGCTTGCCGTCCATCAATTCCAGAATTGCGAAGGCTTGTTCCGGCATCATCCCGTGCGTTTCGGCGTCGGGTTCGAGCAGCGTGGCATAAGTGTCCACCAGCGTGATGATGCGAACGATATCGCTGATGCGCGAGCCGCGAAGGCCGTCGGGATAGCCGGTGCCGTCAAGCATTTCGTGATGATGCAGCACGGCGTCGAGCACTTCGCCGGGAAATCCGCGCTGATCTCTCAGCGCGTTGTAACCGAGTCGCGTATGCTGGGCGAGAATGGCGTTTTCCTCGTCCGTCAGCGCCCCCTTCTTGTCGAGGATGGGGACCGGGACGAATGCCTTGCCGACGTCATGGAGCAAGGCCGCGCGGGTCAGGCGGCGCTGATCGTCTTCGCGCATTCCCAGATGCTGTGCGAACGCGACGGCGTAGCCGGTGACATGCAGCGTGTGACGATAGCTCCTGTTGTGATGCTTGTTGACGGCGACGAGCCACTGCCGCAGCGAGCAGCGTTTCAGCGCGCGCAGGATCTGCGTTTCCGCCTGCATGACATCATCGAGCGTCAGCGGAATGCCCGCGGGCAGTCGCCGGAAAATCTTGGACATCACGACCAGCGCCGCGGTGACGCCGTTGCTCAGGAATCGCGCGTCGGTGGTGCGCTCGTCCTCGGGCGTCTCCGGAAATACATTGCGGATGCGATGCAGGATGCTTTCCGGGTCGAACGGGCGCTCGATCGTATCGGTCGCGCCCAGCGCCCAGGCTTGCGTCGGCCCGTGATGAAGTGAACCCGCCAGCACGAACAGCCGCGGCAACGACTGATAGGCCTCGCGGGTCAGCTTGCTTCGGACGCGCTGCACGGTGGCGGCGGATGTGAGGTCGATGTCGATGATAACGCCGGCGAAGTCGCTGGCCGGATGATCTGGCAGGTCGTAGATCGAAATCGATTCCACGCTGCCTGCGTTCTCCAGAATGCGGGCGAGTTCGCCGCTCTGGTCCTCACAGTCCGATGCGAGCAGCAGACGTCTCGTTGTCTGCGGGAGTTCTGCCAGGGCAGCCATTTCGTCCTCTGCGGGGCGTTCGGTAGATATGCACCCAGGACGTGTACCAAAAACCCGGTTCCCGATTCTTAACAGTTATCCTTAACGAGCCTTAATGACGGAGGTCACGCAGCCGTGGTTTCCGCTTGCCGCATCTTTAATGGAGTTTGAATCAAGTTTGGCCGCCATCGCCGGTCTCAAAAAGCTTCAGCCGATCATGCCGAAAATCCTGTCCATCCAGTACCTGCGCGCCGCCGCCGCCCTGATGGTGGTGTTTTTCCATGCTGACGGCATGGCGCTTGAGTATTTCCATTCGGGCTGGCCGTCGTTCGGTGCGGCGGGCGTTGATATATTTTTTGTTATCAGCGGTTTCATCATGTGGATCACGACCGCGTCGGCGCGGACCACGCCGGCCTCCTTCGTTGTCAGCAGGATCATTCGCGTGGTGCCGCTGTATTGGGTGATGACCCTGCTGCTCTATATGGGCTGGATGGTGTTCCGCGATGCCGCGTCGTTGCCGCCGGTGTGGAATCTCATCCGGTCGCTGCTGTTCATTCCCTTCGTGTCGCCGCGCACCGGAGACATTCAGCCGCTGCTGATCGCCGGCTGGACCCTCAATTTCGAGATGTTCTTCTATGCGGTGTTTGCCTGCGGGCTTCTGCTCGTGCGGCAGCATCGCGCGCTGTTCGTCTGCGCGGTCCTCGGCGGACTTGTCGCATTGCCGCTGGTTGTTACGCCGTCGGGCGCCGCTGCGCTGACCTATACCAGCCCGCTGCTGATCGAGTTCATGATTGGGTGTCTGCTCGGCATCATGTATGAGCGGAATGCACTGCCCCGTCCGGCCGTGGCGGCGTTTCTGATCGTCATCGGATTCGGTCTGTTGCTGACCTCAAACATGCTGCCGGCGGCGAACCTCACCGCCGTCCGGTTTTTCCATTGGGGCCTGCCTGCGTTCCTGATCGTCACCGGAGCGCTCGGGCTCGAACCGGTATTGAAGGAATGGCGTTTGCCGATGCTGCTCGGCGATGCGTCGTATTCGATCTATCTCACGCATGGCGCTGCACTCGCGATGCTCAAGACCATCGTCCTGATCGAGGGAGCAGGCGCGAGCCCGGCGGTGACAGCGGCTTTCGTGGTGATCGGTTGTGTTGCGAGTGTGCTGACGGGAATTGCGGTGTTTCACGCGGTGGAGAAGCCACTGGTTGCGGGCTGCAAGGCACTGGTGATGTCATTTCGGCTGACGCCTTCAGCGGCCGGTGGGCGAACCCTCTAGTACCCACGCGCGCCGTGGTTCCGCCGTTGGGGCATGAGCCCCGTTGATTGATGCGATAATCCCGGAACATCCTCGCGCTGAGGCTGTTTCTCTCTGATGAAAATGAAATTCCCGATCGTTGCCGGCTGCGCGCTGGCGCTGCTGCCTGTCGTGGCGTTTGCGCAGGCTCCTCCTGCACCGGCGACGCCGCCCGCGCAGACCGCGCCGCCAAATCCCGACCGTGCAGCGTCGAACTGCGCGCCGACCGAAACTGTACCGGAGGGAGGCACCGTCGCCCCGCGCGGCACCACAACCGGCCGGGCTGAGTCCCTCGGGGACAAGCTTGCGAAATCGGACGGTGTGCTGTGCCCACCGCCTGGTGTCGATCCGGAAATGCACGCGCCGACACCGCAGGGCGGCACCATGCCTGTGATTCCGCCGCCTGGTAGCCCCGGCGGCGATCCGTCGGTGCGGCCGAAATGAGGCTTTTCGGCCCATGGATGCCGGCAAATGTGCCTGCAACGCCAATCAGATGGTATCCTTGGCGGTCATTGCTTGACAGGCATTTGGGTGACTTCTTATATGCCGCCGTTCGCGACCGCGAAGGCGGCATGAACGTGTGGCGAGGTAGCTCAGCTGGTTAGAGCACGGGAATCATAATCCTGGGGTCGGGGGTTCGAGTCCCTCTCTCGCTACCACCAACCCGCATAACCTCTTGAAATCAAATAGCTAGCCATTCGCTCGGTCATGCGAAGTCCATGATCGAACTTAAATCCCGGTTTGCTCACCGACGAAAAGCGGATGCCGCTGAAAATTTGACAACAGCGGACAAACACTCCCTCAGATCAATCCACCTTTGCGCCAGCGAATTTGACCACCTTGGCCCACTTGTCGGTTTCATCCCCGATGAGTTTTTTGAAATCCGCAGGCGATCCAGACAACTCCATTGCGCCAAGTTCCCTGAACCGGGACTTCAATTTCGGGTCGGCAAGTACCGAGTTGATCTCCTTGTTCAGCTTGTCGATGATCTCGGGCGGCGTGTTCTTCGGCGCACCGATGCCGTACCAGGCGCTTGCCTCATAGCCGGGTAAATAGTCGGCAACGAGAGGCAGATCGGGCAGCACCTCGGAGCGCGTCAGGCTCGTTACGGCGAGGCCTCGCAACTTGCCCGACCTGACATGTTCTAAGGAGGTCGGAATGTTGTCGAACATCACCTGCACCTGACCACCGATCATATCCGTGAGCGCCGGGGCCGAGCCCCGATAAGCCACGTGCACCATATTGATGCCGGTCAGCATCTTGAAGAGTTCGCCCGACATATGAATTGTCGAGCCGTTGCCGGACGACGCCATATTAAGCTTGCCGGGATTTTCTTTCGCGTAGGCGATGAGTTCGGGAATCGTTTTTATCGGCAGTGAAGGGTTCACCACCACAACGTTCGGAAAACGATTAAGGCCAGCGACGGGCTCGATGTCCTTGATGAAATCGAAGCTGAGCTTGCTGTAGAGCGTCGCGTTGATGGCGGCTGCGGGCGGCACGAGCAGAAGGGTGTAGCCGTCAGGATCCGCGCGCACGACAGCTTCGGTCGCAATGTTGGTGCCACCGCCGGGACGATTCTCGATCACGAATTGCTGGCCGAGCTTTTCCGAAAGCCATTGGCCTATCAACCGTGCTGTGATGTCTGCGGAGCCGCCGGGAGTGTATCCAACGAGGATGCGAACCGGCCGGGATGGATAGACCTCCGCATGAGCGATTCTGGAGAATGCCGGCAGTGCTGCAATTCCCGTGGCCACTTGCAGAAATTTACGACGATGCAGTTTCATATCGCCTCTTCCAAAATGAATTCCACCAAGCGGAACCGCGAAATTACATCAGCTTCGCTCCGGAGTTAAAAGCGATATCTGCTCGCTAAACTGTCGCGCTGCAGACCATCTCACCTGTCTCGCAACTGCGAACTGAGAAATGGATGCCTGGCGCGACCAGCACATTGAGCATTCGACGCCATCGCGACGTTGCAATGACGACCGACTGTTTGGTTCGGCCACGCGTGGACCATTGGCATCCACCGTATAATGTATGACATACCGGTTTGATCGCCTCGCACCGACACCTGCCTCTCGGAAAGAATCCATGAGTTCATCGCAGACCAACGAATTCGAGCCGTCGAACGATCATGATGTCATTCGTGAAGGCGTTCGCTCGGTGGTCACGCGCTTCGGCGACGACTACTGGCTGGCGCGCGACGAGGACGGTGTGTTTCCGTCCGAATTTCATCGCGCGATGGCGGATGCAGGCTGGCTCGGCATCACCATGCCGGAGGAATATGGCGGCGCAGGTCTCGGTGTGACGGAAGCCGCGATCATGATGCACGAGGTCGCGAGCCACGGCGGCGGCATGGCTTCAGCGTCCGCGGTTCATATCAACCTGTTCGGGCCGCATCCGATTGTGGTGAAGGGAACGCCGGAGCAGAAAGCGCGCTGGGTTCCTCGGTTGGTTTCCGGCGACGATCAGTGCTGCTTCGGCTTTACAGAACCGGACGCCGGACTGAACACGACACGCATCAAGACATTCGCGCAGAAGGTGCCGGGCGGCTACGTCGTTCACGGACAAAAGGTCTGGACCTCGACCGCGCAGGTCGCGAACAAGATCATGCTGCTGACGCGGACCACGAAATATGAGGACTGCGCGCGCCCGACCGACGGCATCACGATCTTCTACACCGATCTCGACCGCGCGAAGATCGATGTCCATCGCATTCCGAAGATGGGTCGCAAGGCCGTGGACTCGAATTCGATTTTCATCGACGGTCTCTTTATTCCGGAGTCCGATCGCATCGGCGAGGAAGGCAAGGGCTTCTCATACATCCTGCATAGTCTCAATCCGGAGCGGATTCTGATCGCGGCCGAGGCGATTGGCATCGGACAGGATGCGCTGCGCCGTGCGGCGAAGTATGCGCGCGAACGTGTCGTGTTCGATCGTCCCATCGGACAAAATCAGGGCATTCAGCATCCGCTTGCCGAGAAATGGATGTATCTCGAGTCAGCCTGGCAAATGGCGATGCGCGCTGCCTGGCTTTACGATCATGACGCGCCGTGCGGCGCGGAAGCCAACAGCGCGAAATTCCTCGGCGCGCGCGCGGGCTACGATGCCGCGTGGCAGGCGATCGCGACCCATGGCGGTTTCGGGTACGCCAAGGAATATCATGTTGAGCGGCTGTTCCGCGAAGTCTGCATCACGCGGCTCGCCCCGATCACGGAGCAACTGATCCTGAGCTTTATCGCCGAGAAGGTGCTCGACCTGCCGAGAAGTTATCCGTGACCCGGGGCTGATTTCGACCCAGCCTCGTCGGCCGTTCCGACGCGGTCGTAAGCCTCAAGGAGATGACGGCGCATCAGGTCGGCGGCGCCTTCGCCATCACCGCGGATCATGTCCTCGAGAATGCGGCCGTGTTCCTTCCAGACGCTGGTCGACATGCCGGGATGACGCAAAACTTTCCCCATCGCGCGGCGCAGATGCTGCCAGTGCAGCCGCATCGTTTCGGCGATCAGGGGATTGCCGGAGAGGTCATAGATAAAAGAGTGGAAGTCCATGTCGGCCTTCAAGGCCGCGCCGGCATCGCCGGTCGCGACCACATCGCGGCCATGCTCGACCAGTGCGCGCCCGCGCGCGATCGCCTCTTTGGTGAGACGCGGCGTCGCCAGCTTCACCGCGAGCGGCTCGACTGCTGAGCGGAATTGATAAATCGCCTCGAAGAATTCCGGCTCGACCGACGTGACGGTCAATCCTTGACGTCCCTGCGCGAGAAATCCCTGCGCCTTCAAGATTGCCAGAGCGTGCGTCACCGGTTGCCGCGAGACATTGAGGCGCGCGGCGATGTCTTCCTGGGTGAGGCGTTCGCCAGGCTTGAACGTGCCGTCGCACAGGGCATCGAGGATCACCTCATAGGCCTGATCGACCAGACTTTTCGGCGGGGTAAGGGTTTCCAGCACCGTTCCTCCATCGTCGCTGCGCAGCAATATCGTTGTCGCTTGACAGCGGGCGCGGGCGGCAGCAATCTGAGTTTAGAATACTGAATTCAGAATGCAAGAACTGAATACCTCGATCGTGACGGGTGCGGAGCCAAGACCGGTCCGAGACCAAAAAATCAAATCAGGAAGGATGCGTCATGAAGTTATCCGCCGAGCAACTCGAGCAGTTTCGCACCGAAGGCTGGCTGTTTCTGCCGGAGCTTTTCAACGCCGAGGAAGTCGATGTCCTGCGGCGCGAAGCCGTGTCGATCTATGACGAGCAACGCCCTGAAGTGTGGCGCGAAAAGAGCGGCGCGCCGCGCACGGCCTTTGCAGCCCATCTTTATAATGAGGCGTTTCGCCTCCTCGGCGCGCATCCGCGCATGATCGATCCGGTCGAGCAGATCTTCGGCGAGAAGGTCTACATGCATCAGTACAAGATCAACGCCAAATCTGCCTTCACCGGCGACGTCTGGCAATGGCATCAGGATTACGGCACATGGAAGCGCGACGACGGCATGCCGCAGCCGCTCGCGATGAACATCGCCGTGTTCCTCGACGAAGTGCTGCCGATCAACGGTCCGTTGATGCTGGTGCCGAGAAGCCAGAACGCCGGCGACCTCAAGGCGTCGCACGACCTTGCGACCACGTCCTATCCGCTATGGACGCTCGACGAGGAAACGGTCACGCGCCTCGTGCAGGAAGGCGGCATCGTTGCGCCCACCGGAAAACCCGGCGGCATGCTGATGTTCCACGGCAATCTTGTGCACGGCTCGTCCGGCAACATCACGCCCTATCCGCGCAAGATCGTCTATCTCACGCTGAATTCGGTTTCCAACTACATCCGCACGCCAACCCGTCCGGAATTCATCGCGCACCGTGATTTCACGCCGATCCAGACGGTGGATGACGACGCGCTGGTGCGTTACGCCCGCAGCCATCGTCAGGCGGCTGAATAGTTTTCGGTCATTGCGAAAGCATTTGCGACGAAGCAATCCAGCAAGTCTGGATTGCTTCGCTTCGCTCGCAATGACGGTATAGACTGATCGTCCCTCCGTCAGAGTTTTCACTCCATGAACCTTCATCACCTTCTCGAAAAGCGCCGTGCGGCGGGGAAACCCGTGCGTGTCGCGCTGATTGGCGCCGGCAAGTTCGGCTCGATGTTTCTCTCACAAGTGCCGCATACGCCGGGGCTTGAAGTGTCCGTCATTGTCGATCTCGATCCGGACCGCGCGCGCGAAGCCTGCCGCACGGTGGGATGGGATGCAGCGCGGATCGCTGCCACGACCTTCACCAAGGATGGCGGCGCCGCGACCGGTGGAAACATCGAAGTCGTGGTGGAAGCGACCGGCAATCCCTCGGTCGGCATTTGTCATGCGCGCGCAGCGATTGCCGCGGGCAAGCATATCGTCATGGTCAATGTCGAAGCCGACGTGCTGGCGGGTCCGTTGCTTGCGGACGAAGCGCGCCGCGCCGGTGTCGTCTATTCGCTCGCCTATGGCGATCAGCCTGCATTGACCGCTGAGATGGTGGACTGGGCGCGCGCCACCGGCTTCAAGGTCGTCGCGGCGGGCAAGGGCACCAAGTATCTGCCGATCTATCACGACGTGACACCCGCCGGCGTCTGGGGCCACTACGGCCTGACCGCCGCCGAGGCCCAGTCGGCCGGCATGAATCCGCAGATGTTCAACTCGTTTCTGGACGGCACCAAGTCCGCCATCGAAATGGCGGCGATCGCCAACGCCACCGGCCTCGACGTGCCGTCAGGCGGCCTGCTGTTTCCGCCGTGCGGCGTCGACGATCTGCCGCATATCATGCGTCCGCGCGACAAGGGCGGCGTGCTCGAAAAATCCGGCGTGGTGGAAGTGGTCTCGTCGCTGGAGCGCGACAGCCGCCCGGTGTTCCGCGATTTGCGCTGGGGCGTCTATGTCGTGCTGGAAGCGCCGAACGATTATGCGGCCGATTGTTTCCGCCAGTATGGTCTGAAGACGGATTCGTCGGGGCGTTATGCGGCGATGTACAAGCCGTATCACCTAATCGGGCTTGAACTGAACATCTCCGTGCTGTCGGCGGCGCTGCGCAATGAGCCGACCGGTCAGCCGCAGGATTTCCGCGGCGACGTCGCGGCCGTTGCAAAGAAAAATTTGCGCGCTGGCGAAATGCTGGACGGCGAGGGCGGCTATACGGTCTGGGGCAAGCTGATGCCGGCAGCGGACAGTCTCAGGGTCGGCGCGTTGCCGATCGGGCTGGCGCACCGGGTCAAACTGACGAAAGACATCGCGCACGGCGACGTGGTTCGCTGGTCGGACGTGGAGATCGACACAAAGGACGATGCGGTCGTGTTCCGCCGCGCCATGGAGACGAAGTTCGCCCACGCACGCTGAACCGTTTGTGTGATGCTTGCACGGCAAGCGTTGCGTATCGTGCAACAGTGATACGCAACGCTTGAACCGCGCTGGCGAGAAGACGGCAGCGATGGCTATAGTGCTTTCCGAAATCGGAGAGATGGCTGATGCCGTATATCGAAGCGTCCGGAGCGAAGCTGTATTATGAAGAAACCGGCAGCGGCTATCCGATCATTTTCGTTCACGAGTTCGGAGCGGACTGCCGCGAGTGGGAAAACCAGGTGCGTTATTTTTCGCGCGCCTACCGCTGCATTGCCTACAACGCGCGCGGTTATCCGCCCAGCGATGTTCCCGATGACCTGAATTTGTATGGCTGGGAATTTTCGGCCGATGACATCGCAGCGGTGATGCAGGGCGCCGGGGTCGATCGTGCCCACATCGTCGGTCTCAGCATGGGAGGATATGCGGCGCTTCAGTTCGGCTTGCGGCATCCCGGAAAAGCCTCGGCCATCGTTGCGGCCGGAGCGGGGACGGGATCGCCGCCGTCCACCCGCGAGGCGTGGCTCAAGGAAGCGCCGGCCACCTCGCGCGGCTTTATCGAGCGCGGCATGGACGCGATGGCCGACGAGATAGGGCACAGTCCGACCCGTATTCAGCTCAAGCACAAGGATCCGCGCGCCTGGCAGGAATTCGTCGATCACCTGCGCCAGCATTCGCCTCGCGGAATGTCGAACACGATGGCGCGCTATCAGGCGCTGCGGCCGTCGCTGCACGATTTCCAGGATCGGTTCGCGAAGCTGACGACGCCGGTACTCCTGGCGGTCGGCGACGAAGATGCGCCCTGCATCGAGACCAATCTGATGTTGAAGGCGGCGATTCCGAGCGCGGGACTGTGGGTGTGTCCGAACACCGGCCATGCCGTCAATCTCGAAGAACCTGCCGCGTTCAATGCGCAGGTGGAAATTTTTCTCAGCGCGGTGGAGCGTGGGACCTGGCGCCGCTGGATACCTACCGCGTAACGTGAGCCGAGACAGCGAGCCACTGGCCGCCGCGTTTGGCCCACACGTCTGTGTATCGGCCGCCGCCCGCGCTGCCGTCCGGCATAGTGTAGCTGGTGCGGGCGTGGATGATGGCGAAATCGCCCATCAGGCGGATCATCACGTCCTCAGCTTTAAGATCTGTGATCGTGACCGGCTTCGCGGTCTGGATCAGGAAACCCGCACGATCCACCAGCGAGCGGTCGGGGTTTGAGCAATAGAATTCGGGCGCGAGGATTTCGTCGAAACGGCGAACGTCGGAGGTTTGCACCGAGTCGATGTAATCGCGATTGAGCGCGAACAGCGTGTCGTGATCGGTCACTTTCATGTCCATCAGCTTGCCTCCCTTGCGCGCCTTGCCGTTGTAATGATGCGAACAATATCCCGGCTGTGGTATTCGGCAAGACCAGACGCCGCACATGGATACGGTGGGTTGCGAAACCGCGCATGAAAAAGACCGGCCCCGAAGGACCGGCCTTTCCCAGTTATCGCGTCGCCAAAACGCATCAGAGCTTTTTGTTCACGAAATCCGCGGCCTTGTCGGCGGCGTCCTTCACTGCTTCCTTGGCATCGCCGACCGCCTTCTGGCCGTGGCCTTTGGCTTCCTGAAGCGCGCCTTCGCCTTTCAGCTTGTCGGAGCCTGTGGCCTCGCCAATACCCTGCTTGGCCTTGCCGATGGCTTCGTTCGTTGCGCCCTTGATCTTGTCGGTGGTGCTGCTCATCACAATCTCCTTTACGTGAGTTCGCTGCGACAACGGCCGAGTTGACGGGATGTTCCTCATCTGATGATTTGGCTTTCGAACACGCGCTTGTGACGCGTTGCTGCAATTCGAGAAGGAACAGAGAATGTCGCATGATCATCCGCATGACCACGCACACCATCATGATCACGCGCACGACGATCAGCGCTGGAAACACGACGGCGTGCGCGTCATCCCCGGCGACCAGCTCGATCCGAATGTTCCTTCCACCGCAGGCATGGATCGCAAGGCCGCGATCAATTTCGCGCGCGTCGGCGCGCAGAAGCTCTGGGCGGGCACGGTGACCATCAAGCCCGATGCGAAAACCGGCGCACACCATCACGGCCATCTCGAAAGCATCATCTATGTGGTGCGTGGCAAGGCGCGGATGCGGTGGGGCGAGAATCTTCAGTTTACAGCGGAAGCCAATCCCGGAGATTTCATTTTCATTCCGCCTTATGTGCCGCATCAGGAAATCAATGCGAGCCCGGACGAGGCGCTGGAGTGCGTGCTGGTGCGCAGCGACGGACAGGCGGTGGCGATCAATCTCGACATCGAGCCGGTGGAAAAGCCGGAGACGGTGCTGTGGGTCGATCCCATTCACCGTGACCCTGCCGAAAAGGCATAGGGTGCGTCGTTCACGTTTCCTTGCGCAAATGCAGAGGCGGCCCGTCCGGTCCGGAATTGCGGTTCCGGATCAAGTGGTTGCGGTGCATCAAATTGATGACTGACGATTATTGACAATCGTCAATCATTGTAAGAAGGTGCTGGAGTATCCCAAGGGAGCTCCCAGATGCACCGAGTCCAGAAATTCATTAGCCAGCGCAATAGCTTGGCTGTTCTCGCCTTGATTATCCCCGCACTGGCGCTGGGAGCTTGCAGCAAGCAAGAGGCAGCGGAGGGCGAGAAGGGTCGCCCCGTCCTGGTCGCGACAGTCCACTATTCGTCCCAGTCTCCGGAACGCAGCTTTGTCGGCACGATCCGCCCGCGGGTGGAAACCGACATGGGTTTCCGCGTTCCCGGCAAGGTCGCCAAGCGGCTCGTTGAGGTCGGGCAGGTGGTCGATGTCGGCCAGCCGCTGGCGACGCTCGATGAGGTCGATCTGAAATTGCAGGCCGAGCAGGCCGAAGCCGAATTTCGCGCCGCGACCGGCGTGCTGGCGCAGGCGAGCGCTGCCGAGGGCCGCGCCAAGGAATTGCGCGCGAAAGGCTGGTCCACCGAAGCGCAACTCGATCAGGTCAAGGCGGCCGGCGACGAAGCCCGCGCACGTCTCAACCGGGCCGAACGCTCGGTCGAACTCACCAGGAACAGCTTGTCCTATGCCAGCCTGGAGGCCGACACGCGTGGCGTGGTCACGGCGACGCTGGTCGAGCCGGGGCAGGTGGTCGCGTCGGGGCAGACCGCGATCCGCGTGGCGCGTTCCGCGGAAAAGGAAGCCGTGGTCGCAATCCCCGAAACGCTGGTGAACTTCGCCAAGACCGGCGAGGCCAGCGTGACGCTGTGGTCGGAGCCTGGCAAGAAATACGCGGCGAAACTGCGCGAGATCGCGCCCGCAGCCGACGTCGCGACACGCACGTATCTGGCGAAATTTTCGTTGCCCGGCGCGGACGACGCGGTGTCGCTCGGCATGACGGCGACGCTGACGCTGGCCGACCCCGTAACCGAACGGGTTGCGCGGCTGCCGCTCTCGGCGCTGTTCAGTCAGGGCGACGGTCCGTCGCTCTATGTCGCTGACGCAAAGACCGGCGCGGTGTCGCTGAAGCCGGTGTCGGTGAAAGCCTATGAGACCGCGGACGTCCTGATCACCGGTGGCGTCGAGGAAGGCGCCACGGTGGTGGCGCTTGGCGTGCAGAAGCTCGATCCGGCCCAGAAGGTCCGGGTCGTTTCGTCGCTGTCGTTCTAAAAACCTCACGAGGGTCCGATGAAGCGATTCAATCTTTCCGCGTGGGCTGTCGCGCACCCCACTCTGATTCTATTCTTCATCGTGATGCTCGGCATCGCGGGCTTCTTCTCCTATGAGCGGCTCGGCCGCGCGGAAGACCCGTCCTTCACCATCAAGGTCGTTATCATCAATGCGATCTGGCCCGGCGCCACTGCCGCGGAGATGCAGTCGCAGGTGTCGGACCGTATCGAGAAGAAGCTGCAGGAGCTGCCTTACTTCGACAAGGTGCAGACCTACACCAAGCCGTCGTTCACCGCGATGACGATGTCCTTCAAGGACAACACACCGGCAAAGGACGTGCCGCAACTGTTCTATCAGCTGCGCAAGAAGCTCAGTGACATCAAGGCCGATCTGCCGCCCAACCTGATCGGGCCGAACATCAACGACGAATTCGGCGATGTGGACTCGATCCTTTATATGCTGACGGGTGATGGCGCGGATTACGCCCAGCTCAAGAAGGTGGCTGAGGGTTTGCGCCAGCGCCTGCTGAAGACGCCGGACGTGACCAAGGTCAATCTGTACGGCACGCAGGACGAACGCGTGTTCGTGGAGTTCTCCCACGCCAAGCTCGCGACACTGGGCATCACCACGCAGGCTTTGTTCGATTCGCTCGCCAAGCAGAATGCGGTTGTCCCCGCCGGCACCGTCGAGACCTCGTCGCAGCGCGTGCCGTTGCGCGTCACCGGCGCCTATGACAGCGTCAAGGCGGTCGCGGAAACGCCGGTCGAAGGCAATGGCCGTGTGTTTCGCCTCGGCGATATCGCAACCGTCACCCACGGGTTTGTCGATCCGCCCGACTACCAGATCCGTCAGGAAGGCAAGCCCGCCATTGGTGTCGGCCTGGTCATGGCGAAGGGCGCCAACATTCTGGATCTCGGCGAGACCGTGAAGAAGGCGACCGCGGAATTTATGGCCGCGGTGCCGCAAGGTTTCAACATCGAGCAGATCGCCGATCAGCCGAAAGTCGTTGAGACCGCGGTCAGCGAATTCGTTCACTCCTTCATCGAGGCGCTGGCGATCGTGCTGTTCGTGAGCTTTCTCGCGCTCGGCTGGCGCACCGGCATTGTCGTCGCGCTGTCGGTGCCGCTGGTTCTCGCCATCGTTTTCATCGTCATGAATGCGATGGGGATGGACCTGCATCGCATCACGCTCGGCGCGCTGATTATCGCGCTCGGCTTGCTGGTCGATGACGCCATCATCGCCGTCGAAATGATGGTGGTGAAGATGGAGCAGGGTTGGGACCGCGTGAAAGCGGCATCCTTCGCCTGGGAATCCACCGCGTTTCCGATGCTCACGGGAACGCTGGTCACGGCCGTTGGCTTCCTCCCCATCGGCTTTGCCAATTCGTCCGTCGGCGAATATGCCGGCGGCATCTTCTGGGTCGTGGCGATTGCGCTAGTGGCCTCATGGTTCGTCGCGGTGATCTTCACGCCTTATATCGGCGTCAAGCTGCTGCCGAACTTCGCCAAGGGAAAGCACAGCCACGATCCGCACGCGATCTACGAGACGCGGATGTATCGCGGCCTGCGCAGCGTAATCGAATGGTGCGTGAAGCGGCGCGGCACCGTGGTCCTCGCCACCGTCGGCGTGTTTGCACTGTCGATCGTCGGCTTCACCCATGTGCAGCAGCAGTTCTTCCCGCTGTCGGAACGTCCGGAACTGTTCCTTCAGTTGAGGCTGCCGGAAGGCTCCGCGTTCAACGTCACCAAGGAGAGCGTGAAGAAGGCGGAAGCGCTGCTCAAGGACGACAAGGACATCGTAACCTACACAACCTACATCGGGCAGGGCTCGCCGCGCTTCTGGCTCGGTCTCAATCCGCAATTGCCGAATGAATCGTTCTCAGAAACGGTCATTGTGTCGAAGGACGTCGCTGCGCGCGAGCGCATCAAGACGCGGATCGAGAAGGCGGTTGCCGACGGCGCGTTGTCGGAAGCGCGCGTGCGCGTGGACCGTTTCAACTTTGGTCCGCCGGTCGGCTTCCCGGTTCAGTTCCGGGTCGTGGGCCCCGACACCAAAACCGTGCGCGATATTGCCTACAAGGTGCGTGAGGTCGTGCGCGCTGAAAAGCGTGCCGTCGATCCGCATCTCGACTGGAACGAGCAGACGCCGTACCTCAAACTCGCTGTGGATCAGGATCGCGCCCGCGCGCTCGGCCTGACCCCGCAGGACATTTCGCAGTCGCTGGCGATGCTGATTTCCGGCGTGCAGGTGACGACGCTGCGTGACGGTATCGAGAAGGTCGGCGTGGTCGCCCGCGCCGTGCCGTCGGAACGTCTCGATCTCGGCCGCGTCGGTGATCTCACGATCTATTCGCGTAACGGCGTCGCGGTGCCGCTCTCTCAGGTCGCCAAGATTGAATACGCCCACGAGGAGCCGATCCTGTGGCGGCGTAATCGTGACATGGCGATCACTGTGCGCGCCGACATTGTCGATGGCGTGCAGGCGCCCGACGTGACCAACGCGATCTGGCCCAAACTTCAAGGCATCCGCGACAGCCTTCAGCCAGCCTATCGCATCGAAATAGGCGGCGCGATCGAGGAATCCGAAAAGGGCAATGCGTCGATCAACAAGCTGTTTCCTTTGATGGTGATCGGCATGTTGACGTTGCTGATGATCCAGTTGCAGAGCTTCTCGCGGCTTATTCTGGTGTTCCTCACCGCGCCGCTTGGCATCGTCGGCGCCTCGCTCGGTCTGAACGTCGCCAATAGCCCGTTCGGCTTCGTGGCGTTGCTCGGCCTGATCGCGCTGGCCGGCATGATTATGCGTAATGCGGTGATTCTGGTCGATCAGATCGAAACCGACGTCGAGCACGGCCTGACCCGGCGCGAAGCCATCGTCGAGGCCACGGTTCGCCGGGCGCGGCCGGTGGTTCTCACGGCGCTGGCCGCGATTTTGGCGATGATTCCGCTGTCGCGGTCGGCGTTCTGGGGGCCAATGGCCATCACCATCATGGGTGGATTGTTCGTTGCAACATTCCTGACGCTGCTGTTCCTGCCGGGCCTCTATGCGCTATGGTTCAGGAAGAGTCTGGACGAACGCGGCCCGGGCGAGGCTCAACAGCCGGGCGCGAAGCCCGGCCACCTTCAGCACGCGCCGCCGCTTGCGGCAGCCGCCGAGTAAGAACTGCTGGTACCGAGACAGACATGACGACGTTTCACGACGATACCGATGCTGAAAAGAAGGCGTGCATTCTCGCCACGGCGGAGCGCCTGTTTCGCGACATCGGCTATCTCAAAACCACGGTCGCCGATATCGCCCGGTCATTGAAAATGTCGCCGGCGAACATCTATCGCTTCTTCGATTCCAAGAAGTCGATTCACGAAGGCGTCGCGCGGCGGCTGATGAACGAGGTCGAGACCGAGGCGGAAGCCATCGCGGCCAAGACCACGCACCCGGCCGTGCGTCTGCGCGAGTTGCTGGCGACCGTGAGCCGCATGAATGCCGAGCGCTTCGTCGGCGATGCGAAGATCCACGAGATGGTCGCCATCGCGATGGAGGAAAGCTGGGACGTCTGTGAAGCGCATATCGAGCGGATCACCATGGCCATTGCCGCCGTCATCGCCGAAGGCGCGCAGACCGGGGTGTTCAAGGTGACCGACATCGAGCTCGCCGCCAAGAGCACCTGCACCGGCATGATCCGGTTCTTCCATCCCCAGATGATCGAGCAATGCGCCAAGAAGCCGGGGCCGAGCCTCGATCAAATGATAGACTTTGTCCTCGCAGCGCTTACCTTGAGCGCACCCGGAACGATGCCGGGCAACAGCGATGCGGGCAAAGTTTCTCATGGATAGTTCTTCGGGTCTTCCCTCTGGCGATTTTCACTATTACGAGCCCTCTCAAGGCCACGGCCTCAGGCACGATCCGTTCAACGCCATTGTCGGTCCCCGGCCCATCGGCTGGATTTCATCGAAGGACAGCAAGGGACACGTCAATCTCGCGCCCTATAGCTTCTTCAATGCCTTCTGTTACGTGCCGCCGATCATCGGGTTTTCCTCGACGGGCTGGAAAGACAGCGTTTCCAATATCCAGGAGACCAAGGAATTCACCTGGAATCTGGTGACCAAGCATATCGCCGAGCAGATGAACATGACATCGGCGAGCGTGCCGCACGAGACGGACGAATTCACGATCTCCGGGCTGACCAAGGTAGCCTCGCGCAAGGTCGATGTGCCGCGCGTCGGTGAAAGCCTCGTGTCGTTCGAGTGCAAGCTGACGCAGATGATCCAGCTTCAGGGCGCCGACGGCAGGAAGGCCGACGCCTGGGTGACCTTCGGCGAAGTGGTCGCGGTCCATATCGACAAGAGTCTGATCCGGGACGGCGTCTACCAGACCGCTGAGGCCTATCCGATCCTGCGCGCGGGGCGGATGGGCGACTATGCGCAAATCCGGCCCGACGTGATGTTCGAGATGATCCGGCCGCGGTAAGCGGCAGGCTCAAGTCTTGGTGATCTTGTCGATTGTTTAGGATGCCGTGCGGGAACGTTGAGCTAACGTGCAGGTTATTGAACCGGTAGTGTTTTCTGGGGCTTTCGCTTCAAACGCGACATAACGCCGAAGTTGTTTTCCAGCCTTGACCCGTTACATTTTACGCCTGTGGCACGCTGTCCGGGCATGATCGCCGAAATCAGATCATGCCCAAACAAATGCGAATTCGGCAAAGGATCATCCCATGAGCTTTTCCCTCCGCCGTGACCTTATCACCCGTCCGATCTACGCATGGGCGCACAAGGCGCTGCCGCCGATGTCCGATACCGAGCGCGAGGCGCTTGAAGCCGGCGACGTCTGGTGGGACGCCGACCTGTTTACCGGCAATCCGGACTGGTCGAAGCTGCTGGCGTTCGCACCGGCAAAGCTGACCGAGGAAGAGACCGCGTTTCTCAACGGTCCGGTCGAACAGCTTTGCGCGATGGTTGACGAATGGAAGGTCAACTGGGAATGGCGCGATCTGCCGCCCGAGGTGTGGGGGTTCATCAAGCGCAACAAATTCTTCGGCATGATCATTCCGAAGGAGTTTGGCGGGCTCGGCTTCTCGCCTTACGCGCATTCCGAGGTGGTGCGAAAGATTTCGTCGCGCTCGGTGACCGCCGCCGTGACGGTGATGGTCCCCAACTCGCTTGGGCCGGGCGAATTGCTGATGCAGTTCGGCACCGATGACCAGCGCAACAAATGGCTGCCGGGTCTGGCGGAAGGGCGCGAGATTCCGTGCTTCGGCCTGACCAGCCCGGAGGCCGGCTCCGACGCCGCGTCGATGATCGACACCGGCATCATCTGCAAGGGCACCTTCAACGGCAAGGAAACGCTCGGCCTGCGGCTGAACTGGCACAAGCGCTACATCACGCTTGGCCCGGTGGCGACACTGCTCGGTCTCGCGTTCAAGGCCTACGATCCGGATCACTTGATCGGCAGCGAGGAAGAACTCGGCATCACGGTTGCGCTGATTCCGACCGATCTGCCCGGTGTCACCATCGGCCATCGTCATCTGCCCGCGATGCAGGTGTTCCAGAACGGTCCGAACTGGGGCAAGGACGTTTTCATTCCGATGGATTTCATCATCGGCGGGCAGGAGCGCATCGGTCAAGGCTGGAAGATGTTGATGACCGCGCTGGCGGCAGGCCGCGGCATTTCGCTGCCGTCGCAATCGGCCGCGGGCGCGGCTTACTGCGCGCGTGCGACCGGCGCTTACGCGCGCATCCGCGAACAATTCCATGTTCCGATCGGAAAATTCGAGGGCATCGAGGAGCCGCTGGCGCGGATCGCCGGCACGGCCTATCAGCTCGACGCCGCGCGGCGGCTGACATGTTCGGCGCTCAATCAGCATATTCATCCGGCGGTGATTTCAGGCATCATGAAGCTGCACGCCACCGAACGCCTGCGCATCACGGTCGATGATGCGATGGACATTCACGGCGGCAAGGCCGTAATCGACGGCCCGCAGAATTACATGGGCAACTTATACCGCTCCGTGCCCGTCGCTATCACGGTGGAGGGCGCTAACATTTTGACGCGCAATCTGATCGTGTTCGGGCAGGGATCGGTCCGCGCGCATTCTTATCTGTTGAGCGAGATGACCGCCATCGGCGAAGCCGATCAGAAGAAAGGTCTCGCAGATTTCGACACCGCGTTCTGGAAACACGTCGGTCACGCCATCACCAACACGTTCCGCGCGTGGGGACGAAGCTGGACCGGTGGCGCGTTCGCGCCTGCGCCGGACGCGGGTGCCGCGACCGGCTACTATCGTCAGCTGTCGCGTTACTCCGCAGCCTTTGCGCTGTGCGCCGACATGGCGCTGCTAACTCTGGGCGGCGCGCTGAAGCGCAAGGAAATGCTGTCGGCGCGGTTCGGGGACATTCTCTCCGAATTGTACCTGCTCTCGGCGGCGCTGAAGCGCTGGGAGGATGAAGGCCGTCAGGAGGCCGATTTTGCTGCACTCGAATGGGTGATGGCGAACGGCATCCGCACCATCGAAAATCGGTTGGCCGAGGTGATGGCCAACCTGCCGAACCGCTTCGTGGGTGCGATCCTGAAATTTCTGATCCAGCCGCTTGGCGCAAACCCGCTCGGTCCGTCGGATCAGGTCGTGCATCGCTGCGCGCAATTGATCCTTGAGCCGTCGGCGTCGCGCGACCGCCTGACGGAAGGGCTTTATCACGCGAATGACGACGGCCCGCTGGCGCGGCTGGAGCGCGCGTTCCTGCTCGTCGCCGCCAATGAGCCGATCGAAAAGAAGATGCGTGACGCGCGTGTCCGGGACCGGGATGAGGCCGTGAAGAAGGGCGTCATTACGGCGGACGAAGGGGCGAGGCTGAAAGCTGCGCATGACGCGGTCGCACTGGTGATCGAGGTCGATGATTTCGCGCCGGAAGCGCTCTCGCCGATCTACAGGAAGCATTCCGACTTCAAGCAGACCTCACCGGATCGGGCTGCAAGCTGATGGCGCGACCGGTTTATATTATCGACGGCGCGCGGACGCCGTTTCTGAAAGCGCAAGGCGGGCCGGGGCCTTTCACCCCGGTCGATCTTGCCGTTCAGGCAGGGCGGCCATTGCTGGCGCGGCAGCCATTCGCTCCCAACGCATTCGATCAGGTCATTCTCGGTTGCGTCAATGTCATCGCGGATGAAATGAACCCGGCGCGCGTCGCCGCGTTGCGGCTCGGCATGGGCGAGCGCATGGTGGCGTTCACCGTGCAGATCAACTGCGGCTCGGGGATGCAGTCGATCGACACGGCGTATCGTTACATCGAAGCAGGCAAAGCCGACATGATTCTGGCGGGCGGCGCGGAAGCATTGAGCTACGCGCCGCTGGTGTTTCCGCAATCCGGCGTGCGCTGGTTCGCAAAACTCGCCACCGCCAAAGATACACTTTCGAAGGTCGCGGCGTTTCTGAAGGCCCGTCCGGAGTACTTCAAGCCGATCATTGGCCTCGAGCGCGGGCTCACCGATCCGATCACCGATCTGAACATGGGCCAGACCGCGGAGGTCGTCGCGCACCTGATGGGCGTGACGCGCGAGCAGGCCGATGCCTATGCGGTGGAGAGCCACAGACGGCTCGCGCGTGCGCAGGAGCAGGGCTTTCTCAAGGGCGAAGTCGAAACGGCGTTCGCGCGCGATGGAAAGTTCTACGACCATGACGACGGCGTGCGGCCGGATTCGTCGATGGACAAGCTCGCGAAACTCAAGCCGGCGTTCGAGCGGCCATGGGGGCAGGTGACGCCCGGCAACTCGTCGCAGATCACCGATGGCGCATGCTGGACGATTCTGGCGTCGGAAGACGCTGTCAACAAATACGGCCTCAAGCCGAAGGCGATCATTGTTGACAGCCAATGGGCCGGGCTCGATCCGGGCGTCATGGGCTTCGGGCCGGTGCTGTCATCGACCGAACTCTTGAAGCGCAACAAGCTCAAATTGCAGGACGTCGAGACCTGGGAAATCAATGAGGCGTTCGCGTCGCAGTTGCTCGGCTGTCTTGCTGCGTGGAATGACGACAAGTTCTGCCGCGAGGTGCTGGGGCTTGACGGCGCAGCGGGCCAGATCGATCAGGCGAAGCTCAATGTCGATGGCGGCGCCATCAGCCTTGGACATCCCGTCGGCACCAGCGGCAACCGCATCGTGCTGCATCTTGTAAATGCGATGAAACGTCTCGGCACCAAACGCGGCATCGCCACCGAATGTATCGGCGGCGGTCTCGGCGGCGCGATGCTGATCGAGACAGTGTAAGGGAACGAGCATGGACTCACGGATCATGGACGTTCTGAAGGATCGTGTGCTCGAGCTCGGGCCGGAGCCGGCGGCGGGGCCGTACAGGCATTTCAAGCTGACGCGCGACAGCGACGGCATCGCATGGCTGCTGTTCGATCGCGAAGGCGCCAGCGCCAACACGTTGTCAGGCGACGTGATCGAGGAACTTGGTCGGATCGTCGCCACATTGGAAGCCGAGCGTCCGGCGGGTCTTGTGGTTCGCTCCGCGAAGAAGTCCGGCTTCATCGCAGGCGCGGACGTCAACGAATTCCGCGGCGCGACCGATGCTAGTCAGGTCGAGACGGAAATGAACAAGGCTCATGCGGTCGTGGACCGCATGGAAGCGTTGAAAATCCCGAGCGTCGCGGTGATCCACGGCTTTTGTCTGGGTGGAGGGCTTGAGATCGCGCTGGCCTGCAACACGCGCATCGCCATTGACAATGCGCGCTTCGGCTTCCCTGAAGTCATGCTCGGCCTGCATCCGGGGCTCGGCGGCACCGCGCGCTTCACCCATCTCGTCAGCCCGCTCGAGGCGATGACCTTGATGCTCACCGGCAAGACCATCGACGCGCGCAAGGCGAAGTCGCTGGGTCTGGCCGATGCCGTGACGCAGGAACGTCATGTGCGCGGCGCGGTGAAGGCCGCGATCTTCGGTCGCTTGCGGCCACACAGGCAGGGGCTCCTCGCCAAGGCGATGAACTTTGGTCCGGTGCGCGGCCTGCTGGCCAATCGCATGCGTGGCGAGGCGGCGAAGACTGCGCCGAAGGAACACTATCCCGCGCCTTACGCGCTGGTCGATCTGTGGGAAAAGCACGGCGGCGACCGCGCCGCGATGCTCAACGCCGAGAAAGCATCATTCGCCAGGCTGATGATAACGCCGACGGCGCAGAACCTGATCCGGGTGTTCTTCCTGCGCGAGCAGATGAAGAAACTTGCCGACGGCCGCAATACCGTGAGGCACGTTCACGTCATCGGCGCGGGCGCCATGGGCGGTGACATCGCTGCATGGTGCGCTAATCAAGGCCTGCGCGTGACACTGGCTGACATGAAGGCCGAGCCGATCGCCGGCGCGATCAAGCGCGCGGCGGATTTGTTCGGCAAGATCATCCGCAAGAAGACCGATCTGCGCGACGCGCTCGACCGGCTGATTCCGGACATGAACGGCGAGGGTGTGCGGAATGCCGATCTGATTATCGAGGCAGTGCCCGAAAAACTCGACTTGAAGCAGAAGGTCTATGCCGGGCTCGAGCCCATCATGAAGGCAGGCGCGATCCTTGCCACCAACACATCCAGCATTCCGTTGCAGGATCTGCGCACCACGCTGAAAAATCCCGAGCGGCTGCTCGGGCTGCACTTCTTCAATCCGGTGTCGCGTTTGCAACTTGTCGAGGTCGTGAGCCACGACACCGTCGATCCGCAGGCGCTGGCGACCGCGCTGAAGTTCGTCGGGGCCATCGACCGCCTGCCGCTGCCGGTGAAGAGTTCGCCGGGCTTCCTCGTCAACCGCGCGCTGACGCCGTACATGCTGGAAGCGATGGTGATGCTCGACGAGAAGGTCGACAAGGCCGTGATCGATGCCGCCGCCGAGAAGTTCGGTATGCCGATGGGACCCATTGAACTCGCCGATCAGGTCGGTCTCGATATTTGTCTCGCGGTCGGTGACATGCTGCGCTCGAAATTCGGCGAGGCAGCGTTACCGCCCGCGCCGGACTGGCTGCGCGACATGGTCAAGCGCGGTGATCTCGGCCGCAAGACCGGCAAGGGTTTCTACGAATGGAAGGACGGCAAGGCGGTGAAAACCCATTCGCCGGTTCAGCCCACCGACGAAATGATCGATCGTCTTGTTCTGCCGATGTCCAATGTCTGCGTCGCCTGCCTGCGCGAGGGCATTGTCGATAACGCCGATGTGGTGGATGGCGCGATGATCTTCGGCACTGGCTACGCGCCGTTCCGCGGCGGGCCGCTGAATTACGCCCGGGTGCGGGGTGGCGCGAATGTCGCCGCGGCGCTGAAGGCGCTCGAAGCAAAATTCGGCGAGCGCTTTAAGCCTGACGCCGGGTGGGATACGTTCAGCTAGGCTCTTCGTTCATTTGACGGATTTCATAGATGACAGACACGCCCATCCATGCCCCGGCGCCCCCTTCGGAGCCGCAGGGCGATCTTTCGATTCGCACCATGGCGATGCCGGCCGACACCAACCAGAATGGCGACATCTTTGGCGGCTGGCTGCTGAGTCAGATGGATATTGCAGGCGGTATCTTCGCTTCAAAAGTCACGCAGAGCCGCGCCGTCACGGTTGCGATTGAAGCCATGACGTTTCGCAAGCCGGTCTATGTTGGCGACGTCGTCTCGGTCTACGGATCACTGGTTCGTCTCGGGCGAACATCGATCACCGTGCATGTCGCCGCCTGGGTGCAGCGGCGAAACGAATCAAAATCGATTCTGGTGACTGACGGGAACTATACTTACGTCGCGATCGACGATCAGGGACATCCGCAGGCGATCCGGCGCGACCCGGCTGCTGTCAGCGCCTGACGGGCGAAATCAGCCGGAAGAGCTAGGTAATTTTTCGCGTCATTGACCGTTGGGCGAATTCTTTCGTCCCGTTTCCTCGTCTCGTGCGCGCGTCGCATTGCTATTTTACAACAAGACGTCTTCCCGTCTCCCGCCGCTTGGGCATTTAGGTTATAAAACTGTCGCGCGAAGCACCTATAGGCTTGGCCCGAGAGATTGGACATGACGCCAAACGGCTTGATCGGTGGATGGATGTGCAGCACGGGCTTCTCGGCCCGGCATGTTCATGCGGCGACGGGCGCGTGTCGGTCCTGTCGCCCCTGAAACCTTTTCGAACATTCAGCGTTAGTGCGACAGAGGAACCGGATTCTCCGGGCAGGATAGCTATGTCAGATACCTACATCATCGAAGTCAGTTCGGAAGCCGCCGGCATTGTCGTGCGCGAGAAAGCGGGTTTCCGTTTTTTCGCTGCCGTTCACAAGTTCAATCCGCTTGACGGCAAGATTTTCAAGAACGCGCGAGACGCTGAGCGCGCCGCGACGCGGTTTCTTGCGGGACGATTGGATCTGGAACCGGCAGCGGTTTGAACATCCAGTTTGTAGAAAAGGCCGGGATTGCTCCCGGCCTTTTTCAGCGATGCATTCCTGCGGTACTCACTCGGCTGCGGCCTGACGCCCCAACACCGGATAATCGGTGTAACCCTTGGCGCCGCCGCCATAGAACGTCGCCTTGTCGAAGTCGTTCAGCGGCGCGCCGAGTTTCAGGCGCTCGACCAGATCTGGATTCGAAATGAAGAGCTTGCCGAACGCGATCAGGTCGGCCTTGTTCTTCTCCAGCACCTCGGTCGCGAGTTTGAAATTGTAGCCGTTGTTGGCGATGTAGGCGCCGCTGAAGCGCTTGCGCAGGCTGTCGTAGTCGAACGGCGCGACATCGCGCGGACCGCCGGTCGCGCCCTCGATGACGTGAATATAGACAAGCTTCAAGGCGTTGAGCTGATCGACGATGTGCTCGAACAGCGGCTGCGGGTTGCTGTCGGAAATGTCATTGGCCGGCGTCACCGGCGAGATGCGGATACCGGTGCGGTCTGCGCCAGCCTCGGCGGCTACCGCTTTCGAGACTTCCAGCATCAGCCGCGCGCGGTTCTCGATCGAGCCGCCGTAGGCGTCAGTACGCTTGTTGGCGCCATCCTTGGCGAACTGGTCGAGCAGATAGCCGTTCGCACCGTGGATTTCGACGCCGTCGAAACCGGCTTCCAGCGCATTGGCCGAGGCGCGCTTGAAGCTCTCGATGATGCCGGGAATTTCGTTCAGTTCCAGCGCGCGAGGTTCGGATACGTCCGCGAACGTACCGCCGACGAAAGTCTTGCCCTTGGCGCGAACCGCGGAAGGTCCAACCGGTGCGCCGTCGTTCTGCTGCAAGGAGGTGTGCGAGATGCGTCCGACATGCCAGAGCTGGATATAGATGTGGCCGCCGCGTTCGTGCACGCGATCCGTCACCTTCCGCCATCCTGCGACTTGCTCTTTCGAATAGATGCCGGGCGTGTCCTGATAACCTTGGCCTTGCTGCGACACCTGGCTCGCTTCGGTGACGAGCAACCCGGCCGACGCGCGCTGGCCGTAGTATTCGATGGCGAGCGGATTGGGCACGAAGCCCGCGACAGCGCGGTTGCGCGTCAGCGGGGCCATGACAGATCGATTGGTCAGCGTTGCAGCGCCCAGCTTGAAGGGCTCAAACAATTTGGAAGCGGACATGGCGGCTCTTTCCTGAAACGAGATTTCTATGCAGATGCATGTAAGTGTCGCCCGCTCGAAAAGGCAAGTCACGGCTGATTGAAAAGTTCAGATTCGACCGTGCTGGATGGCAGGCATGTCTTTGCCGCCAGGACCGGCGTCCGCAAGGATCGGGAGAACGATTTGTCCGGAACCGGTGCCGAAGCGGCAGAAATGATCTGCCGCTTCGGCTTCGGTTGGTTGAAAGGTGCCGTCTCGTTATGCCACGCCGAGAAAATCGCGCTTGCCGAGCTCGACGCCCTTGTGTCGCAAAATGTCGTAGGCGGTCGTGGCATGAAAAAAGAACTGCGGCATCGCGGAGTGATTGAGAAACTGCTGACCGGGAATGGTCATGGTTTTGCCGGGACCGACCGGGAAGGTGATCTCGCGCTTTTCCGCGCCTTCATATTTTTCGGGAGGCAGCGCCCTGATATTGGCGATCACCTTTTGAATCCGCGCCTGCAATTCCGCGAACGTGGTTTCGGTATCGGCCATCACAGGCAGTTCGGTTTGCGTGAAACGCGCGCAGGCCTTGCCGGAAAAATCGCACGCAAGTTGGACCTGTCTGGTCAGCGGATACATCGACGGATGCAGCCGGGCCTCTAGCAATTCGCCGGGCGCCATCTTGTTGGCGGCGGCATGGGCTTCCGCTTTGGTAAGAATGGCGGACAGGGCTGTCAGCGTATGGATAAAGACCGGAGCCGAACCATCGTAGAATGACATGGGTGACCTTTCAGGGGAAAATTCTTGCCGTGAAGCAGGCTTGCCCGATCTAGATGTTCTCCCTGCGCTTACAAGGGACCGCGAGCGCGAACTTCAGCGCGGTCCGCCACGCATCCGCGCCAGCAACTCGGCGGTCGGCCATGAATCGGCGGGAAGTCCATATTTCGTCTGCACGGTCTTGATCGCGATGCGGCTCTGCTGGCCGAGAATGCCGTCGATCTTGCCGACATTGAATCCCTGCCGCGCGAGCAACTGCTGCAATTCCTTGATCTCGTTGAACGGCAATTGTGCCACCGGGGTCGCTGGTTTGCGCATCGGGGCTGCTCCCGCGATTCGGGTCGCGAGATAACCCGCGGTGGTCGAATAGATCAGCGAGTTATTCCACTCCGTGTAGGCGGCGAAATTCGCATAGGCGAGAAACGCCGGTCCATCGCGGCCCATCGGCAGCAACACCGAGGCGGGGAGATCGTCCTTCGGCAGCGGACGGCCGTCAGCAAAAGTTACGCCCCACGCCGCCCACTTGGAGCGCGGGTGCTTGATGGTGAGATCGGCCTGATCCCAGGGTAAATTCGTGGGTACACGGATTTCCTGCAACCACGGCTCGCCGCGCCGCCATTTCAATCCGGTCGCGATGTAGTTCGCGGTGGAGCCTATGACGTCGGGAGCGCTGTGCAGCAGGTCTCGATGTCCGTTTCCGTCGTAGTCGACGGCGTAGTCGAAGTAATGGCGTGGCAGGAACTGTGTCTGTCCGAGTTCACCGGCCCACGAGCCGATCATCTCGGCGGGCGAAAGATCGCCACGGTCGATAATTTTCAGCGCTGCGATGGTCTCGTCGTGAAACATCTGCGCGCGGCGGCAATCGTAGGCCAGCGACACCAGCGAGCGCAGTGTCGAAAGCTTGCCCTGGATTGCGCCGAAGTCGCTTTCCAGCGCCCAGAACGCGGTGATCACCGCCGGCGGAACGCCGTATTCCTTTTCGGCGCGCGCAAAAGCCTGCGCGTGGGTCTGGATCAGTTGCTGGCCCCGCACTCTCCGCGATTCCGACGCCATGCGGCCCGCGAACTCCGTGAAGATCTGGCCGAACACCCGCTGGCCGCGGTCGCGGTTCACGATGCTCTGATCGTAGACCAGATAAGGCGAGGCGGCAGCGATCGCGCGCTGCGACACGCCGGCGGTGACGGCGTCCTGCTTCAACTGCGCAAGAAATTGATCGAAGCTCTGTCCCCCATGGCATGACGCGCCCCGCTGGGCGGAGGCGGATGTTGCAAGCAGGCTCATCGCGATCACGAGAGCGGGAATGAATCTGGTCATGAAAAGATGCTGCATCCTGATGGTGAGGATTGAGAGGGCGTGGGAGCAATCGAGTCAATGAGCAAGCTGCGGAACGAACTCAGGATAGAAAACATAGCCACGCGTCACAAGCGATCAGTCGGATGAGAATCCGAATGGAACGTTGAGCCGCCGGTAATCGTCGGGCAGCAGTTCACGGCCGATCGGAAGTTCAGATCGCGCAGCGCATGTCGGACGATGGCAGACACGGCATGCGACGCCGATCGGCGTGGGTGCATCCGCGCGCGGTCCGGATTCATCGGTGGAATAAATCAGTTTTTTGGCGTGTTCAACCGCGCAGCCAATCGCAATGGCGCGCTCCACCCGCGCGGCCCCGAACGAGCCTCCGCCGGCGGTGACTGTACGGGCGATGGAAAAGAACCGCTGACCGTCCGGCAACTCCAGCCATTGCGTCACGATTTGGCGCGGTGTTTTGAAGACCCCGTGCACCGACCATAGCGGACAGGCTCCGCCGTGCTTCGCAAAGGGGAATCCGGCGCCGTCGAGCAGTTTGGAAATATTGCCGGCCGGATCGACGCGGATCAAAAAGAACGGCACTTTTTCCGAGCCCGGTCTCTGCAATGTCGTGATGCGATGCGCCGTCTGTTCAAAGCTGGTCCCGAACTGCCGCGCCAGCGCTTCGATGTCGTAACGGCGCGTCTCCGCGGCTTTCGCGAATGCGGAATACGGCATGATGAGCGCCGCGGCGGCATAACTCGCGAGCGACCGGTGCGCCAGCAGTTTGCCGCTCTTGGAGGTGAATTGGCCGGCTTTCAGCGCTGTGCCGATCTCGTCTTCAAATTCGAGATAAGCGAGTTGCTGGGCCAGCTGGAAGTTGAAGCTCGCGGTGTCGAGCGAGTCGTCAAACAGGACTTCCTTGCGGTGACGATCCAGCCGTCTGACAGCGCCGATCATGACGTCCGGCGGCAAATGGCGAACGCGAAGTTTATGGCGCGTGGTCAGCCGCTCGATAAACCAGTTGGTGTCCGCGGGGCCATGCAAAATCTTCTCGGCGGCGTCGTCGAGATCCGCGAAGTTGTTTTTGCGCGCGGCCAGAAACCGGCGGACTTCCGCAACCGGATCGTTGAGGTCCAGACCGCCCCGGCGCGAACGCGATGCGGTCCCCGCCGCCGGCTCCTTGCGATCCGCCAGCGCAAGCTGTTCTTCGCGGTAGGCCGTGTAGAGCCGCAGGAATGCTTCCGCCAGTCCCGGATAGCCGATTGCGATATCGCTGATTTCAAGAGAGGGAATATCGATGTCTGCAAACATCGGCTCCTTGAGAACCGCCTGCATGCGCGCGGTATGATCCGCGCCCCCGTCGCCCGCGAGATCCGCCAGATCGATTTTGTAGGTGCGGGCGAGGCGCAGCAGCATGTCAGCCGTCACCGGCCGCTGATTGCGCTCCAGAAGCGCGACATAAGGTGCCGAGATATCCAGATCGGCCGCCATGTTGGACTGCGTCAGCCCCAGATCGCGCCGCAGCCGCCGCAGCCGCGGACCCATAAAAACCGAACGGATTGTCGACGTGGCCACGGCGGTCACCTTGCTAATAAGCGAAATTGTAAACTAATTACATCATAACAACGGATATTTGTAAAGTATGACAAGTTATCTTCGGAGTCCCTAGCGATTGACCGCGCGATGCGTTGAAACGGTGGCAACTCCACAAGGGATCACCACCATGAATTATCAATCGCGCAATATCACCGACCAGGCACTTCAGGGGCCGGCTTCCTATCAGAGCGAAATCGCTGCGGCCGAAGCCCTCCTCAAGGACAAGGGCACATGGAACGGCGTGACCGCCGAGGCCGTCGCCCGTATGCGGCTGCAGAACCGCTTCAGGACCGGTCTGGACATCGCCCGCTATACGGCGTCCGTGATGCGCGCGGACATGGAGGCGTATGACAACGACCCCACCAAGTATACCCAGTCGCTGGGTTGCTGGCACGGGTTCATCGCCCAGCAGAAGCTGATCTCGATCAAGAAGCATTTCGGCGGCAAGACCGATCGCCGTTACCTCTATCTGTCCGGCTGGATGATCGCCGCGCTGCGTTCCGAGTTCGGTCCGCTGCCGGATCAGTCGATGCATGAGAAGACCTCGGTGCCGGCGCTGATCGAAGAGCTTTATACCTTCCTGCGTCAGGCCGACTCGCGCGAACTCAACGATATCTTCCGCGAGATCGACGCCGCGCGTAAGGCTGGCGACAAGGCCAAGGAAGCGACGCTGATCGCGAAGGTCGACAACTTCCAGACCCACGTCGTGCCTGTGATCGCCGACATCGACGCGGGCTTCGGCAATGCCGAAGCGACCTATCTGCTCGCCAAGAAGATGATCGAGGCAGGCGCATGCGCCCTGCAGATCGAAAATCAGGTTTCGGACGAAAAGCAGTGCGGCCATCAGGACGGCAAGGTGACTGTTCCGCACGAGGTTTTCCTCGCGAAGATTCGTGCCTGCCGCCACGCGTTCCTCGAAATGGGCGTTGACGACGGCATCATCGTGACCCGCACCGACTCGCTCGGCGCCGGTCTCACGCAGCAGATCGCTGTCAGCCACAAGCCGGGTGACCTCGGTGACCAGTACAACAGCTTCCTCGATTGCGAAGAGGTCGATGCGTCCAAGATCGGTAACGGTGACGTCATCATCAGCCGTAACGGCAAGCTGCTGCGTCCGAAGCGCCTGCCGAGCAACCTCTATCAGTTCCGCGCCGGCACGGGCGAGGACCGCTGCGTTCTCGACAGCATCACGTCGCTGCAGAACGGCGCCGACCTGCTGTGGATCGAAACCGAGAAGCCGCATATCGAGCAGGTTGCCGGAATGGTCGACCGTATCCGCAAGGTGATCCCGAATGCCAAGCTCGCCTACAACAACTCGCCGTCGTTCAACTGGACGCTGAATTTCCGCTGGCAGGTGTACGATGCCTGGAAGGAAAACGGCAAGGACGTCAGCAAGTACAATCGTGCCGAGCTGATGAAGGTGGAATACGACGAGACGCCACTCGCGATTGAAGCCGACGAGCGCATCCGCACCTTCCAGGCGGATTCGTCCAAGCGCGCTGGCATCTTCCACCACCTGATCACGCTGCCGACCTATCACACGGCGGCGCTGTCGACGGATAACCTCTCGAAGGAGTATTTCGGCGAACAGGGCATGCTCGGATACGTGAAGAACGTTCAGCGTGCGGAAATCCGCCAGGGTATCGCCTGCGCGAAGCACCAGAACATGGCCGGCTCCGACATCGGCGACGACCACAAGGAATACTTCGCCGGCGAGGCGGCCCTGAAGGCGGGCGGCGCTCACAACACGATGAACCAGTTCGGCTGACGATCGGATCTCGGCAGAACTATTGCACTTCAAGCTAACTAACGGAGGCTCAAATGAGTGGCAGCAATTTCTGGGTGATTGGTGGCGAGTTCGGTTCGATGAACTTCCACAAACTCGTGGAAGGGTCGGCCCAGGTCCAGGGCCCGTTCAAGACCCGCAAGGAGGCTGAGGACGCCTGGAAGGAAGTGTCGGAGCAAAACCGTCACCGTGCAGGCGTTCGCTTCTCCATCGTGGAAGAACCGAGCCGCGCGACGGCTTAAACGTCTCCCGGGCGGGGTTCGTCGCCCGCCCCATTCAGCGGCCCTGTTCCGATTCCGGACAGGGCCGTCTTTTTTTCCAAAGCAGGGTCACGGCAAAGGTCAGGGACGCTTGCGGGGGATAGGGTTACTGATAGATTAAGGGGGTCAGAACAAAGGTATTTAAGCCACAAGGTACACAGGCATGGCGGAACAGAGCGCCCCCAACGATTCGGCCGTCAAAACGGCCCCCGTCCGGCTGCGGGACGCCCTGCGGAAGGCGCGCATCGAGGCCGCCGACCGGACCGGCGTGGTGGTCGATCTGCGCGATGCCGAGGTCGCCCGTCTTGAAATTCTGCATGAGGCGCTCGATTCGCTGTTCTCGGAGATTCCGGCAGGCGTCGATCTGTTCGATCGCGGCATCAGCCAGGGCGATACACCACGGCTGTGGATCGACGCCGTCGCGCACGTCGTCATGGGTCGCGACAAGCGCATCTACCGGTTCGTGCAGGACACGCGTTTTGGCCGCATCGTCATCGCCGAATCGCATGATGTGCCGGTGATGGTCGATGCCGTGACGGACTATATCGCACGCCGCCTGATCGAGCGGGAACACGCGATGGTGGTGACGCCCGCTCCGGCGCCGGTGGCCGCTGCTGCCGCCTTCCCGGCAAAGCGCCGCAGCGGAATGTGGACCTTCGCGTTCGGATTCGCGGCAGGCCTTGCCGCGCTGTTCGGCTTCGCGCTGGTGATGGCGTTGCGCGGAATTTAAATCAGCTTCTCGTTTTTGATCGTGCCGAGCGATCCATTCTCAAATCCGCGCACGCGGTGATCGCAGCGCCACGCATTACCGTCCCGTTGCACCGAGAACAAATTGTAGGCCGCCGGGTGATTGTGCCCGTGGGCCATGGCCGATGCCGACGGCACACCGATCGCCGGGATATGTCCGCGCGGCCCGTCGAGCCAGACCGTGGCGTGGCGGTGATCGTGGCCATGCAGCACGAGTTCGACGCCATGACGCGCGATCGTGTCCAGCAATTCATCCGAGTCGCGCAATCGCGCAGCCCAGCGGCCGGGTGTTGTCACAGGCGGATGATGAATCAGCAGCACGCGGAATAAATTTTCTTCCGCGAGTCGCGGCAGCAACACGTCGAGATCATCGCGTTGCGCGCGACCGAGCCGCCCCGTCGCCATGAACGGCGCGGTCGGAACGGCGGTGGAAACGCCGATCAGCGCCAGCGGGCCTCTGCGCCGCAGATAGGGAAACACCGCGTCGCTGTTCGATGCGGCGCCGTCGCCGCGAAGATAGTCCGCCCATACATGCGGGAAATGTTCGTGCAGGCCGCGCACATAGGCGTCGTGGTTGCCCGGCACCAGCGAGACATTCTGCGGCGCGCCGACGCTTTCCAGCCACGTGCGCGCCTCGGAGAATTCCAGCGGCAGCGCAATGTTGACGAGATCGCCGGTGACGGCGATGTGGTCGGGCTGCTGCGCGTGCATGTCGGCCACGATTTCGCTCAGCACGTCGCGGCGATGGATCATATGGCGCTTGCGCTGCCAATTCAGATATCCGATCGCGCGCTTGCCGGCGAGTTCGCGCAGGCGCGGCCGCGGCATCGGGCCGAGGTGGGGATCGGACAGATGGGCAAGCACGAAAGCCGTCATTGAAACGTGACCGTCAGGGACTGAAATGCTATCACGCCCGGGTTCGCCACCACTCTCGCGTCCTTCGACTTCTGTCTGGATGCGCCTGCATAGCATGATCGCCGGACGGAATCTCGCACGATGACCATTCACGATGTCCGGCTGCGGTTCGAGCCTGTTTTGCGCCGCGTCTTCCATTTCTATTCGCGGTTTGCCAGGGGGATGACGCTCGGTGTCCGCGCCGTCGTGCTCGACGGCGAGAACCGGGTGTTTCTGGTCAAGCACAGCTACGTCTCCGGCTGGCACCTGCCCGGCGGCGGCGTCGAGACCGGCGAGACCTTTCTGGAGTCACTCAGGCGCGAACTGATCGAGGAGGGCCGAATCGAGATGACCGGCGAGCCGCTCCTGCATGGCCTGTTTTTCAACCGCCGGATATCGCCGCGCGACCATGTCGCGGTCTACGTCGTGCGCCAGTATCGGCAGGACCGGATGCCGGAGCCCAATCATGAGATCGTGGCTTGCGGGTTTTTCAGCGCGGCGGACCTGCCGCCCGAGACCACCCGGGGGACGAGGGCGCGGATCGCCGAGGTGCTGGAAAACCGGCCTTTGACCGAGGACTGGATTTAGGGTTTTGAGTGTCATTGCCGGGCTTGGCCGTTCGAAGAACGGCGTCGCTTCCGCTCGCCTATGACCCGGCAATCCATCTTTCTGATGGGGCGTTTGTGATGGATGCGCGGGTCAAGCCCGCGCATGACGTTCAGTGATGTGGACCCAGCCCGCGTCAGATGCTAATTCGCGATCCAGCATGTCCGATCTTTCCCTGACCATACTGGCCGAAACCGCCGGCGACGCGCAGGCCATCGAGCGCCTGCACGAACGCACGTTCGGGCCGGGCCGCTACGCGCTCAGCGCCTACCGGCTGCGCGAACATGTCGATCATCTGCTCGAATTCTCATTCACGGCTCGGATCGGCACGCTGATGGTAGGCTCGGTGCGGCAACTGCCGGTCTGCATCGGCAATACACCGGCGCTGTTGCTCGGGCCGCTCACGGTCGAACCGCCATTTCGCGACCGTGGTGTCGGCCGGGCGTTGCTCGACCGTGCGCTGAAGGACGCGAGGACCAAGGGGCATCGTCTCGTGTTGCTGGTCGGCGACGAGCCGTATTACAGCCGCGTCGGCTTCAAGCGGATTCCGAAAGGGCAGGTGACGATGCCCGGCCCGGTCGATCACGCGCGGCTGCTGGTGTGCGAACTTGCCGATGGCGCATTCGACGGCGTCAGCGGCGCGATCCGGCCGGACTGGACATTCGCTCCCGCTCCCCGCTGAGCCACACATCCCATGTCATCCCCGCTTTCGCGGGGACGACCATGCGGTGAGATCGCTCAATACTTCACATTCGCAAACATCCGCACGCCAAGGCCCGGCAGCAGGACTTCATCCTTGCTGTACGAAACGGAGTTGCGGATGTCCTCGTTGAGCAGGTTGTCGCCGACGACACCGAAGGTGAATTCCTTCGCGCCCCACCAATCGGCCTTGGCGAGTTTCGTCGTGTAGCTGAGTTCGGCCCTGAGCCGGTTGTAGCCCGGCGTCGATGTCTCGATGCCGCCGATGTCGTTCTGTGCAAACGCGTGCAGCAGGTTGACCTTGGCCAGCCAGTTGGCGTCGCGATAGTAGATGCCACCGCCGAGACGTTGCGGTGGAATCCGCGGCACGTTGGTGCCGTCGGTGAAGGTGGCGCGCACGATGTCATACTGTCCCTCGACACCGAACTGGCCGGCCCAGACCGGCAGCACGTCGTACTGGAACTGGAATTCGCCGCCGCGGAAGGTCGCGTCTTTCTGCGAATAAATTGCCTGGTTGAGTTCAAGCCCGGCGCCAAGCTGACACACAACATCTTTGCAGGTGTTGCCCGTCAGCCGCCGATAGATGAACCCGTCGAACCGCGTGACATAGCCGGTGAGTTCGAAGCGGAACGGCCCCGTCGCCTTCCGCAACCCGACCTCGAGCGACTTCGCGGTTTCAATGCCGAGATTCGGGTTGCCGATATCGAAGGTCACCGTGGCGTCGTGGCCGCCGCGCGAAAACAGCTCCGCCGGTTTCGGCGCGCGCTCGGTGTATTGACCGGTGATGCTGGCCGCCAGATTCCAGGGAAGATTCTGGATCAGGCCGACGCTGCCGCTTTTCGGCGTGAAGTTGAGGTTGCGCGCGGTGGGGCCGCCGATGCCGGCGGGATCGACATTGAGATCGAACAACTCCGGAACGAAGCCCGGCGTGGTGCCGCTCAGATTGACGTGCTCGATACGCCCGGCCACCTGCGCCTTGGTGACGTCGCTGAACTTGAACTCATTGAAAACGTATCCGGCGATCTTGGTGTTCTTGTTCGGATCCCACAGGCCATTGAGCGGGCTGCCCGGATCATCCGGGCTCGGCGCGGTCAATTCCTGATGCGACGCCTGCACGCCGACAGCGGTGGTCAGCGCCGCGAAGCGAAGATTGAACGGCGCAAGCTGCACCTCGATGCGGCCTTCCTGCTCCTTGTTGGTAAAGGTCTGGCGCACTCCGTCGCTGGAAAAGATCGCGGGATCGGCAAGGCCGATTTCGTTGTGCCTGTAATCGGTGGCGCCGGCCCAGAACCGGATCACGTCGATAGCCTTGCTATCCGGGTGGTAATCGCCCTTGACCGTCAGCTTGGTTTGCCGCGCGCTGATGCGGGTGCGGTGCTCTTCGCCGTCGATGCCGGGGATGTGATAGATGCTGTTGTTCTGCTGGATGGCCGCGCCGATGAAGCCGCCGTCGAAGAAATAGGAGCCGCCGATCGATGCGCCATCGGATTGTGTCGATGAATTCGGTTGTTTGCCGGTGAACGGCCGCGCCGGATCGAAGCGATAGGGCGAGTTTGGAACGCTGTAGTCTTCGGTCTTGCGGGCAAAGGCGTCGGCATGAATCGCCACGTTATTGCCGGCGGCATCGAGCAGCACCGCGCCCTCGCGGCCCAAGTCGACGCTCGACAGTGAGCTTCGCGTCTCGAAACTTGCACAAGGATTCGATGCCGAGAGTTGCGGGGCCTTCACCGAATATCCGTAGGTTTGAATCGACGGCACCGCGCTGCACGGCAGCGTTTCGGGAATGCGGTTGTTGCTGGCGCTGACCACGCCGCCGATCGATTGCGATCCGTAGCGCAGCGTCGCCGGTCCGCGGATTACCTCGATCTGGTTGGTCGACAGCGGATCGATGGGCACGAAATGATCTTCTCCGAGATCGGACGCGCCATTGCTGCCGATGCCGTTCTCCACGATGCCTACGCGATTGACGTCGAGCCCGCGAATGATCGGGCGGCTCGATGCACCGGGCGCAAAGGACGAGCCGGTGATGCCCGGCTTGTTGTTCAGAAGATCGCCGAGCGTGGACGCGGCGCTGCGACGGATTTCCTCGTTCGGCACGACGGTGACGGTGGCGAACTGGTCAGCGACAATCGGCAGCGTGCCCGCGTAGGTCTCCGGATTTGGCGCGGATGCTGCGGGCGCCGGGGCTGCAACGGTGGTGCGGCCGGGTTCGGCGCGATGCCGGTGCGGCCGCTGGATCGGGCTCGGGGCCTGAACAACGATTTCCGGCAGTGTTTCACCGGCGGACGGCGCGGACGGTTCGGCCTGCTGGGATTGCGCTGCACTCGTGATGAGAAGCGCCATCGCGACGGCTGAGCTGCCGGCCAGCGAGGCGCGAATGATTTTGTGCGACATGATGATGCTGTGATCCTGACACCGCCGCTTCCGTCTTGGGGAATCGTGCGGCTAACCTCGAATGTCCCGTGAACGCCATCGCGGCGAACGTCGGGAACGGACAACTATTCGAGCGGGGATCGGGGAGGCGCGCGGGACCGGAATGCGGCGCGGCGGGTATCGGCCGCGACGGCTTCAGGATAAGAGCCGGTCCGGAGCGCGGTGATCGCCAGCGGCACAGGCAGCGACGGCGCCGCCGTAGTGACGAGGGTATTCGCCATCGCAACGGTGGCGCAGATGGCGCACAGGTCGCGATGGGCGTCCTGACCGTGGTCGGTGTCCGGCGTGGATGCCTGCGACTGGTTTGTCGAAGCCGCAATTCCGGCGACGGCGGTATCGTGGTGGAAATGGCCGAACGACAAGCCAAGCTGCAGCGCCAGCGCGAACAGCGCCAGCAACGACAGCCTTTTTGCCTTTGATCTCAGCCAGTTCATCGCGCAATGCGCCCCATACCTCCGGGCTCAGCGCTGAAGGCCGGGTCCAGATGTTACAATATAACATCGCCGGTCGGGGGGAGGGTGTCAACACGGCAAAGGGCGGAAGGCGTTCAGCGACCGGCGGGTGTGGTTTTGCCGTCACCAATCCACGCTGCCCGGCCATTGGCCCAGTCGGTCAATGGCTGATGTCGAGCGGCTCAGCGTCCCTCACGCAACCACGTGCTTGCGAACGCGCCGAGCAGCAGCAGCAGTCCGATCAGGCCGGCGAAAATCGGCAGCACGCCGATGCCGCGCACGACACTGGCGTCGCGCATCTTGACGCCAAGCCAGCCTTCGCCGCGAAACACCGTCGAGGCGCGGACCGGCAACACGCGCGGCAAATCAATGCTTCCGCTGTCGGCCACGCGGCGCACATCGCCGCCCGTGGTCTGCAACAGCGGACGCAGTGCTTCGGTCGTCGACGTCACTTCGGCGAATTCCTTCGGGTTCACCGGACCGACGTTGATCAGCGCCTTCAGTGCGCCATCGGTGGCCTGCCACAGGCCGAGTTCGTCGGCATTGACTGACGCGCGCCACTCGCCGGGGTCGCCGGCCGCGAGTGTCACTTGCCGCGTGGTGCCCGATGGTGAGGTGACTGTGACGGGCTGCACGGTGTCCGCCATGGTCTGACGCACCACGACGAGATCGTGGCCTTCGACTTTCAGCCGCAGCGCTTCTTCATCGAGTTCGGGCTGTTTCATCAGCCAGTGCGACATCCGCCGCAACAGGTCGAGATGCGGGCCGCCGCCTTCATAACCACGCGCCCACAGCCAGATGTGATCGGACAGGAGCAGCGCGACGCGGCCTTCGCCTTGCCGCGAGAGCAGCAGCAGCGGCTTGCCGTCGGCGCCTTCCATGATCGGCGGGTTGGTCGGATTGCGGGTGTCGATCAGGCGGAAGAAGCGGCTCCAGTGCGGCGGCTCGCTGTTGGCGCCTTCCAGTCCGCGTGTCACTGGGTGACGCTTGCCGATGTCGCTGAGCCGCGCCGTAAAGGCCTTTTCGCTGACGCCAACCGGCTCGGCTGGCAAGATTGTATCCAGCGGCGTGCGCCAGATGCTGGTGGGGCTGGCATAGTCAGGACCAGCCGAGACCAGCACAGCGCCGCCGCCGCGTACATAGCGCGCGATGTTGTCGAAATACGAGATCGGCAGCACCCCCTGCCGCGCGTAGCGGTCGAAGATAATGAGCTGAAACTCGTTGATCTTCTGCTGGAACAGTTCGCGCGTCGGGAAAGCGATCAGCGACAGTTCGTTGATCGGCGTGCCGTCCTGTTTTTCGGGCGGACGCAAAATCGTGAAATGCACCAGATCGACGCTGGCGTCGGACTTCAGAAGATTGCGCCAGGTGCGCTCGCCGGAATGTGGCTCGCCCGACACCAGCAGCACGCGCAGCTTGTCGCGCACGCCGTCGATGGACACCACGGCGCGGTTGTTCACCGGCGTCAGTTCACCCTCGAGTTTCGAGGCTTCGATCTCGACGATGTTCGGGCCGGCATGGGGAATGTCGATGGTGACGCTGACTTGCTCGCCGCTGCGCACCGCGCGCTCGCTGAGCACATCGCCGTCGCGGCGCACGACAACGCGTGCGCTCTGGTTGGTCACGCCCTGATCGTCGAGGCGATAGGTGATGGACTGGGTCTGTCCGACGATGCCGAAACGAGGTGCGGCGACGATAGCGATGCGGCGGTCGCGCTCGTTGCTGCGGCCGGTGACCAGCGCATGGACCGGCGCGTTGAAGCCGATGGCCGCGGCATTGGCGGGAATGTCATGCACCCGGCCGTCGGTGACGAGAAACGCACCGGCGACGCGATCGGTGGGTACGTCGGACAGTGCAGATTGAACGGCGGAAAACAGTTTCGTGCCGTCGGTTTCGCCGTCGGCCTGACCTGCCTCGACCACGCGGACCTCAAGTCCCTTGACGTCTTTGAGCCGGGCGACCAGCGCCTCGCGTGCCTCGTTGGTCTCCTTGGTGCGTTCGCCAAAATTCTGGCTCGGGCTCTTGTCGACCACGACGGCCGCGACCGAGGTTAGCGGCTCGCGCTCCTCGCGCGTGAACGACGGATTGGCCAGCGCCAGCAGGATGAGCGCCAGCGCTGCAACGCGCACCGCAGCCCCGCGCGCCCGCGCCAACAGAAGTACGGCCGCGATGACAAGGATCGCGCCAAGGCCGATCCACAGCACGAGCGTCGGGACGAGGGGAGCGAAAGCGATACCGTACTGCATATTACTGCCCGAGCCGTTCGATCAGCGCCGGAGCGTGCACCTGATCGGCCTTGTAGTTGCCGGTGAGCGTGTACATCACGATGTTGACGCCGGCGCGGAACGCGAACTCACGCTGGCGCGGATCGCCTGGCGTTAGCGGCAGCATCGGCTGGCCGTCGGCCCGCATCGCCCATGCGCCGGCGAGATCGTTGGAGGTAATGATGATCGGGGAGACGCCGTCGCCGCCGCGTGCGGGCCGGTCGGCGGCATCCTCGTCCTCGACGCGCGGCAGGGTCTCGACCCAGGTTTGCCCGGCGTTGAACCGGCCGGGGAAGTCGCGCAGCAGATAGAACGTTTTGGTCAGCACGTGCTCGCGCGGCACCGGCTCGAGTTCGGGAATATCGAGCGAGGAAAGAATTTCGCGCAGTGTCAACATGCCCGGCGTCTGCGATTCACCGCCCGGACCCGGCGGCGCTTCGACCGCGTCACGGGTGTCGAACAACACGGTGCCGCCCTGTTTCATATAGGCGTCGAGTTTGTTGATGGCGTCCTGCGACGGCTTCGGTGCGCCGGTGACCACCGGCCAGTAGATCAGCGGAAAGAAGGCGAGTTCGTCGCGCGCCGGATCGACGCCGACCGGCTCGCCGGCCTCCAGCGCGGTGCGCTGCGCGAGGAACAGCGTCAGTCCGGAGAGGCCCGCCTTGACGATGGAATCAACGTCAGCGTTGCCGGTGACGACATAGGCGAGGCGGGTCTGGGCCACGGCCTTGATCGCGAAGTCATCCGCAGCGGGATTGCTTGCAGGCGCGGACTTGCTTGCCGGCGCAGTTGCGGGCGGAGCTTTCGGCGCTTGCGCATGAGACGGTGCAGGCATGCCCGCGACGGAGGCGAGCGCGAATGCGAGCGCGAGCGCCGCTGTCGCGGCACGGCGTCTCATTAACGCTGCGAGCCCGCCGCCGAGAATAGCGACAATGATCGCATCGATCAGAAACAGCGCCAGCGCGGTCGAGAGCAGGATGCCGCGCAGGTCGCGCGGTTCGGCATTGGTGTAAGTCGCGCGCTGCGCCTTCAATGCGGACGTGTCGAGCGGTGCGAGCCGGTCTGCTGCTGCGAGCGTATTCACCGCGAGCGGACCGTCGGCGGGTCCGTAGAAGCCGGGCGGATGATCGAGGGTGGCGCGGTCGCGATAGTCCGCGCGCAGCGGCTTCGCGGTGGACGGCGGCGGCCCGAACGCGCCGAAGCCGTCGAGGGTGCGGATCGGCGCAACAGTCTCCGCACTGCCCTCGGTGGCGACGCCTGCGCCTGCGTTGGCCGTATAGCCGGACATATCGACGATTCGTCGCAGCATCTCGACGAAGGTGCCAGACATCGGCAAATCCGACCAGCGCATATCGGCGCTGATATGGAACAGCGCGACCACGCCCTTGTCGCGGTGCTCGCCGGTGACCAGCGGCGTGCCGTCGGCCAGCGAAGCCCAGCTTCGCGATGCGAGCGCCGGGTCCGGTTCGGCCAGGACCTGACGGGTCACGGTGATGTCCTTCGGCACGGCAAGGCCGGCGAAAGGCCCATCGGCAGCGAAGGAGGCGAGGGGTTGCGGCTTCTCCCATGTGAGGCTGCCGCCGAGGCTGCGTCCGCCGCGGCGCAATTTGACCGGTACCAGATCGTCATCGCCCGCCGCGAGACGTGGCCCGGCGAAGCGCACCAGCACGCCGCCCTGCGCGATCCATGCGTTGAGGCGGTCGCGAATGTCCGGCGATAGTGTGCCGACATCGGCCAGCACGATCATCGGCAGCTTCTGATCGAGGAATTGTCCAATGGCCACGGCGGGCGCGCCGCGCTCACCGAGTCGCACATCGGCGAACGGCGCCAGCGCGCGCGTGAGATAGAATGTCGAGGCGAGCAACGGCTGCGCGGTGTCGCTGGTCGCACCGGAGACGATGCCGATGGCGCGCCGCCGCCAGCGCTTGTCAAGCAGTTGAACAGCACCGGCCGAGCGCTCGCCGCTCACTTCAAGCCGCGCGATGTCGTTGCGCAGTTCGACCGGCAGATCGAAGCTCGCCTCGACCTCGCGATCCTGCGAGCCGAATGCGAACTTCGCCTCGCCGATCGGCGAGCCTTTCTGGTCGAGCGCGCGCACCAGACCCGTGTCGCCGCCACTACCGTTGGCGCGCAAGACCTTCACCGTCATCTTCGCTGCGGCGTTCTCGGCTGCGACCAGCGCATGCGCCGGCGGCGTGCCGCCCTCGACGATTGTCAAGACGCGATCCTGAATCGTTTTGGTCAATCCTTCGGTGAACTCGCTGCCGCGTCCGGTATCGATGCCGTCGCTGAGCCAGACGATCTCGCCGTCGCCGGTCTTGGCGAGAAAACGCGCCAGCGCCGGCAGGGTTTCCACGCGCTCGACGGCGTAAGGCTTCGGCGCAAGCTGGCGCAGCGCGACGCGCGCGGTTCCGGCCGGCATCAGCGTGATGTCGCGGGTGCTCTCCGACAGCGGCACGATGGCGACGGCGCGCCGGTCGGACTCCGCGTTGGACATCAGTTCGTCGGCGCTCTTGATGCGCGCCTCCCAGCTGGCGGCGGCGCTCCATCCGTCGTCGAGCAGCAACACCAGCGGCGCGCTGGAGCGCGTCACGCCTTCGCTCGGATTCCAGATCGGTCCCGCCGCGGCGAGGATCACGAGTGCGGCCGCAAGCAGGCGTAGCAGTGTCAGCCACCACGGCGTGCGGGACGGGGTTTCTTCCTTCGGTGCGATGTCGAACAGCAGCCGCGTCGGCGGAAAATCGATGCGGCGCGGGCGCGGCGGCATGACGCGCAGCAGCCACCACAAAGCGGGAAGGCTCAGGAGGCCAGCCAGCAGCCAAGGTTCGGCGAAGGACAGCGGCAGGCCCATCATGCGGAGCGCCCCGCGGTGGTGGCAACGCGGCCTCCACTTCCTTTGGCGACCATCATGCCGCTGTGAAGATAGAGCAGCAGTTCGGCAGCCGAGCGATCCGTGGTGTGGGTCGAGAACAGCCAGCCGAGCTTGTTGGTTTCCTCGCGGATGGCGGTGCGATGGGCATCGACCCGCGCGACATAATCCTTGGCCCAGGCTTCGGCGCGGCCCGCGGTGATGACCTCGCCGCCTTCGGGTTCGACGAATTCGACGCGGCCCGAATAGGGAAATGTTTCTTCAGCGGGATCGACGACCTGCAACAGCGTACCATGCGTGCCCGACGATGACAGCCCGCCGAGCATGGTTCGGATCTCGCCAATCGGCGACCAGAAGTCCGACAGCACCACGACTTCCGACAGCGCGGACGGCACGAACGCGGGCGGCAGGCTCGACCGTGTGACGGTGTCGTGCAGGATCGCCTGCGCCATCTTGTCGACGATGTTGCTGCTCGAACTCGGATTCATCAGGCCGGGAATGCCGACGCGCTCGCCGCCGGCCACCAGCAGGTCCGCCAGTGCGAAGGTCACCACCAGCGCGCGTTCGAGTTTGCTGTCGCGCGCGGTCTTCGATGCGAACGCCATCGACTTCGAGCGATCCGGCCACAGCCACACCGTGTGCGCGGCTTCCCATTCCTGCTCGCGAACATACAGGTGATCGTCGCGTGCCGAACGCCGCCAGTCGACGTTCTGCGAGGCTTCGCCGGAGACGAAGCGGCGGTATTGCCAGAAACTCTCGCCGGTGCCGGCGCGGCGGCGTCCATGCAGGCCGTGGATGACGTTGGCCGAGATGCGGCGCGCTTCCAGCACGAGACGCGGCAGGGACGCGGCGAGCGAACGGCTTTCACCATCGGCACGTCGGACTGCTTCGATCTCCTGGAGTGCTGGTTGCGGCCGTGCTGCCATCAGCCGATCCGTGCCTTCAACTGCTTGATGACTTCGGGAATGGTGCGGCCTTCGGCGCGCGCCGAGAAGGTCAGCGCCATGCGGTGCTTCAGTACGGGTTCCGCCAGATCCAGCACGTCGTCGATCGACGGGGCGAGCCTGCCGTCGAGCAGCGCGCGGGCACGGACGGCGAGCATCAGCGCCTGGCTGGCGCGGGGACCGGGTCCCCATGCGATCGATTTGCCGATGTCGCCATTGTCGTCGCCCGGACGCGCGGACCGCACGAGCGACAGAATGGCTTCAACCACGGAGTCGCCGACCGGCAGACGGCGCACCAGCCGCTGCGCGGTGAGTAGTGTGTCTGCCGTCATTGCGGCTTTCGCCACTGCCTGCTCGGCGCCTGTCGTTTCAAACAGGATACGGCGCTCGGCATCGCGGTCGGGATATTCGACGTCGATTTCCATCAGGAAGCGATCGAGCTGGGCTTCCGGCAGCGGGTAGGTGCCTTCCTGTTCCAGCGGGTTCTGGGTCGCGAGCACATGGAATGGTTTCGGCAGATCGTGCCGCGCGCCGGCCACCGTGATGTGCTGCTCCTGCATCGCCTGCAACAACGCGGACTGCGTGCGCGGGCTGGCACGGTTGATTTCGTCCGCCATCAGGAGTTGTGCGAACACCGGTCCCGCGATGAAGCGGAACGAGCGTTTGCCGGTCGCGCTTTCGTCCAGCACTTCCGCGCCGAGAATATCTGACGGCATCAGGTCTGGCGTGAACTGCACGCGCTTGGCGTCGAGGCCGAGCGTGATACCCAGCGTTTCGACCAGCTTGGTTTTTGCGAGACCGGGGACGCCGATCAGCAAGGCGTGTCCGCCTGACAGGATCGTGACCAGCGCATTTTCGATGACACGTTCCTGACCGAAGATGACGGTCGAGACCGCTTCGCGGGCCGTCCTGATGTTGCCCGCGATCTGCTCGGCCGAGCGTACGATCACGTCTTCCAGTTTCTCGACACCGTCTGCGCCAGACATATTGGTCGCTCCTTGCTTCGTGTTGACCCATGCTAAACCGATGCAAAGGCCATGTATTCTCTTATGTATTCCCGGATTCAGGCTGTCCCCACCTTACCGGCCGGGGGACTTGAAACTCATCACGATGTGGCGAGTAATCCCGCAGGGCAGTGTTGAGAATTTGCCCGTTGTTTTCACCGTTCCACGTCTGGTTCGGACTTCCACCATCCGTGCCAAACAGCGGCAAACGTGCCAAACAGAAGCGTCAACGGTCAGGGTAAACAATGGCGAACCAAGGGCAGAAACAGGAACCGAATCCGGTTCAGCGCCTCGACGGCCTGACCCAGGCGGCGCGTGGTGCTGCGACAAAAGGTCTGCCGCCGGTCCATCTGTGGAATCCGCCGTTCTGCGGCGATCTCGACATGCGGATTGCAACCGACGGCACCTGGTTCTATCTCGGCACGCCGATCGGCCGGCCGGCGCTGGTGAAGCTGTTTTCCACAATTCTCAAGCGCGAGGACGGCAAGTATTTTCTGGTGACGCCGGTTGAGAAGGTCGGCATCCGCGTCGATGACGCGCCGTTTCTCGCGGTGGAAATGGAGAAGGACGGCGAGGGTGCGGCGCGGACGTTGCGCTTTCGCACCAATGTCGAGGACTGGGTGTCATGTGACAGCGATCATCGCCTGCGATTCGAGGCAGCCGCCGGTGGCGGACTGACGCCCTATCTTCACGTTCGCGCCGATTTGTGGGCAAAGGTCACGCGCGCGCTCTATTATGATCTGGTCGAGATGGGTGAGGTGCGAGTCGTGGACGGCCACGAGATGTTCGGGGTCATGTCCGGCGGCGAGTTCTTTTCGATGGCCGACGCGGCGCAAGCAAGAGATCCGGTTTGACGAACGAGGGTTTGGGTTGACGAAAAGTGTTTTGAAGGACGCTGCATCCGCCAGCATCGCTCCGCTCGATATGAGCTCCGGCGAATTCTTCCGCCGGGCCCGCGCCCGGCTGAACTTCGATGTGCCGCCGGGACTGACCGATGCCGACGTGCTCGCGCCGACCGGCGATTTCGGCACCGACGCCATGCTGCAGATTATCGCGAAGGAGCGCCCGGTGCGTCCCGCGGCGGTGCTGATACCGATCGTGGAGCGGGATGTGCCGACCGTGCTGCTGACCAAACGCGCCGAACATCTCAACGAACATGCCGGGCAGATATCGTTTCCAGGCGGCAAGATCGACGCAACCGACGCCTCGCCGATGGACGCGGCGTTGCGCGAGGCCGATGAGGAAATCGGACTCAAGCGCGACTTCATCGATCCTGTCGGGTATCTCGATGTCTACGCGACCGGTTTCGGCTTCCGGATATTGCCGACGCTGGCGAGGGTGCGGCCGGGATTCGATCTCACCATCAGCCCGAATGAAGTGGACGATGTGTTCGAGGTGCCGCTGGCGTTTCTGATGGACCCGGTCAATCACAAGCTCGGCAGCAAGGAATTCCGCGGGATGCAACGCTCGTTCTACGAGATGCCGTTCGAGGAGCGCTACATCTGGGGCGCGACCGCTGGCATGCTGCGCGCGCTTTACGAACGGATCTATCTTTCATGATCCGTCCTGTTCTCACCGAGATCGCGATTTTCCTCATTCCATTCGCGGTCTATGCGGTGTTTCTTTTCGCGAGCCGATCGAACGTCTGGGTCAAGTCGTCATGGCCGCTGCATGTCGTCGGCAAGCTGGCGGTCGGAGCGTTCGTGCTCGTGATCGTCAGTCTGGTGCTGCTGGCGCATTTCTCCGGCGCGCCTCCGGGCGCGACCTACACTCCGGCACGCATCGAGAACGGCAAGCTTGTTCCGGGGACCGAGAAATGAGCGCCGCCCGCGTGCTGCGTGACGCTGCGTGGCTGACGTCCGGCCCGGCCGCGAGCGTGCTCGCGCTTCTCAACGCAGATGGTGAGGAAGCCCGCGTGGTCGGCGGCGCGGTTCGTAATGCGCTGTTTGGACTGCCGGTGGGCGAGATCGACATTGCAACCACGGCGCTACCCGAGGAAGTGATCCGCCGCGCCAGGCTCGCGCATATCAAAAGTGTTCCGACCGGTGTGGAGCATGGCACGGTCACGCTGGTGATCGATGGCCAGCCTTTTGAAGTCACGACGCTGCGCGAAGATATCGAGACCTTTGGGCGCAAGGCCAAGGTCGCATTCGGGCGCGACTGGAAACGCGACGCGCTGCGCCGCGACTTCACCATCAACGGATTGTCGGTGACGCAGGACGGTGCGGTTCATGACGAGGTCGGTGGGTTGGCGGACATCGAGGCGCGGCGCGTGCGCTTCATCGGCGAGCCGTCGCAGCGTATCGCCGAGGACTATCTGCGCATCCTGCGGTTTTTCCGCATTCATGCGGCTTACGGCGAGGGCGCGCCGGATCGTGCCGGATACGAGGCCTGTATCGCCGGACGCGACGGTCTTGCCGGTCTTTCCGCCGAGCGCATCCGCATGGAAATGCTGAAGCTCGTGGTCGCGAAGGAGGCCGCATCGGCGCTGGTGATGATGGACGATGCCGGTTTGCTGCTGCGGCTGACGGCGGGTGTCGTTTATCACGGCGCGTTCGCCGGGATGATCGCCGCGGAACGCGAACTCGGTCTCGAGGCGGATCCGGTGCGTCGCCTCGGCGCGCTGACGATTGCGGTGACCGAAGATGCGAAACGCCTGTCGCAGCGCTGGCGGTTGTCCAATATCGAGACCAAGCGGCTGGATTCGATGGGCCACCGCTGGTGGCGGCTTGTCGGCATGGATGAGACCGTCGCCCAGCGGCGGTTGTATCGCCTCGGTGACGCGCGCTATCGGGACCGGATCATGCTGGCGTGGGCGCGGGCGGGGCGTGACGCAGCTTCGCCGTCATGGCGTGAGTTTGCGACGCTGCCGGATCGCTGGATGGCCCCGGCGTTCCCGCTGAAGGCGGCCGATTTCATCGCGCGCGGTATCGCCGAGGGACCGGCGCTCGGTCATGTTCTGACACTCGCCGAGGACGCCTGGCTGGCGATGCAGTTTCCGCTCGACGAGTCGGCGCTGAAAACCATCGCCGATGACACCGTCGGGCGATTCACGCGGGATCATCGGCTTTGATGTGACGGTTGCCGCCGCGACTTAGGCGAGTTCCGCCGTTTTTTTCGCGTGGTGATCCTCGTCTTCGTCCTCGTCTTCACTCTCCTCGTCTTCGTCCTGCTCATCCTCATCGTCGGAGGTGTCGATGTGAGCGACTTCGAGAACGGAGGCGGGAAGTTTTTCGCGGAACAGATCGCCTTCTTCGCCGATCCAGACGCATTCGACCAACTCGTCGGTGACTTCGGCAACGGTCAAAGCCGGACCGCCGGATTTGAGAATGACGACGTCGCCTGCTTTCAGTTCCATGATCGGCTCCTTGGTAAGGTGAGGAGCCGCAGCCTAGCCGCGCGACATGACATGCCGACAAAAGCGAGGCTGACAAAGATCTGCGGCAAAAGAAAAACCCCGGACTGTGTCCGGGGTTTTGAACTTTTCGCGCCGTGCGCTGAGATCAGCGCAGCAGGCTGAACCAGTCGAACTTGTAGTTCACGCCGACCTTGCCGGTGTGGACGCCGCCGAAGTGGCTGGTCGCCACCAGGCCCGGAGGTCCAAACGACAGATCCTTGTCGAAGCCGAGGTAGAGATACTCGGCCTTGACGCTCCACTTCGGAGCGAAAGCATATTCCCAGCCGCCGCCGACGGCGTAGCCGAACTCAAACTCGTGATCGCTGACCGTGCCGTTGCGCGACGAGCTGTCGAAGCGAGTCAGAACCGCGCCGCCCTTCACGTACAGCAGCGACTTGTCCATGACGTAGCCGAGGCGGGCAGCCCAGACGCTGTAGAGGCTTCCGGTTTCGGTTGCCGCATTCAGGGCCGTGCCAGGATAAAGGGCCGAACCCTTCAGCTTCATGTAACCGGTTTCACTTTCGTAACCGATCAGCCAGCTGGGTGAGAGCTGCAGGTTGTAGCCGCCGGTGTAACCACCGATGACGCTCGAGCCGAGGTCATACGATGTGGTTGCGCCGAGGAACGAGTCCGTCGTTCTGACCGTGTTGCCCGAAGCACCACCGATGTAGAGACCGACGTAGGATCCGGTCCAGGTGAAGACTTCGACGGGAGGAGCCTTGCGATAGATCGGGGCGGTGCCGAGATCGGCCGCGGAAGCCGCGCCTGCCAGGCTGATGCCTGCGGCCGCGAGAAGGAGAACAGCAATCTTGCGCATCGTAGCCCCTTAAAAAACATCGGTGACGGCACGATTCCGCCACACCTATGGCAGGGAAAGTACGTCGGGACGGGGATAGTCTCAAATGGATTTAAGTTGGCTGGACGGTGTCCGGAACCGTTATTTGGCGGGTGTGTTCTCTCGGTGACAGGTCGAACTCGCCAAAAACCTGCCTATTTCCTGAGCTTTCCGAACTTTATCGGCCCGCGGGACGGCTTTACGGCCATTTCACCTCGGGGGGCATGGAGGACAGGATGGAGTCGACATTGCCGCCGGTCTTGAGGCCGAAAATGGTGCCCCGGTCGTAAAGCAGGTTGAACTCGACATAGCGCCCCCGGCGCACGAGCTGTTCCTCGCGGTCCTTGGCCGTCCAGGCGTCCCCGAAATTCCGCCGCACAAGCTCCGGATAGGCCTTGGCAAAAGTCCGGCCCACCTCCTGGGTGAAGGCTAGATCGGCACTCCAGTCGCCCGAATCGAGCCAGTCGTAGAAGATCCCGCCGATGCCGCGGGCTTCCTTGCGATGGGGCAGGTAGAAATACTCGTCGCACCAGGTTTTGTATTTCTCGTAAGGCGCGACCGCTGCGTGAGCGTCGCAGGCCGATTTCATGGCAGCGTGGAAGGCCGCAGCGTCGGGGTCGTCCTGGGTTCGCCGCCGGTCGAGCACCGGCGTCAGGTCCGCGCCGCCGCCGAACCACGCCTTGGTTGTCACCACGAAGCGGGTGTTCATGTGAACCGCTGGCACATTCGGGTTGCGCGGATGCGCGATTAGCGAAATCCCCGAAGCCCAGAACCGTGGATCGTCCGCAGCCCCCGGAATCTGCGCGCGGAATTCGGGTGCGAATTCGCCGTGCACAGTCGAGCAATGCACGCCGGCTTTTTCGAACAGCCGCCCGCGCAAGACCGACATCACGCCGCCGCCGCCGGGCTTTCCCGAATGATCGGTGCGATCCCAGGGCGTGCGAACGAAATGTCCGGCATCGCCGGGATAAAGTGCTGCCGGCGCATCGGCCTCAAGCTGTTCCAGTGTCGCGCAAATCTCGTCACGCAGGTTTTCAAACCACGCGCGGGAAGTTTGCTTGCGCTCTTCAAGCATCGTGACGGGCTTTTCCAAGGGAATGCCTCCGTTATGCGCGCCTAACTCTGCGGGCCGAAATATGTGCAGCTTTCGTTGCAACTGTCGCGGTGGACGCTGACGCGGGTCACGTGCCCGGTATGCTGAACGCGCTCCCAGATAAAGCGCGTCAGATTCTCCAGCGTCGGCGGTCCCAGCGCTTCGACCTTGTTGAGCAGCTTGTGGTCGAGCATTTTCTGCACCTCGGTCATCCGCTGTTCAAGTACGCCGAGATCCATCACCATTCCCGTCGTGGGGTCCGGCCTGCCGCGAATTGAGACCTCGGCGCGGAACGAATGACCGTGAATTTCGTCGCTGGCTTCGCCCAGCGTCGTACCGGGCAGCGCGTGCGCGGCCTCGAAACGAAACGATTTCGTCAATTCCCACATCGGTCGTATCCGGTTTTATCTGATGCCAAGCGTCTTGTGCGTCTGGACGCTGAGTCGCCACTGCGGATGACGCAAACAATAATCAATTGCCGCCTGCGTGCTTTGCGCTATGTCAGGTCCATCCATCGGCTGCAACGAGAACCGCTCGAATTCCAGACCCGCGAAATCCTCGGGGGTGTTTTCTGGCTGCGGATAAACCAGTTTCAGCTCGTGACCCTTGCGGACGACAAGGTCCGATCCGGCCTTGGGGCTGACGCAGATCCAGTCGAGCCCGGGCGGCGGTTCGATGGTGCCATTGGTCTCGATCGCGATGGTGAATCCGTGCGCGTGAAGGGCGTCGATCAGCGCGGTATCGACCTGCAACAGCGGCTCGCCGCCGGTCAGAACGGCATAGCGATGATCATGCGGACCGATCCACTGCGCGGCGATGGCCGCGGCGAGGTCCTGAGCGTCCGCATACCGCCCGCCGAGCGTGCCGTCGGTTCCGACAAAATCGGTGTCGCAGAATTTGCACACGGCGGTAGCGCGATCCTGCTCGCGGCCGGTCCAGAGGTTGCACCCGCTGAATCGGCAGAACACGGCCGTGCGCCCGGCGTGGGCGCCTTCTCCCTGCAATGTCAGAAAGATTTCTTTGACCGCGTAGCTCAAGCCTTCGTTCCTTCTGGTTTGGCGTGTTTCTTAACGCGAACCGGTCCCCACTTCGCTTGAAAACACGCTGCGCGTTTGTCTGAGTGCCTCGCCAAGCGCCATCGCCACCGTCATGGCGACATTCAGGGAGCGCATTCCCGGCGCAATCGGGATCACCAGCCGTTCGTCCGCTGCGTTTACCACGTCGTCCGGAACGCCGGCGGATTCCCGGCCGAACAGCAGGATGTCGTCGTCCCGGTAGATATGATCGAGATAGGGCGTTGCCGCCTTTGTCGAAAAAAGAACCAGGCGGCTGCCCGATTTGGCCCGCCATACCTCGAAGGCGGCCCAGGAGTCGTGCCGCACGATGGTGACCTGGTCCAGATAGTCCATCCCGGCACGGCGAAAATGCCGGTCTGAAATGGGGAATCCGGCGGGCTCGATGATATGTGCCTCCACGCCGAGGCAGGCGCAGAGCCGCAGAATCGTCCCGGTGTTTTGCGGGATGTCAGGTTGAAAAAGAACGACGCGCATCGGAAAACGGCCCTTGGCCCCGGTGGACAACGTGAGGAAAAATCCCTGCGATGGGCGGTTTTAGTGCGTCGCACTAAATGTGCCCGATAGCGGGCTTGCGCTCTCTCGGCAAGGGTGCCAATAGATCGATTCTAGATCGTATGTTCCGCCCGGTTGAGTGGGACAAGTGGTCATTCTGCCACCGCGGGGGCCCGCGGGCACCGGCTTCCTCTCCCGGCGAGTGCATTGCGTCGAAGGGATGGTTCCACCGGTTGCAGTTCGGAAAGGGTTTGCAATCGTGACGTCTTCATCCTCGGCCGAGCCGACACGCCGTGATTTTCTATATGTAGCGACAGGATCCGTGGCCGCCGTCGGCGCCGCCGCAGTGGCCTGGCCGCTGATCTCCCAGATGAATCCGGACGCCTCGACCATCGCCGCCGGCGCCCCGATCGAAGTCGATCTGGCTCCGATCGCCTCCGGACAGGACATCAAGGTGTTCTGGCGCGGCAAGCCGATCTACATCATGAACCGCACCAAGAAGCAGGTCGACGAGGCGCGCGCCGTTCCCACCGCGAGCCTTCCCGATCCGCAGAGCGACCAGTCGCGCGTCAAGGAAGGCCACGATCAGTGGCTCGTGGTGATCGGCATCTGCACGCATCTGGGCTGTATCCCGATCGCGCATGAAGGCAACTATGATGGCTTCTTCTGCCCGTGCCACGGCTCGCAGTACGACAGTTCCGGCCGCATCCGCTCGGGTCCGGCGCCGTCGAACCTGCCGGTGCCGCCTTACGCCTTCGTCTCCGATACCAAAATCAAAATCGGCTAACTTTCGTTGAACCGATTGCGTCGCTTCTTCTTTGTCAGGATCGCATCATGAGCGGACCATCCAGCTACCAGCCGCAAAATCCAGTCTTGAAATGGGTTGAGCGGCGTCTCCCTCTCGGGGGACTGATCCACTCGTCATTCGTCGCCTATCCGACTCCCCGCAATCTCAACTACTGGTGGACGTTCGGCGCGATCCTTTCGATGATGCTGGGCGTCCAGATCATCACCGGCATCATCCTGGCGATGCATTACACGCCGCATGTCGATCTGGCCTTCAAGTCGGTCGAGCTGCTGGTCCGCGACGTCAACTACGGATGGCTGCTGCGCTATCTGCATTCCAACGGCGCGTCGATGTTCTTCATCGCCGTCTACATCCACATGTTCCGCGGCCTTTATTACGGGTCGTACAAGGAGCCGCGCGAGGTTCTCTGGATCCTCGGCGTCATCATCTACCTGCTGATGATGGCGACGGGCTTCATGGGTTACGTGCTGCCATGGGGCCAGATGAGCTTCTGGGGCGCCACCGTCATCACCAACCTGTTCGGCGCCATCCCTTATGTCGGCGACAGCATCGTGACGCTGCTGTGGGGCGGCTACTCCGTCGGCAACCCCACGCTGAACCGCTTCTTCTCGCTGCATTACCTGCTGCCGTTCGTGATCGCGGGCGTTGTGGTGCTGCACATCTGGGCGCTGCACGTTGCCGGTCAGAACAATCCGGCCGGCGTCGAGCCGAAGACCGAGAAGGACGTTGTGCCGTTCACGCCTTACGCGACCCTCAAGGACGCGTTCGGCATGTCCTGCTTCCTGCTGTTCTTCGCCTGGTTCATTTTCTACATCCCGAACTATCTCGGCGATCCGGACAACTACATCCCCGCCAATCCTGCGGTGACCCCGGCGCACATCGTGCCTGAGTGGTACTACCTGCCGTTCTACGCGATCCTGCGCTCGATCCCGAACAAGCTCGCCGGCGTTATCGCGATGTTCTCGGCGATCCTCGTGCTGGCGTTCCTGCCATGGCTCGACAGCGCACGGACGCGCTCGTCGAAGTATCGCCCGCTCGCCAAGCAGTTCTTCTGGATCTTCGTGCTGGTCTGCCTGCTGCTCGGCTGGCTCGGCGCCAAGCCCGCGGAAGGCATCTACGTCATTGCCGGCCGCGTCCTGACGTTCTGCTATTTCGCCTACTTCCTGATCGTGCTGCCTGTTCTCAGCCGCATCGAGAAGGCGCGTCCCTTGCCGAATTCGATCGCCGAAGACGTGCTGCGGAAAACCGGCTCGACGAAAGCGCCGATGGTCTCCAGCATGATCGCGATTGCGGTCGGCGGCGCACTGCTGCTGGGCGCTGCCGGCACGGCGCGCGCAGCGGACGATTCGCATGGACTGACGCCGCCCTCGCTGAAGTGGTCGTTTGCCGGTCCTCGCGGCAAGTTCGACCAGGGCCAGTTGCAGCGCGGCCTGAAGATCTACAAGGAAGTCTGCGCCTCCTGCCACGGCCTGTCCTATGTCGCCTTTCGCAACCTGAGCGACGCGGGCGGTCCGGGCTATTCGCCGGCGCAGGCCGCTGCCTTCGCCTCCGAGTACAAGGTCAAGGACGGTCCGAACGATGCGGGCGACATGTTCGAGCGCCCCGGCCGTCCGGCCGACTACTTCCCGTCGCCGTTCCCGAACGAACAGGCGGCCCGCGCAGCCAATGGCGGCGCCTATCCGCCGGACCTGTCGCTGATCGCCAAGGCCCGTGGATATGAGCGTGGATTTCCGCAGTTCATTTTCGACGCCTTCATCCAGTTTCAGGAGAAGGGACCGAACTACATCGACGCTCTGATGCAGGGCTATGAGGACAAGGCGCCGGCCGGCTTCGCGCTGCCGGAGGGGTCGTACTACAACAAGTATTTCCCCGGCCACGCGATCAAGATGCCGAAGCCGCTCAATGATGGTCAGGTGACGTTCGATGACGGATCGCCGGCGACCGTGCAGCAGTACGCCAAGGATGTTTCCGCGTTCCTGATGTGGACCGCCGAGCCGCATCTCGAGGCCCGCAAGCGCCTCGGACTGCAGGTCATGATCTTCCTGATCGTGCTGTCGGGTCTGCTCTACTTCACCAAGAAGAAAGTCTGGGCCGACGCCCACTGATCTTTCTTGAAATCTGAATTGCGAAAGGCCCCTCACGAGGGGCCTTTTTGCTGCGCCAATGCTTCGATGCAGCATGACACTCCAGGGCAATCCGCAAGGCTGGCGTCCCGCGATCCGCTCCACTAACCTTGGCAATCCGGGGCTGGGCTGGGGGGCACATGACGGGCGCACCGATCGACGACATTCTGCTGAATATCAATCCGACGGGCCAGCTTGTGCTCGGCGGTGTGCTTGCGCTCATCATCTACGGCGTAGCGCTCGATCTGCGGATCGACGACTTCATCGAGGTATTTCGCAAGCCGGTCGCACCGCTGGCCGGGCTTCTTGCTCAGCTTGCGATCCTTCCGGCGGTGACATGGGCGATCACCATGCTGCTGAAACCGCAGCCGAGCATCGCGCTTGGAATGATGGTGGTGGCCGCGTGCCCCGGCGGAAACATCTCCAACCTCATCACCCACATGGCGCGCGGCAACACCGCGCTGTCGATCAGCATGACCGGCGTCTCCAGCCTGCTGGCGATCGTGACCACGCCGCTCAACATCCTGTTCTGGGCTGCGCTCAATCCGGATACCGCAGCACTGCTGCGGCAGGTCAGCATCGAGCCGCTGTCGTTCCTGGGCTCGACGATGGCGATCCTCGGGCTGCCGATGGCTCTCGGTCTCGCGACGGTGCACTACTGGCCGCGCCTCGGCCATCTGCTGCGACGTCCGTTGCAGATCTTGTCCTTCCTGTTTCTGGTGGCGTTCATCGGCGGCGCGATCTTCACCAACGCGCGCTATCTCACAACCTTCGTGACGTCGATCCTGCCGTTCGTTGTGCTTCACAACGCCATTGCGATTGCGCTCGGGTGGGGCACCGCGCGCGTGCTCGGCCTGAGCAACTACGACACGCGCGCCATGACCATTGAAGTCAGCATGCACAATTCGGGGCTCGGCCTCGCACTGATCCTCAACCAGTTCGAGGGTGTCGGCGGCGCGGCGCTGGTCGCGGCAGGGTGGGGCGTCTGGCATCTGATTTCCGGATGGGCGCTGGCGGCGTGGTGGAAGCGCCGCGATCCGCATCCGGCCGGGTACATGAGTCAACGCACGGACACGGTGGCATGAGCGAGGCGGATGTGGGATTTGAAGCCATGAAAGGCGGCGTGCTGGTTACCGGCGCGGCGGGTTTCATCGGCAAATCGCTGATCGCCGAACTGGCACGGGGCGGCGCGAACTCGGAAGTCATTGCGCTGGACATGCGCGAAGTGGTCGCCCATGAGCGGCTGCCGAATGTCACCTATGTGACCGCGGACATTCGCGATCCGGCGCTCAGGGAGATTTTCCTGAAATATCGTCCGCAAACCGTGGTGCATCTGGCCTCGGTGGTTGCGGTCGGCGGCGACGAGCAACGCGACTGGGAAATCGACGTGCTCGGCACCAAGAATGTGCTGCAATCGTCGCTCGACGCCAGCGTCGAGCATCTGATCGTCACGTCGAGCGGCTCGGCCTACGGCTATCACGCCGACAATCCGGTGCCGTTGCACGAGGACGATCCGCTGCGCGGCAATCCGGATTTCCCTTACGCGCGCAACAAGCTCGAAGTGGAGGAAATGCTGATTGAATGGCACGATCTGCATGCGCATCTCCAGCAGACCGTGTTCCGGCCCTGCACGGTGCTGGGTCCCACGACGAACAACCAGATCACTGCGATCTTCGAGCGTCCCGTGGTGGTGGGTGTCGGCGGCACCGTGACGCCGTTCTCGCTGATTTCCGATGCGGACGTGGTCGCAGCACTGGTGCAGGCCGTGCGCCATCCGAGACCAGGCACCTACAATCTTGCCGGGGACGGCACGCTGAGCCTGCGGGACATCGCGAAACTGAACAACAAGCCGTATGTTGCCATTCCGCCCGTGGTTCTGAAAGCGGCGCTGTGGCTGCTGCATCTTCTTCGCGTCACGAAACTCGGTCCCGGGCACGCCAAGTTCATCCAGTACCGTCCGGTGCTCTCCAACGAGAAGCTCAAGACGGAGTTCGGATTCGCGCCACGCTACAACGCGCTCGAAGTATTCGAGCGGTATCGCGCCGGACGCGCGGAGCATGTGAAATGACCACGCTTGTCATTGGCGCAGGTCCGGCGGGCCTCGCCGCCGTCAAAAGCCTTAAAGCAGCCGGTCTGCCGGTGAAGTGCGTCGAGAAGAACGCGGACGTTGGCGGGCAGTGGCTCTACGGCGCAGCACCTAGCGCGGTTTATGCCTCGACCCATCTGATTTCCTCGAAGCGCACCACGGCCTATGCGGATTTCCCGATGCCGGAGGACTGGCCGGCCTATCCCGGACATGCGCAGGTGTCGGAATATTTCAAATCCTTCGCCAGGCATTTCGATCTTTACCCTTCGATCAGCCTCAACACGGATGTGCAGAAGATTGAGCAGCGCGACGGGAGCTGGCGCGCGACACTCAGTGACGGCACTGCGGACGACTATGAAAGCGTCATTTTCGCCAACGGCCATCTCAGCGATCCGCTGAAGCCGAAAATTCCCGGTGAGTTCAGCGGCACGCTGATACACGCGAAGGACTACAAGACCGCCGACATTTTCGAGGGCAAGCGCGTGCTGGTGGTCGGCATGGGCAACACCGGCTGCGATATCGTGGTCGATGCCATTCACCGGGCGAAGAAGGTGCTGTGGAGCGTGCGCGGAGGCAATCATTTCGTGCCGAAGTTCCTCGCCGGAAAACCCGCCGACGAAGGTAACCACAAGCCGAAACGTTTCATCATTCCGAAGCGTTTGCGCTCGATGCTGCATGAGCCGATCCTGCGGTTTATGGTCGGACCGCCGGAACGCTTCGGTCTGCCGAAGCCGGAACACCGGCTGTACGACAAGACGCCGATCGTCAATTCGCTGGTGCTCCAGCATCTCGGGCAGGGCGATGTCGCCTTGCGCAAGCCGATCCGGGAGTTTCGCGGCGATACCGTTGTTTTCAGTGACGGTCAGGAAGATCAGGTCGATCTCGTGCTGCTTGCGACGGGTTACGAGATCACGTTTCCATTTCTGGAAGACCTCAGCGAACTGAACTGGCAGCCGGAGAGCAACGCGCCGCGCCTGTATCTCAACATCTTCCCGTCACGCGAGAACGGGCTTTTCGTCGCGGGATTGCTTGAAGGCGCGGGCGTCGGCTGGCCGGGCCGCGCATTGCAGGCCGATCTGATTGCCGCCTATATCAAGGCGCAGAAGGAAAGCGCCGATACAACCGCGGATTTCCGCGACAGGATCGCCGCATTTTACGCAAGGCCGCCGAACAAGAACCGCGGGGAACACGGGATTTTTGTCGACTTCCTGCAATACAAACGTGATCTCGAGAAGGCCATCGCGAGCTTGAGCGTCGCTTCGCCCGCGGTATAAGACAATCAAAGCGTTCCGGAGGACATCATGGGCACCACCATCACTTTCAAGCGTCCCGACGGCAAGGATGCCAAGGGTTATCTCGCCAATGCCGCGCGCGGCAATGCGCCGGGCGTTGTCGTCATCCAGGAGTGGTGGGGCCTGTCCGAGAACATCAAGGGACTTGTCGACCGCTTCGCCGTTGCCGGTTTCGATGCCCTTGCGCCCGATCTCTATGACGGCGTCGTCGTGCCGTATCACGATGCGGACGCGGCAGGCAAAGAGATGAACTCGCTGAATTTCATCGAGGCGACGGAGCAGAACGTGCGCGGCGCGGTGCAGTATCTGAAGCGCAACGGGGCCAAGGTCGGCCTCACCGGCTTCTGCATGGGCGGCGCGGTGACCATCATCGGTGCTGCGAAAATTCCTGAACTGAGCGCAGGCGTCGCGTTCTACGGCATTCCGCCGGAGCAGGCCGCGAAGCCTGCCGATATCAAGATTCCGCTCCAGGGCCACTTCGCCAACAAGGATGACTGGTGCACGCCGGCGGCGGTGGACGCGTTCGAGAAGGCGATGCGAAACGTCGGACATGAGTTCGAGGCGTTTCGTTATGACGCCGATCATGCCTTCGTGAACGAGGAACGTGCCTCGGTGCATGACCGCCAAGCCGCCGAACTCGCCTGGGGCCGCGCCACGGACTTTTTCAAGAAGCATCTGGGGTAAATGTTCACCATCTCCGACCTGCGCCGGCAGCCTGCGTTCTTCGACGCGGTTGCCGATCGCATCTGGCGGGCATGGTGGAAGGAGCGGGGATTTCCGGCGGATTACATCACCGGCCGCCTGAAGGAAAACATGACCCCGTCGCCGATCCCGTTCGCGCTGGTGGCGCATCGGGGCGATACGTTTCTGGGCACGGCGTCGGTCATCACGTCCGACCTTGAGGATCTTCCGCAATATTCGCCATGGGTGGCGGCGGTCTGGGTCGACCCGAAATTCCGGATGCAGGAGATCGGAACGGCGCTGGTCGGGCGCGCGGCGGAGGACGCTTTCGCGCTCAATGTCCGGCGGGTCTATCTTTGCGCCCAGAAGGAAAGACGGCGCTTCTATACCCGGCAGGGGTGGGCCCCGATCGAGGAGAATGTCGGGGAGCGGAAGGTCACGGTTTTTGTCAAGCAAGCCGGGCCTTGACATCATCCCCCGCGGGTGATGATTTGCCCGCCATGAGCACCCTGGCCCTCCCGAACCGTCTTTGGTGGCGCACCTTCTGAAGGTGGCCGGTGCGATTTCTTTTATCACAATCGTCGAGGCCGTCATCGCAGAGCGACGGCCTTTTCGTTTGTCCTGTGTGGCGTTCCTCCAGCAAGTTTCGTAAGAGGACCAGATGAACAGGACGCTTTTTTCCCTTCCCGCCGAGAGTGAATACCGGACCGCCCGGGGCCTCGATGTGGCGCGTTCGGTGGCGCATTTCACCGGGGGCACGGCGCTCGACCGGCTGATCGAGCAACTCGATACCCGCCGCGGTGTGGTGCTGTCGTCGGGCACCACGGTGCCGGGCCGCTATGAGAGCTTCGATCTCGGCTTTTCCGATCCGCCGCTGCGGCTGGAATCCACGGGCACGGATTTTGTCATCGAGGCGTTGAATGCGCGCGGCAAGGTGCTGGTGGCGTTTCTCGGCGCGACCCTGAACGAGCCCTGCGCGGTCATTACGGAGAAGAGCGCGACGCGCCTCGTAGGTCATATCGTGCGCGGCGATGCACCGGTGGACGAGGACCAGCGCACGCGGCGCGCCTCGGTGGTGTCGCTGGTGCGGGACATTATCGCGGCGCTCAATTCTCCGAATGACGGGTTGCTCGGCCTGTTCGGCGCGTTCGCCTACGACCTCGTCTTTCAGTTCGAGGATCTCAAGCAGAAGCGCGCGCGAGAAAAAGATCAACGCGATATCGTACTGTTCATTCCCGATCGCATCCTGGCCTATGATCGCGCCACCGGACGCGGCGTCATCCTGAGTTACGAGTTCGCGTGGAACGGCCAATCGACCAAGGGTCTTGAGCGCGAAACTCCGGAAAGCGTCTACGCCAGGACAAAGCGCGAAGGCTTTGCCGATCACGCGCCCGGCGTCTATCAGGCCACCGTCGAAACCGCACGCAAGGCGTTCGCGCGCGGCGATCTGTTCGAGGCGGTGCCGGGGCAGTTGTTCGCTGAGCCGTGCGAACGCACGCCAGCCGAAGTGTTCCAGCGCCTGTGCAAGATCAATCCGTCGCCTTACGGCGCACTGATCAATCTCGGCGACGGTGAATTCCTGGTGGCGGCGTCGCCGGAAATGTTCGTGCGCTCCGACGGGCGGCGGATCGAGACGTGTCCGATTTCGGGCACCATCGCGCGCGGTGTCGATGCCATCAGCGACGCGAAACAGATTCAGGAATTGCTGAATTCGCAAAAAGACGAATTCGAACTCAACATGTGCACCGACGTCGACCGCAACGACAAGGCGCGCGTCTGCGTGCCGGGCTCGATCAAGGTTCTGGCGCGGCGGCAGATCGAGACTTATTCCAAGCTGTTTCACACCGTCGATCATGTTGAGGGCATGTTGCGCCCGGGATTCGACGCGCTCGACGGTTTCCTCACCCACGCCTGGGCTGTGACGGTTACCGGCGCGCCGAAGCTGTGGGCGATGCAGTTCGTCGAAGACAACGAGCGTTCGTCGCGCCGCTGGTATGCCGGCGCGCTGGGCTTTCTGGGGTTCGACGGCAGCATCAACACGGGCCTCACCATCCGTACCATCCGCATGAAGGATGGCCTCGCGGAAGTCCGCGTCGGCGCGACGCTGCTGTTCGATAGCGATCCGGTTGCGGAAGAGAAGGAATGCCAGACCAAGGCCGCGGCGCTGTTTCAGGCGTTGCGTGGCGATCCGCCAAAGCCTCTGTCGGCGCTGGCGCCGGATGCGACCGGCTCTGGCAAGAAGGTGTTGCTGATCGACCATGAAGACTCGTTCGTGCACATGCTGGCGGATTATTTCCGTCAGGTCGGCGCGACCGTCAGCGTCACCCGGCACAATCACGCACTCGAACTGCTGAAGACCGAAACATACGATCTGCTGGTGCTGTCACCGGGTCCCGGTCGTCCTGAAGATTTCGGGATCTCGAAATTTATCGGGGCAGCGCTGGAGAAGAAGTTGCCGGTGTTCGGCGTCTGCCTCGGCGTGCAGGCCATTGGCGAATACTTTGGCGGCAAGCTCGGACAACTTGCGATGCCGGCGCATGGCCGTCCGTCGCGGGTTCAGGTACGCGGCGGTACGCTGATGGGCAATCTTCCCAATGAGGTCGTCATCGGCCGCTATCATTCGCTCTATGTCGAGCGCGACGGGATGCCGGATGTGTTGGAGATCACCGCCAGCACGGAGGACGGCATTGCCATGGCGATCGAGCACAAGACTTTGCCCGTCGGCGGCGTGCAATTTCACCCGGAATCGCTGATGTCGCTCGAAGGCAATGTCGGATTGAGGATCGTGGAAAACGCGTTCAGGCTCGGCCGGCAGGCCAATGCCTGAACGATGTGTGATGATGTAATTGAAAGACGCCATATGACACTTGAAGATGATTTGAAAGCGACGGTCCGCGCCATTCCGGACTATCCGAAGCCCGGAATCATATTCCGGGATATCACCACGCTGCTCGGCAACGCGTGGGCGTTCCGCCGTGCGGTGGACGAACTGGTGCAGCCGTGGGCCGGCTCCAAGATCGACAAGGTTGCGGGCATGGAAGCGCGCGGCTTCATTCTCGGCGGCGCGGTGGCGCATCAGGTGTCGGCGGGTTTCGTGCCGATCCGTAAGAAGGGCAAGCTGCCGCACACCACCGTCCGGATCGCTTACTCGCTGGAATACGGTCTGGATGAAATGGAAATGCATGCCGACGCCATCAAGCCCGGCGAGCGCGTGATCCTGATCGACGATCTGATCGCCACGGGTGGTACGGCGGAGGGCGCCGTGAAACTACTGCGCCAGATCGGTGCGGATGTGGTGGCGGCGTGTTTCATCATCGACCTGCCGGAACTCGGCGGAGCGGCCAAGCTGCGCGCGATGGACGTGCCGGTGCGCACGCTGATGACATTCGACGGACACTGACAGATGGATCTTCAGCTCAGGGGAAAGATCGCGGTCGTCACCGGCGGGACACGTGGGATCGGCAAGGCCATCGCGCGCTCGCTCGCCGGCGAAGGCATGGATGTTGCGATTGTCGGGCGCGATCTGTCCGCTGCGACCGCCACAGCTTCGGAGATTGCGGGCGAGACGGGCCGTACCGTACGCGCCTATTCAGCCGACACCGGCAAGGATGACGCGGTTCGCGCCGCAGTCGCCGCTATCCATTCGGATTTCGGCCGGATCGACGTACTGGTGAACAGCGCCGCGCAGCCGAGCGGGCAGGCGAAGCCGCCGACCCTGAGCGAGATTACCGACGACATCTTCTGGAGCGACGTCAATGTCAAGGTGATGGGCTATCTGCGCATGGCGCGGGAAGTGGCACCTCTGATGACGAAGCAGGGCTGGGGCCGCATCATCAATATCAGCGGGCTCGGCGCGCGGCAGACCGGCGTGACCGTCGGCAGTATTCGCAATGTTGGTGTCGCGGCGCTGACCAAGAACCTCGCCGACGAACTCGGGCCGGGCGGCATCAACGTGACCTGCGTTCATCCGGGTCTCACGCGCACCGAGAAGACGGCTGGCGTCATCGAATGGCGCGCCAGCACCCAGAAAAAGACGAAAGAGGAGGTCGAGAAGGCGATGAACGATCTCAATACAATCCGCCGTCTCGTGACGGCGGAGGAGATCGGCCATATCGTCGCGTTTCTCGCGTCGCCGAAGTCCATCGCCATCAATGGCGACGCCATCGCGGCGGGTGGCGGCGTTCCGGGCAGCATCTACTACTGAGCCGTCACGACCTGTGCAGGATCAGGGTGAGCTCCAGCTCGCGGAAGCGCGTGTAGTTGTCGCGCACCCACTGATGCAGTTCGGATGACTGATCCCTGTTGCTGCGCAGATAATGCGTGAACGAAAAATTCAGCCGCGTGATGATCGATTTCAGGAAACCCGGCAGCGCCGCGATCCTGAACGTCCGGACGCGGCCGAATGTCTTCGGCAGTTCGCCCCACAGCACATGCTCGTTTTCCACCAGCACCAGCGCGGCATTCGGAAACGTTTCACGCAGCATGGTCCAGGCGACAGCCGAAGCGCGGTCGCGATCCGGGATGAAAAGAACGACGGGATCGATGCCGCGGCGCTCCGCTTCCTTCATCAGGCCGATCTCGGCGATGATCTTGAAGAAATCGTCGAATGCATGGAAGCCGAGGTCGATGACCTTCGGAACGCCGTCATTCACGATCAGCCGATCCATCAGCGCCATCTGCCCGAAGGTGTCGTTGATGACAGCGGTTTCGGTGACGCCGGGCAGATAGTTGAGCAGCGACGGCTCGCGCAGGTTGATGTCGAAGGCGGACACTGCCCCGTGCTTGAGCAGCAAGAACTCGGTCAGCAACCTCGCGATCAACGTCTTGCCGACCGCGGGACGGGGAGAGCAGACGATATAGAGCGGCGTGCGGCGCATCTGTGCGATGTCCGAATGTCAGGACCGGACCACCGGATCAGATCTCGCTTGTGGGCGTCCGCGGCTTGTCCTTGGAGCCGACGATTTCGGTCAGCTTGATGCGGTCGAATTCACCCCAGACGTTGCCGAGCCAGTGGCGGACATAGCCGCGCAGCACGAACGAGTAGTTCGCGGCTTCATCCTTGGTGCCCTTGTTGGCGACGAACTTCAGGAACGGCACGGAGGCGACTTCGACCTGCTCGTAGGCCATTTCGTTCAGCTTCGGAATGGTGATCTCGGTCGCGTTCTTGATGCGATGGAAATACGAATTGTAGGTCGCCTGATCCCACTCGAAGAAGCTGGTGTTGTTGATGAAGTTCTTCACCAGGAAGTACTTCGCGCCGTCCATGAAGTTCGCGGTCTCGGCGATCTCGTCGAGCGAGGCGATCGAGGGTCCGAGAATATGGAACACGGCGAAGGTGATCTGGCCGGAGCGCGCGGCATCGAGAAAGCCGATGTCGCGGAGCGCTGCGAGGGTGGGGGACAGCAGTCCGGCGCGGACGTCGATGACGGTGACGCTGGTGCCGGATGTGTTCAGGGTGTCGAAGATTTTCATCTGATCGGACGTCGAGGTCACGTCGACGATCTCGGTGATGTCCGGATGAAAGCGCATCAGCGTACCGCGCGGCGATTCGGTATCGAAGGCGCGGGTCGGGATGTTGTTTGCGCTGAAATAGTCGAGAACGGTGCGCGAAACGGTGGTCTTGCCGACCCCACCCTTGTCTGCGCCTACCACGATGACTGCCGGTTTCGCCATAAGACCCCTTTTACGCGCTAAACACATCCGTCTGACGACGAAAGCTTAGCCTGCTTTCTGCCGGAACATGGCAGAAACGAGGGATAATTCAATTCTTGACCTCGCGGTTATGCTTAATAACTACCGGCTTTGTTAATACCTGCGGCTCCACGGACCGATGGAAGAGGGCGACGGTTGGGGGGAACTGCCCCAGGGGCCGGATTGTGGGTCCGATTGCGCGCCGGTTGGCGGCAATTGAGATGGTGCGGGATCGTCCTCTGACCTACCCGGCGCATTCTCCCGCTCGGCGCCGCTGGAGCCCGGCAGTGGCAGTGGGCCGGGGTCGCGACCGCCGGCATACTTCACCAGCGCCTTGACGCGGGAATCGACCGACGGGTGGGTGGCGAACAGGTCGGCGAAGCCCTCGCGCGGATTGTCGATGCACATTTCCATCACCGCGGAGGTTGCGCCCGGCAGTTCACCGCGGCCCTCAATCTTGCGCAGCGCCGAGATCATGGCATCCGGGTCTTTTGTGAGTTCGACGGAGCCCGCGTCTGCCAGCAATTCGCGCGACCGCGACAGGGCAAAGCGCACCACCAGCGACAGGCCCCATGCGAGGCCGATCAGGGCGATTGCCAGAAGCACGATAGCGAATGCGCCGCCACCCTTCTTGTCGCCGTCCGAGGACGATGAGGACCGTCCGCCGCTACTACCGCCCCCGAAACTCCAGTTGGAGTTGAAGAAGATGCGGAAAAACAGTTCGGCGAAAAAGCCGACCACGCCCGCGATGACGACGGCGACCACGAGCAATTGCACGTCCCCGTTGCGGATATGAGTTAGCTCGTGGCCGAGCACCGCCTCCATCTCGCGGTCGTTGAGCGCGTTCATCAGTCCGGTGGTTACACTGATGGCGTATTGCTTGCGGTTCAGGCCGGTCGCGAAGGCGTTGAGCGCCGGGCTGTCCACGATCTTGAGCTTCGGCATCGGGATGCCGCGCGAGATGCAGAGATTTTCAAGCAGATTGTACAGCCGCGGCTGTTCCTGCCGCGTGACGTCGTGTCCGCCTGTCACGGCGTCGATGAGCTTCTGGTGGAAGAAGTAGGCGATCACGATCCACACCGCCGCGCCTATCGTGGCGAGGGGAAACGCCTTGATGAGGTCGCGCGCCGCGAGGCTGATGTACACCTCGAACGGACGGTTGCTGTTGAGCGCCACTTCCGCCAGCAGCGCGCCGGCGAACACCATGACATAGACGAGCACGAACAGGCCGCCGAGCAGCAGCACCGAACGAAACTTGTTCGATGCGATATGCGTGTAAAGACCATACGCGGCCATGATGCGCTGCCCGTTCCTGAGGCCCGGTCAGACGGTCAGAATTTGACCGACGGCGCCTGCTCGAGCTGGCCGCGGCTTTCGCCGAGGTCGAAGAAGTCCTTCTTCGTGAACCCGAGCGCGCCCGCGAACAGGGCGGCCGGCAATTGCTGGATGCCGGTGTTGTATTCCTGCACGGCGTTGTTGAAGAAGCGGCGGCTGGCCGCGAGCTTGTTTTCGATGTCGGACAGTTCGGACTGCAACTGCTGGAAGTTGGCGTTGGCCTTGAGGTCCGGATAGGCCTCCGACAGGGCGATCAACCGGCCCAGTGCTGCGCCGAGCTGCCCTTCGGCCGCGGATACCTGCGCCGGTCCCTGCGCGGACATTGCGGCGTTGCGCGCCTTCACCACGTCTTCCAGCGTGCCCTTCTCGTGCGTCGCGTAGCCTTTGACGGTTTCGACGAGGTTCGGGATCAGATCGTGACGCTGCTTGAGCTGCACGTCGATGTCGGCGAAGGCTTGGCTGACGCGCTGCGCCAGTGCGACCAGGCGGTTGTAGGCGCCGAACACGAACAGGGCGATGACGACGAGGACACCGAGTAAAATCCAGCCGGACGACATGAGGGGAAACTCCTTGAGGACAACGAAGAGAGGCACCGTAGACGAAAAACCGCCCGCACGGCAGGGGCGGGTCCGATCACCGTTAGATCGTCCTCAAGGTAAAATGGTTCAATGATTTGATGCAATTCATGAAAAATCCCGCCCCTGAGCGCAGGAGCGGGATTTCTGATCGAAGCCGTTCAGCCGATCAAGGCTTGGCCATATGCCATGCGCCGTTGAGGAAGCCGTCGCCCGTGGTGTCGCCGGGCTTGGTGTCTTTCGCGAACGTATAGAGCGGCTTGCCCTTGAGAGCCCACATCTTGCTGCCGTCGTCGCGGGTGACGATGGTCCAGTCGCCCGACGCCTTGGCGTCAGCGGCGGCCATCAGCGGTGGCCAGTTGGTGGCGCAAGGACCGTTGCAGGCCGATTTGCCGCCCGTATCCTTGTCGAACGTATAGAGCGTCATGCCCTTGGCATCGACATAGACCTTGCCCTTCGGCGTGTCTGCGACCTTCGCGGCCTGCGCGAAGGCGGCGGATGATGCGAGCATGAAGGTCACAGCCGCAATCGCGGCGAATGTTTTGGACATTGCAGTTTACTCCTGATGAATTTGTGTCGGACGCGAACGCGTCATCAGGACAAACTCCGGCAGCTGAGAATTATTCCGGTTCCGCGCCCCCGTCGCGAAAAACAGCATCGCCCCAACTCCATTTTTTCGCGCGCTTGTATTCGGGTTTGTCCCGATGCGGGACGCTTGCGGCTTCTATTCCATCGGTCGTGCAAATTTTTGCAGTCACGGCGATCTTGGTGATGAGCGGCTGTGCCAGCACGCGGTCAGGGCGTCGTACGGGCGGCGTGCGCGACAAGGCGACGTAACTGAATTTTTCATCTTCATAGGGAAGGTCTGCGCCCTTGAGGTGTTTATGCGCGCGCGACCGCGCCAGTCGCTGTGAAAAATGACACCAGTCACGTGCGGTCAGCGGACATGCCGCGTCGTTCGGGCAGGGTGCGATCACATGCGCACCCGCCGCGATCAGGCGGGCCCGCAGATCGATGATCCGCGCATATCCCGACGGCGTGCCGGGCTCCACGACCAGCAGCGCGTCGCGCGTCTTTCCCCATAGCGCATCGGCGAATGCCGCGCGTTCGCCGTCGCCGAGTTCGTTGATCACATAGCTCGCGATGACGAGATCGGCATCCGGCGCCGCGGCGAGCAGCTTGCGCGCGTCGCCTGTGTCGTAGCGCATGGCGGCAAGGCGCGCGTCGGATTGCGCGAGATCAAGGGCGAGATGGCGCAGCGCCGTGTTGGCGTCCAGCAGCGTGAAGGTTGCGATGGATGCGAAAGCTTCGCTCGCAGCCCATGTCGCCGTTCCGGGTCCCGCGCCAACGTCGAGCAGGCTCTGCGGGGCAAAATTTGGATTGATCTCCACCAGCGCATTGAGGCTTGCCGTGACGGCGGCATAGGTCGCGGGCATCCGCGCCAGCGCATAGGCCAGCGCATCCTCACCGGTCCTGATGCGGGCTGATCCGCCGCCGCTGCGATAGGTCCGCGAGATCGTGTCCGCGCGCTGCGCAGCATCGTTGCGCGACAGGCCTTCGGCCTTGCGGGCTAACGCGGCTTTCAGCTCGGAGGGGAGATCAGGCGTCATGGGAGTCCTCAGGCCGGTCCGGCCTGAGGGCATTATGCCACGTTCTGGTCGAGAACCTTCATCGCGCCGTCGAGGTCGACGGAGACGAGCTGGGACACGCCACGCTCCGCCATGGTGACGCCGAACAGCCGGTTCATGCGCGCCATGGTGATCGGATTGTGGGTGATGATGATGAAGCGCGTCTCGGTGGACGAGGTCATCTCATGCAGCAGGTTGCAGAACCGCTCGACGTTATGGTCGTCCAGCGGCGCGTCGACTTCGTCCAGCACGCAGATCGGCGACGGATTGGTCAGGAACACCGCAAAGATCAGCGCCAGCGCGGTCAGCGCCTGCTCGCCGCCGGAAAGCAGCGATAGCGTCTGCGGCTTCTTGCCGGGTGGCTTGGCGATGATTTCGAGACCTGCTTCGAGCGGGTCTTCGCTCTCGATCAGGGTCAGCTCTGCCTGGCCGCCGCCGAACAGCTCGGTGAACATCCGCTTGAAGTGGCCATTGACCACCTCGAACGAAGTCAGCAGGCGCTCGCGCGCTTCCTTGTTGAGGCTCTGGATGCCCTGCCGCAGCCGCTTGATGGCTTCGACCAGATCGTCGCGCTCGGTGGTGAGCGTGAGATGCTGGGCCTCGACTTCGCGGAGTTCTTCTTCGGCGCGCAGGTTGACGGCGCCGAGACGCTCGCGGTCGCGACGCAGTTTCTCCAGATCGGTTTCGATGTCGCCGACGGCGGGAAGCTCGGTGTCGGGCGCAATCTCCGCCAGTGCTGCGACGCCCTGCGGCTCGACTTCGAGCATGTCGCGGATTTCGCGTTCGATGTCTTCGAGGCGACGCCGCGTGCCGTCCATGCGCTCCTCGGAGCGGGCGCAGGCCTCGCGTGCGGCGGACAATGCGTCGAGCGAGGCGCGCGCCGCACGATCGGTTTCCGCCATCAGGGTTTCGGCGGTTGCGAGCGCGTCGGCGGCGGTCCGGCGTTCGCCTTCCGCGAACTCGATTTCGCTGATGATCGCGCTGCGCTTTTCGGCGAACACGGCCGGCGCGTTTTCAAGCTCGGCGCGCTCGGTCTTGACCTCACCGATACGGGTTTCAACGGTCGCGATCTGCGATGCAGCGTTTTCCTTGCGGCTTTGCCATTCGTTGCGCTCGGCGACAATCGCCTGCACGCGACGGTCGGCCAGTTCAGCTTCACGGGCCAGGGCCTGCGCTTCGGCGCGCACCTGAGCCGCAAGACGGCGGTGACCGTCCATGTCGGCGCGCACGGCGGCGAGCTTTTCTTCGTTCTCCGCGCTGCCGGGCAATTCGCTGAGCGTGCTGATGGCGCTTTCATGCGCGCTGTGAGCTTCAGCGCGATCCGCAGCGAGTCGTGTTCCGCGTTCATCGAGAGCGGAACGGTGCGACGCGTGGCGGTTGATCTCGCGCTCGGCGGCAGCATGACGCTCGCGCGCGGTGTTGGCTTCGCGCTGGGCGTTGCGCGCGGCTTCGCGCGCGGTGCTCTCGGCGGCGGAAGCTGCCTTGAGTTCGGCGTCGGCCGTTTCGAGCGCCTGACGCTTTGCGGCGGCATCGGCGCGGGCCTGTTCGATTTCGGTTTCGATGTCCTTGAGACGTGCGCGCTCCGCCAGCCGTCGCGCGGCGCCGGTCGGGGCATGGGCCGCCGCGACGAAGCCGTCCCAGCGCCAGAGATCACCCTCGCGCGATACCAGCCGCTGGCCGGTCTTCAACTGCGAGGCAAGCTGCGCGCCGCGCTCGCGGCTGACGACGCCGATCTGCGCCAGACGCCGCGCCAGTTCCGGCGGAGCCATGACATGCTCGGCCAGCGCTTCGACGCCTGGCGGCAGCGACGGATCGCCCGCGACGACGCCAATGCTCGACCAGCGCATCGGCGCGGTCGGATCGACCGGTGCGTCGAGATCGTCGCCGAGTGCGGCGCCAAGCGCCTTCTCGAAACCCTTGGCGACACTCACGCCATCGATGATCGGCGGCCACAGATTCTTGGTCTCGCCGTTGACGAGCTTGGAGATCGTCTTGGCTTCGGTTTCCAGCCGCTGCACGCGCTTTTCGGCGTCCGCGAGCGGAGCACGCGAGGATTCCAGCGTGGCGCGCGCGGCGACATGAGCGGATTCGCTGGCCTGCGTGGCTGCCTCGGATTCCAACAGGGTCTCTTGCGCGGTTTCCATGGCCGCCGCGAGTTCGTTCAGATCGCCGAGACCGCCGGTTTCCGCGGCGAGCTTTGCGACTTCGCTCTCGACATTGGCGATGTCCTGATCGAGCCGTGCGAGACGGTCGCGATGGGTGCGGACATTGGCTTCGAACTGGTTACGCTTGGCGGTGAGGTCGGCCAGCGCGGTGGTCAATTCGGAGAAGGTGCGTTCGGCGGCGGCAAGCGTCGCCTCGGCCTCGGCCACACGCTCATCCGCGCCGCTGCGCTTCTCGACGCGCGACTTGATCTCGTCCTTGAGCTCGGTGTCTTCGGACTCGAGCCGCGCCAGCGCCACATCGGCGTCGGACAACTGACGCTGTTCGCGCTCGATATCGGCGGCGAACTGGGTGAGGCGGCGGTCGAGTTCGGTCACGCGCTCCTTGGCGCGCGCTTCCTCGCGATCGAGCATTTCGCGGGCGCTGGTCAGCCGCTGCAATCCGGCGGCGGCACGCGCTTCGTTCTCGCGCAGGCCCGGCAGTTCGGACGCACGGATCGCCTGAATGCGCGCGGATTCTGCCTGGTGCTGGACGCGTTCTGCATGTTCGCGAACGTTGAGGTCATGGGTCTGGCCCGCTTCCGCGACATCGGCGTGCGACTGAACCCAGCGCAGGTGAAACAACATGGCCTCGGCCTTGCGGACCTTGGCGGCGACTTCGCGATAGCGGATCGCCTGACGCGCCTGCTTCTTGAGGCCGTCGATCTGACCGGCCAGCTGGCCGATAACGTCTTCGACACGGGTCAGATTGGTTTCGGCTGCCTTGAGGCGCAGTTCGGCTTCATGGCGGCGGGCGTGAAGTCCAGCGACACCGGCTGCGTCTTCCAGCACGCGGCGGCGCTGGTCGGGCCGCGCCTGAATGATTTCGCCGATCTTGCCCTGGTGGACGAGAGCCGGTGAACGCGCACCGGTCGCGGCGTCCGCGAAAAGGATCTGCACGTCGCGCGCGCGCACGTCGCGGCCGTTGATGCGATAGACCGAGCCCGCTTCGCGCTCGATCCGGCGCGAGATTTCAAGAAATTCCTGATCGTTCATCGCGGACGGCGCGGAGCGATCGGAATTGTCGATGGTCATCGCCACTTCGGCGTGGTTGCGCGCGGGCCGGTTGCCGGAGCCGGCAAAGATCACGGCGTCCATGTCGGCGGCACGCAGCGACTTGTGTGAGGTTTCACCCATCGCCCAGCGCAGTGCTTCGACCAGGTTCGATTTGCCGCAACCATTCGGACCGACAACGCCGGTCAGACCCGGCTCGATCAGGAAATCGGTCGGCTCAACGAAGGACTTGAAGCCGTGAAGGCGAAGACGCGTGAGTTTCATGCAACTGATGCTCTGTTGGCCGGGCTGAAATCTTCAGCCGGGGCAAGGTCATAGCAGCCCTGTGCCAGTATAGCTGAGTCGCGGGATGCGCCTCGGACTGTCCGCACAATGGCGATGCTGGCTGCCGAGGGCAACCGGCCCTCGGGGCTTTTCCCAAGGGATTTCGGGCGTTTATAAGGGATTTCAGAGCGTTCGGGCGGGCGTTCCCGGATATTCGCGGAGTTCCCGAACCACTCTCAGCTCTTGAGCAGCGGCTTGATCAGCTTCTCGAAGCCCTCGAACGAGGTCTCGCCCTTCACCGGCGTGCCGTTGACGAAGAAGAACGGCGTCGAGTTGACCTTGAGCTTGGTATAGGCGTGCTCGCGCACGTCCAGGATGCCCTTCTGGATCGCCGGATCGCCCTGTACGCAATCCTTGATCATCTGCTCGCTGAAGCCGGCCTGCTTGCCGACGCGGTTGATGGTGCCGAGCGCATCGGACGCCAGATCGTTCTGCTGCTTGAACAGCATGTCGACGACCGCGAAATACTTCGGCGCATCATCCTTCGCCACGCAGCGCGCCAGCGCGGAGCCGGCGAGCGCAACCTGATCCAGCGGGAATTCGCGGAAGATGAAGCGCACCTTGCCGGTATCGATGTAGTCCGTCTTCAGCTTCGGGAAGACATCCTTGGTGAACGCCGCGCAGTGCGGGCAGGTCATCGAGGCGTATTCGATGATGGTGACGGAGGCGTCCTTGGAGCCGAGCGCCATGTCGCCCAGCGCGCCTGCCTTGTTGATGTCCTCGGCCGACTGGGCGCTGGCTTCTCCGAACAGCCGCAACGGCGACACGCCGATGGCTGCGGCAACGGCGGTCAGGGAAAGGGCGGCGTTAAAGGTGCGGCGCGTGATGTTCAACGGTCTGCTCCGGAAAGGCGTGCGAACGGCGTCGGATAACGCCTGTCGGGCACGTTCGCTAACTTGAAACGATGATTGTGGCAATGGCGGGCCGTCCATGGGCGGGCTGCCGGACCCTCAACTTCGCTTGATCGATGCGCCAAGCCGCGCCAACGCTCCGCGCAAGGCCTCGTCCTCGATGGTCCCAAGGCCGTCCGCGATCCTGGCGACCTCTGCGGCATCGGGTTTTTTCCGGACGTTCGGTGCCGGCCGGCGCGACAGCGGGGCCTGACGGAGCGCGATCCGCCCGACCGCGTTCCAGCCGAAGAAGCGGTTGACCCGCTCCAGAATGACATCCGAGGTGTGCTGGATTTCCAGCGCCATCGGACCCTCCACGCGCAGCACCAGCGTGGCCGGTTCCGGGTCTTGACCTTCGACGGGCCGCGGCCACTGGATTTTCAGCGGTTCCGAATGCGCTGCGACGTCCGCCCCTGCGATATCCGCCCAGCGCGTCACGAGTTCGCGCGACGCAAAGCCCTGCTTGGCGAAGACGTCGTTGATCGCGCCGCCGAGCAACGCGGATAACGGCTTTGCGTGGATGCGACCGGGCTTGTTCATGGGTGGTTGTCGTCGGTACATAGTGTGCCATGACCTTATCAGGTGCAGCACTGCGACGAAAGAAATCTCAGGATGACGGTGTAACCGGTCGTCCGGTGCTGTTGCTCGCCTGGTACGACCGCCACCGCCGCCAGTTGCCTTGGCGTGCGCTGCCGGATCAGACGAGCGATCCCTATCGCGTGTGGCTGTCGGAAATCATGCTGCAGCAGACCACGGTGAAAGCGGTCGGGCCGTATTTCGAGAAATTCACCGCGCGCTGGCCGACTGTCGCAGCACTTGGTGCGGCCTCGCTGGATGACGTGCTGCGAATGTGGGCCGGGCTCGGCTACTATTCCCGCGCGCGCAATCTCCATGCGTGTGCTGCCACGGTGCTGCGCGACCATGACGGCGTATTTCCCGACACCGAGGACGGTCTGCGTGCGTTGCCGGGGATCGGCCCCTATACGGCGGCGGCGATCGCCGCGATCGCATTCGGCCGCCGGACCATGCCGGTGGACGGCAACATCGAGCGCGTGGTGTCGCGTTTGTTCGCGGTGGAAGATCCGCTGCCGAAAGCGAAGCCGCTGATCCAGTCGCTTGCGTCGACATTGCTCGGGCCTGTGCGTGCAGGCGACAGCGCGCAGGCGCTGATGGATCTCGGCGCCACGATCTGCACGCCGAAGAAGCCTGCCTGCGTGCTGTGCCCGCTTAAAGACGATTGCGCGGCGCGGACGCGCGGCGATCAGGACACATTCCCGCGCAAGGCCGCAAAGAAGACCGGCGCGCTTCGGCGCGGCGCCGCGTTCGTGGTCACGCGCGGGAACGAGTTGCTGGTCCGCACGCGCGCCGAAAAAGGATTGCTCGGCGGCATGACCGAGGTGCCGACATCCGAATGGCTGGCTGGACATGACGACAAGGCGGCGCGCAGTCAGGCGCCCGACCTGAAAGCTGTTTCACGCTGGCATCGCAAGGCGGGCGTGGTGACGCATGTGTTCACGCATTTTCCGCTGGAGCTTGTGATTTACACCGCAGACGTTACTGCGCGCACCCGCGCGCCGGACGGCATGCGCTGGGTGCCGGTGGCGACGTTGAAAGACGAGGCGCTGCCGAATGTCATGCGCAAGGTGATCGCGCACGGGCTCGGCGATTAACCCGCGCTCGACAGCGCCGATGTTTCGGGGCGCGGCACGATCGGCGGTTTGGCGTTGAGCGCATCGACCTGAAAGCCTGCGACACGTTTGTAGGTGTTGGCGACGTCTTCCAGTTCCTGCCGCGACAGCACGTCGGTGACGACGCCGAAACCGTTCGGCGCGCGCTCTTCCACGATCTGCATGACCTGCTCGGGGCCGTTGCGGCGGTTGAGCTTCACCAGTTCAGTGGTGGCGGGGCGGCGTTCGGCTTCAAAGGCTTGAAGCGCCGCCGCCGTCTCGCCGTGGTTGAGAATTTCGCGCGTGATGACACGCGCATCGAGGATGGCCTGCGATGCGCCGTTGGAGCCGATCGGATACATCGGATGCGCGGCGTCGCCCATCAGCGTGACGTTGCCGAAGGTCCAGCGGTCGATCGGATCGCGGTCCACCAGCGGATATTCGTAGGCGTGCGGGCAGTTGCGGATCAGGCCGGGGACGTCGAGCCAGTCGAATGTCCAGTCCTCGAACCAGGGCAGGAATTCGTCGAGATTCGCGGTGCGGTTATAGTCCTCGCGCCGCCATGAATAGGTCGGCGGCATGAAGCGCTCGGCAATCCAGTTGATGCGGAATTTTCCGTTCGGCAGCGGCGCGTTGGAAATCGGATAGCAGACGAATTTCAGAATCTCGTGACCGGCCATGATCATGGTGCGGCCGGACAGGAACGCGTCGCTTTCGGTGATGCCGCGCCAGAGAATGCGGCCGTTCCAGATCGGCGGGCCTTCATCGGGATAAAGCTTCGCGCGCACGGCGGAATGGATTCCATCGGCCGCGATCAGCAGCGTGCCGTCATAGGTGCCGGCGTCCTTAGCCGTAGCCCTGTCGATGAAACTCGCGCGAACGCCGTCAGGCGTGTCGGTGAAATCGGACAGATGGTGGCTGTTCAGCAGGCTGTCGGCGCCGAGGCGTTCAATCACCGCATCGAGCAGGATCTGATGCAGGGTGCCACGGTGAATTGAGAACTGCGGCCACTTGTACCCGGCTTCAAGGCCGCGCGGCTCGCTCCAGATCGGTTTGCCGTGTTTGGAGAAATACGACAACTCCCGGGTGCGAACGCCGGCCGCGTCCAGCTTGTCGAGCAGTCCAAGCTCGATCAGTTCGCGCACCGCGTGCGGCAGTACGTTGATGCCGACGCCGAGCGGCTTCAGTTCCGGCACGCTCTCGAACACGCGGCACGGAATGCCGATCTGATGAAGGCTGAGCGCGAGCGTGAGCCCGCCGATCCCGCCACCTGCAATAAGAACTGTCATGAACGCTCCCGAGTTCGGAAACGTCATGACACAGGAATGGGAAAGGGGGCAATTGCGAAAGGCGAGAAAGCGGCGGCTTAGACCGCCGCCATCTCGCTGCGGATTTCAGCGCGCAGCTCGTCGATCAGCTTGAGACCCTTCTTGGTCTCGACATGCCAGAAGGTCCAGCCGTTGCAGGCTTCCGCGCCTTGCGCGATCGCGCCCATCCGATGGATCGAGCCGACCTTGTCGCCGAGCATGATGGCGCCGTCGGCACGTACCAGCGCGCCGTGCTTCTTCTTGGAATCCACCAGCTTGGTGCCGGGCAGGATCATGCCGCGCTCGACCAGTTCGGAGAATGCGACGCGCGGTGCGCCACGCGCGGTCATGAACGGAGCGAGCGTCGCTTCCGGCAGCGGTTCGATGGCGGCGATGCGCGCTTCGGCTGCGGCTGCGTAGGTCTTGTCGCGCTCGAAGCCGATGTAGCGGCGGCCGAGGCGTTTTGCGACAGCGCCGGTGGTGCCGGTGCCGTTGAAGGGGTCGATGATGAGATCGCCGGGCTTCGACGAGGACAGGATCACGCGCGCCAGCAGGCCTTCCGGCTTCTGCGTCGGGTGAACCTTCTTGCCGTCGCCGCCCTTGAGGCGTTCGTCGCCGGTGCAAAGCGGGATCAGCCAGTCGGAACGCGCCTGCACGTCCTCGTTGGCGGCCTTCAGCGCTTCGTAATTGAAGGTGTAGCCCTTGGCGTTCTCGTCACGCGCCGCCCAGATCATGGTCTCGTGCGCGTTGGTGAAGCGGCGGCCACGGAAATTCGGCATCGGATTGGTCTTGCGCCACACGATATCGTTGAGAACCCAGAAGCCGAGGTCCTGCATGATCGCGCCGACGCGGAAAATGTTGTGATAGGAGCCGATCACCCACAACGTTGCCGACGGCTTCATGATGCGGCGGCAGGCCAGCAGCCATGCGCGCGTGAAGTCGTCATAGGCGGCGAAGGATGAGAACTTGTCCCAGTCGTTGTTGACGGCATCGACATGAGATTCGTCGGGGCGTTTCAGATCGCCCTTGAGCTGCAGGTTGTACGGCGGATCTGCGAACACCAGATCGACCGAACCGGCCGGCAACTTCGACATCTCGGCGACGCAATCGCCAATGACGATATGCGAACTGGATGGCACTTCAAATTGAGTGCGGGGCGCCCTTGCAGACGCCCCGCGACGCGACACAACCATGACTCAAAACCTGACTCAGGCGACGCAGTCGGCGACGCGGGACTAACAAATCCGACTTTGATCACCATGATCGTCCAAGGTAAAAATCGGCTTAATCGAAAACAGGTTTGTCATTAATTCGAACTGATTCCGAAACCGACTTGCATCGCGGATGAAAGACGCGCGGCACGGAGAAAAATCCACTCGTTGTGGGGAAACGCTGTCGCAGCGCGCATTTCGTTTGGAAATTCAGCTGGCGTTCATGTCATTCAGCCGAAACACATCGAAACGCCGCACTAGGCAATTTTTGCCGGGCGCTGTATGAATCGTTAACAGGATATGTTGCGGCCCGCTCGTGCTACGATCACGACGCGCCCGTCGAGGAGATTTCCGATGCGTTACGATGATTTCCGCCGCAGCGATAACATTGACGATCGCCGTGACGACAGCGGTGGCGGCTTCGGCGGAGGCGGCGGCTTCGGTTTTCCGATGGGCGGCGGCGGCGGGCTCGGTATTGGAACCGTGATCGTTCTCGGCCTGATCGGCTGGGCGGTCGGCATCGATCCGCGCATCCTGATCGGCGGCGCGGAAATTCTCACCGGGGGCCAGCAGCAGGCACCGTCTTACCAGACCGACCGCAAGACCGGCCCCGCAAAGGCCGGCGCGCCCTCCGACGAGATGGGCAGCATGATCGCGGGCGTGCTCGGCGAAATCGACGACCGCTGGACCGAAATTTTCCAGGCCAGCGGGCAGACCTATCGCGGGCCGCGCATCGTGCTGTTCCGTAATGCCACCAACGGCGGACGTTGCGGCATGGCGCAGTCGGCCATGGGACCATTCTATTGTCCGCCGGACCGGCAGATTTTCCTCGACACGGGATTCTTCCGCGAGATCGAGACCAAATTCCGCGGCTGCTCGGGCAATGCCTGCAAGTTCACCGCGGCCTACATCATCGCGCATGAAGCGGGTCATCACATCCAGAATCAGCTCGGCATCCTGTCGAAGGCGACGCAGATGCAGCAGCAGGCGAGCAGCAAGGCGGAAGCCAACGCCATTCAGGTGCGCGTCGAGTTGCAGGCGGATTGTCTGTCCGGCGTCTGGGTCAACCGCGAAGAGAAGAAGCGTCCGGGCTTCCTCGAAGCCGGCGACATCGACGCGGCGTTGCAAACCGCCTCCGCCATCGGCGACGATACGCTGCAACGTCAGACGCAGGGCCGCGTGGTGCCGGATTCCTTCACGCACGGCTCGGCCGCGCAGCGCAAGCGCTGGTTCATGACCGGCTATCAGCAGGGCAGCGTGCAGGCCTGCAATACGTTCGCGCCCGGCGTACAGCTTTAACCGCCATGTCTGCAAGCAACGACGCGTCGCCGTTCATCCCGCTCAATATTGCGGTGCTGACGATTTCCGATACGCGCGCGCTTGCCGACGACAAGTCCGGCACCACGCTTGCGGATCGCATCACGGCGGCAGGGCATGTCCTTGCCGCGCGTGACATCGTCACCGACGACGTCGAGGCAATCCGCGCAAAACTAAGAACATGGATCGCCGACGAAGGCGTGGACGTTGTCGTCACAACCGGCGGCACCGGCTTCACTGGCCGCGACGTGACGCCCGAAGCCGTCGAGCCGCTGTTCGAGAAACGGATGGACGGTTTCTCGATTGCGTTTCACATGATGAGTCACGCGAAAATCGGAATGTCGACGATCCAGAGCCGTGCGACGGCGGGCGTCGCCGGTGCGACCTTCATCTTCTGTCTGCCCGGTTCGCCGGGCGCGTGCCGCGATGGATGGGACGGCATTCTCGCGCACCAGCTCGACTACCGCACCAGGCCGTGCAACTTCGTCGAGATCATGCCCCGGCTGGACGAGCACCTGAAGCGCGGCAAGGCGCGAAGCTGACGCCGATCAGCGGCGAACCTTGCTGACGGCCTTCGAGAGGCCGGCAAGGATCATCCGCATCGCCTTGCGATAGGCGCGCAGCCGCAACCGCCGGGCCTTGGCGGTGTGGAGGGCGATGATTTCGGGCGTGACGCGATATTCGCGCTCGTCACGCCCGTGCATCACAAGTCGCGCTCCCAGGTCTCGCCGGTCAGGTCATGACCGAAGCTGTGATGCGGTTTGCTTGCGACGTGTCTGAACCCCGCGTTTTGGTAGATTCCGCGTGCGGCAAGCAGCATGCTTTGCGTCCACAGCGTGATTTTGCGGTAGCCGGACTGGCGCGCGAAGGCGACGCACTCATCGACCAGCCGCTTGCCGAGGCCGATGCCGCGTCCCGCCGGATCAACCAGCAGCAGACGAATCTTTGCAATGTCGTCGGAATGCTTGACCAGAAACACCGAGCCGACCTGTTTGCCGTCGATCTCGGCGATCCAGCAGCGTTCGCGGGCCGGATCGAAATCTTTCAGAAACTGCGCGACGATCTCGGCGACCATGCCTTCAAATGAAATATCCCAGCCAAATTCCTGCGCGTAGAGAAACCCGTGCTGTTGCACGACCCAGCCCATGTCGCCGGGCCTGTGCGTGCGCAGCGTCGCCTCCGGACGGGCCGCCGGCTCGTCGCCAAGCAATCGTTCGATGGTGGTCATCGCCTCGACCAGACGTTGCCCGCCATCGCCGGGAAGCGCGTCGATCATCTTGCCGACTTCCCGATGCGATGTGCGGTCGAGGCGCTCGAAGGCCTGCTTGCCCTTGGCGGTCAATGCCAGCTTGAACTGACGGCGATCCGACGGAACCGGCTTGCGTGTGATCAGCCCTTGTTCGGTGAACGCTTGAACGATCCGGCTGAGGTAGCCGGCGTCGAGGCCCAGCTCGGCGCCGATGTCCTTGGCGAGAGCGCCATCACCATGCGCCAGTTCGAACAGCACGCGGGCTTCGGCCAGCGTGAAGGGGCTTTCCAGCAGGTGCTGCTCGAGCACGCCGATCTTGCGCGTGTAGAACCGGTTGAACTGCCGGACGGCCGCGATCCGCGTGTCCTGACCGTCTTTGGAAGGTGCGCGCATCGGCGAACGTGCCTCGTCTTGTCCAGACGGGCATTCTCATGAAATTGTTGACGCGGTCAAGTATTATTGTTGACGCGGTCAACTACTTCAGGCGGCCACGAAAATCTTGGTTCTGAGCACCGCGCGGCCGGTGCGGCCAAGTTTCGAGATCAGTTTAGCCTCGGCGCGGCGCGTAGCCGGGGCATAGCCGCCGACGCGCTCATAATGGTCGCGGGAGATCAGCAGGCCTTGGTCAGCGGATGGGCCGGAAATAAACCGGGCGAGGGATTTCATCCCGTCGCGCACCGTCGCCTCCTCATAAGGCGAGCGCGCATAACGAAAGATGCCTGCGCGCTGACGTCCGCTCAGCGACACCCGCTGCATGAACTGGGCGGCCTCATCGATCCAGCCGGCTTCCAGTACGGCGCCGGGAAGCAGGAACAGCAGCCACGGCGACCGGCTTTGCTCCGCCCCTGCCGCGAGGGCCGCTGCGCGCGAGCCGTCGAATTTCAGGAAGTCGCATCCCGCGATGTCGGCCACGCGCTCGATCGTGTCGGAGCCCGGCCGGTCGACCAGCACGACCTTCTGCACGATTCCGGCGGCCGCCCCCGGAACGAGGGCAGCGAGGGTGGCAACGACAGGTTGCTCGACGCCTTCGGTGGGAATGACAACGCTGATCATGGGCCGGGGCTGGAATGCTCGTCCGTCAATGCCTAGTGCGGAACCGTTATCATCTTGTCACACTCAGGACAGCCCGTCAGGTGCAGCTTTTTGCGGCATTTGTTAACGGCGGACCCGCCCGGTCCAAACGAAAGCCCCGGCGAAAGTTCGCCGGGGCTTTTTGATGTCGAGACTATCGGTCAGTAGGCGCCGATGGTGATCCCGATGCCGGGCTGGCGGTAATAACCCGGTCCATCATTATAATATCCGGCGCCGTAAGCAGGGCCCGGCGCATAGGCGTAGGAATCCTCATATCCGCCATAACCGCCTCGCCATCCGGGATTGGACACGCACTGGCCGCCGGCGCCGCTCACGGTGCGTGCGCACGAGGCATAGGTCGGATAGCCGCAACTGCGGAAACTCTGTCCATCAGCTTGCGTCGCGCAGAATGCGCCTGCGGAGGCTGGCGTCGCCAAGAGAGCCGAGCCGGCAATCGCGGCGGCTGCGGCGGTCGAATAAAGCAATTCTCGCATAATCGTCTCCCTTCAATGGTCCGTCGGGCGGTCAACGCGGCAGGCAAACAAAAGCTCCGAAAAATCGGCGCTGAAAAATCAGGCTGAAAAATCAGCTCCAAAATTTCCTGTGAGCGCCGCGCGAGAGTTCTTGTTTTGTTCTCATTCGGTGCTATGTTCGCGTCATGAGCCGTGCATCCCATGCCCTCAAACACCCGCCGGTCACGTCGCCCTCCGAGCCGGCGGGTGTTCCTTCTCCTTTTCCCGAGATCGAAGTCGCCATCGACCGCCAGCGGCGCAGGGGCCGCGGGGCGCAATCCAATGCCAGCGGGCGGTTTGAGGCCGAAGCCAGGGTTGTTTTCGACGACGGCTGGCAAAGCCTCGAAGAATTGCCGCCGTTCCAGACCACCGTCGCGCTCGACACCGCGCGCAAGGTCATCACCCGCAACGACTCGCCCGACATCGGCTTCGACCGCTCGATCAATCCCTATCGTGGGTGCGAGCATGGCTGTGTTTATTGCTTCGCGCGCCCGACCCACGCCTATCTTGGGCTCTCGCCGGGGCTGGATTTCGAATCCCGACTGTTCGCCAAGCCGGACGCGCCGGAATTGCTGGAGAAGGAACTGGCCGCGCCGGGTTACGAGCCACGCATGATCGCGATCGGCACCAACACCGATCCCTATCAGCCGATCGAGCGCGAGCATAAAATCATGCGCGGCATTCTCGAGGTTCTGGAGCGAACCGGGCATCCGGTCGGCATCGTGACGAAGTCTGCCTTGGTGACACGGGACATCGACATTCTGGCGCGGATGGCGAAGCGCAATCTCGCCAAGGTCGCGATTTCGGTGACAACGCTGGACCCGAAGCTGGCGCGCACCATGGAGCCGCGCGCGGCGACGCCGCCGAAGCGGCTGGAGGCGCTGCGGCTGCTGGCCGATGCGGGCATTCCCACGACCGTGATGGTCGCGCCCGTGATTCCGGCGCTGAACGATTCCGAGATCGAGCGCATGCTCGATGCCGCCGCCCACGCCGGCGTGAAGGAAGCGAGTTACGTGCTGCTGCGGCTGCCGCTTGAAGTGCGCGACCTGTTTCGCGAATGGCTGATGGCGAACTATCCGGACAGATACCGCCATGTCTTCACGCTGATCCGCGACATGCGTGACGGCCGCGATTACGACTCGCAATGGGGAACGCGCATGAAGGGCACCGGCCCGATGGCGTGGATGATCGGACGGCGGTTCGAGATCGCGTGCGAGAAGCTCGGCCTCAACAAGCGGCGCTCGAAACTCACGACCGCCCACTTCGCGCGGCCCAGGCGCGCCAACGCGCAGCTTGATTTGTTCTAAAGCCGGCTCGGTTGAATAGCGGGCAAGAATGAAAATTCCGGCTTGCGGGGCGGCACGCACGCCCGCAGCATCGCCGCATGATTCGGGATAAATCCGCAGCGGTTCCACAGGCAGCGAAACGCGCGCCGCGCAACGGCGTGATTGCCGTGGTGCCGCCGAGCTTTCGGCGCGAGCGCGCGCTGATCAAGCGCGGCGTCTGGCCGGTCGCGGGCTGCGACGAGGCCGGTCGCGGTCCGCTGGCAGGTCCGGTGGTCGCCGCTGCCGTGATCCTCGATCCGAAACGGATTCCAAAAGGCATCGACGATTCCAAGCGCCTGACGCGGGAGCGCCGCGAGGCGCTGTTCGAGGAAATCTGCGCGACCGCGCTGGTCTCGGTCGCCGTAGCGCCGCCATCGCGGATCGACCGCGACAACATCCTGCGCGCGTCGCTATGGGCGCTGGCGCGGGCTGTTCATGCCTTGCCGGAAATGCCGCAGCATGTGTTCGTCGACGGGCGCGACCGGCTTGATACGTCGTGCGAAAGCGAGGCCGTGATTGGCGGCGACGGTATTGTCATCTCGATCGCCGCGGCTTCGATCGTCGCCAAGGTCTCGCGTGACCGGCTGATGTGCCGGCTGGCGCTCGACCACCCTGGCTACGGTTTCGAGCGCCACATGGGTTACGGCGTTCCGGCCCATCTCGAAGCGCTCGATCGGCTCGGGCCGACGGTTCATCACCGCCGCTTTTTCGCGCCTGTTGCCGCCGCGCGGCAGAAACACGGCGCGGATCAGGACGGTGCGGCGGAGGCGGCGGTTGCGGTTGAGGATGCCGTTGCGGCCATCTGAGCGGTTCGGTTGCCGGATGGCTTGATGCGCCTTATCAGTGAGGCAGTCCCTCAGAAGACCGGTTCATACGTTTCATGCGTTTTACCTCCCTGATCGTTGAACTGGTTCGCGCCCGGCCGCGCCTGATCTTCTGGATCGTGGTGCTGGCGCAGGCGGCGGTGTGGCTGGTCCTGCCGTGGCTGTTGTACGGAAGCCCGCCGGGTGACGTCGCGACCGTGCTGGCTTTCGGCCGGGAGTATCAGGTCGGCACACATCTTGGGCCGCCCGCCGCGTTCTGGCTCGCGGACATCGCTTTCCGTCTGTCCGGCAATCATATCTTCGGCGTCTACCTGCTGTCGCAGCTTTGCTTCATTGTGACGTTCTGGGCGCTGTTCAAACTCAGCCGCGCCATTGTCGGCGCGCAGCAGGCGGTGCTTGCCGTATTGCTGACGGCGACGATCACCGCCTTTTCCTTTCCCGGCATCGAATTCGGCCCACTCATTCTGGCGCGTCCGTTGTGGGCGCTGGTGCTGCTTCATGCATGGCAGATCATCGGGCAGGGGCGGCGCAACGCGTGGTTCCTGTTGCCGGTCGAGGTTGGCCTGCTGCTGCTGACCACGCCGGCTGCAATTCCGCTGCTGGTTTTGCTGGCCATCTTCGCGGCAGCGACCGCGAGGGGCAGGCGCGCATTCGCATCGACCGATCCGCTCTATGCGGCTGTCGTCGTCATCGTGCTGGTATTGCCTTATGCGGTGTGGTGGCTGCGCGCGGATACGACCGCGCTGCCGCCATTGCCCGCGACGGCCGAACTTCAGGACAGGCTGTTCGGCTGGATCGGGCTTCTGTCCGGTCTGCTGTTCGCGCTGTTTGGCGTGGCGCTGCTGGTGATCGCCAACTCCCGCTATCTGGAACGCAAGGCGGAAGATGCGCCGATCATCTATCGCCCGCCGCTCGATCCCTTCGCGCGGCTGTTCGTCTATGTTTTCGCACTGGTCCCCGCGATCACGCTCAGTTTCATGTCGGCGTTGTTCGGCAAGGACCAGATCATCGGCGGCGACGGCATTGCGCTGCTGCTTTCCGGGCTCGCGGTGGTGGTCACCGCGGGCGATCTCATTCCGCTGCGCCGGCAACAGTGGCTGCGCTCGGTCTGGCTCGTCATCATGGCGGCGCCGGTCGTCGTCGTTCTGGGCATCACGTTCATCCAGCCGTGGATTGGCAGCGCTGACGTTGGAACATCGCTTCCCGCGCGCGACATCGGCGTTTTCTTCGGCGAGAATTTCGAGCGGCGCACCGGCCGTCCGCTTGCGGCAGTCGCGGGCGATCCGCAGATCGCGACCTTGATCGGTTTCGCAGCACCCTCGCGTCCGCATGTGATGCTCGATGCGACGCCGCAACAGACGCCGTGGATCACCCCGGCATCGTTCAACGAGACCGGCGGCGTGGTGGTCTGGCGCGCGGCGGATACGGCTGGCACGCCACCCGCTGACATCGTGAAACGGTTTCCCGGTCTTGTGCCGGAAGTGCCCCGCGCGTTCGAGCATAAAGTGCGGGGCCGTCAGGCGCTGCTGCGGATCGGCTGGGGCATCGTGCGACCGCAGGCATCCCGATAGGCGAGAGCGGGGTTACACGGATACTCGCCGCTGCATCATCGCGGAAAGAGCGAGGCCTGCGAGCGCAATGGCCACCGCCGGGAACACGACGATGTTGACCATCGACCAGCCGTAGCTGGCGAGCAACTGGCCCGATGAGAACGAGCCGATCGCCACCAGCCCGAACACGATGAAATCGTTGAAGGCCTGAACTTTCTTGCCTTCCTGCGGACGGTGCGTCTCGACAATCAGTGCCGATGCGCCGACGAACGAAAAATTCCAGCCCATGCCGACCATGAACAGCGCGGCCCAGAAATGCGGCGCGGTGATGCCAGACAATCCAATGGTCGCGGCGGTCGCCTCCAGCAGAAGGCCGAGTGCCGCGATCTTCGCCGCGCCGAACCGCAAGATCAGCGAACCGGTGAAGAAACTCGGCGCGAACATCGCGACAATGTGCCATTGGATGCCGAAATTGGAATCGCTGAGGCTCAGTCCGCAGAACTTCATCGCCAGCGGCGCGGATGTCATCAGCAGGTTCATACCCGTAAAGGAAACCGCGCCGCACACCGCCGCCGCGATGAATCGCGGTTGCCGGACGATCTCCAGCAACGGCCGTCCTCCCGCCAGATGTGCGGGAGGAGGTTTGGGCGCATCGACAGTCGACAGCACAGCCATCGCCACCAGCGCGACCAGCGCCTGAACCAGAAAGCTTACGGCGAAGAGGTACGGCGGCCAGATATCCATGGTCCACTGCACAAGTTGCGGACCGAGTACGCCAGCAAACACGCCGCCGGCCATCACCCACGAAATCGCTTTCGGGCGATACGCGGCGCTGGCGCCGTCCGTCGCAGCAAAACGGTAGGACTGCGACACCGCGCCATAGAGTCCGCCGAGAAATGTCGCGAAGCAGAACAGGACGAATGAGCCTTGCAGAATGGCGACAGCGGCGACGACACCGCACAGCGCTCCACACCCGGTGCCTGCGATGAATGCGGCGCGCCGGCCAAACGCTTGCGAGATCATGCCGGTCGGTAAAGTGCCTGCGGCAAGTCCGAGGACGTAGATCGAGAGCGGCAGGGTTGCGAGCGAAATGCTGGGGGCGAGCGTTGCGCCGACGATCGAGCCGGTCGCAAAAATGACCGCCGCATTGGCGCCGGTCAAAGCTTGCGCTGCCGCAAGCCGTTTGACGTTTGCACGTGCGCGGGTGTCGTTGGTCGTCTCTGCCGTGTTAGCCGTCACATTCCACCCGGGGGTTATTTCTTGGTTATTTCTTTCATGCTTATGGATGGAAATAGGAGATTCTTCCACGTGCAATCCCGTGATGGCCGTCATGCAAAGCCCGGGTGCGATCCAAAGAAGACGCGATCGAAAGAATGAGGAAGGTTAGACGAGCGTCAGCGCCGTCAGCCCTGAAGCGCTTTTTGCACCGCGCGCAGGTCCTGCCATGTCAGGCGCTTGTAGCTCGGCTGCCGCAACAGATACGCCGGATGGAATGTCGCCATCGCCTTGATCGTTCGCTTGCCGGTGTCGTAGTCGAACCATCGGCCGCGGGTTTTCATGATGCCGTCCTTGAGATCGAGCACGGCCTGTGACGACGGCTTGCCGAGACACACCAGCACATCGGGATCGACGAGTTCGATCTGCCGCCGAATGAAGGGCAGGCAGATCTGCGTTTCCTGCGGCGATGGATCGCGATTGCCCGGCGGCCGCCACGGGATGATGTTGGCGATATAGGCGTTGCTGCGGTTGAGACCGATGGCAGCCATCATCAGGTCGAGCAGCTTGCCGGAGCGGCCGACGAACGGCAGTCCTTCCAGATCCTCGTCGCGTCCTGGCGCTTCGCCGACGAACATGATTTTCGCTTCCGGGTTGCCGTCGGCGAACACCAGCCGCGTCGCGGTCGATTTCAGCGCGCAGCCGTCGAAGCGTTCGAGCAACGCGCGCAGTTCCGCAAGCGATGCAGCCTGGGGCGCAATCTCACGCGCCGACATGATCGCGGCGTCCGGCGCGGGCACAGGCCCGGCAGGAATCGGCGGAGGAACAGGGTTCGCAGTGCGGAACAGTGCGGGCTTGGCTGCCGGCTTTTCCTCGGCCGCCGGCTCTTCCGAAAGGCGGTCGACAGGGGTATCCGACAACGCGCAATCGACCCCGGCCTCCAGATAGAAGGCGAGAAGTTCGCGGGCTGTGGGCGTGGGTTCTGACATCGGCACGGCGTCAATCTAGGCCGGATCGCGCTGCAGCGAAACGGGGTTGTTCTTGCGCTGAAAATCGGGAAGAACCATGCTTAGAAACATTCTGAAACGCCATTTCGAGATGACATCATGAGCACCGAGCCGCTTCCGCCGCGCGATTCCATGGAATTCGACGTTGTGATCGTCGGAGCAGGGCCATCGGGTCTGGCGGCCGCCATCCGGCTGAAGCAGATCAACCCGGAACTGACGGTTGTCGTGGTCGAGAAGGGTTCGGAAGTCGGCGCGCATATTCTGTCGGGCGCGGTGATCGATCCGGTCTCGCTCGACAAGCTGATCCCGGACTGGCGCGAGGACGCCGACTGTCCGCTGAAGACGCAGGTGAAGGACGACCAGTTCTTCTGGATGACGGGTAGCTCCGCGATCAAGCTGCCAAACTTCATGATGCCGCCGCTGATGAACAACCATCATTGCTTCATCGGCTCGCTCGGCGACGTGTGCCGCTGGCTCGGCCCGCGCGCGGAAGCGCTCGGCGTTGAAATCTATCCCGGCTTCGCCGCGGTCGAGGTGCTCTACGGTGAAAATGGCGAGGTGCGCGGCATCGCCACCGGCGACATGGGCGTGGCGCGCGACGGTTCGCACAAGGCGTCCTACACGCGCGGCATGGAATTGCTCGGCAAGTACACGCTGTTCGCGGAAGGTGCGCGCGGTTCTCTCACCAAGCAGCTGATCGCGAAGTTCGCGCTCGACAAGGATTCTGAGCCGTCGAAGTTCGGCATCGGCCTCAAGGAGGTCTGGCAGATCGATCCGGCGAAACACAAGAAGGGGCTGATCCAGCATTCCTTCGGCTGGCCGCTGAACATGTCCACCGGCGGCGGATCGTTCCTTTATCACTACAACGAGAACCTCGTCGCCGTCGGTTTCGTCGTGCATCTGAACTACGACGATCCTTACCTTTCGCCGTTCGATGAATTCCAGCGCTTCAAGACCCATCCGAAGATCAGCGGCGTCTTCGAGGGTGCCAAGCGTATCGCCTATGGCGCGCGCGCGATCACCGAAGGCGGCTACCAGTCGGTGCCGCGCCTGACCTTCAAGGGCGGCGCGCTGATCGGCTGCGCGGCCGGTTTCGTCAACGTGCCGCGCATCAAGGGCGTCCACAACGCGATGGGCACCGGGATGCAGGCGGCCGAACATGTCGCGGCGGCGCTCGCGGCTGGGCGCGCCAACGATGAAATCGTCGAATACGAAAACGGCTGGCGCGATTCGGCGGTCGGCAAGGACCTGTTCAAGGTCCGTAACGTCAAGCCGCTGTGGTCGAAGTTCGGCACCATCGTTGGCGTCGGCCTTGGCGGTATCGACATGTGGACCAACACGCTGTTCGGCTTCTCGCTGTTCGGCACGCTGTCGCACGCCAAGCCTGACCGCAAGACGCTGGATCCTGCCAAGGCGCATGCGCCGATTTCCGGCCCGAAGCCGGACGGCAAGCTGACCTTCGACAAGTTGTCGTCGGTCTTCCTGTCCAACACCAACCATGAGGAGGATCAGCCGATCCATCTCAAGGTGGCGGACATGAACCTGCAAAAGACGTCCGAACACGATGTCTTCGCCGGTCCTTCGAACCGCTACTGCCCCGCAGGCGTTTACGAATGGGTCGAGGAATCGTCCGGGCCGCGTTTCCAGATCAACGCCCAGAACTGCGTCCACTGCAAAACCTGCGACGTGAAAGACCCGAACGGTAATATTACATGGGTTCCGCCCGAGGGCGGCGGCGGGCCTAATTATCAGTCAATGTAAGCACGATTGCGCGAGGATGGCGGATCGTCACGATTGCGCCACACTGGCTGGGCTCGTCGTTTGACGGCTCGAATCCTTGCGGATGACAGCCAAAAGAGCCATTGTCCCGATGCTGCTGGCCTGACCGGTCGCACACCCCAATCATGGAGCCGGCGAGCGTGATGTTCCAAGGTCGTTTCAGTCGCGTGGCCGTTGCCACACTCGCTCTGACGTCGGTGCTGGCCTATGCCGGTCCGCTCGCCGCGCAAACCCGCACCAGCGCCAGCGAAGACGCCAAGCAGGCAACGTTCCCGACCTCGCGTGATCTGATCGGTCTGACCGTGTCCGGCAGCTATCTCGCCGCGCGTCACGCCAGCGTCGACCGCGACGCTACCGCAGCCGCTGCATTCTACCGCGCGGCGCTGCGCTCCGATCCGAAGAACAACGAACTGCTCGACCGCGCCTTCATCGCGTCGCTCGCCGATGGCGACATCGACGAGGCCGTGAAGCTCGCCGATCGCATTCTGACCATCGACAAGAACAATCGCGTCGCGCGACTGGTCGCGGGCGTGCGCTCGCTGCGGCAGAAGCAGTACGCCGCCGCCCAGCAGAACATCAATCAGTCGATCCGCGGACCGATCACCGATCTGGTTGCGACGCTGTTGTCGGGATGGGCGAGCTACGGCGCAGGCAACACGCAGGCGGCGGTCGCCAATATCGACAAGCTCGCGGGACCGGAATGGTATCCGATCTTCAAGGATCTCCACACCGGCATGATCCTTGAGCTTGCCAACAAGCAGAAGGACGCGGGCGTTCGCTTCGAGCGCGCCTACAAGCTTGACGATTCTGCGTTGCGGGTGTCGGACGCCTATGCGCGCTGGCTGTCGCGCAACAAGGACGCGGCGGCTGCGACCGCCATCTATGAGGGTTTCGACAAGAAGCTCGCGCGCCATCCGCTGGTGGTGGAAGGCATCCGCGAAACCAAGGCCGGCAAGAAACTGTCGCCGCTGGCGGAAACGCCGCAGCAGGGCGCGGCCGAGGCGCTCTACGGCATCGGCGCGTCGCTTACGCGCCGCGGCGGTGAGGATCTCGCGCTGGTCTATCTTCAGCTCGCGCTTTACCTCAACCCGAACCATTCCCTTGCGCTGCTTTCGCTGGCGGATCTCTATGAATCCGTGAAGAAGCCGCAGATGGCGATCAAGGTGTATGAGCGCGTCCCCGCGACGTCGCCGCTCAAGCGCAACGCACAGATCCAGCTTGCGACCGATCTTGACGCCGTCGATCGCACCGATGAAGGCATCAAGATTCTGAAAGCCGTCGTTGCCGACGATCCGAAGGACCTTGAGGCGATCATGGCGCTCGGCAACATCGAGCGTGCGCGCAAGAAATTCGAGGATTGCAGCGAGACCTACGGCAAGGGCATCGAGGTCCAGGCCGGAACGGAGAAGCCGAACTGGGTGTTCTATTACTTCCGCGGCATTTGCGGCGAGCGCTCGAAGCAGTGGTCGAAGGCCGAGGCCGATCTCAAGAAGGCGCTCGAGATGCAGCCCGAGCAGCCGCACGTTCTCAACTATCTCGGCTATTCGTGGATCGATCAGGGCATCAATCTCGATGAAGCCATGAAGATGATCCGCCGCGCGGTCGAGCAGCGGCCGGACGACGGTTACATCGTGGATTCGCTTGGCTGGGCTTACTATCGCATCGCCGACTACGAGAACGCCGTGAAGAATCTCGAGCGCGCGATCGATCTCAAGCCGGAAGATCCGACGATCAACGACCATCTCGGCGACGCCTACTGGCGCGTCGGGCGGACGCTGGAGGCGAAATTCCAGTGGGCTCATGCGCGCGATCTCAAGCCCGAGGCGGAAGAGCTGCCGAAGATCGAGGCCAAGCTGCGTGACGGCCTGCCGGAGGATACGTCCAACGCGGCAGCCGCCGAGAAGAAGAAAGAAGACGGCCGGGGCGGCTGATCCAGGCCGTTCTTTCGGCCGTCAACGATCGGCGTCCCTCCATGTCATTGCCGGGCTTGACCCGGCAATCCATCTTCCTCAATAACCATTGAGCTTCCTGAGCGCGCGCAGGCTGGGTCTGTGCGCGATATGTCGTTGCCTGGAATGGCGGAAACTCGATGACCCTTCTGACCGAAACCGCCCGCGCCAAGGTCAACCTGACTTTGCGCGTTCTCGGCCGCCGCGCCGACGGTTATCATGACATCGAAAGCCTCGTGGTGTTCGCCGACTGCGCGGACACGCTGACGCTGACGCCCGGTCCGCAACTCGATCTTTCGACCGGCGGTCCCGGAGCAGAGGCCTGTGGAGATACTGCCGACAATCTGGTCATTCGCGCGGCGCGGCTGCTCGGCGAGCGCATTCCCGGCCTGACGCTTGGACACTTCACGCTGGACAAGCATCTGCCAGTCGCGGCCGGCATCGGCGGTGGTTCGGCGGACGCAGCGGCGGCCTTGCGGCTGCTGGCGCAGGCGAACGGCATTGCAAGCGATGATCAGCGCATTGTCGATGTCGCGCGCGAAACCGGCGCAGACATTCCGGTGTGTCTCGCTTCGAAGGCCTGCACCATGACCGGCGTGGGCGAAAATCTGTCGATGCTCGACGTGCCGTCGATGCCATGCGTGATGGTCAATCCGCGCGTCGGCGTCGCGACCAAGGATGTGTTCGCGGCTCTCGGGCTCGGCAAGGGCGAATTTCTTGCGGGCGCGGGCGACGTGATGCTGTCGCCCGGCTGGCCGGCGGACGGTGCGTCATTCGATGCGTGGCTCGATGCGATTGGAAGAGGCACCAACGATCTGGAGCGGCCGGCGCTGAAAGTCGAACCGATCATTGGTGATGTGCTGGAAGCGCTGCGTGCGACGGAGGGCGTGCGGCTCGCGCGCATGTCCGGTTCGGGCGCGACGTGCTTTGCGATCTTCCAGACCATCGGCGATGCGGGCCAGGCAGCGAAAGCCATTTCGCAAGCCCACCCCGGCTGGTGGGTTCATGCCGGCGTGCTGAGCTGAAAAGAAGCTAGTGCGAGCGCGCGAGGCAGAACGCAACGACCTGCTCGAGCGCGGTCTTCATCGGCGATGACGGAAACAGCGCCAGCGCATCGACGGCCATGGCGCCATAATGCTGGGCGCGGTTCATCGCGTCTTCGAGCGTGCGATGCTTGGTCATGAGGCCGATGGCGTGATCGAGGTCACCGTCCGCGATCTCGCCCTTCTCCAGCGTGCGGATCCAGAATGCGCGCTCGACGTCGTTGCCGCGGCGGAACGCGAGCACCACCGGCAGCGTGATCTTGCCTTCGCGGAAATCGTCGCCGAGGTTCTTGCCGAGCTTGGCGGCCTTGCCGCCGTAATCCAGCACGTCATCGACGAGCTGGAACGCGATGCCGAGATTCATGCCGACCGAGCGGCAGGCGGTCTGTTCGGCCTTCGGGCGGTTGGCGATCACCGGGCCGACTTCACAGGCCGCGGCGAACAGCTCAGCCGTCTTGCCGCGGATCACGGCGAGATATTCGTCCTCGGTGGTGGCGGTGTTTTTCGCCGCCGCGAGTTGCATTACCTCGCCCTCGGCGATGGTGGCGGCCGCCGACGACAGGATGTCGAGCGCGCGCAGCGAGCCGACTTCGACCATCATCCGGAATGCCTGCCCGAGCAGGAAGTCGCCGACCAGCACGCTGGCCTCGTTGCCCCACAGCATGCGCGCGGAGAGCTTGCCGCGCCGCAGTTCGCTTTCGTCCACCACGTCGTCATGCAGCAGCGTCGCGGTGTGCATGAACTCCACCGCCGCGGCGAGCTTGATATGGCCTTCGCCCGTGTAGCCGGTGAGGTTGGCCATCGCCAGCGTCAGCATCGGACGCAGGCGCTTGCCGCCCGACGAAATCAGGTGATTGGCGACCTCGGGGATCATCGTGACTTCCGAGCCGGTTCGCGACAAAATGGTGCTGTTGACGCGCTCCATGTCGGACGCAACAAGCTCGACAAGCCGATCTATCGATGGCGTCGAGTGGCTCTCAAAGGGTACAATAACCGCCACGTCCGGTCTCCGGATGAATTTAGGGGCACAATAGAAACTGCCGTGCGATGCGGCAAGAGCAACGAACGGGCCTCCCGGATCGTTTCCAACTGCGGGAGACGGCTGCTTTGAAGGAACTGGTGCGGACCAACGATGTGGTGCTGGTGTCTGCGATCGGCGCATTGCTGGACGGGGCCAATATCCATCATCTCGTTCTCGATAATAACATGAGCATCATGGACGGATCGCTGGGCGTTCTCCCCCGGCGCATCCTCGTCCACGAGGACGACAATATGGCAGCCCGGCAACTGCTCTCCGATGCTGGCCTCGCCCATGAGTTGCGAGACAATGACTGATCCCGCCGCCCCCAACCCGGCAACTGGCGTCACGGACGATCTGTTTCTCGGCGGGCAATTGCGGCTGCGTCAGCCGGTACGCGGCCATCGCGCGGGTCATGACGCGATCTTGCTCGCGGCAGCCGCGCCCGCGCGGCCCGGACATCGCGTTGTGGAATTCGGCGCTGGCGTCGGTGCCGCGGGGCTCAGCGTGGCCCGCCGCGTCGCCAATGTCGATCTGGTGCTCGTTGAGATCGATGCGGCGCTTGCGTCACTGGCGCGCGCCAATGCTGACGTGAATGGCATCAACGCGCATGTCGCAATGCTCGATGTCACCGGGAGCGCCGATGCTTTCGCAGCGTCTGGACTTGGTCCTGACAGCGCCGATGTGGTGCTGATGAATCCGCCGTTCCACGACGCGGGCCGGCATCGGCCCTCACCGGACCCCGCGCGGGCGGTTGCGCATGTGGCGGCTGCCGACACGCTGGAAAAATGGACCCATGCCGCGCGGCGCGTGCTGAAATCCGGCGGGACGCTGACGCTGATCTGGCGGGCGGATGGACTGGCCGAGGTGTTGACCGCGCTGGCACGCGGATTCGGCAGCATCGAAATCCTGCCGGTTCATCCCACTCCCGGCGCGGCTGCGATCCGTGTGCTGGTCAGCGCCGTCAAAGGCGGACGGGCGCCGCTGGTGCTGCACGCCGGCCTTGTGCTTCTGGATGCGAATGGGGAAGCAGGAGCGGAAGCTCAGGCCATCCTGGGCGGAAAGGCCACATTGCCGCTGGCGAAGGCGCCATAAACTGTTGAATGCCGACCGCTGAATGCTCAGCGGGCCAGCAGTCTGCTTATTGGGTTACCGATTTTGGTCCCTTTTCGGGCACCTGGGTGAAGTGGATGGTCGTCAGGAGAACGCCAATCAGCAAGATCAGGAGGTAAATCTTCATTTTTGCACCTTTAGGGCTGCGCTGCTGCAACCGTTGTGATTGTTGCAAAGCAAAGTGCGTTCCAGTTTTGCCGCGCTCCGGCGAATAACCGGAGAATTCAAGGAAATCCCGTCCGATCAGATATTTAGACGGAATTTCGGCACAAACGACGTGCTTAACGATTGTCGAATGTGCTGATGGCTCCTGATGCCAGTTACCGAATAATAAACCGTGAACATGAAGGGCTTTCCATGGCCGAGAATGACGGCAGAGATCACTTTGGCGCGAGATTGAGAAATCTGCTGCCGGCGCGATGGCGCGGCGGGGCGGTGGTGCCCGTGGTGCGTTTGTCTGGTGTGATCGGCGCGGTGACGCCGCTGCGGCCGGGTATGTCGCTGTCCGGCGTGTCCCGGACGCTGGAGCGCGCCTTCGCAACCAAGGGCGCAAAAGCGGTCGCGCTGGTGATCAATTCGCCCGGCGGCTCGCCGGTTCAGTCGCGGCAGATCTATCAGCGCATCCGCCAGCTCGCCGCCGAGAAGAAACTGCGCGTGCTGGTGTTCGTCGAGGATGTGGCGGCATCCGGCGGCTACATGATCGCGTGCGCGGGCGATGAGATTTTCTGCGATCCGTCGTCTATCGTCGGCTCGATCGGCGTGGTCGGCGGCACGTTCGGTTTTACCGAACTGATCAAGAAGGTCGGTATCGAGCGCAGGCTCTATACGTCGGGCGATCACAAGGCGACGCTCGATCCGTTCCTGCCGGAGAACCCCGAGGATGTCGCGCGGCTGAAGGCGATCCAGCGCGAGATCCACGACACCTTCATCACGCTGGTGAAGGACAGCCGCGGCGCGCGGCTCAAGGGTGAAGGCGATTATCTTTTCACCGGCGAATACTGGGCGGGCGAGCGCGCGGTGAAACTCGGTCTGGCCGATGCCATCGGCGACTTGCGCACCGTGCTGCGCGCGCGATACGGCGAGAAAGTTCAGATGCCGGTGATCGCGCCGCCGACAGGACTGCTGTCGGGCCTTGCAGGCCGCAAGCCCGGCGCGGGATCGTCCGTGCTGGACTTCACGGGATTTTCACAGGATCTGATTTCGACGCTGGAAGAACGCGCGGTCTGGGCGCGTTACGGTTTGTAGAACGGGAGACCGACGATGCCGCCGCTGATCCTGATTGCCGCCGGAATTCTGGGTGGCGCGGCATTGGTGCGTTTCGCGGTGCGCGAGGGCAAGCGCATCAATCGCGAACTCGACGATGCGCGCAAGGCCAAACCCGCCGAGCAGGAGAGCCTTCCAAAACTCCGCCGCGATCCCGAGACCGGGACCTACAGGCCATGATCGCGAAAGCGGGGTACGAGACGATCAGCCGTGCCTGCGCACGTCGTTGATGGTCATGATGCAGAGCGCAGCCATCACGGCGGCCGCAAGCAGAACCTGAAACACAATCATTGCCATCCCCGTCAAAAGCACCGCCGGTTAAACCCGGCCGTTGGTTGCAATGGCGACCTTGCTAAGGGGAGGTTGCTAATAAAGACGAACGCGCGGGCGCCTGTTCATTCGCGCGGTTAAACCGGCGTTCGGGGGACCGCTAAAATTGCGCCGATTCCGGCAGGAATTGAGGCTATCGCCTTGATTCCGTTAGCCCGCGCCGATACGGTCCGCGCGCAAATCACCCCCTGCCAAAGATCAAAGACGTCCGATGGATTCCCTGCCTCCGCACATGCGTCCCGAACGCTCGTTTCAGGGCCTGATCCTGACGCTGCAGCGTTACTGGGCCGACCATGGCTGCGTCATCCTGCAGCCCTACGACATGGAAGTGGGCGCGGGCACGTTCCATCCGGCGACGACGCTGCGCGCGCTCGGCCCGAAGCGCTGGAACGCGGCTTACGTGCAGCCGTCGCGCCGCCCGAAGGACGGCCGTTACGGCGAGAACCCGAACCGCCTGCAGCACTACTATCAGTTTCAGGTGATCCTGAAGCCGTCGCCGCCGGACATTCAGGGTCTCTATCTCAAGTCGCTCGAAGCCATCGGTGTCGATCTGCATCTGCACGATGTGCGTTTCGTCGAGGACGACTGGGAGAGCCCGACGCTGGGCGCGTGGGGCCTCGGCTGGGAATGCTGGTGCGACGGCATGGAAGTCTCGCAGTTCACTTACTTTCAGCAGGTCGCGGGCGTCGAATGCGCGCCGGTGGCGGGCGAACTCACTTACGGCCTCGAACGCCTCGCGATGTATGTGCAGGGCGTCGATCGCGTTTACGATCTCAACTTCAACGGCCGCGACGGTGACGAGAAGGTCACCTATGGCGACGTGTTCCTGCAAGCGGAGCAGGAATACTCGCGGCACAATTTCGAGCACTCCGACGCGGACATGCTGTTCAAGCAATTCTCGATGGCGGAAGAAGCTTGCAAGAAATATCTCGAGGCGGGCTGGCAGGATGGCAAGCGCGAGGCGCACCTGATGGCGCTGCCGGCCTACGACCAGTGCATCAAGGCGAGCCACGTGTTCAATCTGCTCGATGCGCGCGGCGTGATCTCGGTCACCGAGCGCCAGAGCTACATCCTGCGCGTGCGCGAGCTTGCGAAAGCCTGCGGCCAGGCATGGATGCACACCGAAGCGGGCAGGGTGGCGTAAGATGCCTGATCTTCTCCTCGAACTGTTCTCCGAAGAAATTCCCGCGCGCATGCAGGCGAAGGCGGCGGAAGACCTGCGCCGCATGGTGACCGACAAGCTGGTCGCCGAAGGTCTCGTTTATGAGGGCGCGAAAGCGTTCGTGACGCCGCGCCGCCTCGCGCTGACCGTGCACGGCATTCCTGTGCGCCAGCCCGACCTCAAGCAGGAGCGCAAGGGCCCGAAGATGGGCGCGCCCGATGCGGCCGTGCAGGGCTTTCTCAAGGCGACCGGCCTCAAGTCGCTGGATGAGGCGAAGATCCAGCGCGACCCGAAGGGCGATTTCTATATCGCGCTGATCGAGAAGCCGGGCCGTCCGGCCATCGATGTGATCGCGGAGATGATTCCGCTGATCATCCGCACGTTCCCCTGGCCCAAGCAGATGCGCTGGGGCGAGCGCTCCGCGAAGAACGGCGCGCTGACCTGGGTGCGGCCGCTGCATTCGATCATCGCCACTTTCGGCATCGAGACCGAAGAACCCGAAGTCGTGAAGTTCGACATCGCCGGCATCGAAGCCGGACAGACCACGCGCGGCCATCGCTTCATGGCGCCCGCCGAATTCAGCGTGCGCCGCTTCGACGATTACGTGTCGAAGCTGGAAGCGGCGAAAGTCGTGCTCGATCCCGAGCGCCGCAAGAACATCATCCTGACCGAGGCGAAGAACCTTGCCTTCGCGCAGGGGTTTGAGCTTGTCGAGGATCAGGTGCTGCTCGACGAAGTGGCGGGCCTGGTCGAATGGCCGGTGGTGCTGATGGGATCGTTCGACGAAGAATTTCTGTCGATCCCCGGCGAGGTGATCCGCGCCACCATCCGCAACAACCAGAAGTGCTTTGTCGTTCGCGATCCGAAGACCGGCAAGCTCGCCAACAAGTTCATTCTGACCGCGAACATCGAAGCGAGCGACGGCGGCAAGGCCATCGTCGCGGGCAACGAGCGCGTTATCCGCGCGCGGTTGAGCGACGCCAAGTTCTTCTATGAAAGCGATCTGAAGAGCTGGAAAGACAAGTCGCCGGACGATTTGCTGAAGAAGTTCGACCAGATCGTGTTTCATGAAAAGCTCGGCACGCAGGCCGAGCGCATCGCGCGCATCACGCGGCTCGCGGTCGAACTCGCGCCGCTGGTGAAGGCTGATCCGAAGAAGGTGGAAGCCGCCGCGAAACTCGCCAAGGCCGACTTGCTGACTGAAGTTGTCGGCGAGTTCCCCGAACTTCAGGGCCTGATGGGCAAGTATTACGCGTTGGCGCAGGGCGCCGATGCCTCCGTCGCGAGCGCCTCGGAAGATCACTACAAGCCGCAGGGTCCTGCGGATCGCGTGCCGACCGATCCGGTTTCGGTTGCCGTCGCGCTTGCGGACAAACTCGACATTCTGACTGGCTTCTGGTCCATCGATGAGAAGCCGACGGGATCGAAAGACCCGTTCGCACTCCGTCGTGCGGCGCTCGGCGTTATCCGCCTTGTGAGCGATAACGGAATCCGGGTGCCATTGCTTGCTGCTTTCGCCAAAGCGGCAAAGCCGCATGACGGCGACGATCTGCTCACCTTCTTCGCTGATCGCCTGAAAGCGCAGTTACGCGAACAGGGCGCACGCCATGATCTCGTGGACGCCGTGTTCGCGCTCGGCGGGCAGGATGATCTGTTGATGGTCGTCCGCCGTGTCGAAGCGCTTGGCAAATTTTTGGAAAGCGACGACGGAAAGAACCTGCTCGCAGGCACCAAGCGCGCGTCGAACATCCTTGCCATCGAGGAGAAGAAGGACAAGCGCAAGTTCGACGGCGCGCCCGATGCGAAGCTGTATCAACTCGATGAAGAGAAGAAGCTCGCCAGCGCGATCGCCCAGGTGAAGACCGAGGCCAGTGCCGCCGTCGCCAAGGAGGACTTCGCATCGGCAATGACCGCGATGGCCAAGCTGCGACCGGCGGTCGATGCCTTCTTCGACAAGGTGAAGGTCAACGACGACGACAAGGCCGTGCGCGAAAACCGCCTGAAGCTGCTCAACGAAATCCGAGAAGCAACCCGCGCGGTGGCGGATTTCTCGAAGATTCAGGATTAAGCGCGAGAGCGTTTCCGATGCGCTCCCTCGCCCCGCGTGCGGGGAGAGGGTTGGGGTGAGGGCGAACTTCGTCTCGCGACCGCAGATTGGCCCCTCACCCGGAGCCTTCGTTGCACTTCGGCTCCGACCTCTCCCCGCAAGCGGGGCGAGGTGAAACAGCAGCGGGCTGGATGCACGCTTGCAGAAGTTTACCTTCCGTTAACCATGTTCTGAAAGGTTCCGGTAACCTTCGTTAACAGCGGCTAACGGCGGACGACCCATGACGTCGATCAATCCCGGCACCAATCCTTACGCCCAATACGGCTCCGCCTATGCGCGTGCGGCTGCCGCCGCGCAGCCGTCGTTGGCCGATGCGCTCAACGCGGCGGACGCAGGCAGTAGCAGCAATTCATACGATCCGAACGCGGCAACCAATCTCACGCTGTCGGATGCCGCGAAAGCCAGGCTCGCCAGCGATGCGGCGATTCCGGATTTCACGACCGTCGCCAATGATGCGCGCGTAACGCTCGACAAGCTTTACGCCGACGCAAAAGTCACCAGCCCGATCGGCGCCGACGGCAAGACCACGATTGATCTGGCATCTCTGGATCGCCGCGCGCTGTTTGCGATCGCCACCAACAGCGGCGGCAAGTTCACGCCCGACGAGCAAACAGTCGCTTTCGGCGAGTTGCAGAATCGCTTCGACACGGCGCTTGCGCCTGCTGCCGCGGCGACGTCGATGACCAGGAACTACACCGTCGTCTACAAGGCCGCGCTGGATTATCTCGATGGCGCGAGCAATGAGGAAAAGGCCACGGCGACGTGGGCTGCGCAGCGCGCCGCCGTGCTGAAGGGTTTCGACGCCGCCAAGCAAAAACCGGATATGGCGCCGTCCGGCATTTCCGGCGATCCGGTCGCCGCCTACTTCAAGCAATATCCGGACGGCTCGGCGCCCACGACATCGACAGCAAGTTTCGCGGATGTCGCCACCGGCGCGCGCGCCACGCTCGACGCGCAGGCGGCCGTGGCCGCCGCCGCCGGCAAGGAACTGGTTTTCGATCCGGGGCGCAAGACCGGCCAGCTTGTGGACTTCGCGTCGATCGACAACCGCTCGCTGTCGGCGATCGCGCTCAATCAGGATCAGAAATTCTCAAATCTTGAGAGTTATGCGGCCAAGAAGGAACTGGATTCGCGCACGCGCGCCAGCATCCTCACGTCGCTAAAGCAGAGCCAGCAGAGCGGCGATCCCAGCCAGCTGAGCCTTGGCATTCTGCAAAGCTATTCGGCGATGAGCGATGAGGAACGTCAGGCATCGGGATGGAGCCCTGCGTTCCGTGATAACCTGGTCCAGAGCTACAAGACCACCAGCAACATTCTGTCGATCCTGAAGGGATCGTAAGCATCGGATCAAAGAAACCCCGCCCGGGAGTGCCGGAGCGGGGTCATGCCGCTTGTGCAAAACGGGAGGGGAGCCTGTTCCGCACAAACGAAACTGCCTGGTCGATCAACTAGTCGATCACCTGCATCACGCGGCGGGTGCGCGGCTCGACCAGAACCGGACGGTCGTTGACAACGGTGTATCGATAGCTGGTCGCGCCGTATTGCTGCGGCACGTCGTAATAGGTCACGCCTGCTTCGGGCAGCACGGTGCCGACCCTCACCGGAGCCTCGATGGCGTAAGACGGCACGCGCTCCTGAACGATGTACTGACGAAAGCGCGGACGCTCGTCTTCGGTGATGATGCCGACACCCGGACCCACGAGGCCCGTCGTGACGCCTTCCTCAACGATAATGCGCTGCTGAGCGTGCGCTGCGAGCGGCAGTGCCGTGGCGGCTGTCAGCAGCGCTGCAGCGAGAAGGGGAGTACGCATGGTGTTCTCCTTATGCGAGGAGCATGAACCGCGCGCATTGATGCGCTCATGCGGCCACGCTTGGAAACCGGCAACGGCCGATCGACCGGATTGACAATCCATGCCGCCGCTCGTCGTTCCTGCGCGAATGTGATTTCACCGGGGCATTTTCATGGGAATGCAGGCGATGAAGCGGCAGGCGCGCGCCAACGGGAACCAACAGGTCATTTGCGCCATTAGCTGTTGCTGCGCGCGGCGTGAGGATAACTTTCTTGCGATTCGCGTTTTCAGATCGTCCTTGCCACCCACCTCCCTGGAGAGAACAGATGACACTCAGCACCCACCTTCAGCCGATCGTCGCACTGATTGCCGGCGTGTTGATTCTCATCATGCCGCGACTGCTGAATTTCATCGTCGCGATCTATCTCATTCTGGTCGGCATCATCGGATTGGGGATAATTAAGTAACGGGACATTACAGATTGTTACAGTTCTCGGGGCAAAAGCCGAAATTTCCCGGAATCTGTAACAATCTGTAACCGTCCGTGACCGAAAACGCGGATATCCGCCGGGAGTCGCTTGCGCGCGAACGGGCAACCGTGGTGTAACGCCGCTGCCGTTTCACTCATGCAGCGTCTGGAAGCCATGGCCAAAGCCTCATCGAAGAAATCCGCCGCGAAGTCCTCTCCAAAATCAGTTTCCAAATCCAGACCGGCTTCGAAAGCGAAGCCAGCCGCAGCGAAAACGGCCAAAGCTGGCAAGACAAGCGCGAAGACATCCGCGCCAGCGTCCAAGGCTTCTGGCATCAAGGCTTCCGGCATCAAGGCCGGCAAGTGGGTTTACACATTCGGTGACGGCCGCGCCGAGGGCAAGGCCGGGATGCGCGACCTGCTCGGTGGCAAGGGCGCGAACCTCGCCGAGATGGCCAATCTCGGATTGCCGGTGCCTCCCGGCTTCACGATCCCGACGTCGGTCTGCACGTACTTCTACGCCAACAACAAAACCTATCCGAAGGATCTGAAGGCGCAGGTCGAGAAGGCGCTGGACACCGTCGGCCAGATCGCCGGCAAGACATTCGGCGATGCGAAGAACCCGCTGCTGGTGTCGGTGCGCTCCGGCGGCCGCGCGTCGATGCCGGGCATGATGGACACCGTGCTCAACCTCGGCCTCAACGACAAGACCGTCGAGGCGCTGGCATCGCTCTCCGGCGACCGCCGCTTCGCCTATGACAGCTATCGCCGTTTCATCACGATGTATTCGGACGTGGTGCTCGGCTTCGAGCATCATCACTTCGAGGACATCCTCGACACCTACAAGGACAGCAAGGGCTATTCGCTCGACACCGAACTGACCGCGGACGACTGGGTCGATCTGGTCGGCCGATACAAGGACGCCGTGGCTCGCGAAACCGGCCATGACTTTCCGCAGGACCCGCACGCGCAGTTGTGGGGCGCGGTCGGCGCCGTGTTCTCGTCATGGATGAATGCGCGCGCGGTGACCTATCGCCGCCTGCACGATATCCCCGAGTCATGGGGCACAGCCGTCAACATTCAGTCGATGGTGTTCGGCAACATGGGCGACACCTCGGCGACCGGCGTTGCGTTTACGCGCAACCCGTCCACCGGCGAGAAGCGCCTCTACGGCGAATTCCTCATTAACGCGCAGGGCGAGGACGTTGTCGCGGGCATCCGCACGCCGCAGGACATCACCGAATACGCGCGCAAGGATTCAGGCTCCGACAAGGCGTCGATGGAAGTCGCCATGCCGGATGCGTTCAAGGAGCTGACGCGCATCTACACGCAGCTCGAAAAGCACTACCGCGACATGCAGGACATGGAATTCACGGTCGAGCAGGGCAAGCTGTGGATGCTGCAGACCCGCAACGGCAAGCGCACCGCGAAGGCTGCGCTGCGCATCGCGGTCGAACTTGCGAACGAAGGCCTGATCACCAAGAAGGACGCGATCGCGCGCATCGATCCGGCTTCACTGGATCAGTTGCTGCACCCGACCATCGATCCGGTCGCCAAGCGTGACGTTATCGCCACGGGTCTTCCGGCCTCGCCCGGCGCCGCTGCAGGCGAGATCGTGTTCTCGTCGGACGAAGCCGCCAAGCTCCAGGCCGATGGACGCAAAGTCATTCTGGTTCGTGTCGAGACCTCGCCGGAAGACATCCACGGCATGCACGCTGCCGAAGGCATTCTCACCACGCGCGGCGGCATGACGTCTCACGCGGCGGTGGTCGCGCGCGGCATGGGCAAGCCCTGCGTGTCCGGTTGCGGCACCATCCGCGTCGACTATGGACGTGGCATGATGACCATCGGCAATCGCAGCTTCAAGGCCGGCGATGTCATCACCATCGACGGCTCGCTCGGCCAGGTGCTGGCCGGACGTATGCCGATGATCGAGCCGGAACTGTCCGGCGACTTCACCACATTGATGGGCTGGGCCGATCAGGTTCGCAAGCTCAAGGTCCGCACCAACGCGGATACACCGGCGGACGCGCGCACCGCGCTGAAGTTCGGCGCCGAGGGCATCGGGCTTTGCCGCACCGAGCACATGTTCTTCGAGGAAACGCGCATTCGTACCGTGCGTGAAATGATTCTTGCCGAGGACGAAGGCGCGCGCCGCGCGGCGCTGGCGAAGCTGCTGCCGATGCAGCGCGCCGACTTCGTCGACCTGTTCGAGATCATGAAGGGCCTGCCGGTCACGATCCGTCTGCTCGACCCGCCGTTGCACGAGTTCCTGCCACATTCGCAGAGCGAAATCGAGGAAGTCGCCCGCGTGATGAACACCGACCCGCGCAGGATCGCCGACCGCGTCCGCGAACTCGCGGAGTTCAACCCGATGCTCGGCTTCCGCGGCTGCCGTCTCGCGATTGCCTATCCGGAAATCGCGGAAATGCAGGCGCGCGCGATTTTCGAGGCCGCCGTCGAAGCCGGCAAGCGCACCGGCAAGCAGGTCGGTCTCGAGGTGATGGTGCCGCTGATCGCGACCCGCGCCGAATTCGACATCACCAAGGCGCGCATCGACGCCACCGCGCTGTCCGTGTCCAAGGACACCGGTGTGAAGATCGCCTATCAGACCGGCACGATGATCGAATTGCCGCGTGCATGTCTGCTGGCCGGTGAAATCGCGGAGACCGCCGAGTTCTTCTCGTTCGGCACCAACGACCTGACGCAGACCACCTACGGCATCAGCCGCGACGACGCGGCGAGTTTCCTCGGCACCTACGTGGCGCGCGGCATCCTCGAGATCGATCCGTTCATCTCGGTGGATCGCGCCGGCGTCGGCGAACTGGTGAAGATCGGCGTGCAGCGCGGGCGCAAGGTGCGCCCCGGTCTCAAGATGGGCATTTGCGGCGAGCATGGCGGCGATCCCGCGTCAGTCGCGTTCTGCCATGAAATCGGTCTCGACTACGTGTCGTGTTCGCCTTATCGCGTGCCGATCGCGCGTCTTGCCGCGGCACAGGCGGCTCTCGGCAAGGCCGTCGCCAGCCAGGCGTGAGTTCCACCGTCACTTGACGACAGGATGCCGTCTCCGCAAGGAGGCGGCATTTGCTTTTGCGGCATCCGCTCGTTCATTATTTTCGTTGACGTTATCTTTACCACATTGCTGGACGCGCCATTTACCAACGCTTGCGAAGTGATGATGCGATTTCAAGCGCGCTCTTGCGTGTGGCGCGCGTGCCGCTGCGATTAACCCCCCGGCAACTTTAATTCGATACCAACGAAATTGATCGGATTGTACTGAACGTGCGGTTCGATCGCGTGTGCATAAGCGTACAGTTGCGTGAGCGTATCGATGTCTGTGTTGCGTAACGGGTCGAAGGGCGCGCGGTTCGCGCCCTTCGGCTTTGTTCTCTGTCTTCTGACAGTGAGCCCGACCGAAATCGGCTATCAGGATATCGCTTCGTTGCTGGCCCGCCAGCCCGGCGTCGCCGAGCGCTGGCAGCAGCACATGTTCTCTTCCTCGCGCCGCATGTTGCAGGTCGCGTCGTTCAATCTGCCGCGCCCGATGGGCACGCACACGTCCGAAACCGCCTCTTATCGTCTGGCTAGTCTCGACAGCCAGGGCGTCGACGTCACCGGCTCGATCGGCAACGAGCCGCTCGGGCAGGTTTTGCGCCCGCTGCAAAAATCGGATTTTCCAAAGGTCGTGCGTTCGTCGAAGGGCGATCGCCTGCCGGTTCGCGCGCCAGAGCCCACAGCACCTGAAGCACCGCCGCAGGCGACGCAGGAGCAGCCGAATTCAAACGCTTCGGTGCGCGGCGCGAAGACCGCAGACGCGGCCCCGGTCACGAATCCTGCCGCGCCGCTCGACGCCGAACTCGAAGCCGCACTGAACGCGCCACGTCTGTCGCAATACGAATCGACCTCGCTTCAGGGCCTTCCCGCCGATCATCCCCTGAATGCTTCGCCGGTGGATGCGAACAGCGAAGCCAGCGCGGTGACGCCGGAGCTCAACCGCGACGGTTTCTCGTTCCAGTCAGCGACATTGTTTTTCGGGAACTCCTCGCTCGGAATGTCGAGCGGATCGCTGGAGCGCTGGCAGCCGGGCGAAGAGCCGATCATTGTGATCCCCGGCGTCGATCCGGACATGAAGCAGCCTGCCGCATTGCCGGCCGATCCCGCCGCGCCGTCGGCCGGTGGCGAAAGCGTCGCCAGCAAGGGCGCAGTCACCGGCGAGAGCCAGCGTCCGCGAACGCCGGCGGAGCGTCTCGGTCTCGACGCCAAGTCGCGCGCGAAGTCCGAGAAGTGCCTGACTGAAGCGATCTACTTTGAAGCGCGAGGCGAGGCGGTGCGCGGCCAGATGGCCGTGGCGCAGGTTGTCGTGAACCGCGCGTTCTCCGGCTATTACCCCACCACGGTCTGCGGCGTCGTGTACCAGAATTCGCATCGCCATCTGTCGTGCCAGTTCACCTTCGCCTGCGACGGCATCCGTGACGTGGTCAAAGAGCCCGAGATGTGGGAGCGCGCGAAGAAGATCGCGCAGGCGACGCTCGACGGCCGGCTGTGGCTGCCGGAAGTCGGCAAGTCGACGCACTATCACGCCTATTGGGTTCGCCCGTCGTGGGTCAACGAGATGAAGAAGATGTACAAGTATGGCGTGCATACCTTCTATCGTCCGCGCGCGTGGGGCGACGGCAAGGATGCGCCGACCTGGGGCACGGCGGCGGAGACGGCGGCGATTTCCGCCAAGCTCGCCGAAGCGGCCAAGAGTTCGGCCGAGATGACCGGGAAGCCCTGAGCTAAAGCGCTACCCGCTCTCCCAATACTATCGTCATGCCCGCGCTCGTCGCGGGCATCCACGTCTTTCTTTTCATCCAGATTTAGGACGTGGATGGCCGGGACGAGCCCGGCCATGACAACTGATAGCTTATTGTCAGTTGCTACGCATCGATATCCAGCGCCACGTCGAAGTTCGGCGCGGAATGCGTGAGCGCGCCGGCCGACACATAATCGACTCCGGTTGTCCCGATCTCGCCGATCGACGCCAGCGTCACGCCGCCGGACACTTCCAGCACCACGCGGCGATTGGCGATCTTCACGGCTTCGCGCAGCGTCGGGATATCCATGTTGTCGAGCATCACCACATCGGCAAGGCCTGTGGCCAGAACCTCGCGCAACTGATCGAGCGTATCGACCTCGATCTCGATCTTGACCAGATGCCCGGCATGGGCGCGGGCGCGCTCCAGCACGGCTTTCACACCGCCGGCCACCGCGATGTGATTGTCCTTGATCAGGATCGCGTCGTCGAGGCCGAAGCGGTGATTGAAACCGCCGCCACAGCGCACCGCGTATTTTTCCAGCGCGCGCAGTCCCGGCGTGGTCTTGCGGGTGTCGCAAACCCGCATCTTCGTCACACCGGCGTGACGGATATAATCCGAGGTCAGCGTGGCGATGCCGGACAAGCGCCCGACAAAATTCAACGCGGTCCGTTCGCCCGCGAGCACCGCGCGCGCCGGGCCGGAGATCGTCAGCACATGGACGCCCCTGGCGACGGCGTTGCCGTCGTGGACATGGGCCTGAATGTTGATGTCAGCCGACAGCCGCTGAAACACGGCCACGGCCAGCGGCAGCCCTGCGATCACGCCGGCCTGCCGCGCGACGAGAACCGCGTGGGCATGAACCGCCGGGGGTATCGTTGCGGCCGACGTCACGTCGCCGGCGCGGCCGAGATCTTCCGCGAGCGCGCGGGTCACGGCTTCCTCGATCGCAAGCGGCGACAGGAATGCGTTCGGATACATCAGAACCGCAGGATTGAGGACGTCGCTGATGCTCATGCGCGGGCTCCCGATGCGAATTTTGCAACAGGCTTATCGCCTGTCATCGATGACGCGATCTTACGCGCTTCCGCGAGCGTCGTCATGGTGCGATGCCGCTGTGCCGGATCTTCCGCCGGGTAGTCGGATCGATTATGCGCGCCGCGGCTTTCGCGCCGCGACCATGCGGACGCCGCGACAATCAACGCGGTGGTCGCCATGTTGCGCAAGGCGATATTGCCCGTGTCGCGCTCGATGGCTGCGAACGCTTGCACCGCTTCCATCAGCCAGCCGCCGTTGCGGACCACGCCGACATGCGAACTCATCATCGCGCGGAGATTGCGTTCCGTCAGCGGCGGCATGGCGCAGTTGCGCGGCGTTGTTTCCGCCATCCGCCCGGCGGGTGTTGCGAACGTGGCGCCGTTGATATCGTCCGCGATCCGCGCGGCATAGACCACGGCTTCGAGCAGCGAGTTCGAGGCGAGGCGATTGGCGCCATGCGCGCCGGTGCTGGATACTTCGCCGCCGGCCCATAGCCCCTTCAGCGACGTGCGGCCGTGTTTGTCCACGGCGATTCCACCCATGTGATAATGCGCGGCGGGCGCGATTGGAATCGGCTGCGTCGCCGGATCGATGCCCGCCGCCATGCAGCTTGCGTACACCGTCGGGAATTTTGTCTGGAACTTTGCGCCAATTGCTTTCGTCGCGTCGAGAAACGCGTCGCGCCCGGCGGCGATTTCCGCGAACACGCCGCGCGCGACGATGTCGCGCGGCGCAAGTTCTCCCAATGGATCGAGCGCCAGCATGAAGCGCTCGCCCTTGCTGTTGACGAGTGTCGCGCCTTCGCCGCGCAAGGCTTCCGTCGCCAGCGGCGCGGGGTCGCGTCCGACATCGAGAGCGGTGGGATGAAACTGCACGAATTCCGGATCGGCGATCACTGCGCCGGCGCGCGCCGCGATGGCGAGGCCGAGCCCGCCGGCCTCCACCGGGTTCGTCGTGACCGCATAGAGATGCCCGATGCCGCCGGTTGCCAGCACGATGGCGCGCGCTGCGAGCATGACGGGCTTTGCCGTCGCATCGTCCGCCTTGCGCAATTGTAGTCCGGCGACCGCGTCGCCCTCCGTCAGCAGTGCTTCCGCGGTGAAGCCCTCGATGACGCGGATCGAGGGTGTGTTGCGCACCGCCTCGATCAGCGCGGTGATGATCGCCTTGCCGGCCCTGTCGCCCTGAACGTGAACGATGCGCCGCGCCGAATGCGCGGCTTCGCGACCCATCGCCAGTTTGCCTTCGAGGTCGCGGTCGAACGGCACGCCGTATTGCAGCAGATCGTGAATCCGCGCGCCGGCCTCGCGAGCCAGCCTAAGCGCGACCTGTTCGTCGACAATGCCGCCGCCGACCGCGATGGTGTCGGCCGCATGCGCTTCGGCGCTGTCGCCGTCTGCAACAGCCGCTGCGATGCCACCTTGGGCCCATGCGCTGGACGCGCCTTCGCCGAGTGGCGCTGCCGAAATCACCGTGACGGGGCGGGGACTGAGTTTCAGCGCGCAGAACAGACCGGCGAGCCCGCCGCCGACGATGATGACGTCGGTGGCCGAGTCAGAATGCATCAATGCGGTGGTGGTCATGAGAGCCGTCAATTCTTCAAATTGATCATGCGTTCCACCGACTGCCGGGCGTTGCCGATGATCGCGGGATCGATGGTCACTTCCTCACGCATGTGGATCAGGCTGTCGAGAATCTTCGGTAGCGTGATGCGCTTCATGTGCGGGCACAGGTTGCACGGCTTGACGAACTCGACGTTCGGCAGTTCGGCCTGCACGTTGTCCGCCATCGAGCATTCGGTGACCATGACGATGCGCTTGGGCTGGTGCTTGCGGACCCAGTCGATCATGTGCGCGGTCGAGCCGGTGAAATCCGCCTCCGCGAGCACGTCGGGCGGGCATTCCGGATGCGCGATGATCTGCACGGCCGGATCGGCTTCGCGGTAGCTGCGCAACTCGTCGCCCGTGAAGCGCTCGTGCACCTCGCACGCGCCCTTCCACGCGATGATCTTCACGCTGGTTTTCGAGGCGACATATTTCGCCAGATACTGGTCGGGCAGGAAAATCACGGTGTCGGCGTTCAGGCTTTCCACCACCTGCACGGCGTTCGACGAGGTGCAGCAGATATCAACCTCCGCTTTCACGTCGGCAGATGTGTTGACATAGGCGACCACCGGCACGCCGGGGAAGCGTTCGCGCAGCAGCCGTACATCCGCGCCGGTGATGCTTGAGGCCAGCGAACAGCCGGCGCGTGAATCCGGGATCAGCACGGTCTTGTCCGGGTTCAGGATCTTCGAGGTTTCGGCCATGAAGTGCACGCCGCACTGGACGATGACCTTCTGCCTGACCTTGGTGGCCTCGCGCGCGAGCTGCAGCGAGTCGCCGCCGATGTCGGCGACGCAGTGAAAGATTTCCGGCGTCTGGTAGTTGTGCGCCAGGATCACGGCGTCGCGCTGCGCCTTGAGATCGTTGATCGCCTTGACGTAAGGCGCCATGAACGGCCACTCGATTTCTGGAATGACGTTCTTCACCTTGGCGTAGAGATGCGCGGTGGCGCGCTCGACGTCGGGCGTCCATTCCAGCGACGGCATCGGCAGCGCACGCGCACGTTCCGCATCGGTGATGCGGGCGCGGACGGCACCCGCCGGGGGGCGGTGAACCGGATTCCCGAAATCGTCGGGACCGTAAATTCCTGAAATCGGCATCGCAGCCTCCTTGGTCGTCAAATATACTCAAGTTGAGCATATTTGGGCTTCGAGAAATCCGGCCTTTTGGGCCGGCGTCCAAACTCTGTTTCCGTTTTCGAGGCGACGGCTCAGGCGAGCCGCATTCCCTTCTTGCTTATTCTCATATCGAGCAAAACAAATATAACAGGTCGCTGGCGTCTCTGCCAGACGGGACGTCGGAATTTTCCGCATGGCGGAAATGCGCTTGGCAAATTGGACCAGACCAGCCAATCAGGGCCGGACTTGCGGCATACGGACATCACGGAGAACGGCTTTGGCGACTTTCAAGGCGATCAGGATCGAGAAGGCGGAAAAGGGCACCACGGCGGCGCTGACGCAGTTCGACGAGGCTGAACTGATGGACGGCGATGTCACCGTCGCGGTCGAGTGGTCCACGGTGAACTACAAGGACGGGCTCGCGCTCACCGGGAAATCGCCGGTGGTGCGCCGTTTCCCGATGATCGCCGGTATCGATTTCGCGGGCACGGTGCTGGAGTCGTCGCATGCGGGCTGGAAGGCCGGTGACAAGGTGATTTCCACCGGCTGGGGTCTCGGGGAAACGCATCTCGGCGCCTATGCCGAAAAAGCGCGCGTGAAGGGTGACTGGCTGGTGCGTCTGCCGGACGGCATGACCGCGCGTCAGGCGATGGCGATCGGCACCGCGGGCTTCACAGCGATGCTGTCGGTGCTGGCGCTGGAGAAGCATGGCGTCACGCCGAAAGACGGCCCGGTGGTGGTCACCGGCGCGGCGGGCGGCGTCGGCTCGGTTGCCGTCGCGCTGCTCTCCAAGCTCGGCTTCCATGTCATCGCCTCGACCGGCCGCGCCGCCGAGGCGGATTATCTGCGCGGTCTGGGCGCCGCCGAGATCATCGACCGGAACGAGTTGTCCGCACCGGGTAAACCGCTCGGCAAGGAACGCTGGGCGGGCGGCATCGACAGCGTCGGCTCCACCACGCTGGCCAACCTGCTGTCGATGACGAAGTACGGCGGTGCGATTGCCGCATGCGGGCTTGCCGCCGGTATGGATCTGCCGTCATCGGTTGCGCCTTTCATTTTGCGCGGGGTGTGCCTTTTGGGCATCGATTCCGTGATGTGCCCGATCGGGCCGCGCAAGGCGGCCTGGGCCCGGCTCGCGACCGATCTAGACCATGGGAAACTTGCTGAAATAACTACCGAAATCGGTCTTGCCGAGGTGATCGACGCAGGCCCCAGGATTCTCGCCGGCCAGTTGCGCGGCCGGACGGTGGTGAGAATTTCCTGAGGACGTTCAGACTTTACAAACCATGGTGCGCCAATGTTGCCATGGTTGGTATGGTAATCAGCGGGTTAAGGCCTAAACCGCCCGGCCGGGAGCCGAGCCGGTTTTCCAGACCCGCAAGTTCAGTCAGTTGGAGTCGCAACATGCTCGTGCGCATCGTTTTTGGAGCCCTTCTCGCCGGCTCAGTCGCAGTTCCGGCACTGGCGGAAAACCTGAATGCCGACGAAGCGCGCAAGTTCGTTTCCAACAAGATGTTCTCCTTCAATTGCTTCGACGGCACCAAGGGCGTCGGCAAGATCACGGACGACGGCGCGGCTGCGGGCGCGGTTCAGTTCAGCGGCGCCGGCCAGCCTCGCCATATGCGGCTGCCGTCCAACACGCTTCAGGTCCGCGGCCAGCAGATTTGCGCCTCGATCAAGGGCATCCCGTTCGAGCCGTGCTTCAACCTGAACAAGACCGACAATGTCAGCTTCCGCGGCTCGGTGTCGGGCATGGGCTTCGCCTATTGCGATTTCCGCCGGCACGGCAATGCGCGCGTCTTCCTTGCGCGTTCGATCTCGAAGCCGCGTTCGCTTCGCGCGCCGGGTGTGACCCGATCCGCCGACGCCGCTGCGTCGCGTGCCGAGGTGCGTCCGGCTTCGGTTCAAAGCGAAGCGCCGCTTGAGTTACGCCGCTCCGCCAGCGAGTAATCCATCGCCGCTTTGGACTATCGATCACGCCGCCGGGCTGCCTTGAGCCGGCGGCGCTTTCGTCTGCCTGAACAGGATGCGCTGATACAGCCATCCGATCGCGACCAGCACCAGTCCCAGACCGATGAACGAGAACGCCCGGTAGGCGCCGGTCAGATTGGACATGTCGATCAGGAACACCTTGAGGATGGTGACGGCGATCATCACCGCCGAGGCGAGCCGCGCGCGCTGCGACGGCAGCAGCAATCCGATCCCGAGCAGGACCACGCCGAACACCAGCCACGCCACCGAGTAGGTGTATTGCTCGGCGTCGAAGGTGCGGAAGCTGTTCAGGAACGGGCCGTGATAGAGCCTGCGGATTTCCAGCGTGATCCAGGCCAGCGCAAGGATCAGCGCACCCGCCGCGATGGTGTTGGCATAGGCAGCCGCGCGGCGTCCCGCCACCGCATAGGACAACAGCAGCGCGAGCACGGCCGGGATCGCATAGCCGAGGATCAACTGGTTGATGAACGGTCCGGTGATCTCGATGCTCCGCATCAGCGGGTTGGCGATGCCGAACAATCCAAGGACAACCGCGAGACCTGCGAAGCACGTCAGCAGCAGCGCGCCGATGTTGTGGATGACGCTGCCCGTCCGGATGCGAAGCCGTTCAAGCCCGATGGCCATCGCAAGCGCGACGCAGACCTGCAGGCCGATCTCGATCAGGCTCGACGATTTACTGTAGATGTCGCCGTTGTTGACGTAGTGGCGGATTTCCGTGAAGGCGAGCAGCACCGTGAACAGGATCGCGGCGGCTTCGACGCTGCGCAGCGGGGCGTCGTCGCCGCGCCTGCGCAGGAAGATGCTGCCGAGCCAGAAGGACGCTGCTGGAATACCGTAACCGAGCAGCAGCCAGTTGAAGATCGGCGTGGTGCCGACGTCGTTGCCGGCGATGCGCGGCTCATAGCCGATGCGCAGGACCACGATGCCGGCAAGGATCGCCGCGAGCGCCCGCAGGAACGGGATCGGCCGCTTCATCGAAATCCATGCAGTGCCGAGCGACATCAAGGCGAGCGCGATGGTGAGCCAGCCCTTTTCCAGCGCGAACGTAAACGCCAGCGCCAGCGCAGCCAGCGTGCCCGTGGCGAACAGGGCAGTCGCGATGGCCTGTCCCGGCCGCGGATCACGTTTGGTCAGAAGCTCGGTCGCCCAGGCGAATGCGGCGGCGAGCGCAATGGCGATGATCGCGAACGGGATCGAACGGTCGAGATGCGCGATGCGGGCATAGAGCGCGATCAGCAGCGCCAGCGGCGTGAACACACCCGCCGCGGCCCAGATCACGGGAATGATCGCGCCGATCGAACGGCCCTGCGCGAGGAAACCCGCGGCGCCGAATGCGGCGCTGAAACCTGCCGCCGTGACCAGATGCATGGTGATCGAACCGTCATCCGCGCGCGGGCCGATGCCGGGCATTGGACCGCCGGGCGCGACCGCGAGATCGGGATTGGCGCGGATCGCCCATTCCGCGAACACCGCGAACACCAGCAATGCTGCGGCGGCAATTGTGCCGGTCGCGCTTTCCGCGCGCCATGCGATGGCGAAGGTGGCCGCGACCAGCAACGTAAACACGACCATGGCGGGGTCTGAATGATTGTTGATGAGAACCAGCGCCGTTGCGCCGAACAGGAACACGCCCAGCGAAAACGAAGACACCGGCTCGACACGGCCCTGTTCAGCCGGCGGACCGAACATGAATCCGGCGACCACCAGCAACGCGGCAAGTGCGAAGCTTGCGATGATATCGAATGCTTGAGGGCCGAGCGTATTGGGACGGAAAATGTCAAACAGCATCCAGAACGCGCCGAACGCGATCGTGGTGACGGCCAGCCAGCGCCACAGGCGAATCCGCGCCAGACCGAACGCGGCTGCGGTGACGATGGCGATATAGATGTAGAGCGCCCAGTAATCGGGCTTGTCCGACGACACCAGCACCGGCGTCACGAATGCGCCGACCACGCCGAGGCCGGCGAGCGAGGGTCCATGCAGCAGCGCGGCGGCAAGCGTGCCGAGCGCAACCGCGCCGAGCAGCACGAACGCGACCGGCGGCGAGAGGAAACCGTAAAGCGCATATGCCGAATAGACGGTCGCGAACGCCACCGCGGTGCCGGCTGCGGTGAGAATTGCGGGAATGTTGGCTTTTGGCAGCGCCGCAATCGGCAAGATACTTTCCTTGCGCCGCGCATATTCGCCGGTGGCGAGCAGCGCCAGCGCAAACAGGCCGCCGAGCAGCACACGTGTGCCGGGGCCGAGCAGGCCCGCCTCGATGGAGTATTTGACGAGAAACAGACCGCCGAGCGCCAGCGTCAATCCGCCGATCCACACCACCCAGCGGGTGCCAAGTCTTTCTTCAAGGCCGGGACCCTGCTGTGCGGCAGCGGAAGCCGAAACATCCGGCGTGGCAGCAATTTCTTCATATCGCGGCCTATCGACGGGAAGCGGCGGCGGCACCGGCGCGGGCCGTTCGGTATCCACGGCCGTCTCGGGCACAATCGGCGGCGCGAGGGGCGCATCTGTTGGCAAGGTTGCGGGACGCACACCGCTTGCGAGCGAGGTTTCAAGCAGCGTCAGCCGCGCCTGAATTTCTTTCAGGCGCATGGATGCCTTGCGCGCTATGGCAATTGCGACAATGGCAAGAACGAGTGAAATGAATTCCATAAATCCTCCTTGCGCGATCCATTGCCGCCTCGGCGGCGGATCGGATCGCGCGAAATAACTGTCACAACATCCTAACGCCGGCCGCGCACACGCAATCCCGGTGCAGGCCGTTCCTGCAAGACTTCACGGCGGAAGCGAAACAGCGCAGCCGGCCGTCCGCCGGTCTGGGTGGACATCTCGCCGGTCGGTTCGACCAGCGCGCCATTTTCCACCAGGCGGCGAAAATTCTGTTTGTGCAAATGACGCCCCGAGATGGCCTCAACGGTCCGCTGCAATTCAGTTAGTGTGAACTCCGGCGGCAGAAGTTCAAACACCACGGGACGATATTTCAGTTTGGCGCGCAACCGCGCAATGGCGGTGGCCAGAATGCGCCGGTGGTCGAAACGCATCGGCGTGCCGAGGGCGGGCTGCGGCTTGCGCGCCAGCGCCGCCGGACGGCCGTCGCGCCGCGATTCCTCGATCAGCCCGGCCTCATAGAGCAGTTCGTAACGGTCGAGCACGCGCTCCTCGTCCCACTGCGCACCTTGGGTGCCGAAATAAAGCCGGACGCGGTCACCGCGGGCCAGCGCGCGCGCGGCATCCGGTTTTTCGGATTGCGCCGCCCAGGCCTCGAGCGCGGGCAAGATCTGTTTCTCGATGATGGCCGGTCGCGCCTCGCGCCAGTCCTCCCACGGGAAATAGCGATACCAGGGCTCGAACGTCGCGCCTGCAACCTGCGGCTTCGATGTGTTGTCGGCTGCGCGGGTCAGCGCGAGATAGCCAACCGAAGCGACATGGGCGTCGGTGTCGCCGCGCTGCGCATGACGGCCGCGGTCGCCGAATGTGTAGAGCTGTTCGACATAACCGAGCCGCAGGCCGGTCTGCTCCTCGACCCATGCGCGCAGGCCGATCTCCAGCGTGCGGTGGGCGACCGCATCGAACGGGCCGAACGGCAGGCCTGCAAGTTTGTCGTCATCGCCGCCGGAGGCCGTCAGGATCGAGGGTTCGTTGCCGTCGATGGAGACGATGGCCGCCGTCAGTCCGATCTGGATCGGTGTCAGGGCTTTATCGGTCATCGCGCATGAGCCTCGTCATCGCGAGGAGCGCAGCGACGAAGCAATCTCATTCGATCTCCACGCGGAACGGACGGCCCTCGATGCTCATGTTGCCCGGACCCATGTCGTCCAGCGCGCGGACCATCCGCCCGTCACGGCCCAGCACCTGATCCGCCAGCGTCACGATCAGGCGATTGGGATACGCGGTTGGCGATGCAGCGCGGATCTGCCGCGCGATGGAGGATTCGTCGCGGTGCGGATTGAGCGCGCAGGCCGCCATGAATGCGCTCGCGGTGGAGCGGCTGATTCCGGCGTAGCAGTGGATCACCATGGGCGCGGCGCGATCCCATTTGCGGATAAAGTTCAGCGCCTGCTCGACATGTACATGCGACGGTGCTGTGAACCCGTCCGCAGGCTCGTTGATGTCGTCCATCGAAATCCGCAGATGGTTGGCTTCGAGAACCGAGGCCGGACGCACGACCTGATTGACGTTAGCCATCACCGTGAGGATGTGGCTTGCGCCGAGAGCCTCGACAGTAGCGGGCAGGGCGGCAAGCGAGCAGACATGAATCATGGCGGTCCCTTATGTTCCGCACGAGTATATGCTTGCTGACTTCGCTCGTCATGCTGCACGGCAAACATGCCGTGGATGATTATGACAAAAGCGCCTTGAACCGCGCGAGAAACTGCTTTTCGGCCCGTCCGGCGGACCACGGCGTCACGTAGTCCTTCTCGGTGGCGGCCGGCAGCTTCGGATCCCGGCCGAACAGCCGCTTCGCTTCGGCCTCCCCGAAACCCGCAAGGTGGGTCGCTTCGAGATAGGCCGCGCCCATGTCCGCAGCCTTGATCTGCGCTTCGATCTCGGCAGGCAGGACCGCCGGCAGCCCGAAGCGGATATGGATTGCGGACAAGAGGCGTTTCTCGACGATCTTGTAGGAGCCGCCGATCACGGCCTTGAACGGCGAGATCATGTCGCCGATGACGTATTCCGGCGCGTCGTGCAGCATCGCCGCGAGCCGCACGCGATGATCGACACGCGGGGTCTGCGCGCGCAGCACCGCCTCGACCAGCAGCGTGTGCTGCGCGACGGAAAAAATATGCGCGCCGTGGGTCTGTCCGTTCCAGCGCGCGACACGGGCCAGGCCATGTGCGATGTCCTCGACCTCGATGTCGAGCGGCGAGGGATCGAGCAGGTCAAGGCGGCGGCCCGACAGCATGCGTTGCCAGGCGCGTCCAACCTTTGACGGGGAGAACTTCTTCGCGGTCATCTTGTCTTGCGCTTCGGCTTCTTCAACTTGCTGCATGTCTCATGGCAATGGCACGAGACGAGATGGTCGTTGACCATGCCGGTGGCCTGCATGAACGCATAGACGATCGTGGGTCCCACGAACTTGAAGCCGTGCCCGAGCAACGCCTTCGACATCTTGATGGAGACGGGCGTCGACGCAGGCACCGAGGCGGTCGTCTTGAACTGGTTGACCTTCGGCTTGCCGTCGACGAAATCCCACAGGAACTTTGAGAATCCCGGACCGTCTTCCATGATCTTCAGATAGGACTTCGCGCTGTTGATCGTGCCCTCGATCTTGGCGCGGTTGCGCACGATGCCGGCGTCGGCCATCAGCGCGGCGACTTTCTTGTCGCTGTAGCGCGCGATTTTCAAAGGCTCGAAATCGTCGAACGCCTTTCGGAAATTGTCGCGCTTGCGCAAAATCGTGATCCACGACAGGCCCGCCTGAAAGCCGTCGAGGATCAGCTTCTCGAACAGCGCGCGGTCGTCGTATTCCGGCACGCCCCATTCGGTGTCGTGATAGGCCATGTAAAGCGGGTCTTCGCCCGGCCACGGGCAGCGGATCAATCCGTCGTCGTGCAGCCGCGCGCTTTTCATGCGGACGCTTTCTTGGGCGCCTGCTTGATGTCGTCGAGCGCCACGATGCTGACGGGAAGGCCGCCTGCGGTCAGTGGCAATCCGGCGTCGAGCGCGTCGGAGACGCGGTCGGTCCGCAGCAGCGCGAGGCCAAGGCCGTTGGCCGACGAGCCCATGGTGCCGACGGACTTGTCGCCGGCGGTCACGGGGAGACCGATTTCGGGAACCGGCCCGTCCAGACGGACGCGCACGGTTCGCGTCCGCGCGGTGCCGCGATGCTGCATGCGTGAGACGACTTCCTGGCCGACATAGCAGCCCTTGTCGAAATCGACGCCGTGCAGCCGGTCCATGTTGGTTTCGTGCGGGAAGGCGTCGCCATAGATGAAATCGATGCCGCCGCGCGGGACGCCGCAGGCGATGCGATGCGCTTCATAAGCGTCGCTGTCGCTCACCTCCGCGCCGATGGCGGTCGCCGTTTCCTCCACGAGATCGTCCGGCACGACAATGCGCCAGCCGAGTTGCGAATCGCGGGGATCCTCAAACGCGAGGTCCGGCTTGACCGCTGGCGTGCCGTCCCACACCGCCAGCACGCCGAGTTGCGACGACAGGTTTTCGACGGTGACTTTCGCGCGCAGTTTGTAGAACCCGAGTTTCGTGGCGAAGGCTTGCGCCAGCGCCAGGGGCACGTCGAACACGAAGCCGCCGCCGTGGGCCTCGGGCGCTTCGGTCACCAGAAAGTCAGCGATGATCTTGCCCTGGGGCGTCAGCAGCGCGCCGAACCGTCCGAGCCCGGGTTTGACCAGATCGACATTCGTGGTCACGAGCCCGTCGAGGAATTTGCGGGCATCCTCGCCGCTGACCTTGACGATGCCGCGATCCGGCAGAAACGCTGCTTTCATGAGGTTTTCTCAGAATTTCTCGAAGTTCTTGGGGAAATGAATCCCGCGATTGTTACACCGCAACGTAAGGCGCTAAGGTGCAGACAACAAGGCCTGCGCGGCCTGCATTCAGTCCCAACACCAGACGAGTTTCGAGCATTGGCCCAGACATTTGATGTGATTCTAAAATCCGGCACCGTCGTCAATCAGGATGGCGAGGGCGTGCGGGACATCGGCATTACCAGTGGCCGGATCGCGGAAATCGGTTCGCTCGCCGGCGCCGGCGCCGGCGAGGTCATCGACTGCAAGGGGCTGCATATCCTGCCGGGCGTGATCGATACGCAGGTGCATTTCCGCGAACCGGGTCTCACGCACAAGGAAGATCTGGAAACCGGATCGCGCAGCGCGGTGATGGGCGGCGTCACCGCCGTGTTCGAGATGCCGAACACGAATCCCTTAACGGTGACGGAAGAAACCTTCACGGCGAAGGTGAAGGCCGGGCACCACCGGATGCATTGCGACTACGCCTTCTTCATCGGCGGCACCCGCGACAACGTCAATCATCTGCCCGATCTCGAACGCGCGCCGGGCTGCGCGGGGGTGAAGGTGTTCATCGGCTCATCCACCGGCTCGCTGCTGGTGGAGGACGACGACAGCTTGCGGCGCATCTTCAAGGTGATCCGCCGCCGCGCCGCGTTCCATGCCGAGGACGAGTATCGCCTCAACGACCGCAAGCATCTGCGCATCGAAGGCGATCCGCGCTCGCATCCGGTCTGGCGCGACGAGGACGCGGCGCTGATCGCGACCCAGCGGCTGGTGAACATCGCGCGCGAAACCGGCAAGCGCATCCACGTGCTGCACATCTCGACCCGGCAGGAAATTGAATATCTGCGCGACCACAAGGACGTCGCCTCGTGCGAAGCGACGCCGCATCATCTCACGCTTGCAGGTCCCGAGGCCTATGAGCGTCTCGGCACCCGCGCGCAGATGAATCCGCCGGTGCGCGACGCCGCCCACCGCGACGGCATCTGGCGCGGCATCGAGCAGGGCATCATCGACGTGCTGGGCTCGGATCACGCGCCACATACGCTGGAAGAAAAAGACAAGATCTATCCCGCATCGCCGTCCGGCATGACCGGCGTGCAGACGCTGGTGCCGATCATGCTGGATCATGTGAACGCGGGGAAACTGTCGCTGGCGCGCTTTGTCGATCTCAGCAGCGCCGGTCCGGCGCGGCTGTTCAACATTGCCCGCAAGGGCAGGATCGCGGCGGGCTACGACGCCGACTTCACCGTCGTCGACATGAAGCGTGAGGAAACCATCACCAACGAGTGGGTCGCGTCGCGCGCGGGCTGGACGCCGTATGACGGCGTGAAGGTCAAGGGCTGGCCGGTCGGCACCTTCGTGCGCGGCAAGCGCGTGATGTGGCAGGGTGAACTCACGACGCCATCGACCGGTGAGACGGTGCGGTTTCTGGAGACGCTGAAGGCGTAGGTGGCCGGGCCGCTATAGGTACGGATTTCCATTCTCCGTCATTCCGGGATGCGCTCTTGGCGCAGACCCGGAATGACAGTGCCACACACTCGATGTCGTCCCCGCGAAAGCGGGGACCCATAACCACCGAGCACCGTGGTGATGGCAAGACGACCGCTCCAGCATCTCCCTCAATCGAGAACTCAGGGAGTATGGGTCCCCGCTTTCGCGGGGACGACGTGGAGAGACTCTGAATGTGCCCGAAACATTTCGTGATGGGGATACACATCCCCGCGCTCCGGACCTCTCTTATGTTCAGCACGTCCTGTTCGTGAGGGGCGCTTCTCGAGGGCGCTTTGAAGCGGAGCAGGATGCGGCGCCTGCACGTGTGTTTCGCAAACACACGCTCGGGAGGCGCGATAAACGCAGACGGCGCAAGCTTGTCTGCGGGGTCACCGTCCGGGCCAACTACGTGGCTCTGCCGTTCGCGGCTGGACGCGGACAGGATGAAGGCGGGGAAATCCCGCCGGATAAAGACGCACCGCGTCCGTCCTGTCCCGGAAGTACGGTCCTCTCGCCCAAAATCGCTGCAGTGGAGCGCCGTGAGGCGATGCGCTTCCGGAGTTCATCGTCTCGCAAGCGATGCCGGGAGCGAAACAAGACAAAGGTGCGCTTTACGGCGCTCCATGCCCCTCGTTGTTTTGAGGGGGCGAAACCAAAAGCTCACCTCGCGCATGGCGCGAGAGCAAATGCGCGTGCGTGAATGGACGTGGCTGTTTGAAAACAGAATCGAGAATGCGAGGTGGTGCGAGACGTTCGCCACACCCACGATGTCGTCCCCGCGAAGGCGGGGACCCATAAGCACCAAACGTGGTGATGACGAAGGAAAGAGTTGGCCCGCTATCGCGACGATCGATGACTCAGGGAGTATGGGTCCCCGCCTTCGCGGGGACGACGTGGAGAGAGATTGCGCGGGATGAGTCGCTTACTGCCGGAATTCCACCACCGAGAATTCGCCGCTGCGGATGCGGCCGGCGAGGCCTTCGACGAACTTCGCCACGGCGTCTTCGCCGTAGGTGCTCACGAGTTCCGCGAACGCGGCGAACAGGCTGGCCTGCGCCAGGCAATCGCCGTCGACGCCATCGTGACGTGCTTCCGCCCATGCCTCGTTGAGGTAATTGAGAGCGGCGCGCTTCTGATCCTGGTCGGGCAGGAGATCGCGAGCGGAAACCCAATGGGAAGGATGCGACATGAAATCAAATGACCTGTGAACGCGAGCAGGTTGGGCCTGCGCGGTTGGAACTGCACAGAGCAATAGCATGCAGGGCAAGGGCCGCGAGACGGTTCTTTAGGAAAGGTTAACGCCGGGATTTCAACTTAACCTGTTATTTCCGGCATTCGCTTCGGAGCGCGGAAAACCGTCCCAAGAAATTCGGTGGATAATTCAGTTGGCGTAGCGCGCCGTCAGGTCTCGCGAGATTTTCGAGCCTTCTTCGAGGTAGCGGCGGATGGCGACATTCGCGGCGGGCGTGCAGGTGCGGTAGGTCTGCTGGAACCCGTTATAGCCGCGGTTGAAGCTCGCGATCATCCGGCTGCGGCGGTCGCCGCTCGGGGTTTCGGCGTCGACGAGGGCCTGCATTTCGCCGCGCCATTTCTGGCCCTCATTGGTGCCGCAGATTCCCCGCAGGTAATGCAGCGTGCCGAGGATTTCGGCCAGCCGTTGCAGGTCGCCGTCGAACGGCGCAGCCGCATCCTGGGCCCGGACCGAGCCGGAACCAGCCACTGCGACCACCAGAAAAACCGCGAAAATATGCTTCAGCATGAAGGCCGCCATATGCCCGTTCAACGGGCCGGAAGCAAGGCAGGCGCTGGTTGCTGTTATAATCCGAGCAGGGCGCGGGCCGACCGGATGGTGTCCTGCAGCCCGTGGGTAATAGGAAGGCCGCCCAGATCGCCGGGGGTCAGCCAGCGGGCGTCATCGAGTTCGTCGTTGAGCACGACGTCCCCCGCGGCCCAGCGGGCGGCAAACGGCAGGATGACGAAATGGCCGTGGCCGCCGGTTTTCGCCGGCAGCGCCTCGCGGTAGCCGATCAGGCCGACGATTTCGATCGTGAGGCCGGTTTCCTCCCGGATCTCGCGGGCCAGCGCTTCGGTCAGGCTTTCGCCGAATTCCACCCGGCCGCCGGGAAAGGTGTAGATGCCCTTCGAAGGCTCGCGGGCGCGGCGGACCAGCAGGATCTTGCCGTCACGGAAGATGCCGGCGCTGACGGCCAGTTGCGGGCCGGTGTGCGGAGTCGCGGTCATGTCACTGGCTCATGATGCGGTCGACGTCGTCGTCGCTGCTGCCGCCATTGATCATGGAGCCCGCCAGCGTCACCAGCGGCTTGACCCAGCCGGCCGCCTGTTCGGCGAGGATGGTGCGGGTTTCAGTGTGCCGGGCCTGACGCATGGCCGTTCCGACAGTGGTCAGGATCGAGGTCATCGTCGCGGTGATATTGTCGAATTCGGTGCGGACGGCCGGATCGCTCGAATCATAGGCGCTGATGGCAAGCTCGCGGGCCTTGAAATTGGACGCCGCGAAATGCTCGCGATAGCTCAGCGGATGCCACTCCAGGAAGTCGTCGGCGCATTCGGGGATGTCGGGGATCATTTCAAGCAGCATGATCGCTTCGTTGAAATGATTCAGGTAATCGGTGGCAAGGCCGGTGCGGGGATTGATGTTGGCCTCGAGCAGACGGCGCGCGCGCATGTCCGCCGCCAGAGCGGCATCGTCCGGGCCGATCTCGTCGTCAGGGGACTCGGCTTGGAGGGCTGAATGCGACATTACCGCCGATGTTTGGGCATTGGGGGTTAAAGGTGGCTGAAGAAGTCCCGTTTATGTGTCACTTTCTGCCGCCGAACGTTATTTTTTGAGCTCTTTTTGAGTCTTTTCATGTGCGGTCGATACGTCATTACCTCGTCCCCCGAAGCGCTGCGCCGGCTGTTCGACTATAACGAGCAGCCGAATTTTCCGCCCCGGCATAACGTTGCGCCGACCCAGCCCGTGCCGGTGGTGATCCTCGAAAACGGCATTCGCCAGTTCAAACTGATGCGCTGGGGTTTCCTACCGTCATGGGTGAAAGATCCCGGCAAATTCGCGCTGGTCATCAACGCGCGTTCCGAAACCGTGCTTGAAAAGCCGTCATTCCGGAATGCCATCAGGCGGCGGCGCTGCGTGCTGCCGGCGGATGGATACTACGAGTGGCAAGCGTGGCCGGGGCGCAAACGTCCGCACTATATTCGCCGGCGCGACGGTGCGCCGATGGGTTTTGCGGGTGTCGCGGAAACCTGGACGGGGCCGAACGGCGAGGAGGTCGATACGGTCGCCATCGTCACCGCCGCGGCGGCCCCGGAAATGGCTCTGCTGCACGATCGCGTTCCGGTGACGATCGATCCGCGAGATTTCGATCGCTGGCTCGACGGCAATCTCACCGATGCGGAGAGCGCGATGGACATGATGATCGCGCCGCCGCCGGGAACGTTCGTCTGGCATGAGATTTCGACGGCGGTCAATCGCGTCGCCAATGACAGCGCGGAACTGCTGCTGCCGTTCAGCGCGGAAGACGCGGAAGCCGAGGCCTTGCTCGAGAAAAAACAGCGCGACGACGAGAGGCAAGTAGCAAAGGTCTTGCGACCGAAGACTCCGCCCGCGAAGCCGGACGACGGGCAGGGCAGTTTGTTTTAGTGCGGAGGATTTTTGTATCTCACGGCGTCATTGGGCGGCCATCGAGCCACTTGGCATAAATGACGCGCTCCTGCTCTTCGTAATCGAGCGTTTCATAAAACGCCTGGGCCTCGGTGTTGCCGGGCCGCACCAGGAGTTGAAGCTTCTCGATGTCGCGTTCGCGCAGCCAGTCCTCGGAAGCCGCAATGATCACACGGCCATGCCCTGCCTTGCGATGATCGGGATCGACCGCGACGTAATAGACATATCCGCGATGCCCGTCGTGCCCGACCATGACCGTTGCAACGATGGTGTTTCCGTCGCGACCGACAAGGACCTCTGAATTGGCCTTACCCCGCGCTCTTGCAATGTCCGCCAGCGGCTCGTTCCACGGACGCGTCAGTTCGCAACGCTCCCACAGCGCGACGATCGCCGGGATGTCGGCGTCTTCTGCGGCCGCGACGGCCAGATTGCTTTTTGGAGCCGGTGTTGCGGTCACAGCACCTTGCCCGGATTCATGATGTTGAGCGGATCGAGCAGATGCTTGATCGACCGCATGATGTCGAACGCGACCGGGTCCTTCACATGCGGCAGCTCATCGCGCTTCAGAACGCCGATGCCGTGTTCGGCGGAGATCGATCCACCGTGCCGTCGCACCACGGCATGAACGACATCGTTCACATCATGCCAGCGCGCCAGATAGGCTGCGGTGTCGGCGCCGACCGGTTGACTGACATTGTAGTGAATGTTGCCGTCGCCGAGATGGCCGAACGCAAAGGGGCGCGCGCCGGGAATAAGTTTGGTCACGGCGGCGTCGGCTTCGGTCAGAAAATCCGGAACGGCGGCGACCGGAACCGAAATGTCGTGCTTGATGGACCCGCCTTCGGGCTTCTGCGCCGGCGAAATCACCTCGCGCAATTTCCAGAACCCGTTACGTTGATCGAGATTGGCCGCGATCACTGCGTCGTGGACGATGCCTTGTTCCATGCCCCTGGTCAGGATCGCCTCGATGGTGTCGCGCGCATCGTCGCGCGATGATGAAACCTCCATCAGCACATACCACGGATGGCGATCCGCCATCGGCGCGCGGATCGACGGGCCGTGTTGCACCACGAAGTCGATGGCGATCTGCGGGATCAATTCGAAACTCGTGAGGCTTCCGGCGGCGATGCTCCGCGACAGATCCAGCAGCGTCAGCGCATCGGCGGGCGAGGCGATGGCTGCGAACGCGGTCTCGACGGATCGCGGTTTCGGAAACATCTTCAGCGTCGCTGCGGTAATAATGCCGAGCGTGCCTTCGGCGCCGATGAACAGATCGCGCAGGTCGTAGCCGGTGTTGTCCTTTTTCAGGCTCGACAGGCCGTGCATGATGCGGCCATCCGCGAGCACGACTTCAAGCCCGAGCACCAGATCGCGCGCGACGCCGTAAGCCAGCGCCGCGATGCCGCCGGCGTTGGTGGAAAGATTGCCGCCGATGGTGCAGCTTCCTTCTGCGCCGAGCGACAGCGGAAACAGCCGGTCGGCATCGGATGCGCACTGCTGGGCCTTGGCGAGGATCACGCCGGCCTCGACGGTCATCGCGTTGGATTGCGTATCGACCGCACGAATCTTGTCGAGTCGCCGCGTGGAAATCACGATCTCGCCGTTGTGCGGCGTTTGCCCGCCGACCAGCCCGGTATTGCCGCCTTGCGGGACCAGCGCGGTTTTCGTTTCAGTGGCGAGCTTGCAGATCGCGGCCACTTCCGCAGTCGAGCCCGGCCGTAGCACGAGCGGCGAATGCCCTTGAAACAGCCCGCGCTCCTCGGTGAGATAGGGAGCGGCCTCATGCGGGTCGGTGACCGCGTACTTGTCACCGACGATGGCGGCGAAGCGCGCCAGCAATTCGGGTGTCAGAACGGAAGACGGCGGCGGCTGAACGATGTTCATGTGCTCTGTTTCTTGTTGTAATTCCAGCGTGTGATCAGTTTCGCGGCACGGCTGCCCGGCGCAGGCGGTCGTTGATGGCTTCGCCCAGCCCCTCATTTGGAACCGTCATCACGGCGATGGCGCGGGAGCCGGCAGCGTCAAGCTCGCGAAGATAACCGAAAAGATTGGCCGCAGCCTCCACCAGATCGCCGGCTTTCGACAAATTCACGACGCTGGCGCGTTCGGCACCCGGGATCATGTGAGGCCCGAAGGCCAGCAGGGATTCGCCGGCTTCCAATCGACGCGCGTCGAGCCGAACCGGCGTTCGCGGTGCGTAATGCGAGGCCATCATGCCGGGCGCCAGAGGATGGCTCGCGTCCGTTCCATCTTCTTCCGGCATTCGTGCGAGTTTTTCGCCGAGCACGCGCTCGATGTCGTCGCGGGGAAGCCCGCCGGGGCGCAGCAGCATCGGGGTCTCGAAGCAGCCGACGATGGTGGATTCGACGCCGACCGAGACCGGCCCGCCATCCACGATCAGATCGATACGTCCGGCAAGATCGCCAAAAACATGTGCAGCCGTGGTTGGCGAGACATGCCCCGAAATATTGGCCGAGGGTGCGACCACAGGTTTGCCGAACGCGCGCAGGATCTCGCGCGCCGCCGGATGCGCCGGCACGCGCACGGCGAGCGTCTCAAGTCCGGCGGTGGCCAGATCGGACACCGGGCAGCCGGATGCCTTGGGCAGCACCAGCGTCAGCGGTCCCGGCCAGAAAGTTTCCGCCAGCCGAAGACTTCTGTTGTCAAAACGCGCGATACGTTGTGCGGCCTGCAGATCGCTAACATGGGCGATGAGGGGATTGAACGACGGCCGGCCTTTCGCTTCGTAAAGCCGGGCGACGGCGCGGGCGTTGGTGGCGTCCGCGCCGAGCCCGTAAACTGTCTCGGTCGGAAACGCGACCAGCCCGCCGTCCTCCAGACATCGCGCGGCGGCGTCCGCCGCGCCGGCGGCAGGGACAATGGCCGTATTCAGGTCGAGTTTCATCGCGTGGTGCATATCCTGCGGGCGCATTTGCTGAATGGAGTCTCTTATACAGCTTCTTGCGGTCCGCGAGAGCCGCCGCTATACCGGCGCCCAAGTCGGAGTATAGCGCAGCCCGGTAGCGCACCTGCTTCGGGAGCAGGGGGTCGCAGGTTCAAATCCTGCTACTCCGACCATAACCCACTGAAAAATCATATTATTCCGAGTTCGGCGCCGCCGGCGGCGGTTCGCGTCCGCTTGCCGCCGCGACAGCCTGACGGGAGGCTCAGCGGCCGCCGACCCTGGTCCAGTTTTCACCGCCGCAAAGTGCGCCGACGCACCCTTCGACGCGCAGCGTTTGGGGTCCCAGCAGAGACACTTTGCTGTCGTACACCTTGCCGTCGTCGCCGTTATAAATCCGCCCCGTCCATGTGCCCGGGCCGCTGGGGTTCATCCCGATGAAAAGCTGCACGCCGACCATTGGACGTGCGGCAAGCGACGCATTCGGATTTTTGTCGTCGGTCTGGGGTCTTCCGGTTGCCGGGTCGATCGCCTCACGCAGCCAAACGACTTTTCCGCAAATCGCCCGTCCGCACTGGCTCACTTGAATCCTGGCGTCACCTTTTTCCGTGAGCCATGTGCCGAACACCGATCCATCATTCGCGAAGGCCTTGTCAGCGAAAGTCTGGCCTCCAAGCAAAAATACCGTTGTTAAAATGAAGCTCAATTTCGAAGTCATGATCAACCTGTGAAGCTCTGAAGGCCCGCCGAATCGAACCTATACAGGCCGATCTGTTATTCAAGCCGACCATCCGTTTGGATCGGCCGGTTTTCGGACGATGTTACTTCGAGGACACCATCCGATGGGGGCGCGTCGCCGGCGGGTTGCTGGCATCTCATTTCGCGCCGGAGGGCGCTGTCGTGCCCCGGTACCATTTGGTGGTCGCTTCCGACGACAGATCGCGGTTCGGTGAAGGCGTTTCGGTGACGTAAAGCATGCCATGGATGTTGCTTTCGCAGCATTCTTTGGTCCTTATACACAGGCCTGATTCAAATCATTTTTGATGCTGCCGAACCGGTCGAGGGCATGCACGAGCTTATTCGCGACATTACGTTTTCAATCCTGTTTGCCTGGGTACTCGGCCTTGCCGCGCATTTTTTCCGGCAGCCGCTGATCCTTGCCTATCTGATTGCCGGATTTTTCATCGGCCCCTACGGCATGCAGTGGGTCAAATCGGAGGAATCGATCAAGACGATTTCCGAGCTGGGCCTGATTTTCATGCTGTTCATGATCGGGCTGGAAATCGACCTCAAGAAGATTATCCGCGCTGGGCGCGTGATCCTGTTCGCAGCCGGCGGGCAGTTGATCGGCGCCTGCCTGCTCGGCATCGTCTTTTTTGTCGCCATCGGTCTGTCGATGGGCGGGAACAAGTTCGACGCGCTTTACCTGACCGTCGCCTGCGCGCTGTCGAGCACGGTCATCATCGTCAAGGTGCTCTACGAGAAGCGCGAACTCGACACGCTGCCGGGACGCATCACGCTCGGCGTGCTGGTGCTTCAGGACATCTTTGCGATCCTGTTTCTCGCGGTTCAGCCCAGCCTCGCGGATCTCCAGATCAGCGTGGTCCTGCTGTCGATCGGCCGTGTCGGGTTGCTGGTTGTCACCGCAATGGTGCTCAGTCGTTTCGTGCTGCCGAAGATTTTTCACCAGATCGCGCGAAGCCCGGAACTCGTCATGCTCGGAGCGCTGGCGTGGTGCTTCCTGATCGGCGAAGTGGCGGAGCGGCTTCACCTGTCGCGCGAGATGGGGTCGCTGGTCGCGGGCGTCTCGCTCTCGACCTTCCCCTACGCGCTGGATGTGACCGCGAAGGTCACGACGCTGCGGGATTTCTTCATCACGCTGTTCTTCGTCGCGGTCGGGATGACGATACCCATCCCGAATTCGGCGACCATCTCGCTGGCGCTCGTCATCGCGGCTTTCACTGTCGTCAGCCGGGTGTTGACCACGTTCCTGCCGCTCTATTTCATGAAGCAGGGTCTTCGCGCCAGTTTGCTGCCGGCGATCAATCTCGCGCAGATCAGCGAATTCTCGCTGGTCGTCATCCAGACCGGCATCATCGCGGGTCATATCACGCCGGAGACATCGAGCGCGGCGTCGTTCGCCTTCGTGATCCTTGCGGTGCTCAGTACGTTTGCGATCGCCCGCAGCGACCAGATCACCCGATGGGCCATCGGCCCTCTGAAGCGGATCGGCTTTCGCGATCTCGACCAGACCCAGACCGCGGACGCCGATCACGAGGGCGGTCACGGCGCGGCCCGGCGCATCGTTATTCTCGGGTTTTTCCGGGCGGCAAGCGCGTTGCTGAGCGAGATCGAGCGGCAGAACAAATCCCTGCTCGACCAGATCAGCGTGGTGGACTTCAATCCTAATGTATTCCGCACGCTCACCTCGCGCGGCATTCATGTCATCTACGGCGATATCAGCAACATCGATACGCTGATGCATGCCGGCGTCGGCAACGCGGAGATTATCATCCTGAGCGTGCCGGATTCGCTGCTGAAGGGTGCGAACAACGAAAAGCTCGTTCGTCACGTGCGCTCGATGAATCCGGACGCGAAGATCATTTCGACGGCGGATATGCTGCGGGATGTCCAGGACCTCTACGCCGCGGGAGCAAACTACGTGACGGTGACCCGTATCACCGACGCGGAGGAGCTGTATAAGGTCATCGAGGCGGTCGACAACGGCCTGATCGAAGACAAGCGCGCCGAGATGGATCAACTGCTCAGCGAACGCAGGGAAGTCCTGCCTTAAGGCAGCCACCCGAGGCTCATTTCGCCTGGAGAACGTTTGAAACAAGCTGCCGCCGGGCCGATAATGGGCGGCGGATATCGGCCATGTGGACAGGGCAGTTGCGCCCAAACCCGCCCTGAGCCATACGATCAGCGTCCCATTGAGTGTACGATGACGGAGAGTATGTAAGCGTCATGGCCCATCCCATTCCTGAAGTTCTGAAAGCCTTTGCTGCCGGCGAGATCGTCGTCGTCACCGATGACGATGACCGTGAGGGCGAGGGCGATCTGATTGTCGCCGCCACGCTTTGCTCAGCGGAGAAGATGGCATTCATTATTCGACATACCTCGGGAATCGTCTGCGCGCCGATCACGAGCGACAATGCCCGGCGCTTGCGGCTCGATCCGATGGTCGCGCACAACGATTCCAACCACACCACCGCCTTCACCGTGTCGATCGACTACAAGCCCGGCATGACCACCGGCATTTCCGCCGAGGAGCGCATGTTGTGCTGCCGGGCGCTGGCCAATCCGAACGCGGGGGCCAGCGACTTCGCGCGGCCCGGCCATATCTTTCCGTTGATCGCCCGCGACGGCGGCGTCCTGCTGCGCTCGGGCCACACCGAAGCTGCGGTCGATCTTTGCAAGCTGTGCGACCTGCCGCCGGTCGGCGTCATCAGCGAACTGATGAATGATGACGGCACGGTCATGAAGGGCGAGCAGGTCGTGAAATTTGCGGCCCAGCATAATCTCAAGCACGTCACCATCGCCGACATGATTTCGTACCGGCAGGCGCGTGAGAAACTGATCGAACGTGTATCGACCTTCACCGTCGACAGCCCGATCGGGCAGCTCGACGGCTACGCCTATCGGTCGCCGTTCGATCCGATCTATCACGTCGCGTTCGTCTACAAGGGCGTCGGCAACGGCCAGAACGTCCTGACCCGCTTTCACAAGCCCAACATCGTGAAGGATATTTTCTTCGGGTCGGGCCGCGTCCTTGCCGCGCTCGATCACTTCAAGAAGAACGGCAGCGGCGTTCTGGTTTATCTGCGCGACGGCGCTGCAGGTGTGCCTGTTGCGCCGATTGCTGAAGATCATTCGGCGGAGGCCGACCGTCATCGGCAATGGCGCGAAGTCGGCGTCGGCGCGCAGATCCTGCGTGATCTCGGCGTCACGTCGATCCGGCATCTCACTTCGTCGGCGCACGATTACAAAGGCCTCTCCGGATTTGGCATCGAAATTGTCGCCAACGAGCCGTTTGACGGCTAGGCTTCACGCAAGCGGGAACTGGTTTTGCGCTTGCAACCTGACGCCGACGATTTATCGTGATTTCACAACAGCGGACTTGAGCTGAAAGGATTTTGTCATGAGCGCCCGCCCGCAGACCAAGGACAAGCCCGCCAAGGTGACGTTCCAGTGGGACGATCCGTTCCTGCTCGACGATCAGTTGACCGAAGACGAGCGCATGATCCGCGACACGGCGCGCGCCTATGCCCAGGACAAGCTGCAGCCGCGCGTGACGCAGGCTTATCTCGAAGAGAAAACCGATCGCGAGATTTTCCGTGAGATGGGCGAACTCGGATTGATCGGCGTGACGCTGCCTGAGGAATATGGCTGCGCCAACGCGAGCTATGTTGCCTATGGCCTGATCGCGCGCGAGATCGAGCGCGTCGATTCCGGCTATCGCTCCATGAACAGCGTGCAGTCGTCGCTGGTGATGTATCCGATCTACGCTTATGGCGACGAGACCCAGCGCAAGAAGTACCTGCCCAAGCTCGCCACCGGCGAATGGGTTGGCTGTTTCGGTCTGACGGAACCGGATGCCGGTTCCGATCCCGAGGGCATGAAAACCCGCGCGGAGAAGGTCGCTGACGGCTATCGCCTGACCGGCAGCAAGATGTGGATTTCCAACGCGCCGATCGCCGACGTGTTCGTGGTGTGGGCGAAGTCCGCCGCGCACGACAACAAGGTGCGCGGTTTCATTCTCGAGAAGGGCATGAAGGGCCTGAGCGCGCCGAAGATCGGCGGCAAGCTCTCGCTGCGCGCCTCGATCACCGGTGAAATCGTGATGGATGGCGTCGTGGTGCCCGAGAGCGCGCTGCTGCCCAACGTGTCCGGTCTGGCCGGTCCGTTCGGCTGTCTCAACCGCGCCCGCTACGGCATTTCATGGGGCGTCATGGGGGCTGCGGAAGATTGTTTCCAGCGCGCCCGGCAGTACACGCTCGACCGCAAGCAGTTCGGCCGGCCGCTGGCCGCGACCCAGCTTGTGCAGAAAAAGCTCGCCGATATGGAGACCGAAATCGTGCTCGGCCTGCAAGGTTCGTTGCGCGTCGGCCGCCTGATGGACGAGGGCAAGATGGCGCCCGAGATGATCTCGATCATGAAGCGCAACAATTGCGGCAAGGCGCTCGACATCGCCCGCGTCGCCCGCGACATGCACGGCGGCAACGGCATTTCGAGCGAGTATCAGGTGATGCGCCACGCGCAGAACCTCGAGACCGTGAACACCTATGAAGGGACGCACGACGTCCACGCACTCATTCTCGGCCGCGCCATTACCGGCATTCAGGCGTTTTCGTAAGGCGCATCTGTCCGGTTGAGGGTCTGGCTTTGAGCGATAACGACGACATTCCGTTCAACCGGGATTTTCCACTCGCGCCCGGTGTCGTGGAGGAAGTTGTCCCCGGCGTGCGGCGGGTGTTGTGCAACAACCCCAGTCCGTTCACGTTCACCGGAACGGTGAGCTATATCGTCGGCCGCGGCAACGTCGCCATCATCGATCCAGGCCCGGTCAACGAGGCCCATGCGCAGGCTCTGCTCGACGCGGTACGCGGCGAAACCGTCTCACACATCCTTGTCACTCACACGCACAACGATCACTCGCCCGGCGTCGCTCGCATCAAGGCGGCGACCGGCGCGACGGTCTATGCGGAAGGGCCGCATCGCGCGTCGCGTCCGGCTTACGCCAGCGAGACCCGTGCCACCGAGTCCGGCGGCGACTGGGACTTCCGTCCTGACGTGATGCTGAAGGACGGCGATGTCGTGGAAGGTGATGGCTGGCGGCTTGAAGTCGTCGCGACGCCGGGACACACGGCCAACCACATCGCTTTCGCCTGGCCGGAGCGCAAGCTGATGTTTGTCGGCGATCACGTCATGGGCTGGTCGACGTCCATCGTCGCGCCTCCCGACGGATCGATGGTCGATTACATGGCATCGCTTGAAAGACTGACCCGGCGCGACGAGCAGCTCTATTTCTCCGGTCACGGTCCAGAGATTCCCGACGCCGTACGGTTCGTGAAATTTCTCATTCGCCATCGCAAGGCGCGGGAAGCGTCGATCCTGCATCGTCTCGCCAAGGGTGAGGCCGACATTCCGACCATCGTGCGGGCAAGTTATATCGGGATCGATCCCCGGCTGGTGGGCGCAGCGGGCTATTCGGTGCTCGCGCATCTCGAGGATCTCGTCGCGCGCGATGTCGTGGCGACCGACGGCGATCCGACCATCGACGGCAATTATCGTTTGGTCGTGCCCTTGGCCTGAGGCTTGGCCGGCGTGATCAGCTTTTTCACCGGCCTTGCGTTGTCCACGGCCTCGTTCAACTGCTCGGCGAATTTGGCAATGCGCGCGGCGTTGGTGCCGAGATCGTGCTCGAAGTAACGCGATGACGAGCGAAGATCGACGCGCGCGGCGTCACCATCCGGCATGATGCGGATCGCGATGTCTTCTCGAAAACCCATGATGGGCGTTCGGGCCACCGCCTCGATGCGGCCGATACGCTGCGGCGGTTGTGGCGCACGCTCGTCGATGACCAGCCACTTGTACCGTCCAACCAGCGCCCGGGCCAACTCGTAGGCCTTTTGAACCGGCACGTCGATGCTGATCGGCTCGATGTCCGGATAAGCGGTGCGCTGCTGCTCGGCCGAATAGAGACCGGCATAGACTGCGGGGTTTGCGCCGTCGCCTGTTCGAAGCCGCGCCAGCGCTTCGAAGCGCGGCGGATCGATCGGATCGGTGGTGATATCGTGAATGGCCGGCAGTGTGTTGTACTGGTAGGCGAGATAGGCCGGATAAGCGAGGATCGCGGCATCAATCAGGAACGCCAGCAGGATGCGGCTCATGCCGCGCGAGCCGTTTTGCCAGATCGCCGCAAAGGCAGCGAGGCCGACGAGGATCGACAGTCCGGCGCAGGCGAGCGCGCCGAAGAATGTCGCCAGTGCGGGCTTGAAATCGAGAAATCCGAAACGGACGATAATGACCGAAACGATCGTCGCGATCAGTGAGAACACCGCAAGACGGCGCGTCCACGACGCAAGAGCCGAAAGGGGCTCCATCTGATAAGCGGCTGCGATCCGGCGGGCCATGCCTTGTCAATCCGTTCTGGCGCCGGGCGAAAGGGCGCGCCGGTCAACTAGCGCATTTCCGGGGCCGCTGTGAAGCAGTTCGAGGCGGAATATCACCCGGTGAACGGGCAAAAAAATGCCCGGTACAAGCCGGGCATTTCGATGAATGATGAACTGGGCGGCGTCAGGCCGCCGCGACCGGGAATTTGTAATCCTTGAATTGATCCCGCAGCGCGGTTTTCAGGATCTTGCCGGTTGCGGTGTGCGGAATGGCGTCCACGAATTGCACGTCGTCCGGCATCCACCATTTTGCGATCTTGCCGTCCATGTATTGCAGGATTTCGTCACGGCTTGCCTTCTGCTCGGGCTTGAGCTGCACGATCAGCAGCGGCCGCTCGTCCCACTTCGGATGATGGACGCCGATGACCGCGGCTTCCAGCACCTTCGGGTGACCGACGGCGAGGTTCTCGAGATCGATCGACGAAATCCATTCGCCGCCGGACTTGATAACGTCCTTTGAGCGGTCGGTGATCCGCATGTAGGCGTCGGCATCGATGGTCGCGACATCGCCGGTGTCGAAGAAGCCGTTGTCGTCGAGGATGTTGGTGTCGATGCGGAAGTAGCCTTTGGACACCGAGGGGCCGCTGACCTTGAGGCGGCCGAAGGTCTTGCCGTCCCACGGCAGCTTCTTGCCCGCGTCATCGGTGATCTTCATCTGGACGCCGAACGGCGGATAACCCTGCGTCTGCAGAATATCGAGCCGCGCCTCGCCGGTGAGATTGGCGAACGGAGGCTTCAGCGCGCCGACGGTGCCGATTGGGCTCATTTCCGTCATGCCCCAGGCATGGCGAACCTCGACGCCCTGATCGACGAAAGCCTTGATCATGGAGCGCGGCATCGCCGAGCCGCCGCAGATCAGGACCTTCAGATCGGGCAGCGTTTTCTTCTCGGCGGCCATGTATTGCAGCAGCATCAGCCACACCGTCGGCACGCCGGCGGTGTAGGTGACCTTCTCGGTCGAGAGCAATTCATAGACCGATGCGCCGTCAAGTTTGGCGCCGGGCATCACCAGCTTGGTTCCCATGGTGGGCGCCGAGAATGCGATGCCCCAGCTGTTGGCGTGGAACAACGGCACCACCGGCAACATGGTGTCGCTGGCTCGGGTGCCGAGCGCGTCCGTATTGTTGGCCATCAGCGCATGGAGCACATTGGAGCGGTGGGAATAGAGCACGCCCTTCGGATCGCCCGTGGTGCCCGAGGTGTAGCACATCGCGGCTGCGGTATTTTCGTCGAATTCCTTCCACTGGAAATCGCCGTCGACTTCCGCGATCCATTCTTCATAGGAGATCGCGTTCTTCAGCGCGGTCTGCGGCATATGCGCCTTATCCGTGAACACGACGTAGCGTTCCACGGAAGGCATCTTGTCCGCGATCTTTTCCAGCAGCGGCACGAAGGTGAGGTCCGTCATCATGATGCGGTCCTGCGCATGATTGACGATCCAGACGATCTGATCGGGGAACAGCCGGGGATTGACGGTATGGCAGACGGCGCCGATGCCCATGATGCCGTACCAGGCTTCAAGATGACGCCATGTGTTCCAGGCAATGGTGGCGACGCGGTCGCCGATCTTGATACCGTGCTTGTCGAGTTGCTGGCCGACTTTCAGCGCGCGTGCACGAATTTCGGCGTAATTGGTGCGATGAATGGGTCCCTCGACCGATCGCGTCACGACTTCCTGCTTGCCGTGAATCTCCGCTGCGTGATCGATAATCCGCTGACACAACAAGGGCCAATTTTGCATCAATCCGAGCATTCGTTGTTTCCTCCTGAAAGTGACTTTGTGTCTTTATGATTGGTGTGCCCCGAAGGACCTGCATGAACTCTAGCGCGGACGACGCGGCCAGCAAATGGCCTTCTGGTTGGCATGCCAGGAGCGGGCTGCCGGCCCGCGTCATTGTGGCCGCCGGGCTGGTCCTTACCTGTGCGGCTTCGATCGAGGCAAGCGCAAAAGTGCCGCTGCCGCAGGCTCGGCCCGCAGAAGCGCCGGCTGCCTACCGTCCGCAGCCGGAGCAGGGCGGCGCAGCCGATCAGCCCGCGGAGCCGACGCCGGAATCCAAACCTTCGGAATCCAAGCCTCCCGAGCTTTCGGCATGTCGCCTTGCGTTGACGGAGAGCATTGCGATCGCGCCCTCGATCCCGTCGATCAAGGGCCCCGGCGGATGCGGCGGAGAAGACCTCGTGCGGCTGGAGGCAGTCGTGCTGTCTCCGACCCAGCGTGTGGTGCTGAAACCCGCCGCCATCTTGCGCTGCGCGATGGCAACCGCCGTGGCGGAATGGGTTCGTACCGATATGGCGCCGCTGGCGGCGGGCCTTGGCACGACCATCAGTGAACTCGATAATTTCGATTCATTTGAATGCCGTGGCCGTAACCGCGTCAAGGACGCGAAACTATCCGAACATGGTCTCGCCAATGCGCTCGACATCCGGGGCATGAAGTTCGCGAACGGCAACACGCTGTCGCTCACCGACCGCACGGTGTCGCGTGAGACCCGCGAGAAGGTGCTGGCCTCCGTCTGCACGCGGTTCACCACCGTGCTGGGTCCGGGCTCTGACTGGTATCATGAGGACCATATCCATCTCGACCTCGCCCAGCGCCGCAACAACTACAAACTGTGCCAATGGGGCGTCTACGACCCGCTGCCCGCCGTTGCGCCGCTGATGCCGTTGGAACGCCCTGAGGAAGCGCCGCCACGCCAGACCGCAGAGGAAAAGGCTGCGCCGGCGAAATCCAGCGAGGAAGCACCGCAGGCGACCCCGACGGAAGAGGGTGACAAACCAGCAGCGCCTGCCAAGCCGCGCCGCAGGATGTCTCGACAGACTGGCACAAAATAAAAAGCGCCGGATCGACCGGCGCTTTTGGAATCAAACTCGATTGAGGCGAGCGTTCAGAACGGCGCTGTTCCGCCGCCGCCGCCTTGCAGCGCCATTTTCGAATTGTAAGGCGAGTCACCCTGCTTGGGATCGAGCACCACAACGACGCTGCCCTGCTTAGCGCGGCTGTAAAGATCGATCACGTCCTCATTGGTCATGCGGATGCAGCCCGAGGAAATCGACGCGCCGATATATTCCGGCTGGTTGGTGCCGTGAATGCGGAACAGCGTGTCGCGATTGCCCTGATAGAGATACAGCGCACGCGCGCCGAGCGGATTGTCCGGGCCGCCTGGCACCGATTGCGGCAGGCCTTCGATGCGCTTGTGGATGTCCGCGGTCGGGGTCCATTTCGGCCATTCCTGCATGTTGCCGACGCGGGCGATGCCGGAGAACGCCAGCGCTTCTTCGCCGACGGTGATGCCGTAGCGGATCGCCTTGCCGCCCTCGAGGACGTAGTAAAGATAGTGATTGTCGGAATCCACCACGATGGAGCCCGGCGTTTCCTTGCGATGATAGTTGACGATCGCCCGCCGGAACGGCTCGGCGACGGCGACCTTTTCGTACTTGGCCTTGGCCAGCAGTTCCTTGTCACGCGGCTTGAGGCTCGCTTCCGGAGCCTTCTCAAAGCTGGTGGAGGTCTGCATACAGCCCGCAAGCGCAAGACCTGCGAAGAGCAAGATAATTTTTGAGCCGAACGAGGACATTCCGAAGTTCCAATGGGCGCTGGGCGTGTCTCCACGCCGAATCTAGCCGGAAGATGCTTCCGATTCCGTTACCTTCTATCTGCGCCGAAACGTGCCGTATTTCCAGCATTTCGATGCTGATTTTGCCATGCAGCATCCTACCTGTGGCATTTGCGCCTCAGGACTCGTCCTCAACGCCACCGGCTGCCCAAATGACCGGCGGATGCCGGGTCTCGGGCGCTAAAATGACCCGCTGCCGCCCTGTAGCGCCATCTTGGAATTGAACGGGGAATCCCCCTGCTTGGGATCGAGCACGACCACCACCGCTCCCATTTTGACCCGGCTATACAGATCGATCACGTCCTCGTTGGTCATGCGGATGCAGCCCGAGGAAATTGACGCGCCGATATATTCCGGCTGGTTGGTGCCGTGAATCCGGAACAGCGTATCCTTGCCGCCGGAGTAGAGGTAGATCGCCCGCGACCCCATGGGATTGTCCGGACCGCCCTTCACGAACGTCGGGACGCCGAGCCGGGAAATCTCGCTTTTGGTCGGATGCCAGTCCGGCCATTCGGTCATCGCACCGACCTTGGCGATGCCCGACCAGGCCATCGCCTCCTCGCCGACGGTGATGCCGTAGCGGATCGCCTTGCCGCCCTCGAGAACGTAATAAAGATAGTGATTGTCGGAATCGACCATGATCGATCCCGGCGTTTCCTTGCGGTGGTAATCCACGATCGCCCGCCGGAACGGGGTCGAAACGGGCACCTTGTCGTAACTGACCTTGGCGAGAAGCTCCCGGTCGCGGGGCTTCAGGGTCGTGTCCGAGGCGGCCTCGTAGGTGGTGGTTTGCATGCAGCCGGCGAGCATCAATCCGGCGGCCAGCACAACCAGTTTAGAGGCAAGATTCGAGGCAGGAGAGGGCATCGACGGTTTCCGATCAGTGCGTGGTGCGCGTCGCTCGGTCACATGGTATTTACGTCGAGCTTCTGTTTAGCGCCAGCCCATAACCGCCGGGGCGGACGCCATTCGGGTCATACCCTTGTGATCCCGTGCGATGGTCCCGCAACTGTGGCTTTGGCGTCGCACCGGCAGGGCGCTTCCCGCTTATCGGGCGGGCGGCATGCCATCGTTCGGGATGGTCGGCGCGTCCTTCATGACAGTTGAATGTCGTGCGGCGGTCCGTGAAAGGCTTGCGGGAATCGAGAACATTTGCGCTTTGAGAGCGGATGGATCACAGGTTGTCCGCGAAAGAAATTCCGGGAGTTCTCCATGTTGTCGGTCTTCGTTCCCAGCGCCTCTGTCCTTAAGAAAATCGACGACATTGACGTTGAATCGTTGCCCCCGGATGCGATCTGGATTGATCTGAAGACGCCGTCGCCCGGCGAGGACAAGGCCGTCGAAAGGCTGGTCGGTATCGAAATTCCGACCCGCGAAGACATGCAGGAAATCGAGGCGTCCAGCCGCCTCTACGTCGAAAATGGCGCGCGCTACATGACCGCGACCCTGATGTGCGCCGCGGACTCGCAGGCGCCGCGCACCACTCCGGTGACATTCATCCTCACCGACCATCGCCTCGTGACAGTCCGCTATGATGAACCGAAGCCGTTCACATTGATTGCCGCGAAGCTCGCGCGCTCCTGTCCAGCGAACATCACTGGCGACGGCATTCTGCTCGAACTGCTCGATGGCGTGATCGACCGCTGCGCCGACATCCTCGAACGAGCCGGCGCGGACGTCGACAGCGTGTCGTCGCAAATCTTCGAGCCGTCCGCCGAACGCGGTCACGCACGGACCTATTCCCAAATCCTGCTGACCATCGGCAAGAAGGGCGACCTGACCTCGAAGGTGCGTGAGAGTCTGGTCTCGATCGGGCGTCTGATCTCGTTCGTTCTCGTCGAGACCGATACGGGACGCTGGAGCAAGGAACAGAAAGCGCAGTTCAAGACCCAGCAGCGCGACGTGTCATCACTGACCGATCACGCGTCTTATCTGTCGAACAAAATCACCTTCGTGCTGGACGCGATGCTCGGCGTGGTCAACCTCGAGCAGAACAACATCATCAAGCTGTTCTCGGTGATGGCCGTTGTATTGATGCCGCCGACGCTGATCGCCTCGATCTACGGCATGAACTTCAAGATGATGCCCGAGCTGGAGCATCCGTGGGGTTATCCGCTGGCGCTGCTCGCGATGCTGCTCGCGGCGGCGGGGCCGTACATGTTTTTCAAGTGGAAGCGGTGGCTGTAATTATTTCGCGAGCTTCGCGATTGCGGCCTTGATCGATCGCGCGGCAGCATCGTAATCGGCCCAAGCCTTCGTTTTTGCGAGCAGCGCGGGCACCGATCGCAACGTATATTTCATCGGATCGAGATCGCTGCGGACCTGCGCCCATGTCATTGGCATGGATACCGGCGCACCGTCGCGCGCACGGGGCGATAGCGGCGCGACGGCCGTCGATGTTCGATCGTTGCGCAGATAGTCGAGGAAGATTTTTCCCTCGCGCTGCTTCTTCGACATGTTGAGGAGATAGTGTTCGGGGCTGTCCTCTGCCATCTGCTGGCACACGGCCTGCGCGAATGCCTTCGCGGTTTTCCAGTCGATCTTGTCTTTCTTCGCGTCCTTCAACGGCGTGACGACATGAAGTCCCTTGCCGCCGGTTGTTTTGCAAAAACTTTCCAGCCCCAAATCCGTCAGCCGTTCACGCATCTCGCGGGCGGCGTCGACCACTGCGGAGAATGCAACGTCAGGTGAGGGATCGAGGTCGAACACCAGCCGTCCCGGCACGTCGGGTTCATTCGGTGCGCAATTCCACGGATGCAGTTCGAGCCCGCCGATCTGGGCTGCTGCGACGAGACCTTCGACGCGATCGATCTGCACATACGGTTTGCGGTCGCCCGAAACCTTTACGAGGTCGAACAGCTTCGACACGCCGGCCATGGCATGACGCTGGAAAAAGGTTTCGCCACCGATGCCGTCCGGCGCACGGATGATCGAGCAGGGCCGGCCCTTGATATGCGCGATCAGCCAGTCGCCGACCTGCTCCATGTAGTGCGCCAGATCGAGCTTGGTGACGGGCTCGCCGTCTCCGCTGTCGGGCCACAGCGCCTTGTCTGGATTGGAGATCGTGACGCCCATGACAACATTGCTATTGTGGGAAGCTGCGCGTGTTGACGGGGACTTGCCGTTCGTCTTCGCGGACAACGCCGCAACATGGGTCTTGGCGGGTTTATCGGCTGTCACGTCGCTTGCCGACTTGTCCTTGCGCAGGCCCTTGAAGGCTGCCTGCCGGACCATGTTATCGCCGGTCCAGCCTGCGAATTCGATTTCAGCGACCAGTTCCGGCTTCAGCCAGTGCACTTCCGCGGTTTTCTTCGGTGCGTTCTCGCCACCGAAGGGGTTTTTGGCGGCGGCGTTAGCCTTCAACTCGGGCATGATGCGCTTGACGACGGCCTGACCGTATCCGGTGCCGACCACGCCGACATAGGCGAGATGATCGCCGTGCGGCACGCCGACCATCAGCGAGCGGAATTTGCCTGCGTTGCTTTTCCAGCCGCCGATAACGACCTCGTGCCCGGCGCGGACCTTTGCCTTGGTCCAGCTTTCCGAGCGTCCTGAACGATAGGGGGCTGTGAGTTTTTTGGACACGATGCCCTCGAGTGACAACGCGCGGGCGGATTCCATGATGGCGTTGCCGTTGGACTCGAAATGCTCCACGTAGCGGATGGTTCCCTCATCGCGCTTTCGCTTGCCGTCGAGCAGCACCCGGAGCCGCGCCTTGCGCTCGGACAACGGCAACGGCCGCAGGTCTTCTCCATCTGCAAAGAGGAGATCGAACGCGAAGAAGATCAGGTCATCCGTCTTCTCGTCGGACAGCGCCGCCTGCAACGAGGCAAAACTGGGATGGCCTTCGTGATCGAGCGCAACGATCTCGCCGTCGATGATCGCGTCCGGAAGGTTGCCTCCTTTTTTTGCGAGGGCGGGGAATTTCTCCGTCCAGTCGAGTCCCTTGCGAGTCCTGAGCGTGACTTCACCATCCTCGATCCGCATTTGAACGCGATAGCCGTCGAACTTGATTTCGTGCGCCCAGCCGTTACCTGCCGGCGGCCGTTCGACCGACGTGCAAAGCTGTGGCGCAATGAAGTCCGGAAGCTCTGCTGCGCGCCGGCTGCTGGCGGCTTTCGCCACGGTGCTCTTGGCTGCGGTCTTGCTTCTCAGCTGCGCGACGGTTGCTTCCTTGGCCGGGGCCGATCCCGGCGTGCTTTTCTTTTCACGTTCGACAGCGGCAAGTCCCTTGCTCGAATCCCATACCTGATCGGCTTTTGCCTTGGTCGATGTCTTCAGCATGAACGGCTTCGGCGCGCGGCCCTTGCCCGCCGCGATCTGCGCCATCGATCGGCCGGACGCAGCGGATTTTTCGTCGTCGAGGACATCGTTCTTTTTGCCTTCGCGTGAGTACGCGTCGCGATGTTTGATCAGCAGCCAGTTGGTGCGCTTGCCGCCGTTGCGGTCGTTCTTCATGCGAACCAACACCCATTCGCCGTGGAGTTTGTCACCCTCCAGCGCGAATTTGAGATCGCCTTTCTTAAAGCCGCGCTCTGGATCGTCGGACAACCAGTAGCCGCGATCCCAGACCATGACGGTGCCGCCGCCGTACTGTCCTTTGGGGATGGTGCCTTCAAAATCGCCATAGTCGAGCGGATGATCCTCGACCTCGACCGCCAGCCGTTTGTCCTTGGGATCGAGGGACGGTCCCCGCGTCACCGCCCAGGATTTGAACACGCCCCCGTACTCAAGCCGGAGGTCGTAGTGGAGCCGGCTGGCGTCATGCTTCTGGATGACGAAGCGCCGCACCTTCGACGTTCCCACGGCGACCTTGCCGCTTGGCTCCGACGTCTTCGTGAAATCACGTTTTGTTCGGTAAACCTTAAGTTTCTTTTGGGCCACGGAGCGAAACCCCAACGGTGCAATAAATCCGGAATAATTGTATCATGCGCCATAGGGCAGGGCGGCAGGAACAAAAACCTGAAACCCTCGTTGAAGTTCCTTCGTCATGTAAGTGTTGAGTGGAGGTTTACCGATGTTGCCGCGTGCGTATTGGAAGGGTTCGCTGAAGCTGTCGCTCGTCACCTGTCCCGTGGCGCTTTATCCCGCCTCCACCAGCGCTGAGCGGACCCGGTTTCACATGATCAACACCGAGACGGGCAACCGCCTGAAGCAGCAGATGGTGGATTCGGAAACCGGCGAAGTGGTCGAGAAAGAGCAGAAGGGTCGCGGTTACGAAGTCGCCAAGGGCGAGTATGTCCCGATCGAAAAGGAAGAGCTGGAATCCGTTCAGATCGAAAGCAATCACACCATCGACATCGATAATTTTGTGCCGCGTGACGAGATCGACCGCCGCTATCTCGACAGTCCTTACTATCTCGTGCCGGACGGCAAGACCGGCGCCGATGCCTTCGCTGTGATACGCGATGCGATGAAGGATCAGGATCGCGTGGCGCTGGCCCGCATTGTGCTGTCGAACCGTGAACGCATCGTCGCCATCGAACCGCTGGGCAAGGGGTTGCTCGCCACCACGCTGCGCTACGCTTACGAGGTGCGCGACGAGAAGGATTTCTTCGAGGACATCAAGACGCCGAAAATCTCGAAGGACATGATCGAACTGGCCTCGCATATTCTCGATACCAAGGCAGCTCATTTCGACGCCTCGAAATTCGAGGACGAATACGAAAACGCCCTGAAAAAGCTGGTTCAGGAAAAGGCAGCGGGCAAAACGATCAAGTCCGTGGAACGTCCCGCGAAGCCTGACAACGTCATCAGTCTGATGGATGCCCTGAAGCAGAGCCTGAAGGGCAAGGCGCCTGCGCAGCGCCCGGCGCGGGCGTCACGTACCGCACCCCGAACCGCCAAGAAAGCGGCTCGGTCGACCGCGCGGGCTCGCAAGGCCGGCTAGGCTCCCGGAAGCTAAAGCTTCAAGCGGCCTGCGCGTCGAGTAGCTTCTTGCGTAGCGCCTTGATCTCGGCGGTGAGTTTCATCACCTCGGGGACAGTGATGTTGGTGGCGCAACCGATTGCCGCCGGAATTTCCACCGCTTTCGCTTTCAGCGCTGCGCCCTCGGCCGTGAGCTGGATACGCACAACACGCTCGTCATCCCGATCGCGGGTTCGCTTGAGCAGACCCGCCGTCTCGAGCCGCTTGAGCAATGGTGTGAGCGTGCTCGACTCCAGCAGTAGCTTCTCGCCGATCTCGCCAACCGTCCGGCCGTTCTTTTCCCAAAGCACCGCCATGACGAGGTATTGCGGATAGGTCAGTCCGAGCGGATCGAGCAGAGGCTTGTACAGCCGCGTGAAAGCATGTCCCGCCGAATACAGTGCAAAGCAGATGAAATTGTCGACCTTCAAAAGGTCGTCGGATGTTGGTCGGGTTGCCATCGGCTTGTCCTTCCGGCGCTCATTGCGCCCGTGCCGGTTATTTAAGGCGCGCACGATTGAATCGCACAACGCATTTTTGCAGGCCTGTCATCCAAAATATTTGTTGCACGATTAGATCGTGCACGATATAAAGCACTCGTTCAGCCATACTGGCGGGGCCGGCCCAAAGGCTGTTTGCTCCAAGCCCAGGTTTTCAAACCCAAGGAGAAAGCCATGCCCACGAAAGTTCTCTACCGCACCCAGGCCACTGCAACCGGCGGCCGCGACGGCAAAGCCTCCACCACGGACGGCACGTTTCAGGTCAATCTGTCGACCCCGAAGGAATTGGGCGGTGGCGGTGGGCCGGGCAACAATCCCGAGCAGCTTTTCGCGGCTGGCTATTCGGCCTGCTTCATCGGCGCGATGAAGGCTGTCTCCGGTACGGTCGGGATCAAGGTTCCGGCGGATGCGACCGTCACCGCTGACGTGGGCATTGGACCGCGCTCGGAAGGTGGTTTCGGTCTCGATGTCGCGCTGAAGGTGTCGCTGCCGGGTCTCGACCGCGCCGACGCCGAGAAGCTGGTCGCCACTGCACATCAGGTCTGCCCGTATTCCAATGCCACGCGCAACAACCTCGACGTGAAGATCACCGTCGTCTGATTGCTGACGCTCACTCCCAACGACCGGCGAGGCTTTGGCCTCGCCGTTTTTCGTTTGAAGTGCGTTAAACGTGCTGGCCGCCGTTGATGTGGATTTCCGCGCCGTTCACGTAGGAACTGGTCTCCGTGCAGAGCACGTAGATGATCTTTGCGACTTCGTCCGGTGTGCCGAGACGGTTCATGGGAATCTGCTCGTGGACGATCTTGTCGGTTCCCGGCGACAGGATTGACGTATCGATTTCGCCCGGTGCAATTGCATTGACGCGCACGCCGACACGGCCGAAATCTGCCGCCATTTCCCGCGTCAGCGATGCGAGTGCCGCCTTCGATGTCGCGTAAGCTGCGCCGGCAAACGGGTGCACGCGCGAACCCGCGATGGACGTCACGTTCACCACCGATCCCTTCGCGGCTTTCAGTTCCTCGATCAGTCCGCGCGCGAGCATCACCGGCGCAAAGAAATTCACGCGAAACACATGGCTCCAGACATCGACGTCGGTGTCGATGGAGCCCATCCGCGCGCCGCCTTTTCCTTTGGGTGAAATCGCCGCGTTGTTGACCAGCGCATGAAGCGCGCCGCCGTCGAGTCGTTCGCGGATTTCATCGATGGCGCGCGCCGTGTCCTTGTGGTCGGCGAGATCGACCTGGATGTGGTCTTCCGGTCCGGCGTCCCATGGGCACTGTTCGGGAAACGGGTGCCGCGAGCAGGTGATGACGCGCCAGCCTGCGCTGGAAAAGCGGATCACGGTGGCGTGGCCGATGCCGCGGCTTGCGCCGGTCAGCAGCAGCGTGCGTTTTGGCGCGTTGGAATCGGGAGGAGTTGAAGTCGGCATGGATTGAGGTCTCGCCTTCGGCGTTCGCATTCAAAAAATAACGTTCATGGATAGAGTCGCACCTTGGCCCACGGCGCATCCGGCGCGGCGCGGCGGAATTCGATGCGGTCGTGCAGGCGGAAGGGGCGGTCATGCCAGAATTCCATGGCCTGCGGCGTGATGCGCCAGCCGCTCCAGCCGGGGGGGCGGGGGACGTCGCCGATGGCATATTTCGCGGCGTTGAGCGCGATGGCTTTCTCGAACGCCATGCGGCTTTCCAGCGGCTGCGACTGCTTGCTGGCCCACGCGCCGATCTGGGCCTGCTTCGGCCGGGTGGCGAAATAAGCGTCAGCCTCGGCGTCGGTGACCCGGCTGACGGCCCCGCGAATCCGGACCTGCCGGCGCAGGGACTTCCAGTGAAACAACAGGGCGGCCTTGGGGGTCGCGGCCAGTTCGCGGCCCTTGGCGCTGTCGATGTGGCTGTAAAACACGAACCCGTCGGCATCGAAGCCCTTGAGCAGCACCATGCGCACGTCGGGCAGCCCGTCGCCGTCCACGGTCGCCAGGGCCATGGCGTTTGGATCGTTCGGCTCGGACTTCACGGCCTCGGCAAACCACACCGCAAAAAGCCCAAAAGGCTCGTCCGCGGCAGTGAAATCACCTGAAATTAACTCACTTGGGGTTTTGATGGATCCTGGACCGTTCATGTCTGGAGTATCCGGTTGCGTATCCTGGCGGCGCTCAGTGCCAAGTCTGTTCTCGAGCGTTCCCTATATAGGGTACGTGGGGGCCGTGGCCTATCGCCGATCGGGCGGCTTGTCACGGCGGTGGCGCTGGTTGCGGTGGGTTGCTCCGCCGGCGGGTGCAGCATGGGGACCATGTTCGGCAAGGACCTCCGGAAGGACGATGCGTCCGACGTGACCGGCTCGATCACGCCGGTGATCCGCTCCCACGACGACACCAATCTCACCGACGCCGACCTCGCGCTCGCCCGCAACGCCGCCTCCGACGTGCTGAGCCGCGGCCAGAAGGATGTCAGCCAGCCCTGGGAGAATCCCGAGACCGGCGCGCGCGGCTCGGTCACGCCATTGGCCTCGACCTACACCGCGGAAGGCCGGACCTGCCGGGATTTCCTTGCCAGCTATGTGCGCGGCAGTAATGAAGGGTGGCTGCAGGGCGCCGCCTGTCAGCAGGACAAGGGCTCTTGGGAGATCCGCAATCTGAAGCCCTGGAAAAGAAGCTAGGGTTGAGGCGCGGTTAACAAATCGAACACGTGGCCAGAACCGCCGCGGCCATCGCAGTTTCGCGGGTAAACCCGTTGCGGGATTGTCACGAAAACCCCACATCAGGGCAAAGGGCCACTCGGTCCTCACCTGAATTCCAAGGAGACCTGACGGATGCGCGACCCCTATGAGGTCCTGGGGGTGCAGCGGGGTGCCAGTGCGGCGGCGATCAAGAGCGCTTTTCGCAAGCTCGCCAAGAAGCACCACCCCGATGCCAACAAGGGCGACCCGAAAGCGGCCGATCGCTTTGCCGAATTGAACTCTGCGAATGAAATCCTCGGTGACGAGGACAAGCGCAAGCAGTTCGATCGCGGCGAGATCGATGCCGAGGGCAAACCGAAGTTCCAGAATTTTGAAGGCGCTGGCTTTCCCGGCGGCGGCGGCGCGCGCCGCGCGGGGCCGGGCGGCTTCGAGTATTCGTTCCGCACCGGCGGTGCGCCGGGCGCGGGCGGATTTGCCGGCGCTGGCGGCGGCGGCGCGTTCGAGGACATTCTCAAGAGCATGTTTGGCGGTCAGGCCGGCGCCGGTCCCATGGGCGGCGGCGGTCCGCGCGGCGGTGCAGGCACGTTCGAATACGACACGCCGTTCGCGACCGATCTCGATGTCTCCGTCACCATGACCGTCGCGCTCGAGGAAGCGGTGAACGGCGCGACGCGCCGCGTGCGGCTGCCGACCGGCAAGGAACTCAACGTCAAGATTCCGGCGGGCGTCACCGCGGGTCAGCAGATCCGCCTCAAGGGGCAGGGGGAGACTGCGCCCGGCCATCGCCCGGGCGACGTGCTGATCACCGTGAACATCGCGCCGCATCCCTACTTCAAGGTCGACGGCAACGACCTGCGCCTCGACCTGCCGATCACGCTGTATGAAGCCGTGCTCGGCGGGCGCGTCCGCGTGCCGACGCTCGACGGTGCGGTGCAGCTCTCGATCCCGAAGAACACGTCGAGCGGGCGCACGTTTCGCCTGAAGGGCAAGGGGATGCCGATCAAGGGCGCGCAGGGGGCCGACGCTTTTGGCGATCTGTTTGCAACCACGCGGATCGTGCTGCCCGACGGCAACGATGCGGAGCTGGAAGCGCTGATGGAGAAATGGCGTGACCACCATCCGACCAATCCGCGCACGGATTTTGAGTAATCTTTCCACGCCGTCCCCGAGGCGACGTCCCAAGTGCGGCACAGAACTCGCCTGACTTAAAGTTCGTCATGGCCGGGCTTGACCCGGCCATCCACGACTTATCCTAACGTTCGCAAGGCGTGGATCACCGGGTCAAGCCCGGTGATGACGATCGCGGGTGGTGTAACATCGCGCGCAATTTTTCTTCGCGCCGTCCCTGATCTCTCTTCACGTCGTCCCCGCGAAAGCGGGGACCCATTAATCCTCGAAACATTATTGATGACGGCGATCCGCTCTCCGCAAGTTCAGTGAGCATGGGTCCCCGCCTGCGCGGGGACGACATCGGATATGTTGCTGCGTCGCGCTCACGCATTTCCGATTCAGTTTTCAAACAGCCAGTTTTCAAACAGCCACGCGTGATTATTCTCGCGCCATGCGCGAGTTGGGCTTTTGGTTCTGCCCGCTCAAAACAGCGAGGGGCATGGAGCGCCGCGAGGCGCACCTTGTGTTTGTTTCGCTGCCGGCACCGCGTGCGAAGCGATGTGTCTCCGGAAGCGCATCGCCTCACGGCGCTCCACTGCGGCGATTTTGGGCGAGAGGACCGTACTTCCGGGACAGGACGAACGCGGCGCGTTCTGATCCGGCGGGATTTCTCCGCCTTCATCCTGTCCGCGTCCAGCCGCGAACGGCAGAGCCCCATAGTGAGCCCGGACGGTGACCCCAGCCTCCCGAGCGTGTGTTTGCGAAACACACGTGCAGGCGCCACATCCTGCTCCGCTTCAAAGCGCCCTCGAGAAGCGCCCCTCACGAACAAGATCATAGGAATATAATCATATATCCGGATTTTGTCAACGCCTCGCCTGCGGTTCCGCCGCTGCTGCGATTTGCACTCAAGCGGTGGCGGAATGGGGTTCCAATACCCATATATTGATGATGACAAGCAAAGCCCCCAAGATTCAGACGCCCGAACAACTCGCCCGCCTCGAAAAGCAGCGTGTGGCCCGCATCGAGGGCGCGGCGGCGCTTGCCCAGGTGGACAAGCAGTCGATCGACGTCCGCAAGAACATGGAGCGCCTGCGCGCGCTGCGTCTCGCGAAGGAAGCGGAAGAGGCACTGAATCCGCCGCCGGTCGAGCCGAAAAAGAAGAAGGCCGCGCCGAAGAAAAAGCTCGTGGAAGTTGCCGAACCGGAGGCGGTCGGCGAGGCGTGATGCCGCGCCCTCGCAGCGGCGCCTGAGCATACCGCCGCTTTCAGAGAGATAATTTTTCAGCATTTCAGATTTGAAATCACGCGCGATTTAATCGCGCCCGCCGTCGGCGCAGATCCGGTTCCACGGAGTAAGGTGCGCGGGTGCGCCGCCTATCCTCACCCTGTAAACGCCGATAGTATTCGGGATCGACGGCAGAGCGTTTCGTCATAAAAGGCACACCTTGTTATCCCTCGAACTTGGAATCGTCACGGTTCTCATCGTGATCAACGGCTTGCTCGCCATGTCGGAGCTTGCCATCGTCTCAAGCAGGCCCGCGCGGCTGATGGGACTTGTTGAAAAGGGAGTGAGCGGTTCGCGTCGCGCGCTCGCCCTGGCATCCGATCCCGGAAAATTTCTGTCCACCGTGCAGATCGGCATTACGCTGGTCGGCGTGCTGTCGGGCGCGTTTTCCGGCGCTACGCTCGGCGCGCGCCTCGGCGCGTGGCTGGGAAGTGTTGGATTGTCGCCGGGCGTCGCCGATGCGGCGGGTGTCGGCATTGTGGTTACGGTGATCACCTACGCCTCGCTGATCATCGGTGAATTGGTGCCGAAGCAGATCGCGTTGCGCGATCCCGAAGCGGTCGCGGTAAAGGTCGCACCGGCGATGGTGATGCTGGCGAAAGTCTCATCGCCGCTGGTCTGGCTGCTCGATCGCTCGGGCAAGGGCCTGCTCTGGCTGCTCGGCCAGCGCGGCGATGCCGAGGAAAAAATCAGCGAAGACGAAATCCGCACGCTTGTCGTGGAAGCGGAAAACGCGGGCGTGCTCGAGCCCGGCGAAAAGGAAATGATCGCCGGCGTGATGCGGCTCGGCGATCTTCCGGTGGGCGCGGTCATGACGCCGCGTCATGAAGTCAGCATGATCAATCTGTCGGAGCCGCCGGAGGCGATCCGCTTCGCGTTCAGGGACAGTTCGCATTCCCGCCTGCCGGTGTTCGACGGCGAGGAAACGCTCGGCATCGTGCAGGCAAAGGACATGCTGGATGCGTATCTCTCGGGCAAGGTGCCCAACATCCGCGACCTGATCCGCGAAGCGCCGGTCATTCCCGAAACCGTCGACGCGCGCGACGTGGTCGCCATCCTGCGCGACTCGCCGGTTCACATGGGGCTTGTTCACGACGAATACGGGACGTTTCAGGGCGTCGTCACCAGCGCGGATATTCTGGAATCCATCGTCGGCAGTTTTCACACCGAGGAAGGTCCGGCGGAGCCGGCCTTCGTCAGGCGCGATGACGGATCGTTGCTCATCGCTGGCTGGATGCCCGCGATCGAGTTCGCGCAACTGCTCGGCATCGAACTGCCTGCATCGCGCCCTTACCAGACCTTTGCCGGCTTTCTGCTCGAGAAGTTCGGTGCAATTCCCGCGGTCGGGCAAGTCATCAACGCGGATGGCTGGCGGTTCGAGATCATGGACCTCGACGGACGCCGCATCGACAAGGTGCTGGCGAGCAAGGAGTAAGGAGAAAAGCCGGGCTTACAGTCCGGCCTTCTCGTTCTGGTCGTAGATCAGCCGCGCGACTTGCGTGAGGCGGTCGCGGTCCGCGCCGCCGCTCACGACATAGCCCACGCCGCGGTCGGCCCAGAACATTGCGCCGTTGCTGCCGCTCGCCGCGTAGCGCATCTGTGTCGTGTCGGTGGTTGCGCGCGACGCGTAGATCGTGAAGCGCTCGCCGGATGTCGTCTCGTACATCAGGAACGACGCAGGGCCGTTGGGGCCGGGCAGCAACCGGCCGCCGACGAGTTTCAACCCGGTGGCGTCGAGTTCGGGCGCACGAACCTGCCAACCGCAGCGCTTGGTCAGCCACTGCTGAAGGTGCGCCTTCTCATTGCCTGCGACTTCGACCGGATGGCGCACCTCGACCACGTAAAGCTTGTGCGCGTCGAGCGCGTCGCCGGTGAAATTCGCGAACATCGACGGCTTCGCGCTGGCGCCATGCGCCATCCATCCGGCGCCGCCGCCCGCCGCGAACGCCAGCAGGGAGGCCGCGATAGCGCCCATCATCCAGCGGCGCGGCGCACGCGACAACTGGTCGACCGACAGCCGCGCCGGCACCGGCTCGTCCATCACCGTGTCGTATTTGGCATGGAGCGCGTCGCTCATCGCGCGCCATGACGTTACCCGCTCGGCGTCGTCGGCGTGGGTCGCGAGCCATGCCTCGACCGCGGCCCGCCGCTCTGCGGGGAGTTCGTTGTCCACGTAGGCGTGGAGTTCGTCCTCGGTGACGGGAATGTTGGTGTCGGTCATCGGCATTGTCTCTCAGATCCAGTGTCGTTTCGTCGCAATCGCGGCACCCCGCCGCTCGCACAGGTGGGGTGGAGGTTACGCAAGGTACAAACACCTCCACCCCGCGCGCCAATCGCATGGCTTTCAGCGCGCCACCCTCTCCACGAAGGAGAGGGAGAAGAAAGCGGATCTCCCCATTTGTCGCGCATCGATTCCATCTCGCATCGTTCCTTGTCGTGTCTCACTTCACCCGCCGCAGGGCGGGACGTTCCCCCTCAAGCGTCGCCTTCACATGCGCCCGCGCGCGGGCGAGGCGTGACATCACCGTGCCGATCGGCACGCCCTGAATGTCGGCGACATCGCGGTAGCTCAGGCCTTCCAGCACCACCAGCAACAGCACCGCGCGCTGGTCGTCCGCGAGCGTGGCAAGCGCGCGGGAGATGTCGCGGCCTTCGGCTTCGGTGCCCGAGGCGTCCGCCGTGGTGTCGTGCAGTTCCATCAACGTCGGCTGCCGCGCCAGCGAGCGTCGGCGGTTGCGGTTGAGGTTGGTCAAGATCGTATAGAGCCAGGCGCGCAGGTCGCCGCCGAGAAACAGCTTCTCCGAACGCAGCGCCCGCACCAGCGTGTCCTGCACCAGATCGTCCGCGATGTCAGAGTCCCGAGCCAGCGCCCGCGCATAGCGCCGCAGGGCCGGGATCATGGTCTCGACGTTGTGGCGGAAGTCGTTGCTCATCAATGGCCCGCGAAGGTCGTCGTGGTCTGGCGGCACATCTGCCGTTCTATCGATAAAACACCGCCAATGGCCACGTATTCCGGCGGTTTCGGCCATTAAGGTTAGGGGTCTGCGCCCCTTGTCGGCTTGAACCGCTTTGGCGCCTATGTCATGAGGGGCGTCCTTATTATCCGGCAATCTGGATGTGAATTCATGGCTGAAAATGTGGGCCTGATGCGCGGCAAGCGGGGCGTGATCCTGGGCGTGGCGAACAACCGCTCCATCGCCTACGGGATCGCGAAATCGTGCCGCGACCAGGGCGCGGAACTCGCGTTCACCTGGCAGGGCGATGCGCTGAAAAAGCGCGTCGAGCCGCTGGCGAAGGAACTCGGCGCGATCACGCTCGGCCATTGCGATGTCACCGATCCGGCGACCATCGACGCGGTGTTCGCCGAACTGAAGAAGCAGTGGGGCAAGATCGACTTTGTCGTGCACGCCATCGCGTTTTCCGACAAGGACGAACTCGACGGCCGCTACCTCGAGACCACGCAGGACAACTTCACCAAGTCGATGCTGATCTCGTGCTATTCGCTGACCGCGATCACCCAGCGCGCCGAACATCTGATGACCGAGGGCGGCTCGATCCTGACGCTGACCTATTACGGCGCGGAAAAGTGGATGCCGCATTACAACGTGATGGGCGTGGCGAAGGCGGCGCTTGAAGCCAGCGTGCGCTATCTCGCGGCCGATCTGGGCGAGAAGAACATCCGTGTCAACGCGATCTCGGCGGGACCGATCAAGACGCTGGCGGCGAGCGGCATCGGCGATTTCCGTTATATCCTCCGGTGGAACGAACTGAATGCACCGCTCCGCCGCAACGTCACGCAGGAAGAGGTCGGCGACAGCGCGATGTATCTGCTGTCGGACCTGTCACGCGGCGTCACCGGCGAAGTGCATCACGTCGATTCCGGTTATCACGTCACCGGCATGAAGAATCCGCACGCGCCGGACATCTCGCTGGGCGGGAAAGAATAAGCGTCACTCAAGACGCGCAGCGTCATCCTGAGGTGCAAGCGACGTTTGTCGCGAGCCTCGAAGGATGGCATGTCCGTCTTCTTTGTCACGCCATCCTTCGAGGCTCGCCGCAAGAGCGGCTTGCACCTCAGGATGACGACCAAGAGAAAAACCGAGTAATTCCATGCCATCTCCCACCGTTTACTTCATCCGCCACGGCCAGACCGAATGGAATGCCGCGGGCCGCTTTCAGGGCACGCAGGACATTCCGCTGAACGACATCGGCAAGGAACAGGCGATCCGCTCCGGCGAATTGCTGGTCGATATTCTGGCGCGCGACGAACACAACCCCGCGAAGCTGCCGTTCGTGTCGTCGCCGCTCGGACGCGCGCGCAACACCATGGAGTTGCTGCGCGGAGTGCTCGGCGTGCCGCCGCACGACTATCAGCTCGACGACCGGCTGCGCGAGATCGGCTACGGTCACTGGGAAGGATCGACCTTGCCCCAGATGGAATTGTCGCATCCCGAGATTTTCGCCGAACGTCAGATCGACAAGTGGGGCGTGCCGCCGCCGGGCGGCGAGAGCTATGCCTCCGTCACCATCCGCATGCGCGACTGGTACGACTCGCTGCTGCAGGACACCGTCGCGGTGTCGCATGGCGGCTCGATGCGCGCGTTGCTGGTGGCGCTGGATGTCGAAACGCCGGTCGGCGCGTCGGATCTCACGGTGGAGCAGGGCGTGGTTTACGTCTTTGCCGACGGGCAGGTCACGAAACATAGTTAAGGCGGACGCTTTATGCGCTCGCGTATTTGACCCTGACGGCTCGTGGCGTTACGAACTAAGTACGCATTTTGCATAGTCGCCGGTACGAACCATGTCCTTCAACACCTTCGGCCATATGTTTCGCGTCACGACCTTCGGCGAGAGCCACGGGCCGGCGCTCGGCTGCGTGGTCGATGGCTGCCCGCCGCAAATCCCGCTGACCGTGGAGGAGATCCAGCTCGATCTCGACCGCCGCCGTCCGGGGCAATCGCGTTTCACGACGCAGCGGCAGGAAGCCGATCAGGTGAAAATCCTGTCCGGCGTGATGGACACGGACAAGGGGCAGGTCACCACCGGCACGCCGATCGCGCTGATGATCGAGAACACCGACCAGCGCTCGAAGGACTATTCCGAGATCAAGGACAAGTTTCGTCCCGGTCACGCCGACTTCACCTATGAGGCGAAATACGGCCTGCGCGATTACCGCGGCGGCGGGCGCTCAAGCGCGCGCGAAACCGCCGCGCGTGTCGCTGCGGGTGCTGTCGCGCGCAAGATCATTCCGGACGTGCGCGTGCGCGGCGCATTGGTCCAGATGGGTCCGCACAAGATCGACCGGGCGGCATGGGACTGGGACGAGGTCGCCCGCAATCCGTTCTTCTGCCCGGACAAGGCCAAGGCCGCGTTCTTCGCGGAATATCTCGATGACATCCGCAAGAAGGGTTCGTCCATCGGTGCCGTGATCGAGGTTGTCGCCGAAGGTGTGCCCGCTGGATTGGGCGCGCCCATTTACGGCAAGCTCGACGGCGATCTTGCCGCCGCGCTGATGAGCATCAATGCGGTGAAGGGCGTCGAGATCGGCGCGGGCTTCGGCGCCGCCGAACTGCACGGCGAGGAAAACGCCGACGAAATGCGCATGGGCAATAACGGCCCGACGTTCCTGTCGAATCACGCCGGCGGCATTCTCGGCGGCATCTCGACCGGGCAGGCCGTCGTTGCGCGCTTTGCGGTGAAGCCGACGTCCTCGATCCTGACGCCACGGCGCACCATCGACAAATCCGGCGCGGACACCGACATCATGACCAAGGGCCGCCATGACCCTTGCGTCGGCATTCGCGCCGTTCCGGTCGGTGAAGCCATGATGGCCTGCGTGATCGCGGATCATCTGCTGCGCCATCGCGGGCAGGTCGGGACATGAATTCCGCAGTGTCAGCGCGCGGCCACCGAGAGCCGGCTGGCGGCTGATCGCTGTTATGAAGCGTTCATCTCAATTAAATTTGACGAGGCGCGGAAATATAATCTCGCACGCCGCGTTATGATTTAGGGGCCACATCTCGGTTGGAGGTGAGCCATGTTCAGAAAACTCATGATCGGCGTTGCCACGGTTGCGGCAATCGCTGCGTACTCGCCAGTTGACGCGTTCGCACGCGGCGGTCACGGAGGAGGCGGTCACGGCGGCGGCGGCTTCCACGGTGGTGGCGGCGGCGGATTCCGCGGCGCAGCGATATCCGGCGGCGGATTTCGGAGCGGCAGTTTTGCCATGCACGGTGGTGGATTCAGCGGATCCCGCTTTGCCGTGCCGTCAGGCGGTGCCCGCTTTGCCAACGTGAGCGGCGTGGGATTCGGTCACGGCGGGCACTTCCGTCATCACCGGCACTTCCGGAATTTCGCTCCGTTCGCGATCGGATTCGGCGTGCCCTACTATTACAACGACTACTATTACGCCGGTTATCCGTATGACGACTGCTACCAGACCATGCGGGTTCCTACCCGCTACGGATGGCGCTGGCGGCAAGTGTATGTCTGCGGCTGACGCCGACAGTGACCGGGTCTGAATCCGGACACGCTGCGGGCAGAACCGGCTCGTCGCAAGTTTCGTTCTCGGTTGAGGTCGTGACTCGCGCCGAGCTGGACTCCTGCGCGGCCTGGCGATCGATGTTCGCCGGAGAGAGGAAGGACTATCGCTACTACGAGATCATCGAAGATACGCTTCCGGACAATTTCGAGTATCGCTATTTTGCGGTCCGCGACGATGCCGGCCGTATCCGGGCGGTCCAGCCGTTCTTCCTGCTCGATCAGGATATCGTCGAAGGCGTCAAACCTGCCTATGTGCGCTGGGTTGCGTCCGTGCGCCGCGTGAACCCGCGCTTTCTCAAGTTGCGAACCCTGATGGTCGGCTGTTCCGCAGGCGAAGGACATCTGGCCTGCGCCGACGATCTGCCGGCCACCGCCATCGCGGAATTGCTGTCGCGCGATATCGTCAAACATGCACGAATGCTCGGTGCGGATCTCATCGTCCTGAAGGAATTTCCGGCGCGGTACCGTGACGCTCTCGCGTGCTTTGTGAAAGCCGGATTCTCCCGCGTCCCGAGCATGCCGATGACAAAGCTCAACATCGATTATGACAGCTTCGACACGTACATTTCCAGGGCGATGAGCGGCAACGCGCGCAGGCACTTCCGCAAGAATCTCAAGGCGACGGCGGACGAGCGCATTCGCATGAGCGCCACCGGTGACATCACCGGTCTGATCGATGAAATCTACCCGCTCTATCTGCAAGTCTACGAACGCTCGAAGCTTCATTTTGAGAAACTCACCAAGGACTACTTCCGCCAGTTAAGCGTGCGAATGAAGGACAAGGTTTTTTTCCTGCTCTGGCACAGGGGCAACAGGCTGGCCGCCTTCGGCATGTTCATGATTCAGGGCGACGAGTTGTTCTTCGAATATGTGGGCTTCGATTATGCCATCGCACTCGATCTGCACCTCTATCACTACATCGTGCGGGACATGACGACCTGGGCGATCGGGCGCGGATTCAAGTGGATTCGCAGCAGCGGCCTCAATTACGAACCGAAGCTGCATCTCGGACATCGCCTTGACCCGATCGATCTCTACGTGCGTCACGTCTCGCCGATGCTGAATCCGGTCATGAAGGTGGCCCTGAGGTGGCTGCAGCCGGTCCGTTATGACGCGATGCTGAAGAAATTCCCGAACTATCGCGATCTGTGGTGAGCGCACCCGGCCACCGGTCTTGACCCGATGCCGCCTGTCGTCGCAAAACGGAACCATGCAGGCTGTAAACCTTGAGAGCGTTGCGAACTGGCTGGCGAACGGCGCGCAGTCGGCGCCGCAGGTTGAACTGTTTGCAGCCGAAGCGTGCGAGCGGCTGGTCGCGGGCGGTCTTCCGCTGTGGCGCGTCGGCATCTTCGTCAGCATGCTTCACCCGAGCCTGATCGGCCGCAGCTTTGTCTGGCGGCGCGGCTCCGGCGTGACCCTGGGCACCATGGCCTATGGTTCGGAATTGCAGGACGACTATCTCTCAAGTCCGCTGGCGACGGTGTTCGAACAGGGGCGGGAGGTGCGGCGGCGGCTGTCCGACAGCAACATCGGCAACTCGCCGTTCTTTGCCGAGATGCGCGCCGAGGGCGCGACGGACTATCTCGCGCTCCCTCTCGTCATGTCCGATGGCGAAGTCCACGCCTCGAGTTGGATCACGCAAGAGCCGGGCGGCTTCACGGACGCGCAGATCGACGGCCTGAATGCGCTGATGCCGTCCCTGACGCGCATGATCGAGATTTGGCTGCTGCGGCGCACCGCCGCCGGGCTGCTGAACAACTATGTCGGCGGGCGCGCGGGCGCCAGAATCCTTGCGGGGCAAATCCGCCGCGGCCACACCGAATCCATGCATGCCGCGATCTGGCTGTCCGATCTGCGCGGTTTCACGCCGCTGTCGGACCGTCTGTCGTCCGAAGCGGTGGTCGATATTCTCAACCGTTACTTCGACTGTCAGGTGCCGTCGATTCTCGATCACGGCGGCGAAGTCCTGAAATTCATGGGCGACGGGTTGCTGGCGGTGTTTCCGATCAGCGAAACCGAGGGCGACGAAAAGGCCGTGTGTCAGCGCGTTCTGGACGCGGCCCGGGCCTGTCGCGCCAGCGTCGCGGCGATGACCTATGACGATGGCGGCGAGACGCTCGCCAACTTCCGCTTCGGTCTGGCGCTGCATGTCGGCAAGGTGCTCTACGGCAATATCGGCGGCGGCGACCGGCTCGATTTCACCTGCATCGGCCCGGCGGTCAATCTCGCCGCGCGCATCGAGAAGATGACCGGGCGGCTCAACCGCACGGTCCTCGCCTCCACCGAGTTCGCAGGCCATGCTGATGCGGACTGGACCGATCTCGGCCTGTTCTCGGTGGCGGGATTTGCCGCCCCGCAGCGCGTCTACGGCTTGCCGGACGACATGCCCCCCACAGACGCGGACCAGGCCAAATAAAAACGGCGGCCTTTAAGGCCGCCGTTTTGCTCTCGGGCGATGCGACGAAGCTTACGCCGCGCGAACCGTGGTGAGGAATTTCTGCACTTCCATCTTCAGGCGGGCGCTGTCGCTCGACAGCATCTGCGCCGACGACAACACCTGGCCGGATGCGGCACCGGTTTCGCCCGCACCCCGGCTGACATCGGTGATGCTGTTGGCGACTTCGCCGCTCAATTCCGCCGCCTGCTGAACGCTGCGGGAAATTTCCTGGGTCGCGGCGCCCTGTTCTTCCACCGCCGCGGCAATCGCCGCGGAAATTTCGGAGATCAGGGTGATGGTCGTGCCGATTTCCTTGATCGTGGTCACCGACTCCCGCGTCGCCGTCTGCATGTTGGCGATCTGCGCGCTGATTTCATCGGTCGCCTTGGCGGTCTGCGCGGCGAGCGCCTTGACCTCGGAGGCGACCACGGCGAAGCCGCGGCCGGCATCGCCGGCGCGGGCGGCCTCGATGGTGGCGTTGAGCGCGAGCAGGTTGGTCTGTTCGGCGACAGCCGTGATCAGTTTCACCACGTCGCCGATGCGGTTTGCAGCCTGCGAGAGTTCGGTGATGCTGGTGTCGGTCTTCTGCGCCTGACGCACGGCCTCGTTGGCAATGCGGCTGGATTCCTGCACCTGGCGGCCGATCTCGCCGACCGATGAGGTGATTTCCTCGGTCGCCACCGCGACGGATTGCACGTTGCTCGACACTTCCTGCGAGGCGCTGGCGGCAGCACCCGAGGTCTTGCCGGTGGTCTCGGCGGTGCTGGTCAGCGTATTGGCCGCTGCTTCCAGTTCGGTCGAGGACGACGACAGCGACTCGACCAGTTCGCCGATCAGCGATTCGAAATCCCGCGTGATGGCATCGACCCGCTGGCCGCGCTGGATCTTGGCATCGGCCTCGATCGCCGCGGTCTCGTCGGCGGCCTTCTTGTCGATCAGCGCCTGCTTGAAGACCTGCAGGGTGTCCGCCATCGTTCCGATTTCGGTCTTTTCGCCCTGATGCGGCACCATGGCCGTGAGATCACCGCTTCCAAGCGCCTTCATCGGCGTCACGATCGAGGTGATGCCGCGCGAGACGTCGCGGATCAGGTAGAAGCCGATCGCGATGCCCGAGATGATCGCGAAAGCGAGCGCCCCGACGACCATCTTGAACGCCGTCGCATAACTGTTGCTGGCTTCCAGGCCAGCCGCATCGGCGCCCTTGTTGTTGAGTTCGATGCTCTTTTTCAGAATGCCGTCGGCCTTGATCCCGATCAGGTTGACGGTGATCGTATTCAGGTCATGCGCTTCGGTTGGTTTCTTGCCCGCGCTTTCACGCGATAGCTTCATCACCGCTGCAGCGCCCTTCTTGTACTCTTCCCAGACCGCGGCCCATTCGTTGTACAGCGCCCGTTCTTCCGGTGACGTAATCAGCGTCTCGTAGGTCTGGCGGATTTTCGTGTTGCCTTCGACGACCAGATCCAGCGTTTTTTCCTGGGCCAGCTTTTCATCGAGAAGCTCCGACAGCATGTGTTCGCGGATCACGTTGCGGTAGGTGATGACGCCGGCGCGCAATTCACCGAGCACCCGGACGCTGGGCAGCCAGCTCTTCTGGATTTCGGAGGCGCTGGTGTTGATGTCCTGCATCTGCCTGATGGCCAGAAGTCCCATCGCGGTCATGGCGATGAGCAGGAAGGCGATGACGGCGGTGAGCTTGGTACGAATGGAAAGCCTGGACAGCATGATGGGGTCCTTGGGTCTTTCTGACCCGTTGGTGGGCGTTGGCATCGCCGGAAGAGTGCGGAGATGAGATGATTGGCCGAATCCGGGCCGCTTTCAGGACCAGATTCGCGATTTCGACTTTCGCGATGTTGGGTGAAATGTTCGTAAAGGCATCGGCGCGCCAGCCACGAAAGCACTCCATTTCGTGCGGCATTTGCGCTGAGGCCCAATGCGCCAAACGCATGAATCGGTTTTGCAATCCGATGCATAGACAAACGGCAGCCCGAGAGCTGCCGTTTTGAATCGTTCGCCAGGCGAATCGGGTTATGCGGCGCGGATCGTCGAGAGGAAGTTCTGCACTTCCGTTTGCAGGTGGTTGCTTTCCTTCGACAGCGATTGCGCCGCCGAGAGCACCTGCGCCGAAGCGGCGCCGGTTTCGCTGTTGCCGCGGTCGACATCCGAGATGTTCGCGGCCACGCGCGCCGAGAGTTCGGCCGCCTGCTGCACGTTGCGGGCGATTTCCTGGGTCGCGGCACCCTGTTCTTCCACGGCGGCCGCGATGGTCGAGGAAATCTCGGACATCAGGTCGATGGTGGTGCTGATCTCCTTGATGGTCGCGACCGAGTCGCCGGTTGCCGCCTGCATTCCCGCGATCTGCGTGGTGATTTCGTCGGTGGCCTTCGCGGTTTGCGAGGCCAGCGCCTTGACCTCGGACGCGACCACCGCGAAGCCGCGTCCGGCCTCACCGGCACGGGCCGCCTCGATGGTGGCGTTCAGCGCCAGCAGGTTGGTCTGCTCGGCAATTGCGGTAATGAGCTTCACCACGTCGCCGATGCGGGCCGCGGCCTTCGACAATTCGGTGATGCTGGCATCGGTTTTTTCAGCCTGCTTGACCGCGACCTGGGCGACACGGCTGGACTCCAGCACCTGACGGCCGATCTCGTTCACCGAGGAGGTGATCTCCTCGGTCGCCGTGGCGGTGGACTGGATGCTTTCCGAAACGTCGCGCGAGGTATTGGCGGCTTCGCTGGAGAGCTGCCGTGTGACGTCGGCGGCGTTGGTCAGGGTGCTGGCGGTTGCTTCCATTTCGGTGGAGGCCGACGACAGTGAGCCGATCAGTTCGCCGATCATGCCTTCGAAATCGCGCGTGACCTTGTCCAGCGTTTCCGCCCGGCGCATCTTGACGCCGGCCTCGACCGCAGCGGCTTCGTCGGCGGCTTTCTTGGCGATCATGGCGTCCTTGAACACCTGCACCGTATCGGCGATCTGGCCGACCTCGGTGTTCTCGCCCTGATGCGGGACCTGGGCGTCGAGGTTTCCGGCGGCGAGGGCGCGCATCGGGGTCAGTACCGAACCGATGCCGCGGGCGATGTCGCGGACGATGAGGATGGCCGCGGTCAACCCGGCCAGCGCCATCGCGGCCAGCGCGCCTAGGACGATCGCGAATGCAGTTTCGTAGTCTTTCTCGGCTTTCAGCCCGGATGCGGCTGCGCCCTTGTCGTTCAGATCGACCAGCTTGGTCAGCACCGCGTCCATGCTGCGGCCGGCCACCGTCGCGCGCTGGGCGTTGACGGCGCGGGCCTGCGCCGTTTCGCGCTTGCGGGCGTGGGCGATCACCTCGTCGGAGGCCTCGCGGAAGGTTTTCCAGGTCGCTGACAGTTCCTTGTAAAGAGCCGCTTCCTGCGGGGAGGAGATCAGCGGCTCATAGGCCTTGTTCGCGGTGTCGTAGTCCTTGGCGCGCGCATCGAGATTGCGCTGGATATCGGCCATGAAGGCCTCGTCCGGTTCGGTCAGATAGTCGCGCAGCACGGCGCGGTAGCGCGCCGACTGGGTGCGCAATTCGCCGACCAGGCGAACGCTTGGCAGCCAGCTTGTCTTGATGTCCTGCGCGGACGCATTGATGGCGCGCATCTCGATGATCGCGAAGGCGCCCATGGCGGTGAGGGAAATCAGCAGGAATGAAACGAGGGCAACGAGTTTGGTGCGAATGGAGAACCTGGAGAGCATTGAAATGTCCTTTAGGGTCTTCTGACCCCCGGTCTGCGATCAACGATGCCTTTGGGCGACAGGAGGACCTGACGGTCGAACGCAAGTTCGACGCCCGGGAAGGCTTGGCACTGTGTGGCAATTTCCAGTCGGAGGGTCATTCCCGGCGTTGGGAGGACGTCCGCACCGCTAAACGTAAACAAATTCCGTGAAATGTTGGTAAATGCCTCCCCATGAGGCAGTCCGCCCGAAAAAGGACCGGAATTCCGGTTGCTGTGTACGAAGCGATGCGGGCTCGGGTTCCGGCTTTCGGGGCTGGGCGGGGCGTGTCACCATCCTGATCTGGACGACGGGAGGTTCGCCATGCGCTGGTGTGTCTCGATCGGAGCCGTGATTGCGGCAGGGGTGATCGCCGGCGGGGATGTCCCCGGCCTCGCTGCGCCGGCCACACCGTCTTTGCCCACGCAGGCCGACGAGGCCAAGCGGGTCGATGTCGAACTGATCCTCGCGGTCGACGTCTCCTATTCCATGGATATGGACGAACTGGCCTTGCAGCGCGAAGGCTACGCGCTCGCCCTCACCTCGAAAGAATTTTTGCAGGCGCTGAAGACCGGCCCGACCGGCAAGGTCGCGGTGACCTATTTCGAGTGGGCCGCGTCCACCGACCAGAAGATCGTGATCCCGTGGCGCGTGATCGACGGTCCGGAATCGGCAGGAGCCGTCGCCGACGAAATCCTGAAGGCGCCGCTGCGCCGCGCCTCGCGCACCTCGATATCCGGCGCGATCAATTTCGCCATGCCGCTGTTCGAGGCCAACGATTATCGCGGCATCCGCCGGGTGATCGATATTTCGGGCGACGGGCCGAACAACAACGGCGAGCCGGTCACGATTGCGCGCGACGCGGCGCTCGCCAAGGGCGTCACCATCAACGGCCTGCCGATCATGTCGAAGGAAACCAATTACGCCACCATGGATATCGAAAATCTCGATATCTATTACGAGGACTGCGTGATCGGCGGCGCGGGATCGTTCGTGGTGCCGATCAAGACGCGGGAAAAGTTCAAGGAGGCGATCCGCACCAAGCTGGTGATGGAAGTCGCGCATCGCGTGCCCGAATTGTCCGTCGTTCCAGCCGCGACCCGCGAGCCGCGGGTGTCGTGTCTGGTCGGCGAGAAAATCTGGCAGGAGCGGTGGGGAAGGTAGTCAGCGCCGGAACCGCGCCACCAGCTCCACATGCGGCGTGTGGCGGAACTGGTCCACCGGCGCGACGCTGTCGAGCTTGAAGCCGCCGTCGATCAGAATCCGCGCATCGCGCGCGAAGGTCGCCGGATTGCACGACACCGCGACCACCAGCGCGATCTTGCTGGCCGCGAGTTGCTGCGATTGCGCCTGTGCGCCCTGACGCGGCGGATCGAACACCACGGCATCGTAGTCGCGCAGCTCTTGCGGCATCAGCGGCCGGCGGAACAGGTCGCGCGCCTCGGCCCTGATCGGCTTGAGACCTTGCGTGAGTTTCACGGCGTTTTGCAGCGCCGTCACCGCGACCGCATCGCTGTCGAAGGCCGACACCTTGAACTTCTCCGCAAGCCGGAACGCGAACGGGCCGAATCCGCAAAACAGATCCGCCACATGTTTGGCGCCCTTGGCTCGCGCGAAGGCCAGCGCGGCCAGCGTTTCCTCGCCTGCCGCCGTCGGCTGCATGAACGAGCCCGGCGGCAACGTGACCTGCGCCTTGCCCACGCGCACCACCGGCGGCGCACGCATGATGACCAACTCGCCGTGCCGCGTCAGCCGCGCGAGATTGTGCCTCTCGGCGAGTTTCGACAGCGCCGACAGCATTGCAGTGTTGAGCGGACCCGAACCGCGCACATCGACGTCGAGGCCGTTATCCGCCGCCGTCACCTGAATATCGAGCGGCTTGCTGACGGGCTTCAGCAATTCCGCGATCTCGTTCGCCGCCTCGATGGCGCCGTTCATGGCCGGGTCGAGGATCGGGCAGCGGTCGATGGCGATGATTTCGTGCCGCCCGGCGGCCGCGAATCCGACGCGCAAAATATCCTGCTGGCTCTGCCGCGCGTGCAGCGTCATGCGGCGGCGGCCGGTGCCATGCGCGTCGATCAACTCTTCGACCTCGCAGGAGATGCCGGCGTGATCGAGCGTCTCGACCACAAGCTGCCGCTTCCACGCCCGGTAAGCGTTCGGCTGCCAGTGCTGGATGGCACAGCCGCCGCAGGCGCCGAAATGCGGGCAGAACGGATCGATCCGTTCCGGGCTTGCAGTCACGACATGCGCGAGTGCGCGCCGGTCCGGGTGTCCGGGCGAGGGGAGAACATCGACGGTCTCGCCGCCGAGCGCATAGGGCACGTAGATGCTCGCGCCGTTCGCGATGGCAACGCCATCGCCGAAATGGCCGACATGATCGATGGTGAGGCGTTCGGTCATCTTCGTCAGCCGCGCCGTGCGCCGAGAAAGAATTCCGCGTTGCCGTCACCGCCTGCGATGGACGAGGGGAATATCTTGATGTTTGTGCAGCCCAACTGCTCCGCGAAGGCGGCAATATCATCGCACACGGCCTGATGCACGGTTGCATCGCGGATGATGCCCTTTTTGGAATGCTTCCGCTCGGCCTCGAACTGCGGCTTGATCAGCGCCAGCAGATGGGTCGGCGCGGCCGCCAGCGGCAGCACCGCCGGCAGCACGAGTTTCAGTGAAATGAAGCTGACATCGATCACCACGACATCGGGCCGGATCTCCAGACGCTTGCCGGCCAGCGAGCGAATGTCGGTCTCCTCCATCGAAACGATTTTCGGATTGCCGTGCAGGCTTGGATGCAACTGGCCGCGCCCGACATCGATGGCATAGACAAGGCTCGCGCCGTTGGCGAGCAGCACTTCGGTGAACCCGCCGGTCGATGCGCCGACATCGACGCAGACATGATCTTCGACGTCGATGGGATACTGCTCCAGCGCGCCGCTGAGTTTGACGCCGCCGCGCGACACCCAGGGATGCGCGGGTTCGGCTGCGATCTCGGCATCCACAGGAACGGTTTCCGAAGGCTTCAGGATCTGCTTGCCGTTGGCGATGACGCCGCCGGCTTCGATTGCCGCCTGCGCGCGGGCACGGCTTTCGAACAAGCCGCGCTCAACCAGCAAAAGGTCCGCGCGCTTGCGTTCGGCCATATGCCTTGCCCCTCAGGCCAGCTTCACCGTCTCGGACTTCATGTCCTTGCCGAGCGCCTCGTACACCTTGGCGACGATGCCCTTGGCGTCGAGACCCGCCTGCGCGTACATCGCGGCCGGTGAATCGTGATCGATGAACGTGTCCGGCAGCACCATGTTTCGCACACGGACATGGCCGTCGAGCGCGCCGTTGTCGGCCAGCGCCTGCAGCACATGGGTACCGAAACCGCCGATAGCGCCTTCCTCCACGGTGATCAGCACATCGTTCTCGCGTGCAAGTTTGAGAACCATGTTGAGATCGAGCGGCTTCATGAAGCGGGCGTCGGCGACGGTGGTGGGCAAGCCAAGCGTTTCGAGTTCGTCGGCGGCCTTCAGGCATTCGCCGAGCCGCGCGCCGAACGACAGCAGCGCAACCTTCGATTTTTTCCCGGCAGCTTCGCGCATGATGCGGCCCTTGCCGATCGGAAGCGGCACGCCAACTTCCGGCATTTCGACGCCGCGGCCTTCGCCGCGCGGATAACGCAATGCGCTCGGCGCGTCGTCGATGGCGACCTGCGTCGCGACCATGTGAACGAGATCGGCCTCATCGGCCGCCGCCATGATGACGAAGCCGGGAAGCACGCCCAGATAGACATTGTCGAACGAACCGGCGTGGGTCGGGCCGTCCTGGCCGACGAGACCGGCGCGGTCGATGGCAAAGCGCACCGGAAGGCGCTGGATCGCGACGTCATGCACGACCTGGTCGTAGCCGCGCTGCAGGAATGTCGAATAGATCGCGCAGAACGGCTTGAAGCCTTCGGTGGCGAGGCCCGCTGCGAACGTCACCGCGTGTTGTTCGGCGATGCCGACATCGAAGGTGCGCGCCGGAAATGCCTTGGCGAAGATATCGACGCCTGTACCGCCGGGCATCGCTGCGGTGATGGCAACGATCTTGTCGTCCTTCTGCGCTTCCTTGACGAGGCTCTGGCCGAACACGGCCGTATAGGACGGCGCGTTGGATTTCGCCTTGGCCTGCGCGCCGGTGGCGACATCGAATTTCGCAACGGCGTGATATTTGTCGGCAGCCGCTTCGGCGGGCGCGTAGCCCTTGCCCTTCTGCGTCACGACATGAATCAGGACCGGGCCGGTCGCGGCGTCGCGCACGTTCGTGAGCACCGGCAGCAGGTGATCGAGGTTGTGACCGTCGATCGGGCCGACATAGAAGAAGCCGAGTTCTTCAAACAGCGTGCCGCCCGTCACCATGCCGCGCGCGTATTCCTCGGCGCGCAGCGCACGGTCCTCGAAGAATTTCGGCAGCTTGTGTGCGAGGTTCTTCAGCGCCTCGCGGGCCGACCCATAGGTCTTTCCGGAAAGCAGGCGCGCGAGATAGGCCGACATTGCGCCGACCGGCGTCGCGATCGACATGTCGTTGTCGTTGAGGATCACGATCAGCCGCGAATGCATCGCGCCGGCGTTGTTCATCGCCTCATAGGCCATGCCGGCGGACATCGAACCGTCGCCGATCACGGCGATGACGTTGTTCTTGCCGCCGGTGAGGTCGCGTGCGACGGCCATGCCGAGGCCTGCCGAGATCGATGTCGAGGAATGCGCCGCGCCGAACGGATCGTATTCGCTCTCGGCGCGCTTGGTGAAGCCGGACAATCCGTTGGCGGTACGCAGCGTGCGGATGCGGTCGCGGCGGCCGGTGAGAATCTTGTGCGGATAGGCCTGATGGCCGACGTCCCAGATGATACGGTCGTCCGGCGTATTGAACACGTAGTGAAGCGCGGTGGTCAGTTCGACAACGCCAAGGCCCGCGCCGAAATGGCCGCCGGTCACCGACACCGTGTCGATGGTCTCGATCCGCAATTCGTCCGCGAACTGGCGCAGCTGCTCGGGTTTGAGCTTGCGGAGCAGGTCCGGCGTCGGCGCAGCGTCGAGGAGAGGAGTCTTGCTCGAATTTGACACGTCAATGATCCGCAATGAGTTTGGGAGCGCCCGGCCGGCACAAAAAGCGCCATGAAAGGTCCGAAGCGGTCCCGTGGCTTATACCAATTCCAGAACAATGCCAATCCGTTAGGGGGTGGCGATGAGCCTCACCTTTTGGGCATTGGAGGCCGGAAAATGGCTGTTAGGGCTCGAAATTGAGCGGCCGATGGTTCCACATCCGCCATATCTGCGCGGGAACCGCTGAAGTGAGATTGTCCGAAGCGATGCTGCCGGTTGCGCAGGTTTACTGGACGTCGAGCGGCTCGGTGCCGGCGGCGTGGCCGGATGCGTCGGTGGTGATCTTGTCGACGCGGGATTCCGCCTGACGCAGCAGTTCCTCGCAGCGCCGCTTCAGGCTCTCGCCGCGCTCATAGATCGCGACGGACTCTTCGAGCGGCACCTTGCCGTCCTCGAGGCGCTTCACGATCGATTCCAGTTCCTCGATCGCGCGTTCGAAACTCAGCTTCTTGACGTCGGCGTGTGCGGTTTCGGCCATGGTCGGTTTCCGAGTTACGAGTCCTGAAATTGACAGAGCCCGCGGAATCTAGAAACGATTTGCGGGCGCAATGTGGCGGCAATGTAGCGCGATTTATTGCGGTGGGGGAAGAGATTCTGCCGTCATTGCGAGCGAAGCGAAGCAATCCAGTCTGAGGAAGGAAAAGCTGGATTGCTTTGTCGCAAGAGCTCCCCGCAATGACGAAATGAAATGTTAGTTGTTCATCAGCGCCGCGACGTGAACCGCAACCGAATCCCGCAAGCCTTGCAGATCGTAGCCGCCTTCCAGCACGGAGACGATGCGTCCCTGCGCCGATGTGTCGGCGATTTCCATTAGTTTGCGCGTCACCCACGCATAGTCTTCCTCACGCAGTTCGAGGCTGCCGAGCGGATCGCGCCAGTGCGCATCGAAGCCGGCGGAGATCACGATCAGTTCGGGCGCGAAGGCTTCCAGCCGCGGCAGGATCGCGAGATCGAACGCTTCGCGGAATTCGCGCCCGCCGTTGCCGGCGCGCAGCGGCGCGTTGACGACATTGTCGTCCTCGCCGCGCTCCTGTGTGGCACCGGTGCCCGGAAACAGCGGCATCTGATGCGTCGAGGCATACATGACACTCGGGTCCGACCAGAAGATTTCCTGGCTGCCGTTGCCGTGATGGACGTCGAAATCCACCACCGCCGCGCGTGAGATGCCGTACTTGCGCTGCGCGTAGCGCGCGGCGATCGCGGCGCTGTCGAAGAAACAGAAGCCCATCGGCTTCGATGTTTCGGCATGGTGTCCCGGCGGGCGCGTGCCGACAAAGGCGTTGGTGCGGGTGTTGGTCATCACGGCATCGACGGCGGCGACAGCGCCGCCGGTGGCGCGCAACGCGGCTTCCAGCGTGCCCGGCGACATTGAGGTATCGCCGTCGAGATAGATCATTCCCTCTTTCGGCGAGATGTGCCGCAGTTCGTCGATGTACTCGTTGCTATGGCACAGCGCGACAGTGTCGAGGTCGGCCAGGGGGGCTTCATGCCGGACCAGTGCATCGAACTTCTCGTTCGCGAGACCTTCCGCGATGGCGCGCAGGCGATCCGGCCGTTCGGGATGGCCGGGGGCGGTTACATGATTCAGGCCAGCAGAGGTGTGATAGTAAAGTGTCGGCATTTCAAACCCGATCTTCCTGTGTCTGATATGGATATATCAGATCAGGCTTTCTTTTTGCGCGCGAAAAATGCGCTGAATGCGTTCCGCGCCTCGTCGGATTTCAGCCGCTCGCCGAAATGATGCGACTCCTCGTCCATCCTGCGCAGCACGTCCTCGCGCGGCGGCTTGAGCAGCTTGCGGGTCAGCGCGACCGCGTCCTTCGGCAGCGCGCCGATTTCGCGCGCGACCTTGCGCGCCTCGACCTCGGTGTGTCCGGGCGCGACCACAACGTTGACGAAACCGGCCTCGCGCGCTTCCTCCGCGCTGACAGTGCGGCCCATGACCAGCATCGAGAAGGCGCGGTGATGTCCCATGGTGCGCGGCGCGAGCAGGCTGGACGCGGCCTCCGGAACCAGACCCAGATGGATGAACGGCGTCGAGAACGTCGCCGTGGTGCTGGCGAGAACGTAGTCGCAATGAAACAGCATGGTGGTGCCGACGCCGACGGCGATGCCATCCACCGCGCCGATCAGCGGCTTCTCGTTATAGGCAAGCGCCTTGAGGAACTGGGTCGCCGCGAGCGGCCGGGCGCTGTCGTCGTGCGCGGTATTCGCCTTCGCGAAATCCTCAAGATCGTTGCCGGCCGTGAAGACGCCTGAGCCGCCGGAAATCACGATGCTGCGGATGTCCGGATCGGACTGCGCGGATTTGATGGCCTCGGCCATCGCGAGATACATGCTCTGCGTCAGCGCGTTTTTCTTGTCCGGCCGCCGCATGGTGATGATGCGCGCCGCGTCTTCATCGGTGACAATCACGTGGTCGGTCATAGGCGTTTCCCGGGTGTTTTCTGAATGCGAGAGGGCGCTGGAACATTGAGGTGACTGGCGCCGTTTGTGAGTTCATCCTACATCATTGGCCAGAACGGCAAGAGTGGCCAATCGATTTCCGCACTCGTTCGTGAAGGGAAACTGCCATGCAACTCACCGGTATCCATCATCTGACGGCGATTTCCGCGAACGCCAAGGGAAATCTGGCATTTTATACCGGCGTGCTGGGCATGCGGCTGGTCAAAAAGACGGTCAATCAGGACGATGTCAGCGCATATCACCTGTTTTATGCCGACGGGAAGGCCAATCCGGGGACCGATCTCACCTTCTTCGACTGGCCGGCGGCGCGGGAGCAGCGCGGCACCCGCAGCGTGTCCCGCACCGGCCTGCGGGTCAATGGCGAGAAGACGCTCGCCTTCTGGCAGGACCGGCTGATCAAGCTCGGCGCGCATGTCGGCAAGGTGACAGAGATCGACAGCCGGCTGACCCTTCCGTTCGAGGACCCCGAGGGTCAACGGCTTGTGCTGGTGGATGATGGCGGCCGGGGTGACGCGCATCCGTGGGAGAAGAGCCCGGTGCCGGCGGAACATCAGATTCGCGGGCTCGGGCCGATCGTGCTGACCGTGCCCGACCTCTCGCGCACCGCGCGGATATTGACCGACGTGATGAACATGACGCGCGTCCGCGATTACGCATCGCCTGACGGCGAACACCGCATCGATGTGTTTTCGATGGGCGAGGGTGGTCCCGCCGCGGAGCTGCATGTGCTGGGACAGAAGGATTTGCCGGACGCGCGTCAGGGCGCGGGCGGTGTGCACCACGTCGCGTTCCGCACGCCGGACGAGACGCAGTATCATGCGTGGACCGCGCGGCTTGCCGAATTCGCCGTCCACTCGAGCGGAGAGATCGATCGCTTCTATTTCCGCAGTCTCTACTTCCGCGAACCGAACGGCATCCTGTTCGAAATCGCCACCGACGGCCCCGGTTTTGCCACCGACGAAGCAATGGAGACGCTCGGCGAAAAACTTGCGCTGCCGCCGTTTCTCGAAGCGCGCCGCAAGGAGATCGAGGCGGGGCTGAAGCCGCTGGTGTGATCGCGATAGTCGCGAATGAGCGCTGGAAAGACGTGGGGTGCTGCGCCAGTATCAGCCGCGCAGAACGGGGAGCGTATATGGCCATCGAAACAACTCTGACCGCGAAGCTCGGGATTTCCGCGCCCGTCCTGCTGGCTCCGATGGGCATGGTGAGCGGCGGCAAACTTGCCGCTGCCGTCACCAGCGCCGGAGGGTTAGGCATGATCGGTGGTGGTTACTGCGACAGCGAATGGGTCAGGAAGGAAATCAAGGAAGCGGGTAATATCCAGGTCGGTGTCGGATTCATTACATGGGCGCTGGAGCGAAATCCCTATCTGCTGAATATCGTAATCGAGCAAAGGCCGAAGGCGATTTTCCTGTCATTCGGGCAACTCGGGAGTTTCGTTGCGCTCGTCAAGCAGGCTGGTCTCCCGTTGATCGCGCAGATCCAGTCGGTCGAGCAGGCCCGTATTGCAGTCGAAGAAGGCGCAGACATTATCGTTGCACAAGGAACGGAAGCCGGCGGCCATGGCAGCGTGCGTTCGACTCTGCCTTTGGTGCCGGCGGTGGTGGACGCGGTCGGCGACGTGCCCGTGGTTGCGGCGGGAGGAATTGCCGATGGCCGGGGGCTCGCTGCGGCGCTCATGCTCGGGGCGTCCGGCGTGCTGTGCGGCACCGCGTTTCTGGCGGCCGATGAAGCCCTGGCCCATCCGAGCGTCAAGGGCGCGGTGGTCTCTGCATCAGGTGACTCGACGGCGCGTGGCAAGGTCTTCGACACGATCCGCGGATACGACTGGCCCAAGCCATGGAACATCCGCACACTGGTCAATGATTTTTCGCGCCGCTGGGAATCCGACAGCGACGGATTGCAGCATGACCTGGAGCGGCAGAAAGCACATTACGCCGCCGCGCGTGACGTCGGCGATGTAAGCGTCGCGGCCGTCATTGCGGGGGAGGCGGTGGATCTCGTCCATGCGCAGCAACCGGCCGCGGACATCCTGAACGGGATGGTCGCGCAGGCGGAAAACCTGTTGCGGCGCGGACCTGCTTTTCTGGCGTGATGCGGGTTTTCTGTTTCCCGCAAGGGAAAGCTTACTCCGCCAGCACGGCGTCCGAGTCGGTGACCGACGTCGCGCTGTCCATCACCGCGCGCTCGAGCGCGCCGGACTGCACGGTGATGTTCTCCGCGAAAAACCGCGCCAGCGTGACATAACGGCTGGTGTCACCCTGAATGTTGTCGTCGTTGCGCGCGGCGAGCGCCTCGTTCGCCAGCGCGCAGCCGCCGAGCGTGGTCGAGAACATCCGCAAGTAAGGTGACGCGCCCGCCAGTGCTTCAGCCGGCGATGTCGCGATCTTTTCCAGGAGCCACTTGCTGGTGCGCTCCACGGACGCCACGGCGTCGCGCAGCTTTGCGCCCGTGGTGCCGAAGGCCGGATCGTTCGAGGCCTCCACCTTGGAGACGATGGCGGAGAGTTCGCCCAGCAGATCCCACACCGCTTCGCCGCCGGACATTTGCAGTTTGCGCATCAGCAGGTCGTTGGCCTGAATGCCGTTGGTGCCTTCATAGATGGTGAGAATGCGCGCGTCGCGGACGTATTGCGCAGCACCGGTTTCTTCCATGAAGCCCATGCCGCCGTGGATCTGCACGCCGATGGCCGCGACCTCGTTGCCGATGTCGGTGGAGAATGCCTTCGCCATCGGCGTCAGCAGCGCTCCGCGCGCGGCAGCCTTCTCGCGCACCTTCGGGTCGGTCGCGCGATGCGACACATCGATGGCGACCGCCGTGGCGTAGCAGATGGTCCGCGCCGCGGCAGTCAGGCCGCGCATCAGCATCAAATTCCGCTTCACGTCGGGATACATGATGATCGGATCGGAGCCGTCGCCCTTGTGGCCGAGCGCCTTGCCCTGCTTGCGCTCCTGCGCATAGGCCAGCGCGCGCTGATAGGCGCGGTCGGCGATGCCGACGCCCTGCAGGCCGACGCCGAGCCGCGCCTGATTCATCATGGTGAACATCGCCTGCATGCCGCCGTTTTCCTTGCCGACGACATAGGCGACCGCGCCGCCCTTGTCGCCCATGGTCATGGTGCAGGTGGGCGAGGCATGAATGCCGAGCTTGTGCTCGATGCCGCTGGCGTAAATATCGTTGCGCGCGCCGAGCGAGCCGTCGGCGTTGACCAGATATTTCGGCGCAAGAAACAGCGTGATGCCCTTGGTGCCGGGAGGCGAACCGGGCAGGCGCGCCAGAATGAAATGAACGATGTTGTCGCTCATGTCGTGGTCGCCGTAGGTGATGAAGATCTTGGTGCCGAACAGCCGGTAGCTGCCGTCGTCCTTCTTTTCCGCGCGCGTGCGCAGCGCGCCGACGTCGGTGCCGGCCTGCGGCTCGGTGAGCTGCATGGTGCCGGGCCACACGCCGGAGATGAGTTTTTCGAGATAGATTTTTTTCAGGTCCTCGCTGCCGTGGGCATCGAGCGCATCAATCGCGCTCAGCGTCAGCAGCGGACACAGGCCGAACGCCAGGTTCGACGCGCTCCAGATTTCATTGACGGCGGAATGCACTGCGAGCGGCAAACCCTGTCCGCCGAAATCCTCGGAGCCCGACACCGCGTTCCAACCGCCGTCGCACCAGCGCTTGTAGGCATCGGGCCAGCCTGTCGCGGTGATTACGCCCTTGTCGGTGAGCTTGATGCCCTCGCGGTCGCCCACCTGGTTGAGCGGCTCCAGAACGTCGGTCGCGAACTTGCCGGCTTCCTCGATGACCGCAGCTGAGAACTCCGCTTCGTAGCCATTATAATGTCCCGCCTCGACGGCGGCCAAAAGGCCCGCGCCGTGGTTGAGGGATAGGAGCATGTCGGTGATCGGCGCGCGGTAGGTCATGAGCATGATCTCGCTGTTCGGGCGGGGCCTCGGTGGCGCTGGTCTCACAAGACGGCCGGCTGGCCGGGCAAGATACGCGCGCACGTTGTGTTGCAATAAGTCGTTGTTCTGCGGTGTTTTTCCTCGCGCCCCGGCTCTTGTCGCGGCCGTTTGAGCGTCTCTTGTCTTCCCATGAAAAAGGCGCGCCCTCAACTGCCGCGCAGGCCGATTTCGGGGCCGCAAGGGACCCATTCGCCATGCGGAACTTCGGCCTCGGGGCGTCAACCGCGGCGAGCGCCATGCACCCTGTTTCGCAGACGCCGCCTGCTGCCGTTGCGGCGGGAATCCGCATGAATTCCCATGGTTTGGCAGCCTGTTTACCGCTGAAAACCGGGTTTCCACTTTGCCGGAAAATGCTCTAAGACCTGCGCTGCCACGGTGAATCGGCGCGGTTCATGGCTTCCAGCCGCAAATCCGCCGCACCTTTTTCGACAACGAGCGGCGCGCAGCGGCCGGGTTCGACCCCGCCGCAAAACCGTTCGGCGCTATTGGGGCGTCGCCAAGTGGTAAGGCAGGGGATTTTGATTCCCCCATGCGGAGGTTCGAATCCTCCCGCCCCAGCCAGCTAAAAGCCCTGCGGCTCAGGCACTTTTCTCGTTTTGCAGGTTTTCATTCTGAACGGGCTCACCTGCCTCATTCTGAATAGATGTTGCCGTTTGGTTCGCCAGCCAGTGAGCGTGCCGTTTTCGTGTGGCAGAAAGCACGCGCGGGGCTGTCCGCTTGGCGTAGCCGGCATAGCTCTCCTTGGTCCTATGGGCAGACAGGGCGCGGCCCTGACCGTCCGTCAGCTCCGCCTCTTCCAATTCCGTCATGCCGCCGTGGCGACATGCGTCCAGGGTGAACTCGACGGGCAGGCCGATGTCCTTGCGCATCCGCTGTACGATCTTCTGCATTCCGGAGAACGAGTACGGCTTCGATTTGCCCTTTTCGACTTCGCGCAAAATCATGGGAGTGCCGCGCCGCTTGAGATGCGACAGCACCGCTTCGGCGTCTTCGTAAAATCTGACGATTGTCCCATCGTCGAGATTTTCCTCGAGCGGATGTTCGATGACGGCACCGGTCTTGTGGTGCTCAATCTGAATGGTCGGCGCCGGCCCCGTGCGATAACCGGACCATCTGATGTGGCCCGCGATGACATTCTCCGGTCGCTGCAACCATTCAAAGCAGATCACGGCAGCAGCGCCGCACTCCGGTTCGCCGCCTTTGATGCAACCGTGTGCGAACTTGTAGACCTGTTCACGGGTGACGGCGGGTTTGGTCAGCTTCACGCGCGTTTCATGTATTGTTACAGCGCCAAGCTGCGGGAGCGCAGGCCAGTCTCGCTGCCCGCGTAAGATGCCCAACGGTTGGTCATAATGCAGTGAATAGTCACACTTTCGCAAATGTCGAGCTTGACAGCAACAATTGAATTGACTTCAATTCATTTTACCTTGACCTGATACCGACGACCTCGTGAGGGCTTCACGGGTGCCAGCGATGAAATTGAGAGGAAGCTAGAATGACAGTTCGCGTCGAGAAAAGCGGCTTTGTCACCACGATCATTATCGACAGGCCGGAAGCACGTAACGCAATGAACCCAGAAACAGCAGATTTGCTTGTTGCGGAGATTCAGAAATTTGAGAATGACGATAGCGCCAGGGTTGCAGTGCTTTTTGGCAGCGGCGGAGCGTTCTGCGCCGGCTGGGATCTCAAGCACGCAAGTGCAGGAGCTGCTCATCTGGAATTGACCAGCCTTAAGTTGCCGGTGCCTGCGGGGCAGCCAATGCCGAGAGGTCCTCTTGGGCCGACCCGGCTTTCGACAACCAAGCCGACAATCGCTGCGGTCGATGGTCCCGCAGTTGCTGGAGGAATGGAATTGTCGCTTTGGTGCGACCTCCGGGTTGTCGATGCAGAAAGCGGCTACTTCGGCGTATATTGCAGGCGTTGGGGCGTGCCGCTGTTGGACGGAGGCACTGTGCGGCTACCTAGACTCGTCGGTCAGGGCCGGGCTCTCGAAATTATCATGACCGGACGCGCCGTGCGTGCCGAGGAAGCGCTTCGGATCGGACTCTGCGAGAGAGTCGCTCCGGCTGGAACGGTACGGCAGGCGGCCGAAGCGCTTGCTCACGAGATCGGGCGGTTTCCGCCTGAGTGTGTGAAAGCAGACCGCAAATCGGTCTATGAAACATACGGTCTCCAGGTGAGGGATGCGCTGGCTGTCGAATGGGTGAACGGAGAGAAGCCTCTTCAAGGCGAGGGCATCGCAGGCGCGACGCGATTTGTGGGAGGCACCGGACGGCACGGTGACTTCGGATATTTGAGCTAACTTTCCCGACCGTCTGGTTCGAAGCAACCTCTGGCTGATGTCAGAGGTTGCTTCCGAGCTTTCCGCAGACTTTTCATTTTCTTGGTGGCTATCATGGATCTCAAGCAAAGCTATAGGCATGGCGCGTCATCCGCACCTTTGATCGGGCAGACGATCGGATCCTTTCTTTCGACTATCAGCCAAAAACACGGAGATCGCGAGGCGCTCATAGTTCCGTTCCAGAATGTTCGCATAACATACCGCGAGCTATATCGTGATGCCGAACGGTTCGCCGCTGGTCTCAAGAAGATGGGACTGCAACCGGGGGACCGCATTGCCATCCTCTCTCAGAACAATGCAGAATGGGTGATCGCCCAATTCGGCACGGCGATAGCGGGCTTGATCCTCATCACAGTCAACCCCTCCTACCGCCTCTCCGAACTGGAGCATGTCCTGAGTAAATCGGGCTGCCGAGCGATAATTGCGACACCGTCACTCAAGACAACAAATTTCATGGAGATGCTGGAGGGCCTTGCACCCCAGCTGTTCAATCAAGATTCAAACGAAAAAGCTTCTCGATTACCGCTGTTGGAGTTCTTAATTGTCATTGGTGGCGATCGATGCAACAGAGCGGGAGTCCCATTCCACGATGTCGCTCGAACAGCCAATGACGATGATCTGATTTCCTTACGAAAGCAGTGCGACGATCTTCAGTTTGATGACCCGATAAATGTTCAGTTCACGAGTGGAACAACCGGCCTGCCGAAAGGCGCCACGCTGACACATCATGGAATACTGAACAGCGGATTCTTTGTAGGCGAAAGAATGGGATTCACCGAGCGGGATCGGCTCTGCATCCCGCTTCCGCTGTTTCATACGTTTGGAATGGTCCTTGGTGTTCTCGCATGTGTAACACACGGGGCGACGGTCGTGCTCCCAGGAGAGCTGTTTGATCCGCTCGAAGTGCTTCGAGTTGTTGAGTCGGAGAAATGCACGGCACTGCACGGTGTCCCGACGATGTTTATCGCCGAGCTTGAGCATCCCAGATTTCGAGAATTCGACCTGTCCAGCCTTCGAACGGGAATGATGGCTGGGGCCCCTTGCCCACTCGAACTGATGCAGCGCGTAACCACCGAAATGGGGCTGACGGAAATTACCATTGGTTTCGGCATGACTGAAACAAGTCCAACGGTCACTCAGACGGATAAAGACGATCCGATCGAGCGACGGGTTGGCACAGTCGGACGCGTTGCTCCCCATGTGGAGATCAAGATCGTGGATAACGCGGGACGTGTTGTTCCGGCCGGGCAGTCCGGAGAGCTTCTTGCTCGAGGATACAATGTTATGCGCGGCTACTGGAATGATGACGCTCAGACAAGCATGGCAATCGACGCTGCAGACTGGATGCATACCGGTGATCTGGCCGTCATGGATGACGATGGATACTTTCAGATCGTAGGCCGCATCAAGGATATGGTTATTCGTGGCGGTGAGAACATTTATCCGGCTGAAATCGAAGGATTCCTTTACAGGAATCCCAAGATCGAGACCGTGCAGGTTTTTGGTGTACCCGATCAAAAGTACGGAGAAGAACTCTGCGCATGGATAAGCCTGAAGGCCGGACAAACGTCTTCCGAAGAGGAAATGAGAGATTTTTGTAAGGGGCAAATAGCGCATTACAAAATTCCGAAGCTTGTTGTCTTTGTAGACAGCTTCCCGATGACGGCTACCGGCAAGATTCAGAAATTTGTTATGCGCGATACGATGATCGAGCGGATGAAGCAGTGCTAGTTCGGAAAGCGTTAGAGCTCAGACTGCAGCGATCGGCTCCATGGCCAAGTCCGGCTAACCCCTTATTGCATTAAGGGTCGCGTAGTCAGCTCGGGCGGCGTTCTTGGTTGGATGCCAAGCCGCAGCGCGCCAGGGTCAAGCAATCGGGCCGAGGACAGCGCGGTCGTCGAGGGTGGATCCAACCGACTCTGAAAGAAAGCAATGGAACATGCGCTCGAATCCGAGGTGATCATCGATCATGCGCTGAAGTCGGGCATTGCTTCATCAACAAGAAAAACTGAGATCAAGTAGAATCTAGTGGAGATGACATGACTAAGATGATTTCGGCACTGATGCTTGGCACATCTCTTGTGCTTGGCGTGTCTTCTGCGGCGACTGCGCAGGATAAAAACGTGAAGATCGGAGTGTTGACCGATCAGTCTGGACTTTATGCGGATATTAGCGGCGCGGGATCCGTACTCGCTGCACAAATGGCCATTGAAGACTCTGGATTGACGAACAGAGGCTGGAAGGTTGAAGTTATCGCTGGAGACCACCACAACAAGCCCGACATTGGTGCAAATATTGCGCGTCAATGGATCGATGTTGAGAAGGTCGACGTGATCGCGGACGTACCGACATCGTCGGTTGCGCTGGCGGTCAACAATCTGGTCAAAGACAAAAACATCGTCCTCCTGAACTCAGGTGGTGGCTCGTCAGATCTGACAAACAAGGCGTGCACTCCAAATACAGTTCATTGGTCCTACGACACCTATATGCTCGCGCATGGGACGGGCTCGGCGCTCACCAAGGGCGGAGACAATACGTGGTTCTTTCTCATCGCTGACTATGCCTTTGGCTCCGCGCTTGAACGGGACACGACCGAAGCAATCACGTCACTTGGAGGAAAAGTCGTAGGTAGTGTTCGTCACCCGCTCAACACGGCCGATTTCTCGTCATTCCTGCTGCAGGCACAATCCTCCAAGGCAAAGGTTATCGGACTGGGGAACGCTGGCGGCGACACCATCAATGCCATCAAGCAGGCATCCGAGTTCGGCATCATTAGCGGTGGCCAAAAGCTTGCTGGGCTATTGTTGTTCATAACGGACGTCCACTCGCTGGGCTTAAAGGCGGCCGCCGGCCTCAACCTGACAGCGACATTCTATTGGGACCTCAATGACGGCACTCGCTCTTTTTCAAAGCGCTTTTCCGCGCGCATGAAGAACCGTGCGATGCCCAGCATGGTTCAGGCGGGAGTCTATTCGTCGACTCTCCACTACCTGAAGGTTCTGGAGAACGAGGGCGGGAATTCACGCGACGGCGCCAAGATCGTCAGCGCAATGAAGGCGATGCCGACTGACGATCCGCTCTTCGGAAAGGGAAAAATCGAACCTAACGGCCGCAAGATCCATCCGGCCTATCTTTTCGAGGTGAAGACTGCATCTGAATCAAAGGAACCTTGGGACTATTACAAAGTGGTCTCTACCATTCCTGCGGATCAGGCCTTCACACCAATCGATAAGAGCACTTGCCCCTTGTTGAAGAAGTAATGACAATTCCCGGCGGTACACATACCGCTGGGAATCTCCACCTTGGGATTTGGAAGGCACAGAAGAAGCTGCTTTCGTGCAGGCGGGTGCAATCGCAGGATAACTCTTTGGGATTTTCATCGTGAGGATCGTTTCAACCGTGCCACCCGGTTACAGCATGCTCCCCGAATTGAACGGCTATGCCGGATTTAGCGGCCCCTATTTCTGGTCGAAGGATGTTGACGGCGGTCATATTTATGGCTTTCAAAGCGACGAACGCCACAACAACCCGTACGGCGTTATGCATGGCGGGGCAACCGTCACCTTCGTTGACACCGTACTTGGTCATACCGTGCTGACTGCGACGGGCCGTCGATGCTCAACCGTTGCGCTCGACAGCCAGTTTGTGACAGCGATTGCTTCAGGTTCGTGGATCGAAGCGCGGGTGCGAGTTCGCAAACTCTCGAAGACGCTCGCCTTCCTTGATGCCGAAGCCAAATCTTCTGAAACGCTATTGCTCACAGCAACCGCCATATTTCGGATGTTTTGAGCTAGTGTTTTACGACATCCCGACACTAAAATAGCGCAATATCTCTAATAACATAAGAATTGAAGTCACTTTATGAAAACGCCCCGTGTCATTCCCAAGCGCAAAACGGCCAAAGCCGAAACGAGGGAGCTTCTCCTCAACAGCGCAGTGCAGGAGCTCGTTGCAAACAAGGGCACGCTTGAGATTGGGGATGTAACAAAGCGTGCTGGCGTTTCCGTTGGAACGCCATATCACCACTTCGGCTCAAAGAGCGAATTGATAGCAGCGGTCGTTGATGATTTTTATGAACGGTACGACGCGTCAGTAATGAATGCGGAGCTCGACGGGGAGCACTGGGCCGATCGAGAAGAAAGGCGTGTGCGTATGATCGTTGAGTATCACTACAGTGATCCGTTAGCGCCAATCATTCTTTCACAGCTAAGTCGCGATCCCGTCGTCGCCCAGGTCGAGGCTCGATGGCTTTCAGCACATGTCGCCAAAGGCGCCAGGAACATTGCTAAAGGACAGCGCGATGGTGACATATCGGATTCCATCGATCCAGGTCTTGCAGCAGCGATGATTCTGGGAGGCCTTCGGCAGGCCATTGTTCATGCGCTGGCTCGAAAAACGGTCCCTCGCAAGAGTATCCTCGCACGAGAACTCTGGGCTTTTGTTCTAGCTGTTTCGGGTGCGCATCCAGCGTCTGATTAGGATCGCCCTTATTCCAAGTAATTCGAGCCAGCAATCCATATCGTATCAAGAGAAATTCTCAGGCTCTTGCACGTGGGAGTCGTTCTGAAATCCCAGCTAACCTATTGATAGATCTAGGGGCAGATTCTGCGCTCTATTCAGAATGAACATTGATATTGTTCACGGTCCGGCCGGATTTTGATTCCCCCATGCGGAGGTTCGAATCCTCCCGCCCCAGCCATCCAGTCCGGGTTTTGGAGAATATTATTTTTTAGAGGCAGAAAGGCCCGCAAACAGCGGGCTTTTCAGGCTTTCGGAGTCTCTACAGAGACCGGATTCGCACCACTACTCTTCTGCCTCAAGGGTCGGTTCAAGATTAGATGGGGCAACGAAGGCCAGCACGAAACGATACTAGAACCGTACGACATGATCGCCGTTCCCAAGGCGGTGTATCGCGACTTTACCAACATCACGTCCGAGACCGCCTATCTTCTCGTGATGATTACGGGGGGAGAGGAGCGAGATTACAACGACATCGGATTCGCTCCCAGCGAATCCGAAAAATTCAAGAAAGCGTTTGGCGGCCAGGTCGCGGAGCGGCTGGAAACCATCGGATTCTCTTTCCGCGAAAAGGATGGTGTTTAGCCAGTCGGCTGGCTTCCTAAAACTGAACCGGATGCCCGGCGGCCCGCGTTTGGAGCGGACTCGCCGGATTGGCGAGCAATTCGAGACAATATCTCGGAGCGCGATGAAGTTCAAAAAATAATAACGGGGAGACGTTTCATGGATGAAAAATTTGGTCTGACACGGCGCAGTGTACTCGGCTCCGGCGTAGGAGCACTTTCTCTCGCAGCAATGCCAGCGATGGCGCAAAATGCGCCGCCGCTGCGAATTGGATTCGGCCTCGCCCTTTCGGGCGGGCTTGCAGCCCTTGGGAAGATCGCGCTTCTGACCTGGCAAATCTGGGCTGAGGAGGTGAACGCGCGCGGCGGACTTCTTGGCCGCAAAGTTGAGTTCGTGTTCTACGACGATCAAAGCAACCCTGCGACCGTTCCCGGCATTTACGCAAAACTGCTGGATATCGATAAGGTTGATCTGGTTCTATCGGGCTATGGAACCACCCAGATCGGGGCCGCGATGCCTACGGTTATTCAACGCAAGAAGATACTGATGGCGCTTTTTTCGTTGAACGGGAATGAGCGCTTCAAGTATCCCGGTTTCTTTCAGATGCAGCCAAATGGCTCAAAAGCAAGGTATGAATTCTCACGCGGCTTTTTTCAGATAGCCAAGACACTTGATCCCAAGCCTAAAACGCTGGCGTTGCTCGGCGCGGATATCGAATTCGTCAAGACGGCTTTCGAAGGCGCGCACGAAAATGCCAAGGAACTTGGAATCGACATCGTGTATGAGCGGACCTATCCGCCGAACACAATCGAATTCAGCTCGATCATTCGAACGGTCAAGGCCGCCAAGCCGGAGCTGATCTACGTCGGATCTTATCCGCCGGACAGCGCGGGGCTGGTTCGGGCTGCCCATGAAGTTGGCCTGTCCGCGAGATTGTTCGGTGGCGGCATGATCGGCTTGCAGTCGGCGACCCTCAAGACCCAACTGGGGCCGCTGCTGAATGGCATCGTCTCCTATGATCTCTACGTGCCGGAGCCGACGATGGACTTTCCCGGTCTCAAGGAGATGCTAGCGAAATATCAGGCGCGTGCCCAAAGCGAAGGTCTCGATCCGCTTGGATTCTACATCGCACCGCTTGCTTACGCCGAAATCCAGATTCTGGAGCAGGCCATCAAGGCCACCAACTCGGTCGATGATGCCAAGCTGATTGACTACGTTCATCGCAACACCTTCAAGACCGTCGGCGGTGAGATCAAGTTCGACAGCATTGGCGAGTGGGCTGAGCCAAGGGCATTGCTCATTCAGTATCAAGGTGTCGTCGGCAACAATATCGAGCAATTCAAGGAGGCGGGGAAACAGGTCATCCTCTATCCTCCCAAATACAAGTCGGGCAATGTGATAACGCCGTTCAAGGCCGGAAACCCGTGATATCGCGCCGCTCATCGGCCACAAGATGATCTGAGGAAGAAGCGAGCATAAGCCCTCTCCGACACGCCGGAATCTGCCAACGGCAGCTTTTCCGGCTGAAGGGGAGGGTGCCTGCTCGAGGCCGCGATGTTACGTGGCTTTTTGCGTGCGTTTGAGTCCGAAAATAAAGCCATCGACGATAAAGCTCACAAACAAGTCGCGGTCTTCGAGCACGGCGCTGTGGTGAATGTGCTTCCGGACGAGATAATAGACAGCGGCGGAGTGAAGTTGCCAGACTCCTTCGATCTCGATCTGCGAAGGTGCGCTCCGGAGGTTTTTCTCTCCCGCAAACTTTCTCACCTGTATCGCTATCAATCGAAGCAAGCCGTCAAGGTGTTCCGATAGATAGCGGTGAACCAGGTCCTCGCCCTCCAGGCTGGCGCGCATCGATATTCTGATCCAATTGCGGTCGTCGACTACCGCCAGATATGAGCGATAGAATTTGATCAGGCGCTCGGGAAGAGGAATCTTGGCATCGCTGATGAGGGCGGCCCAATCATCGTTCCAACGCGAGCCGAACACTTCATCGTACACAGCTTCCAGCAGAATTTCCTTGTTCTTGAAATACGCAAAGATCAACGCCGGCGAGACGCCAAGCGCTTTCGCCAGCTCGCGCATTTGCGCATTGAATCCGTAATCCGCGAAAAAGGTGACAGCCCCCCGCAAGATCAGTTCCTTGCGTTGATCGGGGTTCAGGCGCGTTCGCGCGACCTTGGTAGGCCTGCTCATGATGTCGTCCGTGTCATTTTCATACCCATGCGATAATTCGTAGCACCGTTCTTGTCTTGCCTGCTTTTTCTAAACGGCCTCTTGACACTTCTCTGAGTTATTGATCATCTGGTTAATAAGCGTTTTGACCTGACTATTGCGAGAAACGCAAACAATAACGGCACAAGCCAAAAGGCGATGCCGACAGGGAGCAGACCGACCATGACCACCATCAGCGCAGTTACGTAGCTTCGAAAGACTTCGAACCGGTAAAGCGATTCTTCGGGCTCGGCTATCGAGTGCGAGGTAGGACTCGTGCGCTCTCTCGACAGGAGTTGCGCAACTTTATCGGCATCGTGCAACCGATCGAGTTTGTTCGTCGAACGCCGGAGCGGCGATCTTCGAAAGCCATCGAGACCGATTCAGATATTCGCCAAGAACAACAAATGGAGACCAACATGAGCGGGCCAGTTAACAAGGCAAAAATCCATGAGGCTTCCCAGAAACTTTCAAACTGGGGCCGCTGGGGAAAGCAAGACGAGATCGGAACGCTCAATCATGTGACGTCTCAAGATATCGTCGCGGCGGCCAGGCTTGTTAAAAAGGGGAAGTCCTTCGGTCTCGGCATCCCTCTGAACAAAAATGGACCGCAGCGCGGCGCCTTCGATGGTCCGCCCCGCTGGAATCCCATTCACACCATGTTGGCGACTGGGACAGACGCCGTCGCCGGACTTTACGACGAAAAGCCCAAGATTCGCTACGCGGATGACGCGATCAACATGCCTGTTCAGTCGGCGACCCATTGGGATTCGCTGGGACACGTCTTCTACAACGACACCATGTACAACGGCTTCCCCGCGACATTGGTGGATTCTCAGGGCGTCCACAAGAACGGGATTGAGCACACGCGCGACAAGATGGTCGGGCGTGGAGTGTTACTCGACGTCGCGCGCGCCAAGGGCGTCGATAGTCTCGATGATGGCTATGGAATTTCCAACGAAGACCTCGAAGCCACCGCGAAAAAGCAGGGCGTTGAAATCCGCAAGGGCGACTTTGTCATAATCCGCACCGGCCATATGGAGCGAGTCCTGAAGCAGGGCGACTGGGGGACATATGCCGGCGGCAGCGCACCCGGCGTCAAGTTCGAGAACTGCTATTGGTCTCACGAGAAAAGCATCGCGGCAATCTGCACCGATACGTGGGGTGTGGAGGTTCGTCCGAACGAAACGGACGAGGCAGCGCAACCTTGGCATTGGGTCGTGATCCCGGCAATGGGTCTCACCATGGGTGAGATGTTTTATCTCAAGGAACTGGCGGAAGACTGCGCTGCCGACGGAATCTATGAGTTTTTCTTCTGCGGCCCACCGCTCGTGATTACGGGGGGCACCGGCTCGCCGATCAATCCTCAGGCCATCAAGTAGAGCCTGGTTCAGCGGCGAGGAAATAACATGGACAAGAACCGCGTTGCGGTGATCACCGGCGGAGCAACGGGTGTCGGGGCAGCAACTGCCCTGATGCTCGCCGAGCGGGGATGGCATACCGTGATCAACTACAGCCGAAGCTCAGCCGAAGCGGAAGAAACCTCCGCGCGATGCAGAAAACTCGGTCCGAAGGCGATTGCCGTGCGCGGGGACGTCGCAAAAGACGACGATTGCAAGCAGGTGGTGGCGGCAGCCGTCAAGGCGTTTGGTCGTATCGATGCGGTGGTGAATAGCGCCGGCACGACAAAGTTCGTGCCGATGGACGAACTCGATCGGCAGAATGCCGAGGATTTCCAGGAAGTCTATGCGGTGAATGTCATCGGTACATACCAGATGACCAGAGCCGCGGCCGCATCGATGAAGGCAAGCGGCGGCGGTGCGGTCGTCAACGTATCGTCCATCAGCGCATTGACCGGAAATGGAAGCTCCTTTGCCTACGTTACGTCCAAAGCTGCGTTGAACACGCTAACGCTTTCGCTTGCGCGTGCGTTATCTCCTTCCATTCGGGTGAATTGCGTCATGCCCGGATTGATAGAGAGCCGCTGGCTGCAAAACGGTCTGGGGCAGGACGTCTACAAGACGGTTCGCGAAGGCTTCTCAAACTCGTCCGCCCTCGAGAAGACCTGCAAGCCGGAGGATATCGCCGATGCCATTGTCTGGCTGATCGAAGGCGCGGCGCTGGTGACCGGACAGCTGATTACCGTGGACGGAGGCTTTCTTCTCGGGCGCCCGCCCAGAGTCTCGCGCTGAGGTCCGCGATGGAAACGCCCAAGGTCATTCGCGAATTGCATTACGGCGATCGTGTTGTGCGTTGTTTCGCGGAGCGTCCGTCGAACGTCGATGCGATGTTCCGCGAGGCCGTGGCGAAGTTTCCGGATAGGACTGCACTCGTTCTTGAGGATGAGCGCTTGAGCTATGTCGACCTTGATCGGCGGGTGGAAGCGCTTGCGGGTGGCCTCACGGAGCGCGGTTTGGTGAAGGGCGATCGTCTTGCGTTGCTTATCGGAAATCGAACCGAATTCGTTGTGGCCGTTCTCGCGGCGTCGCGCGCCGGAATTATTTCTGTTCCTCTGAATATACGGCAGCGGGCGCCGGAGATTGAATTCGTCTTGAACCAGTGTGCCGCAGCAGGGCTCATCTATGAAGCCGAATTCGGTGTGAATTTGCCCGCACGCGCATCGACGCCGACGTTGCGTGTCGCGTGTTCGATCGGAGCGACAAACGACCTCGATTTTGATGAGGCCGCCAATGGCGAAGGGATCGCGCCGGCCGTCACAATTGAAGAGGAGGACATATTTTGCCTCCTCTATACGTCGGGTACGACCGGGCAGCCAAAAGGCGCGATGCTGACCCATTTCGGCATGGTTCACTCTGCGCTGCACTTCCAGTACGGCATGAACCTGCGGCTTGGCACCGAAGTATCAGTGCTTGCCGTTCCAGGTTCGCATGTCACAGGGCTGGTTGCGAATATTCTCACGATGATCCGCGTGGGTGGCACGACCGTTCTGATGCCAACATTCAAGGCGCGGCTGTTTCTGGAAATCGCCGCGCGGGAGGGAATGACCCACAGTCTGATCGTTCCAGCGATGTACAACCTGTGCCTGCTCGATTCTGAATTCGGCAGCTTTGATCTCTCGAACTGGCGGGTTGGCGGATTCGGAGGAGCTCCGATGCCGCAGGCAACAATCGGGGCGCTGGCTGAGCGGTTGCCGCAACTCATACTCATGAATTGCTACGGCTCGACCGAAACCACGTCGCCTGTGACGATACTTCCAGCCGGCGATGCGGCGACACGCGCCGATTCAGTCGGCAAGGTGCTTCACTGTGCGGAGATTGTGGTCGTCGATAACGAGGGCCGCGAGGTTGCGCCGGGTGAAAGCGGAGAACTCTGGATCGCCGGGGCGATGACCGTGCCCGGCTATTGGGACAATCCGGAGGGGAACCGTTCGGGATTCGTCGGCGGTTACTGGCGGTCGGGTGACATCGGTTCGATTGATGCGAAGGGATATGTGCGCATCTTCGATCGAAAGAAGGACATGATCAACAGGGCGGGCTTCAAGATCTATTGCATCGAGGTCGAGAACGTCCTGGCCTACCACCCCGGTGTCATCGAATGCGCAATCGTGGGTGTACCCGATCCGGTTCTCGGAGAGCGGGTAAGGGCTCTGGTCGTTCCTTCCGATCCCCATCCCAGTTCTGACGAACTGCGCGCGTTCTGCGCCGAGAGACTTTCTGACTACAAAGTTCCTGAGATCATCACGTTTCTTGCGCAGCCGTTGCCGCGAAACGCGAACGGGAAGGTGATGAAGGCGGAGCTGAGGTCTTTGGTTTCAAACTAGACGGGAAGGGCAATAGCCAGAGCGGGAAAAGCATAGCCAAAGACGGTCCATTTTTGTGTGCGAAGGCGAAACATCGCGCTCAGCAAACAGCGCAGATGAACTTAGAAAATATCATGGGGAGTTGTTTCATGGCTGATAAGCTCAATCTGACGCGACGCAGTGTACTTGGCTCCGGCGTTGGCGCGCTCTATCTCGCAGCAAGACCCGCAGAGGCGCAGTCTCTTCCGCCGCTCCGGATCGGATTCGGTATTGCGTTATCGGGCGGTCTGGCAGTTTTTGGCAAAATCGCACTTCTGACCTGGCAAATCTGGGCGGAAGAGGTGAACAGCAAGGGCGGCATCCTGGGCCGCAAGGTCGAGTTCGTCTTCTATGACGATCAAAGCAGTCCCGCGACCGTGCCGGCGATCTACGCCAAGTTGCTTGATATCGACAAAGTCGATCTCGTGATTTCCGGCTATGCAACCACGCAGATTGGCGCGGCGATGCCAACGATCATTCAGCGCAAGAAAATCTTCATGGCGCTTTTCTCCTTGAACGGAAACGAACGGTTCAAGTATCCCGGCTTTTTCCAGATGCAGCCGAATGGTTCGAAGGCCAAGTACGAATTTTCCCGTGGCTTCCTGCAAACGGCGATGACACTGACACCGAAGCCGAAAACCCTTGCTCTCGTCGGAGCCGACGTCGAGTTTGTCAAAACGGCATTCGAAGGCGCACGCGAAAACGCGAAGGAGTTGGGAATCGACATCGTTTTCGAGCGGACCTATCCGCCGAATGCGATCGAATTCAGTTCGATCATTCGCTCGGTCAAGGCAACAAAACCAGATCTGATTTACGTCGGCTCATATCCTCCGGATAGCGCGGGGTTGATCCGGGCGGCTCATGAAGTCGGCCTGTCCGCAAGACTGTTCGGGGGCGGCATGATTGGTCTGGGGTCGGCTGCGCTCAAGACCCAACTCGGTCCATTGCTCAACGGCGTTGTCTCCTATGATCTTTATGTTCCGGAGCCAACGATGGACTTCCCGGGCCTGAAGGAAGTATTGGCCAAGTATCAGGCACGCGCGCAAAGCGAAGGTCTCGACCCTCTCGGATTCTACATCGTTCCGCTCGCCTATGCAGAGATTCAGATCCTGGAACAGGCCATCAAGGCGGTCGGATCCGTCGAAGACGCCAAACTTATCGACTACGTGCGGAAAACGACATTTCAAACGATTGCAGGCGAAATCAAGTTTGACGGCATGGGTGAATGGGCAGAGCCACGAGCCTTGCTTGTTCAGTACCAGGGTGTCACCGGCAACAACGTCGACCAGTTCAAGGAGGCGGGGAAGCAGGCCATTCTCTATCCGCCGAAATTCAAGTCAGGAAATGCGGTTTCGCCATTCACGGCCGGAAATCCCTAACCTCACGACGCAAAATCTGTCGCTGACCTAGAAAGAGAAGAGCATGGATCTGCTGGTCAATGCCATCTTGGCGGGAATTCTGCTAGGCGGCTTTTATGCCGCGCTCGCGATCGGCGTGACCATTTCATTTGGCATGCTCGACATCGTCAATATCGCGCACCCAGGATTTATTATCCTGGGTGCGTTCCTTGCCTATCTCGGCTGGTCGACATACGGCATCGATCCCTTCGTCTCGGCGGTTGCGCTGCTCCCGATCGGCTTTCTCATCGGCTGTGCTTTTTACCGTATCTACTACTATTGTTTTGAACGGCGCGGTGAGGAAGCCCTGCAAGGCCTGGCTTTCTTCTTCGGCGCGCTGTTTATCATTGAAGTCAGCCTGCTTTTGATGTTCGGCGTGGATTACCGTCAGGTGAGCGCGCCTTACGTCGGACCGGTGGTGGAATTCGGGTTCGTCTCGCTTCCTTGGCGCATGATCATTCCGTTTGTCATCGGCGTCGCGATGGTCGTTGCGATGCAGGTGTTTCTCAAACGGACATACATTGGACGCGTCATTCTCGCGGTATCTCAGGACGTGCAAGCGGTTCGCCTCGTGGGAGCCAATCCCACGAGGATCAAGGAAATCGCATTCGGACTGGCGATCGCGACGGGGATGGTCGCCGGCGTTCTCCTGATCATGATTCAGCCGGTTGAGCCGTCAATTGGCCGTGAGTTCATCGGACGCAGTTTTGCAATCTGCGTTCTTGGTGGAATGACCAGTGTTTGGGGAACGCTGATAGCTGCGATCGTCCTCGGCGTGGTCGAAGCCATCACATCGACTTACTTCGGCCCATCGTGGTCGCCGGCGGTGGCCTTCGGTGTCCTGCTGCTGACTCTGGCATTTCGCCCCGCTGGGCTGTTCGGCCGATGACGGAGATATGAATATGACCATGGTCGCCGATCGAAAAGCCGGGATGAGATGGCCACGTGGCTTGATAGCTGTCTGCGTGATCTATGTCGTTCTTGTCGTATCCGTAATAGCGACGGGGCAACCCCATCATGAGTACGCCTATCTCGCGGGATACACGGTGCTGCAATACATCCTGCTCGCGACAGCCTGGAATATTCTCGGCGGTTATGCGGGCTATGTGAATTTCGGATCGGCAGGCTTCTTTGCGCTGGGATGCTATACCACCGTGGCGCTGCATGAACTGTACGACGCGCCTCTCTATGTCACGATACCGGTCGCAGCGTTTGTCTGCGGTCTGATTGGATTGGGAACCGGATATCTGACGTTGCGTTTGCGCGGCGTGTTTTTCTCCATCGCGACCCTTGCTCTCGCAGTTGTCCTGCAGACGCTGATCGTTCATTGGTCGCTGGTTGGCGGAGCCAGAGGTGTGTTTATCCTGCGCCCTGAACCACCCGCAGGATTCATCATCTATTCTCAGGCGCTGCTGGTGATCATGGCGTCGTTGGCGCTGTTCGGCATTCTGATGGCGTGGATGATCGAAAATTCATGGATTGGTAAGGGGCTCGCAGCGATCCGTGATGACGAACTGGCGGCCGAAGCGAATGGTGTCCCAAGCCTTCGCATGAAGCTTCTCGCGACGACGTTGAGTGGAGCCTTGATGGGAATCGCGGGTGCTCCCTACCCATACTTCGTCACATACGTCGAGCCGACATCGGCGTTCAGTCTGGTCATTGCCATCAACACGATCGCAATGCCTCTTATCGGAGGCATGGCCGCCTGGTGGGGGCCGGTGATAGGCGCAATACTGCTCGGAAGCGTGCAGCAGATCTTGACGGTCACGATCTCATCTGCCGCGAACCTTCTCGTTGTCGGCTTGCTTCTCGTGATTTTTGTCGCGGTCGCTCCCGGTGGAATTGTGAGTCTGGTCCGCCGCCACTGGAAAGGGGGATCTCGTGCTTGAGGCAACTGGCATTACAAAAAAGTTTGGCGGTTTTGTCGCATTAGACAACGTCGATCTCAAAATCGGCGCCGGAGAACGGCTTGCGCTTATCGGACCGAACGGATCCGGCAAGAGCACGTTCGTGAACTGCATTGCCGGTACATTTTCGGCTTCGAGTGGGTCGGTCCGTTTTCTGGATGAGGAAATATCCGAACTGGCCAGTTGGCAACGTGCCCGGCTCGGCATCGCGCGCAGTTTTCAGATACCGCGCCCGTTTCGGGGATTGACGGTTCAGGAAAATGTGGAAATCCCGCTGATGTTCTCCCGAAAAAGGGAAGGTCTGAACGACGCTGGGTGGGATGCGCAAGCCGCGCTAGACAGTGTTGGTCTTGGCTCCAAATCCCGGCATTCGCCGACATCACTGACCCAGGTCGAACTTCGCAAGCTGGAGCTTGCCCGCGCCCTGGCTTGCAGCCCGCGTATTCTGATCGCTGACGAGGTGATGGCGGGCCTGTCGGACGCCGAGATCGACGAAATTCTGGAATTGCTCGTCCGCCTGAACGCATCGGGGATAGCGGTTCTGATGATCGAACACATCATGAGGGCGGTGATCAAGTTCTCCCACCGTATCGCAGTGCTCGTGGCGGGCAAGAAAATCGCGGATGGTGAGCCTAGATTGGTCATGCGTCATCCCGAAGTGGTGGGAGCATATCTTGGGAAGTAGCATCAGCGTCAAAAACCTGTCGGCCGGCTATGGCTCCGTGAAGATACTGTCGAACGTCTCGATGGAGGTAAGAAACGGAGAGACCGTGGCGCTGCTCGGCACAAATGGAAATGGCAAGAGCACGCTGATCAAGTGCATCACCGGGCAGTTGCGACCCACGTCGGGATCCGTTACGGCGCAATTCGGGTCGCAATCAGTCGAACTCAGCGGCCTGGCCGCCGAGGAAGTTGTGGATCTTGGAATCGCACTCGTTCCGGAAGGGCGCAGGCTGTTTCCAAAACTGACCGTCGAGGAGAACCTTCTGCTGGGAGCCTATCGGCCGGAAGCCAGACGCCGACAGCCGGACAGCCTTGCCTTCTGCTATGAGACGTTTCCAAGGCTGCTTGAGCGGCGGCAGCAACTCGCCGGCAGCATGAGCGGCGGCGAACAGCAGATGCTGGCTATTGGCCGCGCGTTGATGACTTGCCCGACGATCCTGATCGTTGATGAGCCGTCTGTTGGACTCTCACCTGCGCTTGTTATGCGGACGATCGAGATGATTGGCGGTCTCAAGGAAAGGCTGGGTCTCACGGTCCTGATGGCTGAGCAAAACTTCGAGCAGACAATTCGCATCGCAAACCGCGGATATGTAATGGTTCACGGAGAGATCGCGCTTACCGCCGACCGACCGGAAGAACTCATCAACAGCGACCTCGTCCGAAAACTGTATCTGGGGTTCGACGATCAAGACCTGTTTGGGCCGGATGAACCATAAGACATGTTCAAAGGCAAGAAAGTTTCAGAGTGTCACGTTGGCGAGATCGCAGCGACGCTCATAACATGAAAAACCCGGCATATGTCTCGTTACGATGATCTTCTGGGCTTCCAGTTTCCGGAGGTCGAACACACCTATCAAGTTCGCGACACAATTATTTATGCGCTCGGTGTGGGAGCGGGCCGGGATTCCAGTGAGCTCCCGTACGTCTATGAGGAAGGTTTGCGGGTCTTGCCCTCGATGGCGGTGATGCTTGCATATCCCGGCTTCTGGTACCGCGATCTCAATCCTGGCCTCGATTTCGTGAGGACGGTTCATGCGTCGGAGCGGTTTGAAATTCATCACGCTTTGCCCCCTGCGGCGACTGTTCTGGCCCGGCCTCGTATCACCGCAATTTATGACAAGGGGCCGGGGCGGGGCGCACTGATCGTCAGCGAGCGCACAATTCAGGAAAAAGAGTCCGGGGTACCCTTGGCAACGGTTACCCAAACGGCATTTTGCAGGGGAGATGGCGGTATGGGTGGGCCGCTGCTGCCGCCGCCAGCACCGCATCTTATTCCCGGACGGTCGCCGGACCGTGTTGTTATGGCATGCATCGATCGCCGGGCTACGCAAATCTATCGCCTGAGCGGCGACTACAATCCATTGCATATCGATCCGGATTTCGCGAAGAAAGCCGGCTTCGCCAGACCGATTCTGCACGGACTTTCCACATACGGCCATATCGGTCGCGTGATCGACATGGCTTACGGAGCCAACGGTCAAAAGCGACTGACATGCATGGATTGCCGTTTTAGTTCTGTCGTCGTGCCCGACGATGAACTGACGATCAAGCTGTGGAGGGATGAAAGCCGCATCAGCTTTCAGGCGTTTGTCGGCGATCAAGTCGTAGTCGACAACGGCTATGCGTCGATTGGATGAGACCCGGCGACAATCTGATCAACGAACGGAGATAGCCGGTAGATGACTCGTTTCCCCAAACTCGATGCGTTTATCCGGTCGCGAATTTCCGATTTGACCGGCGAAATGTCATGCGAGCCGGTCTCAGGCGGACAATCCAATCCCACCTTCTTTGTAACTTATGGAAACAGAAGGCTGGTGCTCAGAAAAAAGCCCGATGGGGTGGTGTTACCCTCCGCGCATGCCATTGACCGGGAGTATCGTGTTCTCGATGCTCTCATTCGGGTTGGCTTGCCTGTTCCTCAAGTCCTGCTGTTTCATAAGTACGATGACGTGGTCGGTTCGCCATTCTACGTTATGGAGCGTATTGAAGGCCGTATATTCAGCGACAGCGAACTTGCTGCGGCTCCGCCGACACATCGCAAGGAAATGTATGGTTCTGCCGCCAGAACTCTGTCGGCCATTCACAGTGTCGACTATGAGTCAGCCGGACTTTCGACGTTTGGCAAACAGGGCGATTTCTTTGCGCGTCAGATTGCGCGGTGGACGCGACAATGGTCGCTATCCAAGACAAGGGAGATATCGGAGATCGGATTCCTTGCCGAATGGCTTCGGACGAATTGTCCACGCGATACGCGAACAACTATTGTTCATGGAGATTTCCGTATCGGCAATCTCATCTTCCATCCGAGTGAGCCCGTCGTTGTAGGTGTGCTCGATTGGGAGATGTCCACTCTCGGGCATCCAATGATCGATCTTGCGCATACGTGCGTCTATAGCTGGTACATACGCCCGGAAGAGTATGGCGGAGTCCTTGGGCTCGATCTGGCTGCCAAGGGGCTGCCCGATATGAATGAATTCTGTCGGACGTACTATTCTCTCTCTGATAGCACGGAGCGGCTGTGCGTTTTTCATCTTGTGTTGGCATTATTTCGAAACGCGGTGATCTTCGAAGGAATCGCGGCGCGCGCACTGGCTGGAAATGCAAGCTCTGACAATGCCGCAACGGTCGGAAGTCTGGCTCCTGTCTTCGCTAAACGAGCTGCAGAAATTATTGAGCAAGGAGAGATTCGTTTGGGATGAGGCTCCGCACTACATGATCCGCGATCGGGACCGGGTCTATGGTGCTGTTGTCACACGGCGATTATGCGCCATGGGCATCCGGGACAGGCCTACCGCACCAGCCTCGCCCTGCCAGAATGGCTTTGCCGAACGGTTGATTGGATCGATCCGACGCGAGTGCATCGACCATATCATCGTTTTGAATGAAGCGCATTTGCTCCGAATTCTGAAGAAATATGCTGCGTACTATAACGAACTGAGGACCCATCGATCGCTCAATAAGGATACGCCGGTCTCTCACTCGGTTCAGCGCACGGGAAGCATTAGATCAATTGCACTCCTCGGCGGACTTCATCACCGCTACATCCGAGTTTAGGTTTTCGGTACACACAGACTGGAACTGGATTGGGTCGGCGTGTGCTGGGACGCCGATCTGCGTGCGATCGATGGAAGCTGACATTTGAACTTTGCTCAGTGCTGACATTTTAGCTTTGCTGCTACAACGACCATTCGCGTAATGACGCGTTATGAAATGAATCGGTGGAGCGCCTTCCCTCACCGGTAGCACTCGCGTATTTCACGTTTCAGCTTGACGTAACTCGTTCACTTGCCAACAAGGCGTATTTGTCCGCCACGGGATGAAGGCGGCGCAGCCTCCGCCGGATCCGACCGATTAGTTCGCCGATCATGAGAAAGGCGTCGCTCGACTTCCAAGCATCCTGCACCTCGGCAACGGCTTTGAGCAGCGGTGAAGAGCAGCTTTCCTTCTCCAGCTAGCATTACCTTTTTGGCGGTCCCTGACGCGTATCGCGCGAGCCGAAAGACACCTCCGCTCCGCACGAAAACGGAAGACGGTTGTCGTCGCCCGGCTTCCGTGCAAAAATCGCACTTAATTGGTCGAAGTAAACGGGAGGAAGACATGGCGCAGCCAATTGGCACGAGCCACATGCATAAGCCGCTGCACCCGTTTTTCGTTGGACTGGGTGGCGCGTTGCTCATGGCCGCTCTGTTCACCGATTATATGTACACGAGCAACTCGCTGATGCAGTGGGCCAACTTTTCTGTTTGGCTGATCACTGGGGGTCTCGTGCTGGCGCTGATCGCCACGATTTTCCTGGTAATTGACTTCGCGCTCGGGAGAGCCGGGCCGATCCGTTGGTTCGATTTTGGTTTGGTCGGGGCTGCCGCAATTCTTTCGCTGGTCAACGTCTTCGTTCATACGCGAGATGCGTGGACCTCGGTTGTCCCGACCGGCATTACCCTATCAATCATCGTTACGATCCTGTTGCTTGCCGCCGGTCTTCGAGGCTGGCGTGTTACCGCCGTCAAGACTGCGGGCTAAGGAGAAAGCAAATGATCGCGAATCGAGTTCGAACGGTTTCGGGACTGATGCTTTCCGCGCTGGTCTCCGCCTGTAGTGACCAAGGTGGCGATCCATCAAAACAATATGGACCGAATCCCGACCTTCCTGAAGCTCACCAGTATCTGGTGCCGCCCATGAGCGTACCGCAGGCGGTTGGCTGGAAGGACGGGGAAACGCCCACTGTCCCGGCTGGCATGCGCATCCAGGCGATGGCGACCGGACTGATGCATCCGCGCATCGTTTACCCATTGCCCAACGGCGATATTCTCGTCGTTGAAGCTAACGGTCCCGGCACCAAGCCATTCCGCCCCAAGGATTACATCTCAGGAAAAGTTAAGGCGCGCGCCGGTGCGTCCGACAAGGGCGGCAATCGCATCACTTTGTTGCGTGACGCCAATGGCGACGGCGTTCCGGAGATGGAGACTGTTCTGGTCGACCACCTGCACTCGCCGTACGGCGTCGCATGGGTGGCGGACACCTTGTATGTCGCCAACACCGACGCGATCATCGCCTTTCCGTTTACACCGGGACAGACGGAGATTACGGCGCCCGGCACAAAGCTTGCCGATTTGCCCGCAGGCCCGATCAACCACCACTGGACCAAGTCTATGGTGGCCAGCCCCGATGGGTCAAAGCTCTATGTCGGGGTCGGCTCTAACAGCAACATCACCGAGAATGGGATAGACATCGAAGAAGGGCGCGCGGCCATCTACGAGGTCGATCGCCTGACGGGGGCCAAGCGCCTTTTCGCGACCGGAACACGCAATCCGACCAACCTCGCCATCCAGCCTGGAACGGGGCAATTGTTCGCTGTAGTCAACGAGCGGGACGAGATCGGGCCGGATCTGGTTCCGGATTATCTATCGTCCATCAAGGACGGCGGTTTCTACGGCTGGCCCTATAGCTATTGGGGACAGCACTTGGACGAACGCGTCCATCCGCAGGATCCTGCGATGGTGGCGAAGGCGATCAAGCCGGACTACGGCCTCAGCTCCCATGTTGCGGCACTCGGCCTCGCATTCAGTCAAGGAGAAACGCTGTCACCGGCATTCGCCGATGGCGCGTTTGTGGGCCAGCATGGCAGCTGGAACCGCGACCCGCTGAACGGCTACCAGGTGATCTTCGTTCCCTTCGTGAATGGACGGCCGAGCGGGATGCCCACCCCGGTGGTGACGAACTTCCTTGCACCGGATAAAAAAACGGTTCACGGGCGGCCGGTCGGCGTGGCGCTTGACCGGACCGGTGCTCTGGTCGTTGCTGACGATGTCGGGAACACGGTGTGGCGAGTCAGCCACTCTGTTGACGGTAAATGAGCGTCCAATGACGCATTGATCCGGCCGTGGCTCGATCGTCGCAAGACAATTTGCAAATTCAGGCCGGCGCATTTCGCGGCCAGTTAGCGGCTGGATCATTGCGAACACAGAGGTCGAGCCGTAGCTGGGCACGCCTGTCGTGGTCGACGAGGTGGAAACCGTGTCCTCCTGCGTGGTGAAGCTCGCGGTGGGCACCGCGTTCGCCGGACGAGCCGACTTGAGCATGAATCCCGAGGCGGTGTAGCCTAGCGCCTCCCGCCGGTCTTCGGGTCCTCCTTGCCGGGATCCTGTCGTTCGGCTCCTTTCGCGACCGGAAGGCGCCAACCGCGTATGATGGCCATGCCACGAAGCAGGAAGCATGAAATCAGCGCCACCGCCGTCACGGGACCGACGGGCAGCGACAGCACATGACCGATCACTACGATGGCCGCCGCCACCAGCGCCGCGACCGCATAAAGGTCGGCCCGGAGCACGGTGGGAATTTCGGCGAGCAGGAGGTCGCGCGCCATGCCCCCGCCGATCCCGGTGACCACCCCGAGCACCGTCGCCATCACCGGATTGAGCCCGAACGACAGAGCCTTTGACGAGCCTGCGACGGCGAAGAGCGCGAGTCCCGCCGCATCGAACACCAGCACCGCATTCGATACCCGCACGATCAGGGGAGAGAAGTAGAAGGTGATGAGGCCGGCGAGCAGCGAAACGCCGAGATAGCGCCAGTCGCCGACCGCCCCGGGCGGCACCGAGCCGATCAGGAGATCGCGGGTAATGCCTCCCGAATTGCCCGCCGCGAAGGACAAGACTAGGACGCCGAACAGGTCCAGCCCGCGCTTGGTTCCCGCCAGCGCCCCACTGAGCGCGAACACGAAAGTGCCGGCCAGATCGAGTGCGATAGGCAGCTTGTCCATAACTCGGCTTCCTGCCCCTAGGCCGGCAACCAGGCGCGGGCCGCCACCACCAGCGCTTCAACCCCGGTCTCCAGTGTCGGATGGAGAACGGGCGCGAACTTCGGGCTATGGTTAACCGGCAGCTCGTTAAGCCTGTTGGCCACTTTGGCCTTCGCATAGATATCTGGATCGGTGCCGCCGACGAACCAGAAAACGGAAGGAACGTGCCATTCAGCCCCGAACGATCCGAAGTCCTCGCTGGCCGGAGCCGGCCCCGTCGCCCGCACACGCTCGGCACCGAAGTGCCCTCGGAACGCGTCCACGACCCGGCTGGTAGCCTCCTGATTGTTCACGTTCAGAGGGTAGTGGTCGAGGGTCGTGATCTCCGGCGGTCGCGGCGCTCCCGAAGCGGCCGCTTCGGCGTTGGCGATCCGTTCGATCGCGGCCAGGACGCGCGTGCGCACTCCGGCGTCGAAGGTCCGGACGTTCAGCTTGATGATCGCCTCATCCGGAATGACATTTTCCTTCGTACCGGCCTGTAGGACTCCCACGGTCAGAACGGCGGCTTCGGCGGCAGCCACTTCGCGTGAGACGATGGTCTGCAGCCGCAGCACGGTCGAAGCGGCCATGACGACGGGGTCGATGCTGGCCTGCGGCATCGAACCGTGCGCACCGCGTCCGAACAGACGGATCTGCAGACTGTCCGCTGCCGAAGTGATCGCGCCGGCGCGACCTGCAACGGTTCCCGCTGGTCCCACCATGACGTGCTGACCGAGTATGACGTCGGGTTTGGGAAAGCGCTTGAACAGACCGTCATCGATCATCGCCTGTGCGCCTTCGGCCGTCTCTTCCGCCGGCTGAAAGACCGCCATGAGCGTGCCCCGCCATGAGCTCTTGGCGTCCGCCATCAGCTTGGCGGCTCCCGCAAGCCAGGTGACGTGCATGTCGTGGCCGCACATGTGCGACACGGGGACTGTATTGCCGTCGCGATCGGTTGCGGTCGCCTTGCTCGCGTAGGGGAGCCCGGTCGCTTCCTGAACGGGCAACGCGTCCATGTCGGCGCGCAGCATGACGGTCGGCCCTTCGCCGTTGCGAAGGAGCCCCACCACCCCCGTCTTGCCGACTCCGGACGTCACTTCGAAGCCAGCCGAGGTAAGCCGATCGGCCGCCAACTTCGCGGTACGCGTCTCCTGCATCGATAGTTCGGGATGGGAGTGCACATCCTTGTACAGGTTGGCCAGTTCGGGAAGTAGGGCGCCGAGATTGCGCAGCGCCGGATCAGGCGAGCTGTTGGCGTTCATGGAAGTCTCCATCGCAGGGATTGTGAGCCCCGGTTCGGCCATGTCGGTCGAGGTCCACTTGTACACGACGGATGGTTAGATGTCAGGTCAACTGACGCATCCTGGACGGCCGAACTACGCACCAGGCACTGGTTCGCTCATATCGGCCGCCTCCGCGCAACAGAGCGATCCGAAAGTGAAGCGGCAACGTTCACACACCACGCCTCTGCAGCAGACGGCCAAGCCGCAACCAGTCGCACGTCCGCACATCGCCACGTCCTGTTCTGAATTCGGCGCGGGCTTTGTGCGCATGCCGAGGTCGGATAGTTGCATCCGCGTGGGCGGATCAATCGGCGCAGGCGTTGGGATGCCGCACTGATCGCAAATGGGCGATTCCGCCTTGGTCCAAAGCGGTAAGAAAGGATTTCTGCGCCAATGGAGCAATAAGGCCGCCAGACTTCAGTTACGCCGGCCGCGATGCGGCCACTTCTTGCGCGGGTGAACCCCGGGCGAGCCCACATAGGGCTCGCTATACGATTTCCGGTAGCGCTTGCGCGATTCCTCGAGGGCCCGCTGATAGCCCGGCGAGCGACTCGAAGGAGCACTCGGGCAGGACTTCTTTAGTTAAGCCCGGAAAATAGCCAACTTCATCGCCTTGCCTGGGTTGAACAACACATCCGAGGAAGCACTCATGCCAACCTTTCACGCTCACATTCCAGCTCAAAAGTTCTCTAGCGAAGAGAAGAGGGCTTTGGCGGATGCATTAAATTTAGCTCTTCATGAAGCCATGGGTACGCCTATGGATGACCGTTTCGTGATCATCAGTGAACACGAGGACGATGAATTCTTCATTCATCCGACTTTTTCCTGGCATAAAGAAATCCGCCAGACGCATGATCGTCACGCCGAGTTTTTCAAGCCAGTTGCGAACCACCTTGGCCGTCATCTCCGCGCCGCAGTCGCGGATCACCGGAAGAGGGGCGTTACGCCCGCGGGCAGAGCCGCATTCTTGCCCAAGCCACCGATCAGAAGATCGGCCGTGCCACGTGCAACTTGATCGACAGTCCACGATCCATCGGATCTGTACCATTTGGTGACCCAGTTGGCCGCGCCGGTGATGCAGAAGACCGCAAATTTTGGATCGCAGTTGTTGATTGTTCCATCCGCAATACCATTCGCGACCACATTCCTGAGGTCGCGTTCGAACTCATCTCGCTTCTCGATCACCCGTTGCAGTTGTTCCTCACTCAGCGACCGCTCTTCGAGAATGACGACGCTGAGGCTGTCTGCACCGATGATGGAAGCGATGTAATCGCTGATGCTTCGGCGCAGGCGCTCAATGCCTGGCAAGCTGTGGTCGCGACATACTGAATCAATCGCCTGCTGAGCCGCGGCCAGATGGCACTGGAAAAACAGTTCCTGTTTATTCTCGGCGTAGTTGTAGACGGTGGCCTTCGAAACGCCGAGCTGGTCGGCCACGTCGGTGAGCGATGTGCCGTGATAGCCGTTGCGGCGAAACGCTGCGGCCGCTTCACGATACAGGCTGTCCCGCTTCAACTCGCGTTGCTGCTGAGCATTTGGGACCGCTTTATTCCACTTCGTCATTGAAGACATGATCGGTCGCGCTGGATGGCCAGCTGTCCGCACAAGTGTGTCTTGCTCGTTCTCACCTTGGTTTCTCCACTGTCGATCGTACCGCTGCGAGCGTTAGAATCCCACGCTCGCTGGGTCGCTTGCCCCGCCATAGTCAATTTCTGCAACTCGCGGTCGGTGTTTGTCCACCCTAAATATGACCTGATGGTTTGTTAATTGACTTTAAAGTCAGAATGATGTCCATGGAATCTAAGTTTGCTGCGGGTGGCTAATTCCGCGTCCTGAGGGTAGGCAATGCAAGAAATCAAGGCCGTGCCGTTCGACGCTGTTGCTGCGCGATGGTCCGCAGCAGGCAGTCTCTATCAGCCGATGAAGATCGTCCATGATGCCGCCTATCAGGCGTTGCGACTTGGCGCTGCCGACGTCGATCCCAAGTTCTTTGGCGATTGGTGCGAGCCAGGACTGTTCGGCCTTGACTGCTTTTCGGCAATGGTCGCCGCCGGTCACGACATCGATGGCTATGTGTTCGTCGGACAGACGTGCAGGCAAATCTGTCCCATCAGGCTGGGTGAGGACGTTATTCTATCGGGGCATGTACGCGAATGCAGACCTGTGCGCGGTGGAGTATGCGTTGTTGACGTTTTTCGCGTGAGCAATGCGAGCGGGGCGGTGTGCTGGGAATCCGAATTGACGGGCTTTTTGGTCGATGAGACCGCTCGCCTCGCGGCGGGAGATGTCGATGCGCGGTTGGTCAAGCGTGACGCTGTCGCTGCTCCGGTGTGGCAACCTGTTCAGGAAAAGGTCCTAACGCCGCAGAAAGTGAGAGATTTTTCCGAGGATGTTGGAAACATCATTCATTTCGACGAAGAGTTTGCTCGTCAGCACGGTTTCCGGGCACCCTTAGCTCAGGGTGTCATGTCGGCCACTTGGCTACTGTCGACACTCTATCGCGACGCGATGCCGATGAGTTTTGATGTCGACATCCGCTACATGCGCCCTGTCTTCTGGGACTCTCCGGCCAGCTTATGGTCCGCGCGCGATAGCGATGGGCGTTTGGTCGCGGCACAGAGCCGCGATGAAAACGGCAAACCAACAGCCGATCTCATGGTTCGTTGGGTAAGCGATCACGCTCCAGGGCAGAGGGGCCGATGACCGCGATCATCGTCCAGCTGTTTATATCTGGCCTTCTTGTCGGCGGCATTTACGCCCTGATCTCTGTTGGCCTCACGCTCATCTTTGGCGTGTCGCGGATCAAGAATTTTGCTCAGGGCGACCTCGTCATGGTTGGGATGTACGCCGCCTATGCTCTGAATGCGTGGCTTGGTCTCGACGCATATCTCGCCATGCTGTTGGCTGTGCCATTGATGTTCGGGCTCGGTGTCGTGATCTCGGTCGTCATCATTCGTTCGATTCAGGGGGCGCCGCAGTTCGCCCAGATTTTCGCAACTGTCGGCCTCGGCCTCGTCCTTCAGAACGCCGCCTTGGCGATCTTCGGTGCGGACTTCCGCACCACCACATCGGTTTTCTCCGGCTCCGTGTTGCGCTTCTGGGGAATATCGCTGCCGGCCTCGCTCACTGTTGCATTCGTCGTTGCGCTGGCTGTGATCGCCTGTCTGGCTCTCTTCTTGCAGACATCAATGATGGGCAAGGCGATTCGCGCCGTTGCCCAGGATCGCCGGTCCGCCTCCTTGATGGGCATCGATGTTCGGCGCGTCGACATGCTGACTTTCGGCCTTGGCACCGCTTGCGCCGGACTTGCCGGTGCACTGCTGGCTCCGATGTTTCCGGTATTCCCGACCATCGGGGTCAACCTGGTCCTCATTGCATTTGTCGTCGTCGTGCTCGGCGGCCTCGGCAGTATTGGCGGCGCGCTGATCGGCGGCCTGTCGATAGGTCTGATCGAAACGCTCAGTGGCTTCTTCATCGGCTCGGAGATGCGACAGATCGCCTATTTCATCGTGTTCCTGCTGGTGCTGCTGCTGCGGCCGGCCGGCCTGTTTGGCCAGCGTGGCTCAGAAAAGCTGGGGGCCTGAATCATGACGCTGCAAAAATCGGCATCCCCAGGTTACATGCCGACACCCCGCGGCATTGCGGTCTTTGTCGCCATATTTGGTCCACTCCTGATCCTGACGCTGAACCTCGGTGACGCCTATTCGCTGCACTTCCTCTGGAAGATACTGTTCTGGGCGCTGGTCGCCGCGGCCTGGAACATCGGCGGCGGCTATGCCGGACAATTTTCGCTCGGCCATGCCGCATTCTTCGGAATTGGCGCCTATACCTCGACGCTGCTTAATCAGCACCTGGGTCTGACCCCGTGGATCGGCATGATTGTTGGCGGATTGCTCGCTGCGGTCTTCGCGACGCTGCTCGCAATGCTGACGTTGCGCCTGAAGGGGCCGTTCTTTGCGCTCGCTTCCATTGCTTTTGCCGAAGTCGTCCGTATCGTGGTTGTCAACTGGCGCTCGCTGACCGGTGGCTCGGAGGGAATCTCGATCCGCTTCACGCCGGGGCTTGAGAACATGATGTTCACAAGCCGTGCTTCCTCGGTCCTCATTGTGCTCGCGGCTGTCGCTGTTGTTTTCATTCTGACATCTGCGCTCGAGCGATCACCGTTCGGCTATCGGCTCGCGGCCATGCGTGAGGATGAAGAAGCCGCTGAGTCGCTTGGCATCGATACGAAACGTCTCAAAGTGCAGTCGATCGCGTTGTCCGCTTTCCTGACCGCGCTCGCAGGCGTGTTCTACGCGCAGTACATTTTGCTGATTGATCCGGATTCGATTCTCTCGACCGGACTTTCCGTTGAAATCGCGTTGATCTGCATCATCGGCGGCATGGGCACCGCGTTCGGGCCGCTGATCGGAGCCATCCTCATCGTTCCGCTCAGCGAGTATCTACGCGCGGAGTTCGCCGGCGGCCTTCAGGGGCTTTATCTCCTGGTCTACGGCGCGTTGCTGATTGTCATGGTGATTTTCATGCCGCTCGGCTTCGTGAGCGCGTTCCAGAATCCGCGCGCGACACTGAAGCGTCTGCGCGGTGTGATAGGGGGGCGCCGTCGTGCAAGGCGTCCGGCCATGGAGCGTGGCGATGCTTGAGATCCGGGGCATCAGCAAGAATTTCGGTGGCCTCAAGGCCGTCGACAACATCAGCCTCTCGATTGCAGAGGGTGAGATCGTCGGATTGATCGGGCCGAACGGCGCCGGAAAAACCACGCTGTTCAACTGTATCGCGGGTGCATTTCCACCGTCGTCAGGTCAGATCGAGCTGCGCGATCATGACCTGACCGGCTTGAGCGCGCACGGCGTATGTCGCGCGGGCCTTGCGCGCACGCACCAGATCGTCAAGCCGTTCGGTGGGCTGAGCGTCCTCGATAATGTGATCGTGGGCGCTCTCAATCAGACCGGCGACATGAAAAAGGCGCGCCAGATCGCCGAGGAGACCCTCGAACTTACGGGCCTTGCGCATCGCGCGCTTGACCAGGCGGCGTCTCTTCCGCTTCCCGGGCGCAAGCGTCTTGAGATTTCGCGCGCACTTGCAACCGGCCCGAAGGTGCTGCTGCTGGACGAAGTCATGGCCGGGCTCAATCCGACCGAGGTCGAGCAGGCGATCATGCTGATCCGCCGCATCAGGGACAGCGGTATCAGCCTTCTGGTGATCGAGCATCTGATGCGGGTGATCCTTTCCGTGTCCGACCGCATCGTCGTGATGCATCACGGTCAGAAGCTGGCCGAAGGGCTGCCCGACGACATCGTCAAGAATCCGGTGGTCATCAAGGCTTACTTGGGGGAAGAGTATAGTGCTTGAGGTCGTCGATCTTTATGCCTGGTACGGAGAAGTCGAGGCTCTTCACGGCGTCTCGCTGAATGTAGCGCAGGGCGAAGTGGTCGCCGTGATCGGCGCCAATGCAGCGGGCAAGACGACCCTGATTAACGCGATCAGCGGCGTGATTGAACGCGACGGCGTAATTCGCTTCGACGGCGAGGACATCACCGGCTGTGAGCCTCACGAGATCTCGCGGCGTCGGCTGGTGCAGGTCCCGGAGGGCCGTAGGCTGTTTCCCTTCATGTCGGTCCGGGAGAATCTTGACCTCGGATCATTCGCGCCGCATGCCCGTGCTCACGCGGCCGAGAATCTCGAGAAAATCTATGCGCTGATGCCCAAGCTTGCCGAACGCTCGACCCAGCTGGCCGGTTCGCTCAGCGGCGGTGAACAGCAAATGTGTGCGATCGGACGGGCGCTGATGGCAATGCCGCGCGCGATCATGTTCGACGAACCGACTCTCGGTCTCGCGCCGATCATGGTTGACACCGTTTTCAAGCTCGTTCGCGAAATCAAGAAGACCGGCGTGACGATCCTGCTCGTCGAGCAGAATGCCAAGCACGCGCTGGCGCTGTCGGATCGCGGCTACGTGTTGGAGAACGGTCGCGTCGTACTCCAGGGCGTCGCGAGCGAGCTGCTTCAGGACGCGCGGCTCAAGGAAGCCTATCTCGGCGGGTGAAGCGCCCGGATACGAAGTTAGAAAACAGAAAGGCGGAGGAATATGATGACGTGGCGTTACAAATTTGCAGGCGCGGTGTTTTCCGCGTTGTTTGCGGCGGGTTCCGCGCAGGCTGCCGACCCATTGAAGATCGGCGTTCTATTTCCCCTGAGCGGGCCGATGGCGCTGATTGGCAACGAGGCTTATCAGGCGGCTGAGGTCGCTCGCGACATCATCAACGAGCGTGGCGGCGTTCTTGGCCGCAAGGTCGAATTCGCCGTGGCTGACGCGCCGGATCCGAAGTCTGCCAATGCGGAAGCGACCCGTCTCATCATTCGTGAGAAGGTTCCGCTGATCGCGGGAAGCTATGCAAGCTCGCTGAGCCTCGCGGCCAGCGAGGTCGCAGAACGCGAAGGAGTCCTTTACTGGGAGACCGTCGCGGTTGCCGACAAGATCACGCGGCGCAATTATCAGAACATTGTGCGCACCACATTCAATGCGTCGATGATGGGTGAGACCGCAGCGGACTTCGCCAAGGAATTGGCCGCCAAGCTCGGCAAGGAGCCAAAGGCGCTCCGTATCGCCGTCATTTCCGAGGACTCCGAATTCGGTCAGTCGGTCGGTGATGCCGCAGCCGCGCGCGTCAAGACTCTCGGCCTGAATCTCGTTGCCAACGAGCGCTACAGCCGCACTGTAACCGATCTGTCCTCGCTCGTGTTGAAGCTGAAGTCGACCGAGCCGGACGTGATGATCGCGACGTCGTATCTGAACGATGGGGTCCTGTTCTGGCGTCAGGCCCGTGAACTCGATCTTAATGTCGACGCGATGATCGGCGTTGGGACCGGATATGCGTTGCCGGATTTTTTGACGGCGACCGGCAAGAACGCCGAAGGCATTTTCGATGTCGATGCTCCGAGCACGCCGAATGTCGCTGCTTTGCCACCTGCAACCCAGAAGACCTATGCGGAGTTTCTTGAGCGATTTCGCGCCAAGACCAAGCGCGATCCGGGCCCCCTGGCTTTGATTTCGTTCGGCGGCTTCTGGACCTTGTTCACCGAGGTGATTCCAAAAGCCGGATCTACCAATCTCGATGCTATGCGCAAGGCGGCTTACGCCCTCGACCTGCCCGCAGGGAGCCTGCTGACCGGTGCCGGCGTCAAGCTGAAGCCGCTCGGCGATCCGGATCAGGGACAGAACACACGTGCGCTTCCGACGCTGATGCAGTGGCAGAACGGCAAGCTGCAAGTCGTCTGGCCGAAGGATGTTGCCGGCGCCGAGATGGTGTCGGTGCCGCTGAAGAAATGGAGCGATCGCTGATCTCGGCGATCGATGTGCGCGGAAAGTCGATGGGTTTACTGCCTATGATGACACCGGTTGATCAGCTTAAGCGAGCGGTGGAACGGGCGCCCGACGCCCGTCTCCACTGGGGCGAGGCGAGCTATGGTTATGCGGAGCTGCTTGAACGCAGTCTGCGCTGCGCCAGCGGGCTCGCCCGTCTCGGCATAGGCAAGGGGGATCGCGTTGCCTTCTGGCTGCCGAACTGCCACGCCTATCTCGAACTCTTTTTCGCCTGCCAGCATATCGGAGCGATCTCGATTGCGGTGAACACGCGTTTCCGAAGCGCGGAGGCTCAGTCAATCCTGTCGCGGACCGAAGCGAAGGCGCTCGTCGTCTGGCCTCAGTTCAAGGACATTCCCTTCGCTCAGCTCCTCGCCGCGATGGATCAATCCTCGTTGCAGTCCCTGGAGAGCGTCGTTGTCTGCCATGGCGGCTGGCCGCCGGATGTTCCGATCGCGAAAACTGTCGTGCCTTACGAAAATTTTTCTTCTGAAGCGCTGCTGGCGAGCATCGCCACGCCACATCTCGATTGCGCGATCTTCTCGACATCGGGGACCACCAGCGCGCCGAAGTTTGCTATTCATCGCCAGGGCGCGGTTGCACGCCACGCCGAACAGACTGCTTTTGCATGTGGATATGACCGGGCCGGCACGCACCTGATGCAGGCGATTCCGTTCTGCGGGATATTCGGATTCAGCCAGATGATCGCAACCGTGGCTGCCGCCGCGTCGATGACGCTGCTCGACGTATTCGATCCCCTCGAGGCCGGCCGATTGATCCGGGAGCGTGGCATCCACCATGTCAATGGTCCCGACGATCTCCTGAAACGATTGCTCGACGTGTATCCGGCCGAAGAGCGGCCTTATCCGTCGCTGCGCAGTTGTGTCTATGCGGCCTTCAATCCGACGTTGGCTGATTTTCCCGCGGAAGCTGAACGGCGAGGCCTCCACCTTCTTGGTGCCTTCGGCATGACGGAGATATTCTCGTTTTTTTCGGTTCAGCCGTTTGATGCGCTACTGGACGTTCGTGCAGCTTCGGGCGGACTTACGGTCAATCCGAACGCACAATTGCGGACTCGTAGCCGCGAGACCGGCGAACTGCTTCCATTCGGCGAAGTCGGAGAACTGGAGATTCGATCCGATACGCTTTTCAGCAGCTATTTCCGCAATCCAGAAGCGACGCGGGATGCCTTTGGGCCGGATGGTTTTTTCCGCACCGGTGATCTGGGCTTTACGCGCGAGGACGGCACATTCCGTTTTCTCGGCCGTGCGGGCGACTTTCTTCGCCTTGGCGGCTTCCTGGTCAACCCGCTTGAGATCGAACAGATTCTCCAGCAGGAGCCGGCAATCGAGACCGCAGTCGTGGTCGAAGTGGCTACGGCGCGCGGTAACAAGCCCGTTGCTTTCGTTAAACTGCGCGCGGATCACACGCTTGAGGAAGCTAAAATGCGCGAACGGCTGAAGGCTGTCATGGCCGACTTCAAGGTGCCGGTCCGCTTCATCTCGGTGGCAACCTTTCCGGTCTCGCAAGGGCCGAATGGTGAGAAGATACAGCGGCTGAAATTGAAAGCCATGGCTGTAGATGCGATGGCTGCGGATACGGTGGCCGTCACATCATAAGCGCAGACATTCTCGCGGCTAGGCGCGACCACCCAGATACCTGGTTACACCTTTGAAATCGGTGATGGAGTTCACGATGTTCTCAGCTTTGGTCGTCGACAAGAATGAAGACGGCAGCATCCGGCAGACGATCACGACCCTCGACGAATCGCGTCTCCCTGAAGGCGACGTCACGGTCCGCGTCGCCTTTTCGACGCTGAACTACAAGGATGGACTGTGCCTGACGGGTGGAGGCGGACTCGTCCGAAACTATCCGCATGTTCCTGGGATCGACTTCGCGGGCACGGTCGAAAACTCGCAAGATTCGCGTTACGCGCCCGGGGATGACGTCATTCTCACGGGATGGCGCGTCGGTGAGACGCGCTGGGGTGGTTACGCACAGAAGGCTCGGGTGCCCGGCGACTGGCTTGTTTCGCTTCCGAAGGGCATGAGCGCGCGCTCCGCCATGGCGATCGGTACGGCCGGGCTGACCGCGATGCTGGCGATCAATGCCCTGGAGGAGCACGGCCTTACGCCGGACAAGGGCGAACTGCTTGTGACCGGTGCCGCCGGCGGCGTCGGCTCGGTCGCGACGGCAGTGCTGTCCCGGCTTGGCTATCAGGTCGCTGCAGTGACCGGACGGCCGGAAGCTGCGGATTATCTCAAGTCGCTCGGCGCGTCGCGTATCGTGCCGCGCGCGGATCTGACGTCACCAAGCAAACGGCCGCTCGAATCCGAAACCTGGGCCGGTGCGGTGGATGCCGTTGGTGGCGAGATGCTCGGCCGTGTCCTTGCGCAAATGAAGTATGGCGGCTCCGTTGCAGCAGTGGGCCTCGCAGGCGGCGCGCAATTGACCCATACCGTCGTTCCCTTTCTCCTTCGCGGCGTCAATCTGCTTGGTATCGACTCGGTGATGAAGCCCTACGAGCAACGGGTGAAGGCTTGGTCGCGGATCGCAGACCTTTTGCCGGCCAGCCTTCTTGAGGCGATGGTGGTGCCGGCGACCTTGCGCGATCTGCCAGCTTTGGGAGCTGACATTCTTGCCGGTCGGGTCAAGGGGCGGGTGGTCGTTGATGTTAATACATAGCTGATGCACGCCAAGCGAACACAGATCACGATGAGGCAAGCCAATGTCTGCTCATGGCGGTGAGTTCAACCGATCGCTGCAGCACATTCGGCAAACCTCTCGGCCGGCGTCTGATAAAGTAATGTTTTCCGTGGACGCTCATTGAGCTGCCTTGCAATGGCGCTGAGCTTGGCCTGGCTGTGCAAGGACAGATCGGTGCCCCGCGGAAGATATTGGCGCAGCAATCTGTTGGTGTTTTCGTTTGATCCGCGCAGCCATGGGGAGCGAGGGTCACAAAAATAGATGTCGATGTCGGTGGCCAATGCCAGTCGCTGATGGTTGGCGAGCTCCTTGCCTCTATCCCAGGTCAGGGACCTGTAAAGTTCGCTGGGCAACCGCCGCGATTGCTTGATCAACGCCGAGACGACGCTTTCGGTGTCCTTGTTCGCGACCTTGATCAGCATCACATAACGCGAATGCCGTTCAACAAGCGTTGCGATATAGCTATTCCTCGATCCGCCGATCAGATCGCCTTCCCAATGGCCAGGGACCGCACGATCATCGACGGAAGGCGGTCGTTCACTGATGGATACGGCGTTCTGATCTGGCCGAGTCCGTTCCGTTTCATGCTCGCATGCCTGGAGCGACGAACCGTACGCTTTGCTCTCAGATGCTCAAGAAGTTCCTTTTCAGGACGCCGCGCGCCTGGATGAACAGACTGCGATAGATCGTCTCGTGTGACACCTGCTTTTCGGGCTCCGCCGGGTGCGTGCGCTTCAGCCAGCCGGCAATCTGTTCCGGCGACCATTGTCTCTCCAACAAGGTCGATACTGTCCGCCTCAAGAACGGACGACAAGCCAGCTTGCAGAGCTTGGGTCGCCGCGATCGATCCCAAGCGGCCTGATCGGACCGGGTTGCCCGATAACGATCCGCCCCACCATTGCGTTGGACTTCACGGCTGATGGCTGAAGCAGATCGTCCCAAATGACGCGCGATCGACCGCAAGGAACGGCGCATGCTGAGCCAACGAGAGATCTCCTCCCGTTCAGACAGACTATGCTGAACGACTGATCGGTTCGATCTGACGGGAACGCCTTGACTACGTTGTTGTGTTCGGCGAGCGGCATCTTCGTCATGTGCTGCAGTCGTATATTAATTACTCTAATGAGACGCGCACGCACCTGTCCTTGGATAAGGATGTGCCGCTATCGCGGACCGTTGAGAGAGCAGGGCGTATTCTTTGACGTCCCACCCTCGGCGGGCTGCATCATAAATATGTCCGGATTTGATTTGCGACAGACACAAGCGAGGAGCTTCAGCGACAATATTGAGTTGCCATGAATTCGTATTCATGATTTATGAGCCAGCGGAAGCTTGAATTTCTCTGGCATGTTCTGGATTATGAATACGATTTCACAGAATTTTCCGATTACGAGCAAGGACATAGCGCGAGCGGCAAATGTGTCGCAGGCGACGGTGTCCCGCGTTCTGTCGGGAAATCCCAACGTCCAGGCAGAGAAGCGCGAGCGCGTCCTGGCGATCATGCGCCAGATGAATTATCGGCCGAACGGCATGGCGCGTGCCATGCGTACAAATCGGACTGGAAACATCGGCGTCGTTGTTTCTCGTCTCGGCAATCCGCTCTACCCGGAGATGTTGCAAATTCTCGGACAGCGGCTGACTGAAGCCGGTTTGCGGATGATGGTTTGGAATACCGACGAGACAGACGAGGGTGCAGCAGCGTCCGCGGTGCGGGAAAGTCTTGTTGACGGTGTGATTATGACGACGGCCACCGCGCTTTCCACGCCGCTTTACGAGGCGGTGATGCTCAATGCGCCGGTGGTGCTTATTCATCGCGTGGTCGATGGGTGGCCCTGTGATCAGGTGACGAGTGACAACGCGAAGGGTGCGGCAACCGTCGCTGACTATGTGGTTCAGGGTAATCGAAGGCGGATAGGATTGATCGAGGGATTGCCGCTCGCGAGTACCATTCGCGCTCGCCAGACGGCATTTCGAACAAGGCTGGACGAACTCAAGCGTCCGCTCGATCAGTCACTGTCAATACGAGTAGATTCCTTCTCTCATAAGACAGGCTTCGACGCGGCGTCCTACCTGCTGGATCTCGCGCAACCGCCAGATGTGCTGTTTTGCGTGAACGACGTGATTGCACTCGGCGCTCGCGACGCCGCGCGCGCGCGGGGTATCGATGTTCCTGGCAAGCTATGGATTATCGGATACGACGACATCGAGATGGCAGCTTGGCCTGCGTTTGATCTCACCACCGTTCGTCAGCCTCTGAAGCAGATGGCGCAGGAGGCGGTTGCGCTTTTGCGCGCCCGGATAGCTGGCACTGGCGATCCGCACACGACGATCTGCCTTCCGAACGAATTGGTAATTCGTGGATCTTCAGGCGGCTATCGGATGGAGAAGTAAATGGGAGCCGGAGTTATGCAAACCATCACGGAAGAGACCCGCCAGACGTCGGTCCGACGAACAGTTGACGTTCTTGTCATCGGAGGCGGCTCCGCTGGGCTTGCGGCTGCAGTGTCTGCCGCACGACTTGGCGCAGATGTGTTGCTGGCGGAAAAAAACGGCTACTTGGGCGGCACGCTTGCGATGGTCACGCTTGGCAGCATTTGCGGCCTTTACACCGTCACCGAGGCGGATGTCATTCCGGTGGTCAAAGGATTCGCGGGCGAGCTCATCGATCGCATGGATCGTGCCGGCGGCATCAAGGGCCCTATGCGATGGCTGGAAACCGCATCGCTGCTCTACGATCCGACCGCGATCAAGCTGGTCGCCGATGACATGGTCACTGAAGCCGGTGTGCACGTCGCGTTCCACAATCTTGCCGTCGCGGTCATCAAGGATGGTGCGCGTATCAAGGGCGTCATTTTTGAAGGTCGCGATGGCCGCTGGGCCTGCCTGGCGAACACAGTTATCGACTGCACTGGCGACGCGAACGTTGCGTCATTGGGTGGCGCTGCTTTTGAGCACGATACGGCGGTGATCCAGGCTCCCACCACGATGTTTCGCTTTGGCGGCGTGGACACGGAACGCGCGACGGCGATGACGCGCGATGATGTGCGCAATCACCTCGAGCGGGCGGTTGCATCGGGGTTGCAGTTGCCGCGCACGGCCGGTGGCATGTTCAGTTTTCGCGAAGGCGCGATGCACTTGAACATCACGCGCGTGCTGCGCGATGGGCGTTCGCCAGATCCACTGAACACTGAGGAAGTATCGGCAGCCGAAATCGATGGGCGCCGGCAGCTGAAGTTGTATCTGGAGGCTTTCCGGCGTTTCGTTCCAGGTTATGAAAATGCCTTCATTGGGGATATCGGCTCGGAGATCGGCGTGCGCGAAAGCCGCCGGGTCAAGGGTGATTACTGGCTGACCCTCGACGACGTGCTGAATGAGGCCCGCTTCGATGACTCGATTGCTTGCGGCGCATGGCCTGTTGAGGAGCACGGCGCCGGGCGGGCGACAAAGTGGGTCTTCCTGAAACCGGGTACGTTCTACGAACTTCCGTTCCGCATGCTGTTGCCAGTAGGTCTTGATGGTCTGCTGGTGGCCGGGCGCTGTGCTTCTGCTTCTCACGATGCCCATGCGTCGATGCGTATAGCCGCTGTGTGTATGGCTCTCGGTGAAGCTGCCGGTGTGGCCGCGGCGCAGGCCGGCTCCAGCGACATCCGCAAGCTCGACGTGGGTGGCCTTCGCAAGCAGCTCGAAAAGCAGGGCGCAATCGTCGGTCCGCTTCCAAATGCTTCACAGCAACAGAAATTCGAACGAGTGACACACGTATGACCAAGCGCGATTACCGCTCAAATTTTGAACCCGGCACGACGCGGTGGGCGATTCGCCGTGCGCAATGGCGCGCGCTCGGGTTGACCGACGAAGACATGCAGAAGCCCAAGATCGCGGTCATCAATTCGTCTTCAGAAATCTCGATCTGCTTCAGTCATCTCGATGAAGTTGCGAAAATCGTGAAAGACGGCATCCGCGAAGCGGGTGGATTGCCATTTGAAATCAAGACGACTGCACCCAGCGATTTTATCACTGGGGCGGGACGTGGCGGCCGTTATTTGATGCCGTCCCGCGATCTGCTGGTGAATGATATCGAGGTGGCGGTCGAGGGCGCCGTTCTGGATGGCATGGTGTGTCTGTCGAGCTGCGACAAGACCGCGCCGGCCCATCTCATGGCCGCCGCACGACTCAATATTCCCAGCATTCTTGTGATCGGCGGCTATCAGGCATGCGGCCGTCTTAACAACAAGCCGGTCGATATCGAGGACGTGTTCGAATCCGTCGGCGAACTGGCGACGGGACACATCACCACGAAGGAAATCGAGGAGATGTGCGAGATCGCCGTGCTCAGTCCCGGCGTTTGCGCCGGCATGGGCACTGCCAACACCATGCACATCATGGCTGAAGCGCTCGGCATGACGCTTCCGGGCAGTGCGCCGGTCGCCGCGTCCGGCCAGCGTATGCGTGACTTCGCGCGCGAGGCCGGCAAGCGTATCGTTTCACTGGTCAATGAAGATCTGCGGCCGCGCGATATCATGACGCCTGCATCTTTTTCGAATGCAATGGCAGTTGGATTGGCGGTCAGCGGCTCAATTAACATGCTTCGTCATTTGCAGGCGGTCGCCTCGGAGGGCGGGATCGACGCGAATGTCTACGAACTTATTCATACGCTGGGCCGGAAGGTGCCTTTGCTTTGTGCCATCAAGCCAAACGGCAGCGGGCGCATCGAGGAGCTCGAGGCGGCCGGTGGCGCGCGCGGAGTGATGAAGCAGCTTGAGCCGCTGCTCGATGTCGGCGTGATGACGGTTTCGGGTCGTACGCTCGGCGAAAATCTGCGGGATATCGCAGTTGAAGGCAACGTCATTGGTAGTCTCGAACAGCCGGTAGGTCCCGGACCGTCGGTCGTGATCTTGCAGGGGTCGCTTGCGCCGCAAGGCTCCATCATGAAACTCGGCACCGGCAAGGCGTCACGTTTCCGCGGCAAGTGCCGGGTCTTTGAATCCCAGGAAGCAGCGATGGAGGCACTCGCGCGCGGTGAGATCAAGGGCGGCGAAGTTATTGTACTTCGTGGCCTCGGCGCACGTGGCGGCCCGGGCGTTGCGTCAGCTTCGTGGTTTGTAGCGGCGGTCAACGGCGCGCGTTTGGGCGAAGAGATTGCAGTGATCACGGACGGTCAATTATCGGGGCTCAATCGCGGTTTCACGATCGGGCAGGTGATGCCGGAAGCCGCTGACGGCGGCCCGATCGCGCTCGTTCGCGATGGTGACGAGGTATCGATCGACGTCGATGCGCGTCGTATCGATCTCGAACTGTCCGACAATGAATTCGAGATCCGTCGGGCGGCGCTCGCGCCCTTCGTCAATGCCGAAAAGACCGGCTGGCTCGCACTTTATCAGGATCGCGTTCAACCTTTGACGCAGGGCGGAACACTTAAGCCTAGGAACGCGATCTGACCTGAGCCCGTCATTGCGATCATCAAGAGCAAGAAGCCGCCTCTTCAAGGCGTCTGTCTAATTCAAATAGAGAAAAGGGAGTGGATTATGAGTATGACACGTGCTGAATTCCTGAAGCTGGCGCTCGGTGCGGGAGCTGGTGCAGCTCTCGGCGCTCCTCTCAAGGCATTCGCGGCCGGTCTCACCGGAACCATCAGCTATCTCACATACGAGTCGTTGCCCACCACGAAGAAAGTCACCGGCGATCTGATAGCCGCGCTGGAAGCGGCCAACCCTGGCCTGAAGATCAATCCGCTGTTCACGTCACCTGAAGCCGTGCGCAAGCAGGTTGCATCCATGCTTCAGAGCGGAACGGCGCCGGATATCGTCAATCTCGATATTGAAGATGCGACGCTTTATTCGAAATCCAACTTGCTTGAGCCGGTGTCCGACATCGTCAACAGCATCAAGAATCTTCCGGATCGCTGGCGTGCGCGCATCGATGGTCAGGATTTCTTCGTTCCGATGGGAGTGAAGTTTACTTACAGCTGGTATCGTTCGGATCTGTTTGAAAAGGCGAATCTTCAGCCGCCGAAGACGTGGGCTGAATTCGAGGCTGCCGCGAAGAAGCTGACTGGTGACGGTCAGTACGGCTACGTCGTCAGCTCCAATGAGACCGGTGACAATCCGGTTTCCTCGCTGTTCAGCTATGCATTTTCCAACGGCGTGAACTTCGTCGACGACGAAGGAAACGTGACGTTCGATCAAGGCCAGAACAAAGTCGCCCTTGCCGAAACGCTGGCGTTTATCACGCGGATGTCGAAGTTCTCGCCAAGTGGCACCAACTTCGGCTGGGGCGAGATCATCAACTCGTTCGCCTCGGGCAAGGTCGCCATGGCCGATTATATAGGCTCGCGTCTTTATGCAGTGACGACCCAGAACAATCCGCAGCTGGCCAGCGTGACGAAGCCGATGGTTCAGCCCTATGGAAAGGCCGCGGCCAACCGTCTGTCGGCCGAGGGTTTCATGGTCTTCAAGGATTCGAAGAACAAGGAAGTCGCCAAGTCGATCATTACCTACCTGCGTGAAGGCCAGCGCTACTTCGACTATCTCTGGTCGATCCCGTTGCACGTCCTGCCGACGACCAAGGAGGACTTCCTTGGGGGCTATCAGCAGAACGACTTCGTGAAGAGCCATCAGGACATCTCGAAGGTAATCGATGCCGTTTGGGATCAGGCGCGGAATCCGGTTTATGACCTGAACGGGAAGAAGCCGAGCTGGCAGCGCGCGAGGATTTACACCAGCACGGTCTACAACAAGATGCTGGCAAGCGTCGTGCAGGGCGGTGCGGATCCGTCAAGCGCGATCGACCTGGCTGCGAAGGCTGCGCGTTCACTCATCAAGAACGCCTGATAGAACGGACGCCTGTCGTGACGGGAAATAATATTCTTCGCAGACTCGATTTCTCGGGCATAGCATTGCTGCTCGTAGCGATTCTGTTCATCGCGGTGATGATTGTTCCCGTCACGTGGGCGATCGTGCTCGGCTTTACTAAAAGCGGCCCGTTTCAGGCCGGCATGACGTTCGCCGGGCTAGACAATTATCGCGAGATTTTCGGCGATCCAGCGTTTTGGCGCGCGCTCGTGATCGGCCTGATTTACGCGACGATATCCACGATTCTTGAAGTGGTGCTGGGCGTCGGGATCGCGATCCTCGTATTTCGTCACGGCAGCCCGTTCGTCACCAGCTTCGTCTTGATGCCTTACATGATTCCGACCGTCACCACGGCGCTGGTCTGGCGCTGGATGACGGACAGTCTCAACGGCATCTTTAACCAGTTGATGGTGCAGTCCGGATTGATCAGTTCAGCGGTCGAGTTCACCAGTTCCGGTGTGCTTGCGATGTCGCTGGTGACGGCCGCGAGCGTCTGGCAGTTCACGCCGTTCGTAGTGCTCGTCGTACTGGCCAATCTTGGCACTATCTCGCCAAGCGTCTACGAGGCGGCGCGCGTCGACGGAGTGAACTGGTGGCAGGAGCTGATTTACATCACGATACCCATGCTGCGCGCGCCGATCCTCCTCGTCATTCTGTTGCGGGGGATATGGATGTTCAACCGGTTTGACATTATCTGGCTGCTCACATCTGGAGGGCCGATAGGCGGCACCACGACACTGCCCCTCTATGCTTACGTCCAGGCGTTCGGCAACAACGACTACGGCATCGGTGGTGCTGCTTCGACCGTGATCTTCATGATCCTGCTGGTTTTCGGCGTCATCTACATTCGCACCTTCCATCCGGAGCGGGAGGTGGCCCGTGGCTGAACGTAGATCGATTTTACCGAAGGTTCTGATCGGGATCTATCTGATTCCGACTTTGTTCCCCTTCTACTGGATGCTCAAGTCCGCGCTGGAGACGCCAGCCGATGTGTACAAGCCGCGCCTCTGGCTCGGCAGCTTCACGATGGAGAACTTCAGCACGCTGCTGAGTACGACTAACTTTCTCGTGACAGCCTCGAACAGTTTGCAGGCCGCGCTGGTCAGCAGCACGATCGTTGTGGTTTGCAGCGGCCTTGGCGGCTACGCGCTGGCAAGAACGGATATTCCGCGCAAAGCTCTGATCGCGCAGATCGTGCTGTTCTCGTACATGTTTCCTGAAGTTCTGTTGGGAATCCCGTTCTTCGCGCTGTTTCAGAAGCTGGGAATGCTCAACTCGATCTGGGGATTGGCGATCGCGCACGTCACGTTGAGCCTGCCGTTCGGACTCTGGTTGATGTGGCAGTTTTACCAGGCGCTGCCCAAGTCGTATGAAGAGGCCGCTGAAATGGACGGTGCAAGCAAGTTCCAGACGTTTCTGCTCGTCATGGTCCCGCTTTCGATCCCGGCACTGACCGCGGTGTTCATCTTTGCATTCGCTGCATCGTGGAATGACTTCGTGCTCGGTCTGATGCTGATACGCGACGACCAAAAATTCACATTGCCCATCGCGATGAGTCTGTTCGTGCAACAGATGGAATTGAACTGGGCTGTTATCCAGGCTGCGAACTTCCTTCTCGCGTTGCCCGGTCTGTTGCTGGTGCTGTTCGGCCGCAAGTATCTCGTGCGCGGCTTCCAGACCAGTGGCCTTGCAAACTGAGAGTCTGCAAAATCATGCAAAAGACTGCTTACGATTATATTGTCATCGGCGCAGGATCGGCTGGCTCCGTGATGGCGGACCGCCTGTCGGCGAGTGGCGAACACTCGGTGCTTCTGCTCGAGGCGGGAGGGCCAGACCGCAACATCTGGATTCACATTCCTCTTGGCTATGGGCGCACGTTCTTCAATCGGACCGTCAACTGGATGTTCGAGACCGAGCCGCAGGCCGGACTTGACGGGCGTCGCATCGCGCAGCCTCGCGGAAAGGGACTCGGCGGATCGAGTTCGATCAACGGCTTGCTTTATGTGCGCGGTCAGCGGGAAGATTACGACGGGTGGCGCGATCTCGGAAACAAGGGTTGGGGCTACAATGATGTGCTCCCGATGTTCAAGCGCAGCGAAGATCAGCAACGTGGGAGCGGACCATGGCACGGGACCGGCGGTCCGTTGCCGGTCACGGATCTTCCCGAGAAGCACCCGATCGCTGAAGCCTTCATTGCCGCCGGCGTACAAGTCGGGATTCCTCAAAATCAGGACTTCAATGGAGAGCGGCAGGAAGGGATAGGCCTATTTCAGGCGACGGCGAAGCGCGGTCTGCGCTACAGCGCGGCCAAGGCGTTTCTGCGTCGCGCGCTGAAGCGACCCAACCTTGATCTCGTCACCCATGCCCAGGTCACGCGCATCTTGTTCGATGGTGTGCGCGCCAGCGGAGTTGCGTTCGTGCACAAGGGCAACGCCGTTCAGGTTTCGGCTCGCCGCGAAATCATTCTTTCCGCGGGAGCGATCCAGTCGCCGCACATTCTGCAATTGTCGGGAGTCGGCCCTGAAGGGCTACTGCGTCAATATGGCATTCCGGTTGTGAAGGCGCTTCCCGGGGTTGGAGAGAATTTGCAGGATCACGTTCAGGCGCGGTTCGTTCTGGAAACAAAAAAGAAGATCACCCTCAACGACGATATGGCAAATCCGCTTCGCCAGATCTGGATGGGTATCAACTACATTCTCCGACGCCGTGGTCCACTTGGCTGGTGGGCGGGAATTGCCGGCGCGTTCATCAAGACACGTCCGGAACTCGACCGGCCCGACGTTCAATTCCATCTCTATCCATTCAGTACTGATCGGAAGGATCGGCCGATTCTTCACCCGTTCTCTGCGTTTACATTGACGGTATGCCAGTTGCGCCCCTATTCGCGTGGGTTTGTTCGGCTCAAGAGTGCCGATCCCCTCGTGCCGCCCGCTATTTCACCGAATTACCTGAGTGATCCTCGAGACGCGAAGGTCTTGGCGGCCGGAATGAATGCCGCCCGCAAGGTCGTGTCTGCGCAGCCGCTGGCCGCGATGATCAAGTCGGAGAAGGAACCGGGCACAGTAGCCCGGACTGATGAGGAGTTGCTGGCGTTCCTGCGTGCGAAGGCGATGTCCGTATATCACCCGATTGGCACGTGTCGCATGGGGCAAGACGAGAACGCGGTCGTCGATGACGAATTGAGGGTTCACGGCCTCGTCGGCCTGCGCGTGATCGATGCGTCGATCATGCCGACATTGATCTCGGGCAACACCAATGCGCCGTCAATCATGATCGGTGAAATGGGCGCGGACCTCGTGCTTCGCGCCGCGTCCCTGCTTAATTCAAAAACGGCCTGAAGGCGAAGGCGGAAAGCGTATCATGTATCCGAAACTTGGACTTTATATTGACGGCGAGTGGCTTCGTGCAGGCGGCCGGGCTTCGGAACCCGTCATCAATCCTGCAACGGAGCAACCCATCGCTGAGCTATGGCATGCATCGGACGACGATCTGGCGCGTGCGCTCGCTGCCGCGAAGCGATCGTTCCCTTCATGGCGGAAAGTCTCGCCTTACGAACGCGCGCGGATCTTGCGCAAGGCCGCCGACCTTCTCCGCAGCCGACGCGACGACATCGCTCTTACGCTAACTCTGGAGCAGGGAAAGATTCTTGCTGAATCGCGTGGCGAGGTCGATGCCGCGATCGATATCATCGAGTGGGCCGCCGACGAGGGCAGGCGTACTTACGGCCGGGTTGTCGCCGGGCGGACATCCGACATTCGGCAGCTGATCGTGCCGGAGCCGGTCGGGCCAGCCGCTGCCTTTACGCCCTGGAATTTCCCGGCAACCACTCCGGCGCGAAAGATTGCGACCGCACTTGCAGCGGGATGTCCGATTATCATCAAAGCCGCGGAAGAAACGCCCGGAACATGTGTCGAGATCGTGCGGGCATTCGAGGATGCGGGTGTACCATCGGGCGTACTCAACCTCGTGTTCGGTAAGCCGGCCCATGTGTCGGAAACGCTCATCGCCAGCCCGGTGATCCGCAAGATCTCGTTTACCGGCTCCGTGCCGGTCGGCAAGCATCTCACGCGTCTCGCTGCCGATGGCATGAAGCGGGTGACAATGGAACTCGGCGGGCATTCCCCTGCGCTTGTTTTCGGCGACGCTGATCCGGTACAGGCAGCGAAAGTTCTGGTCGGCGGCAAGTATCGTAATGCGGGTCAGGTCTGTATCGCGCCGAGCCGATTCTACGTTCAGAAGAATATCGAAGACGCCTTTGTTTCAGCTTTTGTCGCAGAGACGAAGAAGCTGAAGCTCGGAGACGGAACCGAGCCGTCGAGTACGATGGGGCCAATGGCCAATCCGCGGCGGCTTGACGCTATGGAGAGCTTTATCAACGATCCGTCGCGCGGCGGCGAACTCTTGCTTGGCGGTTCGCGGATTGGAAATCGCGGCTATTTCTTTGAGCCGACCGTGGTTCACAATCTATCTGAAAATTCGAGATTGATGCGTGAAGAACCTTTCGGCCCAGTCGCGCCAATTTGTGCCTTCAGTGACTTCGATGACGCGATGTCGAAAGCCAATGCGCTGCCCTACGGACTGGCAGCGTATGTGTTTACATCCTCGACAAAGACCGCGCTCGCGGCATCCAACGAGATTGAATCGGGGATGGTTGCCGTGAACAGCCTCTCGATGACGCTGACTGAAACGCCAATGGGGGGCGTGAAGGACAGCGGGCAAGGCTATGAGGGCGGCATTGAGGGGATTGAGGGCTATCTCAATCGAAAGTTCGTCAGCCTGATGTGACGAGCAGTTTCTTTCTGTTTCCATCGGACCAATTCTAACACCGCGGCGGCGCGGCATCTGGAGACTTGTTTATGGCATCTGTCGCAATCGAAGCCGTGCGGAAGGCGTACGGCTCTCTGGAAGTCATCCATGGAGCGTCCATCGACATCAACGAAGGTGAATTCGTTGTTCTCGTCGGCCCGTCGGGATGCGGAAAGTCGACACTGTTGCGGATGGTGGCCGGCCTGGAAGGAATTACGGGCGGCCAAATCCGGATTGGCGATCGGGTGATCAACGACGTTCCGCCCAAGGACCGCGACATCGCGATGGTGTTCCAGAATTACGCTCTGTATCCGCATATGTCGGTGCGCGCCAATATGGCGTTTTCGCTGAAGCTTCGAAACACATCGCCTGACGAAATTGAGCAGAGGGTGAAGCGCGCCGCAAACATTCTAGGCTTGGAGCCTTATCTCGCTCGTTACCCGCGCGAATTGTCGGGCGGACAGCGGCAGCGCGTGGCGATGGGACGAGCGATCGTTCGGGATCCAAAGGTATTCCTTTTTGACGAACCGCTCTCAAATCTTGATGCCAAGCTCCGTGTCGCAATGCGGACCGAGTTGAAGGAGCTTCATCAGCGGCTCAAAACGACGATCATCTACGTCACCCACGATCAGATTGAAGCGATGACCATGGCGGACAAGATCGTTGTGATGCAGGGGGGAGTGGTCGAACAGTACGGCCCGCCGCTTGAGGTGTACGACCGGCCTGCGAATATGTTTGTTGCGGGCTTTATCGGCTCGCCCGCGATGAACCAGATCAAGGGTCGCATCAACGGGAAGCAGTTTGTCGCTGACAATGGTCCCGCGCTGGATATTGGCGGGGAGTATTCTGCCTGGAACGGCCGCCGGGTTGTGTATGGAATACGACCGGAAGACATCACGCTGGCCAATGAAGGAATCCGGGCAAAGGTGGCTGTCGTCGAGCCAACGGGATCCGAGACTCAAGTGATTGTGCGCGTGGATCGGGTGGATATATCGGTCGTATGCCGGGAGCGTGTTTCGGCGAGACCAGGAGATATTCTTTACCTCCAACCTTTGCTCGACAAAGTGCACCTGTTCGACGAGGCAACTGGAACTCGATTGTAGGTTGCCTGCCTAGCGTCGCAATCTGTCTCAGTTCTACGAGGGATTGGCGTCGTGTCTGTCTATCCGTCTGTGCCCGACTGCTGGGGCTGAGATCCCACTGGCGTGAGAATCGCTCGTCAGCACATCTTCATCAGCACGGACAATGGTGGTGTATCGCTGCGTCCCACGGCGCTGACCGACGATCCGACCGTTGTGTGTACCGAAAACCTAAACCCGGACGTAGTGATGTTGAAGTCCGCCAAGGATGGCGTGTGATTTGATGTTCCGGTCCGCTGAATTTGGAGAGATCGACGTATCTTTGTTCAACGATCGATGCGTTCTGACGCTGTTGTAATAATCAGCATAGGATTTCAGAATCCGGCGCAGATGCGCCTCGCCCAAGACAATGATGTGGTCCACACACTCACGCCGGATCGATCCGATCAGCCGTTCGGCGAAGCCGTTCTGCCAGGGTGAGGCTGGTTCAGTGGGCGTGTCCCGGATCCCCATCGCGCGCAATCGGCGTGTGACGATGGTGCCAAAGATGCGATCCCGGTCGCGGATCATGTAGCGCGGGACTTCATTCCACGGGAATGCTTCGGTGATCTGGCGCGCAACTCACTCCGCGGTCGGATGTGCTGTGACGCTGATCCAGACCAGTTCTCTGCGATCCAGCCGCACTATGATGAAAGCGTAAAGCAGGTCGAAACCGATAGTCGGGAGGGCACTGGATTGTTTCGAACCGGTCAATCCCCGGTGCCGCCAAAACAAGGAATCCCGTCGAAGCCGTCGGCCCTGAGCCGCGCTTCGTGCCAGTCGCGGTCCTGCTGGCGGACGAGCCCGCGGTACTGCCGCGGCGGCAAGCCGAAGCGGGCGCGGAACGCCCGGCTGAACTGGCTCGTGCCGGCAAAGCCGCAGCGCTTGGCGACGTCCGTCAGCGCGTGCTCGTCCTTGTTATCGGCGAGCAGAAGCCGCAAGGCCTGCTCGAGCCGGCGCTGCAACAACACGGCGCGAATGCCGCCTTCCGCCGCCAGGAGCCTGTAGAGCGACGCCCGCGAGAGGTGGACCGCATCGGCGATCTCGTCGGGAGAGAGCTGCGCGTTCGCAAGATGTGTGTCGATGAAATCGAGCGCGGCCTTTCTCCTCGACTTCACGTGATCCGCTTCATCGCTTGCCAGCCTTGCGCGCGCGTAAGCCGTCGTCAGCGCTATAATGCCCTCGATCGCCGCATCGGCTTCGCTCACCGTCAGATCCCCGGCCTGGGCATAAAGCTCCTGCATCGCCGCGCCGATCAGACGCGCCGCGCCGCTCCCGCGCCGAAAGACCAGGCCGTGCGGCTCCACGGCCAGCAGCGCCGCAGGCGCACTCTCTCGCGCGACAATGACCATCAGACTCGCGTAATCGGTCGTCACACTGTGAAATGGCCGCGCATAATCGACGATCTGCACATCGCCCGCCTCGACGCGGCCGCGCCGTCCCGCCCAATCATTCTCACACGAGCCTTCGAGCTCGAGATAGATCAGCAACTGGTCGGGGCTGCGCGTGACCAGAGCGGGCCCCCGCGTCATGATGAAAGCCGTGCCCTGGGAGCGCATCAGGATCGCGCGGGGCGTATGGTAGCTGCGGGTGGAGACGGTGAAACGTGCTTCCTCGGACGAGTCCGGTAGCGACACCGCGTAAATATGTGCGACTGCGTCGCGAAACACCGGCCAGAACTGCGGACCAAATGCGCCTTGCGGATTGTCATCCAACCCTTGCAGTTTGGGCGACGATCTCTCCTCCGTCACCGGCGGCTGCGCAACGGCATCCGGTGGCAAATCATTGGCGCTGATCCTGGCCATAGCCCTGTCCTACCCCGCAGAACGCGTCCATCATGGCCTGCTACGCATGGCGTATCCCGAGTGATTTGACGCTGGAGATCATTTTTTTGACCCAGCGTGCCAATCTTTTCCGGCAGCGTCAATTACACTTGTATCTCGGAAAAAATGTCCGTTTACATCTGCGGTGCCGCGTTTGCTGGGCCGAACCAATGCTTTATGGCCGGCAAGATATGCCCCTTTGGATTGGAAAGGGCTGAACGTGAACGGGTTGAATGAATTCCCAGCCCAGACGCTGGCCGACACGATCGGCGCGATCTATGACTGCGCGCTCGATCCGAATCGGTGGCCGGACGCTTGCCGAAAAGTCGCAAATCTGTGTGAAAGTACGGCGGGTGGAATTTGCGTTCACGATTTGCGGCACACGCAAAACGACCAGTTATTTGTGTTTGGATACAGGCAGCAACTTCTGGAAAAGCTTGGAAAAAACTACGCAGAAAGCCCGATGGCGGCATCAGATGTTGTTGCAAATGTCGGCGACGTCAAAGCTCTCTCCATCGAGAATACCGACTTGCATGAAAGCCGGTTCTTTCGCGACGTGCTGAAGCCGTTCGGACTGCAGGACATCATTTGGTTTCCGGCGTTGCGGACCGGTGGACGCATGGCCTCCATGCACGCTTCCCGGGACGAGAAGGCACCGCAGTACCGTGATCGCGAGATCAACCTGTTCAAGTTTTTGTCCCCGCATGTCTGCCGCGTTCTGGCCATCTCCGATGTGCTCGATATCAAGGCGATCCATTCGGAGTTGCTTGAAAGGACGCTCGATGGGCTCGTCTCGGGCGTTTACCTCACAGCACGCGATGGCCGCGTCGTCTACATGAACGCGGCTGCCGAGCGGCAGGTCAAAACCGGCAAGTCCATTCGAATCGTGAACAACCGGATTTCTCCCACGGATCCCGCGACGCGGGCTGTGTTGTCGAAAGCCATTGACGATGCGGCGCGTGACGACATCGACAAGAATTTGCGCGAACATTCCCTGGCGATCCCTGATGTCGATGGCGGTCCCGGTTATGTCGCAACGCTCCTTCCGGTGTCGCACGGCAAGCGCCACGACATTGTCGCCCCGTTCGCGGCATCGGTCGCCCTATTCACGAAGAACCCGATCGAGGCGCCTCTGATGCCGGGTGAGGCCTTTGCCAGGCTTTACGGACTGACAGGGGGGGAACTGCGCGTATTGCTGGCTCTTGCCCAAGGGATGAGTGCAAAGGAGTCGGCGAACATGCTCGGCATCAGCGAAGCGACGGCTCGGACCCATCTGCAGCGCATTTTTTCAAAGACGGACACAACCAGGCAAGCGGACGTGCTGCGCTTGTTGCAAAATGCGACCGCCCCGATCCAGCATGCAGTTCAACAGCTCTCCCGCCCGTTGGAAGCACAGAGTTTGTCCCGGGTTGACCTGCGCGATCGATAGGTGCCGGACGCAAGTTCTCGCCGGGTACACCCCATGTGCGAACCGCCGGCAAGGTGGGATCACGGCGGCGCGCGACAACGCTCCGGCACAATTAAATCAACCGCATCAACTATTCAGATGACGCTCCTGCGGCGATGGCGCGCCAACATTACGCATGGAGTCGCCGGCGATCATTACGAAATTTCTGGACAGAACCCCCGAAGCCACTTTTGCGCGCGCGCCAGAGCCGGAGCAATCCACGGTTCTGATCGCGTCTCTCATTCTCACGGGAATGTTCGCCGCCACGCAAGTTGGCAAAGCCATCATCTGCATGCCGATTATTCGCGCGGAGATGCAACTCGGCCTCGATGTCGCAGGGTTGATCGTTGGCGTATTTGCGACGCTCGGAGCCATCGGCGGCGTCGGTGCCGGCGCCATCGTTGCACGCATCGGTCTCCACCGGTCGCTTATCGGCGGCCTATCAGCGATCGCCGCCGGAAACCTGCTCGGCTCTTATGCTCCGGATGCCGAGACGCTGCTCGTCGCGCGCGTCATGGAAGGCATCGGATTCTTTGGTGTGATCTTGTCGGTGCCGAGCCTGCTGGCAGGCTTGTTGCAAGGCGCCAAACGCAATTTTATGATGGCGATCTGGAGCGCCTATCTGCCTGCCGGAATCATGTTGATGTTGTTCTCTGGCCCGGCCTTGCCTGCCATCGGATGGCGAAATCTGTGGCTCGCCAACAGCGCCATGGCCGTCGCCCTCGTGGTGTTCTGGCGTGTGAGCGTTGCGGTGGGTTTGACGGCCGAAGACGCGAGCAAAAATAAGCGTCTCGGTGCCTCGGTGAAGCACGTCATTGATATACTCGGCGAAGAACGGTGTCTCGCCGCCGCGTTCGCCTTTTTCGCATTTTCTTGTCAGATGTTCTCGATGTCGTTTGCGCTTCCGCAGTTTTTGACATCGACATATGCGATCTCAATAGGAACTGCGGGGTTGCTCAGTGGATTCATCCTCGCTGTGTCTGTAGTGGGGCACATTGCCTCCGGTTATCTGTTGAGGGCGGGACTTAGGATATGGGTTTGTGGCGCAGTTGCGTTGCTTACATTCTCTGCCCTCAGCATATGCATTTACAGCGAAGCTCTTCCCGCGTCGGCCGTGGTCATTCTCGCTGCAATCTCGCTCGGCGTAGGCGGTCTCGCTCCCGGAGCGCTCTATGCGAGCGCGCCGCAGATAGCGCCGACCGCTGACGACATCCCAACGACGATCGGCTTTCTTCAGCAAGCGAGCAATCTGGGTCAATTCGCCGGGCCAATGATGGTAGGCGCGCTCGCGGCGCATTTCGGGTGGCTATCTGCGACGTTCGTACTGGCACCGATAGCTATTGTTGGATCTCTCGCCTGCCTTTTGTTGCGCGGCGCAGAAGTAAAGTAGGTGCGCCTGTCTGCGGGCTTGGCGTGCTGCCGGCGCTCGCGCAGAGGCGTGGCGGAAAGGAAGCGGCCGACATCTCCGCATTAGCGATCCAACCATTCGCATCCATTTGCAGTACAATAATCGCAAGACCGATACCGTGCGGCAGTCCGACCTGCTCCGTCTCTTCCAGGATACGCCGCCGCCGGTCCGGCAGACCCAATAGCCGGCTCTTTATTCGTGAGGAGCATCATCGGTTCCGATGACGCGGCGGCGTCTGGCATATGCCAAAACCCTCACGTGTCCGAACGGTCGGACCCAAATTGAGGACCAGGGCCTTGTCGGTCACGCGCTGCTCGATCTTCGTGGTCTTGAACGTCGCCCGTGCGGTGCGTAACAGGTCCGGATCGTGAGCGTTTACCGCGATCCGGGATACGCGAACGCGGTATCACTATGGACATGGATCGTATTCACCGCGGCCAACGTTGCGACGGTGATCTATGCCCTTGCAGCACTCGGAGATCTCATCGTGGCGGCGGTGTTCGGGGTGAACGCAATCGGCTGTGCCGCCATCGTCATGTTCACGACGTACAAGCGATGGCATCACCGTCCGCCAGACTGGAAGAACATCTGCGCGCGTCGCCATTTTGCAGCGGTACTCGGGAACGCGCGCACCCAGCATCTATGCCCGGACTTCAAGGCCTTGCGGCGCTGGCTGCGTCGTCGCCGGCAGACGGCGCGGCGGGAATTCCGTTTCGCTAAGCACTGAATCATCCAAGCAATGCGCTGCGCGCGCGAGTTAAAGGAGAATGCGATGGACAATGTTCTTGGAGCTCTCGGACTCACCGGCATCGTCGTCGCTCAATTTCTCGCCGTCGTCGCGGTGCAGAAGTGGAATGCCAGCACGTCTGCAACGGACGATCTCCGTCGTGGGGCGCGTACCACCGGCAACAAACGTTCGGCAGGTCGTAAGACGAATCGATCGCTTCAATCAGGCGCTGCGTTGGGAGGAAGATAATGATCGGCATCTCAGGTCGCTGGAAGCCAAGGGTGCTTCGGTTCTTCGCCAGATGGCGCGCCGCGCGAAGCGCTGCCCGCGACAGACGCATTCGGCGCATCGCCGAGAGAGGACCTTTCACCATTGAGTGACGATGGCCTCAAATCGATAAGCTTCATGCGAAAGAGTCGGAACAATCGCAGCCTTGCACTGCCGAACATTGATCGGTCAGTTGCATTAGCTGACACGGCCGCGCAGCAAGCGCAGCCGTGAGATGAAGAGTTTAGCGCCAAAGTGTGCACGGAGCGCGGGAAGCGCATTTTGGTGTTTTCTGACGAATATCGTCCGGCCGCGTTGATGGCACTGAGGCCGATGCTCGACCCGCAGACATGTCGACATCACTTGCAATGTCTACCACATCATTGGTTCCGATGACGCGGCGACGGCGCCCGGCTGGCTATCCTCAGACACTGTTATGTCCCCACTCCTCGTGGCCGTTCGGTCGAAGCTCGAGTGACGCCGAACGGCCACCCCTTGCGAGGGGACAGTTCTCATCAAGGGAGTCGTTATGCGCGCGCATCACATTGTTGTGGCCACCCTTATCTTGCTCGGGGTCGGTCTGAAGGTGACGTCCTTCTCTACCCCGTCTACCGAACTAGACTCGCGATCCAAAAGAAACGTGCTCTTCTCTCAAACGCAGCAGAACCTTCCGGTGGAGGAATTTCATGACATGACATTCGTCTTCCCTGTCCGTCCAGGGGGCAACTGATCCGGCACCTTCTTGAATGATCACGAAGCAGGGGGCTGTATTGAGCGCCATTGCGCAAACGTTGTCGCGAGCTTTTCGCTGAGGCAAGGAAGAGCGAATTGCCAGACGATAGAGATTCAAGTCGATCGTTCTTTACGGCTCCATCCTGGCCGAATTGATTCTGTTCGCTGCATTGAGCCAACATTCCCCGGGAAGCTTTTCATCGCGTCGTCCGGTCACGCAGCTTTCGAGCATAAAATAGTTGTGCATACCGAGAACATTATCCGACGATATTTGCGGAGAAAATTCACTGCTTGCGCATATAAACTCCCTGTTCTTCGGAAGGATTTCCCTGCAAATTTTTTTAGGGAATGGCGCGATAAGTCGCTGCGGCACTGCGGTTTCTCTCCAGGAAATCGCCCTTTGGGGCCTTGGGATTGCAATTTTCCCTGTAAAATTCCCTGTTGGCAGGGAAATCTCGAAGAGACCAGCGCGATCAACACTGTATCGCCAGCCATCCAGTGTGTGATTTCGAGAATTTCTCTGTTAGTTGCGAAAAAGGCCCGCCAACGGCGCGCTTTTTACGCGAGAGCATTCTCTGCAGTGACCGGTTTTCCGCTAACCCGACTGAAATCGGCCGGTATTCTCCAGCCGTCTCACAAAATATTCCCGTTTTCCGAGGACGTAGGCCAGAGACGGGTTCGATAGCACTGAGTGCTGGCCAGAATGGCGAGAAACCTTATCCCGGACGATTGTCTCCATGGCATGATGGTGTTGATGAGGATCTTCGGCCACGACATTGCTGGCGAGCCAATGAATTCAATAGGGCGCTAATTTCACCGGGAGTTTGTGCCGGATATGAACTGACGGTGAGTACCGGGGAGCCTGTCATCTCGCTGCCAAGCTTAATCCGCTAGCTTGCAATCACGGCGGGGATAAGTAAACCTGAACGCATCACGCTCCCAGATCGCCCGTTGCCGTAGAGGAATGCAGCCCAGCGTGGAGGTCACCACATGAGTTCTCTTCCTTCGCCGGAAGCGATATCGGATGTTGTGAGCTGCATATACGAGGCAGCTTACGACCCCACACAATGGCCAACTGTCGTGACACGGCTGCGCGATGCTTTCCATGGCTCGAAAGCCTGCCTTGGGCGTCTGGGGCCGAATCTTCCGCCGGTCGATGGCGTCATCGCGCCTGATTCCGATCCGCGCTGGACGACGCTCTATCTTGAGCAGTTTGCGGATAACGAACTCGCGAAGCGTGTCATGGAGATTCCGGCGAGCGTCGTGTACAGCGACCACGCCTTGATGGGAGACGGGCGCTTCCGTGCCAGCAGGCTCTGGAACGAATGGATGGCGCCGCAAGACATGTACGGCGGCATCGGCTGCAAACTGCGTCTGGCGGATGATGTCTTCTGCTTTTTCGACATTCAGCGCGGTTCTCGCCAGCCCGGCTTCGATGCTGCCGAAGCGCAATATTTACAACACATCGTGCCCCATCTGAAGCGCGCCGGTGAACTGAGCCGGCAATTGCAGACGACGCACGCTCTTGCCTCGGCGTTCTCCTATCTGCCGTTCGGAGTGATGTTCGTTGACGGCACGATGAACATTCTCAGCATGAATGCGAGAGCGGATGCTATCATGACCCGTTCCGGCTGCGCCTTGACCGCAAAAAACGGACGGCTTTCGACCCATGTTGTGGCGCGTCCCCATATCCTGGAGCAGGCCGTGGCGAAAGTCTGCACGCTGACGGACGGGATATTGCCGGGTCTCGGGAGCGATCTTGTCGTCAAGGCGCCGGAAGGCGGCAACGATCTCGTTCTGTCGATCGGACCCTTCATGCATCCTTCAACGTATGGCCTGCCGGCGGCGCCCTGCGCCGTCATCTTTGTACGTGACTTGCTGCCGGCGCAGCCGCCGCAACGCTTCGTGAATCACATCAGGCAGGCGTTTGCCCTGGTGCCGAAAGAGGCGGCGATCGCAGCCGCGCTGGCCGGCGGCCTACAATTGAAGGATATCGCGGCGCGCGAAAACATTACGCTCGGCACCGCGCGCTTCTATTTGCACAACATATTTCAGAAGACAGGCACCAAGCGGCAGAGTCATCTGGTGTCGCTGCTCAAGAACCTTCAACCGATCATCAACCGCGACTGAGCAGATTTCGAGCGGGATGAGCCTGTCCGCCTTTACAACATCGGAATCCGCCTCGGTGGATACAATGTTTTCACCAGCCCGGCGTGGCCGGTGGGAAGGATCATCTCATCCCGTCCGCGTTTTTGTCAGCGCACGTCAAGTCTCTTCGGTTTGCCGCAGCCGGCGCAGCCGCCATAGTCGATGGGCTCGTTGTCGAACCGTGATGCCGCATTGCCGCTGTTCTGCGATTTTCCCTTGGTAACAGGCGCATTGCCGCTGGCGCCGTTGACCATACCGATGCCGCCGCTTCCGCCGGAATTTTGCGATTTCCCTTTGGTGACAGGCGCGTTGCCGCTGGCACCGTTGACCATGCCGATACCGCCGCCCCCGGCCCCGGGGAGGGTGCGGACCGAAGGCACGCCGGACGGGAAACGTGAAAGGCCCGGCCCGCCAGCGGTGCCGGCGACATTTCCAAAGCTACCATCCGACATCGAATTGCCGAGAGCGTCCATGGCGCCGCCTGCTCTGTTGCCAGCGAGAGTTTCGTCACGGGGGGCCGACGGTGTCCACGGGAGTTTCTTGATTGACCCCGGGGGCGGAGTCGCCTGCCTTGGAAGCACTTTCGGGGTGGTGGGTTGACTTCCTGGAAGGGTCGTGAGTGTCCCTGGTCCTCTTTTCCTCGGCAGGACCTGAGGGATGGAGGCGGCGCCACCCTGGAAATTGGGCTTGAGCTTTCCGTCGCCGCAATTGAGGTTTTTTATCTCATCGAACTTGTGCCCGGTGCCGGGAACGGTCCGCTGCGACGTGTCCCATGTGCATGGATTCGCCGCAGCATATTCCTTCTGCTTCTTGCAAAAGTCGCTGTCGGGCCCGGCCAGCGCGCCTTTCTTCGCGGCGGAGGCGGCCTGCAGGCTGGCGATGCAAGCCCGTTGTGAGGCCCTGGCCGGCGTCGGGAGCGCGCATGTGGCCGCTGCTCCCCCTTCAGGCAGCGGGAATTGCCCGTTCACGAACGCGGCGCATTTCGCGGCATAGACGTATTCATTGCTCTTCCAGAAATTGGCGTCGCACAGATCGTCAAAACTCTTGCCGGACTCCCATCTTTTGTACGCGTCGCTCGCGACGCTCGCCATTCCGATGCCGATATCGGTGTAGGCCTGCGCGGCTGTCTTCACGGCGTTGCTGGCGTTATCCGAGAGATTGGACAGCGAAGCGGACATCGCATTGCAGGCCTCGGCGACCGAGCCCCGCTTCTTCGGGTCCGTACAGCGGTTGAAATAGCTGTTGCAATCCGCTTTCAGCTTGGAGGTATCCAGGTTGAGGCCCGACACTTTAAGACCCGCAGCCTTGGGAAGACACGTCAGAAAATGATTGGCGAGATAGTCGACGGGCGATTCACGCGCCGGCGATCCGCAATCTCTGGGGGCCTTCCATTCATCATGTCCAAAGCCGAGGGCATTCCCGAGCTTGTTCACGGCGCCCTTCAATGTGTTCCAGGTGAATGTTGCCACATCGTCCACCGTTCCCCATACGCCGATCCATTCAAGGATGTCCTTTCCAACTCCCAGAATCTTCTTTGCGAGGTCTGCGGCGTTGTTGCTGATGAACTTGATCGCGTCGGACAGACCGCCGCAAATCGTGTCTCGCGCCTTGCTGTCGCCCACCAGGGCGCAAGGCTTGTCGATGAAGCTGTTCTCGTACCACTCGAAGATCACCTGCGCGAGTTTAACCGGATTGCCGTCTCCAATAGCATCGAGCGCCCTCTGAGCGGCGGCGACATCGTTGTTGATCATGGCTTCGACGGCGGGACCGAGCGCTCCTGCGAGGGCCGGAGTGAGGAAGATCGAAAGCAGGATGCCCGAGGCGATCTTCACCAGCTCCGGACCAGCGCCCATCGCAAGCTTGCCCCAGTCGCGCTGCTGGATTCCTTCGGCCACCATCATGATGTTCTTGATGGTTGCCGACTTGTTCGGTCCAGCCTCGATTGTATAGGGCGCATCCGGCCGAAGCTTGTCGATTGTATCGAGCGCCTTCTGGATCGCCTCCTGCTGTGCCTTTGAGATTTGCGAATTCGCCATATCCTGCGCGCTCGTAATCCCCTTCTGCGCGGCGCACTTGCCGAAGTCAGCGCCTGCGCCGACGCATCCGACCATGTTTTTTCCCACGCCGTCGGGCAAGTTCTTTGCCGCGAGATCCGCCATGCACTGACCGACATTGGGGCTTGTGGCGCAGGCCGACAGCGGTTTGATCTCGTCGGGAACGGCGGACGACGCTATGCAGGACGGCGGGTTGCTGCCACCGAGACAATTCACGATCTTGTCAGCTTGATCCCGCATGTCCGGCGGTAGTTGCTGAAGGATAAGACCCTTTGAACAATTCGCAGCATTCCCCGTTTCCATGATGCAGGTCGCGGTAGGTTTCAGATTATCGGGTATCTTGTCGAGGATCATTCCCTCGGCGAGTTTCTTGCCGCAGTCGGCGATGTTGTTCCCACCCGCCATCATGCAGGACACCATCGGTCGCGCTTCTTCGGGCAGCCGCGCAACGACGGCCTGGTCCACACAGGTTTTGACCGGACTTCCGCCGAGCAGGCAGCCCGTGGCGTTTGCCACGTCGCCTTGCGTGCCGAGTTCTTTCAGAGCGGTGGCGACGACAATGTTTCTGACGCAGTCTCCGACATCCGTTTTATTGAGTCCGCAGGTGACGATCTGTTTGACGATCACCGCTTCCGTCTCGCTGATCGGAAGCCCGGCGTATTTACCGCCCTTGACGAAAAGATCGACAGCGACGTCAGCGGCTTTCGCATCATCTGCATTCGCCGGCTCCGGCTTTAGCGCGATCACGAAGAGCAACAACAGCACGAGCGGAAGAATGCGCCGGGACTTCGATAGCAATTGGACGACGATCCAAAGCGAGTTGCGCATGGTCTTCCCTTCCGACGAGCTGCCGAAGCCGGATCCATCGCAGGAAGTCTAATCTCCTCCGTGAGAAACTCACAAGCCATTCGCAACAACATCGCGAAGCAAAAAATTTCACCTCAATCATTTGGATGAGATTGTGCCTCGACAGTTGATGAAATGGGCCTTTGGCGAAGGAAGACCTATCAATCGATAGATTGACGCTGTTCTTGCGACCGCACTACATCTCAAGTCTGGCATTCGACGGTCGCGAGGCGCGCTGGGGCGTTCACGGCCGACGCTGATGTTTGGCCCCGGCAGCGGTGCGGCGCTGATGAAGGCGGAGTTGACGGAGTTACTGACAGTCATCGGCGATATTTACGACGCATCTCTCAACTCAACTCTGTGGCAGGGGGCGCTCGGTAGTATTTGCACATTTGTCCAAGGAACCACAGCAGTCCTGTCTTGGAATGACGCCGCCGTGCAGCATTCGCAGATGCTTTATTGGTTCGGCGACGACCCGCACGAGGCGAAGCAGTACTTCGAAAAGTACCTGCAGATGAGTCCAGTCATTCCGAGGGCGGCCTTCATGGAAGCCGGTGTTGTGTACGCCATCGGCGACATCATTTCGCAAGACGATTTTGTGCAGACGTCGTTCTACAGGGAGTGGGCCGAGCCGGAGGGCATTGCCGATGTCCTTGCCGTGAATCTCGGGATGGAGGACATGCGCTCGTCGCTCATCAGTATACATTTCGATGAGGCGCATGGAATGGTCGACGACGAGGACCGGCGCCGTCTTTCTCTGCTCGTTCCGCATATTCGGCGTGCGATCATGATCAGCGGGTTGTTCGAGCAGGGCAGGGTCACTGAGGCAATGCTCACCGAGACGCTCGATCAAGTGGAAGAAGCCGTCCTCGTGGTGAGGTCCGACGGATCAGTCGTTCTGACCAATCAGCGCGCTGCTGCACTCCTCTCCGAACGGACCCTTATTACCAGCGACGGCAACGTGCTGCGCGCTGTCTCAGCCGAAGCTGACCGGAGACTGCGCGATAGCCTGGCATCGCTTGAAAGGGAGGGTGTTTCGCTGCGTGCGCGGAGCATTGGGATTCCTCTCGACTATGTCGAGCAACAACAATGGCTCGCTGATGTTCTTCCTTTGTCATCCGGCAAGCACAGGGAGACAGGAGCCATTTGCGCCGCCGCCGTGCTTGTTCGCAAAGAAGCGCCTGATTCCCGGGCGCGGCTGGAAGCTGTTGCCAGGACTCATAACCTCACCGCGAGTGAAATGCGCGTTCTCGATGCGGCCCTCAAGGTCAACACTGTCAAGCTGATTGCCGAGATGCTCGGATTGTCACAAGCGACGGTGAAGACGCATCTTCATAAACTTTTCAAGAAAACCGGGGCCACACGCCGGAGCGATCTATTTAAGTTATTGGCAGGCGCCTGACAGTGAGGATGATGTGTCTGCTCGACCAGCAACGATCTCAACCGTTCAGTTGAGTTGCCGATTTGAAACACGATGTTCGAAACAGCCTGCTTTCAAGGATTCCCGGATGGCTGCTCGACGCACACTTGATTACTCTTTGCTCAGTGCAGGGGACGGGATATGAGTCGGCGGGTTTTGCGACAGGTTCTTTTGCTGCCCACCATCGTGGCGGCTTCCGGGACATTTCTGCAGGCGATTCCGGACGCTAACGCAGCCGGTCCAGCCGCTTCCTGGAGCAGATGTTATCTCGGTGGACAGGCCGGCGTAGCGATCTCGTCGTCGCGCTGGGATTACACCAACAGCAATCCATACTCCGGGACCGGAAACGCAACGCCGATTATCGTGCCAGGCGCAGATTTCAGCCAGACGCGCGGCATCATTGGCCTTCAGGGGGGATGCGATACCGCGATCGCAGATTACTGGCTGTTCGGTGTCGAAGGGTCTTGGATCAGCAATCCGATGAACCGCCACAGCGACCCGGGCTTTTATCCGGATCCAGCCGCAATACCTCCCGAGAAGGAAGTCGTCACAACCAATATCCAGTCCGTATTCTCTCTTACCGGGAAAGTCGGCTTCGCTCCGTTGCCCGATTGGCTCGTCTACGGCAAGGGCGGTTACGCCATCGCCCGGATCGAAACGTCTGGTACGGTGACGCCCGCCCTCAGTTCGCCGGTCTATGATTTTAGCACGGCGGCGTGGCACCACGGCTGGACCGTGGGAGCAGGCGCGGAATATCGCCTGTTCCGAAATGTCACGATCGGCGCCGAATACAATTACTATCGCTTCACCGGCGTGACGCATTCAGGGGCCGTGGCTGTGATGGATGGCGCCACGCCAGCCAATCCAGTTGACCATCGCGTTAACGCCGACATGCACACGATCATGGCGCGCATCAATTTCGGTTTCGACTCGTTTGTGCCGGCGGCTGGTACTGAAGCCGCCTACGCCAGCATCGCGAAGGCACCATCACCCGCTGAGCCGGCAGGGCGCTTTTCCGCGTTCAGCAGCACTGAAACGAAGTATTCGTCCTGGACCGGCACGCGCGGGGCCAATGTGTTCGCGCCAGATCGAGGATCGGGCTATCAGATCTATACGCCGACAACCTTCGGCTTCGACTATGTTCTGCCGGATCAGTACAAACTCGAGACGCGCATCAAGGGCGGCTACGTCTATTCGTCACAGAATACGCCAGGGCAGTCGGCTCATTACAATGGACCTGTGGACACCCAGACATCCGTCAATCTGACGCTTCTGAATTTCGACTCGATCCGCCCGCTGCTCGGCCTCTCGATGAACCTGCCGACAGGTAATACCTATCTGCCCGGCAATCAGCGATTTACCCGCATGGATCCCGATCTCGTCGATGCGGGAAGTTACGGCGTGGGATTCAACATCAATCCGACCGCAGGATTCATCTTCGGCTTGAATGAGAGCACGGCGATATCGATATCTGCTGGCTACGTCTGGCAGGGTGACTTCACCAAGGAAGGTATCAATATCACGGAAGTCCCAAATCCGGCACCGCCGCCCTTGAACTTTCAAGTCGGCACATTCGACATCAGACAAAGAATTAGTCCGGGCAATAGCTATACGGTGAATGGCAATATCAGCAGCACCTTTGACAGTCTCGTCCTGATCAGTTCGTTTGCTTATATGGGCAGTTCGCATGCGTCGATCGACGGTGCTAACACCGGGCGCGCTGGCGCCAAATTCACAGCAAACAGCACCGCCAAATATCGGTTCGACGATCGGACGGCCCTGGCGGTGAATTTGTCCTGGTCTTTTGCGGAAAAGAATAACATTCCAGATGGCCTCGGTGGCCTCGTGCTCGAGCCCCATAACTCGAATAGCCATGTCTTGATCGGCTCGATCGAACCGTCATATCTGCTCACCGAAAAGCTTCGGCTCGCCGCGAACTACAGCTTTCTGTATCGTGACCACAACTACTATGATGTGCTGCAGCAACAGTTCGTCCCAGCCAAACAGAAACATCTGGTCGGTGCTTCCGCGACCTATGCCTTTACCGATGCGGCATCGGTCACGCTCCGTGGCTCGCGTGCCTGGGTGGAGCAAACGGACGGACCTTTTCTCTTGTCGGATGTCGGACCGCCGCAGGTTATCGCATTCCAGCCGCCGAAACTGAGATATGATGTCTGGGCTACTTCGCTCGCGGTCAACGCACGATTCTAGCAGGAGGCAGCCAATGAATCTTTCCAGATTACTCCCTGCCATCGCGGTGATCGTTGTATCGTCTGTGCTGTGGGCCTCGCGAGCCGACGCGCAGACACCGCAAGCCGCATCTCAAGCCCGTCCGAATGTCACGAGGACGATGCCCGCTCGAACTGCGGAGGTGCAGCAAAAATGCCTGCGCGCCCTCAACGGTGCCTGCACCAATCCAATCTCTGTTGAAGAGGCAAGGCTGCGCGCCGTGGTTATACCGGCGGTCCAGGTTTCTTATTTTGGAACGCCGGCAGGAACGATCGGTGGCGATTACATACCATTTGAGCGGTTCTTCCAGGACAACCCGCTTCTTTACGGATTGCCAACGTTCACGCTGGTGACACCATGCTGTACCGTCCGCTCTAAATAGAGCGGATGCACTATGTCGGAGCACCAAACAATCGGGTCGCAGCCTAGAAAATTAAAGGGAAGCGCGTGCTAACTCGCCGCCTCTCGCCTCTTGGCTGTTGTTGGAAAGGTGCATTCTCCCTGCCCAACAGCTACTTGGTGCAAAATTCTCCGAGGCCAGAACTCGCGAAAAAATGCAAAATTCTATTGAGAAATCAAAGGGGGGTCTGCAATTAGGAATGTGGCAGTTCGAATCCTCCTAGGTCAGCCAGCCAGTCCGGATTTTGGAGAATTTCTTTCCTGAGCGTGACAAAGGCCCGCCAATAGCGGGCCTTTCGTGCAGCCGGAGTCTCTACAGAGACCGGATTCGAACCACTATCTTCCGAAATCGGGGATCAGTCTCCACTCAACCATTGAAGAATTCCCGTTTTTTGGAGACTCGCCTCAGAGACTGGAGAATAAAACCACTGCGTGGTTTTTCGCAGATATCGTAAAGCTTAGAAGGCTAAGTTTGGCGGGTCTGCTGCCCCCTCCCTTCGAATAGCGTCCAATGTCGTTGTCGGTGGCGAGGTTTGGTATCTCCGTGAAGGGGCGGCCGAGTATAGGGAGGCGCCAGTTGCCGACTAGCTGCGGGGGGCGTTGTACTTGGCCGCAAGCTCGCCCGGATACATTTGCCCCATGACCGGTCTCGCCAGTATAGATTCTGTTTTTCAGGAAGTGGGCGAGGAGCCCATGAATGGGATCCTCCCGGTTAACTTCTAGAGTCAAAAAGCAGCCAACGCGTCTTGCCGGATGTTGGTGAAACGCGAAGCTGCATCGTTCTGGCGGAACAGTGCGATGCGGTTAATCGGCAATGTTTCGAGCGCGAGCGCAGCGAACCGGTCATTGAGCATTTCGAGAACCTGCCCGCGGCGCTCGTCCGGCAATCTGCCCGTCAGCGTCATGTGAAAGCGGAAGTCGTCGCCGACATACGGATATCCGAACCGATCGAGTTGCTCGATCTGGCGCTCGGTGAGCGACTCTGGGTTGCGCCGGGCGCGGTCCTCCGGCGTCATAGGCGCACGAAGGCTTTCGAAGGCTTCGACGCATTCCTGCGCAAGCAGGCCGAGTGGTGCCGACGGGGAGTCAGGCACTATGGCGACGAAACCGCCGATCGCACGAACGGCGGGTGTGATAACGGGAAGCGTGCGCGGTATCGCGGCGAAAACCATGTAGCTCGCGAAAAGATCGTCCTCGATTTTCCCGGCTGCGAGCGCAAACGGCGCCTTCAACGTGGCGTGAAAGCCGTACTTGCGCGGATCGCTCGTCAGTGCGGCCCAGTCCGGCGCATGGGAGAGCACATCCGCCGGAAACGGTCGGGCTTCGCCGCTAAAGGCATCATAGCCCAGCAGTTCGGCGCCGAAGCGATGTAATTCACTATCGGCGTCCGGTGCGTAATAGATGGCGTAACGGGGGAAGAGCGTCATGATGTCCGACAATACAGACCAGTCAAGCGGCCGCAATCATTCTGCGTGGCAGAGTTGGCTGCAGCAGTCGGCTGGCCTCTGTCAGGTGCACTAGTTTGCCGTTGGCGACGACGGCCACGATCCGCGGGCGCAGCACTGTTCTGCTATCGACCAGAAGCACATCTGCACGGCAGCCTGTGGCCAGCACGCCGCGGTCCGTTAGGCCGGCCGCTTTGGCCGGAGCCGACGAGATGAGCGCCCAAGCCGCTGGCAGTGGCAGGATGCCGTCGGTGACAAGACGGAACGCAGCCAGCAACTGCGCCGGATAGTAATAGTCAGAGGCCAGCACCTGGCACAGGCCCTTAGCGATCATGTCGGACGCCTTTGTCCAGCCGGTGTGGCTGCCGCCGCGTACGACATTTGGTGCACCGAACACGATGAAGTCGCCGGCCGCGGCGGCGGCAATGGCGGTCTCCTCGTTGATCGGAAACTCTGCGATGGAGACGCCGAGCTTGCGGAAGTCGGCGCGCATCGCCGGCGTTTCGTCGTCGTGAGACAGGGTCGGCACGCCCGCTGCTCGCGCAGCAAGGGCGAGGCGCTCGATTGAGCCGGGAACTTCATCGGCGCGCGAGATGGTGCGCTGAACCAGTTGGTCGAAGGCTTCGTCCGTCAACCCGGTGCGCTCAGCCATTCGGGCGCGTTTTTCTGGCTTCGCCGGATTGTGCAGGCTGGTCTCGATGTGGTTGTTAAAGGCCAGAAGGTCGATGCGGCCTCCCGCGAGCCATTGCAGGATCTCTTCTTCTGCGTCGAGATTGTAGATCTCCTGGCGCAGATGGAAGCGGGTATCGGCGGCCATGTGCGGCCGCTGCGTCTCGATGGCGTCAAGCAATTTTCGTGCGTTCTGGGCACCGCGCAGGCCAGGCTCCCATGACCATGTGGTGCCGTGGAACACCGTGGTGATACCATTGGCGATTGCCTGCCGATCGCTGTCGATCAGTGCGACGTCAACCGGGAAATCGACGCCAGGGCGCGGCATCAGCTGACGTTCGAACGCGTCGCCGTGAAGGTCGATGATGCCTGGCAGTACCAGCAGATCGCGGGCGTTGAGGACGAGCGCGCCGGGCGTGGGGTCTGCGCCGATCATTGCGATCTTGCCGCCACTGATTTGCATCGACGTCTCGATGACTTCGTCGCCGAAAAGGCTACGTCCGCTGTCGATGAAGATGTCGATCATGGCAGGGCTCTGTGTTCGAAAGACGGAGGGGGATATCCGACCTGCATCGTCATCTTCATCAATAATGACAACGTCACGACTGTGAGATGACATTCCACTTGTCGTGTAAAACCGGCGGACGCCGGGGATATGCGCGGTCGTGTCACATCACTGTCAACCGGTGGCGTTACGGGTGACAACACACATTGTCATTGGAGCGCTTTATGCTGGTGGTTGAGGGGCTGACGTGCCGGTTTGGCGCAAAGGCGGCCGTTGATAAGGCATCATTTGCGATCGAGCCTGGCGCCTTTGTCGGCATCATCGGCCGCTCGGGTGCCGGCAAGTCGACCATACTGCGTATGATCAATCGCCTGGCCGAGCCTAGTTCGGGGCGCATCTTGTGTGATGGCACTGATATCACCGCGCTACGGGGTCGCAAGCTCAGGCAGTGGCGTGCGCGCTCGGCGATGATTTTCCAGCAGTTTAATCTTGTCGGGCGCCTTGACGTGCTCACCAATGTCCTGATGGGGCGCCTGTCTGAAATTCCGCAATGGCGCTCCCTGATGCAGGTGTGGCCGGAGGAGGACCGTGCGCTGGCGATGTCTGCGTTGGAGCAGTTCGACATGGCGTCACTGGCCGCGCAGCGTGCCGATCAATTGTCCGGTGGGCAGCAACAGCGTGTCGCAATTGCCCGTGCGCTGGTACAGCAGCCTGACATCATCCTTGCAGACGAGCCGATTGCTTCGCTGGATCCGCGCAACACCCGCCTCGTTATGGATGCACTCCTGCGGATCAATAAGCATTTCGGCATCACCGTGATATGCAACCTGCATTCACTTGATCTGGCGCGCAGCTATTGTGACCGGTTGATAGGCATGTCAGCCGGTCGTGTCGTATTCGATGGTGTGCCAGCCGCGCTGACCGACCGGAGCGCTCGCGAACTATATGATCTAGAGGCCGATGAAGTTATGGGAGCCATACCCGGTCACGTCCCAGCGCCGGTCAGCGTTCCGGCCTACAGCGCGGTTGCTGCCGCCTGACATGGCATTGCTGTGCGCGTCACGTACTTCGCAAGCGTCAACCCCAAACCAAAACCCCGAGGTCATCATGATCAATCGTCGCACCATTATACTCGGCGCCGCAGCGCTGGCGTTCGCCACCTCAGTTGCGTCGGCCCAGGATTACAAGACAAAATATCCGGAATTGACCTTCGCCATCATCCCGGCGGAAAATGCCTCTGGCGTCACCGAGCGCTGGGCGCCATTCGTCGCCTACCTGTCGAAGGAAATCGGCGTCAAGGTCAACTTGCGTATCGCCAACGACTATGCCGCCGTGATTGAAGGCCAGCGTGCGGGCAACATCCACGTCGCCAGCTATGGCTCTGCCTCGTTCGCGCGAGCGCGGATGACGGGGGTGAAGACAGATGCCTTCGCCAATGACATTAATATCGATGGATCCACCGGCTACTACTCGGTTTTTTTCGTCAAGGCCAGCAGCCCTTACAAGAATATCGATGATCTGAAGGGCAAGAATCTGGGCCTTGTCGATCCGAATTCGACCTCGGGCAACAATGTTCCGCGCTTCGAACTCGACAAGCTTGGTATTGCTGACGCCGACGCTTACTTCAGCAAGGTGGTGTTCACCGGCAGCCATGAGAACGCGATGATGGCGCTGACACAGGGTACGGTCGACGTCGCCGCCAATCAGTGGACCAACGATAACGACTCCACTCTGGTGCAGATGCTGCACAAGGGCATGTTGAAAGGCGCGAATGGCGCGGCCCTGAAGAAGGAGGACTTCCGCATTGTTCACAAGTCTGCCCCCATTATCAACGGTCCCTATGCCTACCTCTCCGAGCTTCCGGAAGACCTCAAGGCTGCGATCGTCAAGGCGTTTATGGACGCGCCGGCCAAGGACAAGGCTGCGTTCGAGAAACTGTCCGATGGGCAGAAACAAGGTTTCCATGCTGCAACGACGAAGGATTGGGACGCCACGATCGACCTGATCAAGTTTGTCGATGCGCTTCGCAAGAAGAAGGCGTCCTGAGCGTCGCACAACCTCAGGGAGCAGGATCCTGGCGATCCGGCTCCCTTCTGTCGGCCTGAACCGTCGAAAGTGACGTCGCGATGCCCGCTGCCATTTCGCTCCTGCCCACCCAGCAGCTCGCGGCATTGAACGATGCTTATCGCAAGGCAGTCGCGAAAAAGCGGCTACGCACGATGCTGGCTACGGCCGTGTGCTTTGCGGCGCTGCTCCTCGCCGCAAAGGGTGCCGAGGTTAACCTCGGCACGTTCGTCGGCAAGATCGGGAATTTCCTCAGTTATTTTGATCGCATCTTCAGGCTTGATAGTGGCGTGCGGGTGTGGAGCAATATGACCGAGTGGTTCTGGGGCTGGCGGCAGTGGCTCTCCCTGCTGGGTGAGACTGTGCTGATCAGCTATGTCGGGACCATGATCGGTGCCGTTCTTGCTTTCGGGCTGAACTTCCTCGCGGCCGAAAACACTGCGCCGTCCGCGTGGCTGCGCTTTGTCGTCAAGCGCTTCATGGAATTCTGTCGCACAGTTCCCGATATCGTATTTGCGCTGATCTTCGTCATCGCCTTCGGTCTTGGGCCGATGGCGGGCGTGCTGGCGATCGCGATCCACTGCGTTGGTGCGCTGGGTAAGTTGTACAGCGAGATGGTCGAAAACATCGACATGAAGCCGGTCGAGGGTATTCGTTCAACGGGTGCGGGCTGGATCGACTGTATGCGCTTTGCGGTGCTGCCGCAGATCGCGGCCGGCTTTGCCAGCTACACGTTGCTGCGCTTCGAGATCAATGTGCGCGGTGCCTCGGTGATGGGCTTCGTCGGCGCCGGAGGCATCGGGCAGGAACTCGTGGTTGCGGTGCGCAAGTTCTACTATTCCGACGTCAGCGCCATCCTGCTCCTGATCATCATCACAGTGTTTATTATCGACATCGGTACGGGCTGGATGCGCGGTCGACTGTTCGGCAAGGAAGCTCGCTCGTGAAAAACACGCCAGGGGTGAATAGCGCTGAACTGCGCAAGCGATATCCTGCGGTGTTCAACCGGCCGTTGCGAACGCGCGCGGCGGTACCCGCGATTTTCGTCGCTGCGCTTGCGCTGTTCATCTTCGGCCTCAACGAACTGGAGTTCTCACCGGCGCGGATATTGGCAGGCCTGAAGCAACTTGGCTGGATCGTGATGATGATGATCCCGCCGGATCCCGGGTCATCTCTGCCTGCCTATTTGACGGCGATGGGGGAGACGCTCTCGATCGCGTTGCTGGGGACCACGCTGGCCGCTGTGTTCGCGTTGCCTGTCAGCCTGCTCGCAGCGCGCAACGTCATGCCGTCGATCTGGCTTCGCTCGCCTGTGCGGCGATTCCTGGATTCGATCCGCGGGATTGATACGCTGATCTGGGCGCTGGTCTGGATCAACGTGGTTGGACTTGGCCCGTTCGCCGGGGTTTTGGCCATCGCGGTCTCGGATTTCGGCGCGTTCGGCAAATTGTTTTCTGAGGCTATCGAGGCCGCGGACAAAAAGCAGATCGAAGGCGTTCGCGCCGCGGGCGGCAGCCCTGTGCATGAGATCCGTTTCGGCTTGTTGCCGCAGGTGTTGCCGGTGATCGCAGGTCAGGTGCTATACTTCATCGAATCCAACACCCGCTCCGCCACCATTATCGGCATCGTCGGCGCGGGTGGAATCGGTTTGCAACTTTCCGAACAGATCCGCGTACTGGAATGGCAGAAGGTGTCCTTTATCATTCTGATGATTCTGGTTGCGGTGGCGGCGATCGACTGGATTTCCAGCCGGTTGCGCTTCGCGATCATCGGGCGGCGTGCAGCGATCTGATCATCGTTAGCCTAGGCTCTCGACCATGAACTCGACCCGCTCCGCCGCAAAACGCGAGTGCGAAGTCAGCAGTGGCGTGCCGTCGGCATCCACATCGCTACTGTCGACGACCAGCACCGGCCGTCCCAGTGTCAGATCAAGCCGGGCGGCATCGCTGGCATCAATGATCGCGGCCGTGACGCGCGTCGAATGGCGGCGGTAGTCTTTGATGCCGTAATGCGCCAGCAGCTTGGTCATGGAGCGCATCTTCTCATAAATCAGACCTGCGTCGGCGAAACGATCAGCCGACAGCCAGTTGGTGGCGACGCAGATCGGTGTTCGATCGGCGAAGCGCAGCACGTCGAGGCGTAACAGAGGTGCGCCAGTCTTGAGCGCGAGATGCTTAGCCAGTTCGCGTGTCGCGGGTTCGATGAATGACCCGATTAGCTGGCCGCGCGGTTCCCGTCCGCCCGCGCCGACAATCTCGGAGAATCGCGTACGCGATCGCAGCGGATAGCTCAACTTGGGTGCTTCCACGTAAGTGCCGCTGCCACGTTCTGCGCGCACCAGACCACGTTCCGCTAACGACGCCAGCGCGCGGCGCACTGTGTGGCGGTTGACGCGATAGGTCTCGGCGATATCGGTTTCGCCCGGCAGCTTTTCTCCGGGAGGGAAGCGCGCGTCGGCAATGCCGCGCTCGATACCGTCGGCGACCTGCCGCCACAGCGCAACGCCGCTTGGTTTATTGTGAATGCTCACGATAGTTCTGTCTCACGAATATGCTGGATGGAGATAGCGAACAAACATGTCGCTGTCACGAAACGGTCATTGCTCCGATCTATCTAGTTGTCTAGCACGATAGACAACTTAACCGGACTTGGAAATCTGATGACTGCACGCTTGAACCCTCAGCAGAAGCAGCGTCAGCAGGTAATGGCGGTGCTGGCCCACGCCGCCGCGGCCGAGATCGCCAAACATCTCGAGACGTTGGCCGTTCCCGCCTACGAGCGACTGCGCCAGCCGGAGAATGGTCTGGTCATGCTGCGCGGTCGGATTGGCGGTGACGGCGCTCCGTTCAATCTCGGTGAGGCGACGGTATCGCGTGCCGCCGTACGGCTGGCCAGTGGTGAAGTCGGCTTCGGCTACACTCTTGGGCGTGATCGTACAAAGGCCGAGCTAATCGCGCTGTGCGATGCGCTGCGCCAGACAGACGCATTTGCGGATGCGGTGGAAACACAGGTGCTGGCACCGCTGCGCGCGCGCAACGAGGCGGAGCAAGCACGCAAGGCCGCAGAAACCGCTGCGACAAAGGTGGATTTCTACACGCTCGTGCGCGGGGAAAGCTGAAGATGATGATTTCAGAATTGCCTGCGGGCTTTGCGGACAAGGTCCTGTCGGCCCAATCAGTCTTTCGCTCGATGATGGACGCCATGGCGAGACCGGGGAGGGTGCAGCATATCGAGGCCACGTCAGGTGTGCCTGCACCCATGATGCGCGCAACAGCGGCCATTGCGCTGACGCTGCTTGATCAGGATACACCGGTTTGGCTTGATGCGGGAATGGCGGAGTCGTCGAGCGTCGCCAGGTGGATTGGATTTCACACCAGCGCGCCGGTGATTGCCGACTCGTCAGTCTCGAGCTTCGCGCTGATCGCCAATAGCAATACCCTGCCGGAGTTCGGGATATTCTCGTTTGGTAGTGCTGAATATCCGGATCGTTCCACCACGATTATCCTGCAGATTGCGAGTTTGACGGAAGGGCCGGCTTATGAGCTGCGCGGCCCCGGCATTGATGGTGCTTCCATTTTGCACGCCACAGTCGGCGTCCCCGATTTCCTTGATCGTCTTGCACTGAACGGAAAGCTGTTTCCGCGCGGTATCGATCTCGTCCTTGTCGCAGACGATGCCATCGTCGCGATCCCGCGCACCACGCGTCTTGTTGCGAAGGAAAGCTGACCATGTATGTCGCAGTAAAGGGTGGCGAACGCGCCATTGAAAACGCCCATAGGCTGCTGGCGCACGAGCGTCGCGGTGATCGCGGCATCCCGGAAATTTCACTGGCGCAAATATCAGAGCAGCTGAGCATCGGCGTTGATCGCATCATGACCGAGGGCTCACTGTACGACCGGGAACTCGCGGCGCTGGCTATCAAGCAGGCGCGCGGCGACATGATCGAAGCGATTTTCCTGTTGCGCGCATTTCGCGCCACACTGCCTCGCTTTGGCGCCAGTGAGCCTGCCGATACGTCAAAGATGCAGGTGCGTCGCAGGGTTTCCTCGACGTTTAAGGATATGCCGGGCGGTCAGATTCTGGGTTCAACGTTCGATTACACCCATCGTCTGCTTGATCCCGCGCTGGCTGGTGAATCGGCGCCGGAACAGCCAGCATTGGCCGAAGTTCAATCAAACATCATGCCCCGCGTCATCGATATTCTCGGCCGCGACGGCTTGGTTGAATCTTCGCCGACTGAGGATGCGGATCGGCCCGTTGCCGATCTGACCCGTGATGCGCTGAGCTTTCCGGCGGAGCGCGATCTACGCCTGCAGAACCTCGCGCGGGCAGATGAGGGCTTTCTCCTTTCGCTCGGCTATTCCACACAGCGCGGTTATGGCCGCAACCATCCTTTCGCCGGTGAGATACGCATTGGCGAAGTCGAAGTCGAGTTCGTGGCGGAAGATGTCGGCTTCGCGGTGCCTCTGGGTGCGATTACACTGACCGAATGTCAGATGGTGAATCAGTTCAAGGGGAGTGACACGGAAGCACCGTGCTTCACCCGCGGCTATGGTCTTGCCTTCGGACAATCCGAGCGAAAGGCAATGTCGATGGCGCTGGTTGATCGAGCGCTGCGCGCACGCGAACTCGGCGAGAGCGTCGTCGCCCCGTCGCAGGACGAGGAGTTCGTGCTGTCGCATTCCGACAATGTGCAGGCCACGGGTTTCGTCGAACATCTCAAGCTGCCGCATTACGTGGATTTTCAGTCCGAACTCGGGTTGCTGCGCAAGCTGCGCCAGGAATTTGCCGAGACAAACGGCGTGGCCGATACCAAGATGGAGGCTGCGGAATGAACGCGCCAGCATATAACTTTGCCTATCTTGACGAGCAGACCAAGCGAATGATCCGTCGCTCGATCCTGAAGGCGATTGCGATCCCGGGCTATCAGGTGCCGTTCGCAAGTCGCGAGATGCCCATGCCTTACGGTTGGGGCACAGGTGGTGTGCAGGTGACAGCGGCGATTCTTGGTATCAAGGATGTATTGAAGGTGATCGATCAGGGCTCTGACGACACCACCAATGCGATCTCGATCCGCAAATTCTTCGAGAAAACCGCAGGCGTTGCCGTGACCACCAGCACGCTGGATGCGACCGTCATCCAGACCCGGCATCGCATTCCCGAAGCGCCGCTCAGCGCGCGTCAAGTCCTGGTTTATCAGGTGCCGATTCCGGAGCCGCTGCGCTTTCTTGAGCCGCGGGAGACCGAGACCCGGCGCATGCATGCGCTCGGCGAATATGGGCTGATGCATGTCAAACTCTACGAAGACATCGCGCGTTTCGGCCACATCGCTACGGCCTATGCCTATCCGGTCAAAGTGAACGCGCGCTATGTGATGGACCCGTCGCCGACACCAAAATTCGATAACCCGAAGATGGACAATTGCCCCGCGTTGCAATTGTTCGGCGCGGGCCGCGAGAAGCGCATCTACGCGATCCCGCCGTACACGTCGGTGGTGTCGCTGGATTTCGATGATCATCCGTTTACGCGCTACAAGCACGATGCCTGTTGCGCGCTGTGCGGCTCGGGCGATTCCTATCTGGACGAGATCGTCACCGACAATGTAGGCAGCCGGATGTTCGTCTGTTCTGATACCGATTATTGCGAGACGCGGCAGCTTGATGGTCATCGCGGCGGAGAGAACGCGCCTTATGCTGAGAGTCAGCATGCTTGATAAGATCAAAGTGTCCGCTGGGGCCGATCAGCCGTTGTTGTTAGCGCAGGACCTTGGCAAATCATTCGGTCGCCTCAATGCCTGCCGCGATGTTTCTTTCGCGCTATATCCGGGCGAAGTGCTGGCGATCGTCGGCGAGTCCGGTTCCGGCAAGTCAACGCTGCTGCAATTGCTGTCAGGACAGATGACACCCAATGCTGGCTCGGTTTCCTATCGCATGCGAGATGGCGTGATGCGCGATCTCGCCACCCTTGGCGAAGCCGAGCGACGCTTCCTGTTCCGCACCGACTGGGGCTTTGTTTATCAGGATGCCGCGATGGGCCTGCGCATGGGCATCTCGGCCGGTGCGAATGTCGGCGAGCGGCTGATGGCGGTCGGCCACAACCACTACGGCAAAATTCGGCGAACCGCTGCATCCTGGCTGGAACGGGTCGAGATTTCCACTGACCGGATCGACGATGCGCCGAAGACCTATTCGGGCGGGATGCGGCAGCGGTTGCAGATCGCGCGCAATCTGGTCACCGAGCCGCGCCTCGTGTTCATGGACGAGCCCACCGGCGGTCTCGACGTCTCGGTGCAGGCGCGTCTGCTGGATATGATGCGCACGCTGGTCAGCGAACTTGGCCTTGCCGCCGTCGTCGTCACCCATGATCTCGCGGTGGCACGGCTGTTGTCGCACCGGGTGATGGTGATGCAGGGCGGTCGCGTCATCGAGACCGGATTGACCGATCAGGTGCTCGACGATCCGCGCGAGCCGTATACGCAACTTCTCGTTTCCTCGATCCTGCCAGCGTGAGATCCACAATGACTCCGATGATCGATATCCGCAATGCGGAAAAGACCTTTGTGATGCATCTGCAGGACGGTATCCGCTTGCCTGTCGTGCGCGGTGTTTCGTTCCATGTGGCAGCCGGCGAATGCGTTGTGCTGGGTGGCCCGTCCGGTGCCGGAAAATCCTCGATCCTTAAGATGATCTTTGGCAATTACCGCTGTGACAGTGGCGTTATCAACCTGCGTCACATGGACCAGACCATCAATCTCGCGCTCGCCGAACCACGGCAGATTCTCAATATCCGTCGCAACACGATTGGCTATGTCAGCCAATTTCTGCGCGCGGTGCCGCGGGTGGCGGCGCTGGATGTGGTGGCAGAACCGCTGCTGAACGCTGGCAGAGGCCGCGAAGAGGCGCGCGAGCGAGCGGGTGTGCTGCTGCGCCGCCTCAACATTCCAGAACGATTATGGAAGCTGCCGCCCTCGACTTTCTCCGGCGGTGAACAGCAGCGTGTGAACATTGCGCGCGGTTTCATTTCCGGTCTGCCTATCCTGCTGCTCGATGAGCCCACGGCTTCGCTGGATGCGACTAATCGTGCCGTGGTCGTCGAGTTGGTGGCCGAAAAGAAAAAGGACGGCGTTGCCATGGTTGCCATTGTCCATGACGACAAAATTCGCAATGCGATTGCCGACCGGCTGGTCGACGTCACGTCGTTTGCCGCCAGCGCCTAAGAAGGATGATGAAGGTGAAACAACAAGAAGCCATAATCGGCAACGCGAAAATCGTGCTTGCGGATCGTGTGATCGAAAATGGCTGGGTCGCCGTAGCTGACGGCAGGATCGCCGAATTCGGTGAGGGCGCGGCACCTGCGGGCAGCGAGGAGGCCAATGGTGACCTCATCATGCCCGGTCTGATCGAGTTGCACACCGACCACCTTGAAGCGCATTTCGCGCCGCGTCCAAAGGTGTTTTGGGATCCGGTTGCCGCAGTCGTCTCTTATGACGGGCAACTTGCGACCTCGGGCATTACCACGGTGCTGGATTCGCTCCGAGTGTGGCGAGAGAGTGGGGCCGAGGAGGCTGATGGACATGCCGTCCTACTGGCCGAGGCCATCACATCGGCCCGCGAAGCTGGACTGCTACGCGCGGATCATTTTCTGCATCTTCGTTGCGAAATTCCGATGCCGAGCGTGGTCGATGAGGCGAAGCAGATGATCGGTCGCCCGGATGTGCGGCTGTTGTCGCTGATGGATCACACGCCCGGCCAGCGTCAGTTCCGCGATGAGGCCAAGCTTCGAAACTATTATCGTGGCAAGGGCGCTGGCAAGACCGACGCCCAGCTTGATGAATTGTTCGCGCAACGTTTCGAGTATCAGCGGCTCTATGCCGCCGATAATCTGCGCAACATCGTGTTGCTGGCGCAATTGCACAATATCCCGCTCGCGAGCCATGATGATACCACCGATGAGAATGTGACCGCTGCGATTCGCGACAGCGTCTCGGTGGCGGAATTCCCGACAACGCTGGAAGCTGCGCGCGGCCTGCACGAGGCTGGCATCGGCATATTGATGGGCGCGCCGAATGTGGTACGCAACGGCTCTCATTCCGGCAACATCGCTGCAATCGATCTTGCCCACGAAGGGCTGCTCGACATCCTGTCGTCGGATTACATCCCCTCCAGCCTGTTGATGGCGGCGCTGCAACTGCCTCATCGTGTGCCGTCAATTGATCTGGCGAGCGCCGTGCGCACCGTCACCAAGCGCCCGGCAGAAGCGGTTGGTTTACCGGATCGCGGCGAGATCGCGGTAGGCAAGCGCGCCGACCTGATCCGCGTCCATGTCGCGCGCGATATCCCGGTGGTCCGCAGCGTCTGGCGTGAGGGGCGTCGGGTGGCATGATCGACCTCCCGGCGATGTCCGGATTGTGCACAGCAAAGATCGGTCCGGGCCGCCTGGTCCTGGTCGTTGGACCATCAGGCGCGGGCAAGGATACGCTGATTGATCTCGCGCGTGCCGCTTGTGCTGGCAATGAGCGTGTCGTCTTCGCCCGTCGTGTCGTGACGCGGGAAGCATCGCGCTCCGAGAACAATACGCAGATTACGCCCGCTGCATTTGAGGCAGCGTGTACGCGCGGCGAGTTCGCGGTGGACTGGAAAGCGCATGGCTTAAGCTATGCACTGCCTCTCGCTATTAATGACGAAATTCGCGCTGGGCGCACGGTAGTTGCAAATGTATCCCGCTCAGTGATAGCGCTGCTACGCGAGCGATATGCCGATTTGGTTGTGGTCCTCGTTACGGCGCCACTGGATGTTCTTGCAAGTAGGTTGTCTGCACGTTCGCGCGTTAGCGACGGCTCGATCGAAAGAAGATTGCAGCGAACTATAGAAAATTTTGTATCCGACGTAACTATCAACAATGTCGGTGATACTGGCGTGAATGTCAGACTGTTGCTTGGCGCAATCTCGTCATGAGCGGAAGTGAATCGGCGCGTGTGAGGCTGCTTCCGAAAAGTGGCGGCCGGGTCATTGCGAAGGCTCCCCAGATCCGGGCGTATCTTCCGGCAAAGGTTAGCGCCGCATAAATGGTTGTCAGCATCCCGCCAGGTCCCTGTTAAGACGAAACCAAGTCCCTGATCCGCGAAAACATTTCCCTGTTGTTCTTGATGGGGAAATTTCGCAATAAGTGCCTTAAATGGGCCTTTCCTGACAGATTAGGCCGTATCCAAAGCAGTATTTTTGAGATTTCCCTGTAAAATTCCCTGTTAGCAGAGAATTCCGGCGGAGACGGGTTCGATCAACACTGGGTCGCCAGCCAGTCAGTGTGCGTTCTGGAGAATATTACCGTTTCGATCTTGAAAAGCCCGCCAATGGCGGGCTTTTTAAAAGCACTGAGTCTTTACAGAGACCGGAATCGAACCGTCACCTTCCCAAACTGGTCGACGTTCTCTGACAAACCATTGAAGAATTCCCGTTTTCAAGAGTCGCGCGAAAGAGACCGGAGAATAAAACCACTGCGTGGCCTCTACGCAGTGGTGCTAAGGGAGCAAAGATCATTTTCCGACGAGTTTGCATCGGGATGTTTCGAGCGATTGGAAAGACACCGCGGCCGGGAGGGGAAAATGGATTTCGATGACCTGATTGAGGAGACGATCTCGCCGCCTAACCGGGTCGGAAGCGCTACGCACGACTACGAGCATAAATTTCACGAAGGTGCGGTGGTGGTTGCGTACGCCATGCATCTTTTACGAACGGAGAAGACTAACGAGGTCCTCATCCACCCCGACGGTATGCACGGAAAACAATTCGATTTCTCGGCGTGGCTGGAAAAACAAAACTTTAAGCGCGAGAGTAGCACGGGTACGACTTCGTATGTCGGGACTTACCGCGCACATGACGACCGCACCATTATCCAAAGTCAGGCATCGGTGATGTCGTAGCTGACTTAGGCGGCGGTCAGTTCATTGTCGCCGAATGCAAAGGCGGTATCATCAACACGCGACATTCAGGCTAAAAATCTAAACTGTATCGCGGACTATGTGAAACAGTTGGGCTGCTTATGGCGCCATCACGCGGTAGACAAATCGCTGTTGTGCCTTACACCGAACAGAGTTTTCGATTGGCCCTGCGATCGTTATGGGCACAGGTTCTAAGATCAGCCTGCGCATGATGTCCGCGGACGATTCCGCCGTATCTTTGAGCGGGCGTTGGCGTTTACGGGGCATTGATGGCTCTCGCGACGCGCTGAGCAGTTACTTCTGCGAAAGACAGGCCATCCTAGTTGATCGCGTTCTGACCGGTCATGCGCTCCCAACGCCGAATGGCCGTGTCGACGTGTACCGGATCGAGTTCGATGCCGAAGCCTCGTCGCCCCGTGCGCTCGGCAGCCAGAATTGTCGTGCCGCTACCGAGGAACGGGTCGAGTACGATGTCTCCCCGATGGGTACTGTCGAGGATCGCATCCTCTACAAGCCGAACGGGTTTGACGGTGGGTTGTCAGTGTCGTAGGCACGAAGTCTTCTGGACCACCTCCTCCGCCTCCCTCTCGTTCCGGAGAACGCTTCGCGCGAGACGATAAAGATGCTAATTGTAACGCTGCATGACCAGGCGCGCTCCTTCACCCATCTGGACAGCTTCCGCGGCGCCTCCAGCCTTGCGATATGGTTTTCGCGCATCACTATCAATGAGGCACTGGGACGACTGCGGGCTTAGCTTCGACCGTCGGTATAGAAGTTCGAATTCCAGCGGATGCCCGCCGATAGCGCGGTCCGCCGACATCATCACCTGCAGCGGCCAAAAGCGCGTACTTATCCGCCATTGTTGGAGACATTTTAAGGTGAGCGGAATACAGGGAATGCCCCATGAAGCGGCTTTCAATAGCTCATTCTGGTATTCAAGCTGCTGAAATAATAAGATAAATAGAAATGTTTGAACGGCAGGATGGCCGGTTGAGGTTTCGTTTCCGTTCTGAAATTACATTCGGAAATGGCTGTCTCGTCTCTTGCCTACTCTATCCCTCTCTCTAAAAAGAACTACTTCCAATTTCCCGCGCCAGCACGGTTGTTCGAGCTTCATTTAATTCATGGTCAGACAGATCGATCGCAATAAGTCGCATACCGTGTCGCGAACTTCGCGCAAGTCGGCCACGCGTGTGTCAAAGCCGACCGCCGCTTTGACCAAGATCGAGCCTGCGAATTCGGCGCCCCGCGCGCGGGCGCCACGATCGAACCGGGAAATGCGCGAAGTGAGTGTCGATCGCATTTATCATTCGGCGCTGAATCTGTTCGTGGAGCAGGGATACGGCTCCACCACGATCGACGAAATCGCCGCCGGCGCGGGTCTTACCAAGGGCGGCGTTTATTTCTACATTTCCAAAAAGGAGCATCTGATGGCACAGATGCTCGATGACATTTCCGCGCGCTATATCGACGATATCATCGCCAAACTGAAGGCACGGGATCTGACACCGCAGGAGAGGCTTGTCGCGTTCATGCATTCTCAAGTGACCTTCGCTCTGGAGAATCCGCAGGAGGTCATGCTGCTGGTGATGTCATCGGTCGAGTTCTCCAAGCGGAACGACGCGCTCACCGAGAAGATCGACGCGATCTATGAGCGCATGCGCGAGTTCATCCTAATGACCATCAAGCAGGGGCTTGCCAGCAAGAGCTTCGCAACCAAACTTCATCCGATTGCGACGGCGTCGTTCTACGTTGCGACCCATGACGGCATGATGCTGGAGTGGTATCGGCGAGCTGCGAAGATAGATGGCACTGAACTTGTGCGCGTTTTCCGAGAAGCGTTCCTGCGCGCTCTGTCCTAGCCTTGGTGAGCGCCGTTTCCGTCGATCTTCATATAGTCGATGAACTTACGCTCCGCATCCGACAACGTTTTGCGAGCGCTCCAGGCCATGCCAAGGTCGAGGGTCGGAAGAGAATCTGCCAGCGCGCGCGACTCGACCCGGCCGCCATCGAGTGACCATGGCCGATAGACCAGTTGAGCAAGCACGGTGACCGCCGCGCCTGTAGCAACAATCCCTCGCACCGCCTCCATGGATGAGGTGCTGAAGAGCACCCTAGGCTTGATCTTCTTCAGGTAACGTCGTGCCGAAATAGGTGCTTCATCGGATGCGAACTGCACATAGGCTTCATGGCGAAGATCCTGCAGGGAAATCGTCGGAAGACGGTTGAGACGATGGCCGCTCGAGAGCCATAACGTTCGGGGCGATCGGATGAGGATTTGATGACGCAGGCGGTGGTTTTTCGAAAGGTTGGATATGATGACCAGAGCCAAGTCGATGTCGTCTGACTCGAGCGCCTGTTCCAGCCCGCGCCGGTCCATTTCGACCAAGTTGAACGCCACGCTCGGATAGGCGCGCCGAAAGCGCGCCAGAGCCGGGAGCAGGAAATACCCGACCCCGGTGTAGGTAACGCCAAGCCGGATTTTTCCGGTCGTCCGCGCTTCCTTGTTGAGCATCGAGTTCATCGCATCGACGATGTTCGCTTCGATGTTCCTGGCGTGATGCAGAAATTTCTGCCCGTCCTGGGTCAGCTCGATGCCACCGACACGTCGGCGTATCAGCGACACGCCGAGTTGCCCCTCGAGTTCCTTGATCGCCACGGTGACCGCAGATTGTGAAATCCCCAGACTGCTGGCTGCCGCCGAAACCTTCTGGGTTTCAGCTGCGGCCACGAAATAGCGAATTTGCCGAATAGAGAGCATATTTCGAAAATCGAAATTTGAGTTTGCAAAATTCATATTTGTAATAATCGAGGGGGACCGTCAAGATTGCCTTCACGAAATGCGGAACTGTGGGTTTTCGGACGCCGCAGGCTGCTTAATCACAACCCGGTGTCTGCAAGCCGGATTTTATTGGGCGAGGAAATGACCATGGCGGTTGAGAAGTCGATCAACAGTGTTTCGGAAGGCATGGCGCTGGAGATCTTCGGCGGCGCGCGCGACCGCCGGCGCGAACGCCCCACGCTGACTTATCGCGAGGAGGCACGCGACATTCCGGTGTTTTCCGAAACCGACGTGCTGGTGATCGGCGGCGGACCATCGGGAACGTCGGCAGCGGTGGCCGCGGCGAAGGTGGGCGCCGATGTCACGCTGGTCGAGCGCTACAATCATCTGGGCGGCCTTTCCACTGGCGGGCTGGTTATCTGGATCGACCGCATGACCGACTGGAGCGGCAAGCAGGTGATCGCAGGCTTCGCCCGCGAGCTTTTCGACCGGCTGCCGAAGGACGCCGTGATGGGGCCGCCGAAGTCGGAATGGGGATCGAAGGATGCGGCGATCGCCGACTACTGGTCATACCGATCCGCGGCGTTCCAAGGCATCGTGACCTGGTCGCCGACGGTTGATCCCGAGGCACTGAAAACGCTTTCGATGCAGCTCGTCACGGAGAACAAGATCCATCTGATGCTCCACGCCGTGGCCGCGCAGCCGATCATGGAAGGCAATGTGGTCAGGGGCGCGATCTTCGAGAGTAAAGAAGGTCGCCATGCCGTGCTGGCCAAGGTGGTGATCGACACCACGGGTGATGCGGACATGCTGGCGCGCGCCGGCGTAGGATCGGATTCCGACATCGACGAAACTGACATCCACCATTGTATCAACACCGCCTTCATGCTCGGCGGCGTCGATATGGAGCGCTGGACCGAGTTCCGCCGTACCAACAGCGCCGGTTTCTCCGATTTCATGAAGCGCGGCCGCGATCGGTTGAAGTATTTTGAAAAGCCGTTCTTCTCGTGGCGCTCTGATATCGGCCTGTTCATGGGCCCGCGCCTGTCGGGCTACAGCGCAATCAACGTGGAAGATTTGACTGAGGTCGAGCTCAAGTCACGACAACTTGCTGTCAGGCATCTCGAAATCTACCGGGCGGAAGCACCGGGCTTTGAAAATGCCTTCCTGATGCTCGGCGCGCCGCAGGTCGGCGTTCGTCACAGCCGTCGCTTCGCGGCCGATCGGATGGTCACGCGTAAGCAGTGGGACGAGGGGAAGGTCTGGGACGATGAGATTGGTGTCTCCACGTCGTTGTCGCCCAAGTGGAAGAATATTTCGGTGCCTTATGGCTCGCTGCTTCCTGCGGGACTTGAAGGCGCGCTTGGAGCGGGCCGCCATGTGGCCTGCGATGCGAGTTCGCACACCTTCCTCCGCGAGGTTCCGCAGTGCTGGATGACCGGTCAGGCCGCAGGCGTCGCCGGCGCTCTCGCCGCCGGTGCAGGCGTGGCGCCGCGTCAGCTCGACCCGCGCTCAATCCAGCGCGAGTTGCTGAGGCAGGGCGCTTACCTTTCGCCCTCCATTGTTGCGACAATGGAAAGCGCGGCTGACGCCGCAGAGTAAGCGGCCTTTCACAGGCCGTTTCGGAGGTTCGCCAGTTCAGCACGTGTGCTTGCCGGTTCACCGACCGCCGCTGACTGCTGCGCGAACAAAACAAAAAAGCGTCAGTAAAGGCGTGGGAAAAACCATGGGAGGGAAGTGAAATGAGAACGAGAATAGGATTGCTTGTAGCCGGCGTGATTGCGCTCGCGCCGTTGTCCGCTGCCGCTCAGGACAATAAGCCGCTCAAGATCGGTCTGTTGCTTAGTCTGAGCGGGCCGGCGGCCTCATTTGGCCTGCCGGAGCGTGATGCGGTTGAAGTGCTGGTCCGCGACCTGAACGCGCAGGGCGGTGTGAATGGGCGGAAGATCGAGCTCGCGATCTACGACGATACCACCAACCCCACGGAAGCGGCCCGCGGCGCAACCAAGCTGATTCGCGAGGACGGGGTGGTTGCGATTATCGGCGCCAGCACCGGCAGCGGCACACTGGCGGCGACGCCGATTGCCGCGCGCGAGAAGGTTCCGATGCTCGCACCGAATGCGACGATCTCGGTCACTGCGCGCGAGAGCCAGCAATACCCTTACGTGTTTCGCACGATGTCGAACGATCTGGTCAACACCAAGCGGCTGTTCGATGCCGTGATCGCAGGCGGCGCCAAGAAGATCGCCATCTTCTATCAGGAGGATGCCTACGGAAAGGACTCCGCAGTCTATGTGAAGCAGTTGGCTGAGGAGAGGAGGGTTCCGATCACCGACATGTCGTCGGCCCCGCTGAAGGCGATCGAAGTCGCGGCGCAGGCCATGAAGCTGCGCGGCAGCTCACCGGATGCCGTTATCATGCAGGTCACGGCGCCGGCGCTTGGAGCTGCGTTTGTGCGCGCGGCACGTCAGGTCGGTCTGGATGTGCCGATCTGGGGATCGATGGGGCTCGGGCAGAGGTCCTTCATCGACAGCTCCGGGGCCCTGGGAGATGGCGTCCGGCTGGTGGTCTTCGGCAATTGGGATGATCCCTCGCCGCGGCAGGCAAAGCTTGCCCAGAAGCTCAAAGATGCTGGCAAGCCGCCGCAGGGATTTGCCGAATTGCTCTCGACCAATGGGTTGCTGGCGATCGTCGAAGCTGCACGGAAGGTCAAGGGCGAGATCACGGGGTCGGTGCTGCGCGATCAGCTCGAGCAGTTGTGCAATGTCACGACCTATTCCGACGGCGAGCTCTGCTATGCGAAGGACAATCACGACGGCTGGAGCGCCGACGCGCTGACCACCGTCGAGGTGCGCAACGGAGTCTTCAGGCGAGTTTCGCCCCCCTAAGACGTGCGACATCTTGCGTGGCGGCGCCTTCACCGGAAGCCGCCACGCGAACGCAAGAAATTTAGTTATTTCAATCAGCTGATGTGATTGCCGGGATCCGTCGGCGTATTCTTGACAAAATAAAAACCTTCTGCACAGTATTAGATACCGACTAGACGGTTTTTAAAAACAAGAACCTTCGGCGTCTGCGCGGCACTGATCGGCGGGCGTTTAAATCGAAGGGGGAGGGCGGATGTACGAACTTCTAGAATTTGGCTCGCGGGGGATCTTGCTAGGCGTGACCTACGGTCTGCTCGCGTTCCCTATCAGCCTGCTTTTCATCGCCACCGACACGGTGGACCTTGCTGTCGGCGGTTACGCGGTGCTCGCGGGCGCAGTTGCAATGTTTGTCGGCGAAAGCCACGGAGCCGCTCTAGGAATTATGATGGGCATCTTTGCCGGTGTCCTGGCGTCGGCATCTGTCGGGTGCGTTTCGCTGATGCTTGGCCGCAGGCAAAAGGGCGATCCGCTCGTTCTTGTGCTCGCCAGCTTCGGCTTCGCGATCTTTCTCGAGTCGTGCGTCCTCACGCTGTTCGGGAAAGATCCATTCATCCGCCAGCCGTTTGCGAATTTCTGGAACGTGGCTGGCATTCGCATCAGCCCTCAGGCCGGTGTGAATGTGCTGGTCGGCCTGCTGCTGATCGCCTTCGTCTATGTCCTCCTCTACCGCACCTCGTGGGGTCGCGACGTGCGCGCCAGCGCCAACAATGAGCGTGGCGCGCTGCTCGCCGGCATCCCTGTTCGGGCGCTGCAGTTCTCCTCGTTCATGCTTGCGGGGCTGCTGGCGGGGATCGCCGGGGTGCTCGTGCTCTACACCTCCGGCATGGACTTCGCGTCGGGGATGCATCTGACTCTCGCCGGCTTTGGCGCGGCGATTGTGTTCGGTCTGCACGGTCCGTTACGCGGGTTCTTCGGTGGGCTCGCCATCGGCGTCGTCGAGACGATAAGTTCGGGCTACGCCAATGGCGGTCTTGCGAGTCTCGTGCCGCTTGCCTTCATCTTCGCCGTGCTGACCATCGGCCGTGTCGGCCGCCAGGGACCCGCGGGAGTTCGGGCATGAGTCTGTTCGAACGTCAGCGTTCCGCGCTCTTCTTGCTTGGCGCGCTCTCCGTCATCACGCTTTTCATCAGCGGCAATACCGTGTGGCTCGATACATCGGTGGTGATCGCGATCTATTCGCTGATCGCTCTGTCGGTCGGCATCAGCTATGGCCAGGCCGGCATTCTCTCGGTCGCGCAGGCGGCGTTCGCGTCGGTCGGGGCCTATGCCGCGGCGATCGTGACCACGCGTTACAATCTGCCGGCGGTCTTCGGCCTGGTGCTGGCACTCGTGGTGCCGCCGCTCATCGCGTATCCTCTCGCACGCCTAGTGACGCGGTTGAATGCACTGTCGCTGGCCATTGCGACGCTGGTGTTCGGTCAGGCCGTTGACATCGCTCTGCGTGAGGGGGGTGATTTCACCGGCGGATATATCGGCCTGTCAGGTATTCCACCGCTGTCGATCGCATCGACGCTGTTGCAATACCATTTCCTCAGCTGGGGCGCCGTGTTCGTTGTGGTGATCCTGCTCAGCAATCTGATCGACTCGCCGTTCGGGCGTGCGACCAGCACCCTTCGCTCAGATACACTGCGTGCTGTTGCAGATGGTGTGAACGTCCCGCACGTTCGCAGCGTCGTGTTGGCGCTGTCCGCGTCAGTCGCCGGACTTGGCGGTTGGCTTTACGCACATCACATTGCTTATATCGGGCCGGATTCGCTCGGTCCTGCCGTTTCACTCTCCGTCCTCTTGATGGCGGTGGTCGGTGGTGCGCAAACAGTACTCGGTCCAATTGTCGGCGCCGCGCTGCTGACCCTGCTGTTCAAGTTCATTCCCAGTCAGGAAGTGCAGGGGATGTTCTACGGCGGCGCGCTGATTGCCGTTCTCGTGTTATCGCCGAATGGCCTGCTGGGGCTTCGCGCTCTCTTCGGAAAATCTTCCGGAACCGTTGTCGCCAAGCCGCAAAAAAGCCCATCGCAGGTAGCCAGCAGCCCCGTCATTGCGGGAGGTACGCAATGAGCATTGACGTATCCAGTATAGACGTTCGTTTCGGCGGAGTGGTCGCGCTACAGAATGTCGATCTGACACTCAATCGCGGGGAAGTGCTTGCGGTGATCGGGCCGAACGGTTCGGGTAAGAGCACGCTGTTCAATGCGATTACCGGCTTTGTCGATATTGCAGCAGGTGCGGTCGCGGTCGATGGCGAGGATCTCGCAAGCATTCCAGCGGCCCGCCGCATCTCCAGCGGAATCTCGCGGACATTCCAGACGCCGCGCATTAATGCGTCGGCAAGCGTTGAGGATGCGGTGCTATGCGGGTTTCAACCGCACGCACGTGTCGGTTTGTGGGCTGGATTGCTCCGGCCGCCATCTATGCGGCGTAGCGAACGGGACCTGCGTGACCGGCGAACGAAACTATTGCAGGAACTCGGTCTCGGCGGTTTCGCCAAGCAACAGATGGGTGAATTGCCGATGGGCATCGTCCGCATGGTCGATATCGCGCGCGCGATGGCGGCCGAGCCGAAATATCTGCTGCTTGATGAGCCCGCGGCCGGTCTTTCGAAGACCGAGCAGCATGTGCTGGTGCAGCAGGTTCGCCAACTGGCGGCCAGAGGCGTCGGCGTGTTGCTGGTCGAGCACAATTTCGGCCTTGTGAAGCGTCTCGCCAATCGTGTCGTGGTGCTCGATCGCGGCAAGGTCCTGCTGCGTGGCACCGCCGAGGAGGTCAGCCGCCAGCCTGAATTCGTCACTGCCTATCTCGGCACCAGCGCGCATTGAGGAGCACGTCATGAATGCGATGTCTGCCGTTGATACCAGTAGCGTCGTTGTGGCCGCGCCGATGGCGCAGCCGGTTCTGTCCTGCCGCAATGTCTCAGCGCGCTATGGCCGGATCGAAGTCTGCCACGGCATCGATCTGTCGGTGGCGGCCGGAGAACTCGTCGCGGTGCTCGGACCGAACGGCGCGGGCAAGAGCAGCTTTCTCGGAGCGGTGAGCGGTCTTGTGCATGGAAGGGGCGAGATCGAGGTAGGCGGCCAGGATATCGGCCGGCTTCCGGCCCATCTCCGCGCCAAGAGTGGATTGGCATTGGTCCCTGAAATTCGCGGCAACCTTTGCCCGGCGCTGTCAGTCCAAGAGAATCTTTCTCTTGGTCTTCGGCTGATCGAAGGAGACCGGAATGCGGCGCGCGAGCACATCCTGTCGCTATTTCCGATCCTGAAGGAACGGCTTGCTGCCCCGGCCGGGATGCTGAGTGGCGGCGAGCAGCAGATGCTTGCGATCGGCATGGCGGTGGCGCGCCGACCGCGGGTGCTAATTCTGGACGAGCCAACCCAAGGACTCGCGCCGGCGGTCTACGACATCCTGCGACAGACCTTTGCCAAGTTCCGCGCCGACGGTCTGGCAATGGTTGTTGCAGAGCAGAACGTGCCGTTTGCAGCGAGCATCGCCAGCCGCTTCATCATGCTGTCCGATGGTCAAGTGGTCATGCGCGGCGGCCGTGACGAACTCAGTCAGCACGACACCATCCTTGCCGCGTTTCTCGGTGGCGACGACGGTTCATCCGACACGGCCGAGACGGGTCAGAATTCTCCATCTTCAGTAGGCTCGCTCCATGGCTAAAAGCATCAATACCAACGCGCGGCCGAAAGGCCCGCTCGCGGGCGTGCGCGTCATCGACCTTTCGCGTTTGGCGCCCGGTCCTTACTGCACGATGCTTCTCGCCGATCTCGGGGCTGAGGTAATCGTGGTTGGCGGCGGCCGCTCCGGTCTTCCGGTAACCGAACTGTCGCGTGGCAAGCAGTTCATTTCGCTCGATCTCAAAAACAGTGCAGGGCGCGAGGCTCTGCATCGGCTGGTGAAGACCGCTGATGCCCTGATCGAAGGTTTCCGCCCTGGTGTCGCCGATCGCATCGGCGCGGGATATGCCGAACTCAGCGCGATCAATCCGCGCCTGGTATACTGCTCGATGACCGGCTACGGCCAAGATGGTCCGCGTGCCCGCGAAGCCGGCCATGACATCAACTATCTGGCGATCAGCGGCGTTCTCGGTGCTGTGGGTCCGAAGAATGAAGTGTCCTCCCCTCCGCTCAATCTGCTTGCCGATTTCGGCGCGGGCGGTCTGCTCGCCGCATTCGGAATGGTGACAGCACTGTTCGAGGCCCGCGCGTCGGGCCGTGGCCAGCACGTCGATGCGGCGATGGTCGATGGCTGTCTTTCGATGATGGCGATGCATTTCCCGGGCTGGCAGACGCCGGTGATGCCGGGCCGGGGCGATGGACTGATCTCCGGCAATGCGCCATTCTATCGCTGCTATTTCTGTGCGGATGGCCGCCAAGTTTCGGTCGGCGCGCTGGAGCTCGCGTTCTTCAAGGCACTCTGGACCACGCTGAAGCTCGGCGACATTCCGGACCACATGGACATGGCGACCTGGCCGTTCATCGAGCAGACTCTCGACAGGACGTTTAGGTCGCAGCCGCGCGCGCATTGGGAAGCGATATTCGCCGGCATCGATGCCTGCGTCGCGCCGGTGCTGTCGCCGGACGAAGTCTGGCGTGAACCTCAGAACAGGCATCGTCATCCCGGTTCGTCCCATTCGAGCGTTCCGGCAATTCCGCGCTTCAGCCGGACAGCGTCGTTCAGCGGCACGCTTGATCGCAGCGACCGCAGTCGCGAGGTGCTGGTTTCGGTCGGAATGACGGATGATGAGATCGCTGCGGCGGTGCCGTCCGATCCGGCCTCCGCTGTCGAAGGCCTCTCCTGGCCGCCGGTACTCCGCAATTCGCCCCTCACTTCAAAACAAGGACAATAGCTATGCAAGCTATGGAAAAGCAGGCCTACGATACGTTCCGCGACACCATGCGGCGGATTGCGGTCGATAAGGTTGAGCCTCATGCCGCCGAAGTCGACCGCACCAAGCAGCCGCCGATCAAAGCCTATGCCGGGCTTCGCGAGGCTGGCATTCCTTCGCTTGGCTTTCCCGAGGAATACGGAGGGCAGGGCGGCGATCTCTTCTCGCAGGTAATCGCGGTGGAAGAGGTTGCTCGGGTATGCGCGACGTCCGGCCTCTCGTTGCTGACCGGATGGGCAGCGCTTGACCCGCTGGTTCGCTTCGGCTCTCCCGAATTAATCAGGGAGATCGTGCCGCCAGTGGCCGCCGGTGAAAAAATTGCCGGCTGGTGCCTGACTGAGCCGCAGGGCGGTTCGGATCTCGCCGCGCTGAAGACCCGCGCCGTGAGGGACGGGGATCATTGGGTGATCAACGGCAACAAGCGGTTCATCACCAATGCGACCTGGGCGGAGTGGTATCTCGTTCTCGCGCGGACCAGTGAGAAGGAATGTGGAATATTCATGGTGCATCGGGACGATCCGGGCATCTCATTCGGCAAGCTTGAAAACAAGATGGGCCTGCGCGGCAGCCCGACCGCTGACGTCATCTTCGACGATTGCCGCGTTTCCGCCAGTCGCGCAGTCGGCGATACCGCCCGGGGCTATGAGCACATGATCGTGTCGCTCACCATCTCGCGCCCGCTGATTTCGGCGCAGGCGCTCGGCATCGCTCAGGGCGCGCTTGATGAGGCGGTGAAGTACACCCGTGACCGCAAGCAGTTCGGTCAGTCTGTGTCGCGCTTCCAGATGGTGCGCGGCATGATCGCGGAAATGGCGGTCAAGGTCGAATCGTCGCGCAGTCTGCTCTATCGCGCGGTCGAAGCCATCGAGGCTGATCCCGTGCAGGGCCGGACGCTCGCGTCGATGGCCAAGATGATGTGCAGCGATACCGCGATGTCGGTGGCGACCGATGCGGTCCAGTTGCATGGCGGCTACGGCTATCTCGAGGATTACCCGGTCGAACGTATGATGCGTGACGCCAAGATTACGCAGATCTATGAGGGGACCAATCAGATCCAGCGGCTGATCATTGCCAAGAGCGTCTACGCGGATTGATTGATGAGCATCCTCAAGGGAGCATTGGTCCTCGATCTGAGCGAGGTGTATCAGGCGCCGATCGCCGCCCAGGTGCTGGGCGATTTCGGCGCGACCGTGATCAAGATCGAGCGGCCGGGCAGCGGTGAGATATTGCGCAACTACGACAGTTACGCGACCGCGCGCAATGCGATGAGTAGCTACTTTGCTGCGGTTAACCGCAACAAGAAGTCTTTGGCAGTCGATCTCAAGACCGAATCCGGCCGCGCGATCGTCGCACGCCTGGCAAAGACCGCCGACGTTCTCATTCACAACTATCGCCCGGGCGTCATGGAGCGCCTCGGTCTCGGCTATGAACAACTGAGGGAAGCTAACCCCCGGCTGGTCTATGCCGAGTCGAGCGGCTATGGCGCGACTGGGCCGCTGGCGCGCAATCCCGGCCAGGACATGGCGATTCAATCGCTGAGCGGCATTGCCACTGGCAACGCACGGCCAGATGGGGCGCCCGCTCTGATCAACACGCCGGTGGTTGATTTCGCCGCCGGCATGATTCTCGCGCAGGGCGTGGTGCTTGCGCTGTTGGAAAGGGAAAGTTCTGGCATCGGCCAGAAGGTCAGCACATGCCTTCTCGATGCGGCGATCGCGATGCAGAGCCTCGAGGCGGCATCGCAACTGATCTACGGATACGAAACGCGATGGATCGACAAGAGCCTCAACTTTGTGTTCCAGACCAGGGATGGCTGGATCACTGTCCTTGGCTTCTTTCGACCCAATCCGCTGCAACTGCTTTGCAACGCACTTCAGATTGAAGATCTTAGTGCTCGCGAAGGTCTCGGCAGCGCGGCAGCACAACTCGAACGTAAAGCTGAAATCTACGACCTGCTGCGCTTTGAATTTCTCCGGCTTACGACGGCGGACTGTCTGGCAAGTCTGGTGAAGCAAGACATCCTCTGCTCGCCGCTGTTGTCGCTTGCTGAGGCGCTCGATCATCCGCAGGTCCGCAACAATGGCATGGTTGTTACGGTGCCGATGCCGGACGGGAAGTCGGCTGAGGTGGTGGGCAATCCGCTGAAGTTTTCGCGGACCCCGCCATCGGTCAGCTACGGGCCCCCCGACCTCGGCGCGCACAGCCGCGATATTCTTCAATCCCTCGGGTTCAGCGAGGACGAAATCGTTCGGCATGGCGACGAAGGTGCGTTTGGCGTTGCGGCGCCAGCATGATGAACCAAGAAACATAATCAATAGGGGAGTGAATAGTTATGAAGAGAAGGTCATTGATCATCGCGCTGGGTGTCGCTGCGTCGACACTCGCTGGAGTTGCCGATCTGACCTCGGCCCGGGCGGCGGAACCCGTGAGGATCGGGCTGCTGCTAAGTCTCACGGGGCCAGCCGCGCCATTCGGAATCCCAGAGCGCGATTCGGTCGAAGTGCTGGTCAACAAGTTCAACGCGGAAGGCGGCATCAATGGCCGCAAGATCGAGTTGTCGGTGTATGACGATGCGACCAACCCGACGGAAGCGGCGCGCGGCGCAACCCAGTTGATCCAGCAAAACAAGGTGGTCGCGATCATCGGATCGACCACGGGCAGCGGCACGCTGGCGGCTGCTCCGGTCGCCATGCGCTACGAAGTGCCGATGGTGGCGCCGAACGGCACGCTCGCGGTTACCCTGAAGGAAAACAAGTTCTATCCGTGGGTCTTCCGGTCGCTGTCGGGCGATCTCACCAACACGGCGGTGATGTTCGAGCGAGCGATCGCCGGTGGTGCCAAGAAGGTCGGCCTGTTTTATCAGGAAGACGCCTATGGCAAGAACACTGCTGACTACATCGCTGAGCTGGCTAAGAAGACCAATGTGACGATCGTCGAGACGGCGACGGCTCAGCTGAAGGCTCTCGATCTGACTTCACAGGCGACCAAGATCCGTAACAGCAATCCCGATGTCGTGCTAATTCAGGCCTCGGCGCCGACGCTCGGCGCAGCCTTCGTGCGCGCCGCGCGCCAGGTTGGACTGGAAGCACCGATGTGGGCGCCGGTCGGCCTCGGCCAGAAGTCCTTCATTGATGCCAGCGGCGAAGCCGGCAACGGGGTGCGCATTGTCCTCGTTGCGAACTGGGATCAGCCGGGACAGGGGCTGCAGGATCTCGGCAAGCTGATGACCGCCGCCGGCAAGCCGCCGCAGGGATTTGGTGAAGTGATCGGCTCGAACGCGCTGCTCGCAATCACCGAGGCGGTCAAGACGATGAAAGGCGACGTGACCGGTCGCGCGCTCCGCGACGCCATCGAAAAGCTGTGCGGAATCCAGACTTACTCCGAAGGCAAGATGTGCTTCTCCACCGACAGCCATGACGGCTGGAACGGCGATCTGCTAGTCTCGGCGGAAATCCGCAACGGCAAGTTCAAGAACCTAAAGTAAGAGGCAGCGCAGCGGACCCGGGAGTGGATCGGAAGACGCCGATGAGTGATTTCTACGAGACAACGGTTGGTGAATGTATCCGCGCGCGTGCGGCTGCCTTTCCGGACCGGGTGGCCGTCGAAATGATCGGCGAGGGTCGAGAGACATATTCCGAGTGCTTCCGGGCATCGCTGGCTCTAGCCCGTGGCCTTGTGGCCGCGGGCATTCGTCAGGGCGACGCCGTTGTCGTCATGGCGCCGAACTGCCTGACGGCGATCCATGCGTGGCTCGGCGCCAACCTCGCGGGCGTGACCGAAGTCACCATCAATATTGCCTATCGCGCCCGGTTGCTCGAGCATGCCGTCAACATTTCCGGCGCGCGGCTGGTGATTGCCGAGAGCAGTTTCCTGCCAGTGTTCCGGGAGTGCGAAGCGGGGCTGAGCGGTGTCCATCACATTTTTTATTTTGATGCGCCGGGGTCCGCTGCAGAATCACCGCCGGCTTTTGAGCGGATCAGGCTCTCCCGACTGGACGACCTGCTGGCGACGGCGCCCGAAGCCGACCTGCCTGCTGCGCGGATGTCGGATGTCGCATCGGTGATCTATACGTCCGGTACCACCGGACCAGCCAAGGGCATTATGATGCCGCACGCGCAAGTCTGCGCGCTGGCTAAACAGTCGATCGATGGATTGCGGCTCGGCGAGGACGATGTTTTCTATTGCTTCCATCCGTTGTTCCACATGGCCGGAAAATTCATGGCTGTGTTTGCGACGCTGATGGCGGGAGGCCGTGTCGTGCTCGACCGTACCTTCAAGGGCGAGCTATGGGTCGATCGTGTTCGCAGCTACGGCGCGACTGTGGGGTTGGCGCATGGGCCGATGATCGAAATGATCTACGCCCAGCCGGAGCGACCCGAAGACCATCAGCACAAGGTCAGCCGATTGTTGGCGGCACCGCTGCCAAAGGCGATTGCCGAGCGTTTCGAGGCCCGTTTCAACCTGCGCGCCATCGAAGTTTGGGGCATGACCGAAATCAACATCGGCACCTGGCGGCCCTATGACGAGCCGTTGCGGCCGGGATCTTGCGGGCGCGCTAGCGACGAGTGGGTCGAACTGCGGGTCGTTGATCCTGTCACCGGTGTCGAACAGCCGTCCGGGCAGGCCGGCGAACTGGTGATCCGGCCGAGGAAGCCGTTTGCTTTCATGCGCGGGTATATCGGAATGCCGGAAAAGACCGTCGAAGCCTGGCAAAATCTCTGGTTTCACACCGGAGACATCGGGTACCGCGACGACGACGGGTACTATTATTTTGTCGATCGGCTCGGCGACCGGATCCGGCGACGTGCGGAGAACATATCGAGCTACGACATCGAAGCTGCGGCTGCAGCCCATCCCGCGGTCGCTGAGGTGGCCGCCGTTGGCGTTGCGTCGGAGTTTGAATCCGATGACGACATTAAGCTCTGTCTTGTGCCGGCGGCTGGCTCAAACATCGATCCGCTGGATATTCTTCGGCACCTTGCCGGCACGCTGCCGCACTACATGGTACCGCGTTACATCGAGATCATGCCTGCGCTGCCACGCACGCCCACCAACAAGGTGAAGAAAGCGGAGCTGCGCACGAATGGCATCACACCGCAGACTTGGGATCGGAAAACCGCAGGGATCGTATTGAAGGATTTTGTGTCTTCGCTCCGCTCTCCCGCCGAATCCGGCAGAGCCGTGATAGGCGCACATGCGATGGCGGCCCCATCGAACAAACAAAACAAGAAAGATTGACGATGTTGAAAGAAGCAACTCTTCGCAACGTGACGCTCGACGACAAATACACGCTGGAGCGTGGCCGCATTTATCTCTCCGGTGTGCAGGCGCTGGTTCGGCTGCCGCTGATGCAGCGGGCGAGGGATCGCAAGGCCGGACTCAACACCGGCGGTTTTATCTCCGGCTACCGTGGCTCGCCGCTTGGCAACTACGACAGCGCATTGTGGCGGGCAAAATCACATCTGCTGGCCGAGAACATTCGTTTCGAGCCCGGTCTGAATGAGGATCTCGCCGCAACGGCTGTCTGGGGCAGTCAGCAGGTCGGGTTGTTTCCGGGTGCGGATGTGCAGGGCGCTTTCGGCATCTGGTACGGCAAGGGGCCGGGCGTCGATCGTTCGGTAGACGCACTCAAGCATGCCAATGCCGCGGGGACCTCGCGGTTCGGCGGTGTTCTGGCCCTTGCCGGTGACGATCACGGTTGCCAATCCTCGACGCTGGCGCACCAGAGCGAGCAGGTGTTTCAGGCTGCGATGATCCCTATCCTGAATCCATCGACCGTGCAGGAATATCTCGATTTCGGCTTGTATGGATTCGCGCTGTCGCGATTTTCGGGTTGCTGGATCGGCTTCAAGGCGATTTCCGAAACGGCGGAGAGTTCGGCGTCGATCGACGTCGATCCGGATCGTCTGCAGTTCGTTTCGCCGATCGATTTCGATGCGCCGCAAGGTGGTGTGCATATCCGTTGGCCGGACCCGCCTCTCGAGGCCGAGGCGCGGCTGCATGGGCCGAAAATGCTGGCGGTCGCGGCTTTCGCGCGAGCCAACCCGATCGATCGCGTCGTGCTGGATTCTGCCGCGCCCCGGCTGGGCATTCTGACCACCGGCAAGGCCTACCTCGACGTCCGGCAGGCATTGGCCGATCTCGGTCTTAACGACCAGCGGTGCAAGGAACTGGGTCTACGCATATACAAGGTCGGCCTGACCTGGCCGCTCGAGGTCGAAGGCGCGCGCCGGTTTGCGGACGGCCTCACGGATGTTCTCGTCGTGGAGGAGAAGCACGGATTCATCGAACAGCAGTTCGTGCACGCGCTCTACAACATGGATGCCTCGCGCCGTCCGTCGGTGGTCGGCAAGCGCGCCGAGAACGGCGCTCCCTTGCTGCCCAGCCAGGGCGAATTGTCGCCGAGCATGGTCGCACGCGCGATTGTCTCGCGTCTCGACAGGATCGGTGCATCCAGTCAGGCTCTTTCCCAGCGCGTCGCACGGCTCGAGAGCTTCGAACAGGTCGCCGCGACGCAGCAGATCAAGTCGCAGCGCGCGCCGTTCTTCTGCTCCGGCTGTCCGCACAACACATCGACGGTTCTGCCCGAAGGCAGCCGCGCCATGGCCGGCATCGGCTGCCACAGCATGGCGATGTGGATGCCGACACGAAACACCGAGACCGTCACCCACATGGGAGCGGAGGGCGCCAACTGGATCGGGCAGGCGCCGTTCACGCGCGAGAAGCATGTGTTCCAGAATCTCGGCGATGGCACCTACACTCATAGTGGATTGCTGGCGATCCGCGCCGCGGCCGTGGCTAAAGTGAACATCACCTACAAGATTCTCTATAATGATGCGGTGGCCATGACCGGCGGCCAGTCGGCCGAGGGCAGCTTCACGGTGCCTCAGATCGCAAACCAGGTTGCGGCCGAGGGCGCGGTCCGGGTTGCGATCGTATCGGACGAGCCAGGCAAATATGCCGGCGTCACCGGGCTGCCGGCAGGCAGCACCATTCACGATCGCCAGGAGTTGGATGCGGTGCAGCGAGAGTTGCGCGACGTTCCCGGCCTGACGGTTTTGATCTACGACCAGACCTGCGCGGCGGAAAAACGTCGGCGCCGCAAGCGCGGCCAGTACCCCGATCCGTCGAAGCGGGTTTTCATCAACAATCTGGTCTGCGAGGGGTGCGGCGATTGTTCGACGAAATCGAACTGCGTTTCGGTGCGGCCGCTCGAGACCGAACTCGGCCGGAAGCGGACCATCGACCAGTCGAACTGCAACAAGGATTTCTCCTGCGTCAACGGCTTCTGTCCGAGTTTTGTCACGGTCCACGGCGCCGAGCCGCGCAAGGCGCGCAAACCTGCAACCGCGGCGGCGCAGAATCCGTTCGCGGCCATTCCCGAGCCGTCGCCGGTCGCGCTCAACGAGCCGTATAACGTGCTGGTCACCGGCATCGGCGGCACCGGGGTAATCACGCTCGGCGCCATTCTCGGAATGGCGGCGCATCTCGAAGGCAAGGGCTGCACCGCGCTCGATTTCACCGGTCTCGCACAGAAGAACGGCGCGGTGATGAGCCATCTGCGGATCGCGCCGGCGCCGGAAGATCTGTCGGTGACGCGAATCCCGGTAGGTGGCGCAAACCTTCTGATCGGCTGCGATATGGTGGTGGCGGCAGGCGCGCAGGCGTTGTCGCGTCTGGAAAACGGCGTGTCCCGCGCGGTGGTTAACACGGCGCTGGTGCCGACGGCTGCGTTCGTCATGGATGGCGATGTCGATTTCGAAGGGCAGAGAATTTTCAGCACCCTTCGTAAGGCTGTCGGCGATCAGCGCCTCAGCCTGATCGATGGTTCGGGCATCGCCACCGCTCTGATGGGAGATTCGATCGCGACTAATTTGTTCATGCTCGGCTTCGCGTTCCAGAAGGGCCTGTTGCCGGTCGGGCTTGCGGCACTGGAGAAAGCGATCGAGATCAACGGCGCGGCGGTCGATGCCAACAAGCGCACCTTCGCGTGGGGACGGCTCGCGGCGCATGATCCGGATCAGGTTACGGCGGCGGTTCGCCCCAGCGCCGTGCCGCAGGAACTGCCCCAATCATTGGCGGAGCGGGTGAAGTACCGTGCTGATTTCCTCGCCCGCTATCAGGATGCGGCCTATGCTGCGCGCTATAGCGATTTGATCACGCGCGTACGGGAGGCCGAGTCACGCTGCGCGCCCAGTCGCACCGATCTCGGGGAGGCAGCGGCGCTGAGCTTGTTCAAGCTGATGGCGATCAAGGACGAGTACGAGGTTGCCCGCCTTTATACCGACGGGTCGTTTATCGCGGATCTCGAGCGTCAGTTCGAGGGCGACTACAAGCTGGAGTTTCATCTGGCGCCGCCGCTGCTTGCCAAGCGCGACGCCGTGACCGGGCATCTGAAGAAGCGGTCGTTCGGTCCATGGGTTTTCCGGGCGTTCGGGCTGCTGGCGCGCCTGAAGGGTTTGCGCGGCGGTCCTCTCGATATCTTCGGCTATACCGCCGAGCGAAGGATGGAGCGGGATCTGCTCACGCACTTCGAGGGCCTTCTTGATCGGATTCTTGCCCGGCTCACGCCGGAGAACCATGTTATTGCCGTCGAGCTGGCGAAGATTCCGCAGACGATCAGAGGCTTTGGCCACGTCAAGGAACGAAGTGTGACGTCCGCGCGTGCGTTAGAGGCCGATCTGCTTACGACGTTTGAGAATCCCTCCCGCCTCAAGGTGGCTGCCGAGTGAAAGATACACCCAGTCAGCGCAAGAAACGACCGTTGTTCATGAAGCCAGAGCCGGCTGCCGGCAGGGAAGCTGGGTCCGGATCGCTGCGCCTGGCGACGCTGGCAAACGCGCCGCGCTCCCGCCATTCGGAGGAGGCGCCGGTTGATCGCATCTGCGAGGCCGCGCTCGAACTCTTTGTGAAGAAGGGCTATCGCGCCACCACGATCGATGAGATCGCAAAGCGCGGCCGCCTGACCAAGGGTGCGGTCTACTATTATTTCCAGAGCAAAGCCGAGCTGCTCGATGAAATCGTTGAGCGTGTCAAAAACGACTATCCCTGCGGTATTCCGGAAGGGAGCGGTCCTCAGGAAAAGCTCGTTAATTTTTTTCATACCCAAGCGAAGTGGGCGATCGAACGGCCAACCAACCTGCTTCTGATGATCCTGATGTCTGTCGAGTTCAAGGACACGAAAAACGAAACGAAACTCAAGATCGACCAGATCTACGCCGAGATGTCGAATGCGATCGCGGAAATTGTCGACGAAGGCAAGGCGAGCGGCGTTTTCTCCAGCTCGCTGTCCTCAAAACAGCTTGGCGCGTTCTATGTCGCTGCGCATGACGGCATGATGCTGGAGTGGTATCGCGGCGGCCGCAAGCCGCAGAAAGGCGTCGAGCTCATCCAGGCGCTGCGCACGTCCTTCCTAGCGGCACTCGCTGTGGTCTGATCGTCGACCCGAGAGACACATCATTTTTTGCTTTGGAGTGGTCTGGCTCCGCTGATCACAGCGGAGCCAAGGATATGTCAGATGTTCAGTTCGCCGCGAAGCGCGTGCGCCGCGAGCAGGAAGAAGCCCTGACCGAACAGCGTAGTGCCGAATGGCACGCCCGGGCCGCCCGGCGGGACGGCGACGCCCGGCACCGCGCCGTTTTCCTGCACGGATCCCGCCACCACGCGCCAGGCCCGCACCGCGCCTTCAATGAAATCGTCACCGACGATCTTTTGCCGGACGGCCGTCCGCGCGGCGTAGGCGTACATCAGCGCTGCGGATGCCTCGAGCTTTGAATAGCGATCATCCAGGATATGGTGGAAGTAGCCCGAACGATCCTGGAACGGACGCATCGCCGTCAGGGCCTTGCGGCAGGTTTCCGCGACGAGGGCGGATTTCGCGTGGTCAGGCGCGAGAGCCAGCATGTCGACGGAGCAGGCGATCAGCCAGCCGTTGCCGCGCGCCCACAGTGTGGATTGCGGGAAATGGTTGGGCCGCTCGCACCAGGCATGCCGCGACAGGTGGACATGCGGGTCGACCAGATACTTGATGTGGGTCTCGTACTGGCGAAATGCCTCGTCGATATAGGCTTGGTCGCCGGTGAGCTTGCCGAGCCGGATCAGGAATGGACACATCATGTAGAGGAAATCGACCCAGAGCTCCGGCGCCTCGGTGCGGGCGCAGATGCCGCCTTCGCTGGTGCGGGGCGCGGCGAGCAGGGCCTTGGCCTGCAACTGCGCCGCTTCCATGTACCGCTTGTCCTTGGTGCGCTCGTAGAAGTCGAGCAGCGGATAGCCGAGGCTCGCGGACAGGCTGGCGGTCGGGGTGAATGTGGCAACATGACCCGCGGGCAGATCGAGGCGCTCGCTGTAGTTCAGGCATCCCTCAGTGGTCTGGGTTTCCACCGCGCGATCCATCCAAATCTGGATCGCGGCGATGGAGTCGTCGAATTCCCATGCGAGGATGCCGGTCAGGGCCGGGGCTTTTTCCCAGTAGTCCCGCTCGTAGGGATTCTTGAGGGTGTAGTCGATCACCCTGGCAACGAGCTCTTTGGGATTGAGTGTCATGGCGTTTCCTTTCGCTCTTTAATGGCGGATTTCGATCTGGGTACCGCAAGGCATTAGTGCTCATCATTCCATTACAATCCGACTAGTCGGTATGTAATCTTTAGTCAAGATGCTGGGGGCCAGGCGCTCCCGTTCAGGGTGTGACTTTTGTCATCGGCTGAACTCGTCGATGATGCACAGCATTCGGAACACTTTGCCGTCGTGGGTGCGGTCAGCGACGAAGTCGTAGAAGGCCGTTGTCCGGCCGTTCACGCAAGGTCGTCAGGATCGAGCTGCAGCAACGGCCTTGATTTCGATGATAAGGCCCGGTCGGGCAAGTCCCGCGATGTCCAGTATGGTCCATGTGGGAAAAGGCGCGGGCACGTATTGGCTTTTGACCTTCATAAACTCCGCCAGATGGGTGCTCAATCCGACGTGATAGGAGACGAGTTCGACAAGATCGCTCATTTGGCAGCCAGCGTCTTCCAGAACGAGCTTTAACCGCTCGAAAGCGTTGACGAACTGTTCCGCCGGTTGTTCAGGCATCGATCCGTCGGGATTGAGGCCGATCTGACCCGCTACGAAGACAAGACCACCAGCCTTCACCGCAGATGAGTACTCGAATTTGTCGAAGATCGTTCCTCCGCCAGCAGCGGCGAAGATCGGATTCGTGCAGCGGTATGTTGTCTTGGTCATAAGAAAGTTCTCACAGTTCTGGAAGTTTGAGATTGTCAAAGGCGGGTGCCGGGCGCCAGTTCGAGACCGAGCAGAAGCCTGCCATAGGCTTCCGAAATCGGTTCGGGTTGGAGCAGAAAATGCGAGCTCATGGCATGAACGTCGCGGAACAGTCGCTCGATCCGCGTACCCTCGGGCAGGATTGAACCGCCGATGGCAGCAAAGAGTCGTTGCGCTGAGCTGAGCGCCTGCCGTGAGGCAAGCGCGATTTTCGCACGATTGAGCCCGCGTTCTTCCGGCGATAGGACGCCGACTTTTTGAATACGCTTTTCGATCATCGCGGTTTCAGAAAGCAGGAATTCACGCAGGAAACTCATGGTCGCAGCGCTGTTACCGGCATCGACTTGTGCGATTTTATCATTGATTTGAACTTGCTGATTACCGGAGCTGATGCGGCTGCGAATGATCTTGATGCACTCTTCGCTGCCAGCGCTAGCGACGCCGAGCGTCGGCGCCAGCACCGACATCGCAAAGGCCGTGTTGAGCGGAAAGTCGAAGCACGGTTCGGTATTCGTGTTGGTCGGATGCTTCCGGCCGGCTTGCAGTTCCGACCAGCTCATGAAGCGGTGAGCAGGAACGAAAGCCTTTTCCAGAGCGATGTTTTTGCTCCCAGTGCCACGCATACCCATTACGCGCCAGCTCTGGTGGTCGATCTCAAATTCTGATTGGGGAACGAGGACAATGTGAGGCTCCTCGCCTCCGTTCGATCCTGGCAAGTTGACCAAGAGCCCGAGCCACGTCGAGATATCCACGCCGGACGCATATCGCCATCGTCCACTCAGGACGACCCCGCCTTCAGCGGCTTCAACGTTAATGTCTTGACCCACACCACCCGTCAGCATCGGAACGATGGGCGAGACGTTGGCTGCGAAGATCTCGCTTTGGGCTTCGGCTGAAAATTTTCCGAGCATCATGATGTTGGCACTGCTGAGGCCGGCGAGCCAGGCGCAGGACGAACAGCCCCGCGCGATGTCAAATGTTCCTTCCCACGAGAAACGAGGCGACAGACCAAGACCGCCGAACTGCAACGGGCGCATCAGATGAAATAGCCCTGTGTCGAACAGCCGTTCTGCAACGTCGTCGGGGATCCGTCGCGTCTCTTCGACTCGTGCTGCCTGCTCGGTCAGCCATGGGATGAGAGCTGCCGTTTTCGCAAGTACAGTCTCGGCCTCCCTTTCGACCGAGTCTGTCTCCGAAGCAGTCCGATGTGCCAAACCCATTGCGAATGCCTCCTCTCGCGCTATCATTGCTGATTGCGATACCGCTGACGGGCGCCGGGCGCTGTATCGCTGGATACGATTCGACGATTGGGTACAGGAAGGAGCCGGCAGGGTCGTGTGATGACGAAGAAGCCAGCTGCGACCTGGCGGATGGCTGACACGCTCGCCGCCAAACTTCTGTCCTTTGAGGGAAAGGTTCGGCTACGGAGTTTTTCCGAAGGAGAACAGCTTTACCGGCAAGGCGAGATCACCTCTTGTTTTTACTTCGTGAAGTCGGGACTTGTGCAAGTCTCGATCTTTCGGCGCGACGGTACCGAAGTGGTGCTCGAAAACATGGGTCCCAATGCGCTGTGCGGAGAGGGGGCCGCCTTTGACGGTTTGCCCAGATTTTCGACCGCAGCTGCTGTCGAGGACACCCAAGCTCTCGAGTTTGATGCCGCGCACTTCGAGCCGCTGATCCGGGCGGACCCCGAACTCGCCCTGGCTATGCTCAGATTGACGAGCCAGAAGCAGCGCATTCTAGCGCTGCGGCTTGAACATCTGGTCTCGAACGATCCGGAAGAACGTATTCTTGAGCTTCTGCATCGTCTGAGCGAAATGTTCGCTGTTGATCACGAACGCGGTCGCAAGATCCTTACTTACCTGACCCATGAGCAGATTGCATCGATGACCGGAACATCGCGCGTCACAGTCACCCGGACGCTCGGAAGGCTGCGTGATAAAGGGATGTTGTTCGGTGAGGACGGCTACACCATCCTCGCTAGAAAAATCAAAGCTGACAAAAACTGAATGGTGCCTATCCGGTCCACCAGAAGTCTTCGATTCGTTGCGCGTTGAAGTCAGTTGCCTCCTCATAGGCCAGCCGCGCATACTTGCCGCCGTGATAAAGCAAAGGTGTAGCGGCCGTAACCGGCCCAAACATGCATTCAATCTTGCCGACCAAAATGCGATGGTCACCGCCCGAATGCTCAGTCTCGAGCCGGCAAAGGAACGTCGCGTTCGCGGCCTTCAGCCACGGTACGCCGTCTTTCTCCTGCCAATGCCAGGTGGGGTCAGCGACTGGTCGCCCTGCGTGATGGGTAGACACATCTTGCTGGCTGCCTGACAGAATATTGACGGAAAATCGACCGACCGTGCAGATTCGTTTTGCCGTGGCGCTGGTCATCGCTGCGCAAAACAACAGCATTGGCGGCTCCAGACTGACCGGCGTCAGCGAATTGACCGTCATTCCGATGGGGCTTTGCTCGCCAGCCACCGCTATCAACGTGACCCCGGTCGTCAGCCTCCGAAACAGAGTTCGAAATTGCTGTGCCGTATCGCTCGTCATGTTTGCGGCTCCCTAAATCAATCCCGTATCAGAAGAGCACTACCGTCTGCGGCGCAGTGTCGGCTGTATCCAGGAGTACACTGTGAGCAGCGACAGATGTATCCACAGATACAGCGCGGCCGTGCCGGCCAATGACACCTTGCGGCGTCAATGCAGCCGTAAGGGGGATTTCATGACCATGACCAAGGAACGCGCGTCCATCGTATCGGGTATGTCATTACTGCTCGCCGGCAGCGCCATCGCGCTCGGTTTGTCAGGTACGGTTACGGCACAGGAAAAGCCGGAGCTACGCATCGCAGCGATTATCTCGGTGACCGGCGCTGCCTCGACGCTCGGAGCGCCTGAACGCAACGCCGTGGAGCTTTTTGACAAGACGTGGTCCGCGCGCACGGATCTGCCGTTCCGCATCAAGGTCGTCTCCTACGACGATGGCTCCGACCCAACCAAGTCCGTCAGCCTGACGCGCAAGGCGATCGAGGAGGATCGTGCGCATGTCGTGGTTTGTTGCACGACGACTCCCGGCTCGCTGGCAATCATAGATACAGTGAATGCCGCGAAGGTCACCATGATCTCCATGGCCTCGTCGGCCGCGATCGTTGAGCCGGCGAGTGCGCGGTCCTTCACCTTCAAGACGCCGACGTCCGACAAGCTGATGCTGCAGCGAACGCTCAACTACATGACGCGGCAGGGAATCAAGAAGATCGGATTCTTCGGTCTCGAAGATTCATATGGTGAAAACGGGTTGAAGGAACTTCAGATTGTCGCGAAGGACGCCGGAATCGAACTTGTGGCTACCGAGCGGTTCGCGCGGCAAGACACCAACTTCACGCCGCAGGCGTTGCGTCTGCGGCAGACGTCGCTTGACGCCGTCTACGTCCACGCGATTCCGCCGTCGGCCGACCTTGCACATGAGGCGCTCAAGCGCGTCGGTTATACCGGGCCGATCTATCATGGCGCAGGGTCATCGATCCGAAGCTTCGTCGATATCGGCAAGGCAAGCGTCGAAGGAGCGATTGTCGGCGTCGGCGCGCTCAATGTCTACGACCAGATCTCGAAGGAGAATCCTCTTCGCCCCGTTCTGTCGGAATTCGCGACCTTATATGACGCTGCCTATGGCAAGGGGAAGGTCGACCTGTTCGCCGGACAGTCATGGGATGCAATGATGCTCGCGGTGAATGCCTATCGCACGATGGGGAAAGAAAGCGTGAAGGAGGAAGATCTTGGAGCAACGCGCATTGCGATCAAGGATGCGATGGAACGCACCAAGGAGTGGCCGGGTGTGAATGGCATCTTCAACCTCAGTCCGACCGACCATCTCGGGTTGGACAAGCGATCGACCTTCTTGTCGAAGATCCAAGGTGGCCGTTTCGTCCTTGTTGAGGAGTGACGTAGTTGGACACGCTGCTTTTTCTGTTGGCGGACGGCGTCACCAACGGCGCTGTCTACGGGCTCGTCGCGCTTAGCCTCATCGTGGTCTACACGGTGACGCGCGTGGTGAACATCGCACAGGGCGAATACGTCACGCTGGGTGCGCTCTCCTTTGCGAGCGCGCTTGCAGGCTCGTTCAACGTGTTGAGCGCGCTGGTTGCCGGGGGTCTCGCGCTGTTCGCCGTGAGGGACATTGCTGACAGGCATATCAAAACCGGCGCTAAACTACACATGATGCTCACGCGCGCGGTCTGGATCGCGGGCGTGCTCGCCACGGGTTTCGCCGCAAAGACATTTGCGGAATCCTATTGGCTCGCGGCCCTGGCATCTCTGGTCGCGACCGCTTCCTTGGGGACGCTCATCTATCGGCTGACGGTTGAGCCGGTGCCGGGCGCATCTCCGATCGTGCTGCTCATCGTCAGCGTCGGAGTCTATATGGTTCTGCACGGCACGGCCGTGATGATCTGGGGCGCCGAGCCTCGATCCGTTCCGCCCGTCGTCGATGGAGGGCTTGCCCTTGGCCCAATTTACGTCACTTACCAAAGTCTCTGGATCTGTGGCCTCGCAGTCGCGGCGATGATTGGGCTTTATCTTTTTTCCGAACGAACGTTGGTCGGTCAGGCGCTCCAGGCGACAGCCGTAAACCGGACTGGCGCGCAGCTTTGCGGCATTCCGGTTCGCACGGCGGGGCAGCTCAGCTTTGGCATTGGTGCGGGCTTCAGCGCGCTGTCCGGATTGCTGCTGGCACCGCTTGTAACGGCCAATTACGACATGGGCTTTCCGATCGGACTGAAAGGCTTTGTCGCTGCGGCGCTCGGCGGCATCGTGGAGTATCCAACCGCCCTGCTTGGGGTCTTGCTGGTAGGCCTTACGGAATCGTTCTCGGCGTTTCAGATAAGTGCGTTCCGGGATGTGATTGTATTTCTCATGGTGATCCCGATTCTGCTCTGGCGCAACGCGGTTCGCCCGCCCGATGCGGAGCATTGAGCATGGCTTCCGAAGTCAGGTCCTTCTGGCGTTCGCCTGCGACGGCTTCAGTGTCAGTCGCAACTTCTGTTTTTGCGATCGCTTGCGCGATCTCGATATTCGCGCCCCAGTATAACGTCACGTTGCTCGTCACTGTCGGATTGACCGCTCTTGCGGCGACCGGTCTTACACTCCTGCTGATTTCAGGGCAGGTCTCCCTGGGGCAGGCCGCGTTCATGGCCATCGGCGCGTATGTGACCGCTATCCTGGCGCGGGACTTCGGCGTGGCGACCATCCTTGCCCTGCTCGCAGGCGTCGCAGCATCGACCGTCTGCGGGTTGATCATCGGTGCGGTCACGCTTCGGCTCAAGGGACATTTTCTGCCGCTTGCGACGTTGGCGATTGGAATCGCAACCAGCGCTGCGATTGTGGCTTCCGGCGGGATCACGGGCGGCGCATCGGGCTTTGGACAAATTCCGTTCCTCGCGATCGGACCGCTCGCGATGACGGATGATCGTACATTCGCAATCTTCGTCTGGCTGATCGTGGCCGTCGTGAGCGGCGGCCTGTCACGATTGCTCCACACGCGTACCGGGCGGGCCATCGCGGCACTGAAGACCAATCCCGAGATGGCGGAAGTTTTCGGCGTGGATGGTACGAGGTTGCGACTGGTCGTATTCGTCGTTGCCGCGACGCTGGCGGGACTTTCCGGAGGCCTCTATGCCTTCTATTTCAAGTTTCTCAGTCCTGCACCTTTCGGGTTGACCGCGAGCGTCAATCTGCTGATCGCGTGTATCTTCGGTGGTATGGGGCATCCATTCGGCGCGCTGCTCGGTGCTGCCGCGATCACGGCGCTCGAGACCGTGCTTCAGAATACCGTGGCCCGCATGCTGGGATTGTCCGGGCATGTGGAGATGATCGTATTCGGTCTCGTCCTGATCGGCGTTTTGCTCAAATGGCCCGGAGGTCTCTGGTCGGCACTGCAGCGCTTCTGGCCAAAATTCACCGTTTCTCGTCCCGCGCGTAGTATCGAGCTGACGCCGTCGAGGCGTGGTGCAACTGGCGAAGATCTTTTGTCGGTAGCGGCGATAGGCAAGAAGTTTGGTGGCCTGCAGGCTCTTCAGAATGTTTCGTTCACCGTCGGCGCCGACGAAATCGTCGGCCTCATCGGACCGAATGGCGCCGGCAAGTCCACGACGTTCAACATCGCAACCGGTCTTCTCCGGCCATCCCATGGGGCTGTTCTTCTCATGGGAGAGCCGCCGTCGGCGCGTGTGTCCGAGTTGGTTGATCGCGGCGTGTCCCGCACGTTCCAGCATGTAAGGGTCGTGCCGGAGCGGACTGTCCTTGAGAACGTAGCCTTCGGCGCCTATGCGCAGGGTCGTTCGGGGATGGTTTCCGGCATGTTCGGCCTCGATCGGAGTGAGGAAGCAGCGACCTTTGCGAAAGCCTGGCGTGCCCTCGAAATCGTCGAACTCGACGCGCTCGCACACGAGCCGGCATCACGGCTGGCAATGGGGCAAGCCAGACTTCTGGAGGTCGCTCGCGCACTCGTCAGTCGGCCGAGACTGCTGCTTCTGGATGAGCCCGCCGCCGGATTGCGCACTGGCGAAAAGGTGAAGCTCGTCACGCTGCTGCATCGCCTCAGACGCGCAGGCATGTCCGTGCTTCTCGTCGAGCATGACATGGATCTCGTTATGAACTGTGTTGATCGAGTGGTCGTTCTGGATCGCGGGCAGGGACTGATGACCGGCCTTCCCGACGAGGCGCGTCGGGACCAGCGGGTGATCGCAGCTTATTTGGGGGCGTGATCATGCCGGACCTGCGTGTCAGCGGATTAAATGTTGGCTATGGCCGTGCGACGGTCATTGAAGCTCTCGACCTGAACGTCAAGTCTGGCGAGCTTGTCACGGTCCTTGGCGCCAATGGAGCTGGAAAGACAACGTTGCTCAACGGCATCATGGGTCTTGCACCTCCTCGTGCCGGACACATTACACTCGACGGCGAGGAGCTGACCGGCCTCCGCCCGGAGCAGCTTGTCGGTCGTGGTGTCGTCTTGGTTCCAGAACGGCGGGAGCTGTTCGGAAGTCTTGCGGTCGAAGTCAATTTGCGGCTTGGCGGTTATCGAACCGGTGCGCTAGCGAATGCGCTGGACAGAATCTACGCGCTTTTTCCGATCCTCGCGGAGCGCCGTCGGCAAAAAGCGGCGACATTGTCCGGCGGCGAGCAGCAGATGCTTGCTATCGGCCGGGCGCTGATGGCTGAGCCCCGCCTGTTGATGCTGGACGAACCGTCCATCGGGCTTGCCCCGCTCATCGTTCATGAGATTCTCCAGGTTATCGGCCAACTCAAGACCGAGGGTCTTACGATCATTTTGGTCGAGCAGAATGCACGGCTCGCCTTGTCCGTCGCGGATCGGGGCTACGTTCTCGAAGTCGGCCGGATTGTTCTGGAAGGCACGAGCGCGTCGCTCTCCGCGGATCCGCGATTGAGCCAAGCCTATCTCGGCGGTGCAGCGGACTATGCGGCAGCGCGGGACCAAGTCTATGTCGATTGAGGGAGAAGCGTCGCGGCTCCATGATCGCTACAAGCGAGGCGAAATCTCGCCTGTCGAATTGACGCAAGCGCAACTCACAGCCATCGCGAATCTGGATCAGGCTGTGAACGCTTTCGTTCTGGTCGATATTGCTGTTGCGATGAGCATGGCGCGCGCATCGGAGGCGCGATACAGCCGAGGCGAACCGCTCGGCCCATTGGACGGCATACCTGTCACGATCAAGGATACGCTCAATGTTGCGGGGTGGCCGACACGGCGCGGTTCTCGCACCACATCCGAGAACCCTGTGTCCGCCGACGCCGTCTCTATTTCGCGCCTTCGCGCGGCCGGCGCCGTTTTTCTCGGCAAGACCACCACGCCCGAATTCGCCTGGAAAGGTCTCACCGACAGTCCGTTTGGCGGGGTCACGCGGAATCCACTCGATCTCGCTCTTTGCGCCGGTGGAAGTAGCGGGGGCGCTGCGGCGGCAATCGCATCGGGACTGGGAATCATCGGAATAGGCACCGACGCTGCCGGATCCGTTCGCATTCCGGCGGCATTTTGCGGTACGGTCGGATACAAGCCAACTTTTGGAGAAATTCCGCTTGATCCTTATCCGGCGGCATTCTCGCAGCTTCCGCACATCGGGCCCATTACCCGGACTGTGGCAGATGCCGCGCTCGCGGCTTCGGTGATGAGCGGCGCTGCCGCATCCGATTGGACGTCACTCAATAGGACTTCGCGCGAAAGATATGTCAGTGGGCCAAGGCTCCGTATCGGTATTCCCGATGATGTGGTTCACCACCTGGATCCGGACTTGAGGCGGGCATGGGACGAGGCGCTTGCCGCACTTTCTTCGGAATGGAAGATCACAGCAGTCAAGGTTCCGCTGGATGAAGCGCGGGACATCGTCGGTTCGCTCTATCGCCTGGGCTGTGCCTACGCGGTGTCACAAGTCCCTCAAGATAGACAGAGCGAGCTCGATCCCGCCCTGCTGGATTTCCTGGAACCGTTGCGGGGTCTCGGTACCGAGCAGTTACTTCAACTGCTGCGACGTCGCGAGGAAATCGCAAGCAGGGCGGCGATGTTGTTGATCAACGACGTCGATATTCTTCTGACCCCGACCATGCCGTGTCTTCCGCCACGCGTCGATGCTGCATCCTCCATATCGGATAGCGATTGGCTCGCTTGGTGTCCGTTCACGCCCTTCTTCAATCTCACGCATGGCCCGGCACTTTCCGTGCCGTGGTGGCGATCGGATCCACATGCTTTCCCGATCGGGTTGCAGATCGGGGCCGCGCCCGGACGCGATGAGACCGCAATCGCCGCCGCTGCGATGATCGAGAAACTAGCCGCACAACGTCGCCATCATTCACGCGGGTCCGTCAACGATCGCAGTACCGCAAACCATCCGGCGGGTTCTCATGCCGTCTGACGAAGTGATCGAACAACCCGTGCGTTTGACGCTGGAAATTCCGGGGATGGCCGCAGGAGAGCCGATTCATCTGTCCTATGTGCGCGCAGGCAAAGGCCGGCCTGTTCTTCTGCTGCACGGCTTTGCTTCCGATGCGTGTTCGGATTGGGTCGCGACGGGCTGGTTCAACGCATTGGCCGCGGTCGGATATGACGTCGTCGCCCCGGATATGAGAGGGCACGGGCGCAGCGTGAAGTTGCGTGAACCGGCCAGCTATCGGCTCGAGGCGTTTTCAGCCGATCTCATCGCGCTCTGTCGGGCATGCTGGGCCGATGCGCCGGTTGGTCTGGTCGGCTATTCGATGGGCGCGCATGTTGCGATGACCCTGGCGCTCGCGTGCCCCGGCCGGATCGATAGATTGGTTTTGGGAGGAATGGGCGAGCGGATCGTGACGACGGTCGGGCTGGCGCCAGAATTCGCCGACGCCCTCGATCATTCTGATCCGAATGCGGCGGATGGAGCCGCTCCCATGCTGCCAGCCTACGCCATCCGTTTCCGGGAACATGCTGCCTCCCGCTCTTTCAACGATCTCGGGGTGCTGGCGTCCTGTCTTCGCGGCCAAACAACAACCTTTGAAACCCGACGCTTGTCTACCGTCACCGCGCCCACCCTTGTGATCGTGGGCGACCACGACAAACTGGCCGGTTCTCCCAACGGCGTAGCGGCTCTTTTCCCGGACGGAATGGCCATCAGTGTACCCGGGCCGGGTCACGCGACGGCTCTCACCGATCAAAATTTTCGGGCGCGCGCGATCGAACATCTCGCCATGGCGCCGGCGGTCCCACCAGCGTCCGGCGTCGATGTGGCGGCAATCCCGCAGAATGAACAACAGTTTGCGGAGTTTTCCGACGATGCGTGAAGTTTCTTTGTCAGACAAATTCGAGTTGCTGGACGGCACGATCTTGATCACCGGAAAGCAGGCATTGGCAAGAGTACCTTTGCTGCAAAGGGAGATCGATCGCAGTCGTGGATTGCGAACCGCCGGATATATCTCCGGTTACCGTGGCTCGCCGCTTGGAACGGTGGACAATGAGCTTTTGAAGATCACCGATCGGTTGAAAGCGGCGGACATCGTTTTTGAGCCGGGCCTCAACGAAGACCTTGCCATGACTGCCGTTTGGGGAAGCCAGCAACTCGACTTCGTTCCGGGACGGCGCTTCGATGGCGTATTTGCAATGTGGTACGGCAAAGGTCCTGGCGTTGATCGTTCGGGCGACGCTATCAAACATGCCAATATGTCCGGCACACATCCCAACGGTGGCGTACTGCTTGCTTTTGGCGACGATCACGCAGGTAAATCGTCGTCACTCGCCCACCAGAGCGACCTCGCGCTGGCCGCCCACGAAGTGCCGATCCTGTACCCGTCGGATGTGCAGGATATTTTCAAGTTTGGTCTTGCCGGCTTCGCGATGTCGCGCGAATGCGGACTGCTCGTTGGGCTGAAGCTTGTCAACGAGACGGCGGATTGCACCCAGACCGTCGATTTCTCTCTCGCCGCGGTCCGTCCGATTCTCGCCGGCGATGCTTCGCCGCGCAACGACGTCAGCATTCGTGTGGAAATGCTGGCGGTCGCGGCGCAAGACCAGCGCATGGTCCGAAACAAGCTGCCGCGCGTTCATGAGTTCTCCCGCCGCAATGCCATAGACAGGATAGCGTTTGGCGCGGAGCGGCCATCGAGTCTCGGTATCGTCACGGCGGGCAAAGCCTTTCAAGATGTCATCGATGCTTTGCGTCTGCTTGGCATCGACGATGCTGGAGCGCGCAAATTGGGAATCGGCGTTCTGAAGGTGGGGCTGATTTATCCGCTCGATCCTCAACCGCTGACCGGCTTTGCGGCCGACGCCAAGGAACTGCTGTTCGTGGAAGAGAAGCGGCCGCACATGGAGCTTCAAGCGGCCACCTTGCTGTATCATCTGGAGCGCCGGCCACGGATTTCAGGCAAGCACACCCCCGACGGCGAAGCTCTGCTGCCGCTCGACGAACCGCTGGATGCGGCCGTCGTCGCGTCCGCACTCGGACGTCGCATAGTTGCTGTTCTGGAAGCCGACGAAAACAAGTCTCGGATAGCCACCGCGCTGGGTGGAATAGCCGCACGCATTGCTTTGTGGAACCGGATCGAAGTGGGGCCGCTCGCCCGCCGGCCGGTGTTTTGTTCGGGCTGCCCGCACAACCGCTCGACCAAGCTGCCGGAAGGCTCCTTCGGTGTGGCCGGAATCGGCTGCCACGGCCTCGTTCAGTTCATGGATCGCAACCCGTTGCCTTGCACGCATATGGGCGCGGAGGGGGTGAACTGGATCGGCCTCTCGCATTTCACCGATATGAAGCACGTCTTCGTCAACCTGGGTGACGGTACGTTTTCCCATTCCGGCTCACTGGCGATCCGCGCTTCGGCAAGTTCGAACGCCAACGTAACGTTCAAGATCCTTGCCAATGACATCGTGGCGATGACGGGTGGCCAAACGATCGAGAGCGGATTGTCGATCGGCGACATGGTTCGTCAGGTGTTGCTCGAGGGTGCGAAGCGCGTCGTTGTTGTGGCTGAAGATCCGGAGGCGGTGCGATCGCAGGAGTCGTTGCCGCGGGATATCCCGGTCGTTGACCGCACTCAAATGGAGAATGTGCAGAAGGAACTTCGCGAAATTCCAGGCACGACGGTCATCGTATACGTGCAGATCTGTGCGACCGAGAAGCGCAAGCGTCGCAAGCGGGGACAAGTTCCGACCGCTGCTAAGCACGTCGTGATCAATCCCGCCGTTTGCGAAGGCTGTGGCGATTGCTCGCGCGCGTCGAACTGCATGTCGGTGCAGCCGCTTGAAACCGAATTTGGCCGCAAGCGGCGCATCGATCAGGCAAGCTGCAATAGCGACATGTCCTGCCTGGACGGTTTTTGCCCGTCTTTTGTCTCGCTCGAAGGAGCGCATCTCCGGAAACCCGAGCGAGCCAATTTTGACGAAGCGGTCGCGCGGTTGCCGATGCCTCCTGGAAGGACGCCGGGCAGTTTACCCGTGGGCATATTGATGGCCGGAATCGGAGGGACTGGTGTGGTGACGGCGTCGGCGATTCTGGGCATGGCCGCGCATCTCGAAGGGCGCGGCGTCGGCATCTACGACATGACGGGGCTCGCTCAAAAAGGCGGAGCGGTCTACAGCCATCTTCGGGTGTCTGAGACGCCTCAAGACATTGCGCCGCTGCGGCTCGGCCTTGAGGATGCCGATTTGCTGATCGCGTCGGATCTGGTTGCCGCGACGCAGCTCGAGGCATTAAAGACGGTGAGCGCCCGCACCGCAATCATTGCCGATGGCTATGTTCCCGCGACGCAGAAATTCCATGAAAACGCGAATATCGACCTGGGCGCCGAAAGCCTCGTTCGCCGCCTTGAGGCGCGAGCAGGTCATCCGCTGACGCACGTTTCCGCGCATGAGTTGGCCCAGCGCGCCTTCGGCGATCCGATTGCGGCCAACATGATCCTTATCGGAGCGGCTTTTCAGACCGGCGTTCTGCCGGTGTCCGCGGAGGCGATCGAACGCGCGATCCGGCTGAATGGGTCGGCTGTTGAGTCAACGCTGCAGGCGTTTCGTCTTGGCCGGCTCAGCGTGTCCAATGAGGATGTCGCCAAGGAAATGTTGCGATCCCCCGAGCATGTCGCCACCTCCGCACCTGAACCGGTCGGTTCTCTGCAAGCACGTATCGACCTTCGTACCAAAACGCTTCGCGCCTATCAGGGGCCGGCCTATGCAGCGTCTTTCGAGGATCTTGTTGGTCGCGTGCGCACGGCGGAAGAAAAAATCTCTGCCGGTTCGACCAAGTTGACCGAGGCGGTTGCGCGAAACCTTTTCAAACTGATGGCCTACAAGGACGAGTATGAGGTTGCCAGGTTGTTGACAGACGCTTCTTTTTGGAACGGCGTTCAGAGAACGTTCGATGGCGGCGCGTTGAAGTTGCATTTGGCGCCCCCGCTGCTCTTCGGCCGCGATCCGGCGACGGGTCGCCCGCGTAAGAGAGCATTTTCGGCGCGCCGCTTGTTGCCGATCTTGCGCCTGCTCGCGCGAGGAAAGGTGCTACGAGGCACCGTGCTGGATCCGTTCGGCTGGACGCGTGAACGTCAGATTGAGCGGCGGCTTCGCGATCAATACGTTCGGTTAATCGATGAGGTTCTTTCTTGCCTATGTAAAGCGAACCATAAAGCCGCAGTCGCGCTTGTCTCCTATCCGGACGACATAAGAGGTTTCGGTCCCGTAAAGGACGAGGCTGTAGCGCGCCTTCAGCCTCGGGTTAACATCCTGCGGGCGCAATTCCATGGGGCAGGCGACGGTCCAGCGAGCGCAGCGTAACCGGATCTTGGCAGCCACGACACGGGGCAATAGTCGATGAATGACACATGCGATGGGATCGTTATTGGAGCCGGCCACAATGGCTTGATCACTCAAGCGTATCTTGCTCGAGCGGGTTTCAAAGTCATTTCACTGGACGCATCGCCGGTGATTGGTGGTGGGCTTTCGGCCGTCGAGGATGCGAAGCATCCCGGATTTCTTCATAATCTGCATTCATATTTTCATCGCGGTCTACCTAACATGCCCTGGTTCTCCGACTTGGAGCTTCATCGGCATGGCGTGGAATACATCGATAACGATCTCTATGTTTCAGTGTTGCATCGGGACGGTGGTATGCTGCAATGGTGAAACGATTTCGAGCAGACATATCGCTCGTTCGCTACCATCAACAAGAAGGATGCGGACAAGCTCAGATATTGGCGAGACAGATTTATCCCGATCTCACGGGACATCCTCCGCCCGGAAGCATCGTCGCCACCCGTGTCTGCGGGAGCGCGCCGCGAGAAACTGGAGAAAACAGCAGACGGGCGATTGTTGCTTCAGGTGAGTGAGTTATCGCCGTATGAGTTCGTCAAGCGCGAGTTCCATCATTCAGCGATCCAGGGTGCCATCCTTTTCATTAATGGGATGTGCGAAGTCGATCTTCGGGCCAAGGGCTTCGGTCATCATCTTCCGTCGCTATTTGCGACTCCCGCGAAAGTTCAGACTTGCCGAGGCGGTGCAATTTCCCTCGCAAGGGCTTTGACGAGATGTATCGAAGAGGCCGGCGGGGTTGTGCGTTCAAATGCAGCCGTGAAACGTGTTCTCATCGAGAACGGAGATGCCATCGGCGTCGAACTCGTCAGCGGCGAGATCATCCGAGCCGGAAAATTCGTGGTCCCAAGCCTCAACCCACAGTTGACGTTTCTCGACTTGATGGAAACTTCGCAACTGCCAGCTGGCTGGCAAAAGAAAGCGGAGAATTTCAAATGCAATACGCTGGGACCGCTATTCACTCTTCACCTGAATATGGAGGAGCCTCTGATATACAAGGTATCGGACAAACACCCTGAAGTGCAGAAATCGCTCATGGTCATCATGGACATCGACCGCACCATGATGATGGAACAATCGGTCCTTCGGTTCTTTGGGGCGATACACCGACAGCGCTGGATCCGTCCCAAGCTCCGCCTGGCTACCAGACCGCGTTCATGTGTGAGAAAACGCCATACAAACTTCTCGGTAATCCAGAGAACTGGGTTGCGGAGAAGTCGAATCACGCACGACGAATGTTCGACATGTGGTGCGACTACGCATCGAACTTGCGCAGGTCTACGATCGACAGATTCTCGCGTAGTCCATACAAGACAGCGCGATAACCCGAACATGTACGAATCCGATGTTTTGATTGGCGCGTTTAAACACGGGCAGGTTGGACTTAACCGGCCGTTTGAAGGAGCTGGAAACTACCGCACGTTTTTGACGAATCTCTATTTGTGCGGTTCATCGTCACATCCGGGAGGCAATATCACGGGTTTACCCGGCTACATCGGCGCCGGCGTCGTGCTCGATCAACAAAAGTCTGAACAGCGGTGGGCGTCATCCGGCTCCGCGCAATAATACGGGACTATAGAGATGAGTCATCTCATTGCGTTTCGATCAAGCGGTTGAGCCGGTGATGAACGTGCCATTCTTTGCCGAGTTGCTATCAGGTACGCCGACAACAAAAGCATGGCGTTTGGCGGTTTCTTCCGACGGACTGCAAGGCCACATCATCTTCTTGCGTGATTGATCATCACGTGACGTCCTGCGGTAAACGGCGTCATCACTGAAAGAGAAATATATCCGATAGCGTTTAGTAGGAGAAACAAACCAAAAGGCCAATCCGCCTACGCTACGACTGTTCATCGTCGCCTGCACTGTTTGCTCAACCCATTTCAACCTCCTTTCGGTAAAATTCGGCTCTTTGGCGCGGGTATGTCGCTCTTGTTTCTGATGACCGCATTGTGCGCGGGCAGCACTCCTTGCTTCGATATAATTGTGTTATGGGCTCCTACTCAAAAGGTATTGGCCGACACAGGCTATTTTCCTCTAGGTAAGCACGATCAAATTTGACGGTTTTGCAACACGTCAAATTCTGGTGCTGAGAAGACCGAAACTATTCGGCTGCAGCTAGCCATGGAGGAGGAAGCTATGATCGCAGCCCTAGTGCTGTTCTGGGTGCCGTCCGGCACAACGTTGCCGCAGATCGCAGAATCCTTCGAGCAGTCCGCGCCGCGATTTTGCGGCCTGCCAGGGCTGCTTAGCAAGCAATACCTGTTCGATGGTGAAACACGCGCTGGCGCATTCTACATGTGGTCTTCGCGAGAGCAGGTCACCGCATTCTTCGACGACAAGTGGAAGCAGACACTTACCGAGCGCTATGGGTCTCCTCCCACTTTATCCATCTTCGAAGTGCCAGTCTCCATAGATAACACCGCAAAATTCTAATTCTCGAGCTCAAGTTTCTCACGCCTTAAAAGTATAGGGACCAACCATGCGCGAACCGGTGAATCAGAAGGCTATACGGGAAGCCAGCTCGAAGCTTTCCAATTGGGGGCGTTGGGGCAATGACGACCAAATCGGCACGCTTAATAATATTACTCCAAGCGACATCATTGGCGCTGCAAAGCTGATCCGTAAGGGCAAGGTATTCTCACTTGGACTTTCGCTTAAGGAGCCTATCCAGTCGGGTCTGTTTGGTGGCCGATGGAATCCGATCCATACAATGCTCGCTACTGGAACAGATGCCGCCGCTGGTAACCAGGACGAGCCTTATCCTTATCTTCGGTATGCCGACGATGCCATTAACATGCCATGCCAAGCGTCCACGCAATGGGACGCTCTTTGCCACATCTTCATTGATGACAAGATGTACAATGGCTACAGCGCCAAACTTGTTGATGCCCGAGGAGCCAAAAAGCTCGGAATAGAGCATACCCGCGACAAGATGGTCGGTCGTGGGGTTCTGCTTGATGTGGCGCGTTGGAAGGGTAAGGAAAGTCTTGATGACGGCTACGGAATCACGAACGAAGATTTAGACGGGTGTGCCAAGGCGCAAGGTGTATCAATTCGAAAGGGTGACTTCGTCCTAGTGCGCACGGGCCACCAGGAGCGATGCTTGGCGAAGGGGGATTGGTCCGGTTACGCCGGCGGCGACGCGCCCGGTATGGCCTTTGAAACGTGTTACTGGCTGCGGGATAAAGACGTTGCTGGCATCTGCTGTGATACTTGGGGTTGCGAGGTTAGACCTAACGAAACGGATCAGGCTAACCAGCCCTGGCACTGGGTTGTCATTCCGGCCATGGGTATATCGATGGGTGAGATCTTCTACATGAAGGATCTCGCTGCCGATTGCGCGGAAGATAAAGTCTACGAATTTTTCTTCTGCGCTCCGCCGTTACATCTGCCGGGCGGAGCCGGCTCTCCAATTAACCCTCAAGCTATCAAGTGACCCGGATCTGAAGAGCTGCCGCGATTTTCATCGCTGCTAGAAGGACAATTTCAAATGGTGAAGTCATTAAAGAAGGGGCGAGATGCGGAAGCACGAGCTGAAGACGACGCTCGGGTCAGGCTGACAGTCGAGTCAATTCTCGCCGACATAGCGAAGAGAGGGAACGTTGCTGTACGCGAGCTATCCACCAAGTTCGACGGGTGGACGCGCGACGATTACCGTCTCACGGACAAAGAGATCAAAGATTGCGTGTCGCAGCTGTCGAGTCGCGATCTGGACGACATTCGGTTTGCGCAAGAGCAGGTTCGTAACTTCGCGCAACATCAACGTGCGACGATGCAGGATCTCGAGGTCGAGACTCTGCCCGGGGTGTGGCTAGGCCACAAGAATATTCCGATCAATTCGGTCGGCTGCTATGTGCCGGGAGGTAAGTACCCACTTCTAGCTTCAGCGCACATGTCGATCATCACAGCGCGTGTCGCAGGGGTCGATAGGGTCATTACCTGCGCGCCACCATTTCAAGGAAAACCTGCGCCCGCGATCGTGGCAGCTCAGTATCTCGCTGGCGCTGACGTTATCTACGCGCTAGGTGGAGTACAGGCCGTCGGTGCGTTTGCCTTAGGCACTGAAACAATCGATCCGGTTGACATGCTTGTCGGCCCCGGCAACGCCTTCGTGGCCGAAGCGAAGCGACAGCTCTACGGGCGGGTGGGTATCGACCTGTTCGCCGGTCCCACTGAGACACTTGTGATAGCAGATGACTCCGTCGACGGCGAAATGTGTGCAACCGATCTTCTCGGCCAAGCTGAGCACGGACCGAATTCGCCCGCCATTCTGCTGACGACATCCGAGAAATTGGCGAGGGAAACTCTCGCCGAAATCGAACGCTTGCTCAAGATCCTGCCGACCGCAGACGTCGCCCGTTGTGCTTGGGAAGATTACGGCGAGGTGATCCTTTGCAAAGATGACCGGGAAATGGTCGAGGAGGCGGATAGGATTGCCTCGGAGCATGTTCAGGTGTTGACGAGAGACCCCAACTATTTCCTCGAGAATATGACCAACTATGGCGCCCTGTTCCTCGGGCCGCGAACGAATGTCGCGTTCGGTGATAAGGTGATCGGAACCAACCACACTCTTCCGACGATGAAGGCTGCTCGATACACGGGGGGGCTTTGGGTCGGAAAGTTCCTAAAGACCTGCACGTATCAGCGCGTGGACACGGATCAAGCGTCGGCAAAGATCGGGGAGTATTGTTCCCGCCTTAGCATGCTCGAAGGTTTTGCTGGGCACGCTGAACAGGCAAACCTGCGCGTACGCCGATATGGCGGTCGTAACATTCCCTATGCGACAGCTGCAGAATGACGATGTTTCTACCAGTCACGCCGTCGCTTCGTCTCGATAACAAGCGGGCTCTCATAACAGGTGCCGGCCGGGGGATAGGGCTAGCGGCTGCAGTCGCTCTGTCAACGGCGGGTGCGCATGTCACGCTTGTGTCGCGGACGGCGAAGGAACTGGATAATGCGGTCGAGGCGATCAAGCTTGTGGGGGGCTCGGCCGAGGCGCTCACTATCGATGTAACGGATATTGATCAACTGACTCGCGCAATCGAGGCTCAGCCGGTTCACGACATTCTCGTTAACAACGCAGGAATGAATCGGCCAAAACCTATGATTGAGCTCACCGTTGACGATTACGACGCTGTTATGGGGCTCAATGTCAAAGCTGCATTCTTTGCTGCCCGATTGTTTGCCCAGCGGTTGATTTCGGCGGACCGGCCAGGCTCTATCATTAATGTCTCATCACAAATGGGGCACGTTGGCGCTGCCAATCGGACTCTCTATTGCACCTCGAAGTGGGCGATGGAGGGGATGACAAGGGCTATGGCGGTTGAATTCGGGCCGCGCGGAATTCGCGTCAATACTATCTGCCCTACGTTCGTCGAAACACCCATGACCAGAGAATTCCTTAGCGACGTCGATTTCAGGCGCCAGGTGCTGGAGAAGATAAAGCTCAAGCGTCTGGGACGCGTGGACGACGTAATGGGGGGCTTTGTGTTCCTAGCGAGTGATGCATCAAGCCTGATGACAGGATCGTCCCTGATGTTGGATGGTGGTTGGACCGCTGAATAGCGTGAACTTAGGTCTGGGACGACGGAGAGGTAATATGGCGATTCTGATTTCTGGAGAATACAAGCTGCCCTTCAGACAAGACGCTGTGTATGCAGCGCTCAACGATCCAGAGATTCTTCGCAAATGCATTCCGGGCTGTGAAGAGTTGGAACAGCGGGAGGACGGCATCTTTGCTGCAATAGTCCGGCTCGAACTGGGACCGCTGAAAACTCGCTTCCGGGGCAAAGTAAAGCTCGAAGATCAGGATCCGCCGAATGGTTACCGCATCAGCGGGGAGGGCGACGGCGGCATCGCCGGATTTGCGAAGGGCGGAGCGTTTGTAAGGCTGACTGCTGACGAGGATGGCGGAACAAAGCTCGTCTATGAGGCAGATGCCAACATTAACGGAAAGATTGCGCAACTGGGACAGCGACTGATCACCAATACAAGCAAGAAGATTGCCGATCGGTTCTTCGAGAATCTTCTAGCTACTCTTCAAGCGAACGCAGCCTGAGCGGCGCAATTTAGAAAGGTATGACCATGGCCAAAGTAACGGAAGTCTCATTTTACAGTGAAGGTCTTAAGCTCAGCGGGCTCTTGTATGAACCCGATGATTTGAAGCCTGGTGAAGTGCGCCCCACGGTGATCTGCTGCCACGGCTATACGGGCATGAAAGACGTTTATCTGCTGCCCGTTCCGGAACGGTTGGCGAAGCACGGATACGTTGCGCTCACTTTCGATCACCGTGGATTTGGTAAGAGCGAGGGCATTGTGGCGCGCTTGATGCCGACGGAGCAGGTCGAGGATATCCGTAACGCCGTCACTTACATGACCACTATTCCATCGGTAGATGCAAACCAGATCGCACTTTACGGCACGTCGTTCGGCGGGGGTAATGTGGTCGTGGCCGCGGCCACCGATGAACGCGTTGTATGCATAGTTTCTGTCGTTCCGGTGGCGAATGGCTACCGCTGGATGAAGAGCCTAAGGAAGCATTGGGAATGGCTTAAGTTTCAGAACGTTCTCGCTGAAGACCGCGTTCAGCGAGTGCTTACGGGAAAGTCGCGCCGTGTTGATGTGACCGAACTTATGCCAGGCGACCCTCACTCGCGACAGGTTATTCAGGAGAAGGTGAAGGCGGCCGAAAGGTACGCCGAGGGTTATCCTCTTGAAAACGCCGAAGCTACGATGCGTCACATTCCCGAAGATTACGTGCACGCAATATCTCCCAGGCCGATTCTGTTTATCCATACGGAGCGGGACGGCCTTGTGCCAATCGATGAATGCTACTCCATGTTTGCAAAGGCGAACGAGCCAAAGAAGCTCGTTACGATCCCCGACGCGGACCACTACGATGTCTATGAGTTCGTGAATCCACCGGTCTATGAAGTTGTGATGCGAGAGACCATCGGTTGGTTCAACGCTCATCTTACGAGGACCGATGGATCGGTAACCGCGGCGAAAGTTGCCTAGTGACAGGAGAGCGACATGGCGCTACCCAAGTTCGATTACCTGGCGCCAAAGAGCATAGGCGAGGCCTGTGCAGCTTTGGCGGCGAATCCCGACGGGGGGAAGCTAATTGCTGGTGGCGTGTCGCTGTTACGCGTCATGAAATTTCGTATCATGTCACCTGATTGCCTGATCGACGTTAAATCGATTCCAGGGCTCCGATACGTAAAATGCGACAAGGATGTGCTGCAGATTGGCGCAACCGCTACGTCTACCGACGTTTTGAGGTCGTCCGACGTAGCGGAAAAATTGCCTTTGCTTTCTGAGGCCATTGCCCGCATCGCAACGACCGCGGTGAGAAACTGGGCAACTGTCGTAGGTAACATTTGTGTAGGTCATACAGCCAGTGATCCCTCAGCCGCCCTGTTGGCACTTGGCGCCGAGCTCGTAATCTCGAATCCAAAAGGCGAGAGGACGCTGCCAATCGACAAGTTCTTCCTCGGTCACATGTCCACGGCCCTCGAAGAGGCCGAACTTGTCCGCGAAATCAGGATACCGCTACCCAAGGAGCCGGTCGGTATGGCCTATCTTGCTCACGCGGGGCGCGCTGCCATGGAAACGCCGCTCATCGCGGTTGGTGTTTCTCTCACAGCCAATGGGAAGGGATGTACGAGTGCCAGCATATCGCTGGCAGGCTCAGCCGAAACGCCCATCCGCTTGACGCGGGCTGAAAAAGCCCTGGTTGGTGCAAAACTCGACGAGAAAGCGATCCACAATGCCGCACTGATCGCTGCCGAGGATTGCGCTCCTGATAGCGATGTCTACGCATCCGCGGAATATCGACGCCGTCTTGTTGCAGTCTATGTACGCGATGCACTTCAAGCTGCAGCCGGCCGCATTGGCCACGCTTAGGTGAGCGAGAAAAAAATGCGAAGAGCACTTAACATAGAGATCAACGGCCGCAAGCAAGTTCTGGAGATTGAGCCGAACGAGCTTCTTCTTGACGTCTTACGGCTGGGGGTTGGCCTCACCGGTACAAAAGAAGGATGTGGTGAGGGCGTTTGCGGTTCCTGCACCGTGATGGTCGATGGCGAGCTAGTACGCTCCTGTCTTACGCTGGCGATGCAGGTCGATGGCAAAGCCGTGACGACGATCGAGGGGATCGCGAACGGGTCCGAGTTGCATCCGCTTCAGCGCCGGTTTTTGGAGCATGGCGCGGTACAGTGCGGCTTTTGCTCACCGGGCCTCATTTTAACAGCGAAAGCGCTGCTTAGCAGAAATCCGGACCCGTCGGAGGCGGAGGTGAGAGACGCCATTCGCGGCAATTTCTGCCGTTGCACTGGTTACGTGAAGATTGTCGAAGCCATTCTCGCGGCAGCTGCGGAACTTCGGAGTGGGGCCAATGCATAACATTAAGGACAGTGCAGAGTTTGAGGTTCTAGGAAAGAACGTCATCCGCGAAGAAGGGCATGGCAAAGTCACCGGCCTGGGAAAGTATGCAATCGATCTTGAAATGCCCCGCATGCTGTGGGCCAAGATCAAAAGAAGCACCCGCCCACACGCAAAGATTATCAATATCGACGTTAGCCGCGCACAAAGTCTTGCCGGCGTACACGCGGTGCTTGTTGACAAGGATTGCCCGCAGACGCTGTTCGGCTTCGGCTGCTATGACGAGCCCCTCCTTGCGCGGGGAAAGGTTCGATATATCGGAGAACCGGTCGTTGCCGTGGCTGCAGATAGCGAAGCTATTGCGGAGCAAGCCTGCGATCTCATCGAAATCGATTACGAAGACCTTCCTGCGGTCTTTGACGTACACGAAGCGTTTAAGACGAATCCGCCCGCGATTGTTCACGAAGAGCAGGAGAGGTATCGGCGCGTTCCGATTGGACCGGTGCAGTACAACCCCAAACATCCCAATGCCTTTGGTTACTATCGCATTCGCACCGGCGAGGTAGAAAAGGGGTTCAAAGAGGCCGACGTTGTCCTGGAAAGAACCTATACGAATGCGATGATGGGGCACGCCCCCATGGAGAGACACAATTCGGTCTCTCTGTGGGACGCGGATGGAAACGTTACTGTTTGGTCGTCATCTCAGGCTGCCTACCCACTGCTCAACCAGATTAGCGAGGCGCTTGATATTCCGCACTCGCGAATTCGCGTGATCATTCCAAAATACGTGGGTGGCGGCTTCGGCGGAAAGATCGAGATGAAGGCGGAGGGTCTCTGCGCGGTGCTCTCGCGCGTTGCAGGCAATCGGCCTGTCAAGATCGTCTATACCCGCGAGGAGTCGCTGTGTTGGGCTGGTGTCCAGCATCCCTTCGATATGAAGATCAAATCGGGCGTTCGAAAGGACGGAACGATCACGTCCTGTGAAATGTTTGTCTTGGTCAACGGCGGCGCTTACGCGCAGCACGGCTTCCTGGTTACCCGTCAGGCGAGCTATGGCCCGCTTGGTTCATATCGGTTTCCAAACTTCAAGCTCGACAATTACGTTGTTTACACTAACCAGCCGCCCGGCGTTGCCTATCGTGGATTTGGTAACACGCAAATCCATTTTGCATTGGAATCGCATATCGACGAACTTGCTAATGCGATTGGAATGGACACCTACGAGATCCGCAGAAAGAACATTCTCGTAGAAGGTGAGATCAACGCTGCAGGAGAGATTCAGCATTCAGTCGCCGGATCCGAGTTGCTCGACGAGATAAAGAAAGGCCTCGAGCAGCACGGCACGCTTGTCAGGGAAGGGAAGGGGCCTTGGCGAAGAGGACGCGGCATCGCTTTTGCTAACAAGGATAGCGTCGCTCCATCGGCCTCCTCAGCGATCGTGAAAATTCACAATGACGAGACCGTCGAAATTCGACACAGCGCCGGCAACATCGGCCAGGGTAGTTCGACGACTCTTATCCAAATTGCGGCCGAATTCTTCAAAGTTCGTCCAGATAGGGTGAAGACGGCTGAAGTCGATACCTGGATCACGCCTTACGACCAACTGACCGGCTCGAGCCGTATCACGTTTGCCGCAGGCAATGCGGTTCTAATGGCCTGCGAAGATGTTAAGGGCCAGATACTGAAGATGGCGGCTGAGGTGATGCAGGCAAGCCCGGAAGAGCTTGATCTGGCCGGCATGAAGGTCTTCGTGAAGGATAATCCTGATCGCTTCATGGCCGTCCGCGAACTTTTCCGCACGGTGTTCTTCACGGGCTCTTTCCTCCCGACAGGCGGCGAATTGCTTGGCAAGGCGACGTTCACTGTCCCATCGAGCAAAATTGACCCAGAGACTGGTCACGCCGCCGACGACGGAATGCGCAAAATCTTCTCGTTCTGCACGAGAGCGGCGCAGGCTGTTGAAATCGCGGTCAATACCGAAACCGGCGAAGTCAAACTCGAAAAGATAGCGATTGCGAACGACGTTGGCCGTGCCATCAATCCGATGTCCTGCGAGGGCCAGATGCATGCGGCTCTTTCGATGGGTCTTGGCCAGGCGCTGTCGGAAGAATTCCAGCTGAGCGAGGGTAGCATTCGCAACGCTGATTTTTCCTCGTATCGCTTCCTCACCGCGAAGGATGCGCCGTCAAACGATTTCGTCTCGACGCACATCGTCGAGATCCCCCAGTTTGACGGGCCGTATCAAGCAAAAGGCTTCTCGGAAGCGACGACCTCACCGACGGCCCCCGCAATTGCAAATGCGATATTCGACGCCATCGGCGTTCGCGTGCGGCATATGCCAATGACCCCCGAGCGAATATTGGCGGCGCTCGATGAGTTGAATTCGACCGATAAAAACTAAACGTCAACAGTAACTGGGAGGATAAGATGACAGAGGTTTCAAAACGACGCTTTCTGTACGGAATGGGGCTCGGCCTGGGCGCACTCACCGTTTCAAGCCAGCTGGTGGCACAAGGAGCCCCTATCAAAATCGGAACGAGCATGGCCCTTTCAGGTCCGCTTGCAAGCGGCGGAAGGCAGTCGCAGCTTGCGCTTCAGATGTGGGCGGAAGATGTAAACGGGCGCGGCGGTCTGCTCGGACGCAAGGTTGAAATCGTCGCATACGACGATCAGGCTAATCCCGCACAGACCCCGGGAATTCTCTCCAAGCTTGTCGATCTAGACAAGGTAGATCTTCTCATCGCGCCTTATGGAACGGTCCCCGCAGCGGCTATCATGCCGTCCGCGAAGGAGCGGCGATTGTTGATGATCGGGCACATCGGCTACCAGATCAACTCCAAGGCGAAACACGATATGTGGTTCAACAATTCGCCGTGGAGCGACGCGGAAAGCTGGGTAGGGGGCTATTTCCGTCTCGGCACGCAAGCCGGGGTCAAAAAGATTGCGTTCTTGGCCGCGGATCAAGAGTTCTCACAAAATATCCTTGGCGGCGCGAAGGCGCTGTCAAAGAGTGCGGGATTTGAGACGGTCTACGAGCAATCCTATCCGCCTACCACGGTCGATTTCTCGGCGATGATTAGGGCAATCCGCGCGGCGGCTCCAGATATGGTCTTCGTCGCGTCATATCCTGCCGACTCAACTGCCATCATCCGCGCTGTAAACGAGATTGGGATAGGCTCCTCTGTAAAGCTTTTTGGAGGCGCTATGGTCGGCTTGCAGTATGCGTCGGTGATGCAGACGCTCGGATCACAGCTGAACGGCGTCGTAAATTATCATACGTACGTTCCGGAAAGCACGATGGCCTTCCCAGGCATCCGAGACTTCTTGGATCGCTTCGCCAAGCGTGCTTCGGGCGCGAATGTCGAAACGCTAGGTTATTACGTCGCTCCATTTGCGTACGCATCGGCTCAGATCTTAGAGCGCGCAGTCACGGCAACCAAAAGCCTCAAGCATGACGTGCTCGCGGACTATCTTCGGAAGAACGAGGTCAGCACGATCGTAGGACCTATTCGCTGGGGTCCGGACGGTGAGTGGGCCAACCCGCGCGTCGTCATGGTTCAATTCCGCGATATTAAAGACAACGATCTCGAGCAATTCCGGCAAGCGGGCAAGCAGGTGATCGTTGAGCCCAAGGAATTTCGCACAGGCGAGTTCGTGTCTTTTCAGCAGGCACGCAAGCGATAGCGTCACCACCAACACGGTCCTTGCGCTTACGGGCGGCGAGCAACACTCGTCGCCTGCAAGGAGCCATGTGGAGAACATTGATGATTTCACTCGACCTTCTATTTGAGGCAATTGTATTCGGCGTCCTGGTTGGGTGTTTTTACGGAGCACTTAGCCTTGGGCTGTCGATTGCGTTCGGATTGTTGGATGTGCCGCATATTGCGCATGCGGCCTTTTTGGTTCTTGCAGCCTACATGGTCTTTTTATTGGGGACCTACGGCTTCGATCCGCTCATCGCAGCTCTCCTGATCGTCCTCCCGTTTTTTGCCTTTGGAGTCTTAGTCTATCGATTTTACTACGAGGCTTTTGAAAAGCGCGGAGCCGACGCGGGCGTCCGTGGCATCGCTTTCTTTTTCGGCATCGCGTTTCTTGTTCAAGTTTTCCTCTCGATAGCTTTTGGCCTGGACCAGCGTACCGCTACCGCTGCGTATGTCGGCAATAGTTTCGCTATGGGCGAGATGCGATTGCCGTGGCGGCTGATCGTGGCGCTGCTCGTCGCGGTCGGTTCAACCCTGATCTTGAATCTCTATCTATCAAATACGATGCAGGGGCGGGCGATCCGAGCTGTTGCGCAGGATGCCTGGGCGTTGCGCATTGTGGGCATCAACCCTGTACTTACAAAGCAATGGGCCTTTGGCCTAGCAACCGCGGTTGCGGCTATTGGCGGGGCTTTGCTGATAATTGTCAGCCCGGTCGAGCCCAGTCTCGATCGCGTCTACATCGGCCGCACATTCTGTGTCGTGGTGCTGGCTGGGTTGGGCAGCGTAACCGGCACGCTCGTGGCCGGGATAATCCTCGGCGTTATTGAATCCCTGGTCCTTACCATGTTCGGAGCTTCATGGGCGCCCGCCGTAGCCTATGGCCTCCTTCTCCTCGTGTTGGGGATTCGTCCACAAGGATTGTTTGGCCGATGAAAAAGAGCTCTATCGCTTTCTGGATTGCGGCAACTGCGCTTCCTGTTGCCGCCTATCTTTTACCAGCGCTCGGCCTCAACGAGTATTACCTGTACGTCAGCTATATCGTCCTGCAGTATGTGGTGCTCGCGACGGCCTGGAATGTGCTGGGGGGATATGCGGGATATGTAAACTTTGGGACGGGCGCCTTCTTCGGCGCCGGCGCGTATGCAGCCCTCGTACTTATGCTCACGTTTCAGGCTCCGCTGATTGTGCAGATCAGCGGTGCAGCGCTGATCGGCGCAGCTATGGGACTTTGCGTCGGACTTTTAACACTTCGGTTAAAGGGCATCTTTTTCTCGATCGCGACGATTGCCGTCGCTATTGTCATCGAAACGTTTGTCTTGAATTGGCGCTACGTTGGCGGAGCGACGGGTATGCAGATCCTTCGACCTCCGATTCCGCTTGGATTTGAGACCTACACGCAAATGCTTTTGGTGGTCATGACGGTCCTGGCGGTCATTTCACTCGCCGTTGCGCGGTACGTCCAAACGTCTTGGCTAGGACGGGGGTTGCAGGCATTGCGGGATGCCGAGATTGCCGCCGAATGTTCGGGAGTGCCTACGCTGAGGCTGAAGCTAATAGCCTGTGCGCTGTCGGGAGGGCTTATGGCAATGGCTGGGTCAACGTTACCTTTGTATTCCAGTTTCATCGAGCCGCACTCCGCTTTCAATCTTAACTACTCCGTAATGGCGCTCTCCATGGCAGTGATCGGGGGAATGTCGAAATGGTGGGGGCCCGCGATTGGTGCCGTTCTGATTTCTGCCAGCCAGCAATTTGCTGTTTCGGCCAGTCCCGAGAAGCACCTCCTCATCGTCGGTTTATCACTCATGGTTTTTGTAGTTGTCGCACCTTCCGGCTTAGTCGGCTTGGTTCATTGGTTTCGAGACTGGCAGACGTCCAGATCATCGACGCGGCGCTTGACTGAAAGGTTAATCAAGCGATGACTGCCTTTCTGAACGTTCAGGACGTTACAAAGAAATTCTTTGGCTTTACGGCGCTGTCCAATGTCAATCTTAACGTCGCAAGCGGTGAGCGGCTTGGTCTCATCGGCCCGAATGGTTCGGGAAAAACGACGCTGATCAACTGTATTTCCGGCGCTCTGGAAGTCGATACCGGGCAAATCGCGTTCGAGGGTTCAAGCATATCAAAGCTGGCGCCTCATCAAAGGGCGAAGAGGGGTGTTGCACGAACGTTTCAGATTCCACAACCGTTTCACTCGATGTCGGTGGTCGAGAACCTCATGGTACCTCTGGAATATATCGTCCACGGGTCGATCGATGCATCCAATGAGGAATCGGTGTACCGTGAGGCGAGCGAGATCTTAAGTCGTGTGAGGCTTGATGATCGAAGTCATGCTCATCCAGGCAAACTTTCTCAAGTCGAGCTGCGGAAGCTGGAGCTTGCGCGCGCAATAGCTGCGCGGCCGAAGCTGCTCATCTGTGATGAGGCGATGGCCGGCCTGGCCATGAAAGAAGTCAACGAGATTCTGGATATCCTGCTCGAATTGAACTCGGCAGGGATCACCATCATCATGATTGAACATATCATGCAGGCGGTCATGCGGTTCTCGCAACGCATTGTTTGCCTGAGCGCAGGGCAGATCATCTGCGATGACCTTCCAGAAAAGGTCATGGCGAATCCGGAAGTCAGGAGGGCTTACCTTGGCAGTTAAGATCGTCGTCAGCGACCTCCACGCGGGATACGGGCCAGTGCAGGTGCTGCACGGCCTGTCACTGGAGGTGCGCGAAGGGGAAACGGTAGTCCTGCTGGGGACCAATGGAAACGGTAAGAGCACCTTGATGAAGTGCTTAATCGGAGATGTACGTCCGACCCTTGGCCGGGTGACTTTAGAGATAGATGGTGACGTGTTTGACCTGTCTCGGCTCACCACGGAGCAGATCGTTGAACGAGGAATTAGCATAGTCCCGGAGGGCCGCCGGCTCTTTCCTTTGCTAACGGTCGAAGAGAATCTTCTTCTCGGTGCATATCGCAAAGCGGCACGTAAGCGAACCCAAGAAAATCTAGAATACTGTTTCGAATCATTTCCCATTCTAAAGGAGCGGCGACGACAGCCTGCGGGCTCTATGTCGGGCGGTCAGCAGCAGATGCTGGCGTTGGGCCGGGCCTTAATGTCCTCCCCTAGGGTTTTGTTAGTGGACGAGCCCTCTGTTGGACTAGCTCCCATCATGGTCACTCAAGCCATAACGAAGATAAGTGAGCTAAAGAAGAAGTTTGGCTTGACCGTTATAATGGCCGAGCAGAACTTTGCAGAGGCTCTGCGGATAGCCGATCGCGGCTATGTCTTGGTGCACGGGCATATTGCATTTGCAGCCGAAAGTGCGGCTGAGCTGAAGAACAGTGATCTGATAAGCGAGCTATATCTGGGTGCCCATTAGTCACGCGTCTCGGCCAGTATAGCGCTCGGCCAACTACCGTTCTCAATTTTCTTCCGCACGATATCCAGTAGAAGTTGCCGAAAGAGTTTGGCGGGCAAGGTCAGCTCTCCGGCCGCTGGGCGAATGAAGGCCCAGTTCACGTGAAGTCCTTCGATCGGACTCGCCGAAAGGTCGCCCTGCATCAGTGATGCTTGGATGGCGCAGTAGGGGAGGATGCTATAAGCGGTTCCGCGTGTTACCAAATTAGAAATCATGCGGGTTGAGTTGCTATCCGCGAGTATGCGCATGGATATATCTGCGCGCTTAAAGGCAGCCTCGATTGCGAGACGAAAGTTATTCATTCTATTGGTGAGAATAAGCGGCTTGTTTTCAGCGGCTTTTAGGGTGACAGGATTGCTTGGTGATAACCCAGCGGAGGACGGCGCCGCCAGGAACAAGCCTTCCGTGAACAGCTGTTCGGCATTTACTCCGGGTGTATCATCCAAGACAACCACAGCGCAGTCGATCTTCCGTTGCTGTACATCGCTTGCCAGATCAATGCTGATGCCTTCACGGACGTGCAGATGCACGTCCGTGTATCGACGGCAGTACTCGTCAATCAATTCAAGGCTGACGAACTGACCAATCGCGGGGGGCAGCCCAACCGTCAAATGACCTCTAGGCGAGGATTGGTCGCCGATAACTTCGCGGAGTTTATCAAATTGGTTCACAACGGAGGCGGCGTGCTCCTTCAGCGCTCGACCAGCTTGCGTTAATTCGACTCCTTGTCCGGACCTAGTGAAAAGGGATTCTCCGAGATCCTCTTCGAGAAGTCGGATCTGGCGAGACAGAGCCGGCTGCGCGATGTTGAGAACATCGGACGCCCTCGTCAAATTCCCGAGTTCCGCCACCTGGAGGAAGTAGCGGATCTGTCTTAAATTCATGAGTATTTTCTCGTTTGAAAGATCGTCTCATAATTAGCACTATGAGACCCGCATTACAGCTATAAATGGGCTTGGCAATTTGGCTTGAAGTTCCACGGTTCTGGAGCTTTGGATCGAAAATTGGAGTGGGCGCCCGCGTCTAATGACTGTGCACGCATCGAGAATAAACAGTCGGCGGAGGTCCACATCGGCTTCTGTCACCGTGACGCTCCCTATCGATGCTCCGGGTCACCAGCCATCCTGTTGGACGGCTCGCGTCAGTGATTTTTCGAACCTCCGCCATCTCGCCGCGACTCGCGACAGGATTGTCGCCGTCTGGCTAAATAATTCGAATCTCCTGTATGTAGCGCAATCTCGTTCACCAGTAAGCGTCCATTTCTGACACCTGGTGTCAGTTGAGAGCCGTCAATGGACGCCAATTCCAGGGCAGGAGGTCGTCGAGCTGGCTCATCGGGTGACCGCCGGACATGCGTTCGAGCGCGTCCGTGAGATAGGCGAAGGGCTCGACATTGTTGAGCTTGGCGGTTGTGATGGGCGAGCAGACGGTTGCCCAGCGCTGGCCCCCGCCATATGCCTCGCAATACTGCCTTTGATTCAAGTCGCTGCGCTTCCACGCCTCATGATGCGGCCGCCAGAAAGCCTCGCCCTGACGTGTCCAGGATCCACTCTTTGCCACCATCTCGCTCTCCACATCCACAAATCGAAGGGGAAAACAGATCGCGTCCACGCGATGCTAGACAAGTATGTGAGAATTCAACGCTTAGCGGGCAAGCCGGTCAATGTTCCGAGCCCTTAAATCCCTGTTGTGAGCGGAAATTTCCCTGTTCCTCGAAATGTATTCGCTGCTAATTTTCCTAGGGAATTATCTCAGAAATCGCTGTGACGCTGTAGTTTCTTGCGTCTAAAGCTCTCTGCAGAGGCCTAATTTCGCGAATTTCCCTGTAAAACTCCCTGTTAGCAGGGAATTCCCTCAGAGACGTGTGCGATCAGCACTGTGTCGCCAGCCATCCAGTCCGGCTTTCAGAGAATTTCTCTCTTAGTTGCGATAAAAGGCCGCCAATGGCGGGCTTCTTACGCATGCCGAGTCTCTACAGAGACCGGATTCGAACGGCGCGTGTGGGCTGAATGTCTTCGATGCTTTTCCGCGATCCGATTTCGAATGACCTCTCCGAGAGCAGCTCTGGAAGCCAATTAGGCGGTACGGGCACGGTGTAGCCCGCCAGTTTCCGCATTTGCTTCCGATGCGTGGCCTCTATGTCATTGTCAAATGCGCGGACCGAGAAAACCTGAGCACCCATAATTCTTCACCGTTTGTCGATCACTCGAGCAAATTTAGCAGAGATCGACAGGAAGCAATAGTTGTCGCTTACAGTTCCTCTGCTGCGTGGTTTCGGCCGGAACCAGCATCTCGATGAGATTGAATCCGCGGAGGGGCATGGATTCGCGTAATGAGCGGTTATGGAATTTACAGGAATATTTTGTATGTTGAGCGAACGGCGCGCCGAGGCTTTACGGACGAAGTGGCGGATGTTAGTGCCAGATTCCTGGAGTAATTATGAAGAGATCGATTACTTACACGGCGCTACCCGATATCCCGCTAGTAAGTCCGGGAGACGACATCTGTCAGATCATCAAGGATGGCCTGGCTGCGGCGAAGATCGAGCCTCAGAACGGCGATATCGTCGTTCTTGCCCAGAAGATTATTTCTAAATCAGAAAATCGCTACGTTTATTTGGAGTCGATCGTCCCGTCGGCGAGGGCGCAAGACCTTGCAGCGATCACCGGCAAGGACCCTCGCCACCTTGAGGTCGTCCTGTCGGAGTCGCGCGAGGTTCTTCGCGCCAAGACCAATGTCATCATCGTCGAGCATCGCCTAGGTTTCGTCATGGCGAATGCTGGCATCGACGAATCGAATATCGACGCCGGCGCGAAGCATCGTGTGCTTTTGCTGCCGGTCGATCCGGACGCGTCATGCAGTCAGATCAAGCAGCGGCTCGATGCTGAATTCGGCGTAAAGCTGGGCGTGATCATCAATGACAGCTTCGGCAGGGCCTGGCGCAACGGTGTTGTCGGCGTCGCGCTTGGGTCCGCCGGAATAAGTTCACTGTTCAATATGATCGGTGCGCCGGATCTGTTCGGCCGCGCCATGGTCGTGACTGAGGTTGCGATTGCCGACGAGATGGCCGCTGCGGCTTCGCTGCTCATGGGGCAGGGAGCCGAAGGCATGCCGATCATTCATGTGCGAGGATTCCGCAATCCGGGAGCAGAGAACGACGCCGCGTCGTTGATCCGCCCGCGCGAGTTGGACATGTTCCGATAGCGAAGGACGCTGGTGTGATGAATGAAATTTTGAATTCTGACAATGAAGTTGTCGCGATCTGCGGGGGAGTGGGGGGCGCGAAGCTTGCACTCGGGTTGCAGCGTCTGTTTGGCGAGCGTCTAACGGTTGTTGTCAATGTTGGAGATGATTTCGATCACCTCGGTCTGCGTATCTGTCCGGATATCGACACTGTGCTGTACACACTTGGCGGGCTGAGCGACGAGGTCCGCGGGTGGGGTCGTTCCGGCGAATCCTGGAATTTCATGGAAGCGCTTCGCCAGCTTGGTGGAGAGGAATGGTTTCTGCTGGGCGACAAGGACCTGGCGATCCATATTGAACGCACGCGCCGCCTCGCTGCCGGGCAGACATTGACCGCATGCATCGATGCCATCCGGCAATCGGTTGGCATAGCGGGGCGTATTCTGCCGGTAACGGATGATGTGTTGCGCACAAAGGTCGAGACGGACGAAGGCTTGCTGGATTTCCAGCGCTACTTCGTTGCCCGGCGATGCGAACCAAGGGTTCATTCTATCTCGTTTGCTGGACGTGAGCAGGCGAAACCAAGCAGCAATGTTGTGGAGATCCTGCGTTCGCCCCGCGTCGGCATGATCGTGCTGTGTCCCTCGAATCCCTATTTGAGCATCGACCCGATCCTCGCCGTCGCCGGAATGCGCGAATTATTGATGACCAATGGCGCGCCGGTTGTCGCGGTTTCTCCAATCATTGCGGGCCAGGCCATCAAGGGGCCGACCGTGAAGATCATGGAAGAGCTTTCAATCGAGGTGACGACGGAATCGATTGCCCGGCACTATGACGGGCTGATCGACGGACTGCTGATAGACCACGCCGATATCGGATCGGTTGAAGGTCTAGCGATTCCTGTTCATTTCACCGCAACGCTGATGACAGACCTTGCCGCCAAGGTTCATCTCGCGCGGGAGGCAACATTATTTGCGTCGCGGCTTTCTCGGCGCGATGGGTCGCGACCGGCCTGATGTCTTCTATCTGGGGCGCTCGGTTTTTTCCCAGCGCGCCACTGTATCGCCGGGTCCCCAGGTTCCGGACAATGTCTGCGATACAATCGGGCCGAGTGTCGCATAGTTCGGGCCGGCGATGCGGCAAATCGGTTGAAGCTTTTCGGTGTGGATCTTGCCGTTGTCATAGAGGTCGTCCCGGATGTGGAAGACCACAACTTCACCGACGATGAACTGCGTGTTTCCCCGGCCGAACGGCGTGGACGATACGTAACGGCATTCCATACTGACCGGGACATCGCTAAGACGAGGGCAATCGACCAACTCGCCCGGCGTGGTCTTGAGACCGAGAAGTTCGACCTCGCTTTCATGAGTGGAAAATTCGCCGGAGCTTTTGTGAACGTTTGCGATCATCGTATGATCGGCGATATTCACAACGTATTCGCCGGTCCGCATGATGTTGGTCGGGGTATCCTTGGCGCCGGAAATTTTTTTGCCGACATTGAATCCCACCATCGGCGGATTGCTTGACACGAAAGTGTAGCAACTGAAGGGCGCAAGATTGATGACGGTGTCGCTCGACCGTGACGTGATCCAGGCGATCGGCCGGGGCACGACGATCCCGCTGAGCAGCTTGTAGGCTTGCACTGTGTCCAGACTGGATGAGGCGATCTTCATAACTGTCTCTCGGTTGAGAAACCCGGCGCTCTATTGCCGGGAACGAACTGCTGGGTTTGTGCGGACAACCTGTCGACGATCCGTTCGGCGGTCATCGGAAGCGTGGTCACCCGGGCCCCGGACGCACATGCGATGGCGTTGGCCATGGTCGCCGGCGGTTCGATGACCGGCGGCTCTCCGACACCTTTCGCCCCGAACGGGCCGTTCTCGCTCGGACACTTCACGAGAATGGATCGGATGCGCGGAGCATCGACGCAGGTCGGCATCTTGTAGTCGGTGAGGTTGGCGTTACGGACCTTGCCGTCGATGCTGACGATCTCCTCGGACAGCGCTTGTCCGAGACCCTGAACGACGCCGCCTTCGATCTGGCCTTCAATCAATGTAGGATTGATCGCGAATCCCACGTCCTGGGCCACCACGTAGTCGTGAATATGTACGTCGCCGGTCTCGGGATCGATCTCGACATCGGCGGCGTGCGCATGAAAGCTGGGCGAGTTGAGCGTGGTGATCACCATGTGCTCGCTGCGTTTCGGATCGTAGACCGTGGGCGGCGCGATGAAGGTGCCGTGTGCGATGAGGCCTCCGCTTGATAGCTGCGCCGATCGGGCAATGTCAGCCAGCGAGACCGATTTTCCTTCCCCCCAGACGGCGGCATTGCCGTAGATCAGCTTGTCATCCGGCAGCTTCAGCAGCTTGCTTGCGATGGTGATGGCCTGCTTGCGCAACTCGGCGGCTGCGGCACGGCCGGCGTTACCTACCGCGAACGCCGCGCGGCTGCCCTGTGCGCCGTAGTCATAGGGCGTCGAGGCGCTGTCGGCACTTACGATGCTGATGTCGCTCAAGCTGACACCCAGTTCCTCAGCGAGAATTTGTGCGGCACCGGTGAGGGCGCCAGTGCCGATCTCGGCGCAGCCGGTGTTCAGCTGAACCCGTCCGTCAGTTGCGACCTTGATATAGACTCCCGAGGAGCCGGATGTCGTCGTCCACCAGCTGCAGGCAATTCCCTTGCCGCGCCAGGGTCCCGGCTTGCGATTGGACCATCCGATGGCGTCGGCAGCTTTCAGGAGGCATTCCTCGAGGCTGACCTTGTCGAGAACCTGACCGTTCACCGCCGTATCGCCGTCGCGCAGAATGTTCTTCAAGCGAAACTCGAGGGGATCAATCCCGAGCGCATCAGCGATGATGTCCATCTGGGATTCGACCGCAAAGTTCGATTGCGGCCCCGACGGCGCACGGAACGATCCGGTGGGGGTCCTGTTGCTGTAGACTGCCAGACCCTCAAGAAGCAGATTTGGAATCTTGTAGGGGCCGGCAAGAATCAACGACGAACTCGACCCGACGCCAACGCCGGACCCCGAAGTTGCGCCCGTGTCGACAAGGATACGGCCCTGCTTGGCGAGAATGCGGCCGTCATTGGTGACGCCGGTCTTCAATTCGACAATGACAGGCTGTCGCGGATAGGCAGCCGTCATTTCCTCTTCCGTCGTCGTCGCGATCCTGACGGGACGTCCGCACTTCTTGGCCAGCAGCGCAGCATAGTGTTCGACGCCGAGCCGCAGCTTGCCGCCGAAGCCGCCCCCGATCGTCGTGCAAATGACACGAATGTGCGAGGTGGGCACCATCAGAATATCGGCGAGAGTCGCCTGTGCTTCGAACGGCAATTGAGTGTTGGTCCACACCGAGAACTGGCCGGCCGGGTCATAGGTGGCAACCGCAGCGCGCGGTTCGGTGTAGCCCGGATGAACCGGGCTAGTTTCGAACCGGTTGGTGAAAATCCGGTCAGATTGCGCGAAGCCGGCTTCGACATCGCCGACGCGAAGCATGGAGCGATTTGATACATTGCCATCACGCCGTACGATCGGCATGGCCTGATAGGTTAGCAAATCCTCGTGGACCAGCGGGCTGTTCTTGTCGAGTGCAGCTTCGATATCAAAAACGCCGGGAAGGGGCTCATATTCGATTTCGATTGCCGCACAGGCTGCCTCGGCCTGCCGTGACGTCTGCGCCACAACTGCCGCGATGGCCTGTCCGATATGGACGACCTTGGCGGAGGCGAAGACTTCCATATCCTTGATGAAGGAGCCGTAGCGGGTGCAGGGCACATCGACGGCGGTGATGATGCCGCGCACGCCAGGCATCTTCCGCGCGGCCTCCGTGTCGATGCGAAGGATGCGTGCGTGGGCGTGTGTGCTGCGGCAGATCTTTCCGTGCAACATGCCGGGCAGGGAGAAATCGGTTCCGAAGATCGTCGATCCGGTGACCTTTCCCGTGCCGTCAATCCGTTGCAAGCGCTTCCCGACGACATTGAATGGTTTGTTCATCGTCTGCTTTCCTCACTGTCACACTTGCGTCGTCCGCTCGCGGCAGCTTTCCTATAAGGCGATTAGGTAATCCGTTTCACGCCAACGAGCCTGTCGATAACGAGAACAAAGAAGACCGTTCCGAGCATCATCAGCGCCGCGATCGCGGAGATCGTCGGATCGACACGGGTTTCGATGTAGAAGAAGATTTCGACAGGCAGCGTCGTGTCGTTCTGGGCGAGGAAGGCCGTTGCCGTGAAATTGTCGAACGAGATCACAAAACAGAAGAAACATGCTGCGAAGATGCCGGACTTGATCTGCGGAAGCGTGATCAGGACGAAGCTCTTGAGCGCGGAGGCGCCAAGGCCGACTCCGGCTTCTTCCGGCGTAAGGCTGATGCTTTGCAAGGACGCGCGGATGACGCGGACCGAATAGGGCAGCGTCAGAACACAATGCAGAATGACCAACGTCGCGAAGCTGCCGAGGGCCTTGGTCTGCACGCTGAATACAAGAAAGGACAGGCCTAGAATAACCTGAGGAACGATCAGCGGCGACATCAGAACAGTATCGATCACGTTGCGCCCGGGGAAACGATACTTAGTAAGGGCGACGGCCGACATTGTGCCAAGCGTCATGGCGCACAGGCCTGAGACGAGCGCCAGCGCCAGACTTCTGTAGAATGGACCTGCGAATTCCGGACGCTCGAATACGTGTTTGAACCAGCGGAGCGAATAACCTTCTGGAGGAAATGCCGCTTGGGTCGTGGCATTGAAGGCCGTCACGAAGGTGACGATCAACGGGAGTGTGACGAATGTCAGGACGATCGCAGCAACAATCAAACTGAAGATGTAAAGCGGGTCGGTTGAGGCGGTGTTTCTGGTCATCGTCGTTTCTCGTCAAGCACTCTGTTGCCAAGCGCGGTAATGCCGAAGACAACACACAGACTGACAGACAGGGTTACGACCGCCGCTACACCGGCAAGCCGATAATTGAAGCCAACAGTTGCCTGATCGTAGATCAGATTGCCGATCATTTTGAATGTTCCGCCGCCGAGCAAGGACGGTCCCAGATAGGCCGTGAAGCAGAAAACGAATGTCAGCACTGCGCCGCTTGTCACGCCTGGAGCGCTCAGCGGCAGCAAGATGCGCCAGAAGGCCGATATGGGATTGGCGCCCAGGCCTTTCGCGGCTTCTTCGTATTCGGAGTTGATGTTCTGCAACACGGAGCTGATCGGAAAGACCATCAACGGAAGGGAGGAGGCGAACAGGCCGATGGCAACGCCGAGTTCGTTATACATCAGCTTGACCGGCGCATCAGTTAGACCGATCGCCTGCAATGTACGATTGATAATGCCGTTGTTGCCGAGAACCAGCATCCAGCCGTACATCTTGATGACGTAGATGGAGAAAAACTGGATGGCGAGCGCTAGGGTGACGATGGAAGCGATCCTTTGCCGCCCCCGGCTCATGACATAGGCGATGGGGTAGCCAGCCAGCAAGGCAATGAATGTAACATAGAGCGCGATCCAGGCCGACCGCATGAGGTAGGTTCTGAATCGCGCGTCCGCCGCGAACGTCGTGAAATTTTTCGTCGAAAAGGCCCCGGAGTTATCCGTAACGCTTAACGAGAGAATATTGGCAAGCGCGGCAAAAAAGTAAACGAGCAGGATGAGGGCCGGGGCCGTGAGCAACAGGCCCTTGAGGGCCGATCGGTCACGCGCCAGCCTGTCCAGACGACTTGCCGGAGCAAGAGACGTCATTGGACGACCTCTTGGTCATAGTTCTTGATGATATCTGAGAGATTGTCCGACAGATAATCGTAGTCGATCGCATATGCTCCCTTGAGGTTTGTCAGGATTGATTCGACGACCTCCGGGCCCTTTGCATCGCTGTTGACTGGGCGCGCGCCAAAGGCATCGGCAATTCTCGTCTGCACGTCCATCGACAGCAGATAGTTGAGGAAAGCTTCAGCCTCTTTCTTCCGGGGGGCGCCTGCAATCAGCGCGATTGGCGTTTCGGCGATCAAGAGGGGCTTGTTCGGCACGACGAAGCCGTAGTTCCCACCGGGTTTGATGTAGCTGATCACGTTCGGCAGAATGCCCCACGCGGTCAGCCCGACTTCGCCGCTCTCCAGAAGGCGAATGGACTGAACGTTGTTGGTGTAGAAGGTGAGAATGCTAGGACGCAGTTCCTTCAATTTCTTGAAGCCCGGAGTGAGGTTGCGCTCGCTACCACCCGCCAGCAAAGCCGCCATCGTGGGGAAATAGCCGGGATCGAAAGTCGCGGCAGGAGCTGCGATCTTGCCCTTCAGGCGAGGGTCCCAAAGGTCTTCCCAAGTCTTCGGTTCGAACGGCACGAGATCCTTGCGATAGAAGATTCCGCGGAGCGACACCCAGGTGGTGATGCCATGCGAGAAGATCAGGGACTGATCCATTTTCGCGGCGTTGGGAACGCCAGCCTTGTCAAATGGAGCAAGCACGCCGGCCTTCTTGCCGCGCTCATAGTTGATCATGTTGGTCGACCAGAGGTCGATCTCCGGCTTGTCCTTTTGCGCGATCACGCGCGCAAGGCCGGCCTCTCCGGCGCCCTGAACAATGACTGAGACCGGCTGACCCGTCTTGGCCTCGTATTCTTTTGCGATCTTGTCGAAGGTCTGCTGCCAGACGCCGCCCCAGGTCATGAACACCAGCGGCTTCTTGTCCTGTGCCGCAGCTGCGGACGACATGGTCTGAAGGGCTGCGAGAGCGACGACAGCGATTTGAAGTTTTGATTTGAACGGTTTGTAATCCATTTTATCTTACTTCCCCCTGTAAACGTTAGTCTTCAAGATCGTGGTAGATTTCTGGAGTCTTGATTGAGTTGTTTTGCAGTCGTCGCAACGGCTTCGACGATTTTCTGGTAGCCGGTGCAGCGACACAGCGTGCCGGCAAGGCCTTCGCGGATTTCGCTGTCCGTCGGATTCGGGACTTCATGCAGGAACGATACTGCTGTCATGATCATGCCCGGAATGCAGTAGCCGCACTGAACGGCGCCTGTTTCGAGGAAGGCGGATTGAAGCGGATGAAGCGTCGAGCCCTCGGCGAGCCCTTCGATGGTGACGATGGACTTGCTCTGACATTGAGCTGCCAGAGTGATGCAGGAGCAAACCGCCTTGCCATCCAGCAAGACGGTGCAGACGCCGCATTCCGCCTCGAGGCAATTTGTTTTCGTTCCGGTAAGGCCGAGGTTGTCGCGTAGCACGTCGAGCAGCGACGTGTCGGGTTCGGCATGCGTTTCGTAGTGCTCGCCATTGATGGTGAGCGTGAACAAGATCTGGGTCATTGTTCGATCCTTTTGACGCAGGCTTCGAGAGCTCGCGCCGTCATGACCCGGACCAGTCGGCGGCGGTATGTCTCTGAAGCGCGAACGTCGGAAAGCGGCTTTGCGGCGGCCGCCGCTGCTTCGCCGGCGGTCTGCAACGTTGCCGGAGTGATCGGCGCACCGATCAGGGCGGCCTCGGCCTCGCGTGCGCGAAAGGCGGTGGGAGCTGCTGCGCCAATGGCGATGCGCGCGCTTATGCACCTCTGGTTCGCGTCGAGGACGACCAAGACCGCTGCCGAAACGAGCGAGATTTCCATTGCGCGGCGGCGACCAGCGCGGAGGAAGGCCGTGGCCGATGAGCGGGGAGGAGTGGCAAAGGTGATGCGCGTCAGAATTTCATTTGTATGGCGCGATGTGCGCCCGGGGCCTTTGAGAAAACTTTCAAGTGGCTCGCGCCGGCTGCCATCGGGTCCCTGGAGTTCGATAGTGGCCTCCAGCGCCAGCAGGATCGGCAGCAGGTCGGCAGCAGGAGACGCGTTGCAGATGTTTCCGCCGATCGTTCCGCTGTTGCGGATCTGATGTCCGCCCACGATCCGTGCGCTCTCGACCAGACCGGCAAGATGGGGATAGGAGGAAAAGAGGCGCTCAATTTCCTTATGCGTTACGATCGCACCGATCTCGACTTGACGATCGTCAATCCGGACCTGCTTGAGTTCGTCGATGGGCTGAATGTCGATCAGATGGGTTGGTGCGAGCACCTTGCGCCGCATTTGAACGACAAGATCGGTGCCTCCGGCAATGAGCCGGGCTCCCGCGCCGCAATGCCTTGCGAGCGAGATGGCATCTGCGACACTCGTGGCGGCAACGTATTGCACGGACATCACGAAACCATCGGGGCGGAGTACGACAGCGTGACGGCTGGCAAAGTCTGGCCAGTTGCAAACCACATCGGCTCGGCATCGGGTTGAAACAGACGGACGCGACCCGATCCGACGACACTTGCGTGTCCGCCCTCGATGCGGACGGCAGTCTCTTCCTCAATGGCCAGCAACGGCGCCCTGTTGATAGTGAGATACTCGCCGATCCGTTGATCGCGAGTTTCGCTCCCCGTTGCCATGTTCGGGTCTTGCTGAAGATAGTGGGGGTTGATGGCCCACGGGACGAGCCCCATGGCGTCGAACTGATTGCAGCCGACGACGTTCCAGTCGTTGGTGGCGAGAATGTTCGGGCCCGCGATGTTCGTGCCCGCGCTGGTGCCGATATAGAGCAGGCCGCCCCTGACCCGGTCGGCAAGCAAGGAAAGAGCACTCGCGTCACGCAACCGCTTGAGCAGCGCGTAAGTATTGCCGCCGCTGACGAGCACAGCTTCCGCACGCTTCAAGCGAGACTTGAAGTCGTCGCTCAGCCGGAGATGCTCTGTCATGATTCCGAAGTCGGACAACGCGGTGGCGGCGAGTTTGAAGCGCTCATCTTCATCGTCAAGCCGCGCGGCGGTGATATAACCAAGCGATCTAACGGACCGCAGAAAATTGAGCACCTCGGTACGGCAATGCTGCAGAAAAGGTCGGCCGGAGTTGCTGATGAGTAGCAAACGCATCATGCCTCCAGTAGGTCGTTGCGGAATAACCGCGCGTCATCCGCCATCCACGACAGGACGACCTCATCGCCGATATCCGCAGGTCGTTCGCGATCTGCTTGAGAGTCGACGCGAAGCAAACGCCCGGAGCCGATCTGGACCTGATACTTGAGACTTGTTCCGACAAAGACCGAATTGACGATGCGCCCGTGGATCGCGTTGTGACTGGCGGGAGCCGCTTCGCCGGCGGTATGAAGGTGAAGCTTTTCCGGTCGCAGAAGAATCGACACAGTACCGCTATCATGAGCGGCGCTGAGGCGATGTTTTTCAGTGATGCCGTCGATCTGCAACATGGCGTCGCGCCCGGACCCCACGACGGAGCCCTGCAACATGTTCGCCTCGCCGATGAACTCCGCGACGAAACGGCAGCAAGGAAATTTATAGACTTCATGCGGCGTGCCGACCTGGAGGATCTTGCCTTCATGCAGCACTGCAATTCGGTCCGACAGGGAGAGAGCTTCTTCCTGATCGTGGGTCACGAAGATGGTCGTTATGCCGACCTCACGCTGCAGCTTCCGCAATTCGAACTGCATATCTCCACGCAACTGCTTGTCGAGCGCCGCCAACGGCTCGTCCAGCAACAGGACGCCCGGATTGAAGGCCAATGCGCGCGCGAGCGCGACGCGCTGCTGCTGCCCGCCGGACAATTGCTTGGGATAGCGTTGACCGAACGGCGAAAGCTGAAGTTGGGTGAGTAATTGCGGGATTCGCTGCGCGATCTCCGCGCGCGGAAAGCCGCGCATTTTCATGCCGAAAGCGATGTTGTCCGCCACGGTCATGTGGGGGAAGAGGGCATAGTTCTGATAAACCATGCCGATGCTGCGTTGATTGGGCGGGACATTCACAACGGACTGTCCACCGATCCGGATATCGCCGGCGCTGGGCGCAACGAAACCTGCAACGGCGCGCAGGGTCGTGGTCTTTCCGCAGCCGCTGGGTCCGAGCAGCGACAGAAATTCACCAGCCTGAATGTCCAGAGATAGATTGCGTACCGGCATCGTGTCGCCATAGGCCACGGAAATCCCGGCGATCGATACATCACACGGTGCGCCGCCGCGAGCTATGCCATTGCGGATGGCGCTAGAGGGACGAAACAACATCAGCGCCACTCCCGACGGAGGGCAATCTGTTTGCGCGTCAGCGTCCCGTCACCATCGACGTTCCGCCATTCATTTCTGCCGTCCCACACAGGCATGCTCTCAAATCTCCACAGATCGGGCACTTGAATGTACGCTATTGTATCCTGAATACAAAAACAACGAAAAAAATCTCGTTATCTGCGCCATTTTTATTGCGATAGTGCTGTAAATCATGGCATTGTGCATGAGAGATGGTCGTTATTGAGTGTATGCAGGATACAAAAATGCTAACCGACGAATACAAGGTGCCGCGCCGCGAGGCCACATGGCGTGGCGTCTACCGCAACCTTCGCATCGCCATTTTGAACGGTGAGCTCACGCAGAACGCGCGCCTCGTGGAGGTCGACCTCGCCCGTGCGATGGGCGTGAGCAGAACGCCGCTTCGCGAGGCGCTGGCGCAGCTGAAGCGGGATGGGTTGATCGCGAGTGCGGAGCGCGGTGGCTATATTCTAACGGACCCGCGTCAGGACATTCTCGACAGCTATCATGTCCGTGCTGCGATCGAGGGATATGCGGCGCGGCTTGCGGCGGAGAACATCACGAATGTCGAAATTCAGGCGCTCCGCGCCAATGTTGCCGAGAATGCCATCGCTGACCTGTCGGATACGGTGCTTCGCGCGAAATTGAATCTTGCCTTCCATCGCATGGTTGCCAAGGCCTCGCGCTCTCCACGCATCGAGCGGGAGTTCGACAATCTGTCCGAGTTCATCTTCACGGACGAGGATATGACGCTTCACTCGATCGATGATGCGAGGCAGTTCGTGCGCGAGCACGAGCTTCTGATCAATGCGCTGGAGCTTCGTGACGGCGATGCGGCAGATCGCATCGTTCGTGCGCATCTGCACCGTGCGGTTGCGCTCCTTCACGAGAAGGGGGGCGATCTCCTCTCGGAGAAGGAAAAGCGAAAAGGTCGTGGCTCGAGCGAGGCGGCGTGATTCATGAAGGTCGGTATTGCTATTCTGCCGAAGTTGTCGCTCGGTGATTTTATCGCGTTCGGACGAAGGTGTGAAAGTCACGGGCTCTCTATGTGGGTGCCAGACGAGCGTTTCTTCCGTGACGTTTTCGTCAGCCTCTCTGCTCTGGCCTGCAATACGGCGGCGTCGACCTTGGGAACGGGGGCGACCGATCCGTACATTCGGCACCCGCTGCTGACGGCGGCGGCGATAGCGTCGCTGGACGAGTTGTCGGGTGGCCGGGCTATCCTCGGAATGGGCGCGGGAATCAGCGGCTTCGACGCGCTCGGCATCAAACGCGTCAGTCCGGTGAAAGCGCTGCGTGATGCGATTGATTTGTCGCGGCGTTTCTGGGCCGGTGAAACAATCACGTCGTCTTCGGAGTTCGTTCCGGCCAAGGCGGCGACGCTTGGTTTTGCCGCACGTGAGATCCCGGTTTTCATCACGGGGCGCGGTCCGATGGTGCTCGCTCTGGGTGGCGAGCTTGCTGATGGAATCATCATTGGCCATTTCACTTCGGAGAAGGGGATTTCCTTCGCGCAGGGGCATATCAGTGCGGGATTGAAGAAGCGGACGCCTGATCGCAAGCGTCCCGAAATAGCGGTCTGGGCCTATACATCGGTGTCGCGAGACGGCGACGCGGCGAGGGCGGCGGTCAAGCCTGCGATCGGCCGCACGATCAGCTCGACGCGCGAAGCGCTGGGTATCCTGGGCGAAAACGGCGATCGCCTTATCGAGCAACTCGATAAGTTTGGTTATGCGCGCTCCGATGCCTACGACGCGGCCATGCGCGAGACTGTCTCGGACTCTCTGACGGCGCAGCTCTCGGTCTCCGGCACGCCCGCCGAGTGCATCGAGCGGATTCGCGCGATCCGAGCCTGCGGCGTCGATCAGGTGATTCTGCTTCCCTATCCTCCGGAGGGGATGACCATTCCCGAGATGGGCGAATTGATCTTCTCCGAGGTGTTGCCAGGCGTAAGGGACATCTAGTCCTGAAAGGTTGAATATCGATGGCGTTCCAACAAGTCGTCAATGCCTACGAGTTGCTCGACAGCGCTGTGATCGATGGCGACGAAGTCGCCAGGACACTTGCGGCCATGGGGTTGCAGGACGTTGTCACCAGACGGATCTCGTCAGACCGTCACTTCACCGACTTTCTTCAGGTGCGCATACCGGGACGGCGGCGCGATGCGCCGGTTCTGGGGGTCGTGGGCAAACTGGGTGGCATTGGAGCCCGTCCCGAGCAGATCGGCATGGTGTCGGATGCCGATGGTGCGATTGCCGCGGTCGCGATGGCGATGAAGCTCGCGACGATGAATCGCAAGGGTGACGTGCTCGACGGCGACGTCATCATATCAACCCATATCTGTCCTGCCGCGCCGACGCGGCCCCATCATCCGGTGCCGTTTATGTCGTCACCGGTGGATCGGCGGCTGCTCGGCGAGGCCGAGGTTCATCCCGATATGGGAGCGATCATCAGCATCGATACCTCACGCGGGAATCGCGTCGTGAACTGGAAGGGCATTGCAATCACCCCGACGGTTCGCGAAGGCTATATCCTTCCCGTCAGTTCCGATCTGATCGACATCGTGGAAACGGTCACGGCGCAGCCAGCAGTGGTCATGCCGCTCAGCACGCAGGATATCACCCCCTACGCCAATGACCTTTTTCATATCAATTCGATCCTTCAGCCGTCCGTTTATGCGTCGGTGCCGGTCGTCGGTGTCGCTGTCACTGCCGCTTCGGTCGTGCCCGGCTGCGCGACGGGCGCCACGCAGCTTGACGACATCGAGAAGTCGGTTCGCTTCTCGATCGAAGTGGCGAAGCGGTTCGGCCGCGGCCAATGCCAATTTCATGACGAGGCCGAGTATCGGAAACTAACGACCATCTACGGCTCCATGCGTCATCTGCAGACGGCGGAAGGCGTCGCGCATGCCGATTAAGCTGCGTGTGAATGGGCACGAGTTCGAGGTGGAAGCTCCGCCGCTTCGGCCGCTGGCCGTTGTCCTGCGCGAACAGCTCAATATGCGCGGCACCAAGATCGGCTGCGGCAACGGAGACTGCGGCGCCTGTACCGTCCTGGTGGGCGATACCGCCGTCTGTTCCTGTCTCTATCCTGTGTTTCGCGCCGAAGACACCGACGTCACCACGATCGAAGGTCTCGAACGCGACGGGACGCTGACGCGGTTGCAGCAGGCATTTATTGATCACGGCGCGACCCAGTGCGGCTTTTGCACGGCCGGAATGCTGATGTCGGCAACGGCCCTGCTTGCGCGGTTCGCGCATCCAACCGAAGAGGACATCATCCACGGCATGACCGGCAATATCTGTCGCTGCACCGGCTATCGCGCCATCATCGAGGCGATCAGCTCGGTCGCTGCGGAGGCACGCCCATGAGCATCATGGAGGTCAAGGAAGTCGGCCGCCGGCTGCCGCAGAAAGGTTCGGAACTGCACGTGCGGGGGCGTGCCGTCTTCACGCACGACATGAATCTGCCCGGAATGCTGTTTGGCGCCGTCCTGCGCAGCCCGCATGCCCATGCGCGGATCGTTCGCATCAACACCGATGCCGCGCAGGCTTATCCGGGCGTGCGGGCGGTCATCACGTCCGCCGACTTTCCCGGCCGGCACTATATGCATCTTGGCGGAAGCTATTCCGACCGGCATCCGCTGGCCGTCGACAGGGTGCGGTTTTATGGCGAGGAGGTCGCGGCGGTGGCCGCGGACACGCTGGAGGCGGCCGAGCATGCCGCCGGCCTCATCGAGGTCGAGTACGAACCGCTGCCTGCGGTGTTTTCTCCGGATGACGCGTTGCGCCCGGATGCCCCTGCGATCCACGAGGGAACTTCTACCCCAGGCGGAAAAAATGTCGCGATTAAGTTTTCCTGCGACTACGGCGCCGTCAACGATGCGTTCGCCAATGCGCCGCATGTGCTGGAGGATCAGTTCGAGCACGGCATCGTCGCTCCGGCCTGCATGGAAACCAACGGGACGGCTGCCAGCTTCGATCCCGAAACAGGCGATCTGACGCTCTGGACTGCGACGCAGGCTCCGTTCTTCATTCGCAAGGAAGTGGCGCACGTGCTCGGCATGGATATCGAGCGCGTTCACCTGAGGGGCGTCGACGTTGGAGGGGGTTTTGGAGGAAAGTCGAAGGTCTGCGAGCAGGAAGCGCTCGCAGCACGGCTTTCAGTGAAGGCAGGGCGGCCGGTAAAGCTGGTGCTCAACCGCCGCGATGAATTCGTGAGCGGCAAAACCGATCACGCAAAGCGCATCAGGATCAAGACGGCATTCGATCACGATGGTACGATTCTCGGCCGCTCGACATCGCTACAGATCGACAACGGTGCCTACACCGCCTATGCGCCAACTTATGTCGGCGCGTCGCGGCAACGGACGACATGTCTCTACCGTGTGAAAACCGCGCATTACGATTGCGATCTTGTTTACACCAACAAGGTGCCCGGCGGGCAGTATCGCGGCATGGGCGCGCCGCACACGATCTGGGCCATCGAGAGCCACATGGACCAGATCGCGGAGAAGCTCGGTCGCGATCCGCTCGAATACCGCCTTTCGCAAGCCAACCAGACCGGCGACGTGACGCCGCTTGGATGGAAGATATCGAGTTGCGGTCTGTCGCAATGTCTCGAAGAGGTCCGCACGCGCATCGGCTGGGCCGAGAAGCGAAAGCTGGGCGGGACTTTCCGCGGCGTCGGCGTCGCGGCGATGATCCATCCCAGCGGCGGCGTGATCTATCAGGAAGGCAATTACTCCAACACGCGTATCGAGCTGCTGGCGTCGGGTGAATTCGTTGTTCATACCCAGACCGCCGATGCGGGAACTTGGCAGAACACTACGCTCGCCCAACTCGCAGCTGAGGCGCTCGGCGTTCGAAGTGAAATGGTGCGTGTCTCCCATATGAACACCGCTGCGGCGCCCGCGGATCTCGGCAGCGCCGCATCGCGCGTCGCCTTCGTCACCGGAAACTCAACCATTCGCGCCGGCGCGGCATTGCGCGAGAAAATTCAGCGCGCGCTCGGCCTGTCCTGGAACTGTAGTGCGGATCAAATTGCCTTCATCGACGGCGATGTCATCCACGCCGCCGATCCGGCACGTCGCGCCACCATGATGGAGGTCGCGCGGCTGTGTGGTCCGCTGGATGCCGAAGCTTTTTATACGACTCCCGGCGAGCGGCCGGACCCGGCGACTGGGATAGGTAACTACGCGGCGACGTATGTTTTCGGTGCGCAGGCTGCCGAGGTTGAGGTCGATGCCGGAACAGGCCGGATCACCATCAAGAAGATCGTTGTGGCGCAGGATGTCGGACGCGCCTTGAACCCGATGGCCATGGAAGGCCAGATCTATGGCGGTGTGCTGCAAGGCATCGGCATGGCCTTGCAGGAGGAGATGATCTTCGAGGAGGGAAGGCCGGTAAACGCCTCGTTCCTCGACTACAAGGCGCCGCGTATCGGCGACGCGCCGCCCATCGAGATCGCGTTGGTCGAAACCCTCGATCCCGAGGGTCCGTTCGGCGCCAAGGCCGGCGCGGAGCCGACCATCAACGCCACTATCGCCGCCATTGCCAACGCTGTCGCGCACGCCACCGGAATTCGTTTCAAGCAGTTGCCGCTGAGCCCTGATCGCGTGCTGCCGCGCCTCGCCGCGCAATCCGGCCGGGAACTGCGTTTGAAGTCATGGAAGCGGCCGATGAATCTCGAGGTCGCCACGGTTCGCAAAGCCTATCCATCGGTGGTTTTCCCGGTTCTGCGAAACGTCGGAACGAAGTTCGCCAATCTGCCGCGGCGGGATATCACGCCGGTGGTCATGACGCCTGCGAGCCTCGATGACCTGATGACGGCGTTGAAGCCGGACGGGCAGAAGCGCCGTATTCTGGGCGGGGGGACTGACCTGTTCGTCGGGATACGTCAGGGCATCTACGATCCGGACGTGTTGGTGGATACCTCGCGTGTCGCCGACCTGAAAAAAATTGATGTTAACGACGGCGTCCTGCGGATTGGTGCGGCGACGACGCTGGATGGTCTCGTCCGTTCGGACCTTGTCAATCAACTCCTCCCCGGACTTGTGGAAGGTGTCGAACTGATCGCAACGCCCCAGATACGTCGCGTTGCGACGGTCGCGGGCGATCTTTGCCAGGAAAAGCGTTGCTGGTTTTTCCGCAGCGCCTTTCCGTGTTTCAAACTGGGTGGCGCGACGTGTCCGTGCTTCGCGGTGAAGGGTAACAACCGTTTCCATTCGATTCTCGGAGCGAAGCGATGCGCCGCGCCGTGTCCCGCTGATCTGGCTCCTCTTCTGACCGCGCTTAACGCGCGCGCGATCATCGGCAGCACAAGCGGCGAACGCAGCGTCGGAATGGACGAGTTCTATCTGTGGTCCGGGCTGTCGTGCATCGGGAGCCATGAAGCCTTGGTCAGGATCGAGATTCCGGTCGTGCAGAACGCGACCTTCGCCTTTGAGAAATTTGCCGTGCGCCGCAGCGATTTCGCCGAAGCCTCGGTCGCGGCTCAACTCATCTGGGATGGTGGGCGGATCGCCGAAGCCCGCATCTCGCTGGGAGCGGTGGCGCCAAAGCCGATCCGCGCTCAAAAAGTTGAGCAGGGGCTGGTCGGTCTTGACCGGTTTGATGCGGCCATCGTCTCCGATCTGGCGGATACGATTGTCCACGGCAGCCTTCCGCTCAAGGACAATACTTACAAAACCCATCTGATCGTCGAACTGGCACAGCGCGCGATCGAGCGCGCGATGGACGTGCGTTCGGGCGGCGGAACAGCTTGAAGACAACGGAGCCTAGCCATGAAAGCCGTAGTTACGCGACAAGAGGCCGGTGCGCGGCCGCAAGACGTCTATGGTGAGGTCTTTGGCCACGATGCCGACTGGATGGATGCGTTTGCAAAGCGGCAAGCACATCTCGAAGGCGGAAAATTATCGCCGAAGATGCGGGCGCTGATCTATGTCGTAGGATTTATGGTCAACCGATATCCGGATGCGGCGCGGGCCTATCAGGCTCAGGCGAAACAGGCGGGGGCTTCGGCGGGCGATTTCCGTATTCTCTTGAAGATCCTCGATTTCTACAGGGGGCTGCGCGGCTTTCAGGATGCGCAGCGGCTTGTCTCGTTCTGGAAGACCGGGCTGTTTCCGGAAATCAGGCCGCCGCATGACGGCAAGATAGACGAGATTTTCGCCGAGATCGTCGCCACCCGCAAATACATCGCGAACGGCTTTCGTGTTTACGGCGCCGATGGTGAGTGGCTGCGTCTCTATCTGCAGCGCTCCAATGCGATCAAGAAATCGCCGACGACACTGGACGAGCGCGAGATACAGATTCTGTCGCTTGCGATCACGCTCAAGAACCACGGCTATTCCGACAATTTCAATGACGGTTGTGTCGAGGTCCATGAGTTCAAGGCGAAAGCGCTGGGGGCAGGAAACGAGGAGACGCTCGAGATCGTTCAGATCATGGAACTGTGCGATTCAATGACAACGGCCTGGGAAGGGCGGAACGCGTTGGAGTTGGCGGTTTAAGTGCGCGCATCCCAACCCGGAAATCTGGCGATGGATTCTAATGTCCTCGGCGACGGCTCTCTGTCGGATATCTTCGGATATCTTGAGAACACGCCGCTACAGCGCTTGCTCGACGAGGCTTCCGATATCCGGAGCCGCGGACACGGGCGCACCGTCTCGTTTTCACGCAAGGTGTTCATTCCGCTGACGCGGCTTTGCCGCGACGTCTGCCACTACTGCACGTTCGCGCAGCAGCCGAGCCAACAGCATCGGGCGTATCTTTCTCCCGACGAGGTGCTGGAGATTGCGCGGCAGGGCAAGCGGGCAGGCTGTAACGAAGCTTTGTTTACCTTGGGAGAGCGGCCTGAGCTTCGCTATTCGGCGGCGCGCGACCATTTACAGGAACTCGGCTTCGAATCGACGCTGGCCTATCTGGCGCATGTCGCGGACAGGGTGCTCAAGGAAGTTGGCCTTCTGCCTCATCTCAATCCCGGAACGATGACCAGCGAGGAGCTCGCGATGCTCCGCCCCGTCTCGGCGTCGATGGGCGTGATGCTGGAAAGTGCGTCTGCCCGGCTGTGCGAGCGCGGTGGTCCGCACTTCGGCTCCCCCGATAAGAATCCGATCCTGCGTCTTGCAACGATCGCTGACGCCGGCGAACTGAAAATCCCGTTCACGACTGGCATTCTGATCGGTATCGGCGAGACGCGCAGGGAACGCCTGGAGTCGCTGGACGCCATTGGCCGGCTGCACCGCTGCTACGGCCATATCCAGGAAGTCATTATTCAGAATTTCCGCGCCAAGCCGGACACCAGGCTCGCTGCTGCGCCGGAGCCGGATCTGGATGACCTGCGCTGGACGATCGCTGCCACGCGGATACTGCTTGGCCCGCGCATGAACATTCAGGCGCCGCCAAATCTGTCGCCTGATAGCTATGAAATGTTGATCGAGGCGGGAATCAATGATTGGGGCGGCATCTCTCCCGTCACGCCGGATCACGTCAATCCGGAAGCGCCATGGCCGGCAATCGACGCGCTGCGCCGAATGACCGCCAAGGCCGGTCATCTTCTTGTCGAGCGATTGACGATCTATCCGGAATACGCGCTCGCGCCTGCGACATGGCTTGATCCGAAGATGCAGCCCGCGGTTCGTCAACTGTCGGATACGGATGGCCGTGCACGCGAGGGGAATTGGTCGCCCGGAGAAGATGTTCTCGCAAAGGATCTCGGTGATCTGGCCGCGCAGCCATATCTCGCCCGTGCCGACGGCAATGTATTGCGGGCGATCGATCGCGCCCTGAACGGTCAAAGGCTCGATTCCGAAGACATTGTCCGGCTTTTCGGCGTGCGCGATGTCGATTTCAAAGTGGTCACCGAGGCCGCCAACTCCCTCCGAAAAACGGTGTCGGGGGATGTTGTCAGTTATGCCGTCAACCGGAATATCAACTACACCAACATCTGCCAGTTCAAGTGCGGATTTTGCGCGTTCTCGAAGGGCAAGTCACATGAGGCCCTGCGGGGTAAGCCCTACGATCTCTCGACTGCCGAGATTTCGCGCCGCGTCACCGAGGCGTGGGCGCGTGGTGCCACGGAAGTCTGCATGCAGGGGGGGATACACCCTTCCTATACCGGCGAGACTTACCTGACGATTTGCCGGACCGTGAAGGCCGCCGAGCCGGCGATGCATATCCATGCGTTTTCGCCACTGGAAATTGCACATGGCGCCGAGACGCTGTCGCTGCCGGTTCCTGAATTTCTCGGCATGCTGAAGGCGGCCGGGCTTGGGTCGTTGCCGGGGACGGCCGCCGAAATCCTGCACGACGACGTGCGCGCCATCATCTGTCCCGACAAACTCACGACCGGGCAATGGCTCGACATCATCGAAGCGGCGCATCACGTCGGCATTCGCACAACGGCGACCATCATGTTCGGTCATGTCGATGGTTCGGATCATTGGGCGGCACATTTACTGGCTATTCGCGACCTGCAGGAGCGAACCGGCGGCTTCACCGAGTTCGTGCCACTGCCGTTCATTCCGATCGAAGCGCCGTTGTTCCTGAAAGGACAGACGCGAAAGGGGCCGACGCTGCGGGAAACGGTGCTGATGCACGCAGTCTCCCGGTTGGTTTTTGGTGCCCTGATTCCGAACATTCAGACATCCTGGGTGAAGTTGGGCGAGGCCGGGACCCAGATGTGCCTCAATGCCGGGGCCAATGACCTTGGCGGCACGCTCATGAACGAGAGCATTTCCCGCGCGGCGGGCACGCAGCATGGTCAGGAGAAGCCGCCGCACGCCATGCGCGCGCTGATCAGCGCGATCGGACGTGTGCCGCGCCAGCGCACGACGCTTTATCAGGATGTCCCCGACCATATCGCTGCAGCCGCAGAGGCTGCGGCTGAACTGCTTCCGACGGTTCAGACGCCGCCGGCGGACCCCGGCGCTCTGGCGCATCTTTCGATTGAGTCCACCTGCTGAATGGAGTTGTCGTGTTGAAAATCGGCTACAAGGCATCCGCGGAGCAATTCACGCCGAGCGAACTTCTGAAATTCATCTGCCTTGCCGAGGAGCTGGGCTTCGATTCGTCTTTCATCAGCGATCATTTCCAGCCGTGGCGACATACCAACGGTCATGCGCCGTACTCGTTCGCCTGGTTGGGTGCGGCGGGAGCCCGAACCAGCAGGATCGTTCTCGGCACCAGCGTGGTGACGCCGACCTTCCGCTATCACCCCTCGATCGTGGCGCAAGCCGTCGGCACGCTTGGCAGCATGTTTCCAGAGCGGATTATTCTCGGCGTCGGCACTGGCGAGTCGCTCAACGAGGTGCCCGCGACGGGCATGACGTGGCCGGGATTCAAGGAGCGCTTCGGCCGCCTTAAGGAATCGATCGAACTGATGAACCGGCTCTGGTGTGAGGAGCGTGTCAGCTTCGAAGGACAATATTATCGCACCGAGAACGCGACGATCTATGATCGGCCGGAAAATCCCGTTCCGATCTATATCGCCGCGGCAGGTCCGACTGCGGCCGCACTGGCCGGCGAAGTGGGAGCCGGCTTCATCTGCACCAGCGGCAAATCGCCGGCGCTCTACAGTGAGACATTGCTTCCGAAAGTGTCCGAGGGTCTCGCGGCGGCGAAGCGATCCGATGACAGCATCGATCGCATGATCGAGATCAAGGTGTCGTACGATTCCGATGTCGACCGCGCCAAGCAAGACACGCGGTTTTGGGCCGCATTGGCTCTTTCGCCGGAGGAGAAGATGGGTGTCGAAGACCCACGCGAGATGGAGCGGCTGGCTGATGCGCTGCCATTGGATCGCGCGGCGAGCCGGTGGATTATCTCTTCCGATCCTGAAGAAGTGGTGGAGAAGGTGCGCCCTTACGTGAAACTCGGATTCCGGCATCTTGTATTTCACGCGCCCGGGCCGGATCAGCCACGGTTCATGCAAGCTTTTTCCGAGCAGGTCGTACCGAAACTGCGGCACGCGTTTTCTTGATTCAGCGGATCGCGGTGTACGGTGAGTTTGGGAGGAAGCGATGCTCGATATTCAAGTGGTGATGCACGGAAATCTTCGTCGCTTCCTGCCGGATGGGATCGCGTCCACGCGCGTTCAGGTTGCCGAGGGGGCCACGGTGCGGTCCGTGGCGCAGCGGTTTGATGCGCATGATGAAGTCTGGCTTTCAGCGATTGACGAGGTGGTCGTGTCGATGTCGGAGCCGCTCACCCATGATGCGACCATCGATTTTTTCGCCATCCTGGAGGGCGGTTAGGACTGCCATGTGATCCGCGCGTTCGCAGTCTGCGATGGCGCTTCGTGCTTATCTGATCCCGATTGAATGAAATGGTGATCCATGAGTTTGTTGAAAGACCTGTCGCGCTACGAGCAGGCGATTTGGCTGGATTTTCTGGAAAGAGATTTCGTTGCCAAGGGTGGCCTTGAGCAACTCATCAAGATCGACGGCGTGAAGGGAGTTACCTCGAATCCCGCGATCTTCGAGAAGGCGATCGGATCGTCGCCCGCGTATGATGATGCCGTGAGGTTGGCGCTTGCCGATGGCGACAAGTCGGCGTCCGAATTGTTTGATGACATTGCGGTTCAGGACATTCGAGCGGCGGCCGATGTTCTCGACGCGGTCTATCGGGAGACGCGGGGAGCTGATGGCTTTGTCTCGCTGGAGGTGTCGCCTTATCTGGCGCACGACACCGACGGAACCATTGCGGAAGCCGAACGGCTCTGGCTCGCGGTGGACCGTCGCAATTTGATGGTCAAGGTGCCGGCCACGGCAGCCGGTATCGTAGCAATCGAAACGCTGATCGGTCGCGGGATCAACATCAATGTTACGCTGCTGTTTTCGCGGGAGGTGTATCGGCAGGTGGCCGAAGCCTATATTCGAGGGCTCGACGCTTTCGCGGTGCGTGGCGGTGATCCTTCGGCCATCGCCAGCGTGGCAAGCTTCTTCATCAGCCGGATCGATGCTGTTGTTGACGCCGAACTGGAGCGTTTGATCGCGGCAACAAGCGATCCGCAAAAGCAGCGCGACGTGCGCGCGCTGCTCGGAGCGGTCGCAATCGCCAATGCCAGGATGGCCTATCAGGACTACAGGAAGATTTTTTCCGGGAAGCAGTGGGAGCAACTTGTTGCGAAAGGCGCAAAGCCGCAGCGGTTGCTGTGGGCCTCTACGGGAACGAAGAACAAGAACTACCGCGATACGCTTTATGTCGAGGAACTGATCGGCCCCGATACGGTGAACACCGTGCCACCGGCAACGCTTGACGCCTTCCGGGATCATGGCAAGCCGCGCAGCAGCCTTGAGGAAAATATCGGCGAAGCCGAAACGACTCTCGCCGCTGTGGGCGCGCTGGGCGTTTCTCTCGAGCGGATTGCCGAGGAACTGACGATCGATGGCATGCAGCAATTTGTCGACGCTGCCGACAAGCTCTATGGCGCTGTCGCCCGCAAACGAGCGTTGGTGCTGGGCTCACGCCTGAACACGATGACCGCGTCGCTTGCGCCGGAACTGTCGCAGGCTGTCGAACGTGCGGTTGAGGAGTGGCGTCGGGATGAGCGTGTCCGCAGGCTATGGCGAAAGGATGCGTCGCTATGGACCGGTGCAGATGAGTCAAAGTGGCTCGGATGGCTCGACAGCATTGAAGCCGAACAGCAGCGACTTCCCGACTACGCAGCGTTCGCCCGCTGGGTTCGAAGCGTCGGCTTCGCAGATGTCGTTGTGCTCGGAATGGGGGGCTCCAGCCTCGGACCCGATGTTCTGTCGTCGACGTTCCCGCGCGCTCCGGGCTATCGGCGGTTACACGTCCTCGACTCGACCAACCCGGATCAGGTTCGGGCGATGGCCGACGGGATCGACCTGTCTCGTGCGCTGATCATCGTGTCAAGCAAGTCCGGAGGCACTGTCGAGCCGAACGTGATGAAGGATTATTTTCAGGCACGCATCGCCGACGCAGTCGGGAAGGACATGGTCGCCGAATGTTTCGTTGCCGTGACCGATCCAGGGTCGTCGCTCGAAGCCGTCGCGGGCAAGCAGAAGTTCGCCAGAATATTCCATGGCGATCCCCAGATCGGTGGACGCTATTCGCTGTTCTCGCCGTTCGGGCTGGTGCCAGCCGCCGCCGCTGGTCTCGACATCGAGGGGTGGCTGTCCAGTGCGCGGCATATGGTGCGGTCCTGCGCAGCGGATGTCCCGCCCGCTCAAAATCCGGGGGTGCAACTCGGGTTGATCTTGGGCTGCGCAGGCCTTGCAGGACGCGACAAGATCACCATCACGGCTTCAACAGGCATCGCCGGCTTTGGCGGCTGGGCGGAACAACTGATTGCGGAATCCACCGGCAAGCTCGGCAAGGGGTTAATTCCGATCGACGGCGAAGACCTCGGTTCACCGAAGGTCTACGGCGAGGATCGCATTTTCATCGATCTCGCACTAGCAGGCGACGAAGACGACAACAGAACCGCGCGGTTGTCGGCACTGGAGAGAGCAGGCCATCCGGTCGTGCGTATTGTCATCCGCTCGACGATGGATCTCGCGCAGGAATTTTACCGGTTTGAAATCGCCACGGCAGTGGCCGGCGCTGTGCTCGGCATCGACCCGTTCGATCAGCCCGATGTCGAATCCGCCAAGGTGAAGACACGCGAATTGCTTACCGCATTCGAGGCGACCGGCGATCTGCCGGCGGAGGAGCCTGCATTCTCGCAAGGGCCGCTGGCCGTCTATACCGATGCGCGCAATATCGAGACTCTTGTTAAAGCATCTCGCCCCGGCGACATCGCCGGATGGCTGCGCGCGCATCTTCAGCGCGCCGGCAAGGACGACTACGTTGCGTTGTTGGCGTATCTCCCGCAGGACGAGGCAAACGCCGCCACGTTGCAGCGGATGCGAATGATAATTCGTGACGCGGGTCGGGTAGCGACCTGTGCCGCCTTCGGCCCGCGATTCCTTCACTCTACCGGTCAGGCCCACAAGGGCGGCCCCGACACAGGGGTGTTTCTGGAAATCACCGCCGATCCGATGAAGGATGTCGATATCCCGGGACGCAAGGCATCATTTGGAACGTTGATCGCGGCGCAGGCGCGGGGCGATTTTGACGTTCTGATGGATCGTGGTCGGCGCGCGATACGCGTGCACATTTCCGGAGATCCGAAAACCGGACTAGCCTCTCTCGAAGCGGCGCTGCGCGCTGCGCTGATGTAAGGATCGATATCATGCAGCTTGGAATGATCGGACTTGGGCGGATGGGCGCGAACATAGTTCGGCGTCTGGTCGCGCAAGGCCATTCCGCCGTAGTCTATGACCAGGCTCCGGAAACGGTTGCGACGCTGACTGGAGATGGCGTCGTCGGCGCACACAGCATTTCCGATCTGGTCGAAAAGTTGAACGGGCCTCGTGTCGTCTGGATCATGTTGCCTTCAGGCTCTGCGACCGAGGGAGCAGTGGAGGAGCTGAGCCGCTGTCTTGCTCGTGACGATATCATGATCGATGGTGGGAACACGTTCTGGCAGGATGATATCCGCCGTGCCGCGGAGCTTCGCGCGAGCGGCAGCGGAGTTCACTACGTTGATATCGGCACGTCCGGCGGGGTCTGGGGCCTGGAACGCGGATATTGTTTGATGATCGGCGGTGATCGCGCGGTAGTCGAGCGCATTGATCCGATCCTGAAAGCGCTGGCGCCCGGGCTCGGCAACATCCCGCAAACATCGCATCGTGAGGGCCGCGATCCGCGCGCCGAATTGGGATACATCCATGCCGGGCCGGTCGGTGCGGGGCATTTCGTCAAGATGATTCACAACGGCATCGAATACGGATTGATGCAGGCCTATGCCGAAGGCTTCGATATTCTTCGCGGCGCCTCCAGCGCATCTTTGCCGGAAGCCCATCGCTTCGATTTCGATCTTGCTGACATCGCGGAAGTGTGGCGGCGTGGCAGCGTTGTGACATCGTGGCTCCTCGATCTGACGGCCACGGCGCTTGCCGGGGATCAGCGGCTGGACAGCTACTCCGGCTATGTCGAAGATTCCGGAGAAGGGCGCTGGACGATTCATGCGGCGGTCGATGAGGCGGTGCCTGCGGAGGTTCTCACCGCAGCGCTCTATGCACGGTTTCGTTCCCGTCAGGAGCATACGTTTGCCGAGAAGATCCTTTCAGCAATGCGCGCAGGGTTTGGCGGCCACCGGGAACCCGCGCGGGACAGCGGAAATACTACGGCTTCGAAGTAACTGTATGGACGTGTAAAATGGTGGAGGCGTTAGCGTGACCGGTTTATCGCGGGCGGACGTCAGGGTGTGTCGTGTCGCGAACGCGGATGCGATCGCAGCTGCGGCGGCACAGCTACTGTTGACGTCGTTCAAATCGAACCCCGGCAAGGTCGCGATCTGTCTCACCGGCGGCAGCACGCCGAAGCTTCTGTTCGACCTCCTGTCGATGGATGCTTACGCGACGGCAGTTCCGTGGGAGCGCGTGCACTGGTTCATCGGTGATGAGCGCTTCGTTCCGCGTGACGACCCCCGCAATAATTTCAATGTTGCTTACGAAGCGTTTTTGAAGGGGCGTGCGCCGGAAAGTCATCTGCATCCGATCAGAACCGATTGCTCCGGTCCGGACGAGGCTGCGACACTCTACGCCGCGCAACTTCAACGCTTTTATGGACGTTTAAATCTCGTTCCGGAACGACCCCTGTTCGATCTGGTTTTGATGGGGGTGGGCCCGGATGGGCATACCGCGTCACTGTTTCCCGGCGATTCCGCGATCGAGGTAAAGGATCGATGGGCGGTCGGCGTGCCGCGCGCCAACGTCCCACCGCATGTGCCCCGCGTGACGCTGACGCGGCCCGTGCTAGCCTCCTGCCGGGCAATGGCATTCATGGTCAGCGGCGAGGGCAAGCGGGAGATCATGACTCGCTTGAGAGAAGATCGTTCGCTGCCGGCCGCGCGCGTGAGGTCGGTGCATGACACTGTCTGGCTGCATGACATCGCAACATAGATCGCGCCATACTGACGCGGCGCATACCGGCTCGGGACGACCTTGAGCATGACACTGGCGATCATCATACCCGTTAATTCCCCGGAGGACGGGAAGTCACGCCTCAAAGTTGCTCTGTCCGATGGCGACAGACTGGCTCTGAACTGGTGGCTCTTCGCACATACGCTGGATGCGGTCGATTCACTGAAAGGCGAGGCGCGAATTTACGTCGTCAGTCGCTCGGCTGCCATTCTCTCGGAGGCGGCCCGTCGCGGGTTCGGCACGTATTGCGAGCCTGACGACAGCGACGGCCTGAATGCAGCCGTCAGCTTGGCGACGCAGATGGCTGCGGAGGGCGGCGCGACGGAGGTGATGGTTCTCCCGGTCGATCTGCCGCTGCTTGTCGCGGATTCGCTGCGCGATGCGATCGATGGATTTGACGTCAATCTTGATGTCGCCATTGTCACCGACGAGCGCGGTAGTGGAACGAACCTACTGATGTGGCGGCCGATAGGCTCCGCGCGATTTTGCTATGGGCCGGACAGTGCGGATGCGCACGAGGCGATGGCGCGAACGGCGGGCCTGCAGATCGAGGTCCGCCGCGATCCCATTCTGTCGTTCGATCTGGATACCCCGGAGGATTTGAAAAGGTGGCGAATTTGAAAGACCTGCAACCGCGCAGCGCATCGAAAAAGGCACCTCTCGCAGGAGGTGGTCGTCGCCAACACGTGTCTGCGAAAATCGCAGGAGATAAAGTCGTGGCTATATCGAAGGCCGTGGTTTCAACAACCGGAGCCACCGATTCCGTCGCTGGCACTATCCGAACCGAGAGCGATCTGCTGGGCAAGGTTGATATCCCCGCGTCCGCCTACTGGGGTGTGAACACCTTGCGCGCCGTCGAGAATTTTCCGATCACCGGCGTTCCGATCGGACAGTTCCCGGAAATCGTTCGGGCGTTGGCGTTGGTGAAGCAGGCGTCCGCGCGGGCAAACCAGCGTTTGGGCAATCTGCCGGCCGAGAAGGCAGCGGCGATCGATCGAGCCTGCGAGCAGATTGCGCGCGAGGGGCGCTATCACGACCAGTTCATTGTCGATGTCATCCAGGGTGGCGCGGGCACGTCCACCAACATGAATGCGAACGAGGTGATCGCGAACCTCGCCCTTGAGGCCATGGGATTGCCGAAGGGAGCATATGCCCAACTCAGCCCGAACGATGATGTGAACATGTCGCAATCGACCAACGATGTCTATCCGACGGTTTTGCGTCTGGCAATTCTGTCGGCATCGGTCCCCTTAATCGCGGCGCTTGAAGAACTGTCATTTGCTTTCAAGGGCAAGGCGGTGGAATTTGGCGACGTGCTGACGATCGGACGGACACAGCTTCAGGATGCGGTGCCGATCACGCTGGGGCAGCAATTCGAGTCTTTCTTCGCGACGATAAAGGAAGACATCGACCGCCTGAAGGAAGCGTCGAGCCTGTTCAAGGAGATCGGGCTGGGCGGAACCGCCATAGGGACGGGCATCAATACCGATCCGCGTTACAGCGGGTTGGTGACGGAAGAACTGGCGCGGCTGTGCGGCGAGCCGCTGGTGCCGGCGCGAAACCTGATAGAAGCCACCTCCGACATGGGGGCCTTTGTTTTGTTCTCCGGCGTTCTCAAGCGCATTGCCGTTAAGCTCTCGAAGATCGCCAGCGATCTCCGCTTGCTGTCGAGCGGTCCGCGAGCGGGGTTCGGGGAAATTCGCCTGCCGGCGGTGCAAAATGGGTCCTCCATCATGCCCGGCAAAGTCAACCCGGTGATTCCGGAAGTGGTGAACCAGGTCGCCTATCTGGTGATCGGCCACGACCTGACCGTAACGATGTGTGCGGAAGGCGGTCAGCTTCAGCTCAATGCCTTCGAGCCGACCATCGGTTACTGCATCTTGTCATCGATGCGGATGACGACGGCGGCCGTGGTGACCTTCGCGCGCCGTTGCGTTTCGGGGATTGAGGCGGATCGCACCCGTTGTCGTGCCCTCGTCAACGAAAGTATCGGGTTGGTGACCGCGCTGGTGCCAGTGTTAGGCTACGAGACGTGTTCGCGGATCGCAAAGCAGGCACTCGCGCAAAATCGTAGGGTGGCGGATATCATCTTGGAGGAAAAACTGCTGTCGCCGGAACAGATGGACAGCATTTTTCGCGCGGAGGCAATGACGATGCCTTTGCGTGTGCGGCTGCTGTGATGCGCATTGCAGCCGATCAATAGGTCATTTCCTAGATGTTATCGATTTCGCTGATATCGCAAGACCTTCCCTGTAATTTTCCAGAGTTTCCCTGTTCGGAAGAATCTCTTCCCTGTAAGTTGTTTCGGTGAATTGATCGAAAAGCCGTTGTCCACGGGGTTTTCCGCCACACGTCCGGTCCCTTTGTGCCCCGAATTTCGCTGATTTCCCTGTAAAATTCCCTGTTAGCAGGGAAATCCGACAGAGACCGGTGCGATCAGCACTGCGCCGCCAGCCAACCAGTCCGGCTTTCAGAGAATTTCTCTCTTAGTTGCGATAAAAGGCCGCCAATGGCGTACTTCTTACGCGGCGCAGTTCTTTGCAGAGACCGCTTTTGCGCCAACGCGACTGAAATCGAGCAGTATTCTCAAATCGTCTGATAAAATATTCCCGTTTTCAGAGAACATGAGCCGGAGACGAGTTCGATTGAACTGAGTGCTGGGCAGGAGAGGGGAAATTCGTTCCAACAGTGCCACCTGCCGGCCCTATGCCACCAGCACATCAACCTGCCGCAGCTTCGCGACGATATCTTCAGCCGTATGCCTCTTCCTTGCCATCGATCTGATCCTCCATCAAAAAAATATACTTCAGAGAGGACCACTTCAAAGGGGGCAGACCAGTTGTTCTACACCGTATTCTATGCCGGCATGCTGGTTGGCCCGGCGATCGGAGGAAAGCTCTCGACGTCGGCCGGCGCTGCGAGCGCCGCGCTCGACTTTGGCGCCATTGTGCTCTTGCTTTGTCCGGGCATCCTGTGGCTGTTCTGTCGTATCGTCGCCGACCAATTTCGGTCTGCGGTTTCGTCGGCGTGAGCGTTGATTCTGATCGGCGAGGGGGCCGCGGAGGAAGCGGGCGTGAGACAATATTCGGTAGTGAGGCCGCCGCGCCACTGTAAGACCGACTGTCGCTTGCTAGATTGTTCGGATCGTTAGCTCGATTTGCCGGTGGCAGCGGATTAGTTGGCTAGAAGAGCATGTCGTCCAAGCTGGCCAAATCGGCGCCGCTTGCTCCGAATTCTGAAGAAATATGCTGCGTACTATAAAGAACTGAGGACCCATCGATCGCTCAATAAGGATACGCCGGTCTCTCGCTCGGTTCAGCGCACGGGAAGCATTAGATCAATTGCACTTCTCGGCGGACTTCATCACCGCTACATCCGAGTTTAGGTTTTCGGTACAGACAATAGGTTCGATCCACGGACAGGTGGAACCCGCGGCAAGTCATCAAACGCGTTTCGCTGGGTGACGATCCACGATCTGATTCTCCGGCTCGGCATTGTGGAGCGCCGCGATGCCATCGTTGCCCAGTACATCGACCGCAAGGGAGTCGCATTGGGCGGCCGCGAGAAAATCTCGTCGGAGCAAAATGGGTGCGGACGACGCGCACTGTGCTGGACAGTAGCTCTAAGAGAGGAGGCGTGGCCGCGCCTCTGTAAAAGCGCCAACAGAATCTTCCGGCTCGCGCTCGGACAATTTCTGAGCTGCGATAACAACTTCAAGTCTGTTGCGGGCATGCAGCTTTTGCATGAGGATCGTCATGTAGTTTTTGACCGTCTTCTCGCTGATCTTCAGCGACATCGCGATCTCCTTATTGGTCTTGCCGCGCAATAGAAGCCGAACGATCTGATCTTCTCGAATGCTAAATCTTACGGCCTCCGCCGCCTTCCGCCGCAGCGATGTATTTCGCAAGGCTGCGATAACCTGGCTTGCAAAGCTTTGCGTAATGTATGTCTCGCCAAGACGAACCGATTCCACTGCATGGATGAGTTCTTGCGCGCTGCTGCCCTTCAAAACGTACCCGCTGGCGCCAGCATCGAGCGCTCTGATCGCCGAGTCCACGCCGGTCGCGGCGGTGAACGCAACGACCTTGGTATTCGGTGCAATTCTGATGGAAGCTGCAATTGCCTCGTAGACATCGCCCGCCATGCTTAGATCGACGATGATAACGTCAGGATGAAACCGCAACGAGATCTCGATAATATCTTTTGCAGTCGAACCGGTCGACAAAACCTGGAGACCTGGCGCGCGAGATAAAAGCGCTACAATGCCTTCAATCATTAGAGGATGATCATCTACCAAGCCTATGGAAACCGTACTCATACGAGGCTCCATACACAAAATAAGACAAAAATAATATGCAACTGGTAGCTAAATGCAAATACTCGGGTTTGTACACTGTTATTTCAGTGAGGGCTAAGGAGGCCGCTTACGGTTGTAGAGCGAACGCGCAAATCGTGGCTCGCTTCATCTGGACCTAACGTGCAATCGGAAGTTGCGCACGGAGTTGAGTTCCAAGTCCGTTAGGGGAGCGGAACTCTAAAGAACCTTGGAGCGCTTCGATCCGATTCCTGAGACCGGCGAGGCCAAGACCCACTCTGCGGCGTGAATTTTCGCGACTTTCCGTGACAAAGCCGGGGCCGCTATCGGTCACGAGGATGGTGACCTTATGGATATCGGCTGAGACCGTTACGCGCTGTCCTTCCGCTCCCGCATGACGGAACGCGTTGTTCAAACCTTCCTGCACAATCCTGAACAGGCAGATCTTTATCGGTTGAGCCAGATCGTCCGGGAGGTCGCCGATCTGACAGTTAACCTGTGTCCCTGTCATATCCTCGTGTTGTCGCACGGCAAACCACACCGTTTCGGTTGCCGTCAAACTATCCAAGTGCGGAAGCACAAGACCGGTTGAGACATTGCGAAGCTCGGTCAATATCCGAGCCGTTAGTTCTTGAACGCTCGGATCGCGCGCGTCGTTGGACGGAGTGTCCACGGTGCGGGCATTGGCTCGCTCAGTCAGCTTGAGCATCAAGAGACTCACAAGTTGAATCGGGCCGTCGTGTAAATCCTGTCCAATCCGGCCAAGAAGATTTTCATTGGAACTTGCGGCCTCAAGCCGGGCATCATCCGCCACCTTCCGCAATTTATCGTTCTGTTCGGCAAGGGCTTCAGCTTCGATAACCTTTTGGACGAGTGAAGCTTCGTGGGTGGTGACTAAGTTTGCAGCGCGACGAACCATGAAGAACAATATCAGCATCATAGGGGCGGTGACTGCGCCGACAATGCCGACTGCGGTGTAGCGGATGGCGGTCAGATCGGCCGCAAGTCTCCTGCCGTCATTATAGACCTCTCCAACGGCGATAATTTCCTGAGTGCCGGTGCGAAACAGCGGTGCATGGATTTCCACAAGTGGAACATGCAAATGTCGTTCGGTGGCGTTATCGATTTCATCCAGATAATCAAATTCGCCAGATACCTTGCCTTCAAAGGCTGCCGCTATAGGGGCTGAGGGAAAACGTGCTCCGATTGTCTCCTTGTTGGTCGAATACACAAGCGTTGCATCTGGCAGCCAGATTTTAATCAGCCGCATGCGTTCGCCCAGTTTTCCGGCGAGCAAATCGTCCAGCTTTTTCACGGTCTCCGTAGACAAACTGCGCGAGGTGGCAAGTTCTTGAGCTGACGGGCCAAGGAATGCCTCTATCAAGAGAGCGCCTTCTTCGGCCGCCGTTTGCATCATACTTGCCTCGATCCGCTGCGTTACAGCCAGCGCAAGCAAAACCATCGAGGCGGCTATCGTTATGCCCGCAGCCGCGACGAACTGATGAACGAGTCCGAAAGAATATTGTCCGACGCGAGCTCTACGAAATGGCCAAACCATTGTCGTGTATCCTGCGCAAACAAGTGAAGTTCAAAAAATCATTCACGTCAGTCAAAAAATAATTTCGCATAATCGTCGATTGTTCCGATGACTATATCACGGTTGTTGCTCTCGAAACAGCGCCGGGCTGACCTGAGGCGGGTTAACGCTTATGATGGGGCGGAACTTCCTTCGAAATCGTACTTGCTTCGGATCGAATCTCGCATCCGGCGGCGCATGGCCAGATTGAAATGCCACCGCCGGATTGTTAGCCGGCGGGACCAAAGTCCACCCTCATTTGCATCGTTGATCGGGACCTAGGTCTGTTTCTCGTCGGGCCTTCAGTCCAGATCGTAGCCCGACGTTATTCCCTTACTCAGGGCTCCCGGAAAAACTCAAATGCCAAGGTGGGCGCCGATACGGCGTGGAATTGCTGGGTCAAGCAGCACGAGCGAGTGCGCAGGGAGAATTGTCATGGCGACAAGCTTCACGGTCAACAAAGCGGACCTCGAGTTCATTCTCAAGCAGATCAAGATCGCCGAGGCGACATCGGTCGGCTACACACCAGCGGTGGCGCCTGTCTCGATCATGCAAGCGATCATGGACGCTTATGGTTTGAGTGCTGCGGACGCAGCGATAGCGCCTTACGGTCTCCGCACGGTTGATGGAAGCTTCAACAGTCTGGTCGCGGGTCAAGACAGGTTCGGTGCGGCGGGCACTTTGTTCCCGCGATTGACCGATCCGGTCTTCCGAAATGATGCCGATGGGGACTCGATCGATTTCGATGGCCCCGGCGGCCAGCCGCCACTCGTTCAAGGCAACTACGGCACTCCTGGCGCGACAGTTGTTGATGCCGATCCGCGCATCATCTCCAACCTGATCGTCGATATGTCGGTCGATAATCCGGCGGCTATTGAAGCCTATTTCAATAATCCGCTGTCGCATGAGCAGTTTGCTGCAGATCATCCGTACATGCCGGTCAATCCGGGTGATCCCACGTCTTACACGCCGGTTCGTCCGGGCGAACCGCTTGGTGCATTCGGACTCTATGTTACGGACGCCGATCTGCAGGCTATTCCCAACCAGTCACCCGATATTGGCCTGTCCCCAGGGTTCAATTCCTGGATGACCTTTTTCGGTCAGTTCTTTGACCACGGTCTTGATCTGGTCACCAAAGGCAATTCCGGGACAGTCTATGTTCCGCTGCAGGCGGACGATCCGCTGATCGCCGGCGCAGATGGCGTTCTCGGGAACGCAGATGACCTTCCGGCGCACCTGCGATTTATGGCGTTGAGCCGTGCAACAGTCACTATGGTCAACGGTGTGCCGCAGCACGAGAACACCACGACATCGTTCGTCGATCAGAACCAGACTTATACATCGCATCCTTCGCACCAGGTGTTTCTGCGCGAATACATGAAGGTCGACGGCAAGGCGGTTTCAACTGGCCGCCTTCTTGACGGAGCAATGGATGGTACCATTGGTAATTGGGCCGACGTCAAGGCGCAGGCTCTTGAAATGCTGGGCATCGCGTTGAGCGACTTCGACGTTCATAACGTACCTCTCCTGGTGACAGACCAGTACGGCAAGTTCATCCCGGGCCCCAACGGCTACGCCCAATTGGTCATGGCGGCCACAAATCCAGACGGCAGCCACGTGGTCGTGGAAGGCACTACGGCGGGAATTTCCACCGCAGGATCTCTCGGCACCGGCCATGCATTTCTTAACGATATTGCGCACCATGCCGTGCCGGGGCGATGGGATTCCAATGGCGATCATGTCATCAATAATCTCGACGCGTTTCAGACGAAGGACACCGACGTTGGCGACGTGAATGGCGACGGGAGTATTGACGCCGCCGATCTTGTTGCGGACGATCACAATGCAAGCACCTACGACGACGAGATGCTCGACGCTCACTTCGTCACGGGTGATGGCCGCGGCAACGAGAACATTGCTCTCACGACCGTTCATTCGATCTTTCATTCCGAGCACAATCGCCTGGTAGACGCGAACAAGGCGACGATTCTTGCAAGCGGCGACACAGCGTTCATCAACGAGTGGTTGCTGACGGATCTGACCGCGGCTCAGGTCGCGGCGATCCCAACAGACGCTGCGGCACTTGTTACATATGCCGATTCATTAAATTGGGACGGTGAACGCCTGTTCCAGACCGCGCGCTTCGGCACCGAAATGCAGTATCAGCATCTCGTGTTTGAAGAATTCGCACGCCGCATCCAGCCGATGGTGGATCCGTTCATCTTCAACAGCAGCCCTGACGTCGATCCGTCGATCGTAGCCGAGTTCGCACATACGGTTTATCGCTTCGGACACTCGATGTTGACAGGTACGGTCGATCGTCTGGACAACAATCTCAACCCGCTCGATCCACTCGATCCGAACTCGGTCCAAGGCCAGCAGACGTTGCTCGCGGTGTTCCTCAACCCGCAGGCCTATATTGGCAGCGGCGCAACGTTGGAAGAGATCAACGCTAATATCATCCGCGGCCTGTCGCGCGACGTTGGCAATGCCATAGATGAATTCATCGTCACCGATGTGCGCAGCAACCTGTTGGGCCTGCCGCTTGACCTTGCAGCGCTCAACATCGCCCGCGGCCGGGATACCGGAATTCCGTCGCTCAACCAGGCCCGTGAACAACTCTACAACGACACCGGCCTCGCCGATCTGAAGCCCTATGAGAGCTGGGCTGACTTTGCGTTAAACATCAAGAACGCAGCCTCAGTCGTCAACTTCATCGCGGCTTACGGCACGCATTCGACCATCACCGGCGCGACCACGCTCGCCGCCAAGCGCGCGGCGGCAGAGGCACTGGTCTTTGGTGGACCGGGAGCACCTGCGGATCGCGTCGCCTTCCTGAACGGGCCGGCAGCAACCACCGGCGTTAATCTGATTGATCTGTGGATCGGCGGCTTGGCCGAAAAGAGCCCCGAGTTCGGCGGCATGCTGGGAACGACTTTCAACTACGTGTTCGAATTCCAGATGGAAAGCCTGCAGTTCGGCGATCGGATGTACTACCTCACCCGTACGCAGGGCCTGAACTTCCTCAACAACCTCGAACCCAACACCTTCAGCGACCTGGTGATGCGCAATACTGCGCTCGGGGATGTTTATTCGACGCACGTGAACGGTGCGCTGTTTACCACGCCGGACCACATCATCGAGCTCGATCGCGGCATTGCGCAGGAAGATTATAACGGTGCTGAAGCTGGCAAAGATCCCATCTGGGATGGGTCCAACCCTGTTCTCGAAGCGATTCTCGGTCCTAAAGTCGTGCGTGGCTATGCCGCAGGCGACGTGCCGGGATATGCCGGGAATGGCGACACCACAGCCAACGGCCATGATGAAGGCGGCTACCTCAGGGTCCTGGGCGGCGAGCACTATGTGCTGGGTGGCACCGAGGGCAAAGACATCATGTACGGTGACAGCGGCATCGACACCCTGTGGGGCGATGGCGGCGATGACTACCTCAACGGCGGCACTGAATCCGACGATGTGTTCGGCGGCGAAGGCAACGACATCATCGAAGATCCGTTTGGCGACGACGTGCTGCGCGGCAATCAGGGCAACGACGTTATCACGTCGGCCCGTGGCGCGGACCTTCTGTTCGGCGATCAGGGCCAAGACTACATTGTGCTGGGCCAGGACGCGAGCGAGGTTTTTGGAGGCACCGAGACCGACTTCATTCTCGGCGGCATGGGCAAGGACTTCTTGCTGGGCAATGAGGGCGACGACTGGATCGAAGGCGGTGGCGGTTTCGATACCATTGCCGGTGAGAACTCCGAACTGTTCTTCAACAGCCCGATCATCGGCCACGACGTATTGTTCGGCCATGGAGATGAAACCGATTACGATGCGGAGTCGGGCGACGATATCATGGGCTCCGGCCCGAGCGTTTACCGCTATGAAGGCATGTTCGGTTTCGACTGGGGCATGGCCAAGAACGACAATTCGGCCATTAAGTTCGATCTTCAGATTCCGATCTTCACGACCATTCCGGAGGATGTACTCCGTGACCGCTTCGACCAGGTCGAGGCGCTATCGGGCTGGAAGAATAACGACATTCTGGACGGCGATGACCGCGGCCACAACGGTGGCTCATCGAGCCCAGACTCCACCCCGGTCGAACTGTTCACGGATCACACGCTTGACAGTGCTGGCATGGATCGCATTGCGGGATTGCGCCACTTGCTGGGCCTCGACGGCGTGCAGAATGCCAGCTTTAAGAACGGCAACGTGCTGATCGGCGGCGACGGCAACGATATGCTTCGCGGCCGTGGTGGTTTCGACGTTATCGACGGCGACGCCTGGCTCAACGTGCGCATCAAGATCGTCATTCCTGCGGGGTCTCCGAACGCTGGTACCTATTCGGCGGAGTCGATGACGACGGATACCACCGTCATGGGTCCCCACGCAGGAAAGGTATTTAACGTCTATACGCTGGCCGACCAGGCGGCGAACCCGGCCCATATCGCCGGAGCGCCCAATTTCGACAGCCCGGCTTTCGGCGGTGAATCGCTCACCTCGCTGATGCTCAACCGGACAATCATTCCCGGCCAGCTCAGCATCGTCCGCGAAATCCTCTACGACAACACGGATGTTACCGGCCCGAATAAGAATATCGATACCGCGATCTTCCAGGGCGGCGATCTCGAATACGAAATCGAAGGCACCCAGATCATCTACGATGCAGATACAGGCGAGGCGCTTCGGCGCGTGAACATCACCGGCCCTGAATCCGCACCGCTTAACATCCGCGACGTGAACGGTGACGGCTTTATCACGGTGCGAGATCTCGACGACGGGCTTGTTGCGGCTCCCGGACGCGTCGGCGGGCTTACAGTTAGCCGTGGCGCGTTGACCGATGACACCGACAAGCTGGTCAACATCGAACGTCTGCAATTTGCCGACAAGACGCTGACGGTTGGCGTGGCAACGACCAACAGCCTGGCCACTGGAACGGTAACGATCTCCGATCCGACGCCTTTCGATCACGACGGCAATCCGGCGACGCCGGGTGTTATCAGTCCGATCGTCGGGCAGATTCTGACGGCGAAGCTAACAAACCTCGTCGACGCCGATGGCTTCGGGCCAATCGACCCCGTAACGGGGCTTCCCCCCGGCGGCACATTCGAATGGCAGACGACAGAAGCGGGCAACGACGGTGGCTGGGCGAAGATCAGTACCGGCCTGACGTATACGGTTCGTTCGGTTGATCCTTCGCACGTGTTGCGGGCTGTCGCAGTATTCAATGATAACAAGGGAGTAACCGAGCGCATCGCTTCGATGCAGACCGACAACGTCACGGCGCCGTTCTCCGTCAACGAAAACGCGGCTAGTGGTACCGTCATTGCGCCCGTTCCTTTCAGTCTCGACTACGATCCGCTCGGCTTCGGCGGTACCGGTGTTACAGACGGCGATGTCGTTCAGCTGACGCACGTCATTTCGCCCGGCCAGGATGCGGGAGGGCGCTTCACAATCGTTAATACTGGCACCGCAGCGGCGCCGGTCTATCAGCTCGCCGTCGCCAACGGCGGCCCGATGATGCTCAACTATGAAGCCGGCGTTCACACGCCCGCGAACCAGTCTCATCAGTTTGTCGATAACCAGTATCAGATCGTCATCGATACTTATACCGATACGATCGCGAATGGCGGAGTGCTGATGGCACAGCGTCAGTTCACGATCTTTCTCAACGACGTCACTGGCGAAATTGTTGATATCGCGCCGACGCTGGACCTCAGCGGTGTTGTCACAAGCGGCAATTATCGCGAGGAGTTCGGAACGTCGAATTACACCGGCACGGACAGCGCAAACGCCACTGCTCCGTGGACGACGAACTGGGCGGAGGCTAATGACAACAACAGCGCCACCTCCGGCGAGATCGATATCAATGGCGGTCGCCTCCAGTTTGATGGCGGCATAGATGGTAATGAAACTCTGACCAGGGCCGTTGACCTGACTGGCCGGAGCACGGCTACACTTTCCTTCGACTACGTCGATGACGACACCGGATCTGGCGAGAACATTGTCGTCGAGGCGTGGGACGGGGATAGCTGGGAGCAATTAGGAACGACGTTAGGCGGCAGCACCAGCAATGGAGCCGGCACGTTTTCGGCGGCTCTTACGACGGCAATGATTGGCTCACATTCGCAGATTCGCTTCCGTGCGGAAGGTGACTGGGAAACCACCGGCGGGACGGATCTTCCGGGAACCAATCCGACCGATAATAACGGCGACAACTTCTACATTGATAACATCAATATCGTTTTCACCAGTTCCTCGGCGGCGCCACCCAACGACTACACTGCGGCCACATACACCGAGGGTGGACCGGCGGTCGCTATCGCGTCCAACCCGGCGGTCGGCGACGTTGACAATCCCACATTGATGGGCGCCACGATCAAGCTGACCAATGCCCAGCTCGGCGACACGCTGTCGATCCAAGGTACGCTTCCGACAGGTGTAACGATGAGCTTTGGTCCGGCAGTTGCAGGTACAATCACGATGTATCTGAGTGGCAACGGACCGATCTCAAAAACTGCACTACAGACGGCGATCGGTCAGGTGCGCTTCTCCAATACCGGCGATAACCCGAACCCAACTCCAGCGGCAACGCCGCGCAATATTGCAGTGACCGTTAACGACGGCGAGAAGGAGAGTGTCGTAGCCACGGCTACAGTGAATGTGATGGGAGTTGATGATCCATTCGTTGCAACGCCAGATCGGATTGTGACGAACGTCGTCGGAGCGAACTTTGTGGTTCCCGAATGGGCGCTGCTGGCCAACGATGGCGATCCCGACTCGCCGGCCGTTGTCCCCGACATCACGGCGGTGACCGAGTCCTCAAGCGGCTTCACGGCGACACTTCTTCCGGTGAATGGCGGCGTTCAAATTGACGATACGGACGGGACCGCCAACTCATTCATTTATACCGCCAATGCGGGCACGACGGCCAATGTGGCGGTTGTGCGCGATACCAACGACGTCGCCGGCAGCACCGGCAATGACATCCTTGTCGGGGACGGTGATGGTGATTCATTCGATGGCGGCACTGGCAATGACATCGTCTTTGCGGGGGCTGGCAACGACACCATCGTTTGGAACGCCAACAATACCGGCGCGACCGACGGTCGTGACTACGCCGACGGCGGCAACACCAATCCGGCCACGACTGGCTCGGTCGTTGTTACCGGCACCGGCGGTGCCACCGGAAATCGACTGAACTTCACCGAGAATACCAACGGCACGGAAATTCTTTCACGGTCGGTGGATCTCACCGGCGCAGCATCCGCGACCTTATCGTTCACATGGCGGGTGGATGACACGAGTGGCGCTGATGACCTGCTTGTCCAGGCGTTTAACGGCACCACGTGGGACACGATTGGTACCCTCGATGGCGGAGGGACCGAAGATTTCGATACCACCTTTACCGTCAATCTGACTGCAGCACAGCGCGGCGCGCATTCGGCGATCCGCTTTGTCTCTCCAAACCTTAGTGGTGGTGAGAATTTTTATATCGACAACGTCAATATCCAGACGCCGACAGGAAACTTCCGCGATGAGTTTGGGACGCAAGGCTACAACAACACCAATGGTACCCGGCCATGGAGCTCATCTTGGATTGAAACCAACGATGTGTTGGAAGCAGACACATTCGTTGTGAACGGCAACAATACGGCTGAAGACTTTAAAATATACGCCAAGAGCAATGCGATTTCGGCCGGCTTCACCGATCTGAGGGCGGATACGGAAATCGTTATCGTCCGCAACGGTGTGATCATCGCCGAACTCGATAACATCGAGGAAATCCGGGTCAATACCTTGAATGTGACCACACCAGGCGGTGCGGGCGGCGGCTCTAGTGGAGGTGACACTATCCAGGTGATCGGAGACTTCACCTCCACCAGCCTTAACTTTAGCACCATCACCATCGACGGCGATGCTAGCGATGACACGGTCGATATTTCGGCGCTGTCCTCAGCTCACCGGATCGTTTTCAGGTCGAATGGCGGCAACGACACGATCATTGGAACGCTGCGTCCGCAGGACGTGATCGAACTGCCGCCCGGGAAGGTGGCCGCTGACTTCACTTCGACCACGACCGATGGCGTCACGACCATGACGGACGGCACTCACTCCATCACCTTCACTGCAAGCGGAGGAATGCCGCAGATTGGCAACAACAATGGGAATGATAACGAGGAGGATGATAGCGACGACGGCGATGATGACGATGAGACGACCTCGCCTGTGCCCGGCGCGGTCAACAACGGAACGCCGCAGTCGGATATCCTGAACGGAACGGCGTCTGACGACAACCTCGTCGCGCTTGCGGGAGACGATGTGGTCACAGGTAATGCTGGGGCCGACGCGATCTCCGCGGGAGAAGGCGCTGACTTCGTGAGTGGTGGCGACGGCCGCGACATGATTTTCGCCGGGGCCGGCGATGACCAGGTGTTCGGCGGTGGGCAGGCCGACATCATCTACGGCGATGCCGGCTCAGATCGCATCTTCGGCGATGGCGGCAACGACATGATTACCGCAGGAGTTGGTGACGACTCTGTCTTCGGTGGCGATGGCGACGATTTGATCGTGGCTGAAGTCGGAGACGGAAACGACGTTTACTTCGGTGATGCCGCCGACGGTGGTGTTGGAAAGGATACGCTCGATATCTCCGCAGCCACGGTCAGCGTGACCGTCAATCTCGGCTCGGGTGCTTTGGCGAAGGGCAGCGCATCCAGCGCGCAAACAGGAAACGATACCCTGTGGGGAATCGAGAACGTCAATACAGGCTCCGGTAACGACACCATCACCGCGAGCAACGCCGTCAACGTGATCAATGGTGGTGCTGGGAACGATACGTTCAAGTTCCTGTCGGCATCCGGGGCTAACGGCGACACCATCGTCGGGTTCGAGCCGGGTGACCGCATCGATCTGAGCGCGATCGACGCCGACCTGTCTGCTGCGGGTGACCAGGCCTTCACGTTGGTCACGGGTGCTGCGGCTACGGCAGCCGGGCAACTGGCAGTTACTTTCGGCACGGGCACCAACGGTGACTTCACGCTGGTGCAGGGCAATATCGATGGCGGCGCGGCCGACTTCACGATCCAGATCGAAGGCCATCATACGCTGACCAACGCGAACCTCACATCTTGAGATGCCCCATGACCGGAGGCGAGTAGTTCCCGCCTCCGGTTTTTCGGAATTTCATAGTTCCTCAGTTTGAGTGCGTTCCATGGCCAAATCCAAAGAATTGACCCCGGCAAAACGAAAAAATCTCGCGGAGCTCACGCGAGGATTTCGCGGGATCGTTGTATTTCTGTTTCTGGTCTCGGGAGTGATCAACATCCTGGCGCTGACCGGATCTCTCTACATGATGCAGATTTATGATCGTGCGCTGACCAGCGGCAGCGTGCCGACGCTTATCGCTCTATCGACGCTGGCGATCGGCCTTTACGTCTTTCAAGGCTGCTTTGACATCATCAGGTCGCAGGTTCTGGTGCGCGTCGGTGCACGGCTCGACAACAAAATCGCGCCTATGGCACACCGCGTCGCAATCGATATGCCGCGTTTCGGCTTTTCGACTTCGGAAGCGCTGGAACGCGGCCGTGATGTGGACACGGTGCGGGGCTTCCTGGGCAGCCAAGGCCCGGCAGCGTTGTTCGACCTGCCATGGATACCGCTCTATATCGCCTTTATCTATTTCCTTCACCCGCTGCTGGGAGCCCTGACATTCGCCGGTGCAGTCTTCCTTGCCGTTCTCACGGTCATCAGCGAGATCCGCACCAAGCAACTAAATTTATCGACCCGGAAGGCGGCAATCGTACGCAACACGATCGCCGATTCGAATGCGCGCAACGCTGAAGTGCTCAAGGCGATGGGTTTTTCGGATCGCGCTGTGAATCGCTTCAACGAAGCCAATGGCGAACATCTTGAGTTGCAGACGAAGGCCAATGATATCAGCGGAACGTTCGCCGCGATTTCGCGCGTGTCGCGCATGCTGCTGCAGTCGGCGCTGTTGGGCCTCGGCGCCTATCTCACCATCAAGAACGAGATGACGGCGGGGGCGATTATCGCATGCTCGGTTGCTTCGGGACGCGCGCTCGCGCCCGTGGATCTCGCCATCGGCAACTGGAAAGCGTTCGTGGCAGCGCGCATGGCCTATAACCGGCTGCGGGAAACCGTCATTGCGCTGGCGGCTGCTGAAGAGCCGATGCAACTTCCAGCGCCCCACAGAGGTCTCAGCATCGACAGGATCACTGTCGCCGTCCCGGGCTCAGGGCAAGTTGTACTGAGCGACATCAGTTTCGAGCTTCAGCCCGGCCAGGCCCTGGGAATCATCGGGCCGAGTGCCGGCGGAAAGACCACGATGGTCCGGGCGCTGACAGGATTCTGGCCTGTCTTGCGCGGCAGCGTACGGCTCGACGGCGCGGACCTCGCGCAGTGGCGAGAGGACGATATCGGGCAGCACATCGGCTACTTGCCTCAGGATGTGAGCTTGATGGATGCGACTATCGAGGAAAACATTTGCCGCTTCGAACCCCAGCCCGACTTCAACAAAGTCATCGCGGCTGCCAAAGCGGCTCGCGTTCACGACATGATCTTGAAAATGCCGGAGGGATACCGCACGCAGCTTGGACCGAACGGAACGTCGTTGTCCGCCGGCCAGAGGCAACGTGTTGCCTTGGCGCGCGCGCTCTATGGCGATCCCTTCATTGTCATCATGGACGAGCCCAACTCAAATCTGGATGGAGAAGGCGAGAATGCGCTGACGGAAGCTATTGAGGGTATCAAAGCTCGAGGTGGGATTGCGATTGTCATCGCACACCGCCCCAGCGCACTAACCGCCGTCGATCTTGTAGGGATCATTCAGAATGGCCGACTGGGGGCATTCGGCAACAAGCAAGACATCATGACACCCGGTTTGCAATCGTCCGCCAAGCCTGCTGCTGACGGACTTAAGATACGGCGGCCAGCATGATCAAGATCAAAGCAAGACAAGACTCCGTTCAAAAGCAACCCTCTCGTGAAGACTATGAACAGGAGGAGCGAAAAACGAATATCATTCCGCTCTCCTTTCTGCTGTTTCTGACCGGCTGTGCGGCGTACCTGAAAAGCTTTCTCCCCGTTCGACTGGAATCGCCAGGTAGCGCTTCAGCGGAGCAGGGCCGTCGGCATCCGGAAGATGAAGATAAGGGAAGCTCTGCCCGCGAAGACGTGGTCGTTGAGACCGATGCAAATGCCGAGGGCGACGTGACGGGCGGGACTAGCCGTGCCAAGCGGTCTTCGGACAACGTGGTTCCGCTTGAGCTTCCTGCAAAGGACGTTGGCAGCTTCCTGGCCAGCGACTCACCTGCGCTCGATTTCAGTGCAATGAAGCGTCAACCGATTTCCCGATCAGACTTTGGTTCTGGTAGCGATCCGGGTCGCCCCGTCAATGACAATCACTCTCGCCTTGCCGGGCTCAACGAACCCAGTTCGCCTCCGCGGCCGGGAGGGGGAGGCGGGGGCTCATCCGATGGGGGGCCTAAAAATCCGTCCGATCCTGAGAGCGCGCGCAATCGCGCACCGCGGAGCAGCGGACCGGTTCAGCTTCCGGATGTGGTCGGTTGCCATGCGTATCTGATATCGCTGCTCGCCTTATTGCAGGGGACGGCAGACCCGGATGGCGACCGGCTGACGCTTGGAAATTTGTCTGCGTCGTCGGGTACGCTCACCCCGGCAGAAGGCGGCGGCTGGATGTTCACGCCAGCGAAGGGAATGCTCGGTGACGTCACGTTCATTTACTATATTACGGACGGCGCAGAAGTCATTCAGCAGACCGCATATCTCAGGGTCATCGAAGCGCCGCCGATTGTCGGGACCGATGGCGACGACAATCTGCTCGGCACCCAGTGCGACGATACCATCGACGGCCGAAGCGGCCATGACAACATCGAGGCCAGAGGTGGTGACGATCTGATTTTTGGCGGTGACGGCGATGATCATATCGTAGCCGGCGCAGGCAAGGATATCGTCTATGCGGGGGCGGGTAACGACATTGTATTCGGCGGAACCGGAAATGATGTGATCTTCGGAGGCGACGGTCATGATCACCTGTTTGGCGAGCAGGGCGACGACACGATTCATGGAGAAGCCGGCGATGATCGCATTTCAGGTGGCGAGGGAAACGACATCATACTCGCCGGAATTGGAAACGATATCGTTGAAGGCGATGCCGGCAACGACACGCTTGATGGCGGCGAGGGTAACGACAGTCTTCACGGCGGTATAGGTGCGGACATCTTGTTCGCCGGCGCCGGCGACGACACTGCTTCCGGCGGACCCGGCAACGATGTCATATCGGATGGCCTGGGCAAGGACGATGTGCATGGCGACGATGGCGATGACTACGTCGTCGCTGCCATTGACGCTGTGGCTGATACTTACTCAGGCGACGCCGGCGAAGATACGCTCGACTATTCGACGGCCACCATGAGCATCACCATCGATCTAGGTCGAGGAAGTGCCGAGGGTCGTGAAATCGGCATGGATCTGATTGCCGGGTTCGAAAGGATCATTGGCGGTCAGGGCGACGATCATATCATCGTCGGCTCGACGTCCGCGATCCTTGCCGGGGGCGATGGTGACGACACTTTCGAATTTGAAAGGTCAGCCGACGATCATCAGTCCGATGTTGTTCGCAAGATCACCGACTTTACGGTCGGCGACCGAATCATCGCGGCAAGCTACGAAATCCGTTATCGCGAAGGCGACGATGTCTCTGAGGCCATCGAAGATCTGTTCGAAGACATCTATCTGTCAGATCGCGACGGTCAAAATCTTCCGATCCGCCTTCGTTTCGAGAAAGTCGATGATGATGAACGAACTTTCGTGGAGGTCCGTGACAGGCCGGATTCGGAGGAGTTCTTCTCAATTGAACTGTACGGACATCACAACCTCAGCGTTGTTGTCGGGATCTCGTAAGGGGTGTTCGCGCGTTGTCTTGGAATGAGGAGTGAGCGATGAGTCAGAATGCCATTAAAAAGGCTCCAGGTGCCGGCGGCGGCTCATCGCGAGAACAGGATGTTTTCTCGCTCTGGTCCCGCGTTGCAATTGGTTTGGGCCTCGTCCTTGTGTTGGTCATCGGGTGTGGCGGATGGGCAGCCTTGGCGCGTCTTGAAGGCGCAGTCATTTCGACAGGCGTCGTCAAAGTCGACCAGAACCTCAAGGAGGTCCAACATAGGGATGGTGGTATCATCAAAACGTTGGCAATCCGGCAAGGAGATCTTGTCAAGGGAGGGCAGGTGTTGGCCACTCTCGACGATGTTCAGGTCAGGGCAGAACTGCTGATCGTGCGGTCGCAACTTGCAGAAGCACTCGGGCGTCAAGCCCGGCTGATTGCGGAACGGGACAATTTGTCCTCAATCACGTTCTCAAAGGAACTCGCGGGTCTGGCGAGCACGGCGGACGCAGCCATTCAAGGTGAGCGGCGCCTGTTTGCGGGTAACAAGCTCGGCAGAGATAGTCAGAAAGAGCAGCTCACGCTGAGCATTGGCCAGACCGGTGAAGAAATCAAAGGCATGGAGTCACGACTTGCCGCCAAGCTGGAAGAAATCAGGCTTGTCGGCGAGGAGCGCGATAAGCTCACGGTCCTGTTTGAAAAGAAAATTGTCGAGTACGCGCGCGTGTACACAGCTCACAGAGATTGGGCGCGAATACTGGGTGAGCGCGGCGAAATCGAAGCAAACATTGCGCGCGCGAAGGTGCGCACCAGTGAAATCAAACTGCAGATCATCGCAATTGATCAGAATGCGAGTACCGAAGCTCAGCGTGATCTCCGTACCGTGGATGCACGCATCGCCGAACTGAACGAACGAAAACTTGCTATTGAGGACCGCTTGTCGCGTACGGAAATACGGGCGCCGGTTTCTGGATACGTCAACGAGTTGTTCGTCCATACTGTGGGTGGGGTCATCACACCGGCGGCAAGAATTGCGACAATCGTCCCGGAAAGCGCTGAGCTAAAGTTCGAGGTCAGAATCTCGCCGGTAGATATCGACCAGGTGAGGGAAGGTCAGCGAGCTCGCGTCCGGCTATCGGCTTTCAACCGGAACACGACGCCTGAGATGAAGGCCAAGGTCGTTATGGTGTCGCCTGCATCGGCACGTGATCCCACGACAGGGCAAGAGCATTACATCGCTTACGTGCAGTTGAGCGACGAAGCGCTGTCGCAACTGAGTACGGTCAGACTCGTTCCGGGCATGCCGGCCGAAGTATTTATCTCGACCCAAGAGCGGACCGCTGTATCGTATCTTACCAAGCCATTCACCGATCAAATGAATCGCGCCTTCCGCGAGCGCTGATGACCAAAGTGACGACGAGCAATCCGAAGCGGGGCGAGCGTGGTAAGCACAGATTCCACTCGGCCGCCTGGGAAAGACTACTGAAATTGCGGGTGTCGCGCTGTTCCTTGCCTCTCCGCTCACTTCTTACGTCATTTGGACAGACGATTCCTGTGGATGATGGCCTGACACTTCGTTAGCCCGAAAAGTATTCGCGATCAGTCGGATCTGGCCTGAACCGGCTCTTCGCCATCCATGTCGCAGGATTATGGAATAGTCGATAAGGGAGTTTCGATTAGTCCGATGAGGCGCACACATGATCGCTTTCATGTTCATTTGGATTACTAAGTTCAACTTAAAGGCATATCTCGATTTCACCATCTAATGAATGCCGACGCGCGTATCCTTTCGGAAAGATCGAGAAAGGGATGGGTGCTTTGAATTCGCGGTACGGGGTGTTGGTGTTTGTTGCTGCGGTTATATTGACCGCCAACAGCGCAATAGCTGATCAAAAGGGAAAGCCGCAACCGCTGACAGTCCAGAAGCAAGGCAGCTTCGCGGTCGGCGGGACGGTGCTGAGCATCCCCCGAGGTGAGATTTTTGCCGGATTGCCAACGTGCTGATCTAGCCTTACCGCTTCGGCCTTTTGTTGCGGGGCAGCCCGCCAATGAATTGTCTGATTGCCTCAAGCACTGGTTGCTGAGCACCCGCAAAGAACCAATGATCATCGCCGTCGAGTTCAACGAATTGAGCGCCAGTGATTTGGCTGGCCATATCCCGGCCTGCCCCAATACGCACGGCGCGGTCGTTTTGGCGGTGCAGCACCAGCGTCGGCACAGAGATTCGTGGCAGGAGGTGTCTCACGTCGGTATCGCGCAACGCCGTGAGCACCGCCCAAATGCCGCCGGGACTAGAGGCCGCGCGCAGCAGTCCAGCCCACCACGCCCTCGCTTGAGGGTCACGAGAAAGACTCGGCCCGAAGGTTTCGATTCCGGCAGGGCCACCCCAGTCCGCGACGAGTTGCTGGCGCCAGGCTTCATGTTGGCTTGTCCGCAAAGCGTGCGGGTAGTCTGGCGCCCAAGAGCCCTTGGCTAATGAGCCGAACAGAATAAGGCCAGCCACGAGACGGGATTCATCGACCGCAAACTTGATGCATGCTGGCCCACATTCTGACGCGCCAAACAGAACGACGCGGCGCGTGTGCACCGCCCGCAGCACAGTGCCGATATCCTCGGCGGTGACTTCGATACTCGGGGCCGATCCGACCCGGTCCGATAGCCCGATGCCGCGACGATCGAAGATGATGAGTCGTCCAAACGCCATCAATGAAATCAGAAATGCTCGGCACGAGGGATGCTCCCAAAGGCGTTCCACATGTGACACGAAGCCAGGCATAATCAGGATATCAAGCTTGCCGCTTCCGTATGTCTGATACGCCAGATGCACGCCGGCGCCCTTTACATAGAGTGTTGTCGGAGCGTCATGGACCAACGGCGGCGTGGTGGGATCCATGAGCGCTTCGGTCGCGGCTTCGGGCGCGACCCTAAGCTCGTCACGCAGCCGCTGTGTCAGTGCGCCGTGGTGCCGTTCTGCCGAACTTCGATCGCCGGCAAGCAGGAGGCTGCGGATCAAATGTCGACAATACACCTCGCTCAGCGGGTCGAGCTCGACAAGGCGTCCCGCGTGAGCTGCGGCAGCAAAATGCTCGCCTGCGGCATTTTTGTCTTGCACGAGGCGTTCCAGCCCATGCATAAGCCGCCCCCTGAGTGCCTCGCGGCGAAAGAACACCCAATCGTCGAACTCAGGACAGTCGGGTAGAGAGAAGCCTGCGAGGAAGTCACCCCGATAGTACAGGCAGGCTTCGTCGAAAGCGCTTCGGTCGCAGGCGCTTTCGAACAGATGGGAGTCGACCGTCAGCTCGACCGCTGGAGACCACCGCACGCTGGTGCGGTCGGTCTCGAAAACGTGCTGGCCGAGCGTAAGCTCGATGCGATGAAGCATGCGCCGTAACCGCGCGCGGGCGGTTTCGCCCGGGCTTTCGGGCCACAGCAGCGTGGCAATGACATCCCGTGCAACGGCGCCTTGGGCCTCCGCGAGATAGATCAGCAGTGCAAGACCCTTGCGCAGGTTGAGCTTGATCGGGCGGTTGTCGCCATGGATTTCCGGGAATCCAAGCGTCTGAAGCGAGAACCCAGTCATGAAATCTTCCCTTGTCCTATCGGGGGACGCGCAGGGGACGGTCCAGCGATAAAAGTTATGCCTGATCAAGCCCGCTCGCTGTCGAACGGTTCAGGCTTTTGTCTTCGGCCCTGCTGCCGCCGGCAGCACAATTGGAAAAACATTCATGTTCGCACGTCTCCTGATCCTATTGTACGCCATTGTGAGCTATGGCGTCTTCCTTGTTTCGTTCCTTTACGGGCTGGGATTCTTCAGCAACACCTTCGTACCAAAGTCGATCGACGTCAGCGGCGGCCCTGCTCAATTGACCGAGGCTATCGCCGTAAATCTGTTGCTGCTCGGAATTTTTGCAATCCAGCACACCATTATGGCGCGCCCGGTCTTCAAACAGTGGTGGGCTAAAAACCTTCCCGTGGCCTTGCAGCGTAGCACCTACGTGCTGCTCTCCAGCCTGATCCTTCTGCTGCTATTCTGGCAGTGGCAACCGATTCCGACACTCATCTGGAAGTTCGATGGAATCGCAGGCTCGTTGCTGACCGGTGTCTACTGGTTCGGCTGGCTACTTGCGCTGACCTCGACCTACCTGATTGATCATTTCGACCTGTTCGGCCTGCGTCAAGCATACTTCTCGCTGCGTGGAGCCAACGACCCGGGTCAGGAGTTCAAAATTCCTTTGTTCTACAAAATCGTGCGGCACCCGCTTATGTTGGGCTTTCTGCTCGCATTCTGGGCTACGCCCGAAATGACCGCAGGCCATTTGTTGTTCGCGGTCACGATCACGATCTACATCCTGGTCGGGGTGCAGTTCGAGGAGCGGGATTTAGTCGCTCAGTTCGGCACGACTTACCAGCAGTATCGCCAGCGCGTCCCCATGCTGCTGCCGCGCATTTTCGGTCGCAACCAAGAAGGAGCATCACAATGAGAGCAGTTCTATGCAACACGTTTACGGGTCCGGAGGACCTGTGGATCGGCGATATCGAAGAACCGAAGCCCGCCGGTGACGAGATTCTGATCAACGTACACGCGGCCTCCGTGAGTTTCATGGACCATCTGATTGTCTCGGGCCTTTATCAGATGCGTCCACCGACACCATTCGTGCCCGGCGCGGAAGCGGCCGGCGTCGTCGTCGCGGTTGGCGACAAGGTTACGAAATTTCAGCCGGGTGATCGTGTGGCGTGCGGAAGCTGGACAGGCGGCTATGCCGAGCGGATGGTCGCCAAGGAATCGAAGAGTGTGCTGTTGCCGGCAGGTGTCGCGTTCGAAACGGCGGCCACGGTCTGGCACAACTACGGCACGGCCTATTACGCACTGAAAGAGGGTGCACGAGCCCAACACGGTGAAACAGTGTTTATTACTGGGGCTGCAGGCGGGGTCGGTCTTGCCGCTGTCGACCTCGCGGTCCACTTGGGCCTGCGGGTCATCGCCGGTGTAGGCTCCGACGACAAGATGGCTTTGGTGCGCCGTTACGGTGCCTGCGATGTCATCAATTATCGTAGCGAAGACCTGCGCGAGCGGATCAAGTCGATAACCCGTGGAGAAGGCGTCGACGTCTGCTTCGACAATGTTGGCGGAGCGATTTTCGAGCAAATGGCGCGGCTGATGAAGTGGGGCGGACGGCTGATGCCGGTCGGTTTCACGAGCGGCCAGATCCCTTCGGTGCCCATGAACCTCTTGCTTTTGAAGAACTATTCCATTGTTGGTGTCTTTGTTGGCGCATGGGCAGAGAAATTTCCCGAGCAAGCCGCGCGCCTGAACGACACCCTGGCGCAATTGTTGGTCGAGGGGAAAATTCGCCCCCACATCGATCGCGTCCTTCCCCTGGAACAGGTCAAGGAAGCGATGCGCGCTGTTGCTAATCGGACGGTTCAGGGAAGAATCGTCCTTAAGACAGTTGAGTGCGGTGGCGGCGGCAAGCGAGGAAGGGATCGATGACATCGATTATCATCGACAAGCGCTACTGCGGTCCTCCGAACTCCGGGAACGGCGGGTACGTCTGCGGTCAGCTGGCGCGGCACATTCCCGGGGGTGCGGAGGTGACGCTCCGCGCACCTCCGCCCCTGGATAAGCAGCTCGATGTCGTCGCGAAAGACGACGGGCTATGGGAGCTTAGCGATGGCGCCACAATCGTCGCCACTGGACGATCGGCGAGTATTGACCTTACGCGCCTGGAGACGGCAAGCTTCGACGAGGCAAGTGCAGCCGAATTGCTGACACTGGTCAAGCCACACGAGCATCCGCTGCCGACGTGTTTCGTGTGTGGTCCTGCGAGGGCGCAGGGAGATGGCCTGCGCATTTTTGCCGGACCGCTCGTGCGCGATTCCCGGAATGATTCGGCTGTGCTTGCGGCGACCTGGACACCGGATCCGACACTGGTGGCGGAGGACGGCTTCGTCGCGCCTGAGTTTCTCTGGTCGGCGCTCGATTGTCCCACGGGTTATGCTTCCTCATACGATCGGGAGAGCGGCTGCTTCGACCGAACGCCGATTCTATTGGGCCGAATGTCCGCACGGATAGAGACGCGTCCGCGTCCAGGAGAACGCTGCGTCATCACTGCATGGGAGGCCGGCCGCGACGGCCGCAAACGCGTTGCTGAGGCTGCTGTCTATGGTGAAGCCGGAACATTGTTGGCCATGGCTCGAGCGACTTGGATTGCAGTCGACCGCCAAGTGCAACTTGGCCACGACTTGCGCTGAGACGCCGTAACCACATCCATCAAGAACTGACCGATGTCTAGCTGCGGTGGACTCGCTCCGACGAGGGAAGTACTTTGACAGAAGCTGTTCAAAAGAGCGCCCGACCACGGACGGCGGGTCGGGCTGGCCGACTTGGCGTAGTCAATGACCGTATGATGCAGTATCAGAAAGCATCCCGTCTGATCGGAGACATCTACGACGCTTCGCTCGATCCTGCGATGTGGACCGTCGTTCTCGAAGAAATAGCGGAATTTGTCGGCGGTCAGGCCGCGGGGCTTGCTTTGAAAGATACCGCAAGCGCCTTCGTTGAGGCCCGCTATCACTTTGGCCTGGATGCGGAGTATATGCGGAGTTATTCGGACACGTATTCGAAGTTCGATCCTCTTGCAGCAGTAACGCTCTTCGGCGTCGGACAAGTTGTAAGTCTTCCAGACCTCGTACCTTACGAAGAGTATTGTCAGGGACGTTTCTATCGGGAGTGGGCCGAGCCCCAGGGCTGGATCGATGTCGCCAGCGCTGTGCTCGAGAAGTCTCCGACAAGTTGCACGTTTCTCAGCGTTGTCCGGAACAAGGCGGGTGGCATGGTCGACGACGAGATGCGCCGGCGCATGTCGCTTGTCATTCCTCACGTGCGCCGTGCTGCGCTGATAGGCAAGGTGATCGATCTGAAGTATGCAGAAGCGGCGACATTCGCCGAAACCTTCAATGGCCTCAGCGCTGGCATGTTTCTGGTCGATGGAAGAGGGCACATCGTTCATGCCAATGTCGCGGGACACGCTCTTCTGGACGACGGTAGCGTGCTGCGTTCGACGAAAGGCCAACTCGTCGCGAGCGATGCGCAGATCAACAAAACATTGCGCGAGATCTTTGCTATCGCGAACCAGGGCGATGCCGCACTCGGTATCAAGGGCATTTCGCTTCCGCTTTCCACCCATGATGGAGAACGTTATGTCGCTCATCTGTTGCCTCTGACCTCGGGTGCTCGTCAGCGCGCCGGCGTTGCCTATACGGCGGTTGCGGCATTATTTGTCCGCAAGGCGACGTTGGAAACGCCGTCCGCGCCTGAAGTGATTGGGCGCACTTTCAAGTTGACGCCGACCGAGCTGCGCGTGCTGCTCGCGGTGGTCGAGGTCGGCGGTGTGCCCGAGGTCGCGATGGCTCTCGGTGTTGCGGAGACGACGATCAAGACTCATGTCAGCCGCCTGTTCGAAAAAACAGGTGCCGGGCGACAGGCCGATCTGGTCAAGCTTGTCGCCGGATTTTCGACGCCGCTGGCGGATTGACAGGACACGCCGATTATTTATCGGCGCGTCCTCTAGATAATCCCATTCTCGCTATCAGACTGGCGCCGCCTTCGACATACACCAGTGTTGTCGGCACGATTGAGTATTCACGCGTCCGCGAACAAGATCCATAGGATCGACGATCGGTATGCAAAGACTCCGCTGTTGTGGGCGCTGCGCGTTCTCGGCATTCACGGTGCGCACTCATATTTCGCCGCACCGTCTGTTATCGAAATCGTTAGTTCTTCAAGCGATTATTGTGAAGCTACGCCTCGCGTAAGCGTTTAACTCTTACATATAGCGTTAGTTTTAAGTGTCGTCTGGACGCCAATTCCATGGCAAGAGTTCGTGGATGCGGCTCATCGGGTGCCCGCCAGACATGCGTTCTAGGATGTCTTTGAGATAGGCAAAGGGTTCGACGTTGTTGAGTTTGGCGGTTGTGGTGAGCGAGCAGACGGTCGCCCAGCCTCGCGCAGTTTTCCATCGTACTGCTGCCAAAAGATCTGATTGGCCGTGATAGCGACACCCATCAATGCGTCACAAGACCACCAGATGGGGCACACGTATCTTCTTTGCCGATGACGAACGTGCCGACGGGACGAGAGAAGCGGGCCTACGCCGCCCCTCTCGATGACTCGCTCAGGCAGTCGGGAGGGTAGAATCGCGCGCCCTCGCGGAAGATTTAAAGGCTCTGCCGTCAAGGAACGCCCGGATCATCCGGTTGACAAGCTGAGGTTGCTCATCGCAAATCCAGTGGCTACCGGGCACATTGATGATCGTGGCGTTCGGCATATAGGCCTCCATACCGCTGAAGGCGTGCGGCCTGACATAGGCGTCGTCGTTAGTATGGACGACGAGGCTTGGCACAGAAATAATCTGCGGGGAGACTTCTGGACAGGTATTACCGCGCGCCGGCGTTCCAATTTCGTCCTTCGGACCCACCCCCTCGCGCTGATACCATCCCACGATGCCCTCAGCCGCGCCGGGTTGACGCCATGCTTCGAGATAAACCTGGCGGTCAACATCACTAAAAAACGGAAGTGCCGTGATGTTCTTGAGTCGCTCGAAGTCGTTGCCAGCCAGCAATCCAGCGCTATCGAGACGCCGCGTAAGGAGTAGGTACTGGCTCGCCCTGATCTGCTCTTGGTCGTCGTGCAGATCCCGGTCTAACGTCGCCGGATGTGCGGTGCACAATATGATGAGGCGATCAAGTAAGGCTGGATAATGCAGCGCCATAGAATAGCCGATAATGCCGCCGGTATCATGGCCGACGTGAATGAATGTTTTGAAGCCGAGATAATGGACGAGCGCTCGAGTATCTTCGACGCTGACCCAAGTGCCGTATTCCCAACGTTTTGTCGGCTTGGAAGACAGATTGTAGCCTCGCAGATCGGGCGCGACGACAGTGTGGGTTTTGGCGAACTCCGCGAGCTGATGCCTGAAAGTGTACCAACACTGCGGGAACCCGTGCTGGAACAGCATCAGCGGTCCTTTTCCAGCTTTGACATAGTGAATACGCTCCCCGTTGATTTCGGCAAATTCGTGAGACAGATCCGGGAGCGTCTTTGACAGGTCGATCATTCGATGTTTCCTTCTATTGCTTCGGCGGCAGATCGAACACAAGGCATGTGGCTGAGCCGTGCGCACATAAACGGCCATCGCGATCCGTGACCCGTCCTTCCGCCGTGGCGATCCGCGCGCCGATACTGAGAGTTCTGGCTTCGCAACGTAGCGGTCCCGAACCTATTCGAATGGCTTTCACGTAGCTCACTCGCAGATCTAGGGTTGTATACGACCGGCCTGCTTCTAGCCCGCTGTGGACCGCGCAACCTATTGCAGAGTCCAGCAAAGTAGCGGCAAAACCACCGTGAACCGATCCCATCAGATTGTAATGCTGCTCGGCTGGAATGGCCTCAAAGGCTGCAAATCCTAACTTGAACTCTGTTGGATAGATTTGAAGAAGGCGACCGATGGGTGCTCCTTTTTCAATCCCCGGTGGAGGTGGAAACATTGAACAGAGATACTCCAAGCCGCTCAGGCGATGCATCAGCGCAACGTCCGGCCGAGGATTGTTCCATGTCACCGTCAGCATTCTTTCTAGAGGTTCATTCGTCATTCTCGTCACCCGCAACCATTGTCTACGTTTCGTAAAAACAGAGACCGGTATGAGGCGGACAGATTTATCCGGAACAGGTCGCCACGACTTCCATTCATTTCCAGGCACTCATTTCGGCTCGTAAGTTGGGTCGCTTCTCGGGCAGGCAGTGTTACCTAGCGGCGAGTTTGGCCCGGACGTGCTAGCTCCAATCACGCACTCCGCCGGTGTTCTGAGCGGTTTGTACAAGCTCTGAGGTGCGCAGCAATTGATTGCCGAAATGGTTGCCGGTCACAAAAACGGGCTACGGCATCTCAGCTAGACTTGTGGAGCGAGGATTACATCCTCCACTAGAAGGACAGTGGCGATTTTTTTCATTCATTGAATCCCGCTATTAGATAACGTTTTTCTGTCTTCCGCCGAAGGCAAGGACGTCGCTTCCCACTGTTATGGGCCGCGTCGCACGGTCCCGCGATAAGAAAACCTCCGATCTACAAACGAGCCGGATGAAAAAGTAAGCGAGTGCCTCGGCGAAACGGCCGGGCCATACCGACCGCGCGGCAGCACATGTTTTATGGATATTTTATCGTCGTTCGGACCGCTCCGTGGCGGCCGGTCAAATATCATCGCAGTATCGTCGAACTGCGATCTCCAGCAATGAGGGTGAATTTCGATCTGGTACAGAAATCATATTGCAGCAGTTCACTTTGTGAACTGGAGTTTGCACTAATAACCATTCTATCTCCGTCGCGCGCTCGGATGTTCCGTGCGTGAGATGACATGGAGAAAACGATGACAGCTTTTTTGATCGCGGACATTAAGGTGACGGACGGTGCGTGGGTGCCTGCGTATGCGGCTGTGGTTCACGACTTCGTTCACAAGCATGGTGGCAAGTATCTCGCCCGGAGCGGCAATGTAACGACCCTTGAAGGAAGGCCGCTCGATACGTCGCTGATCGCGATTATGCAGTTTCCCTCCGCCGCAGCAGCGAAGGCATTCGTAAACGACCCGGCTTACGCTGCGCACGTAACCGCGCGACAGGCCGGTAGCGAAAGCCGATTCCAGCTCATCGACAATAGCGATCTGGCTGGCACCATTCCCTACTTGCCGAAGGCATAGTCACTCGCAATTACGTCGTGCTGGGGACGCCAAATGTCCCCAGCCGACGCGAGAGGCCAGAATCTCCGGCGATGAATCGGACCTTCGCAACCCGATCAATGATCCCGTCAACGTGCCGCAGCACACACTTATTCAACGACCACCTCGCCAGACCCTCCCAATTCTGCCGGAAAGTCTTTGAGCTTTGGCAGTCCGTCTTTCATGGGCAGCACCGTTTCGGCGTAATTGACGTGAACGCCGGGGGCAAACGGAAGGGTTGGAAGCGACGCGGCGAATACGTCAACGAGTCCCAATGGTGGATGATTGGTCATGAGGTGCCCGCCGCACTTCTTGCAATACTGACGCTCGCTGAGCGGAGTCTTCTGAAATGTCGCGACATGCTCGGCTCCTGATTTCACCGCACTGCATCCGGCTTCCACAAGCTGAAGGCGTTAACAGGCCCGCCTGACCACGAACGACAGGAACTGCAATGACAGTATCCCATAGCCTCCGGCGAACCGGTGACCTCAAGTTTAACAGCGCCGCAAAAGCAGCCTCCAACGTGACTCATGTGTCTTCTTTTCGAAGTTGATCAAGTCGCGTCGAATATCAGAGTCTTTGGATTCAATTCCAGTTCAGGAACTGAACCTCTCCGTCGTCGCCAACCGGATGCATGATACAGATCGTTGTCGACGGTCGGCTTTACCGGCCACTAGCTGCGTTCGAAGACCTCCTAGCGTTCAACTCGCCAGCTTCCGTTCCTTTGCAAATGGACTGAGACCGAGCCAGGTTTGCATGGCCGAGGCGAGCTGCCGGTCTCCGGTCAGTATCATACGCGCGCTCCCAACAGCGGAGCGCACCGTATCAAGCCCCATCCAGATGGCTGTCATGGTTCGCAGACCGACAGACACATAAAGATCGACATCGAATTCCGGGTTGACCGAACAAAGATCGACGCCTTCGTCGGGATCGACGATCAGCCACCAGGAGCATTGGGTCGCGGACAGTTCCGGGTATACGAATTGCACCACGCTGCGATGTTTTGGCATCGGCTTGGTATTCAGATTTCTCCGCATATCCCACATCAAAAGTTGAACATCGAGATGCTGAAGCGACACATCGGCTTCGATCCGGCGCTGACCCCAGACACCAAATGCTTCGATGATAGGTCCAAGTTCTTTTCCGGATGAGGTCAAATGGTACTCGAAGATGCCGGGATCCGTCGCTGACGCTGTGCGGGAAATGATGCCGGCTACCTCAAGATCCTTGAGACGTTGCGAGAGCAGGGCCGGGGACATCCGTGGAACACCGCGCCGCAATTCATTGAAACGCGTTGAACCCGCGATCAGTTCGCGGAGTAGAACGACAGTCCAGCGCGTGCATAGGATCTCTGCGGCCATCGCGACCGGACAAAATTGTCTGTAACTGCCTATGGTCATGTTCTCTCCAAATGGTCAGGGGCGTTTTTAGCCGGCGGTGCTGCTTACTGGTTCATTTCCTGTATCGGTCTCGATTCAGTTCCTGAACTGGCGCTGCGCGTGGGAGGCGGACAATGTTGGCCGACATGGCGAGCATGAGGCTCGCTGTAAGAGTGCCCGTGGTGGACGGTCGCCGCTGATGCGGGCCAAGCCACGCCTCCGCAACTCCAACAGTCAGGACTATCAATGAAGAATTTTATGGTTGAGAGATACATCACAGCGTTCTCGCCCTCCGCGGCTTTTTGCGCGCTGGTCCTCTTGAGTGTTCATGCATCGCCGGCCTCCGCCGCAAATCTGTCGCGCAGCGTCGATGTGAAAGCAGCGCCCTCGGCAGTGTGGTCATTGATTGGCCCGTTCTGCTCGATCAAAAACTGGCTGCCGCCCGTGGGGGTCTGCATTGAGGACGGCAAGGCGCCGCCGACCCGGACGCTCGTGACCAAGGACGGCAACGCGGCGTTTGTGGAAACGCAAACCGCACGAAATGATGCGGAGCATAGCTATTCTTACGCGTTCATCTCGAGCCCGTTGCCAGTTACGAACTACACATCGACGATCAAGGTTACGGCCAAGGGAGACGGCTCTTCCACCATTAGCTGGAGCGGCTCCTACACACCGGATCAGGGCAAGGAAAAGGCCGCCAGCGAGGCGTTGAACGGCGTCTACGAGGCCGGTCTGGCCGAGATCAAAGCCAAACTCGCGAAGTAAGCGGGTCGGTTTCTTTCGCTTCGATATTCCCATCCATCTCTGCCGGTCGGGCTTGACCTCCAAGGTCGGTCCCGGCCGGCGAGATATCCCATGCAGCCGCTTTCGATCGCGCAAGTGTTGTGGACTCGTTCTGGTAGGAGAAGTACGTTGGTAAAAAGCGTTCAAAAGGTCGACGAACATCGGGCGGTCGGCCGGGTCGACCAGCTCCAAGTGGTCAATCAGCGCATGTCCGAGTATCAGAAAGCGTCCCGTCTGATCGGAGACATCTACGATGCTTCGCTTGATCCTGCGATGTGGACCGTCGTTCTCGAAGAAATAGCGGAATTTGTCGGTGGCCAGGCGGCAGGGCTTGCCTTGAAAGATTCTGCAAGTGCCTTTGTTGAGGCTCACTATCAGTTTGGCCTCGACCCCGAGTATATGCAGAGTTATTCGGAAACGTATTCGAAGTTCGATCCTCTGGCAGCAGTGGCGATGTTCGGCGTCGGACAAGTTGTAAGCCTTCCGGACCTCGTGCCTTACGAAGAACATTTGCAAGGACGCTTCTATCGGGAGTGGGCCGAGCCTCAGGGTTGGATCGACGTTGCCAGCGCTGTGCTCGAGAAATCTGCGACAAGCTGTGCGTTTCTCAGCGTTGTCCGGAGCAAGACGGGTGGCATGGTGGACGACGAGATGCGCCGGCGCATGTCGCTTGTCATTCCTCATGTGCGCCGTGCTGCGCTGATCGGCAAGGTTATCGATCTGAAGCGAGCAGAAGCGGCGACATTTACTGAAACATTCAATGGCCTCAGCGCTGGCATGTTTCTCGTCGACGGAAGAGGGCACATCGTTCACGCCAATATTGCTGGACGTGCCCTTCTGGACGACGGCGGCGTGCTGCGTTCGACGAAAGGCCAACTCGTCGCAAGTGATACGCAGGTCAACAAAACCTTGCGCGAGATCTTCGCCATCGCGGGCCAAGGCGACACGGCGCTCGGTATCAAGGGTATCGCGCTGCCGCTGTCTGCGCACAACGGCGAACGTTACGTCGCTCACCTCCTGCCGCTGACCTCGGGCGAACGTCAGCGCGCTGGCGTTGCCTATACGGCAGTCGCTGCGTTGTTCGTTCGCAAGGCGACGCTGGAAATGCCGTCGGCTCCGGAAGTTATTGGACGTACCTACAAGTTGACGCCGACTGAGTTGCGCGTGCTGCTTGCGGTCGTTGAGGTCGGCGGTGTTCCCGAGGTCGCGGTGGCTCTCGGTGTTGCGGAGACTACGATCAAGACCCATGTCAGTCGCGTGTTCGAAAAAACAGGTGCCGGGCGACAGGCCGATCTGGTCAAGCTTGTCGCCGGATTTTCCACGCCGTTGGCCGATTGAGAGGACACGCCGACCCTTTGCCGGCGGGTCCTCGAAATATTCCTGAACTCGCTATTAGGCAGGCCTACACCTGTTTGCACCGCCGTAGTTGAGGCACTGCATCTTGCGGGGTTTCCCAAGGCCGATAGATCGGCCGGGAAGACGATTCACTGTCCGACTGGCACTGTCGTGGATAACCGGCCGTACAATATTGCTGCCTGGATGCTTGATGCCTGCATCGCCGGGACGCCGGACGACGTTCGAGGCCAGCATAATAGCGGACTGAGATACGACGGAATCGAGTTTGGGGGCGGCGGTCGCCGATATAGAACTGATGCTGCCGGATGCTGCTCCAACAGCGATCGCGCATGCAATCAGAAGATTTCTGGTCTTTGTCATGGGTCAGTTACTCTCCGTTTGATGATTTTCTCCCACACCCGTTTTTCAAATAGCTTCAGCTGAAGAGGCGCGCGTCCTTCGATCGAAGGACAACGCTGCATTCGGTTGGAAGGATAGCTCCGCTCGCCCGCGAACCCGGGGCAGCTCGGAGGATTAGAACTTCCAAATCATCGCTCCACGAAGTGTTTGGGTTTTGAAGCCAACATTGTAGATGTCGCCTGGCGTAACCGTAAGATTCCTGTTGCCGTAATCCGTATAGAGGTATTCGAGACGGCCAACCAGATTCAACGTCAATGCATGATCAATGCCGCCGCCAATGGTCCAGCCTGTGAGTAGGTGGGAAACCGCGTTCGATGTATCGCCATCGCGGAATTCAAAGTTTGCGAAGGCAGGGCCGCCCGCGACGTACACCAGCGTAGTCGGGATGATAGCATAACTCATTCGACCGCGAACGGTCCCGGTCCAGTCAACCTTGTAGTGATTGGAGAGCTGCACGACCGGCGCTGGCGGGATGATGACACCTACACCGCGCAAGTTAGTCATTCCGAAATCGGCTTCCAGACCATAAACGAAAGCGCCGGTCTGCCAGTTGACGCCAGCAAGCAGACCGCCGACGGCACCGTTCATCGGCACGGCGTTTTCCGTTAACACGCCATTGTCGAGGACGCGGGCGCGTCCCCAGTCATAGCCGACATGGGCACCGACGTAGAAGCCCGACCAGTTGTAAACAGGATCGATGGTCAGTGCCTTCTTGTAGACGGGCTGCGCAATATCGGTCGCCATAGCAGGCGCTGAAAGCGTTGCAGCTAAAGCCAGTCCATTCCAGATTCGATTCATTGAGATTTCCTGAAACTTACATAACGCGCCGCGAGCGGCGAACGTTCAGATGTGATGCGACCCTCGGAGCGAGGCTCACATCACGAGATCCAATTCGCCCCAGCCGGTTTTCTCTGCCGCATGCTAACCGCGAGGAGGGCCGTGATGGCGGCGCGGGGGCGGTGGCGGGATCATTCCACTGGAACTGCCGCCGATATTTGTGTTGGCTTCGCCGCCAACCCCTTTACCGCCGGCACCGGCATTTGTGCCTAAAGGTTTGCTGGCGCTCGTGCTGATGGGGCGGGATCCGGTGTTGGCACGCGCGAACGCTCCGTCGGCTGCAACAAGCAGGACAAACCCCGCCGCGAGTGTCGCAATGAGTGAAGTCGTCTTCCTGTAGTTCTTCATCACGTTTGCTTCCTGCTTTATCGGCTCGTCACGTGTCTGGTTGACAGGACGGCTCATGAGCTGCGTGGGATCATGTCGGTAAACTTGCCGCTGCCGCGTCATGCGATCGGAGGACGCGGCGGGAAACGCCGTTCGTTATCGTGCCGTGCAGCTCATGCGATTTTGGCAGCTTAACACTCGTCCGCAAACGTCGCGGAAAACTCATTCGGAGATGATATGCTCAAGTTTCCTAAAGCGGTATGTCTGACAGCAGCGCTCTCGCTTATCAATTTCGGTCTTTTGACGGACGTTGCGTCTGCAAAGCCGAAGAGCGTAGGTGCTGCTGGCGCCAAGAGAGCCTGCACGAAATTGGACGGTATGTTCACCGTTGAGAATTCAGGCGCATACAGTTGCGTGCTAACTGACGAGGGCGTATCTCGTAATTGCTCGGCATCGGGCGAATGTACAATGGTGAATAACCGTCGGCCTGAGGGGACGCCATCAGGTGGTCCGAGAGGCGATGGCAAGGGTATGGACGATGGCAAAGGTAAGGCGATCGCCAACGACCCAAACAGAGGTTGGAATGGCCAGTACACCACCGTCGTTGTTACGGATGGGCGAGGCACCAGTTCTTATACCGTCAAACAGGGTGTTCCGATTGAGAATGGACAGAAGATCCTGGCGCCGAATGGAGCCAGCTATAACGTCTGGGATCCTGAGCTGGCCCGGCAACTCAAGGCCGCTGGCGTAAATGCTGCGTACGCCAACCCCGCAACGGCGAAGAATGAATATAACCTAGCGCGCGATAAGGTCGTACGAGAGAAAGCCATAGCAGCGGGAAAGCCTGTTCCTCAACCGACCGGTCATCGCAATCTCGATGCGCTGGGCAACGCTGCACCTGTCGTCCACGATCATCGTAATGACGTTTCTGCGCCGAAGCCCGGCAGTCCGCCGCCGGCTAGCGCGCCCAGAACCGTCAATATGACTCCATCGCCAAGCAACGGAACACAATCGGCGGTCCGCGATCATCGCCAGTCGGCAGGTTCTGCGTCGGCGGGCACGGGAGGCGTTACTGTTAGCCAAACGCCCAGGACAACGAGTGGGTCCAGCTCAGGCTCGTCAGCGAAAGACAACAACGACCGCAAGAAACATTAAGTCAAACAATGGCGGGTCGAAACAGATCGTGGCACGAAAACGCGGGCGCCGGATTTTTCCGACGCCCGCGTTGAAGCTCATCACGATGAGAACAGCGTCCCGCTATTTTTGGGCCGCATCCTCTGATCGCAGGACGCACAATATTCAGCAAACGCTATGGTCCCGCCGAGGCTCGTTTCCGAACGAAGTCAAAAAAATTCCGCAGCCGCACTGGGCCTGCGTACAACACGAGGATAGTCGATGAAGATACCGACATACGTTACGGTCACGATCCGTATTCTTCCGATGATCGCAGCCGCAGTTACTCTGGCGGCGACTGTGGACGGCGCACTTGCCATGGCCGGCGGTAAGCGCGTTGGAAGCGATTATTCCAGCATCCATTCGCTCACTGGCAAGGTTGCGGGCAGGGTCAACAGCAGGCTTGTTGAGAAACCCATCGACAAGCCGTTACCTCCGATTGGCCCCGGGCGCGGCGATGGGCGTATCGGCGGGAAGCCCGGTTCAGATCACAAATATAGAGGGCATGAGGGAAGGCTTCGTGATCACAATCACAGGCACAAGCACAGTCGCTATGAAAGTCCTCCGCTTATCGAACGCGGCGTGGTGCCGCCTATCTTGATGGGCCGATAGCTTCCAGCCGGAACGGCGTCGCGCGCAGCGATGCCGTGCCGGCAACCAAATCAGAAATTTTCGCGCATCGTCGTTTTTATTGCCGGAAGTGAAGTCACAGAGGCAGGAACACGTCGTCCGCCGACATACCTGCTTCTCTCGGATTGCTAACGTCTCACTCGGCCGCATGTAGCAAATCTGCATCAGCCGCCGATAACATGTCGCGATGTCGCCTCGGTCCAATTCATTGTCGCCAATGTCTAGGTCTCAGATCGAGGCCGCACCTAGGTTCGCGCATGTCGAGTCTCGCGCCTGCCGTACTTGAGCGTCGATTGGCAGAGCGAAGTCAGGGCCGCGTCGCAGCAACCAAAGGAAAGAACGTGACCACCTCGGTCACAAACACTCGTCTTGCTGCCGCGCTCGCGACGGCGCTCATTGCTGTCAGTTCTGTTGCGGCGCTTGCAGGCGATGTTCCTGCGCCAACTTATACCAAGGCGCCGATGATTGTCCCGAGCTACAATTGGTCGGGATTCTATGTCGGCGGCGATATCGGCGGGGCGTTCCAGCATAGCAACGGCACCTCGAATTTTTTCCAGAATGGCGACGAGAACAATTTTCAGCGGTTGTCGACGAGCGGCGATTCGGTCATCGGCGGCCTCCACGCCGGATATAACTGGCAGTTCGCCCCAAGCTGGGTGGTCGGCGTCGAGGGCGATTGGCAGTGGACCGCTTCGCGATCCTCGTTTTGCCGCCAAACCTCTGTCGACAGTGAAGCTTGTAGCGATAACGGATTTGGTTTTGCAACCGTCAACGGCGACACGCGATCGATCGCCACCGTGCGCGCGCGCTTTGGCTGGACGGTCGACCGGATCATGGTCTATGGCACCGGCGGCGTCGCTTTCGCCGACGTTCGGACCTCGCTCGGCGTGAGCTGTCTTGATGGTTGCGGCGCCAGTAGCGAGCCGATTGCGACGGTGGCCAATTCATCGACGCTCAAGACAGGCTGGGTCGCCGGCGCCGGCGTCGAATGGATGCTCGGGCAAAACTGGATAGGCCGGGCGGAATACCTGCACGTCGACCTTGGCAGCCTGTCGAACACACTTAACCTGCCTTCAGATAATTGCTTCTTTGGCGGCCCCTGCGGCGTGTCATGGTTGCGCGAACTTCGCTACGACATCGTGCGGGCAGGCGTCAGCTACAAGTACTGACAAGGTCCGAAAATCCTCTTCGGACAAAACTCAAGCCCGGCCCTGCGCCGGGCGGTTTTTTTATTTTGCGCGGATTCCTGCAGCTCACCAGTTTTGGCTGTTGCCCTTCTCTGTATGCGGTTCAACTCGCGAGCTTCCGTTCCTTCGCAAAAGGACTGAGGCCGAGCCAAGCTTGCATGGCTGAGGCGAGTTGTCGGTTTCCGGTCAGTATCAGCCGTCCACTCGCAATGGCGGCGCGCACTGTGTCGAGTCCCATCCAGATCGCTGTCATGGTCCGCAGATCGACGGACACATAGAGATCGACATCGAATCCGGGATCAATTGAACAGAGATCGACGCTGTCATCGGGATCGACGAGCAGCCACCAGGAGCGCTGCGTGGCGGTGAGTTCCGGATAGACGAACTGTATCACGCTACGTCGCGACGGCATCGGCGTTGTATTCAGATTGCGCCGCATGTCCCACATCAGGAGTTGGACGTCGAGATGCTGGAGCGACAAATCAGCTTCGATCTGGCGCTGCCCCCAAATTCCGAACGCCTCCACAATGGGTCCGAGTTCGCGGCCAGACGCCGTCAGATGATATTCGAAGATGCCGGAATCCGAGGCCGACGCTGTGCGGGCGACGATGCCGGCTACTTCAAGGTCTTTCAGGCGCTGCGAGAGCAGAGCCGGCGACATTCGTGGAACGCCTCGACGCAACTCGTTAAAGCGCGTCGAACCAGCAACGAGTTCGCGGAGCAGAACCACGGTCCAGCGCGTGCATAGTATCTCCGCGGCCATCGCGACCGGACAGAATTGCCTGTAGCTGCCTATGGTCATAATTTTCTCCAACGAATTGATATTATGGCGTCGCGCTTCTCATCCTCTATCGGTCTGACGATTCCAGAACCAATGGCGCGAGACGCGGACTTGGTCGGGGTCGCGATCGGCGACAACGCCTTTTGACCGAAACGAAGTCCGTTGAGGGAATGATGCACTGCACTACAATCCGCCGTTCGCGGCTCAAGTTGTCGAGAGGGCGAAAATGCTTGGCTCGACAAAACAGTGAATTCGACGATTCACAAATCTTCTCACTATGCCAAATCTTCAAGACTGAGCGCGCGCACGTAAATCATTCGACCAACCAGACGAAACGCCGCGGGGGGACAGGATGAGCTTCCGGGAAAAAATAGCGTGGGGATGGCTTCGTCGTCTTGGACTCACGCGACAGGGACTAGGCCTGAAACGACATTGTTCGCAGCAGTCCGTTGTTCACCGCACCAGGCGACGGCGAATTGCGATAAACAATGAAAAAGACTTGCAACAACGATGACGTCTTAGATCGTTGATGAGATTCTACGTCTGACGCAGCGGCAGGTCGATGTTTTCACGGATCTGAATGATCTCCGGTCGAGGGTTGAACGCAATCCAACAAAGTGGACTCCGCGTCGTGAAACAAGTTGCAGCAGTATAGCGCTGTGTGGAAGCGAAGCCATGTAGCGGCAGCGAGTGATGGTGAAAGTCCCGCGGGTTAGAAAGAGCGCGCCGCGCCCCAAACCAACTCGTTGCCAACGCCTCGGTCATGCGGCTGATCGAAACATCCGCCCGGGGTCAAAAGCCCGTTCGACCGATTCCGGGCTCGATCTATGGAGAACCCGCAGCTTATCCTCCGATCGTAGGACGCGGTGCGCAGGCGTTCGGCCTAGATTTGATCCGCAAACGATCCGGATTCCATATGACCGAACCGATGGGTGCGACGATGAATCCCATGACGACGATTCGTGCTTGCCGAAAGCCAGTCTTATGAGCGGTCCATCCAGTTTGAGGACTGTGTGCTTTTCGACGAACGAACTGCCGGAGAAAGACCGGGTCGCCATGTGGCGCGAGCATTACGGACGAACTGTTTTTCGCGTGGAAATTGAGCCTGCCAGGGACAGGCCATTTGCCGCCTGTATAACCTCCCGTATCTTGCCGGGACTGCATCTGTTGCGGGGCGCGATGTCAGGCGGCCGGGTCACGCGAACGCAAGCCTCTATTTCGGATGATGATCTTGGTCTTTTCGTCAATCGAGGGGAGCCATTTTCCGTGCGTGCGCGTGGTCGGGAGGTCATGCTCCACAAAGGAGATGCTGTGCTGCTGAGCGGTGATGACGTCACGACATTTGAGCGCTCCTCTTACGGCAACTATGCCTCGCATCGGGTTCCGCATTCGGTTCTCTCCCTTGTTGTTGACGTCGACGACGCCGTCATGCGATTGATCCCACAACGGTCGGCGGCCCTCCAGCTGCTGACAAACTATACAGACACGTTGATGGACGAGAACGTGTTGAGGTTGCGTGGCCTTCAGCATCTTGCCATCGGGCATGTGCATGATCTTCTCGCACTCACCCTTGGTGCGACGCGCGACACCGCGGAGACTGCCAAAAGGCGCGGCGCGCGGGCGGCACGACTGCAAGTCGCCAAAGCCTACATCGCTGCGAACATCAGCCGACGAGACTTGTCGATCGGGAAAGTGGCGACATATCTCGGAGTAACCCCCCGTTTACTTCAGAGACTCTTTGAACTCGACGGCAATACATTCTCCGCTTACGTGCTTGGGCAGCGCATCACACGAGCGCATCGAATTCTGTGTAAACCGCATGCGGACGAGCGTCACGTGAGCGCAATTGCTTACGATGTAGGTTTCGGAGACCTTTCGTACTTCAACCGCTGCTTTCGAAGACACTATGGCGTCACACCCAGTGACATTAGACATGCTGGGGCCAGGAACGCATTGGTCTAAGGCGTTGTGCCGCGGATTTGTAATGGCTGTGGATTCGTCTCCCGAGGTGGCGGCGGTTAGCATCCTCACGGATGGATGCTTCGTATAATTCCGCCTCTTGCATCCCCCGATCGAAGGGCGCGCGTGTGTCTATGCAGGATTAGGGTTCCGGCGAAGTTCACTCTCATCCTGATCAGAACGCCGCGAGGTTAATACCCAATGTACGCTCACTGGAAAACACAACTATTCGCCTTATCACTCAGCGTTGGTTTGCTGGCAGCCGCTCAGCTATCCGCCCAAGTGCCATCGGCAATTGCAACAAACAATCTGCCAATTGCTGCCATCTTCCATGCGGAGGGCGCTCAAGTCTATGAATGCATGCGCACCTCCGACGGAAAGCTCGCGTGGCAGGCCCGCGAGCCAACCGCCACACTTATTCTTGACGGTAGCACCATTGGACGCCACTACGCCGGGCCACGTTGGGAGCATGTCGATGGCAGCATAGTGCGCGCCAAATCGGTCAGCAGCTCCCCCGGCGCGACGGAAGATGACATCCCATGGCTAAGGCTCGATGTCGTGGACCAACGCGGCAGCGGAATTTTGTCCGGCGTGACCAACGTGCAGCGTATCAATACGCAAGGCGGAGTTGTGCGTGGAGTTTGCGACGAGGCCGGTCGCTTCCGCGGCGTACCGTACTCCGCAGATTATGTGTTCCTGCGCGGCTAGCTCTGCGTTCATCCTGGTCGAGGTCGGCAGACTTGTTGATCATCCGACGTTGTCGAAACCGTAGCCACTGTTGAGGCGGATCCGAATATCCGTCGAAGAATTCCCGTTTTTTGGAGACTCGCGCCGGAGACGGGAAAATAAACCCACTGCGCGGTGGTGGTGGCATTGCGGGCGGAGGTCTTTGATGGACACATCTTGGGCTGACGGGCCGTCGTAGGCTGAGCGAAGTGGGGTTTAATCCGCTGTGTAGCGAGTGAGTTGGAGGGATTATCTGCAACGATCGGTTCTGGGGACACCAGCATTCATTGATGCGACATCCCTGACCTAAATGCGGATTCGAACGCCATGAGGTCTTCGGCCGGCAAATCTGAGACAGCGACATAAGTGAAGTCGCGATCGACCCAACTACGGACGTTGTATCCAGCCATCATTTCGAAAGGCAACGACTGGTTCTGGCGAAGCGTGGTTACGCTTACGACGTGCGCTGCATGCCGATAGACGATGGTTGCAACCGGTTCGCGGCCGATTACGTCAACTCTTCCGCCTGCGAGCACAAAGCCTTGCGCCGCAAGATCTATAACCTGCGGCGATTCCGGGATGCGCGTCGTGAACCACGGTTTGATAGTGTGTTTGTCCGACGATGCGACATCGAACGGCTGCGGCGCCAATAGTCCGCGAATGTGACTCGCGACCACCTGTTGGGTGATTTCCTGACGCTGACTTAGGCGATGAATGGACAGCATGACTGACCCGGCCAGCGCCGCGCCGACTAGCGCTGACGCCGCCATCGCCTGCCACGACCAGCCATGATGCTGAACTCGTTCAGCGTCCAGCGATGATGTAACTCGTTTCAGTAAATCCTCAGGCAGCGTATTCTGAGGCAACGAGTGTAAAGCTTGGCGTAAAGACATGATTTGATTGTAACGCGCACGTAAGAAGGGATCGGCTGCCATGCGCTGCTCGAATTCTGCGGCCGCAGTCGGATCAAGGGCGGAGTCACAATAGGCCTGCAAAAGGTCCTCTTCGTTGTTTTGCCTTGAGGCGATCATCATGGGCGGTCCCTCAAGCGTTCGATCAAAAATTGACGAGCGCGCGATAGCCGGGACATAACAGTGCCGATGGGAATATTCGTTATTTCGGCAATATCGCGATAATTTAATTGATGCATTTCTCTTAGAACGATGATTTCCCGAAGCGGGGTTGGCAGTAGATTCAGCGCGTTGCGGAGATCAGCGATGTCCGCTTTAAGAATGATGTCTTCTTCCGGCGTAGATTTTCGCTCGGTGTATGCGTTTTGAAATTCAACTTCCTGCTGTTCAGCAGTATCAAGCTCGGCGAAAACGACTGTCTTTGGTCTGTTCTTTAAAAGCCAGCTATAGGCAGTATTGCGCACGATCGTCAGCGACCATGCTCGCGCATTGATGGCACCAAAGCCTTTTATTCCGCGAAACGCGCGGAGCGCCGCATCTTGGACGACGTCCTCTGCGTCAGATGCGTTACCGGTCAGCCATTGCGCCAAGCGATAGGCCTCTGCGAGGTATGGCAGAAACACCTCATTGAATAGAGTGCGGTCATCCTTCGTAGTCAAATTTGAACCCATCGCATGCGCTTGCACCCGCTCCGATCGAGCATCCGGTACCGGAGCGGAGCCTTTTAGTATGGTGCTGGAAGTACGATACGACTGCAATTCAAACGCCGACCCGTCGTTAAAGATTTTGTGATTTGCGCTTTTTCAACTTGAGGGCTTCACGATCACCTTTCCAACCATATGGGGGTGCAACCCGCAAAAATACTGAAACGTCCCGGCTGTCGCGAAATTGAATGAGTAGGAATCATCCGTATCGAGTGCTTTCGATCGAAACTTCTTGTCATTCTCGACCACTGAATGCGGGATGTCGTCGTGATTTACCCACGTGATCGTTGTACCGACAGCAACGGTCAATTCGGGTGGTCCAAATGTGAAATTATCGATGGTGATGGTCGTTGCGGAGGGAGCTTTGGCTTCATCCGCCGACAGCGATCCTAACGCCAGAACGACGCCAACGATTGGCCCCAGCAGCGTCGCAATGGCGATGGCGCGGTTGTCGGCAACCCGCCCTGACAAGGCATGGAAGCAATCTTTGATGACCTTCATCTCGTGCCCTATCATTAGCTTGCGAGCCTGTGGTCGACGATGGCGAGCGGCTTATCGCCTTGCACGACGCTGATGCTGGACAACCCAAGCATGGACCGCAGCTTATCGGCAGGCACCAGCATCGGACCTGGCGATGGTGCCGTACCCGGTGCGGGTTGCGGGAACGCCGTCGACATCGCGGTGTGGAAGGTCATGTTGCCTTCGACCTTTTGCACCAGCTGATGAATGTGCCCATTGAGAACAGTAACGGAGCCGAAGCGCTTCAACAGCATCAGCGCCTGCGTGCCATCCTCCGTGCCCCACCCCCATTGTTGATAGACCACCTGCAACGGTATGTGAGCGAATACGACGATAGGCGTGCTATTGGACCTGTCTCTCAAATCAGACTCAAGCCAAGCCAACTGCTCAGCGCCGAGATTGCCAAGACCGCCGCCTTTCAAGTCAACGACATTGACCAGGCCAACGAAGTGAACACCGTTATCGTCAAAGCTATACCAGCCCGCGCCCTTTGAGCCCTTCCCATAGCGCTCGAGGTAGGCCTTGCCGCGATCTTCGTCGATGATGTCGTGCTCGCCCGGCACATAGTGAATTTGTGCCCCGGTCTCGCTGAAGACTTGTTGGGCGTTGTCGAACTCGGTGGCCTTCGAGAGGTGCGTGATATCGCCGGTGTGAATAATAAATGCCGGCTTCTCCTTCATAGCCTTCACCTTGGCGACCACTTCCCGCAAGGTGCCGAGTGCATCTGGATTGGCTGCCTTGTCGAACCCAATATGGCTGTCGCTCATCTGCAAAAATGTGAAGCCCTTCGGCTTGGCAGCAAGGGCGTCGCCGATGAGACCGATTGAATGTGGAACGCCGCCACTCATGCCCCAGAGCACACCAGTACCTGCCCAGACCATGCATTCCAGTGCATGGCGGCGATCATGATCAGGCTGGCCGTCATCAATGCGTTTAGTCATGTCTGTCTCCCTCCATGAGCCCAAATACTGGCTTTCAATGAGGAGACTGGCCGAGTTGAAGCTTTATTCCCGTTGAGGTGCACGGCTGCTTATCGGCGGCGGCTTCCCTAGTCGGCCGGCAACGCGGATTAAACCCATTGATTTAGCTGGATTTTTCCAAAATTTGCGAACGCTCCGCCAGAGACCGGTTCGATCAGCAATGCGTGAGTTCGAATCCTCTCGCCTCAGCCAGCCAGTCCGGGTTCCGGAGAATTTCTTTGCTGGTCGCGGCCTGCCGCGCGCAGGCTCCGCACATCCGCTTGTCGCTGCGACCGAGCGGCACGCTCGATTTGCTCGAACTGCTGGAAAGGGGTGAACTTGATCTCGTCATCTCGGCGCGGGAAGCATCTGCCGAACGCTTTGTCTCGCAGCCGCTGATCGAAGATCGCTATGTCGCGGTGCTGCGACGAGGGCATCCGGCCTTGCGCCGCAAGCTGACGTTGTCCGCCTTTGCTCATTTACCGCACCTGGCAATATCTTCCAGCGGCGAGGACGTCAGCTTCGTGGATGCGGTTCTGACAGCACGCGGCCTGTCGCGCTCCATTGCGCTGGAGACGCCCTATCTGTCGGCCGGAGCGGTGCTGGTGCAATCCAATCTGGTGGCTGTGCTCGGCCGCCAGATTGCGCAGGAATTCCGCAGGGCCTATCCGATCGAAATCAGGGAACTGCCGTTCGACGCGCCAAAGCTGCGGAGCATCATGCTGTGGCACCGGCGCTTCGACGATCAACCCGCGCACCGCTGGCTGCGTGAGACGCTTACTGCTACGGCGGATACGATATAGGATAGCCCAGATGTGCCCGGCCGAGGGGCCGACGACATAGTCAGCCAACATTGGTCGTGCTTTGCCGACGGCTAAGCTGGATCGCCTCGGCGCTCCGGCAGCAGGCGGAGCAGTGTGATTTTGTTCTGCGTGCCGACGCGCAGCGGCGACATAAAGGTTCCTATACCGGACGATACAAAAAGCTGCGTTTTTGCCGATCCGGCGTTGCGACCGCTTTGGCTCCGAAGCAACACCGCAAGTCGTCACGCAAGTGGCATTTTGTCTCCGCTCACGTCGCCGTGATCCAGTTTTAGCTTCAAGGGTTTTGCCGTATTTTCACGTGCGGCCTCACACGCGGCTGACTTCAGTCATGCACCTGAGTCCGCGTCAATCGCACGCAAACAAGAGGGAAAGAGTGTGATCTCCCTCACATACGCACACGGCGGCCAGGCGTAAATTCAGGTATCGCCTTTGGCGTCAGCCGGCTTGGTTGACGTCTGAACAATGCATCAAGAACTGTATCGCGACAGCATTGATAACGCGGTGTCCGCGGCAAGCCAGTCGAGCATAGGTGCGCACAATGTTGATCGCGCCTGGACGATTTTCTTCTCGCGGTCGGGCCTGTGAATCCCGTCGCGCTTCACTGCACCCGCGCCGGGGAAGTGATTGAGAGAGGAGTAATAAAATGGCTACCACCCAAATAAACCAAAGCCTGCTTGCGACTGTGACGACGGTTGCCATGAGGACCCTCGCGCTGTGTTATGGCGCGGTAGCTTATCTGGTTTTTCTCTGCTCGTTTCTTTACGCCGTCGGGTTCGTCTCGCGCCTGATGGTGCCGAAGACGGTCGATACCGGCGTCGAAACCTCTGTTCTCAATGCAGTCGTCATTAACCTGGTCTTGTTGTCGCTGTTCGCGGTTCAGCACAGTGGAATGGCGCGGCAGGGCTTCAAGCGGGTGTTCGTGCGGGTCGCGTCGCCTGTCATCGAACGAAGCAGCTACGTGCTGTCGGCAAGTCTGCTGTTGCTGCTGCTATTCTGGCAATGGCGCCCGATCCCCGCCGTCGTGTGGGACATCCAGACCCCGATTCTGGCCGATCTCGCCGTTGCCGGCGGCTTCGTGGGCTGGCTGATCGTGCTCTACAGCACGTTTCTGATCAGCCATTTCGAGTTGTTCGGTCTTACGCAGGTGATCGGCAATTTTGCCGGACGCGTTGTTGCGCCGGTCAAGTTCAAGACACCTGGACTTTACCGTCTGATCCGGCATCCGATCTATCTGGGCTTTATCATCGCATTCTGGTCGACGCCGACGATGACCGTGGGCCATCTGCTCTTCGCCGCTGTCACGACCGCCTACATCTTCGTCGGAATCTACCTCGAGGAGCGCGATCTGATCGTGCTGTTCGGCGAAGAGTACCGGCGCTATCGTGCCCGCGTCGCCATGCTGCTTCCGGGTATTTTCTGAAATTCCTCGGCATGCGGCAACGAGGCCGCGTGCGAAGATTTTTTATGCTCCTTTCTCGCAGCTTGGCGCCGTGCGGTTAGCTGCGGGTCAGTATGCAACAGCCGGTCGTGCCTTGGTCATTCATGCCCAATGCAGAATCGGCCAAGCGGCGAACACGCCGTCTATCATCCTGGCAATCAGCGGGTCGATGACTCCGAAGCCAGGATGAGCTTGCCATAGCGTTCCGCGTCGCTGCGCAGTTCCGCTTCGAATGAGTCAGGCGTCGAGCTCGTGATCGTGACGCCTTGCACCGCGTATTGTTTGATGACGGCCGAATCCTTGAGGACTTCGGCGATATCCTGGGCAATCTGGTTCACGATGGGTTTCGGCATCGCCGCAGCCGCCAGCATTCCGAACCAGCTGTTGTATTCAAAAGCCGGCAACCCCGCTTCCGCGAAGGTCGGCACGTCGGGCAGTTGCGGCAGCCGTTGATTGCCCGTCACGGCGAGTGCCCGCAACTTGCCGGACTGGATCAGGTCGCCGCCCACATTGAAGAAGGTGAAAGCAAGGACCGTGTCGCCGCGCATGATACTGACCTGTGATTCCGGAAGACCGCGATGCGGCACCAGCACCATCTTCGTGCCAGAGACCTGCTTCAACAGCTCGGCAGCGATACCGGTCGAGCTGCCGATGCCGGCGGAGCTATAGCTCAGGGAATCCGGCTTGGCTTTGGCCGCGGCGATCAGTTCGGCCAGCGTCTTGAATGGCGCATCGGGCGGCACGATCAGGATCGCGGGCGTGGTTGCAACGCGGCTGATGGCGACGAAATCCTTCACCGGGTCGAAGCCGAGGTTCTTGTTGACGGCGCCGACCACGCTGTGCCCGTTCGACGTGAGCATGATCTGCGAACCGTCTGTCGGCCCCTTGGCGATGCTGCTGACACCGGCGATGCCGGGCCTGTTCTCTACGATGACCTGCTGTTTCCACTTCGCCGCGAGCTTTTCCGCCACTGTGCGGGCGAGAATGTCGGTCATGCTGCCGCCGGAGAACGGCACCACAATCCGCACGAGCTGGCTGGGATAGGTTTGCGCGTTGGCACGGTTGCCGGTCAGTACTGCGGTTGCGGCGATGCCGGAGCCGATCATAAATTGTCGACGATCCATAATTTCTCTCCCTGTGTAATGTTGGGCTTTCAGCCTCTGGCGGTGTTAGGCAGCGGCATCGCAAGCAATACCACTGCCGGTCGTTTCGTCTCGTTGCGCAACGCGCGTGTTTCGTTCGGCGCGATGCGGCAGGAATCCCAGGTGCCGAGAACAGCAATGCCGTCCGGCGTCTCGAACGTCACCTCGCCATCAAGGACGACGTAAAGCTTTTCTTCTGGAGATGCGGAGGGTGTAATGCCGCCGCCAGGCAGGATCTGGCTCATGCCAAGCCACATCGTGTCGGCGGGTCCTGCGTCGCGGCCCTGCAGGCGAAACATTCGCATATCGTTGTGGCCGGGAGCCTCGTAGCGGGGAGCATCGTGCAGTCGGACGATATGCATTTGTTCACCCGTTTGGCAGGAAGACGACGCGGTTGCGCGACGAGCCGAGTACGGCGGCATAGGCCTCCGCCGCGCGCTCCAGCGGATAGATCGCATTTGCTTCGATCGGAAAGGGCTTCAACGCGTCGGATGCGAAGCCCGGCACGAGATCCCGCAGCACTTCGGCCGCTGCGATCGAGGAGAAGGCGAGCGTGTCGACGCCGAAATAGGTGTGCCGGCCGCGATAGAAGGCGAAGATGTCGAAAGGAACGGCCGTTTTGAGCGACGCGATGAAGATCTGCCGGCCTGCATGGGCGAGCGATTTCGTTCCCGCGTCGTAGTAGGGCTCGCCGACTGTGTTGTAGACGATATCGGCGCCATGGCCTCCAGTCAGGTTGCGCACCGCAGCCGCAACGTCGCTGCGGCTGGAATCGATCACGGTTACTTCGCCATGCGCGTGACCGACATAGGGTTCGTCCTTGCGCACAACGCCGATCACGCGCGCGCCCTGCCACGAGGCGATCTGTGCGGCGGCCTGTCCGACCTTGCCGTTGACGCCGAGGATCAGCACAGTCTCGCTCGCCTTCGGCATGCCGGCGCGGCGGAAACCTTCCTGCGCCGTCACGAATGGCACGCCGATGCCGGCAGCCTCAGCGAGACTGATATTTGCCGGCTTCTGAACCAGCGCTTGAGCCTCGACCAAGAGATGAGTGCCGTGGGTGCCATCGCGCCGGATGCCGAGCTCGCCGGAGGAGCCGAACACTTCCTTGCCGACAAGTTCGGCCGGCCCTTCGAGCACGACGCCGGCGAAATCGCGGCCCGGTGTCCGCGGGAATACGGCATGGGGCATCATCCCGATCGCGGCCTTGGCGTCGGACGGGTTCACAGCGGCGGCCCTGACCTCGACGAGTGCATCAGCATCGCTGCCGCGGACGAGTGTCCGCTGCTCGATCACCGGCGCGACCAGCTCGATCCGTTCGACCTTGGCGGCAATCCGCAGGCAGGTGGCCGTGATTCCGGTGTGTGTCGTCATGCGTTTCCTCGGCAATGCGATGTCATGCGGCGCTGCTCGGCAGATCGAACAGGGCGCGCGCTTCTGCCGGTGTCGCGATCTGTGCTCCGAGCTCCTCAATGATGCGCCGAGCCTTCTCGATCATGGCAGCATTGGATGGCGCGAGCATGCCGCGCTCGAGATATACGCCGTCCTCAATGCCGGTGCGGGCATGTCCGCCGGCAAGGACAGACTGCGCCACCATCGGGAAGGTGGAGCGGCCGATGCCGATCGCCGTGAAATGCGCACCGGGCGGAAGCAGCCCCCGCGCATAAAGCACGGTTTCCGGTGACGCTTGGAAACCGTATTTCACGCCCATCACAAAAGACGTGAGTGCCGGACCGCCAAGCGTGCCGTCGGCCAGCAGATCGTGCAGCAGTGCAATGTCGCCTGAGTCGAACAGTTCGATCTCCGGTTTCACGCCGGCGGCGCGAATGACCTTGGCCATGCGGCGGACATTGCCAGGCGTGTTGATCACCACCTGAGCGCCGGAATTCATCGTATTGAGATCGAGTGTGCAGATATCCGGCTTCAGCGCAGTGATGTGCGCGACGCGTTCTTCCGGATTCATCAGCGTGGTGCCGACATCGGCGATTTTTGGATCGTCCTTCGAGGGAACAAAGCGCCCGCCCGGCCCGGTCGTAATGTTCAGGACCAGGCTGCGGTTGCGGGCGCGGATGCGCGCGACGACGTCTCGATAATATTCGAGTTTCATCGATGGCGCGCCGGAGCCGGGTTCGCGGACATGGATATGTGCGATGGCGGCGCCTGCGTCTGCCGCGCCGAGACAAGCCTCGGCGATTTCCTCAGGAGTGATAGGCAGATGCGGCGTCTGGTCCGGCCGGGTCAGATTGCCGGTAACGGCGCAGGTGATGACGATCTTGTCGAGCATCGGACGCATCATGATTTCCTTACAGCGCCCGGCCGCCGTCGATGACGATCAGCGAGCCGGTTGAATAGGTGAGGTGGGTCGCGCAGGCCGCAATGGCGCGGCCGACATCCTCGGCTGTCGCAACACGCTTGAGCGGAATGGTCGCCGCGACTTTCTCAAGTGCTGCGGCGTCGCGGCCCGGCACAAAATCGGTCGCGACTACACCCGGCGACACCGACATCACGCGCACGGCAGGGGCGAGCGCACGTGCGAGCGACTTCGTCATGGTGTCGATGCCGGCCTTGATCGCCGCATATGCGAGATTGGAGCCGACGCCGCTCAGTCCGGCAATCGACGAGACATTGACGATCAAGCCATCACCGGACGCCTTCAGCAGCGGCGCAAAGGCGCGGATCGCAGCGAACTGGCCGCGCCAGTTCACCTTGAACATGTCGTCGATGAAATCATCCGTGAGGGCATCGAGATCGCCAATCGGAACCGGCTTCGTATAGCCGGCGGTATTGACGAGAATATCGCAGCGGCCAAGCGTACGTTCGACTTCGGCGGCAAGGGCGGTCAGCGTCGCGGTGTCCTCCACCACGGCGTGTCGCGCGAGATGGCCTGTGCCTGGCAGCTTCGCCACCAGAGTGTTGGCAGCAGCTTCGCCGGAGCGCCACGTTACGACGACGGCCGCGCCTTCGGCTGCGAGCGCCAGCGCGGCAGCAGCACCGATGCCACCAGAGCCGCCGATGACAACTGCAACCTTGTCCGACAGAGGTTTCGTCATTGACAACTTACTTGATTGGAGGATGCGGGAGCACGGATTCACCGGGCTCCATCGTGAATGTGTAGCTGAGGCTGAACCACTCGCCGGTGACATCCGGCGCCGGTGCAGGGCCCTCGCCCTTGCGGAAGTCGCCGATCAACGCGCTCGTCACGCCGAACACCACGTCGCTTTCGAGATGCTTGTCATCGTCGACGAAGATCTGCGTGATGAGTGTTTTGAAACCGGGTTTATGCGCGAGGATATGCAGGTGCGCGGGACGAAACGGATGGCGACGTTGCGCGGCCAGCATCTCGCCGGTTGGGCCATGGGTCGGTACCGGATAGCCCGCAGGCTTCACCGAACGGAATGCGAAACGGCCGTCAGCATCCGTCTGGAAGACGCCGCGCAAGTTCATATTCGCCTGACTGTCATCCTGATTCTCGTACATTCCCGACGGCGAGGCCTGCCAGACATCGACGCGGACACCCGGCAGCGGCGCGCCGTGGGAATCGCGAATCACGCAATCAACAAAGAGCGGCGGGCCAGGCGTCGGTGAGCGCACGATCGAGGCGCCATTTTCGGTGCGGGGTGCGTTTGCGCGCCAGAACGGACCGAGCAACGCCGCAGCTGTCTCGGTCGCGCCGTCCTGGCCGTTGTTCAGCAGGCACACCAGCGTCGACAGGCCAACGGCATCGCTGAACAGCACACCTTCGTTGTGGCTGTCGTTTGTGGCTTGGCCGATCCGGTTGAGGAAATCGATCGCAAACTCGAACTCCGCTTCGGTCAGCCGGACCTCACGGGCGAAATCGTGCAGATGGCGAACGAAAGACCCCATCACCTGGCGGAGCCGTGGGTTGGGCGCGCCGTTCATGGCGTCGAGCACCACTTCGGTGACGTCTTGCTGGCGCGTGATGATCATCCGGCCTCCCTGCCTGGCCCTTGGTGCAGTTGGTCACGCCGTATCGCGCTTTTTGAATCGTGCAATCGATTGCACGCTTTCTAATGCAATCGATTGCATAAGTCAAGCGCCAGGCATAAGGTGCGATTCGTGGCTGGAATGACGACCATCAAGGACCTGGCGCGGGAGGTGGGCGTCCACCCATCGACGGTGTCGCGAGCGCTGGATCCGGCGCGCCGAGGCCAGCTCGGTGAAACCGTGGTTCGCCGTGTGCTCGAGGCCGCGGACCGGCTCGGCTACCGTCCGGATTCGGCGGCGGCGAGTCTGCGCAGCGGCCGTTCGAAGCTGATCGGCATCATCGTTCCGGACATCGCCAACCCGGTCTTTTCGCCGATCATCAGCGGACTCGAACACACGCTGTCGGCGCGGGGCTATGCGCTGATTGTCGCCGATCAGGCACTCGAGCACGCGGGCAAGGGAGACATTATCCAAATGTTGGTGGCGCGCCGGGTCGATGGACTGGTGCTCGCCAATGTCGCGCTCAAGGACGACGCGGTGGAACGTTGCCTACGGTGGCAGGTGCCGGTCGTGCTGGTGAACCGCGCGGAAGGTGAAGCGCGCGTCCCCTCGGTCGTGTCCGACGATATCGCCGGCATGCGTTTGGCCGTCGCACATTTGATCGAACTCGGACATCGCCGCATCGTCCACGTTGCCGGACCACAAATGCTGTCAACCGGCTCGCTGCGCCGGCGCGGCTTTGTCGAGGCGATGAGTGCTGCGGGGCTCCACCCCGCCGCACCTGATATTGAGGAGGCTGCGGCCTTCACACGCGAGGCGGGGCTTCCGGCCGCGCGGCTGCTGCTCGCTCGATGTCCCGATGCCACGGCGGTGGTTGCCGCGAATGATCTGCTTGCGCTGGGAGTCTATGAGGCTCTGCACGAGCAAGGCCGGCGCTGTCCGGAGGATGTCTCGGTCATCGGCCACAACGACATGCCGATGGTCGATCTGGTCAATCCGCCGCTGTCGACGATCCGGATCAGCCATCGTGAGATGGGCGAACACACGGGCGAGCTTCTGCTCAATCTGATCAACGGCACTCATCAGGGTGTGCCGCAAGTCGTCACCCGTCCGTGGCTGATCGTACGCCGCTCGACCCGACCGCCAATGGCTTAGTTGAGCGCGGACGCGTGGCGCATGTCGAAAGCGTCGAATCCATCAAATCCGACAACCGGCTCATCGAACAATTTGGGCGTTTATTGAAAGGGCGAACTATGGCTTCCATTCAGGTGAGCAATGGAAATCTCGATGTCATCGAGACGGGGCAGGGGAAGCCGATTCTTCTTTTGCATTCGCTGCTGGCGGACCGGTCTATCTTCGATCGGCTTGTGCCGCTTTTGGCACGCGAGCGCAGGGTCATTGTTCCGGACCTTCCGGGCTTTGGAGAGTCATCCTCGGCGGGCGCGACGATTGAGGGGATCGCTGACCGGATATCGGGACTGTTCGATGCTCTCGACCTCGGGACAACGACAGATGTTCTCGGCAACGGGTTTGGCGGCTTCGTCGCAAGCACGTTGGCGATCCGTCACGGTCAACGATTTGATCGCCTGATACTCGCCGATACCGGTCTCGGTTTTCCGAAGCCCGGCAAGGAAGCGTTCTATGGCATGGCGGAGCAGGTCCGGAAGGGCGGTATGGAGAGCATCGTCGATGTGGCTATGAAGCGGCTGTTTCCGGAAGACTACGTCAAGGCGAATCCCGGAGTGGTGGTCGAGCGTCGCGCTTCGCTGGTCAAAACGAATCCGTTATTCTTTGCGGAAGCTTGTCAGGCTTTGGCGGCGCTGGATCTCGGTCCATCGATCGGCAACATTCGCAATCCCACACTGGTCGTGGTTGGTGAACTTGATGTCGCTACACCGCCCGAGATGTCTCGCCAACTGGCGGCCGCTATTCAGAACGCGCGCTTGATCGAAATGCCGGGCTGCGGTCATGCACCTATGGCGCAATCGCCCGACGAGTTTATCGAGGTGGTTTCCTCATTTCTCGACTTGAGGCAGACGTCTTGCTCGCGGGCGAAAGCATAGGATTGCGAAGATGCCGATTGTTCACGTTGGTCGTTATGAGTTGAACTATCTGAACGAAGGGCAGGGAACGCCGGTTGTCTTCATTCATGGAATTGCTGGCGATTGAGCGGCTGAAACGTAGCCTGCTGCCCATCAAGAGTAAAATAACTCACCCCACGGCCGGGTTGCGAGGACTGCGCCGCGTCTCCGGCATGATGGTCCAGATCATCACCAGACCCACAGCTGCGACCGCGGCAAGCCCAAGGAAGGCAATGCTGCCGCCGAAACGATCGGCCGCGTATCCGGCCAATACCGTGCTGAGCGAGGCGCCGATCCCGGTTGCGGTACCGACAATGCCTTGGGCAAGATTGAAATGACCACTGCCGAACGCGATGTCGGCGACGATCAGCGGAATCATCACGCTGAAGACGGCAGCCGTGATGCCATCGAATACCTGAACCACGACGAGCAAATATGGATCGCTGACGGATGCGAACAGCACGCCGCGAACGACCAATGCAGCGAAGCCGAGCAGCAACAGCGGCCTTCGTCCCCATTTCTGCGCAATGCGTCCGACGGAGGGCGAGGTGAGCGCCACGATGGCTTGCGGAACGATGATGCACGCAGCAATCAGCACCGGTGCCCACTGGGCGGAGCGGGTCGTGACCACGCCGGCCATCAACGGCAGCATGGCGGCATTCGCCAGCTGAAGCAGCAGAACGCTGCTTGCGAAGATCAAAAGCGGCCGCTGCCGGACGAGATCGCGAATGCTCGTGGTTTTGCTGACCTGCGCGTTCTCAAGTCTGATTTTCAGTGCGTGTTCAGAGATAATTTCACGGTCACGCACGCGTGACAGGGCGATGAGCGTGGGAATGGCCATAATGAAGGTGACAAGAAACACCGATCGGCTCGATAGAAAGTAGCCACATGCACCCATGACGGCTGCTGCAACTCCGTTGCCGAGCGATGCATAGCGCGCGTTGCGTCCCAGCCGTTCGCCGACTGCGAGGGGCCCGACCAGCCCGAGGCTGATCGCGGCAATCGCCGGACCGAGTACGCAGCTTGCGGCGGCATGGAGCGTGGCGGCGGTCATCACAACGGGAAAGATGGGCCATGCCGCATATGAAAGTGCGCTGATTGCGATGACGAAGAGTGCGAGACCGGCCGCCTTGCGTGCCGAACGCGTAGCATCGACGATGGCTCCGCCGGGCATCTGTCCGATTAGGGCGACGAGGCCGCCTACCGAGAGCACGAGACCGATCTCGACCTGGGTCCATTTCTGAGTTGTCAAATACACGGCGACGAAGGGGCCGAATCCCGTTTGCACGTCAGCTAGAAAGAAAATGAACCAGTCGAGGCCGCGCAAACTTCGGCGCGAAGGGGAGTGAACCTGCGGCTCGCCGGAATCGGGTGCGCTTCCAGGCGCATCATTTCGCGGAATGTCACTATGGTCGCCGCCATCCCGTTCGGCCGTGTGTATGGTCGTCTGGCTGGACAACTTAACACTCCACGGCTAGGGGACGAAGCGTAGTGGCGACAGGCTGCCGGATGCGCCGAGCACCACCATCGGCTTGTCTTCCTTGTATTCGGGCGCAGCCTTTACCTGGTCACGCGTCAATTCGAGGGTGATGCTCTCGCGCTTGTTCGCGACGTTCCAGAAATGCAATGCGCTCCAGTCGACCACAATCTTGCGGCTGCCGACGCCAAGAAATCCGCCAAAATCGATCACCGCGGCGCGTACGCTGCCACCGCGATCGACGATCACATCGACAATCCGGCCCATGTTTTCGTCGGCCGGGCTGCGAACGTCGCGGCCGAGAATGCCTCGCGCCTCTATCGCATCAATCACTGAGATCGAGGGTGGCGGCGAAGCCTCTCCTGGCGCGGGCACGGCAGGAGCCTTGGGTGGCTGGATGTTCCGTGAGGCACCGTCGCTTGCCGCAGATGAGCTTGGGGCAACTAGTGGAGATATGGCATCTTCGCCTTTCGAAGGGCCGCTGAAACAGACTGTCGCCGCCACGATGATCGCGATGGCCTCGGCATGACGGATGGCGCTCATTCAAAACACTCCTTGCAGGCTGATTTGTCGCCGTCTTGGAATGGCGATCCGCTCAGCGAGCCAGAACGATCGAAACTTGAATTTTGCCGCGGGTGCGCAGAATTTCGAGCGACACATCTTCCCCTTGACGCTGGACCCGCAAATCGACGCTGGAATCTCCGAGTTGAAGATTCCGCAGAATGACCTCATTGAGGAAAGCCGGCAGCCGTGGGTTGCGAAAACGAATCTCACCACGCTCTGGGTCAAACTCAAGACCGAGTGCGGCTTCGAGCAGCGTAAACGGTGTTGCGCTGGCCCAGGCCTGCGGCGCGCAGGCGACGGGATAAAGTGTCGGTCCTTGGCGGCGTTCACGCTGAAAACCACAGAACAATTCGGGAAGTCGCCGCAGATCCATATAGGTCGCGGCGTCGAACAATCCCTTGAACACCTGCTCGACCGAATGCTTCAGGCCGTAACGCGCAAGTCCGAGAGCAATCAGTGCATTGTCATGCGGCCAGATGGAGCCGTCGTGATAGGACATCGGATTATATCGGGCCTCGCCGCGCGCAACCGTGCGGATGCCCCACCCTGTGAAAAAGTGAGGTCGCAACAGCTCTGCGGCGACCATGCGTGCGTGCTTCTCGCTCGCAATGCCGGTGAAGAGAACCTGCCCGGCGTTCGACGTTCGTACCTTGCAGGGCTTTTTGTCTCCGTCCAGCGCAAGGACGTATGTGCCGAGTTCCTCGCACCAGAACGCTGCCTCGAAACGCTCAGCGAGAAGGTGTGCCTCGGCCTCGAGTTTCGCCGCCCGATCAGCCAGACCCAAGCGCCGCGCGGAACATGCGGCCAATTGCTTGCCGGCAAAAACGTAGCCCTGGACTTCCGCGAGGGCTATGTATCCTTCGGCAAGCTGGCCATCGGCGTGGAAGATCGCATCGAACGAGTCCTTCCAGCCCTGATTGGCAAGCCCTTGCTCGGAAGCACGCCGGTACTCGACGAAGCCGTCCTGATCGGGGTCACCGTCGCCGTCGGTCCATTGCAAGGCTGCTTCGATTGCGGGCCAGAGTTCGCGCAACGTTTCCTCGTCACCCGTACGTTCGACATACAGGCCGGCGAGAAAAACAAACAGCGGCGTGGAGTCGACGCTGCCGTAGTATTTTCCGAACGGCACCTCGCGCAGCGCGGCCATCTCCCCACCGCGCATTTCGTGCAGGATTTTCCCAGGCTCGGCGTCAGCAAGCGGATCGACCGTCCTGGCCTGATGCCTCGCGAGCCGTTTCAGCACGCCGCGCGCGATGCGCGGATCAATCCACAGCATTTGCAAAGCGGTAATCAGGGCATCGCGCCCGAATGTGGTCGAATACCATGGAATTCCCGCATAAGGATAACGGCCTTCCGGCGTTTCCGTCATCAGCATGTTAAGATCGGCGCTTGCCTGGCAGAGCACCTCGTTGAAGATATTGTTGGAGGTTTCGATGGTTGTTGCGCCCGCCGTCGACTGTCGCATCTCGCGGCGGTGGGCCAGCAAGCCGCGGAAGAAGGGGATGGGCTTATGGGCGGCTGATTTGTTGCAGGACGCGGCTATGAATAGCGAGGTCGTCTGTCGTGGGGCGAGATCCAGATGATAGATTGCGCGATTCACAGCGAGATGCGACGGAGCAGGGTCGAAATGCAATGTGGTGTCCCGGAGCCTTTCGTCGAGTCCCACATACTCGAAGAAAACATCGGCGGGGCTGAGAAGGCGGCCGGAGCCAACCCCGCGCCGTGGGCGCTGCTCGCCCCGAACCTCGAACAGATCCGCAAAATCGTTGTCGATAAGCAGGCTCAAATTGAAACTGGCGCGGCATTCCCCATGGTTCTGAAGGCCGATCCGCTGATATGCAGTACCGCGCCACAAGAAGATCGTGCGCACGATGTGCAGCATGTCTTTTCGCAGTACGATCTTTCCATCGCGGAAGACATCGGGATTGGTGAGGTCAACTGTCAGTGACGAGTTGTCGTCACGCAGGTTGGAACCGAGCAGCAGTGGCTGCATATCATCCAGCAGCAATTCCAGCCGTGCAAGATACCGGGTATCGGCGTTGAAAAGACCATCAGGTCCGCCGGCAGAAGCTCCTATGTCGCCATGACTATCGAGCACGATGAAGGTGTCGTCATGCTTCAGCGCGCGGCGCGGACGCGCGGCGGGACCGGTCATCGGGATGTAGAATGGCGATTCCGTAAGTGTTTCCATTTCACGGATCGCCGTTATTTCCGTCAAAGATTCCATTGCCATGTGTTGACCCTCAGATGATGACAGGGCGGCCAGTGGTTGGCAGGTCAAGCGGGCGAGAGGACGTGTCAGGCAGCGGCGTGCTTCGCCAGTCGGTTCATTTCTCGTGTCACCAGTTCGCGATAGGGTCCTGGACGCTGCATCAATCGATCCGGTGAACCGTCTTCGATTATCCGTCCTGCCTGAAGCAGAATAACACGATCGAAGTTGCGCAGCGTCGCTAGGCGATGCGCAATTGCAATCACGGTTCTTCCGCGCATAAGTCTCGCGAGTGCTTCCCGAATAGCTTCCTCGGAGTCGCTGTCCAGAGCCGCAGTCGCCTCGTCAAGCAGAAGAATCGGCGCGTCTTTCAGGAACGCTCGCGCGATTGCAATGCGCTGACGTTGCCCGCCGGATAGCTTGAGGCCGCGATCTCCGACCATGGTTTCAAGCCCGTCCGGCAGGTCCTCGACAAAATCGCAGCGCGCCGCGATGGCCGCACGCAAGACTTCGTCGTCGGTCGCCGTTGGGCGGCCGTAACGGATGTTCTCCATGATCGAACGCTGAAACAGCGAGATGTCCTGCGGGACGACGGAAATCGCTTCGCGTAGACTTTGCTGCGTGATTTTCGAAACATTCTGACCATCGATGGTGATGCTGCCGCTCTGGACGTCGTAAAATCTCTGCAGCAGAGTAAACAAGCTCGACTTCCCTCCGCCGGACTGACCAACAAGCCCGACCCGCTGGCCTGAATTGAGCCGAAGGCTGAACTTGTCGAACAACGGCGTGCCGCCAGGATAGCTGAACGAGATGTTGTTGAAGGCAATGACGGCGCCGGCTCTCACCAGAGGTTCGGCTTCGGGATGATCGCGCAATTCGTGCGGCACAAGGAGTGTTGCAGTGGCTTCGGACAGCCTTGCGACATGCTGGGTGACATCGACGAGCGCCACGGCCAGGTCGCGTGTGGCATGCAGGATAGAGAGACCGAGCGTGCAAACCAGTACGACATCGCCGGTGGTTGCGCTGCCTTGCTGCCAAAGCCGGATCGCCCATGCCAGCAGCCCGATCGTGAGGACGATGGTGATAGCCGCGTGCGTGAGCCGCAGCCGTTCGAGATAGCGCAAGCTGCGACCCCTTGCGCTCAGCTCGCGATTGACCGTGGCATCGAAGCGTTCGTGTTCGTAATCGAGACCGCCAAACGCCCGCACCAGCGGCATGTTGTTGATGACGTCGACCATCTCCCCGTCCACCGCGGCGGCCTTGTTGGCGAACTCGTCGTGCAGGGGTTTCCCCGCTGCCGCTATGCGGAACATCGCGATTACGACCACACTTGCGACAAGGGTCAATCCCGCCGCCATCATGGAGCTGACGGTTCCAATCAACCCGATCGCGGCAACAGTCGCGATACACGGTGGCATCACGTTCCAGACGAACATGTTTTCCAGGGTGTACACGGCATTGGACGTTGCGGTGATGCGGCTGGTGAGCATTCCTGGCAGCCGATCTGAGAAATAACCCGGTGCATGGCCGGTCAAATGGCGGAAAATATCCCTGCGTAAATCTCCGGTCACGCCCACAAATGTGAAACTCGCGATCCAGCTTGCGACCCGCCAAAGGAAATTGTCGGCCGCGATCAGAGCCACAAGAATTCCGAATGCCAGCCATACAGCATTGTGGGTCGGTCCGGCGGCAAGGCAGTCGACGAGATATTTCACGCCATACTGTGTGCCTACCGAGCAAGCAACGGCTGCTGCAACTGTAGTCACGATCACGACATGCGACATCATTCGCTGCTGAAGGTAGCGCAGCACGAAAGCGAAGGGACGATGTGTGTATCCCGAAAGACTATCCATGTAACCCCTGCGAAGCGTTGCAGGAATCGATCCTGCAGAAAAGTTCCTTCCGGTCACACCATGCGCATCCGCGCGATGCTCATCGTTTTGCCATCGTTAATGCAAAACCTCTCGACCGTCGGTTTGAGGAAGGCTGATCGACCGAGATGGCGTTAACAAGACAGCGTCGTGGAAAGTAATGGACCCTCAATAGGAACTTCGCATCTGCGAGAACGTTCCGCTTCGGGGCTTCAGCACAAACTGAAGACCACAGAATTGTTCACCCCTTGGGACGATGGGAGAGAAGTATGCGGATTGCGCAGGTTGCTCCGCTCACCGAGGCTGTTCCACCCAAATTTTACGGTGGAACCGAGCGCGTTGTGCATTGGCTGACAGAAGAACTGGTCTCGCTTGGCCACGACGTTACGCTATTCGCCAGCGGGGACTCTCAAACCTCCGCGAAGCTGGACGCAACATGGCCGAGGGCCTTACGTCTCGACGGATCGGTCCGCGATGCCAATGCGCTTCACATGGTGATGCTCGAACGGGTCCGAAGAAAATGCGACAATGAGGAATTCGACTTCCTGCATTTTCATCTCGACTATTATCCGTTCTCGTTGTTCGCGCGTCAGCCGACGCCATTTCTCACGACGCTGCACGGTCGGCTAGACCTGCCGGAGCACCAGCCGGTGTTTAATACGTTCTCATCAATCCCGGTTATTTCAATATCGAACACGCAGCGGCGACCGGTACCCCAAGCCAATTGGATACGCACCATTCATCACGGAATTCCCGAAAAGCTTCTGACGCCCCGGCCGGTGACGCCCAGCTATTTGGCGGTGCTAGGCCGCATCGCGCCGGAGAAGGGGGTGGATGCCGCGATCAGGATCGCTATTCGATGCGGCAGGCCGCTTAAAATCGCGGCGAAGATCGATCGTGCCGACCAGGAATACTATGACGAGATTATCCGTCCGCTCATCGACCATCCGCTTGTAGAGTACATCGGCGAGATCGCTGACCATGAGAAATCCGCTTTCTTAAGTGGCGCGCTCGGACTGTTGTTGCCGATCAATTGGCCCGAGCCATTCGGTCTTGTCATGATTGAGGCAATGGCCTGTGGAACGCCCGTGATTGCCTACAATCGCGGTTCCGTTCCGGAGATTGTTGACGAGCGTGTCACTGGCTTTGTCGTGGAGGACGAAATCAGTGCGGTTGCAGCCGTCGGCTTGCTGCCACAGATAGATCGGGGCGCCGTTCGCAAGCGGTTCGATAAACGGTTCACAGCGCGTCGCATGGCACTGGACTATCTCGCTGCCTATCAGGGATTGATGGACGCAGCGGCTCCGCGAATGCGGCTGGTCAGCAGCGCCGAATAGCATGTAAGCGCTTGGCAAATCCCCGAAGGGGATTGTCCCTTGAACGGGACTTGCCGGGTTGTAGACCTACCGCAGTGGCATAGGTGGCCGAGGGACACTCAAGTCGCCGGGCTGTGGCGGGAGTTGCGCGGGCGCAGGCGGCGGGGGTGGAATGTAAGCGTCACGTTGCGCGGCACCTTGCGGATAAGTCTGTCCCTGCGGATAGGTTTGGGATGACGGCGCGAAAGCGCGTGGGGCCGGAGCGGGTGTTGATGCGCGCTGCGGTCGCGGTGCGGCCGGCTTCGAGGCTTGCACAGCCGACTTGCGGCGCGCTTCCTGCTCGGCAGCCTTCGCAACATCGCGGCTCAGTTGCTGCTGGCCAGCCTGAAGCTGCTCCACCGTTTGCTTGAGCGAAGCGATTTCGCGCGCCATCGTTTCAATCGATTGTGCAAGCTCGGGTGGAAGCGCCGCCTGTGCCGGGGGAGGCTCGGCAGTCGAGGGTGCCGCTAATACGGGCTCTGTCGGCGTCACAGACGCCGCGCCGGCCGCTTCTTGCACGGCGGGATCGCTGGCCGGTTGGGGAGGCGCTACCTGAGAGGCCGCGTCCTGCGGTTCGGCGGCATTGGCATTTTGCGCTGGAGCTGAAGTGCCTGCGAGAAGCTGCGGCAGAAGGGACGAAAGCCTCTGCTTCGCCTCGTCCCCATAAGAATGCCAGGCCGCCACTGCGGCGATGCCAGCGCAGGCGATGAGCAGCATGGCTCCTCGACCGGACCGCGGGCGCGGCGTCAAATCATGGACGTGGCCTGAGTTGTCGTTCAGAGGCGCAGCGCGAAGCGACGGTTCGCTGCCGGAGGGCTCCGCAGGTACTGCAGGCGTGAGGGAAGGCGCGTCCGGATCAGGTGCGAGGCGGGGTGCCAGGTCGCGCAGTTGCGCTGCGATGACGTCGTGCGGATCGTCGGCTTGCGAGTCCGCATGTTGCAACTTGAATTGCATTGACGCTCCGTGATGTTACGAGGTGCGATACGCGGCGGAATAATCCAGCCAATCTGCGGATGCAGAGGGGCATCGCGCTTTGACCATACCAAGGCAGGACGATGAAAAGTATGAGGCAGGGGAACTCAGGGCCCCGGCCGTTACTGTTGGCAGGGGCTCAACGGTCTGTGGATACGACGGCTACGTCAGGATCGCGGTCATTTGACGCTTGCCGTCGGATCGCCGATGGTCCGCTCACATCGTGAGTCACATTTTTCCCTAGTGAAGGCGTTCGTTTGATGAATCAGAAAGTCGGCATTGTAGGCGTTGGAATTATGGGTACGGCCATTGCGCGGAATTTGCGCGAGGCCGGCTTTGCCGTAGTTGGATTCGACCCGATGCCAGAGGCATGTGCGCGGCTGGAAGAATTGGGTGGTCAGGCTCTGGATTCGCCCCGTGAGGTGGCTGAGGCCGCACCGATCATCATCATGTCGTTGCCGAAGGCAGAGGCATTGACCGAAGCGATCGGCGGCCCCGGCGGCATTGCTTATGCGAAAGGGGCAGGGCAGATCGTTATCGAATGCTCCACGCTCCCGCTGGACATCAAGCGCGCGGCGCTCGCGATCATGGAAAAGAACGGGAAGATCCTTCTGGACTGTCCGATCAGCGGCACTGGCGCGCAGGCGGCCACCAAGGATCTCGTTATTCTTGGCAGTGGTGACGAGGCGGCCTTCGCCCGTTGCGGGGCAGTATTCGCAGGGATGTCCCGCGTGCAGCGCTATCTCGGGCCCTTCGGCCGGGGGAGCGTCATGAAATACATCGCGAATCATCTTGTTACGATTCACAACGTGGCGGCAGCGGAAGCAATGGTTCTCGGCATCAAGGCCGGGATAGATCCGGCGCTGGTTTACGACACGCTTGCTGACAGCGCCGGGACATCACGCATGTTTCAGATGCGAGGTCCGTTGATGCGCGATGAAACGTATGACGTGCCGACGGCAACGATCCGCATGCAGATCAAGGACATTTCGATTATCGACGACTTTGCTGCGGATCTCGATTGTGCCTTGCCTGTCTACGCCGCCGCTTCGCAGGTCTATCATGCAGGCGCGGCCCTCGGTCGCAAGGAGCAGGATACAGCTGCAGTCTGCGCCGTGCTCGAGACGATGCATGGAATTGACCGGAAAAAACCCGCTTCGTAGTGGGGCACGCTTCAGCGGCCGTTTCATCGCGGGCGCAATGATCGAGGGCGTTCGGACGGCCGGATAGGCTGTCGCAGTTGGTCTGACTACGCACTATCCCAAATTTGAATAAAGCATGGCGCACACGCAGCACGCTTTGTGCGGTGCATTCCGCGCCAACGTGCTTGCATTTTCGTCCGGGCCGCGTTATTTATCGGGTGATAAATCAAAAAGCTTCAATGAAATTCGCGGGAGTGCAGACATGAAAGTCCTTGGTTTCAACCATCTTTCCATCGGCGCGAAGGATCTGGAAGAGTCCGCTCGTTTCTATCAAACCGTGCTGGGCATGGAGTTGATCCCGACCTACAATTTCGGTTTCAAGACGAAGTATCTGCGTTGTGGCGACCTTCAACTCCATCTGTTCGAGCTTGAGGACCATATTCCGGTTTATCAGCACTTCGCGCTCGACGTAGACGATTTTCATGCCGCTTACGAACAGGCCAAGGCGATCGGCGCGCTAGATTCCACGGCCTTCCGCAATCCGGTTAACGAGTTACCGGATGGCTGCGTGCAGATGTATCTGCGCGATCCTGCCGGCAATCTGGTCGAGATCGATTGGCCGGATGTGACCACGTTGGACCGTTCGCGTATTCCAGAGATGAAGCTGTTGTCGGAGTTCGCGACGCAAGACGACGAAGGGCTTAAGGCATCGCTCTATCTCGATCGTCCGCATATCAAACCGAACGCGCCCCGCAAAGCGGCAGCGCGTTAACGTCCGGGAGAGATTCATGGCAGGTACAGTCCATAAGCTTGATCTGGACCGGCGCTCAAACGGTCAAGACGATGCATATTCCGCGATGCTGGAGCGCGCATACGCGCTTCTGCCGAAACTGCGTGAACGTGCCTCAACGACCGAGGAGATGCGGCGTCTCCCACCGGAGACCGAGCAAGACCTCCATACGGCGGGGCTGTTCAGAATTCTTCAGCCGAAGCGGGTCGGTGGTTCGGAACTGGATTACGTCGCGCTGGTCGATTTCGCCGATGTCGTGGCGCTTGCCGATGCGTCGGTCGCATGGAATCTCGCGAATTTGGCGAGTCATCATTGGATGCTCGGCATGTTCGATCCGCGTGCGCAGGATCTGATCTGGAAAGACGACGTCAACGCTCTCATTGCGTCATCATTTGTATTTCCGGCTGGTCGCGCGACGAAGGTGGCGGGTGGGTACACCTTGTCAGGCCGATGGCCGTTCTCATCAGGCGTCAATTCGAGTACCTGGAACATGCTTGCGGGCATCGTTTCCTCCGAAGACGATGCAGACGGCGTTGAGTACCGGATTTTTCTGCTGAAGCAGGATGACTACAAGATCATCGATACATGGAATTCAACCGGCCTGAAGGGGACCGGATCGAACGACGTCGAGGCCAAGAACGTCTTCGTCCCCGATTACATGACGCTTGCGGTGAAAGATGTCGCCGGAGGCGCTACGCCGGGAAGCGCTGTGAATCCCGGTCCGCTGTATGCGCTGCCAGTGTTCGCGCTGTTTCCTTTTGTTCTGTCGGGTGCCGCCCTTGGCAACGCGCAAGCCTGCCTGGACGACTATATCGAGATCGCCCGGCATCGTGCGTCGACTTATAATCGCGCCAAACTTGGCGATTTGCAGACGACGCAGATCAAGGTTGCCGAAGCGTCGGCCAAGATTGATGCTGCGCGTCTCATCATGCGGCGGACCTGCATCGATGCGATGACGGATGCGCGTCGCGGTGAAATTCCCAAGCTTGCGGAAAAAACCAGATACCGGCGTGACGGCGCTTACGCTGTGAATCTCTGCACGGAAGCGGTCTCGTTGCTGTTTTCGGCGAGCGGTGCGCGCGGTCTTTATACAACGGGCGCGCTTCAGCGGCAGTTCCGCGACGCCCATGCGATCAACGCGCACATCGCCTTCAGCTTCGATGCTGCCGGAACGAATTATGGCCGCGTCGCGCTGGATCTGCCGTCCGAAAATCTCACTCTTTGAGAGGTCAGGCCGATGGCTGCTGTTTCGCAACATCCGACCGAGCATGGCGAAGAGCTCTCGAGCGACAGTTCCTCGATCGATCCTCGCGATTTCAGGAATGCTCTGGGTGCCTACGCCACGGGTGTCACGGTCATCACGGCCGCGACGCCGAGTGGCAGGGCCGGATTGACCTGTAATTCGTTCGCGTCGGTCTCGCTCAATCCGCCGCTCGTTCTCTGGAGCCTGGTTAGCTATTCTCCGAGCATGAGCATTTTTCAGAATGCCAGCCATTTCGCGGTGAACGTGCTGGGCGCATCCCAGCAAAAACTAGCAACCCAGTTCGCCACGCGCGCGGACGACAAGTTCGCCGGGGTCACGTGGAAACCGGGCTTAGGCGATGCTCCGGTGCTCGCCGATGCGGTGGCCACATTTCAATGCCGCAGCGCCGACCGCTATTACGGGGGCGACCATGTGATTTTCCTTGGTGCAGTGGAGGCTTATGCTTACAACCATGCAGAGCCGCTGCTTTTCGCTCGCGGCAAATTCGGTCACTTTGTTCCCGAGGCATGACCCCCGCAGATCATCATGAAAAAGAAACCATCTTCGTCGATCGCGCGTGTGAAACAGAAGCGTCTGTCTCCTGAAGATCGCCGTCAGGAATTTGTCCGCAAGGCTACGGAATTCTTTTCCGAAGAGGGATTCGATGGCGGCACGCGCGAGCTGGCACGCCGATTGGGCGTGACCCAGCCGCTGCTGTATCGCTATTTCCCGAGCAAGGAAGAATTGATCAAGGAAGTTTATCGCAAGGTGTATCTTGAGCCGCTCGACACCGGCTGGGAAAAGCTTCTCACCAATCGGTCAAGCCCGATCCGCGAGCGGCTTGTGCAGTTCTACGAAGCTTACACCAATGTGATTTTTACGCGAAAATGGCTCAGAATCTATCTGTTCTCAGGCCTCAAGGGTCTCGATATCAACCGTTGGTATGTCGGTGTCGTGCGCGACAAGATCCTGACCCGCATCATCAAGGAATGCAGGTTCGAATTTGGCCTGCCGACGCAGGCCAAGCCGTCGGCATCCGAAATCGAAATGGCGTGGGTTTTCCACGGCGGTGTTTTCTATTACGGCGTTCGACGATACATTTACGAGATGCCTGATATTCAGGATAAAAGTGAAATGATTGCCAACGCAATCGATGGTTATCTCGCCGGCTTCGCGCGGGTGTCCGGTGCGGCCGCGAAGCGGCCGGCGACAAAATCAAACCGCCTCGACACGACCGCTGCTCGCTGACCGTTGAATGGCTTCGAACGTGCGCACGTTCGACAGCATCTCATCATGAGAGACCGGATATGAACCTCTGCCGAGCGCAGCCCGCCCGAACGATTCCAGGTTGTCGCGCACGGCCGGATGAGGCTGATAGTAAGCTGTTTCCGGTGGCTGACCGCGGTGGACGCGCGTCACATCCCAGCCCGTCGGGCTCTCGGGATGGGTCCGGTCGCGAATTTCCATCCAGCCTTTAGATCCCAGCAGCGCGAGCCGCCCCATGAACGGCGTGGCAAGTACCGCGTTGAGCGTGGCTGTTGTGCCGGTCTCGAAACCGATGGTGATCGAAAGCGTGTCGCCGTTGGCAAAACGGCTTCCGAGCGTGGCCAGCCGCGCCCACACCTGGATCGGTTTCCCGAGAATGGCGATCGAAAGGTCGACCAGATGGATGCCGGTGGCTGACAAGGGGCCAACTGGATTCAGCGTGTTCGACAGGCGCCAGTTGTCGGGCGGGAGGTTGAGAAATTTGTCCTGGCTGAAATTTCCCTCCAGCACGAGTGCATTGCCGAATTCGCCGTCCGCGAATCGCTTGCGCATTTCGATCACGGCCGGTTCGAAGCGTCGCTCGTGGCCGATGCCGAGTTGCACCTTTGCCTTTCTCACCGCTGCAATCGCTCGTTCGGCGTCAGCAGCCGTCGTGCAAAGAGGCTTCTCGCAAAATACGTGACGGCCTGACTTCGCTGCGGCCTCGATTTGCGTGGCATGATGATCCTGCGGGGTGCAGAGGATAACGGCATCGATATCCGTTCGCACCAGTGCGTCTTCAAAGCTTGCGGACGTTTCAAGTCCCAGGGCTGCGCCCTTGGCGCGCATCGGTTCGAGTGGGTCTATCCCCAGAATTGGCTTGATGACGTCGCTGGTCGCGAGACTGCTGGCGAGGGTCTGTCCCCACCATCCCAGCCCGACAATGGCGGCACGGATCATGTTTGCGCTCCAGCAAAAATTAGAATTTGGCCATCTGGCCGCGATACCAGTCGCCGATTTCACTCGCAGTCATCAAGGCAACGCCATCGTGGCCGATGACATAATCGAGCAATTGTTCGAGATATTTGATCCGGTGCGGTACGCCGGTGATGTAGGGATGAATCGAGATCGCCATCACGCGGGCATTGTCATTGCCTTCGAGATAGAGCCGGTCGAACTGATCGATACAGCGGCGCAGGAACTGGTCCGACGCCATATGGTGAAGCGCATGAACGACGATGTCGTTGGTCTCGACGGTGTAGGGGATTGTCGTCATGGTTCCATGAGGTGTCGCGATATCCTGCGGAAGATCGTCGATCACCCAGTCCGCGACATACTCGATGCCGTTCAATCGCAGCAGATCGAGCGTCTCCTCGGTTTCGGTGAGCCCCGGGCTTTCCCACGACCGCGGCGCCTTGCCTGCGAATTTCGCGATGGTGTCTACGGCACGCTTGATGGCGTCGCTCTGATTTTCGAGCTTGTGCATCGGGCCCTGCAGGAAGCCATGCCCCATGAACTCGAATCCCGCTTCGCGCGCGGCCTCCGCGACACGCGGATATGACGTGCAGACGTTTCCGTTGATTGCCAGCGTTGTCGGAATGTTTCGGTCCGTAAGCGCCTTCAACTGACGCCAGAAGCCGGCGCGCATTCCATACTCATGCCATGACCAGTTTGGTACGTCCGGAAGCAGCGGCTGCCCCATCGGCGGACTGAGCACCGTGCGGGGCATGGCGTTTTCGATCCGCCATTCCTCGACATTCAGAATAATCCAGACCGCGAGCTTCTTGCCGCCCGGAAGGACGAGCTTGGGACGGTCGATAAGAGCCTGATAGGGGATGCGATCGGTGAGGGCCAACTGAACGTCCTGTCTTGCGTGTTATTCCGTTTATTCCGCCGCCTTGATTTGTTTGGCCGAGCCGGCGTTCACCAGCGGCATGACTTTCTCAGCCGTTAGTATCATGGACTTTCGCCCGAGTTCGCGATCTTTCCAATCCTTGCCGGCGTAGAGCAGTGTCCCGAATGTGCCGACTTCGCTCTGAAAGGCAAGAAGCTGATCGGCGACGCTATCAGGCGTGCCGTAGATGATCAGCTTGTCGCAGATCATCTCAAGTGTGACCTCGTCATCAGGCTGGTCGCGGCGTGTTTTGAAAAGCTCGATGCGTCCGTTTTTCTTGAGCTTCGTAAACAGCGACCGATAGTAGTTCACATACGGACCGTCGGGGTCAGTGGCGTAGGCTTTCGCGGTTGCTGCGTCGTCCGCGACGAAAACGCTCTTGGCGACGCGCCAGTTGGCCGGATCCGCAGCACGGCCGCCACGTTCGCAGCCTTCCACATATTTCGGCCAGTGGCTCTTGACCCATGCGGGCATCAGGAAGTTTGCCGAGATCGGGTCCCATCCGCGCACGGCTGCTTCGGTCACTCCCTTGGAGAACGGAGCAACGGCCGTCACGACAATCGGAGGATGGGGACGTTGCAGCGGACGGGGGATATAGCCCTGGCCGATTTCCTTGATCTGGGTGCGCTGTGTCGAAACTGTCCAGTATTTGCCTTGGAGGTTATAGGGCGGCTCGCCCGACCAGATGCCGAGCACCTGATTAATCGCCTCGAGAAACATCTCATTGCGGTTGAAATCGAGATTGCCGAACAGTTCAGCGTCAGACAAAAGTCCGCCCGGGCTGATGCCGAAAATGAAACGGCCATCAAGCATGTGATCCAGCATGGCGATGCCGGCTGCCACTGTCGCGGGATGTGTATTGGGCATGTTCACGGTGCCTGTACCCAACTTGATTTGCCGGGTAGCGGCGGCGACCCACGCCAGAAACGTCACGCAGGATGTGATGTTTTCGGCCTTGTCGGTGACGTGTTCCCCAACATAGGCCTCCGTAAATCCAAGCTCGTCGGCGAGCAGGAAGGCCTCACGGTCCTCAGCCAGCGACTGCCGCCAGTCCTTATCCAGGGGATGGATCGGCATGGTGAAAAAGCCCAGATTCATAGCGCATTTCCTGCATTGCTTATGGTTGTCGGGAAGACTAGCGATTGTGAGCTATTAGAAAAATGATTATTCTTACTTTCCCGCATTAGGAAATTTGATGGATGCTCTCGCTTCGCCAGATCAGATCTTTTGTCGCTGTCTATGAGGAAGGCTCGTTCACGTCGGCGGCCAGACGGGAAGGTGCGACCCAGTCGGGCATTTCGCAACACATCAAACAACTGGAATCTGAACTTGGCGCTGTGTTGCTGGAGCGTGATGGCCGCGACGTCGAACCAACCCTCGCAGGGAAGCTTTACTACCGTGAATGCGTCGACGTTCTGAAGAAGCTGGAAGCGGCTCAGCAAAGCGTTGCGGTCAACCACGTCCGCGGCACGATCCGCGTGGGCTTGATGCCGACCTTCACCAGATCGATTCTCGCTCCCGCACTCGACAAGTTTCTCAGCTCCGCGCCCGGCTCGGAGATCAGCGTCATCGAAGCCTATTCGGGTGTTTTGACGGACATGACCCTGAAGGGTGAATTGGATTTTGCCGTGGTCCCTGCCTTCGAGGGAGCCACCGGAATATCGCATCGTCTGCTTGCGCGGGACAGGGAGATGCTTGTCAGCGCGAAGCGGGGCCACAACTTGAAGCCAGTTAAGTTATCTGAGCTTGGTCCGCTGAAAGTGGTGCTGCCCGGCCTTCAGAATACCCGGCGGCGCAACATCGAAACCTACTTCAGCGCGAATGGCATTGCCGTTGCCCAGCGACTCGAACTCGATGCGATGATGGGAACGCTGCAATTTGTCGCAGCGAGCGACTGGGTCGCCATTTTACCATTTGTAATGATGGTATCGGACCTCGATGGCGGTCGGTTCGACGTCAGGCCGCTGGACCCACCGTTTTATTCCGAGTTCGTTTTGATCGAACCTGCACGCAAGGTCATGTCTCCGGCTGCAGCATTATTCGCCGATATTCTTGAAATGGGGGCCAAACAATCGCGGCTTGTGTTCCGGGAACGTACAGGCTCACAGCGAACACCACGGCGTCGCATGGGACGAAAGCAATCCTGATCACGATGGTGCGACGCGATATTCCGATCGGCGTTTTCTGACTTTGAAGTGGTTTTCAATCGTCGTCCGAGGCACAGCGTCACGATCATGAAATAATCGTTCGATAAATAACGCTTGACGTTTAATTGTCCGCGCCGTCTAATCTGTTCAAGCCCATCAGAAAATGAGGCGAGTGAGGGAGGCGGCCGGAATGAAAGCTTCGGCTTTCAGCTATTCGCGTGCATTGAGCGTAACTGACGCATTGGAATTGCTTGCCCTGCACGGTGACCAGGCAAAGGTCCTTTCCGGCGGGCAAAGTCTTATGCCTGCATTAAACTTGAGGTTGTCGGCTCCGGCACTGCTCGTCGATATTGGCGCGATCTCCGAGCTGCGCGGGATTTCCGCCTCGAAGGGCGTCCTGACGATTGGCGCGCTGACCCGTCATGTCGATATTCTGAACTCTCCCGATATCGCGAAGCATGCACCGCTTCTGACAGAAGCCATTGCGCATGTTGCGCATCCCGCAATTCGGAACCGGGGGACCATCGGCGGGAGCCTTGCGCATGCGGATCCCGCATCGGAGCTTCCGGCGTGCGTCATTGCTCTCGACGCAACCATTATCGTGCGTGGCAGGAGCGGTGAGCGGCGCATTCCGGCCGTCGATTTCTTTACCGGCATTTACGAGACGGTGCTGTCACCACAAGAGTTGCTGGTTGCAGTCGAGGTGCCTGTCGCTAAATCGAGTACCGTTCATTTTTTCCACGAGTACGCGCGCCGCAAGGGCGATTACGCCATCGTCGGACTGGCAGCGTGTGGAGTTCTCGATAACGATGTGCTCACCGATCTTCGGCTCGGCTTCTTTGCCGTTGGCGACCGGCCGTTGCTCGCAGCGACGTCACGGCATCTTGTCGGGAAGCCGGTGACGGCATCGATGCTGGCCGATGCGCAGGCCGCGCTTGACGCAGAACTTGATCCACAGGAAGACCAGCAGGCTTCCATCGCGATGCGCCGCCATCTCGCTCGTCTGTTGATGGTTCGATGTGTGACGGTGCTCCTTGGCCGGCCAGATCTCGAAGCAAGGATGCCGGCATGACAGCCCCGACGCCGATCTCGCTGATCGTCAATGGCGAGCGCGTTTCCGCGCATGTACTTCCCCGGCTGAATCTGGCGGATTTTCTTCGCGAGCATCTGGGTCTCACCGGAACGCATGTTGGCTGCGAGCACGGCGTTTGCGGCGCCTGTACTGTCCGTGTGAACGGCGACATCATTCGTTCTTGCCTGCTGCTGGCGGTGCAGGCGGAAAACGCGTCCGTCGAAACAATCGAAGGATTATCGGACAGCGGAGAGATTTCGGATTTGCAGGCGGCCTTCCAGGATCGTAACGCCCTTCAGTGCGGATTTTGCACGCCGGGCATGTTGATGGCTGCGCAGGATATCCTGAAGCAAAAGCCGCAAGCCGATCGCGAACAGATCCGCGAGCATCTGTCCGGCAACTACTGCCGCTGTACAGGTTATCATGCGATTGTCGATGCCGTGGAGACGACGGCACGTAAGCGTTCGGAGCAGGTGTGATGAACGATAGCTCCGGAAAACAACCCAGCCTTTCGGTTCTGGATCGCCCGAATTCGTATATCGGCAAGACCGTCCCGCGACCCAATCTGGGGCGGCTGATGCAAGGCCGTGGGCAGTATGTCAGCGATATGGTGCTGCCGCGCATGGCGCATGTCGCGTTTCTGCGCTCGCCACACGCTCACGCCAGAATTGTGAAGATCGATGCGACCGAGGCAAAGGCGATGCCCGGTGTGATCGCGATTGTGACTGGTGCCGAACTGGCGAAGGTCATCACGCCGTGGGTTGGCGTCCTCTCGCATCTCAAGGGACTCAAATCTGCGCCCCAGCACGCCATCGCGATTGACCGTGCCTGCTGGCAGGGCGAGGCCGTGGCGGCCATCGTCGCGACCAGCCGCGCTCTCGCCGAGGATGCAGCCGAGCTCGTGTCGGTCGATTATGAAGAGCTAGTTCCGGTCACGGATATGCGCACCGCGCTAGACCCCGACACACCGGTGATTCATTCGGATCTCGGGGACAATCTGGCGTTTGAGCGCAATCTCGATGCCGGCGCAGTCGATCAGGCTTTCAAGGATTCCGACGAGATAGTCGAAACCGAGTTCGTATTCGGTCGTCACACCGGCGTCACGCTGGAACCGCGCGCGGTGCTTGCCGACTGGAACAGCGGAGGGGAGCGCCTGACCGTTTATCTCGGCACTCAAGCGCCGCACATGGTGCAGAACATTGCCGCGATACATCTGGGTCTGGATGAGTCGCAGGTTCGCGTGGTCTGCAAGGACGTCGGCGGTTCGTTCGGCATCAAGGTTCATATCTATGCCGACGAGATGGCCACCCTTGCGCTGTCGAAGCTGCTATGTCGCCCGGTCAAGTTCGTCGCCGACCGGGTCGAAAGTTTCAACACCGATATCCATGCGCGCGACCACGTCTGCAAGGCGCGCATCGGAGTCAGCAGGGACGGTACGATCAATGCCTTCGAGATCGATGATCTCACCGGGGTAGGGCCGTATTCGATGTATCCGCGCACCAGCGCCATCGAAGCCAATCAGGTGGTCAATTTGGTCGGCGGACAATACACCACGCCCAACTATCGAGCGCGGACCCGTGTCGTCTATCAGAACAAGAACGTCACCTGCCAATATCGCGGCGTGGGTCACCCCATTGCGTGCTCCATCACGGAGGGGCTCGTCGATCTCGCCGCGCAGCGAATTGGTATGGATCCGATCGAGATCCGCCGCAAAAACCTCATTCGCGATGACGCCTATCCGTGTGGATCTCCATCAGGGCTGAAATTCGAATCGCTATCGCATCACGCGTCGCTTGATAAGCTGATTGCGATGATGAATTACGATGCGCTGCGCGCCGAGCAGGCGGAGTTGCGCAAGCGCGGAATTTATCGCGGCATCGGCATTGCGAGCTTCATCGAAGTTACCAATCCGAGTGCGGCCTTCTACGGTGTCGGCGGCGCCCGGATTTCATCGCAGGATGGCGTGGCCGTGCGTCTGGACGCGACCGGCCGCGTGATCTGCCAGACAAGCATCACCGAGCAGGGCCAGGGATCGGAATCGCTCACCGCCCAGATCGTCGGCAGTGTGCTCGGTGTTTCGATGGAGCGCGTGCGCGTGATTCTCGGCGATACCGACAACACGCCTTATGGCGGCGGCACATGGGCCTCGCGCGGCGCGGGGATCGGCGGCGAAGCCGCGCTGCAGGCGGCCAAGGTGCTCCGCAAGAATATTCTGGACGTCGCTGCTGCCATTCTTCAAGCGAAGCCCAGCGACCTGGACATCGTCGATAATTCCGTAGTGGATGTTCAGGGTGGCCAGCAACGCATTGAACTGCATGAACTGGCGCGCATTGTTTACTTCCGGCCCGACACGTTGCCGCCGGGCTTCCAGCCCGAGCTGATGGCAACCCGTCACTTTGTGCCACGCGAGTATCCCTTCGCGTTCACAAACGGCATTCAGGCCTCGTGGCTGGAGGTGGATACGCAAACGGGCTTCATCAAGCTTCTCAAGCACTGGGTGGTGGAGGATTGCGGCACCGTCATCAATCCGCAACTCGTGGATGAGCAAATTCGAGGCGGTGTGGTTCAGGGCCTCGGCGCGGCGCTTTACGAACACTGCATTTACGATGACCGGGGTCAGCTGACCAACGCCAACATGGCGGATTATCTTGTCCCGATGTCAGGCGAAATTCCGGATATCGATGTCGGACACGTCGTCTCGCCGACAATGGAGAGTGAACTTGGCGCCAAGGGAGCCGGAGAGGCGGGAACCGCCGCCGCTGCCGCTGTCGTCACGAACGGGGTGAACGATGCGCTTTCGCCGTTCAATGTCACTGTGACTGAAATACCGCTGACGCCGCGGATCATTCTCAAGGCGCTCGGACACATCTGACCGAAGTTTCTGCAAAAACACCAAACACCCAACCACGGAGGAATACATGGCCAAGAAAACAACGGGTTCTAGCTCGATCTCGCGCCGCCGCCTGCTGACGACGGCAAGCGCAGGCGCTGTTCTGGCGGCATCGCCATTTCGCATCAATCTTCTTCAAGCGCAGGAAGCAACCATCAAGGTTGGATTCCCCGTTCCGCTGACCGGACCTTACGGCACCGAAGCGCAGGACCAGGTTCGCGCCGCGGAAGTAGCCATCGCGGAATTCAATGAAGGTGGGGGCCTCAACGGTCGTAAGGCCGAGTTGCTCGTTCGCGACGACAAGCTCAATCCGGGCGAGGCCGCGACGCGCACGCTGGAATTGATCGAGAAGGAGAAGGTCAGCTTCATCGTCGGCAGCCTCTCAGCCTCCGTTCAGCTTGCCGTGAACAACGTCACCAAGGAACGCCAGATCATCTACAATTCGATCAGCCAGTCTGACGAAATCAACGAAGCGAAGGACTTCAGCAAGTACACCTTCCACGAAGCGCTGACGCCCCATCTCACCGCGGGTGCCGTCGGACGTTACGCGTTCTCGAAGTTCGGCAAGAAGGTCGCATTCCTCACGGCCGACTACGCCTACGGCCATGAAATGGTTCGTGGCTTCCAGACCGCAGGCAAGGCCCTCGGCGTTGAGACTCTGGCGGATATTCGTCACCCGCTCGGCACCACGGACTTCTCGGCGCTTCTGCCGCGTATCCAGGCGTTGAAGCCGGATATTCTCGTCATCAGCAATTTCGGACGCGATCAGCAGATTGCGCTCAAGCAGGCGACCGACTTCGGCTTGAAGAAAAGCATGAAGATCGTTGCGCCGATTCTGTTGTACACGGGCCGTATTGCAGCCGGCGCTCAGGCGTTCGAGGGCGTCATTGGCGGCACCTCGTACTATTGGGGCATCGAAGACAAGGTTGCGTCGGCCAAGGCGTTCAACGATCGGTTCCGCAAGATGCACGGCGGCAAGGTGCCATCGGATTACGGCGCATTGGGTTATGCCGGTGTAAAGACGCTGCTGATGGGCGCCAAGGCGGCTGGTACTCTCGACACTGACAAGGTGATCGCCGCAGTCGAAGCGCTGAAGTACGATTACTACAAGGGCCCCGAATACTATCGCAAGTGCGATCATCAGGCTGTGCAGTCGGTTCTCATCATCGAGTCCAAAAGCAAGCCGGAGAGGGGCGATTCCGACGTGTTCAACGTTGTGGCGACGGAAGAACCCAGCGAACAGAACCTGCGGACCTGCGAAGCGCTTGGTCACAAGTCCTGAGCCGCTGACTGACGGACGCGCGCCCGTCGCGGGCGCGCGTCATAACTGGAGATATTCATGGCCGGCCTGAGTTTTGATCTGATCGCGTTGCAGTTGTTCACGGGTCTTGCGCTCGGTGCGATTTATGTGCTGTTCGCCATCGGTCTGTCGCTGATCTTCGGCATGCTGACCGTCGTGAACTTCGCGCATGGCGCCTTCTATATGGTGGGAGCTTATGTCGGGCTGTTCCTTCTCTCCCTGGGAGGCAACTTCTGGCTTTGTCTGGTTGCCGTTCCGTTGATCGTCGGCACAGTCGGCCTTGTCGTGGAGCGTTTCCTGATCCGGCCGCTTTATGGCCGCGGCATCGACTATCCGCTGCTGCTGACGTTCGGCCTCAGCTATGTAATGGTCGAACTTATTCGCATTGCTTTCGGCAAGAGCGGCTATCCGTTCGACACACCGGAAATTCTCCAGGGCGCCGTCAATATTGGCGTCGGATATTTCCCGCTCTATCGGTTGTTTGTGATCGGCATCGCGGCAGCAGTTCTGCTCGGGCTCTGGCTCTTCCTTGAGCGCACAAGCTTCGGCCTGATCATCCGCGCGGGTGCTCGCGATCCGCAGATCGTCCGTGTGCTGGGCGTCAATGTCGCGCGGGTCTGGCTGTTTGTTTTCGGGATTGGTTCCGGTATCGCGGGACTTGCAGGACTTCTCGCCGCGCCGTTGCAGGGTGTGATCCCCGAAATGGGAGCAACGATTTTGGCCGAGGCATTTGTTGTCACGGTTGTCGGCGGCATGGGCTCGATCGGCGGCGCCGTTATTGCCGGTCTTCTGGTCGGCGTGGTTGTCAGCATGACGTCGTTGTTCGCGCCGGAAATGGCCAAGGTTTCAATTTTTGCCTTGATGGCAATTGTTCTCCTCATCCGTCCGCAGGGCTTTTTCGGCCGTGCCGGGCTCATGAGCTGAGGCGAGTACACAAAGATGAATGAGCTTTCTCAAACTCTGACGCCGCCGGGCGTCGCATCGGCCGGCTGGTTCGATTTTGCCAAGCGCCACCGCGCCATCCTGGCAAGTCTCTCCGTGCTGGTGTTTCCGCTGGTCATGCCATTCACCGCGCTGGCGGTGAACATCCTGATCTATGGCCTCTATGCGGTCGGGTTCAATCTGCTGTTCGGGTATCTCGGACTTCTGTCGTTCGGGCATGCGGCGCTGTTTGGCACAGGTGCCTATCTCTGCGGCATCGCGATCGTCCATTTTGGATGGCCATGGTATGCCGCGATCGTGATGGGCATAGTGGGTGGTGCTGTCATGGCGGCTGGTATTGGTGCATTGGCGATCCGCACCCGTGGAATCTATTTCGCCATGGTGACGATGGCTCTCTCGCAATGCGTTTTCTATCTCTTTTATCAGGCGGTCGATTGGACCGGTGGCGAGAACGGCTTGCGCGGTATTAACGTTCGCATCATCGATATCTTCGGCCTGAAATTCGACTTCATCAATCCGCTGACGCGTTATTATGTCATCGCGGCGTTCGTGATCATGGCTCTGTTCGTGCTGTCGCGAATATTGGCGTCGCCGTTTGGCGCTGTCATCGAAGCCGTCCGGGAAAATGAGGCGCGAGCGCGGGCTTCCGGCTATGACGTGACGCGAACCCGGCTGATTACGTTCATCCTGTCCGGTGCGTTCTGTGGTTTGGCTGGCGCGCTGATGGCCCTCCATCTGTCCATTGTGCCGATCGAGATCCTGCACATCGAGACATCAGGTATGGTGGTGATGATGTCGCTGTTGGGAGGAATGGGAACATTCTTCGGCCCGTTCATTGGCGCGGCCGTTTTCCTGCTGCTCGAGAATCTGGTTTCGCTTTGGACCGTTCATTGGCAGCTGATTGTCGGTGCGGTTTTCGTGATCTGTGTGTTGTTTTTCCCGGCCGGAATCTGGGGAACGATCTTGAAGCGGGTCAAGCCATGACGACTTCGGTGGACACTTCAAAAGTCATCTTGCGCACGACCGGCGTGAGCAAGAAGTTCGGCAAATTCGTAGCCTTGAACAATATCTCTGCCGAGTTCTCGCGCGACGCGATCACCTCGATCATCGGACCGAACGGTGCTGGGAAAAGCACCTATTTCAACCTGTTGTCCGGCGCCTTCCCGCCATCCAGCGGCAAGGTCGAGTTTGAAGGCCGCGATGTCACCAATGTCGCACAGCACGAGTTCGCCCATATGGGCATCGCGAAGTCTTTCCAGATCACCAACGTGTTTCCGCTCCTTACGACGCGGGAGAATGTCCGCGTCGGACTGCAAGCCTTCGTCTCGCGCTATGATATCTGGCGCCCGCGCGCCAGACTTCCGGGGCTCGTCGAGAAAGCGGATGAGTTGCTGGCGCTGGTCGGACTGTGGGATCGCCGCGAGCGGCTTGCCAAGGAACTGGCGCATGGCGAACAGCGTGCGCTCGAAATCGGAATGGCGCTGGCTGCCAATCCGCGGCTGTTGCTGCTGGACGAGCCGACGGCGGGCATGAGCCCGGAAGAGACCCGGGTGATGATGGACCTCATCGTCAAATTGGCGAAGGAGCGCACCGTTATTCTCGTCGAACACAAGATGAAACTGGTGATGGGGATCAGCGACCGCGTTCTCGTGCTGCATCATGGAGAACTGTTGGCGCAGGGCACACCAACGGAAGTCCGCCAGAACGAACAGGTCAAGCGGGTCTACCTTGGCCAGCGGGAGCACTGAAGCGATGTTGCGTGTCGAAAATCTCAACGCCTGGTACGGCGCAAGCCATGTGCTTCAGGACATTGGTCTCGAAGTGAACAAAGGCGAGATCGTCTGTCTGATCGGTCGCAATGGCGCCGGCAAGACCACGACGCTGAAGTCGATTATCGGGCTGCTCGACAAGACTAGCGGGTCGGTGACTTTCAAGGGCAAGGAAGTTTTGGGTCAGCCCGCCCACGTCCGCTTTGCCTTGGGTCTTGCTTACGTCCCGGAAGAGCGGCGCATCGTGCAGGGATTGACGGTCCGCGAAAATCTGCGTCTCGGCCTTGTCGCCTCGCCCGACAAGAAGGACGAGGTTCGACGTATCGCCCAAATAGCGGAGATATTTCCGCGTCTGGCCGAGCGGCTGGATCAGGAAGCCGTCACGATGTCAGGCGGTGAGCAGCAGATGCTTGCGATTGCGCGTGCCATGATTGCAAAGCCGGATCTCATCATGCTCGATGAGCCTTCGGAGGGCATCATGCCGGTGCTGGTCGACGAAATGTTCGAATTGTTCCGCAAAATGAAGTCAGAAGGGACGACGATTCTTCTGGTTGAGCAGAATGTCGAACTCGCGCTCGATATCGCCGACCGCGCTTACGTGCTGGATCAGGGTTCGGTTGTGCATCATGCCACGGCGGCTGCGCTGCTTGCGGACGATGAAATCAAAGAACGCTACTGCTCGGTCTGACAGATGGCTGGCGGCGCGCCCGACTGCGCCGATATAATTATCGATTGATAAATAAAGAAAAGGAACAAGATCATGAAGGTCGACAGAGCCGCTATCTATGAAGCTGCGAAAAAGCTTTCCAACTGGGGCCGCTGGGGCGCAGACGACCAGATCGGCACGCTTAACAACGTGAGCCCTCAGGACGTCATCAACGCGGGCAAGCTCATCAAAAAGGGCAAGGTATTCTCGCTCGGCCTGTCGCTGAAGGAGCCCATTCAGTCGGGTCTGTTCGGCGGTCGATGGAATCCGATCCACACCATGCTTGCGACCGGTACAGATGCCGCAGCCGGCAACCAGGACGATCCTTCGCCGTATCTTCGCTATGCGGACGATGCGATCAACATGCCGTGCCAGGCGTCGACGCAATGGGATGCGCTTTGTCACATCTTCCTCGATGACAAGATGTATAACGGCTATGATGCCAAGCTGGTCGATGCGCGCGGCGCAAAGAAGCTCGGCATTGAGCATACGCGTGACAAGATGGCAGGCCGCGGCGTGCTGCTCGATATCGCGCGGTTCAAGGGTGTGGACTCGCTCGACGACGGCTATGCGATCACCAACGCAGACCTCGACGCTTGCGCCAAACAGCAAGGCGTTGAAATTCGCAAGGGCGACTTCGTGATTGTTCGTACCGGTCATCAGGAGCGTTGCCTGAAGAAGAAGGATTGGTCGGGATATGCCGGTGGGGATGCCCCGGGTATGGCATTCGAGACCTGCTACTGGATCCGGGAGAAGGACATCGCCGCGATCTGCACCGATACGTGGGGGTGCGAGGTGCGCCCGAACGAAACCAACGAAGCCAACCAGCCCTGGCACTGGGTGGTGATCCCGGCCATCGGAATTTCGATGGGCGAGATTTTCTACCTGAAGGAGCTTGCGGAAGATTGTGCGCAAGACAAGATCTATGAGTTCTTTTTCGCCGCACCGCCGATGCATTTGCCCGGCGCTGCCGGTTCGCCGATCAATCCTCAGGCGATCAAGTAACCGCGGAGAATTTTAATGGCCAAACACCTCAAGCGTAGCCGCGACGCAGCACAGCGGGCTGACGACGATTCCAAGGTTCGCGCGACTGTCGAAGGCATTCTTGCCGATATCGAAAAGCGCGGCGATGACGCGGTTCGTGAATTGTCGATAAAGTTCGACCAGTGGGACCGCAAGGACTACCGGTTGACCGACGCGGAGATCAAGGACTGCGTCGCACAGTTGTCCAAGCGGAACATTGACGACATCAAATTCGCGCAAGAGCAGGTGCGCAACTTCGCTCAGCACCAGCGCGACTCGATGAAGGATGTCGAGGTGGAAACCTTGCCCGGCGTCGTGCTGGGTCACAAGAACATACCGGTTAATTCCGTGGGCTGTTATGTTCCGGGCGGCAAGTATCCGCTTCTGGCTTCTGCGCATATGTCGGTGATCACCGCGAAAGTTGCCGGTGTTGCGCGTATCATCACCTGCGCACCACCGTTTCAGGGCAAGCCTGCGCCAGCCATCGTCGCCGCACAGCATCTCGCGGGCGCCGATGTCATCTACTGTCTCGGTGGAATCCAGGCCGTTGGTGCAATGGCTCTCGGCACGGCATCGATTGCGCCTGTGGATATGCTGGTTGGCCCCGGCAACGCCTTCGTGGCGGAGGCGAAACGGCAACTCTTCGGTCGCGTCGGTATCGACCTTTTCGCCGGGCCGACGGAAACGCTGGTGATCGCAGACGATACGGTGGACGGTGAGTTGTGCGCGACCGATCTTCTCGGTCAGGCGGAGCATGGACCGAACTCACCCGCGATTTTGCTGACCAACTCCGAAAAGCTTGCCCGCGATACGATGGCTGAAATTGAGCGTCTTCTAAAAATCCTGCCGACTGGCGCTGTTGCCGCCAAGGCCTGGGAAGACTACGGCGAAGTCATCGTCTGCGACTCCGAAGATGAGATGGTGAGGGAGGCGGATCGCATCGCTTCCGAACACGTGCAGGTGATGACACGCAATCCGGATTACTTTCTCAACAACATGACCAACTACGGCGCCTTGTTTCTCGGACCACGTACGAACGTGGCTTATGGCGACAAGGTGATTGGCACCAATCACACGCTCCCGACCCATAAGGCGGCGCGTTATACCGGTGGATTGTGGGTCGGCAAGTTCCTCAAAACCGTAACCTATCAGCGCGTGTTGACCGATGAGGCGTCAGCCATGATCGGCGAGTACTGTTCGCGTCTTTGTATGCTTGAGGGCTTCGCCGGTCATGCCGAGCAGGCCAACGTTCGCGTCCGGCGTTATGGTGGCCGCAACGTGCCGTATGCGAGCGCTGCTGAATGACCGCCCAGCCGCTGCCGAAAACTCCGACATTCCGGCTGGACGGGCGCCGTGCACTGGTCACCGGGGCGGGCCGGGGCATCGGGGTTGCCGCGGCTGCCGCGCTGGCCGAGGCGGGTGCGCACGTCACGCTTTGCGCCCGCACGGCAAGTGAAATTGAGCTGGCGGCTGCGGCGCTTCGAGAGCAGGGTTTTCAGGCGGATACGCTCACGCTCGATGTGACGGACGTTGCGTCATTCCGCTCGGCGATTGAAGCCCGTGAGATGTACCATGTCCTTGTCAACAATGCCGGTACGAACAGGCCGAACTCGTTCACCGATGTGCCGGTGGAGGATTTCGATGTCGTGATGAACCTGAACGTGCGTGCCGCTTATTTCGCGGCTCAGACTATCGCACAGCGGATGATCGCAACCGGGACAAGAGGATCGATCATCAATATGTCCTCACAGATGGGACATGTCGGCGGAGCCAACCGTTCACTTTATTGCGCCTCGAAATGGGCGATGGAAGGTTTCTCAAAGGCGATGGCGATCGATCTGGCCCCGCATGGTATTCGGGTCAACACGTTGTGCCCAACCTTCATCGAAACGCCGATGACAAGGCCGTTCTTTGAAAATGCTGCGTTCAAGGAGAGCGTACTTTCGAAAATCAAACTCGGACGGCTCGGCACCGTCGAGGATCTGATGGGTGCGATCGTGTTTCTTGCCGGCGATGCATCGTCGCTGATGACGGGATCGTCTCTCGTCATCGACGGAGGCTGGACGGCAGACTGAACGTTGTTATTGTCGCTGATCTTTCTGGGTCCTTGCGTGATGACTCCGCAAGGCGAGAGCATAGCGGTCTAAGGCGCATACGGTTGCCTGTCATTTTGCGCTGCACAAGGCGCATTTCCCTTATGTTTTGAGTATCTGTCGTGACTGGTCCCGGCGCTCCCACGTCGGGCTTCGCCTTTCTGATCCCGGCCCTGCGGGATCGTGTGGCTTGATTTAGTCGGACAAGACCAAGGATTTTGCCAAATCGATTACAATATATAACAATGCTGGACCGGGCCGCCAAAGAGCCCGTGATTGTCATATCAGGGAGCCGGGTCCATGAGGAAAGCACTGTTGGCGGCACTATTGGCCGCAAGCATGACGCCTGCGTTCGCGCAGGACAAGACCGTGAACATGAAGGTGTCGATCTGGCTGCCGCCCGCCCATCCATTGGTGCCCGCGACGCAAGCCTGGGCCGCTGACATCGATAAGGCGTCGGGCGGCACCATCAAGATGACAATCTTTCCGTCGGAACAGCTCGGGAAGGCGTTCGATCACTACGACATGGCGCGCGACGGCATCGCCGACATCACCTACATCAATCCGGGTTATCAGCCTGGACGATTCCCGATTATCGCGGCTGGGCAACTTCCCTTTACCTTCAACGACGGCAAGAAAGGCACGCAGGCGCTGAACGAGTGGTACAAGAAATACGCCGCGACCGAAATGAAAGACACCAAGCTGTGCTTTGCGTTCATCCACGATCCCGGCTCGATCCATGGCAAGAAAAAGATCGTGGTTCCGGGGGACCTGAACGGCGTCAAAGTACGGCCTGCGCAAAGCACGATCGGCGAAATGGTGAAGTTGCTGGGCGGCACCAACGTGCAGGCCTCGGCGCCGGAAGCGCGCGATGCGATCGAGCGTGGTGTGGCTGACGAGATCGCCTTCCCATGGGGATCGATATTCCTTTTCGGTATCGACAAGGTCACGAAGTATCACATTGACGCGCCGCTCTACTCGACGGTGTTTACCTACAATATCAATCTGAAGACTTACGACTCGCTTTCCCCCGCCCAGAAAAAAGTGATGGATGACCATTGCTCGCCGGAGTGGGCAGCCAAGATATCCGATCCGTGGACCGAGTTTGAAGCCAATGGCCGAGTGAAGATGAAAGCGCTGGCGGGTCATGAGGTTTATCCGCTGACGGCCGAGCAGCTTGACCAATGGAAGAAGGCAACGGCGCCGCTTCGCGACAGCTGGGCGGAAAGCGTCAAAAAAGCCGGTGGCGACGCGGCGGCTATCGACGCGGAACTGAAGGCTGCGCTCAAGAAGTTCGACGCGGCTCTTTAGCCAGACAGCGCATGACGTGAACGCGGCAGGTCTCTGCCGCGATTTTCCTCTCATGAACCGGTGAATCATGACCGCGACACCGCAAATCTCCAGCGATGGCGTTCTCGGCATTCCCGAAGTTCCGGAGCCGAAGAAAAGTGCGATGGATCGGTTCATCGATTCCATTGAATGGATTGCCGCTGCCTTTGTCGGCATCGTGGCGCTGAATACCTTTATCGCGGTATTCCTGCGCAAGTTCTTTGCAATCTCGATTCCGGATTACTACGATTTTGGCCGGCTCTTGCTGGGCATTCTCATTTTCTGGGGGATTGCCGCCACGAGCTACCGGGGTACGCACATTACGGTCGATCTGGTCTGGGCCAATTCACCCCCAAAGTACCAGAGGTGGATTGATATTTTCGCGACCCTTGTGCTTCTCTTTGTGGTCACGGTTCAAACGGTCACCTTGTTCGACAAGGTCGTTCAGACCCGCGCAGACAACGTTCTCACTTACGATCTTCGGCTTCCAAACTGGCCATTTTTCGCTGTCGCCTGGATCGGCGACGTCTCGGCTGTTCTGCTGATTGCGATACGGACTTGGCGGCTCATCTTTCATCCAGAGCTGATGCACGATCCCAAGATCAAGACGGCGGAGTGAGCGATCGTGAGCAATGAAGCGGTCGCTCTCATAGGCTTTGTGTCCTTGTTTGTGCTGATGCTGTTGCGCGTGCCGGTCGGCATGGCTATGGGCCTCGTCGGGATCACAGGCTTCGGTTATCTCACCGGTTTTGCGCCTGCGATGAAGCTCGTTGGCCAGACGACGATGCGCACTGTGACGGATTACACGTTCGGCGTGATTCCGATGTTCCTGCTGATGGGCGCGTTTGTTTCCGTCTCCGGTATCAGCCGCGAACTGTTTCGTGCTGCGAATACGTTCGTTGGACACTGGAAGGGTGGGCTTGGGATTGCCACCATCGCCGCTTGCGGCGGATTTGCTGCGATTTCGGGGTCCTCCGTCGCGACCGCAGCAACCTTTTCCGCCGTCGCTTACCCCGAGATGCGCCGGTTCGGCTATCCGCAGTCGTTCGCGACCGGTGTGATCGCGGTCGGCGGCACGCTCGGTGCGATGTTGCCGCCTTCGACAGTTCTCGCGGTCTATGGAATCATTACCCAGCAGGACATCGGCAAGCTGTTTATCGCAGGCGTTATCCCGGGGCTGCTGGCCATCGTGATGCACATGATCACGATTGCCATCATTGGCGTCGTGAAGCCGGGATTCTTGCCTGCCGGCCCGAAAAGTTCTTGGCCTGAGCGATTGGCGGCGTTGCGGGACGTTTGGTCGCCCCTGCTGCTGTTCGTATTTGTGATTGGCGGGCTCTATGGTGGCTTCTTCATTCCGACGGAGGCGGGTGCGGTCGGTGCCGTCGGTGCATTTCTCATCGGTGTCCTGCGCGGGAAACTGACGAAGGACGGCATTCTGCAATCGCTGTTGCAGGCGACGCGCACGGCGGCCGCGGTATTCACGATTCTGATCGGCGCGTTGTGTTTCGGCTACTTCCTGACCATCACGCAAACGCCACAGCATGTGACGGAGTTTCTGACCGGGCTCGGGATCGGCAGATATGGTGTTCTCGCGCTGATCCTGCTGATGTATCTCGTGCTCGGCTGCTTGATGGATGCGATGGCAATGGTCATTCTTACTGTGCCGATTGTCTTTCCCGTCATCACAGCGCTCGGGTTCGATCCGATCTGGTTTGGTGTCATTATCGTGATGACAGTGGAGCTTGGACTTATTCATCCACCCGTGGGCATGAACGTCTTTGTTATCAAAAGCGTGATCAAGGATGTCGACATGTCGACGATCTTTGTCGGGGTGCTGCCGTTTGTCGTGACGGACCTGATACGGCTCGTTCTTCTGATTCTGTTTCCGCTGCTGGCGATCTGGCTTCCTCAGCGTATGATCGGATAGACGATGAGACCTTCTCTCTCGACGAAGTATGTTTTCAGTCTGTCGATAAAGATCGACGAGCCCATCGTCGCAGGAGACTTCGGCTATGCGACGCGCCGCGTCATTCCGATTCTCGGCGGAGAATTGCGGGGTGAGGGTATGCGCGGAAACATATTGCCCGCGGGAGCGGATTTTCAGATCATTCGTCCGAACGGCTTTACGGAAGTCGAGGCCAAGTATGCGGTTGAGATGGACGATGGTGCCGTTGTCTATATCGAAAACGTGGGCGTTCGTTTTGGGTCGAAGGAGGCGCTCGACAAGATCAAGCGCGGCGAGCCGGTGGACCAGAAGTTGATCTATTTTCGGACCATGCCGCGGTTCGAAACCGGCAGCGAAGGGTACCGCTGGTTGATGGAATCGCTTTTTGTCGGGGTAGGGGAGCGGCACCCGGATAGGGTCCAGATCGATGTGCATCAGATTCTGTAAGGTGTCCGATCAAGTCGGTATCGGCATTTCTTCATCAGCTTTGAGACCAGCATGACTCATGAACCAAACAAGATAACCGCTGGAGGCGCGATTCTTGCGCGCCTCAAGGCGGTTGGCGTCGATTACATTTTCGCAAATTCCGGAACGGATTTCCCGCCGATCATTGAAGGGCTGGCTGAGGCATCGGCAAAAGACATCTCGTTGCCGAAGGCCATCGTCATTCCTCACGAGAGCGCCGCTATGGGGATGGCGCATGGTTATTTCCTTGCGACGGGGCGTGCGCAAGCTGTCATGGCGCATACCAACGTCGGTCTCGCCAACTGCGCCATGGGTGCAATCAACGCCGCGACCGAACGTGTTCCGATCATTCTCTTTTCAGGGCGGACGCCGGTGACCGAGCAGGGGCGGTTGGGGTCACGGACAGTGCCGATCGGTTGGGGCCAGGAAATGCGCGACCAGACCGCGTTGGTGCGCGAAGCGACCAAATGGGATTATGAACTCAGGTTCCCGGAGCAGGCTCTCGACATTGTTGACCGGGCACACGCGATCGCGTGTTCAACGCCGAAGGGGCCGGTTTATCTCAGTCTTCCACGGGAAGTTTTGTGTGAACTCTGTCCAGCCGAAAATATCGAGGCTCCAAGCCGGATTCAGCCGGCGATAGCTGCGCCGGCCGCAGGCGCGCTTGCAGAAGCGGCGCGCATTTTGGCTGCGGCGGAGCGGCCGGTTATCATTGCGCAAAGAGGTGCAGGCTCGCCGGAGGGGTTTTCTGCGCTTGCCGAATTGGCGCTCGGCTGGGGCATTCCGGTTGTTCAGTATTGGGCAATTCAGCTTGCCATTGCACAAGATCATCCGATGGCGGCGGGCAGCGACCCTTCCCGCTGGCTGAAGGACGCCGATGTGGTCGTGATTATCGATTCACTAGCGCCGTGGTCCCCGGCTGTTCATGACGTCCCTGCGAACTGCAAAGTCATACAAGTTGGGCAGGATCCACTTTACGCACGGTTTCCGGTTCGTAATTTCCATGCGGATGTTTCGCTCGTCGGTGAGACCGACAATTGTATCATCAGTCTTGCGGTCTCGATGAACGCAGAACTCGCTGAGACACAACAAAGGCGAGATGAGCGCCGAACGCGTGTTGCCAAGATTACGCAAGCCACCCGGCAGGAAGTCCAAAAAAGATCGGCGGCGGGTGGCGGCGACATGATGACCAAGGAATGGGTCAGTCATTGTCTTTCAAAAGCCATTGAAGGAAAGCCTGCGACGGTCTTGTCCGAACTCGGTTGCCCACTCGATCCGCTCACTTTGCAGGGTCACGGGACGTGGTATCAGGAGCCGCATTCGGGCGGTCTCGGTTGGTCGTTTCCGTGCGGACTTGGAATGCAACTCGCGGAGCCCGATCGCCTGATCGTCGCGACAATGGGCGACGGCTCTTACATGTTCAGTAATCCGGTGGCGTGCCATCAGATCGCCGAAGCGCTGGGCCTGCCCCTCCTGATTCTTGTGCTGAACAACTCGGAGTGGGGGGCTGTTCGGCGTTCCGTGCTCGACGTGTATCCACACGGATACGCCTCCCGTTCCAACGCCATGCCCTTGGTGTCGCTCCAGCCAACGCCGGATTTTATGATGATCGCGCAAGCGAGCCGGGCATTTGCAACGCGTGTTGAGAAGGGAAGCGAGTTACCGGCGGCGCTTGCGGCCGCGATCGATCACATCAGCCGCGAACGAACCCACGCACTGGTCGATATCCGGATCGGTTCATAGAAAAATCACGATCAGTATCGCTGCATTGAGCAGGCGGCATGAACGAGCCTGCACATTCGCGATGTTTTCAGAACATCGTTTCCAGGGACAAACGAAAGAAGATTTTCCCGCAAGTTTCCTGTTATTGTGGAATACCTGCCGGCATCGGCAGCTTCTGCCTGATGCATAAAACCTTCGAGGATTTGGTCATTGAATAAGGTTATAACGCCGCCCGACATCGTCGTCTTCATCGGTCTTGGACAAATGGGCCTGCCGATGGCGAAGCGCTGCATCGCTGCAGGCTTTGAGGTTCGTGGCGCGGATCCCTTCGCGTCGGCACGCGACGCGCTCGCAGTTTCGGGTGGCAAAGCATTTGCAACTGGAAAGGAGGCCGCAGCAGGCGCATCTGTGATTATCACGATGCTGCCTGACAGCAAGATCGTGCGCGAGGCCGTGCTCGGCGCCAATGGTGTCGCAGGTGTGCTTGCGAAGGACGCACTCATCATCGACATGAGTTCATCGGTGCCGGTCGACACCCAGTCGCTCGGCAAGGCACTGGCTGAGCTAGGTATCGGATTGATCGATGCGCCCGTGTCGGGCGGGGTGAAGCGAGCCGTGGATGGCACGCTCTCGATCATGGCGGGAGGTGATGCCGCGCTGGTCGAACGCGCACGCCCCTTGCTGCAGGCGATGGCGAAGTCGGTGTTCGCGACCGGCCCGATCGGCTCAGGCCACGCCATGAAGGCGCTCAATAACTACGTGTCGGCTGCTGGTCTTGTCGCCGCGTGTGAGGCGCTGCTGATTGGCCGGCGATTTGGCCTGACGCCCGACACCATTATTGATGTGCTCAACGCGTCAACCGGCAAGAACAACTCGACCGACGTCAAGATGAAGCAATTTGTAATCTCGGAGAGTTTTGCGTCCGGTTTCTCGCTTGCGTTGATGGCGAAAGATCTGCGTATCGCCGCCGATCTGTCAAAGATCGTGGGCGTCGATCCCTCGCATGCCGAAACGATCGCGAAGCTGTGGGAAAATGCGAAGGAATCTCTCGACAAGGGAGCAGATCATACGGCGATCTATCGGTTCATCGAAGCCGGAGCCGGGGACCGATAAAGTGGCCGCCGCATCGATGCTTGAGTCGCGAGTACGCTAGATGCCCAACAACTTCCGGGCGTTCGCTTTCAGCACCTTTGGCCGCACGTCATCGCGAATATCGAGTTTCTCGAAATCCGCCATCCATCGGTCTGGCGTGATCACGGGCCAGTCCGAGCCGAACAGCATCTTGTCTTGTAAGATCGTATTGACGTAGCGCACGAGGATCGGTGGAAAGTATTTCGGCGACCAGCCGGAGAGATCGATATAAACGTTCGGCTTATGAGTTGCGACCGAAAGCGCTTCTTCCTGCCACGGGAAGGATGGATGCGCGAGAATGATCTTCATGTCCGGGAAATCCACCGCGACATCGTCGATATACATCGGGTTGGAATATTTCAGCCGCATTCCGTTGCCGCCGCGCATTCCGGAGCCGACGCCGGTCTGGCCGGTATGAAACAGCGCGATGGAGCCGGCTTCCGCGATTGCCTCGTAAAGCGGATACGCCATGCGGTCGTTTGGATAGAAGCCTTGCATGGTGGGATGAAACTTGAATCCCTTGATGCCGTAGTCCGCGATCAGCTTGCGGGCTTCGCGGGCGCCGAGCTTGCCCTTGGCGGGGTCAATGCTGGCAAACGGAATCAGTACGTCTGAATTCTGCGCCGCCAGTTCCGCCATCTCGTAATTGTTGTATCGGCGAAAGCCGGTCTCGCGTTCGGCGTCGACCGGGAAGATGACGGCAGCGATTTTCTTGGCGCGGTAATACGCCGCGGTTTCAGGAACGGTCGGCGGATGTTTGTGCGGAGACTTGAAATACTCGGACATCGCCGCTTGAAAATCGTCATAGCCATCGTCGCCATGCGTGCCGCAAGGTTCTTCGGCATGGGTATGAATGTCGATTGCGACGACGTCCTCGATGTTCAGCATTTGCAGCGTCCTGTCAGACCAGCCCAAAGGGATCGTTGAAATAATTGCTTATATTATATAACAAAGTACGTTCGCGATTGAAAGTGGATGATTCCGGTTTGCGATCACAAAAAATGTATCCAACGGTGTCCACCAGCCAGCGTCAAAACCTGACCAGGCGGATGAGTGTTCGAAGGAACTGCTCACGCTCGTTCTCATTGAGCACCGACAGCGTTTTAAGATTGAAATTGTCAGCCAGACGAGCTGCCTGTTCCGTCAGTCTTTTGCCCTTGCTGGTCAAGGTAAGTTCAACGGCCCGCTTGTCGGTCGTCGCCCGCTTTCGGCTTATAACGGACGACGTCTCCAGTTTAGCCAGGATCTTCACGAGGTTAGGGAGCTGAATCCGGAGCGCTGCCGCGAGCTTGCTTTGGGTCACAGACGGGTTGTCGCGAACGATCATCAGGATCGAATGTTCTGCCGGGGAAAGTCCGACCTCGGCGAAAAACTCGAAAAATTCCTCGAATATTTGCAGCTGGAGCAACCGGATCATGAAACCCGGCGCGCGCTGCAGCGTGGTCAAATCCAACTGTTGTTCCAGGCCTTTCCGTCCCACGGGTTTCTCGGCCGGCTGCTTTGGGGGCGTTTCGGTTTTCGCTTTTTTGTTCATTCCAAAGCTCGTGGTTTGAGGGTGGATTGACTCTTTCAAAACAACTTATAAAATATAAGTAATTTCAGGCAGCGGTTAGACTGCCGTCAGGGTTGTAAACACAGGGAGCTTTCCATGGGACATATTTTTTGTCGTGCCAAAGTCACGGCTGCCGTCGCGGCGGGTGGTCTGCTGATTGCCAGCCTTGCGCAGGCGCAAGAGGATGTGAGGATTGGCGTTTTGAACGACCAATCAGGCGTTTTTGCTACCTATCAGGGGATCGGTTCGGTCATCGCGGCACAAATGGCGGTCGAGGACTACGGCGGCAAGGCCGCCGGCAAGAAAGTCGAGGTAGTTGCGGCGGATCACCAGAACAAGGCTGACATTGGTGTCGCGATTGCGCGCCGTTGGTATGAGAATGAGAACGTCGATGCGATCTTCGATTTGCCAAATTCCGCGATCGCGCTCGCCGTCGCGAACATGAGCTTGCAGAAAAACAAGGTCTTCATCGGTTCGGGTGCCGGGACAGCTCTTCTGACGGGTGAGAAATGCACGCCGAACACGGTGCACTGGACCTACGATACATACGCTTACGGACGAGGCCTTGGCAAAGCCGTTGTCGCGCAGGGTGGCAAGAAGTGGTTCTTTCTGACCGCTGATTATGCATTCGGACATGATCTCGAAAAGCAGGCCATGGAGGCCGTCAAGGCGAATGGGGGCGAGGTGGTCGGAGCGGTTCGTCATCCGCTCGGAGCCGCGGACTACGCATCGTTCCTGCTCCAGGCGCAGGCCTCGGGAGCGGATGTCATTGGAATTGCCAATGCCGGCGACGATACCATCACCTCCATGAAGCAGGCGGCAGAATTCGGCCTCACGAAAAAGCAGAAACTGGTTGGACTGATTCTTGGAATGAATGGTCTTCCGGCGCTCACGCTTCAGGCCGCGCAAGGTGCCCAGATTATGAATCCATTCTACTGGAATCTCAACGACGGGACCCGCTCATTTGCGAAGCGATTTGCCGAGCGTCACCCGCAGCGCAACTACCCGAATGACATGCAAGCCGGTGTGTACGCCTCAGTCATTCACTATCTGAAGGCGGTCGACAAGGTTGGCGGTGCCGTGGACGGAAGAGCCGTCGTGGAGGCTATGAAGGCGATCCCGGCCGACGATCCCTTGTTCGGCAAAGGTTATATCCGCAAAGATGGGCGGAAGATTCATCCGCTATATCTTCTTGAGGTCAAGAAACCGGACGACTCCACATCCAAGTGGGATCTGCTGAAGGTCGTCGCGACAATTCCCGGCGAAGACGCATTCAGACCGGAAAAAGATGGAAATTGCCCGCTGTCGAACTAAATGCCGAAGCTGTTTGATTGCGAACAATCTGCGTCCCACTCGGCGTCCCGCATTTTTGAGGCTTATGATGGAAGAAGCTGTGACAGATCAGCCAGCAATCGGGCTCCAGTTTCTCGCCGCGAATGTGCGTCGGGAGACGCGCCCAGACGGCACGGTGATATTGCGCACGGAAGCGCCATTGGCGGCGCCGGATATGCTGACGCACGATCACCTGAAACAGTGGGCTGAAGCTCGTCCCCGTCAAACGTTTCTTGCTGAGCGGAATGCAGCTGGCGACGGCTGGAAGACAATCAGTTACGCCGAGGCCCATGATAAAGTAGAGCGGCTTGCGTCTTCGCTCGCCGGGCGCGGGCTGGGGCCGGACCGTCCCATTCTTATCCTGTCGGGAAACAGCATCGAGCACCAGCTCATAGCTTTGGCTGCAATGCGGGCTGGCATTCCTTACACGCCGTTGTCGGTGGCGTATTCAACGATGAGTGGCGATTTTGGTAAGCTGCGGACTATTCTGAAGATACTCGACCCCGGACTGGTCTTCGCATCGACGGCGGCGCCTTTTGCGCGCGCGCTTGCAATCGATGAAATGAAGGGGCGTGAGATTGTTGTCGGAGGCGAAAAGCGTCTCGACAACGCTGTTTCACTCTCCAGCCTGCTTGAACATCCGCCGGAAGCCAGTGGCACCAGCGGTCTCTCGCCGGACACCGTTGCCAAAATCCTGTTTACGTCCGGATCGACGGGGACGCCGAAAGGCGTGCCGACAACGCATCGCATGATGTGCACATCGCTGTCGCAGATCGAGGCCGTCTGGCCCTTCATGGCGCTTCAAACACCGGTGTTTCTCGACTGGCTGCCCTGGAGCCATGTGTTCGGCGGCTCCTACACGGTGAACACAATCCTTCGTTATGGCGGGACGCTCTATATCGATGACGGAAAGCCGCTCCCCGGCGAGATTGGTCGGACCATCCGCAATCTGCGGGAGATCAGGCCGACTCACTATTGGAATGTTCCAAAGGGCTACGAGCTTCTGTTGGCGCAGCTTCAGTCTGACGAGGTTGCCTGCCAGAACTTCTTCGGCGATCTCACCTTGATGTTCTATGCAGGTGCCAGCCTGCCCGCGCCATTGTGGAAGCGACTGGTCGAACTTGGGCGCGCGACGACCGGTCGCGATATTCCGATGACGACTAGCTGGGGACTTACCGAGACCGCTCCGTCAATCACGATGGTCAATCGATCCGGGCTGACGCCGGGAAACATCGGGATTCCCTTGCCGGGGCTGGAACTGAAGCTGGTGCCGCATCAGGGGAAGCTTGAGGCTCGCGTCCGAGGACCAAATGTCATGCGCGGCTACTGGAATGCGGGGGAGGCGGCTAGCCCATTCGACGATGAAGGCTTCTTCTGTACCGGCGACGCAGTCGCCTTCGCGGATCCGGACGATCCTGCGCAGGGATTGATGTTCGACGGACGAACCACCGAAGATTTCAAGTTATTGACCGGAACATGGGTCGACGTGGCTGCGATCAGGTTGCGGGCCCATTCCGCACTTGCTGGTCTCATAGCCGATGTCGTCGTCACCGGCGCGGATCGTAACGATGTCGGGTTGCTGATCGTTCCAGCGCCAGCTCATTCAGCCGATGATCCGGCCTACAAGGGAAAGTTAAGTACCTCGCTTGCTGCGATCAATAAAGGCGTCACGGGTGCATCACAGCGTATCGCAAGAGCTATCATTTTGCGTGAGCCACCGACATTCGACTCCGGCGAAATCACCGAAAAAGGCTCGCTGAATTCACGCCTTATCCGCGAGCGCCGCAGCGACGTTGTCGAAGCGCTCTATCGCGATACCCATCCTGAAATCATCAAGGTCTGCTGAGTTATATGTCCCTTATGGAAAACGATTTCTTCACATATGAGTTGCGTGAGAATGTCGCTCGGATCGGTCTCAACCGTCCCGCAAAGCGAAACGCGATCAACGATGCCGTCATCGATGCTCTCGAGACCGTGGTGCGCCGGGCGCAAGCCAGTGCGAGGGTCGGCGTTATTTTCGGGCATGGCGATCATTTTTGCGCAGGGCTCGATCTGTCGGAACATGCCAAGAAGACGCCGATTGAAGGCATACAGGGATCGCGCCGCTGGCATGCGGTTTTCGATCAAATTCAGCGCGGCAGAATTCCGTTCGTTTCGGCGCTACATGGGGCAGTGATCGGTGGCGGCCTCGAACTCGCTGCTTCGACTCATGTAAGGGTCGCGGATGAGACGGCCTTCTTCGCGCTGCCGGAGGGGCAGCGAGGCATCTTCGTGGGCGGCAGCGGTTCGGTGCGGATCGCGCGCATGATGACGGTGGCGCGCATGACCGATCTCATGTTGACCGGCCGCGTGCTAGATGTTCATGAAGCCGAACGGTTTAACCTCCTGAACTATGTTGTCGGGGCTGGAAAGGCCCTAGACAGGGCGTGCGAACTGGCGAGCCAGATCGCGTCCAATGCACCGCTGTCCAATTTCGCCATTACCAATGCCTTGCCGCGCATTCAGGATATGGCGCAGGATGACGGGCTTTTTGTTGAGAGTCTGGTTGCCGCTTTTACGCAAACCAGTCCGGAAGCCACCGAGCGATTGAATGGGTTTGCCAAGAAGCGTGTCGCCAAACCGGCGGTTGGGGCCTTGCGAAACGGCTCCTGATTGGCCTGCGTGGGTGTGTAAACGGCCGATATGGATGGAACAAACATCGCCGGGAGGACTCTCACTCTTTGATTTCTCCCGGTGGTATTGGTAGATAGGCTCGCATATAGCGGTCTTGGTCGCAGGTTCCTGTAGGCTCAACCGTGCTTTCAGCGGAAACCGGAGACGACATGAAGAAGCCACTCACTCTGCCGGAAGAAGAGCCGCGCAAGATTCAACGTGCCGACATCGCGCCAGCCGAGGGGTTTACGCTCGTGGTCGATGGTCACTTCAAGACGCAATTTGCAGATGAAGCTGCGGCTAAAGTTGCCGCTGCGGAATTACTTAACCGGTATAAGATGCTGCAAATCGAAATCTACGATGCAGCGAAGCGGGAACGGACCAAGTTCTCCTGAAAGAACTTGAGTGGTAGCGGGCGCTTCGCTCTTTAGCGCGAAGACATCTTCTGCGTCAGATCGTCGGGCTGCCCACGTTCAGCCCGACGTTGATTCCAGGATCGTCAGCTATTTCTTTGCGCGTGCAATCGCCTCGACGATAAGTTGGCGTGCCTCCGTGGCATCACCCCAGCCGATCAGCTTGACCCATTTTCCGGGTTCGAGATCCTTGTAGTGCTCGAAGAAGTGCTGGATTTGCTCGCGCGTGATGGTCGGCAAATCGGTATAGTTGTGAACGTTCTCGTAGCGCTTGGTCAGCTTCGGCACGGGAACTGCGATGATCTTTTCGTCGCCGCCGCCGTCATCCTGCATCTTGAGGACGCCGATCGGGCGCACGTTGATCACCGCGCCCGGTACGATCGGGCGCGTATTGGCGACCAGCACGTCGATGGGATCGCCGTCGTCTGACAACGTGTGAGGCACGAAGCCGTAGTTTCCGGGATAGCGCATTGGGGTGTGCAAAAACCGGTCGACCACCAGCGTCCCCGCGGCCTTGTCCATTTCGTACTTGATGGGTTCGCCCCCGATGGGGACCTCCACGATGACATTGACGTCGTCCGGTGGATTGTTGCCAATCCGGATCGCATCGATATTCATGATGCCGTTGCTCTCTCTTGTATTCGGTTGCAGCGGCAACTAGCCGCCCGTTGAAGCGACATTATGGCATTTGCAGCTGCGTTGCGTCGTAAATTTGAATAGTCGCCGGCCTTGTCAGCAGGGTACGGAGGGCCTTTACGAATGCACCGGACGCCGGCACCTGGAAATGAACCATCAAGGCCTGCTTGTCCGCCCATTGTTCGACGAAAACCAGACGGAGCGGATTTTCGCAGTCGATATGGACCGCGTGGGAAATACAGCCTGGTTCGACGCGGGAGCGATGAACGTGCTCAAGGCTTAACCGGCGCACCTCATCGAATGTATCGGGTTTGGCAAGCGCGTCGCCGGTCACCACAATCATGCCTTCCTCCGAAGTTTCCGCTGCTGGAACGGCTACCACAGGCGGCAATAAAAAGCCGCGGCGGGCCGTTAGCCTGCCGCGGCGAAAATAACACAAATAGCTTGTTCTGCGCACCGCCAGCTGCGGCCTACGGCCGGCTTGAACCCCTCAGGGGCTTTCGTGGTTAAGCTTTGGCCACCTCGTGATTGGCCATTGTCTCCAGTGCCTTCACCATTGCGGAATGATCCCATGCCTTGCCGCCCTGGGCTGCGCAGGAATTGAAGAGCTGCTGGGCCATCGACGTGTTCGGCAGCGAGACGCCAAGCGCCCGTGCGCCCTCCAATGCCAGATTGAGATCCTTCTGGTGCAGCTCGATACGGAAGCCGGGATTGAAGGTTCGCTTGATCATGCGTTCCCCGTGCAATTCCAGAATGCGCGAGGTGGCAAGTCCGCCCATCAGCGCCTGCCGAACCAGCGCCGGATCGGCGCCCGCCTTTGATGCGAACAGCAAGCCCTCGGCGACGGCCTCGATGGTGAGTGCGACGATGATCTGGTTGGCGACCTTGGTGGTCTGGCCATCGCCGTTGCCGCCTATCAGGGTGACGTTCTTGCCCATCTTGTCGAATAGCGGCTTGACGGTGTCGAACGCACCTTGCGGCCCGCCCACCATGATGGTCAGTGACGCAGCCTTTGCGCCGACTTCGCCACCTGAGACGGGCGCGTCCAGATAGTCAGCGGCTTTCGTGTTGACCTTTTTGGCAAACTCTTTCGTCGCGATCGGCGAAATCGAGCTCATGTCGACGACGATTTTTCCTTTGGAAAGACCTTCTGCGACGCCACCGGACTTGAAGAGAACGGTTTCGACGTCCGGTGTATCCGGCACCATGATAATCACGACGCTGGATTTTTCCGCAATTTCCTTGCCTGATTTGCAGGCGGTGGCACCGGCGGCAACCATGTCCTTTGCGGCGGCAGACGTCTCCAGGACGAACAGACGATGTCCCGCGGCCTGCAAGTGGCCCGCCATCGGGCGTCCCATGATTCCGAGTCCGATAAAACCGATGTCGGTCATTCCCTTTTCCCTTCTTCTTGATTTACGCGCCGACGGTGTGCGGCTCGTACCACCCGAGACCTTCAGCGGTGGTGGTCTTCGGCTTGTATTCGCAGCCGATCCAGCCACGATAGCCGATCTCGTCAAGATAGCGAAATAGGAAGGGATAGTTGATTTCGCCGGTACCGGGCTCGTTGCGACCGGGATTATCCGCCAGCTGGATGTGTGCAATGCGGTCGAGATGTTTCTTCATGGTGGGGGCGAGATCGCCCTCCATGATCTGCATGTGATAGATGTCATATTGAATAAAGAGGTTCTCGGAGCCGACTTCGGAAATGATCTGCGCTGCCTGCTCCGTTCCGGTCAGGAAAAAGCCGGGAATGTCGCGGGTATTGATCGGCTCGATCAGCAATTTGATCGACTGCTTGGCGAGGGCGTCCGCAGCGTAAAGAAGATTTTCCACCAGCACCGCGCGAAGCTCTGCTGGATCCGCACCTGCGGGTGCGATCCCAGCGAGGCAATTGACCTGACGGCACCCCAGCGCCTTTGCGTACTCGATGGCGTGGCCGAGGCCGTCGCGGAATTCAGCGGTGCGATCTGGAAGTATGGCAATACCACGTTCGCCTGCGCCCCAATTGCCCGCAGGAAGATTATGCAGCACTTGCGTCAGCCCGTGTTGTTGGAGCTGTTCGCCAAGCACGCCCTTCTCGAAGTCGTAGGGAAACAGATATTCCACGCCGGCGAATCCTGCCGCCTTGGCCGCCGCGAAGCGGTCGAGGAACGGCAGTTCATTGAATAGCATTGTCAGGTTCGCTGCGAACTTCGGCACGACGAATGTCCTTTTCTTGTTTGTCTTGCGACGGAGCGCCGGTAGTCAGACCGGCAGCAATTTGCCGCGACCGATCTTCTCCGGGGTTGTGGGCGCGTCGTCGAGCGGAAGATCGAGAACCTCCTCGAACTCGACGATGTTATCGATCTCCGTGCCCATCGCGATGTTGGTGACACGTTCGAGGATGAACTCAACAACCACCGGCACGCGATGCTCCGCCATCAAGGCGCGGGCTGTGGCAAATGCGGCCTGTGCGTCGTTCGGATCGCGAACGCGGATTGCCTTGCATCCCAGTCCTTCGGCGACTGCGACGTGATCGACGCCGTAGACGCCAAGCTCCGGTGCGTTGATGTTCTCGAACGACAGCTGGACATGATAGTCCATCTCGAAGCCGCGCTGGGCCTGACGAATCAGGCCCAGATACGAATTGTTCACGACGACGTGGATGTAGGGCAGCTTGAACTGCGCGCCGACCGCAAGTTCCTCGATCAGGAACTGGAAATCGTAATCGCCGGAAAGTGCCACGATCTCGCGCGTTGAGTCGGCTGCACGGATGCCGAGCGCAGCGGGGAGGGTCCAGCCGAGCGGTCCTGCCTGTCCGGCGTTGATCCAGTTGCGCGGCTTGTAGACGCCGAGGAATTGCGCACCTGCAATTTGGGAGAGACCGATCACGCTGACGTAGCAGGTGTCGCGCCCAAACGCCTTGCTCATCTCTTCGTAAACGCGCTGCGGCTTGATCGGCACATTGTCGAAATGACTCTTGCGCAGCATCGTGCGCTTGCGGTCCTGACAGGCTGCCGGCCATGCCTGACGTTCCTTCAGCTTACCGGCCTTGCGCCATTCCTTTGCGACCGAGACAAACAGTTCGAGCGCTGCCTTCGCATCCGAAACGATGCCGAAATCCGGATTGAACACGCGGCCGATCTGCGTGGGCTCGATGTCGACATGCACAAAAGTGCGGCCCTTGGTGTAGGTTTCGATCGATCCGGTGTGACGGTTGGCCCAGCGGTTTCCGATGCCAAGCACGAAATCGGATTCGAGCATGGTCGCATTTCCGTAGCGGTGGCTGGTCTGAAGGCCGACCATTCCGGCCATCAAAACATGATCGTCCGGGATTGCACCCCAGCCCATCAGCGTCGGCACCACGGGAACATTGACGATCTCGGCGAACGCCACGAGAAGGTCGGACGCATCGGCATTGATGATGCCGCCACCGGCGACAATCAGCGGCCGCTCGGCAGCATTGAGCATGTCTAGCGCCTTCTCGATCTGCCGGCGCGTGGCGGCGGGTTTGTAGACCGAAAGCGGCTCGTAGGTATCGTCGTCGAATTCGATCTCGGCGAGTTGCACGTCCAGTGGCAGGTCGATCAGCACGGGGCCGGGACGTCCCGAACGCATGATGTGAAACGCCTGCGCAAACACACGCGGCACCAGCGCGGGCTCGCGCACGGTGACGGCCCATTTGGTGACTGGCTTGGCGATCGATTCAATATCGACCGCCTGAAAGTCTTCCTTGTAGATGCGCGCGCGGGGCGCTTGTCCGGTGATGCACAGAATCGGGATCGAATCCGCGATCGCCGAATACAGCCCGGTAATCATGTCGGTGCCGGCCGGACCGGAGGTGCCGATGCAGACGCCGATGTTGCCCGCCTTGGCGCGGGTATAGCCTTCGGCCATGTGCGACGCGCCTTCGACGTGACGCGCCAGAATGTGATTGATCGATCCGCGCTTCTTCAGCGCCGAGTAAAGTGGATTGATCGCAGCGCCCGGAACGCCGAACGCGCAGACGACGCCTTCCTTCTCGAGTACGCGCACCGCCGCATCGATTGCTCTCATCTTGGCCATGTTGGACTCCGGTCAATTGGTTCGGAGCGATCATCACGGCGAGAACACGCGTTCTCAACGCGGCTGATTTTGTTTTCCGACAGGCGGAACGGACGAAAAAACCTGCGTAAAAACAGGCAATTAGGTCGTCGCCAGGGTGAAAGAAATTCAGGGCGCTTTTGCGGTCATCGGCATTGTGCCGCCGAGCGCGCGGGTCATCTCGGTGGCGACTTCCTGCACGAACTTGCCGAGCACGGGCAAACGGTCGTCGGAGACGCGGGATGCCTTGCCCGACACCGAAATTGCAGCCAACGGCTCGCTGCAATCATCGTACACCACGGCCGACACGCAACGCAGGCCGACCTGGGCTTCCTCATCGTCAATTGAATAGCCGCGCTCCCGAATATCGTGGAGCGATTTGCACAACTCTCCGGCCCGCACGATCGATTTGGATGTCAACCGCGGCATGCCTTCGCGGCGGATAACCGCAAAAACATCTTCTTCTGTGTAGGTTGAAAGCAATGCTTTGCCGAGGCCGGAGGCGACCATTGGCGCGCGGCCGCCGACCTTGGTTACCGACCGCATGATCTCGCGGCTCTCGACGCGTGTCAGGATCACCATCGCCCCGTCATCGATGACCGCGAGATTCGCAGTTTCGCGAGATTGGTCGCGCAGCTTGCGCAAAAAAGGCATGGCTTGCGTCACGAAGTTGCGGCGGCGCGCGAATGTTGCGCCCACCGCGAAGCTCTGCGCACCGATGTGCCACACGGATTGATCGCGATCGAACTGGACGAAGCGGCGCTTCTCCAGAGTCGTCAGCAGGCGATGGATGGTCGAAGGCGAGAGGCCGGTGCGAATCGCAAGATCGGTCAGGCGATAGCCTTCGTCATCCTCAGCCAGCGTCTCGATCAGCAGCATCGCGCGGTCAACCGACTGCACGCCGCCGTCTTTGGTATCGGTTTCGTTGTCTGGCGCGGAGCGGGGCTCGACGTGCCTTCGTCGGATCGGGTCTTTTTTCATCGCTACCAACTCCCGCAATTGTGGTGTGAAGGTTGCTTTGCGTCGAATGATACTTGCTTGTTTGCAAAGAATACGGGTGCCGCCCGTGAGGGCGACACCCGATAGTCTGGATTTACAGAAGGCCCGCGCCGCGCGCCCACTTGTACTTCGCGCCGAGCACTTCGACCGGAAGTTCGGTCGAATAGGCGTAAGCCGGGATGCCGTTCTGGTAGAGATATTCAGCGGCTTCCTCGACCTCGATGTCGCCGGCGAGCGAAGCGACCATCGGCTTGCTGATGCCTTTCGCTTCCATCTCCTTCTTCACCTCAACCATGTTCCGCGCGAACACCATCGGCGGAGTAACGATGGTGTGCCAGTAGCCGAGGATCAGAGAGTGAATGCGATCGTCAGTCAGGCCGAGTTTCACCGTGTTGACGTAAGTGATCGGCGGTTCGCCACCGGTGATGTCTACCGGGTTGCCGGCAGCGCCGAACGGCGGGATGAACTTGCGGAACGCCTTATCGAGATCGTCCGGCATTTTCATCAGGGACATGCCGTTATCGACAACCGCGTCGGACAGCAGCACGCCGGAGCCACCGGCGCCGGTGATGATCAGGACGTTTTCGCCCTTCGGGGTCGGCAGCTTGGGGATGCCGCGTGCAAACTCAAGAAGCTGACGCAGCGAGCGGGCGCGGATCACCCCCGATTGCTGCAGGACATCCTCATAGATCTTGTCGTTGCCGGCCAGCGCGCCGGTATGCGACGCCGCCGCCTTGGCACCCGCCGACGTGCGGCCCGCCTTCAGCACAACGACCGGCTTCTTCTTGGAGACGCGCTTGGCGGCATCCGCAAAGGCGCGGCCATCTTTCAGGTCTTCGCAATGCATCGCGATGATGTTGGTATTCTTGTCCTGCTCGAAGAAGGCGAGCAAATCGTCTTCATCGATATCGGACTTGTTGCCAAGGCCAACGATCGCCGACACGCCCATCTTGGCGGATCGCGAGAAGCCGATGATCGCCATGCCGATGCCGCCGGATTGCGACGACAACGCGGTCGAACCCTTCACATCATAGGCCGTGCAGAACGTCGCGCAGAGATTGGCCGGAGTATAGTAGAAGCCGTAAATGTTCGGTCCCATCAGGCGGACGTTGTATTTGTTGCCGATCGCGACGATTTCTTCCTGCAAGGCAGGCTCGTTCGCTTCTGCAAAACCCGACGGGATCAGGACCGCGCCCGGAATTTTCTTCTCACCGCATTCGATCAGCGCGCCAGCCACGAACTTGGCAGGAATCGCGAACACGGCAGTGTCGATGACGCCCGGCACATCCTTGACGCTCTTGTAAGCCTTGCGGCCCATGATCTCGTCGGCCTTGGGGTGAATAGGATAGATATCGCCCTTGTAACCACCGTTGATGAGGTTCTTCATCACCGAGTTGCCGATCTTGCCGTCCTCGGCCGATGCACCGATCACCGCAACGGATTTCGGCATCATGATGCGGTTCATCGCAGTCACGATTTCTTCGTTCGAGCGCGGAGCAGGGCGCGGCTTGTAGTCGAAGTCGACGACGATGCGCACGTCGGCGGCAATCGCGTCCTTCTTGGTCGCGAACACCGGATTGAGGTCGAGTTCGACGATTTCAGGGAAGTCGCTGACAAGCTGGGAAACATTGACGATGATCGAGGCGAGCGCCTCGCGATTCACCGGATCGCCGCCGCGCACGCCGTGCAGCATTTCGTGGGCCTGAATGCCGTCGAGCATCGACAGCGCATCTTCATTGGTCGCGGGCGCAAGGCGGAAGGTTACGTCCTTGAGCACTTCGACGAGGACGCCGCCGAGGCCGAACGCCACGAGCTTGCCGAACGAGCCGTCGGTGATCGAACCGACGATGACTTCGGTGCCGCCCAGCAGCATCTGCTGAACCTGGATGCCCTCGATCTTGGCATCGGCTTTGTATTTCTTCGCGTTTGCGAGAATGGTGTCATAGGCCTTCTCGGCCTCGGCTGCGGTCTTGACCCCGACGATCACGCCGCCGGCTTCGGTCTTGTGAAGAATGTCAGGGGATACGATTTTCATCACCACGGGAAAGCCCATGCCGTCCGCCATCTTGGCGGCTTCGGCGGCCGATTTCGCGACGCCTTCCTTGGGGACTGGAATTCCGTAAGCGTCGCAGACCAGTTTGCCTTCCGGCGCCGTCAGGCTGGTGCGCTTATCTGCCTTTACCGCATCGAGAATTTTCCGAACGTCGGCTTTTGCCTGCTGTCCGAGATCGACCTTGCGGGCGGCGTCCTGTGAATGAGCCATTACTTCCTCCTGTCACGTCCATTTTTTGAAATCTGGGATCGCGCGCGAGTTGTCGGACGGTATTCCCGAGCGCTTCAGCACCATGTCGTGGTCTTTAACCCGCGTGCATTTTGGAACCCGCAGGCGAAAAGTCTACATTTGGCATTTGGTATGCCAAGAACCAACTTTGTCAAGCCTGTAAGGTGAGCTTTCTCGACCCGTAGGGTCTGCTTGACACTTTGGCATCTGGTATGCCAAGAACATAAACAACACTCCCGTGGTATACAGCCCTCAGGCAGAGAGAGGGAGATGATTCATGGCTACCCAAAAAATTTCAAAAGCGCCACTGACCGAGCAGGACATTGCAATCGTGCGCATCGCGCCCGAGGCAAGTTTCAAGAATAAGGCTTATGACGCGCTGAAAGAAGCCATTCTCAGGATGGACATCTATGCGTCGCCCGAGCCGGTCATGCTCGACGAGCGTGCATTGTCGGAACATCTCGGCGTGAGCCGCACGCCAATTCGCGAGGCGATCGCGATGCTGGAACAGGACGGTTTCGTCAAAACAGTTCCGCGCCGTGGAATCATCGTTGTTCGCAAGACGAAGGCTGAGATCGTCGACATGATCCGGGCTTGGGCTGCGCTTGAGAGCATGGCCGCGCGTCTTATTACGACGACCGCGCGCAAGAAGGACATTTCGGCGCTTCGCAACTTCTTCAAGGACTTCAACAAGGATCGCCTGCCGCAGGATCACATCGCGGAATATTCGAAAGCGAATATCGCGTTCCATCAGGCGCTGATCTCGCTGAGCGAGTCCCCGGTTCTGGTCGATATGACCAACGACATCTTGCTGCATGTTCGTGGCTACCGGCAGCTGACGATCGGCCGGACGGACCGCACAGCGGTGTCGTTGCCTGAACATCTTTCAATCATCGAGGCGCTCGAAGAACGCGATACCGAACTTGCGGAGAAGCGCGCGCGCGACCACACGCTTGGGCTTGCGACTTATGTCGAAACCCACGGGCAGGAAATTTTCACTTAGACCAACGATCAAAAAAAGAGACTAGGGAGGCCACCGATGCTGACGGCAGCAAACAAGGCAGAGACGACGGTTGCGAACGACGCGGAGCAGGAGCTGACAGATGGCTTTCATCTGATCATCGATGCGCTCAAACTTAACGGCCTCAACACGATCTACGGTGTGCCGGGTATTCCGATTACGGACTTCGGCCGCATGGCGCAGGCAGAAGGCATTCGCGTTCTTTCGTTTCGCCACGAACAGAATGCCGGCTATGCCGCGTCGATCGCAGGTTTTCTGACGAAGAAGCCGGGCGTCTGTCTGACGGTGTCGGCGCCGGGCTTCCTCAACGGTCTGACTGCGCTTGCTCACGCCACGACCAATTGCTTCCCGATGATTCTGATTTCCGGATCGTCGGAGCGCGAGATCGTCGACCTGCAGCAGGGCGACTATGAGGAAATGGATCAGCTCGCGATCGCCAAGCCGCTGTGCAAGGCGGCGTTCCGTGTGCTGCACGCTGCCGACATCGGCATCGGTGTTGCGCGTGCGATCCGTGCCGCCGTCTCGGGCCGTCCCGGCGGCGTGTATCTCGACCTTCCGGCCAAGCTGTTCGGACAGGTGATGAATGCGGACGCCGGCAAGAAGTCGCTGGTGAAAGTTATCGACGCGGCGCCGGCCCAGATCCCGGCGCCTGAGTCGGTCAAACGCGCGCTCGACGTGCTGAAATCGGCGAAGAAGCCGCTCATCATTCTCGGCAAGGGCGCTGCCTACGCGCAGGCCGATGATGCGATCCGTTCGTTTGTTGAAAAAAGCGGCATTCCTTTCCTGCCGATGAGCATGGCGAAGGGCCTGCTGCCCGATACACATCCGCAGTGCGCAGGTGCTGCGCGCTCGACGGTGCTGAAGGATTCCGACGTTGTCCTGCTGATCGGCGCGCGGCTGAATTGGCTGCTGTCGCACGGCAAGGGCAAGACCTGGGGTGACGCTCCGAAAAAATTCATCCAGATCGACATCGAGCCGAAGGAAATGGACTCGAACGTCGAAATCGTGGCGCCTGTCGTCGGTGACATCGGTTCGTGCGTCTCGGCGCTTCTGCAGGGCATGGGCGGCAACTGGGCGGCCCCGTCGGCGGATTGGACCAAATCCATTCAAACAAAACGTGACGACAATATCGCCAAAATGGCGCCGCGCCTGATGAACAACAACTCGCCGATGGATTATCATGGCGCGCTCGGCGTGCTGCGAACGATCATCAAGGAGCGCCCGGAGGCGATCCTGGTCAACGAAGGTGCCAATACGCTCGACCTCGCGCGTGGTATCATTGACATGTATCAGCCGCGCAAGCGCATCGACGTCGGCACCTGGGGTATCATGGGTATCGGCATGGGTTATTCCATCGCTGCGGCGATCGAGACCGGCAAGCCGGTGCTAGCGGTGGAAGGCGACAGCGCATTCGGCTTCTCCGGCATGGAAGTCGAAACGATCTGCCGCTACAAGCTGCCGGTTTGCGTTGTGATTTTCAACAATGACGGCATCTATCGCGGCACCGACGTCAATCCCTCGGGCAGTTCGGATGTTGCGCCGACCGTTTTCGTAAAGGGTGCGCGCTACGACAAGATGATGGAAGCTTTCGGCGGCGTCGGCGTCAACGCAACGACCCCCGATGAGCTGAAGCGCGCGGTTAACGCGGCAATGGATTCCGGCAAGCCGACGCTTATCAATGCGGTGATCGACCCGGCTGCGGGTAGCGAAAGCGGACGCATCGGTAATCTCAATCCGCAAAGCATCTTGAAGAAGAAATAATCAAGTCACACGACTGGGAGCATGTTGCTTCCAGCCAATTTCAATCCTCGCACTCGGCGTCAGAAGGCGTCGACCGATACGGAGCAGACAATGACACAGGCGCTGAAGGGCGTTCGGATTCTTGATTTCACTCACGTTCAGTCGGGCCCGACTTGTACGCAATTGCTGGCATGGTTCGGCGCCGACGTGATCAAGGTGGAGCGTCCCGGCGTCGGTGACATCACCCGCGGTCAGTTGCAGGATGTACCGAATGCGGACAGCCTCTATTTCACGATGCTCAATCACAACAAGCGCTCGATCACACTCGACACTAAAAATCCGAAGGGCAAGGAAGTCCTGACCGAGTTGATGAAGAAGTGCGACGTGCTGGTCGAGAACTTCGGCCCCGGCGTGCTGGATCGCATGGGTTTCCCTTGGGAGACCATTCAAAAGATCAATCCGAAGCTGATCGTCGCCTCGATCAAGGGTTTCGGTCCTGGACCTTACGAAGACTGCAAGGTCTATGAGAACGTCGCCCAGTGCACCGGCGGTGCGGCGTCGACCACAGGCTTCCGTGATGGCCTGCCTTTGGTCACGGGCGCCCAGATCGGCGACAGCGGCACGGGCCTGCATCTGGCGCTCGGCATCGTGACCGCGCTTTATCAGCGCACGGTCACCGGCAAGGGACAGAAGGTCACTGCGGCGATGCAGGACGGTGTGCTCAACCTCGCGCGCGTCAAGATGCGTGACCAGCAACGTCTCGCACATGGTCCGCTCAAGGAATACAGCCAGTTTGGTGAAGGCATTCCGTTCGGTGATGCTGTGCCGCGCGCAGGTAACGATTCCGGCGGAGGTCAGCCGGGCCGCATCCTGAAGTGCAAGGGCTGGGAGAGCGATCCCAACGCTTACCTTTATTTCATCACCCAGGCTCCGGTCTGGGAAAAGATCTGCGATGTGATTGGTGAGCCTGGCTGGAAGACGCATCCAGATTACGCCAAGCCGGCCGCGCGTTTGCCGCGTCTGAATGAAATCTTCGCGCGCATCGAACAGTGGACGATGACCAAGACGAAGTTCGAGGCCATGGAGATTCTCAACAAGGATGACATTCCGTGCGGTCCTATCCTTTCGATGAAGGAAATTTCCGAGGACAAGTCTCTCTATGCCACCGGCACGCTGGTTGAGGTGGATCATCCGACGCGCGGCAAGTACATTTCGATCGGTAACCCGATTAAACTCTCGGACAGCCCGACCGTTGTCACGCGTTCGCCGCTTCTGGGTGAGCACACCGATGAAATCCTGAAACAGGTGCTGGGCTTCAACGACAACCAGGTCGCTGAAACCCACAACTCGGGTGCGCTTGCGCCGCCGCGGAAAGTCGAAGCAGCTGAATAACGGCTGAAGACACGAATCTGATGAAAGCCGGCGGGAGCTCCCGCCGGCTTTTTCGTGGCCGCGTCGCCCGGTGCGAACCTTGGATAAATTGAGACATCTTGTCTCAGGCCGAGTTTCTGGTGCGATGCACCATCGATAATGCTGCCATGCAAAACGGTCCGTTGTGACTGGTATCTTGTATACCTATGATCTGTTCAACACGACGCCATCGGTATGGCGTTGCTGCTGAACTCATCGGTTTCGAAAGGCTCCCGTCATGTCCAAAACTGCTTCGCTCGGTCTCGCTTCGTCCAATGGTTTGTTGGGGCAGATCATTGCTTTCATTGACAATCTCCTGATGAAGAGCGCGCAGATTTCAGTTCGGAATGGCGATCTCCCAAGGTTCGGTCTCTGAAAAGATTAAGTCACTGACGCCTCGCAGATATTTGCGAGAGCGAAAATCAAGACAACTGCAAAAGGCTCCGGTTTTCCGGGGCCTTTTTGTTGTTTGGCTTGGATTCGATACCGCAGCGCCAGACAAATAAACTCAGAATAGCTCTTGTGTGCTGGCATATCGCATACAAGGATGCGCTTCAGGCAGCGGTCGTCGCTTACTTAATGGAACGGCCCGCCTGGGGAGAGAGACGATGGCAGAAACCGTTCTTGCCGTGCCGCAGCGGTTGTCCCGAGGGGCGACGAAGGTCGGCATAGTTATTCGCGCAAACTCCCTGACAATGACCGCACATGACCGATGCGCACGCATAGCAGCGCAGCGGCCATGTGCCTGCACAGTGATACGCTTGAACATTCCAGGAGGCAGGTGAAGGCACAATGCTATGAAAAGAGCTCTGGAGAAAACTCCGGAGCGGTCTTTGGACTCAAGCCGCCATCGAGCGGCATTAAAACAACGGTTGGGAGAAAACGTAATGATGCGATCGTCTAGTCAAACGTTAGGTCTTGTCCTGGGTCTCGGGGTTGCGGTGGGAGCTCTTGCTCCGTTGCCCGCTTCCGCGGCCTGGGAGCCCACACGGCCGGTCGAGATCATCGTGCCTGCGGGCACTGGTGGCGGTGCGGATCAGATGGCCCGGACCATCCAGGGGATCATCACCAAACATCAGCTGATGAAGCAGCCGCTGGTCGTGATCAACAAGGCTGGCGGCGCCGGTGGCGAAGGCTTCCTTGACGTCAAGGGTTCGGCCGGTAATCCGCACAAGCTGGTCATCACGCTGTCCAACCTTTTCACCACACCCTTGGGAACCGGCATTCCCTTCAGCTACAAGGACCTGACGCCGGTTGCGATGATGGCGCTCGATGAATTCATCCTCTGGGTCAACGCCGACAGCCCCTACAAGACCGTGAAGGATTACATCGCGGCGGCGAAGTCGAAGCCCGGCGAATTCAAGATGGGCGGCACGGGTTCGAAGCAGGAAGACCAGATCATCACGGTCGCCATCGAGAAGGCTTCCGGGACCAAGTTCACATACATTCCCTATCGTGGCGGCGGCGAAGTCGCGGTCCAGTTGGTCGGCAAGCATATCGACTCGAGCGTCAACAATCCGATCGAGGCTGTCGCCCAGTGGCGCGGTGGCGCTGTCCGCCCGCTGTGTGTGTTTGACGCCAAGCAACTGCCGTACAAGGACGTCATGGCTGACGGTAAGTCGTGGGGCGACATTCCGACGTGCAAGTCACAAGGACTCGACGTCGAATATGTGATGTTGCGCGGATTCTTCACCTCGCCCAAGGCCACCAAGGAGCAAGTCGACTACTACGTTGATGTGCTCAAGAAGGTTCGTGAAACTCCCGAATGGCAGGCCTTGATGAAGGATGGCGCCTTCAACCAGACTCTGATGGTCGGCCCCGAATACACGGCATGGGTCGAGAACGAAGAGAAGCGGCATCAGGCGCTCATGAAGGAAGCCGGTTTCCTGGCTGCCCCACAGTAAATCTCAAAGGTCAACACTGCCGGCGGATGCTTCCGCCGGCAGATTTTTTTAACTTGGAAAAAAACATGAGCGAGCATTCTTCTGAGGTTGGCCGTCGCGGACCGTCGCATCGATGGACCGAGTTGGGCGTCGCGGCATTCTGCATCCTGTTCGGTGCCATCACGATCATCGGTAGTATGAAAGCGGGAAGCGGCTGGGGTCCCGAAGGTCCGAAGTCCGGGTTCTTTCCCTTTTACGTCGGCGTCATCATTGTGCTGGCGAGCGCTGTAAATGCCATTCAGCTTTTAATGGAGCCTGACGACGGAAAGCTGTTCGCAAACTGGGGCGAACTCGGTCAGGTGATGTGCGTTCTCGTGCCGACGACAATTTATGCCCTGAGCATTCCGTATCTCGGCATCTATGTTGCGTCGGTTATTCTCATCGCGCTGTTCATGAAATGGCTCGGCAAATATCCATGGACGATCACAGCGGCCATCGCGCTGGGCACGCCGTTCGCGATCTATCTGTTCTTCGAAAAATGGTTCCTCATTCCGTTGCCAAAAGGACCGTTGGAAGACCTGCTTGGTCTCTAGAAATTTCAAGTTTCGGTTGAGGAAATCGACATGGAAGAAATCGTAAATCTGTTTCACGGCTTCGCGACGGTACTGCAGCCGTTCAACATTCTGGTCATGGTCATCGGTATCGTGCTCGGCGTGGTCATCGGCGTGCTGCCGGGGCTGGGCGGCGCCAATGGCGTGGCGATTCTGTTGCCTCTGACATTCAGTATGCCGCCGACGTCGGCGATTATCATGCTGTCATGCATTTACTGGGGAGCGCTGTTCGGGGGCGCCATCACATCGGTGTTGTTCAACATTCCCGGTGAGCCGTGGTCCGTAGCCACGACATTCGACGGCCATCCGATGGCGCAAAAGGGCAAGGCCGGGGAGGCGTTGACTGCCGCATTCACGTCGTCGTTCGTCGGCGCATTGTTCGCGGTGATCATGATCACGCTGGTTGCGCCGCTGGTTGCGAAGTTTGCGCTTCAGTTCGGCCCGGCGGAAAAATTCGCGGTGTTCTTCATCGCGTTTTGCAGTTTCATCGGCATGGGCAAGGAGCCGCCATTCAAAACAATTGTCGCGATGATGATCGGTTTTGCGCTCGCGGCGGTCGGCCTTGACAGTATTACGGGACAACTGCGCCTGACATTCGGCTTCTCCGAAATGCTCAGCGGATTCGATTTCCTGATCGCGGTAATCGGACTGTTCGGAATCGGCGAAATCCTTCTGACCATGGAAGAAGGACTGAACTTCCGGGGCAAGCCCGCCAAGATCAACGCAAAGGTAGTATGGGAGACATGGAAAGAACTCCCGCGCTACTGGGCGACGTCATTGCGCTCGTGTTTCATTGGCGTGTGGATGGGAGTTTCGCCTGCCGGAGCAACGCCTGCATCTTTCATGAGCTATGGCATCGCCAAGCGCATGTCGAAGCAGGGTGCGAACTTCGGCAAGGGTGAAATCGAAGGCGTGGTCGCGCCCGAGACCGCCGCGCACGCGGCAGGCACGGCTGCGTTGCTGCCGATGCTGTCCCTCGGCGTTCCTGGTTCTCCGACGGCAGCGGTGCTGCTTGGCGGCTTGCTGATCTGGGGATTGCAGCCCGGGCCACTGCTGTTTGTCGAGCAGAAGGAGTTCGTCTGGGGACTGATTGCCAGCATGTACCTTGGCAATTTCGTCGGCCTGATCATCGTGCTGACCTGTGTGCCGCTGTTCGCAGCGATCCTGCGCATTCCCTTCAGCATTATCGCGCCTGTCATTCTCGTGCTGTGCGCGATCGGTGCCTACACCGTGCACAACAACACCTTCGACGTGGTGATGATGATGGTGTTCGGCGTGGTCGGATACGTGATGAAGAAATGCAACTATCCCATGGCGCCGCTGGTTCTTGCCATCGTGCTCGGGGACAAGGCCGAGGAGGCGTTCCGGCAAGCACTGTTGGGCTCGCAGGGCAGCCTCGGCGTATTCTTCTCCAATACGCTGGTTAGCACGATCATGACGCTTGGATTGATCTCGTTGTTCTGGCCGTTGATTTCTGCGGGTTGGTCGCGGTTGCTGTCGCGAACGCCGAAGATCGCGACATAAGAGCAGGGAGAAGGCTGGACTCCAGTCGTTCGAATCGAAACCGAGGCCTGTTCGCCGAAGGCAAGCATTCGAGCATTGGAGCCCAGCACAAGTCGCTCTCGTCTTCGCTGACTGCTTCTTTACAAAAGGCTCCGGCTTATCGCCGGAGCCTTTTTCTTCGCCGATTTCCTGGCTAACCGCCTGAAATACCGCAGGATAAAAAAACCAGGCAGCATCCCAGAATACCTCTTGCGCTCTGGCATATCATATACCAAGCTGGCCTTCTGACAGCTCCTGTCGAAATTTCAACAGAACAGGGCACTCGGGAGGAACAATGACTGACACTGTACACACCACCGTCGCCCCGGCGGACAGACGAGTCAGCGATACCTATCGCTGGATGCAATTGGCTATCGGCGTCGGCGCGATGGTCATGATCGCCAACTATCAGTATGGCTGGACGTTCTTCGTCCCCGACATTCAGAAAAAATTCGGATGGGATCGCGCGTCGATCCAGTGGGCCTTCACGTTGTTCGTTTTGTTCGAAACGTGGCTGGTCCCGGTTGAAGGCTGGTTCGTCGACAAGTACGGCCCGCGCATCGTTGTTCTCGTCGGCGGCGTTCTCTGCGCGATCGGCTGGGCCATCAACGCGCAAGCGACATCGCTCAACGGTTTCTATCTCGGCATGATCATCGCGGGCATCGGCGCCGGTGGCGTGTACGGCACCTGCGTCGGCAATGCGCTGAAGTGGTTTCCGGACAAGCGCGGCCTAGCGGCCGGCATCACCGCGGCAGGCTTCGGCGCGGGCTCCGCGCTCACGGTCGCGCCGATCCAGGCGATGATCAAGAACGATGGCTTCCAGAACACCTTCCTCTATTTCGGTCTGGGGCAGGGCATCATCATCGTGATCCTGTCGTTCTTCCTGTTCGCGCCGAAGTCGGGGCAAGTGCCGCCGCCGGTGGTGAACGCAAATCTCCAGCAGACCCGCCGCAACTACCTGCCGACCGAAGTCATCCGGCACCCTATTTTCTGGCTGATGTACTTCATGTTCGTGATTGTCGGCGCGGGCGGATTGATGGTGACGGCGAACCTGAAGCCGATCGCGGCGGACTGGAAAATCGACAACACGCCTGTCACGCTGATGGCGATGACGATGACCGCGGTGACGTTCGCGGCGACCATCGATCGCGTGCTCAACGGTTTGACGCGCCCATTCTTCGGCTGGATCTCCGATATGATCGGTCGCGAGAACACGATGTTCATCGCGTTCGGCATGGAAGGCGTCGGCATCTATCTGCTCTACCTCTGGGGCCAGGATCCGATCTGGTTCGTGCTGCTGTCGGGCTTCGTGTTCTTTGCGTGGGGTGAGATCTATTCGCTCTTCCCTTCGACATGCACGGATACGTTCGGATCGAAGTTCGCGACGACCAACGCCGGCTTGCTCTACACGGCGAAAGGAACGGCAGCCTTGCTCGTCCCTGTCGCAAACTACATGCAGCAATCGTCGGGCAACTGGGACAACGTGTTTCTCATCGCGGCCGGCGCGAACATTCTCGCCTCGCTGCTCGCCGTTGTGGTGCTGAAACCGTGGCGCAAGGCGGTCGTCGCCAAGTCGCAAACGATGGCCTGATACGACCGCATCAGATGGCTCAAAAAGCGCGCTCATCTCCGGATGGGCGCGTTTTTCTTTTCCCGAATTGATGCCGCAAAATCGATTGACTCGGGCCGGGACCACAGGCAATCTCTGGTATACATAATACAAGACGGCAGACGACTCATATAAGCTCTGCAAACAGGGCGTTTCTTGACTTCGGTCATGACGGAGGAAGCCATGAATATTCACGAGTATCAGGGCAAGGCGGTCCTGAAAAATTTCGGAGTGACGGTCTCGGCGGGTGCGCCGGCCTTCACGGTCGACGAAGCGATTGCCGCGGCGAAGGCGTTGCCGGGTCCGGTGTATGTCGTCAAATCGCAGATCCATGCCGGCGGTCGCGGCAAGGGAAAGTTCAAAGGCTTGCCGGCGGATGCGAAAGGCGGCGTGCGTCTGGCGAAGTCGGTCGATGAAGTCGCAAGCTTCGCCAAGGAAATGCTCGGACGCACGCTCGTCACCGAGCAGACCGGGCCGGGAGGCAAGCAGGTCAACCGGCTCTACATCGAAGACGGCTCGGAGATCGCGAAGGAATTCTATCTCTCGATGCTGGTCGATCGCGAAACATCACGTGTCGCGTTTGTGGTCTCCACCGAAGGCGGCATGGACATCGAGAAGGTGGCGCACGATACGCCCGACAAGATCGTGACGTTCTCCGTCGATCCCGCGACTGGCGTGATGTCGCATCACGGCCGCAAGGTCGCGCAGGTGCTCGGGCTCACGGGCGATCTCGCGAAGCAGGCCGAAAAGCTCACCGCGCAACTCTACGCGGCGTTCACCACGACCGACATGGCGATGCTCGAGATCAACCCGCTGGTCGTGACGAAGCAGGGCGAGTTGCGCTGTCTCGACGCCAAGATCAGCTTCGATTCCAACGCGCTCTATCGCCACCACGAACTGGTGAAGCTGCGCGATCTCACCGAAGAGGATGAGAAGGAAATCGAGGCGTCGAAATACGACCTCAACTATATCGCGCTTGAAGGCACCATCGGCTGCATGGTCAACGGCGCAGGCCTTGCCATGGCGACCATGGACATCATCAAGCTCTATGGCGCGACGCCGGCGAACTTCCTCGACGTCGGCGGCGGCGCGACCAAGGAGAAGGTCGCGGCCGCGTTCAAGATCATCACCTCCGATCCGAACGTGCAGGGTATCCTGGTCAACATCTTCGGCGGCATCATGCGTTGCGACGTGGTCGCGGAAGGCGTCGTCGCCGCAGTGCGCGAGGTTGGTCTCAGCGTTCCGCTGGTGGTGCGCCTCGAGGGCACCAACGTCGAACTCGGCAAGAAGGTCATTGCGGAGTCAGGCTTGAACGTCGTCGCCGCCGACGATCTCGACGATGCCGCGCAGAAAATCGTTCGCGCCACACGAAAGGCAGCCGCGTAATGTCCATTCTTATCGATAGCAACACCAAGGTCATTTGTCAGGGTTTTACCGGCAAAAACGGCACTTTTCACTCCGAGCAGGCCGCGCTTTACGGCACGCGCATGGTGGGCGGCACGTCGCCCGGCAAGGGCGGCAGTCAGCATCTCGGGCTGCCGGTGTTCGATACGGTGGCGGAAGCGCGTGCGAAGACCGGCGCCGACGCCAGCGTGATCTACGTGCCGCCGCCGGGTGCTGCGGACGCGATCTGCGAAGCGGTCGACGCGGAAGTGCCACTGATTGTCTGCATCACCGAAGGCATTCCGGTCGCGGACATGGTGCGCGTCAAGCGTGCGCTCGATGGCTCAAGCTCGCGGCTGATCGGTCCGAACTGTCCGGGCGTCATGACGGCGGGCGAATGCAAGATCGGAATCATGCCCGGCAACATTTTCAAGAAGGGCAATGTGGGAATCGTCTCACGCTCCGGCACGCTGACCTATGAAGCGGTGTATCAGACCACGGCCGAAGGTCTCGGCCAGACCACGGCGGTCGGCATCGGCGGCGATCCGGTGAAAGGCACCGATTTCATCTCGATGCTGGAGTTGTTTCTCGCCGATCCGGATACGAAGTCGATCGTGATGATCGGCGAGATCGGCGGATCGTCGGAAGAAGACGCCGCGCAGTTCATCAAGGACGAAGCGAAGCGCGGCCGCAAGAAACCGATGGTCGGTTTCATCGCGGGCCGCACAGCACCTCCAGGCCGCCGCATGGGCCACGCCGGCGCGATCATCTCGGGCGGGAAGGGCGATGCGGAGTCGAAGATCGCGGCGATGGAAGCCGCCGGCATCCGCGTCTCGCCGTCGCCTGCGCGTCTCGGCAAGACGCTGGTGGATGTGCTGAAGGGATGAGTTGGCGCGCGAGCGGTCGCGCGAACATCGACGTCAATCTGTTTTCCCCAGTTACCAATCATCGTGATGCCCGGGCTTGTCCCGGGCATTTTTTTTGAGATCTTCTTCGTCATTGCGAGCGCAGCGAAGAAATCCGGACAAGATGATTTTTCACACAGATGAATTACGCGTCGCAAAGCGCTTCTCGCAATGACGAGGCTGATTTTCCGTTCGTGCCTTCGCCAGAACGATGAAGACGATGAATGAGAGAATCCAGCGCACCCTCAATGCCTTGATCGCTATTCACGGCTCGCACCGTTGCATAAGGCGAAACGGCGGCGGACTTCGCTGCAAAAGGCAGGACGGTGACGGCGTGGTGGCCATTGTCCGTCCGTGAAGATCCTCCGCGCCGGACCCAAAAACCCTTCCGGAGAGTCGTGGGACGCCACCACAAAATAGGAATATTTCCCGATTGACTCGTGGCATAATGTATACCAATATCGATCCGTCAGCGAGGACATCCGTCCCCGGATCTGACGAGCCCCGGGGACGATCATCCCCACCAAGACTTCAGTTCAAACCACGGAGGTTGTGATGAGAGTCGGAGACGTCCTGAACAGGAAGAGCACCCGTATCGCCACCGTCCGCATGAACGAGACCGTCGGCACTGCAGCGCGGCTGCTCCGGACCGAGAACATCGGCGCCCTTGTGGTCAAGGACGTCTGCCGCACCGAAGGCAACGTCGCCGTCGGCATGTTTTCGGAACGCGACGTGGTTCGCGCCGTCGCCGAGCACGGTCCGTCCGGCATCAACATGAAAGTTTCGGCGCTGATCTCGGTGCAGAAACTGGTGTCGTGCCAGTCCACCGACACGCTCGATCATGTGCGCGAGCTGATGGACGCCAATCACATCCGCCATCTGCCTGTCATCGACGATCACACGTTGATCGGCGTGATCAGCATGAGGGACATCATTTCTGCCGGCGACATCGGCGCGATGGCCCGCCCAGAGTCACGACCAGCCGTCCCTGCGTTTGCCTGACCGGTTCTCCCTGCAGGGCGCAATCTTCAAAGCCATCCCCGGTTTGTCGATTGCGCCCTGTTCTTTTCTCGCATTGAAAAACGCTTTTGCTGTCGTGGCGAATGGTCTGTGAACGCGGCCGTTAACGGGCAGTCATAGGCAAAAACGCAGCTTGAGATGGTTCTTCAGATTGTTCTTGGGCAACTTATTTCGGGACATGCCATGAAGATTTGTATTTACGGCGCAGGCGCAATCGGAGGCTATCTCGGCGTGCAGCTCGCGCAGGCCGGCGCCGACGTCAGCCTGGTGGCGCGTGGCGCACACCTTGCGGCGATGAAGGCCAACGGCTTGAAGCTCCTGATCGGCGACGAGGAGCGTGTGGTGCATCCGCGCTGCACCGACAATCCCGCCGACCTCGGCGTGCAGGATGTCGTCATCATCTGCCTCAAGGCGCATTCGATCACCGGCGTGCTGGACGCGATGAAGCCGCTGCTCGGGCCGAAGACCCGTGTGGTGACCGCCGTGAACGGCATTCCCTACTGGTACTTCTACAAGCACGGCAACGCTTGCGAAGGCTCGACGCTGGAAAGCATCGACCCGGGCGGACGGCAGTGGAAAGAACTCGGCCCCGAGCGCGCCATCGGCTGCGTGGTTTATCCCGCCACCGAGATCGAAGCGCCCGGCGTCATCCGCCATGTCTACGGCGACAGGTTTCCGCTCGGCGAGCCCTCGGGCGAGAAGAGCGCGGACGTCATGGCATTGTCGGCGCTGTTCGAGAAGGCCGGTCTCAAGGCGCCGGTCATGGAGAACATCCGCGACGAAATCTGGCTCAAGCTGTGGGGCAACGTCTGCTTCAATCCGATCAGCGCGCTGACCCATGCCACGCTCGATGTGATCGGCAGCGACCGGGGTACGCGGGCGGTGGCGAAGTCGATGATGGTGGAGGCGCAGACCATCGCCGAGACGTTCGGCGTCAAGTTCCGTGTCGATGTCGAGCGGCGCATCGAAGGCGCGCGCAAGGTCGGCGCGCACAAGACCTCGATGTTGCAGGATCTCGAACGCGGCCGGCCGATGGAAATCGATCCGCTGGTCACAGTGGTTCAGGAGATGGGCTCATTGTCGAAAACCCCGACGCCGTCGATCGACATCGTGCTGGCGCTGATCGCGCAGCGCGCCAAGGTCGCGGAGCTTTATTGAGTGGAATTGTTCTCATGATGAGGAGATGAAGCAAGCGCGATACGCTCCCTCGCCCCGCTCTTGCGGGGAGAGGGGTGGGGTGAGGGGCACCTTGCAATCATTACTGAAGCTAAAGCCCCTCACCCGGAGACCTCGCTTCGCTCGTCTCCGACCTCTCCCCGTAAACGGGGAGAGGTGAAGGGGGCTCCGTCTTCTAATCATTTCTTTTCATCTGGAGTTTCAACCGTGACGCAGTGGATTCGCTTTCGCCATCAGGACCAGACCGGTTTCGGCACGCTGTCGGGCCAGGACATCGTCGTGCATCAAGGCGACATGTTCGAGAGCCCGAAGGCCAACGGCAAGCGGCTGACGCTGGCGGATGTCGAACTGCTGGCGCCCTGCACGCCGTCGAAGGTCATCGCGCTGTGGAATAATTTTCATGCGCTGGCGGCGAAGCTGAATGTCGCCGAACCCGCCGAGCCGCTGTATCTCCTGAAAGCGCCGACCACGGTCACCGCGCCGAACGCCGTGGTGCGGCGGCCGAAGTCCTACGACGGCAAGGTGGTCTATGAGGGTGAGCTGGCCATCGTGATCGGCAGGACATGCAGCAACGTCTCCGTCGCGGAGGCGGGGGCTTACATTCACGGCTACACCTGCGTCAACGATATCACCGCCGCCGATATCATCGGCAAGGACGCGACTTTCGCGCAGTGGGCGCGCGCCAAGGGTTTCGACGATTTCTGTCCGTTCGGCCCCGCCATCGTCACCGGCATCGATCCGGCGACGCTCACGGTGCGCACGATCCTTAACGGCGCGGAGCGGCAGTCCTACAAGATTTCGGACATGATCTTCTCGGCGCAGGAACTGGTCAGCAAGATTTCGCACGACATGACGCTGCTGCCGGGCGACATCATCGCCTGCGGCACGTCACTGGGCGTCGGTGCGATGAAGGACCCGGTGAACACCGTCGTGGTCGCGATCGACGGCATCGGTGAACTGTCGAACGAGTACCGGAATTAGGGACGATTATTTGCCGTCATTGCGAGGAGCAATTGCGACGAAGCAATCCATTTTTCTTGCATGTCCGAAGTTTGGATTGCTTCGCTTCGCTCGCAATGACGTTGTGAGTCTCAGCGCGAATTTTCCGGCTCGTTCTTCGTCACCTTGGTGCCGGTGAGTTCGGCGAAGGCCGGACCAAGCCCGGCCATGCGCACCAGCAGCGAAATGTCATTCTTCTGCGTGCCGTTGAGCTGCGCGTAGAGCGCGCGGGTCGCGGTCTTCAGGCGCTGGATCGCGGGGCTGTCGGTGTCGAACGAATCGTCACGCGATTTCTTCATGCGCTTCTGGTAGTCCTCGATCTGCAGCGTGACCTCGCGCATCGCGCTCTCGACCGGCGGCCAGTATTTCTGCTGCGCGGCGGTGAGGTTCAGCCGCTTCTTGATGCCCGCGATCTGCGTATCGTTGAGGAACAGCCGCGACGGCTTTTCGGCTCGCGCGGTCACCGAGCGCGGCAGCGTGACCGGGGCGTTGATCCACGCGCGTGCGGTCTCGTACATGTCGTTCGGCGGGCCGGCTTCGGGCTCCGGCGGGCGAGGAGAGACGATCACGCGGTCCTGCTTCATCGTCACGTTCGAGACCGGATAGCGCGAATCGAAAACCGATTCGCCGGGCGTCAGCGACGCCGACGCGCGCTGGAAGAACAACTGATCGCCGAGCAGCCAGCCGCCGACGCCGGCTGCGATGCCGGCCGCGCCTATCAGCACCAGATATGTTGTCCTGATCGCCAAGCGTTTGCTCTGTTGCGGAAACCCGTCGCGTTAGGGCCAAAATGCCGAATAATTGTGGCTTTCCAAAGCTACCAAATCCTGCGGGGCGTGGCGCGCAGTTTGCCGATATTGGGTAAACCGGCCCTTTGCGGCGGCTGTCGCGCGCGGGGAGACATCCTATTCCGGATCGGCTAAAGGGAACCGCTGGACGCTGATTTGTGTGATGTTTTGAGCATGATTTCGTCCGAAGCCGGTTTCCATTTTCCGGGATCATGCCCCATTCGGAGAGCAACAATGAGTGAGAAAACGCGGACACCGAACGGTCAGGCGCAATTCGAGAAGAAGCAGACCAGCGCGCGCGAAGGCGAGAAGGCGATGGCGCAATACGACGCCGAAGGCCGCGCCATGCGCGCCAACATGGAAAAGCTGCGCGCGCTGCGTCTCGCCAGGGAAGCGGCTGAAGCGGCCGCCGCGCCTGCGGTCCCGGTGAAGAAGAAGGGTGCGGCTCCGAAAAAGACCAAGGCGGCAGCGCCCGCGAAACTCTCCGACTGGCTCGCCGATCAGCAAAAGGGCGGCTTTCGGACGTAAGGAGCGACACCCGTGACGACGGTTTACGATTTCAAGGCGGCGACGCTGGAGGGCGAGGAGCTTCCGCTCAAGGCCTTCGAGGGCAAGGTGCTGCTGATCGTCAACACGGCGAGCGCGTGCGGGTTCACGCCGCAGTATCAGCAGCTCGAGGAACTGCAACGCACACTCGGGCCGCGCGGCTTTTCGGTGCTGGGATTTCCGTGCAACCAGTTCGGCGGTCAGGAGCCGGGCAGCGCGCAGCAGATCGCCGAGTTCTGTTCGACGAAATACGACGTGACGTTTCCGATGTTCGGCAAGGTCGACGTAAACGGCGACAATGCGCTGCCGCTGTTCGAGCATCTGAAAAAACAGAAGCCGGGATTTCTCGGCTCGACCGCGATCAAATGGAACTTCACCAAGTTCCTGGTGGATCGCAGCGGCAATGTCGTGGCGCGGCACGGATCGACCACGCCGCCGCAGGCGCTGACCAAAGAAATCGAACAGCTGCTGTAGAGCAGGACACTGTTACTTCAGGACATCACTTCAGGATATGAGACCAGGACAAGAGATCATGACCGACCAGCTGCCCGACCGCCTCTCGACCGATCCCAACAGCCCCTATTACAACGCCGAGGTGCTGTCGCGCGATGTCGGCATCCGCTTCAAGGGCATCGAGAAAAACAACGTCGAGGAGTATTGCGTCAGCGAGAAATGGGTGCGCGTGGCGGTGGGGTCGTCGAAGGACCGTCACGGCAACCCGGTGACCATGAAGCTGACCGGTGAGGTCGAGCCGTATTTCCGGGACGCGAAGTAGGATTGGATCGCGCGCCTACGGCGTCACGTACCAGTACCCGCCGACCACGAGTATCACCGCCAGCGTGACAATGACGCCGAGCACGGCGGCGATGATCGCGCCCAGCCCGTGCGAATCCAGCCAGTTCTGCAATGATCTTGCGACGCCCATGGCGGCTTTCTAAACGGCCCGGCAGCGTCTTGCAATCGCTCCGCTGATCGCAGGGGGCCGCAAATTAAACCCGGCTACCGCGTCTTTTTGTCCACCACCTCGGTGACCGGCCGGTCGTTGCCCCGCGCGGTTTCCTCGCGCCAGTTGCCCTGACCGTCCTCGAACTGGATCGTTTCGGTCCGGCCCGGCACGCGCTGCTCGGCGGCGGCGCGGGCGGCCGCGGCGCGGGCGGCCTCATGGGTCGGAAAGGTCTCCGAAAACACGTTGTTGAACTTGTAAGCCCAGCCACCATCGTGCTCGACCACCTCGTAAACGACCTTGACCATGCTGGCACCCTCGGTTCGCGGCCTGACTAGACCGTAGATATGGCCGGTTTTGCGGAATCCAACCCGCGCAACACGCCTTCGACGATCTTGCGTTCCTCGGCGGTCAGGGGCGCCTGCGGCGGGACCGGATCGCCGACGGCGTAACCCTGGGTTTCAAGCCCGGCCTTGATACAGGCGGCGAGATTGAACCGCGCGAACACCTCGTTGATGCGCCAGAGCTTGCGCTGGAGCGTCATTGCGTCGTCCCACCGGCCGGCCTTGCACAGGTTATAGAGTTGCACGCTTTCGCGCGGCACGATGCAGGCCGGGCCCGCCATCCAGCCGACGCCGCCGATCAGCATGACGGCGGCGGGGATATGCGCGGAGGCCGCATGGACTTTCAGCTTGTCGCCGCAGCGGTTCATGATCGACAGCAGGCGGCCGGTGTTGTTCGAGGCATCCTTGATGCCGACGATGCGCGGATGTTCCGCGAGCCGCGCGATGACATCGAGCGTGAGATCCGAGCGCTGGAAATTCGGATTGGTGTACATCACCACCGGAATATCGACCGCGTCGGCGATGGCGCGGAAATACGCCTCGACCTGCGCGTCCTTCACCGGGAAATAAGCTTCGAGGATCGCCAGAATGCCGTCCGCGCCGAGCGCCTGATACGATTTCGCCTGCGCCACCGCGTCGGCGGTGGAGGTCGAGACGACGCCCGCGACCACCGGCACACGCCTTGCGGCGGCTTCCACCGTCGCCTTCACCACCGTCGTGCGCTGCGCAGCGGACAGATAGGCGAACTCGCCGGTCGATCCCAGCGGCGTCAGGCCATGGACGCCGGACTTGATCAGGTCGTCGCAGAGCCTGCCCAGCACATCGGTCTTGATGGCGCCGTCGGCAGTGATCGGGGAGACGAGATAGGGAAACACACCATGCAGGTCGGTCATTGTGGGGGTCACTCTTGTTATTGGTCTTGCGGTTGGCGTTAACGATTGAAGCACATCTTGCGGATGTTTGGCGAATGGCGTCGCTTGATCTGGACACGGCGCGCGGCTGCGACACAAGATGTCGGTGCGAACAAAGCCGCTCATGGTATGAATCGCTGATTCGGGCGCGTTTCGTTCCACTCGCGTTCCAAAGCTTAAGGCTTTGCAAGTTTTTAGCGACTTCGCGCCGTTGTGGCCGTCACGTTATGAGACAGTTTGCGCCGGAAGCCGCGACGCCGCACGATACGGACAAGGCAACGATGAGGTTCGGCATGATGAAGCGGATGGTGTTTGCGGGGCTGCTGTCGCTGACGGCGGGCGGCGCGCTGGCGCAGGACGTGCCCGGCATCGAGATCTGCACCGCCGAAAAGACCATGGAGCGCCGCACCGGCTGTCTCCAAAGCAACGTCAATTTCCTGAAAGCCTCGCTGACCAAGGCCTCGCTGGAGAGCCAGCAGAAGATCGACGCCGCCAACCGGCAGATCGATGCGCTGAAGGCCGCCGTGGTCGGTTTGCAGAACACCGTCGCGCAGTTGCAGGGGCAGGTTCAGGCGCAGGGCAAGAAGCCCGCGGAGCCGGCGAAGGATGCGCCGAAAGCGCCGGCGAACGGTTCGCCCGCGAAGTGAAGCGGGCGGTGGCCAAGCCTCGCGCAGCAAAGACCAAGCCTCGCGCAGCGAAAACAAAGCCTCGCGCAGCAAAGACAAAGCCCCGCGCAGCGAAGGCCAAACCGCGTGCAGCAAAAGTACGCGCGGCAAAATCCAAACCCGTTGCGTTCGTCTACGTGCTCGGGTGTTTCCACAAGGGCCGCTATTCGTCCTATGTGGGCTGGACCAACGACGTCGCGCTGCGGCTCGGCAAGCACAATGCCGGTACCGGCGCGCGCTCGACGCGCGGACGGGTCTGGACGCTGCTGCACACCGAGGCTTTCAAAACGCGCAACGCCGCCATGAGCCGCGAATGGCATCTCAAGCGCGACCGCGCATTCCGCAAGAAACTGATGGACGCGGTGCGGACGGCGCAGACTGTATCTTGAATGAGTGTAAGCGCGAGGCTGGCAGGACTTACGTGAGATTCATGGAAAGTCTCAACGTGTTTATCGCCCGAACTTGAACGGCGCCGATCGTTTGGGAGCCTCGTATTCGCGGAGCGCTTTTCGCAACTGCCTCGCTTCGACGAGCGCTTTTTGGACATTCTTGTCCGGCGTGCCCTCTTCGAAGAACAGAACACGTTCGCACATGGGACATTGCCGGGAATATCCATTTTGGATTCTCCGCGCCTTGTCCCGGAAGCTTCCCTTGCACTTCGTGCATCTGATTAAAAATGAATCGTCCAAGGCGAATTCCTCCCTTGGAGACAGTTTCGCAGATAGACATTAATGTAGCTTTTCAATGTAGCTTTTCATTTGGGACCTGGAGACATCGCGAAGTGACCCCGGCCACCGCATCCCCCGTCGTGATCGACGCCGCGCAGACCCGCGCCAGCCTGCCGTTCGATCGACTGATCGCGGCGCTGCGCGAGGCTTTTACGGCGGGTGCGGACGTGCCGCTGCGGCATCATCATTTCATGCCGCAGCCGGATGGATCGACCGCGACCATCCTGATCATGCCGGCATGGCAGCGCGCCTTCATCGGCATCAAGATCGTCACCATCTTTCCGGAGAACGGCAAGCGCGCGCTGCCGGGGTTGTTCTCGAGCTATCTGCTGTGTGACGGCGAAACCGGGCAGCATATCGCGCTGATCGACGGCAACGAGATCACGTCGCGGCGAACGGCGGGGATTGCAGCGCTCGGCGCGGATTTTCTCGCGCGCAAGGATGCAACAAAGCTGCTGGTGGTCGGTTCGGGCCGCATCGCGAGCCTTGCGGCGGATGCGTTCCGCGCCGTGCGGCCGGTCGAAAAGGTCGCGGTGTGGAATATCAACGAGGCGGGCGCCGCGCGGCTGGTGTTCGACCTGCGCGCCGAGGGCATCGACGCCCATGTGGTGCAGGACCTTGAGCGGGCGGTGGGCGAGGCGGACATCGTGAGCTGCGCGACGCTGGCCGAGCGGCCGGTCATCAAGGGCGCATGGCTGAAGCCGGGCGTGCACCTCGACCTGATCGGCAGCTTCACGCCGTTCATGCGCGAGGCGGACGATGAGGTATTTCGCAAAGGCCGCGTCTGGCTCGACACCTATGACGCGCTGAAGGAAAGCGGCGAACTGCTCGATCCGATCCGCGACAGCGTCATCAAGGCTGATGACGTCGCCGGTTCGCTTGCCGAACTGTGCCGCGGCGAGCGCAAGGGCAGGGCGAGCGACAAGGAGATCACCGTCTTCAAGGCGGTCGGCAACGCGCTGTCCGACATCGCGGCGGCGGGGCTGGTGTACCGGGATTTCAATATTGAGCGGCTCTAGTGCGTTTGAGCCGCACACCGATGTCGTTCCCGCTTTCGCGGGGACGACGCAGTGAACTAACGCTCTGATCGCCTCGGCGTCCGACAAGCCAGCCCTGCGCCCGCGCGCTGGTCATCGGCAAAACCGCACGCTAGGTTTCCCGCATCAAAAACTAAAAACACTCGTCCGGGAGGTCTCCATGTCAAATCTTCGCGTGCTCGCAACCGGTCTCGAATTCCCCGAAGGACCGGTGGTGATGCCCGACGGCTCGGTGGTGCTGGTGGAAATCCGCGCCCAGAAGCTGACGCGCGTTTATCCCGACGGGCGCAAGGAGACCATCGCGAAAATTCCCGGCGGGCCGAATGGCGCGGCACTGGGCCCCGACGGCAAGATGTACATCTGCAACAACGGCGGCTTCTCGTGGGCGCCCGGTCCGCGCGGCAATCTGATGCCCGGCGCGCCGCGCCCGTCGGAATATATCGGCGGTTCGTTGCAGCGGGTGGATCTGCAAAGTGGCAAGATCGAAACGCTGTTCACCCATTGCGGCGAGCATCCGCTGAAAGGGCCGAACGATCTGGTGTTCGACAGGCAGGGTGGGCTGTGGTTCACCGACCTCGGCAAGCGCCGCCCGCGCGACATGGATGTCGGCGCGCTCTATTACATGAAGCCGAATGCGACCGAACTGATCGAGGCGGTGCATCCGCTGCTGCCCGCCAACGGCGTCGGCATTTCGCCGGATGAAAAGACCGTCTATGTCGCCGAGACGCCGACGGCGCGGCTGTGGGCGTTCGACATCGGCAACCCGGGCGAGGTGAAGGCAGGTCCGGTGATCTATCGCGGCGAGATGGGCAAGCCGCTCGCGGGTCTCGGCGGCTACCAGATGTTCGACTCGCTCGCGGTGGAAGCCTCCGGCAACATCTGCGTCGCGACGCTGATTACGGGCTGCATCTCCGTGATCGCGCCGGACGGCAAACTGGTCGAGCAGGTGCCGACCGGCGACAACGTCACCACCAACATCGCGTTCGGCGGGCCGGATTTGAAGACCGCCTATATCACGCTGTCCGGCAAGGGCGAACTGGTGGCGATGGACTGGCCGCGCGGCGGGTTGCCGCTGAATTTTCTGAACAAGTGACTCTCACCTCGCCCCGTTCTTACGGGGAGAGGTCGACCGCAACGCGGTCGGGTGAGGGGCGTTTTCTCCAATACTGAAATGCCCCTCACCCCAACCCTCTCCCAGCAAGCGGGGAGAGGGAGCAGATGATCGACCGGCAAAGGGAAGCATACATGCCTTGGCTTGAACCAGTTACCTTAACCGGCCCTCACGCGCGGCTTGAGCCGCTGTCGCTGTCCCATCGCGATGGGCTGATTGATGCTGTGAAGGACGGCGAGTTGTGGAAGCTCTGGTACACGTCGATCCCTGCGCCCGAAAAGATGCAGACCGAGATCGAGCGGCGTCTGGGCTTGCAGGCCAGCGGCGCGATGCTGCCGTTTACGGTGAAGGACCCGGCCGGCAACATCGCCGGCATGTCGACCTACATGAATGTGGATGCCGCCAACCGCCGCGTCGAGATCGGCTCGACCTGGTACGCGGCGCGGGTTCAGCGCACGCCGCTCAACACGCAATGCAAGCTGCTGCTGTTGACCCATGCGTTTGAAAAACTGGACTGCATCGCGGTGGAATTCCGCACGCACTTCTTCAATCACCAGTCGCGGCGCGGTATCGAGCGACTGGGGGCGAAACAGGACGGCATCCTGCGCAATCACCAGATCGCGGGAAACGGCACGCTGCGCGACACGGTGGTCTACAGCATCATCGCGCCCGAATGGCCGACGGTGAAAGCGCATCTGACGTATCAGCTGGAGAAGGCGCGGTAACAGCCGGCAGCGTGAGCGGGCGAATGCTGCGCGATGCGTCATCCTGAGGTGCGAGCCGACTTCGGCGAGCCTCGAAGGATGACAGTTCTGGTGAGTGTCGCCATCCTTCGAGGCGCGCAAGCAAGAGCGCGCACCTCAGGATAACGCTGCAATTGCAGCAAGCCCGGTTCCAGAATTAACCCGCGCAGCGGACATTAAGGTTTAAATACAACTGTCATTGCGCGCGCATGCCGTCGGACTAACGTTCGATCGCGGACAATTGCCCCCGTCCGCAACCAGCACGGCGGGGCCGTCGGCCGGTATACTGCGTCCGGCGGCCCTCATTTGCGAGGTGCCCATGTCCGAGGCCGCATTTCTTCTTGTCCTGGCGTTCGCCGCAGGCATCGGCGTCGGCTACGGCCTGCGATCTCATCTTGTCGTCATGCACCGGGAAAAGCTCCGCCGCAGAATGTGAGCGGGTCAGGCGCGGTTAGGTGCTGCCGAGGAATCTGCGAACCTCGTCGAGAAAGATCGGCAGGCTGGGGTCCTGTTCGAGCGGGATATGGTTTTTGCCGGGCAGCGTGACGAACCGCGCACCGGGAATGGCTGCCGCCATCTCGCGGCCCGACGCAATCGGCACTCTGCTGTCATCGCGGACATGCATGACGAGGGTGGGTACCTTGACTTGCGGCAGCAGATCGCGGACGTCGAAATTTATAACAGTTTCCAGATATCTGACGGCGCATTCCGCCGACGCGCTGACGCGCTGGGCCTCGTTGAAGGCGTCCATCTGTTCCTTCGTCGCGGTGGGGATCATCGACGCCGTGAAGAGCTGGCGGAAGGTTGGCTGGTTCGCGCCCCAGCCGAGCTTCATCAGCGTTTTCATCGCGTCGAACTGCTCGCGCGCAGCGGGCGTCACGTTCGGGCTTTTGTAGACGCCGGCGGCAAACCCTCCATACAGGATCAGATGGGACACCCGTTCCGGATGCCGGATCGCGAACGCGATCGCGACCGCGCATCCCTGCGACAACGCCAATATCGGAAACCGGTCGAGGCCCGCCGCGTCGGCGACGCTCTCCATGTCGCTCACCCAGTGATCCAGCGAGATGTTGCCGACATCCCAATCCGACAGCCCGTTGCCGCGCGCGTCGAAGCGGACCAGCGAGAAGGTCGAGGCCAGCTCGAGCAGGAGGCGGCGAAAGATCGGCAGCTCCCAGTCGTATTCGAGATGTCCCAGCCAGTGCGCCGTTCGCAGCAAGGGCGGGCCGTTGCCGACCTTCGCAAAAGCCAGCCGGACGCCATCGGCGGCCCTGCAATAGCGGATCTCCTGCTTGAGGTTCGCGCCGGTCAGGATGCGCGCCGCCTTGGATGCGCCGTCATGAAGATCGATCGCAAAGACCTCGATCGGCCGTGCGATGTTCTTCAGGTTCTGGCGACCCATCTCGCGGAACTGAAGCCTGAGCTTGCCTTCGATCTGGTCGAGCACCTGCCTGGAAATACAGATGCCGCCGCTCGGCGCGATACTCTCCAGCCGGGCTGCGACATTGACGCCGTCACCGAAGATTTCGCTGCCATCCCCGATCACATCGCCGATGTTGATTCCGATGCGGAATTCGAGCCGGCTCTCGGCGGGCACGTTCGCGTTTCGCTCGATCATCGCGCGCTGGATTTCGACTCCGCACCGCACCGCGTCGACCGCACTGGCGAATTCCGCCAGCAATCCATCGCCGGCGGTGTTGATGATGCGTCCGCGGTGCTTCTTGATCCGCCGGTCGATCAGGTCGTGGCGGTGCGCCTTCAATTGTGCGTGGGTGCCTTCCTCGTCAGCGCCCATCAGCCGGCTATAGCCGGCGACGTCCGCGGCGAAAATGGCGGCCAGGCGGCGATCGACGTGCTTTTTGGTCACGGTCACCTCGCATCCGAGGCGGCCAGTTTAGGCGGGCCGGGCGGCAGTGGCCAGTGTGGGATCGCTGCTTCGAGCGCTGACTGGCCGACGCGGATTTCTTTGAACATGGAACATTGAAATTGTCGTCATTCTGGGGTGAAACTCCTGACACGGTTTGGTTTCGATGGTCATGGGGGTTCCAGCATGTTGGTATCTGCATTGAGGCATGGGGTGATTTGCGTTGCCCTGGTGTTCGCCTCTGGTGCCCAGGCGCAATCGGTTCCGAGCCGGGTCACCGGCGCAGCGGGTGGTGTGGCGGGATCTGTGCTGGGAGGCGCCGCTGGAACCGTCGCAGGTGGCGGCGCGAATCCTTATTCGGCGCTCAACGGTTCGGCAGGTGTAGGCGGCGACTGGAACGGCGGCTTAGGCGTTCGCGTCGGCGACAAGACCGTTATTCTGAAGGGCGCAGTTGGCGTCGATGACGGACGCAGCGGCGCATTCCGCGCCGGCGCCGGCGTGCCGTTCTAATTCGCAGGTCTGAAATCAATCCCGGGAATCGAAAAGGCGAGAGAGCCGGGGCTCTCTCGCCTTGATTCAACTTGGCGATTGAGATGCCGCCTTAAACTTCCCTGCGGCTCAGGAACGCCAGCCGCTCGAACAGATGGACGTCCTGCTCGTTCTTGAGCAGCGCGCCATGCAGCGGCGGGATCAGCTTGCGCGGATCGCGTTCGCGGAGCTGCTCCACCGTCATCTCCTCGTTGAGCAAGAGCTTGAGCCAGTCGAGCAGCTCCGAGGTCGACGGCTTCTTCTTGAGGCCCGGCACGTCGCGCACCTCGAAGAAGATCTTCATGGCTTCCTGCACCAGGCGCTTCTTGATGTCGGGGAAGTGGACTTCCACGATGGCGTTCATGGTGTCGATGTCGGGGAACTTGATGTAGTGGAAGAAACAGCGGCGCAGGAACGCGTCCGGCAGTTCCTTCTCGTTGTTCGAGGTGATCATGATGATCGGGCGCTGTGCCGCCTTGATGGTTTCGCCGGTCTCGTAGACGTGGAATTCCATCCGGTCGAGTTCGAGCAAGAGGTCGTTCGGGAATTCGATGTCGGCCTTGTCGATTTCGTCGATCAGCAGCACTGGGCGCTTCGCGCTGGTGAATGCCTCCCACAGCTTGCCGCGCTTGATGTAGTTGGAAATGTCGGACACGCGCGGATCGCCAAGCTGGCTGTCGCGCAGCCGCGACACCGCGTCGTATTCGTAGAGGCCCTGCTGCGCCTTGGTTGTGGACTTGATGTGCCAGGTCAGCAGCGGCGCATCGAGCGCCTGCGCGACTTCCTCGGCCAGCACGGTCTTGCCGGTGCCGGGCTCGCCCTTCACCAGCAACGGGCGTTCGAGTACGATCGCGGCGTTGACCGCGACTTTCAGATCATCGGTGGCGACGTAATTCTTGGTGCCGGTAAATTTCATCGAAGTCTGCCTTGTGATTTTTTTGTCTCTGGAGTGAATGCCGCCGCCGTGTCGTCAAACAAGAAGCGACCGCTTTGTGAGGCGGTCGCTTCCAAAACTGCTTAGTTCGTCAGGCCCGCCGGATCAATGACAGGATGACCAGAACGATGACGCCGCCAATGGCTGCGTTGATGATGGCGCGGACAATGCCGGTGCCGAGATTGATGCCGAGTTGCGGCAGCAGCCAGCCTGCGACGACCGCGCCGATGATGCCGATAACGATGTTCCCGAGCAGGCCGAAGCCGCCGCCTTTCACGATCAACCCGGCCAGCCAGCCGGCAATCGCGCCGACGATCAGCCAAACGATAATGGATTCAATGCCCATGAACGACACCCCTTGTTTTAAACGCGATTGCGTCCGTCGCCGGAACCATCGCGTCCCCGGTCAACGCCGCGAATCGTCTCCGGCTGGAGCGGTCCGGTGGCGTCAAACAACAGTTTAAATGAAATGGCACGGGGCGCTAGCGGGGGCTAGTGCTGTTTTTGAACGCAATCCAGCATTGCGGGGGAGGGTTTCCCGCCCAGCGAACGGGGCGAACCCTTGACGGGGGGATGGGCGCGGGCGATTTAAGACACATGTTCCTGCAATTCTTCACATCGCTGCGCGACGCGCAGGTTCCGGTCACGCTGCGCGAGTATCTGACGCTGATGGAGGCGCTCGACGCCAACCTCGCGGATCAGAGCGTCGAGCATTTTTATTATCTCGCGCGCACTTCGCTGGTGAAGGACGAGCGCAATCTCGACAAGTTCGACCGCGTGTTCGGCACGGTGTTCAAGGGGCTGGAAAGCCTGCTCGACGCCATGGAGAAAGCCGAGATCCCGGCGGAGTGGCTGCGCAAGGCGGCCGAGAAATATCTCACCGAGGAAGAGAAGAAACAGATCGAGGCCATGGGCTGGGACAAGCTCATGGAGACCCTCAAGAAGCGCCTCGAGGAACAGAAGAAACGCCACGAGGGCGGCAACAAGTGGATCGGCACCGGCGGCACATCTCCCTTCGGCGCCAACGGCTACAATCCCGAGGGCATCCGCATCGGCCAGGAGAAGAACCGCAACTTCTCCGCGGTCAAGGTCTGGGACAAGCGCGAGTTCAAGGATCTCGACGGCAACGTCGAACTCGGCATCCGCAACATCAAGGTGGCGCTGCGCCGCCTGCGCAAGTTCGCGCGCACCGGTGCGCCGGACGAACTCGATCTCGACACCACGATCAAGGAAACCGTGAACCACGGCTACCTCGATGTGCACATGCGCCCGGAGCGGCGCAACGCGGTGAAGGTCCTGATCTTCTTCGATATCGGTGGCTCGATGGACGGTCACATCAAGCAGGTCGAGGAACTGTTCTCGGCGGCGAAGACCGAGTTCAAGCACATGGAATATTTCTACTTCCACAACTGCCTCTATGAGGGCGTGTGGAAGAGCAACCGGCGGCGCTTCACCGACCGCACGCCGACCTGGGATATTCTGCACAAGTACCCGCACGACTATAAGGTCGTGTTCGTCGGCGACGCTTCGATGTCGCCGTATGAGATCGTGGTGCCGGGCGGTTCGGTCGAGCACGTCAACGAGGAGCCGGGCTCGGTCTGGCTGGAGCGGGTAACGCGGACCTATCCGCACGCGGTCTGGCTCAATCCCGTCGCGCGCAAGCACTGGGACTATTCGGAGTCCACAACGATCATCCGCCGGGCGTTCAATGAACGCATGTTCCCGCTGACGCTTGAGGGCCTCGAAGGCGCGATGAAGGAATTGACGCGGTAGGTTCTCCGCATTGTCATTCCGGGACGCGCTCTTTGCGCGGGCCCGGAATCTCGAAGAGTTCATCGGGCCGACTACTGGATTCCGGGTTCGCTCGCAAAAGCTCGCGCTCCGGAATGACGGAGATACTATTCTCGGTCTTCGCGGGGACGACTCGTTGAGAGAAACGTGGTAGGCTTTTCGTCCCGTTTTTATCAGCGAGTCCCCATGCCATCCACCATCACCCGCGGTTACAAGAAGCTGCTCGACGAGGCCAACGGGCAGGTCGAAACCATCAACGCGGCGGAAGCCGTCGAACGTTTTCCCAACGGCGGCGTCGGCCTGAGCGATGTGGTGATCGTCGATCTGCGCGATCCGCGCGAGATCGAGCGCGAGGGGCGCATTCCCGGCGCGTTTCACTGTCCGCGCGGCATGCTGGAATTCTGGATCGATCCGGAAAGTCCCTACGCCAAGCCGATTTTTCAGGAGGACAAGAAGTTTGTCTTCCAGTGCGCGTCGGGCTGGCGCTCCGCGCTGGCCGCCAAGACCGCGCAGGACATGGGGCTGTCTCCGGTCGCGCATCTCGGCGGCGGCTTCACTGCGTGGCGTGAAGCGGGCGGCCCGATCGAGAAGGTCGAGCCGAAGAAGAAGGATTGATCCGCGGCTTCATCGGCATCTCGAAGGCGGTAGAACTCTCGAACGGTGAGCAGAGGAACGCGAATGCTGGCCTACGTTCTCCATCGTTATGGCGGGTCTGATGGCGCGAAGCTGGAGGACGTGCCCGCGCCTTCGCCCGCGCCTCACGAAATTCTTGTGAAGGTTCGCGCCGCCGGGTTGAATCCGGTCGATTTCAAATTCCGCGAGGGAAAGCTTCGCGCGATTTACCGGCCCCGGCTGCCTTTCGTGCTTGGAAATGAACTGGCTGGCGAAGTGATTGCCGTGGGCAAGGATGTGAAAGCCTTTCGTCCGGGCGATCGTGTGTATGCACGCGTCGCGAAGGAAGGTGGCGGCGCGTTCGCCGAACAGGCATGTATCGACGCGGACTACGCCGCGCATATTCCGGCGAACATCGATTTCGTCACCGCCGCGGCGGTCCCCCTGGCGGGCCTGACCGCGTTGCAGGCGCTGCGGGACGAACTCAAGATCAAGCCGGGGCAGAAGGTCTTCATCTCAGGCGGTGCAGGCGGTGTCGGCACCTTTGCGATCCAGCTCGCCAAATGGCTTGGTGCGCATGTGACGACCACGGCATCGAAACGCGGCGAAGCCCTGGTGCGCTCGCTCGGCTGCGACGACATCATCGATTACACCTCGCAGGACATTGCGGAAGCCGGGCGTCAATTCGATGCGGGGTTCGATCTGATCGGCGGCGAGACGCTGGCGAAAATGTTCCGCATCATGAAGCCCGGCACCACGGTTGTTTCGGTCGGCGCACTGCCGGAGCCCGAGACGGCGATGAAGGATCTCGGCGGCCGGCGCTTTCTCGCATTCTTGTTCTGGATCATCAGCCTGAAAATCCGGCAGCAGGCCCGCGACGCAAACGTGACCTATCGCTATCTTTTCATGCATCCGAGCGGAGCCGGATTGTCCGAACTCGGCTCGTTGATCGAAGGCAGAAAGCTCAAGGTTATCCTCGATCGCACATTTCCATTTGCGCAGATTTCCGAGGCTCTCGCCTATGTCGAAAGCGGACGCGCGAAGGGCAAGGTCGTCGTCTCGATGGATGCCTGACGCACTTCACGTCCCGAAATTTCATTCAGCAGGAATTAGCATCAGCATGACAACCGATCCTCTCGTTTCCACCGAATGGCTGGCCGCGCACCTCAACGACCCGCGCGTGAAAATTATCGATGCGTCGTTCAAGCTGCCCGGCGTCACGCCGCTGCCGAAGGAGGATTATCTCCAGCAGCACATTCCGGGCGCTGTGTTCTTCGATGTCGACGCCGTGTCGGATCACTCAAGCTCGTTGCCGCATATGTTTCCGGACGCCGCGCAGTTCGGCCGCGATGTTGGTGCGCTCGGCATCGGCAACGACGATACCGTTGTGGTGTATGATGGTGGCGGCTGGGTCGCGGCGCCCCGCGCCTGGTGGATGTTCCTGTCGTTCGGGCACGCCAATGTGCGCGTGCTCGACGGCGGATTGAAGAAGTGGCTGCTGGAAGGCCGCACAATCGAGAGCGGCGAGGCGTTGCCTAAGCCCGCGACGTTCAAGGCGACGTTCGATGCGAAGCGCGTGCGTAGCATGGCGCAGCTGATCGGAAATCTTGAGAGCAAGGCCGAGCAGGTGATCGATGCGCGGCCGAGCGCGCGCTTCGAGGGCAGCGTGCCCGAGCCGCGCCCCGGTCTGCGCGGCGGACATATTCCCGGCGCGCGCAGCGTGCCTTACGCGGGCCTGTTCGATGCCAGCACCGGCGCGATGAAGTCGCTGGACGACCTGCGCGCGGCATTTTCCGGCGCGGGTGTCGATCTGAACAGGCCCATCGTCACGAGTTGCGGCTCCGGCGTGTCGGCGGGCGTGCTGACGCTGGCGCTGTACCGGCTCGGCATCGCCGACACGGCGCTCTACGACGGCTCATGGTCGGAGTGGGGCGAGCAGGGCGGGCCTCCGGTCGCGACGGGGCCGGCGTAGCCGGCAGCACCAGCATCCGATAGAAAACGCCGATGCACATTCGCCCCGCCGTTTTAAGTGATGCCGTGAAAGCCTGCGAGACCATGCGGCGCTCGATCGCCGAGTTGTGCGTCGCAGATCACCGGGGCGACACCGCGATTCTCGGCCGCTGGCTGGCGAACAAGACGCCGGATGTTTTCGCCGCGTGGCTCAAGGATACCGGCAACACGGTTCTGGTGGCGGACCGCGGCGGGCTGATTGCCTCTGTCGGGGCTGTGAACAACGACGGCGAGATCACGTGCAACTACGTGTCGCCGGATTTCCGGTTTCAGGGTGTGAGCAAAAGGATGCTTGCGGGTCTCGAAGGCGTCAGCCTCAAGCAGGGAAACGCCGGCGCGACGCTGTTCAGCACGAAGACCGCGCACGGGTTCTACCGCGCGGCAGGCTATCGCGACGGCGGAACGCCGTTCTTCAAGTTCGGTACGGAGAGCTATCCGATGTTCAAGCGGCTGACGGCTGTCTGATCCGGCGGCGCTGCGAACGATCCGCCCGCATTCAAGATGCCGTCAGCTACGCGGCGCGGTGCCGAACAGTCCGAACGGATCGGAGGCCTGTCCCTGCTGCTGCTGAATGGCGCGCGCGCGGGCGGCGGCCCGTGCGCGGGCGATCGCGGCGGCGCGGCGTTGCCGGATGGCGCGGACGTTGGTGCGCCTGACTTTCTTCACCACGGGACCGGGCAGCGTGGCGGATGCGGTGGCTTCCGACGATCGGTCGATCGCGGCGATCCTTTCCGTCGATCGCGGTTCGGAGGCTTCGCTCGCGCCTGATTTTTCCTCAAAGGATTTGGCCTCGAAGGATTTCGACTCGGACGCCGCCGCGGCACCCGCAGGCTTCGCGACTTCGGAGAGAGCGGCGGTTCTGGTTTCGGCAACTCTGGTTTCGGTGGTTTTGACGGTTTCGGTCTTGCCTTCGTCGGTGCTGGCTTGCTCGGTCGCGGATTGTTCGGATGGCGCAGGATCCACGACGCTGGCCTGCGCGTTCAGGGCGAACTGCACCGCCTGCGGCGCTGCAACCTGTTCGGTCTCCCCGGGCGCGTCGCTTCTGTCCTGCGGGATGTTTTGCGGGGTGACGATGTCCGGTGCAGCGAAGGACAGCCTGCGGTCCTGCGCGGCGGTCTCGGCTGCCTTGGCGTCCGGAAGATCGCGCGGGATGTCCCGGATGATCGCCTGCTGCCGCGGCTTATCCAGCGACGGCTTCGCCGCCAGCGCCTCGATCCGCAGCATTGCCAGTGTCGGCCCGCTCATTTCGAACTGCGGCGCGAGCACCGGCTGCTGGGCCAGCCGCCACGACGGCAGGTTCACGAATTCCTCATGCGCCGCGCGCAGCAGCGCCGCAGCCCCAAGGCCGAACACCAGCACGGAGACCGCGAGAACAACCGTTGCGAACAAAAACCGGAAACCGGGAAGCATGTCGGTTAAGTCCTGCCTTCAGTGACGAAAATCATCGAACCCAAACGGGACGCTTGCGAACACTGGAAAACACCACACCGGGAAAACGATACGCGGCACGCAAAAACGAGGCCGGAACACGGCTGGGATGGCAGGCAAAAGGCCGCGAATCAGGCCTGATGAAAGAATACCGCAAGCGGCAACACGGACCCGCAGAAAAGTTCAACCGCCCCCGGCACTTCGCCATATTGGCGGGAACCTGTTGCCCGGCTGCAATCTCGCGAAGATCTCGCGAAAAAGTCAGCCAATTCAGGCCATATTTTCCGGTAATGTCTTGAATGCGCCGCTATCCTGAGCGATCTGCCGTTAACGATACGGTGGCGGGTTACGCACTATACAAGGGGCATGATGTTCAATCGCCTTTCCAACTCTTTTGCGAGTTCTCTCGCGACGGCTTTTGCCGTCTCTGCAGTGGCTGGCCTGGCTGCACCTGCGGCCCTGGCGCAGTCTTATCCGCCGCCTCCCGGCTATTCACAGCCGATGCAGCCCGCGCCCTATGGCGCGCCGGGTGGTTATCGCGGCGACCGCGGCGTGCCCGATTTCGACCGGCTGGATGAAGACGACCGTTCCACCGCGCTGTCGCCTCCGGGCTATCAGCAGCAGCCGAATTACCAGCAGTCCGCTCCGCAGCAACAGAGCTACCAGCAGCCGGGACTGGACCCGCGCGGCCCGGTGATGTCGCCGGACGATCCGCGCTATGGCCGGCCAACCATTTATTCCGGGCCTTCGCCCGCCAATTCGGATCGCGGCCCTGCGCCGATCTACTCCGACCGTGGCCCGCCGCAGGGCGCCGATTTTACCGATCGTCCGCGTCCGCCGGGTGCAGTCGATAGTGGCGCGGCCAGCGCAGTTCAGCCGCAGCAGGGCGCTATCGGCAGCGATGGCCGTCCGCTGATGCTGTCGGCGCTGCCGCCCGAGGAGCAGCCGGAAACCGGCCCGCGCAAGGAGTTGCCGCCGAACCTGCGCAAGCAGGAAGTCTCCTATCCGACCAAGGAGCCTGCCGGCACCATCATCGTCGATACGCCGAACACGCACCTCTATTACATTCTCGGCAACGGGCGCGCGATCCGCTACGGCGTCCGCGTCGGCCGCGACGGCTTCACTTGGACCGGCGTGCAGAAGATCACCCGCAAGGCCGAGTGGCCGGATTGGCATCCGCCGACGGAAATGATCGAGCGCCAGCCCTACCTGCCGCGCTTCATGGCCGGCGGCGACGGCAACCCGATGGGCGCGCGCGCGCTCTATCTCGGCTCGACCGTGTACCGCATTCACGGCACCAACCAGCCGTCGACCATCGGCCAGTTCGTCTCGTCGGGCTGCATCGGCATGCTGAACGAGGATGTTACCGATCTGTTCGAGCGCACCAAGGTCGGCACCCGCGTGGTCGTGTTGCCGGGCGGCAAGCCGCCAGCGGTGGCGGCCGCGCAACCGATGCAGGGTCAGTCCATGCCAGGTCAGCCGATGTCGACAGGTCAGGCGATGTCGGGTCAGGCAATGGCAGGTTCGCCGCAGGGTGCGCCGGTCGGCGTTCCCAATCAGGGGCCGGCAGTCGTGCCGCCGCTGCCTGCTCCGGTCACGATCCGCTAAATCAGGTGTCAGATCGAATGAAAAATGCCCGCGCCTGTCGCGGGCATTTTTGTTTGGGCTCGCAGTGTCAAAGAAGCCTATCGACGGAGTTCCACGCTGTTGCCCGCGCGCTACAGTAACGACCTTCGACTCTCCTTAAGGTGCAGCCAGATTTTGTTGCATGTTTTTGAGGAATTTCATGAAAAAGCTTTTGATCGCTGCCGCCGTTGCCGCTCTTGGCGCAACCGGCGCGCACGCTGCCGACATCGCGCCGCGCCCCTATACAAAAGCGCCTCCATTGGCGGCTGTCTCAAGCTGGACGGGCTTCTACGCCGGCCTCAACGTCGGCTATGGCTTTAACGATCCGGTTGCGACCTTTGCGCCCAATGACGTTGTATCCGCGAACGTATTCAACTTTTCCAATCCAAACCCGGCGTCGTCAGTTGCATACGATGTCAAAGGCGTTCTTGGCGGCGCGCAGGTTGGTTACAATTGGCAGGTCTCGCCGAATTGGCTGATTGGTCTGGAAGCGGATTTTCAGGGCAGTGACATCAAGGGATCGGCGGCCACGCCCTACGCGCTAATCGGTCGACCCGGGCAAGTTAACGCCGAGCAGAATGTTGAATGGTTCGGAACGCTGCGCGCGCGCGCTGGATTGCTCGCGACTGACAAACTCCTCGTTTACGGAACGGGTGGCCTGGCTTACGGCTCGGTCCACGCAAACTCCACCCTCAGCAACACGATAGGCTATACCGCAACGGGTGGTGGCTTCGGTGCCGCGTGTCCTCCTGCTTCAGGAGCTTGCTACACGGGACCAACGACTAAAGTGATGACCGGGTACGCCGCTGGTGGCGGCTTTGAATACGCAGCCTGGCGAAATGTTTCTTTCAAAGCTGAGTATCTCTACGTCAATCTTGGACGTAGCAATATCACTTCGGCTGCCCCCGGCGTTCCCGGTAACGCAATTTCATCTTACAACACGCACTTCAGCGATCTTGACTTCCACGTCGTGCGCCTCGGCGCGAACTATCACTTCTGATTTTTTGATCCGTTAAACAGAAGCCCGGCCAAGACCTTAGAGTTTTGCCGGGCTTTTTGTTTGCGCATGACATGCAACTTTTCTGCATGTGCGATATTGATTGGATCACCGCAAACCGATGGGGAGATCCGCATGGCGGGGAACAAGGCACCCAAAAACATGGTCTGCATCTGGTACGACAAGGATGCCGAAGCGGCCGCGCGATTTTATGCGAGTGTTTTTCCGGACAGCTCAGTCACCGCCGTTCACAAGGCCCCGAGTGACTATCCGTCAGGCAAGGCGGGAGATGTCATCACGGTTGAATTCACGGTCGCCGGAATCCCGTGCATCGGCCTGAATGGCGGGCCGGTGTTTCAGCACAACGAGGCCTTCTCGTTTCAGATTGCGACCGACAACCAGGAAGAGACGGACCGGTACTGGAATGCGATCGTCGGAAACGGCGGGAAGGAAAGCGAGTGCGGCTGGTGCAGGGACAAGTGGGGCATCTCGTGGCAGATCACGCCGCGCGTTCTCACAGAGGCGCTGGCGATCGGCGGGGCTGAAGCCAAGCGCGCGTTCGACGCCATGATGACCATGAAGAAGATTGACGTGGCCACGATCGAGGCGGCGAGACGGGGATGAAGGCTTCGTCCATTCGTCGTTGCGAGGAGCGTAAGCGACGAAGCAATCCATATCCTTGCAAAGAGTGGATTGCTTCGCTTCGCTCGCAATGACGGGTGAGGCAGTTAGGTCATCACCCGCACCGGTGTGCCCTTGATCCACGCCGCGATGTCCTCGACCATGTCGGCATAGTAGCGGCTGTAGTTTTCCTGCGTGACGTAGCCGAGATGCGGCGTCAACACGACATTGTCGAGCTTCCGGATCGGATGATCGAGCGGAAGAGGCTCCTGCGAGAACGTGTCGAGGCCCGCACCCGCGATCTTCCTGCGCTGAAGCACATCCAGCAGCGCGGCTTCATCGACGATGGGCCCGCGCGCGGTGTTGATGAGATAGGCCGAAGGCTTCATCCGTTCGAGATCGGCGCGCCCGACCAGCCCGCGCGAGCGGCTGCTCAGCACCAGATGGATGGTGACGATGTCGGCTTTCGCGAATAACTCGTCCTTCGTCGCGTAGGTCACGCCCGCGGCGGCGCAGGCTTCCGGCGTCAGGTTCTGGCTCCATGCGATCACGTTCATGCCGAGGGCCTTTGCAATTGCCGCGACCTTCTGGCCGAGCTTGCCGAGGCCGACGACGCCGAGCGTCTTGCCCTCGACGTCCTCTCCCATAGTGACCTGCCACGATTGGCCCGCGTGCATCCGCGCATTCTCGAAGCCGATATGGCGGGTCAGTTCGAGCATCAGGCCGATGGTCAATCCGGCGGTGGCGTTGCCGAAACCGCCGGTGCCGCACACCGTGACGCCGCGTTCCTTGGCAGCGTCCATGTCGAAGGCGGCGTTCTTCATGCCCGATGTCAAAAGCAGCTTGAGGTTCGGCAGCGCGGTCAGCACCTCGCGGCTGAAAGCCGTGCGCTCGCGCATGGCGCAGACGATCTGAAAATCCTGCAAGGCGCGCACCGCGTCTTCGCTTGAAGCGAACGGCTTGTCGAACACGGTGATGCTGATCTTGTCTTTCAGCGATGACCAGCCGGCCAGTTTCAGGGCCACGTTCTGGTAGTCGTCGAGAATTGCGACGCGGTAGCTCATCGGGGCCTCGTTTTTTGTTCTTGGCTGGCGGGCATGCTGACGTGGCGGGACGGGGAATTCAACCCGTCATTGCGAGGAGGCGAAGCCGACGAAGCATCCATCGTCACTTCAATGCGAGGTCACAAAGTTGGATTGCTTCGCTGGCGCTTGCAATGACGTGATGAGAGATCGAGCGGATTACGCAAAGAAAAAGCGCCCCGGCTTTTTGCCGGAGCGCTTGTTCATCGGATGGGTGATCCTTACACGATGCCGAGGGCGCGCATGGACTCCGCGACGCGGATGAAGCCCGCCACGTTGGCGCCCAGCACGTAGTTGCCCGGCGATCCGTAGGTGTCGGCCATTTCGGCGCAGCGGTCGTGGATGCCGTGCATGATCGTGGCGAGCCGCGTTTCGGTCGCTTCGAACGTCCAGGAATCCCGCGAGGCGTTTTGCTGCATCTCCAGCGCGCTGGTTGCGACGCCGCCCGCGTTGGCCGCCTTGCCCGGCGCGAACAGGATGCCTGCGTCGATAAACAGCCGCACGGCTTCCGGGGTGGAGGGCATGTTGGCGCCTTCACCCACGGCGATCACGCCGTTCTTCAGCAGCGTGCGCGCGTCCTGGCCGTTGAGCTCGTTCTGTGTCGCGGACGGCATCGCCACATCGGCGGGCACGTCCCAGATCCGGCCGTTCGGAACGAAGGTCGCATTCTTGCCGCGCGCCTTCGCATAATCGGAGACGCGGCCGCGTTTGACTTCCTTGATCTCCTTGAGAAGAGCGATATCGATACCGGCCTCGTCGACGACGTAACCGTCGGAATCCGAACACGCGATGACACGGCCGCCGAGTTCGGACACCTTTTCCATCGTGTAGATGGAGACGTTGCCGGCTCCGGATGCGATCACCTTCTTGCCGTCGAAGCCTTGGCCGCGCGTGCGCAGCATACGTTCGACGAAATAGACCGCGCCGTAACCGGTGGCTTCGGTGCGCACCTGCGAGCCGCCCCATGCGAGGCCCTTACCGGTCAGCACGCCCGACTCGTAGCGATTGGTGATGCGCTTGTACTGGCCGAACATGTAGCCGATTTCGCGCTGGCCGACGCCGATGTCGCCGGCAGGCACGTCGGTATATTCGCCGAGATGGCGATAGAGCTCGGTGATGAAGGACTGGCAGAAGCGCATGATCTCGCCGGCGGAGCGGCCTTTCGGATCGAAGTCCGAACCGCCTTTGCCGCCGCCGATGGGCATCCCGGTGAGCGCGTTCTTGAACGTCTGCTCGAAGCCGAGAAACTTGATGGTGCCGAGATAGACGGTGGGATGAAACCGGATGCCGCCCTTGAACGGGCCGAGCGCGGAATTGAACTGCACGCGGAAGCCACGGTTGATCTGGACCTTGCCCTTGTCGTCGACCCACGGCACGCGGAAAATGATCTGTCGTTCTGGTTCGCAGATGCGCTCGATCAGCGCGTCCTCTGCATAATGCGGATGTTTGGCGACAACCGCTCCGAGGCTGTCGAGGACTTCCTTGACGGCTTGGTGGAATTCTTCCTCGCCCGGATTGCGGCGTAGTACGTCAGCGAAAATCGGCTGAAGTTTTTCATCGAGCATTTAATCTTACACCTATGGTTTTTTAGGTACGACAACGCGCGACCGCAGGCGAAGAGGGTTCCTCTTCGCCTGCGGTTGAAAAGCTGTCGTTTGCGCCCGGCGCGCGCTGATGTCCTACGAACCATGCAGGGCAGCGTCAATCTATGCGCTGTGCGAGGATTCAGTCCCTCTCGCGGCATAGCTCGCGAGGCGCGGAACGTCGTTTTCAGCGAGCAAAGTGAGCAAATTGTGCGGTTTTACCACCGCACGGCGTCCGTCAGACGCGGTGCTGCTTCTGCTTGCTGGCGCACGCCGGTCCGGGTCCGCGCATGTAGTGCCGCTCCGGATGGTAGGATGTGAAGGCGGTCTGGGCGAACTCGTGGCAGAAGGTCACGATCTCGGCAATCAATCCCTTGTTGGAGGAACCGGCCGGGGCGCGCGCGGTGACGTCCGCGATGCGGGATGCAATCGATGGGCTCTGCGTCGTCATGGCTTCTGCTCGACGATCTGTTGTTCGACGCTGCCAATTCGTCGCGGCGCGCCAGTTCGCGGTTCGATTTTGAAGGATGTGGGGGAATCGATTAAAAAGCGGTGTTTGCCCCGGCAACGGCCTGACGACGCGGGAAATTCCGCCTGTTAGGCTTTCCAAATCGCTACTTCCCGGGGGCTCGCCGGTTGCCCTTTGCGGTTCCCGCAGTTACATCAACGGCAGCAAATTCCCGCGTATTCCCGCTCAAATCTGACGGTTCCAAGGATCACGATGGCTCGCCAGTTCGTCTACTTCATGCAGGGTCTGTCCAAGGCCTACCCGACCCGCAAGGTGCTCGATAACGTCCATCTCTCGTTCTATCCGGACGCCAAGATCGGCGTGCTCGGCGTCAACGGCTCGGGCAAGTCGACGCTGCTCAAGATCATGGCCGGCATCGACAAGGATTATAACGGCGAGGCGTGGGTCGCCGAGGGCGCGCGCGTCGGCTACCTCGAACAGGAGCCGCAGCTCGATCCCGCCTTGTCCGTGCGCGAGAACGTGATGCTCGGCGTCGCCAAGCAGAAGGCGATCCTCGATCGCTATAACGAACTGGCGATGAACTACTCCGAAGAGACCGCCGACGAGATGACCAAATTGCAGGACGAGATCGAGGCCGCGGGCCTGTGGGATCTCGACAGCAAGGTCGATCAGGCGATGGACGCGCTGCGCTGTCCGCCGGACGATGCGGACATCTCCAAGCTGTCAGGCGGCGAAAAGCGCCGCGTCGCGCTGTGCAAGCTGCTGCTCGACCAGCCGGACCTCTTGCTGCTGGACGAGCCGACCAACCATCTCGATGCGGAATCCGTGTCTTGGCTGGAAGGCCATCTGCGCAATTATCCCGGCGCGATCCTGATCGTGACCCATGACCGCTACTTCCTCGACAACGTGACGAGCTGGATTCTCGAACTCGACCGCGGCAAGGGTATTCCCTACGAGGGCAACTATTCGCAGTGGCTGGTGCAGAAGCAGAAGCGTCTGGCGCAGGAAGGCCGCGAGGATGTTGCGCACCAGAAGACACTGGAGCGCGAGCAGGAATGGATCGCCTCGTCGCCGAAGGCGCGTCAGGCCAAGTCCAAGGCGCGCTATCAGCGCTACGAGGACCTGCTCAAGCAGGCCAGCGAGAAGCAGACCCAGACCGCGCAGATCACCATTCCGGTCGCTGAACGTCTCGGCCAGAACGTGGTGGACTTCGAAGGGCTCTCGAAGGGCTTCAACGACCGCCTCCTGATCGACAACCTGACCTTCAAGCTGCCGCCCGGCGGCATTGTCGGCGTGATCGGCGCCAACGGCGCGGGCAAGACCACGCTGTTCAAGATGATCACCGGACAGGAAAAGCCGGATGCCGGCACCATCACGGTGGGCGAGTCCGTGCATCTCGGCTACGTCGATCAGTCGCGCGACGCGCTCGACGGCAAGAAGACCGTGTGGGAGGAAATCTCCGGCGGCAACGATCTGATCCTGCTCGGCAAGCGCGAGGTCAATTCGCGCGGCTACTGTTCGTCGTTCAACTTCAAGGGCGCGGACCAGCAGAAGAAGGTCGGCGCGCTGTCAGGCGGCGAACGCAACCGCGTGCATCTTGCCAAGATGCTGCGCTCGGGCGCCAACGTGCTGCTGCTCGACGAACCGACCAACGATCTCGACGTCGACACGCTGCGCGCGCTGGAAGAGGCGCTGGAGGATTTCGCCGGTTGCGCCGTCATCATCAGCCATGACCGCTGGTTCCTCGACCGCATCGCGACCCACATGCTGGCGTTCGAAGGCGACAGCCATGTCGAATGGTTCGAAGGCAACTTCCAGGATTACGAGAAGGACAAGCTGCGCCGTCTCGGCCAGGATGCGGCGATCCCGCATCGCGTGAAGTACAAGAAGCTGACGCGTTGAACGCGCCGCTGGACAGCGACCTCGATGCGCAGGAGCGTGCGCTCCTCGCCATCGACGTTGCCTGGGTCCAGTGGCGGTCGGAATTCCGGAAGAGGTTGTTCACCGACGGCGTTCTCGAGCGCCCGTTGCGCAGCGTGTTCGAGGCCGACATGATTTTCAGCATCGTCGCGCACCACGCGCTGAAGGGGCGGCCGGTCACGCTGAAGGAGCTTGCGACATATTTCGGCATGATTGCCACCGAAGCCACCGTCTCCCGGCACATCGACGACATGGCGAAGAGCGGGCTTGTCGAGCGCCGCATCGACGCGGGCGACCGCCGCCGCATGTTCCTGGTGCCGACGCGGCGGCTCGAAGGCCTCGGCCATGAATTTCAGCAGGCTCGGCTGCGCATCATGCGTGAGAACGGTTTTATCTGGAACGGCGGCAACGTGACGGGGTGAGGGACGATGGGGGGCGACGACAAGACACTGACATCCGAAGAAATCGGAGCGACTACGACGGAGACATTCCATTTGAGCGAGTGCACGATCGATGCACAGGAGCGCGCGGCGCTGGCTATCGACATCGCTTACGTTCAGTGGCGCGCAGACTTCCGGCGCACGATGATCGCCTCCGGCGTGCTGAACCGGCCGTGGCGCAGCGTGTTCGAGGCCGACATGATGTTCAGCATCGTCGCGCATCGCTGGCTCGCCGAACGTCCGATCACGCACAAGGAGCTTGCGACCTATTTCGAATTGTTCGTCACCGAAGCAACCGTCTCGCGCCATCTCGATGACATGGAAGAAAGCGGCATGATCGTGCGCCAGGTCGATCCCGACGATCGCCGCCGTATCTTTCTGCTGCCGACGCGGCGTCTGGAAACCATCGGTCACGGATACCTGCAGGCGCGAATCCGTATCATGCGCGATCACGGCTTTGTGTGGACCGGTGAGAGCGCCATCGACAGCAAAACTGCAATCGATCCCGCGTGAATCCGGCGGCCTGCGCCGCTAAGGAGTGATCTTTCCAAACAAGGGGACAGATCATGATTTTGCGATTCATCGCGTTTGCACTCACGCTTCTTTTGCTGACGCCGGGCTCGGTGTTGTCGACGATGGCTGACGATGTCGGCTTGTCGCCGGCGCAGCGGGCGGCGAACATCAAGGCCTATGAGGCGCGCAAGGCGCAGGGAGCGGCGGATACGCGCGGGCGCGGCGCGGGTCAGCAGTCGCAGCGGGTGCAGAAGCAGCAGCAACAGGCGATGGAGCGCGCCAGGCGATGCCAAGAGGCCGTGACCAGCGCGCAGAATACGGCGGTGGGCACATCCGTGCTGTCGAGCGCGGTCGGCTTCCTGCCGTTCGGCGGCGCTGCATCCGGCATGGCGAGCGCCGCGGCGAACGTGGGTGCGTCGGCGGCCGGCGAAATCGCGCGCCAGAAGGCTGACGCCGCCGTGCAGGGTAATTGCGGCGGCTGAGCTTCAGCTGGACTTTGCGAACCATTGCACTAGGCGCGTTTCATCTCGCGCGCGAACGGGCTGAGACCCAGCCACTTCTGAATCGAGCGGGCGATCACAGGGTCGCCCGCGACGTCGAGGCGGCCGGCTTCGGTCTCCGTCTTCACCGTGGTGATGCCCATCCAGATCGCGGTCATCACGCGCAGCGGCCCTTTCACCGTGAGGTCGATCTCGTGTCCCGGATTCACCAGGCAGAGGTCGACGGCACCGCTGTCGATGACCAGCCACCAGAAGCGCCGCGGGCCTTCCAGATCGGGATAATGGAAGAACACGGTGCAGCGTTTCGGCGGCAGCGGCTTCGGATTGAGATTGCGGCGCATGTCCCACATCAGCAGCGACGGATCGAGATTGCGCAGCGTCAGTTTGGAGTCCACCCAGCGCTGTCCCCAGTTCCCGAGTGACATCACCACGGGACGCAGGTCCTCGCCGGCGGGCGTGAGGACGTAGTCGGTCTTGCCCGGTCCGCGTGTCTGGAGAATTCCGGCTTTCTCAAGCTCCTTTAGCCGCTTGGACAGCAGCGTCGGCGACATGCGCGGCACGCCGCGCCGGATGTCATTGAACTTCGTGCTGCCGCACAGCAACTCGCGCAGCACCAGCGGCGTCCAGCGTGCGCAGAAAATTTCCGCGCCCATGGCCACGGGACAAAACTGGCCGAAGCTGCCTTCCACCTCAGTCCTCCGGCGATTTTCATTGAGCATCTTCAGGCTAGGACCGGGCCTTTTGAGAGTCCAGTCCATTTCTTGGAGCTGAAGGGGGCGCGGAGGCGCGCCAGATTGCCGCGCCCGGTGCGGCGTTTCGCAAATCCGCATAGCTCGGATTCCCGAGACCAGTCCAGATGCAGGACTAGAGGACGGCTGCGGGATTGCGATGATGGGGCATCACATCAGAGGAGGAGGCCGACATGGCTCAGGTTCAACCGATGACGTCCCCCAAGGAATTCAACAAGGAATTCGATGCCGTCCAGATCGCCGATGCACTGGGCAAGCGCTTCGCCGCGGCGGAGATTCACGACGAAGACCGTTTCGTCGCGGAGAACATCAATGCGCTGAAAGAAGCGGGTCTGGTCGAGGCCGGCGTGCCGCGCGAACTCGGCGGCGGCGGCGCGTCCTATGAAGAACTCGCCGAGATGCTGCGCGTGCTGGGCCGCTATTGCGGCTCGACGGCGCTGGCGTTCTCGATGCACACCCACCAGGTCGCGATTCCGGCATGGCGCTGGACGCACCAGAAATTCGCGGGCGCCGAGCCTCTGCTGAAGCGGGTCGCCGCCGAGCGGATCATCCTGCTCTCGAGCGGAGGATCGGACTGGATCGCGGGTTCGGGCAAGGCCGAGAAGGTCGAGGGCGGCTACCGCATCTCCGCGCGCAAGGTGTTCACCTCGGGCGCGCCCCTGGGCGACCTGCTGATGACGTCGGCGGTGCTGGAGAGCGAGGACGGGCCGACGGTTATTCACTTCGGCCTGCCGATGAACTCGCCGCACGTGAAGGTGCTCGACACATGGCGCACGCTCGGGATGCGCGGCACCGGCTCGCACGACGTGCAGATCGACGGTCATGTGGTTCCCGATGCCGTGGTGGCGGTATCGCGCAAGGCGGGCCAATGGCATCCGGTTTTCCAGATCATCGGCACGCTGGCGTTTCCGCTGGTCTACTCGGTCTATCTCGGGATCGCGGAAAGCGCGCGCGACATCGCAGTGAAGCTTGCCGCAAAGCGCCATGCCGACCACAATGTGCTGTCGCTGGTCGGACAGATGGAGACGTCGCTGCGCGCCGCGCAATTGGCTCGCAACGGGATGCTCGCGGTGGTTGCTCGCGGCGCCCCCTCGGCGGAAAGCATCAACGAGGTGATGATCTGCCGGCAACTGGTCGAACGCAGCGCCATCCGTGCCGTGGAGCTGGCGATGGAGGCGGCGGGCGGCGCCGGGTTCTACCGGGCGCAGGGGCTGGAGCGCCGCTTCCGGGATATTCAGGCGGCGCGCTATCATCCGCTGCAAGCCGGACCGCAGGCCGAATATGCGGGCGCGGTGGCGCTCGGCCTGCCGACCGATAAAATTTTCTGACGCGAAACTGATTTCGCACGCAAAACAGTCGGCCATGTCGTAAAAGGCGGCATGGCCGACTGGAATGCACAGCAATACCTGAAGTTCGAAGATGAACGGACGCGGGCCGCACGCGACCTGCTGGCGCAAATCCCGATAGCGGACGCGCGGGGCGTGGTCGACATCGGCTGCGGTCCGGGAAATTCCACTGAACTGCTGGCCAAGCGATGGCCGCAGGCCAAGCTGACCGGCATCGATACTTCGGCGGACATGCTGCGGCAGGCCCGCGAGCGGCTGCCGCAGGCGACGTTCATCGAAGCCAACATTTCGCACTGGGCGCCGCCGGCCAGCTCCGACGTGCTGTTCGCCAACGCGGTCTTTCAGTGGGTGCCGAATCATCTCAAGCACTTGATCCGTCTTGCCCTCGCGCTGCCGCAGAACGGCGCGCTCGCGGTGCAGATGCCCGACAACATGGACGAGCCCTCGCATGTCCAGATGCGCGAGGTCGCGCGCCTGCCGCAATTTCATACCCAGCTCGCGCACGTGCTGGAGGCACGGGACAACCTGCCGGAGCCCGGCGTCTATTACGACGCGCTGCGCCCGCTGTGTAAGCGTATCGACGTCTGGCACACGGTCTACAATCATGTGCTCGACGACGCCGAGGCCATCGTCGAATGGGTGAAGGGCACTGGCCTGCGTCCGTTTCTCGATCCGCTCGAGATTCCGGAGCGCAAGGAATTCCTCGATGCCTACAAGGCGCGTATCGCCGCGAGCTACCTGCCGCAGGCCGACGGCAAGGTGTTGTTGCGGTTTCCAAGGCTGTTCATCGTGGCGGTGAAATGAAGGTTTAGCGGGTCTTGCCTGCCAACCCGCATGAACCTGACACAATGATGTCGGACTGAAAAATTCGCTTGCGGTTAAACGCCGCTACAGCACGTCTCGACAGAATCGGCCATTCTCCCTAGCTGAGCACCTTCGATGATCAGCTAGCCGGAGCACGTCCCCCGAATGTCCATGACCCCCGAAACCCCGTTGCTGCCGTCGCACGCCGACATGGCGCTGCGCCCGATCCCGATGCTGATCTTCGGATCGCGCTGGCTGCAGCTTCCGCTGTACGTCGGGCTGATCGTCGCCCAGGGCGTCTATGTCATCCTGTTCCTGAAGGAACTCTGGCATCTCATCATGCACTCGTTCGATTTCACCGAGCAGCAGATCATGCTGGTGGTGCTCGGCCTGATCGACGTGGTGATGATCTCCAATCTTCTGGTCATGGTGATCGTCGGCGGTTACGAGACCTTCGTCTCGCGGCTCAATCTGCAGGGCCACCCGGACGAGCCGGAATGGCTGAGCCACGTCAACGCTAGCGTGCTCAAGATCAAGCTCGCGATGGCGATCATCGGCATCTCCTCGATCCATCTGCTGCGCACCTTCATCGAGGCCGGCAATCTCGGCGGCGCGGGCCGCACCACGAATTACACCGAAGCGGGCGTGATGTGGCAGACCATCATCCACGGCATGTTCATCCTGTCGGCCATCGGCATCGCCTGGGTGGACAAGCTGTCCAACGATGCCGACGCCGCGCGCACTGAGGCAAGCAAGAATGGCCACGGCGCACATTGAGTGAGATCCGCCATTGCGAGGAACCCTTGCGGCGAAGCAATCCACCCCTTGCCAAATCAGGACTGGATTGCTTCGCTTCGCCCGCAATGACGATGTCCCGTATCAAACTGGCCGCCGCCTTGCGCCGGGCGCTGATGATCGCACTGTCGAGCGCAGTCCTGTTGTTTGCGCTGCCGCGCGCTTTCGCCGCCGACGCAGCGTTCACCCAGTTCATCGCCTCATTATGGCCGGAGGCGCAGCAGGCCGGTGTCTCGCGCGCGACATTCGACGCACAGACGCGCGGACTTGAGCCGGATTATAAATTGCCCGATTTGCTGCTTCCCGGACGGCCCTCGACCGGCGCGCCGTCGCAGGCCGAATTCGTGCAGGTGCCTGCCGACTATGTGAAGGAAGCCAGCATCGCGCGGCTCGCCGCCGAGGGCCAGCGGCTGATGATCCAGCAGCGCGCCACGCTGGCCGCCATCGAGCAGCGCTTCGGCGTGCCGGGGCCGATCATTCTGGCGATCTGGGGACGCGAGACCGACTACGGGCGCTACGCCCTGCCGTATGACGGGCTGCGCGTGCTGGCGACGCAGGCCTATGTCGGGCGTCGCAAGGACCAGTATCGCGGCGAATTCATCGAGGCGCTCAAGTTAATCCAGAACGGCGACGTGACGCGCAAGGATCTGCGCACGTCATGGGGTGGCGCGACCGGGCTGACGCAATTCCTGCCGTCGGAGCTTGCCAAGCATGGTGTCGATTTCGACGGCGATGGGCATATCAATATCTGGACCTCGGTGCCGGATGCGCTGGCCTCCGCTGCGCAACAGCTCAAGAACAAGGGCTGGCAGGCTGGTTTGCGCTGGGCCTACGAAGTCCACGCGCCGCGCAATGCCGATTGCACGCAGGGCGTGCCGGAAGTGACCAAGCCGATCTCCGAATGGCTGCGCGAGGGATATATCCCGGTGCGGGGCCTGCGTCTCAGCGCAGCTGAAATGGCGCAGAGCGCGTCGCTGTTGCAGCCGGAGGGAATCTACGGCCCGGCGTTTCTGACGACGAAGAATTACTTCGTCATCAAGGAATACAATTTCTCCGATCTCTATGTGCTGTTCGTCGGTCATCTTGCCGACCGCATGGCCAACGGTCCGAAGTTCGCGACACCGTGGTCGGCCTCGACGCAGATGCGCAGCACCGATGTCGAGGCGATGCAGAAGCATCTGGAGCGCATCGGCCTGTACTCATCGAAGCTCGACGGCAAGGCGGGGATGCAGACCCGTGCGGCGCTCGGCGCTTATCAGAAAAAGGCGGGGCTGAAGGTCGATTGCTGGCCGAGCGCGGATGTGCTGCGCGCGATGAGCGCGGGGCGCTAAACAAAAACCCGGCCGCGAGGCCGGGTTTTGAAACTCATGTCTCACGAAGCAATCGTGAGAAGGTCAGATCAATCGCAAACCTGAACGCGGCGGACGCGCCAGCCGTAGCCGTCCCAGAAGCGCTCGCGCACGAGGCGGCAGGCGGGCTCTTCGACGTACACGGGGCCGGGAGCGTAGCCATAGCCGTAAGCAGGGCGGCTGTTGGCAATCGCGCCGCCGATAATCGCGCCACCCAGAAGGCCAAGGCCCACGCCGGCGGCGACACGGCCGCCATCAGCCTTGGCTGCGGGCATCGCGGTTGCGAGCGAACCGGCGATCGTTGCGACCGCGAGGAACGCCGAAAGAACTTTCTTCATAGTTGTCTCTCCTCAGATCACGCCAGAGCCCGGCGCAAGGCGATTGGTCTGCAAGGTCCAATGACGGGAACTCATTTATCCCGGTTGGCCCCGTTTTCAAAGCACCGGCGTCATCCCGCACCGGCATCTTGTGACGTCCCCGTCGCAGTATATCGGGGATTCTCTTGGTTGAATCCTAAAAAAAGCGCCCCGGAAGGAGGTTTTAACCCTCCCGGAGCGCCTATTTCTTCCAGCCCGTCACGGCTAAAAAATGGCCGGGCGACGGGTCGCAGATCCGGATTAGTTACAAACCTGAACGCGGCGGACGCGCCAGCCGTAACCGTCCCAGAACCGCTCACGCTGCCAGTAGCAGGGCGCGGACACATAGACGGGGCCGTTGCCGTAATAGCCATAACCATAGCCATAGCCCGGGCCGTAGTAGCCGCCGCTGTTGGCGATCGCGGCACCCGCGATGGCGCCGCCGAGAATGCCCAGGCCGACGCCGGCCGCGACGCGTCCGCCGCGCGCTTCGGCGGGAGCCGGGGCTGCGAGGGCGGTGACTGCGACAGTAGCGGCAGCGGCAACCGCCAAGACGATCTTCCTAACGCCGATCTTCTTCATGGCTTCACCTTTCGTCGTTGCGTTGACCCCTAAATAACGGGTCGCGACGAGGAAAGTTGCACCGATCTCTTGAACAGGAACTGAACGGCGGGGGCGGATTCTCGCCATGATTGGATTGTGCTGGCGCAAAAGAAAAACGGCGCCTCGCGAATGCGAAGCGCCGTTTGAATATCGAATGCCGCGCGATGAATCGCGGGCGGGCCGCTTAGAACATCGAGGCGTATTGCTGGAGACCGGCGCGCTGCACGAGGCTCATCGCGGTCTGCTTCTGCTGGTCGTCGAGGCGGGCGAACAGCGCGGACGCGGCAGGCGCGAAGCGGCGCACGGCGGCCTCGTTGACCTGCGGCTCGCGCGCAAGCGCGCGCAATGCGCTGGCGACGGCGGGCCAGTATTTCTGCTGCTCGGCGCGGAGCTTGAGAGCCGTGCGATAGCGCAGGATCGCGACTTCGCTCATGGCGCTCTGATACATCGACAGCTTCTTCGGAGCGGGGGCTGCGGTTTCTCCGTCCTGGTACATCACGGCGTCCTGGGCAGATGCAGGCGCACTGAAAGAGGACAGTGCGGCAACAGCAGCGATCGCGATTACAAACTTTCGCATAATTCTCACTTCAGTATGTGGGCTGATGACAACGGGGCGTAGGGGGCATATGTGACGAAAATGCGATGAAAGTCGTTAATTATTCAGGGATAACGGCGCTTACCCTCCATTAAGGTTTTCGGCCCCGAATTGTTCCGCAAAATCAGTGTTATTTTTTCACCTGTCACACTCGCACATCAAACTTGAGCGCCGTTCATCTGCATGAACGCACTCGCGCCGATGCTGATTCGGCCCGGAAATGCTGAATAATTCGCATCAGGGGCGTTTTGCGAAATATTGTTCAGCGGGACAAGCCGATGGTTTCCGCGAACAATTCCAGCGCGCGCAGCGAGAAGGCGCGCATGTTGGCGATGCGATCGCTGTCGCCGGTCTCGAGCGTGATGACGCGCGGCCGAGGTCCCGCAATCGCGATGCATGAATGTCCGGCGGCGTCGCCGTAGCGATTGCCCGACGGTCCGCTCGCGCCGGTTTCGCTGAGACCCCACGTCGTGTTGAGAAGTTCGCTTGCGCGGTTTGCGAGCAGCATGGCGTAGGGCTCGGTCGCGCCGCGGTTGCCGAGAGCTTCCATCTCTTCCTTGGTGATGTTCACCAGCGCAGCGCGCGCACGCGGCGTGTAGATCACGCCGCCGCCGCGGTAGTAGGCGGACGCGCCGGGCACCGCGAGCAGCGCTGCTGAAATCAATCCGCCGGTGGAGGATTCCGCGACGGCGATGGTTTCCTTGCGCGCGATCAGGGACGCGGCGATTTTCTCCGCGAGCGGCAGCAGCTTTTCCATGGTGAGGCTTTCGGTTGTGGTTGGGTCAGAGCTGCGTCTTGTAACGCGCCTCGACCTCTTCCTGGCTTTCGGGCGTGCCTTGCCCGGTCTGTTCGTGGATGACCTCGCTGATGCTCGGCTGCGCTGTGCGCGCGACGCGCGAGTCCGGCGACCACAGTTTCGAACGCATCAGCGCTTTGCCGCAGTGGAAATAGACTTCCGCCACTGCAATATCGAGCACCGCGCGCGGCAGCTTGCCGAATTCGATCATCGTCGCCAGCAGATCGGCGTCCGTGGACAGCTTTGCCTGGCCGCCGACGCGCAGCGTCTCGTCGAGGCCCGGCACGAAGAAGATCAGCTGCACGTAGCCCGAGCCCGAGAGCACATTGCGGAAACTGTCGATGCGGTTGTTGCCGGGGCGGTCCGGCATCAGAAGCCGCGTCTCGCCCTCGATATGGACGAAGCCCGGATTGCCGCCGCGCGGCGAGGCATCCACGGTGCCGTCAGGCCCTGAGGTCGCCAGCACGCAAAACGGCGACAGGCCGATGAAGTTCGCGGCGTGGCGATCGATGCGCGCGAGCTGTTTCGCGATCACGCGCTCGGTCGGTGGGGCATAGATGGTGCCGAGGTCTTCAGGTCCGATATGCGCCACGCGGTGCTCCCGTTCTTGCGATCTTCACGTTTAACCCAATCCGCTGCGTCATGCATTTGGAGGCTGCGCCACAGGGCTCAAATCGCTTTCTGAAAATCAGATTAGATCGATTCCAAACTGTCTGCGAAGCGCGAAGCCAGTTTGGAATAGCTTAAAAGTAGCTGTTTTCCTTTTGCATCGGCGGCTTCGCTCCCATACCTGTGGATCAACAGTCCTCACAGGTTTTGCCCAGCAGTCCATGATCGTTTGTTCCTGCAACGTCCTGACCGACCACGACGTGCGTAACGTTGTGACTCAAGCCAAGGATTTTCCGCGCACAGCGGGGCAGGTCTATGGATGTCTCGGCTGTAGCGCCGAGTGCGGCCGTTGCGCCCGGACCATCAAGAAGATCATGGACGAAGCCCTTGGCGCCTGCGCGAAATCCTGCTGCTCGGGATGCCCCCATAGCCAGCAGCATGACGCCGCCGAGGCCAATCCGGAGCCTGTGGCTCTGTTCGCCCAAGCTGCCTGCTAAGTCATTTCACCGTTTGATATTTTCAGCCTCCTGCCGATAACTTCGGCGAGGGGTTGTACTCGCGTGGAATCTGATTTAGAACGTTTCTAAATTAGATTTTGACCGTCCCTGGGACGGTCCGCGATGGAGTGAATCATGAAGGGCGACCCCAAGGTCATCGACTACCTCAACAAGGGCCTGCGGAGCGAACTGACCGCGATCAACCAGTATTGGTTGCATTTCCGGCTGCTCAACCACTGGGGCCTCAAGGACATGGCGAAGCAGTGGCGCAAGGAATCCATCGAGGAGATGCACCACGCCGACCGCTTCACCGACCGCATCCTGTTCCTCGACGGCTTCCCCAACATGCAGGTGCTGGACCCGTTGCGCATCGGCCAGAACGTCAAGGAGATCCTGGAATGCGATCTCGCCGCCGAGAACGGCGCGCGCGCGCTGTATCAGGAAGCGGCGACCTACTGCCACAGCATCAAGGATTACGTCTCGCGCGACCTGTTCGAGAGCATCATGAAGGACGAGGAGCATCACATCGATTTCCTCGAAACCCAGATCGATCTGGTCGAGCGCATCGGCATCCAGCTCTACGAGCAGAAGCATGTCGGCAGCATCGGCGACGACAATGCGCCGGAGGGCGGCGGCCACTGAATTCGTTTGGATCGGCCGTTGGCCACCAAATGCCTGTTACGATCAAAGCCCGGACCGCTCGTTGCGGCTCCGGGCTTTTCTTTTGGCGCTCCCCTTCGCCGCGAAATGCTTTAGCCTCACCGATAACAAGAACACCGGGAGAAACGCGATGACATATGACTGGCCTGCGATCGTCGGCGATCTGGACTCGCTGCTGAAGCTGCGTTCGATCCCGTTCGGCATGAAGATGTTCACGCGGCGCGAGGACATGGAGGCGATCCCGAAAATCCGCAGGCCTCAATCCGTGCACACGCTGGACCAGATCGTGGCGCAGGCGGCGCGGATCGGCTGGACGGTCGGCATCACCAGCGACGATCTGGTCGGCGCGCAATGCCGCGCGGTGGTCGGCCTCGGCGGCGCCAAGACCGAGACATGGCAATCCGGACAGCACATGACCGGCGTGTGGTTCTCGACGCAGCAGGATGCGCAGGCGCACCAGGAGGCGATGCATTGCGTGCCGGATGGGCAATACGACGCGCTCGCGGTCGGGCCGCTGTCGTCGGGCAAGCTCGATCCGCCGGACATCGCGCTGTTTTACGCAACGCCCGGCGCGATGATCTATTTCATCAACGGATTGCAGTGGTCTGGCTACAAGCGTTTCGACTGGAGCGTGGTTGGCGAATCCGCCTGCGCCGACTCATGGGGCCGCGCGCTGACCACGCGATTGCCGAGCCTGTCGATTCCGTGTTTCGCCGAGCGCCGCTATGGCGGCGTGCTCGACGAGGAAATGCTGATGGCGACCCCGCCGGAATATCTCGTCAGCGCCATCGCCGGCATGAAGGCGCTGTCGAAGAACGGATTCCGTTATCCGTTCGCGCAATACGGCGTGCAGCAGGACGTGCGCGCGGGCATGGCTGTGAGTTATCCGGGGCGGAAGTAGGTTTGCGATATTTCAGCGAGTCGTCCCCGTGATGCCTGTGTGCTGTATGGCTCACGACCCATCGGCCGGCACGAAACAAGTGATCTCGATATTGCCGCGAAGGGTCACGTACCACACCACCGCGCCGCCGGTGGGATTGCCGCCGGTGCGGATGATTGCTTTCTCCGGCACCAGCCACCACGTGCCCTCTATCGGCACCCAGTAGTTGCCTCCGCGCACATCGTAATCGGTGCGGTGTCCATCTGAGACATCGCAGCACGGCACGCCGGCGGGGCTGCGCGCATCCTTGAACCATTTCCGGATGTGTTCGGGTACGTCGGCAAACTGTCCGCGATCGACCGCGAAGGTCGTCGTGGCAAACAGCATTAGCGGAATCATCAGGGCAACGCGCGATGGCCACCTCATGCGATCCTCCGGACGTCAAGGACTCGCGCAAAGTTTCGGAGAGTCGCGCAAGACCGTCGAGACAAACCCGTCGGGCGTGCAACGTTCCTCCTGCGCATAGATGAGGCACGATGCGGCGCAGCATGGCTGTACCAACAATTGATTTGCTCCCTCTCCCCGCAAGCGGGGAGAGGGTCGGGGTGAGGGGCTTTTGTAACGACCGAATGCTGGCGCCCCTCACCCGGATCACTGCGTGATCCGACCTCTCCCCGTAAACGGGGCGAGGTGAAGTCCCCGTCACGCCCTGGCGTGGCCGCGTTTCTTCTTCGTCTCGGGCGCGGGCGGCGGCGTCAGCGGACAGCCCGCGAAGGCGGCCTCAACGGCAGCGGGCGCGCCGTCGAGTTTGAACTCCGCCGTGGTGCGCCCGGCCGCGAGCGAGCGGATGCGTATGACAAGACCGCTTGAGCTCACGAGTTCGCCGGCGAATGTCGTGACCGCGGCACGGTCCTCGATCACCACGGTCCGGTATTCCTGAAGGAAGCGCGCCGCGACATTGTCGTGGCCGGGCTTCTCGTCGAAGCGATAACCAAGCGTCGAGTTGGGGTCGGTGCCGACCTTGAATTCGAAAGCGAAGCGCACCATCGGCTTGCCCTCGAAACAGGTGAGCTGCATCGAAGCCGGCTTGGCGTAGTCGGCGAAACTGTTCGAGGCGTTGTCGATGATCAGCATCGCGCTCGGCACCGGCACGCCGGTGATGCGATCGACCTGCTTTTCGATTTTCCAGTTGCCGGAGGTCGTGGTCGCGGGATTGACCACATAGGGATCAGGCGATGCGCATGCGGCAAGCATCGCGCACAATCCTGCTGTCATCACGGCGAACGCGACACCACGCACAACGACATCCCCGGCCCAGCCTTTAATCTGCAACCGGAGCGGGTAGGGCGCAAGCGCCTTTATGCCGTGCGCGCTTCCTCGACATGGATGATCGACGCCACCGCGCCGACCACGACCGCGAGCGCGAGGCACCAGAAGCCCACAAAAACATACATGGTCGCGGAGACCGCGCAGCCGATCGCGAAGAAGCCGATGGTGAGCGCAAGGCGGCTGAAGCGAAAGCGCACAGGCGCAGCCTGTTCGGGCGTCGTGCCGACAAGCAGGTCGACCGCGTCGATGGTCGCCTGCACGGTGGAGCCGGTCATCATGGTGGAGGGCGGCATGTTCGCCATGTGCACGCGCTGCACGGCGTTCTGCATCGCCATCGCGGCGACCCCGGCGAAGCCGGTCAGCAGCGCCGCCGGCGTGTTGGCATCCGGAAACGGACCGAAGCCGACCGCGAGCCCGAAGAAGGCGGCGAGCAGCATGACCTTCACGGTGAGCAGGATCGGCCGCGCAGGCAGACCACGCGCCCGCAGGACGATACCCGCAAGCCGCGCCAGCGCGATCACCGCGATGAATTCCGGCAGCGCGAGAATTTTTCCAATGATGCCGTGACTGCCTTCGACCAGCGCGTGTCCGAGCGTGACGAAGTTGCCGGTGACATGCGCCGTGAACAGGCCATTGAGCCCGAGGAAGCCAGCGGTGTCGACGAAGCCGCCGTTGAACGACAGCAGTGCGGCGACGACGTTGGTGCGGGTGAGCTGATTCATGTGGGGATGAGCCCCACCACGTCACGCACAGCCGCGATCGGCTGGATCGCCGCCGACCAGAAATTCCAGTCAGGACCGAACAGGTCCGCCGCCGTGTCCTCACCCCGCGCCCACGCGTACCAGAACTCCTGCGGATCGAGCGCGCCGGTGGCCGCACCCGCGGCATCGTCGATTGGAATGCCGAGATGTCCGCTCAGGATCGCCGGCAGCACATGACCCGACATCCCCTGATTGCGATGCATGGTCGCCGACACCGCCGACGTCAGCAGTTCGCCGCGCGGCGACGTGTCGTAACCGGCCAGCACATGCACGGAATCGTGCGGAACGGAGAGGGCGAAGTTGAGCGCGGTTGGTTCGCCGGGATAGGCGTAGTTGTTCTCGTCATAGAAGGCCGCGAAGGCGTAGCCGAACGTATCGCCCGGCAGCCGCGCCAGCGCGTGAAACCGCGTCGCAAGTGCGGGATCGGGCTCGGCGTTGTAAGGCCGCAGCCACGTGTCCGCCTCCGCCGTCGTCCACTTGCGGCCGGTCACGCTTTCGATTTTGGCAAGGGTCATGTGATCGATGGCGTCGGAGAGTTTGCCCGCCGCAAGCCGCGCGAGGTCGTCGACGAATTCGTCGTGTACCTTGAGCGTGCCGGCCAGCTTGATCACGGCGTGAAGTTTCTCGACATTGATCGTGCCGTCGAGCAGCGCGATGACGGTTGCAAAGCTCACGGCCTGGCGGGCGAGATCGGCGTCGGACGCAAGTGCGCTGACCCGCGAGGGACTGAGCGGCATCAACCCGGCGAGGCCGAACTGCGGCTCAAGCTGGAAAATATAGCGAGTGGCTGCTGCGATGCTTTCCTTGTCCGCCTCGGTCGGCGGCCCCTCGGCGGCCGCGACACGCAGCATGATCGCCAGAATGCAGCGAGCCTGATCGAGCGTGGCGGGAATGTGCATTCGTGCCTCGCGACCGTGCCGGCGGCTACCTGAATTGCTTCCGGCAGAGCGGGGACAGTTTCGAGACGTTCCGCTCCATGCAGGCCGTGATGCGCTCCACATTGGGAACGAACTGCCGGCAGAAGGTCATCGCGTCCTTGCGGCAGGCGCGGCGTTGCTCCGGCGTGCCGGCGGCCTGCGCCGACGACGCGGCGAGCAGGGCCACAAGCACCGTCGCGGCCCCACACGCGAGTATCATTCTGGTCAGTCTGGTCATGTCTGTTCCTCAGCAAGGAACCGTAACCCGATTGCGAGGCTCCATCAACGCTAGTGATGCGCCGGGACCTCGACGCCGTCAGCGGAATACTGCCGGATCTTGTTGCGCAGCGTGCGCACGGAGACCCCGAGCACGCGCGCCGCGTGCGTGCGGTTGCCGCCGCAGCGGGCCAGCGTTTGCACGATAAGTTCGCGTTCGATTTCACCGACGGTGGCGCCGATCAGCAGCCGGACCACGCGCTTCGGCGCGATGGCGGGACCGCTCGGCGGCAGAATTCCGGCGATGTGATGTGCTGTGTCTTGGGTCATCGAGACCTCCACCAAATCCGTGTCCACGAAGGACGCAGACTGTTAAAAGTTCTCCGATCTCAGCCCTGAAAAAAGGGTGGGCCGATATAGTTAACAATTTCCTAACGGCGCTCTAACCCCTTCATGGAACTCACGAATTGGAACCGGATGGAACCGCGGGAAAATCCTGCGCGCGCAGTCCCTTAAGCCTTTAAACCGGCCCGGTTCAGAGCGAATAATATCGGGCCCGCGATGGACAAGGAGATCGGCCATGTGCCGCAACATCAAGACGCTGTTCAATTTCGAGCCGCCGGCGACCGAGGATGAAATCCACGCCTCGGCGTTGCAGTTCGTGCGCAAGCTGTCCGGCTTCAACGCGCCGTCGAAGGCCAACGAAGATGCGTTCAACCGCGCCGTCGCCGATGTTTCCGAGGTCGCGCGGCGATTGCTGACGTCGCTGCACACCCACGCGCCGGCGCGCGACCGCGAGGTGGAAGCGGAAAAGGCAAGGGAGCGCAGCAAGGCGCGGTTCGGTTAAGCCGGCAGAAGGCGGGTGTGGCTGAAGCAAGCGGGCAGCCCGCTGCTTTTGGTTCGCGGGGTCCGCTCGTCTTTAGCGGCGCGGCAGCGCGACCGGCACGAAACGCGGATCGCTCGATCCGGCCCGCAGGTCGATCGCGGCCACGCGCAGCAGGGCTTCAAGTTTCAATAAAAAGATTTCCGCCAACATTGTCATAATCCACTTCTTGATGTGTTTGACCGTCGGGCAGTTGAACACCGACTCAAAAAAGCAGCGTTCAATGTCTGGCATGAAAGCTATGCCTCGGCGCGGGCGCTCGCAATGGTCTTGCCGCTGTCGGGCAACGAGTTAACCTTACACAAAGCCGCTCAGGCCCGGAGGCATTCGATGAAATGTGTCGTTGCGCTGCTGCTCACCTGCGCCTGCGCGTCCATGGCCGGCATGGTCTCGCCTGTTTTTGCCGACACGTCGGACCGCTTCAGCCAAGGCGGATGGATCGAGAAATTCCAGCCGGCCATCGATCAGGCCAACGCCAGCGGCGAACTGTTTCGGATTCGCGGCCATTGCCAGTCGAACTGCACGCTGTTTCTCGGCGTGCGCAACGTCTGCGTCGAGCGCAGTGCGCGGCTGCTGTTTCACGCCGGCCATGGCCGCGGCGCGAACAGGAATGTCATCAACGCGGGCTCCACTAACCGGATGCTGAACGCCTACAACGCGAAGCTGCGGCAATACATTGTCGAGAAGGGTTATCTCACAAGGCTGGAATTCAGCACCATCTCCGGCGCGCAGATCATCGACCGGTTCGGCTACAGGGAATGCCCGCGGGGATAGGGCGGCCGATCATGCCGTTTGGGCTGCGCGAATCCGCCCCATGGGGTAAGCTTCGCGCGACTCATCTGTGATGCGTTTTCGCAAGCGCCTGTTCATCAAACTCAACACAATCCGGGGAAACCACATGCAACGATTATCCGTCCTTCGCGCCGCGGCGATAGCTCTCGCGTTCGCAGGCATCGGCCTGTCATCCGCAGCGCAGGCCGACTCGGGCACCGTGTCGCTCACGGTCTACAAGGCCGGCTGGTTCATCGGCGGCTCGGGCGGCGGCGGCACGCTCAATTTCCGGGGCAGGAGCTATCGGCTCTCCGCCGGTGGGCTGGACTACGGCCTCGTGTTCGGCGGATCGAAGACGGTGCTGCGCGGACGGGTCAGCAACATCAACCGTCCTTCGGACGTCGCGGGTGTCTATGGCGCTGCGGGCGCGGGCATCGCGGTCGGCAGCGGCGCGCGCGCCATCGTGCTGACCAACCAGAAGGGCGCGGTGCTCGAACTCTCCGGGCGGCAGGTCGGCTTGATGGCCAACGCGGACCTGAGCGGACTGGCGATTACGCTGAAGTAAGACGCGAAAGCGCGCCGTATCCCGGCGCGCCTTTCTCCCTCAAGTCGTGGACTCGAGCAGTCCGCTGTCCGGCGCGCGATCTAGATGCGCGCGCCGCGGTTGTAGGACTCGATCAGCTGATTGTAGTCGCGCAGCAGCCGCTCAGGCGATCCCTCGATCATCCAGCCGCTGCCCGCGTTGAGCATCATCTTGTCGCCGCTGCTGTAAGGCACCTTGTCGCGGACACGGCGCATCAGTTGTTTTGCGGATGTCAGGAACGACTTGGCGCTGCTGGTGAACATTGAACCGATCTTCTGGCCGCCCTCGGCGTTCGCGACCTCTTCGACGCCTTTGATGGCGGCTTCGTAGTCGCTTAGCGTTTGCGTGATCGCGGCAAGATCCGGCTTGTCGGCATTCTGCGCCCGCAACACGCGCTTGGCCTGGATCATCAGCGCTTCCACATGATAGCGCGCCTTGCGGCCTTCGCCGCGTTCGATCTCGGCAAGCCGCTCCAGCGCGCGCCTGTCGTTGATGACCTCGACATTGCGGCGCAAATCCTTGTCCGCCCTTGCAAAGGCATCCCACGCCGCGACAAGCTGGGGATGCAGCGCCTTCCCCTTGGCCATCTTGTCGTCCTTGTAGTTCTCCTGCGTGTAATAATCGTCCGTCTCCTTCAGCAGCGGCTCCAGCTTGCCGACGGCATCGGCGTAAGCCGACGCAGACGCTTCCAGTTCGGCATCGCGAGGTTCCAGCGCGTTGGCCTTCTCTACATTCTTGCGGCAGTCCGACGTGTCATAGATCGTATACGTGCCGTAGATGATCCGCTCCTTGCCGGTCGGCCCGCTCTGCTTGGCCCAGCTGAAATAGCGGCTGCGGGAACTGTAGGAGCGCTCGGACAGGCGATTGATGCAGCCCACGTAAGCGTTCATCTTTTCCGTCAAGGCAGCTTCGGACGGCGAGGCCGGGGGCTTTGTTTGCGCTGCTGCCGGGTAGGCCATGCATGCCGCGACAAACGCGGCGATGAGGGTTCGTGTGGAAACGGTTCTGCTGTGCATGGCTCCGGTCGCCCTGTTGAACACGGTGGTGTGTCGACATGACGCGCCAAACGGTTCGACATCAGCCGTGAAAAACATCGAGGTCAAGCCGGGTATTGGTGATGCGCGACGGTTGCTGATCGCTAACCGTCGGTGGATGTGACGACGGCGGTCTCGCGCTCTATGGGCGCGACCGTCTTTCGTTTGCTCCAGATATCCTGACCGACCATTCCAGCGGCCATCGCGGCGACGAAGACGATCACCGGCAGGCTGAGGCCCGCGAGATTGACCAAAGCCGGGCCGGGGCAAAGCCCGACCAGACCCCAGCCGATCCCGAACAGCACTGCGCCCGCAACCAGCGGCGCATCGATGTCTTTGCGCGTCGGCCAGAGCGACTGCGCGGCGAAGACCGGAGCGCCACGTCGCCGTGCCAGCGCAAACCCGATGCTGGTGACCGCGACGGCGCCCGCCATCACGAACGCCAGCGTCGCGTCCCACGCGCCGAAGATGTCGAGGAAGCCGAGCACTTTTCCGGTTTGGGCCATGCCGGAGATCAAGAGGCCCGCGCCGAAGATGAGTCCACAAATGAAGCTTACGAGAACGAGCGGCATCGCATCAGCCTCCCATACCGTGACGCACGATGGCGACAGTGATGATCGCCGCGACCATGAAGACCGCGGTGGCAACGAGCGAGCGCGCCGACAGCTGCGCGACACCGCACACGCCGTGACCCGAGGTGCAGCCGCCGCCCATGCGGCTGCCGAACCCGACGAGCAGACCGGCGAGGATAATCACGATCAGGCTCGCGGGCATCGCAGGCGAGGGGAGTGCCGCGCCAGTGAGCAGTGCTGCGATGATCGGTGCCGCGATCAGGCCCGCAAGAAAGGCGATGCGCCAGCCGCGATCACTTGCTGTTGGTGAAAGAAGTCCGCCGAAGATGCCGCTGATGCCCGCGATGCGCCCGGTGAACAGCATCAGCATCGCAGCAGCAAGCCCGATCAGCGCGCCGCCGAGAAGACCGGAGAGAGGTGTGAGGTTATGCATGGGGGGAGCCTATCACAAGCGCTGGATAATCAGTTGTCGGAGCAGCTCGCATACCGGGTGACAGTCCCAAGTCGTCGTATACCCGTTTATCCCTTGGAACAGGACTGGGCACGAGGCATCAATTTGATGGAGGAATAAAATCCAATACGGGTTTTGTCTGATTGGAGCGATGTTGGATGAGGCTTAGGAGATATTGAACGTAGCTTTAGCGATAGCGACCCTCGCTACGGACTTTTAGGCACCGTTAGAACCGATGTTGTCTTACGCAATATTCAGGGTGACGTCATTGCCATCTATAATGTCAAAACAGGCGATGCGAGAATAAGGCCAGCGAGGGCAAACGCGCTTCGCGAAGCAACGGGTGCCACATCGAATACACCTGTTTTCGAATTGAATGTTGTGCGCGGCCCATCCCGAAAGTATCGACGAGGTAAGTTTGATCCTACGATGTATGTCGCGCGGATACATTCCATGCTGAATGCTATGGGAGTTTGAGATGTCGATGGAATTGTATGTCCTGTCAGACGTGCAGCTGCCGTCGATTACTGCATGGCAACAGGCGATTGATGCCAGCGGCTTTCCGTTGCGGCTGTTCACGGGGCTGCCTTTCGCCGACTTGAAGGGTGTATTGCCGGTGCAACTCAGGGACAGGCAGGCTGCCTTTGAGTGCGATCACTGGAGCGCTGCCGAATTAATGGCCGAACTTTCCGACGTCGAGTTCGGTCACAGCTGGAAATTCGTTCTTGCATTTCGCTGGACCGGAAATCCTTACGAAGGCATCGCCGCGTACATGGCGGGCGGCGCTTATGCCAAGGCCACCGGTGGTATCGTGTTTGATTGCGAGGAAGGAAAAGTCATTTCGCCAGAGCGCGCAGGCCAAATCGCAGGGGAGATTGAACGGGATATTCCGATGATCGAGGAGATGGTAAGGCGCATGACGAACGGCAAATAGTTTGGCGATAAGTGGGCAGTCGTCCGATTTCACGATGGCGTTGCAAACTCACTTCCTCCCCGCATCCTTCCAGCACATCTGATGCGCGGGCGGGTAGGTGTGCTCCAGCGCGCTGATGCTCTCGAACGGCTCGTTGCTGTCAACGACCGCATGCATGCAGGTGCAGTATTTCCGCAGCTTCAAAGACCTCTCGTTGCTCGCCTTGCGCTGCGCCATGCAGGTGTCGATCCATGTGCGACCTGCGGCGGAGGGTTTCGTCGCGAACGCAGTGCCAGACAAAGCAACGGCGCTGAGAATCCCCAGCGCCGTCGCGATCTTGAGCATGCGCAGCGTCGAGCGCATCAGAACGCCTTGTTGCTCTCTTTCACCGCTTCTGCCTCGACATTAGACCTGTCCGCCCATCTCGACGAGCTTCGCTTATCCGCAGCCGTGCGATCCGGCTAACGCGCCGTCACGACACGCATCTGGAATGCGCCGCCTTGCTTTTTCTTCGAGCTGGCTTCGATCGCGGTGCCGACCGGGCCGAGCACGGCTGACGCGGCGCTGCCGTCGCGTGGCGAGATATCGATGGTGTAGCGGGCGCCCGGCTTGACGTTCAGGGTGTGGGTCCAACTGCCGGGATAAGACCATGCATCGACGGTGATGGTTTTCGCGCCCGGCGCCAAATCGACGGTGGCCGACGATCCGCCCCAAAGACTGGCCACTTTCTGGCCGTTGACGTTCACTGTCGCCGGCACGCCTGCGTATTGTAATCCGCTGACGCGGGTGAGGGTGAGCTTGGCGCCGCCCGCAGCGGCCGATGGCTCGACGCTGGTCACGGCCAGACTGGCCGCAGCTAAAATCAAAGTCCGGAAAACAACAGTAATCGCCCGCCTTCTTCCCCGCCGCCAAGGTTAGCGTGATCTGGCCGCAGTTCAACTATCGCGGGTACAAGCTCGCGGGATTATTTTCGAAGGGCACACGAAAACGGCGGGCTGCGCGTTCGCGCAACCCGCCGTTCGATTGGCTTCAATGACGAGGCTCAGAAGGCCTTGTTGCTTTCCTTCACGGCCTCCGCTTCGACATAGACCTGTCCGCCCATCTTGACGAACTTCTCGCTCATCTGCGCCATGCCGTCCTCGATCACGCCGGACATCGACATGCCGACGCCGGGGAGTTTGCCGTCGAGATTGAGCGCGGCCTTCTCGTTGTCGCCGAGGGTCGCGGCGTAGTCGCGCACGTCCTGCGTGATCTTCATCGAGCAGAACTTCGGTCCGCACATCGAACAGAAATGCGCGACCTTGTGCGCTTCTTTGGGCAGCGTCTCGTCGTGATAGCTGCGCGCCGTTTCCGGATCGAGGCCGAGATTGAACTGGTCCTCCCAGCGGAAGTCAAACCGCGCGCGGCTCAATGCGTCGTCGCGCAGTTGCGCCGCCGGATGACCCTTGGCGAGATCCGAGGCGTGCGCCGCGATCTTGTAAGTGATGACGCCGACCTTGACGTCGTCGCGGTTGGGCAGGCCGAGATGCTCCTTCGGCGTCACGTAGCAAAGCATCGCGCAGCCGAACCAGCCGATCATCGCAGCACCGATGCCCGACGTGATATGATCGTATCCCGGCGCGATGTCGGTGGTCAGCGGCCCGAGGGTATAGAACGGCGCTTCGCCGCATTCTTTAAGCTGCTTGTCCATGTTGATCTTGATCTTGTGCATCGGCACATGGCCGGGGCCTTCGATCATCACCTGACAGCCCTTGGCCCACGCGATCTTGGTGAGTTCGCCGAGCGTCTCGAGTTCGGCGAACTGCGCGCGGTCGTTGGCATCCGCAATCGAGCCGGGGCGCAGGCCATCGCCGAGCGAGAACGACACGTCGTACTTGCGCATCAAGTCGCAGATTTCGTCGAAGTGCGTGTAGAGGAAGCTCTCCTTGTGATGTGCGAGGCACCACTTCGCCATGATCGAGCCGCCGCGCGACACGATGCCGGTGACGCGATTGGCGGTGAGGTGGATATACGGCAGCCGCACGCCAGCATGGATGGTGAAATAGTCCACGCCCTGTTCGCACTGTTCGATCAGCGTGTCTTTATACAGCTCCCACGTCAGCTTGACCGGATCGCCGTCGCACTTCTCCAGCGCCTGATAGATCGGAACGGTGCCGATCGGGATCGGCGCGTTGCGCAAGATCCATTCGCGCGTGGTGTGAATGTTGCGCCCCGTCGAGAGGTCCATCACGGTGTCCGCGCCCCAGCGGATCGCCCACACCATCTTGTCGACTTCCTCCTCGACCGATGACGTGACGGCGCTGTTGCCGATGTTGGCGTTGATCTTGGTCAGGAAGTTGCGGCCGATAATCATCGGCTCCAGTTCGGCGTGGTTGATGTTGCAGGGGATGATGGCGCGGCCGCGCGCGATTTCGGAGCGCACGAATTCCGGCGTGACGAAGGCGGGAATGTCCGCGCCGAAGCTCTCGCCGTCCTTGAGGGCGGCTTCCGCGCGTTCAAGCTGAACCTTGCGTCCGAGGTTTTCGCGGGTGGCGACGTAGATCATCTCCTTGGTGATGATGCCCGCGCGCGCGAACTCGTACTGCGTGATCATGGCGTCGCCGACGCCGCGGATCGGCTTGTGGTGCGCCTTGAATTGCGCAGCCGCGTGTGCGGCACCGACATTGCCATTGTCTTCCGGCTTGATGTCGCGGCCTTCGTATTCCTCGACGCCGCCGCGCTCTTTCACCCACTTGATGCGTTCGCGGGACAGGCCCGCGTTGACGTCGATGATGACGTTCGGATCGGTGTAGGGGCCGGAGGTGTCATAGACCGGGAGGTTCGGCTCGCCAGCGCCCTCGGAGAGAATGATCTCGCGCAGCGGCACGCGGACATCCGCGGCCTCGTCGGGCGTCACGTAAATCTTGCGCGAGGCCGGCAGGTTGCCGGTGGTGACGGCGGGCTTCAGGTCGGCCGTGTTGATTGGTTTGTTCATGGCGTCCTCCTTTGAAGGATGTCTCAGGCAGCTTCTGAATAATCGGTGAGCCAGGCGCGCACGCGCGCGTCCGGATCGGCGTTCTGGGTCACGTCGCTGACGACGGCGATGGAATTCGCGCCCGCGGCGAAAATCTCGCGGGCCTGCTCGAGCTTGATGCCGCCGATGGCGACCAGCGGAATGTCGCCGATCACCAGCTTCCATGCGGTGATGCGCTCGATGCCTTGCGGCGCGAAGCGCATGGCTTTCAGCGTGGTCGGAAAGATCGGGCCGAGCGCGATGTAGTCCGGCTTGTTCCGGAGCGCGTTGTCGAGTTCGTCCTCGTCATGGGTCGAGATGCCGAGCGTGAGGCCCGCGCGCTTGATGGCGGCGACGTCCGCGTCGGCGATGTCTTCCTGCCCGAGATGCAGATGCTCCGCGCCGCATTCGATGGCGGCGCGCCAGTAGTCGTTGACCACGAGCTTGGTCGGCGTGCCGTTGGTGACGGCGAGCGCCTCGCGCACCAGCGTCAGAGCCGCTGCGTCGTCGAGGTCCTTGGCGCGCAATTGCACGGTGCCGACGCCGAGCTTGGTCAGCCGCGCGACCCACGCGACAGTATCGACGACGGGATAGAAGCGATCAGGATACGACATGCCAGAAAGGTGTCCCAACGACAGGGGTTGAAGGAGAAGCGAAATCGCGCGCGCCCATCAGGCCCGCTTCGTATCCGGCGCGGCCGGCATCGACGGCGAGGCGGAAGGCGTTGCCCATCCGGACCGGATCGTCGGCCTTGGCGACGGCGGTGTTGAGCAGCACGGCGTCGAAACCGAGTTCGAGCGCTTCCGCGGCGTGTGACGGCGCGCCGAGGCCTGCATCGACCACCAGCGTAATATCCGGCAGGCGCTGGCGAAGCAGCTTCAATGCATCGCGATTGGTAATGCCGCGCGCGCTGCCGATGGGCGAGGCCCATGGCATCACGACCTTGCAGCCCGCATCGACCAGCCGCTGCGCGACGCTCAGATCTTCCGTGCAGTAGGGAAACACCTCGAAGCCGTCTTTCGTGAGGATCGATGCGGCTTCGACAAGGCCGACCACGTCGGGTTGCAGCGTTTCGTCGTCGGCGATGACCTCGAGCTTGATCCACGGCGTGTTGAACAGTTCTCGCGCCAGCTTCGCGGTGGTCACGGCCTCGCGCACGCTCTTGCAGCCCGCGGTGTTGGGCAGGACCGTTACATCGAGTTCGCGGATCAGCGACCAGAACTGGTCGCCGGTCTTGCCGCCGGCGGTTTCGCGGCGCACGGACACGGTGACGATCTGGCTGCCCGAGGCGCGGATCGCGTCCTGCATGATCTTCGGCGACGGATACAGCGCGCTGCCGATCAGCAGGCGCGACGAGAATTCCTTGTCGTAGAATTTCACGGTCGAGGACATGCTCATCCTCCCTGCCGCGGCGTGAGGATTTCCACCGCGTCGTTGTCGTTGAGCGGCGTGTCGGCCCAACGCGCGCGCGGCACCACGTCGTAGTTCACGGCGACGGCCAGATGCGCGCCTTCATATTCAAGTTCGGCCAGCAGCGCATCGACGCGCGTGGCCTTGGTCTCGCGGCGCTCGCCGTTGACGATCAGGAACATTGCATCACCTCGTTGTCGATGGCGCCGCGCTCGACATAGGCCAGCGTCAGTTCCGCAAGGGCAGGCGCCAGCAGGAAGCCGTGGCGATAAAGCCCGTTGACGGAGATGCGCGTGGCGTCGATGGCGATGCGCGGCAGGTTATCGGGGAGGGCGGGACGCAGGCCCGCGCCGATTTCAACAATGCGCGCCTCGGCGAAGGCCGGGTGCACGGCATAGGCGGCGGTCAGCAATTCCAGCGCCGAGCGTACGCTGACGCCGGTGTCCTCGCTTTCGATGCTGGTCGCGCCGATCATGAAGCGATTGCCGTCGCGCGGAATGATATAGAGCGGCCAGCGGGGATGAATCAGCCGCACCGGCCGCGACAGTTGCACCTCGGGCGTTTCGACGATCACCATCTCGCCCTTGACGCCGCGCAGATCGGGAAATGTGTCGCGCGCGCTCAAGCCGCGGCAGTCGATCACGATGCCGTCGGCATCATCTTTCACGTCGCGGTCGCTGTTGAACCGGATGGTCGCGCCGGCTTCGGCCAGCTTTGCGTGCAGTTTCGGCAGCACGGTGCGCGGTTCGACATGGCCTTCACCGGCGAAGAACAAGGCCTCGCGGAATCGGCCGTCGAGCGATGGCTCGAGTTCGGCGATGCCGCCGGCGTCGAGACGGTCGTGGTCGGTGGTGAGCTTGGCGAAGCGCTCGAAGTCGGTGCGGTCGCGTGGATGCGCCACGACCAGCGAACCGTTGAACGGTGTTTCGGGAAGCTGCTCGCGCCACAGATCGAGCGAGCGGATGCCGAGGCGGGTGATGACCGGTTCGGAGGCTTCGCGTTCGCACCAGGGGGCCAGCATCCCGCCGGCGAAATGGCTGGTCGCCTGCATCATCGCAGCGTCGCCACGCTCATGCAGCGTCACGTCATAGCCGGCACGCGCAAACAGCAGCGCCTGCCATGAACCGGCGATGCCCGCACCTATAATGTTGACGGAAGACTCTCCTCGCGGAGATGATGGTTCTTGCAACATCCCTGTCCCTTCGCCGGCATGACCCGGATCAGGTTCAAAGGGTCACCGCGCAACACGCGGTATCTCAGCTCCACGCCGGAGCCCCCCTCGGAACAATCATTACGATAGACCCGATACCCCCCGGTTTCAATGGGCGGAGGCGCCGGGGCGCACCGCTTTTCCGCATCGTGGAAACGCGCTTTTGCATTTCGCAATGCAAGGCGCAGCTACGCCGAAAACCGCGGTAAGGGTTCGTTGACCTTGCCGCGCGTGGATAAGGGCCATTTGGGGCCGGTTTCTTGCGATTCTGGCGAGAAAGTCCGGGTCCACATTTACCGGGAATTATGCCGCCGGTGGTTAGATCGCGGAACTTCTTTCCGGGTTCAGGACCGCATATGAGCATCGCCGGGCACAACGGCATCGCGCAGACGCCGGGCACGCTTGCGAAAGCTGTCGGCCAGGTGCCGCCGTGGCTGTGGCTCGGTGCGGGCCTCTTTCTGCTGATGGTGCTCGGCGGCAATCGCTCGCTGCAGGATGCCGACACCTACTGGCAGATCGCGATCGGGCAATGGATCATCGATCATCGCGCGTTGCCCATCACCGACATTTACTCCTTCACCAAACTCGGCGCGCCATGGATCTCCTCCTCGTGGCTGGCGCAGGTGCTTTATGCGGCCTCGTATTCCGCCATCGGATGGGCAGGGCCGGTGATCCTTGCCTCGCTCGCGGCGTCTGCCGCGTTCGCGCTGCTGGCGCATATCCTCTGCCAGCGGTTCACCGCGACCCATGCGATCATCGTTGCGATGGCGGCGGTGATTTTATCCGCGCACCATTTTCTCGCGCGACCGCATCTCCTCGCGCTGCCGGTGATGATGGCCTGGGTCAACGGTCTCGTCACGGCCAGCGACAATCGCACCACGCCTTCGTACTGGCTGCTGCCGCTGATCGTGCTGTGGGCAAATCTTCATGGCGGCTTCGTGCTGGGCGTGGCGCTGGTCGCGCCGTTCGCGCTCGACGCGCTGTGGAATGCCGATGCATCGCAGCGCATTCCGCTGGCGCTGCGCTGGGCGGCGTTCGGCCTGTGCGCGCTCGCCGCAAGCTGCCTCACACCCTATGGCTGGAATTCACTGTTGGCCGCGCGGCAGATTCTCGATCTCGGCGGTGCAATGCCGTTGATCCCCGAATGGCAGCCGGCGGATTTCAGCGGCCTCGGTCCGTTCGAGATCTGCCTGCTGGCGGCGCTTGGTGCTGCGCTCTGGCGCGGCATCGTGCTGACGCCGACGCGCATCCTGCTGGTGCTCGGTCTGCTGCACATGGCGCTCTCGCACAGTCGCAATATCGAGGTGTTCGCGCTGCTGACGCCACTGGTGCTGGCGAAGCCACTGGCGGAGCAACTCGGCCAGACCGGCGATCACGCGCGCGCATCGCGCGGCATTGCCGGCATTGTCGTCGTGATCCTTGCGGCGGTCAGTGCGACGTGGGCGTTCGCCGCGTATCACACATTCACACCGATGGCGGTTCAGACCCCCGCCGCGGCGGTCGATGTGCTGAAGGAGCGCAAGGCTGAGCGAATCCTGCACAATTCCGGGTTCGGCGGTTATCTCATCACGCAGGGCATCCCGACCTTCTTCGACGGCCGCGCGGAATTGTACGGCGAAAAATTCGTCGTCACCGCGCTCGAGGCTTTCGCACTGAAGAATGTGGATTCGTTTTTGGGCCTGCTCGAAACCTACAAGATCGATGCGACGTTGCTGACACCCGCGACTCCGGCGGTCGGGCTGCTCGATCATCTTGATGGCTGGCAGCGGATCTATGCCGACGATCGCGCTGTCGTTCACGTTCGCAAGCCGGACGCTGCGACCAACTCAAAAATAAAGCCGGCTTCAAACTGAAGCCGGCTCTGTTAACTCAGCGCTCAATTTTCTCAGTGATGATGGCGGTGGCGATGATGCCGGACGGGACGCTCAACTTCCTGCGCGTTTGCATCGAACAGTGAGATCGACGGTTCAGCCTGCGCCTGTCGAATCTGCTGACGCGGTGTCAGTCCCTGACGTTTTGCGGCATAATAATATCCGCCGGCATAATAGGAAACAGCGCGGTTGTGGTTACCGCCCGCGGCGCGATAGGCGCCCGCAAGATATTTCACGGCGTAGGTGAGGTTGGTGTCCGGATCGAGCAGGCCCTGCGCGGTGCCGGTGTAGCCAAGGCCGCGCGCGGTCGCGAGCTTGATCTGCATCATGCCGTAATTGCCCTTGCTGACGGCGCGCGGATTGTAGCGGCTCTCGCGCACGATCACGCGATGCACGAGTTCGGCGGGAACACCGTTCGCGGCGGCGTGGCTCGCCACCATCTGCTCGTAGTTCGCGCGCTGGGCGCTTGCCGGATGAATCAGCATCATCGCCGCTGCTGCGGCGAGCAAGATACGTTTCATGTGTGTGTCCTCAACGAGAAAATGGAAATGAGTCCAACGCGGGATGCAACGCCGGCGCGACGAATGGCCCGGCTCAACGGCAGCGGGCGCGAAGAGTTCCAATGCGGAACAAATGTGGAGACATCATGTCACGAAATAAGTTCCATGATGTGAATGATTTAGCGGGATGAAGCCGCAAAATGAAGTCCTGATATTGCAATGACGAGCAGGATTTCACTGCAGATTCGGCAGCGCCGTCACCGCCACGCTGATCGAGCCTTCCGCCTCCGCAATCACGCGCAGCGTTTTGGAATCGAATGCGATGCCGCCGAGGCGGATACTGCTCACCGACGCTTCCATGCGGATGCCGTCGTCGTTCTGACGGAATTCCGTAACCAGCCCGGAAATCTTTTGCTGCGCGTTGGCGGCGAATGTTTTCAGGTCGATGGTGGCGCGTTGTTCCAGCGCGCGCTGCAGATAGGGAATCGCCGGACGTGCGGCGGCCCCTAACAGGCCGAACGCGGAATCGGATTCGACCGCGAGTTCGAGGTCGGTCAATCGCAGAATCTGCTGCGCCTGATCCAGCACCGGGCGTCCCCAGATGTGAATCGTCGCTTCGCCGCCGAAGCCGAACCAGCTCTTCTTTTCCTTGGCGTTCACCAGCAGCGAAATCAGCAGCCGTTGTCCGGCCGCGGTGACGCTTGCGCTTTTGACGGTGACGTCGACCGAGCCGCTGCCGTCCTCGGGGAAGGTGCGGCCCTTCAACTGCACCTCGACGATTTTGTTCACTTCGGTGAAAGGCAGATCGATCGGCACGCCGATGGCGATGCGGCCGCGCTCGGGCGGCGGCACGATCTCAAGCGTCGCGGGAAACGGACAGTCCGGTTTGGTCTCCGCTGGCAGCACGCGTGTCTCCGCTTGCAGGCCGAGCATCAGGTTGACGTTGTTGGCGTCGATGCGCGGTTGCGCCGCGACGGCGCGCACGGGGCGCATTTCGAGCCACAGCGTCGGCATGCCCGCTGCTGCGGGCGGCAAGGGGAGGGAGCGGCAAAGTTTCGCCCACTCGCGCCGCGCGTTCTGTTCGAGCGAGCGATCGTTGCGCAGCCGCTGCTGCAGGACTCCCATCTGCTCGGCGACGGTCTTGTCGATCAGCGGCTTGACCTGCGCAGGCACCGCGATCTTTGCGCCGGCGACCGAGAGGCTGCTCTCGCCGAGATTGACCTGCGCGGTCAGCTTCGGATCGATGCGCCACTCGCGCAGGATTTCAGGCCGCGACGTGATCGCGACATTGCCGTGAATCGCGGCGTTGGCGTTCAACTGCTTGATCGAGATGTTGCCGAGTTGCTTGGCGGCATTGCTGCCGAGAACGTTTCCGAGCACGTTGCCGAGCGCCGATCCGCTCGCCGCCGAGATTGAACCCAGCACGGTCAGCTTGCCGTCGAGCGGCGTCGACAGCGCCAGCGCGTTCTGCACGCCTGACGCCGCGATCGGCCCACGCGTCACCGTCCAGTTGATGTCGGCATTCTGGAGAATCTGGCTGACAGGATTGTCGGCCTTGCCGCCGATGTTGCGCGGCGCGGCGCGATCGAGCGCGTCACGCAGCGCGGTGATCGACACCGCGATGGGCGTGAGAATTTCGGAATTGCGCGAGACCGGCGGCAGCGGCGGCAATGCCGCGAGCACCGGTTTCTGGACGACGGGGGGCCAGAAAGTGTTCATCGCGTAAAGACTCGCGGCGAACGACACGACGAGAGCCGCCAATCCCAGTAAGATCACTTTCAAGCGCATAGCGACTCCGCACGCATCATGGCGCGATGCTACAGCCGTTGCGCCGTGTGCGCCAGTTCCGCGCCGTCAGCCGTTGCGCGCGATGTTACCGCCGGCCGTGCGCCATGCATCGATACCACCGCGGATATGGCAGGCGGCGGTCAGTCCTGCGGCCTGTGCGGCCTGCACCGCCATGGCGGAGCGTTCTCCGAATGCGCAGTAGAACAGCAGGCGGCTGTGCGAGGCCGCTGCAAGTTCATGCAGAATGCCGCCGGCTTTCACGTTGTCCTCGAGATCGGGATAGGGCGCATGGATCGAGCCGGGAATCACGCCATGCTTCTCGCGCTCGCTGCGCTCGCGCAGGTCGATGAGAACGACGCCCGGATGCCCGACAAGTTCTTTGGCCTGCGAAGCGGAGACAGCCCAGCCGCGCAATGCGACGTCTTCCTGCACAAGTCCCACATGCAGGTTGGCTGGCACCGCCACGTCCATCATCTTCGGGTTCGGGAGATGCAGGCCGTTCATCAGTTCGACATACTGATCGACCGACTTGACCTGCAGGCGCGGATTGTGGGCGCGCTCCTCGCCGATGGTGGAGACGGTGTCGCCTTTATAATCGTGCGCCGGAAAGATCATCGTGTGGTCCGGCAATTTCAGCAGCCGGCCGAAGATCGATTCGTATTGCGCGCGCGGGTCGCCGTTCTGGAAATCGGTGCGGCCGGTCCCGCGAATAAGCAGCGTGTCGCCGGTAAACACACGATCGGGCAGGATGAAGCTGTAGGAGTCGTCGGTGTGGCCGGGCGTGTAGAGCACGTCGAGGCTCAGGCCTTCGATGCCGATGCGGTCGCCGTCCGACACCCGCATGGAAACGACATCGACGCCGCTCTGCTCGCCCATCACGGTGATGCAATGGGTCTTGTCGCGCAACGCGCCGAGCCCTGTGATGTGGTCGGCATGGAGATGCGTGTCGACCGCCTTGATGAGCTTGAGATCGAGATCGTGCAGCAGCCGGATATAATGATCGACCTTCTCAAACACAGGATCGATGATCAGCGCCTCGCCGCCTTTGCGGCTGGCCAGCAGGTACGTGTAAGTGCTGGAGACGCTGTCGAACAACTGGCGAAAGATCATGGCAAGCTCCCTGGCGGCATGACGGCCGTGGCCTGCGTCGCTGAAGATACAATTGAAACCTGTTTCGCGGCACGTCAAGGCCGCGCGCTGCCCCTCGCGTCGCGCGGCACAATGACCGTGTGCGGATTATCGAAGGTCTTTCGGCGGCGGCTTCAGTTTTTGCAGTTGCGGGAGCTTTTTCTGCGCGGTCGGCAGCGCGGGTTGTCCTGCGCGCGGCAATCCCGCCGGCATGCGCTGGGCCGGCACTTGCGGAACGGCGGCACGGCTTGGGACGCCGGGGATGTTCGGCACACCGAGCCGGTTGAGAATACCGTCTGCGCCCTGTATCGCGCCCGGCATGGCGGATGGCCGCTGGAATCCGCCCGGCACGCCGGACGGACCTGTTACGTTAGAAGGACTTGGCATGCCGGTTTGCCGCGGCAATCCAGTTTGTCCGGGCATCCTTTGCGGAATGCCTTGCTGTACTCCGGGCGGTCGTTGCAATCCCGGCTGGTTCGGCAATCCGGGCCGATGTCCGAGCTGGTTCGGCACACCGGGTGGCCGTTGCATTCCGCCTTGTTGATTTGGCAATCCGGGTCGCCCCGGCTGACCGATGCCGGGCTGCAAGCCGCCGCGCTGTCCCGGCTGGTTTTGCAGACCCGGTCGTCCCGGCTGACCGGGTTGATTGAGCCCCGGACGGTTCGGTTGGCCGGGTTGCGCCGGTTGGTTGCGCAGTCCCGGCTGATTGGGCTGGCCCGGACGATTGAGACCGGGCTGTTGTCCGCGCTGACCGGGCTGGTTTCCTGGCTGATTAACTCCGCCGCGCTGATTTCCGGGCTGATTGAGTCCGGGGCGCTGCTGCTGGCCCGGTTGATTGAAGCCGCCGCGCTGTTGCGGTCCCCGTCCGAATGCGGGCGGGCGCTGCGGATTCTGCATCCGGAAATTGCGTTGCTCCGCGACGATGCGCCGCCCGATACCTTGCATGTTGTGGACGCGCTGCATGAAGCCGCGATCACGCGCGATCAGTTGCGCGGACATGACCATCGGCATGACCGCCATTCGCATGCCGAATCCACTCACCATCGTGCCGCGCACGGTGAAGCCGCTCGCGCCTTGCGTCAGCATTCCGAGCGGCGCGCCGTCGCGCGCCTTGACTTCGATGCGCCCGACCTTGCCGTCGGCATCGGGATAAAGTTTGACGCCGACATTTTTGGCGCTGCTGGCTGCCGCGGCGCCTTCTGGCACTTCTACGACGCCGGTGGTGCCGCGAATGCCGAGCGTCGCGGTTGGCGTCTCGATCTTCATGTCGCCGGTCTTGGCGACGGCGGCGGCGACGAAGGCCATGGTGCCGCGTGTGACATTGATCAGCGCGGCGTTGTCCTTTCCGCCGTCCTGATAAACGAAATTATCCACGACGATCCGCGAACTGGCGGAGAGATTGAGCGTGGTGTCGTCGGTAAACGTCACACCGAGCATCGAACTCTTGCCGGTCTGGAGCACGTCGCCCTTGAAAATCTCGTCCTGTATTTTCAGCGGACCGGTCATGCCGTTGCGTGTCACCGTCGCGGTGCCCTGCAAGGTCGCGACGTTGCCGGCAGGCTCGTCAGTGTCGGCATCGGCGGACTGCGCCGGATCTGCGGGTGGCTGATCGGCGGGTGCCGCGGGCTGCGCGGCGGGTGCTGGTTGTGCGGGTGTTGTCGCCTGAGCGAGTTGAAGACCGGAAGCCGCCTGTGCGGCGGATGCGTATGCGCAACAGAAAATCAGCGAAGCAACAAGCAGGCCGCCACAAATTCTCACGAAGAACACCTGTCGGGGAAAATGGAAAAACCAAGAGTCTCGAACTTGGCAGTCCGGTCAGGGCGATGCAACGCCGCGCCCGGCACGATGCGGGTTATTCATTGCATTATTACGGGGAATATCAGCCGGATCGATGCCCGTGGTCGCTAAAAAACAGGATCGTGCGCGGCCTGGATGCGCGCGAAGACCGTTCAGATTGCTGGGCCAGCAATTGCTAGAACAGGCCTAGAACGATCGCACCGACGAAGATGATCGACGCATACGCTGCCACAACACTCAAACGTCCGACGATGGTCATGGGAAGCTCCCTTGGCTCAACGCTGGCGGTCATTGGTCCGCAGTCGGCGGATGTAACGCGCAACGCTAGCAAGGCGTTCCCCGCGCAAAAAGTCAGTGTTGCTGTCGCTCCTGTGGATGATGGCGCTCCAGCCGCGCAAACGTGGTTAAAAAACATTGAATAACAATGCGTTGAAGAGTCTTTAATTATCTTCGGCGACGGTGCGCGGATGACGCGCGGAGTAAGTTTGTTCGTAGTCGGCTCCTGTGTCCTCGTTGCGCTGGCGGGTTGCGGCCGTGGTTTCATGACCGCGGAACGTGAACCCTGGCGGGCCGAGGCGGAGAAGGCGTGCCTGAAATCCGGAACGGTGAAGGAGACGGCCACCCTCGTTCGGATCGACCCGATTTCGGGTCCGGGCGCGTGCGGCGCTGAATTTCCCTTGAAGGTGGCGGCGTTCGGCGAGAGCAGCAGCAGCTTCGGCTATGCCGACGATTTGCGCCCGCCCGGCAGCATCAGCAACCAGCCGCGCTGGCCGGTGTCGCAGCCGCCGTCGTCCTATCCGCAATCGTCTTCGCAGCAGCCTTATCCGTCGCAACAACCTTATCCGCAGGCGGCCGCGCCATCCTTTCCATCGTCGCAGCCGTATCCGGCCGTACGTCCGTCGCCATATCCGGCGCAAGGCGGCGCGCCGATGCCGTTGAATGCGCCGGGTGTCGCGCCTCCCGACGAAGAAGATATCGAGGCTGCCTCCGACGCGATGTCGCCCGCGATGAATCGCGCACAGCAATCCCGCGCGCCCTATTCCGCGCAACCGTCCTATCCGGTGAGTCAGCCGTACACGCCGCCGCGTCTCGGGCCATCGCAGGGATCGTCGGTGAACAGGTTCGGTCCGGTGGCGCTGAAGCCCGCCGCAACGCTGGCGTGTCCGATCGTCTCCGCGCTTGACCGCTGGCTGGCGGACTCGGTGCAGCCTGCCGCACAGCGCTGGTTCGGATCGCCGGTCGCGGAGATCAAGCAGATTTCGGCTTACTCATGCCGCGGCATGAACGGCAATTCGCGCGCGCATATTTCCGAACATGCTTTCGGTAACGCGCTCGACATCGCATCGTTCACGCTGGCGGATGGACGGCGCATTTCTGTCAAGGACGGCTGGAAGGGAATGCCGGAAGAGCAGGGTTTCCTGCGCGACATACAGGGCGCGGCGTGCCAGCAGTTCAACACCGTGCTGGCGCCGGGCTCGAACGTCTATCACTACGATCACATTCACGTCGACCTGATGCGGCGCGCGAGCGGCCGCGTCATCTGCCAGCCTGCCGCAGTGTCCGGCGAGGAGGTCGCGGCGCGCGCATCGCCGCGCGGATATGCGGGCCGCGATAGCGGTATCACCGGCTCCATCGGCCAGCGCATGAAGCGCGCCTTCGCGCGCGGTCCGCTGTCGAAGGAAGACCAGGAGTCGATCGAGGACGAATCCCGCATCAAGGATCGCTGATCGCTGCCCCGGATCGTATGTCGGCGGACACCGGGAGGCCGATGTCGGCCGCCGATCAGGTCTTCGGCAGATAGCCCGCGAGGAAAAGCCGCGTGGCGCTATCGACCACCGTCACGATCTGCTCGGTTGTGGGGACAGGGCGGACCTGAAAGATGTAAGGCTGGAACAGCGTCGCCTGACACATCATCATGAACTGCATGGCCGCGAGCTTGCAGTCGTCGATAACAAGCTCCTTCGTTTCCACCTTCGCTTCGAGATAGGTGGCGAGGCGATTCATCGTCAGCGCGATCACGTTCTCATAAAACCGGCGGCCGACATCCGGCATCCGTTCCGCGATGGCCATGACGGTGCGGACTGCGGAGCCGCCGTCCGGCCGGCAGACCACTTCAATATAGGCGCGGCCGAAATCGCGCAGGGCTGTCTCCGGATCGCGGTCAGGATCGAAGTTAAAGGCGACGCGCCCGTGCTCCAGACATTCCTGTTCAACGATGGCCTCGAACAGCGAATTCTTGTCGGTGAAATAGACGTAGAGGGTACCCTTGGAGACGCCGGCTGCTCGGGCGATCTCGTTCATGCTGGCGCCGTCGAAGCCCAGATCCATGAAAACCCGCCGTGCGCCGTCCATGATCTGGCGGTGCTTTGCGCTGTCTTCGTCGCCTTGCGGGGCGATGGAAAGGGATGTGTGTGCAACCATTCGTTCAGCTTGCCGATACGTTTCGCCCCGGATGCCGCTAGGAATAGAGACTCCAAGAAGCGGCCGGCGATATTGGGTGACAGTGCGAAATTACCATTGACCGAACCGTTCGGTCAATGGTAATTTTGTTGCACGTCGGGCGATGACCCTGGAACGTGTGGCTTTGGCTCGCTCCGAAATCATCGCCGGCAATTGAAGCGTGCCGGTGTGCAAGCGCGCCGGATGTTGATGAGTTTGTCATTTTCTCAAGGAGGCCGTGATGGCCGTGCCTGCCCGTGATCAGGTTGCGAGGGTTGTTCACCCGGAGCCTGACGCCTCCGAGACCGACGTATCGCGTGCCGCCTCAGTCGTGGAAACCGAATTGCGCGCGCGCACGGTAGAAGAACCCGGAACGGATGCGCCTGCGACCGGTCCATCGGCCGATGCGGACGGCGAGACGTCGAAACCGAAATCCGCGTTTCGCAGAAAAGTTCTGGTCGGCGTCGGCGCGCTCGCGGCGCTGGCCGGCATCTATTTCGGTTATCACTACATGGTCGTCGGCCGCTACATGGTCACCACCGACGATGCTTATGTGCGCGCCAACAACACCACGATGGGCGCGAAAATCTCGGGACACGTTTCGAAAGTCCTGGTCGGCGACAATGCGCGCGTCGGCGCCGGCAATGTCGTCTTGCAGATCGACGACGGTGACTATCGGCTCGCTGTCGAAAGCGCACAGGCGAAAGCCGCGACCCAGGAAGCGACCATCGCGCGGATCGCGCGTCAGGCAACCGCGCAGGAAAGTGCGGTTGAACAGGCGAGGTCGCAGCTTGTGTCGGCGGAAGCCGCGATCAAACGCGCCGAGGCGGATTTCGCGCGTCAGGAAAGTTTGAGCAGCAAGGGATTTGCCTCGAAAGCGACATTCGACGTCTCGCAGGCCGGCCGCGATCAGGCGCTGGCTTCGGTGCAGGGCGCCAAGGCCGCGCTCGACGCGGCTCAAGCTCAGGTCGACGTCGTCAAGGCGCAGCAGGCCGAAGCCGAGGGCCAGTTGCAGGAGTTGCGCGCGGCGCTTGCCAAGGCGGTGCGCGATCTGTCGTTCACGCTGGTGCGCGCGCCGGTGGACGGCATTTTTTCAAACCGCATCGTCAACGTTGGCGACTTCGTGCAGCCCGGTCAGCGGCTGGCCAACGTGGTGCCGATCGACGACGTTTATATCGACGCCAACTACAAGGAAACACAGCTTGGCCGCTTGAAACCCGGCCAGCCGGTCTCGATCACAGTCGATGCTGTGTCGGGGCGCACCATCAAGGGCATCGTCGACAGCCTCGCGCCGGCGTCCGGCTCGGTGTTCACGCTGCTGCCGCCCGACAACGCGACCGGCAATTTCACCAAGGTGGTTCAGCGCGTGCCGGTTCGCATTCGCGTGCCGTTCTCGGTGGCGCGGGAAAACCTGCTGCGGCCCGGCATGTCGGTGATCACGACGGTGAACACAAAGCCCGCGCCCGACGGCGTCGATCCGATCGCCGCGAGATAACCGCGTGCGAGGTCTCGCATCGCGGACCTCAAGGACAATGTGATGGCGTCCAACACCGCATCGCCGACCGTGGATGGAGCGCCGGCGGCACCGGCGACGGAGACGATCAGCACGCGCCGGCTGATCGCGTTCCTCATCATGGTGTTCGGGATGTTCATGTCGATCCTGGACATCCAGATCGTCTCGGCATCGCTGTCTGAAATTCAGGCTGGACTATCGGCCAGCACCAGCGAAGTGGCCTGGGTCCAGACCTCCTATCTGATCGCCGAGGTGATCGCGATTCCGCTGTCGGGATTTCTCTCGCGCGCGCTCGGCACGAGGTTGCTGTTTGCGATTTCCGCCGCTGGCTTCACCGCGGCGAGTTTCATGTGCGGTCTGACCTCCACCATCGAGCAGATGATCCTGTGGCGGGCGATCCAGGGCTTCGTCGGCGCGGGCATGATCCCGACCGTGTTCGCCTCGGCCTACACGGTGTTTCCGCGCAGCAAGTTTCACATCGTCGGCCCGATCATCGGCCTTGTCGCGACGCTTGCGCCCACCATCGGCCCGACGGTGGGCGGCTACATCACCGACCTGATGTCATGGCACTGGCTGTTTTTCATCAACATCGTGCCCGGTATCGGCATCACCATCGGCGTGCTGGCGCTGGTGGATTTCGACGAACCGAATTTCAAGTTGCTTGAGCATTTCGACTGGTGGGGCCTCGCCGCGATGGGCGGGTTTCTCGGCTCACTCGAATACGTGCTCGAGGAAGGCCCGCGCAATGACTGGCTCCAGGACGAGTCGATTTTCTTTTTCGCGATCGTTTGCGTCGTCTCCGCGGTCATCTTCTTTTATCGCGCGCTGACGCAGAAAGAGCCGATCGTCGACATCCGCGCCTTCACCGACCGCAACTTCGCGCTCGGCTGCATGTTCTCGTTCTGCGTCGGCATCGGCCTCTACGGCCTGACCTATGTCTATCCGCGCTATCTTGCCGAGGTGAGGGGTTACAGCGCGCTGATGATCGGCGAAACCGTGTTCGTCTCGGGTGCTGCGATGTTCCTCAGTGCGCCGATCATCGGGCGAATGATGACCAAGGTCGACCTGCGCTACATGATCGCAGCGGGTCTCATGATCTTCGCGCTCTCCTCATGGATGATGACCGGGATCACCCGGGATTACGATTTCTACGAACTGCTGGTACCGCAGATCCTGCGCGGCGTCGGCATCATGATGGCTATGGTGCCGGTCAATAACATCGCGCTCGGTACGCTGGCGCCCGCGCGGCTCAAGAATGCCTCGGGACTGTTCAACCTGACGCGCAACCTCGGCGGCGCGGTCGGGCTTGCCGTCATCAACACCGTGCTCGACCATCGCACCGACCTGCACATCTCGCGTCTTCACGACAGGGTCACATGGGGCAACTCGTTGGCGGTTGAGACGCTCAACATGCTGACGCAGAAATTCCAGGGCGCGGGCAACGCCTCGCTGATGGCGCTGAAGCAGCTCTCGCTGATCGTGCACCGGCAGGCGGTGGTGATGAGCTTCGGCGACGCGTTTTTCATCCTGACGTGCTTTTATCTCGCGCTGAGTGGGCTGGTGTTCTTCGTTAACAAGCCCAGCATGACCGGTCCGCCGCCCGACGCGCATTGAAGAACCAGCGCTGCCGTGGCAAACACGGTCGCTCTTCAATGACGCGAGACACCTATGAGTTTCATCAGTGGCGTCGGACTGACGGCGTTCGGAAAGCATGACGGCCGCTCGACGCTCGACCTGATGAGCATGGCGGCCGAGAGTGCGCTGTCGGACGCTGGCCTCAAGCGCGGTGACATCGACGGCCTGTTGACCGGCTATTCCACCACCATGCCGCATCTGATGCTGGCGACCGTGTTCGCGGAGCATTTCGGCGTGCAGCCATCCTATGCGCACGCCATTCAGGTCGGTGGCGCGACGGGTCTCGCGATGGCGATGCTGGCGCATGAACTGGTGGAGGCGGGTGTCGCCAAAACCATTCTCGTGGTTGCGGGCGAGAACCGTTTGACCGGACAGGCGCGCGATTCCGCGATGAGCACGCTCGCGCAGGTCGGGCATCCCGATTACGAGGTTCCGCTCGGCCCGACCATTCCCGCCTATTACGGGCTGCTCGCGTCGCGTTACATGCACGACTACGGGCTCACGCAGGAGGACATGGCGGAGTTCGCGGTGCTGATGCGCAAGCACGCGATGCTGCATCCCGGCGCGCAGTTCCGCGATCCGATCACCGTCGCGGACGTGATGGCGTCGCGCGAAATATCGTCGCCGCTGAAATTGCTCGACTGCTGTCCGGTGTCGGACGGCGGCGCGGGCTTCATCGTCAGCCGCGAGCCGACCGCTGATCATCAAGTCCGCGTGCTGGGCTGCGGGCAGGCGCATCTGCATCAGCACGTCACGGCGGCGCGCAGCCTCTCCGACGTGGGTGCGGCAGTTGCCATGGAACGCGCGCGCGAGAAGGCGGGGGTCGATCCACGCCATATCAAATACGCCGGCATCTACGACAGCTTCACCATCACGCTGGCGATCCTGATCGAAGAGCTTGGTCTGGCCGCGAGGGGCGAGGCTGCCGCCCGGGTGCGCAACGGCGATTTCGGCATCGGCGGTGCGCTGCCGCTGAACACCCACGGTGGGCTGTTGAGTTATGGCCATTGCGGCTGCGGGGGCGCGATGGCGCATCTGGTCGAGACGCAATTGCAGATGACGGGCAGGGCGGGCGCGCGGCAGGTGCGTGATGCGTCGCTCGCATTGCTGCACGGCGACGGCGGCGTGATGTCGTCCCACGTCAGCATGTTTCTGGAGCGGGTGCGATGAACGGCGCAACAGACCGCAAGGGCTGGACCGACGGCGCCGACGCTATTCTGTATCAGTCCTGCGGCGCGTGCCGTCACCTCTGGTATTTCCGCCGCGCGTTTTGTCCCGCGTGCGGCGATGCTTCACCGCAAACCCATCAGGCCGGCGGCAAGGGCACGGTCTATGCCGCGTCGCTGGTGCGGCGCGCGGCGACGCCGGAGGCCAAGGCTCATGTGCCGTATGCGATCCTTCTGGTCGACATGGCGGAAGGCTTCCGCATGATGGCGCATGGCGATCATGATCTGAAAATCGGGGACAATGCCGTCGGGCAATTCAGGCCGTTCGCCGGTCTGAGCACGCCGTATTTCGTGAAGGCTTGATTTCGCAGATATTTGCCGCGATCACCGCAAGTGCGGCGCGTCGCCGCGCGCACATTGCGGGATTTTCATTGCCCGGTACAAAATTTGCCGCAATTATTGCGCAAAAAATCATCAGCGGCACACGCAACGTGAGTCCGCATTGCTCAAACGCGGGAGGATCGCATGAATTTGAAGTTTGCGTTTATCGCGACCCCGCGAGTCCTGCGCGTTCGCGCCTCGGCATCCGGATACCCCCTCGGTTAACCTCGCGGTCCTCCGCATAAGGTTGCCGGCTGCCGTCGGTTTTCCGATGGCCCGTCCGGGGTTGTCCGGTTCGATTTTCCGCGAACCCGGACGTCCAGCTTCCACAACCTGATTTTTTACACGCGACGATTGCGCGCGGCGTTGCCGCTGCGTCGTCCATTCCATGGAGTCGGCTTGCGCCTGCGCAGCCGAAACAAGTCATGACTCATTCTCGTAAGCGGAAATCTCCCGCGATCAACGCGGTGTTGCCGTTCGTCTTCCGTCACTGGCGCAATCAGCCGGTGCGCTTGACCGTGGTTGCCGGCGGCCTGATCGCCGCGGCGGCCGCAGATGTCTTCATGCCGCTGTTCGCAGGAAAGCTGGTGGACGCGGTCGCGTTGGCCGCGACCGACCAGGCCGCCGCACACCGCGCCGCCATGATCGCATTCAGTGCGATCGTGGCGCTCGGCTTTGCGGCGATGGTGTTTCGATTCGTCGGACTGAAAGCCATTCTGCCGTTCACGCTCCGCATCATGTCGGACGTGGCGCAGAACGCTTTCGTGCGAATCCAGCGGTTCTCCACGGACTGGCACGCCAACAGCTTCGCCGGGTCGACCGTGCGCAAGATCACGCGCGGCATGTGGGCGCTCGACCTGATGAACGACACCATCCTGATGGCACTGGTGCCGTCGCTGGTGGTGCTGCTCGGTTCGACGATTCTGGTCGGATGGCACTGGCCGGTGCTCGGTGCGGTGATAGCGCTGATCACGGTGATCTATGTCGCGATGACGGTCGCTCTGACGACCAAATACATCGCGCCGGCGGCGCAATTGTCGAATGCGCTCGACACCAAGGTCGGCGGCACGCTGGCCGACTCGCTGACGTGCAACGCCGTGGTGAAATCGTTCGGTGCGGAGACGCGGGAGGACGCCCGCGTGTCCGGTGTGCTCGGCAAGTGGCGGCGCCGCGCGGGCCGGACATGGCTGCGCTACACCTATGTCGGCACCGCGCAGCACGCGGTGCTGGTGCTGATGAGCGCGTCGGTGATCGGCGGCGTGTTGCTACTGTGGATCGCCGGCCGCGCCTCGCCGGGCGATGTCACCTATGTCGTGACGACATACTTCGTCATTCACGGCTATCTCGGCGACATCGGTCAGCACATCAGCCATCTGCAGCGGTCGGTGAACGACATGGAGGAACTGGTCGCGATTCACGATGAAGCCATCGGCATTGCCGATGCACCCGACGCCAGGCCGATGAAGGTCACCGGCGGCGGCATCGTGTTCGACGATGTGACGTTCCATTATCGCGGGCACGACACGCCGCTCTATGACCGGCTGACGGTCAACATCAGGCCGGGCGAGCGTGTCGGTCTGGTCGGCCGGTCGGGCTCGGGCAAGACGACGTTCGTCAAGCTGGTGCAGCGGTTGTACGACGCGACCGGCGGCCGCATCCTGATCGACGGTCAGGACGCGGCGAAGGCGACGCAGCAATCGCTGCGCAGCCAGATCGCCATCGTGCAGCAGGAGCCGGTGCTGTTTCACCGCTCGTTGGCGGAGAACATCGCCTATGCGCGGCCGGGTGCGACCATGCGTGAGGTCGAGGAAGCGGCGCGGCTTGCCAACGCGCATGACTTCATCATGCGGCTGCCGAAGCGTTACGAAACGCTGGTGGGTGAACGCGGCGTGAAACTGTCGGGCGGCGAACGTCAGCGCGTGGCGCTGGCGCGCGCCTTCCTCGCCGACGCGCCGATCCTGATTCTGGACGAGGCCACCTCAAGCCTCGATTCGGAATCGGAGGCTTTGATTCAGGAGGCGATGGATCGCCTGATTCAGGGCCGCACGGCGATCGTGATCGCGCATCGTCTATCGACGGTGCGCAGCCTCGACCGGATTCTGGTGTTCGACCGGGGCCGGATCGCGGAGGAGGGGACGCATGCGTCGCTGGCGCGGCGTCCCGACGGCATCTACCGCGCGCTGTTCGAGCGGCAGGTGTTCGAACTCGACCGCATGTCGGCGGCTGAGTAAAGCTAAGGCGGCGGCGATATTCGACTAGCGCAGGTTGACCATTTTCCTGGTGACGGCGCTGGTGTCCTGAAAATCGTCGCCGTCAATTAACGGCGGAACGAGATGCGGCGCGACGGTGTAAACGGCAAAGCCGCTTCGCGTCCGCTTGGCCTGATAAAGGGCGTGGTCGGCGCGCTCCAGCAGTTCGTCGGGTGTTGTTTCGTCGCCGGACATCAATGCGATGCCGACGCTGGTGCCGATCTCGATGGTGTAGCCCTTGATGTCGTAGTTGGAGCCGATGTCCTCGACGATACGTTCCGCCAGTGCCGTGGCCTGTTCGCGTGCCGCCACACCGGTCTGCACCAGCACGAACTCGTCGCCGCCGAGCCGCACCAGAAGATCGCTCGCCCGCGTCAGGCGCGACAGCCGTTGCGCCACCTCCTTCAGGATCGCATCGCCGATGGGATGGCCGTAAAGGTCATTGGCCGCCTTGAAGCGGTCGAGATCGAGGCTGTGGACGGCGATGCCGTAGCCGTTGCGCTGCGCGTCGGCCATCACCGTATCGAGATTATCATTGAGGCCGAGGCGGTTGGACAAACCGGTCAGCGCATCTTGTTGTGCGAGGCCTGCGAACTTGCGCTTGAGGGTCAGCTGGCTGACGGCGGTCGCATAGGCGTGCTTGATAATCTCGAACGCGCCGAACAGAAACATCAACGTGATGATGCCGAGGCAGATGTAGATCACGCCGCCATGAAGAATGCAGGCGATACTTGGCGGAATGGCCACGATCAGGACATTCAGCAGAGCGAGACGCGGACGATAGGCCACGCGCATGATTGTGCCTGCCGCATAAGTGGAAATAACGCCGATGATGAGCATGTGCACAGTCGGGAAGGGAAGCATGAAGCAGCGAACGCCGATCGCGCTGACAACGACGGCGGTCGCAATACTCCGGATCGCGAACCGGCGTTCCCAAAGCGCAGCCGAATTGCGCGAAAGCCGCTTCGCACCGTCGGTGCGATGATAGCGGCGGATCATCCATATCCGTTCGAGTGAGATCACGACAGCGATCAGCGTCAGCGCGAGGATGTAGAAGTCGCCGGTCTCGGCAAAGATGGCCGCGCCGATCACGCATTGGCTGAGCAGGAAGACAACGATCGACGGTGTCGCACTGAAGAGATCGGCGATGATCTCGACGTAGATGCCGTCCGGAAGCCGATGAGGCCGCAGCAACTGCAACGATGAGATGGCCATGATTCGCAAGTTCCCGAGCCTCGCTATCGAGGCTGACCGCTTCTTCTATCGAGGCTGAGTAAAATGAAGCGTCTGCGGAAAGGTCAAACTTGACCGGTCTGGAACCGGCTGCGGCCCAAATGGTGAGGGGCCCGGCGTGTTCCGCCGGACCCCTCGTTAGCTTCGTGGGCCCATGCGGACCGCACGTCGATAAGGCATCAGCCAGCCTGTAAGCCGGGTTCTGTAGGGCCTGCATGATTTGCACCACGCAGACGTGACGGCCATTCCTCTGGGACGCCGATTACCCGGCGCCTCAAGCAACCTACCCGGACAGCGGGCCTGACATCGCCCCGCGGAGTTATCGTCCGAAGACGAACTCGCCGCTGTGCCGTCCCTATTCGGTTTTGCTCCCGGTGTGGTTTGCCATGCCGTCTCTATTGCTAGAAACGCGGTGCGCTCTTACCGCACCTTTTCACCCTTACCGCGCCATTCCTTGCGGAGGGCGAGGCGGTTCGTTCTCTGTGGCACTTTCCCTGGGGTCACCCCCCGCCGGACGTTATCCGGCACCGTATGTCGATGGAGCCCGGACTTTCCTCCCCGGCGACCTTTCGATCCTTGCCGGGGCGGCCGTCCAGCCGACTGACATCCGAGTGATGGGCGCACGGGCGCGCGAGGTCAAGAGGTGAGCTGGGTTTCCGCCGGCATCAGTGCAAGCAGATCGCTCAACGTGGTCAACGTCGACTGATCGGCGACGCCGTCCACCCGCTCGGGGCGGAAGTGCCGCTGGAAGGCGGCGACCACGTCCATGGTGTTGGTGTCGTATTGTCCGTTCAGCGGCACGCCGTAGCCGAAGCTGGCCAGCGATTTCTGCAAGTCGAGCACGTCCTCGCCGGATGCACCGAGCAGTTTCTGGGTGCCGCTTACGATCGGCGCGGGCTCGACCCACAGGCCGACGCCGGAATCCGCCAGCAGGCGCCATGGAAATTTCTCGCCGGGATCTTTCTTGCGTCCGGGCGCGACATCCGAATGGCCCAGCACGCGGTGCTTCGGAATATCGCGGCGGATCATGATGCCCTTGCACAGCGCGATCACCGCCGCAGTCTGGCGCAGCGGAAAATCGGTGTAGCCGAGGTCGTGACCGCGATTGACGATCTCGACCCCGATCGAACAGGAGTTGATGTCGGTGTCGCCGCTCCAGGAAGCTGCGCCTGCGTGCCACGCGCGCGCGGCCTCACGCACCAACTGGACGATGTTGCCGTCCTCGAGCACGACGTAATGCGCGGAGACTTCGGTGCCCTCGGTGCACAGCCGCACGATGGCGCTCGCGGCATCGGCCATGCCGGTGTAGTGCAGGACGATCATGTTCGGCGACAGTAGACCCTTGCGGTCGCCGTAGTTCGGCGACGGCGTGACGGTCGAGACGACGGATGAATCCGGCACGAAACTTGTCATGTCAGCAGTACCCCCAGGTGAAATGTTGGGACGCTGACGCCTCGAATCAAATCCAGCAGACTCAAACGATCCTCAAAGCCTACAGGGACGCGAAACGGGGCGAGAGAAGGGCGGTATCGGAGTGAAACCCTGATGTGCACCGGGCGCAATCCGGGCGGGTTCCATGAACCATTTTACCCCCAGAGTATTCCGGGCTCGATCGGATGCCGGACCCGAGGCCAAAAGGACGCCATTAAACGTCGATCTTCGGCGTCAACGATTCCTTAACGATAACCGTCGCTACTGAAGGATGAAGAGTCGCGCCAAAAAGGGGTGGCTGCGGTTTCGTCGATGCGCAAAAAGTCCCGCGAAAAGTCCGATGGCTGGCCAGAAAATCCCATGCGGAACCTCGAATTTGCGGCGAGTCATCGCAAGCGCCTCTTTGTTCAGGTCGATCTGGGCCCCGGAACGGTCCAATCTGGGGCTGTTCGGCCGGGATCTGGCGGATCGGCCCGGATATTCGGGCCGGCACGCGGCCGTTTTTCACCGGCAGGCTTTTGAAATGTCGCCCGACGATGCACCAGTGCGCCATGTCCCGGTTCTCGGCCGCGAAGCGGTCGAGGCGCTCGCGCCGCGCGAGGGCGGAATCTATGTGGACGCCACATTCGGCGCGGGCGGCTACAGCCGCGCGATCCTGAAAATTCCCGGAACCCGCGTGATCGGCATCGACCGTGACCGCACCGCCGTCGCCGGCGGCTTTGATCTCGTAGACTCTTCCGACGGCCGGCTGACGCTGGTCGAGGATCGTTTCTCAAATCTCGCGGATGTCTGCGCTGCGCAAGGCGTGACTGCGATCGATGGCGTCGTCATGGATGTCGGCGTTTCCTCGATGCAGCTCGATCAGTCAGAGCGTGGCTTCTCGTTCCGTCTCAACGGCCCGCTCGACATGCGAATGGGTCAGGATGGCCCGACCGCTGCCGATGTGATCGCGAAGGCGTCCGAAACGGATTTGGCCAACATCATCTATATCTTCGGCGAGGAGCGGCATTCCCGCGGCGTCGCCCGCGCTATTGTCGCCGCGCGGAAAGAAGCGCCGATCACGACGACGCGCGCGCTCGCCGACATCGTGTCGCGCGTGGTGCGTTCCAAGCCGAACGAGATTCATCCCGCAACCCGCACCTTCCAGGCGCTGCGCATCTTCGTCAACGAGGAACTGGACGAACTTCATGCGGCGCTGGTGGCCGCGGAGCAGATGCTGAAACCCGGCGGACGGCTGGCGGTGGTGTCGTTCCATTCGCTCGAGGATCGCATCGTCAAGAATTTCCTGAATGAGCGCGGCAAGCGCGGCGGCGGCTCGCGGCATCTGCCCGACGTTAAGCAAGCGATGCCGAGCTTCGAGATTCTCACCAAGCGTCCCATCGTCGCAGACGAAGCCGAGGTCGCGGACAATCCGCGCGCGCGCTCTGCAAAACTCCGCGCCGCGGCCCGCACCGATGCGCCGGCGCAATCCGAGACCGCTTCCTTCGACTGGCCCCAACTCGTCGACGTGATGAGGGGAGGCTGACATGCGCATCATCCACCTCTTCGTCATCTGCGCGCTGGTGTTCGCGGCGTCCTACGTCTACCGCATCAAAATGGAATCCACCGTACGGACCGAGCGCGTGATAAAGCTGCGCGCCGACATCCGTGAGCAGCGCAATTCGATTGCCGTGTTCAAGGCGGAATGGGCCAAGCTGGAAACGCCCAAGCGCCTGCAGGAAATGGCCGCGCGCCATCTGTCGCTGCGCTCGATCGAAGCCACGCAATACGACACACTGAAGAACCTGCCGCCGCGCCCGCCGAGCTTCGTCAAGCCGGGCGATCCCGATCCGATCGGCACGATGATCGAAAGCGTCGATCAGGAAGCGCTCGCCGAAGGTCCGCAGGACGCGGATTCCGTCACCGGCTCGGTGCCTTCGCCGGAGGGCACGCAATGACCGATCACGCCCTCACACCCGCACGGCCCCCGGAACCCTGGCGGCAGCGGCTGATCCGCACGCTGCTTTACGGGCGCAATGTCGATCGTGCCGCCAAGGCCCGCGCGCGCGTCGGGCTTGCGATGATTGCATTCGCGGCGGTCTTCAGCGTCATCGCTGGCCGCCTTATCATGTTCGCCGTGAATGGCGACGGCCATGGCGCGCGGCGCACGGCGTCGCAGGACGCCATCGCCACTGCGCGCCCCGACATTCTGGACCGCAACGGCACGATCCTCGCCACCGACGTGAAGACGCCGTCGCTGTTCGGCGAACCGCGACGCATCATCGACAAGGACGAGGCCATCGAGCTTCTCACCGCGACGCTGCCGGACATCGACGCCGGCGAAGTGCGCGACCGGCTGTCGTCGCGCAAGGGCTTTGTCTGGCTGAAGCGCGAGATCACGCCGCAGCAGCAGAAGGAAATCTATCGTCTCGGCGTGCCCGGCATCGGCTTCCTGCGCGAGAACAAGCGGGTCTATCCGGCCGGTGCGGTGGTGTCGCATCTGATCGGCCATGTGAACATCGACAACCAGGGCATCGCCGGAATCGAGAAGTGGCTCGACGGCAACGGTCTCGCCGATCTGCATCGCGCGGGCTTCGCCACCGACCGCCTGCAAAAGCCGGTGGAACTGGCCGTCGATCTGCGGGTCGAGCACGCGTTGCGCGACGAATTGCTCAAGGCGAAAACAAAATACAAGGCCAAGGCCGCCGCGGGTCTGGTGTCGAACGTGCAGACCGGCGAAATCATCGCGATGGTCTCGGTGCCCGATTACGATCCGAACAATCCGCGCGAGGCCAACGATCCGACCCGTATCAACCGCCTGACCACCGGCGTCTATGAAATGGGATCGACGTTCAAGTCGCTGACGCTGGCGATGGCGCTGGATTCCGGGCGCGCCACGGTCAACACGCTGTACGATGCGCGCGCGCCGCTGGTGTACGGCAAGTTCAAAATTCACGACACGCACAACCTTGGCCGCTCCGTGCCGATGTGGGAAGTGTTTACCGAGTCCTCCAACGTCGGCGCCGCGCGCGTCGCTCTGTCGATGGGCGTCGAGGCGCACAAGGCATTCCTGCGCAAGCTCGGACAGCTCACGCGGTTGCGCACCGAGCTTCCGGAAAGCGCCGAGCCGATCGTGCCGAAGCGCTGGGGCGAACTGAATACAATCACCATCGCGTTCGGCCATGGCATGGCGGTCGCGCCGTTGCAGGCGGTGATGGGCATCAACGCGCTGGTCAACGGCGGCTATCTCATTCCGCCGACGTTCCTGAAGCGCTCCCGCGACGACGCCATGCAACTCGCCAAGCGGGTCGTGAAAACCGAGACCAGCAACAGCATGCGGTACCTGATGCGGCTGAACGCGGAGAAGGGTACGGCGCGCAAGGCCGACGTCAAAGGTTACTATGTCGGCGGCAAGACAGGCACCTCGGAAAAGGTCGTCAACGGGCGGTATTCCAAAAAGCAGGTGCTGAACTCTTTCACGGCGATCATGCCTGCGGACAACCCGCAGTATCAGCTCCTGATTATGCTGGACGAACCGCAGGGACTGCCGGAAACCCATGGCTTTATTACCTCCGGCTGGAACACGGTGCCGACCGGCGGCAAGGTCATCGAGCGGATCGCTCCGCTGCTTGGAATGACGCCGCGGTTCGATTTGCCGCCGTCCGAGCGCCTTATTCTTGCGGCATCGAAGGAAAGCCGGTAACCGCACGATTCACGGGATCGCGTGGGCGTATTCCGCAAAGTGGGCACCGGTTTGCGGTCAGAGGACGCGCAGGACCTATCTGCTGGGGTGAGATGAAATTACGCGACCTTTTCAGCGGGGATGCCGTCGTGGACGTGCAACATGCCGATGTTGCGATCGCGGGTCTCGCCGTGGACAGCCGCGCGGTGAAGCCCGGCGACGTTTTCTTCGCGCTGGCCGGCGTCAAAACTAATGGCGCGCGGTTCATCGATCAGGCGATTGCGTCGGGTGCGGCCGCCATTGTGAGCGACCGGATTCCCGAGGGTGACCGCCGCGTTCCGTTCATCGCCGTATCGAACCCGCGCCGCGCGCTGGCACTGGCCGCCGCAAAGTTTTACGCGCGCCAGCCTGCCACCATCGCAGCCGTCACCGGCACCAGCGGCAAGACGTCGGTTGCGGTGTTCACGCGGCAGATCTGGCAGCGCCTAGGATTCGCGTCGGCGAGCATCGGCACTATTGGTCTCGTGTCGCCGAAGCGCACGGTCTACGGCTCGCTGACCACGCCGGATCCGATCGCGCTGCATCGTTCGCTTGACGATCTCGCGGGCGAGGGCGTCACGCATCTGGCGCTCGAAGCGTCGTCGCACGGCCTCGACCAGCATCGCCTCGACGGCGTGCGCGTCAGCGCCGGCGCGTTCACAAATCTGTCGCGTGACCACATGGATTATCATCCGACCGTCGAACATTATCTCGCGGCCAAGCTGCGGCTGTTTACCGATCTCATCGTCGACGGCGGCGCGGCGGTGATTTCCGCTGATCATGAACATTCGCAAGCGGTGATCGATGCTGCGCGGCAGCGCAAACTGCGGATCGTCACCGTGGGCCGCAACGGCGAGGGAATCAAACTCGTCGATGCGGCGGTGGATGGATTTTCGCAGAAGCTGACGCTCGAACATGACGGCAAACGCCATCAGGTGCGGCTGCCGCTGGTCGGCGAATTCCAGATCGAAAATGCGCTCGCGGCGGCGGGACTCGTGGTCGCTACCGGTGGCGACGCAGCGCGGACATTCGCGTCACTGGAAAAACTCGAAGGGGCGCCGGGCCGCCTCGAAATGGTCGGTGAGCGCAACGGCGCGCCGGTGTTCGTGGACTATGCACACAAGCCCGATGCGCTCGCGAAAGCGCTGGAAGCGCTGCGGCCTTACACCAAACGCAAACTCGTTGTCGTGTTCGGTGCGGGTGGCGACCGCGATGCGGGCAAGCGCCCCTTGATGGGCGCGATTGCCGCCGGGAACGCCGACACGGTCATTGTCACCGACGACAATCCGCGGTCCGAAAATCCGGCATCGATCCGCGCCGCCATCATGGCCGCGGCGAAAGGTGCGCAGGATATTGGCGACCGCGCCGAGGCGATCCGCGCTGCCGTTGCGGGTTTGCAGACCGGCGATGCATTGCTAATCGCGGGCAAGGGCCACGAGACCGGACAGATCGTCGGAGATAAGGTGTTGCCGTTCAGCGATCACGAGGCTGCTGCGGCGGCATTGGCGGAGTACGCCGCATGAGCACTGCATTGTGGACGAGTGCGGGGATGGCAGAGGCCATGCGTGCCTCAGGGCGCGGCGTGATGCCCGGTGACGTTACCGGAATTTCCATCGACAGCCGCACGCTGACGCCGGGCGAGGCTTACTTCGCGATCAAGGGGGACGTTCACGACGGGCATGACTTCGTCGAAGCGGCGCTGGCCAACGGCGCGGCGCTGGCGGTCGTTGACAAAGCTCACGCCGGCACGTTCGCCGCCGATGCACGGCTGCTGATTGTCGATGACGTGCTGGCGGGCCTCGTCGATCTGGCGCGCGCGTCGCGGGTGCGTCTCAATGCCAAGGTCATCGCCGTCACCGGATCGGTCGGCAAGACCTCGACCAAGGAAGCATTGCGCGCGGTGCTGGGCGCGCAGGGCGAGACTCATGCGTCGGTCGCCTCGTTCAACAATCACTGGGGCGTGCCGCTGTCGCTGGCTCGGTGTCCCGCGTCGTCGCAATTCGCGATCTTCGAGATCGGCATGAACCATGCTGGCGAGATCGAGCCGCTGGTGAAGATGGTGCGCCCGCATGTGGCGATCATCACCACGGTCGAGCCGGTGCATCTGGAGTTTTTCTCCGGCATCGAAGCCATTGCCGATGCCAAGGCGGAAATCTTCGCAGGACTTGAGCCCGGCGGCGCTGCGGTGCTCAACCGCGACAATCCGCAATTCGCGCGCCTGAGCAAGGCTGCCAAAAAAGCCAAGGTCTCGCGCATTGTTTCGTTCGGCAGTGACGAAAAAGCCGATGCGCGGCTGATCGATGTCTCGCTGCAACCGACCTGTTCCGCCGTGCGCGCGGATATTCTCGGACACGACATCACCTACAAGATCGCCATGCCGGGCCGTCACATGGTGATGAATTCGCTGGCGGTGCTGGCAGCAGCCTCGCTCGCGGGCGCGGACCTCGCGCTCTCGGCGCTTGCGCTGGCGCAGCTCAAACCGGCAACGGGGCGGGGCGTACGCGAGGTTCTGCCCCTCACGGACGGCACGGCGACGCTGATCGATGAAAGCTACAATGCCAATCCGGCCTCGATGGCGGCTGCGATCACGGTCCTCGGTCAGGCCGGCGTCGGCCCGCGCGGTCGTCGCATCGCGGTGCTCGGCGACATGCTGGAACTCGGCGCGGGCGGTCCGGACCTGCATCGCGGACTCAATGAGGCGATCAAGGCCAACAATATTGATTCGGTATTTTGCTGTGGTCCGCTGATGCGCAATCTGTGGGAAGCCCTTCCTTCCGAGAAGAAGGGCGGCTATGCCGATAATTCGGCGGCGCTTGAGCCGCAGGTCGTCGCTGCGGTCGGCGCCGGCGATGCGATCATGGTCAAGGGATCGCTCGGCTCGCGTATGAAATTGATTGTAGCCGCGTTGCAAAAGCGTTTTCCGGAGAAGGCCGAGCACGACGACATTGTCGCCCAGGCCGGCACATAAGGCGGTTGGAATGTTTTATTGGCTCACCGAATTCGCCGGCACGATTCCCGGCATCAATGTATTCCGCTACATCACGTTTCGCACCGGCGGCGCGATGGTGACCAGCGCGCTGGTCGTGTTCATGTTCGGACCCTGGATCATCGATCAGCTTCGCCTGGCGCAGGGCAAGGGCCAGCCGATCCGTGCCGATGGCCCGCCGACGCATCTGGTGACCAAGAAGGGCACGCCGACCATGGGCGGCCTGATGATCCTGTCGGGCCTGATCGTTGCGACACTGCTTTGGGCCAACCTGCGCAACGCCTATGTCTGGATCGTTCTCGCCGTCACCATCGGCTTTGGCCTTGTCGGCTTCTATGACGACTATCTGAAAGTTTCCAAGCAGACCGACAAGGGTTTCTCGGGACGCTCGCGCCTCGCGGTCGAAGGACTGATCGCGCTGACGGCCTGTGCCTGCATTGTCTGGTTCGGGCGCGACGCCTCGGTCACAGCGGTGTCGATTCCATTCATCAAGGAATTCACGCTGAACATCGGCTGGTTCTACCTGATGTTCGGCATGTTCATCATTGTCGGCGCGGGCAATGCGGTGAATCTCACCGACGGTCTCGACGGGCTCGCTATCGTGCCGGTGATGATCGCCGCGGCGAGCTTCGGCATGATCGCCTATCTCGTCGGCAACGCGGTGTTCGCCGAATATCTCCAGATCCGTTACGTGCCCGGCACCGGCGAACTCGCGGTGCTGTGCGGCGCGGTGCTCGGCGCGGGACTGGGATTTCTCTGGTTCAACGCGCCGCCGGCCTCGATCTTCATGGGCGACACCGGCTCGCTCGCGCTCGGCGGTATGCTTGGCGCGATTGCCGTCGCCACCAAGCATGAGATCGTGCTGGCGGTGATCGGCGGCCTGTTCGTGGTCGAGGCGCTCTCCGTCATCGTGCAGGTCGCGTCGTTCAAGCTCACCGGCAAGCGTTTCTTTCGGATGGCGCCGATCCATCATCACTACGAGCAGAAGGGCTGGACCGAGCCGCAGATCGTGATCCGGTTCTGGATCGTCTCGGTGATGCTGGCGCTCGCCGGTCTCTCGACGCTGAAGCTGCGGTGAGCGCGTGACTCCCGTCACCTCGTTCGCGGGCAAGACCGTTGCTGTGTTCGGCCTCGGTGGGTCGGGGCTGGCAAGCTGTCATGCACTGAAGGCCGGCGGCGCGGAGGTGATCGCGAGCGACGACACGCCCGCGAAACTCGCGGAAGCGGCGAGGGCCGGGTTCATCACGGCGGATTTGCGTAAAGTCTCGTGGGAAAATTTCGCGGCGCTTGTGCTGACGCCGGGCGTGCCGCTGACGCATCCCACACCGCACTGGACCGTGCTGGCGGCGAAGGACGCCGGCGTCGAGGTGATCGGCGACATCGAATTGTTCTGCCGCGAGCGCGCGCGTCACGCGCCGGATGCGCCGTTCGTCGCCATCACCGGCACCAACGGAAAATCCACGACCACGGCGCTGGTCGCGCATCTGATGCGCGAGGCGGGCTACGATACCCAGATGGGCGGCAATATCGGCACCGCGATCCTGTCGCTGGAACCGCCGCGCACGGGCCGCGTCCATGTGATCGAGATGTCGTCGTACCAGATCGATCTCACGCCGTCGCTCAATCCCAGCGTCGGCATTCTACTGAACGTCACCGAAGATCACATCGACCGTCACGGCAGCATCGAGCACTACGCGGCGGTGAAGGAGCGGCTTGTCGCGAACGTCCAGCGCGGCGGTGCCGCCATCGTCGGCGTGGACGATCACTTTTGCGCGGCAATCGCCGACCGCATCGAGCAGGCCGGGAAAAGCGTTGCGCGTGTCTCGGTTCAGCATCCGGTTGCGAGCGGATTTTATTTCGACGTGGATGACGGCATCGTCATTCGCGCGGAAGGCGGCGCACGCGAAGAAATCGTTTCTCTCGACAACATCGGTTCGCTGCGCGGACTGCACAACGCGCAGAACGCCGCCTGTGCATCGGCAGCCGCGCTTGCGCTTTGCGTCGGCATCGACGTCCTGCAACGAGGCCTGCGAAGTTTTCCCGGCCTCGCGCATCGCATGGAACAGCTCGGGCGCAACGGCCGCGTGCTGTTCATCAACGACTCCAAAGGGACCAACGCGGACGCGGCAGGGCACGCGCTGTCGTCGCTCAAAGATATTTTCTGGATCGCGGGCGGCAAGCCGAAGACCGGTGGCATCGAATCCCTGCGCGAATTCTTCCCGCGCATCCGCAAGGCCTATCTGATCGGCGAGGCGGCGGCGGAATTCGCAGCCACCCTTGGCGACGTTCCGCATGAAATCAGCGGGACGCTGGAGGAGGCAGTTCCGCACGCCGCACACGACGCCGAGGCGTCGGGGCTTGCGGAGCCGGTGGTATTGCTGTCTCCGGCCTGCGCGTCGTTCGATCAGTTCCCGAATTTCGAGAAGCGCGGCGACCGCTTCCGCGAACTCGCCACCGCCCTGCCTGGCGGTTTGAAGCCGGCATGAGCTCCCTTACCTCTCTCCGTTTACGGGGAGAGGGAGAGCGCCTTGTTCGCGGCGCTGGTACATTCGAATTCGAATATCCCGACACTTTGACGAGATTTTTTCTCGTATCCGTCCATCTTTAACCCTTCGGAAACCACGATGGGCGAGTAATAACCCGTTAATCTTTTGCGCAGGACACGCACATGATCTCCCGCGAGCAACGCACACCTTTCAGCGAATGGTGGTGGACCGTGGATCGGCTGCTGCTGGCCGCATTCATGACGCTGATGCTTGGCGGCGTGATCCTATCGCTGGCGGCGAGCCCGCCGGTCGCGGCGCGCATCGGCCTCGATCCGTTTCATTTCTTCAACCGGCACGTGCTGTTCCTTGTTCCATCGATGCTCGTGATGGTCGCGGTGTCGTTCCTGTCGCCGCGGCAGGTGCGGCGCACCGCGTTGATCGTGTTCGCCGTCAGCATCGTGCTGGTGGTGGCGACGCTGTTGTTCGGTCCTGAGGTGAAAGGCTCGAAACGCTGGATCACCATTCTCGGCCTCAACATTCAGGCCTCGGAATCCCTCAAGCCCGCTTTCGTGGTGCTGGTGGCGTGGCTGTTCGCGGAATCCGCCAAGCGTCCCGAGATGCCGGCGACGTCGATGGCGCTCGGCATGTTGCTGATGACGGTGACACTGCTGGTGCTCGAGCCGGACTTCGGTCAGACCATGCTGGTGCTGATGGTGTGGGGCACGCTGTTCTTCATCGCCGGAATGCGGATGATCTGGGTGTTCGGCCTGATGGGGGCGGGCGCGGTCGGATTGTTTGGCGCCTATATGCTGGTGCCGCACGTTGCAGGCCGCATCAAGCGCTTCATGGATCCGTCGTCGGGCGACACGTTTCAGGTCGACATGGCGATGGAATCGTTCACCCATGGCGGCTGGTTCGGGCAGGGGCCGGGCGAGGGCACGGTGAAGCGCATTCTCCCCGACAGTCATACCGACTTCGTGTTCGCGGTCGCCGCCGAGGAATTCGGAATCATCCTGTGCCTAGCGCTGCTGGCGCTGTTTGCCTTCATTGTGATCCGCGCGCTGGCGCGGGCGTATCAGAGTGAAGATTTGTTCGCGCGCTTCGCCGCCGCCGGTCTCGCGATCATGTTCGGCATCCAGGCCTCGATCAATATGGCGGTGAACCTGCACCTGATGCCCGCCAAAGGCATGACGCTGCCGTTCATTTCCTACGGCGGTTCGTCGATGATCTCGCTGGCTTACGGCGTCGGCATGTTGCTGGCCCTGACGCGGCAGCGTCCACGTGTCGAAATGGAATCGATCGGCGCGGCCAACGCCGCGCATAGCTTCGCGTGACACGCGAGTATTCCGATGCCTGACAGGCCTCTGATCATGCTGGCGGCGGGCGGAACGGGTGGTCACCTGTTTCCCGCGGAAGCCCTCGGCGTTGCGCTGATGAAGCGCGGCGCGCGCGTGCGGCTGATGACGGACGAGCGCGCAGTGCGCTACGGCGGATTGTTCTCGCGCGACATGATGGATGTGGTGCCGAGCGAGACGGTGCGCGGCCGCACACCGTGGGCGCTTGCGCGCACCGGCACGATGCTCGCTGCGGGCGGCGTGATGGCGCTGGCGCTGCTGCTGCGGCAGAAACCCAGGGCGGTGATCGGCTTCGGCGGCTATCCGACGCTGCCGCCGCTGATGGCGGCGAAGCTGCTTGGAATTCCGACCCTCATTCACGACGCCAATGCGGTGATGGGCCGGGCGAACAAGTTTCTTTCAGGACGCGTCAGCGCGATTGCGACCTCGCTGCCCGGCGTGCTCGATCATGAGCCGGCGCTCGCCGGAAAAACCACTGTCACCGGAACGCCGATGCGGCCCGCGATCCTCGCCGCTGCCGCCGTGCCGTATGCCTCGCCGGATGCGACGGGGCCGCTGCGTTTGCTGGTTACTGGCGGCAGCCAGGGTGCGCGGATCATGGCTGATATCGTGCCGGGCGCGATTGAGCGGCTGGAGCCGGCGTTGTGGCGCAGGCTTATTCTTGTGCAGCAGGTGCGCGATGAAGACATGGCGCGGGTCCGCGCGGTCTATGATCGCCTCAAGATCGAGGCTGAGCTGGCGCCGTTCTTTGTCGATCTCCCGGCGCGGCTTGCTGCGAGTCATCTCGTAGTGTCGCGCTCCGGCGCGGGCACCGTCGCTGAGCTCGGTGCGATCGGGCGTCCTTCGATTTTGGTGCCGCTGCCCGGCGCAATCGATCAGGACCAGTTCGCCAATGCCGGCGTGCTGGAGAAAGCCGGCGGCGCGATCCGGATTCTTCAGGCCGACTTCACGCCGGATCGTCTCGCCGTGGAAATCTCCGCGCTGGCCGCCGATCCCGCGCGGTTGATCGCCATGGCCACCGCCGCGCGCACTGTCGGCAGGCTCGATGCAGCCGAACGGCTCGCCGATCTCACGGCGAAGGTCGCGGGAATTTAGCTACAGTCTCACATTCTCCACGAGATAATCGAGAAACGCACGCACCCGCGCGGGCAACTGTCCGCCGTGGCCGACGAACACGGCATGGATCGGTTCGAGATCGCCCGGATTGAAGTCTTCAAGCACCGCCACGAGTCGTCCGGCCTTGATGTCCGCATCGACATGAAAGCGGGCGAGGCGCGCAAGGCCAGCGCCTGCGACAGCCAGCTTCTGCATGGCTTCGCCGTCGCTGACCAGCGCATTGCCAACAGGCGCGACGCTGACGGTGCCGCCCTTGCTGTCACGAAATGGCCAGCCGTCGATCTGTTTTGAAAAGCAGAAGCCGAGCATGTTGTGTTGGCCGAGTTCGGCGGGCGTCCGTGGAGTTCCATGTTCGTTGAGGTAAGCGGGCGCTGCGACCACGACCATGCGGCTCTCGCCGAGCTTGCGCGCGAGCAGGCGAGACTCGCGCAACGGTCCCACACGAATGGCGACGTCGGCGCGTTCCTCCATCAAATCGACCACCGTATCGGTCAGCGATACATCGACGCTGACGCCGGGATGCAGCTTCAGAAATCCGGGCAACAGCGGCAGCAGCCAGTGCAGCCCGAACGGCACGCTGGTATTGACTCGCACGCGCCCGCGCGGCGTTGCGCCGACGGCGGCCTCACGTTCCGCCGTATTGATATCGTCGAGAATGCGGATGCTGCGGTCGTAATAGGCCGTGCCTTCCGGTGTCAGTTGCAGCTTGCGGGTCGAGCGATTGATCAGCCGCACGCCAAGCCGTGCTTCCAGCCGCGCGACGAGTTTGCTGACGGCGGACGGGCTCATGCGGAAAGCGCGCGCCGCGGCGGAAAAGCCGCCCAGGTCGACCACCCGGACGAACACTTCCATCTCGCCGGAGCGGTTGATGTCTTGTCGCATAATTGTGACTTCAATTCACAAATATTGTTACTTACTATAGTCTAGTTCACGAATGGCTTTGCGTCCACTTCTCAGGAATACCGGCGGTTGGCCGGATTCGTCTGAGGAATGTTCCATGCCGCTCGCACTCTATGCGCTCACCGCCGGCGCTTTCGGAATTGGTGTCACTGAATTCGTCATCATGGGCCTGCTGATCCAGGTCGGCGCCGATCTCGGCGTTTCGATCCCGGCTGCGGGCCTCCTGATCTCCGGCTACGCGCTTGGCGTCGTGGTTGGCGCGCCGATCATGACCATCGCCACCGCGCGCTGGCCGCGCAAGACCGTACTTCTTGCACTGATGGCGGTGTTCACCATCGGCAATCTCGCCTGCGCGATTGCGCCCGATTACTGGTCGCTGATGGCCGCGCGCGCGCTGACCGCGTTCGCGCACGGCACGTTCTTCGGCGTCGGTTCGGTGGTGGCAACGACGCTCGTTGCACCCAACAAGAAGGCATCGGCCATCGCGGTGATGTTCACGGGCCTCACGGTCGCGAACATTCTCGGCGTGCCGTTCGGCACTTGGCTGGGGCAGGGCTTCGGCTGGCGCTCGACATTCTGGGCTGTGACGCTGGTCGGTATCGCCGCGTTCGCGATTATCGCAGCATTCGTGCCGAAAAATAAGGATGCACCGGAAGCATCGAATCTCAAGGACGATCTCGCGGTGCTTGGCCGCGCGCCGGTGCTGGCCGGCCTGCTGACGACGGTGCTGAGCTGGGTCGGCGTGTTCGCGGTGTTCACCTACATCGCGCCGATTCTGACCCGCATTGCAGGCTTTCCGGATTCCGCAGTGTCACCGATCCTGCTCGTGTTCGGTGCGGGCCTCGTCGGCGGCAATCTGATCGGCGGCAAGCTCGCGGACAAATGGCTGATGCCCACGTTGTTCGGCACGCTTTTGCTGCTCGCCGTGGTGCTCGTGTCAATGACCTTCGCAGTCCACAACCAGATCACAGCAGTGATCTTCGTCGGCCTGCTTGGCGCGGCGGGATTTGCAACGGTGCCGCCGCTGCAGATGTGGGTGCTCAACAAGGCGTCGGGCGCGGGGCAGTCGCTCGCCTCCAGCTTCAACATCGCGGCATTCAATCTCGGCAACGCTATCGGTGCGTGGCTCGGCGGCGTGGTGATCGATCACGGTCCGGGGCTCGGCGCCATTCCATGGATTGCCGGATTGGTGCCGTTGGCGGCGCTGGTGCTGGCGCTGGTCAGCCACCGGCTGGAATCGCGGCGCGGCAAGCCGGTTCCGGCGATTGTCTGCCCAGAGGCGGCCGAGTGACAGGCGACTGCGGCCCGCATCACGCCTGATTTGAAAGAATCGTGCTATTTTTCTGTGCTGGCCGGGCTTGTCCCGGCCAGCTTCGTCTGTTTGAAGGACCTCATGGACGCCGGAGCGGGCGTCCGACAATCGAGAGACAAATTTATGAGACTGCCGCGCGAGATCGGACCCATTCACTTCGTCGGTATCGGCGGCATCGGCATGAGCGGCATCGCCGAGGTGCTGTGCAATCTCGGCTACGACGTGCAGGGCTCGGATGCATCGGAAAGCGCCAACGTCATGCGGCTGCGTGACAAGGGCATCAAGATCAACGTTGGCCACAAGGCCGAGAATGTGAACGGCGCGGACGTGCTGGTGGTGTCCACCGCGATCAAGCGCGACAATCCGGAATTGATCGCCGCGCGCGGACTGCGCATTCCAGTGGTGCGCCGCGCCGAGATGCTCGCCGAAATGATGCGGCTGAAAAGCTGCATCGCGATTGCCGGCACGCACGGCAAGACCACCACGACGTCGATGGTCGCCACGCTGCTCGACGCCGGCGCGCTCGATCCCACCGTCATCAACGGCGGCATTATCAATGCCTACGGAACCAACGCGCGCCTCGGCGCGGGCGAGTGGATGGTGGTAGAGGCCGATGAGAGCGATGGCACCTTCCTCAAACTGCCTGTGGACGTCGCCATCGTTACAAACGTCGATCCCGAACATCTCGACCACTTCAAGACCTTCGAGGCGGTGCAGGAAGCGTTCAAGGATTTCGTCGAGGGCGTGCCATTCTATGGTTTCGCCGTGATGTGCACAGATCATCCGGTGGTGCAGGCGCTGGTCGGCAAGATCGAGGACCGCCGCATCATCACCTATGGCGAGAATCCCCAGGCCGACGCGCGGCTGGTCGATCTCGTGCCGTTCACCGGCGGCTCGAAATTCAAGGTGGAATTCCGCCACCGCAAGACCGATGCGGCCTACGAGATTTCCGATCTGGTGCTTCCGATGCCCGGCCGTCACAACGCACTCAACGCAACGGCGGCGATCGCCTTGGCGCACGAGATCGGCATTTCGGACGACACGATTCGCAAGGCGCTGGCAGGCTTCGGCGGGGTTAAGCGGCGCTTCACCAAGACCGGCGACTGGAACGGCGTCACCATCATCGACGACTACGGCCACCATCCGGTGGAAATCGCCGCTGTGCTGAAAGCTGCGCGCGATTCCACCAAGGGCCGGGTCATCGCCGTGGTGCAGCCGCATCGCTTCACGCGGCTGCAATCGCTGTTCGAGGAGTTTTGCACCTGCTTCAACGACGCCGACACCGTGATCGTCGCCGACGTTTATGCCGCGGGCGAAGCCCCGATCGCCGGTATCGACCGCGATTCATTCGTGCTGGGCTTGCGCGCGCACGGCCATCGTGAAGTGATTCCGCTGCCGGGTGCCGACAAGCTTGCGTCGGTTGTGCGCGACGTCGCGAAGCCGGACGATTTCGTCGTGCTGCTCGGCGCGGGCAACATCACGCAATGGGCCTATGCGTTGCCCGGCGAGTTGAAGGCGCTGAAATAACGCGAGGTGCCGATGGCTATTCTCAGCGAAGCAACATGGTTGCGCCATTCCAATCCGTGGAGCGTGTGGACGCGCTATGCGGCATTTCCGGTTTTAGTGGCGGCAATCTGGAGCTACCACAGCATCGGCTGGTGGGCGCTTGTTCCCGTCGCGGCGACGATCGTTTTTCTCATCATCAATCCAAAACTGTTCGCTCCGCCGAGGTCGACCGACAACTGGGCGTCGAAGGCTGTGCTGGGCGAGCGCGTCTGGCTGAAGGAAGGGCGGCGGTTCTTGCCCGATCAGCATCCAAGGGTGTTTTATGCGCTGATGGCGGCTTCGCTGGTTAACCTTGCCGCGCTGGTCTGGGGCATCGTCGCCTCGGATGTTGTGCTGACCGTCGTCAGCACAACCAATGTGCTGGTTGGAAAATCCTGGAGCAATGACCGGATGGTCTGGTTGTTCAGCGAACGCAGCCGCGACAACGACGAATACCGGAAGTGGTTGTATTGATGTTTGCTGATATCAGTTCCGATCTCAAATCCGCGATGCCGGATCTGCGCGGGCGGTTGCTCGCAAATGAATCGTTGGCGCCGCTGACTTGGTTTCGCGTCGGCGGACCGGCGCAGATCCTGTTCACGCCTGCGGATGAAGACGACCTCGCGTACTTCCTGTCGAAGCTGCCGGGCGATATTCCCGTTTACACGGTCGGCGTCGGATCGAACCTGATCGTGCGTGACGGTGGCGTCAGCGGCGTCGTCATTCGTCTGTCACCGCGCGGCTTCGGTGAAATCAAGGCTGACGGCGATACGATTCGCGCGGGAACGGCGGCGCTCGACAAGCGTGTCGCGGAAGCCGCCGCCGCCGCCAACATCGGGGGCCTGGAATTCTATTTCGGGATTCCGGGTTCAATCGGCGGCGCGCTGCGCATGAACGCTGGCGCGAATGGCGGTGAGACCAAAGACGTGCTGGTGGAGGCGAGGGGCGTCACACGCGCGGGTGAGAAGGTTACATTCTCCAACGCCGATATGAAATTCGTCTATCGCAATTGCGGCGTGGACACGTCGGTGATCTTCACGTCCGCGCTTTATCGCGGGCAGATCACCGATCCGGAAACGATCCGCGCACGCATGAATGATGTACAGAATCATCGCGAGACGGCGCAGCCGATCCGCGAGAAGACTGGCGGGTCGACATTCAAGAATCCGCCGGGGCACAGCGCGTGGAAACTCGTGGATGCTGCCGGAATGCGGGGCTTCCGCGTTGGCGGCGCGCAGGTGTCGGAGATGCACTGCAATTTTCTGATCAACACCGGCGACGCCACCGGTCACGACATCGAGACGCTGGGCGAAACCGTGCGCGCGCGCGTGAAGGAACAGTCCGGCATCGAGTTGCAGTGGGAAATCAAGCGGATCGGGATCGAGCGCTCCTGAGCGCTCAATCGCTCAGCGATTGCAGCGCCTGAATCGGCGCAGGCGAAATCCTGAACGCGCCGTCGAACGGATATTCCTGAAGCGCAATGAGGCCGAGCGCGACGACGGCGGCGCTTGCGAACACCGCCAGTGAAGCGATGAACGCGCGGGGCCTCTCCAGATGGACGAGAGCGATTCCCACTTGCGTAAGCACGCCGAGCGCGATCACCACCAGCCATTTCAGATCGTTGGTGTGATCCGACGACAGCGCGAGACGGTCGTTACGCGCAGTGCCGACGCGCAATGTCGCCGTGAGCAGCGCGGAATGCACGGCCTGACCGGAATCCTTTGCAATCGACGGCACACTCACCTCGCGCAGCAGATCGTCATAGGCCGTCTCGGTACGCGGCGACAGCCGCGACAAATCCATCGCAGGCCATTCGTCGGCGACCACCGAGGTCACATACGTCTTCAGCGCGGCGCGGATGGTGCGCATGTCCGATGCCGAGGCGACGCTGAGCGTGTGGATGTTGCGCAACTCGCCGGCTTCGGTGTGGACCACGCGATAGGCTTGCCGGCCACGCTCGGCGACGTCGTTGGCGAGGAAACCCGTCAGCAGCGCGAACAGGATGGCGATTCCGCTGAAGAACGGCGCAACCACTCCGGTCAAGGATTGAACCGGTGGCGCAAACGGACGGCAGAAGGTGACCACGGCAAGCAATAGCGTCATGCCGAAATACAGAACGATGAGCACGGCGAAGATGCCGACGGGGGACAGGTCGAGCCAGGCCCGGATCATGAAAAACCTTTCTTGTGAGGGTCGTCTTTGAGCTTGGCTTTGCGTGCTGATTCTCTCGGGACACTACCCGACTCGCAGCGGCTTGGTCATGGGCGCAAATCAGCGTAGTTAGGCGATAGAGGGAGAGTCATGAGCGGATCAAAACACGTTGCGGTATTGATGGGCGGATGGTCGTCGGAGCGGGAGGTCTCGCTGCGGTCTGGCAAGGCCTGCGCCGATGCGCTGGAGCGCCGCGGCTATCGGGTCACGCGCATCGACGTGAAGCGCGATATCGCAACCGTGCTCGACATGCTGAAGCCTGACGCAGCACTGGTGATGCTGCACGGCAAGCCTGGTGAGGACGGCACCATTCAGGGCGTGCTCGAGACGCTGGGAATTCCCTATTCCCATTCCGGCGTTCTCTCCTCATCGCTGGCGATGCAGAAGGATCTCGCCAAGACCGTGCTGGCGACGGCCGGCGTGCCCGTGCCGGAAGGTTTGACGCTGAGCCGGGCGGAAATCGCCAAGGGCCACGTCATGGCGCCGCCTTATGTCATCAAGCCGATCGCGGACGGCTCCAGCGTCGGGGTTTTCATCGTCACCGAGGCCCATGCCCACCCGCCGCAGGAGCTTTTCCGCGAGGACTGGCCCCACGGGGAGCAACTGCTGGTTGAAAAGTACATCGCCGGCAAGGAACTGACCTGCGCGGTCATCCAGGGCGAGGCGACCGGGGTGATAGAGATCGTTCCATTGATCAAATTTTACGATTACGAGGCAAAGTACTCACCGGGCGCATCAAAACACATCCTGCCTGCTCCTATTTTACCTTTTGTTTACCAGGAAGTCCGAAGGTTAACGCTGGCGGCGCATGTGGCGCTTGGCTGCCGGGGCGTTAGCCGTGCGGATTTCCGCTACGACGACCGCATCGAGGGACTTGGGGGATTGTCCTGCCTCGAGGTGAACACCCAACCCGGCATGACCGAGACGTCACTTGTTCCAGAGCTTGCGGTCCACGCAGGCGTAACATTTGACGAGTTGGTGCAATGGATGGTGGAGGACGCCTCGCTCGATCGTTAGGATCGCAGAGGCCCCAATCTAATCCCAAGACAAGAGCCGCCTCCGCAGCGCCGCGTTCGCGCGGCCGCGCGAACGCCTCTGCGCGCCGTCCCGCATTCAAAGATACAAGTCGTTTTGCGTCCCATCCCTGGATCGCCACGATCGAACGCCGGCTGCCGCGCTTCGCCGGGCTTGCCGCAACCGTGGTGATCCTGATCGGCGCGGCGGTGCTTGGCATCGTCAAGGGCGGTCACACCGACGACGTTCTCAATGCGCTGAGCGATACCCGCAATGCCGCCGCCAATTCGGTCGGGTTCCGTATCACCAGCGTCGCGATCTCCGGCCGCAAGCAGCTGACGCAGGATGAGGTTCTTGCCGTCGGCGGCGTTAACGGCCGCTCGTCGCTGCTGTTTCTCGATGCGGCGACAGCGCGCGACAAGTTGAAAGCCGATCCGTGGATTGCCGATGCCACCGTGCAGAAGCTTTATCCGGGCCGGTTGCAGATCGACATCACCGAACGCAAGCCGTTCGCGCTGTGGCAGGAGAACGGCCGTGTCTCCGTGATCTCGTCGGACGGCACAGTGCTTGAGCCATATGTGGCGCGGCGTTTCGTGTCGCTGCCACTGGTGGTGGGCAAGGGCGCGGAAACCCGCGCCAAGGATTTTCTCGATCTGCTGGCGCAATATCCGCAGGTGCGCACCGCCGTGAAGGCGATCGTGTTCGTCGGTGAGCGGCGCTGGAATTTGCGGCTGGCCGACGGCATCGACGTCCGGCTTCCGGAATTCGAGGTCGAGAAGGCGCTGGCGACGCTCAGCAAGATGGACAAGGAAAACGGGCTGTTTTCGCGGGACATCACCGCCATCGACATGCGCCTGCCGGATCGTCTGACCGTGCGGCTGTCGGAAGCCGCGGCGAAGGCGCGCGACGACCTGCTCAAGGACAAGAAACCCAAGAAGGCTGGTGCCGCATGACCAGTCTTGATGGCGTTCAGACCCCAAAGACCCGTCAGATGCCGCCGAACAAGACGGCGCTGGTGGCCGCGCTCGACATCGGCACCAGCAAGATCGCGTGCCTGATCGCGCGGCTGAAGCCGTGCCCGCCGAGCGATGCGCTGCGCGGCCGCACCCATTCGGTCGAACTGATCGGCCTCAGCCATATCCAGTCGCGCGGCGTCAAGGCCGGCGCGGTCGTAGACCTCAACGAATGCGAACAGGCCGTGCGTCACGCAGTGGCGCTGGCGGAGCGCATGGCCAAGGTCCGCGTCGAATCGGTGCTGCTGTCGGTTTCGGCCGGCCGCCTGCAGGGCGATCTCGTCGAGGCCTCCTCGGAATTGCGCGGCGGCGGCGTCACGCCTGCCGACATGAGCCGCGTCATCAGCGCCGGAATGCATCATGCGACGCCGCAGGGCCGCACTGTGCTCCATGTCCTGCCGGTCGGCTTCTCGCTGGATGGCGTGAAGGGTGTCCGCGACCCGAGCGGCATGGTCGCCCGGCATGTCGGTATCGACATGAATGTCATCACGGCCGACGCAACCGCAGCAAAGAACCTGATGCTGGTGGTCGAGCGCTGCCATCTCAACGTCGAGGCGATGGCCTGCGCGCCTTATGCCGCCGGATTGTCGGTGCTGACCGACGACGAAGCCGATCTCGGCGCTGCCGTCGTCGAGATGGGTGCTGGCACGACAACGATAGCAACCTATTCGAATGGCCAGTGCGTCCACGCCAGCGGATTTGCGCTCGGCGGGCAACACGTCACGGTGGATTTGGCGCGCGGCTTAGGTGCCTGCATTGCGGATGCCGAGCGAATCAAGACGTTATATGGCACCGTGCTGACCGGCGGATCCGACGCGCGCGACGTCATGAGTGTGCCTGTGGCGGGCGGTGACGACCGGGACGAGCCGCAGATTGTTTCCCGCGCGACGATTGCGAACATCGTGAAGCCGCGGGTCGAGGAGATTTTTGAAATGGTCAGGGACCGGCTCGCGGATTCCCCCTTTGCGGCAGAGCCGCGGGCGCGAGTTGTCTTGACCGGCGGGGCCTCGCAGCTCACCGGCATTCCAGATCTGGCTGGCCGCATCCTGGGCCGCGAGGTACGCATCGGCCGCCCGCTCGGTTTCGGACGTCTGCCCCATGAAGCCAAGAGCGCATCGTTCGCGGTGCCGACGGGCCTGCTGGTCTATCCGCAATTCGCACATCTTGAACACGTTGAACCGCGGCATACGCGGCAGCTCATGACAGGGACCAACGGCTATTTCGGAAAGGTCGGACGATGGCTTCGAGAGGGCTTCTGATGATCTCAACACCGGATCGGACCATTCCATCAACCGCTTTGGCGTGCAGCCCAAGCCCCCACGCGCGCGCATAATCGAGAGGCAACCATGACCATCAATCTCACCCCCCCTGATGTTCGCGAGCTGAGGCCCCGCATCACCGTGTTCGGTGTCGGCGGCGCGGGCGGCAACGCCGTCAACAACATGATCTCCGCCGGATTGCAGGGCGTCGACTTCGTCGTCGCCAACACCGACGCGCAGGCCCTCACCATGTCGAAGGCCGAACGCATCGTGCAGATGGGCACCCAGGTGACCCAGGGTCTCGGCGCGGGTTCGCAGCCGGACGTCGGCGCCGCAGCCGCCCAGGAAGTGATCGACGAAATCAAGGATCACCTCACCGGCGCGAACATGGTGTTCGTCACCGCCGGCATGGGCGGCGGCACCGGCACAGGCGCTGCTCCCGTCATCGCCGCGACCGCGCGCGAGATGGGCATTCTCACCGTTGGCGTCGTGACCAAGCCGTTCCACTTCGAAGGCCAGCGCCGGATGCGCACGGCCGAGACCGGCATCGCCGAGCTCCAGAAGGTGGTCGATACGCTGCTGATCATTCCGAACCAGAACCTGTTCCGCGTCGCCAACGAGAAGACGACGTTTGCCGACGCCTTCGCGATGGCCGACCAGGTGCTCTACTCGGGCGTCGCCTGCATTACCGACCTGATGGTCAAGGAAGGCCTTATCAACCTCGACTTCGCCGACGTCCGCGCCGTGATGCGCGAAATGGGCAAGGCGATGATGGGCACCGGCGAGGCCACCGGCGAGAAGCGTGCGCTGACCGCGGCCGAAGCCGCGATCGCCAACCCGCTGATCGACGACAGCTCGATGCGCGGCGCGCGGGGTCTCCTGATCTCGATCACCGGCGGCAAGGACCTCACCCTGTTTGAAGTCGACGAAGCCGCGACCCGTATCCGCGAGGAAGTCGACAATGACGCCAACATCATCGTCGGCGCGACCTTCGACGAAACCCTCGACGGCATCATCCGCGTGTCGGTGGTCGCAACCGGGATCGATACCGTCGTGGCAAGCCGCGCCACGCCTCCCGTTCAGGCGATCACTTCCGCCGGACCGGAAAGCCGCCTTGCCGAATTGACGGCGCGTTTGCGCGCCGACAATCAGCGCATGGCGGAGCGCGCGCAGCAGCAGAAGGCCGCACCGGCGTCTGCTCCGGCGCCCGCCCGCGCCACCGCCGACCAGATCGACCGCGCCGCGCTGGCCGCGATCGCCGAAGCTGTCTCGCCGACCGAGCGTCCGGCTCAGGCGCCGATGCAGCCTGCCGCGTATGGCGACGTCAGCGTGCGTCCGATCCCGCCGAAGCCCTCGCTGTTCCCGGATCACGAAGAGCCGATGAACCTGCAGGAAACCGCGCCGCCGTCATCCTTCATTCCGCAGCCTGCGGAGCGGATGCCGGTTCGCACGCCTCGCATGCCGCAGTTCGATGAATTGCCGGTACCGGCGCAGAACCAGATCCGCCACGCCCGCGGTGAAACCACCGAGGAGCATCCGCAGCAAAAGCGCACATCGCTGCTCCAGCGTCTCGCCAATGTCGGCCTTGGCCGCCGCGACGAGGACAGCGAGCCGCCAATCGCGGCCCGCGCGTCCGGCCCCGCGATGTCGCCGATGCCGCCGCTTCCCGAGCGCAAGCCGCAGCGTCCGGTTCCGGCGCAGTACGGCGGAGCAGGCGATCCGGTATCTGAGTATGGCCGCCGTCCGGCTCCGCAGGGACTCGATTCGCACGGCCGTCCGGCCCCGGTCGCCCCGCAGGGCGGTGCCGAGGACCATCTGGATATCCCCGCTTTCTTGCGGCGTCAGGCCACCTGACGTTTGTTACAGTCCGTGCAAACGGCAATGCCCCGGCTTCAAAGCCGGGGCATTTTGCTTTTGGAGGCACCTGCGTCAGGGCGCGTAAACTAAATATTTGTTTTTGCTGGTAAAATTAGACCCATTGTCCGGGTGCCGCGAGGGTTTCTAAGCCCTCGGATTGCGGGGAAATAGGCCGGACCGGCGGCACGAATGCGGCGAGTTTGGGGTAACAATCTGTAAACAAGCGTGAGTGGCGCTCTCCAGCGGAGGGATTAAGGTCCGTTCACGTTGGGGGACAATCCTAGGTCGCACCGCCGTCTAACAGGCGAAACCGGCTCGAATATAGCCAGCTTGGTTATAGCGCGACTTGGATAGTAAACTTTGGGCACTGGAATGAAATCGAGTCGGCAGACAACGCTCCGGTCGCCAGTCACCGTGACAGGCATCGGCGTTCATTCTGGTACTCAGGTCAGCCTCACGCTCGGGCCCGCCAGCATCAATGCGGGTTTCGTTTTCATCCGCACCGGCGCCGATCGCGAAATTAAGGCCACGGTGTCCTCCGTCATCGCGACCGAGCTTGCGACCGTGCTGGGTGACCATCAGGGTCCGCTCGTTTCCACCGCCGAACATGTTCTGGCCGCGCTGCGCGGCATGGGCGTCGACAACGCCACCATCGAAGTCGATGGCCCTGAAGTGCCGATCATGGACGGCAGCGCTGCTCCTTTCGTCGAGGCCATTGATCAGGCCGGTATCGTCAAGCAGAACGCCGCGCGCCGCTTCATCGAAGTGTTGAAGCCGGTGCAGGTCGTGCAAGGCGAATCGTTCGGTGAAATCCGGCCTTACGCCGATGGTTTCCGCGCCGAACTCGAAATCGAATTCACCAATTCCCCGATCGGGCGTCAGGCCTATGCCTTCGACCTCGATGCCAACAGCTTCCGCCGCGACATTTGCCGTGCCCGCACCTTCGGCTGCATGGGCGACGTCAACAAGCTCTGGAGCGCGGGTTACGCCCTCGGCGCGTCGCTCGAGAATTCCGTGGTGTTCGACGACACCCGCGTTCTGAACACCGAAGGCCTTCGTTATGCGGACGAATGCGTCCGTCACAAGGTTCTCGACGTGGTGGGCGACCTGGCGCTGGCCGGTCTGCCGCTGATCGGCCTGTACCGTTCGGTGCGCGGCGGTCACAGGCTCAACCATGCCGTGCTGACCGCCCTGATGGCCGACCGCCATGCCTGGCGGATCGTGGAAGCCACCCCGCCGGTGCTCGAACGTCCCGTCGTGGCCCGCCGTTCGCGCGGCCACGCCGATGTGGCCGGGGGCATGGTTGCCGCGGCCTACGCGCCGGACGTGTCCTGAACGCCTCAGTTTCCCTGTTTAACCAAGTCACTGTTCAGGAGCGGCAATCCGCCTTAATCCCGGCGAAATGTCTTCCTATCCGGTTGGTCAGGAACTGTTTTTCAGCTAAATAGGCTTTGCTGAACAGGCATGGCTGGACGGGCTTCGGGGACTGCTTGCGCCGGACGCACGGCATCGGGCTTTCCAGCACGCCAACACCCGTGATCGGTTCGGTCTCTCGCGTCGGATTTACATTCAGGTCGGCCCAAACGTATGACGCTCGCATTGCGCAAACAGACCCGTCCGTCCCGCACGACCGGCCTTGTCCGTCATGCGTACCTTGTGTTCGGACTGATGGTCCTGACCGTGCCGCTGAGCGGCTGCGGCGGCGGCGCGCTGTGGGACAAGTTCATGACCAAGGAAGAAACCTTCGTCGATGAGCCTGCTGAAAAGCTCTACAACGAAGGCCTCTACCTGATGAACAAGAAGGGCGACCGCAAGGCCGCCAACAAGAAGTTCGAGGAAGTCGATCGCCAGCACCCGTATTCGGAATGGGCGCGCAAGTCGCTGCTGATGTCGGCTTACGCGGCTTACGAGAACGGCGACTACGACGAATCGATCTCGTCGGCCAACCGTTACGTCGCGCTGCATCCCGGCAGCCCGGATGCCGCCTATGCGCAGTATCTGATCGCGGCTTCCAACTTCGACCAGATCCCTGACGTCTCCCGCGACCAGGCCCGCACCGAAAAGGCCATCGCCGCGCTTGAGGAAGTGGTCCGCAAGTATCCGACCTCGGAATACGCAACCAGCGCCAAGAAGAAGATCGAGGCCGCGCGCGACCAACTCGCCGGCAAGGAAATGACGGTCGGCCGCTACTATATGGACAAGAAGGACTACACCGCCGCGATTAACCGCTTCAAGGTCGTGGTGACGCAGTACCAGACCACGCGGCACGTCGAAGAGGCGCTGGCGCGTCTCACCGAGGCCTATATGTCGATCGGCATCGTTCCGGAGGCCGAGACCGCCGCAGCCGTTCTTGGCCACAACTTTCCTGACAGCCGCTGGTACAAAGACGCGTACAATCTTGTAAAGTCGGGTGGTACCGAACCGGCCGAAAACAAGAGTTCCTGGATTAGCCGGGCATTCAAGAAGGTCGGCCTCGGCTAAACTCGCGTCAGGACCCACTCCGCATGCTGGCCCGGCTTTCGATCCGTGACATCGTCCTGATCGAGCGGCTCGACATCGATTTCCTCAAAGGCCTTGCTGTCCTCACCGGAGAAACCGGCGCGGGCAAATCCATTCTGCTGGACGCATTCGCGCTTGCGCTCGGCGGACGCGGCGACGCCAGCCTCGTGCGCCACGGCGCGGAGCAGGGACAGGTCACGGCCGCGTTCGAGGTTTCCAAAAAACATCCGGCGAGCGCGATCCTTCGCGACAACGGGCTCGACGATACCGGCGAGATGATCCTGCGCCGCGTGCAGTTTGCCGACGGACGCACCCGCGCCTTCCTCAACGATCAGGCGATCAGCGTGCAGACCCTCAAGGCGGTCGGCGCGACGCTGGTGGAAATCCACGGCCAGCACGACGAGCGCGCGCTGGTCGACACCGCCACGCATCGGCGGCTGCTCGATGCCTTTGCCGCGCTCGAAAAGGATGTCGGTGCGGTCGAGATATTGTGGGATGCGCGACGCACCGCGCGCACGGCGCTGGAGGCGCATCGCGCGGGCATGGAACGCGCGGCGCGCGAGGCGGATTATCTACGCCATGCATCCGACGAGTTGAAGAAACTCAATCCGCAGGACGGCGAGGAGACGTCGCTCGCGGAACGGCGCACCATCATGATGCAGGGCGAGAAGATCGCCGAGGATCTGCGCGATGCGCAGGCGGCGGTCGGTGGCCCGCAATCGCCGGTGTCGTCGCTGGCCGCCGCTGTGCGCCGGCTGGAACGCCGCGCAGGTACTGCGCCTGCGCTGATCGAGCCTGCGGTGAAGGCGATGGACGCCGCGATCAACGCGCTGGAAGAGGCCGACCAGCATCTCAATGCGGCGCTGATCGCTGCCGACTTCGATCCGCTCGAACTCGAGCGCATCGAAGAACGGTTGTTCGCGCTGCGCGCAGCGGCGCGGAAGTACTCGACGCCGGTCGACGGGCTGGCGGCGCTGGCGCAGCGCTATGCGTCGGACGTCGCCTTGATCGACGCCGGCGCGGATCAGTTGAAAGTGCTGGAGAAGGCGGCGGTCGCCGCCGAAAAGGCTTATGATGCTGCCGCGCAGAAATTGTCCGCCGCGCGCATCAAGGCCTCGGAGAAACTCAACAAGGCGGTCAACGCCGAACTCGCGCCGCTGAAACTGGAGCGCGCGAAGTTTTCCACGCAGGTTGAATCCGACCCGGCATCGCCGGGGCCGCAGGGCTTCGACCGCGTCGAATTCTGGGTGCAGACCAACCCGGGCACCAAGCCCGGCCCGCTGATGAAGGTTGCGTCTGGCGGCGAACTCTCGCGGTTCCTGCTGGCGCTGAAGGTCGTGCTGTCGGATCGAGGTTCGGCACCGACTTTGGTGTTCGACGAAATCGATACCGGCGTAGGCGGCGCCGTCGCGGACGCCATCGGCGCGCGGCTGGCGCGGCTGGCCGAGAAGGTTCAGGTCATGGCCGTGACGCATGCGCCGCAGGTGGCGGCGCGCGCGGACCAGCACTTGCTCATTTCCAAGGATGCGCTCGACAAGGGCAAGCGTGTCGCAACACGCGTGGCGATGTTGGCGAAGGATCATCGCCGCGAGGAAATCGCGCGGATGCTGGCGGGCGCGGAAATCACCGCAGAGGCGCGGGCGGCGGCGGAACGCCTGCTCAAAGCCGCGACGGCGTGAGTTGACGTCATGGCTGCGAAACCGAAGAAAGCCCCCATCGCCGTCGACAAGCTCACCGAGACGCAGGCCAAGGTCGAACTGGTGCGGCTTGCGCTTGAGATCGAACGTCACAACGAACACTATTACCAGCACGACGCGCCGAAAATTTCGGACGCGGACTACGACGCCTTGCGTCAGCGCAGCGACGCCATCGAGGCGCGGTTTCCGGGGCTGGTCACACAGGATTCCCCGTCGAAGAAAGTCGGCGCTGCGCCGTCGAGCCGCTTCGCCAAGGTGCCGCACACAGTGGCGATGCTGTCGCTCGGCAACGCTTTCAGCGACGAAGACGTCACCGATTTCGTCGACCGCGTGCGGCGTTTCCTGAAACTCGGCGAGGACGACATTCCGGCTATCGTGGCCGAGCCGAAGATCGATGGCCTGTCGCTGTCGCTGCGTTATGAGGACGGCGAACTGGTGCGCGGCGCGACGCGCGGCGATGGCTTCACCGGCGAGGACGTAACCGCCAACGTGCGGACCATGTCCGACATCCCGCACAAGCTGAAGGGCCGCAACATTCCAGCCGTCTGCGAAATCCGCGGCGAAGTCTACATGCTCAAGAAGGATTTCCTCGCGCTCAACAAGCGGCAGGCTGCCGCCGAAGACACCGTGTTCGCCAATCCGCGCAATTCCGCCGCAGGTTCGCTGCGCCAGAAGGATCCGTCGATCACGGCGTCACGTCCGCTGAAGTTCTTCGCCTATGCCTGGGGCGAGATGAGCGCGATGCCGGCCAAGACCCAGCACGAGATGATCGAGTGGATCGAGAACGTGGGCTTTGTCACCAATCCGCTGATTACGCTGTGCAAGGATGTCGACGGACTGTTGAAGTTCTATCGCAAGATTGAAACCAAGCGCGCGTCACTCGGCTATGACATCGATGGCGTGGTCTACAAGGTGGACCGGCTCGACTGGCAGGACCGGCTCGGCTTTGTCACCCGCACGCCGCGCTGGGCCATCGCGCACAAGTTCGCCGCCGAGCAGGCGACCACGGTTCTCAACGACATCGAAATTCAGGTAGGCCGCACCGGCGCGCTGACGCCGGTGGCGAAACTTGCACCCGTGACGGTCGGCGGCGTGGTGGTGCAGAACGCCACGCTGCACAACGAGGATTACATCAAGGGCGTCGGCAATGACGGCCAGCCGATCCGCGACGGCATCGACATTCGCATAGGGGACACCGTGGTGATCCAGCGTGCGGGCGACGTGATCCCGCAGATCGTCAGCGTCGTGCTCGACAAGCGCCCGAAAACGGCGAAGCCTTACAAGTTTCCCACGGTCTGTCCGGCCTGTGGCAGCCACGCGGTGCGGGAGGAAGATCCAAAAACGCTGAGGCCGGATTCGGTGCGCCGCTGCACCAACTCGCTGGCATGTCCGGCCCAGGCGAAAGAGCGGCTAAAACATTTCGTCGCGCGCAACGCCTTCGACATCGACGGTCTTGGCGACAAGCAGATCGAGGAGTTTTTCACCGACGGTCTGATCATGTCGCCGGTCGATATTTTCACGCTTGAGAAGCGCGATGGGCGCGCGGTAAAGAAACTCGCCGACCGCGAGGGTTTTGGCGCAACATCGATACGCAATCTTTTTGCCGCGATCGATGCGCGGCGTACCATTGCGCTGCATCGGTTTATTTTTGCGCTCGGCATCCGCCATGTTGGCGAGGGAAACGCGAAGCTCCTGGCCCGGCACTACGGCACGGTCGAGGCTTTCCGCGCGGCGATGATCGCAGCGGGCGAGGGTGAGGAGCCCGAGGCCTATCAGGATCTGAACGGCATCGAAGGCATTGGCGCTGTGGTGGCCAATGCCATCGTCGAATTTTTCAAAGAGCCTCATAGCGTCAAGGCGGTGGACGATCTGCTCGGCGAGATCACCGTGCAGCCGGCCGAAAAGGTGAAAACCGATACACCGATCGCGGGAAAGGTCGTGGTGTTCACCGGGTCGCTGGAGAAATTTACCCGCGAAGAGGCGAAGGCCACCGCCGAGCGGCTTGGCGCCAAGACCTCAGGTTCAGTGTCGAAGAAAACCGATTATGTGGTGGCGGGGCCGGGCGCTGGCTCGAAGCTCGCCGAAGCCAACAAGCTCGGCGTCAAGGTGCTCACCGAAGACGAATGGCTGGCGCTGGTCGGCGGGCGCTAACGTCATTGCGAGCGAAGCAATCCATTTTGATTTGTCGAGGGATTGGATTGCTTCGTCGCAAGCGCTCCTCGCAATGACGACTCGACCGTAACGCTAGATCAATCCCGTCTCATCGCCTTCTGCCTTGACGATTTGTTCGGCCGTGACGGCTTTACGGGTGCGCGGTACCAGCAACACGATGACGGCCGCGCACGCGGCCGAAATCACCAGGATCGCGATGTTCAGCGGCAGCGGCGTGGCGAACTGGCCGCCGAGGAATGCGCCGAGTTGCGAACACAGCGAACCGAAGCCCATTTGCAGGAATCCCATCGCGCCTGCCGCAGTGCCGGCAGCCTGCGGGCGAATGCTGATGGCTCCCGCCGATGCGTTGGCCATTGCGAATGCATTACCGAACATCACGATCATATGCGTTCCGAACAGCCATGACGGAACCTGATTGAGGCCCGTGACGCCCCAGACCACGTTGATGATCGAGCCGGCGATCTGCAGCGCCAGCCCGAGCCAGATCATGCGGTCGATGCCATAGCGCGGCGACAGCCGCACCGACACCAGATTGCCGAGCAGGTAAGCGAAGCCTGAAGTCGCGAACCATAATCCGTATTCTGCGGTGGAGCGGCTCATCTGGTCGACGACGATGTAGGGTCCACCGCCTGCGAAGGTGAAGATGATGGCCGAGGCCAGCATTTGGCACAGCAAATAGCCGATGAAAACGCGGCTCGATGACAGCGCGCGGACATCCTTGAAGAACCCGCTGTCGCTTGTCTGGGTTCGATGGGGGCGGGTTTCCGGAAGGCCCAGCGCGATGCCGATGGTAATCGCAACCGATGTCGCTGCCATGAAGTAGAAGATCGCGCGCCAGCCGAAGCTGGTTTCCAGCAGGCCTCCGATCAGCGGACTGAGAAGTTGTGCGATCATCATCACCGCGATGACGAGGCTGATCATGCCGCCGATGCGTTCGCGCGGATAGAGATCGCGAATGATGGCGCGGCTCATCACCATGCCGGTGGCTCCGCCGAGTGCCTGCAGGAAACGTCCGGCAATCAGCTGCGGCAGCGTCTGCGCGAACATGCAGATGATCGTGGCGATCACCGCAAGCCCGAGACCGGCGAGCAGTACGGGCCTGCGGCCGAAACGGTCCGACAACGGCCCAGTCAGCAATTGCGAGATCGCGAGGCCGACCATGAACAGCGAGACATTGAGTTGCACGGCGGAAACGTCACTGGCCAGTGTCTTCGCCAGGATCGGCAGCGCCGGCACCAGAATGTACAGCGAGACCGGCGCGATGCCGTTCATCGCCACCAGCATCAGCAGCAGTTTCCACGAGGTGGGAGTTGCAACCCTTGCGGCTGCGATCTCTCTTTTTTGGTCGGTCACGTTATCCGGATTCTTTTTGTTGTATTCAGATCGCTGCCTTCGGATTCATCTTTCGTGAGTCATCTTTCGTGAGTCATGGGCTCCGTCGCCGCATCGAGCCAGACCTTCGTCGCTTCATCCTCCACCAGCGGTCGGATCTCCTCGCGCACCCGTGCGTGATAGGCGTTGAGCCAGCGCAGTTCCTGCTTGCTGATGCGTGCGGCGTCGATCAACCGCCGGTCGATCGGGGCAAGGGTCAGCGTCTCGAAGCCGTTCATCGGCTTTTCCGCGCCCTCGATGATCTTCTCGACCACCAGTTCGAGATTTTCGATGCGGATGCCGAAGGCATCTGTTTTGTAGTAGCCCGGCTCGTTGGACAGGATCATGCCGCGCTTCAACGGCGTGGTGCCGAGCTTGGAAATCCGCGCCGGGCCTTCGTGCACCGACAGATAGCTGCCGACGCCGTGGCCGGTGCCGTGATCGAAGTCGATGCCGGCGTGCCAGAGGAATTGCCGCGCGAAGGCGTCGATCTGCGCGCCGCTGATGCCGTCGGGAAACACCGCTCGCGAAATCGCGATGTGTCCGCGCAGCACCCGCGTGAAACGGTCGCGCATTTCGTCCGTCGGCTCGCCGATCGCAATCGTGCGCGTCACGTCGGTGGTTCCGTCTTCATACTGCGCACCGGAATCGATCAGCAGGAGATCGCCGGGCGCGATGCGGCGGTTGGATTTCCGCGTCACGCGATAATGCACGATGGCGCCGTTCGGGCCGGTGCCGGAAATGGTGGGGAAGGACACATCCTTCAGCGCGCCGGTGTCGCGGCGGAATGTTTCCAATACCTCCACGGCATCGATTTCAGTCAGTTTGCCGGACGGCGCCTCGCGGTCGATCCACGCCAGAAACCGCGTCAGCGCCGCGCCGTCGCGCTTGTGCGCGGCTCGGGTGCCAGCGATTTCGGAGGCATTCTTCACGGCCTTCAACAGCGCGACGGGGTCGGTCACGCGCGCAGCCTTGCCGCCCTCGGCGGCGATCAGCCTGCTCAGTGCGTCGGCGGAGGTCGCGGCGTCGAGGCCGATCGCGCTCTTTTGCTGGGCCAGTTCGGCAAGGCGGGGCGTCAGTGCATCGGGCTCCCGGACGTCCGCGTTCTTTTCCAGGTGATCGCGCACACTGTTGGAGAGCTTGCGGTGATCGATGAAAATGGTGGCGCGGCCTTCTTTCGGCACCAGCGCATAGGACAGCGGCAGCGGCGTGTGCGCGACATCCGCGCCGCGGATGTTGAAGGTCCATGCCACTGCGTGCGAATCCGACAGCACCAGCGCGTCGAGCTTGAGCTTCGCGATCTCCTTGCGGATGCGCGCGAGCTTGTCGTTTTCGGCCTCTCCGGCAAACTGCGCCGGGTGGATTTTCACCGGCCCGAGCGGTGGGGTCGGGCGGTCGGTCCAGATCGAATCGACCGGATTGCTGTCCACGGCCACCAGCTCCGCGCCGGCCTTCTCGCAGGCTTTGGCAAGGCGCTCCGCTGCCGCCGAAGTGTGCAGCCAGGGATCAAATCCGAGGCGGTCGCCCGGTGAAAGCTGCGCCGCCAGCCATGTTTCCGGCGGTGGGTCCGCCAGCGGCTGGATAGCCCATGCGGCCGTATCGACCTGTTTGGCCGCCTGGATGGTGTAGCGCCCGTCCACGAACACTGCCGCCTGCCCATTGAGAACGATGGCCAGTCCGGCCGACCCGGTGAACCCGGTAAGCCACGCCAGCCGTTCGTCGGAGGGCGGCACGTATTCGTTTTGCTGGCTGTCGGCGCGGGGAATCACGAATCCGGTGAGTTGCCGCCGCAGCAGTTCCTCGCGAAATGCGGACAGCCGCGCGGTCAGCGCAACGCCGCCTTCCGGCTCTTCGAATGTCTGGAATTGGGCTTCGAACATCGGTCAACCTTAGGAGTCCGGGATGGCGGCGGCAATTGGCTGCCAGCGGGCCCATGGTGGCATGGCTTATGCTTTACATATAACCAACCCGGCAACCAACGAAGGCTGCCGGGAGAAAAAAGGGACAGGGAACGATTCTGCGTCGGCAGTTGTTGTCGGTTTCTGCCGGAGGAGATTCCGAGGGGTGTGTTTTTCAACTCAACGAAGAGGGGATTTGGACATGCCAGCTTTTATGTTTGAGAAGATTTCATCGCAGGTTCCGGGGGCAGTCCCGACAACCGCGATCAGGGAAACGCGCGGCGTCATCGTCCAGATGCTCGACCGCCTGACGGAAAACCGGCTGCAGCGCGAAGCGCGCCGGGCGAGATTCGAGGGTGGCTTTACCGAAGCCGATCTCACGCCGCGCCGGACAAGGGGCGAGTAAGAATTTACCTTCCACTTTCGGGATATCAGCGTCGCTGCATCAGGAGGCTGGTCCAGCCTTCGATCTGGATTCGCTTGATCAGTTTCAGTCCCGCTCCGCGATAGGCCACGATCACGCTGTTCGCCTGATGCGGCAGCAATCCCGACAAAATGACAAACGCGTTCGGGGCGAGGTGCGCCGCCAGTTGCGGCGCCAGCCGCCGCAGCGGGTTGGCGAGGATGTTCGCCAGCACCAGCCCGAACGGACCCCGGGCCGCGAACTGCGGCGCTGAAAACCCCGTGGCGCAGATCGTCTCCACCAGATTTCCCGCGCCGTTGAACCTGGCGTTTTCGCGCGCTACCAGCACCGATTGCGGATCGATGTCGCTGGCCAGCACGCGCCGGCGCAGTGTCCGGGCGGCGGCAATGGCAAGGACCCCGGTGCCGGTGCCGAGGTCGAGCACTCGCTTCGGGATGCGCCGGTTCAGGACCTGATCGAGCAGCAGGAGGCAGCCGCGCGTTGTGCCGTGGTGGCCGGTGCCGAACGCCAGTGCTGCCTCGATCTCGATGCCGACCTTGTTCGCGGGGATGCGGTCGCGGTCATGGCTGCCGTGGACCATGTACCGGCCGGCGTTGACGGGCACGAGGTCGGCGAGGCTGGCCTTGACCCAGTCCTTGGTCTCGACGGTGCTGAAGACGATGGATTTGGCCGCGGCCTCGCCCGCGGTGTCCGTCACCAGCGCGTGGATGATGTCGCGGTTCGGCGGTTCCGCGAAATGCATGGTGATGTCCCAGCGGCCGCCCGGGCCCTCGAATGCGGCAATCGCCAGGTCATGGCTCGGGTAGCTCTCGGTGATGATATCCACAATGCGACTGGCGAGATGTTCATCGCCGATGGCGAAGGTGGCCTGCGTCGCGGGCGGGGATGGTGAATTCACGGCTGGGTCCGGAGCGGTTGAAAAGAGGCTGAAATCACTGACTGCATCGCCCATTTCCCCACAGCCTGTCCACAGGTTACGAGTGGAACATACCGGGCTTCTTCACAGCCTGTTAACCATAGTTTTCCACACCTCGGTGAAGCTTCAACGGGACCAAAATCCACAAGTTATTCACAGGGTTATCCACAGGATTTCAACAGGCGTTTACAACGCTTCAAGTGAAAATTCCGTGGTGATCCCGGAGGATAATCTGCGCCGCATTGTGCCCCGGCGCGCCGGTTACGCCGCCGCCGGGATGCGCTCCTGACCCGCAGTGGTAGAGCCCCTTGAGCGGCCCGCGATAGCCGGCGTGGCCGAGCATCGGCCGGGCCGAAAACAGCTGGTTGAGCGACAGCGCGCCGTGGAAAATGTCGCCGCCGAGCAGCCCGAACTGGCGCTCCAGATCAAGCGGCGACAGCACCTGCCGCCCGACCACACTGGCGGCGAATCCCGGTGCGTAACGGTCGACCGTCGCGATCATCAGGTCGGCGACCTCGTCGCGATGGTCATCCCATGACCGGCCGTCCGGCAGTTCCGGGGCGACATGCTGGCAGAACAGGCTGGCGACGTGCTGGCCTGGAGGCGCCAGCGAGTCGTCCAGAGTCGAGGGGATCAGGACCTCGATGACGGGTTCGCGGCTCCAGCCGTGCTGACGGGCGTCGAGCCAGGCGCGGTCCATGTAGCCGAGATTCGGGGCGAGAATGATGCCCGCCGTGAGATGGTCGCCGCCGCCCGGCAGGGCCGTGAACGAGGGCAACGCCGACAGCGCGACGTTCATCCGGAAGGTGCCGGAGCCGTTGCGCCAGTTCGTGATGCGATCGAGGAATGGCTTCGGTAGCGCGCCGGCCGGGATCAATCTCGTATAGAGCAATTTCGGGTTGACGCTCGAGGCGACGTATTTCGCGCGCACCGTCGCGCCGTTGTCGAGGATGACACCGACGGCTCGGTCGCCCTCGACGATCACCTCGCGCACGCCTGCATCGGTCTCGATCTCCGCGCCGTGGGCGCGGGCGGACGCCGCCATAGCCTGCGTGATCGCGCCCATGCCACCGATGGCGTGGCCCCACAGCCCCTTCTGGCCGTTCACCTCGCCAAAGGCATGGTGGAGCATCACATAGGCGGAACCGGCCGCGTAGGGGCTGGCATAGTTGCCGACGATGGCGTCGAAACCGTACAGCGCCCTGACCAGATCGCTCTCGAAGCGGTCTTCGAGCATGTCGCCGGCCGAGCGGGTGAACAGGTCCAGCAGGATGCGCTGGTTCTCCAGCGACAGCCCGCGCAGGATGTTGGCGGTGCCTAGCGCGTTGAATGCTTCCCGCACGGCGTGAACGCCGAAGCCCTCGACCACGTCCGGCGGCGCTCGCAGCACGAAGGCCCGCAGCACGTCGGCGATGGTTTCCAGTTCACGGTTGAAATCGCCGATCCGGACCGCATCGCGTTCGCTGAGTCTGGCGACGGACTGATGCGTGCGGCCTTCGCCGGTGAGAAGATAGCTGCCGTTCGGCGCGGGCAGGAAATTCTGCGCGCGGCGGCCGACAATCCGCAGCCCGTGGCGGTGCAGTTGCAGATCTGCGATCACTTTCGGGTTGAGCAAGCTCACCGTGTAGGCGGCGACGGAATTGCGGAAGCCGGGATGAAACTCTTCCGTCACCGCAGCGCCGCCGACCGTCTTGCGGCGGTCAACGACTTTCACGCGCAGGCCCTTCATCGCAAGATAGGCCGCGCAGGTCAGGCCGTTATGGCCCGCGCCAATGATGAGTGCATCATAGTCCGACATGCGGCAGTCATAATCGCAGGGCACGCGAGGCGCGAGGGTTTTCTATCACGTGCATGTTATTGCCCGAAGTCCGAGGCTATGATCCACTCCGCCGCACTCCGGTGATTTGCCGGGAATGTCCGGAGCCTTCATGACGTCTGTGCCGTCCGAATCCGCGAGCCAGTCCACCGGCGCGAGGAATACGCTCGTTCTGGTGGTCTACACCGCAGCGATTTTCACCAGCGCCCTGCTGCTGTTTTCGGTGCAACCGCTGTTCACGAAAATGGTGCTGCCGCGGCTGGGCGGATCGCCTGCGGTGTGGTCGGTGGCGATGGTGTTCTTCCAGTCGCTGCTGCTCGGCGGATACGCCTACGCGCATTATCTCATGACGCTGAAGAGCCGCGTGGCTCCGGTCGTGATCCATCTCGTGGTACTGGCGGTGGCGCTGCTGACCTTGCCGCTGTCGATCGCAAGCGGGTGGGGCGAGCCGCCGGCGAGCGGTTATGCGTTCTGGCTGCTGGGGCTGTTCACGGTCTCGATCGGCCTGCCGTTCTTCGCGCTCGCCGCCAACAACCCGATGCTCCAGGCGTGGTTCGTCCGCACCGGCCATCCACAGGGTCCCGATCCTTATTTTCTGTATGCGTCGTCGAACATCGGCAGCTTTCTCGCCCTGCTGTCGTATCCCGTGCTGCTGGAGCCGATGTTCACGCTGCGGAGCCAGAACCTGATCTGGACCGGCGGGTACGGATTGCTGATCGTGCTGATCGCGGCGTGCGGCGTGCTGCTGATGCGCTCGCCGCCGATGACCGTGGAAGCGACCCGCGCCAGCGACGGCGATGCGCCGGCTCCCGCGTGGAGCACGCGGCTGCGCTGGGTGTTTCTCGCAGCCGTGCCGTCGGGCCTGCTGATTGCAGTGACCGCGCATATCTCGACCGATGTCGCCGCGGCGCCCTTGCTGTGGGTGCTGCCGCTGTCGCTCTATCTTCTGACATGGGTGCTGGTGTTCCAGTCGCGGCCGCTGCTGCCGCATCGTTTCATGCTGCTGCTGCAACCGCTCGCCATCGCGGGCGTCATGATTCTGCTGGTGATCGGCGGCGAACAGAATCTGCTGCTGACCCTCGGCGGTCATCTGGTCTGTTTCTTCATCATTGCCATGGCGTGCCACGGCGAACTGGCCCGCACGCGGCCCGCGGCGAGCTATCTCACCGGCTTCTATGTCGCGCTGTCGTTCGGCGGCATGGTCGGCGGATTGTTCGCGGGCCTGATCGCGCCGTACACGTTTTCATGGATTGCCGAATATCCGATCCTGCTGGCGCTGGCCGCGCTGTGCCGTCCGCAGGAAACCTCAACCGTTCGCGGCGGCATCGCGCTTTGGCTGGTCGCAATCGTGGCTGCGGTAGTGCTGATAGGACTTTCTTTCAAGTCCGGGGAGACCGAAGCGTTCCTCGAACTTAATCGGGTCTGGATGGTCACGATTGTCGCCGTCGTCATGATGGTGCTGGCGGTACTGTGGAAGATTGGCCGCTGGCAGATCGCCACGCTGGTGGCGCTGGGACTGGTTCTGGTCCGTGTCTATCCGTCGGACGACGGCCGCGTGGAAACGGTGCGCAGCTTCTTCGGCGTCCACAAGGTCGTGATGAACAGCCAGTATCACGTTCTGATGCACGGCACGACGATTCACGGCGCGCAGAAATTCCAGGAGAATGATGGAACGCCGATCACGGGCCGTCCGGAGCCGATCAGCTATTATCACAAGGACGGTGGCATGGGCCGGGCGATCGCAGCGATCCGCGAGCGTAAGGGCGGCAACATTCGCGTGGCGGTGATCGGTCTCGGCGCCGGCACGCTCGCCTGTCAATCCGCCCCTGGCGAAGACTGGACGTTCTTCGAGATCGACCAGACCATGGTCGATACCGCGCGTGATCCGCGATATTTCACCTTCGTCAATTCGTGCGAGCCCGACATGAAGCCCGTGATGGGCGATGCGCGGCTGACCTTCGCCAAGGAGAAGGACGGCACCTACGACCTGATCATCGTCGACGCCTATTCATCCGATGCGATTCCGATCCACCTCGCGACGGAAGAGGCGATGGCGATCTACAAGGCCAAGCTCGCCCCGCAGGGCGCCGTGGTGATGCATGTCTCCAACCGCCATCTCGAACTCGCCAGCGTTGTCGTCGGCATCGCCGAGGAAAACGATTTGAAGAGTTGGGTTTACAACGAGGATTCTGGCCGCGATGCCGAATACATCTTCACCACGGCGGTGGTGATCTCGGCGCGCGAGGAAGCCGATGTCGGCAAGATCGCATCGGACGAAAAGTGGGTTCTGACGGAGGCCACCGAAGGCCAGCGGGTCTGGACCGATGATTATTCCAACGTGCTCGGCGCAGTGTGGCGGCGGCTCAGGACGCCGGACGAGTAGGCGGTGTTACGCTCACTCAATTCGCATTACTCCGCGTAATAGTAATATCCGCCGCGAGGCGCGGGAGCGCGCCGCTGATAGCGGGCATCCTGCTCATAACCCTGGGCGTAACCCTGATATCCGCCCTGCGACTGATAGATGCGTCGCTGCATCGGGCCGGGATCGCTCGGTCCGTAGTAAGCCTGATCCTGCGGGAACGACGGATCGCGGTACATGCGATCGGGCGACACCTGACGCGCACGCGTGGCGGCGTTGAGGTCTTCGCTGAACGTATCCTGCGCCACGCCGCGCGGTGCGATTTGAACCGGCTGGCCATAGGCGTCGGTGCCGCGCGTCGTCGCGACGTTGGTGCGCGCCTTGGGATTTCGCGCGAGCGCCACCTGCGACGAACCCGTCAGCGTCACGGTGGTGTTGAGCAGGCCCTCGGTCTTGACGAGATCCCAGAGTTTCAACGCATTGGCGCGCGACAGCCGCACGCAACCGTGTGAGGCCGGGCTGCCGAGCCGGTTGACCGAATCCGTGCCGTGAATGGCGTGGCCCTGCTTGGTGAAGAAGATCGCGTTCGGCATCGGCGCATCATCGAATTCCTTCGAGTAATGATCCTCTTCCATGCGGAAGGTCTTGAAGCTGCCGTTCGGCGTTTCGTGCGAGGGATTGCCGCTGGACACCGGCCAAGTATAGCGCGGCACGCCGTCAACGGAGACGGTCATCTGCTGCGTGTTCTTGTCGACGAGGATGGAAACCGCAGCCTGTGCGCTGCCTGCAAGCAGCATCAAGCCGGTCACCGAAATCAAAATCGTACGCATAACTGTTGCCTCGTCTCGCCCAGCCCTTTCACTGCAATAAAGCATGGAACATGGCTTTTTTAACAGTGTCATGGTCTTAAGGTTGACGGCCGCAGCCAAACGGTTTCGTGAACGGCGCGTCTTTAAGGCGTGTTTTCGCCAAAGTTGACGCAACTTTCCAGGTTCCAGCGCGTTTGCAACGTGGGTCAAAGTTCGGCTCTCCACGGAGATTTAAAGATGAAGACTGAAGCCTTGTTCATGATCACATCGGCGCATCGGCGCTTCACGTTTGTGGCGGCCGCGCTGGCGCTGCTGGCTTTGCCGGTCGCGGCGCACGCCCAGGGCGTCTTTCGCGGCATGGAAGGCGGCGCGAACGAAGGCGTTTACAGGGGCAACCGCGCCGCGGGTCCGGTCGGCGGCGTCGTCGGAGGCGCGGTAGGCGCGGGTGTCGGTGGTGTGGTCGGCGGCGTGAATGGCGTGCTCGGCATCGACAATCGCCGCAGCTATAAGCATCGCCATTATCGCCACCACAGGCGTCACCGCTGATCGAGAGCGGCAGAACACTGGAATTCCGGCGGCGCTTCTGCAACAGGTGCGCCGCTTTTTCGTGGGCGTTGCCGGGCGGGGCCTCCCGCAAATTGAGGCAATGCCGGTCATTGCGTCAAACCACCGCGCATTGCGTTTCCGTCCCGCCTGACGCAACCTCCTGTCTCGTGATTTGCTTGAACTGGGCCGGGATTCGGCCGGGCAGGGAGGTTTTCTGAAATGAAAATCCAGACTTCGATTTCAGGTTTCGCGCGGGCGGCCACGGCGTTGGCTTTTCTGGCACTTCCGGCAATGTCGCAGGCGCAGCAGGGACCGATCAACGGGGCCGTCAGCGGCGCAGCCCAGGGCACTTACCAGGGCAAGACTGCGGCAGGTCCCGTCGGCGGTCTGGTCGGCGGCGCGGTCGGCGCGGGTGTGGGCGCTGTTGCCGGTACGCTGGGAGCCATCGGGGATGGTGCTTCGCGCGCCGTGCAGCCGGCAGACGTGCCGCCACCGCCGAATGATGCGCCTCGCGGCCGGTAGATAAGCAGCCGGTTTATTGAGCTTGGGCTGTAGGGCTCAGGTCTTGAGCCGATAGCCCGTGCGGAAAATCCACCACACGGCGATCATGCACAGCGCGAGAAACCCAAGCGTCATGCCGAGGCTCAGGCCGACGCTGACATCGGCGATCTCGAAGAAGCTCCAGCGGAAGCCGCTGACCAGATACACCACCGGGTTGAACAGCGTCACGGTCTGCCAGACTGGCGGCAGCATGTGGATCGAATAGAAGCTGCCGCCGAGGAACGTCAGCGGCGTGATCACCAGCAGCGGGATCACCTGTAACTTCTCGAAGCCGTCGGCCCAGATGCCGATGATGAAGCCGAACAAGCTAAACGTCACCGCCGTAAGCACGAGGAACGTCAGCATCATGACTGGGTGCGCGATCTTCAGCGGCACGAACAACCCCGCAGTGGCGAGAATGATGAGGCCGAGGATGATCGACTTGGTCGCCGCCGCGCCGACATAACCCAGCACAGCTTCAAAGGAGGACACCGGCGCCGACAACAATTCGTAGATCGTGCCGGCGAACTTCGGGAAGTAGATGCCGAACGAGGCATTGGCGATGCTCTGCGTCAGCAGTGACAGCATGATGAGGCCCGGCACGATGAAGGTGCCGTAGCTGATGCCGTCGATCTCGGTGATGCGCGAGCCGATCGCCGCGCCGAACACCACGAAATACAGCGATGTCGAGATCACCGGCGAAACGACGCTCTGCAGCAGCGTGCGGAAGGTCCGCGCCATCTCGAACTTGTAGATTGCAGCGACGGCGTGAAAATTCATGATTGATGCACCAGGCTGACGAAGATTTCTTCCAGCGAGCTTTGTGTGGTGTTGAGATCGTTGAACTTGATTCCGGCCACGCCGAGGTCGTTCAGCAGCGATGTGATGCCGGTGCGCTCACCCTTGGTGTCGTAGGTGTAGACCAGTTCCTCGCCGTCCGCTGAGAGGTCGAGATGATGTGCGGCGAGGGACGGCGGAATGACGGTGAGTTTCTCCTGCAGGTGCAGCTTGAGCTGCTTCTTGCCGAGCTTCTGCATCAGCTTGGCCTTTTCTTCGACCAGTACGATCTCGCCTTTGTTGATGACGCCGACGCGGTCGGCCATCTCCTCGGCTTCCTCGATGTAATGCGTCGTGAGGATGATCGTGACGCCGGCGTCGCGCAGTCCGCGCACCACCTCCCACATCGCCTTGCGCAGTTCGACGTCAACGCCCGCAGTGGGTTCGTCGAGAAACAGGATTTGCGGCTCGTGCGCCAGCGCCTTGGCGATCATGACGCGGCGCTTCATGCCGCCCGACAGCGTGATGATCTGGCTCTTGCGCTTGTCCCACAGCGACAGATCTTTCAGCACCTTTTCGATATGCGCAGGGTTTTTCGGCTTGCCGAACAGGCCGCGGCTGAACGAGGCGGTCGACCACGGCGACTCCCACGCGTCGGTATGCAGTTCCTGCGGCACCAGCCCGATCAGCGAGCGCGCGGCGCGATAATCCTTGACGATGTCGTGGCCGTCCACCGTCACCGTGCCTGCGGTCTGCACCGCGAGGCCGCAGATCACGCTGATGAGCGTGGTCTTGCCTGCGCCGTTTGGTCCGAGCAGAGCGAAGATCTCGCCGCGGCGAATATCAAGGTTGATATTCTTCAGCGCGGTGAAGCCGGACGCATAGGTCTTCGAGACGTTGGAGACGGAGATGATAGGGGACATGGGTGCGATCTGCGGAGGCGGGAGCATGACATAGGCGTCCCGGCGCCCCCGCGCAATGCATAACGCCTATTCGGACGGCGCGGCGCGCATCAAAAATTCTTTCGTGGCATCCCGGATCCGCGCGTTACGCCCGCGTCACGAAGCTGTCGACCACCTTCTTTTCACCGGCCTTTTCGAACGCGATGGTGAGCTTGTTGCCGTCGACCTTGGCGACGCGGCCATAGCCGAATTTCTGGTGGAATACCCGGTCGCCGGGCGAGAACTCCGAATTCGCGCCGGTGGATTTCGCGATCAACTCGCCTTCGATCACGGTTGGCTTGCGGCTGAAGCCGCCGCGCGAACCGGAATCGTAACGCGCGCCGGTCTCGTCGAAGCCCTTGCCGCCGTTGCGTGCACGATTCGCCTGCGCGCGCTGCCAGCCCGGCGTTGTATAGGTCGAGCCGAAGGATTCCACGTTGTCGAAGCGCGATGCGCCATAACCGCCCGCGCCGCCCCATCCCGAGCCGCCCTTGCTCTCGGTGATCTCCACATTGTCCGCGGGCAATTCATCGAGAAAACGCGACGGAATCGTCGTCGTCCATGAGCCGTGAATGCGCCGGTTGGTAGCGAAGTAAAGTTTGGCGCGTTTGCGCGCGCGCGTAATACCGACATGGGCAAGGCGGCGTTCTTCCTCCAGGCCCGCGCGGCCCTGTTCGTCGAGCGTGCGTTGGCTCGGAAACAGGCCTTCCTCCCAGCCGGGCAGGAACACGTTGTTGAATTCCAGTCCCTTGGCGGAATGCAGCGTCATCAGCGACACCGCGTCGTCATCGGCGTTGCCTTCGCGGTCCATCACCAGCGAGATATGTTCGAGGAAACCTTGCAGGTTCTCGAACTCCTCCATCGAGCGCACGAGTTCTTTCAGGTTCTCCAGACGTCCGGCGGCGTCGGCGGAGCGGTCCTTCTGCCACATTTCGGTGTAGCCGGATTCATCCAGCACGATTTCAGCCAACTGCGTGTGCGGAACGATGTCGCGCTGCGCGCGCCAGCGGTCGAAATTCATCATCACGTTACGGAGGCTGCCGCGCGCCTTCGGCTTCAACTCGTCGGTCTCGATCACGGCGCGCGCCGCTTCGGTGAGCGGAATGCGGCGCTTGCGCCCGATATCGTGCAGCATCTGCACGGTGGCGTCACCAAGTCCGCGTTTCGGCGTGTTGACGATGCGCTCGAAGGCGAGGTCGTCGGCGGGCGAATTGATCACCCGCAGATAGGCCAGCGCGTCGCGGATTTCCGCGCGCTCATAAAATCTTGGACCGCCGATCACGCGGTAATTCAGCCCGAGGGTGACAAAGCGGTCTTCAAACTCGCGCATCTGGAACGAGGCGCGTACGAGAATGGCGATCTCGTTGAGCTTGCTGCCCGCGCGCTGCAACTGCTCGATTTCCTCGCCGATGGCGCGGGCTTCTTCCTCGGAATCCCACGAGCCGGTGACGGTGACTTTTTCGCCGTCGATGTCCTCGGTGCGCAGTGTCTTGCCAAGGCGGCCTTCGTTGTGCGCGATCAGGTGCGAGGCTGCGGCGAGGATATGTCCCGTCGAGCGATAATTGCGCTCGAGCCGGATCACCTTCGCGCCCGGGAAGTCGTGGTCGAAGCGCAGGATGTTGTCGACCTCCGCGCCGCGCCAGCCGTAGATCGACTGGTCGTCGTCGCCGACGCAACAGATGTTCTTTGGTGCGGCAAGGGGAGCCGGTGCGCTGTCGCCGGATGCGGGAAGTGCCACCGGAGACGACGGCGCCTGCGCCAACAAGCGCAGCCAGAGGTACTGCGCGACGTTGGTGTCCTGATATTCGTCGACCAGAATGTATTTGAAGCGGTTTTGATATTGCCGCAGCACGTCGGGATGTTCGCGGAACAGCCGGATGTTCTCCAGCAGGAGATCGCCAAAATCGGCGGCGTTGAGAATTTTCAGCCGCTCCTGATAGGTCGCGTAAAGCTTGCCGCCCTTGCCATTGCCGAACACGGCGGCTTCGCCGGCAGGCACCTGCGACGGGGTCAGCCCGCGATTTTTCCAGCCGTCGATCAGTCCGGCCAGCATCCGAGCGGGCCAGCGCTTGTCGTCGATCCCTTCGGCCTGCAGCAACTGCTTGAGGAGCCGGACCTGGTCATCGACATCGAGCACGGTGAAGTTGGATTTCAACTGCACCAGTTCTGCGTGATAGCGCAGGATGCGTCCGCCGATGGAGTGAAACGTGCCGAGCCACGGCATGCCCTCGACCGCCTGGCCGAGCATCTGGCCGAGACGGTGCTTCATCTCGCGCGCCGCCTTGTTGGTGAAGGTGACGGAGAGAATTTCGTGGGGCCGCGCGCGGCCCATCGACAGAATATGCGCGATGCGCGAGGTCAACACACGCGTCTTGCCGGTGCCCGCGCCGGCCAGAACCAGCACCGGGCCGTCCAGCGTTTCCACCGCATCACGCTGCTCGGGATTGAGCGCCGAGAGATATTGCGGGGCCGCCGACGCGCGCGCCCGCGCGGCGATGCCGCCAGCGGCAGGCTGGTGGTTCGGCACGTCGCGGGAAATATCTTGCGGCGGCAGCTTGTTTGGCTCGGTCATGCGATTCGTCTTTAGGCCACGATGACATCGCGACACCGGGAAGGGGAGACTTCATATCAGGATTACGGAACATATAGGCATTCCGGCGTCGTTCCGACAGCGCCGTCTGTGGGGCGTTATTTGCCGGGATTGAGCGGATTTCTTCCGTTTGGAGGCTGATTCTTCAGGGTTGGGGCCCCTTTGCGGGGATGGAACTTTCGATCCTGCACCGGATTGTTTTTACAGATGGAGCGCACGCCGCTCCCCCGAAACGAACGCAGGAGCGTGTCATGATGAGTTGGGTCGTCACATTCTTGATTATCGCGCTGGTCGCGGGCCTGTTGGGCTTCGGCGGCATCGCGGGTGCGTCGATCGAAATCGCCAAGATCGTGTTTTTCGTCGCGCTGATCCTGTTCCTGATTTCCGCCGTTGTCGGTCTGGCGCGGCGCGGTACTGGTCCGTAAAGGCGGCTTTGGCGTTATTTGACCGGCATTGCGATGCGTCGGCCTATGCCGTCCGGCTGCCCGACGGCGCCATGCGCCGCTACCACCTCACGTATACGCGTTGCGATGTCGGGCGGAAACGGCGCTGTCTTCCGTGTCGTCATATCGACGTGCAGCGTCATGTTTTCCGAGGTCGCTGAAATCCATCCCTCGGTCGCGTGGCGCAATTCCTCGAAGGTGTGAATCCGTTTTTCGTCCGCCGCGACGAGGTAAACCGACACTTGCACCGGATCGCCGAGATGGACTTCGCGCAGATAACGCACGTGGCATTCCGCCGTAAACGTCGATCCATTGCGCTCTTTCATGTAGTCGGGGCCGATGCCGAGTTCGAGCCACATCTGGTCGATGCCGCGGTCGAACAGCACGTTGTAGTAGGCCATGTTCAGGTGGCCGTTGTAATCGATCCATTGCGGTTCGATCTGCATCACGGTGGTGAGGAACGGTGCCGCGATTTGTTGCGGCGCATTGTTTTTCGGAAGCGTACTCGATGTCATCTCTATTCCCGGTTCGAGTCGGCACTCTCTCTTGACCCGCTATACATCCTTTGCCACGGTCAGCGCCACAACAGCTTCCCTAGAGATGAGCAACCGTGGCCTTTTCCAACGCAGCCCTGACACGTCCCGCGCCATCGGCGGTTTCGAGCGCGATTGAAGCGCTTGCCGCGCGGTTCGGCAACAATCTCATCACCTCGCAGGCGGTGCGCGATCAGCACGCCCATACCACCACATGGCTGCCGCCGCAGCCGCCGGACGCCGTCGTGCTGGCTCAGAACACGGCGGACATTCAGGACGTGGTGCGGATTTGCGCCGAGCGGCGCGTGCCAGTGATCGCGTTCGGCACGGGCACCTCGCTGGAAGGGCAGGTCAACGCGCCGGCGGGCGGCATTTGCATCGATCTGCGCGAGATGAATCGCATCATCGACGTCCACGCCGACGATCTCGATTGCGTGATCGAGCCCGGCGTGACGCGCAAGGCGCTCAACGAGCATCTGCGCGATCAGGGTTTGTTTTTTCCGATCGATCCCGGCGCGGACGCCTCCATCGGCGGCATGGCATCGACCCGCGCGTCAGGCACCAACGCCGTCCGTTACGGCACCATGCGCGACAACGTGCTGGCGCTGAAGGTGGTGCGCGCCGATGGCGAGATCATTACGACCGGTACGCGCGCGAAGAAATCCTCGGCGGGTTACGATCTCACGCATCTGTTCGTCGGCGCGGAAGGCACGCTCGGCATCATTTCCGAGTTGACCATCAAGCTGCGCGGCATTCCCCAAAGCATCGCGGCGGCGTCGTGTTCGTTCGTGACCGTGCAGGGTGCCTGCAATGCGACCATTCTCGCCATTCAAACCGGAATACCGCTGGCGCGCATCGAACTGCTGAACGCCGCGCAGGTGAAGGCCTGCAACGCTTATTCAAAGCTGTCTCTGCCGGAGACGCCGCTGCTGCTGCTGGAATTCCACGGCACCGAAGCGGACGTCGCCGAGCAGTCGCAGATGTTTGCCGAGATCGCCAGGGAATGTGGCGGCGGCGCATTCGAATGGACCACGCGGCAGGAAGACCGCACCCGGCTGTGGCAGGCGCGGCATGACGCCTATTGGGCGGTGCGCGGACTTCGCCCCGGCGCGCAGGCGGTAGCGACGGATGTCTGCGTGCCGATCTCGCGGCTGGCGGAATGCGTGGTCGCGACCGAGAAGGATCTGGAAACGGTCGGGCTCTTGTCTCCGATCGTGGGCCATGTGGGCGACGGTAATTTCCATTGCTCGATGCTAGTTGATGTCAACGATCCCGACGAGATGCAGCGCGCGGATGGTTTCCTGCACCGTCTGGTGGAGCGTGCGCAGGCCATGGGTGGTACTTGCACCGGTGAGCACGGTATCGGGCAGGGCAAGCAGCAGTATCTGGAGACAGAACTCGGGCCGGAAGCAGTGCAGGCGATGCGCGCTCTAAAAATGGCGCTTGATCCGCACAACATTCTGAACCCCGGAAAAATTCTCCCCGCGTGACAAGGTCGAGCAGCATGGACGCGCAGAGCATCGCTGCGGAGGCCCTGTCGGTTCTCGGTCAGGGCCGGCAGATTGCGCCGTTTTCGTCGCGCGATCCGGCGTTCGGTCTGGACGAGGCCTATATGGTGACGCCGGTCGTCCGTCAGATGCGCGAGGCGCGCGGCGAAAATGTGCTGGGCCGCAAGATCGGCTTCACCAACAGCACGATCTGGGCGCAATACAACGTCAACGGCCCGATTTGGGGCTATATGTACGATCGCACGGTCCACAATCTGGGCGAGACGAATGCGAAAGCGTCGCTGGCCGATCTGACCGATCCGCGAATTGAGCCGGAAATCGTTTTCGGTCTCGACGTCGCGCCTGATGCGGCGATGGACGAGCGCGCGCTGCTGTCCTGCGTCGGATGGGTGGCACTCGGGTACGAGATCGTACAATCGATTTATCCCGACTGGAAATTCGCCGCAGCCGATACGGTGGCGGCGTTCGGTCTGCACGGCGCGATGCTGATCGGTGAGCGGCATCCGGTGTCGGGCAATGCCGGACAATGGCTGAAGCAGCTTGCGAATTTCGACGTCGAACTCGCGTGCAACGGCGATGTCGTGGATCGCGGCCATGCGCGCAACGTTCTCGGCGGGCCGCTGTCGGCGTTGCGCCACTTTGTCGGCGTGCTGGCGCAGGACGATGTGAATCCGGGGCTCGCAGCGGGAGAGATCGTTACCACGGGCACACTGACCCGCGCGATGCCGATCAAGCCCGGCGAACGCTGGACGACGACGGTATCAGGAATTCCGCTCGGCCAGATCGACGTTACATTCACCTGACCGCGATCAGTGCTTCTTCACGAAGCTCATGCGCATCAGGCTGACCATGCCCATCCGGAAGCCCGTCGCCGATAGCCGGAGATAACGCCGGAATTCGTCGGCGCGTTCGTCGCCGACCAGCGCGACCGCTTCCTGGTAATGCGTGAGCAGGTTCTGCTCCCACATCCGCAGTGTCCGGTAATAGTGATCCGCATCGTTGCGCGCCGCGATCAGGCTGAAGGTGCCTTCGGCAGCGGCGATCGGCTCCCATTCCAGCGGGAGGTCGCTTTCAGGGAAGGTCTTTTCCAGCAGCGGCAGGACCTTGTGCCGTTCGGAATAGGCGATGGTTTGCAGCGACAGCCTGCCGCCGGTGACGAGCACGCTGTCGCACCAGGCGAAGAACTTGCGATAGGCGTCGAGCTTGATCTTGGGGTCGAGGCCCTTTTGCACGAAATGCTCGAACGCGCCGACCGAGATGATGGCGTCGTAGCGGCGGTCCGGCTTGTGATCGCGCCAGTCCTGCTCGATGACTTCGATTTTCGGATTGCGGGTTTCACGAATCCAGCTTGCCTGCGATGGACTGAGCGTGAGCCCGACCGCATGTCCGGCGCCCGCGTGATCGACCAGCCGCCGCAGCATCGCGCCCCAGCCGCATCCGATGTCGAGAACCCGCGCTTTATTCGCCGCCGAAGCAGCGTCGATATGATGATCGAGCTTGCGGCGCTGGGCTGTGACGAGATCGTCGTCGTCCGCGAACAGCGCGCATGAGTAAATCATCTCTGGATCGAGCACGAGCCGGAAAAAATCGTTGCCCATGTCGTAATGCGACTTGATGGCGTCAGGCGACGCGCCTGTTCTGTCGGGTGGTCGTGAGGTCATTTCGGACATCGCGTCTGCCGGTTTGCAGGGTTGTGAAGGGAGCCTGTTAAACTTAGTATTCGAAGCAGCCGGTTGGTTCAATATTTGCGCTGTGCGTGGCACTTGACGGTCGCGGCTGAGCCCCGTCATGTCCTATGACGACCGGCGCAAGATCGGCCGATCCCTCGCTGAGGTAAAACCTTGCAGACAACGCTGCTTGGACTGGCCATTGCATTTATTCTGGCGCTGATCGCGGCGCTGGTCGGGCCGTATTTTATCGACTGGAACCAGTTTCGCCCGCAGTTCGAGGCGGAAGCCTCCCGTGTCCTCGGGATGCCGGTGCGCGTCAACGGCAAACTCGACGCGCTTTTGCTGCCGACGCCCACGTTGCGGCTGCGATCGGTCGCCGTCGGCAGCGAGAAAGATCCCGCCAGGGTCCGGGCGGAAAAACTGGACGTCGAATTCGAACTTGGCTCGCTGATGCGGGGCGAATGGCGCGCGAGCGAGTTGTCGCTGGATGGTTTCGTGCTCGATCTCGGTCTCGACCGTCAGGGTCGTTTTGAATGGCCGGCGACGACGGGCCGCTTCAATCTCGGATCGCTCGCCATCAACCGGATGAACATCGCGGGACGTGTCGCGTTCCACGATGCGTCGAGCGGAGCGACGCTGCGGATCGACGACCTCAACTTCAGCGGGGACATACGCGGGGCCGCGGGCAGCGCGCGGGGGGAGGGATCGTTCACGCTGCTCAGTGCGCGAACGCCGTTCCGTCTCTCGTCGGGCCAGAGCGCCGACGGCAAAGGCACGCGTGTGCGATTCATGACCGACCCGGGCGAGCGGCCGCTGCTGACCGATCTCGATGGCGTTCTGACGTTCGATAACGCCGTGCCGAAATTCGACGGCGGGCTGACGTTGGCGCGGCCGGCAGACGTCAAGACCGCAGACCCCGGCCAGCCGTGGAGGCTGACATCGCGGGTGAAGGCCACTCCGTCGTCCGCAACGTTCGAGCAGGTCGAAGCCGGATTCGGTCCGGAGGACAATGCGCTGCGCCTCATTGGCAGCGGCGATATCAGGTTCGGCGCGTCGCCGTTGTTGCATCTCGCCTTGTCGGCGCGGCAACTCGATGCGGACCGTTTGCTGGCTAGAAGCTCGGCCAACGCCGAACCGCTGCGGCTGTTGCCGGCGCTGCGCACGCTCGTGACCTCGCTGCCGTCGCTGCCGCTTCTAGCGCAGATCGAACTCAGCGCCGACCAGATCGCGCTTGGCGGCCGTCCGCTTCAGAACATCGCTGTCGAATTGCGTGGCGACGACAAGGCATGGACCATCGGCAAGTTCGAGATGCGCGCGCCGGGCGCAACGCGAATCTCGGCCAGCGGCGGGATTGCGCAGCCGTCCGCTCGTTTCACGGGTCCGGTCAATATCGAATCGGCCGATCCGGACGCGCTCGCGGCGTGGCTGCAAGGGCGCGGCGACGTGACGTACCGCAACCAGAAGCCGCTGCGCCTGAGCGGCGATGCGACGGTGGCGGCGGATCGTATCGTGCTTGAAAGTATGAAAGCCGACATCAACGGCGGCGCTATGGACGGGCGTCTCGCGCTTCTGACAGTCGCCGACGGCAAGACGCGGTTTGAAGCCGCGTTGAAAGCCGCGAGCCTTGATTTTGAGTCCGCCTCGTCGCTTGTTGCGATGCTGGCCGGACCGCAGTCGGCGTGGCCGGACGAGGCGCAAATCTCGCTCGACGCCGCAAGCGCCGTCATCGCGGGGCAGGAACTCCGGCCCGCCGGAATGAATTTCAGCTACGGCCCGAAAACCATCGCGCTCGACCGAATTCGGATCGGTGATGCCAGTGGTGGTCTTGCTATCGACGGCGAGGGCTCGTTCGATCGCATTGAGGGCAGCGGCAAGCTCGCGTTGACCGCAACCGCGCCATCGCTTGCAAGGATCGGCAGCTTCATCGCGCCGTTCGCACCCGCTGTCGCTGAGCGGCTGAACACGGCGTCGCAAGGCGGCGGCGCGGCGCGCGTGCAACTCTCCGCCGATCTCGGCAAGGCGAAGGATCGCTCCGGCCGCACCGATGCGCGCGCCGTTATCGACATCGACTCGCCGCGGATCAAGGGTGCGATGACGCTGACCGCGTCTCCGAGCATTGATCTTGCGCGCGGGTTTGACCTCGCGGTGCTGCGCGGCAGCGAGTTTAATCTTGAGACGAAGTTCGCCGCGGACCAGACCGCGTCGATGTTGTCATCGCTCGGTCTTGATCGTGTCGTTTCGGCGCAGGACGGTCCTGCGCAGTTCGAGTCGTCGGTCATGGGTGTTTGGGGCTCGCCGCTGCAACTGAAAGCGAAACTGACGGGGGCGGGCATCGATGGCGACATTCAAGGCGCCGGTAACCCCTGGGAGGATCAACCCACGGCGGCGCTGACAATGGCGGTGCGCCGTGCGGATCTGGCCGTACTGTTCGATCTGAAGCCGGGAAGCGTGCCATCGCTCGGAATCGCGCTGTCGTCGAAACTCGGTATGTCGGGTAACGCCTTCACCTTTGACGGTCTCGACGCCACCGTGGGCGGATCGCGCGTGCGCGGACGGTTGACGCTGACGCGCGGCGACGAGATCGGCGTCGATGGTGAAATCGGACTCGATACGCTCGATATTGCCGCAGTGACCGGGCTGGCGTTCGGCGCGGCGGGTCACGATGCATCGTCTCCGCTCAACAAAGGCTGGCTGCGCGGCTGGCGTGGGCGTCTGGCGTTTCAGGTATTGAGCGGGACGCTGCCGGGTGGCGGCGAGATGCGGCCCGTCAGCGGCGCGATCAAGGGCGACGGGCAATCGCTGGTGCTGGAAAATGTCAAAGCCGGTATCGGCGGCGGCGAGGCGATGCTCGACTTCGATGCGCGGCAGACCGCGCAGGGACCAAATCAAGGCGCGTCGTTTAACGCGCGTCTGCAATTGTCGGGCGTCGACGGCGCGTCGTTGCGCTATCGCAACCTCGCGATGCCGAGCGGCAAGGCAGCGCTGCAGATGACACTCGCGGGACAGGGCCGCAGCGCTGCGGGATTGACCGGCGCATTGTCAGGCGGCGGGACGCTGACGCTGACGGATGCGCAGATCACGGGGCTCGATACGCGCGCCTTCGAAGTCGCACTTCGCGCCAGCGATGGCGGGCAGGCGATCGACGATCTCAAGCTGAAAGAAATCGTCGAGCCGGTACTGGCCGCTGGCGCACTGAGCGTTCCATCGGCGCAGATTCCGTTCACCATCAAGGATGGCCGGCTGCGGGTCGAGGCGGCGACGTTTCAGTCTGCGCGGGCTCGTGTCGCCATCGCCGGCGGTTACGATCTGCTCGCCGATCAGGCGGACCTTCGCGCGATCATGTCGCCGATCAATACAAAGCCGATCAGCGGGCGTCCTGAAATTCGTGTCGATCTGAACGGGTCGCCGGATGGCTTGGCGCGCGCGGTCGACGTCGCAGCGTTGTCGTCGTGGCTCGGGATGCGCGCGATCGATCGTGAAACGCGCAGGCTCGATCAGCTTGAGCGCGGTGTCACGCCTGAAGCAGAATTCGAAAACCTGTGGGATGAAACGCTGCCCACGGCCGAGCCCCTTGCACCGTCGGAGGTGAAAATTCCAATCCGCGATCCCCGGCGGAAGAACTCCGGCGCGAAAACCGTGCAGCCGCGGGCCCCGGTTGCGCCGCCGGCTCGGCCGAGTGCGCCGCCCGAACCGTCGACTGGCAATGTGCAGGTGCAGCCGCTGCCGCCGCCGATCAACATCAAGCCCGCACCGGGAGTCTTGCAGACGCCGAGACCGCGTTCGGCGGCACCCCCGCCGGCGTCCCGGACGTTTTGATTTACGCGGCGGGGACGATCCCCGGTGACTGAACCCGCTCGCCTATGAACATCGTGGTGACGGCGCGCGCGCGGAAATGATCCAGCACGAATAGCCTGATCGCGGAGGACAGGTTGCTGGTCTTGCGGGTGCGATCGATGACGTCGATCTGAGTCGAGAGCGCTAGGCCGCGTCGTGTCGCTATGTCTTTCAGGCTGGTCCAGAAGGCATCTTCCAGGCTAACGCTGGTCTTGTGCCCACCGACCACGACGGACCGCTTGACCACTGCGAATTCCTTGACCCGCCGTGCCGAGTGGAGGTCCAGGTCGCCCATGTCCGCCGTGATTGTGTCGTCCTGCATCGAAGTATCCTCCATTTCGGCCAAGCGACCGCGCGCGGCGAGAGGATGTCTCGTCGAGAGGGAGGCTCATGCACGTTGGTACGAACTCGGATCGGCAGGCTGCGCGGATCAGAATACATATCGCTGGCGCAAAAGATGCGCGGCGCCCTCACAGCCGCTCCCGAAACGGTATGAGTTTCGAGATACGGGTACATAGTAACTGAAACCGGGTACCGGCGGTATTCGTGTGAAAACCTACGACGGAATCAGAATCGTAGGTGTCCGATGCGTGAAACTACGGATGCGGGTTTTCGGCGGGCATCCGGCTGGCGCCGTTCCCCGTTGAAGGCATCGCGCGTGACCGGAAATAATCCAGCACGAACAGCCGGATCGCCGAGGAGAGATTTCCCTGCTGCCGACCGCCGTCGATTTCTCCGACGAGTTCTGACAGCGTCAGGGTTCTCGCCGAGGCGATTTCCTTCATGCCGTTCCAGAAGGCTTCTTCGAGACTGACGCTGGTTTTGTGGCCGGCGACGACGATCGATCGTTTGACGACAGGCGACTTCATGCCGAAGTCCTGTCGTCGTTTGAAGTCTCGTCGTCGAGGCGGTGCTGATCCAGCACGTTGCCGGCGCGCTGCGCGTGAAGCTCGTCGCGCTGGCGCTCGACCTTGGTGCGGCCGAAGCGTGCGCGATTGGTTTCGGATTGCTTCGCCGCGCCGTCACGCGCGATGCGCTTTTTGACTTGCCTCAGATTGACCAGATCGCCCATGACGCCTCCATCATCCAGGACAGTTGTAACGAATGAACGGCTGAAGTGAGTGCCGGTTTCGTTGTGTCCTGTTCGGGTCTCATTGGAGCCAGCGTTCGAGCGGGCCCGTTGCTATCGTTCGTCCCCTGCGTGCGATTGCGATGCAGGAGATTCAAAATTAGCACGCGATGCGTCGCGTAGGGTAGCCGAACAAGCTAGGACTTTAGGCGGTGCGACGACATGTCCGCATTGGTTACGACAAGTTAATGTTGCGAAGCCGCGCTATCCTTTATCCGGGATGGGTCATTCTGGCTGGCTTCACGAGCCGATCGAATTCGGCTGCCGATACAAAGCCGAGACGCACAGCCTCTTCCTTCAGCGTCGTGCCACGGGCGTGAGCAGTCTTCGCGACCTTGGCTGCGCTGTCGTAGCCGATCTTCGGCGCCAGCGCCGTCACCAGCATCAGCGACCGCTGCATCAAATCGTCGATGCGCTTCTCGTCTGCGCGAATGCCGACCACACAATGTTCGGTGAACGAACGCGCCACATCGGCCATCAACTGGATGGATTGCAACATGCAGTGCGCCAGCACCGGCTTGTAGACGTTCAGTTCGAAGTGACCCTGGCTGCCTGCGACGGTGATCGTGGTGTGGTTGCCGAATATCTGGCAGCACACCATCGTCATGGCTTCGCACTGGGTCGGATTGACCTTGCCCGGCATGATCGACGAACCCGGCTCGTTTTCCGGCAGGATCAATTCGCCCAGACCCGAGCGCGGACCTGAACCGAGCAGCCGGATGTCGTTGGCGATCTTGAACAGGCCGGTGGCTATCGCGTTGATCGCGCCGTGCACGAACACATAGGCGTCATTCGAAGCTAGCGCCTCGAACTTGTTCGGCGCGCTGGTGAACGGCAGCTTGGTGAGAGTAGCAACCTGCCTGGCGAACAGCTTGGCGAATCGCGGCTTTGCGTTGAGGCCGGTGCCCACCGCCGTGCCGCCCTGCGCCAGCAGATAGAGAGTTTTTGCCGCCTCGCGTATTCGCGAGATGCCGCTTTCCACCTGCGCCGCGTAGCCGGAAAATTCCTGACCGAGCGTCAGTGGCGTCGCATCCTGCGTGTGGGTGCGGCCGATCTTGACGATTTTCGCGAACGCCTTTTCTTTCTGGCGCAATGCTTTCAGCAGTACGGTCAGCGCGGGTACGAGGTCGTGGGTGATGCGCTCTATCGCCGCGATATGCATCGCGGTCGGAAAGGAATCGTTGGAGGACTGGCTCATGTTGACGTGATCGTTCGGATGCACCGGCTTCTTGGTGCCGGGCTCGCCGCCGAGCAACTCGCTGGCGCGGTTGGCGATCACCTCGTTGAGGTTCATGTTGGATTGGGTGCCCGAGCCGGTCTGCCAGACCACCAGCGGAAAGTTGTCGTCGAGCTTGCCGTCGATGACTTCGCGGGCAGCGCGGACGATGGCGCGCGCACGGCGCTGGTCGAGCAGGCCGAGTTGGAGATTGGTCTGCGCGGAGGCGAGCTTGACGATAGCGAGCGCGCGAACGATCGGCATCGGCATTCGTTCATTGCCGATCTTGAAATTGTGCTTCGAGCGTTCGGTTTGCGCGCCCCAGTAGCGATCCGCCGGCACTTCGATCGGCCCGAACGTGTCGGTTTCGGTGCGCGTTGTTTTTTTCGGTACGGCCATGACGGTTTCCGGTGTTGTACGGGGACAGCGAAGTTTAGGACTTCACGCGCGACATGCGCAACCGCTGCGCGTCCGCACATCGCGAGAAACGCGCGCCTGACATTAGAAAGCTTCAAGACATTATGAAGCAGAGGAGGAAGGGAAGGAAGGAAGACAACGTGCGGTACGGCTCGCGAACGATGTCCGCGCCTGATTATTTCTTCCGGAAACGATCGAGGCGCACAACCTCGGCGCCTTCGCCCTGTTTGACGGGCTCGTCGCTAGCGTACGTGGGTGTTTCAGCGGCAGCCGCAACCGGTAGCGACTCGACCACCACGGGCGCGGCCTCGGCGGCTGGGTCATCGACGGGCTCGAATTGCAGGCCGAACTGCACCGACGGATCGAAGAAGCTCTTGATCGAACTGAAGGGAATGACGAGGCGCTCCGGAATTCCGTTGAAGGAGAGGCCAACCTCGAAGCGGTCGTCGGTCACGACCAGATCCCAGAACTGGTGCTGGAGAATGACGGTCATCTCCTGCGGGTACTGCGACAGCAGACGCGGGGAAATCTTCACCCCTTCGGCCTTGGACAGGAACGTGATGTAGAAATGATGTTCGCCCGGCAAGCCGTTCTCGGCGGCATCCGCAAGCACCTGCTTCAACACGCTGCGCAGTGCGTCGCGTGCAAGGACGTCGTAACGAATGTGATCGGTCGCCATCATACGGTCCTGTAGAAAAAGGTGGCTGGTCGAAGTCTGCAGAGTGCCGAACGCGAACGTCCGACTCGCGGTTTCGATCCATGCTATCGCGTCATAGCTCTCAGGTCAGCATCTGCGGCCTGCAGATCGCAGAAATTCTCGAGAACGGCAACGCTTCTGCCTGAAACAGTCCCCATCAAATTCAATGCGGGGTGGCAAAAGTGGCGGCATCCGTTGCCAGATGCCTCCGAACCTCGATCAGCCGGACGAACCGGCAGCCTTGATATAAGGGGTAAATTCCGCCGAAAAAGGCCGTGTTCCCGGGTGAGCGGGAGCTTCGGCTGTTTGAAGGCTGGGTTTATCCAAGATCCGCGCCTTTGATCCGAGGCCTGCACCCGGCAGCGCTGTGATTTGCATGTGTTGCATGAGGGAGGATCGGAATATCAGTTGGCCTCCACTCGGGCCCATTCTAAATCGGGCCATGTCTTTCGATTCCGCTCCCGTGATTCCCCGGTCTCCCGATGCGATAATGCGTCCCGGGTTGATCGAACTGTTCGTTGCCTTCGCCAAGATGTCGCTTGCGGGCTTCGGCGGCGTACTGGTGTGGGCGCGGCGCGCCATTGTCGACCAGCATCGCTGGATGACGCCTGACGAATTCAACGAAGCCTTCGCGCTCTGTCATTTTCTCCCGGGTCCCAACATCGTCAATCTGTCCGTGGTGTTCGGTGCGCGTTTTCGCGGCATTCCCGGGAGCATCGCCGCGTTTCTCGGTCTTATCGGTCCGCCGGTGGTGATCGTCACTGTGCTGGCCGCGATCTACGCGCGCTATGGCGAAATCCCCGCGTTGCAGCGGACGCTGGCCGGTGTGTCCTGCGCGGCGGTGGGACTTTTTCTCGCGGTGATCCTGCGCATGATGATGCCGCTGCTGAAGAAGCGTGATCCGGTAGCCCTGTCGTTGCTGGCTGCGGTTTTCGTCGCCATCGGGTTGCTGCGGCTGCCGCTGGTGCCCGTTCTGTTTACCGCCATCCCGCTCAGCCTCGCGATCACCTTTGCCATGCGAAGGAGGGCGGCGCCATGAACTCGCCCACGGGAACGCTGCTCACGATGGCATGGACCTTCGGTCTGATGTCGTTGCTCGCTATCGGCGGTGCAAACTCGACGATTCCGGAAATGCACCGTGTGGCCGTCGATGTGCGTCACTGGATGACGGATTCGCAATTCGCCGACATGTTCGCGATCTCGCAATTGTCGCCTGGCCCGAATGTCCTGATTGTGACACTGATCGGCTATCACGTGGCGGGCATCGCCGGTGCGCTGGTCGCGACATTCGCCATGTGCGGTCCATCCGCCGTGTTTGCCTACTTCGTCAGCAATATGCTGACGCGATCAAGTCAATCCGCCTGGCCGACGATTCTGCAAACCGCGCTGGTTCCCATTTCGATCGGGCTAATGTGCGCCAGCGGCCTTATTCTCGCAATTACATCCGGTGGAACATGGATTGCTGCACTGCTCACAACAGGATCTGCTGCGCTGGCGCTCGTGACCCGGCTCAATCCCCTGTGGATGCTGGTCGCTGGGGGCATCCTCGGTTTTGCTGGCGTCGTCTGATGAAAATCGATAAGCAGGGGGGCCTCGGGGAACTTTTCCGAGCGGCAAAAAATAGACCGGGCTGAAGCCCGTGACTTGAGGGGGATGACGATGAGTGAAGCGCCCAGCCGCGCTGCGGAGAAATCCGCGCCAAGGCTTGTCAAAGGACCACAGGATTTTTACGGCGGGCTCGCCCTGATGGGGATTGCGCTGTTTGCGTTGTGGGCATCGAGCGACCTGCAGGGGATGCGTGGGTTCTCTTTCGGCCCAGGCACCGCGCCGCGCATGTTCGCGTATCTTCTGCTCGCGCTCGGCGCGGGCGTCGCCATTACCGGATTTTTCGTCGAGGGGCCGCCGCTGCAGCGTTACGGCGTTCGCGGGCCTTTCTTCGTGACGCTGTCGATCCTGTCGTTCGCGGCGACCATCCGTCCGCTCGGCCTGATCATCTCCGCGTTTGCGAGCTTTATGATCGCGGTGCTGGGCAGCAATGAGACACAATGGAAAGAGGCCATCATTGTCGGGGCTTGCCTGACGCTCGGATGCGCACTCCTGTTCCCTTATGCGCTCGGGCTGCCGCTTGATCTCTTCCCACGCATTCTGCGCTGAGGGCGTCATGGATATTTTTGCAAATCTCGCGCTCGGCTTCGGCGTTGCGTTCTCACCCATCAATCTCGGTCTCTGTCTGATCGGCGCGCTGGTCGGCACGCTCGTCGGCGTGTTGCCCGGCATCGGTACTATTGCGACAGTGGCGATGCTGCTGCCGATCACGTTCGGATTGCCTCCGGTCGGCGCGCTCATCATGCTCGCGGGTATTTATTACGGCGCGCAGTATGGCGGCTCGACCACGTCGATCCTGGTCAACATTCCCGGCGAGGCCGGGTCGGTGGTCACGGCACTGGATGGCTTCCAGATGGCCAAGCAGGGCCGCGCCGGTCCTGCGCTCGCTATTGCCGCCATCGGCTCGTTCTTCGCAGGCTGTGTCGCGACCGTTCTGATCGCGCTGCTCGGCGCACCGTTGACCAAACTCGCGCTGGCGTTCGGGCCTGCCGAGTATTTCTCACTGATGGTGCTTGGTCTCATCTTCGCGGTGGTGCTGGCGAAGGGATCGGTTCTGAAAGCCATCGCAATGATCGCATTCGGCGTGCTGCTGTCGATGGTCGGATCGGACATTGAGACCGGCGCGTCGCGCATGTCGTTCAACATTCCGGAACTTGCCGACGGTCTTGGCTTCGCGACGGTGGCGATGGGCCTGTTCGGATTCGCCGAGATTATCCGCAATCTCGATCACGGCGCGTCGATGGACCGTGAACTGGTGCAGCAGAAGATTTCCGGACTAATGCCGACCAAGAAGGATCTGAAGGATTCAGCGCCGGCCATCATGCGCGGCACGGTGCTGGGATCGATCCTCGGCATCCTGCCCGGCGGTGGCGCGGTGATCGCGTCGTTCGCCGCCTACACCTTCGAGAAGAAGATATCGAGGCATCCCGAACGCTTCGGCCGCGGCGCCATCGAAGGCGTTGCGGCGCCCGAAAGCGCCAACAACGCGGCGGCGCAGACCTCGTTCATTCCGCTGCTCACGCTCGGCATCCCGCCCAACGCGGTGATGGCGCTGATGGTCGGCGCGATGACCATTCACGGCATCGTGCCCGGCCCGCAGGTGATGCAGAAGCAGCCGGAACTCGTCTGGGGCATGATCGCCTCGATGTGGATCGGCAACCTGATGCTGCTCGTCATCAATCTGCCGATGGTCGGCATCTGGGTGCGGTTGCTGCGAGTGCCTTACCGGCTCTTGTTCCCCTGCATCGTGATTTTCTGTGCCATCGGCATCTACTCGGTCAACAATGCGCCCATGGACGTCGTGTTGACCGCCGCCTTCGGGCTTGTCGGCTACTGGCTGGTGAAGCACGATTTCGAGCCGGCGCCGCTGCTTCTCGGCATGGTGCTCGGGCCGCTGATGGAAGAAAATCTGCGGCGCGCGCTGTTGATCTCGCGCGGCGACTGGATGGTATTTCTCACCCGTCCGTTGTCCGCGACCTTGATGGCGATCGCGGCATTCCTTCTGATTCTCGCGTTGCTGCCTGCGCTTCGCAAGAAGCGCGACGAGGTGTTCGTTGAATCCGAAAACTGAGATAACGAGGTGCGGCGTTGGGCCGCGCCTCTTTGCTCGTTCTTGATAGCAAGTTGAATGGACTCGTCACACCCGGTGATGTTGAGACTGCTGGGCACGGCTTTTCCGTCCGTAATCATAAAAGTATGTTTCGGGAGAATCTTATGAATTTGCTCAAGCGTATGCTCGCGACCTGCGGGCTCTCGGCACTTGCCGTTGCAGGTATCGCCACCGCGCCGGTTCAGGCGCAGGACTATCCGACGCGCAACATCACGATGATCGTTCCGTTCGCTGCCGGCGGCCCGACCGACGTCATCGCGCGTATCGTGACCGGCCATATGCAGCAGACGCTGGGCCAGACCATCATCATCGAAAACGTGGTCGGCGCAGGCGGCACCACGGCTTCCACGCGCGCCGCGCGTGCCGCGCCGGACGGCTACACCCTGATCACCGGCCACATGGGCACTCATGCTGCGTCCGTGCCACTGTATCCGAACCTTGCCTACCATCCCTCGAAGGATTTCGAGCCGATCGGACTGCTGGCCGGCACGCCGATCCTGATCCTCGCGCGCAAGGATTTTCCGCCGAAGGATCTCAAGGAATTCATCACCTACGTGAAGGCCAACACGGACAAGCTCAATGCCGCTCATGCGGGCGTCGGCTCGGTCTCCTATTCGTCCTGCCAGTTGCTGGACTCCGTGCTCAAGATCAAGCCGACCGGCGTTCCGTTCAACGGCACCGGTCCGGCCATGAACGCGCTGGTTGGCGGGCAGGTCGATTACATGTGCGACCAGATCGTGAATGCCGTTCCGCAGGTCAAGGGCGGCACCATCAAGGCTTATGCAGTGGCGACACCGGAGCGCAATCCGTCGCTGCCGGACGTTCCGACCACCGCCGAAGCTGGTCTGCCTGAGTACCAGGCGCAGGCCTGGAACGCGATCTTCGCGCCAAAGGGCACGCCCGCGCCGATCGTGGCCAAGCTGAACGCGGCTGTGGTCAAGGCGCTGGACGACGAAGGCGTCCGCAAGCGTCTGCTCGATCTCGGCAGCGTGATCCCGAAGACGGAAGAGCGCACGCCGGAATCGCTGAAGAAGCTGGTCGACAGCGAAATCGTCAAGTGGTCCGCAGTGCTGAAGCCGCTCTCGAACTGAGATTCTGCTGAAATAACGTGAGTTTGGCAGGGGCGGGACGCAAGTTCCGCCCCTTGCTGTTCGGGGCGGGCGTCCTCATTTTTCAGGGTATAATTGCCCAACCGAAATCGAATCGCCGCAGACGGCGGCGGTGGCCGGCGGCTAGATAGGCCCATGAATCAATATCACGACCTGCTCGAGCGAATTCTCAGCGACGGCGCGGAAAAGACCGACCGCACCGGCACCGGAACGCTGTCCGTGTTCGGCCACCAGATGCGGTTCAATCTGGCGTCGGGCTTCCCGATGCTGACGACCAAGAAACTGCCGCTGAAATCGATCATCTATGAGTTGCTTTGGTTCCTGAAGGGCGACACCAATGTGCGCTATCTTCAGGAGCACAAGGTCACGATCTGGGACGAGTGGGCGGACGCCAATGGTGATCTTGGCCCCGTTTATGGATCGCAGTGGCGCTCCTGGCCCGCGCCTGACGGCCGCAGCATCGACCAGATTTCCAACCTGATCGAGATGATCCGCAAGACTCCGGACTCCCGCCGCCTGATCGTGAGCGCGTGGAATCCCGCCGACGTCGACAAGATGGCGCTGCCGCCGTGCCACTGTCTGTTTCAGTTCTATGTCGCCAACGGAAAACTGTCGTGCCAACTCTATCAGCGCTCTGCGGACGTGTTTCTCGGCGTGCCCTTCAACATCGCGTCTTACGCGCTGCTCACGATGATGGTGGCGCAGGTGACGGGCCTCAAACCCGGCGACTTCGTGCATTCGCTGGGTGATGCGCACCTCTACTCGAACCATCTCGATCAGGCGCGGCTGCAACTTACGCGCCTGACGCGCCCGTTGCCGACGATGAAGATCAATCCCGATGTGAAGGACATCTTCTCGTTCCGCTTCGAGGACTTCACGCTCGAGAACTACGATCCGCACCCGCACATCAAGGCCGAGGTGGCGGTTTGAGCGCGTCTCCCTCCGCGACGTCATCACCGCAAATCGTTTTCGTCGTCGCCGTCGCGGAAAACGGCGTGATCGGCCGCGACAATGCGATGCCGTGGCATCTCAGGTCCGATCTCAAGCGTCTCAAGGCGATCACGCTCAACCATCCGGTTATCATGGGCCGCAAGACGTTCATTTCTATCGGCCGTCCGCTGCCGGGGCGCACCAACATCGTCGTGACGCGCGACAAGGCTTTTCAGGCGCGGGGCGTGGTGGTCGCAACTTCGCTGGACGCCGCGCATGACATCGCGCGCGGCGATGCGCTGCGGCGTTTCGTCACTGAGATCATGGTGATCGGCGGCGCCGACATTTTTGCGCAATGGCTGGAAAAGGCTGATCGTCTCGAGTTGACCGAAGTGCACGACAGGCCCGAAGGCGATACGTTTCTGGCGCCGGTTAATCCGAAAGAATGGCAAGAAGTCGCGCGAACCCGTCATTCAAAGGCGGATGGCGATACGGTCGATTTTTCCTATGTCACATATAAACGGCATGGTTGAGGCCGGCGTCTCATATAGCCGCAGGTGACGGCATTAACTGCGATCACGATGTTTGCATTGACAAATTCGCCCTGCGCCATAGCTCTCTGATGGCAGCGTCCTGCGTTGTAAGGACCGGGCGCGTCCCCTATAAGGCCTGCTGATATTGCGGAGCGTGAGCTTTCGCGCGGAGGAGATCGACGATGCCGTGGAAGAATCAAGGCGGAGGCCCATGGGGTTCTGGCCCGAAAGGCCCCTGGGGGTCAGGTCCGCAATCGACCGGCCCGAAGCCGCCCGATCTCGAGGATCTTCTGCGTCGCGGACAGGACAAACTCCAGACCTTGATTCCCGGCGGGAACCTCAGCGGCATGGGCATTGCGCTCGTGCTGGTCGCGGCGCTGGCGATCTGGGGACTGTCCGGCTTCTTCCGCGTTCAGTCCGAAGAACTCGGCGTGGTGCTGCGCTTCGGCAAGCACGTGCGCACGGTGCAGCCGGGCCTGAACTATCATCTGCCTTACCCGATCGAGACAGTGTTGCTGCCGAAGGCGTTGCGTGTTTCGACGCTCAGCATCGGTATGCGCGTGGTTGACGACTCGCGGCGCGGCGGTGGCACCACCATCCGCGACGTTCCCGAGGAAAGCCTGATGCTCACGGGCGACGAGAACATCGTCGATGTGGATTTCACGGTCCTCTGGCGCATCAAGCCCGATGGCGTGGGCAATTTCCTGTTCAACATCCAGAATCCTGAAGGCACCGTGAAGGCGGTCGCCGAAAGCGCGATGCGCGACGTGATCGGCCGTTCGAACATTCAGCCGATCCTCACCGGCGCGCGCACCACGACGGAAGCCGCGGTGCTCGAACTGATGCAGAAGACACTCGACACCTACGGCTCCGGCGTTCTGATCCAGCAGGTGCAGATGCAGAAGGTCGATCCGCCTCAGCAGGTCATCGACGCGTTCCGCGACGTGCAGGCGGCCCGCGCCGACCTTGAGCGTCTGCAGAACGAAGCGCAGACCTATGCCAATCGCGTCGTTCCGGATGCACGCGGACGTGGCGCGCAGATCCTGCAAGTCGCGGAAGGCTACAAGGAGCAGGCGGTCGCCGAAGCGAAGGGCCAAAGCGCGCGCTTCCTGAAAGTCTACGACGAGTACAAGAAAGCGCCTGACGTGACCCGGCAGCGCATTTATCTCGAAACGATGGAACGCATTCTCGGCGGGGCGGACAAGCTGGTCCTCGATCAGGGCGCGAACGGCTCGGCGCCTGGCGTGGTGCCGTATCTGCCGCTCAATGAAATCGGACGCCGAGCGGCGCCGGCTGCACAGCCGCAGGGCGGGAGCACACGATGAAAAACGGCATTGCAGGTATCGTCTCTCTGTTCATTCTGCTGGTCGCGATCGTCGTCGGCTATAGCTCGGTCTTCACCGTCAGCCAGACCGAACAGGTCCTGCTGGTGCGGCTCGGCGAGCCGGTGCGCGTCGTCACCGAACCAGGGTTGAACTTCAAGGTGCCGTTCATCGATGCCGTGATCAGCATCGACAAGCGCATTCTCGATCTCGAGAATCCGGCGCAGGAAGTCATTGCCTCGGATCAGAAGCGGCTCGTCGTCGACGCGTTCGCGCGCTATCGCATCAAGGACGCGTTGCGGTTCTATCAGAGCATCGGTTCGATCCAGGCCGCCAACATCCAGCTCACCACGCTGCTCAACGCATCGCTGCGCCGTGTGCTTGGCGAGGTGACGTTCATCACCGTCGTGCGCGACGACCGCGATGCGCTGATGACCAAGATTCGCGAACAGCTCGATCGCGAAGCCGCCAACTACGGTATCTCGGTGGTGGACGTGCGCATTCGCCGCGCCGATCTGCCCGAGCAGAACAGCCAGGCGGTCTATCAGCGAATGCAGACGGAACGTCAGCGTGAAGCGGCCGAGTTCCGCGCGCAGGGCGGCCAGAAGGCTCAGGAAATTCGTTCCAAGGCCGACCGTGAAGCGACCGTCATTATCGCTGAAGCCAACTCGCAGTCCGAGCAGATCCGCGGTGAAGGCGACGGCGAGCGAAACCGGCTGTTCGCCGAGGCTTACGGCAAGGACGCGGAATTCTTCGCGTTCTACCGTTCGATGTCGGCTTACGACACCAGCCTGAAGGCCAACGACACGCGATTCCTGCTGCGGCCGGATTCCGAGTTCTTCCGGTTCTTCGCCAATCCGGCAGGCAAGCCTGCTGCCAGCGCCGCGCCTCAGCGTTGAGGCGGGTGCACGATCAGGCAGGAGTCCTTGAAGGATGAGGTCGATTGGATTCGGTGACCTCCTTGTCGGGGTCGGGATAATGCTGGTGCTGGAGGGGTTGCTGTTCACGGCACTCCCGAACTGGATGCGCTCCGCGATGAAAAGCGCGCTTTCCTCGCCGGATAATATCCTGCGCGGCGTCGGGCTCGCGTCGGCGGTGGTGGGCCTGATCCTGATCTGGCTGGTTCGCCATTAGTGTGCGGACCTGCGGAACACCACACCAGGTTGTTTTCCGCCGGAATACGTATCGGCCTGACGCTGTTGTGAGGCATAAAGCCGGGTTTTTGCCGCAATCGGTGCGTTGATCGAGGCTTGGCGGTGCTTGCGTATGCACGCTTTTCCGGCGCACATTAGAGCCAAATGACCCGACCCTTTTCAGGAGACTTTTCGACCATGTCCGATGCGTTTCAAGCATTGAGCCGCCGCGTATTGCCGCTTGCCGCGGCCGTTGCCTTTGCCGTCGTTGCGACGCCCGCGCTGGCCCGTGGACCGGAAGGCGTTGCCGACGTCGCCGAGAAGGTGATCGACGCGGTCGTCAACATTTCCACCTCGCAGACCGTCGACGCCAAGAAGAACGACGACAGCGACAAGGGCAGCGACGAGCGGGGCAACAGGCGAGGGGTCAACCCGCAGTTGCCGCCGGACTCGCCGTTCAGCGAGTTCTTCGACGAGTTCTTCAAGAATCGTCGCGGCGGCGCTCCGGACTCCAGAGGAAACCAGGCGCGCAAGGTCAACTCGCTCGGCTCCGGCTTCATCATCGATACCGATGGCACCGTGGTGACCAACAATCACGTCATCGCCGACGCTGACGAGATCAACGTCATTCTCAACGACGGCACCAAGATCAAGGCCGAGGTGATCGGCAAGGACAAGAAGAGCGATCTTGCGGTCCTGAAATTCACACCGCCGGAAAAGAAGATCACCGCGGTGAAGTTCGGCAATTCCGACACGCTTCGCCTTGGCGAATGGGTGATAGCCATCGGCAATCCGTTCAGCCTCGGCGGCACGGTCACGGCCGGCATCGTCTCGGCGCGCAACCGCGACATCAACTCCGGTCCTTACGACAACTACATCCAGACCGACGCTTCCATCAATCGCGGCAATTCCGGCGGCCCGCTGTTCAATCTCGACGGCGAAGTCATCGGCGTGAACACCGCGATCATCTCGCCGTCGGGCGGCTCGATCGGCATCGGCTTTGCTGTGCCGTCCAAGACGGTCGTCGCGGTGGTCGATCAGCTGCGCCAGTTCAAGGAAGTCCGCCGCGGCTGGCTTGGCGTCCGCATCCAGCAGGTCACGGATGAAATCGCCGAAAGTCTCAACATCAAGCCGGTGCGCGGCGCGCTGATCGCCGGCGTGGACGACAAGGGTCCGGCCAAGCCCGCTGGTATCGAGCCGGGCGACGTTGTCGTCAGGTTCGACGGCAAGGACATCAAGGAGATGAAGGATCTTCCGCGCGCCGTAGCTGACTCGCCGGTCGGCAAGGCGGTGGATGTGATCATCATCCGCAAGGGTAAGGAAGAAACCAAGAAGGTGACGCTCGGCCGCCTCGACGACGGCGAGAAGCCGGTCGAAGCCTCCGCCAAGACGACCGCTCCGGTCGAGGCCGAGAAGCCCGTGACGCAGAAGGCGCTGGGTCTCGATCTGGCAGGTCTCAGCAAGGATCTGCGCACGCGCTACAAGATCAAGGACAGCGTCAAGGGCGTGATCGTCACCGGCGTCGATAGCGGCTCAGACGCGGCTGAAAAGCGGCTCAGCGCTGGCGACGTGATCGTCGAGGTCGCGCAGGAGGCGGTGACCAACGCGGCCGACGTCAAGAAGCGCATCGACCAGTTGAAGAAGGACGGCAAGAAGTCCGTGCTGCTTCTGGTGTCGAACGGCGCGGGCGAGGTTCGGTTCGTCGCGCTGGCCGTGAAGTAACAACCGCTTTTATCATCATGCGTGATGGCCGGGCATTTGCCCGGCCATTTGCATGTGAGGGAGTAGTTAGCGCGCCGCCTTGTCCATCGCGGCCAGGATGGCTGTAAATCTTTGTTCAGCCTCAGCGCGCATTTCAGGATGTGTGAACACGTAAAGTTCGTCGTCGCGGACCGCAGCGAGGACTTGCGCCGCGACATCTGCCGGATCGAGGCCGGATTCCACAAGCTGCGCGATCTGGGCGACCAGCGCTGCCGCCGGACTTGCGGGATCCAGCGTCGGCGTCGGGCCATACTGTTCCGGCCGGTTGCGCCCGCTTTCGCCTATGCGGGTGCGGACGAACCCCGGACAGAGGACGGATACGCCGATGCCGTGCGGTTTGAGCTGCATCGCCAGCCCTTCCGACATGGTGACTACCGCGAACTTGCTCGCATGGTACGGACTGAATCCGAGTCCGCTCACCATTCCGGCCATGGAAGCGGTGTTGACGAAGTGACCGCCTTCACCGTGGGCCCGGATGTGCGGAAGGAAGGTGCGGATTCCGTGCAGGACTCCCATCAGGTTGACGTCCAGCACCCATTTCCAGCTGTCGAGCGAGATGCTGTCGATGCCGCCGCCCGCCGCGACACCGGCGTTGTTGCAGACCACATGGACATTCCCGAACGCGTCGAATGCAGCTTTGGCGGCGCGTTCGACGCTGAGCGGGTCGGTCACGTCACAGGTAATGCCGCGCACGTTCGGCCCGAAATTGTGCAGGCCTTTGACCGCATTATTCAGCGCGTCCGTTTCGATATCAGCGAGCATCACTTTCATGCCCGCTTCCGCGAACGCCCGGCCGAGCGCCAGACCGATGCCGCTCGCGCCGCCGGTCACGAATGCAGTCTTGCCAGAAAGGTTACGCATGACTCAGTCTCTGATAGCTACTGAATGCTTAGTCCGCCGCAAACTCGCTGCGCTTGTAACCTTGTGCGTACAGCAAAGCCGTGAGATCGCCGTGGTCGATCCGCGCGCCGGCAGCCGCGGCGACCGCGGGCTTGGCGTGATAGGCGACGCCAAGGCCAGCCTTTTCGATCATGCCGAGATCGTTGGCGCCGTCGCCCACCACCAGCGTGTCCAGATTGTCGAGGTCGAACGATTCACGAAGATCGTACAGCGTCGCGAGTTTCGTCTCGCGCCCTAAAATCGGCTCGGTGACTTCTCCCGTCAGCTTGCCGTCGTTCACGAGCAATTCGTTGGCGCGGTTTTCCTGAAACCCGATCATCTCGGCGACGGCTTTCGTAAACAGCGTGAAACCGCCGGACACCAGACAGGTATAGGCGCCGTGCGCGCGCATGGTGCGGACCAGCGCGACCGCGCCCGGCGTCAGTGTGATGCGGGTCTTGAGAACCTCGTCGACCACCGTGACCGGCAAACCCTTCAGCAGCGCCACGCGTTCGCGCAATGCAGGCTCGAACTCGATCTCGCCGCGCATGGCGCGTTCGGTGATCGCGGACACGTGCGCCTTGAGACCGGCGAAATCGGCCAGTTCGTCGATGCACTCCTGGCCGATCATGGTGGAGTCCATGTCAGCCAGAAGCAGCTTCTTGCGCCGGTCGATCTGCGGCTGCACCACCACATCGACGCGCACGCCGTTCATGGCTTCGCGCAGGCGATCAGAAATTGTGCGAATGTCATCGTTGCTGCTAAACCGGATGTCGGCGGCGACGCCTTCGGACAGCCAGTCGCCGTGCTCGGGCGAGGGCAGCGCGGAACGCGCAGCGTCGATCGCGGTCGAGTCGAGTTCGGATTCGGCGGGATTGCAGATCAGCGTGGCGACAAGAGACATGACGGCTCGATGTTGAAAGATGGCGTGAAGGACAACGGCGGCACCAAGGCCGTGCTTATCGCAGGGCCAACGGCCAGCGGCAAGTCGGCGTTGGCGCTCGCTCTTGCGGAAGTGACCGGCGGCGTCGTGATCAACACCGATTCCATGCAGGTTTATCGCGACCTGCGGGTGCTCACGGCGCGCCCCACACCCGACGAGGAAACACGCGTGCCACACCGGCTGTATGGATACTGCGACGCTGCCGTGAACTGCTCGGCTGGCTCGTGGATTGCCGATGCGGCGGCTGTTCTCGCGGAGACGCGGGCCGCGAACCGGCTGCCGATCTTCACCGGCGGCACGGGTCTCTACTTCAAGGCGCTGACACGCGGACTGTCGGCGGTGCCGCCGATTCCGCAAGCGGTGCGTGACGAGGTTCGTGCGCGCATGGACCGTGACGGTGTCGAGGCGCTGCATGCGGAACTGGCGCGGCGCGACCCGATCTCGGGTGCAAAGCTGAAGCCGCGCGACAGCACACGCGTGGCGCGCGCATTGGAGGTGATCGAGGCGACGGGACGCGCGCTTCCGGACTGGCACAATGAGGGCCTGCCGCCGTTGCTCGCGCCCGAGGGCGTCAAGGCGCTGTTTCTCGCACCGGATCGCAAGGAGCTTTACGCGCGCATCGATACGCGATTTTCAGCGATGCTGGAGCAAGGCGCGCTGGACGAGGTCGCCGCACTCGCGGCGCGCAAGCTCGATCCAATGTTGCCGGCGATGAAGGCCCACGGCGTGCCGGCGCTGACCCGGCATCTGGCCGGCGAGATCACGCTGGAGCAGGCCGCCGATATCGGCCGCGCCGACACCCGCCACTACGCCAAGCGGCAGTTCACCTGGTTCAGGCACCAGTTGCCGGAATTCGAGTGGATGCTGGTTGGGGCGGCCTGGTCGTGGCTCTCCCATGCACTTTCGCTCTCGCCGAACATCCCGGAACCGGCTAGTCTGAAACCCTCGGCGCGGGCTTGACTTTCGGCTGTCTGGCCGTATAACCCGCGCAACCTTTGGAAATCTGTAGACGATCATGCGCAATAAAGTTACCGACCTTCTTATTATCGTCGTACCCTGGCGCACCGCCGGGGGTAGCTGACGGCTACCCACGACAAGGCGGTGTGCGAAGGGTCCCTCTCGGACCCTTTTTTGTTTCCGAACTCGACCAACACTTCGATTAGATCGCGCGCAAAAAGCGCCCCGGAGCGAACCATGAGTGACAGCAAGAAACACGACCCCAACCAGATGACCGGCGCGGCGATGATCGTGCGCGCGCTTGCCGATCATGGGGTTAAGCACCTTTTCGGCTATCCGGGCGGCGCGGTGCTTCCGATCTATGACGAGATTTTCCAGCAGAGCGAAGTCGAGCACATCCTGGTGCGTCATGAGCAGGGCGCGGGTCATGCTGCAGAAGGCTATGCGCGCTCCACCGGCAAGCCGGGCGTCGTGCTGGTCACATCGGGACCAGGCGCGACCAACATGGTGACGCCGCTGACCGACGCGCTGATGGATTCGATTCCGCTGGTCTGCATCACCGGGCAGGTGCCGACGCACCTGATCGGCAACGACGCCTTCCAGGAATGCGACACCGTCGGCATCACACGGCCCTGCACCAAGCACAACTGGCTGGTGCGCGACGTCAACGATCTGGCGAAGGTGCTGCACGAGGCATTCTATGTCGCGACCACGGGCCGTCCCGGTCCTGTGGTGGTGGACGTGCCGAAAGACGTGCAGTTCGCGGTGGGCACCTATCATCCGCCGCGCAAGTCCGACGTGCATATTTCCTACGCGCCGCGCGTGAAGGGCGACGCCGTCCAGATCCGCAAGGCGGTCGCGCTGCTCGCGTCGGCCAAGCGTCCGGTGATCTATTCCGGTGGCGGCGTGATCAACTCGGGTGCCGAGGCTTCCAAGCTGCTGCGCGAACTGGTCGAGGTCACGGGTTTCCCGATCACATCGACCTTGATGGGACTCGGCGCCTATCCCGCGTCGGGCAAAAGCTGGCTCGGCATGTTGGGCATGCACGGCACCTACGAAGCCAACATGGCCATGCACGATTGCGATGTGATGCTCTGTGTCGGCGCGCGCTTCGACGACCGCATCACCGGCCGCACCGATGCGTTCTCGCCGAACTCGAAGAAGATCCATATCGACATCGACCCGTCGTCGATCAACAAGAACATCCGCGTCGACGTGCCTATCATCGGTGACGTCGCCAACGTGCTGGGCGACATCCTCACGGTGTTCAAGGCGGAAGCGAAGAAGCCGAAGATCGACCCGTGGTGGTTCGAGATCGGTCGCTGGCGCGCGCGCAACTCGCTGGCCTTCAAGAAGAATAACGACGTCATCCTGCCGCAATACGCGATCCAGCGTCTGTTCGAACTGACGAAGAAGCACGACACCTACATCACGACCGAAGTCGGTCAGCATCAGATGTGGGCCGCGCAGTTCTTCGGCTTCGAGCAGCCGCATCGCTGGATGACCTCCGGCGGCCTCGGCACGATGGGTTATGGCCTTCCGGCGGCGCTCGGCGTGCAGGTGGCGCATCCGGACAGCCTCGTCATCGACATCGCGGGCGACGCCTCGGTGCAGATGACCATGCAGGAAATGTCGACGGCGGTTCAGTACGAACTGCCGATCAAGATCTTCATCCTGAACAACCAGTACATGGGCATGGTGCGCCAGTGGCAGCAACTGCTGCACGGCAATCGCTTGTCGCATTCCTATTCCGAGGCGCTGCCGGATTTCGTCAAGCTCGCTGAAGCCTATGGTGGCGTCGGGATTCAGGTGATGAAGCCGGGCGATCTCGACGGGGCGATCAACGAGATGATCAAGGTCAAGAAACCGGTGCTGTTCGATTGCCGCGTCGCCGCGCTCGAAAACTGCTTCCCGATGATTCCGTCGGGCAAGGCGCATAACGAGATGCTGTTGCCCGCGGAAGCCAATGACGAAACGACCGCCGCGGCCTTCGCCGGCGGCAAGGCGCTGGTGTGATCATGGACACAAAAACAATGGAACAGCCTGCATCCGCCTACTTCATGGAAGATCGTCACGATCCGAACGAGACGCACACTTTGTCGGTTCTCGTGCAAAACGAGCCTGGCGTGCTCGCGCGCGTGATCGGGCTGTTTTCCGGCCGTGGCTACAATATCGACAGTCTCACGGTGTCCGAGACAGAACACGCCAAGCACATGTCGCGCATCACCATCGTCACCACCGGTACGCCGATGGTGATTCAACAGATCAAGCATCAGCTCGACCGCATGATCCCGGTCTATCGCGTGGTCGATATGACCACGATGGGCCGCTCGATCGAGCGCGAGCTTGCGATGGTCAAAGTGAAAAGAAGCAGCGACCCGCATGTCGAGGCATTGCGTCTTGCGGAGGCGTTTCGCGCCCGCGTGATCGACGCGACGACGGAAAGCTTCGTGTTCGAGATCACCGGTGGAACGGCCAAGATCGATCAGTTCATTGCGCTGATGGTGCCGCTCGGGCTCATCGAGGTGTCGCGCACCGGCGTTGCCGCCATCGGGCGCGGACCGGATGTCATGTAATTGCGTGCATCCTGATCCATGAAACCGATCGATATTGTGCTGGCCGTCGCGGTGGCCGTGATCTGGGGGATTGGCTTCGTGCTGACCCGGGTTGCGGTCGATGAGATGTCGTCGATATTGTTTACGACGCTGCGCTTTGCCATCACGGCGCTGCCGTGCCTTTTTCTTCCGCGCCCGAAATTGTCGTGGAGGCTTGTGGTAGCGATCAGCTGGATGCTGGTCGCGCAGTTCTTGACGCAGACTTACGCGATAGCTCATGGCGTGCCCGCCGGGTTAACTGCCGTGATCGTGCAAAGCCAAGCCCTGTTCACAGTCGCTTTCGCGGCTCTGTTTTTGCGTGAGTTGCCGACGCGCGCTCAGGTGCTGGGCATTGCGATTGCCACGTGCGGATTGCTGTTGATCTGTTTTACGGTCGGTTACGATTTCAGCGTCCTGGCCTTCGCAGTATTGATGGCTGCGCCGGTCTGCTTTGCCGTGTCCAACCTGCTGCTCCGCCGCGCGCAAGATGTATCGATGCTGAATCTGTTTGCATGGATCGGTCTTTTTGCGATGGTGCCGTTGTTGCCATTGTTGCTGACGATCGACGGTGCCAGCGTGACATGGCATTCGCTGACGCATCTCTCGTTCAAGGTTGTAGCCAGCGTATTGGCGTTAGCGCTGCTCGGAACCACGCTTGGCTACTGGATCTGGGGACGCTTGCTGGGGAACTACTCCGCCGCGCAGGTGGTGCCGTTCGCGCTGCTGGTGCCTTTTTTCGGCGCCGGTGCATCGAGTCTCGTATTTGGCGAGACCTTTGGCCCTTTGCGCTTGACCGGCATGATCGTCGTCGTGATGGGGATTGCCGTCATGCTGTTCTCGCGTCGTCCGCCCCCGCTTGTTGAAGTGGCCTGAACGCCATGATCTCCCAGCAACTCGCCATCGCGTTTATTGCCTTCGCCGCCGCGACGCTGTTCACGCCGGGGCCGAACAACGTCATGCTGATGGCGTCGGGGTTGAATTACGGGTTCCGTCGCACATTGCCGCATGTCGCGGGCGTCACCATCGGGTTTTCGTTTCTGGTCGCGGTGATCGGGCTCGGGCTCGGAGCCGTTTTCGCGGCTTATCCGATTTTGCACACCATCCTGAAATACGCCGGCGCGGCTTACCTAATCTACCTCGCCTTCGTGATTGCGATGTCTGGTCCTGAAAACACCGATGGCAGCGGCGAGGGGAGGCCGATGACGTTCCTCGGCGCGGCGTTGTTCCAGTGGGTCAACGTCAAGGGCTGGGTGATCGCCGTCGGCGCTGTAACGGCCTACGCCGCCATCGCCGCATATCCGCTGAACATCGCGACGCTCTCGATCCTGCTGTTCGTGATCGGGCTGGGCTCGTCGCTGACCTGGGTGCTGCTCGGCACCTCGCTGCAGTCGCTGGTGAAGTCGCCGCGCGCGGTCCGTATCTTCAACATCGTCATGGCCCTGCTTCTGCTGGCCTCGCTTTACCCCGTTCTGAAGGAGCCTTGACCTCATTGCACTGCAGAAATGGCCGTCCCGGACTTGTCTCGCAGCGCCAGCCGCCCTACACAACGGCGGCAATTCATCCGGGCCTTAGCGGCCTGATCCATCCGAAAAATGCATGAACATGGCCAATTGTGGCCGCCGAATAGGAGATAAAAGCCATGCGTGTTTACTACGATCGCGACGCCGACCTGAACCTGATCAAGGGCAAGAAGGTGGTCATCATCGGTTACGGCAGCCAGGGCCATGCCCACGCGCTGAACCTGAAGGACTCCGGCGTCAAGGACGTCGCGATCGCGCTCCGCAAGGGCTCCGCGACCGCCAAGAAAGCCGAAGCCGCCGGCTTTAAGGTGATGGAAGTCGCCGAGGCCGCGAAGTGGGCCGACGTCATGATGATGCTGACGCCTGACGAATTGCAGGGCGACATCTACCGCGAGCACCTGCACGACAACATGAAGCAGGGCGCGGCGCTGCTGTTCGCGCACGGCCTCAACGTGCATTTCAACCTGATCGATCCGCGTGCCGATCTCGACGTTCTGATGGTCGCGCCGAAGGGTCCGGGCCACACCGTGCGCTCGGAATATCAGCGCGGCGGCGGCGTGCCCTGCCTGATCGCGATCAGCAAGGACTCGTCCGGCAATGCGCATGATCTCGGCCTGTCCTATGCCTCGGCGATCGGCGGCGGTCGTGCCGGCATCATCGAGACGACCTTCAAGGAAGAGTGCGAGACCGATCTGTTCGGCGAGCAGGCCGTTCTTTGCGGCGGCACCGTCGAATTGATCCGCGCTGGCTACGAGACGCTGGTCGAAGCCGGTTACGCGCCGGAGATGGCTTACTTCGAGTGCCTGCACGAACTGAAGCTGATCGTCGATCTGATCTATGAAGGCGGCATCGCCAACATGAATTACTCGATCTCCAACACCGCCGAATACGGCGAGTATGTCACCGGCCCTCGCATCATCACGGCAGAGACCAAGGCGGAGATGAAGCGCGTGCTGGCCGACATTCAGTCCGGCAAGTTCACCCGCGACTGGATGCTCGAGAACAAGGTCAACCAGGCTTCCTTCAAGGCCACCCGCGCGCGCGCCAATGCGCACGACATCGAGGAAGTGGGCGCCAAGCTCCGCGACATGATGCCGTGGATCAAGAAGGGCGCATTGGTCGACAAGACCAAGAACTGAGTTTGCTTCCTTCCTTGGCGGGAGGACGAGCATTCGTTAACGGGACCGCATCCGCGGTCCCGTTTTTCGTTGCAGCGCGCCAAACGGATCAGCCCTTCCAGTGCAGAACCCCGGCTTAACGCCCGCTGAACAGACGAAGCCAAACCCCTGCGGCTAAAGATCAAGTTGCGCGGGTATGACGGTTACATTACGATTTTGTGACACGTTGCGGTTTCCGGCCGCGCGTTTTGCCTCCTGGCCGCCGCCAGCCAAGGCGTCAGGACAGTGCCGGGTGTAGTTCGCGTCAAGGCAATGTTGCCCCCGCCGACATCAGTGCCGCCTACGCTGCCCCCCGCCAAGACGGTCGCGGGCGCTCTTGCACCTGTCAGATACTGGCAGCTTCTCGCGGTGGCTATGCCGCATCTCGCAGCTCTCGGTCTGCTGCTGCAAACCGAAACCGATTTCGGCTCGCGCCTTGTCTTCCTGTTGTGCTGGGCCGTGCTGAACTTTTCCTGGATTGTCGTCTTGCGGCGGCCCGCGCTGTCCGGCGCGCTGTCGCTGACGCTGATCGTCGTGCTCATTCTGCTGTCGCGTCTCAAGCACGACATCGTGCAGATGACCGTGAACTTCGTCGATCTCATGATGATCGATCGCGACAGCATCGCGTTCCTGTTCACGATTTTTCCGAACCTGCGCTGGTCGGCGGTGTTCAGCGCGCTGCTGATCGTTCCGCTGATGGTGGCGCTCTGGCGACTCGACCCGTTTCGCATCCGCCGGCTTCCGGCCGCCGCCGCTGCGCTCGCATGTGTCGCCGGACTTGCCGGCTTCTCGCTGGCGTGGCCGCAGGAGGACTGGCGCGGATACTACGCCGACAATTACATCTCGAAGTTCGCGCGCTCCGGCGTGATCGCGATTTCTGATTTTGCCAATGACGGCTTCATGGAATCGGACGCGGCAACCGTCGAGCGCCTCAAGCTGCCGCTCGAGGAAGCTTGCCATCCGGCAGGGCGCCGTCCGCACATCATCATGATCCACGATGAGTCAAGCTACGACATCCGCTCGGCGTCGCAGATCAAAGTGCCTGCGGGCTACGGCAGCCAGTTCGTCTCTGGCGACGGCAAGGTGCGGAAGTTTCTCGCCGAAAGCAACGGCGGCTCAAGCTGGCTGACCGAATACAATGTTCTCACCGGTCTTTCGTCGCGCTCGTTCGGCAGATTCTCCTATTTCGTCACGCGAATTGCAGCTGGCCGCGTTGAGCGGGGCTTGCCGCTTGCGCTGCGCCGCTGCGGCTACAGCACCGTTTCGCTCTATCCGGCTTATGGCGCGTTCATGAGCGCGCGGAGTTTCCAGACCACCACCGGCATTCAGAAATTCTACGATGCGCGCGATCTCGGTGCGAAGGGCCTCGAACCTGATGGCTTCTTCTACGACAACGCAGTCCGGCTTCTGTCGCAGGAAAAGCAGGGCACGCCGGTCTTCATGTACGTCTATCTCGGCGCCAATCACTTCCCGTGGGCGTCCACCTTCCGCCCGGAGCGGACGCCGGCGTGGCGCAGTCTCGGCAACGAACCGAAGATCGACGAATATCTGCGCCGCCAGACCATGAGCGCGCAGGATTACAATGCGTTCGTCGCCAAGCTGAAGAAACAATTTCCAACCGAGCCCTTCCTGATCGTGCGTTACGGCGATCATCAGCCCGAGTTCTCGTCCCTGATCATTGAACCGAACCTGACCGAGGCCGACATCGCCAAGCGGCTGATGGTCTACGATCCGCGCTACTACGCGACCTACTACGCTATCGACTCGGTCAATTTCAAACCGGTCGGTAGCCCGACGGCGATGGAGACCATCGATGCGGCCTATCTGCCGCTGGTCATTCAGGACGCTGCGGGTATTCCGCTCGACCCGTCGTTCGAGGAGCAGAAGAAGATCATGCTCCGCTGCAAGGGGGTGTTTTATTCGTGCAAGGACGGCGCGGAGGCAAGGCGGTTCAATCGCCTGCTGATTGACGCCGGGTTCGTCAAGAACCTCTAGCCAAGGCGGATTCAGCATCATGTCAGCCACCACGACATCGATCCGCAACCGGGGCAAGCTTCTGTTGAAGCGGCTTGGCGACGGCGGGTGGCTCCGGCGTGCGCGTGTTGCGCTGATCGCCGCCATACATCTTGCTGCGGTCGTGATTCTGGCGTCGGTCGAATATGGCCCGTTCGCGAACACGGTGGCGCTGCTGACATGGGTGCTGCTGAATTGCCTGTGGCTGGCCGTGTTGCGCCGGCCGGGCATCAGCGCGGCGCTGTCGTTGGCGCTGGTGGCGATTTTGATCGCGCTCTCGCAATTCAAGTACGGGATCATGCAGCTTACGCTGACGTTCCTCGATTTTCTGATCGTCGACCGTGATACGGTTTCGTTCCTGCATTCCATCTTCCCGCAACTCAAGACGCAATCCATCGTGCTTGCCGCGATCGCCGCGCCGGTAATGTGGCTGATCTGGCGGGCGGACCCGTTCCGGATTCGCCGTGCGGTGTCGCTTGCGGGTGCAGCCGTTTGCGTGTTGCTGATCACGGGACTTTCGGTGGCGAATCCCGAGCAGCCGTGGGAGCCTTTCCAGGGCGTCAACCACATCTCCAACCTCGCGCGGTCCGGCGTGGTGTCGGTGTCGCACCTGACATCGACCGGCTGGATCGAAGCCGATCCTCCGAATCTGATCGGGTCCGCGCAGGCTTCGCCGCTCGCGGAATGTGCGCCGGGCGCCAAGCGGCCGAACATTGTCATGGTGCTCGACGAGTCGAGCTTCGACATCAGTGCTGCGCCGGGCATCAAGGTGCCGGAGGGGTATCGCGATTTCTTCAAGTCGGCGGACGGGCAGCAGCGGTCGTTTATTACGGAATCCAGCGGCGGGCCGACCTGGTACACCGAGTTCAACGTCCTGACGGGGTTGTCGGCGCGGTCATTCGGCAAACTCAAGTTTTACGTGACGCGGATCGCGGCGGGAAAGATTTCGCGTGGACTACCGCAGGCATTGGAGCGGTGCGGCTACAGGACGTTCTCGCTGTACCCGACCTATGGAAACTTTCTCAGCGCGCGTGATTTTCAGAAATCCGCAGGCGTCGGCAAATTCATCGACATGGCCGACATGGGTGTCAGCGAGGATATGCAGCCTGACAAGTTCTATTTTGACAAGGCATTGCAGTTGATCGCAAAGGAGCGGAAGTCCGAACAGCCGATGTTCGTGTTCGTGTATCTGACGGCCAACCATTTTCCGTGGACGTCGAGCTACCGGGCTGACCTTACGCCGGCCGGTTGGACTGCGCCGGGCAACACCGCCGAAGTCGACGAATATATCCGCCGTCAGGCGATGACCGCTTCGGACTATTCAGACTTTGTCGCGCGGCTGAAGGCCGTTCATCCCGGCGAGCCGTTCCTGCTGGTGCGGTTCGGCGACCATCAGCCGGCCATTTCGCAGAAACTGCTGGAGCCGAAATTGCCGCAGGCTCTGCTGGCGGACCGGCTGATGCGGCACGATCCGCGCTATTACAAAACCTACTATGCAATCGATGCGCTCAACTACAAGCCCGACATGTCGTCGGCGTTGGAGACGCTGGATGCCGCGTATCTGCCGCTTGCGATTCAGGAAGCCGCGCGAATTCCGCTCGACCCGACATTCATCGAGCAGAAGAAGATCATGCTGCGTTGCCGGGGCTTGTTCTATTCGTGCCGGGAGGGCGCGGAAGCGAAGCGGTTCAATCGCCTGCTGATGGATGCCGGGTTCGTAAAAAACCTCTAACGCTTTCTGATTTCGTCCCACAACCATCGTGCGACTGCATCCGGTGAACTGGCGCTGTCGCCGCCGGCCGCGCGCAGGTTGGCCGCTCGCATCGCGGCAATGTCAATACGGCCGAGCAGCGGCTGCAACGCCTTGCGCAGCTTTGCGTCATCGGCTCGTTTGGGCGAGGCGAGGACGATGGCGTCGTAAGGCGGGATCGCGGATTTTGGATCGCCCAGCACGATGAGGTCATACTTCGCGATCAAACCGTCGCTGGTGTAGCCCGCGATCACATCGACCTCGCCGGAAGCCACGGCCGCATACATGAAATCCGGCTGCATTTGCCGCTGCTGGCGAAACGTCAGATTGTAGCTTTGGCGCAGCGCCGCCCATTCCGGCCGGGAGAAAAACTCATAGTCGCCGGCAATCGAGAGTGACGATGCGCGCGGGGCAAGATCGGCAATGGTCTTGACGCCGAGTTCTTCGGCGCGCTTGCGCGGCATCACCAGCGCATAGGCGTTCTCGAACCCGAGTTCGCCGAGCAGCGCGATGCCGTATTTGTCGTTGAGGGTGGCGGTCAGATCGTTCAGCAGTTCCTTGCGCGGTTTGACGTCGATGCGTTTGAACTGGTTGGCCCACAGGGTTCCGGAATAGTCCGCATAAACGTCGATGTCGCCGGAGGCGAGCGCCTCGAAGATCACGTTGGAGCCGAGCCCTTCGCGGGGACTGGCCGATAATCCTGCTGCTTGCAGTCGCTGGGCGATCAGCGACGAGAGGATGTATTGCTCGGTGAACGTCTTTGCGCCGACGACGTAGCTTGTTTTCGCGCGGGCCAGCGACGGCATCAGCGTCACGCCGATCAGCGCGACAATGCCGAGGAATCCCAGCACGACGCGTACTCGGCTGTGCAACCGCACGCCGGTTTCGATCAACGCCAGTAGTTGATCGACGGCCAGCGCCAGCGCCGCCGCCGCGGCGCAGCCGAACAGCACGAACACCCAGTTCTGCGTTTGCAATCCCGCGAAGATGTAATTGCCCAAACTGGTCTGGCCGATGGGAGTGGAGAGGGTGGCGGTGCCGATTACCCAGACCGCCGCCGTCCTGATACCAGCCATGATGACCGGCAGCGCCAGCGGCAGTTCGACCATTGTCAGTGACTGGCGTGGCGTCATGCCGACGCCTTCGGCTGCTTCCATGATCGCGGGATCGATGCCCTGCAAGCCGGTGATGGTGTTCCGCAGCACCGGCAACATGCTGTAGAGCGCGAGCGCCAGCACCGACGGCAGGAAGCCGAAGGCCGAGAAGCCATGCCCGAACCACTGCAATGACACGGCAGCCAGCGCCAGCAGGAGAGGATAGAACAGCGCCAGCAGCGCGAGACCCGGAACGGTCTGCACGACGCTGGCGATGCCGAGCACGATGTCGCGCGTTAAAGGTTGCCGTCGTACGATCAGCGCCAGCGGAAAACTGATGGCGAGGCCGAGCGCCAGCGCAGCGAGGCTGACGCGAACATGATTGCCGAGATAATCCGGCAGCCGTGTCAGCGCGTCGCTCCAGCGCGGGTCGGACAACAGCGTCATGGTCCACTCTTCGGCAACAGCTCCTGCAACCGTGCCGCCTGACGACGCGGCGTGTTGAGCAGTTCGCCGACATAGGCGTCGGCGCTCTTCGACAATTCTTGCGCGGTGCCTTGTGCGACAAGCCGCCCCTCACGCATCACCGCGACACGATCCGCGAGCAGCAATGCTTCCGCCATGTCGTGGGTGATCATGACGGTGGTCAGTTCAAGGTTGTGATGAAGCGCGCGATAGTCCTCGCCGAGCGCATCGCGGGTGAGGGGATCGAGTGCGCCGAACGGCTCGTCCATCAGGACGATTTTCGGTTTCGCCGCTAATGCGCGCGCCACGCCGACACGCTGGCGCTGACCGCCGGACAATTCATGCGGGAAACGATCGCGATGACTACGTTCCAGCCGCACCAGATCGATCAACTCGTCAACGCGCGCGGAAATCTCCTGCGCCGGCGTGCCCAACAGGCGAGGGGTGATGCCGATATTGCCGGCGACGGTCATGTGCGGAAACAGTCCGCCGCTCTGGAACACGTAGCCGATGCTCCGGCGCAACGCGATCGGGTCGACCCCGCTCACGTCGTCGCCCTGCACGCGCACCGCGCCGCTGTCGGGGACGATTAGATGGTTTGCCAATCTCAGCAGCGTGGTCTTGCCGGAGCCCGAGCCGCCGACCACCGCCAGGAATTCGCCCGCGGCGACCGTGAGCGACACACCGTCCAGCGCCCTGGGGCGGCCATGCTCGAAACTCTTGCCGACGTTCTCATAAGCAATGGCGGGGGCGGCATCATTCATGGCGTCATGATGGCCCATCGGCGGGAACCTGTCGACGGTTCGCCACTGGCGGACATGTTCGCTGCCGTGTAGCTTCCACGCGATCAATCGGAGTATCCTGCATCATGGCGAAGAACGACAAGGCCTCACAACCGCGCGCCAGGCAGTTGAAGTCCTATGTGGACCCCTTCCGTATCGATGGTTCGGGCGAGTTTCATCTCAAGTCGTACAAGCCTGCGGAGAAGGGCGATCTCGACAAGGACGCAGCTCACAAGATCATCGACGCCAATCGCGGGCGGATTCGGGAATTGCAGGAGAAGCTCTACGCCCACGACCGCTGGTCGGTGCTGCTGATCTTTCAGGGCATGGACGCATCCGGGAAGGACAGCGCTGTCGAACACGTGATGTCGGGCATCAATCCGCAGGGCTGTCAGGTCTTTTCGTTCAAGCAGCCGTCATCGAAGGAACTCGATCACGATTTCATGTGGCGCACATCGAAGTGTCTCCCCGAGCGCGGCCGCATCGGCATCTTCAACCGGTCCTATTATGAAGAATTGCTGGTGGTGCGCGTTCATCCGGAGATTTTAGCCAAGCAAAGGATTCCGCCCGAACTGGTCACCAAGAACATCTGGCGCGAACGCTTCGAGGATATTTCCGCATTCGAGAAGTATATCGCGCGCAATGGCACGCTGGTTCTGAAGTTCTTTCTCAACGTCTCGAAAGAAGAACAGCGCAAGCGGTTTCTCGATCGCCTCGAGGAGCCAGCGAAGAACTGGAAATTCTCGCTGGCCGATGTCGCCGAGCGCAAGCTGTGGGACAAGTACCAGGCGGCTTATCAGGATCTGATCCGCAACACTTCGGCAAAGCACGCGCCGTGGATTGTCGTGCCTGCGGACCACAAATGGTTTGCGCGCGTGGTGATCAGTTCAGCCATCGTGAGCGCGATGGAGAAGCTCGATCTGCACTTTCCAGAGGTGGACAAGAGCGCCGCCGGCGAATTGAAAAAGGTCCAGGCGGCGCTGGAGGGCGAGGGGCGACAAGCGGTCCCGGCGAGCAAGAAGGGTAGCAAGACGTGAGGGATACAGGGCCAAGCCGCTAAAAAGGACAGGTCTCCTGACCAATCTTTGGCGTTGCAGGGCTTCGTATTTCTCGTCTAGAACGGCCTGACGAGGCGCTTTCGGCAACCATCCGTCAACGGTTTGGGCCGATGATTCAGCTTCTCAGGGACTGAAATGATGATTCGCGGCGGCATTCAGGGACAGCAGGGAACGGCGGCGCAAGCTGCTGGCTTCATTGCGATTCCGGCTGCGCCGATTTCGTCCCTTCTTGGCGGGCTCCTGCTTCTTATCTGCCCCTGAGAGCCGTCTGGGCATTTGCGCCTGGGCACTCAGGGGTTCGAAGACAGCACCGAAACCCGAGCGCCTGACATGGCGCATTTGACCGAAGGATTATCCCGATGACCACCCAGCCCCAGTCCGCCAAGGACCGCGTCGTCATATTCGACACCACCTTGCGCGACGGCGAGCAATGCCCCGGCGCCACCATGACATTCGAGGAAAAGCTCGAAGTCGCAGCGTTGCTCGATACCATGGGCGTCGATATCATTGAGGCCGGCTTTCCGATCGCCTCCGACGGCGACTTCGAGGCGGTTCGCGAGATCGCCAAGCGCACCAAGAATGCGGTGGTTTGCGGCTTGTCGCGCGCGGCCCATAAAGACATCGACCGTTGCGCGGAGGCCATCCGGCCTGCGAAGCGCGGGCGCATTCATACGTTCCTGTCCACCTCGCCGGTGCACATGAAATACAAGCTCCAGATGGAGCCGGACGCAGTGCATGATCTGGTGATCTCGCAGGTCACCCGTGCGCGTAATCACACCGATGATGTTGAGTGGTCTTCGGAAGACGGCACCCGCACCGAGTTCGATTTCCTGTGCCGCTGCGTGGAATCGGCAATCAAGGCCGGCGCCACCACGATCAATATTCCCGACACCGTCGGCTACAGCGTGCCCGAGGAATATTACGACCTGTTCAAGCGCGTGCGCGAGAACGTGCCGAATGCCGACAAGGCCGTGTTCTCGGTGCATTGCCACAACGATCTCGGCATGGCCGTCGCCAATTCACTGGCCGGTGTGCGCGCGGGTGCGCGGCAGATCGAATGCACCATCAACGGCATCGGCGAGCGGGCGGGCAACGCCGCGCTCGAGGAAGTCGTGATGGCGATGAAGGTCCGTAACGACAAGTTGCCGTACTGGAACAACATCGACACTACGATGCTGACGCGCGCATCGAAGGCGGTTGCCGCGGCGACGTCGTTCCCTGTGCAGTACAACAAGGCCATCGTCGGGCGAAACGCCTTCGCGCATGAGAGCGGCATCCATCAGGACGGTATGCTCAAGAACGCACAGACCTACGAGATCATGCTGCCGGAAACTGTCGGCGTGAAGCAGACCTCGCTGGTGATGGGCAAGCATTCCGGCCGCCATGCCTTCATCCACAAGCTGGAGGAGATGGGCTACAAGCTGGCGCAGAACCAGCTGGAAGACGCATTCGTGCGCTTCAAGGCGCTCGCCGACCGCAAGAAGGACATCTATGACGAAGACATCGAGGCGCTGGTCGATCAGGAGATCGCCCACTCGCACGACCGGATTCATCTGGTGTCGCTGACGGTGATCGCCGGCACGCATGGTCCGCAGCGCGCGACCATGAAGCTCGACATCGACGGTCAGATCAAGATCGAGGAAGCTGAAGGCAACGGCCCGGTGGACGCCACGTTCAACTGTATCAAGTCGCTGGTGCCGAACGAGGCCAAGCTGGAGCTCTATCAGGTGCATGCTGTCACCGCGGGTACTGACGCGCAGGCCGAAGTTTCGGTGCGGCTGTCGCAGGATGGCCGCTCGGTCACGGCACGCGCAGCGGACCCGGATACCTTGGTGGCCTCCGCCAAGGCCTATCTCAGCGCGTTGAACAAGATCGTCATGAAGAAGCAGCGCGACATGCCGATCGCCGCTGCCGGGCACTGATCGCCTCTCAAATATCGCAATCCGATAAACGCGGTGCATTTTCGATGCACCGCGTTTTGCGTTGCAGCAACAGCGTGCAACACCCCTGCTAAGGGGCAATGGTCTTGACCGCGTCCGTCTGCAATGATCCGGTCTTGTCCGGACTTCGGAGCCGTTACACCAATGACGGTTCCCAACAATCCCTCGGGAGGTACCATGAAAAAAATCATTCTGGCAGCTGCGTCGATTGCGGCTCTCGCGCTGGTCGGGCCGGCTTCGGCCCAAGCCCCGATCATCATCAAGTTCAGCCACGTCGTTGCGCCCAATACCCCGAAGGGTCAGGGCGCCGAGAAGTTCAAGGAACTCGCCGAAAAATACACCAACGGCAAGGTGAAGGTTGAGGTCTATCCGAACTCGCAGCTCTACAAGGACAAGGAAGAAGTCGAAGCGCTTCAGCTCGGCGCGGTGCAGATGCTGGCGCCGTCGCTCGCCAAATTCGGCCCGCTCGGCGTCAAGGAATTCGAAGTCTTCGACTTGCCTTACATCCTGCCGGACAAGGCGGCGCTCGGCCGTATCACCAAGGGTCCGATCGGCAAAAGTCTTCTCGCCAAGCTGGAGCCCAAGGGCATCACCGGGCTCGCCTACTGGGATAACGGCTTCAAGATCATGACGGCCAACAAGCCGATGCATAAGGTCGCCGACTTCCAGGGCATGAAGATGCGCATTCAGTCATCCAAGGTGCTGGAAGCTGAGATGCGTGCGCTCGGCGCCATTCCGCAGGTGTTGGCATTCTCCGAAGTCTATCAGGCGATGCAGACCGGCGTCGTTGACGGCAACGAGAACACGCCGTCGAACGTCTATACCCAGAAAATGCATGAAGTTCAGAAGCACGCCACGATCTCGAATCACGGCTACATCGGCTATGCGGTGATCGTGAACAAGAAGTTCTGGGATGGTTTGCCCGCAGACGTGAAGCCCCAGGTCGAAAAGGCCATGGCGGAGGCGACCGAGTTCTCCAACGACATCTCGCAGAAGGAAAACGATGACGCGCTGGCCGCGATGAAGAAGGCCGGCACGACCACGTTCTACGAGTTGACGCCTGCGGAACGTGCGGAATGGATGAAGGCCCTTGAGCCCGTCACGAATGACATGGCCTCGCGGGTCGGCAAGGATCTGATCGCCGCGTTCCAGAAGGAAGCCAACGCCAAGACCAACTGACGAGATTGGTCAGCAGGGATTGAAGAGTGGTCCGGGATCGCCCGGGCCACTTTTGTCTGGTAGGGTGAAGCGGGGCATCAGTTGAATATCGAAACGCGCAAAGACGCGGCCGCTGCGGGTGGGGGGCTCACTTGAAGTTATTTTTTCGCGTCCTCGACCGCCTCGAGGAAACCCTGATTGCCACGCTGATCGCGGCGGCAACGGTGGTGATTTTCGCGGCTGTTGCGCATCGCTACACGACGGATTTCGTGGTCAATCATCGCACCTGGCCCGGAGCGCCGCAGATTTACGCGTTCCTTGCCAGCATTCACCTGTCCTGGGCGCAGGAGCTATGCATCTACATGTTCGTGTGGATGGCGAAGTTCGGCGCGGCCTATGGGGTGCGGACCGGCATTCACGTCGGCGTGGACGTTCTGGTGTTGGCGCTCAGCCCGAAATGGCGCAAGGGAACAATCCTGTTCGGTCTGCTGTGCGGCGCGCTGTTTACCGGAATCATCGGCACCATGGGCGCTAGCTTTGTCATTGGGCTTTCGGCCACCGATCAGACATCGCCTGACCTCGAGCTGCCGAGCTGGATCGTCTATCTCTGCATTCCGCTCGGGTCGTATCTGATGTGCTTCCGTTTTCTTCAAGTTGCCTACGCCTATTGGAAGAGCGGAGAGCTTCCGCATCATGATCATTCGCATGTCGAAGGCATCGATGTCAGCGAAGCGGTCGGGCCGACGCCGGAGGGCGTCCGATGACAACCGCAATTATCTTCGCTTTGCTCATTGCTCTTATGCTGACCGGCATGCCGATCTCGATCGCGCTCGGTCTTACGGTTCTGACGTTCCTCTTCTTTCTGACCAACGTGCCGATTGAAGCGGTGGCGTTGAAGCTGTTCACCGGCATCGAGAATTTCGAGATCATGGCGATCCCGTTCTTCATCCTTGCGGGAAATTTCCTGACCCATGGCGGCGTCGCCAAACGCATGATCAATTTTGCGACCTCGATGGTCGGGCATTGGTACGGCGGCCTTGGTCTGGCCGGTGTGATGGCTTGCGCGTTGTTCGCGGCAATCTCCGGGTCTTCTCCGGCAACGGTGATCGCAATTGGTTCGATTCTGATGCCTGCGATGGTCGCACAGGGGTTTCCCAAGCGTTTCGGTGCGGGCGTCATCACGACCTCGGGTGCGCTCGGCATCCTGATTCCACCGTCTATTGTGATGGTGATTTATTCCGTGGCGACGGGAGGCAGCGTCGCATTTGGGCCGGGTGGCGAGCGCGTGACATCGGCGTCCGTCGGTCAGTTGTTCATGGCAGGCGTGATTCCCGGCATCATGTTGGCCTCGCTGCTTGGTCTGACCACCGTCTATCGGGCGTGGAAATATGACTACCCGCGGTTACCCCGCGCGACATGGGCTCAGCGGATAAAGGCATTCCGCGAATGCATCTGGGGACTGCTGCTGATCGTGATCGTTCTTGGCGGCATTTACGCAGGCTTGTTCACGCCGACCGAAGCCGCCGCCATGAGCGCGGTCTATGCGTTCGTCATCGCAGTGTTCGTCTACAAGGACCTCACGTTCCGCGATGTGCCCCGCGTGCTGCTCGGCTCCGCCAACATGAGCGCGATGATCCTCTACATCATCACCAACGCGGTGTTGTTCTCGTTCCTGATGACCAGCGAGCAGATCCCGCAGCAGCTTACGGCCTGGATGCTGGATAAGGGGGTCAACTGGATCACGTTCCTGATCTTCGTCAACATCCTGCTTCTGGTTGCTGGAAACGTGATGGAAGCAAGCTCGATCGTGCTGATCACTGCGCCGATCCTGTTTCCGATCGCTGTGAAGCTTGGCATCCATCCGGTGCATCTCGGCATCCTGATGGTGGTTAACATGGAAGTCGGCATGTGCCATCCGCCGGTGGGGCTAAATCTCTACGTCGCCTCGGGCATTGCGAAGATGGGCATTACGGAACTCACCATCGCGGTGTGGCCATGGCTGCTGACCATGCTGGGATTCCTGGTCGTCGTGACATTCGTGCCGGAGATATCGCTGTGGCTGCCGCGGACGCTGGGGATGCTGCGTTAGCCGGCCTGCATTAATGGGCGTTCACCTAGGTGTCGAAAGCTTAAGTTGAAACCGCGGCACCGGCTGTCATCTTCGGGGAAGTTTCACCCCGGAGATGCTCCCATGAAGAAAGCCATTCTTGTCGGCGTTGCGGCAGTCGCGATCATCGGCTCCACTGCCGTCTACGCGCAGCATCGCCATCATCATCACCGCATGAGCACGGAAGACCGGGCGGCGTTCGTCGACGCGAAGATCGCTGCCGTGAAGGCCGGCCTGCAACTGACGCCAGATCAGGAAAAGATGTGGCCGCCGGTCGAGGCGGCGGTGCGCGATTTCGCCAAGCAGCGCATCGCGCTTGCCAATGCGCGCGCCAGCGCGCGGGATGCACGCCGCGCTGAAGGGGATCAGCGGGGCTCCCAGGATCGTGCGCCCGGCGAGCAAGGCGCGGCAGATCAGACGACCCGCGATCCGGTGGCGCGCCTGCGCGACCGGGCGGATCGGATGGCGGCAACTGCCACCAGCCTGAAGCAGATCGCGGATGCGGCCGATCCGCTCTACAAGAGCCTCAACGATGGTCAGAAGCGGCGGCTGTCGGTGCTGACCCGGATGGGTGGGCGCCATGGCTGGCGCGAACACGGCTTTGAGCGGGGCTTTGACGGCGACCGATTCGAACGGGATCGCGGTCCGGGCCGTGAGCGCGGTGAGGGGCGCTCCGAGCGCCTTTAAAACGCGCCGCGAGGTCCTTCGAGATGCAGAAACCGCCGGATTTACGGCGGTTTTTCGCGCCCGGAACCGCTCCAGGCCGGTTCTGTTGGAGGCCGGGAAAACCCGCCAGCATTGCTGGACATGGCGGGTTCGCTTTGCTAAACGACGCCGTCCTCAACGGACATCCGGTTGGATCCGGGCGCATAGCTCAGTTGGTAGAGCAGCTGACTCTTAATCAGCGGGTCCCAGGTTCGAGCCCTGGTGCGCCCACCATTTAAATCAGACACCTCGCTGATTTGACAAACCGAAAGCCGCTGCGGTTTGCAGAACGGTTGGAAGCTTTGGCCGCAGTTCGAGTTTATGATCGCGGCTTCGGCGTGCTTCCCGCAAACAGGTGCTCTCGCGCCTCAGCGCTCAGAGAGGCAGCCGTTTCCGATCTGAATTCGGCGAGAACGGCACGCTCGCGGGCAACCGCCGGGCGCTTGTTGATCGCATCCAGCCAGCGCGCGACGTTTGGAAATTCGCTGATCGCGATGCCCTGTATCTTCCAGGCCCGAATCCACGGCCAGGTTGCGATGTCCGCAATGCTGTAGTCGTCATGTCCAAGGTAGGGGCTCTCTGCGAGCCTGCGATCGAGGACGCCGTAAAGCCGTTTGGCCTCGCTCGCAAAGCGAGCCTGTGCATAGGGCACTTCTTCTTGAGCGTAGTGCAGGAAGTGTTGCGCCTGACCCAGCATCGGCCCGAGGCTTGAGATCTGAAATTGCAGCCATTGAATCGTGCGCCAGCGGTCGCCGGCGTGAGAAGGCAGCAATTTGCCCGTCTTCTCTGCGAGATAGAGAAGGATCGCGCCCGTCTCAAACAAGGTTATCGGGCCGCTATCCGGCCCATCGTGATCGACAATCGCTGGTATTTTGTTGTTCGGACTGATCGCCAGAAAACCGGGCGCGAACTGTTCGCCTTTTCCGATGTTGACCGGAATCGCACGGAAGGGCAGGCCGGTCTCCTCAAGCATCAAGGAAACCTTGCGCCCGTTCGGCGTCAGCCATGTGTAGAGGTCGATCATTTCAATGCCGCTGCGCGTTTTGCGAGTTCGCCCTTCATGATTTTCCGGGTCGGCGTCATCGGCATTTCGTCGATCAATTCGAGCCGCTCCGGCCATTTAAGCTTTGCGACATCGCGGCTTCCGAGCCAGCTGCAAAGCTCGTCGAGACGCAAACCGGTCTTTGCGTCCTTTAAAACCACAAAGCAGCAAGCCCGCTCGCCGAGTACCGCGTCCGGAGCTGGAACGATGGCGCAGACGGCGACGGCGGGATGAAGGGCAATCAATGCCTCCACATCCGCAGGGTTGAACTTCACGCCCCCACGATTAATCACATCCTTGGTGCGGCCGGTGATCTGCAGGTTCTTCGCTTCGTCCATGCGCGCGAGATCGCCCGTCCGGAACCAGCCGTCCTGTGTGAAAGCAGCCGAAGTGGCTTCAACGTTGTTGAGATAGCCCTCGAACACCGAACGTCCGCGCACCTGAAGTTCGCCTTCGGTGTTTGGCGGGAGGGGCACGTCATCAAGGGCGACGCGGAGATCAGTGCCCGGGCTTGGGCGGCCCGCACTGGTAAAACGAACCGCCGGATGATCGCCGGGACGCGTGAATGAACCGGCCTGAAGCTCGCTCATGCCCCACAGCTGAAGCACCTCGCCGTTTCGCATCAGGGTTTGAAGCGTTTGTGCGAGTTCGGGCGGGCAAAACGAGCCGGAGATCAGAACGAACCGGAGCGATGCAAGACGCTCCGCTGAAAGCAGGCCTTCATTGAGGCAAGCCGCCATATGCGCTGGTGCAACAAACAAGCCGGTCGGCCGATATTGATCGATAGCTTCCGCAAGCTGCGCCGGTGAATATGCCGGCAGCAACGCTGTGGTCGCGCCGGCGGCGAAGGCGAGATTGAGCGAGAACAGGCCGTAAAGGTGCGTGAAGGGTGCTGCGGACAACAGGACCGAATTTTCGCTGATGCCAAGTTCGATGGCTGAAAGCGCGGCGTTGGGCAGAAACTTGTTGTAAGCGACCGGCACGCCTTTGGGGGCCGACGTCGTGCCCGAGGTGTAGAGCAGCTGGAACAGATCGGTCGCGACAGGGCGTCCGAAGTCTTTAGCGTTTGGAAGCGTCGCCGCGTCAGGGAAGGCGTGCGTGTCAGCAATAGGTTCGTCGCCAACGACGATCACATGCTGAAGCGAGGGCAGTGTCGAGCGCCGCGACAGCACGAATCCCGCAGGCGAAAAATCCTTCACCCTGCCGAGGCAGACAATTGCCTTCGCTTTGCTGTGCAAGAGCAGCGGCTCGATTTCCCCCGCGCGATACGGCATGTGGACGGTCTGAAAGATCGCGCCGACGTAGCCGGCGGCGAGGAAGGTCAGGACAAACTCGACGTCATTTGGCAGCTGCGCTGCGATGACATCGCCACGCCTCAACCCGAGATTGTTGAAGATGTTCGCAAGGGTCATTGCTCGCTGATGGAGCGTTGTGAAGTCGATCGGGCCGGAGCGTGTCAGAAGCGCCGCCGCGTGCGGCGTGTCAGTCACTCTTCTTTCGACCCAGTCGCGCAATGTCGCTTCATCAAGCGCAGGTTGCGGTGCAGGGCCCGAAGCCATCATCGTCGTCCAGGTCCGGTGTCGGAAACACGAGCGCCTTCTGCTCTCGCGAGCCCGTCAAACAGGTCGAGCATCCGTTCGCGCCAGGCTGCGACGATATCGTCGGCCTCCAGTGGATCGAACGCGCTCACGATCCGTGCCCACTGAAAAACACTGAACAGAATGTAGTCGGCGTAGGCAGGCGCATGACCAGACAAAAAGGGCTGCGAACGAAGCGTGGTGCGAGCGGGATCCAGCAGGCGCCGGAACGCCACGATTTCGGTGTCGCGGTTCTCTGCAAGCTTCTCAAGGCTTCCGCGAAAGGCCTTTTCGATTTGACCGCGCAGGTGAATCCCGTCTGCCTCGTCGACGCACGTCATCACGTCGATCATCAGAAGCGGGACGATCCGTGGCACGATCTGCCGGTCGACCCACGAATTGATAAAACGGGCAAGTCCGTGGCCGACCTCTCCACCGAACAGCGAGGGCCGGTCGGGATAGGTGGCCTCCAGATATTCGGCAATCGACCACGAATCCGAAATCACGGTGTCGCCGGCCATAAGGATAGGCACTTTCCCCTGGCCGCTGAAGGCGATGGCAGCCTTGTCGCTGACGCGAACCGGACGGGCTTCGGTATCGAGACCCTTATGAGCCACGGCAAGGCGCGTACGCCAGGAAAACTGGCTGTATCGCCGGTCGTCGCGTCCCCCGAGTTCATACAGGACCAGAGACATTTGCTTTCCCCCTGCCGTCGGCTTGCGCGCTGCTTCCGGATATATTATCTCTTAATCTACAATTGAATTTCAGGGATAAAACACGCAGTGAAATCCGATGTCAAGAATGTTGCCCGGACGCTGCCCGCCGCGTCCCCGCGCGCGAAGAAGGCGCCCGCGCATCTTGCGGCGACAGATCACGAGAAGACGGTCACGGAATTCGAGCAGGCGCTGATCTGCGCGGCTGAATCCTTTTACAGGTTCGCTGGCGCGCTGCTCGGACCGGAGGCGCGCGAGCACAATCTGTCGGGTCAGGACTGTGTTATTCTCCAGCAGCTTATCGTTACGGGGAGTCCGCGCCGTATCGGTGACTTGTTGCGTTTCGCCAACCGTGACGACGTGTCCAATGTGCAGTATTCGCTGCGCAAGCTGATCAAGGCTGGTCTGGTGAAGCAAATCAAGGGTGCGCGGCACCGCGACATGACCTACGCGGCCACACCGCTTGGCGCGCGCGTTTCGGCGCGGCTGGTGTCGCAGCGTCGCGATCTTCTGATGAAGCCGACAAAGGATATTGCCGATCTCGACCGGCAGATGCGCGCGCTCACCGTTTCTCTCGGGTTGCTGACGGGCGTCTACGATCACGGAACGCGGGTGCTCGTGGGGCGAAATCCTGCCGGCGACACGTGATCTTGCTTCGCTACAATGAGCCGCTCTGTCTCCGAGGCCCTTCGCGCTGAGGGCAAACTGGTGTTCTTTGAGGAACTAACGGCCGGATCGCAACCGGGCCTTGCCGTCAAAATGTTTTAGGTTTAAAATAATAATAGGATCGGTCGAAGGTTGGTCGGAGGTTCTATGAAAATCGCGATTATCGGCGGTGGCCCGGCGGGCCTTTACAGTGCGATCCTGCTGAAAAAACAGCGGCCTGCGGCAGAGATTACGGTTTATGAGCGCAACCGGGCCGACGACACGTTCGGCTTTGGCGTGGTGTTCTCCGATGCAACGCTCGATAATTTCGAGAAATACGATCCGCCAAGCTATCGCCGGATCACTCAGGAATTCGCGTACTGGGACGATATCGCCGTTCACTTCAAGGGGACGGTTCGCCGGGTCGGCGGCAACGGATTTTGCGGTTGCTCCCGCCGCACGCTTCTTCTGATCCTGCAGGAGCGGGCGCGCGAACTCGGCGTCACCCTTGTGTTCGAAACCGAAATCGAGAGTGATGTGAATTTTTCCGGCGCCGATCTGATCGTCATTGCCGATGGCATCAACAGCCGGCTCCGCGAGAAATACAAGGATCACTTTGAGCCGGAAATCGATCTTCGCTCGAACAAGTTTACCTGGATGGGTTCGACAAAGCCGCTCGATGCTTTCACCTTCATTTTCCAGGAAACGGAATGGGGCCCGTTCATCGCTCATGCCTATCAGTATGAGGCCGGCCGTTCGGCGTGGATATTCGAGACAGATCCCGAAACGTTCGGGCGGGCAGGTCTCGAAGGCTTGAGCGAAGAACAATCCGCAAAACGCATGGAGCAGATATTCGGCTCCTTCCTCGACGGTCACCCCATTCTGATAAACCGTTCACAGTGGCGAAATTTTCCGATGATCCGCAGCAAGCGCTGGGTCAAGGACAACATGGTGCTGCTCGGCGACGCCAAGGCGACGGCGCATTTCTCGATTGGGTCGGGAACCAAGCTGGCGATGGAAGACGCCATTGCCCTTGCCGACGCCATGAAGGGCGAGAAGACCGTGGCTGCTGCCTTGCAGCAGTATGAAGTCGGCCGTCGCGAAGAGGTGGAGCGAACCCAGCACGCCGCCGACGTCTCGCTGGTCTGGTTCGAGCATGTCGATCGCTTCTGGGATTTCGACCCGGTCCAGTTCGCATTCGGCGTCATGACGCGGTCGAAGGCAATCACTTACGATAACCTCGCGCTACGCGCCCCTGAGTTCGTCGCGGAAGCGGACCGCGTTTTCGCGCAGCAGGTTCGCGCCAAAGGTTTCGATGTCAATGCCGAGAAGCCGGTCGCGCCGATGTTTCAGCCATTCCGTCTCCGCGAGATGGAGGTCGCGAACCGCCTCGTGCTGTCGCCGATGTGCATGTACTCGGCAAAGGAAGGCGTGCCGGGTGATTTTCATCTGGTTCACTATGGGTCGCGAGCGATCGGAGGCACGGGTCTGTTGTTCACCGAAATGACGTGTGTCGGGCGTGATGCGCGGATCACGCACGGCTGCGCCGGGCTCTGGAACGATGAGCAGGAGACCGCCTGGCGGCGTATCGTCGATTTCGTTCACGGAAATTCGGCTGCAAAGATATGTCTGCAACTCGGTCACGCGGGCCGCAAGGGCGCAACGAAACTGATGTGGGAGGGAATCGACCGGCCGCTCGAAGACGGGGGCTGGGAGGTGTTTTCGGCGTCGCCCTTGCCGTATTTTCCGGACAGTCAGGTGCCCCGCGAACTGGACCGCGCGGCCATGACGCGTATCAAGGATGAGTTCGTGCAGGCCGTACAGCGCGGTGATCGCTGTGGTTTCGATATGGCCGAGCTGCATTGCGCCCACGGGTATCTGCTCGCGAGTTTCATCTCGCCGTTGACCAACCGGCGCACCGACGAATATGGCGGGCCGCTTGCGAACCGGCTTCGTTTTCCGCTCGAGGTTTTTGAAGCGATGCGCGCGGCGTGGCCGGCTCATAAGCCGATGTCGGTGCGTATATCGGCGACCGACTGGGCCGAAGGCGGCATCACAGGCGACGACGCGGTGGCGATCGCGCGGGCGTTCGGCGAATCCGGCGTCGACCTTGTCGACATATCGACGGGACAGACCGTGCATGAAGCCCAGCCGGTCTACGGGCGAATGTTCCAGACTCCGTTCTCCGAGCAGGTCCGCAACGAAGCCAAGGTTGCGACCATGTGCGTCGGTAACATCACCACGGCGGATCAGGTGAACACCATTCTTGCCGCCGGGCGCGCCGACTTTGTCGCGCTGGGCAGGCCGCATCTCGTCGATCCCGGATTCACGATGAAGGCTGCCGCCTGGTATGGCGCCGACATGTATTGTCCGCCGCAATACGAGCCTGGCAAGGAACAGATTTTCCGCAACTCGGTGCGCGATCGTCAGGATCTTGACGATCTCAAGATCAAGGCAAAGCCGAGAACGCGTGGAGAACTGAAAGCCGACAAGGATAAGTCGCTCGCGGCCGAATAGTGCGGATAGTTGGGCGCGCGGCTAGACGAGGAGGGGTTTTGCGGCCGCCGCCATGTCCTTGAGCAGCGGAAGGAAACGGTCGATCATTTCACCGGTGGTGATGCGATCGACATGCGCGCCAATATTGGCCGCCGCCACGACCGCGCCGTCGTAACGATGGATGGGGACCGAGATCGAACGGAAACCTGGCTCGGCTTCGCGGTCCACCAGCGAATAGCCTTTGTTGCGGTCCGATATGATGGTCGCGATGACGATGGATTTGTCTGTCACGGTTTCGGGCGTCTGCGCTACGAGCGTCATCGACCCGATCGCCGCCGTCAGTTCGTCGTTCGACAGACGACCCAGCAAGACGCGGCCTACTGACGTGCAATAGGACGGAAGCCGATAGCCGATGTCGATGCCGGCGGAAAAAACCCGCGCTGGACTTGCCCTCGCGACGAAAACGGCTTCCTGCCCGTCCAGGATCGCCAGCGAGCAGACTTCCTTTGCCTTCGTGGAGACGTCGTCCATCAGCGGCTGCATGACGGAGACGATCTGATTGGACGCGAGATAGGCCGAGGCCAGCGCCAGCACGCGCGGCGTCAGCGAGAACAGCCGCTCATCGCCGGCGACGAAACCGGACTTCTGAAGGGTCATGAGGATTCTGCGCGCTGTGGCGCGGGGCAGGCCGGTCGCCTTCGCAATATCGCTTAGCGTCATCGGCCGGCGATCGATGCCGAATGACTGCAGCACACGAAGGCCGCGATCGAGGCTTTCGATAAATTCGCCTCCGTCGCGTCGGGCTTCTTCTTCCTCTGCCGTGCGGTTCATTCGGGGCATGCGGGGACGAACGTTCTTTCCGGTCATGAATCGATCCGGCAGACGAGACCACAATTTACCGGATTATGCACCACCGGCATTCGTTGCTTTCATCAGCGTTTTGAAATCGAACGAGAGGTCGGCGGCCTGTTCCGGCGAGGGGGAAGCGCCACTTCCTATCAGGCGCCGAGCGGCCATTTGATCGCCGGCACGGTTGACGCTGTCGACCGCGCATAGCTTGTCCTGTTTGTAGTAGAAGATCGAGAACTGCCCGTCTTCCAGCGATCCGCGGATGGCGTGCCGGTCGAAATTCCGGGAGATGCCCACCGTCTGGAGTTTCGCTTCATACTGGTCGGACCAGAAGCGCGGCACGCTGTCGTAGGGTCCGGTTTTACCCGCGATGGCGAGACCGGCGGACTTGGCCTGATCTTGGGCATTTTGGACAGATTCCAGACGAAGCCAATCCTGCGCATGGACATTGTAGTGATTGGCGCAGTCGCCAGCCGCGTAGATGCCGGAGTCGTCCGTCATGCCGTGTTCATCGACCACGATGCCGTTGGTGCAGTTCAGCTGCGCGCCGCGGGCGAGTTGATCGTTCGGCAGGCCGCCGATCCCGACGAGGACGAGATCCGCGCGCAAGCGTGCGCCGCCTTGCGTCCTTACGAACGCGGCGCGGCCATCCTGGCCTTCGATTTCTGTTAAGACCTCGTTGAGGCGCACATCGACGCCGTGCTTTTTGTGCAGATCGAGCAGGAATTGCGAGACGACCGGCGAGACCGCGCGTTCGAGCAGCCGCGATGCGCTCTCGATGACGGTTACTTTTTTCCCCAGCTTGCTGGCGGACGCCGCGACCTCGAGGCCGATGAAGCCCCCGCCGATCACCACGATTTCCGCGGCATCCGCCAAACGTGCCTTGAGGTCGATCGCGTCTCGGATCGATCTCAGATAGCAGACGCCGTCGAGGTTTGCGCCGGGCAGCGTCAGGCGCCGTGCGTGCGATCCGGTGCCGATAAACAGTTTGTCGAAATCCAGTTTCGTGTTGCCGTCGAGCACGAGTTGACGGGCACGCCGGTCGATCGCGTTCACGCGTGTTTCAAGCATCAGTTCGATCTGCTTCAGCTTGAAGAACGCGTCGTCCCTGAGGATGAGATGTTCCTGCGTCGTCTTGTCGAGCAGGAAATCCTTGGACAAAGGCGGGCGTTGGTACGGCAGCAAATGTTCGTCGGCGACGACGGTGATGCGCTCAGCGTATCCGGCCTCGCGCGCGGATAAAGCCGCCTGAATGCCTGCATACGACGCGCCGACGACAACGAGTCCGTTCACGACTGCGCCTCCGGAATGTGGACGGTGAGGGATGTCATCGAAGGAGGAAGCTTCAATTGGCAGCTCAGCCGGCTGTTCGGTTTGCGGATGGCTGCGACAGACCCGAGAAGCTCAAGTTCTTGCGGCTGCGGCGAGGCCAGAAGACCGGAATGGCTTTCCTCTACGTAGACGTGGCAAGTCGCGCAATCGAGGCAACCGCCGCATTCGGCATCGATGCCGGAAATGCCGTTGCGGATGGCGGCGAGCATCACGCTTGTCTCTCTGTCGACGATCTCCACGACATTCTCGGTGCCGTCGGGCTGAACGAAAGTAAGGCGTGCCATCGGGACAATTCCGTTCTAGTTACTAAAACGAACATATGGTCGATGATCGAACAAATCAATCCAAAATGATACGACGCCTGTCTTGGCCTCGAACCCGCTTAGCGAGATCACTTTCGCATTTGCAGTATAAATAGGCGACTAGCGCACTCAAATTGCGCTTGCGTGAATTTGAGATTGGAGTCAGTCTAATATAATTCGCACAAATGTTCGGTCAACGAACAATATGCATGGGGAGGCAGAAATGTGGGCAGCGGCGGGTTTCTCTTTGATTGGAATTCTCGGCAGTCTGGTTGCCGCTCAGATCGCGGTTGCGCAGCAGCCCGATCCGAACTCTCCTGAGCTTGTCTTGGTCAATGGAAAAGTCCTGACGATGGACGGCCGATCAACCGTGACTGAAGCGGTCGCTGTTCGTGACGGCAAGATTCTCGCTGTCGGCAACAACGCGACGATCAGGCCGCTGGCCGGGCCGCAGACGCGCGTGATCGATCTCGCTGGCAAGGCGGTCGTTCCTGGACTGATCGACACCCACGCCCATTTCAAGGCCGCCGGCCTTGGAGACTATGTCGTTAATCTCGGCCGGGCAAAAAACGTCGCCGAGGCGCTTGAGGCGATCAAGACGTTCGTGGCGAAGAAAAAACCCGGCGAGTGGATCGTCACCGGTGGTTGGCATCCGCCGTCCCAGCTTGCGGAAAAAAGATATTTGACCCGGCGGGAAATCGACAGCGTGTCTCCGGACAACCCTGTCTACCTGCGCACCGTCGGCCACTTCTCAATGGCCAACAGCATCGCGTTGCAAAAAGCCGGAATAGACAAGACCACGCCAAATCCGAGCGGGGGATCGTTCGAGAAGGACGCGGCGGGTGAATTGACCGGCGTTCTCGTTGAGACTGCGATTCCGCTGGTCGAAGATCTTGTGCCTCCTTATTCCGAGGACGACGAGATTCGCCAGTACACTCTGGCAGAGAAGGCCCTGAACAGTTTCGGAATCACGAGCGCTGTCGAAGGCGCGACCAGTCCGCGCGATCTGCGCACGCTTGAGAAGATCGTGCTTTCCGGAAACGCCACGCTGCGTGTCGGCGCCATGTTTCGTCCCGAGCCGCCGGCCGAAATGTCGGCGTGGGAAGCGATCATGAGCGGCAACGGAGCGGCGTCTGGCTTCGGGGACGATTGGCTGAGATTCGGCGGCATCAAGATTTTCTACGATGGCGGCATGACCCTCAAGACGGCGTTGACGCGCGACGTCTATCCTGAGTCCCATGACCACTATCATGGTATTGCCCAGCAGACGCCGGAGCGGCTCAAGCAACTGGTGTCGATCGCCAACAAGTTCAACTGGCGCGTTGGCGTCCATGTTGTCGGAGATCTGGGTATCGATCATGCGCTGGACGCGTTCGAAGCCGCCGACAAGGAAAAGTCGATCAAGGACCAGCGGTTTGTCCTGATCCACGCCAGCCTGATCCGGCCTGAACAGATGGAGCGTGCACGCAAGCTGGGCGTTCGCATCGACTTCCAGAACGTGTTCATGTGGGACAAGGCCGCAACCGTCGAGCGCTTCCTCGGAAAAGCGACCGCAGATCGTGCGTTGCCGACCAGGACGCTGATCGACAAGATGGGCATGGACAATCTCGGCGCGGGGACCGACTTCCCGGTCAATCCCATCAATCCGTTCCTCAATATGTATATCATGGTCACGCGGAAGGACCCGGCCGGCAAGGTGTATGGTGCGTCGGAAGCCATCAGCCGGGAGCATGCGCTGCGGCTCTATACGAGTTCGGCGTCGCATTACATGTTCGATGAAGGGCGGAAGGGCACGCTTGAACCCGGAAAGCTCGCCGACCTTGCGGTTCTGTCGGCGGACCCGATGACCGTGCCGGACGAGCAGATCAAGGACATCAAGGCCGACATGACGATGGTTGGCGGCAAGATCGTGTTTCAGCGCTGAGTTGCGTAACGTCGGGCAACTCGTACCAGAATTAAAGGGAGACTCTCGCCATGATGAGCCAGGAGCAGAACGATCTGATCACCTGTACGGGCCCGGCCGACCCCGCAGGAAAACTGATGCGGATGTATTGGCAGCCCGCGGCGCTGGTTGACGAACTCGAAGGCCCAAGGCCGATCAGGGCGGTCAAGTTGCTCGGGGAAAACTTCGTGCTGTTCCGCGACGAGCAGGGCCGTTACGGGCTGATGGATCGCGATTGCCCGCATCGTGGCGCCGACCTCGCGTTCGGCCGGCTCGAAAACGGCGGACTGCGTTGCGCTTTCCATGGCTGGCTGTTCGACGTTCAAGGCAACTGCCTCGAGACGCCGGCCGAACCGGTCGGGTCATCGCTGTGCAAGAACATCAAGCAGCGTGCTTATCCCGTGGTCGAGAAGGGCGGCATCCTGTGGGCCTATCTGGGCGAGGGCGAGCCGCCTGCGTTTCCCGAGATTGACTGCTTTGTCGCGCCCGATGCCTACACCTTCGCGTTCAAGGGTCTGATCGACTGCAACTGGCTTCAGGCGCTTGAAGTCGGCATCGATCCGGCGCACGCATCGTTTCTGCACAGGTTCTTCGAGGATGAAGATCTGGAGAAATCCTACGGCAAGCAATTCCGCGGTGCGTCCGCAGGCAGCGACATGCCGATGACAAAAATCCTGCGCGAATATGATCGTCCGATCATCAATGTCGAGAAGACCGAGTACGGCCTTCGTCTGGTCGCGTTGCGCCAGATCGACGACGAGTGCACCCATGTGCGCGTCACCAATCAATTGTTTCCGCAGGGTTTCGTTATTCCCATGAGCCAGGAAATGACGATCACCCAATGGCATGTCCCGGTCGACGACACCCATTGCTATTGGTATGCGATTTTCACCAGTTACTCGACGCCGGTCGACAAGAAGAAAATGCGCGAGCAACGTCTGGAATTGTACGAGTTGCCCGACTACAAGTCGCGGCGCAACAAGACCAACGATTACGGTTTCGATCCGCACGAGCAGGCCACCGAGACCTATACCGGCATGGGACTGGACATCAACGTGCACGACCAGTGGGCCGTGGAGTCGATGGGGCCGATCCAGAACCGCACCCGCGAACATCTCGGGCAGTCGGACAAGGCAATCATTCAGTATCGCCGGCTGTTGCGGCAGGAAATCGAAAAGGTCGCTGCAGGCGGCAAGCCGCTACTGTTTCTCGATGAGGCGCATGCGCGCAGTATTCAGGGGCCAGCGACGATGGACGGCATCGGCCCGACGCGCGGCTGGGAAACCTACTGGATGGAGGTCGACGTCAAGCGGCGGAGGGGCGCGCCGTGGGCCGCGCCCGTTCCGGCCGAAATCGCCGCAAAGGTGCCGCACCTGTCCGCGGCCGAGTAAGGTCTGGCCGCGCAAATGTCAGGGAAAGCAACGTCGTTGAGCTTTGTCGCACGACACCGCCTCTGGTCCGCAGAGCAGCAGGAGGCAGCTGTCCGCCTTCGGCGGATCGTCGAGGAAAAAGGTATTGAGACAATCCGGCTGTCGTTTCCGGACCAGCACGGAATCCTGCGCGGCAAGACGCTGATCGCAAGCGAGGCGTTGCGCACGCTTGAAAGCGGCTGCTCGATCACGACCACGATGCTCGCGAAAGATACGTCGCATCGCACCGTGTTCCCGGTGTTCACCGCCGGCGGCGGGTTCGGGATGACGGAAATGCAGGGCGCCGCCGACGTCCTGATGATCCCCGATCCGACAACCTTTCGCGTTCTGCCCTGGGCACCCGCGACGGGCTGGATCCTGTGTGACCTTCACTTTGCCGATGGCCGCCCGGTGCCGTTCGCGACGCGCGGTCTCTACAAGTCGGTGCTGAACACGCTGTCTCAGCGCGGCTATGATTTCGTGGCTGGTCTTGAAGTCGAATTTCACGTCTTCAAGGTGGATGATCCGCGAATGGCGCCGACGGATGCCGGGCAGCCGGGAGAGCCGCCTGCCGTGAGCCTGCTCTCGCACGGCTACCAGTACCTCACCGAGCAGCGTTACGATCAGATGGAGCCGGTGCTCGAACTGATCCGGCGCGATGTCGTGGCGCTAGGATTGCCGCTGCGGTCGATCGAGGTCGAATTCGGCCCCAGCCAGTGCGAATTTACCTTCGCGCCGACGGTCGGACTCGATCCAGCCGACACGATGGTTCTGTTTCGCAGCGCGGTGAAACAGATCTGCCACCGCCATGGCTATCACGCCACCTTCATGTGCCGCCCGCGCATTCCCAATGTCGTGTCGTCGGGCTGGCATTTGCATCAGTCGCTGGTCTCCCGCGCCGATGGCCGGAATGCTTTCATGTCCGACACCGACGGGGAATTCCTGTCGGATTTCGGCAAGGGCTATCTCGGCGGGCTGCTCGAACATGCGCGTGCGGCGACGGTGTTCACAACGCCGACGATCAACGGTTACAAGCGCTACCGGTCCTATTCGTTAGCACCCGACCGTGCGATCTGGGCGCGGGACAATCGTGGTGTCATGATACGCGTGCTGGGCGGCCCCAAAGACCCGGCCACCCGGCTCGAGAACCGCGTCGGCGAGCCTGCCGCCAACCCGTATCTTTATATGGCGTCGCAAATCCTGTCGGGGCTGGACGGTGTGGACCGCTCCATTGACCCGGGCCCCTCAGCCGATACACCTTATGAAACCAAGGCCAGCCTGCTGCCGAAATCGCTGCGAGAGGCTGTCTTTGCGTTGAATGATGATCCATTCTTCAGGACCGCAATGGGCGCGGAATTGGTAGACTATTACGTGCACATCAAGAATGCCGAGATCGAGCGCTTCCAGGCCGAAGTCACCGAGTGGGAGCAGCGAGAATATTTCGAGATGTTTTGATAAACAAAAGCAAAGAAACCGGAGCAGGGGACTAAACATGAAAAAGGCAGTGAAATACGCGTTTACGCTGGCGGTTGCTGGATTGATGTCAGGGGCGGCCTATGCCGACGTGATCAAGGTCGGCGTCATCGGCACCATGTCCGGGCCGTATGCGTTGTTCGGTCAGAACTTCAAGGCGGGCATCGATGCCTGGGTGGCGGAGCACGGCTCCAAGGTCGCGGGGCACGACGTCGAATTCATCTACCGCGATGAAGAATCGCCGAACCCGGCAAAGTCCAAGGCGCTTGCCCAGGAACTTCTGGTCAAGGACAAGGTGCAGTATATCGCCGGCCTCTATTTCACACCGAACGCCATGGCGGTCGCGCCCCTGCTTGAAGAAGCGAAGACGCCCATGATCGTCTTCAATGCTGCGACGTCGTCCATCGTGGAGAAGAGCCCGTATATCGTTCGCACGTCGTTTACGATGTGGCAGAACACCGTTCCCGCCGCCAAGGTTGCGAAAGCGAAGGGTGCGAAGAAGGTCGCCATCGCCGTCAGCGATTACGGTCCGGGCGTCGATGCGGAGGCGGCTTTCAAAAAGACCTTTGAGGCAGAAGGCGGCGCGATTGTCGAAGCGATCCGTATGCCCCTCAACACCACCGATTTCAGCCCGATCATGCAGCGTATCAAAAGCTCTGGCGCAGATACGATCTTCACGTTCTTGCCCGCCGGTCCGCCGACGCTTGGTTTTGTGAAAGGCTATATCGACAACGGTTTGAAGGCAGGTGGTGTCAAACTGATCTCGCTCGGCGACGTGTTGACCGAACCCGATCTGCCGAATATCGGCGAGAACGGCCTCGGCCTGCTGTCCACCTACCACTATGCGGTGTCGCACGACTCGCCCGAGAACAAGGCGTTCCTCGCACTGCTCGCGAAGGTCGGCACCAAGCTCGATGACGTGACTATGACCTCGGTGGCTGCCTATGACGGCGCGCGCGTGATCTACAAGATGATCGAGGCCACCAAGGGTCAGCGCGATCCTGAGAAAGCCGTTGCCGCGGTCAAGGGGATGAAGTGGGTCAGCCCGCGTGGGCCTGTGTCCATCGATCCGACGACGCGTCACATCACACAGAACATTTATTTGCGTGAAGTTGCAAAGAAGGACGGAAAATTGATCAACAAGGAGCTTCAGACATTCGAAGCTCAGCCCGATTGGGCGCTGGTCAAGAACTGATTCAGGCCGTCACACAGGATTGGCGCGAGTCTCTCGCGTCAATCCTTCAAGCATGATCCCGAAAGCCGAGATCGGCTTTCGGCAATGATCGTGCCCAAACAAAAAACGAACACGAGTTGATTCAGGAGACCTGCATCGGCTCCAGCCAGAATGAGCGGATTGACCGAGCGATGTCACACTGCCTGGATTCTCTGCGAGTCGTCAACGCGCGGATCTATCGATCTGCCGACGATGTCTGGCCGGCGAACGCTCTTGTGACCCGTGGGGGCGTCATCCATTGGGTTGGCGATAAGGATGATGCGCCCGTTGCCGCGCGCACGATCGACATGCAGGGCGCCACGATCATTCCCGGCCTGACGGATGCCCATGTGCATCTGTTTGCGATCGCCCACGAACGGCAGCAGATTCATCTCGGTAATCAGGGCGTCCGCACCGTTTCGGATGTTTTACGCCAGTTGTCAGCGGCGGCATTGGCAACGCCACCAGGACAATGGATCAGAGCCGTCGGTTTTGACGAGAACAATCTCGCCGAGCACCGTTATCCGACGCGGGACGAAGTCGACGCCGTTGCGCCCGATCACCCCGTGATCATTCGCCGGTTTTGCGGGCACACAGCGATCCTCAACAGCGCGGCATTGCAACTACTGAGAGTCGGCGACGGTGTATCGGACCCGGCGGGCGGGTCGTTCGGCCGCGATGCGGCCGGCCGGCTGGATGGCAGCGCCAAGGAAAGCGCGGCGGAGGTCATATTCCGGGCGATCCCGCACATCGACCGCGTCGCGATGGTCAGGTCGTTGCGCGATACAATCGATGACAGCATCCGGATGGGCCTGACCGCCGCCGTCGAGGCCGCGGTTGGATTCACCAGCGGTTTCGACGAAGAATTTTCGGTATGGAATTTGCTACGTCAGGATTTGGCGTTTTCTCCGATGCGCCTCGGGTTCATGTATCAGCTCGATCCGAAAGACGCTGCGGTCCGCGGTCTCACCCCGGGCCGCGATCCTGACTGGCAGGCGATGACGTTGAAATTTTTTGCCGATGGCATTGTCGGTGCGCGCACGGCGGCGGTTACCGCGCCGTTTGCCGATACGAAATCGCAGGGCTTCTTCATGCGCGACGAGGACGACCTTGAGCGCGTGATCGTCGAGGCGCATCTCGGCGGCTGGCAGACTGCGACGCATTGCGTGGGCGACCGCGCGTCTGCACGCGTCATCGCGGCATTCGAAAAAGCGGAAAAGGCGTTGCCGGGACAAAAGCCGCGTCACCGCATTGAGCACTATTTCTGTCCGCCCGCCGGTGGCCTCGCGCGCATGAAGGCGCTCGACGCTCTCGTGGTCACGCAGCCGAGTTTTCTCACGCGAATGCGGCGATCGATTCTCGAGGCATTCGGCCCGGACGCCCATACAAAATATCCCGCGCGGTCCGTGATCGACGCCGGCGTGACTTATGTCGGAAGCTCCGACGCGCCGACCGGGCACGTCTCGCCATGGGTCGGGATGGCGAATGCGGTAGACCGCGGGGCGTCGCTGGGGACACCGATCGGTGCTAGCGAAGCGTTGACCCGCCGCCAGGCCGTCGGGAGTTACGTGCATGGCGGTGCTTTCGCGATGAAACAGGAGGACTGGCGCGGCACGCTTGCTCCCGGAATGGCCGCGGACTTTGTCGCTGTTGACCACGATCCCTTTGAGGAATCCACCGATCTCGCCGCGACGAAAGTCCTGATGACGGTGCTGCGGGGCGTCGTGCGTCATGATCTGCTCTCGGCAGGCCATGCCGTCGCGATGCAGGCGGAGGTTCACTGATGCTGACGGCGCTGAGCATTGTGGTGGACGCGTTTGCCTACGGCATGGTGCTGTTCACGATTTCCATCGGCCTGTCGATCATGATGGGATTGATGCGTGTCGTGAACCTCGCTCACGGCGCGTTCGCCATGATCGGCGGTTATCTCGCGTCCTATGCATTGAAGACGATGGGCGTCAGCTATCCGATTGCCATTGCGGTCGCTGTCATTGGTACGATTATCATCTCGATCCCGTTCGAGGTTCTTCTCTACCGGCGTATCTACCGAAAATCCGATCCTTTGCTTCAGGTGCTGCTCACCATCGGGATCACCTTCGTCATCATCGGGTTGTCGAACTTCGTCCTCGGGCCGACATCGAAGCCGATACCTCTGCCGGCGGCGCTGAGCGGTCCGTTCGATATCGGATTCCGCATGATCGCGACGCATCGGTTGCTGGTGATCGCGTGCGGACTTGTGACGGCGTTGCTGCTGTGGTTGCTGATCGACAAGACCGAATTCGGCGTGCGGATGCGCGCCGCGGTCGATAACGGCGACATGGCGGAGTCGCTCGGCATTCGCACGCAGTGGATCTACTCGGCGACCTTCGCGCTCGCGGTCGGTCTGGCGGCGTTCGGTGGCGTGCTCGGTGCGGAAATGCTGCCGATCGAGCCGTTCTATGCGCTTCGCTATATGGTGACATTTCTGGTCGTCGTGTCGGTGGGCGGCGCGGGATCGATTCTCGGTGCGCTTTCGGCGTCGCTGTTTCTGGGGCTAGCGGATACGACCGGAAAATATCTCGCGCCAGAGTATGGCGAGTTCTTTTTCTATCTCGCTGTGATCCTGACCGTGTTCCTGTTTCCACGCGGTCTTCTCGGGCGGGCGCACTGACATGACCGAACAGATCATCAAATCCGACGTCCCGCGGCAGGGAATTCCGTTCCAGGCGGAAGCCTATGGACTGTTGACGGTCGCGGTCGTGGGAGCGATTGGCTATTTCGCATTTCCTGACGATCTTGCGTTTCTGACGCGCCTCATCAGCATCACGTTCCTTGTTCTGTCGCTCGATCTGGTCACGGGCTATTGCGGCGTCGCCACGCTGGGCCACGCTGCACTCTTCGGCGTCAGCGCTTATGCCGTGGGAAATGCCTGCATCGCCGGGGTCACAAACCCGCTGATGCTGTTGGCGATCGGGGCTTTTACCGGCACCTGCATGGGTCTCATTTCCGGTGCGCTCATCACGCGCTTTCAGGGATTGCCACAACTCGTTCTTTCCATCGCCATCGGCCAACTCGTCAGTTCGCTCGCGAACAAGCTGGCGTCGTGGACCGGCGGCAGCGACGGCTTGTCCGGGATAACGCCCGCGCCGATATTCGGGGTGTTCTCGTTCGATATGTACAGCCGCACATCATACGTCTTTTCGCTGGTGACGCTCGCGATCGTCATGACGCTGTTGCTGCGTTTCGTTCGGTCGCCGTTCGGCTTGTTATGCCGCGGCATCAAGGACGACAGCCTGCGTGCGCTGATGATCGGCGCGTCGGCCTATCCAAGACTTGTGATCATGTACGGCGTGTCGGGTGTGGTCGCGGGGCTTGGTGGTGCGCTGATGGCGATCAATACGGGTGTGGTGGGACTGGATAGCGTGAGCTTTGAGCGATCCGCCGAAGTGCTGGTCATGCTGGTGCTGGGTGGCGCGGGAAATCTGTGGGGTGCATTGGCCGGCGCGGTGATTTTCCAGATCTTCGAGCACATCGTCTCGGCCGCAAATCCGTTCCACTGGATGACGCTGGTTGGCTTGCTTCTGATCGTCATTGTTATTTTTGCCCCGCGGGGCCTTGGACATGGCGTCGTCACGCTCTGGGATGCGCTCTCGCGGCGGAGGTCACGCCGATGAGCCCGCTGCTCGAGTTGCGGAATCTTTCCAGGTCTTTCGGCGGACTCCACGTCAATCGCGACGTGTCGTTCAGCCTCGGCAAAGGCGACCGCGTGGCGCTGATCGGTCCGAACGGTGCGGGCAAGACCACGCTTGTCAACGTTATCTCCGGCGATCTCGCTCCATCGGATGGCCAAATTCTGTTCGAGGGAGAAGATCTGACGGCGGTTTCGATCCCGGGACGTGTCCGCAAGGGACTGGCGCGGACGTTTCAGATCACGCGGCTGTTCACCAGTCTGACCGTGGCGGAGAATGTCGCGCTTGCGGTCATGCAGCGTAAAGGCATCACGCGCCGCTTCTTTTCACCGGGGACCTTCGTGCCCGAGGTGCGCGAAGAGTGGATGCATATCCTCGGCATGCTGGGGATTGCGCATCTCTATCATTTTCCCGTCTCGGAACTTGCCTATGGGCAGCAGCGCTTGCTCGATCTTGCGATCGGCCTCGCGCTGACGCCGAAAGTTCTGCTGCTCGACGAGCCGGCCGCCGGCGTTCCGCACGATGAAGCACCGAAGATTCTGGAGGCGATCAATCGCCTGCCGTCCGACATCGCAGTTCTCATGATCGATCACGACATGGACCTCGTTTTCAGGTTCGCCAAGCGCGTGCTCGTGCTGGCGAACGGTCGCCTGATCTTTGAGGGCAGTCCGGCGGACGTCACGAAAGACGATGAAGTGCGCCGCGCCTATCTGGGGAGTTACGCCGATGCCAGCCGCACGGCTTGAAGTGCAGCATTTGAGCGCGGGCTATGGCCCGACGCAGATCGTCTCGGAGATGTCGTTCGACGTTCCGGCTGGCGGGCGTCTCGCGATTCTCGGGCGCAACGGGGTCGGGAAAACGACACTGCTTGCGACGCTGATGGGGCTTTCGACGCAGCATCATGGATGCATTCTCGCCGATGGGGAGGACATCAGCGGATTACGGACATCGGTGCGCGCGTTGCGCGGGATGGGATACGTGCCGCAGACCCGCGATATTTTCCGGTCTTTGACTGTCGAAGAGAATCTCTCAACCGGTCTCAAGCAGCGGGAACGCAGCGCGATCTCAGAGATGTACGACATGTTTCCGCGGCTGGCGGAGCGGCGGCGTCATTTCGGGATGCAATTGTCGGGAGGCGAGCAGCAAATGCTTGCGATGGCGCGGACCCTCCTGGGCAAGCCGTCGATCCTGCTGTTGGATGAACCGCTTGAGGGCCTCGCACCGGTGATCTGCGACCAGTTGATGGAAACGATTTCCCTGCTTGCCACCAGCGGCGATATGACCATTGTTTTGGTCGAACAGCAGATCGAGCGCGCGCTGAATTTCGCGGACCGCGTTATGGTGGTTGAACGCGGGCGCGCGGTCTGGGAAGGGCTATCCGAGGAGTTGAAGTCCGACCGGCCTCTGGTAAACAAGCTGCTTGGTGTGGGAATCCACTGATCGAGCGCTGCGATGCGGGAGGACAACCGATGACTTTGATCTATCCGCGCGAGAGCAATCTCGCGCACGCGCCGCGGCTGTCGCCTGACTACAAGAGCACGGTCAAGCGTTCG
>NZ_JBXAMP010000002.1:0-497793 GCF_058800765.1 Afipia sp. GW822-FHT04G07
CGAACGCTTGACCGTGCTCTTGTAGTCAGGCGACAGCCGCGGCGCGTGCGCGAGATTGCTCTCGCGCGGATAGATCAGAGTCATATCACAGGCCCTACCAAGATTTTCTCATCCATTGACCAATATCAGTCACCGCAGCCTCGGTTGTCGGGAAATTTGTGCCCATCGTCAGGAAGCCATGAATTTGCCCAGGAAAGTGGCGGTGATTAACTGCAACTTTCGCACTCTCAAGTTTTTGGACATATGCAATTCCCTCGTCCGCCAACGGATCATAACCCGCAGTCAGAACATATGCCGACGGCAGCCCAGCGAAATTCTTTGCAAGCAGCGGGGAGGCACGCCAGTCTTCGCAATGCGCTGGATCGCCAAGATAATGATCGCGAAACCAGATCATGGTTTCACCCAAGACTGGAAGAGCAGCCTCATCCAGCTTATGCGAAGGATGAGTAAAGGCCAGCTCAACGACGGGATAGATCAGAAGCTGGAAACGGATATCGGGGGCACCATCATCGCGGGCCGTATGCGCCACAACCGCCGCGAGATTGGCGCCAGCGCTGTCACCACCGACAGCAATTCCGGCCGGGTCAACGGCAAGCGCGGCGGCATTCGAAACAACCCATTTGGTCGCCGCGATGGCATCGTCGACGGCCGCGGGGAACTTGCTCTCGGGTGCAAGCCGATAATCAACGGCGATAACCGCACACCCTGCGGCATTCGATAAACGGCGGCAAAGAATATCATGGGATTCAAGATCTCCCAGAACCCACCCCCCGCCATGGAAAAAAATAAGGCCCGGCAGCACGCCCTTCGCACCCACAGGTCGATAGAGCCGGGCTGAGATCGATCCATCCGCGACCGGTATCTCGAAATCGCGCATTTCGCCGATGGCCGGCGGCTCGACAGCCGCAGCTTTACGAGCGGCAGCCATGGCGTTACGCGCCTGCTCGGGTGTCAGCGTTTCATAACGCGGCAAATCGAGCTCGCGCAGACGCGCAACAAAGGCGGCGCTGTCGGAATCAAGAGCCATCGTGAAACCTCCACCAAAACATTCTGTTCATCGCGGCAAGTCCAGACCGCGTGATGCGATCAAGGTGCGCTGGATCTCGTTGGTGCCCCCGCCGATGGTGTAGAGCAAGGCATCGCGAACGGCATATTCAAAACGACCGTCAATAAGTGCTGAAGGCGGCCCCGAACTTAACGATGCTCCAGTTCCTAGGAGATCGAGCGCTGTTTCCGCCAAACGCTCCATCAGTTCTCCGGCATAGACTTTCACCATCGCGGCTTGATGAACGGGAACGGAGCCGGCTTCGGTCAGGCGGGCTGTTTCCACTGCAAGCAACCTGGCCGCCTCTATCTGAACGGCAAAGGAAGCAATCGTATCGCGAACGAGCGGATCATGAGCCATCGGCTTGCCATCCCGCGTCGCGATCAAAACATAAGCGATCAACTGATCGAAGTAGGATCGCGCACGAGCGGCAATACCGGCCAGCGCGATACGTTCATAAGCGAGCGCAGCCGTGATGATCTTCCAACCGCCATTCACCTCACCCACCAACGCTTCGCGCGGCAGCCGCACATCATCATAAAAGACGACATTGGAACGATGACCGTTGAGCCCGTGAAGCGGCTGAATGGTGATGCCGGGAGTATCCAACGGAACAATAAAAACGCTGATCCCGCCAGCGCGGGGGTCGTTCGGATTCGTACGGGCGGCAAGCCAGCAGTAGTTGGCGTACCCGGCTGTGCTGGTATAAAGTTTTTGCCCACGGATGATCCAGCCGTCATTATCAGACCGCGCAGCAGTCTTGATGCCGCCAAGATCAGAGCCGTTGTCAGGCTCACTATAACCCAGCGCAAAGCATACATCGCCGCGTGCAATCGCCGGCACCATTCGAGCACATTGCTCCGGCGATCCATGATTGATCAGCGTCGGCGCGATCATCCCGGCCGAGGTGAAATGCCAGCCGATCGGCGCTTCAGCGTAGGCCATTTCCTCCTCGAAAACGAGATGTTCCATTGCTGAGCGTTCCTGTCCGCCCCATTGCTTTGGCCAGGTCAGGCTCAGCCACCCTTTCTCGCCAAGCTTCCGGCTGAAAGTGCGGTCGGCCAGCCGATGGTTGACCGGAATGGTTTGGTCGGCGCCCGCGTGATCCGGCTCCCAGTTCTCAGCAAGCCAACTGCGCACTTCGCGACGGAACTGGTTGGCGCGCTCACCAAGATCGAGATCCGGAATCCGTGGCATTTAAAGGCCCCCCAGAAGCGCGGTCGCAATTTCGCGGCGAGCCTCGTGCACGCCGCCATGCCGAACGAGATCGCCATGAACTCTTCTGAAATGCCGCGGCATTTCATGATCTTCCCAGAACGATACGCCGCCGAAACCATGATGGATTTCCAGAACGGTATCGCGCAGTGTCCGTGCAGCAGCTCCCACCGCGACCGCGGCTGGATAAGCATCCCCTCGGGCCAATCCAGCAGCACCAGCACGCAACAACGTCAGCCGGCACGTCTCGATATTGATCAGGAGATTGGCCAGCTTATGCTGGATAGCCTGATACGACCCGATCTTCCGGCCAAACTGGCTTCGAACTTTCACATAGTCCGTCAGCAACTCGAAGCCTCGCTGCGCGGCACCGAATGCTCGCCCAGTCAAAAGCAATCGCGCTATTGCCCGAAGGCGACGCAGATCGATATCAGAAGTCAGCTCAAAAAGAGGTCGCACGCGATCAAAGCGGATATCGGCCAGCGCGGGGGCCGTCAGCCCCGGTGTAGGGACGATACGCAGACCTTGCTGATCTTGCGAAACGACAGCGAGCCGCCCAGCCTGTTCGTCGAGAACGACGATAAAGTGCGTTGCCGATTGAGAATTCTCGACGAAAGAGACCTGCCCATCGAGGAAGGTACTTTCTGCGTCCGTCGTCTGAGACAGAGCGTAGCCTTTCTCATCCCTGCTGGAGGCGCCAAATATCCACGCTATCCTCGCGCGGCCATCAAGCAGACGAGCGGAGAGTTCTTCTGCGTGCCGGGTTTGAGAGTTTCGAGAGCGCTGAAATGTAATATTTGTCAGAAAGACGTCCAACAGCGGTGCCGGGCACGCCGCCCTGCCCAACTCCTGCATGATGGTGAGGCACAACGATAGTGAAGTGTCATCGCCATCATCGATACCGAGCGCCGTCCACCCTTGTTGGGCCATGCCGTGCCAGATCCGCGCGATCTCATCCGGTTGATCCGCCATCATCACAGCGCGCGACTCAGGCCAATGGGTCAACAGGAAACCGCGCGCGGCATCCTGCACCATCGCAATGTCTTCGAGCAGGCCGAATGGACGATCAGCGCTCGTCATCAACGATCTCCCGACTAGCTATTGGTCCAATTCGGCTTTCGCTTCTCTGCAAAAGCGCGCGGCCCTTCCAGATAGTCATTGCTGGAGCGCAGGCGCGCAACAGCATCCGATTCCGTTGTAAAAAGATTGACGAACTCCGACGATAGCGCGCTCTTGCGAGCGACCTGCTTTGTTGCACGCAACGCCAACGGCGAGCATTCCAGCAACTGCGCCGCCCATTTCCTGGCTTCGGACAATGCCGCGCCCTCCGGCACCAATGCAGTGACGAAGCCGAGATCGAAAGCTTCTTTCGCAGGAACGCGGCGGCCGGTGAGCAGAATGCCCATTGCACGCGGCAGACCAATCGCCTTGGGCAAATATTGAGTCCCGCCGGCCAATGCCGCCAAGCCGACACGCGGTTCGGACAGCGCGAACATCGAGTTCTCTGCCGCAATGATAATGTCGGTCGCCAACGCGAGCTCGAACCCGCCGCCCATGGCGACACCATTGACCGCAGAAATAACAGGCTTTTCAAGACCGAACCGGGTGGTGAGACCCGCAAAACCTGACGGCGGGAAACGTCGGCGGCCGCCGATCTTGGCATGGGCCTTCAGATCGTTCCCGGTGGAAAACGCGCGCTCCCCCGCCCCCGTAACGATAGCGACCCATTGGTCGGGATCATTCGCGAAGTCGGTCCAGACCCCGTCAAGCTCCAGATCGCCTTCATAATGGAGGGCGTTCATCACCTCCGGTCGATTGATCGTGACGATCGTGAGGTGACCTTCACGCTCGACTGTGCAGTATTCCAGCTTCTTGCTCATCAAAATTCCTCTACCTATTCTGCACGCGGCCAACGACCAGCGCATCAAGCGCCTCGATCCGATCTCCCGATGCGACCAGCGGGTTGACCTCCAGTGTTTCGAGCCTTGATCCAAGCGCCAGTGCGGCGTCACCGATCTTCGCAATGATCGATGCAAGCTTCTGCACATCAACCGCCGGTGTGTTGCGATAGCCCGCCAGCAATTTCGCGCCGCGCAACTCCGAAATCATCTCGACCACCTGCCCTTCCGTGACGGGCAGGAGCCGCAGGCTGGTATCCTTCAGAATTTCAACAAAGACACCGCCAAGACCAACGGCAAGAACGTATCCCCATTCGGGATCCCGGGTTACGCCGACCAGAAGCTCAACACCGCCTTTGCGCATGGCTGAAACCAGAACGCCGTCGAGCTTCGCATCGGGACGACGCGTCTTCACCGTCTTCATCATGCGATCGAACGCAGCGGCAACATCGGTCTGTGCAAGATCAAGCATGACGCCGCCGACATCACTCTTGTGAGCGATATCCTCCGAGGCAATCTTGATGACGAGTCGCTCTCCAAGTTTCCCGGCGGCGTCCGCGGCTTCGTGCGGCGTGCGCGCCAGAATCGTCGGCACGACCGGCACGCCGAATTGAGAGAGGTATTGTTGTGCTTCGTACTCGGAGTTCGGCAATGGCAGGGACGCATCGGACCTGTCGGCCGATGTGTGATCAACAAAGGCAGGGATGCCCTTCCGCTTCCTCTCCCACCAGCGGATTGCGCGGCTGATCGCCGGCATCCCGAGTTCCAGGCCACCGGACACGTAGGGCAATTTGTTTTTTGTGATGATCGAACGGCCGGACTCGCTCACCGTCTTCATCATACTCGCAAGTACGATGACAGGAGACGACGCTTCTCCCACGCCTTTTCCGATCGATTCGAGCGACGCCAGCGAAAAGGCGGTCGTGTCGTCCTCGCCGGTAGGCACTTCGAATAGATAGCACAACAGCGAAACCGACGGATCCCGGGAGATCGCCTTGATGGCCTCCTGCATCATCGCAGGATGCTCCGTCGCGGCACCGGTCAAGTCGAGCGGGTTATGGGCGGTGCCAAAATCAGGCAATAACTGTTTCAGGCTCGTGAGCGTCTCGCTACTGAACGATGGAAGCTCAACGCTTTCTTCGTCAGCAAGATCCGCTGATATCTCACAAAGTCCACCGGAGATAGAGACAAGTCCGACACCTGCCCCCGCGAGCGGTCCGGCTTTTGCCATCAGATCCGCAGTGACGACCAATTCCTCGATGGATCGCACGCGAATGATCCCGCTCTGGGCACATAATGCGTCGAACACCTTATCGTCGCCGACAAGCGCTCCGGTATGGGCCTGAGCAGCCTTTGCCGTGATCTCACTGCGGCCGACCTTCAGAGCAATGAGAGGCTTACCATTCTCAAACGCGCGAATGGCCGCTTGCCGGAATGCCTGCGGATCGCGCACCGACTCCATAAAAACGCAGATGACTTTGGTAGATGGATCATCGATCAGATAGTCGATGCCGGGCGCCACGCCGAAGTTAACTTCGTTGCCGGTAGAAATAATGCAACTCAAACCCACGCCCTGCTGATAGGCAAAATGCCCCATGGCGTTGGCGACCGCGCCGCTTTGCGACACGATTCCGATATCACCCGGAATGAAGGGTAGCCGCAACGTTCCCGTCCAGATCGCCGCCCTTTCCGCAAAATTCGCGAAACCAAGGCAGTTCGGTCCCAGAATCGTAATACCGTATCCATTGGCGCGGTCGCGCAGCTCATCCTGCAAAGCCTTGCCGCTATCGCCGGCTTCGGCAAAGCCGGACGAGAGTACAACTGCATAAGAAATTTTCGCGGCCGCGAGATCTTCCAGCGCATCGAGCAATCCCGCCGCCGGAATAAGCAACAAAGCAACATCGACCTGCTCGCCGATGGCCGCACATGAAACTGACGCCGTTTGCCCCAAGATCTCTCCACCGCGCCTGTTCACGATGTGAAGCTTCCCCTGAAAGCCAAGAGCTTCGAGGTTCTTCTTAGCCATCCGTGCCCAACGCGACTTGTCGCTTGCGCCGACCAATGCGATCGACTCGGGACGAAAGAACCGATCAAGCGGCCTTTGAGACTGAAGAGATGCGGTCATTTTCTGTATTTCCGTTATTGATTTTCTTGATGTGCAGATGCCGACCCGCTGTTCCACGAATTGATTTCATTCACGCCGCAGGCGTGAAGATATTTCGACCCTCGACGTGGACGACGGACCCCGGCCGACCGATCGAATCTGCTTTTTCCAGTCTGTCAAAAATCGACGGCTCTACCGGCGTATTGGCGACAAAACGGCGATTATCATCCTTGAGGCGACCAACAATGATGCCTGCTTCGGCACCGTTCTTGCCGTGAACGACCGTATAGGTCTCGATCACGGCTTCGCCCGTGGCTTCCTTGGCGACCGGTACGAGCGGAATGGCGTCGATCTCTCTTTGCGCGGCGGCGGGATCGGGTCTCGACCACGGTTCCGACAGAGGTGTCGCCGAATACAGGCCTGCCGCATGTTTCGTCAGCAGTCCGCCGTTGGCGGTAACGAGCCCGTACGTGCCGGGAACCTTCCGAAGGCGTATGACGATCTCGGCTATCGCGTGAGTGACATAGTTATTGCCGGGACCGCCAAAAAACGGAAGACCACCCGTAACAGTGAGACCACGCGGATCCGTCGCGCTTATACCTAACTCATCACATGCGACCTGAATGGCGGAGCCGAAGCAGCTATAGATATCGAAGTAGGAAACGTTTGAGATATCGATCTTTGTCGACGAGAAGGTATCCGCCGCGACCCGCTTGATGGCAGGCGACCTGTCAAACGACGCCCGTTCCGTCACAAACCACTGATCATGAGCTTCGCCGGAGCCATGCAAATACACCCGCTTCCCGCGCGCAATACCGAGCTCGTCCGCCTTCTCTTCCGAGCAAATCAGAATTGCCGCGGCCTGATCGACATAGACGTTGGCCGTCATCAGTTTTGTGTAGGGAAATCCGATGACAGGGTTCTGTTCCGTCACGCTCGCAATCGTTGCCGCGTCGTAGCCCTTCCTGCGAGTCGCATAGGGATTGGCCGCTGCAACGCGAGCGAAAGGCTCGAACATTTCGCCCAAGGCGTCGCGCCGCTCATTAACCGTCTGTTTCTTGCTGCGTCGAAGTGATTGCTCGAACAAGGCATACATGGCAATCGCCGAACGCATGCCGTGGTCGATTTCATGACGCGTATAAAGCTCCGATGGTCCACCGAGTTCGTTGGGAAGTTCCGGCGCATCCTCGTGCCAATCCAGCGTGATGGATTCGCGGCGAGCGCCCAGTTGGGTGCGCAACGCCTCGGCACCGACGATCATCGCAACTTGGCTCTCACCGTTCGCGATTCGCTCGCAGGCGCGCGCCGTCAAGGTTTGCGGCGTATCACCTCCTTGCGGAGCATAGATCAGTTCGTTCGGCGTGGCGCCGATCCGTTTTGCAACCGACCATGGCGCATTCTCGAGACGGCCAAAGGGTGAGCGAAATGCCGGCACCGTATCCGAGAAGGATCGGATGACGGCAAGAGAATCAATGGAGGGCAGGATTTTCGCGGCCGCTCCAGCGTCTGCCGCCGCAAGCCGCGCTGCGTCGACCATCAATGCCAACGGTGACCGTGCCTGGCCCGCGGGTGTCGTCGTGTCTGCGATCTGACTGACGCCAACGATAATAGGCATGCGACTTTTATCGATCATGGAACTTTCCAACGATCCTGGTTCTCATTGCAACTGGGCGGTCAGACCGCGAGAGAAACTCACCTTGCCGTATTGATCGGCGGAGCAATCGCCGGTCCGCTGGACACATCTTCCGGCCATACCGTGACCAGCTTTCCGTCCTGCCATTGCGTGAGAAGCGCACGGCGGCCTTTGTTGAGACTTCCTTCGAACTCGATGAAAGAACTCGAGGTCGCCACGCGCTCGCCCGGAATCTTGATCTTCGCGATAGCTGACGCGATCGCGTCCGGTTTCCGGCTCGCCGCCAGTTCCAGGACTTCCGCAATCGTGCGGACGGTCTGATAGCCCTGGGCGGCGTTGGTCGACATCGGCGACTTGTATTTCTCAAGGTATGCAGCCGACACCGTTTGAACTTTTTTCAGATCGATGGCGAAGCTCGTTGAGTTGAAAACACCATTCGCGCTCTTGCCGACTTGCGCGCCAAACTTTGGATCAGCCGTCCCGCCGCCCAACGTCACGATCATGGGATGGAAGTCGTACTGATCAAACGCACGGGAAAAACCCACGACCTCGCGAAACGCACCGTTCAGGACAACCATTTGAGCCCCAGTCGTTTTGATCTTCAAAACAGTCGGGCCAAAGTCCTGTGCACGCGCGCTGTACTCGACATCACCGACAATCTCGAAGGTCTTCTGGGCTTTCATGAGTTCCCGGAAGGCACGGCCTGCGGCCTGCCCGGTCTCGTTGTCGCCATAGACCATGGCTACGCGCTTCAATTCCGGCAGCTGCTTTTGCGCGACACCAAGCGCTGCAATCGCCGTCGACATGAAATCCTTGTCCTGAACGCCGAGCGACCACAGCCACTTGAATCCCCGGTTTGTGATTTCCTCCGATTGACCATTGATAACAATCATCGGAATGCCTTTGCGCTCCGCAGCCACCGAGAGCGGTATGGTTTCGGCCGATGTGCTCGCTCCCGCGAGTACCGAAATATTCGATTGGTCGATCAGGCGCTCGCCTTCACTCCCCGCACTCGCCGGGGTGCTGTGAGAATCGCCAAAAATCACTTCCAATTGAGCTCCGCCCAAGCTCTTGAGACCTCCCTCGGCATTCACCCGTTCGGCGGCGAGCGTTGCGCCGTTACGGATATCGCCGCCGGCCGTCGCGAACGGACCGGTCAATGCGACCACCACACCAACCCGCACCGGATCCGCCGCAAATGCAGTGCCCGCCATCGCGATGGAACAGAAGGCCCCAAGTACGGCCGACAGCTTTTTGCTCTTGAACATTGTGCTCTCCCTATTTTCTTCTAAATGCCGAGGTATGCGCGCCTGATTCGATCGTCGCTCGCAATCGAGGACGCTTCGCCTTGAAGGGCTATAGATCCGTGCTCCAGCACATAGGCATAACTCGCCACCTGGAGCGCGAGACTTGTGTTTTGCTCCACGGTGAGAATGGTAATGCCACGATCCTTCAACGTTGAGAGACTGCGAAAAATGTCCTCGACGATTACCGGAGCAAGACCAAGGCTGGTCTCATCGAGCAACAGAAGCCTCGGCGCGGCCATCAAGGCCCTACCGATCGCAACCATCTGCTGTTCTCCTCCGGAGAGCGTTCCGGCCATCTGGCCGCTCCTCTCCTTCACCTTCGGAAACAGCGAGAAAACCAAATCCAGATTGTCTTTGCTGCGGCCAGCAGCCCTGTGGCTCGAAGCACCCACAAGAAGGTTTTCAAGAACCGACATGCGCGGGAACAGGCGTCGTCCTTCGGGTACATGGGCCAGCCCCGCAGCCACGATGTCTTCAGGTTTCAGTCCGTCGATCCGACCATCGGCATAGAAAATCTCTCCAGACGACGGGCGCAACAAACCCGAGATGACACGCATCAGCGTTGTCTTACCTGCTCCGTTGGCTCCTATGAGCGCAGTAATCTCACCTTCGTTGAGGTTCATGGAAAGGTTGTGCAGAACAGCACCATCACCATAGCCGGCAGAGACGTTGCGAATATCAAGCAGCATGATGGCCTTGTCCGAGGTAGGATGTGATAACCAACTCGTTTCGGCCGATCTCGGCGGGCAAGCCCTCCGCGATCCTCTCGCCATTGGCGAGAACCACGATCCGGTCTGAAATCGACATGATCGCCCGCATCACATGCTCGACGATCAGAATCGTGGCGCCCTCCTTTCGAATGCTGAGGAGAACCGGCATCATCTCATCGACCTCGGTAGGAGTCAGACCGGCCATCACCTCATCGAGCAGAAGAAGCTTGGGGCGCGGCGCAAAGGCTCGCGCAAGCTCGAGTCGCTTTTTCTCGGGAAGCGTCAGCTTCCCCGCGGGAATATCCAGACGCTCGCCGAGCCCGAGATAACCCAATGCTTCCGACGCGATCTTTCGAGAGACTGCCACGCTATGCCCGTGGGCAACGAGGCTGACCAGGACGTTGTCGAGCGTCGACAGATGCACAAACGGCTGAACAATCTGAAACGTCCGCCCTATCCCACGCCGCGCACGCAGGTGCGGCGGAAGACGGGTAATGTCGTCGCCGAGATAGGATATGTTGCCTGAGTCGGGAGTAACGAGACCGGAGATAGTTCCGAACATCGTCGTCTTTCCGGCACCGTTTGGACCGATGAGCCCCAGTATCTCACCATGCCGAACCTCGAAGCTCACATCTTTGAGCGCCTGCAGTCCGCCGAAACGGCGGGAAACATTGTCGACCTTGAGAAGCGACGTCATGGTGCGACCACCGCTTGGGGTTTCAACGCCCTTTTCCAACGCTCGCGAACGAGTTCAACAACGCCCTGCGGAGCAAATCGCATGACGAGAATGATAATCACGCCATAGATGATGAGATGAAGTCCCGATATCTTTCCACCCAGGGCACCGAGCAGCGAGTCCAGCACCGGCACGAGAATAACGGCGCCCACCAACGGCCCAAGTGAAGTTCCAACACCGCCGATGAAGGAATAGACGATGGCGTCGATTGTGAACGAGATGCCAAAAACGGAATCGGGATCGATGAACAGCACATACTGCGCATAGAAGGTCCCGGCTGCCGCCGCGATCGCCGCCGTGATCGCCGTCGTAACAACCTTCAGGCGAACAACATCAATTCCCAAAGCAGAAGCCGTTTGCTCGTTCTCACGAATGGCGGCGAGCATGTAGCCGAAGCGCATCCGGCTGATGGCCACCGACAACCCTGCAGTCAACGCAAGAAAGGCGAGCGCGATATAATAGTATGGCACCTTCCCCGCGAACTGAAATGCCATGACACCACCGGTCGTTGGCGGGATGATCAAACCATTTGCGCCTCCGATCACCGACCAGTTCAACGCGATGAACAACCCCATTTCACCGACAGCCAACGTAACGAGTGCGAAATAGACGCCGACCAGCCTGCGCTTGAAGATCACGTATCCCATGATCGCGCCGATCAGAGCCGCCAATACCATCCCCACCGGAAGGCCGAGCCACGGCGTTAACCCGTACCAGAGATACAGAACGGTCGACGTGTACGCGCCGATCCCGACGAAAAGGGACAACCCCAACATCATCTGACCGCACATTCCGCCGATCAGGTTCCAGCTGAGCGCAAGCATTCCATGAAGCGCCGTCATGATCAGAACGTGCAGCGCCTGAGCAGAGACGAAGGCCGGCACGCTCAGGAGCACGATGACCGCCACGAAGACGAAGGAAAAGCGTTTCATAGCCGCGCACTCCCGAACAAACCCTGCGGACGAAATAGCAGGATCAGCACGAAAAGCCCGAAGGTGAGAGCAAACGGCATCGATCCGCTCGTCAGCAAACCTCCTAGGGATTCAACGAGCCCGATGATAATGCCACCAATGATCGCGCCGCCGAAGTTTCCAAGACTCCCGAGAACGACAATCACGAACGCTGTCAGCGTGTAGCTGTGGCCGATCAGCGGCGAGACGTACAAGGTCGGAGCAAGCAAGACCGCGACGATACTCAACATGATGAGACCAGCACAAAACGCGACGAGATAGACACGACCGACGCGAACCCCACAGAGAGAGGCGGCGTCCTTGTCCTGCGATGTCGCGCGGATCTCTCTTCCCAGTCTGGTGTAATGCAGTATCCAGCCAAGGCTGAGGCAAAGACCGAGCGAGACAGCCGCGGTCAAGGCAACAGGGACACGCACTATGAGCGGGCCAAGTCGCGCGGTGTAACTGGCGAATTCGCTGGGAATGGTCTGCATGTCGGCGGTGAAGATCACCAGCGCGAGATTCTGAAGAATGAGACCGAACGCAAGTGTCGTCACGATCTGATTATGCTCGTTCGTCGACAGCACCGGCTCGATCAGCACGTAGTAAACCATGACCGCGAACAACAGCATCACCGGCACGACGACAACGATGGAGGCGTAGGAATCCAGCCCAAGCCAAGTCACCGACACGTACACCAGATAGAGAGCCACCATCAGAAATTCGCCGTGGCAGAACGTCACGATCCGCATCACACCAAAGATGAGCGTGAGCGTGACACCGATAGCGGCGTAGATAGCTCCCAGCAAAAGCCCATCGAACAATATCTGTAAAAAAACTGAACTCGGCATCCCATCCCCTAGCCATTGCTTGCGCAAGCTACTCACGTTTCCCTACACGGCGAGTTTCATCTCGCTACTTGTTCTTATGCTTCGCATATTTCCCAACTATGTTGTTATGTCAATATAGCGTTCATTCTTCCTAACTATGTTGACTTGTCAATAAGCATTCATTGTGCTCACCAATTTCAAGGATGACCCGGCATGCACCGTTTGCATGTGCGAAATAACCAAGATCGAACGACGGGGGCTGGCCCTTCCGGTCCACCTGACAAACCAATCGCTGGCTGATCCTCAATGGAAAGACCTGATTGCCACCTCAGGATGGAAGCATTTTCATCATCGCCCCCAATACGCCTTGCGGATGGATCGCTCTCCAGCCAATACTTCATTGAAACACTGAAGAATCGCCGCGAGAGTACGGATCCCATCGCATGCCTTCCAAGAAATCGACCCAAGCCCGGGCCGCACTTCATCTCGAGCAATACGTTCCGGGACTTCTTACCTGGCTCTCGAACAAACTTGCTGCGAGCGCATCCCAAGTCTACCGGAGCCGCTTCGGCGTCGGCGTTGTTGAGTGGCGCATACTATCTTATCTCGCCGTATATGAAGGCGGGACGGGCGCGCAAATGAGCCAGCTCATGGGGATCGACAAGGCGGCCATCAGCAGGGGCGCCGCGTTTCTCCAAACCAAGAAGATGATCAAGAGCAAGCAGGGGTTTGGGCGAAATCTTGAATTCAGCCTCATGCCCAAGGGTCGCGAACTGCACGACCGCATCATTCAGCTGGCATTGGCGCGTGAGGACGCGCTTCTTGTCGGCCTGAGCAAGAAGGACAGCGACAAGCTTATCGGCTATCTTCATATTCTTCTCAAGAACCTGCCGGCTGTCGAAGCAATCAACGCCGACGAATATTGACGAATCCTTGAATCAACCCGCAGCATCTGCGCCATATCGCCGGCACTAGCTCGGAGTTGGCGTTGATGCATCGCCTGCGTCTCCAAAAGCAGCCCACCCTCCATCAACCGACAAGACAACCCCGGTGATGTAGCCCGCCGCCTCCGAGCTCAGAAAATGGATGGCCGCAGCAATCTCCTGCGGCGTCGCCAGGCGGCCCATCGGAATCCGCCGCTCAAGTCGCGGCACGTCGATAGATCCATCGCTCTCGAGTTTCTTGACCAGCGCCGTCGCCACATACCCCGGCGCGACGGCGTTGACGCGGATTCCGCTGGACGCCCATTCGCACGCCAGCGACTTGGTCATCATCGCGATTCCGGCCTTGGCAGCTCCGTAAGCGTTTCGACGGGGAAGCCCGGTGACACCGGCGATCGAGCTGATATTGACGATCGCGCCCGATTTTTGCGGCACCATCAGCGCATAAGCCTCTCGCGAGAACAGGAACGTACCGGCGAGATGAATGCTCAGGACTCTCTCGAAGCTATCGAGAGTCTGCTCTGTGGTCGGCAGATGCGGACTGCCAATGCCGGCATTGTTGACCAGAACGTCGAGACGGCCAAATCGCGCCTTGATGAGCTGACATGCATTGCGGACATCCTGCTCCTTCGATACGTCGCAACCGACCCCGAAATGATGCGCCCCGAGCTCCGCCGCGCGTTCACCGACACTCACCGCGTTAATGTCCACTAACGCAACGCGATAGCCTTGTTGCGCGAACAGCTGGGCTGTCGCCCAGCCAATTCCATCAGCGGCTCCCGTAATCGTTACGGTCGGATTTTGATCAGCCACTGCATTCCTCCTTATCATGGCGCCTCAGCATGCAACGCTGTCGGCAGGCTAGTTCTTTATGTTGCCGTGTCAACATGGTGCATTGCGCCTTGTGCGAGGGACCGCCGTATTTGCACATTGACCTGACTATTCGCTGCGCTATGTTGCTATATCAACATAGGAAGTGCGGATTTGCGAACTCAAGTTGCGATCATTGGAGCCGGTCCTGCCGGGCTGCTGCTAGGCCAGCTCCTTCATCACCACGGCGTGGACAATATCATCCTGGAGCGCAAGGACGCGGATTACGTTCTGGCGCGCATTCGCGCCGGCGTGCTGGAACAGGGAACCGTCGACACGCTGCGAACAATAGGCGTCGCCACTCGGCTGAACACCGAAGGCCTGCCGCATGACGGGATCGAACTCGCCTTCGACGGATCGCGTCATCGGATCGATCTCGCGGCGACAACCGGAAAGCGTGTCACCGTCTACGGCCAGACCGAAGTTACGCGCGACCTCATGGAAGCGCGGGAAAAGGCGGGGCGGACTACAGTATACGACGCAGGTGACGTCACGCCACATGGGTTCGACGGAGCAAAGCCTAGCGTCAGCTTTGTGAAGGACGGTATCACGCAGGTGATCGAATGCGATTTCATCGCCGGTTGCGACGGGTTTCACGGCGTCTGCCGTCAAAGCATCTCCAAACCGGCGCTTCGTGAATTCGAGCGTGTTTATCCGTTTGGCTGGCTTGGCATTCTTTCAGACACCAGACCCGTCTCCCATGAACTGATCTATGCCGGCCACGAGCGCGGATTCGCGCTGTGCTCGATGCGCTCGATGACGCGCAGCCGGTACTACATTCAATGTCCGATTGACGATCACATCGACCAGTGGCCGGACGACCGGTTCTGGGATGAGCTAAAGCGGCGGCTGGACGATGAAGCAGTGGCCAACCTCGTCACGGGACCTTCGATCGAGAAAAGCATCGCACCGCTGCGGTCCTACGTGGCCGAACCGATGCGCCTCGGCCGGATGTTCCTTGCGGGGGATGCGGCCCATATCGTCCCTCCGACGGGCGCGAAAGGCCTAAACCTCGCGGTCAGCGACGTTTATTACCTCTCCGAAGCACTTCGCGAATTCTATGATGAAAAATCGGACGCGGGGATCGACGCCTATTCCGCAAAGGCGCTGGCGCGCGTGTGGAAGGCCGAACGGTTCTCGTGGTGGATGACGTCTGTTCTGCATCGCTTTCCTAACACCGACAGCTTTTCCGCCCGCATCCAGCAGACCGAACTCGAGTATCTGATCAGTTCGAAGGCGGCGACCGCATCGCTCTCCGAGAATTACGTCGGATTGCCATTCTAGCAGCGCTGGCGAGAGGCCCTGCCGTCAGGGCCTCCGCCTAGCGGGATGCGTTCTTTACAGCGAAAGACCGCCATCGACGCTGAGTTCGGCGCCGGTCATGTAAGCACTGTCGTCCGAAAGCAGAAACAGAACGACCTTCGCGACATCTTCAGAGGTTCCCATCCGCTTCAGTGGGATCAAGGCCGCGCGGCGTTCGAGATCCTCGCGCACCCGGCTGCTCAGCATCGTGGTGTCGATGAGGCCGGGATGGACCGAGTTCACCCGGATGCCAAGCGGGGCAAATTCAAGCGCCGCCGACTTGGTCATGCCGCGCACCGCCCATTTGGTGCCGACATAGGCAATCGCATTAGGGATGCCCTGCAGGCCGGCGGTCGATGACACATTGACGATCGCGCCTCCGCCCGAACGTTGCATTAGCGGCGCAGCGTGCTTGAGACCAAGAACAACGCCGAGCTGGTTGACCCGGAAATGGGCGTCGAGCAACGCCGTGTCGGTTTCCGGAATGGATTTCGGGCGATAGATTCCAGCATTGTTGACAAGCCCGTGCAGGCCGCCGAGCGCCTCGCAATCGGCGATGACCGCCTGCCAGTTCGCCTCGTCGGCAACATCAAGCCGCCTATAGCTCGCGCGGACGCCAAGGCTTTCGGCAAGGGCCCTGCCCTGCTCGTCCAGAATATCCCCGATGACGACGCGCCCGCCTTCCTTGACGAGTCTGCGCGCCTCCTCCGCCCCCTGACCTCCCGCGGCTCCGGTCACCAGAATGATCTTGTTTGCGAAGCGATCCATCGGACACTTTCTGCAGCCTGTCACGGGCGGCGGCTCATCCGTCGAAACACCCCCCGCCGCATTGATAGGAACCTATCCATACGGCGGGGGCAGATGGGTCCAGCTCTCGATTACAGAGCTTCCATGTTACAGCCGATCTCGTCCTTGGACCCGAACAGCCGGCCGAGCTCCGCTGCATCCGCCGCAGCCTGAGGCTTAACCTTCAACGTGTCCCACTTGTCCGACGGATTGGCCTGCGCCGTTCCGACTACAGGACGCCGGATCATCTGATGATCCCAGTCACGGAATCCGACTTCCTGATTGCCGTCCTTGAAGCGGAGACCTTCGAGCGCTTCCACGAGCTTCACGGACTCGGCGGATTTCCCGCTTTCCATCGCCGACAGAAGGAAGCGCGTCATGAACCAGCCGAACCAAACGCGATCGGTCGGCGGCTTGTCATTGGCCTTCCGGTAGGCCTCGACGAACACCTTGTCTTCCTTGGAATTGTTCGGATCGTTGAAGTACCAGGTCTTTCCGTAAATGCCTGTGAGCGCCTCGCGCGGAACGCTCCACAGGTCCGTGTCGCTCACCGCCGGGCCGGCGACGCCGACCTGCCCGGTCATGCCGAATTCCTTGAATTGCTTCAGGATCGGTCCGACATTCGCAAGCCCGCTGATGAGCAGATCAGGCTTCGCCTGCCGCACTTTCAGGATGTACGAACTGAGATCCGTCGTTTCGACCGGCACGCGGTCGGTGCCGACAATCGTTCCGCCCGCGGCCTTGATGATGTCGCTGTAGGTCGAGAGCACGTCATCGCCGAACGTGAACGAGGCGATGAGGAAATACCACTTCTTGCCGACAGCGAGCAGTTCCGGCGCCATCGCGCGGGCATAGACCGGCACCGAAGCAGGCCCGCGGAAGGTGAAGCGGTTGCACTGTTTGCCGGTGATTTCCCGAGCCGCGGCGTTCAACGAAATGAACGGCACGCGGCTGCGCTTTGCCACCGCGCCCATGGCGAGCGAGTTCGCGCTCGAGGTGCCGCCGATCACCACCGACACCTTCTGCTCCTGAATGAGCTTGGTGATGTTCTGGGTTGCGCTTTGCGGATCGGACTCGTCGAGCCAGGTCAATTCGATGTTGCGGCCCAGCGCCTTGTTGCTCGCCTCCTTGAGAGCGATCTGGACGCCCTGCGCGAGGTCAGCGCCCTGCTGCGCGAACGCGCCCTGCTTGGCGAGCACCATGCCGATGCGGATCGGCTCGTCAGCTGCTGCGGTTCGCAGATAGGGCGCCGACAGCGACAACGCGCTGCCCGAAACGATCGCGGCTCCGGATGTCGTCAGAAAACGACGCCTGGAGAATCGCGAGAGGACCGGGAGCCCGGCGTCGCTGTTACCCTTGTCAGATTTTTTCATAGTCGCTTCCTTTCCCGTTTATTCCCGTCAAATCGATTTTGTACCAGACTGAGATGTCGTAACCTGCTGTCACTCGGCGTGAGCCAGTCCGAGGTACTTCGCCTGCACCGCCGTATCTCGCGACAGCGCGTCGGCCTCGCCCTGGTAGGCGACAGCGCCGTTGACCAAGATGTAGGCACGATCGGCGATCTGAAGGATCGCAGAGGCATCGTGTTCCACGATGATCAGGCTGGCGCGGGAACGCAGTTCGAGGATCGCTGTCATGATGTCGTCGACGACGGCGGGAGCGAGGCCTTCGAACGGCTCATCCAGCAGGATGATGCGGCTCGGCACCATCAGCGCCCGCGCGATCGCCACCATTTGGCGTTCGCCGCCGGACAGGTTCTGCGCCTTGGCGTTCTGCATCACTCGCAGCTTGGGGAACAGCGCATATGCCTCGTCAAGCGAGGCGCCGCCCGGCCGCATGGCCAGAAGCAGATTCTCGGCAACCGTCAGATTCGGAAACAACCGGCGCCCCTGAGGAACCAGCGTGATGCCTAGGCGGTTGATCTCGTGCGAGGGAACGCCGCGCAGCGTCTTGCCATCCAGGCTGATATCGCCGGACTCGATCTCGCAGGCCCCCATGATGGCGCGCAACGCAGTAGTCTTGCCGACACCGTTGCGCCCCAGCAATGCAACCACCTCGCCCTCGCGAAGCTCGATGCTGAGATCACTGAGGATGCGGCTGCCTTCGTATCCGCCTGTGAGATTCGCGACACGCAGAAGCTGCTTGCCCGGCACACGCGCCGAGCGCTCGACCGTCCGTTCCGAAGCCGCGTCGCCAGCACCGCGCGATTTGCCCAGATAGGCCGCAATCACGGCGGGATCGCGCGCGATCTGGTCCGGCTTTCCGTCAGCGATCAACTTGCCCTGGTGCAGCACCGTGATCCGGTCCGAAACACTCAACACCCGATCGATGTCATGCTCGACGAGGAACACGGCGTGGCTCTTTGAAAGCCGCACGATCAGATCCGTGATGACGCGGCGATCCTGCTCCGCGAGACCGGCCAACGGCTCGTCGAACAGCAGAACCTTGGAATTGCCTGCCAGCGTGACGGCGATTTCGAGCAATCGCTGTTCACCGTGAGCAAGGTTCTCGCACAGAATCTCCGCGCGATCCTGCAGGCCGACCGCAGACAGCAGGCTCCACGTCTTGCCGTTGATGTCGCTCACCCCATAGGCGTCGCGCCACACGTCGAAGCGTTTCGGGCTGGTGGCCTGCACCGCGATGCGGGCGTTCTCGAAAGCCGACAGATGCGGAAAGACCCGCACGATCTGGAACGACCGGCCGATGCCGATCCGTGCCCGTTTATGCACCGCCATCCGGGTGATGTCCTGCCCGGCGAAGAAAATCTGCCCGCCATTTGGTGGCAGGACGCCGGTCAGCATGTTGAAGAATGTCGTTTTGCCCGCGCCGTTGGGCCCGATGAGGCTATGCAAACCTCGCGACATGATCTGCAGGTCGATCTCATGGGCCGTCACCAGCGCGCCGAAGTTGCGCGACAGCTTGCGGACTTCAAGAATCGGCTCGACCGGCGCGGCATCGTCGCCGCCCGCATCATAGGGCACGATATGCTGCGGCCGCTGCGGAATCCCGTCCCTCACCAGCGTATAACGCTGGCGCGAGAAAATCCGCTGGGCCAGCCCGTGCAATCCCTGCGGCGAGAAAAGCGCGAGCACTATCACGATCGGCGCAAACAGCAGCCACCAGTTCTCGGTGATGGCGCTCAGATAGTCCTGCAGGACAATGAAGACGATTGCTCCCCACAGCGGACCGAGAAAATGATGAACGCCGCCGAGCACATTGGCCATCAGGGCATCGCCCGCATGCTGCCAGCTCAGATTATTGGCGTAGGCTCCCTGAACCAAAAAGGCCAGCAGTCCGCCGGCCAGGCCGATGACGGAGCCGGAGATCACGAACGAGCAGAGCTTAAGCCGATAGACGTCGTATCCGAGGCTGCGCGCCCGCTCCTCGTTCTCACGAATGGCCTGGAAGGTGCGGCCGAGCGGGGAATGCCCAAGACGCCACAGCGCAAACAGCATCGCGATGGTCAGCGCCAGGCAGAACAGATGAAAGCTCTTGGCGTCCGGAAACAACACACGCGACACGTTCTGAAGACCGTTTTCGCCACCGGTGACGTCAGTCCATTTGAACGCGATCTCGAACGCAATCTGGGAACAGGCCAGCGTCAGCAGCGAAAAGTACAATCCGCGCCGCAGCAGCACCAGCGCACCCAGCGAAAGACCGAGCAACGCGGAGAACGCGACACTGATCGCCAGCGCCCCGATCTCGTTGCCGACATAGCGCTGGATCGCGATGGCCGACGCGTAGGTCGCAAGGCCAAAGAAAACAGACGCACCGAACGGGACGAGACCGGTGTAACCGAGCATCACGTTCAGTCCGACGCCATACAGAACGTAGATCACGATCTCTGTGATGATCGACAGGTGAGAGCCCAGCACGAGCGCCTGCAGCGTCAGCGCGCCGAGAACGATCGCGGCCCATAGAACCGGGTGGCTCCAGAATTTTGATTTAATCATTCGAAGCGTTCCCATGCTTCCCCAAACAGTCCGCGCGGACGCAACAGCAGCACCACCGCCATCAGCACGTACATCGCCACGCCGGAGGCTTCAGGCAGGAACTGAACACAGAGCGCCGTCACAACGCCGACGAGCAGTCCCGCCACGATCGCGCCCTTATAGGAGCCGAGGCCCCCAATGGTGACGATCACGAACGCCGGCATGCTCGCGGCCGAGGTCATTGCGGGCGAGACAGTCCAGAGCGGTCCAGCAAGCGCGCCCGCAGCGCCAGCGAGAAAACATCCCAGCGCGAATGCGCCGGTCATGACTTTCGGAAAATTGATGCCCAGCAGCGCCAGCATTTCGGGATCGCGACTGCCCGCGCGCAGAATTCGGCCGTAAGGCGTGAAGGCGAAGAACGCCCACAGCAGCACGAGAAGGAAAGCCGTGATGACGAGAAGGCCGAGGCGGTACGTCGTCAGGAGGATAGGACCGAATTCGACGAGGCCGGTCAGGAACTGCGGCGGGCTCATCGGAAGACCGGCCGATCCCCAGAACGTGCGGATCAGCGCCTCGATCAGCAGCGCGAGCGCGAACGTCACGATCAGGCTCATCAGCGGCCCTTCGCGATACAGCCGTTTGATCAGGACCAGTTCGCACACCACGCCGACCAGCGCGACCGCGATGGGCGCGAAAATCACCGCCCACCAGCCTACATGTCCGATGATCGTCACCGCGAAATACGCACCGAGCGCGAAGAACGCGCCATGTGCGAAATTCACAATGCCGAGCAAGCCAAAAATAATCGAGAGGCCGACCGCGATGAGAATGTAGAGAAATCCCAGAACGAGACCGTTCGCAAGCTGAGACAGGATTGCATCCATCATGACCGCGACACTCTTGCGAAGCGGACAACATCCATCGCAACTGCATCGCGATCGGATGACGCCGAACATGCGCCTCTCCGGACAAGCGGAGCGCCAATCGTTCGCGCAGCAGTGCACGTCGCGCACGCTACTGCAATATTCCTGCCTTCCAAATGAACGTTATGATTCATTGCTGAATGTGCATCCTCAGTTAACCGCGCCTTCTCAGCCGCGGCGACCGCTTAAGCGGGCGTCATGCTCTGCATGGAACCCACTCATCCATGGCAACAATGACAGCTCACACATCGACGACGGCACCGACATAATTGCATGGAGATGCGCAAACACCGGTCCAAGCCGCCCGCAGCAGCAAATCTCTCGTCGATCCCTCACCCATTCTTCTACGTCCGGCTTCGACTGGCTGTCTTACCCAGGACAATGTCGCATGCATGTTGATAGCGCAACATTATTTATTCGACGCAAACCTCGCACTGCATCGCAGCAAGACATGATGTTGACAACACAACATTCGTCTGTATCGATATATTCTTGATCTTTCTTGGAGAACTGCCGTGCAAACCGACATTTGCCGACGACTGGGCGCCGAAATCCCAGTATTTGCCTTTTCGCATTGCCGCGACGTCGTGGTGGAAGTTACAAAAGCTGGCGGCTTCGGCGTCCTCGGCGCTGTTACGTTCTCGCCCGAACAACTCGAGCGAGAGCTGCAATGGATCGACAACCACGTCGAGGGGCGCCCTTATGGCGTCGACGTATTGATCCCTGTGCGTTATGACCACGCCGCGGAAGGCGCGACAGCCAGCGTCCAGGATCTCATCCCAGAAGCGCAAAAAACATTTGTCGACAATTTCATGACGCACGAAGGTGTGCCGGAGCTTTCGCCGACAGAAGCTCTGCGGGCTTCGCAAGAACTCTCTGCCCGTGAACGCAACACGACTCCAGCCGGCGCCCGCAAGCTGATTGATGTCGCATTGAAGCACCCACAAGTCCGGCTCATCGTCAGCGCTTTGGGACCGCCGCCGAAGGACCTTGTGGGAGAATTTCACGCCCGCGGATTGCTGGTCGGTTCGCTGTGCGGCAAGCCTGAACATGCCATCCACCACAAGGAAGCCGGAGTCGATATAGTCATCGCTCAAGGGACCGAAGCAGGCGGCCATACGGGCACGATCTCCACGATGGTGCTGGTACCGCAGGTGGTCGATATTTGCGGTCCCGAGGTGGCGGTATTGGCAGCCGGCGGCATCAGCCGAGGGCGGCAGATTGCGGCCGCCCTTGCGCTCGGCGCGCAAGGCGTGTGGTGCGGCACGATCTGGCTCGGCACTCGCGAAAGCGAACTCACTCCGCTGGAGAAAGGCGTGCTGTTCCAGGCAAAGACCGAGGATGCCGTGCAACGTAAATGGATGACGGGGAAAACCGTCCGGATGATCAAAAGCAAGCTGTCAGAAGCTTGGGAACAGCCCGGCGCGCCCCGACACCTAATGCCTCCGCTCCAGAACACTCTCTACTACCTGGCCAAAGCGCGTATTGAGCGTGCCAAACGCGGCGACCTCCTCTCAATCCCTGCGGGGCAGGTCGTCGGCACGATGACTGAGGAGACTTCGGTTCGCAGCGTCATCGGAGATTTCCTGAATGACTACGTTGAAGCGACCGAACGCATGAAGCAGTATTTCCCGGAGGCTTAATGCCTCCGGTTGGTTCACCATGAGGCCGGCTCACGCCAATCTAAAACCCTCGTAGTCTTTCTTCGCGACATTATCGATAACCTGCTTGTAGACAGCTGCGCCGCCGAGATATGGCATGAAAACGCGCGGCTTTCCCGGAATGTTCGCTCCAACATACCACGAGTTGTTGTTCGGCATCATGGTGCGGTTCGCCACTTCATTGACGTGAGAAACCCACTTCTCTTCAGCTTCAGCAGTTGCTTCAATTGCCGAGAAGCCGCGCTTTTTCAGATGCGCAAGGCAGTCCGCGATCCAATCCACATGCTGCTCGATCGATGTCACCATGTTGGTGAAGACGGACGGACTTCCCGGCCCCGTAATCATGAAGAGGTTCGGAAATCCGGAGATCGCCATTCCGATATATGTCTTCGGGCCTTCGGCCCATCGGTCGCGTAGCTTGAGATCAGAGCGGCCGGTGATATCGATGCGGAGCAGCGCCCCCGTCATGGCATCGAAGCCGATCGCCATGATGATGACATCGAGGTCGAATGTTGCCGTCGCGGTTTTGAGGCCCGTCGGCGTAATCGCCTCCAGCGGACCGTCCTTGACGTCCACCAGCGTGACATTGCTGCGATTGAACGTCTGGAAGTAAGCCGTATCGACGCAAATGCGCTTTCCGCCAATGCCGTAATCGCTCGGCATCAAACGCTTGGCGACTGCCGGATCATCGACCACCTTGGCGATCTGGCGGCGCACGAAATCGGACGCGTGCGCATTGACCTCTTTGTCGCTGGTCATATCAGGGTAGGCGTACATGAAGCTGATGCCGCCGATCGACGTCCAACGCCGCTCGAATTCCTTCTCACGCTCCTCATAGCTCACCGAACTGCCGAGCACTGTTCCGGCATGGTTGAGCGTATTGTTGCGCGTTTCCCGCGCAGCCACGCGACGATCGCGATAGTTTTTCTTCCAGCCAAGCTCGTAGTCCTGATCCATCGGACGGTTGAGTGCGGGGATCGAATAGTTCGGCGTGCGCTGGAATACGTAGAGGTGCTCCGCCTGCTCGGCGATGTGCGGCGCCGCCTGGATTCCGGATGAGCCGGTACCGATCAATCCGACGCGCTTGCCCGTGAGATCGACACCGTCATGCGGCCAGTCCGACGTGCGATAGACCTCCCCCTTGAAACTATCCATGCCAGGGAATGTGGGAATGATCGGAATGGACAGGCAACCTGTCGCCATGACGCAAAACGGCGCCACGAAGGTATCGCCCGTCTCCGTGCGCACCTCCCACATCTTCGTCTGCTCGTCGAAGGTCGCGGCGACGACCCGCGTGTTGAGCTGAATGTCCTTGTTCAGGTCCAGCTTGTCAGCGACGAATTTGATATAGCTGAGAATTTCCGGTTGCGGCGCGTAAAGCTGCGACCAGCTCCACTCCTGCTGTATCTCATCGGAAAACGAAAACGAATACTGCATGCTCTCGACGTCGCAGCGCGCCCCCGGATAGCGGTTCCAGTACCACGTGCCGCCGATCGAATCCGCAGCCTCGAGCACCCGGACGGAGTATCCATCGCCGCGCAGCCGATGCAGCGCGTACACGCCCGCAAAACCCGCTCCCACGACGATAACATCCAAGCTGGTTGAGACCTTCTTTTTATCGCTCATCGAGCCCTCTCGCACACGTTTGGCAATCCTGACACGGGTGTCCCCACTGAACACACGCCGCAGAGGGGTCTATACATCTCTCATGTTGAGATCACAACATAGAACTTGGTGTGATTTGAATGCATTGCACAAGCGTCGAACCTGTGTTGACATAACAACAAATAGCAATGAAATTGCGGTAGCCGTCAGCCTGGTCTCTAAGACGCTTAAGGATATCGAGATGACCATCAGGGACATCGCAGCCGTCTCAGGCATCGGAGAGACGGCTTATACACGCGGCGGCGTTCCCACTCCGACAGCACTCGACCTGCAGATGGAGGCCGCGCTGAAAGCTGTAGCGGATGCCGGAATTGAGCCCCGGGACATCGACGGGATTGTTATTCCAATGGGTATCAGCCCGGTCGTTGCGGAAGATTTCATCACCAATTTCGCACTGCCGGATCTAAAGTTTTCAGCCGTTACCCCTCTTGGGGGCGCGAGCTGCGTCGCGGCTCTTCAGACCGCCGCCATGGCGATCGCTTCGGGGGTGTGTCGGCATGTCCTGCTCCCCGTCGGTCGAACCGGCTTCTCCGGCGCCCGGATCGGAACCCGGCTTCATGCCATGCCTCAGTTCCGAACGGTGGGCGAGTTCGAGCTGCCTCAAGGCGCCGTCGCTCCCGCCACGCTCTACGCGCCAATGGCGCGGCGACATATGGAGTTATTTGGAACCACCAGCCAACAGTTCGGCGAAATTGCAGTGACCATGCGCAAGCACGCAATGTTGAATGACAATGCCATCATGCGCACGCCGATCTCGCTGGACGACCATCAATCGTGCCGGATGATTTCCGATCCGTTCCGGCTTTTGGATTGTAGCCTTGAAAGCGACGGAGGAGCCGCGATCATCGTCAGCGCGGCTGACGAAGCTCGGGACATGCCGCAGCCGCTTGTCGTCATCATGGGCGTCGCGGAAGCTCATCCGGATAGCCCCAGCACAATCACTCAGCGCCCTGATATGCTTCGCCTCGGAGTTGCCAAAGCGGCCCCGCGAGTTTTTTCGATGTGCGGGCTGACCCCAGCGGACATCGACGTCGCGCAAATCTACGATTGCTTCACCTACATCGTGCTGTGCCAGCTTGAAGATCTCGGCTTCTGCAAGAAAGGCGAAGGCGGCGCGTTCGTTGAAAACGGCAACATCGGTCTGAACGGCAAGCTTCCGGTCAACACTCACGGGGGACTGCTGTCGCAGGCACATCTCGCCGGCATGAACCATGTCGTCGAACTCGTAAAGCAACTGCGCGGGCAGGCGGGAAAGGCGCAGGTCAGGAATCCGGAGATCGGGTTGGTGACCGGGTATGGCGATCTTGGCGACGGCGCCGTCGCCATCATGAGGCGGGGATGACATGAGCGAACCTTCTTCGCGTCCCCTGCCCGATATCACGCCGCACAGCCAACCCCATTGGGAAGGCTTGACGCACGAGAGATTTCTCATTCAGCAATGCGGACAATGCGGAACGTTGCGCCACTATCCGCGTCCCGTCTGCAGCGCATGCTACGCGATGGACGTCTCCTGGCTGCAAGCTTCTGGCAAAGCGCACATCCATAGCTGGACAGTTGCCCATCACGCCTATCACCCGGCTTTCAAAGCCGAAGCGCCCTATGCTCTCGTTACAGCGGAGTTACCCGAGGGCGTCCGTATGCTGGCGCGGCTGCACAATCCCGGAAATGTCACCTTGCGGATCGGCTTGCCGCTTCGCATCGGATATGAGCGAGTAAGTGATGGCGTCGTGCTTCCCATCCTGATTCCGGAATAACGATACGCACACGCATTCACCTCAGTTCCGAGCGCATAATCGTTTCACGAAATTTTCCCGGCGACACACCGGCGCCACGTGCGAAAAACCGATTGAAATATGCGGGATCGGAGAATCCGAGAGATACGCCTATCTCCCCAACATTCATCCCGGAGTACAGCAGGCTCCGCTTGGCTTCGATCAGAATCCGGTCGTTGATCAGGGACAGCGACGATCGGCCGGTGATCATGCGGCAGGAGGCATTGAGACGGGCGGTTGTAACGCCAAGCTTTTGCGCAAAATTTTCGAGCGACAGATGATCGCGGTAGTGCATCTCGATGAGTTCGCGAAAATGGAAGACGAGATCGGAATCGCGAACGCTGGAAACGGAACCGCCGCGATCCTTTCCAACGAGGCGGTCGATGGTGACGGCGATCAATTGCAAATAGGCCTTGATGGCGGTGCGGCGCCCCGGCGCGGCCCAGACAAATTCCCGCTCCAGAGAAGCGAATACATCGACAAGATTGATGCTCGTTGCAAGCCGATCCTCGGAGAAATGGCGTGGCTTTAGAAATCCGTCGAGCAGCTTCGCATCCTCCTCCAGCGCGGACCGTAGAAACGACGACGCCACCGTGATCACGAACCCATTGGTATCGCGCTGAAACTGAAAGGCATGCACGGTGAGCGCGGGGACCACGATCAGCGCCGTCGGCGCCAATTGCCAGCTTTCGCCCTCGATCAGGAGCGTTCCGCCGCCCCGATCAAGGACAAGGATTTGATGATGATCGGGGTGAGAATGAGGCCGAATCGTCCAATCGTGACGGCTGCTTCGGACCGGAATGGCCTCGATATGGAGAAACGCGGGTTCGAGCTCCGAAGCCGTTTCTTCATAGAGAAAATAGCGAGGAATCATCGCCCATGCACCATTCAGACAGTGTCGTTCTGACGCATGGAAGAGTAAGCGCAGTTACGAAAAGTGCAATAGAAATCCGAATTCGTCCATTGGCGCTGTTTCACCTCCGGCCTAAGAATTTTCCGGCACGCAGATGCTCCCGCGATGAGATCACACTCACGCGACCGACATGCTGAAAACGGGAGGAACACCAATGCACAATGCACAGCGAGATCGCGCATGCGATGTTCTGATCATCGGCTCGGGTGCCGGCGGGCTGTCCACCGCGATCACCGCGAAAAAAAACGGACTCGACGTCATCATCATCGAGAAGGAGGAATTCTTCGGCGGGACGACAGCGTTTTCCGGTGGAGTTCTCTGGATTCCCGGCAATCCTCACGCCCGCAAGGCGGGCGTCAACGATACGCGTGAAGCCGCAATCCAATACATGCGGAACGAAACCGGGAACTTCTACAGCGAGAAAGCAATCGACGCTTTCCTCGACCAGGGCCCGCGCATGCTCGAATACTTCGAGCGCGAGACCGAGGCCAAATTCGTGTTGTCCGGCTATCCGGACTACCACCCGGATGTACCCGGCGGCGCCGCGATTGGCCGTTCGGTCACGGCCGCCGCATTCGACGCGCGCGCGCTAGGCGATGAGATCAAGCGACTACGTCCGCCGCTGACCACGATCACCTTCATCGGAATGATGTTCAACTCGTCAAACGAAGACCTCAAGCACTTCTTCCGCGCAACCCGCTCGCTTAAATCCGCAGTATACGTCGCCAAGCGTCTTGTGAATCACCTGAAGGATCTCGCGCTCTATCGCCGCGGCGTTCAGATCACGAGCGGTAACGCGCTGGTGGCGCGACTGGCCAAGACCGTTTTCGATCTAAAGATTCCCCTTCTCACGAAGACGCCCGCGCGGCGCCTGCTGAGCGAGAATGGTGCAATCCGTGGCGCGATTGTGCAAGACGGCGATGGCGAGTACCGCATCTCCGCGCGCCGCGCTGTGGTGCTGGCGTGCGGCGGCTTTCCTCACGACAAGGAACGCATCGCGCGCGCTTACCCGCATGTGGCTCGTGGCGGCCAACATCTGTCACCGACGCCTGACGGCAACACCGGCGATGGCGTGAAAATGGCGGAGAGCGTCGGCGGCACGTGCGAGATCCGCTTTCCCAATGCCGCGGCCTGGATGCCTGTCTCCAAGGTGCCGATGGGTGACGGCAAGTTCGGCTTGTTTCCCCATCTCGTCGATCGCTACAAGCCGGGCATCATCGCGGTCAATCGTCACGGCAAGCGCTTCACCAACGAAGCGAATTCCTATCACGACACCGGCGCCGCGATGATCGCCGACAGCGAGGCGGAATCGGAAACCGCCGCGTGGCTGATCTGCGACCATGCCACGATCCGGAAATACGGTCTTGGACACGCCAAGCCCGCGCCGGTTCCGACCAGCATTTATGTGCGCAATGGCTACCTTCAGTCGGCGCCGACCCTGCGCGATCTAGCCAAGGCCGCAGGGCTTGATGCCGAGGCTCTCGAACAGACCGTGCGCGAGTACAACACGGGGGCCGTCGTCGGCGAGGACCCCGCATTCGGCCGCGGAACGACTGCCTTCAACCGCTTCCTCGGTGATCCGGCACACAAGCCCAATCCGAATGTGGGACCGATCGGTAAGGCACCCTACTACGCCCTCAAGCTTTTCATGGGCGATCTCGGCACCTTCGACGGGCTGACGACCGACACCGTGGGCCGCGTTCTCGGCGAGAACGCCACGCCAATCCCCGGCCTCTACGCGGTCGGAAACGATCGCGCGAGCATCATGGGCGGCAACTATCCGGGAGCCGGCATCACGCTCGGTCCGATCATGACATTTGGCTACATCACGGGCCGGCATCTGGCCGGAATCGACGAATAGACGCCGTTCACGCGACACGGCAAACCGCCGCCTTCGAAAGCCACGACAAAAAACTCAAGACAAACACAAAAGGGAAAAACAAAATGAAGATCGATCGCCGCACGTTCATTGCGACGGGATTGGCCGCTGCCACCACGATGAGACCGAAAGCCGCCCGTGCGCAGGCCGGCAAGACGATCCGCATCGGCGTCATCACCGACATGTCGGGCGTCTATCGCGATGTCTCCGGTCCGACCACCGTCGCCTGCGCCCAGCAGGCCGTCAACGAGTTCATGGCCCAGAATCCCGACATCAAGGTCGAGGTGCTGGTCGCGGATCACCAGAACAAGGCCGACATCGGTCTCGGCATCATCCGCAAGTGGTTCGATCAAGACGGCGTCGACTTGATCGAGAACGTCGGAAACAGTTCAATCGCGCTCGGCGCGCGCTACCTCATCGAGGAAAAGAAAAAGGTCGCGCTGATCACGACCGCTGGAAGCTCGGACCTCACCGGCAAGAGCTGCAGCCCCAATCTCGTTCACTGGGCCTGGGATTCCTGGTGTCTGGCCCATTCCACCGCAACATCGCTGGTCCGGACGGGCGGCACGAAATGGTTTTTCGTCACCGCGGATTACGCGTTTGGCCACGCTGCGGAAGCCGACGCCTCCAAGTTCGTCAAAGCGGCAGGCGGAACGGTTCTCGGATCGGTTCGATATCCGTTCGGATCAACCACTGACTATTCGTCCTTCCTCCTGCAGGCGCAGGCCAGCGGCGCGAACGTCATCGCATTCGCCAATTCCGGCAGCGAGTTGATCAGTTGCCTCAAGCAGGCGCAGGAATTCGGCCTCGACCGAAGCGGTGCCCGCATGGCCGCGATGGTCGGATACATCACCGACGTGAACGCCATGGGATTACCGATCGCCAAGGGACTGTCGCTGACGGAGACCTTCTATTGGGACCTGAACGACCGGACCCGGTCCTTCATGTCGCGTGTCAAGCCACGCCTCGGCAACGGCGTTTTCCCGAACATGAGCCAGGCGGGCGACTATTCCTGCGTCACGCACTACCTCAAGGCGGTCAAGGAGCTCGGCGTCGAGCGGGCGAAAGCCTCGGGCCGCGATGTCGTCGACCTCATGAAGAAGATGCCCACCGACGACGATTGCTTCGGTGCCGGGAGAATCCGCGAAGACGGCCGCAAGATTCATCCTGCCTATCTGTTCGAGGTCAAGAAACCTGAAGAGAGCAAACACGCGGGCGACATCTACAAGCTGGTCTCCACCCTGCCGTCCGAAGAAGCTTTCCGGCCGATCGCGGAAGGCAGCTGCCCGTTTATCAAGACCTGAGCCACCACAAATTCCACAACGAACCACGGTGATATCGCATGCCCTATGATGCTCCGATCGTCGACCTGCGGGTTTACACAATCCGCCTGAGGAAGATGGCTGAGTTCATCGATGTATTCGATCGCCTCGCGATGCCGGTCCAGCTCAAATATCTGGGCCGGCCGCTGGCCATGTATACGAGCGCCGTCGGCCAACTTAACCAGATCGTCCACCTCTGGGGCTTCGACGACATGGGCGAATTCGAGCAGCGGCATGCCGCGCGCGACAAGGACCCCGCCTGGCCGGCCTATCTTCAAGCGTCCGAGCATCTCATCACGGCGCAGGAGAACAGACTGATCCGGCGGATTGAGTTGCCGTCGCTCAAGACCGCGTAGCCAAACCAACGGCGACTCATTCGCCGCGATCATCAGCATCGCGGTGACACATGCAGGACGAGGATAAAATGAGCTGGATTGATCTCGCCGGTAAGGTCGCCGTCGTAACGGGTGCGGGCGCAGGCATCGGGCGCGGCATCGCTCTTGGTCTCGCCAAGGCCGGGGCGGTGGTGACATTGCTCGATCGCGATGAATTCTCCTCGCATGCGCTCGATGACATCCGGTCGATCGGAGGGAGCGGAACATTCATTCATTGCGACGTCACCAGCGACGACAGCGTGAACGAAGCTGCAACGCAGGCCCACAAGGAGTTCGGTCCAGCCGCGATCCTCGTCAACAACGCCGGCACCATGCGCGCGGGACATCTCGACACCATGTCGCTCGACGACTGGCAGACGATCCTGTCCTTGAATCTGACCGGTTATTTTCGCTGCGCGCGCGTGTTCGGAGCGCAGATGCTGAATCAGGGACGCGGCGCCATTGTCCATGTCGCGTCCATCGCCGCGCATGCGCCTCAGAGCTTCAGCGGCGCTTACAGCACCAGCAAGGCTGCGGTGACCATGCTGTCCGAACAACTCGCCACGGAATGGGGCCCGCGCGGCGTGCGCAGCAACGTCGTCAGCCCCGGCCTCATCCGCACCCCGATGACGCAGAGCCTTTACGACACGCCCGGCGTCACGGAAGCGCGGCGCGCCCTCGTCCCACGACGCCGTATCGGAGAACCTGAAGACATCGCCAACGCGGTCGTGTTCCTGGCCAGCGACCGTGCGGACTACATCACGGGCGCCGATATCATCGTCGATGGCGGCTTTACGCGCGGCATCATGGGGACCATTCCGCGGCCCGGTTTCGAAAGCCCCCGATAACCTGCCTGGTTCTCGCCTTCGGAAGAAGGAGGCGGTTGATCATGCGGTGGGCCGTACAGGCTTATCGTGACAATGCACCTGCCCGCTTCAATTTCCAGTACCTCTACTGAAATTAGCAATGTCCAAAGTCGATGATTTTATGTCTGAACTTCATGCACACCAAACAAGCCGACGCAGAATAAGACATTCCATAACGCGTCACTCAGAGACCGGTGGACGTTAAAGAAGCCCGCAATTTGCTGGCTTTTCTTCCATATGGGAAGGATATTCTATGAAAGCCGGACTGGTTGGCTGGGGGACTAGGATTCGAACCTAGATAGCCAGAGTCAGAGTCTGGAGTCCTACCATTGGACGATCCCCCAATCGATCGCGGACCTGATCAGACGCGTGGTGTGTCACCTGGCGGATCGTTATCCAAATCAGCAAATCGATATCGCGCGCTGGATATAAAGCGGGGTTGCGCTGCGGTCTACCCCTGCCTTGCCCTATCCAGCCAACGGATCGAAAAAACCGATCCCGGATAATCCCCCCGGGCCAGTAAGGGCATCGATTAATCCAAGGTAAACAAAGACTTAATGCCACATACTGGGCGCTTCGCCCTGCGCCCTGCCGGGATGAAAATACCCTTTGAACTACGGGATATTAGCAGACCGGCGGCTTTCCGGACGCTGCCGGCTCCGTTCCCGGCTGGACGAAGCAACGGCGGCCCCTTCGGAAACGTTTAACAGTTCCTGCAACAAGCCTTTGTACAGTCGAGAAAATCCTCGACGTTCAGACAGGCCAAATCTCCGCATGATGAATTCACCGCAACCAGCGGCCCTCGGACGAGTCATTTCGGTTCGCGGCTCGCAAGCGCGCATCGGGCTCGTGGCGACCAGCCAGATCAACGATTCGAACGTGCGCGCGACCGTCGGCCAGTTTTTCGGCATCCGAACCGCAAACACGATCATTGTCGCGATGATCACCGAGGTCAGCCGCGAGAACCTGCCGGCCGCCGACAACTGCATCGCGATCGCGTCCGTCGATCTGCTGGGCGAAATCGCCGCCGGCCCCAACGGCCGCTTCCAGCGCGGCGTCACCAGCTATCCGACCATCGGGGATCTGGTGGACGTGCTGACCAACCAGCAACTCCGGACGGTCTATGCGCCTTCAAAAGCCGAGCAGATCAACATCGGCACATTGCAGCAGGATCCGTCCGTCACCGCCTATGTCGACGTCGAGGACATGCTGAGCAAGCACTTCGCGGTGCTCGGGTCCACCGGCGTCGGAAAATCAAGCGGCGTTTCGCTGCTGCTGAACGAAATTCTCCGCGTGCGGCCGAACCTGCGCGTCTTCCTGCTCGATGTGCATAACGAATATGGCCGCTGTTTCGGCGAACGAGCCCTGGTTCTCAATCCACGCAATTTGAAGCTGCCTTTCTGGCTTTTCAATTTCGAAGAATTCGTCGACGTGATCTTCGGCGGACGCCCCGGCGTTCCGGAAGAGCTTGAAGTGCTCGTCGAGCTTATTCCCGTCGCGAAGGCCACCTACACGCAATACCAGAACAGCGACCGCGTCGGCCTGAAGCGCGTCGATGCCAAGACCATCGGCTACACAGCCGATACGCCGGTCCCCTACCGGCTGGTCGATCTGATCTCGCTGATCGACGAGCGCATGGGCAAGCTGGAAAACCGCTCGTCGCGCATCGTCTATCACAAGCTGATTTCGCGCATCGAAACCGTCAAGAACGATCCGCGCTACGCCTTCATGTTCGAGAACGCCAACGTCGGCGGCGACACGATGGCGGAAGTCATCAGTCTTCTGTTCCGGATGCCGGCCAACGGCCGGCCCATGACCATCATGCAGCTCGCCGGGTTCCCCGCAGAGGTCGTGGACTCGGTGGTGTCTGTGTTGTGCCGCATGGCGTTCGATTTCGGATTGTGGAGCGACGGCGCCTCGCCGCTGCTGTTCGTTTGCGAGGAAGCGCATCGCTACGCGTCTGCCGATCGCGGTGTAGGCTTCGGACCGACCCGCAAGGCCGTGTCGCGCATCGCCAAGGAAGGCCGCAAGTACGGCGTCTATCTTGCACTCGTCACACAGCGGCCGGCCGAACTCGACGCAACGATCATTTCCCAATGCAACACCCTATTCGCGATGCGGCTTGCGAATGACCGTGACCAGGCGCTGTTGCGCTCCGCGGTGTCGGACGCCGCGGCGAATCTTTTGTCCTTCGTGCCATCGCTCGGAACACGCGAAGTTCTGGCATTCGGCGAAGGTGTCGCGCTGCCGACACGGCTTCGCTTCAAGGAAGTTCCGGCCCATCAGTTGCCGCGCAGCGAAGCGACCATCGCGACGACGCCCTCGGCACACAGCGGCCACGACATCTCCTTCGTCAGCTCCGTGCTGGAGCGCTGGCGTGGCGCGACATCCCATCGCGAGACGCCGAACGATCCGACGTTCGATCGAACTGCCATCGACCGCCCGGTTCAGCGCATGCCGGACGCGCCGATGCTGCAGCCCTCGCTCGGGCTCGATCCGGATCGGTTCTCGCTGCTAAAGAAGCCCTTGCGCTGATTGCCGAACCTTCGCAGAACTGCCGTGCGCGAGCCGCCGCTTTGCGCCGGCGTCGTCCTCGATTATGGTCCACGTCATCCATGACGCTTGCATCGGACCCACCATCATGACGACGCCTCCCATCAGCCGCTTTCCAGTGCCCGCACTGAATTCATTGCCGGACGACATCCGCACGCGCATTCTTGGCGTGCAGGAGAAGTCGGGCTTCGTGCCGAACGTCTTTCTCGCGCTGGCCTACCGGCCGGACGAGTTCCGCGCGTTCTTCGCCTACAACGACGCGCTGATGGAAAAGGACGGCGGACTGAGCAAGACCGAGCGCGAAATGATCGTGGTCGCAACCAGCGCAGCGAACCAGTGCCACTATTGTGTGGTCTCGCACGGCGCGGTGTTGCGCATTCGCGCGAAGAACCCGCTGATCGCGGACCAGATCGCCAACAACTACCGCAAGGCCGATATCACACCACGCCAGCGCGCCATGCTCGATTTCGCGGTGAAGGTCTGTCTGGAATCACAGAAAACATCGCCGCAGGATTTTGATATTTTGCGCGGCCACGGATTCAGCGACGACGACATCTGGGATATCGCCGCGATTGCGGCGTTCTTCGCGCTATCGAACCGCATGGCGAGCGTCACCGACATGCGCCCGAACGACGAATTCTACATGATGGGCCGCGTGCCGAAGACATAACGCGCCCTCGGAAAGGCGATCGATGCTCGACTGGTGGGACATCGTTTTGCGGCTCGGCGTCGCCACGCTGGCGTCCGGCGCGATCGGACTCAACCGTGACCTGCAGGGAAAGCCGATCGGTCTGCGAACGCTGGGGATGGTCGGCCTCGCAACCGCGTTGATCGTCCTGATCTCCAACCCGGCGGCTCTCGAGGCAGGCCAGCTTTCAGACGCAACAAGCCGTGTCATCCAGGGAATCCTCACTGGCATCGGCTTTCTCGGCGCCGGTGTGATCGTTCACGCCGAACAGCATAAAGTGAAGGGACTTACGAGCGCGGCCTGCGTCTGGTTCACGGCCTGTATCGGCGTCGTATGCGGTCTCGGACATTGGCGACTGGTCGGCATCGCGCTCGGCATTGCGTTTCTGTTGCTTGTGTTCGGCGGACCGCTGGAGCGGACGGTGCATCGGGCCTTCGGCGGAAAGCCGTCGGATGACGCAAAACCCGACTGATGCAAGCCTGAAATGAATTAGCAGATGAGGCCTAGTCGTCGTCCGCTGGACCGCACCAGCCGGGCAGATAGATCGCGTCCTTGCTTTTGCCGAGCGACAGCGCCTGTTCGATGGCCTTGTCGAAATCACCATCGACCGTCTTGCGCGATATGCGCCGGCGCAAAAAATCCGCCCACAGGAATTCACTGAACGGTGTCGTATCTTTCGCGAAGCCTCCGGCCCGGCGCAATTCGCCGGCGAGACTCCGGAACGGATCGTCCTTCAACCCGGTCACGTCTTTCGGCAGATCGCTGTAATTGCGGCGCTCGCCCTTCGCATCATAGGGGTACACCCAGCGATGATTGTCGAGCACAACCCAGAATGCCTTTCGGTCGACCATCGTGAGATCGGCGACGACGGAGACCAGAACATCCTTCTCGCCTTCCTCATGCAGTGCCTTGGCCAGATGATGATGATCAATCACATAGTTTTTCTTGTCCGGGCCGACGACGACCGGGATCATGTGCTTGCCGAGCAGTTGAGCTCGCTTTTTATCTTTGTGCTCACGCCAGCGTTTGCGCTTTTCTTTGACCTCCCTCATGCCGACGGTCATCTGCGTCGGACGCAGCGACAAAATTGAAACAGGTGTCAGAAGAGGTTCTCGCTTGCTTGCCATGATTGCAGGACTCCAGTGGGCGATTGCAGCAATCTACCAAACTGCAGAGAGACGAAGCGCCCTGTCACATCACTTTCAGGACATCGCATTTCCGGTCATCATGCGCCGCACAGGCGCTCTCCGGAAAGCAGGTTCCGACCTATCCTTTTTGGCATCACAGGAATACTCTCTTTTCCGGAGACACGAGTGTTCAGCGGACTAGTATGATCATGCTGATTTGGAGCCGCTTCCCATGACCGACGGCGAACATCGCGTGCTGAAATTCCGTCCACGCACGCATGCGCGGCCGCCGTCAGCCGCGACGTCCGGCAAGCTGGCGCCGGACCTGTCCCGTTATGAGCGCGGAGACGAGAGCCCCGACGAATATCGTCACCGGATGATCACGAACGTCGCCGCCATCGCGTTTACGGCGGCGCTGACCGGCGTTGGCATCTGGCTTGCGGTGACCTTGGCCGATCTGCGCAGCAAGCAGGATTGCGTGCTGATGGGCCGGCGGGATTGCGCGCAAATTTCCGCGCAGAAAACCGACCCGGTTCGCCACAATTAGCCCCGAAAACCAGCCTCTTGCCAGACCTGCTGCGCCATTGAACTCAGAGCATCGCTCCGATATACGGGGATTCAACCCGTCCGGAGGGGACCGCGGCACGGTTTCGCAGCGTGCTCCCCGCGCCAAACATGGCATTTATCTCTGAAATCTCAAAGGTTTAGCATGTCTGCTACATTCGATCAGGTCGCCACGATCATTGCGGAAACCTGCGACATTCCACGCGACACGATCACCCCGGAAAGCCACGCCATCGACGATCTGGGCATCGACAGTCTCGACTTCCTCGACATCGCTTTTGCGATCGACAAGGCATTCGGGATCAAGCTGCCGCTGGAGAAGTGGACGCAGGAGGTCAATGACGGCAAGGCCACGACCGAGCAGTACTTTGTCCTGAAGAACCTCAGCGCGCGCATCGACGAATTGGTCGCCGCCAAGGGCGCCTGACGCGCCCGGCCATGCATCTCGAATACTTCCAGCTGATTGACCGCATCACCGATCTCGACGTCGGCAAGCGGACAATTACGGTCGAAGCGCAGGTTCCGCAGGCCAGCACGATCTTCGAAGGGCACTTTCCCGGCTATCCACTAATGCCGGGTGTGCTGCTGATCGAAGCAATGGCGCAGACCTCCGGCTGGCTCCTGATCGCCCATCTGAAATTCCAGCGGATGCCGTTTCTGGCCAGCGTCAAGGAAGCCAAGATGAGGGACTTCGTGACGCCGGGCGAACTGCTGACGATCGACGCCAGTCTGGTCCACGATGGCTCCGGATTTGCAGTGACCGAGGCGAAGATCCACATCGGCGGCAAACTGAAATGCAACGCGACGCTGACCTTCCGTCACACGCCGTTCCCGCATCCAGACTTGCGCGTGCATATGGAAGCGATGGCGAAGCGTATCGGCTTTCCTGAACAGGCAATCGCTCATGGCTGAGACCCCTTCATCGACTGGCGGCCCGCGCGAAGCCTGGATCACGGGCATCGGCCTTGCCACCTCGCTCGGCGAAGGCCTCGACGCGCACTGGGATGCACTGAACAGCAAGACGATCAATGTCGATGAGACGGCGTTCGCCCCCTACGTCATCCACCCGATGACGAAGCTGAGCTTCGACGCGCAGATCCCCAAGAAGGGCGACCAGCGCCAGATGGAAGCGTGGCAGCGCATCGGCACCTATGCCGCAGGTCTCGCGCTCGACTCCGCCGGCGTCAAAGGCAACGCTGACATTCTTTCCCGGATGGACATGATCGTCGCCGCCGGCGGCGGCGAACGGGATCTCGCGGTCGATTCCGCGATCATCAATGCCGACGTCCAGGGCAACGCCGCGCCGGGTTTTCTCAACGAACGGCTGATGAACGACCTGCGCCCGACACTGTTCCTGGCGCAGCTCTCCAACCTGCTTGCCGGTAACATCTCCATCGTCCACGGCGTCACCGGATCGTCGCGCACGTTCATGGGCGAGGAAGCAGCGGGCGTCGATGCCGCGCGTATTGCGCTGGCGCGTATCGCAGCCGGTCAGAGCGACATCGCTCTTGTCGGCGCGGCGCAAAACAGCGAGCGCAAGGAAATGCTGATGCTCTACGAGTTCGGCGATTTCAATCTCAAGGATAAGTTTTCGCCGGTCTGGCAGCGGGACAACGGCTTCGCGCTCGGCGCGGGCGGTGTGTTTCTCGTCATCGAATCGAAAGAACACGCGCAGGCGCGCGGCGCGAAGCCCTATGCGAAACTCACGAAGGTTGTCGCCGACCGCGCACCGCGCAAAGCGAGCGGCGACGTGACCGCGACGCTTGACGGCTTGTGGTCGAAGATCGGCGCCGCCGGCCAGACCAGCGCGATCATCACCGGGGCCACCGGGGCAGCGCCCGTCACCGCCGAGGAGCGCGCATTTCTTGGTAATCACAAGGACATTCCCGCACGCGCGACAGGTACCGCGTTTGGCCATACCGTGGAGGCGCAATTCCCTCTCGGCATCGCACTCGCCGCGCTGTCGATCTCGCGGGGAGCGCTGTTCCCGCCGAACGATACCACTGGCGTCGAGATTGAAATGACCACGCCGCCATCCCAGATTGTTGTGATCGGAGCCGGTCACTGGCGCGGCGAAGGCATGGCGCTGGTCGAGGCCGTATAAGCGGGGAAACACGATGACAGCGACTCGCGACAAATTCGGACGGCCGATCGTCGTCGTCACCGGCATGGGCGTCGTGACATCTCTCGGCGCGGGCAAATCCGATAACTGGGCCAAGCTGTCGGCGGGCGAATCCGGCATCCGGACCATCACGCGCTTTCCGACCGACGGTCTCAAGACCACGATGGCGGGTACGATCGACTTCATTCCAGTCGAGCCGTTCTCATCCACAGTGCTGTCCGAACGCCTTGCCGACGTCGCAACGGAAGAAGCCGTCGCGCAGGCCGGCATCGGCGCCAAGGGCGACTTCCCCGGTCCATTGTTTCTGGCGGTCGCGCCTGTCGAACTCGAATGGGAGCCGCGGCAGGACATCGCCCGCGCCACGGGGCTGAAATCCGGCATCGACTACGATGCGCTTCTCAAGGCAAGCGGCGGCGGCAAATTCACCGCCCTACACCGCCGTTTCGTCTTCGGCTCGGTCGCCGATCATCTGGCCGACACCTTCGGAACAAAAGGTTCGCCAATCTCGCTGTCCACGGCTTGCGCATCTGGCGCGACCGCGATTCAACTCGGCGTCGAGGCGATCCGCCGCGGCGAAACCGATGCTGCGCTCTGCGTGGCGACGGACGGCTCGGTCAATCCCGAAGCGTTGATCCGCTTCTCGCTGCTCTCGGCGCTTTCGACGAACAACGATCCGCCGCACGCGGCGGTGCGGCCGTTCTCGAAGAACCGCGATGGCTTCGTCATGGCGGAAGGCGCAGGCGCACTCGTGCTGGAAAGCCTCGAAGCCGCTACTGCGCGCGGCGCGAAGATTCTCGGCGTTGTCGCTGGCTGCGGTGAACTCGCGGACTCGTTCCATCGCACCCGCTCCAGCCCGGACGGCAAACCCATCGTCGGATGCGTGCGCAACGCGCTGTCGGACGCCGGTGTCGGCATCGAGCAGATCGACTACATCAACGCTCACGGCACCGGAACACCTGAGAACGACAAGATGGAATATCTCGGCATTTCGATGGTGTTCGGCGATCGCGCCAAGGAAATTCCGGTCTCATCCAACAAGTCGATGGTCGGACATACGCTCTCCGCGGCAGGTGCCGTGGAAGCCGTGTTCTCACTGCTGACGCTAGAGCATCAGCGTATCCCGCCGACGATCAACTACGACGTTCCGGATCCCGCGATTCCGTTCGACGTCGTCCCGAACAAGGCCCGCGATGCACGTGTGACCGCGGTCATGTCGAATTCGTTCGGCTTCGGCGGCCAGAACGCGTCCCTGATCCTGACGCGCGAGCCTATCTAGCGGCCCGGCTACGGCCGGCCGGCAGTTGACGCCATCGGCCGAACCGGCGATACGCAGCCCAACAGTTTTTCATCACCTTTCGTACCGGAGACACGGTATTATGCGTGCGCTCAGTCTTGTTGCCGACCGCCAGCTGGTGGTCGCCGATGCGCCGCCTCCCCCGCCGCCGGGCGCGGGAGAGGTGCAAATCCGCGTCAACGCGGTGGCGCTCAACCATATCGACGTCTGGGGTTACCGCGGCATGGCGTTCGCCAAGCGCAAGCTCCCGCTCGTGGTGGGCGCGGAAGCCTCCGGTGAGATCGCATCCGTCGGTAGCGGCGTGACGCGCTTCAAGCCCGGCCAGAAAGTCGTGATGTACGGCGCGCTGACCTGCGGCACCTGCCCTGCATGTCAGGCCGGCCGCGATAACCTCTGCGAAAACGTCGCCGGCATCATGGGCTTCCATGTCGATGGCTTCGCGCGTGAATTGATGAACCTCAACGAGCGACTGGTCATTCCGGTGCCCGATGGCGTGGCCGATCGCGACGCCGCCTGCGCGCCGATCGCATTCTCCACCGTTCAGCACATGCTGTTCGACAACGCCAAGCTGCTGCCGGGCGAGACCATTCTGGTTCATGCCGGCGGCTCCGGTATCGGTACGGTCGCGATCATGATGGCCAAGGCCATCGGCTGCACCGTCATCACCACCGTCGGCGACGATTCGAAAATCGAGGGCGTGAAGGCGCTCGGCGCGGATCACGTCATCAACTATCGCAAGGATCGCTTCGAGCACGAGACGCGCAAGATCACCAAGAAGAAAGGCGTCGATGTCGTGTTCGAGCATGTCGGCGCGGATACCTTCAACGGCTCGCTGCTCACGATGAAGCGCGGCGGACGTCTGGTGACCTGCGGCTCGACATCGGGCCCGACCACGACCATCAACCTGATGCAGCTCTTTCAGCAACAGTACCGCATCTTCGGATCGTTCGGCGCCACCATGCGCAACATCGCCGAGAGCCTCGACAAGATGGCCGTCGGCATGAAGCCGGTGATCGATACCGAGGTGCCGATCGACGATGTGGCCGCGGCGCTCAAGCGGATGGAAAGCCGACAGGTGTTCGGCAAGATCGTCGTGACATTCTGATGCTTCGCGTTGTCCTCCGAACGAGAGCCATTCTGCGCGATGCGCTGAAGCCCGTGACGGGCGCGATCCTCGGCGCGATCGCCGTCGCCCTGTTGCGGGTCACTCGCTACTTCGATCCGGACAAGACGGCTGACTTCTTCGCATCGGTCACGCGCGCCATCGGACCATGGCTGCCTGAACACAAGACCGGCCGCACCAACCTGACCGCAGCCTTTCCCGACAAATCATCCGCCGAGATCGACGCCATTCTGATGGGCGTGTGGGACAACCTCGGTCGCGTCGGCGCCGAATTTGCGCATCTCGATCACATCTGGAACCTCGATCCCAATCATCCGGACAAGGGCCGCATCGAACTGGCGCCCGACGCGACGGCGAAGTTTGAAGCGCTGCGCGATGACGGCAAGGGTGCGCTGGTGTTCGCGAGCCACCTCGCCAATTGGGAACTGCCCGCGCTCGCGGGTCCGGCCTACGGACTCGAATCGGCGGTGCTGTTTCGACGGCCGAACATCGCCGCCGTCGATCGCGCCATCCAGGACATCCGCTCAGTCAACATGGGCACGATGATCGCAACCACGCACGACGCGCCGTTGCGGCTGGCTCATGCTCTTGATAGCGGCGTACACGTCGGCATGCTGGTGGATCAGCATTTCGGGCGCGGTGTGGATGTGACGTTCTTCGGCCGCACCACCAAGGCCAATCCCCTGCTCGCCCGCCTCGCCCGCCAGGTGGACGTGCCGATCCACGGCGTCCGTATCGTCCGGCTGCCGAACCACCGCTTCCGTGCCGAAATATCGGACGAGGTGAAGCCGGTGCGCGACGCCGACGGCAAGGTCGACGTGCAAGCAACGACGCAGGCGATCACCACAGTGATCGAGGGATGGATTCGCGAACATCCCGAACAATGGCTGTGGCTGCACCGCCGCTGGCGGTAATCACCGTCCCGTCTTTACCCGCGTCCAGAGCCGGTTGATGATGCGCTGGGTCGCCGGATCGCGCGACGTAATGACGAACAGCCGGTTCAGCGTCGCCTGATCGGGATAGACCGTCTTGTCATTGAAGATTTTCGGATCGATCAGCTTCTGGCTGGCAAGATTGCCGTTCGCGTAAGACAAAAAATCGGAATTCTTCGCCGCGACATCGGGCCTGTAGAGATAGTTGATCAGCTCATAGGCCTCAGCGACATTCCTCGCGTCCGCCGGAATGGCGAGATTGTCGAAGAACATCTGCGCGCCCTCCTTCGGGATCGCGTAGCCGATCTCGACGCCGTTCTTCGCTTCTGCCGCGCGGCTCTGGGCTTGCTTGATATCGCCCGACCAGCCGACCACAAAGCAGATTTCGCCGGTCGCAAGCGCGCTCAAATATTCGGAGGAGTGAAACTTCCGCACATAGGGCCGCACCTTGCCGGCCAGATCGGCGGCCTTGTCCAGATCGGCCTGTTTCGTCGAATTCGGATCGAGGCTGAGATAGTTCAGCGCCGCCGGCAGAATGTCATCGGCGGAGTCCAGCATGTGAATGCCGCAGTCCTTGAACTTCGCGAGGTTCTCGGGCTTGAACACCATATCCCAGGATTCGATCTTCGCATCGGGGCCGAGAATTTCGCGCAGCTTGCCGACGTTGTAGCCGATCCCTGTGGTGCCCCACATGTAGTTGGCGGCAAACGTATTGCCGGGATCGTAGATCGCGAGGCGCCTGGTCACTTCAGGCCATGCATTGACGAGATTCGGCAGCTTCGACTTGTCCAGCTTCTGGAAAACATTCGCCGCGATCTGACGCTGAAGAAAATACGCCGTAGGCACCACAACGTCGTAGCCGGACTTGCCTGCGAGCAAGCGCGTTTCAAGCGTCTCGTTGGCATCGAAGGTATCGTAGGTGACCTTGATTCCGGTCTCCTTGGTGAACTGTTCGAGCACACCGGGCGCCATATAGTTCGACCAGTTGTAGAAGTTCACGCTGCGCTGCTGCGCCTGCGCTCCGGTCAGTGCCCCTATCGCCACCACCCCCGCGACGACGCAGGTTGTCCGCATGGCTCTCATCAAAGCAACGCGCATCGGTATCTCTCGTCTTAGCGGTGAAGAACGTGCGACAGCCGCTCCAGCGCGGTGTCGAGCGTCGAATCTTTCTTGGAAAAACAAAACCGGACCACCGAGGTTACATGGTTTTCCTCGTAGAAGGCCGATACCGGGATCGCCGCGACCTTGTGATCGTGCACGATCCGCTTGCAGAAAGCCTCATCCGTCTCGTTCAGCCCGAGCGGCGCGAGATCGACATTCAGGAAATAAGTGCCCTGTGAATCGAGCACGGGGAATCCGAGACTGGAGAGTCCCTTGCTCAGCCTGTCGCGGCTGCGCGCCAGTTCGGTCCGCATCTGGATAAAATAGTCGTCCGGCTTGCCGAGGCCGTAAGCAACCGCGACCTGAAGGTTCGGCGCGGTCGTGAAGGTGATGAACTGATGCGCCTTTGCAACCACGCGCAGGATGTGCGGCGCGGCGCAGACGAAACCAATTTTCCACCCGGTCAGCCCGAACATCTTGCCCGCGGAGCCGATCTTCACCGTGCGGTCCCGCATCCCGGGAAGCGAAATCAGCGGAATATGCGCGCGGCCGTCGAACACCACATGCTCCCAGACCTCATCGCAAATCGCGATCAGATCGAATTCCTGGCAGACACGTGCCAGCATCTCGAGATCTTCGCGCGGATAGACCACGGCGGCCGGATTGAGCGGATTGTTGAGCATGACATAGCGTGTCTTCGGCGTGATCGCGGCGCGGATCGCCTCTTCCGGCAATCGCCAGTGCGGCGGCTCCAGCCGAAGAAATTTCGGAATGCCGCCCGCGAGCCGGATGATCGGGACATAGGAATCGTACATCGGCTGGAAAACCAGCACCTCATCGCCGGGCTGGACCAAGCCGAGGATAGATCCCGTCAACGCTTCCGTAGCGCCGGAGGTCACCATGACCTCGGTCATGGGGTCGAGTTGCACACCGTGCCAATGGGCGTAATGCGTCGCGATCGCCTGACGCAACTCAGGGATCCCCATCATGGAAGGGTATTGATTGTAGCCGTTCAGTACCGCGTCGGCGGCTTTCTGGCGGATGTCGAGCGGCCCCGGATCGTCGGGAAAACCCTGACCGAGATTGATCGCGTTCAAATCACGCGCGGCCTGCGACATGACGTCGAAGATGGTGTTCGGCAGGTCCGCGAAAATCTTGTTCATCGGAAGATCAGCCGCCGGTCTTGGACGGGAGTCCGGCCGCCTTCCAGGCCAACATGCCGCCGGCGAGGTGAGAGTCATAAGGCTTGCCGTCGGCCTGCGCGGCGAGCGAAGCCGTCACCGAGCGCTTGCCGGAGCGGCAGGCAAATACGACCGTCTTTCCCTGCGGGTCGGGAATATCTGCTGTGTCGAAGGCCGAAAGCGGCACCACCACCGCGTCCGGATACGCCTCGACAGCGACTTCATTCGGCTCGCGCACGTCGACCAGAAGATAACGCCCTTCGGCAATTCCGGTGGCGACCTCTTCCGCTGTCAAATCGTGAACTTTATGATCTTGCGACACATCGACCTCCGCTGGGCATGATCCCGAAAGGCTTCGAGGGACCGTGCATGAACGGCGCAACCCTCTCTTTTTGCAGAGAGAAAATCAAGCTGTCAGTCTAGATCGTGACCTGCGTGCCGACTTCCACCACACGGCCGGTCGGAATCTGGAAATAATCGGTCGCATCATTGGCCGAACGGCTCATGGCGATGAACAGGTGATCCTGCCACTTTGGCATGCCGGACTGCGCCGCAGGCTTCAGCGAACGCCGCGAGACGAAGAACGACGTCGACATGATGTCGAACTGCCAGCCGAGCTTGCGCGCGATCGCCAGCGCCTTGGGCACATTCGGCGATTCCATGAAGCCGAAATTCAGCCGGACAGCTGTGAATTTGTCGCTGATATTTTCCATCCACACCCGATCCGTCAGATCGACGCGCGGCGTCTCCGCCGTGCGAATGGTGAGGATCACGTTGTGTTCATGAAGAACCTTGTTGTGCTTCAGATTATGCAGCAGTGCGGTGGGAACGTATTCGGGACCGCTGGTCAGGAACACGGCGGTGCCCTTGACGATGTGGGGCGGCCGCTTTTCGAGGCTCTTGATCAGGTCGAGCAGCGGCACTTCGGTGCGCCGCGTTTTGTTGGTCAGGATCGTAGCGCCCCGGCGCCATGTCCAGACCAGCATGGCCATGAACATTCCGAACAGCACCGGCACCCAGGCGCCCTGGAAAATCTTCAGGAGGTTCGCGGTGAGGAATGTGAGATCGACGATCACCAGCGGCACGATCAGCGCAGCCGCCGTCGCCGCGCGCCAGTTCCAGAGCTTCCAGATCACGACGAAGCCCATGATGCCGTCGCAGACCATCGTGGTCGAGACGGCGATGCCGTAAGCCGATGCAAGCCCGCTCGAGGTGCGGAACAGTCCGACGAGCAGCAGAACGCCGATCAGCAGAAGCACATTGACACGCGGCAGGTAGATTTGCCCCGCGTGGGACTCCGAGGTGTAGCGAACCTCGAAGCGCGGCAGCAGCCCGAGCTGAATGGCCTGTGCTACAAGCGAGAACGCGCCCGTGATCACCGCCTGGCTCGCGATGACGGTCGCCGCGGTCGCAAGACAGATCAAGGGCACCAGCATCTGGTCCGGCACCATGCGGTAGAATGGATTTTCGATGGCTTCCGGATGCGCCAGAACGAGCGCGCCCTGTCCGAAATAATTCAGCAGCAGGCACGGCAGCACGAAGAAAAACCATGCTGACTGGATTGGCTTGCGGCCGAAGTGACCGAGGTCGGCGTACAGGGCCTCGCCGCCGGTGACGGCGAGAAAAACCGCACCGAGAATGACCAGTCCGATCATGCCGTGCGTCAGCAGAAACTGGATCGCAAAGATGGGATTGATCGCGTGCACGATGCTTGGATCGTCGCTGATATGCATCAGTCCCATGACGCCGAGCGTCAGAAACCAGATGATCATCACCGGGCCGAAAGCGTTGGCGACCATCGCGGTCCCCCGGCTCTGCACGGCAAACAAACAAACGAGAATGAGGATCGCCAGCGGAACGACATAAGGTTCGAGCGCGGGCGCCGCGATTTTCAAACCTTCCACCGCTGACAGAACCGAGATCGCCGGCGTGATCATTGCATCGCCGAGGAACATCGCGCCGCCGATCACGCCCAGCGCCAGCAAGAACCAGCTGCGTCGCCCGAGCGCCCGCTGCCCGAGAGCCATCAGCGACAGCGTTCCGCCCTCGCCGTTGTTGTCGGCGCGCAGCAACAGCAGCACGTATTTGACGGTGACGACGATGATCAGCGACCACAGGATCAGCGACAGCACGCCGAGCACGATTTCGCGCGGCACAGGTCCGCCGTGAGTCGCGTTATGAACAGCTTCGCGAAAGGCGTACAGCGGCGACGTGCCGATGTCCCCGAACACCACGCCGATGCTGCCGAGGGTCAGAGCCCAAAACCCGGTGGTTACCGGCACCTCTTGGGGCGTATCGGCAGGTGTGTCGCTGGCAGCCATGATCGAGGAAACGCCCTGACGGAGTCATTGATCCCGGCAAGTCCGGTAATCACCTTGGAGTGGCGCTTCTTATATCACTGCCATGCGAAGTCCACTGCGACAGCTGCATGGAACCCGCAAAACATACCCAATTCAAGGTATTATAATACAGTCAAATCACGGCTTGAGATTCGGGGGCAGCGGCGGCTCCTCCCGCATCAATGTGATGGTCACGCGCCGGTTTGCGGCCAGCGTGGGATCGTCCGGAAACAGCGGCTGGGTGTCGGCCTTGCCCGTGACGGAGCCCACGTGCGAGGACGGCAAGCCCTCCTGCTCGAGGATTTGGCGAACGACGTTGGCGCGGTCGGCGGACAAGTCGAAGCCGTCATAACCGGATCGCGAGGGCACAAATCCCGCGGACGTGTGTCCGACAATGGCCACGCGCAGCGGCGTCGCCTTGAGCGGTCCGGCCAGTTTCTGGATCAGTCGCCGCGTCCGTTCAAGCGGCTGCTTGGAGCCGTCGGCGAACATCGAGCGGCCATCCTGATCCACGATTTCAAGATTGAGCCCCTGCTTGTTTTCCTCGAACATGATGTGCTTCGACAGTTCGGAAATCTCCGGAAGATCCTGCAACGCCTGGCGCAGCGAAGCCGACGCCAGCGCGAATTCGCGATCGGTCTTCATCCGCGCGCCGGCGGTCTTGTTCTTGTCTTCCTGATCCGGGGTCGGCGTGTTGGACGCCTCTTCGGGTGGGATGTGCGCGACGTTTCTCATTTTCGGACGCGTCGGCAGACCGTCGGATTCGATCAAACCAGAGAAGCGGGAGGCATTCTGGACTCCGAAAGCGTCGCGCATCGAGCCGGCGACGATTTTCAGCTTCTGCTGGTCCTGCGTGGAGAACGCAACGAGCATGACGAAGAAGCTCATCATCAGCGCCATGAGATCGGCGAAGGTCACGAACCAGCCGTGGCCTCCTGCGTGCGCTCCCCGTTTCTTCTTGGCCATGTGCTGTGTTCCGTCCCGTCCGTGCTGTTATCTCAAGCCGGGACCGGCTCGCCCTCTTCCATCCGATGCTTCTCCGGCAAATAGGCCAGAAGCATTTCGCGGACCAGCGTCGGCGACTTGGCGTCGCGGATCATCAGGATGCCGTCGATGATCAGCGTCCGGTTGACCTCCTCGTCGCTCAGCTTCACGTGCAGCTTGTCGGCGATCGGCAGACAGAACAGGTTGGCGACCAGCGCGCCGTAAAGCGTCGCCAGCAGCGAAATCGCCATGAACGGACCGAGCTTCGACGGATCCGCCATGTTGGAGAACATCTGCACCATGCCGATCAGCGTACCGACCATGCCGAAGGCCGGCGCGCAGTCGCCGATGGCGCGATAGATTTTCTGGCCCTCGTCGAGGTGAAGCAGGAAGTTGTCGCGGTCGCGCTCGAGATTGTCACGAATGAAATCCATGTCGTAGCCGTCGGCGACGTAGCGGATGCCTTTGGCGAGGAAGGGGTCGTCGGTCTCGACCTTCTCAAGTCCGACCGGCCCCTGCTTGCGCGCGACTTCAGCAAGACGCGCCAGTTCGTCGACCAGATCGCGCGACGTCGTGCGGCGCATGGTGAAGGCGTATTTCAGACCCAGCGGCATGCCGTGAAGGATGGCGACGAAGGGAAAGCGGATCAGCGTTGCCGCGAACGATCCACCGAAGATGATGATCATCGCGTGGCTATCGTAGAAAATCCGGAAATCGCCACCCATCAGGACGAGAGTGACCAGAACGGCAATGCCGATCAGAATGCCGGCTCCGGTGGCAATATCCATAACCAACTCCAACGCAACTGCACGGCGCGGCTCTTTCTGAGGCGCGCGGTTAACCTTAGCGTCGGGCCAATTAAGGTCGGGTAAAGGTTATCGAATTCACGCACACATCCGGCAAGATTGTCGGGTGCGCAACGAAAACAGCATCAAATGACGGTAATCCATGCCGATATTCACGCGGAGCGACGCGCGACCATAACAACTGTCAGGAATTGGTTAACCATAAGAGCGCGCGAACCCACGGTCTGTCGGGATCATGCCCCTAGTTCAGGCGCGGGGGCCGGTCATCCGCGGCGGCGGGATCGGCCGTCGCGGGAAAATCGGACGGCGGAACAAAAGCGGGAGCCGGATCGGACACCGCAGCGGCGCGGGCGCGCCGTTCGTGTTCGCGATAGGACGACCACCCGACCGGCAAGCTGAAAAGATAAAGCAGCGAGCCGCCGGTCAGCAGATGCCACGGATAACTGATCAAAACGGCGATGAACAACACGACAAGCACGACCACCGGCAGCACCATATCCGGCGCAATCTTGCCGCCGATCATCTTGCCCGAGAACACCGGAAGCCGTGACACCATCAGGAAGGCAATTGCCAATGTGAAAACAGCCGTGATCGGCGCCGGCAGTTGGGGCGCGCCGATGAACACCAGATACATCGGCAACAGCACGCAGATCGCACCCAGCGGCGCAGGCACGCCGGTGAAGTAGTTCGCGGCGAAAGCGGGCTTGTTCGGATCGTCCATGGTGGCGTTGAAACGCGCCAGCCGCAGTCCGCCGCTGATCGCGAAAATCATCGCCGAGATCCAGCCGACGTTATTCAGGTCGTGCAACTGCCAGAAATACAAAATGAGCGCGGGCGCAACGCCGAAGTTCACGAAGTCCGCGAGACTGTCGAGTTCCGCGCCGAAACGGGACTGGCCCTTGATCATGCGCGCAACGCGGCCATCGACGCCGTCGAGCACCGCGGCGAATACGATCAGGCCGAGCGCGAGCTCGGTACGACCTTCGATAGCCATGCGGATTGCAGTCAGGCCGGCACAGATCGCGAGCAACGTAATGACGTTGGGCACAAGCATCCGGATCGGAATCTCGCGAAACCGGCGGCGGCGCAGATCAGGTCTGGGATCAGGAGGCATTGTCATAGGGCCTTATATAGCAGGCCCTATCCTGCTTCACCATTGTGGCGAAAAGCCCGTTAGGGCGACCAAGGATTTGGTTAATCGACGCGGTAGCTGCGTCCGCCGTCGCCGAGCTGGAAATCGGCCAGTACGGTCTCGCCGGCAATGGCGGTCTGCCCTTCCGAGACCAGCGCTTTGGCGCCCTCCGGCAGAAAAACATCGAGCCGGGAGCCGAAGCGGATCAGCCCGAAGCGCTCGCCTGCCCCCAGAACCTGTCCCTCTTTCACGAACGACACGATGCGCCGGGCCACCAGACCGGCAATCTGGATCACCCCGATCCGGCCTGCCGGTGTCGAGATCACCAGCGAGTTGCGCTCGTTGTCCTCGCTCGCCTTGTCGAGATCGGCATTGAGAAACTTGCCGGGGCGGTAGGCGATGCGGTCGATACGACCGGCCACCGGGCTGCGGTTCACGTGGCAGTTGAACACGCTCATGAAGATCGAGATGCGGGGCAGCGGCTTGTCGCCGAGACCGAGTTCAGCCGGCGGCACCGCCTGCACCACCATCGAGACGCGGCCATCCGCCGGCGACACCACGATGCCCTCGCGCACCGGCGTCACGCGCACCGGGTCGCGGAAGAACAGCGCGCACCACACGGTCAATCCGCATCCGATCCAGCCGAGCGGCGTCCAGATCCAGAACAGGATCAGACTGGCGAAGGCGAAGGCTCCGATGAAGGGATAGCCTTCGGGGTGGATCGGCGGAATTTGCGCGCGAATGGAATTGACGACGGACATGAGTTCACAGACCTGTGGTTAAACTTGAGCCAAAGCTATTCGGCAGCTTCCGGCGCTGCCAGCGGATCGACGACCGGCGGCGGCACACGGTTGGGCGCGATGTTCTCGTCGGCCATCATGGCCAGCTTTTCCCGCGCTTCCTGAGCCTCACGTTGCCTGTTCCACATGCTGGCGTAAAGGCCGTTTGCCGCCAGAAGCTGTGAATGGGTGCCGCGTTCGGCGATGCGACCCTGATCCAGCACGATGATTTCGTCCGCGCCCACAATGGTGGACAGCCGATGCGCAATCACCAGCGACGTTCGGCCGCGCGCCACCTTCTCCAGTTCGTCCTGGATTTCCTGTTCGGTGTGGCTATCCAGCGCCGACGTTGCCTCGTCCAACACCAGGATCGGCGGGCCTTTCAGGATCGTGCGTGCAATCGCAACGCGCTGCTTCTCGCCACCGGACAGTTTCAATCCGCGCTCGCCCACCTCGGTCTCGTAACCATGCGGCGACATCCGGATGAAGCCGTCGATCTGCGCCATCGTAGCGGCTGCCTCTACTTCCGCGTCGGTCGCGTCCCAGCGGCCGTAGCGGATGTTGTAGCGGATGGTGTCGTTGAACAGCACCGTGTCCTGCGGAACCATGCCGATGGACGCGCGCAGCGACGACTGCGTGATGTCGCGAATGTTCTGGCCATCGATCGTGATCTTGCCGCCGCTGACATCATAAAGGCGGAACAGCAGCCGCGAGATGGTCGACTTCCCCGCGCCCGATGGCCCGACGATGGCGACAGTCTTGCCGGCGGGCACCTCGAAACTCAGTCCTTTCAGGATCGGGCGTTCCGGGTCGTAAGAGAAGCGCACATCCTCGAAGCGCACAGTGCCGGTAGACACCTGCAGCGGCTTTGCGCCCGGGATATCCTTCACTTCGGGATTTCTCGACAGCACGCCGAACATCTTTTCGATATCGATGATCGCCTGTTTGATTTCGCGATAGACCATGCCCATGAAGTTCAGCGGCTGGTAAAGCTGGATCATCATGGCGTTGACCATGACAAAATCCCCGACCGTGTTCGTGCCATTGCGCACGCCCACGGCGCACATCAGCATCGTCGCGGTGAGACCGAAGGTAAAGATAATCGCCTGTCCGGTATTGAGCACGGCAAGCGACGTATAGGTGTGGACGCTGGCGCGCTCGAACCGCTCGATGGACTTGTCATAGCGCTGTGCTTCGCGTTGCTCTGCACTGAAGTATTTCACGGTTTCATAATTGAGCAGCGAGTCGATCGCCTTGGTGTTCGCCTCGGTATCGGAGTCGTTCATCCGGCGGCGAATATCGATCCGCCATTCCGTCGCGTAGTAGGTAAAGACCATGTAGACGACCACGGTCACGAACGTCACCAGCACGTAGCGCCAGTCGAACTGCCACAGCAGCACACCCATCATCAGAGCCAGTTCGACGATGGTCGGTGCCAGTTGCAGGATCACCATGCGCACCATGGTCTCGATGCCGGTGCGTCCGCGCTCCAGCACGCGAGTCAGGCCGCCGGTCTTGCGCTCCAGATGGAAGCGCAGCGAGAGTTCGTGCATGTGAACGAAGGTGAGAAAGGCCAGCTTGCGCACCGCGTGCATCGCCACGCTGGCGAAAAGACCATCGCGCCATTGCGTCAGCACCATCATGACGATGCGGATGGCGCCGTAGCTCAGGGTCATGATCAGAGGCGACGCGATCAGCCACAGCATCCAGTTCGACGACTGCACCGGCGCGGTGTCGGCGCCGGTCAGGGCATCGACGGCCCACTTGAAGGTAAATGGCACGAACAACGTCGCGGCCTTGGCGACGAGCAACAACACCATCGACCACACGACGCGCATTTTGAGATCGAAGCGATCGCCCGGCCAGATATACGGCCACAAATGCGCGAGCGTTCCGAACAGCGTCGCTTTCTCGGCATTCAGATCGGCGGCTGCCGGCGGCTTGGCGTCAGCCAGAACTTCGGCGGGTTCAGCGGGATAGAGGTCGGCCATTAAGCGTCAGTCGCCTTGAGGCCTGAGGCGGCAAAATGCTGCGCCGGGCGCCTGTTCAGTGGTGTCGTCATTCCCCTCATATAGAGCTTTCGAAGCGTTTTCGCACCCTTCCGCAGCGATTCTTTTCCCAAAAAGCGCGATCTGCAAAACAATCGACCGTGCACCGCAAACCGCGCGTCTTGACGATGTCGCAATGCAGTGCCACATCGCCTTGTATGAATACCATTAAGAACGTTTGCGTCTATTGCGGTTCCGGCCCCGGCACCAATCCCGAGTTTGTCAAAGCAGCCACAGCCTTCGGCAAGACCCTTGCCGAAAACGGCGTCGGTCTCGTTTATGGCGGCGGCTCCATCGGCCTGATGGGTGCGGTGGCGACCGGCGCGCTCGACCATGGCGGCAAGGTCACCGGCATTATCCCGACCTTCCTGACCAAGCGCGAGAACGCGCTTCAGCGCGCGCAGGAGCTCATTGTCACCAAGGACATGCACGAGCGCAAGCGATTGATGTTCGAGCACTCGGATGCCTTCGTGGCGTTTCCCGGCGGCGTAGGCACCCTGGAAGAACTGGTCGAGCAGATGACATGGTCGCAACTCGGCCGCCACAGCAAGCCGATCCTGCTCGCCAACATCGACGGGTTCTGGAATCCCCTGCTCGTTCTGATCGAGCACATGAAGCAGACGGAATTCATTCGCGCCAATCTGTGGGTCGATGTTCTGACCGCCGATCGGGTCGAGGATATTCTCCCGACCATGCAGAAAGCGGCGGCGAAGGTCCCCGAAGCTGAGAAGCTGATGGACGACAAGGTCGCCAGCCGGCTGTAGGCTGCGCGTCGTGGATTACGCCGCCGGCTGCTCATCCTTCAGGAATGTCACGACCTCGATACGGTTGCCGTCCGGATCGATGACGAAAGCCGCGTAGTAGCTCGGGTGATACTCCGGGCGCGGGCCCGGCCCGCCGTCGGAGCGGCCGCTCACCTCAAGCGCGGCGACATGAAACGCATCGATCTGCGCCGCGCTTCTGGCGCGCAGGCAGATATGCGTCCCACTTTCCGGCGGCACCGGCGCCATGCCCGCACGAAGATTGATCCAGAACTCCGGATAGTCCTTGCCGAACCCGATAGTCCCGGGACGCACGATCAGCTTTTTCAGCCCCAGCGGCGCGAATGCCGCCTCGTAAAATCCCGCTGCTCGCGCAAGGTCGGCCACGCCGACTGACACATGATCGATCATCGGACCTCCAGTTTATGCGCGGCCGCCGCTCACACAGGCGCGTTGGATTTCACCAGCTTGTAGATCACCGAATCCATCAACGCCTGAAACGACGCGTCGATGATGTTGGGCGACACGCCGACCGTGGTCCAGCGTTGGCCAGCCTCGTCTTCGCTCTCGATCAGCACGCGCGTCACCGCGCCGGTGCCGCCATTGAGGATACGGACGCGATAATCGACCAGCTTCAGGCCTTCGATGTACTTCTGATACTTGCCGAGGTCCTTGCGCAGCGCGACATCGAGCGCATTCACCGGGCCGTTGCCTTCCGCCGCCGAGATCAGCATCTCGCCTGCGACATCGACCTTGACCACCGCCATCGCCACAGTCACGCGCTGGGCCATCGCGTTATCGCGCTGCTCGACATTGACGTCGAACTGCACGACGCGGAAATAATCCGGCACCTTGCCGAGCGTGCGGCGCGCCAGCAGATCGAACGACGCATTTGCCGACTCGTAGGCGTAACCCGCCGCCTCCTTCTCCTTCATCTCCTCGACAAGACGCGTGAGCTTTGGATCGTTCTTGTCGAACGGTATCCCTGCCCGTTCCAGTTCGGCGATGACGTTGGAGCGCCCGGCCTGATCGGAGACCAGGACCTTGCGGTGATTGCCGACGGATTCAGGCGCGACATGCTCATACGTCTGCGGATCTTTCAGCACCGCCGATGCGTGAATACCGGTCTTGGTCACGAAGGCGCTTTCGCCGACATACGGCGCATGACGATCCGGCGCGCGATTAAGAATGTCATCCAGAGCGCGCGAAGCATGGACCAGTGTCGCAAGCTTTTCCTGCGAAACGCCGATCTCGAACTTGTCGGCAAATTCCTTCTTCAGCTTCAGCGTGGGGATCAGCGAACAGAGATTGGCGTTGCCGCAACGCTCGCCGAGACCATTGAGCGTGCCCTGAATCTGCCGCGCGCCCGCGCGCACCGCGGCCAGTGAGTTAGCGACGGCCTGTTCGGTATCGTTGTGGGTGTGGATGCCGACATGGTCGCCGGGAATATGCCTGACCACCTCGCCGACGATGGCCTCGATCTCGTTCGGCATGGTGCCGCCGTTGGTGTCGCATAGCACCACCCAGCGCGCGCCTGCGTCATACGCCGCCTTTGCACAGGACAATGCGAACTGCGGATTTTCCTTGTAGCCGTCGAAGAAATGCTCGCAGTCGAGCATGACCTCCCGGCCCGCCGCTTTCGCGGCGCCGACGCTGTCACGGATCGAAGCGAGGTTTTCCTCGTTGGTGGTCTCGAGTGCCACGCGAACCTGATATTCGGACGACTTCGCGACGAAGCAGATCGCGTCAGCCTTGGCTTCGATCAACGCGGACAATCCCGGATCGTTCGAGGCCGAGCGGCCGGGACGGCGCGTCATGCCGAACGCGGTGAATTTCGCATGATCGAATTTCGGCTTGGTCGCGAAAAATTCCGTGTCCGACGGATTGGCACCCGGATAACCGCCCTCGACATAGTCGATGCCGAGATCGTCCAGCATGTCGGCGATGATCTGCTTGTCATGCAGCGTAAAATCGACGCCGTTGGTCTGCGCGCCGTCGCGCAACGTGGTGTCGAACAGATAGAGACGTTCGCGGCTCATGATGGCCTTCCCGGCATCTCGCCTCGCAGCGCATCGCCGCCGAGGGATTTTGTCATCGTTGTATTGGCCAGCCACTCGTCGCCAACCGTCACGGTGTTTCGTTGCTGGCCGGTATAGCCGCGGCGCACGAAAAACGGCTCGGCGGTGTCGCTCGCCTCTACCGTCAACGCGGTCGCCCCGCGCGCGGCCGCGAGCTTTTCCAGCGCATCGCAAAGCGCCGATGCGACACCCTGCCTCGCAAAACCCGGATGCACATAAAGCAGGTCGAGGTGATCCGTTCCCTTCAGCGAAGCGAAGCCGACGGGCGAGCTTTCAATGGTCGCCACCAGCGTGAGCTGGCCCGCAAGACGCTTGCCGAATTTCTCCTCGTCCTCGGCGGAGCTGGCCCAGGCCTCGCGCTGCGCTTCGGTATAATCCTCCTCGGTCAACTCATCGATGCTGGCGACGAAAATCGCCGCGAGCACCGGCGTATCCGCTGGAAGGAGCGGCCGCAGGCCGACTTTGGGGATAGCTTGGCCCATAGGTTTACCAGACATCGATCAGTTTCAGCGCCAGCGCGAGGGCCGCCACGATCAGCAGCCACTTGATCGCGATGTAATAACGCCAGTGTTTCGGAAACGGAGTGTCGGGCTTGGTCATCGCGCGATCTCCCAGGTGGTCACCGGTTTGCCATCGGCATCCTTGCCGTCCTTGATGACAACATTCATCGCGGCAAGTTCGTCGCGGATGCGATCGGATTCCTTGAAGTCCTTGCGGGTGCGGGCAGCGGTGCGGTCCAGAATCAGCTTATCGACCTGCGCCGCGTCCACGCCACTGGCGGTCTGCTTGCGCGCATTCCATTCAGCCGCGCTGGTTGACAGAAAGCCGAGCAACCGCAGCGATGCTGCGAATTCGCCGCGGCGCTCTTCGTCGCCGGACGCCGCAGCATTGCGAAGACCGTGCAACGACGTGATCACTTGCGACGTATTCAGATCGTCGGACAACGCGTCGGTCACGACACGCGACGGACGGCCACCCTTGTCGTCCGCAGCGACCCAGTACCAGTCGTCCAGCGTCTTGGCGCTTTCTTCCAGCCCCTTGAGCGTCCAGTCGATCGGAGACCGATAATGTGTCTTCAGCATGTTGAGACGCAGCACCTCCCCCGGCCAGTCCTTGAGCAGATCGTTGATTGTGACAAAGTTGCCGGTCGACTTCGACATCTTCTCGCCTTCGACCTGAAGAAAGCCGTTGTGCATCCAGACATTCGCCATGCGGTCTTCATGAAACGCGCAGCATGATTGCGCGAGTTCGTTCTCATGATGCGGAAACACGAGGTCGATGCCGCCGCCGTGAATGTCGAACTTCTCGCCGAGATGCTTCCACGCCATCGCCGAGCATTCGATATGCCAGCCAGGACGGCCTTCGGCCGTGATGCCGCCCGGCGACGGCCATGACGGCTCGCCCGGCTTCGACGGCTTCCACAGCACGAAGTCCATCGCGTCGTGCTTGTAGGGCGCGACATCGACACGCGCGCCGGCCAGCATCTCGTCCAGCGAACGCCGCGCGAGTTTTCCGTAGTTCGGATCGGACGCCACCTTGAACAGAACGTGGTCTTGTTCGGCATAGGCGTTGCCGTTGGCGATCAGCTTCTCGATGATCGTGCGCATTTCCGCGATATGCTCGGTCGCACGCGGCTCGACGGTAGGCCGCAGGCAGCCCAGCGCATCGACGTCGTCGTGAAATTGCTTCTCGGTCAGCTCCGTGACACGGCGGATTGCGTCATTCAGCGCAAGGCCGGGAAAATCCCGCGCTGCGCGATCGTTGATCTTGTCATCAACGTCGGTGATGTTGCGGACGTATTTGACGTGGTCCGCGCCATAGACGTGACGCAGCAGCCGGAACAGCACGTCGAATACGATCACGGGACGCGCGTTGCCGATGTGCGCGAAGTCATAGACCGTCGGCCCGCACACATACATGCGCACGTCATTCGGATCTAGCGGCCGGAACGGCTGCTTCTCCTTGGTCAGCGTGTCGTAGAGCTTCAGCTCCATGGAATCCAAAATCCCTTGCCTTGCGGCCGGGTCGTCCCATGATCTCGATTGAGAAAAGACGGCTCCAGCCAGCGAATCGCTAGCTAATAATCTCGCGGCAGATGCCGAAAATGGAGAGAGAACCGTTCATGGGCCGCACAATGGTCCAGCCCGGGGGACCGCGTCAAGGTCATCCGGCGACGATTTCGGCGCGTGATTAAGCCTTTGGCCGCCCGGCCTCGCCGTCCTTAATCATTCTTAACCCTTCGGACTTATTGATGTATGCGGCTGCCTTTTTCCAGAACCGGTTCATGCCATGCGATTCGCATTCACGTTGTCCGCCATCGCCTTCCTAGCCATGTCCGCCGAGACTCGTGCCGACAGCCGGGTGTTCATTGTTGCAAACCAGCCGGACGGCTACGGCATCGACGAGTGCCTCGCCAAGGGTGAAAAATGCGGAGCGCCCGCCGCGCGCGCGTATTGCCAGTCACGCGAGTTTGCACAGGCCACCGGTTACCGTCGCGTCGATCCCGATGAAGTGACCGGCGCTACCCCGGCCTCCACCGCAAGTTCGCGCGGCAACAGCGAATATATCGCGATTACCTGCCAGCGCTGACACGGCCCTTCCGGTTCCGGATCGCTAGCCGAGGCTTCTTTTCGTCACGATTGTCTGCCTTATCTCTGCCCGTAAATCGACGTGACCTCGCCGCCGGAAGCTAGTATGGGAGCGTCCGTCGGCCGCGTCGCGGTCAGCTAAACGGATCGTGACAGCTTGCCGAGTTTTTCTCATCTGCGATGGATCATTGCCGGCGCTGCGCTCATCAGCACAGCGCTGCTGAGCCATGGCGCGTCCGCGCAGCAGCCATATCCGCCACCGCCCGGCGGTCAGCCCGGCGTGGGCGGCAACCCGATCTGCCAGCGGCTGGTCGGCCAGTTGTCGGCCATCGACGGCGGCGGCGGTGACAGCGCCAAGGCCGAGCAGGTCCGCCGATACGAAGAAGCGCAGGGCCGGCAGCAATCGGAGCTTGAGCGCGTGCAGGAGCAGGCCAAGCGACAGGGCTGCGACAGCTCGGGCTTCTTCTCGCTGTTCAGCGGCCAGTCGCCGCAGTGCGGACCGCTCAACACGCGCATTCAGCAGATGCGGGCAAACCTCGACCAGATCACCACCAATCTCGAGCGGCTACGCGGCGGCGGGTTCGGCGGTTCGGAGCGCGAGAACCAGCGCCGCTCGGTGCTGATGGCGCTCGCCCAGAATAATTGCGGCCCGCAATACGCCGGCATGCTCCGCAACAGCGGTGGCGGCGGATTCCTTGAAAACCTGTTTGGTGGCAACAGCCCGCCTCCGCCGAGTGGCGATTACGGAGCACCGTCATCGACATTCCGCACAGTCTGCGTGCGCAGTTGCGATGGCTATTATTTCCCGATTTCCTTCGCCACGGTCCAAAGCCGCTTTGCGGACGACGAGCGCACCTGCAAGGCGCTCTGCCCGGCTGCCGACGCGACGCTCTACAGCTTCCGCAACCCCGGCGAAGACATCAATCAGGCAGTCTCGATCAACGGCCAGCCGTATCCGCAGTCACCCAATGCGTTCCGCTACCGCCAGAGCTTCGACAAGGCCTGCAGTTGCAAGGCGGCGGGCCAGACATGGTCTGACGCGCTGAAGAACATCGACGAGAAGGCATCTGCCGCGCAGCAAGGCGATATCATCGTCACGGACGAAAGCTCGAAGAAAATGTCGCAGCCGGCGCGAGTGCCTGCGGCGGCTCAGAAGAAGGGGGGCACCGTTGCAACCCCTGCCAACGCCCAGCCGTTGCCGACCGGCGCGGCCCCTGCGCCTGCGGCCGAGGCGCCTGCGTCCGGCGACAAGCCGATCCGCTCGGTGGGGCCGACGTTCATCCCGGCGCGGTAAACTTCAGCCCTCGAACGCTTCCGCAGATCCGCGGCTGGATCGTGTCACCAGCGCATGATCGGGCTCGGCCGGCGGCTTTCCGGTGTCGCGGAATTTATTGACGATCGGATAGCGGCGGTCGCGGCCGAAATTCTTGCGCGTCACCTTCACGCCCGGGGCAGCCTGACGGCGCTTGTATTCGGCAATATTCAGCAAGCGGTCGATCCGCGCGACGGTGTCGCGGTCGAACCCCTCGGCCACGATCGACGCCAGCGGCTCCTCGCGCTCCACCAGCCGTTCCAGAATCGCGTCGAGCACGTCGTAAGGCGGCAGCGAGTCCTGATCGGTCTGGTTCTCGCGCAACTCCGCCGTCGGCGGGCGCGTGATGATGTTCGGCGGGATGACTTCGCCGGACGGGCCAAGCGCGCCCTCGGGCTTCCACGAGTTGCGCAAGGTCGAAAGACGGAACACCTCGGTCTTGTAGATGTCCTTGATCGGGTTGTAGCCGCCGTTCATGTCGCCGTAGAGCGTGGCATAGCCCACCGACATTTCCGACTTGTTGCCAGTGGTGACCAGCATCGAGCCGAACTTGTTGGAAATCGCCATCAGCAGCACGCCGCGCGTGCGCGCCTGAAGATTTTCCTCGGTGACGTCGCGTTCCCGCCCGGCGAACGGTGGCTTCAGGATTTCCTCGAAGCCGTTTACCGCCGCGGCGATGGGCAACACTTCGTACTTGATGCCGAGCGCCTTCGCGAGTTTCGCCGCATCGTCGAGCGATTCCTGTGCCGTGAACCGGAACGGCAGCATCACGCCGCGCACCTTGTCTGCGCCAAGCGCGTCCACGGCAATGGCCGCGCACAGCGCTGAATCGATGCCACCCGAGACGCCGAGCAGCACACCCGGAAAACCTGTCTTGCCGACGTAGTCCCGCAAGCCGAGAACGCAGGCGGCGTAGTCGCCCTTGTCGCCGTCGAGCACCGGCACAACCGGTCCCTTGCAACTCCAGCCATCCTCGCCTTTGGTCCAGCGCACCGTCGTGATGTTTTCGACGAAGCCGGGCAACTGGAACGCCAGCGAGCGATCCGCATTCAGCGCGAAGGACGAGCCGTCGAACACCAGTTCATCCTGTCCGCCGATCTGGTTCAGATAAATCAGCGGCAATCCGCTTTCGGCGACACGCGCGACCGACACCGACAACCGCATGTCGTTCTTCTCGCGTGTGTAAGGCGAGCCGTTCGGCACGATCAGAATTTCCGCGCCGGTCTCCGCAAGGCATTCGACGACGTTTTCGTAGTCGGCGGATTCCTCCATCCACGTATCTTCACAAATCGGAATGCCGACCCGCACGCCACGGATGGTCACAGGGCCGGACACAGGTCCGCGCGCGAACACCCGCTTCTCGTCGAACACGCCGTAGTTCGGAAGATTGACCTTGAAACGCAGCGCGGCGATGCGGCCTTCGTCGAGCAGAGCGCAGGCATTGTAGAGCTTGCCGTCATCGACCCACGGCGTACCGATCAGCATTGCCGGTCCGCCGTCGGCGGTCTCGCGCGCCAGCATCTCGATTTCAGCACGGCACGCGGCCTGGAACGCCGGTTTCAGCACGAGGTCTTCGGGGGGATAACCCGCGACGAACAGCTCGGGCAGCACCACAAGATCGGCGCCGTCCGCGTTCGCGCGTGTTCGCGCGGCCCGCGCCTTGGCGGCGTTTCCCGTGACATCGCCGACCACGGGGTTAAGCTGCGCCAGCGTAATCGTGAATTGCGTGGATTTGGTCATGATCGCTTTTAGCCCGGCGAGCGAGGCATCCGCAATTGCTCACGAAGAGCACAAATCAGATGAGACCCATGCGCTCGACGATGGCGAACAGCCACAGCGCCCCCGCCATGACAAGCGTAAGACCGACCGCGGCCGATCCCATGTCCTTGACGCGGCCGATCTGCGGATCGTGCTCCATCGTGAGACGATCCGACAGTTTCTCGATGGCCGTGTTGAGCAGTTCAACGACCAGCAGCAGCAGCACGACCATTACGAGTTCGAGGCGCCGCACCGGCGTGACCCCGATCAGCCAGGCAAGCGGCAAGGACAGCAGCAGTGCGACTGTCTCTTCCCGGAACGCCTGTTCCGACCGGAATGCGAATTTTATTCCGTTGCCGGTGTTGATCGTGGCCCGCCACATCCGCAGCAGAATGGAGCTCACATTAAAACCCAGCGACGGCCGGCATCGGCTTCACCTTGCCCACGCGTTCCTGCTTGAGCAGTTCGGCGATCAGGAAAGCCATGTCGATGGACTGCTCGGCATTCAGGCGCGGATCGCAGACCGTGTGGTAACGGTCGTTGAGATCCTCATCGGTGATGGCGCGCGCGCCGCCGATACACTCGGTGACATCCTGCCCGGTCATCTCGAGGTGAACGCCACCCGCATGGGTGCCCTCCGCCGCATGGATCGTGAAGAACGACTTCACTTCACCCAGCACCCGATCGAACGGCCGGGTCTTGTAGCCGCTCGTCGAGGTGATGGTGTTGCCGTGCATCGGATCGCACGACCAGACCACCGACCGTCCTTCACGCTTCACGGCGCGGATCAGTTGCGGCAGATGCGCGTCGATCTTGTCCGAGCCGAAGCGGTTGATCAGCGTCAGGCGCCCCGGTTCGTTATCGGGATTGAGCACGTCGATCAGCTTGATCAGTTCGTCCGGCTTTAGTGACGGGCCGCACTTCAGACCGATCGGATTCTTGATGCCGCGGAAATATTCGACATGGCCGTGATCGAGCTGGCGGGTGCGGTCACCGATCCAGATCATGTGGCCCGAGGTCGCGTACCAGTCGCCCGTTGTGGAATCGACGCGCGTGAACGCCTGCTCGTATCCGAGCAACAACGCTTCATGGCTGGTGTAGAAATCCGTCGCACGCAGTTCCGGATGGCTTTCCAGATCAAGGCCGCACGCCTGCATGAAGTTGAGCGCGTCCGAGATACGGTCGGCCAACTCCTTGTAGCGGCGCGACTGCGGCGAATCCTTCAGGAAGCCGAGCATCCACTGATGCACGCTGCCCAGATTGGCGAAACCGCCGGTCGCGAAGGCGCGCAGCAGGTTCAGCGTCGCCGCCGACTGGCGGTACGCCATCAGTTGGCGCTGCGGATCGGGAATGCGCGCTTCAGGCGTGAACGCCATGTCGTTGACGATATCGCCGCGATAGCTCGGCAGCTCGACATCGCCCTGTTTCTCGACCGGCGACGAACGCGGCTTGGCGAACTGCCCGGCGATGCGGCCGACCTTTACCACCGGAAGACCGGCCGCATAGGTCAGCACGACCGACATCTGCAACAGCACGCGGAAGAAATCGCGGATGTTGTTGGCGCCATGTTCGGCGAAGCTCTCGGCGCAATCGCCGCCCTGCAAAAGAAAAGCCTCGCCGTTTGCGACTCGGGCGAGCGACTTCTTCAGGTTGCGCGCCTCACCTGCAAAAACCAGCGGCGGAAACGTCGCAAGCTGCGCCTCGACATCGGCCAAGGCTTTCGCATTGGGATAGTCTGGCACTTGCAGGACTGGCTTCTTGCGCCAGCTGTCGGGCGTCCACCGCTCGGACATGACGGAAACTCCTCAGGAAACAACAATATCTAATAGCGCCGGGTTATACACAGATGGCCCGGGTCTTGCCAGTTGCAAATCGGCATGACGGATCAGGGGCTTGGCCGGGTTCGAGGCCGTTAAGCATGGCTGGACGGGGCCAGCCCAACCCGATGCGGACAGATGCCGCTGGACAGCGTCGAGTGGCTATTCCGCAGCCTGACGGACGTGGCGGGCGCTCGGCGTGCGCAGGGTCACCAGTTCTTCGGCGGCGGTGGGATGGACCGCCATGGTGGCATCGAAATCGGCCTTGGTCGCCTTCATCTTCACTGCGATGCCGACGATCTGGATCAGTTCGCCCGCTTCCGGACCCACGATATGGCAACCGAGGATACGGTCGGTGGCTGCATCGACGATCAACTTCATCATGATGCGGGACTCGCTTCCCGACAGCGTCGACTTGAGCGACCGGAAATCGGTCTTGTAGATGTCGACGTGGGTGTATTGCGCCCTCGCCTCCGCCTCGTTCAGTCCCACCGTGCCCACCTCGGGCTGGGTAAACACCGCCGTCGGGATGTCGGCGTGGTCGACCCGCGTCGGGCGCTTGCCGAACACGGTATCGGCAAAGGCATGACCCTCACGGATCGCGACGGGCGTGAGATTCAACCGATGCGTGACATCACCCACCGCATAAATGTGCGGAACGCTGGTTTGCGAAAAGCCGTCCACGGCGATGCCGCCGTTCACCGGGTTCAGCGCGACGCCAACCTTTTCAAGGCCAAGACCCTTGATGTTCGGATGACGGCCGACGGCAAACATCACCTGATCGGATGCGATGCTCGATCCGTTCGACAGATGCGACGTGAAAGCCTCACCGTGCTTGTCGACCTTGGTGACGATGCAGCCGGTCAGCACCGTGATGCCCGCCTTCTCCATCTCCTTGCGGACATGCAAACGCACGTCGTCGTCGAAACCGCGCAGGATATTCTCGCCCCGATAGATCACCGTGACATCGGCGCCGAGACCCGCGAAAATGCAGGCGAACTCCAGCGCGATGTAACCGCCACCCTGAATGACGATGCGTTTCGGAAACTTCGGAAGATGAAAGACCTCGTTGGATGAGATCACATGCTCAATGCCCGGGATGGCCTCGCCGTGATTGGGCGCGCCGCCCGTCGCAATCAGCACATACTTCGCGTTGACGCTTTCGCCCGTGCCCAGCCGCAGCGTATGCGCGTCCTCGAACACGGCGCGGGTCTTGACGATACGCGCACCGGATTTCTCGACGTTGAACGTGTAGGCGGCTTCCAGCCGGGCGATTTCCCGATCCTTGTTGGCAATCAAGGTCGGCCAGTCGAATGTCGCCGGCGGGATAGTCCAGCCGAAGCCCGCGGCGTCCTCCAGTTCGTGACGAACATGGGAGGCATAGACCATCAGCTTCTTGGGCACGCAGCCGCGGATCACGCAGGTGCCGCCCATCCGGTATTCCTCGGCGACCAGTACGTTTGCGCCGTGACCGGCGGCAATCCGGGCCGCGCGCACGCCACCCGAGCCACCGCCGATTACGAACAGATCAACGTCCAAATCCGCCATCTGGAAAACCTGTGATGCTTAGATCTCTTTGCCGCGCTTCTTCATCTCAGCACGAAACTTGCCGTTGATCTCCTCGGCAAACTTCTGCGCCCACTGGTCCATATATTGGCGCGCCTGGTTGAATGCGATGGGCTCCGTCGTGATCACCTTGGCACCGAGCGGCGACTTGTAGAAGGCCGCAAGCTCCTTCAGCTCCGGCTCGGTGAAGGAAGTCGCGTAAATCCGCGCCATCTCTTCGCCGATTTCCTTTTCGCGACCGGCGAGGTCCTTCACGACCTTGAGGGCAACTTCATCGAGGTCCTTCTGATAATTCAGGTTCGACTGAAGCAGGACGTCCTTGGTCCGCTGCACCAGACCCGGAACGGCGCCCTGATAGATCCCCGCGACATTCTTGGCCAAAAGGATTTCCTTGGCATAGCCAAGAGCCGCAGCGGACGCCGGCTTCGCTGCCGGAGCCGGTGCCTGTGCGGCAGCGCTGCCCAGCATCAGGCCGAGCGCGGCACCTGCCACCAGCACCATGTTCAAAAGCTTCTTCATTTCAAGTCTCCTCAATTGCGCCGTTCAATAACGCGAATACCCTGAGGCCCTGCCAGCACCGCTGTGCGCGCAAGGCCGATAAACAAGCCGTGTTCGACCACGCCTGGAATGGAATTCAATGCCGCCGCCAGCCTGGGAGAATCCGGTATTGCCCCCAGATGGGCGTCGACAATCCAGTGGCCGCCATCGGTGACGAAAGCATGGCCGTCCTTGGCCTTGCGGACATCCATTTGTCCCGAAACGCCATTTTCCGCAAAGATCGTCTCGATGGCCCGACGGGTTGCGCCAAGACCGAAAGGAATGACCTCGATCGGAAGCGGAAAACGGCCCAGCGTCTTCACCCATTTGGTGTCATCCGCGATCACGATCATCCGGTCGGACGCGGCTGCCACAATCTTCTCGCGCAAGAGAGCGCCGCCCCCGCCCTTGATCAGTTCGAGGTCGGCGTCAATTTCGTCCGCACCATCGACCGTGAGATCGAGCCGATCCACCTGATCCAGCGTCGTGAGCGGCACGGCGCAGCGCTCCGCGTCGGCGCGTGTCGCTTCCGATGTCGGAACGCCGATGACCTTAAGTCCGGCGCGGACCCGCTCACCGAGCAATTCAACGAAATGTTTTGCGGTCGAACCGGTGCCCAACCCGAGTTTCATGCCGTCTTGCACTTGCTCGACTGCGCGCGCCGCCGCCTGCCTTTTCAGATCGTCCATCGACATGATTGACCTCAACGCCCTGCATCTCGGAACGCGGGGCATATAGCGCGATTTCGCAGGCCGTGGATATGGGCTTTCCGGCTGAAATACCCTCAAAAACGCGCGGTATCCCGGGCCCGCCTTCGCGCTTGCATGATCGCTTCCCGCCCGGTAGCGATCCGCCATGACATCTTCCCTGGCCTCCTTTCCCCTCATTGTGTTCGATCTCGACGGCACGCTGGTCGATACCGCCCCCGATCTCGTCGGGGCGCTGAATTTCGTGCTTCAACGCGAGGGACTTCCGCTCGTGCCTGCCGAATCGGCGCGCACCATGATCGGTGCCGGCGCGCGCAAGCTGATCGAGCGCGGACTGGAACTCGATGACCGCACCATGAGCGTGCAGGACATCGATCGGCTCACCGGCGATTTCATCACATATTACGAAGCCCACATCGCAGATGCGTCGCGCCCGTTTGAAGGCCTGTATGCCGCGCTCGACGAGTTGGAAGGCCGCGGGTTCAAGTTCGCGATTTGCACCAACAAGCTGGAAGGGCTCTCCAGGCTGCTGCTCGAAAAGCTGGACATGACGAAGCGATTTTTGGCGATCTGCGGGGCCGACACATTCGGCATCTCCAAACCCGACCCAGCGATCCTGCGCCAGACCATCGCGCAGGCGGGCGGCGACGTCTCCAGAGCGATCATGGTCGGCGATTCCGGACCTGATGTCGGCGTCGCGCGACGGGCCGGCATCCCGGTCATCGGAGTGACATTCGGATATACGGAAACGCCCATCGCGGACCTGAAGCCCGACATTGTCATTGGTCATATGCGTGAACTGCCAGGCGCCGTCGGCAATTTGTTCGCCCACATCGCTTGAATTTAAGTAATTGATATTACTGATATATTTTTATTAAATGCAAGATTCTCAACTGCCGTTAACCTATCTTTAACGAATAAAAGCCACCCCGTTGCACGTGGGTTGGGACACTTCTAAGGTCCCCTCGGGGACTATGCGGCTAAACCCGCATCACTTGGCGGATGCAATCATGCGTATCATTGTTGTCGTGGCGGCGGGCCTTGGCCTCGCGGGCTGTTCGTCGTTCTCCATGCCGGAAATGTTCAAGTCGACGCCGCCTGTGGTCAAGGTTCAGCTCGAATCCTTGCCTGCCGGAGCGGACGCGCGAACCTCGACCGGTGAAAGCTGCAAGACGCCCTGCTCGGTTTCGATCTCGGCCGAAAACAATTTTACGGTGACATTCTCGCTTCCGAAGTATCAGTCGGAAACCGTTCAGGCTCAGGTGATCCGCGACCCGGCGAATCCCGGCTTCAGCAACGTCGATCCAAATCCAGTTTACGCCGAGTTGCAGCCTGCCGCTCCTCCGGCGAGAGGCCGCAAGGCGCCGCCAAAGGCCGCTCCGAAGGCCAAGCGGCCGCCACCTGCTGCTGCCGCACCCGCCGAGGAATCGCCGTTCCCGCCACCGCCGGGACGCTGACCTCACCCCCCGATAGATTGATTGTGCCCAGGCCTTATCGTGCCTAGATTATGGTTGGCATACCAAGCCGGAACAACGGGCCGGTATGCCACCACAAGCAAGGCATGCGAATGAACGGCCCTCTTCCGGGTTCCCTGACCAAGGCGACCACGTCTTCGATGACCGATCCGTTCGGCCGATCGATCAGCTATCTGCGCGTGTCGGTGACCGACCGCTGCGATCTGCGCTGCTTCTATTGCATGTCCGAGGACATGACGTTTCTGCCGAAATCCGACCTGCTCTCCCTCGAGGAACTGGATCGGCTGTGCTCGGCCTTCATCGCCAAGGGCGTCCGCAAGTTGCGGCTGACCGGTGGCGAACCGCTGGTCCGTCGCAATGTGATGTCGCTTGTGCGCTCCCTGTCGCGCCACCTCGGCACCGGCGCGCTCGACGAGCTGACACTGACCACGAACGGCTCGCAGCTTGAGAAATTTGCTGCCGAGCTCAAGGACGCTGGCGTGCGGCGTATCAATGTCTCGCTCGATACACTCGACCCTGCAAAATTCCGCGAAATCACGCGCTGGGGCGACCTCGACAAGGTGCTGCGCGGCATCGAGGCCGCGCGTGATGCCGGTCTCAAGGTCAAGATCAACGCGGTCGCGCTCAAGAACATGAACGAGGACGAGATCCCCTCACTCATGGAATGGGCGCATGGCAAGGGCATGGACCTTACCCTGATTGAGGTCATGCCGATGGGCGACATCGGCGCTGGCCGGATCGATCAGTATCTGCCGCTCTCGCTGCTGCGGGCCCGCCTCGCAACACGCTACACCCTGACCGACCTCGACGACGACACCGGCGGGCCGGCACGCTATGCGCGCATCGCCGAGACCGGCGGCAAGCTCGGCTTCATTACGCCGATGACCCACAACTTCTGCGAATCCTGTAACCGCGTCCGCGTGACCTGCACCGGCACGCTGCACACCTGCCTCGGCCACGAGGATGCTTCCGATTTGCGCAAACCGCTGCGGGCGTCGAGCGACGACACGCTACTAGCCGCCGCGATCGATCGGGCAATCGGCCTCAAGCCGAAAGGCCACGACTTCATCATCGACCGCCGCCACAATCGGCCGAGCGTCAGCCGGCACATGAGCGTCACGGGCGGTTGACCCGTTCCGAAAATTGCGGGATCGAACCGTCCCGCATTCATAAATTGCGGAAAACGCGGTCGCCCGCTATCTTCGCCTTTATTCCTTCATGAAATCTCCAAACTTCCAATTGACGGCGACGTAAGCCGCTGATTTGGTTTGGCAGCTTTATGCGCCTCCGGCTGGAAAAGCCGGCCCGCCGTCACCTCTTTGGTCCCGGCAGAGCCAAGCAACGCAGGGGCACATTCGGGAGGGTGGGGTTTGCAATCGCTTCTCAAACTGAGTCGCGCGATCGACGCGTTCAATACGTTTGTCGGTCGCTGGGTGTCGTGGCTGATCGTGCTTGCCGTGATCATTTCGTCGGCGAATGCGACCATCCGCAAGGTTTTTGACGTTTCGTCGAACGCCTACCTGGAATTGCAGTGGGTGCTTTTCAGCATCGTGTTCCTGCTCTGCTCGCCCTGGACGCTGCTGAACGGCGAACACATCAAGATCGACATCATCAACCACACACTGCCGCTGAAGGTGCGAAGCTGGATCGACATGGTCGGTCACGTTTTGTTTCTCGTGCCCTTCTGCATCATCCTGATCTGGACCTCGATTCCGTTCTTCCTCGTGTCCTTCCATCAGAATGAGCAGTCGTTCAGCGCCGGTGGCCTGCCGCAATGGCCCGCGAAGTCGCTCATCATGATCGGTCTTGCGATGCTTCTCGTTCAGGCCGTCTCGGAAATCATCAAGCGCGCCGCCGTCATGCAGGGTCTTCTGCCCGATCCCAATGCACATGCCCTCAGTGCGCATGAGATCGCCGAACTCGAAGCATTAAGGCTGGCGCAAGCCATCACCACCGAAAAACCATGACCGGCGTCGCCGTCAAAGCCCGCAACCAGAGAGATTCCTAAATGGCGGCGATGTTCATCCACTACATGGCGCCGATCATGTTCGCGTCGCTGGTGCTATTCCTGCTCCTGGGATACCCGGTCGCGTTCTCCCTCGCAGCCAACGGACTGTTGTTCGCGTTCATCGGCATCGAGCTCGGGCTGTTCCGGCCCGATTTTCTGCAAGCCCTTCCCGAGCGCGTCTATGGCGTGATGAACAACGAGACGCTGCTGGCGATCCCGTTCTTCACCTTCATGGGGCTGATACTCGAACGGTCGGGCATGGCCGAGGATCTGCTCGAAACCATCGGGCAGTTGTTCGGCAGCATTCGCGGCGGCATCGCCTACGCGGTCATTTTCGTCGGCGCCCTGCTCGCGGCAACCACGGGCGTCGTCGCTGCATCGGTGATTTCGATGGGCCTGATCTCGCTGCCGATCATGCTGCGTTACGGCTATGATCGCCGCGTGGCCACCGGCGTGATCGCGGCCTCCGGCACGCTGGCGCAAATCATTCCGCCGTCGCTGGTCCTGATCGTGATGGCCGACCAGCTCGGCCGCTCCGTCGGCGACATGTACGAAGGTGCGTTCATCCCCGGCATCGTGCTGTCGATCCTGTACGCGGTCTATATTTTCCTGGTCTCGACGTTCTTTCCGGAAGCAACACCCGGCCTGCCGCTTGAAGCACAAACCCTGCGCGAACCGGAAACTGCCAAACATCCCGTGATCCTGCCGCTGGCCGCGATTTCCGCCGCCGCGACCGCCTATTTCTTCGTGGTGAAGCTCGGGCTGTTCGACTGGACATCGCCGGTCTTCAACATGATCTCCGACAATCCGCTGGTCCTGCATGGCTTCTGGTTCGTGATTTTCACGGCCCTGTTTGCAAAACCGTTCATCGGCATCATCCGCACCATGACGCTGTCGCTGTTTACCGTCCTGATCGGCGCGACCGCGATCGCGCTGGAGATCATGCAATTCACCGGCGTCAAGGCCGGCGCGGACTATGTCGTGCTCACCATGTCGATCGTGGTGGCGATGTCCTTCGTCCTTGCGGTCATCAATCGCATCTCGGGCCTCAAGCTGCTCTCAAAACTTGCCGAGCAGGTTGTTTTTGTCATGGTTCCGCCGCTCGGCCTGATCTTCCTTGTGCTCGGAACCATTTTCATCGGCGTCGCGACGCCGACGGAAGGTGGCGCCATGGGCGCGGCCGGCGCGATGATCCTTGCGATGATGAAACGCCGCTTGAGTTTCGACCTGACCCGGCAGGCGGCGGAATCCACCGCGAAGCTCTCGGCCTTCGTCATCTTCATTCTCGTCGGCGCGCGCGTGTTCTCCCTCACCTTCTATGGCGTCGATGGACATCGCTGGGTCGAGGAATTGCTGGTCTCGCTGCCCGGCGGCCAGACCGGCTTCCTGATCTTCGTCAACGCGTTCGTCTTTGTGCTGGCCTTCTTCCTCGACTTCTTCGAACTCGCCTTCATCGTGATCCCGTTGCTCGGGCCGGCGGCCGAGAAGCTGGGTATCGATCTGATCTGGTTCGGCGTCATCCTCGGCGTCAACATGCAGACGTCGTTCATGCATCCGCCATTCGGTTTCGCGCTGTTCTACCTGCGATCGGTCGCACCGAAGGAAGCGTATACCGACCGTCTCAGCGGCAAGCGCATGGAGCCGGTCACCACCGGGCAAATCTATTGGGGCTCGGTGCCATTCGTGGTCATTCAGGTCATCATGGTCGGCCTCGTCATCGCCTTCCCGGCGATGGTGATGCACTACAAAGGCACGTTGTCGACCGTCGATCCGAACAAGGTCGACATTCAGATCCAGCAGCAGGAAATGCCGGCGCTCGATTTCGGGCCACCGAGTATCAAGTAGAGCCGGGTCGTTCTCGCCCTCGATTCTCCAACGAAGAAGCCCGGCCCTTCTCGCGAAGGCCGGGCTTTTGATTGTTCAGTCTGCGCCGAGCGGAACGATCAAATTCGCGTGCGCGACCGGACCTGGAAGTTATCGAACGCGAATTCCGCGACCTGCCACCACGTGTACTGGTCGTTGCGGAACGCTGCCATGTTCTCGTAGATTTTCTTGAAGTTCGGGTTGCTCGCCGACGTTTCCGCGTAGACTTCGTTCGCGGCCTTCAGAGACGCTTCCATGATGGATTGCGAGAACGGACGCAATTGCGTTCCGCTGGCCACCAGCCGCTTCAGCGCGGGTGGATTGTAGGCGTCGTAGCGCGCCTGCATGGTCTCGTTGGCGAGCGCGGATGCTGTCTTGATGATGGACTTGTAACTCGCCGGCAGGGCTTCCCATTTGGGGAGATTGACCAGGTTGTGCAGCGTCGGGCCGCCCTCCCACCAGCCGGGATAATAGTAGAACTTCGCGACCTTCTGGAAGCCGAGCTTCTCGTCATCGTAAGGCCCGACCCACTCCGCCGCATCGATCGTGCCCTTCTCGAGCGACGGATAGATGTCGCCGCCGGCCACCTGCTGCGGCACGACGCCGAGCTTGGTCAGCACACGCCCCGCAAATCCGCCGATGCGCATTTTCAACCCACCGAGATCTGACGGCTCCTTCAGCTCCTTCCGGAACCAGCCGCCCATCTGGCAACCGGTATTGCCCGCGACAAATCCGATGACATTGTGGGGTTTCAGAAAGTCATTGAACAGTTCGCCGCCGCCGCCGACCTGGAGCCACGCTGTCTGCATGCGGCTGTTCAACCCGAAGGGCACTGCGGTCCCTAGCGCGAAGGTGGGATCTTTTCCGATGTAATAGTATGTGGCCGTGTGCGCCATCTCGACAGTGCCGTTGGAGGCGGCATCGAGCGCCTGCAGGCCCGGCACGATCTCGCCCGCGGCGAAGACTTGAATCTGGAATTTGTTGTCAGTGGCTTCCGCGACGGCTTTTGAAAACACCTCGGCTGCGCCGTAAATGGTGTCGAGCGATTTCGGAAAGCTGGACGTCATTCGCCATTTGATTTCCGGCGATGACTGCGCGATGGCGGGTGATGCGACCGCGGCGCTTGCCGCGCCGATGCCTGCCACCTTGATAAAGTCACGACGCTTCATGAAGAGCTCCCTGCTGTGATTTGTGTGTGCACCACCTTCTTGTTGTTGAGCTTGTTGTTGAGGCTTGGCCTGAGCATGGAACAAGCCGCAGCCAATATCCATGACGATTCCTGTCACCGCAGCGCAAAAGAAAAGCCCGGCCTCCTTGCGGAGGCCGGGCTCATGAAGCCTGATCGAGGCCGGATCAGCCGCGCGTGCGCGAGCGGATCATGAAGCTGTCGTTGGTGTATTCGGCAACCTGCCACCACAGATACTGATCCGAGCGGTAGGCCTGCATCGCGTCGATCGCCTTCTTGAAGTCGGCGTTCTTGCCCGAGATTTCAGCCCACAATTCGTTGGTGGACTTCAGGCAGGCGTCGAGCACTTCGTTGGTGAACGGACGCAGCTGCGTGCCGCTGGCGACCAGACGCTTCAGCGCGCCCGGGTTCTGCATGTCGTAACGCGCGGTCATCCAGGTGTTGGTGTTGGCGCACGCGTTGGTGAGGATCGCCTGGTAGTTCTTCGGCAGCGCGTTGAACTTCTCGAGGTTCGTGAAGGCATGAACCGTCGGTCCGCCTTCCCAGAAGCCAGGGTAGTAGTAGAACTTCGCAACCTTGTTGAAACCGAGCTTTTCGTCGTCGTAGGGACCGACCCACTCCGCCGCGTCGATGGTACCTTTTTCAAGCGACGGATAGATGTCGCCGCCAGCGAGCTGCTGCGGAACGACGCCGACTTTCGCCAGCACCTGCCCTGCGATGCCGCCGATGCGCATCTTCAAACCCTGAAGGTCAGCGACGGTCTTGATCTCCTTGCGGAACCAGCCGCCCATCTGCGTGCCGGTGTTGCCGCAAGGCAGGCCCATGACGCCAAACTTCTTGTAGAAATCGTTGGCGAGTTCGTTGCCGCCACCCTGATACAGCCACGAATTCATCATGCGCGTATTCAGGCCGAACGGGACGGACGCGAAGATCGCGAAGGTCGGGTCCTTGCCGACGTAGTAATAGGAAACCGTGTGGCACATTTCGACGGTGCCGTTGGAGGTCGCGTCGAGCGCCTGCAGACCCGGCACCACTTCGCCCGCCGCGAACACCTGAATCTGGAACTTGTTGTCGGTCATCTCGGCGACCTGCTTCGCCATGTGCTCGGCGCCGCCGTAGATGGTGTCCAGCGACTTCGGGAAGCTGGATGTCAAACGCCATTTGACCTCAGGCGACGACTGGGCAATGGCCGGCGAAGCGACCGCAGTGGCGGCTGCTCCGGCAGCAGATACTTTCAAAAAATCACGACGCTTCATCAGGCATCTCCTTTTGGGGGGTGTTTCTTTTTGAAATCCCTCTGGGGGCGCTCTCTAGCACGGAACGGGACCAACGGAAAATGCGGGATTGCAGGCGTTTTGCCGGATTAAACGAAAGTCGAATGACCCGGGCAAATCCCGCCTGTTACGGCCCGACAGGCGCGCCCAAGAGCTGTTTTTTGATCTCTGCGCCAATCGCGCGATAGATCGCGGCATGACCGCCGTCCGGCTCGCTGTCGACCACCGGCGTGCCTGCGTCCGACGCCGAGCGGATCGACATATGCAGCGGAATTTCGCCAAGAAACGGCACCTTGAGCCGCTCTGCCTCACGCCGCGCGCCGCCGTGCCCGAAAATATCCGAACGGGTGCCGCATTCGGGACACTGGAAATAGCTCATGTTCTCGATGATGCCGAGCGTCGGCACGTTGACCTTCTCGAACATGGCGATTCCGCGCCGCGCGTCGATCAGGGCGAGATCCTGCGGGGTCGATACGATCACAACGCCCCTCAGCGGGACCTGCTGGGCAAGCGTGAGCTGCGCATCACCGGTGCCGGGCGGCATATCCACCACCAGAACGTCCAGTTCGCCCCACGCCACGTCCCACAGCATCTGCCGGATCGCCGACATCACCATCGGCCCGCGCCACACCATCGCGGTGTCTTCCGCAACCAGAAAGCCGATCGACATCAGCGGCAGCCCGAACCGGACGATCGGGACCATCTTCTTCGCTTCATTGAGCGTCGGTTTTTCGTGAACGCCGGTCAGGCGCGGCACCGACGGGCCATAAATGTCGGCATCGAGCAGCCCGACGCGCAGGCCGTGACCGCGCAGCGCCAAAGCCAGATTGAGCGCCGTGGTCGATTTGCCGACGCCGCCCTTGCCCGACGCCACCGCGATGATGGAGCCGATGCCGGGAATGGAAGCCTGTTTGCCCATGGGAGAATCCGCGGGCGTGGCATGCACGTGCGGCTTGTGCTGCCCCAGCGGTTTCACGCCGGGGGACTGTTGTGGCGCAGGCGCTGCGCCGGGCCGGCGCTCCGCTGTCAACGCAACCATTGCCGTGGTGACGCCCGGGACCGCACGAACCGCGGCTTCCGCTTTGGCACGCACGTCTTCCCACGCCCGCGCCTCGTTCGCATCGACGTTGATCGAAAAGAATACCTTTCCGTCGGAGGCGGTGATTTCGGACAGCACTTTTGCGTCAACCAGTGAAACGCCCCGAGGCGATGTCACGGCGCGCAGAGCATCAAGAACCTGATCCTTATCGACAGCCACAATCCATCTCCAGGCAAGCGGCCAGTTCAAGCACCGCTTGCGGCCTTCATACGCGCGTCACCTGCGCCGTCAACGCTCTTGCATCCCGGCGCTTGCTTCGCATACCTGTGGCCTCCGATCACCGGCCCAAATCACCCCATTCAAAGAGCATATGGCATGGCAAAAGTCGCATTTCTCGGTCTTGGCGTCATGGGATTCCCCATGGCAGGACATCTCGTCGCCAAAGGCGGCCATGAGGTGACGGTGTACAACCGCACCGCGGCCAAGTCGAAGACCTGGGCCGAAAAATTCGGCGGACGCGCCGCAGCCACGCCAAAAGCCGCAGCCGAAGGTCAGGATTTCGTGATGGCCTGCGTCGGCAACGATGACGACCTGCGCGCCATTACGATTGGTGCGGACGGCGCTTTCTCCGCGATGAAACCCGGTGCCGTTTTCGTCGATCACACCACCGCCTCGGCCGAAGTCGCCCGGCAGCTCGATGCCGAGGCGACCAAGCGCGGCTTCCAGTTCATCGACGCGCCTGTGTCCGGGGGCCAGGCGGGTGCGGAAAACGGCGTGCTCACCGTGATGTGCGGCGGCGCTGAAGCCGCCTACAAGCAGGCCGAGCCGGTGATCGCGTCATACGCCCGGATGTGCAAATTGTTGGGCCCAGCCGGCTCCGGCCAGCTCACCAAGATGGTCAACCAGATTTGCATCGCGGGCCTCGTCGAGGGACTGTCCGAGGGAATTCACTTCGCCAAAAAGGCCGGCCTCGACGTTCAGGCCGTTATCGACACCATTTCAAAGGGTGCCGCGCAGTCCTGGCAGATGGAGAACCGCTACAAGACCATGAACGAGGGCAAATTCGACTTCGGCTTTGCGGTCGAATGGATGCGCAAGGATCTGTCGATCTGCCTCGCGGAAGCCCGCCGCAACGGTGCTAGCCTGCCGGTGACAGCGCTGGTCGATAATTTTTATTCAGAGGTCGAGACGATGGGCGGCAAGCGCTGGGATACCTCCAGCCTGCTGGCCCGGCTGCAAAGATAATACTCTCACTGTCGGATCACGCGCAGGCGGCACGGTTTCGTGCCGCCTTTTGCGTTTTGGACCCGCCACCTGCAGGCTGGCGGCCCTCAGTCGCGGCATGCGGCAACGACGAAATTCATACTTTCTTAACCGGATTAAATTGACCTTTAAGCCACCTCTTAATGATTTAGCGCCAGTAATAAACGGGCGGCAATGCGCGCGGGCGGCCCGGCGCAGCATTCGCATTTGTTCAGGATTCGTCGCGTAAACATGAGTGAAACCGCCGACAGAAAAGAACTCTCCGCATCATCGGCGGAAATACCGGCGCGCAGCCGCAGGGCGGCCTCCCAGCGTGTGCGCGAGGCGCGCGACCGGCTGACCTCGACCAGCGGAACCCGGCCGGCCTTCGATCACGAGTTGCTGCGGCAATACGCGCAGACACGCATCTCTGCGTCGCTGGTCGTCATCCTGCTCGTCGTCTCAACAGGCATCCTGGCGAGCTTCTGGATTGTTCCTGTCGCAGCGGTGGTCTGGACCGCCGGGATTCTCGCGATCCACGGCATCGTCATCCGCTTCTGCTCGAAATTTCTCGCCACCACGTCGTCATCTCCCGCCATCACGCGCAAGTGGCGGATGCGTTTCATCGGACTGGACCTGATCTACGGTCTCGCGTGGACGCTTGTTCTGATCCATCCGTCAGGCATCGACGTCGTCTCGAACACGCTGATGCTGTTCGTGATGCTGCTGGTCATTGCCGTATCCAGCATGCTGGCCGCGAGCCTTCCGATCGCGGCGTTCGCCGCGACGGTCCCGGTGTCGGCGGCGATCGCAGCGAACTTCATTCTTCGCGGCACCTTCGACGATTACATTCTCGCAGCGCTCGCGGTCACGGCGGAGGGCTATTTCGCCTTGCTCGCCCACCGCCTGCATTCCACCACGCTGGCAACGCTGGAAGCCCGCGCCGAAAAGGACGCGCTGATTGGCGAACTCGAGCAGGCAAAGTCGATCTCGGACGAAGCGCGTTACCGCGCCGAATCCGCCAACGTCTCGAAATCGCGTTTTCTCGCCCAGATGAGCCACGAACTGCGCACGCCGCTGAACGCCATTCTCGGATTTTCCGAGGTGATGAAAAGCGAGATCTTCGGCGCGCACGCCGTCGAGGTGTACAAGGATTATTCCGCCGACATTCACAACTCCGGCGTCCACCTGCTGAATCTCATCAACGAGATCCTCGATCTGTCGCGCATCGAGGCCGGGCGCTATGAACTCAACGAAGAACCGGTATCGCTGGTCCACGTGGTGGCGGATTGCCATCATCTGCTGAAGCTGCGCGCCTCAAGCCGCGGCATCACGATTCACGAGGTGTTCGAGCAGAACATGCCGAAACTGTGGGGCGACGAACGCGCCACGCGGCAGGTCGTGCTCAACCTGCTGTCGAACTCCATCAAGTTCACGCCGCCCGCCGGCGAAATCTGGCTCAAGGTCGGCTGGACCGCATCCGGCGGCCAGTATCTCAGCGTCAAGGACACAGGCTCCGGCATCGCCGAGGATGAAATTCCGATCGTGCTGGCCTCGTTCGGCCAGGGATCGAACTCGATCAAGTCCGCCGAACAGGGCGCGGGTCTCGGCCTTCCGATCGCAAAGAGCCTGATCGACATGCACGGCGGCACCTTCACCCTCAAGTCGACGCTGCGCGTCGGCACAGAGGTGATCGTCACCTATCCGCCGGAGCGCGTGATGACGGCGCTGGCCCCGATGCGCGACGATTCTCCGCCGCTGCAGCCGGAGCGGCCGCCGGAAGGATTGAGTGAGAAAAGCCGCCCCCGCTACAAGCCGATCATGAACGCAGGAACTGGTTTGTAGAACATCTTGCGCGAGCGATGAAAATGTCCATCAGTACCGTCCATGACACAAGAAACGCCGCCAAAAACAGATACGCCCTGCATAGCGGTGTGCTTCATCGATCCGAAGGCCAAGCTCTGTCTCGGTTGCGGGCGCACCCTGCCCGAGATCGCACGCTGGCACGCGATGGAGCGCGCGGAGCGGCTGGCCGTGATGGCGACGCTGCATCGGCGGATGCTGGACGCAGGATTGCCCATTCCGGCGGAAGCCGCCGCACGTCAGACCGGCTCCTGATCGCCGCAGGTGCGGCATGATGCGAAAACTCACGATCCTCGCAATCATTATCGCGGCCGTCGGCTTTCTGCTGTCGATGTCGAACCCGGTTGCGTTTGCAAATGTGAAAGGCGCGCTGATCCGCGCCACCGATCGGACCCTGAATGCGAAGCCCGCCCGCGCCGTCGAAATCGCACGCGGCGACAGCGGCGAATTCTCGCTGCGCGCGAAGATCAATGGCGTCAGCACGCCGATGGTGATCGACACCGGCGCGACCTCCGTGGTTCTGACCTACGAGACCGCGAAGGCGGCGGGGCTGCCGCTTGAACTGCTGGACTACAGCGTGGATGTCGAAACCGCAGGCGGCCGCGTTCGCGCGGCACGGCTGACGCTGGATCGCCTGTCCGTCGGCAAACTGGTGGAACGCTCGGTGCCCGCGCTGGTGGTGCCGCGTGGCCAGATGAAGTCCAACCTGCTCGGCATGAGCTTTCTCAACCGGCTGGAAAGCTGGGAAGTCCGTCCCGACAAGCTGATGCTGCGCGGATATCCGTAATCGATCTGCCTTACGCAGCGATCGACGCATCCACGCGCTGTCCGACGATGCGAAGCGCCTCACGCAGTGAATCCGTTCCCGCGCCAGGCTTGGTGCAGACCTCAGCGAGATAACGGCGAAAGCCGCGTGCGCCCGGCACGCCATGAAATGCGCCGACGAGATGCCGCGTGATCGAGTGCAACCGCGTACCGGCGGCAAGTTCGCGCTCGATATACGGCATCAGTGCCTCGATGGCGTCGTGCATGGTGGCATGAGGGGCGGCCTCGCCAAATAACTCCGGATCGACGCTGAGCAACCGCCACGGCTCCTGATAGGCCGCGCGGCCGAGCATCGCGCCGTCGACATGATCGAGATGAGCCTTCGCAGCGGCGACGGTGGCTATGCCGCCGTTGATTGAGACAGGCACATGCGGCAGCGCCGCCTTGAGGCGATAGACGCGATCATAGTCAAGCGGCGGGATGTCGCGGTTTTCCTTCGGCGACAATCCATTCAGCCACGCCTTGCGCGCGTGAACGACCAGCGCATCCGCACCGGCCGCGATCACGGCGCGCGCCAGCGTATCGAGCGCGACCTCGGGATCCTGATCGTCGATACCGATGCGGCACTTCACGGTGACGGGAATTTTCACTGCCTGTTTCATCGCGGCAACGCAATCCGCAACAAGCTGCGGCTCCGCCATCAGGCACGCGCCGAAGTTTCCGCCCTTCACGCGATCCGACGGGCAGCCGACGTTGAGATTGATCTCGTCATAACCGAACCCTTCACCGATCAGCGCGCTCTCCGCGAGATCGCGCGGGTTCGAGCCTCCGAGCTGGAGCGCGACGGGATGCTCAACGGCATCGAAGCCGAGCAGTCGCTGACGGTCGCCATGGATGATCGCGCCGGTCGTCAGCATCTCGGTATAAAGCCGCGCACGGCGCGACAGCAGACGGTGGAACACCCGGCAGTGCCGGTCGGTCCAATCCATCATCGGGGCCACGGAGAATCTGTGCTGCTGAAATTCCTGCATTTTTTCCTGAGAATGCCGGCGCGGTGAGGCACCTCTTACGATAGAAAATAGGACTTTTCGACCCGTTTCAAAGCCGGAAAACGGGAATGAAGGGCTGATATTCTCGCGGGATATTCGACCTCCGGCCCCGTTTTGGCTAAAACACGCCGAACAGCAACCGATCAAGACACCATGACCAGCCAACGACTGACCGCTTTGGACGGCCTGCGCGGGGTAGCGATCGTGCTGGTGATGGGATTCCACTATTTCTATCACCTCGAGTCGTTTTACTACAAATCGACGCTGTATCCCTACGGCGAGACGTTCAGCAATGTCGTGATCTTCAAATACGGCTACATGGGCGTCGAGCTGTTCTTCATCATCTCGGGCTTCGTGATCGCGATGACGCTGGAATCCTCAAAGTCGTTGCTCGATTTCGCGATCCGCCGATTTGTCCGTATCTGGCCCGCGCTGATCGTCTCCGCCGTGATTACCTTCTTCCTCCTGAACTGGTCGGACGCGCCGTTCGCCCTCACCCGCCGCCAGTTCTGGCCGAACTTCCTTCCGTCGCTGACGCTGACGCCGACCTCGCTGTGGTCCGGGCTGTTTCCGAAAATTGATTTCGTCACCGGCGTCTACTGGTCGCTGGTGGTCGAGATCCGGTTCTACATGATCGCGCTGATCCTCTACTGGATGTTCGCGCGGCAGAATCTTGCGCGCAATCTCGTCATCTTCACGGTGGCGATCTACATCGTTCGCGCGCTGCTCCGGCGCTGGCTGCCCGGCTACAACGGCGTTTATGATGCGCTGTTCATTCCCGACTACATGCCGTGGTTCGCCGCAGGCGCGGTGTTTTATGAACTGTACAAGGAGCGCCTTACGAAGGGCGCCGCTCTCGTCATGCTGGCGGTCGCATATGCGATGATCGCGCGGATCAGCATCAACTACGCGCCGATCGGCCGCGATCCGGTTGTCGCCAGCAGTTTCGCGCTGATGTTCCTCGTCCTGTTCTGGTTTCTGGCGACCAAGCCGGCTTCAATGAGCATTTTTGAAATACGGCCGCTGGTCTGGATCGGCGAGTGCAGCTACTCGATCTATCTCTACCACTATGCGGTGGGAATGGTTCTGATCTCGCAGGTCTCGAAGACCATCGGCCTCGTGCCGCAGCTGTTGCTGGTGGCCGCGATTTCCCTGCTGGTGCTTGTCGTCGGGCGCATCTCCTACGCCACGGTTGAAAATCCGAGCCGGCGATGGCTGACAAGGCTGTTTATCGGGCCGCCGCAGAAACCTGCGACGGCGACATCGGCCGCGTAAGTTTTACTTGCCGATAAACGTCGCCGGGCGCTTGGCGAGGAACGCGCTGACGCCTTCCGCAAAATCCGCCGTGCCGATACACCGGCCGAAAGCCGCGGCCTCGGCGGCAAGCTGATCGTGCAGCGAGTTGTCCAGCGAACCGCGCAGCAAGGCCTTGGCTTGCCCGAAAGCGAACGTTGGTCCTTCGGCAAGGCGGCGTGCGAGCTTGTCGGTCTCGCTCGCCAGATCCGCCGCAGGCACCACGCGATTGACGAGGCCGAGGCGCAACGCTTCAGGCGCATCGTAGACGTCCGACAACAGCGCGATCTCCATCGCCTTGCGCAAACCGACAAGGCGCGGCAACGACCACGACCCGGACCCGTCGGGGCTGGTTCCCAGTTTCGCGTAAGCCAGCGTGAAGATCGCGGTGTCGGCGGCGATCGCGAGATCGGTCGAAAGCGCAATGCTCATCCCTGCCCCGGCGACCGCGCCTTGCAGACTGGCGATCACCGGCTGCGGCAGACCCGCCAGGATTTCGAGGCCCTCATGCAGCGGCTCCATGATGGTCGGCACACGCACGCGCACCTCGTCCGCCGCGCCCGCGAACGCCGAAATGTCGCCGCCCGCCATGAAAGCGCGGCCCTCGCCCGCAATGACCACGACGCGAATTGCCTTGTCGGCGGCTACGCTTTTGCACGCCGAAAGAAAGGCGTTCGCCGCCTCGACGCTGAGCGCGTTCAGAACCTTGGGACGATTGAACACGATGCGCGCGACGGGCCCATCGACCTTCAGAAGTACTGGCTGATCTGACACCGGCTGATCCGACACTGGACACCTCCCCTAGGACTGTTCTTTGAACAATCGGTAGGACGGAAAATCCGGAGCGTCAACGCACCGTCAGGCGCAGGAAACTCATGACGCAGCCGAGGGCGGCGAAACCGGCGCCCAGCGCGAGCGCCCATGTCGCGCCCCCATGCCCGGCAAGACCGAAGCACAGCGCGGCCAGCGCCGCCCCGACGGTCTGGCCGGTCAGGCGCGCGGTTGCCACGAGACCGCTGGCGCCACCGCTGCGGCTCGGCGGCGCACTGCTCATGATAGCTTTCATGTTGGGCGACTGGAAAAATCCGAAACCGCAGCCGCAAATCGCCATGCGCCATACGATGTCGATCACAGTCGGTTCGGCGGGCAGCATGGCCAGCAACGCCATTCCGATGCCGAGCAGCAGAAGTCCGAGGCCGCCGAGCAAGCCCGCCGGCTGCCGATCGGACAGACGCCCGGCGATCGGCGCCATAATGGCGACCACCACCGACCACGGCGTCATGAAAAACCCGGTTTCGACCTGGCTGCGATGAAGGACGTCCTCGAAGTAGAAAGGTAGCGACACGAAGGCCAGTCCCTGCACCGCGAACGAGCAGACTGCGGTCGCGACGGACAATGAGAACATCGGCCTGCGAAACAGGTCGATGGGCAGCATCGGCGCCGGATGATCGGCCTGCCGGCGGATGAGCATCGCTCCGAAGATCACCGCCCCCATAAGTTCGGCGATGACGACGACTGCCGATGTCCCATGCGCGGCGCTGCCGATTCCGAGAATGAAAAGACACAGGCAGATCGAGGTCAGCACTGCGCCGAGCATGTCGAAAGCATGGGGCGCGCGCGGCGTCTGCGGCAACGTCTTCATGCCGATCAGCATCGCGGCGACGCCGAACGGAATGTTGATCGCGAACAGCCACGGCCATGAGGCGACCGACAGAATGCCCGATGCGAGTGCCGGGCCGATCGTGAATGCAACCGCAACCACCAAGGCGTTGTTACCGAACCCGCGCCCGTGAAGATTTGAGGGATAGACGAACCGGACCAGCGCAGTGTTCACGCTCATCACCGCGGCCGCACCGAGCCCCTGCAGAATGCGCGCGATCAGCAAGGTGGGCAACGACCACGCCAGCGCGCAGGCAAGCGATGCAATCGTGAACAGCAGCAGTCCCCAAAGATAGATTCGCTGATGGCCGACGATTTCACCAAGAGCTGCCAGCGGCAGCAGCGTCGCGACCATCGCGATCTGGTAGACGTTTACGACCCAGATCACGTCGGCTGGTGTTGTGTGGAGGTCAGCCGCGATCGCCGGAAGCGCGATATTGGCGATCGCGGTGTCGAGCGCCGCCATGGCGAGCGCTGTGAAAATCGCAAAAACCGCCCAGCGTCTGCGTTCGGGAGGAAGACCGTCGGTGACGGGCGCGGGCTTCGCCGAAATTGCGTCCATCTTGAACCTGTCACCGATGCGATTTAGGGGCACTTTGCAGAAAGCGTCTGTAGCCGGTCTGCGTTCTGCGCTGCACTGACGGCGCTGCATGTGGCATATGCAAGGCGCGGTAAACCGGGCAAACCGCGCCCCTCACGAAACCGTTACGTTGAGATGGTTCGCGGCCTCCCTCGCGATCAGGGTGAACTCAGCGAGTCTTCTCCCAGATAACGGATTCTGGCATCGCTCCATGCCTCCTTCTGCATCGCGTCGAGGATGGCGATCGACAGCGACTTTCTGAGCTTGCTGTCCGGCGGCAGCGCAAATGCATAATTCTGCGTCTCGATTGAGATATCCAGCAGCTTGAGGCGGGACGCGTAGCCCTGACGAATAGCCCATGTCAGCAGCGGCTTGTCATAGACGAACGCATCGAGGCGGCCCGCGCGCAGCGCCTTCAGTCCCTCGCCAGGCGTGTCGTAGGGCTGGAATTTGAGCTTGCGGCGCAGGAGATCGCCCTCGGACGATGTTCCCTTGACGGTGCCGACGCGAACGGCTGCAAGGTCGGAGATGCCGTAGATCGTTCCCTGGATCTGGGATGTCGTCAGCACCGACGTCACGCCGGCGGTGAAAACCGCAATCGTGATCACCGACACCACCAGCCAGATCACCGCGACACCACGGCCGAGGATCGTCTGCGGGCCCTTTTCCGCCGACGACCGCTGGGTCATGGCCAGCGTCGACCACCACACGCTGGAGCTGATGCCCTTGGTGATGCTGCCGCCGAAATATTCGTTCTGCCGCCGCTCCAGCAACCAGACAAGAATGCCGGCGCCCAGCGTCAGCCCAATCAGCGCAAAGATGGCCTGCAGGAAATTGAACGAGGTCAGCGCCCGGCGCAGCGTGCCCCAGTTCATCACGCTGACGATCGGAACGGCGATGCCTGTCCCGGTCGAATAATAGGACTGCGTGAAATCGAGAGCTTTCTCGCGCTCGACGGTGACCGTGATCGCGCCGATCGCCACATCGAGACGGCCGGCCGCCGTTTCCTGAATCAGCTCGGGCATGTCCCGAAGTTCGGTAAAACGAAATGCGTGGTTCGTCGCTTTCGCGACTTGCCGCCAAAGCTCGATGCTGAGGCCCGACCATGCGCCGTCGGCCCCCTTGAACGCGAACGGCGGCGCGTCCTTGACGCCGACCACGAGTTCGCGCTTCGCAACGGGCGATGCCTTCTGCGACTGCGCATGCGCGAGCGGCAGACAGGACAACAACATGAGCGCGAGACACGCTATCCTCAGCACTTTCGTCGCTCCCGCACGTCCGGCCGCATCGGGAGGCCGAAGCTGTGAATCAAGTGCCGCGTTTGTGACAGATTCTGTCGCGGCGCGCGTGGTCTTTTGTGAGCTGGCGCGACTGCTATATTGAGGACGACCCGCCCTGCCGCATGACTGAAAGAGCAATCCCATGAAAGCCTATGTCTATGGCGCGAACGGCGCCGCGATCACCGATGTGCCGAAGCCCACGCCGAAGGGGTCACAGGTTCTGGTCAAGGTCCACGCCTGCGGCATGAACCGGGCCGATCTCGGCATGATCAAGGGCCATGTCCACGGCGCGGCCGGCGGCGTCGGCACCGTGCTCGGCATGGAGTGGGCCGGCGAGATCGTCGAACTCGGACCCGACGCCAAGGGTGTCAAGGCCGGCGACCGCGTCATGGGCTCCGGCGCTGGAGGCTATGCGGAATACGCCGTGACCGATTACGGCCGCGTGTTTCCCATCCCCGCATCGATGGATTTTGAACAGGCCGCGTCGCTCCCGCTGGCGCTGACCACCATGCACAATGCCGTCGTGACCAACGGCGCGCTGCAGCCCGGCCAAAGCCTTCTTGTGCAGGGAGCCAGCTCCGGCGTCGGGCTGATGGCGCAACAGATCGCCAAGCTCAAAGGCGCAAAGCTGGTGATCGGCTCGTCCACCGACCCGGCGCGCCGCGCGCAGCTCACTGCCCATGGCGCGGACATGGCCATCGATTCCAACGATCCGGCGTGGGTCGATCAGGTGTTGAAAGCAACCGGCGGCGCGGGCGTCGATGTCATCATCGACCAGGTCTCGGGCAAGTTGCTCAATCAGAACCTCGCCGCGACCAAAGTCCTCGGCCGCATCGTCAATGTCGGACGCCTCGGCGGCACTCATGGCGATTTCGACTTCGATCTCCATGCCGCGCGCCGCATCAGCTACATCGGCGTGACGTTCCGTTCGCGTTCGATCGAGGAAATCCGCGATATCTTCACGACCGTAAAACAGGACATCTGGCCCGCCGTCGAATCCGGCAAGCTGAAGCTGCCCATCGACCGCGTGTTTCCGTTCAGCGACATCGCGCAGGCGGTGGACTACATGTCGGCAAACAGGCATTTCGGCAAGATTGTCCTGAAGCTTTAACGCCCTGTTCGCTCCTGCGAATGATACGCATTTTGAATCGCGAACTCCCGCATTGACGTTCAATGCACGGCCGTGACAAGACCCGCGCATTGAGGGTCCAATGAGCGCAGTCAAGCAACGGGTCGCCGCCATCTCGATTGTCGCCAGCGCCAGCATGGCGGCGATCAAGTTCGTCGTGGGCGTGGCCATCGGCAGCATCGCGCTGATCTCCGAGGCGCTGCATTCCTCGGTCGACCTGATCGCCACCATCGTCACATGGATCGTGGTGCGGATTTCCGACAAGCCCGCCGACGCCGAACATCATTACGGTCACGGCAAGCTGGAAAGCCTGTCCGCGCTGGGTGTGATCGCCCTGCTCTATATTCTGGCCGGCGGCATCGTGGTCGAGGCTTACAGCCGGCTGCGCGAAGGCGTGGCACCACCGGTGCTGACGGCGCTGCCGTTCGTCGTGCTGGCGGTCGATATCGTCGTGAATTTCTGGCGCGCGCGCGCGCTCCACAAGACGGCAATGGACACCAAAAGCCAGGCGCTGGAAGCCGATGCGCTACACTTCGCCTCCGACGTCCTTGGCTCATTCGCCGTCATCATCGGCCTCGGCCTGACGGCGTTCGGTTATGCCTGGGGCGATGCCGGCGCGGCCATCGCGGTCGCGGTGCTGATTTCGGTCCTGGGACTGCGGCTCGGCAAATCCACCATCGAGACACTGCTGGACCGTGCGCCGGACGGCGCCTCCGAGAAGGCGGAAACCGCCATCCGCGCCATTCCCGGCATAGTCGATGTGGAGCGGCTGCGCGTGCGCATGGTCGGCGCACGGCATTTCGTCGATGCCACGGTACAGGTGCCCCGCACCTACCCCATCGACCGCATCGACGACATCAAGCGCAAGGCGCAGGACGCGGTAACCGCGGCACTTCACGACGCGGACCTGACCTTTACGGCGGTACCGGTCGCACGCAGCAATGAGAGCGTGCGCGAGCGAATCATGGTGATCGCCCGCAATTCCGGCCTCGCGATCCACCATGTGACCGTCCACGACCTTGGCGGGAGGCTCACCGTCAGCATCGACCTTGAGGTTGACGGCGACATGCCGCTGAACGCGGCCCACGACATCGCACACCGGCTCGAACATGCCATCCGCGACGAGTTCGGCGCCGATGTCGAGGTCGATACCCATATCGAACCGCTCGAACCGGAATTGCCCCACGGCACCGATGCCGCCACCGGCCGTGTCGATACCATCCAGCACGCACTGACGCGCTTCGCCGCCGAGAGCGGCGCGATCCACGACGTGCATAATGTGCGGGTGCGCGACACCGATGCGGGCGAAATCGTCAACTTCCACTGCCGCGCGTTGCCGTCAATGAGCGTTATCGACGTCCACGAAAAGGTCGACGAGATCGAACGTGCGCTACGCAGTGCGTTTCCGTCGGTGAAGCGCGTCATCAGCCACGCCGAGCCCGCGCGTTAACGAATCGGCTGCTGGCACAATCGAAATTCAAAACGCTGTGTCGTCCCGCGAAGTCCGGGATGGTCAAAGTTCCTTTCACAACTCATCGCGCGCGCCGCGTTCTCGTTTCGGACTCACGCGCTGACTCAAAAACGAGTCCAAATTTCCTCCAAATTTCCTTGGGACAACATTTATTTCGCTTTAACGATTCGTTGACTCTCGACAGCGCCAAAAAAACAGATTCAAATCAAAGTCGATTCGGGTGGTTGGGGAATGCCTTCCGGACGGGGTGCAGACAAGAAAATTCGAGGGGCAAGGAATGGCGCGTTCGCACGCAGCGACAACGTGTGTCCAATCCGATTCTATCAAGGGATTGGCGCAGTCGATCGCGAAGCCGGCGTATCACCGCCTGCTGATCGCGGAGCCGGCCCTGCGACGCGCCGTTCCCACCCTCATCATCGCCTTTCTCGTCACCATCTGCATCGGCGCATTCGTTCAAGTCCTCGACCAGACCCGGCAAAAGCGCACATCGATTAAACGCGACCTTTCAGCGCTGGCAGATGTGCTGGCGGAACGTCTCGACCGCGCGACTCCTGTTCGGCAGGACCGCGCGGCGTCGGCCGAGCGGCTTCAGAGCCTGTTGCCCGGTTTGGTGCCCTCCTGGGGCGCCGCCGCCGGCCGCCATATCATCGTGACCAGCCCCGAGCAGCGCATCGTCGCGCGAATCCCCATCGATGCTCCAGCAGAGAACGCAAGCCGCATCATGGACGTCCTCAGCGCCACCCAGCAGCTTGGCGTTCCGGGACAGAGCAGCGTCATCGACATCGAACTGCCGGGCGGCCTCCGCGCCCTCGCCACCCAGCGCGTCGTCAAGTCCCTGCCCGGTCAGGTCATCGTCGTGCAGGAGCAGACCGAGGCGCCGTGGCGCTCCGACGCCGCGCTCCAGATCACGCTCTCCGCCACCACCGGCTTTGTCGTGCTGATCCTCGGCTTCGCGTTTCACTGGCAATCGTCCCGCGCCCGAGAAGGCGACCTGATCAATGACGCCGTCCGCGCGCGGATCGACACCGCGCTGAACCGAGGCCGCTGCGGATTGTGGGACTGGGACCTGTCGCGCGGCCGGATTTTCTGGTCGCAGTCGATGTTCGAACTGCTGGGGCTTGAAGGCCGCAGGGACCTCCTGACCTTCGGCGAGGTCAATGCGCTGGTAATGTCCGACGACATCGACCTGTTCGTGATCGCCGACCAACTGGTTTCAGGCAAACTCGATCATATCGACCATTCCTTCCGGATGCGCCATGCCAACGGCCACTGGATCTGGCTCCGCGTCCGCTGCGAGCTGAGCCAGGGGCAGAACGACAGCGGCAGCCACCTGATCGGTATTGCCGTCGATATCACCGAACAGAAGAGCCTCGCCGAGAAGACCGTCGAAGCCGACCTGCGGCTGCGCGACGCCATCGAGACGATTCCGGAAGCCTTCGTGCTGTGGGATGCCGACAACCGCCTCGTGCTTTGCAATTCGCACTTCAAGCGCCTGCACAAGCTCCCCGACTCCGCCGTCAAGCAAGGCACGTCCTACGAAACCGTCATCCAGGTCGGCCGTATGCCGGAAATCCGCACCCGGATGCCGAATTCGCCAGCCCCCGGCGCGCGCACCTTCGAGGCGCAACTGGATGACGGAAGCTGGCTGAATATCAGCGAACGCCGCACCAAGGACGGCGGCTACGTTTCGGTCGGCACCGATATCACCCAGATCAAGCTGCACGAGCAGAAGCTGATCGATAACGACCTCCGCCTCACCGCGAACGTGATCGACCTGAAACGCTCGCAATCCGAACTCGAGCGCCAGGCCCAGTTGCTCGCCGAACTCGCCCAGAACTACGCCGACGAGAAAAACCGCGCCGAGGAAGCCAACCAGACCAAGTCCAAATTCCTGGCGAACATGAGCCACGAATTGCGCACGCCGCTGAACGCCATCATCGGTTTTTCGGAAGTCATGGGCAGCGGCATGTTCGGCGCGCTCGGCTCCGAGAAGTATCAGGAATACTGCCACGACATCATGACCAGCGGGAATTACCTGCTGGACGTCATCAACGACATCCTCGACATGTCGAAGATCGAAGCCGGCCGCATGAAACTCGACTACGAGCCGCTCGATCTCGCCCAGACGCTCACCGAATCCCTGCGGGTCGTCTCCGGCCGCGCCGAAAACAAGAACCTCACAGTCAACGCGGATATTCGCGGCGCGATCCCGATCCTCGCCGATCGGCGCGCCATGAAACAGATCGCGGTCAACCTGCTGTCGAATGCCGTGAAATTCACACCCGACGGCGGCAAGGTCACGGTACGCAGCAGGATGCGAGATAATACAGTCCTGCTCACCATCGCGGACAGCGGCATCGGCATCGCGCCACAATCACTGGCGAAACTTGGACGGCCGTTCGAGCAGGTCGAAAGCCAGTTGACCAAGACCTATCACGGCTCGGGTCTTGGCCTCGCCATCGCCAAGTCGCTCGTCAACCTGCATGGCGGCTCGATGAAGCTGCGCTCAAGGCTCGGCGCCGGGACCATCGTTTGCGTGGCGCTGCCGTGCGGACACGGCGCGAATATCGCACCGGGCATCAGTGCCGGGGCGTCCCCTCAAGCAGCGCCAGAAACACCTCGCGTACCTCATTCTGCGTTTCCCGTACACGCGCTTCAAGCGACGAAAAGTCCGGCGCATCGCCCGCCCGCGTCATCACCCGCAGAAGATCTTCCCCTGCTGTTTCAGGCTTGAACTTCCCGATCACGCAAAGCCGGATGATTTGCGTCAGATCGTGATAGAGACGTGACGCCGCGCGAAGGACATCGGCGTCGGATTGCGGCAGCACGCCCAGCCGCGCCGCGCTGTCCAGCACCTGCACCGTGCTGACGTTGAGAATACCGGGCTTGTCCGCCGCGTGGATGAGTTGCAGATACTGCGCGATGAACTCGATATCGACCATGCCGCCGGCGGCGTTCTTCAGATCCCATATGTCGCCCTCGCCCTTTTCCTCGGCGATGGCGCGGCGCATTTCGAGAACATCGTTGGCAATGATGCCGGTTTCGCGCTTGCGCGTCAGCACGTCACGGATGGCGGCTTCGATCTTAGCGGCGAACCGGGGCGACGCGGAAATTACGCGGGCGCGCGTCAGCGCCATGTGTTCCCATGTCCAGGCTTCGTGTTCCTGATATTCCGCGAAGGAATCGATCCGCGACGCCAACGGCCCCGCCCGGCCTGACGGCCGCAGCCGCATATCGACCTCGTAGAGCACGCCGTAGTTGGTGCGCGTGGTGAAGGCGCTGATGAGACGCTGCGTCAGCCGCGCGAAATACTGCGAACCGTGCAGCGGGCGCGGGCCGTCCGAGTCCGGAGCCTCGTGATCGAAGTCGTAGATCAGGATCAGATCCAGATCGGACGATGCGGTCATCTCGCGGCTGCCGAGCTTGCCCATCGCCACGATGGCCGTTTCCTGATCCTTGATCCGCCCGTGCTGCTCCGCGAACTGGCCCATGACCAGATCGTGCACGGTATGCGCAATGCCCTCCGCGACGTCCGCGAACGCCACGCTCGCCTGCTGCGCCGACACCGTGCCGGACAGGATGCGCGTGCCGATCAGGAACAGGCTCTCCTGCCCGAACAGCCGCAGACGATCCAGAAACTCCTCGTAGGAATTGGCGTCGGACAACGTTGCGGAAAGCCGCGCGGATAATTCGCTCTGATCCGGCATCGCGCCGAAGAACCGCGGATCGATCAGGCCGTCCATGATCTGCGGCTTCCGCGCCAGCATGTCGCTGAGGCGCGGCGCGGCGCCCAGCACCAGCGCCACCAGCGCCACCAGTTCCTTGTTCTGGCTCAGCAGCGAGATTAGCCGCCCGCCTCGCTGCAAGGCTTGCAGAAAGCGATCGAATGCGGTCACCGCGTCGTCCGGCTCCTCGGCGCGCGACAGGCCGCGCATCAGGTCGGGCACGAATTCATTAAACGCCTGCCGCGTCGCCTCGATCTTGAACACGCGGTAATCCCCGCTCATCCAGGTGCGGACGGTTTCCGCCACCATCTTCGGCTTCTTGAAGCCGAGCGTCAGCAGATGCTCCAGCAGGCCCTTGTCGTCGGGCCCCGCGTTGTAATCGATGTCCGGCAGCTTCTCCGTGCCGGTGGGGTCGCCCTCGAACAGGCGGCCGTAGTGATTCTGCACGCAGGTGAGATGCGCCAGCAGATCTTTCGCAAAGGCGGCGCGGTCGTCGTATCCGAAAAAGCGCGCGAAACGCTCGACCGCCTCCACCTCGGCGGGCAGCGCATGGGTCTGCTCGTCGGCCAGCATTTGCAGCCGGTGCTCAACGCGACGAAGGAAGTCATAGGCCGCCGTCAGTTCGTCACGCGCCTCGACCGTGATCCAGTTGCTCGCGGCGAGAACGTTCAGCGCCTCGAGCGTCGGGCGTACCCGGAGTTCGGGATGTCGCCCGCCCGCAATCAATTGCTGGGTCTGCGCGAAGAACTCGATCTCGCGAATGCCACCGCGCCCGACCTTGACGTTATGGCCCTCCACGGAAATCTCGTTCTGGCCGCGGAACGTCTGCATCTGGCGCTTCATGTCGTGAACGTCGGCGAGCGCCGCAAAATCGAGATGCTTGCGCCAGACGAACGGCGCGATTTCCGCCAGCAGCGCGTTGCCCGCTTTCAGATCGCCCGCGCAAGGCAAGGCCTTGATCATCGCGGCGCGCTCCCAGGTGCGACCTTCGCGCTCGTAATAATGCAGCGCCGCCGCGATCGAGATCGCAACCGGCGTGGATGCCGGGTCCGGCCGCAGTCGAAGATCGACGCGGAACACATAGCCGTCGCCGGTGCGCTGTTGCAGCAGCCGCGACAACCCCTGCGCAATCTTGACGAAGAACGGCGACGGCTCGATGCCTTCCGCGAGCGTTGCCGCCTCCAACTCGTAGAAAACGATCAAGTCGATGTCGCTGGAATAATTCAGTTCGCCCGCGCCCATCTTGCCCATGGCGAGGACGACAAGACCGCTGCCCTCTTCCGGATGCTCGGCATCGAGCGGCAGCAGACGCCCGCGCGCGGCTTCCTGCTTGAGCAGGAAACGAATAGCGCACTGGACCGACGTGACCGCGATGTCGGTCAGCGCCCGCGTCACGCGCATCACCGGCCAGACGCCGCCGATGTCGCAGAGCGCGATCAGCAGCGCCGCCTCGGACTTCATCCGGCGCAGCGCCGTCATGATGTCGGCTTCGCTCGCGGCGGCGGCGGCATCGGCCACCGCCTTGCCGAGCAGCGCGGCGATATGGCCGTCCGGTTCGCATTGAAGCAGACGCAATGTCCGCCCCGCGTCCGCGCGCATCAGATCGAAAAGGTAGGGCGACGCCTCGGCAATACCTTCAAGGATCGCTTTCGCCTGCGGGAACTCGCGGGAAATATCCTTGAGTGCGTTCGCATGCTCGGGCGAACAGTCGCCCAGCCAGTCCGCAAGCCGCTGTTCGGCGGCCTCGCGCGCGAACAACTTCGGTCCGGCCACGAAACGGGCCGCCAGGGGACGGTCCGCGCCGCCCATCGCGGGTGAAGTCATACGCTCTTTTGTTCCACGCCCCGGCTCGGGATCACAAGCGTCACGCGCAGCCCCGGCTGGCTGTCCGCGAGTCGCAGGCCGCCACCATGCAACGTCGCGACGGCCGATGCCAGACTCAAACCGAGCCCCGACCCCGGCTGGGTCCGGCTGGCCTCCAGCCGCACAAAACGCTCGACCGCGCGCTGGCGGTCGGCCTCGGGAATGCCCGGCCCGTGATCCGTGACACTGAGAAGAACGTCGTCGCCGTCCCGTCGGGCCTCGATCAGAATGTCGGACGGGTTGCCCGCGCCGCCTGCGACCGGCTGGCCGTATTTGATCGCGTTCTCGACGAGATTGGCGAGCGCCTGACTGATGAGCTCGCGGTTGCCGTGGATTGTCGCGGTGTCGGCCTTCACGGTCAGCGTGAGGCCCTTGTCTTCCGCCAGCGGCTCGTAGAGTTCGTGAATGCCGTGGGCGATTTCAGCGGCGTCGAAGTCGGTCATGTTGTCGCGGGCCTGGCCGGATTCGGCGCGCGCGATCATCAGCAGCGCGTTGAAGGTCCGGATCAGTCCGTCGGATTCATCGATGGTCCGTTCCAGCGCGGCGCGGTATTCGCCTTCGTTGCTGGATTTCGCCAGCGCTTCCTCGGCACGATTGCGCAGCCGTGTTAGCGGCGTCTTGAGATCGTGGGCGATGTTGTCGGAGACTTCCTTCAATCCCGCCATCAACGCCTCGATGCGCTCCAGCATGGCATTGAGATTTTCCGCGAGCCGGTCAATCTCGTCGCCGCTGCGCCCCACCGGGAGGCGTTCGCTGAGATCGCCGGCCATGATCCGCTGCGTGGTGCCGGTCATGGCGTCGATCCGGTGCAGCACGCGCCGCGCCACGAAGATGCCGCCGCCGAGGCCCAGCACGACAACGATCAGGACCGACCATTGCGCGGCCTTGGCGACGATGCCGAACAGCCGCCGCCGTTCATCGAGATCGCGCCCCACCAAAATCCGGAAGCCGCCGGTCAGCTGCGACACCTTCACCAGCGCGAAGTGGTTCTTGGTGTCGGTTTCTTCCAACCGCTTGTAAGACGTCTCGGCCCAGCCGGGCTTGTCCATCACGCCAGGCGCGAGCGACGACACGTTGCCCGCGACGCCCTGCCCCTGCGGCGTGGTGACGAGATAGAGATTGGCGCCCGGACGCAGCGCGCGGCCTTCCACCCCGGCGACCAGTCCGCGCAGGCCGCCGCGCTCATACTGGCTGATGAGTTCGCTTAGTTCGGAATTGACGGTCTCGGTGATCTGTTCGGTGATCAAGCGCCGCGTGTTCCAGGCGAAATAACCCAGCAGTGACGCAGCAAACAGCGCGAACAGGAAAAGATAAACCAGCGTCAGCCGGAACGCCGTGGTCCGGATCAGTTTACCGAATGCCGTCACGGATCATGTATCCGGCACCACGAATGGTGTGCAGCAGCGGACGATCGTGTCCCTTGTCGATCTTGGAGCGCAGCCGCGAGATATGCACATCGATCACATTGGTTTGCGGATCGAAATGATAGTCCCACACGTTCTCAAGCAGCATGGTGCGGGTCACGACCTGCCCCGAATGCTTCATCAAATATTCGAGCAGCCGGAATTCGCGCGGCTGGAGCGTGATCTCGGTCGTGCCGCGCTTGACCTGATGGGACAACCGGTCGAGTTCGAGATCGCCGACACGATAGGTTGTCTCTTCGGACGGTCCGCCGTGACGGCGCGACAGCACCTCGACGCGCGCCAGCAACTCGGCGAATGAATAAGGCTTCGGCAGATAGTCGTCGCCGCCAGCCCGAAGTCCCTTGATGCGGTCATCGACCTGGCCGAGCGCCGACAGGATCAGCGCGGGCGTGTGATTGCCCTTGCCGCGCAGGGTGCCGATGATCGACAGGCCGTCGCGCTTGGGCAACATGCGATCGATGACAAGCACGTCGTAGTCGCCGGACTCCGCCAGCGCGAGACCCTCCTCGCCGTCGCTCGCGAGATCGGCGACATGACCGACCTCGCGAAATGCCTTCACGAGGTAGTCCGCCGACTCGCGGTCGTCTTCAACGATGAGCAGTCGCATCTGTGATTCGGTCTGGCTCGATATGACAGGGCTTTGTAGCACCATGGCGCGATGATCGTCCTCATGCAAGGCAACGAAACGTGTCGCTCGCCCCGGCTGAAAAAAACGGGCGGTGAAGCTGGGGGACCTCACCGCCCGCACTGCACGACCGACTGGAGTGCGATCGCGCCTGCACTCGACGGAGGGGGGCGTTTTCCATCGAGAGCAATCCGGGCATGACGGCTGGGGGACCGTCACACTCTGATTTCAAGGGACGGGTTTTTAAGGCCCGTCCCCGGGAAGGAGCCGTCGGCGGGGGCGAATTTGCCGGCGACAACTCCCCATTTCTCGTCCGCTCGCGCGGACCGTTAACTGTCGAAGTGGGCATGATCTGATCCGAAAACCGGTGCCCACTTTTTGCCTCAGCCCTTGGAGACCGGCATCGCAACGAAGCGCGACGAGTCACCGGACTTCACGCGAACCAGCACGCTGTTCTTGTTGTCGGCGCGCGCCGCGGTGATCGCATCGCGAACCTCGCCCGGCGTTCCGACCAGCTTGCCGGCGACTTCGAGAATGACGTCGCCTTCCTTGAAGCCGCGCTCGGCCGACGGGCTGTTCGGATCGACGTCGGTTACGACGACGCCGTCCTTGCCCGCACCAGCCACGCTGTTGGCCGGAGCCAGCGTCAGTCCGAGGTTGGGCACCGTTACGCTGCCCTTCGAGAACTTGCCGCCACCATCCTTCTGATCGGTGTCGGCCTTCGCCTGCCTGGCGTTCGGCAATTCACCGAGCGTCATGTTCAGGATCTTGTCCTGGCCCTTGTGGACCACAACCAGCTTCACGGTCTGGCCGGGAGCCATGCCGCCGATGGTCCGCGCAAGCTCGCGCGCATCCTTGACCGGCTGATCGTTCACCCGCGTGATGACGTCGCCGGATTCAACGCCCGCCTTCGCGGCCGGGCCGTTGGCCTGCGGTTCCGCAACCAGCGCGCCTTCGGTCTTCTTCAGGCCGAGGCTGTCGGCAATCTCCGGAGTCACCTGCTGGATCTGAACACCGATCCAGCCGCGGCTGACCGAGCCCTTGTCCTTGAGTTGCTGCACGACGCTCTTCACCGTGGAGGCCGGGATCGCGAAAGCGATGCCGACGCTGCCGCCGGACGGCGAGTAGATCGCGGTGTTGACGCCCATCACGTCGCCTGTGGTGTCGAAGGTCGGGCCACCCGAGTTGCCCTTGTTCACGGGCGCGTCGATCTGGATGAAATCGTCATAAGGTCCGTTGCCGATGTCGCGGCCGCGGGCCGAGACAATGCCGGCGGTCACGGTGCCGCCGAGGCCGAACGGATTGCCGACCGCCAGCACCCAGTCGCCGATGCGCGGCTGACTGTCGGAGAGCTTGGCGAACGCCAGATTGCTGACGCCGTCGACCTTGATCAGCGCGAGATCGGTGCGCGGATCAGTGCCGATCACCTTCGCGGTGTGGACCTTGCCGTCGTCGGTGGTGACTTCAACCTTGTCCGCGCCGTCGACCACGTGGTTGTTGGTCACGGCAAAGCCGTCAGCCGAGATGAAGAAACCCGAGCCCTGCCCGGTCATCTGGCCACCGCCGCGGCCACCGCGGCCGCCACGTCCACCCGGGAATCCATCGGGACCGCCGAAGCGCTTGAAGAAGCGCTCCATCGGCGAATTAGGCGGGAACGGCGAATCTTCCGAGGGGCCATCGTTCGAGACCTGCTTCTCGGCCATCTTCACGCGCACCGAAATCACCGACGGCTTCACGCGCTCGACAATGTCCGCGAAGCCGATCGGCTGCTGAACCTGCCGGACTTCCTTGTTGACCTGCGCATGGGCGGTCGTGGTGAGCACGTCGAAGTTGTTCGCGGGGCTGAGGCCGTAACCGGCAACGCCGAGACCCGCGACGACCGAAGCCATCAGCGCGAACTTGCGCGCGGAGAACAGCGAACGGCGCGGCGCAAGATAGGACGGGAGTTTCGAAAGATCGGTGGGATGGTCGGTCATGAATAATCTCCAGGAGGGCGAAAGCGGACGGGAAATCTCGCGGTGCCGAATCTTGAAAGACGCTGCACCTGTCCTCTGGAAGATGGGACACGCGGCCTTACCGCGCTCTGACGGGGGAATTAATGTTTTGTAATAAAAAAGCGGCCTGAAACAGCCGCCGGAACCGGCTTTCGACTGGTCCTGGAACCGCGCAAAATCCCGCGTCAGACGGGCTTTTTCGCAGCTTCCTCGCCGGCGATCAGCTTTTCCAGCCGGGCCTCTTCCTCAGGGGTGAGCTGGAATGACGCACCCTCCTCGTCGGCGGCAACGCGCGCGCGGCGACGGCGATTCCCGAGCCAGAGCGCCAGCCCGCCACCGGCCATAACCAGCGGGGGAACAAGCCACAACAGCAGCGTGCTGCTTTGAACGCGCGGCTTGAGCAGTACGAACTCGCCGTAGCGCGCCACCAGGAAATCCATCACCTGTTCGTCGGTGCTGCCGGCGGCGATGCGCTCGCGTACCAGGAGCCGCAGGTCGCGCGCCAGCGGCGCATCGGAATCGTCGATGGACTGATTCTGGCAGACCATGCAGCGCAATTCGCGCGACAGATTTCTGGCCCGCGCTTCCTGCACAGGATCGGCCATGATCTCGTCGGGCTGCACGGCGAAGACCAGCGACGGCATGAGCGTCAGCACGATTGCAAACAGCGCCGGCAGAATACGTTTCATCGCAGCTACTCCGCCGCCTGCAACGCGCCGGTCTTGCCGGTCTTGCCGGCCTTGGCGGGCTTCGGCGCACCGACGCGCAGCCGCCGGTCGGTCAGCGAGAGAAATCCGCCGAACGCCATCAGCAGCGGGCCGAACCAGATCAGCAGCACCATCGGCTTGTGATAGATGCGCGCCGCCACCGACCCATCGGCGTTGCTATCGCCGAGCGAGATATAAAGCTGGCTGAAGCCGCGCGTCAGCAATGCGGCTTCCGTCGTCGACATCGCGCGCGTGGAGAAATTTCGCTTCGACGGCGTCATGACGCCAATGGTCTTGCCGTCCAGCGACACCGTGAAATGCGACACCACCTCGCGGAAATTCGGACCCTGCTGCTGCGTCACGTCGTCGAGCCGCACCTGATAACCGCCGACGGTCACCGTGTCCTTCGGCTGCATCGATGCGATGCTCTCGCTGTTCCAGGTGGTCTCGCAGACGATCCCGATCAGCGCCACGCCGAGACCCGCATGGGCGAACGCCGAGCCCCAAGTGGAGCGCGGCAGGCCGCGTGCGCGGCTGAACGATGTGGCAAGCGGCGCGCGGAACAGTTGCGTGCGCTCGGTAATGTCGGTGATCGCGCCCAGCACGACAAAAGCCGCGATACCGATTATCAACGGCGCAAACGCGCCGCCGCCGCGGGTCCACGCCCACAGCACGGCAATGGTCACCAGCGCCACGATGCCCGCCGCCATCAGGCGCTGCGCCGCGCCCACGATGTCGCCGCGCTTCCACGCCAGTTGCGTGCCGAACGGCACCGCGAGCAGCAGCGGCAGGAACAACGGCGCGAATGTCAGATTGAAGAACGGCGCGCCGACCGAAATCTTCTCGCCGGTGAGAACCTCGAGCGCCAGCGGATAGAGCGTGCCGACCAGCACCGTGGCGCAGGCTGTCGTCAGCAGCAGGTTGTTCAGCACCAGCGCGCCTTCGCGCGAGATCGGCGCGAACAGCCCGCCCTGCTTCAGCGCCGACGCCCGCCACGCATAGAGGCCGAGGCTGCCGCCGATGAACAGGCACAGGATCATCAGGATGAACACGCCGCGCGATGGATCGCTGGCAAACGTATGCACCGACGTGAGCACGCCCGAACGCACAAGGAATGTTCCGAGCAGCGAGAGCGAGAACGTCAGGATCGCAAGCAGGATGGTCCAGACCTTCAGCGCCTCGCGCTTCTCCATCACCACGGCGGAATGCAGCAGCGCGGTGCCCGCGAGCCACGGCATCAGCGACGCATTCTCCACCGGGTCCCAGAACCACCAGCCGCCCCAGCCAAGTTCGTAATAGGCCCAGTAAGAGCCCATCGCGATGCCCAGGGTGAGAAAGATCCACGCCATCAGCGTCCACGGGCGCACCCACCGCGCCCACGCCGCATCGATGCGGCCTTCGATCAGCGCGGCGACGGCGAACGCGAACGAGATCGAGAAGCCGACATAGCCGAGATAGAGCATCGGCGGATGGATCGCGAGGCCGATGTCCTGAAGGATCGGGTTGAGGTCGCGGCCCTCGATCGGCGGATTGGCGATGCGCGCGAACGGATTCGAGGTGGCAAGAATGAAAAGATAGAATGCCGATCCGACCCAGCCCTGCACCGCAAGGACATGCGCGCGTAGCGCGCGCGGCAGGTTGTTGCCGAAGGCCGCCACCAGCGCACCGAACAGCGCGAGGATCAGCACCCACAGCAGCATGGAGCCTTCGTGGTTGCCCCATACGCCGGTGATCTTATAGAGCAGCGGCTTCAGCGAATGGGAATTCTCGTAGACGTTCAGCACCGAGAAATCCGACGTGACGTGCAGCCAGGTCAGCGCTGCGAACGACAGCGCGGTGAACATGAACTGCGTCAGCGCGGTGGAGCGCGCGACGTTCATCAGCGCCGGATCGTGCAGCCGCGCACCGATCACCGGCACCACCGACTGGATCAGTGCCAACGCGAGCGCCAGCACCAGTGCATAATGTCCGGCTTCCGCGATCATTTCGCGTTCCCCTGCACGCTTGACGCGCCGGACGGTTTCTTGTCGTAATCGTCCTTCCAGTGGCCGGTCTTTTTCAGTTCGTCCGCGACGGCTTTCGGCATGTAGGTCTCGTCGTGCTTGGCCAGAACCGTGTCGGCCTTGAACACGCCGCTGGCGTCGAGCGCGCCCTCGGAAATGATGCCCTGCCCCTCGCGGAACAGATCCGGCAAAATCCCTTGATAAGTCACCGGCAGGGTTGCATTTCCGTCGGTCACTTCAAACTTCACTTTAAGCTGGTCGCCGCGCACCAGCGATCCCTCGCGCACCAGACCGCCGAGCCGGAACCGCTTGCCGGGCTGGATTTGCTTTTCAGCGGCCATGGACGGCGTCGAGAAGAACACGATGGAGTCGCGCAGCGCGTTCAGCACCAGCGCAGCCGCGATCGCGAGCACCGCGAGCGCTCCACCGATCAACGTCAATCGCCGCTGCTTGCGCGTCATTAATTTACCCGTCTAATCCGAGACTCTTGAGACCGTCGTTCAACTGCTGCAGCCGCGCGGCGTCGCCGCCGACCGCCTGCCGCGCCTCGCCGCGCGCCGCCTGCGCCTTGTCGCGCTCGCCGAGAACCATATAGGCGCGCACCAGCCGCAACCAGCCCTCGACATCGTCACCGTTATCCTTCAGCCGCGTGGCGAGGCGATCCACCATGCCGCGGATCATGCTGTTGCGGTCGCCCTCGGTCATGCTCTTGGCGGCGGCGACATCCTCATCGGACAGCTTGGGAGCCGCAACGCCGATGCGCGTCAGCGCGTCCTGCACCAGCGGACGCCACGGCGCATCGGCCGGCGCCGAGACCAGCATCGCGCGCCAGATCTTCGCGGCGTCGTCCTTGCGGCCGTCCTGTTCGGCGGCAAGGCCGACAAAATAGCGCGCCTTCACTTCGTTCGGATCGAGCGCGATGGCGCGCTCGAATTCAGTCTTTGCCTCCGCGGTGACGACGCCGCCGCTGGCGGCCGCCATCGCCTCGCCGAGATCGGCGCGGCGTGCCGCGCTGTCGCCGTTATAGGTAATGGAATTGCGCCAGGCTCGTGCGGCATCGTCGAAGCGGCCGAGCTTCACCAGTACGGGCGCGAGCACTTCCCAGCCGCGTCCGTCGGTCGGATTCTTTTCGAGATGGGTTTCGACCTGCGCGACCAGCTTGTCCATCGGCGTGGATGCGGCCGGCGCCTGGGCGCGCTCCGCGAGCGGAAAGTCGCCGAGCGAGGGTGAGCCGAACTGCGCGTACATCCCGGCGGCGAGCAGCGGCAGGCCGACCAGTGCGACCACGGCGACGACGCGGCGAAACGTCGTGCTCGACGACGACGTTGCATTTGTCTCGGCGTCGGACGCCGCGAGCAGCCGGCGGCTGATTTCGACGCGCGCGGCTTCGGCTTCGCTGACGCCGATCATGCCTGCGGCGGCGTCGCGCTGCACCTCGGCGAGTTGATCCTTGTAGACCACCGCCTCGCTGCCCTCGCGCGCCGGCGACGTGCCGCGCCCGAGCGGCCACAGCACGGCAAAAGCCGCGGCGGCAGTCATCAGCGCGAACACGAACCAAAGCGTCATTTCAACGGGTTCCCGGCGAGAATAGAGCCGTTACAAGCGGCCCTTTCGTGCCGGGTTACACCACGGCTGGCGGAACCGTGCAATTGACATTTCCGTCACGGATTCAACGGGATTCCGGGCCGCCTTGCGGCATTTCAGCACGAAAGAATATGGGGAAGGACTAAGGCGCGAGGCTAGGATCAACTCGCGCGCGAGGGCTTGCGGTCGGTGGCGCGCGTCGCCTCGGGTGCCTTGCGCTCGGCGGGGCGCGCCATTTCGGCGGCCTTGCTCATCAGCGACGCGTAGTCCGGTCCGAACAGGACTTCGCAGAACCGGATCGCGGCCTGCATCTGCATCAAACGGAAGGCGCGGACCTTCTGGTCATGGGTGCGGAGCGATTCCACCAGCGTCTCGGTGGCCTTCTCGACGTAGTGCTGCAATTCGGTGTAGGCGCGCAGCGACACTTCGTTGATCGCGAGTTCGCTGGCATAGGAACGGCAGACCGCGACGAAATCGATCAGCGCGGCCGTCTCCTCGATGTCCACCGGATCGATCCGGTTGGCGGAGGTCACGTCCTTGTCCGGCCCCTGCCGCAGCAGCCGCCGCACCCGGCCCGGCACGCTGTCGATTTCCGATTGCAGCGCATTGGAAATCTCGGAGCGGATCGAGGCCAGTTGCTTGCCCCACGCCGAGTCCGAGCGGATGTCGAGTTCGGTGCGCAGGCCGCGCATGCCGTCGTGCAGCGTCTTGAGATGGTTGGAAGTGTCCTTGAACTGGCCGCGCTTGATGTCGTTGCGCAGGTCGGAGGCCGTGCGCGAAAGATCGTGCATCGCCATCGTCACGGTGACGCCGAACGGCGTGCCGGCAACGCGGATCTCGTCGTCGGATCCGGCCACCATGATGCCGAGACGGACGATCTGCCAGGGCGCCGCGAGCCGCTGCATCAGCAGCGACACGGCGAACGGCAAAACCTGCGGCGTTTGCAGCGATGGCATGTTGAGCGCCGCCATCGCCGACCTGATGTGGGATTCGGCGAACACGCGGATATTGCCGGGCAGCTTGTGATTGAGCTTGTCCAGTGAGTCGCGGGCGCCCAGCACGGCGCCCATCGGCGCGATGTCCTCGATCACGCTCGTCGCACCGAGCCGGCCGAGCGTGCGCTGCCGGTCGCCGCCGCTGACGGCGGCAATCGCTTCCGAGGCGGCAAGCTGGAGGGTCCGCACGGCGGCGTTGAGGTCGGGAGCGCCTGCCGTGTCGTGCGGATGCGCGAGCGCCGCAGCGAAGGCGGCGACGGCTTCGGGGCAGCCTTCGCGGCCGAGCCAGAGCCAGACCGGGCCGAGCGACGACCGCCTGATCTGGCCGGGACGGACATGAGGAACGTTTTCTACCAGAAACGGCTCGAGCGGCCGAAATACCTGCCGCATCGGGTCTTCGCTGCGCGGGGTTATGTCCTCGCTCGGCGCGCGGACGATCATGCGCAACTGCTCAAGCACGAAATTCGCGACGGTTACGTCCTCGCCGCGCTCGATGGCGCGCTCGAACTCGCGCATCAGCAGGGCCTGCGCCTTCGGCGGCAATTGCCCGAGATAGTCCCTCAACCGCTCGATCGACGATTGGCTCATACGCCCAAACGCTCACTGGCCGGAGCCCGACAGACGGGGTCCACCGGGTGTCATAGCCGGAACGTCGTTAATTTGGGGTTGAGGAACAAGAACCTGAATTCGCCAAAAGCTGTCCGAAGCCGGAATATTAAGCGCTTTTGGATGCTGATAAGCTCAAATTCTCTGCAATCAGATGTTCCGGTATCGGACCAATAGCTACTCGAAAATCATGGATTTCCATTTCATTCTCTGGATCGGAACGCAACGACAGCGTCATCCTATATCGACCGGCTTCAGAGAGTTTAAGGCTATTAAATTGAAATCCCATAATCGATCGCCCCTCAGTACCTTCTTGAGGAGGCGACGGAGACAACACGACATCACCGCCTATAACCGTTGCACCGCTTGGGGCACGAATCCTCATTGTCAAATCGATCTCATTCGATGGGCTCCGAGCGAACACAGTGAAAACCAAAATTGGAATCACGGTGGGCAGTTGGGGTACAATCATGTCCTCAGTATACATTCCTCCGATTACAAATTTTCCCGACTGATCCAGCGTCGCGAAATCTGACATCAAAACAAAACGGATATCTGGAAGCTCAATCATTTAGTTGCCTGGCCGATAACCGTTGAAATCACGTTGGAAGTTTTGGGCAACCGATTTCCGGTCAGGAGAAAACTTCCGACAATATTTCTGGCTGACGAGGTGGATGAATTTGCAGTTGGCTCCGCCGTCCAATTATGAGGTCGCATCTCTTCAATTGCCTCAGGAAGAAAAGCCAAGCGAAAACCGAGCGCAGATGTCAGAAGAACAATGGTATCTAAGGTTATTCCCGAGCGTGCGGATAAAACTCTGGAAATTTGACCTTTGTCTCGTCCCAATGCGTCGGCCAACGATTTTATTGTTACACCGTTTTCCTTCGCGCGTTTTTTGAATGCCGATTTGAGCGCTAAATAAGCTCGCATACGCCCATCGGCCTTATAATCTGCCTGCTCAACCTCAGACAGTTTCTTCAGTTCAAATCCCGCCATCGAAATCTCCCAACAACTCTACGCGAGGCGCTTTCAACATTTTGCGATCAGGAAAGAGGACTTCCCACCGCTGGCGAACGAGATCGATTATTGGTTGGAAACCGTACGCGGCCAACTGGCTGCGAATTCCATAAGAAAGCGCAACAAATTCGCCTTTCCTAAGGAAACCTCCCAAGACACGCGCTTGGGGAAAATAAATGATCTTGATTTCCCATATTCCGAGTTTGCCGTCCGGACCTTTAGTGATCGGCTTGAACATAGCGTCATCATCAAAGTCGGCTCCTCCCACAAAAGAACGAAATACGGCGCGAACGCGTGCGCCATACTCAACACCTTCGTCTGGCGCATTAGCCCATGCATGGACTTTCGGATGGAGCCAAAGGCGCCGGTTACAAGATCGGTCAGGCCACAAATCAGGAGAGTGATGGACAAGACTACGGACCTTATGAAGCTCCGAAAGATGATCTTCTGTTGACTTATTTGTCAACCACCACCCCTTAAATATGATGAACGTTAGCAAATGGAACCCCAGTATGGAGGATGGTGATGCAATAGTGCAACCTTTGTACGCCTAGCGGGCGAAACCTTCACACCCCCGGCAGGGTCAGTTCGGCCCGGAGGCCCCCGATCGGGGCCGTTCCCAGCGTAAGGCTGCCGCCATAAAGGGCTGCGAGGTCGGTCACGATGGACAGGCCGAGGCCCGAACCGGGTTTGGTCTCGTCCAGCCGCTGGCCGCGGCGGGCGACCTGACTTCGTTCGGCGGGCGACAGTCCCGGCCCGTCGTCATCGACGATGATCCGCAGCGTCGGGTCGAGCGCCCCGCCCGGCGTCAGTTCCAGCAACACCTCGATGAACACCCGCTGCTCGGACCACTTGCAGGCATTATCGACAAGGTTGCCGGTCATCTCCTCGAGATCCTGCTTCTCGCCGCGGAACTTCACGCCACCCGCCGCCTCGACGTCGATGAGAATGTCGCGGCCGCGGTGAATCTTTTCCATGGTGCGGGCCAGCGCCTCGAGAACTGGCGCGACCTCGGTCACGGTGCCGATCGTCTGCACCCGCGCGGCGATCCGCGCGCGCTCCAGATGATGCGCGACCTGATCGCGCATGATGCCGGCCTGCTCCAGAACCTTCGCCGCGAACGGATCGTCCCTGTTGGCGGCAGCCTCGTTGACGATGACGGAGAGCGGGGTCTTGATCGCATGGGCCAGATTGCCGACATGCATGCGCGAGCGCTCGACGATGGCGCGATTGGCGTCGAGCAGCGCGTTGGTTTCGCGCGCAAGCGGCGCGATCTCCAGCGGGAATTTACCCTCCAGCCGCTCGGCATTGCCGGAACGGATGGCGGAAAGCGAATTGGAAATGCGCTTGAGCGGCGCAAGACCGAAGCGCACCTGAAACAGCGTGGTGAGCAGCAGGCCGGCGGTCAGCGCCGCGAACGTCACCCCGAGATAGGTGTTGAAGGTCCAGGTTTCTTCCTCGATCTCGGTGGCGTCGCCCGCCACTGAAGCAAGGAATTTTCCATCGACCCCGAGATCGACCGGCCGCTCGACCATGCGCAGATACTGGTTTTCCGGCCCGTTGACATAGGCAAGACGAACGCCGGAGGGATCGAGATCGATACCCATATCCTCGAGCCTGGGCAGCTTGACGTCCCACAGCGACCGCGACGCGCGCACCTCGGGCTTGTCGCCGTCGATGCGCTCCATCCGCCAGTACCAGCCCGACAGCGGCAGTTCGAACAGCGGCTCGCCGAGCGACTGCACCGACTTGTCGGATTTATCGCCCTTGTCGTTCGGATCGTCGGGCTGCGCGGCTTCGGCGATCAGGGTGCGCAGATAGAAATTCAGCCTGCGATCGAAGGCGCGCTCGGTGGAGCGCTTGTAGACCGAGGACAGCACGAAGCCGGTGATGAGCAGAATCAACACCACCCACGCCGTCGCGGACAGGAAAAGCCGTGTCGCGAGTGAGTTCGTGCGGTTCAAAAGGTCTTCCCGTGCCTGTCGCGCCTCTGCACACGCGTCATTGCGAGGAGCCGTGGTTTCACGCCCACGTTAACCGATTATCCCCTAGCGCGCATCGGTTGCGGGAGACTTCGCATCAGCCACCGGCGGCGTCAGCAAGTAGCCGAGGCCGCGCACGGTCTGGATGATGTCGACCTCAAGCTTCTTGCGGATCCGGCCGACGAAAACCTCGATCGTGTTGCTGTCGCGGTCGAAGTCCTGATCGTAAAGATGCTCGACCAGTTCGGTGCGCGAGACCACGCGGCCGGAATGATGCATGAGATAGGCCAGCAGCCGATACTCGTGCGACGTCATCTTGATGGGATTGCCGTTGACGCTGACGCGGTTGGTGCGGGTATCGAGCATCACCGGCCCGCAGGTCAGCTCGGACTGCGCATGTCCGGCAGTTCGGCGCAGCAGCGCGCGAATCCGAGCGAGAACTTCTTCGAGATGAAACGGCTTGGCGACATAGTCGTCGGCGCCGGCGTCGAAGCCCTGCACCTTGTCGCTCCAGCGGTCGCGCGCGGTGAGGATCAGAACCGGCATGGTGCGCTTGTTGCGCCGCCACGCCTCCAGCACCGAAATGCCGTCCATCTTGGGAAGGCCGATATCGAGCACCACCGCGTCATAGGGCTCGCTATCGCCGAGGAAATGCCCCTCCTCGCCATCGAAGGCACGGTCCACGACATAGCCCGCGTCCGACAGGGCTGTCGTGAGCTGACGGTTCAAATCCGGGTCGTCTTCAACGACAAGAAGGCGCAAGGCGGTCTCCGCAAATCTGACATTCCACTAACGCTATCATGAACGGCGCGGCGGTGAATGATGGATGAACGGCGGCGCCCCCAGGACAACTTCCAAGATTACTTTTTCGTCACGGTCGCTGTTTTGCCGGTCACCGCCCTGGCCAGTTTGTCGAACACGCCGGGAGCATCCTGGCCGGTAGCTGCGCAGACCTTTTCGCGGGTGCGGCCGCTCATGTAGACGCCTAACACGCCGAATCGGAAGCCCCAATAGCTCACGAGAAGGCCCGTCGCGCCGACCAGCGCGTTGATCGCCGCCATGTCGCCAGTCCAGAACTCATGAACAAGAACACCCCACAAGGCCGCGCATTCCACGGTCAATTCCAATGCATAAAGCGGACGCCACCAGCGCTGCAGCGCATCCTCGCCGGTGAGTTCCGCGCGAATCGTCGCCTGGGTTTCCGCAATGGAGCCGCGCGCCGCTTCGGCCTCAGCGCGAACAGCCTCGGCCCATGTGGATTCGGCCTGCGCGATCCGGTCCGCGCCGCCGGCCGACAGCGCCTTGCCCACCGCCTCCGGCGTGGCATCGGTTGCGCCGACGACATCCGCGAGAATTCGTCCTGCGGCAGCGCCGAGCGGGCCGCCCAGCGCCGTGCCGAGAATCGGCGCGCCGAGCCCGATCACCTGTCGCGCCACATCAGCCCAATTCATGGGATGTCCTTTCAGCCAAAGGCGGCACCGCCGCTTCCTGATTCACGCGCCGGCGCCAGCGCCAGATGAGAAAGATTGCGAGCGCTGTGAGCCCGGCTGCCGCGGCGACTGCCGCCGCCACCTCAAGCCGCGACGTCGCCACCGCAGCCGCCGCGCCAGCGGCGATGACCGCGCCCGCGGACGCCTGCCCCGCCGGAATTGTCGCGGGCACAACGGCCTTGCCTTCCGACGGCGTGCTCGCGACGGGCGCAGGCGGACGGCTCTGTGCCATCGCCAACGCCGCTGTGCGCACGCCGCCCACGCGCGCGGTCCAGCCGCGCCCGAACACCGGAAATGTTTTCAGCGATTTCAGGAACGCGAGACGCTCCGCGCAGATCGCAATGACGAGATCGCCCGCGTGACGCCGCGCGGCGGCAGCGACCACATCGTCGGTGATCGCACTCGTATTGTCGGACATCGTGAGCATGCGCCGCAGCACCTTGCCCGCGCGGCCGGTGCCGGAATTCACGCCGTAATCGAACACCGCGTAATCGACACCTGTGGGAAGCTCGTCGCAACGCATCGCGTTCCAGTAGCGCTCGCGATAGATTTTGCGCGCGACGCTTTGCGGCAGCGCGCGCACGTCGTCGGCGGTGGCGTTGACCTTCCAGTAACGCCGCGCGTCGGCCAGCGTGATGCCGAAATTGGTCGGCCCGCCAGGATCCGAGGGATGATCGGTGTAGCCGCCCTCATCGCGGAGCAGCCGCGTCAGCGCCTGATCGTAGGACGCCGCCGCCATCTCAAAACGCCCACGCGACGACGATGAGCGAGACGAGCCACACGACAAGCACAGCCTTCAATGTGATCCAGGGCCGCGCCGCGATCTGCCTTGCAATCCATTCCAAAGGCACAGCGAGGCGATCACGCAATGAAGCGAGCGTCATTTTGATTTCTCCGTGGGACAGCGGCCCGCGACGGGCAAAGAAAAAGCCCCGCACGAAGCGAGGCTCGGGTTCGTCAACCTTGTGGTACGGCGCCCATAGCGCCTTCCCCGTCGCCTGCCCGCGGCTGGCGTTGATGATCGCTGGAAATTTGTAATCCGCGCTGTAGGAGCCTCTTTTTAGCAGGTTGGCCGTTTCCCCGGCAGCCTTGATCGCATTCACACGCCCTTCGGGAACGTGAAGTCGCCCGGCACCATGCTACCTCCAAAATTTTGTTTCTGGCCGGCCCGCGCCCGCACGAGCTGTTCGCGAAAATCTTCCCAGCGATTGCTGCGGGCTCCGGCCGAACGAGAGGCTTGGCATCAGTGCGGGAATCTGCCTAAGCCTTCAGTAACTAATCAGAAAGAAAGCGATGACGGATACAGGAGCCCCCGAGAAAGCTCAGGGCCGCAGAGGAAAACTTCTTGTAACCGCTGTCCTTCTCTTGGCCGCAACGATAACGGCTGTTTACAACACCACATTCGCCAATTTTACGGATTCGATCGCGCGATTTAGTGCGCATGGCCTCGTGTTGATCGTGTGCGCGATCTTGACCGCGTTTCTGGTTGCAGCATTCAGACTGAAGCTGATCGCCGCCGACTTCGGTTATCCTCTGACTTTTTCCCAAAGCGTCGCGACGGTCAGCGTTGGCCAGGTCGGAGGATTCCTCTTTTTCCAGTTGATCGGCCAGCTGATGGCGCGCGGCGCATACCTCGCTCGTCACAATATCTCGATGACCGGAACGGTGCTGATTACCGGAACAGAGCGGGTTGGAGCGGCTTTGATTTCTGCCGCTCTCGCCGTGTCGGGAGCGATTTACATTTTCAGCGGACTAACGCTGCAGGTGAACCTCAGTCCGATCCGCCTGATCGTGGGGATGTCATTCGTTCTCCTCGTCTCAGGCTATATGTGGCGCGGTGCGCTTTTGACCGCATGGCGCGCAATAACATTCAGCGACGTCAAAAAGCTGCTGCGATCCCTCGCGGTTTCAGTTCTCGTTCAGCTTCCGATGATGGGCGCGTATGTAACCGCCGCCCACGCGATAGCTCCGCAGATTCCGCTGCTTGATCTGGCCGCCGCCGCCACTCTCGTCATGTTCGCCGCTAGCATTCCGATCAGCTTCGCCGGTTGGGGCGTCCGCGAGTTGAGCGCCGTCGCAGCCTTAAGCGCAATCGGCGTTCCCAAAGAAGGCGCACTGCTCGTTGCCTTGCTCATCGGAACAATATCGATCTTGGCCGCGTTCTTTTTGACTGCGGTATCGACGGTTGGCCGGGTCAACAAAATCGAGGCTCCCGCAGCGTCACCACACGCCGATCGATTGACGGCGCGCGATCTCCTGCTGCCGCAGATCATTCCCGTCGTCGCAGCCGTCCTGATTTTCTTTCAAGTCAACCTTCCCACCCAATCGACTCTGATCAATGTCAATCTTGCCGACCCGATATTGATTCTCGGCGGATTGATTTCCTTGTTTGCGATGTCTCAGGGGCGATTTCCGCAATGGCGGATTTCCGGAATGAATCTGCATTTCATTGCCTGCACTCTCGCGATGACCCTGGCGCTCCTGATCGGCGCTCACTCGATCGGCTGGACCGAATGGGCCCTGGCAAACAAGTATCTTGGATGGTTCGTTCTCATGGCGACCGCGCTCACCGGAGCGATGTCAGCCAACATCGGCCTTGAGAAGATATTGAGAACTTTTGTCGTTGCCGGTTGCGCGGTTATTGTCTTCCAGTACGGCTCGAACCTTCTTCAGATTTTTGGCATCATCAAAACCAGTCTGACGGTCGGTTTTACGCAAAACTCAAATGCTTTCGCATTTCAATGCATCATGGTTCTGTGCGCGGCCTTGGCGCTGCCAGGGCGGCGAACGCTATTCATAGCCATCGCGTTCACTGGACTGTGGCTGGCGCTTTCAAGGGCCGGCTTGATTGCCGGCATAGCCGTCATCCTGATAGCCTCCATCTATATCAGAGGCGTCGTTGTCCCAGTTGCACTCGCTCTGTGCATCGCGGCGCTCGCGACGATCTCACTTCTGCTTGTTTCAGGTTACTCGACCGGACTTTACACCGGGGGCGGTTTGCAAGCCGTCGATAAGCTTGCTGTCTGGCGTGTGGATTCTTCCACCACTGAGCATCTGACGAATGCGACGGGCGCGGTCAAAATGTTTACCGAAAATCCGTTGTTCGGAGGCGGGCTCGGTGTCTACATCCATCAGTGGAAAACAAATGCTTTGGTCATCCACTCCACACCTCTTTGGCTCCTTGGTGAGTTCGGCCTGGTCGGACTACTTGTCTTCTTTGCCCCGATTGCGCGCATCGTCGGCGTCGAGCTGCCGCGATTTCGTTCCAACGATATGGCAGGCAATTTTACGGTTCTGATTATCGTTGCGCTTGCTGTCATGTCGCTCTCTCACGAATTGCTCTACCAGAGAACTTTCTGGTTCCTGCTGGGCGCCGCCTTGATACCGCGCCCGCACGAGTTACACGTCGGACAACCAGCCGCACAAATCCGCGCTTGAGTTCGCTCGCTAATGCACCGTGAGCCCCACGCCGTAAATCGGCACGCTCTTGCTGTTCAGCGTCTTGATCCGCGCCTGAAACGATGTACCCGACGTAAGAGCCGTGTCCGCCGTCTCTGCGACCTTGCGGCCGCCCTGGCTGTAAGACGTGACCGCGGACAGCGTTGCGCTTGCCCAGTTCGTTCCGCCGTTCGCGGAAATTTCCACCGTCAGATCGGTGTTGAGCGCAGGCGCTGCCGTATTATCGTATTCGATCAGAACCCTGCCGGTGCTCACGGATGAATCCGCCGTCTGCGCCGTCGTCACCAGTGTCATGTCGGCGGGGGCGCTGGTCGCCGTGTGCGTGTAACGCATCGGATAGGTGCTGCCGGTGTCTTCGCCCGCCGTGGCCTGCCCCGTTCCGGTCAAATCGGCCGCGACATAGGCGCGCCCGCCCGACGTGTTCTTGACGTTCGGATTCGATCCACCGGCGCCAACGTAACCCGCAAGATAATACGATCCGCTGCCGGGCACGGCATAAGACGAAGTGAGCGCAAAATCCTCCCAGCCAGAACCGGTATGTGAGAACGTCTGGGAAACGACCACATCGTAATTGTTCGCGGAATTTCGCTTTACAATCTTGGCGGTCACGCTGCGCGCAACCGTCGAATACCAGCCGATGCGGGAAACCGTCACACTGTTCACAAGCGCTGTGGTGCGATCGACAAAGGTATATGTCTGACCGGCCACCGTGGTATCGGCGGAATTGATCGTGACCGTCGTGCCGCTGACGGTTGCCGTCGGAAGAACATATCCGCTCGCGGCTGCATTCGTGGCGTCGTAGTTGCTCGACGATCCTGCGACGATCCCGCGCAGCGTATCGGTCGAGGCCTTGAACCCTGTTGCAAACAGGTTCACCAGCCGCCGGATATCGCCGAGCGACTTCGACTGGTAGATCAGACCGAGCACCGAGTTCTGCCGCTCGGTGTCGGTCATCCCGGCTGCACTTCCTCCGCCGCTGCTCGTCGACGCGATCGCGCGCCACCGCTGCGTGGTGCCGTCGTAGCGCAGCGACAGCGAGGCATTCGCAGCGAGCGTGACATTGCTGCCCAGCAGGAAGCGATTGGCCGCCGCCGATGCCGAATCCTGGTTGGTCAGGACGATGTTCTGGGAGCCGACGTTGTGAATGATGATCGTTCGCCCGTCCGCGCCGCCCGCAAGCCCGGTGACGTTCCGGCTGGCATCGCTCGACAGCCGGAGCGTCGAGGCAGCAGCAAAGCCGGTCGGCGCATAGTCGTTCTGCGCCGACGTGATCTGCGACGGCGAGATCACGCCGGTCAGCGCAAGCCCGCGCTGGAGTGAGGCGTTGCCGGTGCTCTGGTTGAACGTGATCGCCTCGACGAATGTCGATCCGTCGTTCGAGACCTTGAGCTTGAACGTATCCGATTCCACGAGGCCGAATTCTGCGCGGCCGGAGAACGCATCGGAGAACACCACCGACGCGGTATTAGCGCTTCCCTCCTTCGAGATCTGCACGCGCATGTCGCCGGAGCCGCCATCGGCCACGCCGACGGCGTTGAAGAGCGCCGCGTTGGATTTCACCGTCAGCAGGTTCGGATCGCTCGCGGTGTCGTTGATGCCGAGTTGCGCGACGCTGCCGGACACGGCGCCGATCCCGCCGCTCGCCGCCGCGGTCCATGCTGCACCGTCATAGACAAGCAACGCGCTGTCGGCGTCGGACCACGCGCACCAGCCAAGCTTCGGCGTGAGAAAGCGCCACGCCCCGTCTTCGTATACGGCGACCGCGTCATCCTGTCCGGCCCACGTGCCGGTCGCACCACTCGCCACGATATGGCGATCGCCCTCCGCTGGCGTCGGCGGCGGCAGGGTTTGATCGGTATCGAGCACTCCGATCTGGATCGCGGCATCCAAGATTCGCAACGCTTCATTGTGCGTAATATGTTTCTGCGCCTGGCTGCCTTCGATGAAGGGCATCCCGAGATGAGGTGTGTTTGTCATGATTGCTCAGATCGTGAGAGTGAATTCTGCCGGATGCCCGCGCCCGACCGTGCTTGACATCTGCACAACGCGGCCATGGAGGCTTGTTTGCGGCGCGCCGAAATCCGCGAGTTCGTCGGCGCTCGCGTAGAACGCCGCAGGTGCGATGCAGGGAATGCTTCGCACCACCGACGCGCCCGAGAGAATGTCCAGCGCGTAGGCCTCGGTATCTTCGCCGAGCGGCACTTCCACGCCCCAGCTGTCGCCGTCGCGGCGCGTCCTGCGAATCCAGGACACATGAATGCCGTCACCCGTGCGCGCGGCCTTCACATGCACCGGCGACAACGGCATCAGCGCGGTCGGCTGCGGCGTCACGGTCAGCGACAGCGCCGACGGATCGTCGTGACTGCGGCCTGTCGCGACAATGCGCAGATCGATGGCGCGGTCGAGCGCGCCGAGGCCCCGCGCGATTGCGAGCAGATGATCGTCGAGCAGCACGAACGGCGCGCCGGCGGGCAACGGATCGGCGATGGCCTGCTCGCTGCCCGCCTGCCCGCGTAGCAACCGCGAAAGCCTGTAGGTCTTGTCGTCCACCAGTTCGGCGTTGGCGAACTGAAGAATTTCCCACGCGCCCGTGGTGTTGAGCACCGCAGCCGCGTTCGCGCCGTCAAGCACGCGCGCGTCCGCGACCGACGCCAGCGCGCCGCCATAAAGCTGCACGCGCATGTTGCCACCGCGATCCCACCGGCTCGTCGGTCCCGCCGGCAGCGGATCGAGCGTCTCGCCGATGATCGAGGGTGCAAACGCCGTCGCGGCTTTCTCAAAACTCAAGCCATCGGTGGAGCGCCACACCGTCATCGACCCCGGCCAGGGATCGGCGAAGATCGCGAGCCGCGTCAGCACCGGCGGCTCGGACGCATCGATGCCCGGAAGATCGAGCACCAGCGCCTGCACCGGACCCAAAGCCGGCGGAATCACCGGCGGCTTCACGCGCGGCGCGAACAGTGGCACCGAGAAAACCTCGGGATCGATGCTGCGCGCCTTGACCTGTCGCGAGGTCGTATCGACCAGTTCACCGATCTCGAACAGCCTGCGCCGCGCGTTGATGGTCACGCCGACCACATCGCCGGGTGTCAACGTCAAAGCCCTCATGCCGAGCGAGAACTCGACGCTCTCGCGCCCCGCCCACAGATCCTGCAACCAGATGTCCGCGCGGCGCGTGGCGGCGGCATCGTCCGTCACCACCGCGAAATCCGAATGCAGCGCACGGTTCGATCCGCCGGTGAGACGACGCGACGTGACGGCGGAACGGCGATAGTCCGCCGCGCCATCGGTGAATCCAAAAGAAACCTCGCGTGGCAGTTCGGTTTCCTGCCCGCGCGTCAGCCGCGCCAGTGCGCCCTTCGCTGGGTCCACGAGCTCGTCTTCGGTAATCTCCGCAACCGGTGGCGCGCCGCGCTGCACGAACGCCAGTTCGCCGCCAGCGACCGTCGCATCGAATGCGTAAGCCATCGCCAGCGGATCGATCGCTGCGCGCGGTGACATCGGCCGGTCGATGACATAGCCGTCGCAGCTTTCGCGCAGTTCATCGGTGCGCGCGCCGGTCACAGCCGCGTCGTCGAGAATCGCCCCGACCAGCGCATCAAGCGGCGCGGCGCCGAGCCGTCCGGTCAGCCAGTGCCCGGTCTGCCAGTTCGGCGCGTCGCTCCAGACATCGGCAGCCGCCGGAAACACCGGATACGGCCGCGCGTCCCAGGTCCACAAATGCAGTCCCGACACATCGATCATCCGCCCGCCATAGACGGGTGACACCGGATTCAATGCGCCACCAAACGCAGGATCGAACGCGGCGACGATCGTCTCGATATAGCGGCGCTGGATCAGGTCGTCGCGCTGCCCGTTCGAGAAGTAGGGAATGTTGCCTTCGGCGGATTTCGGGTCGGGAAACACGCTGGGCTGGTTCGCGCCCTTGTCCACGGCGGGACAGCCAACTTCCGTGAGCCAGATAGGCTTGCTGCGCGGCGTCCATGCGGTCGCGCCGCCGAGTTCAATGCCGCCGACGCGTTCGACATGCGCACTCGCCCACCAGTTCCACAGATCCTTGGGACGATAGGTCCACGGCTTGCCGAGACCATCGGTGATGCTTGCGCGGGTCTGCGCGGCGCGTGCCGCATCATCGGCGTAGTACCAGTCATAGGCCTCGCCGCCGTCGAGGTTCGACGCGAGATAGCCGCGATCATGGATCGACGACGTGATCGACGTGTCGAGTTGCCCGGCGTCGTCGCGCCAGTCCGACAGCGGCGCGTAATAATCGATGCCGACGACGTCGATAGCGGGAGAAGCCCACAGCGGGTCGAGCGGAAAGCGCACCTCGTCGCCCACCACATGCGAGCCGTATTCGGTCCAGTCCGCGCCATAGGTCACGACGGTGTCCGCGCCGACGACAGCCTTTACATCCGAGGCCAGTGTCGTCAGCGCAGTCACCGCAGGATAGACGCCCGGCGACGAGCGCACGCGCGTCAATGCCTTCAACTCCGAGCCGATCAAAAATGCATCGACGCCGCCGCAGGACACAGCGAGGCTGGCGTAGTGCAAAATCATGCGGCGATAGTTCCAGCCGCTCGGCCCGCCGCCTGAAAAGAAGTTGGTCACCTGCGATGCCGCCGTGCTGGTGCCGTCCACCGAGCCGCTGACTCCCGGGGCGGGATGACAGGTGATGCGGCCACGCCAGGGATAAACCGGTTGCGGCGCCACGCCAGTCCATGGATCGGTCAGCGAGTTCCCTGCCGCAATGTCCATCATCAGGAACGGATAGAGCGTGACTTTCAGTCCGCGTGCCTTCAGCTCGGCGATCAGATGGCGCAGGCTGTCGTCCGACGGCGTGCCGCCGTAGGCCGGACGCCCGTCGATGGACGAGACAACGTAAGCACCTGCCCGGCTCAGGCCCGCGACCGACCATGTGCCGCCCGACGTCACTTTAATGGCGTTGTCCACGCCGGGGCGCACGGTGCAGTTGCCCGCGCGCAGATCGTTCCCGAACCAGGCCACGACAATGGCGACGCGTTCGAGGTTGGGACACGTCGCCTGCAGATCGTCGAGCGACGCCATGACATTCGACGCGGCACTGGTGACGTGACGGTTTTCCGGCGCGGACTGGCCGGGGCCGAGCACGCGCACCACGGCGGATGTCTCGTAGCCGAACTCCGTGGTGCCGGGGATCAGCGTCACCGCGCGCGCCATCTGTTCGAGCTGGCCGATGGGCCGCACGATCTCGAACGACAATTGCGGAATCCGGTTGCCGAAATCCGCCAGCGGCAGCCGCTCGAACACGACATAGGCGACGCCGCGATAGGCCGGCGCGTTAGCCGCGCCCTCCTTGGCGACGATCAGATCGTCTGCCGCCTGCTCCTCGCCGCCGCGATGAACGCGCATGGTGAGTCCGGACACATCCAGCGGCTTGCCGTCAGCCCAGATGCGGCCGACCTGGCCGATCTCGCCTTCGCACAGTCCGACCGCGAAGTTCGCATAATAGGAGTATGTGGTCGTCGTGGTGGTGACGGCACCGCCGCCTCCGCCGCCGTTGCCGAAGCCCTTTCCTCCGCCGCCGCCTGACGTCTCGGTGCGCGTCGAGACCACTTCCTCGAGCCGCGTCGCCCAGATCACCTGACCCGAGAGACGCGCGCGTCCATAGACACGCGGGATCGGCGCGCCTTCGGTCGAGGCCATAACGTCGAGATCGGCGAGCCGCGGCCCCTGCACACTGCGGCTGGAATCTTTCGCGAACAGCGAGCGGTCGAGAATGTTTCCGGCCAGCGCGCCGGCGATGCGACCGGCGATCGCGCCCGCAGGCCCGAACACCGCGCCCGCAGCACCACCGGCCACTGAAAGAACAAGGGCTGCCATCTGGATGTCTCGTGTTGGCGTCCCGGGCGCGATGCAATGCGCAGCGTTGCTTCGCAGAACCGGGACCGCAAAATCTCGTATGTAACGGTCCCGGCTCTGCGGATCGGCACTACGTGCCGCACCGCGTCCGGGACACAGCGGGAACTCAATCTTCCGCCACTCCCGGAAACCGGAACGCAAATGCGAGCCGCCTGCGCCACCACGCCGACAGCGCGACCTCGCACACCGCAGCGCCGTCATGCGCGTGAATCATTGTGCCGTCCGATGTCGCAATCGCTGCATGCTTGGCGACAAAGCCGTCGCGCCAGCGAAACAGCAGCACGTCGCCGCCGCCGATCTCCTCACGCGCCACCGGCACGAGATGACGCAATGCAGCTTCAGCAAGCGTCTCCGCGCCCGATGCCTCCGCCCAGTCCGGCGCGTAAGCCGGCGGCGTCTCCGGCTCGGAGCCGACGCAGTTGCGCCAGACCCCGCGCACCAGACCGAGACAATCGCAGCCGACGCCCTTCAGCGAACCCTGATGGCGATAGCGCGTGCCGATCCAGTCGCGGGCCTCGGTGACGATGGCGGCGCGGGTGAGAGATGGGGTCATTGGTAATGTCCAACTCAATTCTGAAATACGGCGACATGCTCTACCTCTCCCCGTTCTTACGGGGAGAGGTAGAGAGCTCCGATCACCCCATCGAGCCGCCGTCATTGCCCGCGCCGGCGTCGGGCGAGGCGATGACAAAGTCGTTGCCGGGAATTTGCGGAAAGCCGCGAAAGTTGATCACGTTGGCGAAGCGGTCGCGGCAGGTGGCGAGACGCTTGTCGCATCCGGCGGTGACGACAAACGCGTCGCCGTCCGCAATCGGTTCGGGCATCGCCTGCCACAACGACAGCCGCGCATGGCCCGCGACGATCCGGTGATCCTTGATCTCCGCCGCCAGCCCGTCATTTTCTCCCGACGTCCACGTCAGCTTGCCGCCGGTGAAAACGCCTTCGGAAAATCCGTCGAGCCCTGCGGCGACAAGCGTGGACGCGGACTCGATCGATGACACGCTGCCCTCGCCTTCCAGTCCCGCCGCGGCGAGATCGAATTTGCAATGCACGTCGCCGAGATCGGCGCTGCATCGCGCGGTGAACAGCCGCCCGTTCGCTTGCGACAGGGAATCCGCCAGACCGCGCAGCTCGGCACTGAACGCCTGCCCTTCACGCCGCACCTCGCCGAGGGTGGAGCGCGCAGTCAGCACACGCAAGCTCACATCGCTCCAGTCCACCAGCCAGGTCTCGACGCGCGCGGCATCGTAACGGCCCGCCGCCAGATCGCTCTCAAGAAGCGCATCGTCCGACAGCGCGCCCGCGATTTCCGCGCCGTCCACCGACAGGTCGAAGCGGCTGGTGGCCTCGGACGAGGTGAAGCCGGTCCCCGCGCGATAGGTCACGCCTTCAATAAGCAGATCGTCGTCATGATCGGTGAAGCCCTGCACGGCGTCATCGCGCCGCGTCAGCCTCCAGCAATGACACAACGTGGTCACACCGGAATCCAGCTTCGCCTGCAAGGCGGTTGGGATGTCCCTCATGGCCGGATCTCCACCAGCGGAATTTTCGGGATCGCACCCGCAGCGAAGGCCGACAGATCGACCTCGAGATAATCCGTATCGAACCGTACCGGCACATCGAACTGAAAGCCCGCTGTCACCGCCGCGCCCGATGCCGGAACATGCCCCGGCAGGAACGTCACCACACCAGTCGCCGTGTCGCAGGTGAACGCCGTGCCTGACGGCACTTCACTGCCCGCGACTGCAATGCTCACGCTGCCGGGCACGGGCTTGGACACGGCGCGCGTATACGGCGCGTAGGTGCTGCCGTAGGTTTTCAGCAGTTGGAATGTCGCGAGCGCGCCATCGCCGGTGCCCAGTGTCTGGTCCAGCGGGGAAATCGCCGACGCCGGCGGAGCGGACGAATGATCGAGCCGGTCGCGCCAGCGGAAGCCATAGAGCTGCCCGCGCCGCTCCTCGAAGAACGCGACCACCTCCTGCAACGCATCGAGCGTCTTCACACCGTAGCCGGCATCGAAGCGGCGGCGCGAATGCGCCCAGCGCGCATTGCGTTCCTCGCGTCCCGAACCGAACGTAATAATGTCGGTGCGCCGCTCCGGCCCGCCCGCGCTTTTCAGCGCGATGTCGAGCGGGAACAGCACCTCATGAAAACCGGCGGGCATCGTTCAACCTCGGCGTTTGTTTGAAAGTGGACCGGGAACCGATGCGCCCGGCAGCCATTGACTGATCGGATGTCGAGGCAACCAACGGGAGATCAGACATGACCCAGTGCGAAACCTGCGGAAACGATTACGACAAGGCATTTCAGGTCACGACGGGCGGCAAGACCCACACCTATGACAGCTTCGAATGCGCGATCCACGCCCTGGCGCCGACATGCGCGAACTGCGGCATTCGCATCGTCGGTCACGGGCTCGAGGCTAGCGGCAAGTTCTATTGCTGCGACCACTGCGCCGAGCACAAGGGCGTCAAGGGGCTGCGCGACCGCGTGAACTAGAGACCGGTTCGGCCTGTTGGTTTTGTCCTCACCGCGCTTGTCCCGGGCGCGATGCAGCGTGTAACGCTGCTTCGCAGAACCGGGACCATCACAGGCTCAGAGCCTCGAACGGCCCCGGCTCAGCAGTGCACTGCTGCGCACTGCACTGCGTCCGGGGCACGACCGAACGTTTTTGTAAGAGTGGCTTTCACAAACTTCGCTGCCCGCGCGAGACGGCGCGCGCGATCTGGCCGGTGATGTAGTTTTCCGAGCGGCGGAAACTTTCCAGATCCGGCGTCGCGATCTGGATGGTCACGCTGTTGCCGCCGCCGCGCCCGGCGACGCCGAGCTTGCCGTCGGGCCCGCGCGCCAGCGGCATGATCGCCTCCGGCCCGGCCTCGCCGGCGAGACCGACGCCGCCTTGCATCAGCGGGAAGTAAGTCGGCGTGCTGATCACGCCGCCACTCGCGAACGGCTTCACCGCGCCGCTTGCCGCTGCGAGGGAAATCGTTGAAGGCGACTTCGCGCCGGTCAATCCCGAGAGAAGGCTGCTCAGTCCACCGGCGAGGCCAGTCTCCAGCGGCTTGAACGCGAGCCGCACCGCGAGATCCGACAGCCGCAGCGTCAGGGATTTGAGCACGTCATCGAACTGCTTGCCGCCGACCACCGACGCCGTGAACGCACCGGTCATCGCGCGCGAAAACGCACTGGCCCCGAGCGCGAGATCGCGAGTGCGCAAGCCGAGCGTGCCCAGCGTGAGCGAAACGTCCTCGCCGGATGAATCGAGCGCCATCGTTTACTCTCCACGTTTATCGGGAAACATCTGCATCAGCGCGGCGAGCCCGGCGCGATCGATCGGCTCATGGTTCGGACCGCGCACCGCCGCCACCGCGTAAGCAAGTTCGCGCGGCGTCATGCGCCAGAAATGCTCCGGCGGCAGCCGCAATACACCTAGCCCGAAGCCGATCGCCTCTTGCCAGGGAAACGGCTTCATGCCGCGTCCGTGACGGGCGCGCCGTCGAATGTCGCCGCGATCAGGTCCGCGGCCACGCGCACATAGCCCGCGGCTCCGCCGTCCACGGTCATGGCTGCGACCTCGTCGTCCGAGATGTCTTCGCCCGCGCCGCGCAGTCCAGCCGCGATAATGCGCACAAGATCGCGCGCCGACAGCCGGCCGGTGCCGAAGCGTTCCGCCAGCGCCATCAGGTCGCTCGCACCGAACGCGGATTCCAGTTCGGCCAGCGCGCCGAGCGTCAGCACCAGGGTGCGGCGCTTACCGCCGAGGTCGGCGGCGATCTCGCCGCGATAGGTGTTGGGCATGATTAGCTCGCGGTGAAGGTGAGCGCACCGGCGGATTCCAGCGCAAGATCGAACGTCACCTCGCCGTTATGCTCGCCGGAAAACTCGAGACTCGAAATCTGGAACAGGCCCTCGATGGCGCCGAAGTCCGGCACGATCACCTGACAGGATTTCAGCACGCCGTCGAAAAACGCCTGGCGCACCATCGCGTCGGACGCGGCGTCCTTGAACAATCCCCTGCCCGACACCGATGCGCGCTTGACGCCCGCGCCGGCGAGCAACTCGCGCCATCGCTCGGTAGATTCCGCGTGAGTGACGTCGACGGTTTCGGCGTTGAACGCGATCCTGCGGCTGCGCAATCCAGCGACGGTGACGAAGCCCGCGCCGTCGTGCATCTTCAGCAGCAGGTCCTTGCCTTTCTGGGCGGCCATTGGTTTCTCCTCAGATCAGGGGTTCGGTGACGGCGCGAAACCGCACCAGCGCGTGATAGGTGCGCCCGTCGGACTCGCGGCGGATGTCGGCAATCGAAAATCGCAGGTTCACCAGCCGATGCCCGTCGGGCGACAGCGGCGCGTCGTCGAGCGCCTGCAGCAGCGCGCCGGCGATGACATGCGCTTCCCGGTGCCCGCCCTTGCGCGACCAGGCGTGCAAGGTGAGCTGATGCTCCTGCGTCTGCCCGCCGTCGGACGAGACATCCAGCAATCGCGCCTCGCCCAGCGTCACATAGGGAAACTCCGCGTCGCGCGGCGGTTCGTCGTAAATCCGTTCGCCGCCGAGCGCGCTCGTCAGCGGCGTGTCCGCGCGCAACGCATCGTGAATCGCGGCGCGGAGCGCGACATTGGCTGTGGTCATGACGGGTCCTCGATCAGGAGATGCGCACGTCCGCATCGATCTCGATGAAGCGGCGGTCGTCGCGGTCGCGGATGGCATTGATGCGATAGATGCGCGCGCCGTCGCTGAAACGATGCTGCAGCGTGAGACTGAGATTGCTGCGCAGAACGATGCGATAGCTTTGCGTCGCGCCGTCACCGTCGGCCTGCATGTCGCGGCGCGCAGCGAGCGGCGTCACCTGCGCCCATACGGTCGCGAATGTCGTGTAGCTGCGGACCACGCCGCCCTGATCGTCGGGCGTCTCCACAGGCTGCTGGATCACCAGCCGCGTCCTGAGTTGTCCGGGATCGATCATAGCGACAGCACCCGATGCGAGGAGATCATGGCGTTGACGGAAGCCGGCATTATCGCGACGGATTGGCCAATGGCGATCAGCCCGCGGTTTTCATACCAGTGCGCCACCAGTATCCGGATCGCCTGAAGCAACGTCGGCGGCACGTCGGACGACGCCTCGCCGTACCCGACCTCGATGTCGAGTTCGATTCCCGCAATGCCCCGCCCCGGCACAGGCAGCGACCAGCCGGGTGCCGCGATCACGCCCGCCGCGCGATCGAACACGAATGTCTCGGGATCGATCGTGCTCGCCTCGCCGGACCCGCTGAACACACGCACCGCCGCGAGCGACCGCAACGGACCGATCCGCGGTTTGATCCGCCCGCCGTCCGGCCATCGGTCCAGCACCAGCCGCCAGGTCTGCGCGATCAGCGCGTTGCGCGTCAGCGCCTCGACGTGATTGCGCGCAGCCGACACCAGTGCCGCGATGATCGCATCGTCGGCGTCGTGTTCCACGCGCAGGAAGTTCTTCGCCTCGATGAGCGACAGCGGCTCGGCCGCGGGCGCGGTGAGAAGGTATACAGACATGGATTGAAACTTTCGTGTTCGAAGAAGTCACCCGTAGCGGTTGACAAAACGCGCGCATCAAGGCTCATCCTTGCGGATGATCCATCCGTCCCGTCTTCTCTTTATTCTCGTTGCCGCAGCGCTTGCGCAGCCGGCACACGCCATTACCGGCAGCCGTTCCGCACCATCCGAGGCGGTTGCGCGGTCGATCGTCACGGTGATCGGCTCGCGCGGCAACGTGTGCACCGGCTCGCTGATCGCACCGAACATCGTGCTGACCGCCGGTCACTGCATCACGCCGAACACGTCGTACCGGGTCGTCGATTACTCGACGCAGCCGCCGCGCCTGCTCACCGCGCAGAAGACCGTCACCCATCCGCAATTCAACATGCAGGCGATGAACGCGCATCGCGCCACCGCAGATGTCGCGCTGCTGCAACTGCCCTCGTCCGTTCCGAACAAAGCGCCAGCGACGCTCGGCCTGCCGCGCATCCCGATCATGCCGGGCGCGCCGTTCACCATTGCCGGCATCGGCACCACCGCCTCGGGCAGCGACGCAGGCGTCGGCACGGTTCGCGCGGCGGGGCTGACGGTGACGGGAAATCCCGGCACGCTGCAGGTGCGCCTGGTCGATCCGCTCACACAGAACAAGCGCGCGGGCATCGGCGCGTGCACCGGCGATTCCGGCGCGCCGGTGTTTCAGGATCAGAATGGCATGAGCGTCATTGTCGGCGTGGTGAGCTGGTCCACCGGCGCAAACAACACGGACGGCTGCGGCGGCCTCACCGGCATGACGCCGCTGACATTATATAAAGACTGGATCGTGAAAACCGCGCGAAGCTGGGGCGCGGTCTTCTAGGACAGGCGGCGCTCGCGGCGTAACGATGAGCGCAGGAACAAGGATCCGACCATGGGACGAGGCTCGGCGACAATCTTCCGGTTCGCGATCACCGCTGTGGCGTTCGGCGTGCTGACCCCGGCCGCGCTCGCGCAACAACCAGATGCAACGCTTTCGCGACCGCGCGCGAAAGCTGCAACATCAAAAGAAACCCAGAAACCGAAGCCCATCGCGCAGCCCCGCGCCGCGACACCCTGCACGGAATTCGGCGCCGGGTTTGTGCGGATGCCGGGCTCGAACACCTGCGTTCGCGTCGGCGGATCGATCGATGTGGGCGTCGGCATGTCGCGCTGAAGCGCGCTAACTCTCAGCGCCGTCCGCGATGCCGCCATTTCTTGCGCGGGTAGACTGACGGCGGCTGCGTATACGGCTGCGAATACGAGTCCCGGTACCGCTGCCGCGATTCCTGCAGCGCCCGCTGATAGCCTGGCGAGCCCGTGATATTCGCTGCCCCGCCGCCGCGCGCGGAGGCTGGGGTGATAGCGGATACAGAAACGAGAAGGAAGAAAGCTATTGTTAGTTTGGTGTAGCTGCTCATGCTCTGCCTCCAACTGTTGCTATCGAAGGCTACCGTTTGTCCCAACCTATAGGAAGGTCGAGCTTCCTTTGCTCATTCTCGCGAATAGTATGAAAAAGATTGGAGAACGGCATGGTGTCGTGATGCGCCTGCCGGAGCGCGACAACTAAAAGCGAAGATGTCTGAGGCACTCGGCTAACCCTGCCAACGTCTGCAGAGCGACCTTCCACCGTGAATTCACCTCCGGTCATCGCATCGACAAAGTCAGACATTGCAGTATCTAACCTTGCTTGGGATGCAGTTCCCAAGCGGTGTCTAATAGCAGCATAAAGGCCGTCACAAAGTGCCTGAGATCCAAGTATCTTGGCTTCAGCAATGCGAGCCTTCGCTTTATCAGTGTATTCAGTCGCCCAATATTCAGATGCGACCGCGGCAGACTCTGAAATAACCTTGCACAACTCGTCACATCGAGCTGCCAGTTCGTCGCGTCGGAATTTCCAAATTTGGAAACCCCCTGTAACCCCGGAACCAATAAGCGCGCCTACAAGGCCGGAGAGAAGAACCAGCATCAGTGCCGCGCACGGTCAGAAGTGCGTGCAGCAGCTTCTTGGATATATATTTGAGCCCGCAAGCGATGGTGTTGAAAGCGCTGGGTCTTTGCTTCGATATTCAAGTACTTTGATAGCTGCTCTAGGGTCAGCCCTTCTCTCAACAATCCGCCAAAAGCTTCTTCGAGAAAAGAAGAGCCATATCCAGCGACATCATCCAGAATAACTACCAATCTATCATTCTTTTGTATCGCTTCCTGGATAGCTGGAATCAATTGCTCTTGCCGAAATTGCTCGCCGCTGAAAGGACCATCCTTTCTGTAACGAGGGCCCGGATATCGGCTGAATTTATCTGCAATGGAAAGCATCATCATGGCTGTTAAAGCTCAATTCGCCATTCGATAAGCGTACCACCGATCGAATTCGCATAGTTGCGGGATATGGGTTTTTTATTCTTCTCCCAAACGCAGTCACCGAAGCGACTTAGGATACGAAGTCGACCCGAACGGGCACGATCAACGACCTCACGCATCGTGTGCAGTCCTTTTCCGTGCTGCGGCAGTTTAGTGTTAGTTGAAGCTACAGTCATAGCTAGCCTAATAGCCTGTCCATCATAAGTAGGATCGCCCGCAGGGTCTGACAATCCCGATCTAGCTAGAAGACGTTGGACCATTCTATCAACTTTTCCCCAATGTTCCCAATGAGGAAGGCTTGCTGGAATGGACACACCTTGATCATAAACTGCAACGGTTACCGTTCGGTTCCGCGTATCGATTGCCCCGGTAATCCACCACCTGGGCAGAACAGGATAGTCCCATTTGTGGTTTGCCGGATATGCCCACGTGGCAGAATTCAAGGCAGCTTCCAGCATCCCACCATACGGTTCAGCGTAAAGAAGCCGCTCTTGCTCATCCCTTGGAAGCAGAGCCACAAGCTTTTCCTGAAGCTGACCTAGCCTTTCACCTTCTGCCTTCTCGCCGGAGACAAACTTGAGAATTCGAAGCGCTTCGTCGGCTTGTGGTCCAGCAATCTGGGGCTCCATTTCCAAAAGCTCATGAAACCCCAAAGAGCGAAGCACTGAAATAACCTCAGGCTTCCACAAATGCTCATCAATCGTGTGGGGTTTAGCTTTCGTAATGTACTTACGCCGATCAAATGTTGCCGCCAAAATCAGAGCGGCCGTGGGGCTAATGTGCGTCAAGGATTTGAAGTCAAAATAAGACGATATTCGTCGGCCACCTTTACGCCGAGACAGAGGTTTAGAGCGAATCGCCATTGCCTCGCGCAGAAGGCTGTTTTGCATATTCTCTAGAAAGGCGATTGTTTCTACAGGATTCTGATCCAAGCAAAATACCGCCGGAAGCGACGTCTTTCCATAAGCCCAAATTCGCTCATGACGCCCGCGATTAAAAATACTAACTCGCTCACGAAAGAGGCCGACACGCTTGTCACGACGCCAGCGCTTCCACGCGAGGCCTCTCTGCTGTTTGTAAACGGCGTGCAGCACAAAATGAATGCGCCGCGCTATCGCTAAATTCTTCAACGTAATCTCACAAAATATGAAGGCTTCATGCCTTCATATTTATACTCCTATGCTGGACTAGCTCGCAATAACTTCATGAGTTGATAGGAAACACCTCATATCCCACAGTACAATTCGGTAAAAAAGAATACGGCGTGCTGGCCTAGCACACCGCATCAGTAGTCTAGCGCCCGCTCAACTCGCCGCGAACTTCACCAGCTTGATGGCGTCGAAATCCTGGACGCCGCCGCCGACGCGCTTGGTGGTGTAGAACAGCACGTAAGGCTTGGCGCTGTACGGATCGCGCAACACGCGCACGCCGACCCGGTCCACGATCAGGTAGCCGCGCTTGAAGTCGCCGAACGCGATCGACAGCGAATTCGCGCCGATGTCAGGCATGTCCTCGGCTTCGATCAGCGGAAACGTCATCAGCGATGCGCGACCGCCCGCCTGCGCCGGCGGCTGCCAGAGATAACCGCCGCCGGTGTCCTTGAACTTGCGGATCGCGGCCTGCGTCTTGCGGTTCATCACGAACGTGCCGTTCTGCCGATAGCCCGCCTTCAGCGCGTAGATCGTATCGACCAGCACGTCGGACGGATTGGAGCCGGGGAACGCGCCTGCCGATCCGCTCGCGACATAGCCGAGATTGCCCCAGGTCCACGAGCCGTTGGCCACCGCCGTATAGTTGAGGAAACCCTTCGGCTTGTTGGAGCCGTCGCCGCTGACGAAGGCGGCGCCCTCCTGCACCGCGAAGGTCATCTCGACTTCGGAAGCGATCCACTCGTCGATATTCACCGCCGAGTCGTCGAGCAGCGTCGCGGTCGCCGCCGGCATGGCGTAAAGCTCCATCGCCGGGAAGCTCAACGCATCGAGCGTCGGCGATGTGGTCTGCGAACGTGTGTCGGTCTCGCCCACCCAGCCGGTGGCGGGGCCTGCGGTCATGAACGGCTTCTTGTAGACGTTGCCGGAAATCTCGCGCACCGAGGAAATGGCACGGATCGGCGAGATGGCGGCGAGCCGCGATCCGATCTCGTGTTCGAGTTCGGCCGGCACGAGGTAGCCGCCGTCCGCGTTGGAGCCGACCGACAGCGCCTTGGTTTCCATCGCGCGCAGTCCGCCGCTTTCGCCCTGGCGCACATAGGCGTCGAACGCGCTCTTGTGCTCGCGCGCTTGCGCATCGGTGGCGCGGGCACGCCAACCGTCCAGCCGGCCGCCTTCAAGCAAAGGCCGCGCGCCCTTCAGCGCGAGATCATCGATCCGCTTCATCTGCGCGTCGAGCGCGCCATTGATGCGGTCGACTTTCTCATCGAGCAGCACGTCGGCACGGCGGCCGAGCGAGGCCAGACGTTCGTCGTTCGAGGCCTTGAACTCCTCGAACATCTGCATGATGGCGTCGTGCTCGCCGCGCGCGGCGGACGAGATGCCGGATTTATGCTCCGGCGCGGCGTCGTTGATGTCGTAGTCCATTTTCATTGCTCTCCTGATGTTGGTTCGTGTTGAACTTGAAATGCACAAACAAAAACGCCGCCCGAAGGGGCGGCTGGTCGGTGATAGCTCAGGGATAGTCGTTAACAGAACAGAACGTCGGCTTTCACTGAGCCTCTGCGATCTAATCGAAAATAAGGTTGCGAAGGTTTTCGGAGAGATACTCGCGCTTCAGTTGATCTTTAAAACGGTCCGCGAATACATAGACACCCATACCAGGCTGTTTGTCCGTAAATTCTCTCATCACCTCCATGGTGATCGACCAGTCCGGGAAATCTGCGAGAATGGATCGTCATCACTCGCACCGCTCGCGACAAAATTGATGCAGCCGGCCAACTCAGAACGTTATGTCGCGCAGCTCAGCAGGAAGATACTCGCGTTTGAGTTCATCTTGAACTTCATCGACTGCGACAATGATTCCCATGCCGGGCCATCCATCCGCTTCGTTTCGCATCACCTGCATCGTGATCCACCAATCCGGAAAATCGACGAGGATAAGCTGAAACCTCCGCACGAATTCGGGCCAAAGCGGCGAAAGTACGAGCTCGGTCTGGAGACGGCTCCAACCCCAATCGTCCGGGACAACAAAATACTCTTCCTCGCCGATCAACCCCTGCCGTGAAAACTCGCTGAATATGGCGCCAACTTCATCATACAGCTTCTGCCAGACCAACTCGTGAGCTCGCTCTCCTTCATTAAGGCCATTATCCTCACCCATCGTCGTCATTCCCTGCCGCCGCGGAATATTCGGCGCAACATTCGCAGCGTCCGATTGTAGTCTCGAATGGTGGGATTCTCCGACTCTCTGACCTCCTTTAGAAGATCGCGAGCCTGCTCTGGTGTCATTTGACTAGGGATGATGTTGCGCTCCTTCATAAAGCGCTCGCTCAGCTCGCGTGTCGCTTCGTTGTAATTTCGGTGCGCTTCGTCCCACTGGTGACCTCTTAACACACCGTCCACCTCGTATCTCCCTGTCGGCAACTTACCGGTAGTCGCTTGATTGAAAACACGGCGAGTTTCTTCGGGTAAATCCCATTTCTTGAATATATTCTGCGGCAGGTCGTGGTGACCGCCCGGAGCATAATACGGCTCGCCGAAACTATCGAGAAGAGGCTTCCCGTCACTAGCAAGCTGAATACCTCCGAACGCGCCATCGCCGGGTGTGATCTGAAACAGCCCGAACAGGTCACTAAAACTCGGCAAGTCGCCGAAATTGATCCGCCCCGTCTGCGAGGCTGAATCGCCACCGGCACCGCCTCCGCCGTCCGTCCATCTGCCGCGCCAGTCACGCGGCTGACTCGGACTATATTTCCGCTCGTCGGGATGCGGTGGCGCCAGCCATCTGTCCACATCCGGCCGAATATACCGCGCCGCATCCGGCCGCATGAATCGCGCACGTTGCCGCGCGTGAAAAATTTCGACGTGCCGCAACATCAGCGCCCCGTCTTCGACAGCGAGCGCCACTCATGTTCAGCGCGCGTCCGCGGCAGTGACAGCTTTGGCCTGGGGAATGCCTGCTTCACCGCGCGAACACGCGCCCCCGCCAGCAGCGGGAACGTGACGATCGAAATCTCCCAGAGATCGACCTGATACAGTTTACGGATGCGCGTCTTCGGATCGATCTGGCCGCGCACGGTGCGGTAGCCGATCGAGAGCCCGTCGATCGCGCCCTCGCTCACCAGCGCCAGCAGTTCGCGGCCGCGCGCAACATCGGGGATCAGACGCCCCCTCGCCCACAGCCCGCGAAAATCCTCATGCAGGTCGAGCCAGATGCCGACCGGCTCGGCGGGATCGTGCTGGAACAGCATCGGGATCTTGCGCAAGCCCCGCTGCGCCAGCGTCTTGGTAAACGCGCCGGGCATCACCATGTCGCGCGCCTGGTCCACTTCGCCGAACAGGCTGGCGTAACCTTCCACCGTGCCGTCGCTTGCGAGCGACATGCGTGATGGCGATGACATCGGCGCGTGCATGGGCATCCTCGCGAACTGCGCGTGGTGGGGTTGGCTTGGTGATCGAAAATGTGCCGGAGGTGTTACGTCGCCTTGCGCTTCGCCTTGCGCCGCGCGGATTTGCTGCGCGCGGGTTTCGGCGATGCGGGCCGCGCCGGCGCCTTGTGCTGAATCCTGCCGAGATGCGCGAGAAATTCGCGGAACACCGTCAGATGGTCCGGCGTGGATTTCTGCTCGGGCTGTATCGCGCGCAAGACCGTGTGCAACGTATCCATGAATTAATCCTCGTTGATGAAATGAGTGAGATCGCGATGGCTCTTTGCCTTGCGATTGAAACGCGACAACTGACGAACGAATTCATCGAACCGGCGCGACGCGGCGGCCAGCTCGCGCAGCGTGAACAGAAACGCGGCGCTCGCCGCCAGCGCCCACAGCAGCAGCGCCAGATGCGCGAGATCGCCGCGCTCGGTGAAAATGCGGATCAGGTCGGACATGGAAAGTCATCCCAAACGGTCGCCATCGGCAACCGGCGCATAGCCCGTCGCCTCGCGCTTCTCGTTCAGCGTGAGGAACGGCGCGCTCGCCACGCGGTCCCACAGTGCAGCGCGATCCGCCGCCAGCGCATCGATCCGGTCGGTGTCGACGACGATGCGCAAGTCACCGCCGAATTGCGGACTGAGCCATTGCGCCAGCGATGCACCGACGCGCGAGGCCAGCGGCAAAATCGTTTGCCGCCAGAACACGCGGTTGGCTTCCTGGAAATTCGCGTAGGTGTTATCGCCGGGAATGCCGAGCAGCATCGGAGGAACGCCGAACGCCAGCGCGATCTCGCGCGCGGCGGAATTCTTCGCCTCGAGAAAATCCATGTCCTTCGGCGTCAGCGACATCGCCTTCCAGTCGAGCCCGCCTTCCAGCAGCAGCGGCCGTCCGGCGTTCACCGCGCCCTGATAGGTCTCGGTCAGTTCGCGCTTGAGCCGGTCGAATTGTGAATCCGACAGCACCGCGCCTTCCGGCCCGGAGTACACCAGCGCACCGGAGGGCCGCGCCGCGTTGTCGAGCAGCGCCTTGTTCCAGGCTGACGAGGCATTATGGGTGTCCACTGCAACAGCCGCCGCTTCGATGGGCGCTAACCCGTAGTGATCGTCGAGCGGATGGAAGAATGTCAGATGCAGGATCGGCGGCACCTGTGACGCGAGCTGATCGAACCGCACGCTGCGGCCCGCCACGCTGTACTCATAGGCCTCCGGCCAGCCGTCGGCGCCGGGCACCACCTTCATGCGGTCCGGCCGCAGCGCGTGCAGCTCGCGCACCTGGTCGCCGAGCGCGACGGCTTCGACATAGGCGTTGCCGGCCAGCAGCATGTGCGCGTAGAGCGCCTCGAAAAAACTCGCGCCGTCCTGCCGCGCGTTGGGCCGCGTCAAAAGCAGCGACAGCGGATGCGCCTCGCGCTCGACAGCGCCTTCATAAAGCAGAAATCCACATGACGCGGCATTCTCCGCGATCAGCCGCACCGCGCGATGCACGATGGCGTTGGCGAGATAACCTTCGCGCGCCAGCGCCGCGTAATCGCGCGGCGTCCACCGCGCCCGCCCGCCGGATTCGAACGCGAGCACTTTCGCCGTGCGGCTGGCTTTTGCTTCAGGGGACCGGAACAGGTTTTTGAAGTTAAGCATTTGAAATGTCCAGTTCTCGTGTCCCGGACGCGGCACGGCATGAAATGCCGCTCCGCAGAGCCGGGACCGTTACAGACTCATAACTCTTGACGATCCCGGTTCCGCGAAGCCACGCTGCGGATAACTTCACGCTCGGGACATGGATTGATGAGCAATCAGTTCTTCGTCTACATTCTCGCCAATACACCGCGCGGCGTGCTCTATGTCGGTGTGACAAACGATATGGCGCGTAGACTCACCGAGCATCGTGCGAAGCTCGCTCCCGGATTTACTGCTGCATATGGCGTGACAAGATTGGTACATCTCGAGGCATACACATCGGTGATCGAAGCCAGATCACGCGAACATTCGCTCAAGCGTTGGCGAAGATCATGGAAATTTGACATGATCGAGAAACACAATCCGGACTGGTGCGATCTAAGCGACCAAATTTCAAACTGACCCTCTTGCGGTCCCGGTTCTGCGAGGCAGCGTTGCACGCTGCGTCGCGCCCGGGACACAAACTCCTCACAACCCCCGCACCCTCGGCGCGGCGCGCGCGGTGAATGTCAGTGACGCGATCGCCCACACCAGCGCGTCGAGCCGGTCCGGCGAGCGGCCCGACGTCAGGCCGGTCGGCCCGAAGTCGCACATCTCGTCTTCCAGCCCCGGAAAATTCCCGGCGTGCTTGACGCGGCCCTGCTCATACAAGGTCGCGACCGGCTCCGCGCGCAGCCACTTGCCCCGCGAGGCGCGCACCGAAACGACGGGCACACTCGCATCGACCTCGTTGATGACCGCGCGGACCATCTCGCCGCCCTGGTTGACCTCGGCCACCAGTGAATCCGCCTCCACGCGCCGCCACAGCGCAATGGCTTTCGCCGCCCACACCGCGGGTGTCGCGCCCGACACCGTGTCGTCGGCGATGACGTAAATGCCGCCCTCGCCCGTGATGCCCGCAGCGACAATGCCGCAGGCGTCGGCGCGCTTGCCGGACGACGCCGGCGGATCGACCGCGACCACGATGCGCGACAACGCCGGTGCCTCGTTCACGCGGCAACTCTCCAGCAGCGTGCGCGACCACAGCGCGTCGGGCCGGTCCTCGATGATCTCGCCGTCGAGTTCCTGCCGTCCGAGCCGCGTGTCCTTGTAGCGCGCCAGCACGCCCTTCAGAAACGTCGGCGCGAGATGGTACGCATTGGCCTGCGTCGCCGCGCGCGTGACGACGCTGGTCGGCTCGAGCATCAGCCGCTTGATCAGCGCGGTCGGACGCGGCGTTGTGGTAATGAGCTGGCGCGGCTGGCTGCCGAGCCGCAGCCCGAACTGCAGCATGTCGAACGTCGCCTGCGCATAACGCCACTTCGCCATCTCGTCGGACCAGGCGCAGCCGAATTGCGGGCCGCGCAGGCTTTCCGGATCTTCGGCGGAAAATGCATAGGCCACAGCGCCGTTGCTCCATTCCAGCCGCCGCCGCGACGATGTCCACACCGGACGCTCATCACGGCGATGCACCGCGAGCAGCCCCGACACGCCCTCGATCATCACCTCGCGCACGTCGTGTTCTGTTTCGCCGACCAGGGCGATATTTGTGACCGGCGCCTCGGCCAGCGGCGCGATGCCGAGCGCCTGCGCCCTCACCCATTCCGCGCCCGCGCGCGTCTTGCCGGCGCCGCGTCCGCCGATCAGAAGCCATGTCAGCCACGGCTGACCGTTCGGCGCGAGGACCGGCGGCACCTGATGATCGTGCGCGAACACATCCCAGCGCGACAAAATTAGTTCGAACTCAGCCCGGCTCATTCCCTCCAGCAGGAAGCGGCGCTCCATTGGCGACCAGCCCTTCCAGGCGTCGCGAAAGTTCGCGGCGGAATTCGTCGAGGTCTCGGGGAACGGCGTCGTCATCGGCGGCTTTCGCTTTGTCGTCTCCGCTCGCCTCGCTGCGCAGCCGCATCACTTCCTTCAGCGTGCGTGCAAGCGACGCCAGCACGCGTGCGCGGCTCTCGGTCTCGATGCGTTGCGCAGGCGCGATGCGCATGGGATTGCCGATGATGCGCTCGATCTTCGACAGTTCGCGCTCGATGGCGTCGCTCACGCGCTCGACCATCGATGCGGACGGCGTTTCCCCCGGAGGCGGATCGTTGGCGTTGTCCACCGCCGTGCGTTTGCGGGGCCCGCGTACCGGGCGCGCCGCCCTCGCCCGATCGAGCGCGTCCCGCGCCTCATGATCGTGCGCATCCACGGCGATATTGTCGGGATGCTCGTTCAGCACTTTCGTCCGCGGACGCCGTTGCTTTTCAGGTTTGATTTCGGCGGGCTTGATAGCCTTCGGCTTTTTGGCCGTGGTCTTCCGAGGCGCCGCTTTCTTGCCGGTCGCGACCTTCCTGACGACAACCTTTGCTCTCTTCTTGGCGGCTGTCTTGCGCGCAGCTTTCTTCGCCACCGGCTTTTTCACCGGCGTGGAGGAAGGCTTTCTGGGCATCATGAGAAACTCGCGTGCTGATACAACAACGCCGCGCTGAGGCGCGGCGTTTAAGGAATCCGGAATTCCGCAACGAGGGCGATGCGCTCCCTCCGCGCGTGCTAGGTCCGGAAGAACACGAACCAGATGATCGCGAGCACGAAACCCGCTGCGATGGTGCTGATGGTCAGGAGCGCCAGGATCGACGGCCCCGGCTCTGCGCCCCGCGCTTCGGTGGGTGTTTCGACGATCCGGCGTTCGCCTTCGATATGCTCGACTTTTGCCATGACGTCCTCATTCATTCGAATGCGCGGAGATGCGCGGTCATATGAAGGAAACGCCTGATGCCAAGGGTGGTTCCGGTGTGGTGCGGCAGCTTGCCCCGAAGCACAATTCTGGAGCATGACGCAACACTACTGCGGCAGCGTTACGCTGTCAAGGATTATTTTCCTATCAATCTCATCGCGCGCAAAGTCAGAGAGATCAACTTTCTGTCAAAGAACCTACGACGGGGGTTTCCGCTTCGCGCGACTCAAAAATCGTGATCTAATTTTTCCCAAGAACAATCAAAGTTAGATTTTTATTTCACGAAAGAAAATTTGAAATGCGCACCAATTTCAATTCCCGCAGCCAGCATCCGGAAAGCCGGGAAAGGTGCAACGAGGTGACTCCTTGAAACATTGATGCCTGATCCTTTGACAATTCAACCGTCAATTGGTGGCAAATGAAAAAGAAACCTTCTGGGGCAACACAATCAAGTCGAACCGTGCCGATTACTTTGGCATCCCGATCTCGAAAAAATCGATCTGAAGTACATCGATCGGAAACACATCGGCTGGAAATCATAAAGCGCAAATCTGTCGGCGATCTCTGTCTGGAGATTGCGGAATTTGCGAAGAACCGCGATTTCAGAACTCTCTACTTTCTTCTGAGAATGGCCGCTGCGGAGGCCTACGAACAGACCTCGGAGATGCTGCCCGTCGATCCGCCCGGCAAAACGAGTTGATCGGTTTTTGAGATTGGGACGTCAGTCACAACCTAGCTTATGTCAATACACTTGCCGCGAAGCTGTTCGATGTCCCTTCAACGGCTACCACAAAGGGACTTCCCCTCGAATGCTATGTCAGGGCGATCCATCCCGACGATGCAAAGCAATTCACACAGGCAGTGCATCGTATCGCGGCTGAGGGGGGACAACTCGATACAACTTATCGCGTCGTCAGTAACGACAAAATCGTCTGGATTCGCGCCAAGGGCACTTGCTTTATCGATCCGGGCAAAGTCCCTGTGAGATTTCCGGGAGTCCTGTTCAATGTGACGGCAGCAATGGCGGGTTGACCCCGCTCAATGCACTGCATGACGCCGGCAGGACTGCTCCGCCTCGCGGAGCAGTTCCAGCGGCAGCCACGGCTTCGGCATGAACATGACGTTGTCGGGAATGTCTTCGACATCTTCACTTGAGGTGACGATGACGTCGATATGCGGATAGCGCCGCGTGGCGATCTTCGCCAGTTCGATTCCCGACATGTCGGCGAGATCCGCGGTGAACATCAGCGTCAGGTCGCTTCCGGATTTTTCCAGCACGACAGCCGCCGCCTCCGCGCTTCCGCACTGAATGACATGCATGTCGCTTTCCTCGAGAATCAGGCTGACGAGTTCTCGCTGCAACTGGTCGTCTTCAACCACCAGCACGATGTGTTTCCAGGCGCGTCCCATCGTTGCCTCCCGTTCCATGAGTAAAGGCAATGCGTCGGCGTCCCATAAGTTCGATTATTGCATAAGGAACGAAATCCTCGGAACCACGTTTGACTGGAAAGAGGTGCGTCATGAAAGAAGTGGTCGAGCGGGTGATGAAGGCGTTCGCGCAAAAGCACACGGAGATGACACCGGAGCAGGAGCGCAAGGTGCGCGCCGAAGTTTCTGATTTCGTGGCGGAACTTCTCTCGAAGCGGGCGGCGCAATTGACAAGGTTCAGCGGCGTCGAACCTCGAACCTGATTTAATTTGTAACGAAAAATTCCAGCACCCCGCCCTCATTGCGAGAGGCGGGTTTTCGTTTGACCTTCGATCCCAGGGAACGACCAGGAACAACGAGGAACGGAACCCGCGCGAGGCCGTTGCCACCTGACAGTGTGGAGGTTCCCGTCATGACACATCAGGAGCGTGTTCTCGACGCCGTGCTGCGGGCGCAGGGCCTTCTGGCGCAGTATATCGAGCCGGGCCCGCATGATTGCGCCCAGACCCTGAGCAGGCTTTTTCTGATCTTCGACGACCAGGAACTGACCACCGCCGTCAACCTGTTGAATCTGGAGACGGCCGGCGCTGCCATGGCGGCGGACGCAGTTAGGCAGCCACCCACCTCTCCTCTTTATAATCGAACCACCGGCTGAAGCCTTTGCCGTCCCATTCGTATTGCAGATGCCGTTCCTGCACCGGCACACCGATCACATCCGGCCAGAACGCCGCAACGCATGAGCCGCCTTCGTCGCGCACGCTCGGATAAACGATGCCGTCGCTGTCGGCTTCGCGCAGCCCCGCGGCAAACGGCCGGCTGTGGGCATAGGACTTCGGATCCAGGATTCGCCGCTTCAATTTGTCATCGAGCCGCGACACGTCATGCAGCCGCGCGTCGATGCCTCCCAGCAGCACGCGCATGTCCTCGCGGCGCGGTGGATCGTTCGAATCCGAAGCGAAGCGCGCGAAGTGATAGCCAGTCTCTTTAATTGCGGTCTGCAACGTGCGCGCGGCGTAATAGACGCCGTAGCTGCCGTCCGAAAACCGCGAGCCGTGCCTGTTGATGTGCGTGAACGGCGCCATCACCCAGGATGCGTTCGGCCCGGTCACGCGCCGCTCCGGCGGCACCAGCGCGATCTCGCCGGCCTCGTCGCGCACGCGCGGATTGGTCGCCTGCTCGAGTTCGATCAGCACATCCCACACCGCGGGATTGTCCGAGACGCGCTCGAACAGCGCGATCGGCGGATAGCGCGAGGCGATGATCCGCCACGCCTCCCGCCAGCGCACGCGCGTTAAGGCCGGTTCATCCGCCACGCGTTAAGACCAGCACTTCAGGACCACGGCGCGCGCGCGGCATCGACATAAGCGCGCACCGCCGCGAGATCGGTGACGTCGCCCGCGGTCATCCGCGCCAGCGGCGTCTGCCCGGCGAAAAACTTGTTCGGCCGCATGATCCAGCCGTCGGCCAGCGCGGCGTCGGAATAGACGATCTGCAACGCCTTCCAGATGCCGGCGACATAGCCGATCCGGCGCAGCGTATCCTCCGGCACCCGCGCCGCCTTGCCGCTCTTCCATTGAAAGAACGTGCGCTCGGCCGGGTTGCCGAGGATGCGGCGGGCTTCGGTGTTACCCACACCCCACCGCGCCATGATCTGGAAGAATCCTTCCAGCGCGAGGCCGTGGCGGGCGGCGGGAATGATATCCGAGACTTTCTGCGGATTTGCAGTCATTGGCCTACCTTATGCGATATTGCATAAGATAGGGATTTGGCCTGCGGGCGTCAACGGGCGGCCCGACGTATGCCGGGAGCCGTGAAACGCAATTCTGGAGCATTCCTGAACCCTACAGCGGCAGCGTCACGCTGTCAAGGATTAATTTCCTATACCCGAAGCCGCCAGATTGACACCCGACGGGGGAGTGTTCCCGGCAACAAAGGGAGCTGACTGTAAATCAGCCGCCGCCGATATCCTGCGCGGTGCAAATGCCTCTGGCGACACGCTGCCGGACCTTGGCCTCGCAATAACTGTTGCAGATCTGGCCGTTCAGCTTGCTGCATTTCGTCATGCAGGCCTGATAGGTGCAACTTGCGCCGCCCGCGGATCCGGCAGTCGCGGCCTGCGGCGCGGACATCGCGCTCGCGAACAGATGCACGATCAGCAACCCGCCCTTCAACATGCCCTGCTCCGTCTCATGCGGCTCGGTTTGGCAGAATGCAGCACCGCGCGGCATCCGGCGCAACCCGGACGCGCGCCGTCGCCATTTTGCCTTATGCGCCGGAGTTCGTCACCGTTTCGCCTTTTGGTGTCAGCGGGGCGTTTTGCTACTCCGCCATCTCGGCGGCGGGCTGCGGCGGACCGGCGAGCGGACGCTCTTCCATCAACGCGATGAGCGTCGCGGCGGTCGCAAGCAACACGGCGGCGGCGGCGAATACATAACGGAACGCCGCGATCATGTCGGCGCTCGCGATGGCATGTTTCGCGCCGATCTGATGCTCCGCGCCGATGGTGAGATTTCCGCCGAGCACCATCAGCAGGATCGCGGTGAAAATCGCCACCGTGAATGAGGCCATCAGCGAACGGAAGAAATTCATCGCGCCGGTCGCGGTGCCGACCTGCATCCGCGGCACCGCATTTTGAATCGAGACGACACTCACAGGAAACACCGTGCCGAGACCCACCGCCATGAGCGACAGCGCCGCAAGCAATTGCCACAGCGGCAGCGGTGTCGCTACCGCCAGCGCGAACGCAGCACTGGTCGCAAGACTCACGCCGGCAATCGCCGCGCGCTTGTAGTGCTTGGTGAACATCATCGCACGGCCCGCGATCCACGCGCCAAGCACCGACACCGCAACCAGCGGAATCAGAGCAAGCCCGGCTTCGCTCGCGGTGAGGCCATAGACGACTTCGTAGTACAGCGGCATATGCACCGTGAGACCGATCATGGTGCCGATGGCGCAGCCGCCCGCCGCCATCGCGTACGGCACCACCGTTCCCGACAGCAATGGAATCGGCAGGAACGGTTCGTCGGTGCGGCGCGCATGCCAGACGAAGGCAGCACCGAGAAAAATTGCCGAGCCAACCATCGCAATGATCGCGGGCGACGCCCAGGCGAAACGATTGCCGCCCCATGTCAGCACCAGCATCACGATCACTGCGGACGCCATCAGCAGCACGCCGCCGAGCCAGTCGACCTTGCGCTTGCGATGAAAGACCGGAATCTTTTTCATCTTCGGCAGCAGCAGCGCGAGCGACAGCGCGCCGAGCGGAAGATTGATCCAGAAGATCACCGACCAGTGCAGATGTTCGGCGAACAATCCGCCGAGCACCGGACCGCCGATGCCGGCCGCGACCCACACCGATGAGAAATAAGCCTGGTACTGGCCGCGTTCGCGCGGCGTTACCACGTCGGAGATCACGGTTTGCACCAGCGGAAGAATGCCGCCGCCGCCGATGCCTTGCAGCGCGCGCGCAAGAATCAGCGTCAGGATATTCGGCGCGACTGCGCACAGCACGGAACCGAGCAGGAACAGCGCCAGCGCAATGACGATCATGTTGCGGCGGCCGTAGATGTCGCTCAGCGTGCCGTAGACCGGCGCAACCGCGGTTGATGACAGGAGATACGCCGTGATCACCCAGGACAGATTGCTGACGTCCTGAAACTGGCGTCCGATGGTTGGCAGCGCAGTGGCCACGATGGTCTGGTCGAGCGCGGTGAGAAACATCGTGAGCATCAGGCTCAGCAGGATGGTCCGCACTTCGCTTTTCGAAAGCGGCGGCGCCGGGACGATGGGCGGCGCGTCGGTCAGATCGATCACTTCAGTCGCGATGTTGGAAATTTCGTCCGTTGCGTCCAGCGCCTCGTCGGTTGCGTCGCCGCGCTGTCGATGTGTCTCGGTCATGAATCGTCGGACGTTTTTCTGAGACGGTTTCCTGAAAGGAAGAATATTCCGGAGAATGGCCCGAGGGCAAAAGGCCTGCACTCAAAATCTCTCGGACGACGGCAAACATAGCCTGTTTCGCGCGGCCCCATAAGGAGTACAGGCGCATGGGTGCATCGCGCGGACGGTGCATCACGTGGCCGTTATCGCACGCGCGTGCAATCGCCGGATGCTTATCGGGCGGGCCGCTTCTTCAGCCGCGCGCGCTTCGGCAGCACGCCGGGCCACTGCACGATGTGGTCCTCGAGATCGGCTTCCGCCACCTCGTCTTCACTGCCCCACACCCTGCCCCGCACCGACACGCCGGCTTCATGGACGGTGTTGGGATCGCCCGAAATCAGCGGGTGCCACCAGTACAGGTCGCGGCCTTCCGCCACGAGTTTGTAGCCGCAGCTCGGCGGCAGCCATGTCAGCGTCCGGACATTCTCGGGCGTCAGCCGCACACAGTCGGGGACTTTGGCCGACCGGTTGGGATAGTCCTTGCAGGCGCACAGGCCCGCATCGAGCAGCGTGCAGGACACGTGGGTAAAGTAGATCTTGCCCGTATCCTCGTCTTCGAGCTTTTCCAGGCAGCAGCGTGCGCAGCCGTCGCACAGGCTTTCCCATTCGCTGTCGGACATCTCCTCCAACGTCTTGGTTTTCCAGAAAAATTCGCTTTGGGTCGAGGGCCGCCGAGGCGGGGCTGTCATGGTTTTGAACCTGTCGGGATCGCGAGGCGCCGTTACATTACCGGGAAGCTTTATGGGCCTTGGAGGCGCTGGCGCAAGCGCGAAGGTGAAGGGCGGCTTTTCCGGGACTGAAAAGCGTGGGCAGCGTCCACCCTCGCCATCAAAAAACCAGCGCGGCCATTGGTTTATGGTGCATGGTCAGCTAGAAGGTTCCGGATTCCCGATGTCGAAATCGCCTTCCCGGCCGCCTTGGGGATGCCGCAAATTATCGAGCATCGTCTAACCAGCGCTTTTTATCGGCGACTCGTGATCCGTCGCCGCGTCATTTGGATTAAGGGTTCCGGTGCGCCAGATCGTACCCAACGAGTGGAAAAAGCGGTTCCGGCATTTCCTGCTGGACCTCGACGCGCGCATCGATTCGACGCTGTTCTCGTCCGCTGTCGGACTGCGCGAACTCTGGGAACGCTACTCCACCTTCATGGACCGTTTCTATGTGGGCCGCTGGAAGCGCTGGGTCTTCATCGAACCGCTGTCGGAAGGCGCAACCATTGGTCTCGCCGGCCTTGTGCTGATGCTGGCGCTGGCCATCCCCGCCTTCCGCGAAACGTCCGACGACGACTGGCTGAAGAAATCCGATCTCGCGGTGTCGTTTCTCGATCGTTACGGCAACCCGATCGGCAACCGCGGCATCAAGCACAACGACTCAATTCCGCTTGAGGATTTCCCCGATCATCTGATCAAGGCGACGCTGGCCACCGAGGACCGCCGCTTCTACGATCACTTCGGCATCGACGTCGCGGGCACCGCGCGCGCGCTGATGACCAACGCGCAGGCTGGCGGCGTGCGGCAAGGCGGATCGTCGATCACGCAGCAGCTTGCGAAGAACCTGTTTCTCAACAACGAGCGCACCATCGAGCGCAAGGTGAAGGAAGCGTTCCTCGCCGTCTGGCTGGAAACGCGGCTGACCAAGAACGAAATCCTGAAGCTCTATCTCGACCGCGCCTACATGGGCGGCGGCACTTTCGGCGTCGACGGTGCGGCGCATTTCTATTTCAACAAGTCCGCGCGCGACGTGAACCTCGCCGAATCGGCGATGCTTGCCGGCCTGTTCAAGGCCCCGACCAAATACGCGCCGCACATCAACCTGCCCGCCGCGCGCGCCCGCGCCAACGTCGTACTCGACAATCTGGTCGATGCTGGATTCATGACCGAAGGTCAGGTGTTCGGTGCTCGCCGCAACCCGGCCAACGCCATCGACCGACGCGACGAGAACTCCCCGAACTATTATCTCGACTGGGCCTTCGACGAGATGCGCAAGCTCGTCCTGACCTTCCCGAAATCCTATACCGAGCGCGTGTTCGTCGTTCGCACCGCGATCGATATGAACGTGCAGCGCGCGGCGGAAGCCACCGTCGAAAACCAGCTCCGCCAGTTCGGCCGCGATTACCACGCCACGCAGGCCGCGGTGGTTCTCGCCGACCTTGATGGTGGCGTGCGCGCAATGGTCGGCGGCCGCGACTATGGCGCCAGCCAGTTCAATCGCGCCGTCGATGCGATGCGCCAGCCCGGCTCCTCGTTCAAGCCTTACGTCTATGCCACGGCGCTGATGAACGGCTTCACGCCGAAGTCGATCGTGGTCGACGGCCCGGTCTGCCTCGGCAACTGGTGCCCGCAGAATTACGGACGCTCCTATTCCGGTTCGATGACGCTGACGACAGCGATCACCCGCTCGGTCAACGTCATTCCCGTGAAGCTTTCGATCGCGATCGGCAACAATCCGCGCAACCAGTGGGAAGCCGCAAAGAAGGGCCGCGCCAAGATCGTCGAAACCGCGCGCAAGTTCGGGATCACGGCCCCCTTGATCGATACGCCGTCGCTGCCGATCGGCTCCACGGAAGTCAGCGTCGTGGAACACGCCGTTGCTTACGCGACTTTCCCCAACAAGGGGCGCTCCGTGAAGCCGCATTCCGTGCTGGAAGTCCGCACCGGCGCCGGCGATCTGGTCTGGCGCTGGGACCGCGACGGCAAGAAGCCGACACAGGCAATCCCCGCATCGGTCGCTGCCGACATGGCGGAGATGATGAGCCACGTCGTCGATGAAGGCACTGCCCGCCGCGCACGGCTCGACGGCATTCCGGCGGCAGGCAAAACCGGCACCACGAACGCGTTCAGGGACGCCTGGTTCGTCGGCTATACCGGCAACTTCACCATGGCGGTCTGGTACGGCAACGACGACTATTCGTCGACCAACCGCATGACGGGCGGCTCGCTTCCCGCACAGACATGGCATGACATCATGGTCGCAGCGCATCAGGGCGTCGAGATCAAGGACCTGCCCGGCGTCGGCGTGGGCAAGAAATTGCCTGACTCTGTCGCCTCGAACGCCAACGCGAAGGCTGCCGAAATCAATCCTGGTCCCCCGCCGATCCTGACCCGGCGCGGCGCAAATATTCTGGTGCGGGTGGAAAAACTGTTCGACGATGCGGCGAAGACCGCCATCGTGCCGGGCAAAACCTCCTCGAACGATGGCGGCAAGCCGGCGTCGCCCTCCACCGTCGCCTTTCCGGACAGTTTTGCATCGGCGACATCCGATCCGGCGGCACCCGCGCCTCCGCGCAAAAACTGACCGCTTCATGATGGCGCTTCGATCGTGCGGTTGATCTTCATCACTCTCGTGACACTGGCGATTGCAACCATCGTCGGCCTCGGCGCGACATGGACGACGGCGACGCGCGGCGTCAACGTCGGCACCATCACGATTGGCGCGTGGACCGCGCGGCCGAAGACCGGAACCAGCGACATCGACCCCTACTCGCGCGCATCGGTTGCGCGCAGCGGCGAACTTCCGGTCGGAACCGGCGATGGCGTAATGTTCACCGCAACCGCTGACGATTCAGGCCGCCCGCTCGACGGGCGGTGCGACGTCGTGGTGAAGGGTGTCACGCCCGCCGCGCGATTCTGGACCATGACGATCTACGACACCAAGGGTCAGCTCGTCGCCAATTCACTGCAACGTTACGGCTTCACCAGCCAGGAAATCGTGCGCGGATCGGACGGCGGATTCGAACTCCGGGTCACGTCACGTTCGCGCGCCGGAAACTGGCTTCCGACCGGCGGACTTGACCGGTACATGCTGGCGCTGCGGCTTTACGATACGCCGGTCGGCGTCGGAACACGCACTCAGAAAGATGCGCCGATGCCCTCGATCAAGACGGTGGGGTGCCCATGATCCGCTGGCTGTTCGCGATCCTCGGCGGCGCGTTGCTTGGCGGCGTCGTCCATCTCGTGAGCGTGCTGGTGCTTCCGCGCGTCGCGTCACTCGACGCCTATTCGCGCCTCGCGCCGATCACCAGTCTGAATGCCGTCACGGCGCTGCCGCCCGCAGCGCCCGGCACCGCGCCGATGCCGCTCATGGATCCCGCCTTCGCGAACGCCGCGTGCCGCTACGATCTCTCCAAAGGCCCGCTCAAACTCACCGTGCCGGTGAGCCAGTCGTACACATCGGTGTCGTTCTACACCCGCAACGATATCGCCTATTACGCGATCAATGACCGTTCCGCAGGACGGCGCGTGATCGAACTCGACCTGATGACGGAAGCACAACACGCCCAACTTCCGGAAGAGGAAGATGTCACCGCCGCCGACCGGCTGATCATCGATTCGCCGACGACGACGGGCCTCATCGTTCTCAAGGCGCTCGCTGCGGAGCCCGGCCTGATGCCGCAGGCGCAGGCCTCGCTCGCGGCTGCGAGTTGCGAAATTCAGACCGAAACACCGCAGGCAAAGCGTTAGTCCGCGATCAACCGATGCTGCCCGCAAACCGTTCGGCAAGATGCTCGCGGCGGAAGGCTTCGGCGACGAAATCGACAAACGCGCGCGTCTTTGCCGGCAGCAATGTCCGGGTTGCGTAATAAACCGAGATCGAACCCGCGTCGGCGTACCACTGCGGCAGGACACGCACGAGCGCCCCACTTTCGAGGTGGTGTAGCGCATCCGGCACCGCGATCAGCGTCACACCGAGACCGAGCAGCGCGGCGCGGCACATCGCAGAGGGATCGTTGAACACGATCGTGCCGGGCAATTGCACATCGACCTCCGAACCTGCGGCGTTGCGCATGGTCCAGCGGCGCACACGTCCCGTTCGCGCAGCACGCATCACGATGCCGTCGAATGCCGCCAGTCCTGAAGGATCGACCGGCAGCGTGCGGCCTTTCAGATAGGCGGGCGAAGCAACAGCGATGATATGCAACGGCGCGAGCGGCCGTGAGACAACGCCTGGCGCGAGGTCGATGCCGCCGCCAATAGCCGCATCGAAATTCTCAGCAATCAGATCGACCTGCCGGTTGTCGAAGTGCCAGTCGATGCGAACGCGCGGATACCGCGCGAGAAACGCAGGCAACAGCGGCAGGATGTGGTCGGTCCCGAGCGTCGGACTGAGGCTGACCCTGAGCACGCCCACAGGCTCGCCATGGTCGGTCGCAGCTCCAGCGATGGCCGCTTGAAGCCCTTCGAGATTGCCCCGGATCTCAAGCAGAAAGCGCTCGCCCGCTTCGGTCAGCGTGAGCTTGCGTGTGCTGCGCTGAAACAGGCGGATTCCGAGATTCCGCTCCAGCATCGCGACGTTCCGGCTGACCGCGGCCGGCGTCAGCGCCAGACGGCGGGCAGCGGCGGAAAACCCGCCATTTTCAGCGCTTTGAACAAAGGACTCGAGATTGGCCAGTGTTTCCATGCAGTTATTTTATAGCAATACTTGAAAATAAATCCAGTAATTACCGTCTAATCAGGGATCAATAAACCGGCGATATCGGATCCGTCACCAGCCAAAACGGAGCCGACAATGTCCCAGCCCCTCTTCACCACCCGCCGCAGTTTTCTGCTCGGCCTCGCAGTTGCCGGCAGCGTCACCCCGGCATTTGCCCAGACCACCGGCGCTCACCTCGAAGCCAACAAGGCCGTGGTGCGCACGGTCATCGAGGATGTGCAGCGCGACGGCAACTTCGCGAATTTCGAAAAGCTGTTCGCGGCAAGCTACGTCGACCGCACCGCGTTCCCCGGATTCGCCAGCGATCGCGAGGGCACCCGTAATATCTACCTCACGCTGCGCAAAGCCTTTCCCGGCTTCCACGCCGTCATCCATCGGCAGGTTGCGGAAGGCGATCTTGTCACGACGCACAAAACCTACCACGGCAAACACCTCGGCGAATTCAACGGCGTCGCCCCGACCGGCCGCGATATCTCGTTCGAGGTCATCGACATCATGCGCGTCCGCGACGGCCAGATCACCGATCACTGGGGTGTCACCGACATCGGCGCGCTGATGCGCCAGATCAGCGCGCGCTGAATCCCGTCGCTCGTTCTCCTCCAAACCTGAAAGGAACACGTCATGACCAAGACCATCGGAATTATCGGCTCAGGCTCTATCGGTTCGGCCTTCGCACGCAGGCTTGCCAGCGCCGGACTGGAAGCAACCGTCGCCAACAGCCGCGGCCCTGCGTCGCTGAAAGATCTCGTTCGCGAGATTGGCCCGTCCATTAGTGCTGGCACGGTAACGGACGCCGCAAGCAAGGATATCGTCCTCGTTGCCGTCAACTGGTCGAAACTATCGACTGCGCTTGCCGGCCTGCCCGCCTGGAACGGCCGCATCGTGATCGACGCCAACAACCCAATCGAAGCGCCGCTGTTCAAACCTGCCGAACTGAACGGCCGGATCTCGAGCGAAGTCTTCGCCGGACTTGTACCGGGCGCACGCGTGGTCAAGGCGTTCAATCATTTGCAAGCGCATGTGCTCGCAAGTGACCCGCAAGCCGACGGAGGCAAGCGCGTGCTGTTCTATTCCGGCGATGACCATGCCGCGAAGGCAGAAGTCGCAACGCTGATCGACACGCTCGGCTTCTTCGGCATCGATCTCGGCTCGCTCGCCACAGGCGGCAAGCTCGTTCAGTTTCCCGGCGGTCCGCTGCCGGTCCACAATCTCGTCAAGCTCGGCTAAACGAAATGGGCTGCCTGCAATCTCGCGGCAGGCAGCCCCTTTTTGTGCGCGTTATTTCAGATGCGGCCAGACCTCGATGACGCCGCGATAGATCATTTCACCGGCGACATAGAGGATAACCGCGAGGCCGACATAGGCGATCCAGCGGTGCTTTTGCAGCAGCTTCGCAATGAACGATGCGGCAACACCCATCATCGCGATCGACAGCGCAAGGCCGAAAATCAGCACCATGGGATGTTCACGCGCCGCGCCGGCGACGGCCAGCACGTTGTCCAGCGACATAGACACGTCGGCGACGATGATCTGCCAGGTCGCCTGGGCCAGCGTCTTGGTCGGGGCACCTGAAGCTTCCCCGTCAGACGGCACGGCATGCTGCTCGTGCCCGGCGCTCAATTCACGCCACATCTTCCAGCAGACCCACAACAGCAAGATGCCGCCCGCGAGCAACAGACCGACAATGGCCAAGAGCTGGGTCGTCAGAGCTGCGAAAATTATTCGCAGAAGTGTCGCGGCGCCAACGCCGATCAGGATTGCCTTGTTGCGCTGCTCTTTTGGCAGACCCGCAGCGGCAAGGCCGATGACAATGGCATTGTCACCAGCGAGTACGAGGTCGATCAGGATGACCTGTACGAGTGCAGTCAAAGCTTCTGGAGTAATGAGATCAAACATGAGCCGGGCTTCCCTGTGTGTGGAAGAGCGGCCTCCTGTCGCAGGCAAATATCGAACGCATCGCAACGTGTCACAGATCGACGAGTAACGTCGATGCGTCACACGGAACGCACGTTCCGCATATCTAAAAGGGGCCACTCCAATTGAATTCCAGTCCGACATCGCAGCATGAGGCTGCCAGAGGGGCCCGGCCTGGTGGTTCTGGTGTTAGTCTTTCTCCTGCTATTGCTCGTTGGATCGACGTTCGAACAGATGCTCGAACAATTGTGCAACCTGCTCCGGCTCACCCATCACGGATGCGGCGCAGCCGGTAATAACGAGGCCGCCTGCAACGTCCCAGAGATTGAGATTCTCCGTGTTTTTTTGAGTCCTGATCGAAAGCGCCATGATTGCGGCCAGCGCCGCTGCCGAAAAAAGCAGCGCACTGAACGCGGGCAGCACCAGATGCGATTCCAGCGCATAGACGATAAAGGCCGCGGGTGCCGCAACAGCCATCGTCAGCGCCGTCAGCACGCCATGGGATCTTCCGAAAACAAGCATTTTAGCGACTGGGGAACCTGTCATTTCATCCCCCATTCTCAGATGACAAATCAGTAGTTCGATACTGAAACCAAACAACCGATGGCGCGCAGAAACAACGCGACCTTCAGCCGCGCGCGCGAACGTCGCACGATGGAACCGGGGTCAGCCGCCGACGCGAAGGGCGCGGCCGACGACGGGCGGCGCGCTGGTCCATGCGTCTGACGCACGCTGGGACAATTGCAGGATCAGGCGGTCGGCATCCGCCGCCATCTGGTCCGGCGCATGAATCACCAGACGATCGAGCGCCCATTTGTAGGACGCAACGCGCTGTTGCAGGCACTGCTGCACCCACTGCACGACCAGAACGTTCTCGCGCATGCGCGCTTGCGCGTCGTCGTATTCACGCGGCGACAGCTCCGAGACCATCCCGAGCGCCTTGTTGCGCTTGATGTCGAGATCGTTGATACGCACCGCGACCGGAATGAACTGGTCAAGCATGACGCCATCGTTGCGCACATCTTCCATGAGGCCGGTATAGGCCGACGCTTGCGACCGGTGCGGCTCGTCGATCATGCGGCGTCCATAAGCCGTGCGATCGAAAACCACCTTCTGCCGCCAGGGCGCGGGGATTTTCAGATAATCGCCGAACACGGCCTTCCACGCGGGATGTGAATGCGGCGGCTCGATAAAATAGTACGCGAGATCGCGCAGCGTCCGCTCCTGATCGGTGAGCTGGAACTGCGACGGCCGTCCGCCAAGGCTGGTGGTGGCTTCGACACCGACCCAGCTGTGCATATCTTCATGATAGAAGGTTGCGCGCGTCCGGCCGAAGTCGTCGCTCGGGCATGCGAGGCTGGCAACGAAGGGCAAAAGGTAAAGCGGATTACACATCGTGGCCCGGTCTGAAAGCGTTGCCGATCCGGCGAGGCTGCGCCGGCAGGAAAGTCTGACCTGTATTCAGGACCGCGCGCGGCGCTTGCGGCGGCGTCCCGGTGCCGTTCCCTCCTCGGGCCCTACTCCATCGTCGGCGTAACGCTCGATCCTGATGGAAGGGAGAATCAGAATTGTTGCCGTGCTTTCGCGCGGGGCCATGTGCGCATCCGGGACGGCGCGACGCGCCGCTGCATCCGCCGGAAATTCAACAACGATGCCCATTTCGCTCTCTCCTGGCCCCGATTCTTCAAATGCCCGGCGGCCTAGTGTCCTCAGTGACGGTGATTAAGGACAATCATGGTTAACGGCTTATTAAAGAGCCCGCGATAACGTCAGCCGAGATTTAAACCTGCGTACCCCGGCATGACGATACCCCCGATGTTTCACGGCTTCGACGGCCTGATGACACTGTCCCGGCGCGAGGGCGTTGATATACGCCCGACGCTGCTTCGCGTGCTCACCGATCTGTATGTCCAGACCAGCGACCATACGCATGATGAGGAACGGCAGTTCGTCGAACTGGCCTCGCGCCTGATCGATGAGGTCGATGACGCCACGCGCGCGGCGGTGCGGGCGCGGCTGGCGATCTATTCGCGCACGCCGCGCGAAATCGCCTGGAAGCTGCAACTGCGGCACACAGCAGATGAGCGTCCGTGCGCTCCGCGAAACGAGCCACAGTTTGAGGACAGGCTGGAGATCGATCCGGCGTCGGATCTGGAAATCGTGTCGGCACCCGAGGAGCCCGCCGCTCCCGCCATGCCCACGCCGACCATGTCGATGCAGCCCGACGATGCGGCCAAACTGATCGAGATGTTTCTTGCCGCCGACAGCAGCCATCGCGCCCAGATACTGCACGGCCTGACGGACGCCCCGCTCAAGCCCTCGACTCCGGTCGATCCGCGCCGGGCCGCACGCGCACTCGCGACCCTGGAGCAAGCCGCGATGGCTGCGGATTCTGCGCGCTTCGTGGACGAACTCGCCGATGCTTTGATCCTGACTTCGCGCGTCGCGACGCAAATCGTCAACGAGCCGGGCGGCGAGCCGCTCGCATGCGCGCTCAAGACGCTCGGCATGCCGGGCGAATCCTACCAGCGCGTGCTGCTGTTCCTCAATCCGTCGCTCGGTGCATCGGTGATGGATGTCTACCGGCTCGCGCGACTCTACGAGGTTATCGAACCACGCGCCGCGCTGGTTATGCTGGCTGCGTGGCGCGGAGCAGCGCTGGCCGCCACGCGCGCGAAGTATCGCCCTGCCCTCTACGACGACGAACGCCAGCGCGCACGCGCCGCAGCGGCGCAACCGCGTTCCGCCGTTCAGCCGGCCTCGCAGGTCATCACGCGCAATACCTCGCGCGGATAATCGTCAGGCTTTCACGCGTCAGGTCTTGGTCAGATCGAGGAAGTGCCGGCCCGCCCTGTCTTCGATCTCGACGATCCAGACGTCCGGATCGAAACCGATTTCCTTCGCAAGGCGTGCTTCGATCGCCTGTTCCTCGACGGCCTGCGGCGGCGACGCCGTGAACACGCGCTCGATAGGCCGGCTGTCATCATAGGCGGTCTGGGGTGCAGGCATGAACAGCATCGCGGTGCCGTCCATCAACGCCACCTTGACGAACACGGCACCCGCCTCTTCCGCGCCTCGCCTCCGGACCGCGCCGAACACGCCCGCACTCTGGCATCGCCGAAGATACCCTGCGACCCAGATGGAAGATTTCAGACGGGACATGTGGCCGAACCGATCGCACGAAGAAAACGATGGAAGCGTGCTAGCACAATCGGGACGTGGAAGCCGCCTATTCGATCGGACGGCCGGTCAGAACGGTCAGATCCTTGATCAGCCGATCGGATAACTGGCCCGTCGGCGGCATCTTGCGATCCCGCTCGAACTTCTGAATCGCCGCCTGCGTGTCGGTGCCGATGACGCCGGTCGGCTTGAGCTGACCGTAGCCATATTCAGTCAGCGCGCGCTGGACTGCAGCGATGCGCCGCGTCGAAACGATCAGATCGCCGACCGGATCGCTCCGGGTTGCAGGAACAGCCGCAGGCGGACGCAGCGCAGCCGATTTCGCGGGCGCAGTTGCAGCGTCCGCAGGCTTGTCGATGACCCGCGCCTCAGCTTCCACCGGACGAACCCGTGGCAACGGCGCTGATACGGGCGCCGCGACAGGAAGCGCAGATACCGTCGCGGTGCTGAACATTGGCGATGGATGACGGCCGGCTTGCAGGAACATGGCATTGGTGACGATGGCGATGACAGCGGCCACCGCTGCGCCTGCCGCCAGCGTGTCCTTCGGGCTGTGGAGCAGCACGCGCAGAATCAGGCCGCGTTCGGGCTCAACAGCAACTGCGGCCGCGCGCTTGCGGCGGCGGGGTTTCTCATCGTCCATGGAAATCTGTCTAGGCACGTTTCTTCACCTGATAATTTTGGGATTCTGCGCGCGGCGGCGCAAGCGTTGCGATATTGGATGAATCTTTCAGCGGCGGTGTAAACACCATCGGCAGCGCAATGGTGACGGTCGTGCCTTCGCCGATCTCGCTCTGGACCGTCATTTCGCCGCCGTGCATGGCCACCAGGCTCTTGACGATGGAGAGGCCGAGCCCGGTGCCTTCATGGCGGCGCTGATAGGTCTTGCCGGCCTGGAAGAACGGATCGCCGATCCGCTTCAAATCCTCGACGCCGATGCCCACGCCGTTATCGATCACCCGCACCAGCAGGCGCGACCCTTCGACGGCGGCGGTCACCGTGACGGAGCCGCCACGCTCGGAGAACTTGATGGCATTGGACAGCAAATTCAGGATCATCTGCTTGAAGGCGCGCGGATCGCCGGTGATCTGCGGCAGATCGGCCGGCGCGCGGGTCACGATATCTATGCCGCCTTCCCGAGCCTTCAGCACCATCAGGTTGCAGCAGCCGATCAGGGATTCGCGCGGAGCGAACAGCTCGGGAAGAATTTCAAAGTTGCCGCTTTCCATCTTCGACATGTCGAGGATGCCGTTCACCACGGACAGCAGATGGAGGCCGGATTCATTGATGAGCTTCGCGTATTCCTGCCGGCGCGCAGCATCGATCATCATTTCGTTCTCGCGAACGATCATTTCCGAGAACCCGATGATCGCATTCAGCGGCGTGCGCAGTTCGTGACTCATGGTGGCGAGGAAGCGGGATTTGGATGCACCCGCGCGCTCGGCTTCAATATGCGCCAGTTCGAGCGCCTGTTCCTGCGTCTTTCGTTCGGTGACATCACGCATCACGGCGACAACCTCGACGCCCTGCGATGCATCGATCGGCCGGCAGCGCATTTCGATCCAGACGAATTCGGTGGCCTGCGCGCGGTCATTGTCGCGCCTCACGCGGAATTCGACGCTGCGCTCGTGTCCGCTTCGCGCGGCCTCCGAGAGAGCGGTGAGATAAGCTGGCCGGTCGGCGACATGGACACGATCGAACAGGCCGTGTCCCAGTAACAGCGCCACCGGCGTACCGAGCAACGCCTCCGCGGCGGGCGAAATGAACTGGATTGCGCCGTTGCGGCTGTGTCTGGAAATGACATCGCTGATGTTGTGCGCAAGGAGACGATAGCGCTCCTCCTCCACGACCAGCAGTTTCCGGCTGGTCTGGGCCAGCGATTCGGCGCTGAATGCCAGAGCCGAGGCGTACATGGTCGCGCTCGCAATGCCGAGCGCCTCGAACAGCGAACTGTACTGAGCGGGAATTTTGGAGGCCGGCAACGCGCCGAAAACATCAATTATGACGAGACCGAGCGCACAGCCAAGGGCCAGTACGACGGCGATGGCGACCGCGCGGCGCGAACTCGACAGCGCCGCATCGAGCGGCACGGCGACAAGCCAGATCGCCGCGAATGACGAAATACCGCCGGTGTTGATGCAGACGGCCATGACGACGGCTGCAAGCGCGGTCGATGAGAGAATATGCGCGCGTTCATAGTGGCCGGTGCGCGACAGATAGTATGAAACGAGGATGGGCGCGATCAGCCATGCAAAGACCATGACTTCGATTTCCTGCGGCGCGCCGCGCAAGGCAAGATAGATCGGAAGCATCGCAAGCGCCGCGAGGCCGCCCAGCAGCCTCGGCCCGATAAAGGCGCGATGGCGGGCGCTCGTCATCAGATCCCGCCGCGCCGATGGATGCAGCAGCGAATCCAGATGATCGCGTATGATGCCGGATAATCTCACGTTGTTCTCACCGTTCGGCCGGTCGTCGTATTCGACTGCCGGAACGCCCCCGTTTTTCGTTTGGCCGATGGTGTCAGAGCGAACTTAAGCGAACGCTAAGGCGCGTGGCCGATTGCGAATTGCATCGGCCGAATGCGGGTTTTCGCGCACAATTGGCGTTTTCATTCGGCGGGAATGGTGAACGCGAAGTTTCCATGCCGGGTCGTTATGGTTTCGAAATCGTGCACGGCGGAACGATTGGCAAGGACCGGTGCTGACCCGATCGAATCAAACAATTCGCTTATCAATCGAAAATTTACGCCAAATCAAACCATTCAAATTTTAGACAGCGCCCAAACCGGAGATTTATCCGCGCCTGATACGACAGGTAACGATTGCGGGGTAATCGCAACGGGGCGGAGCGCTTCAACAACAATGAAGCATCTCCGGCATAAGACCGACGGGGTGTGTGATGTTCTTCCTTCTTCGCATGGCGTTCTGGCTGGGACTGGTTCTCGTGCTGCTGCCGACCGACAAGACGCCCGACCAGGACAAAGGTCCGCAGATCGGCGCGTCGGATGCTATTTCGGCCGCAACCGCCGCCGTGTCCGACATGAGCCAGTTCTGCAATCGCCAGCCGGCGGCATGCACCGTGGGCGGACAGGCCGCAACCGTGATCGGTGCGCGCGCGCAATCGGGCGCCAAGAAAGTTTATCAGTTCATCACGGACAAGAACGAGAAGAACGACACAAAGGCGCCTGAAGCCGTGGAAAAATCGAACAAGAAAGCACCGGATCATACCGGCTCCATAGGCACGCCATACGACACCTATCCCGCCGACATGCAGAACGTCGCGGCGCGCCAGACGTTGACGCAAGACGACCTTGCGATCGACTGGCAGCCGGTGCCGCCGGACACGATTCCGGCGGAATAACGCCCGGCAAAGGCGCCATATTCCGGGCCGGAACGACCCGGAACTTATGGCTATCGAGGCTCCGCGATCTCATATAAGGCTCGTGCCAAGAATTTTGACACGAGTTTTGACATGAGTTTGCGGACCGCCATGACCATCGACGAGATCAGGGACAATTTCGAACTGCTCGAGGAGTGGGACGACCGCTACCGCTATGTCATCGAGCTTGGCCGCACGCTGGCCCCGATGTCCGATACCGAGCACTCCGCGAAGAACAAGGTTCAGGGCTGCGCCAGTCAGGTCTGGCTGTCGCGCGAGATCGACCGCGACGGCAGTGAGCCGGTGCTGAATTTCAAGGGCGACAGCGACGCGCATATCGTGCGGGGGCTGATCGCGATCCTGCTGACCATCCAGTCCGGCCGCACGGCGCGCGAAATCCTCGACGCCGATCCCATCGCCATTTTCGACGAACTCGGATTTCGCGAACACCTGACGCCGCAGCGCTCCAACGGGCTCCGCGCAATGGTGGAGCGGATCAAGAACGACGCCCGCGAAACGCTCGCGTCCGCTTCCTGAACTGTCACGGCGTGAAGGCGGCATCGTCCGCGAGCCACGTCCTGATCGCCGCGCTGCCGCCGCGGGCATCCGTCCGCAATCCGTAGTGCCGCGCCAGCCGGTCGAGCGCCAGTTGCAGCACCACCTTCGCCGAACGTGACGGCCAGCCGCGCTCGCGCTCGACGTCTTCCAGACCGCGCAAGAAGCAGCACACGTCGAGTAACAGTCCCGAAAATTCCGGACCGCAGGCCTCAAGCGCGTGCCGGACACGCTGACGCGACGCCACGATCAAATCCGTCATCTCGCCGCCGCCGCCGAATCCCCGAGTCCGGCCGATACCGGACCAGCTTGATGTGACACGCGGCATCAGATGCCCGCGTGTGAAGTCGGTACGCAGGCGTTCGCCCGCGATGAACTGGTCCGGTCCGATCATCGCACGCCCGTCGCGGCCCTTGCGCCGCGCCAGCCAGGCCAGGGGACTTTCGCTGTCGTTGACAATGACCTGCGTCAGGCCGGTGTCCGTCATGAGATCGCGCGTCGAGAGATCAAGATGCTTGGCACGGAATGCGCCGACGTCATCTGGCGTCTGCACGGTTTTGCCGGAAAGTCTGTTGCAGCCTTGCTGTTGCTTCATCGGACTGCTCCGCCAGCGGCTGCGCGGCAGATCAGTTCCAGCGTCGCGACGCGGCAGTCGAACCAGATGTCGTCGCGACCGTCTTCCACGACACGGCACGCATGGGCTACCGTGGTGCGGTCACGCCCGAAAGCGTACCCGACGCTCTCGAAATTCAGCCCGAACCCGACATGGGCAAGATACATCGCGATCTGGCGCGCGAAGGCCAGCCGCTGCGAGCCGCGCAGCCCGCTTTCAAGTTCGGCGGCATCAAGCCCGAAGTCAAAAGCGACACAGGCCGCGACCATGCGGCAAATGTCGCTCGGGCTATCGGCGGCTGTGCTGGACGGAGCTAACGGAACGGGAGCAACAGGCGATCTGATTTCAAGCATCGTGACCTCACTAGGAATTTATACCTATACCCTAGATGAGACGCAAATCGCGGGGATAGCTATCCCCTCAAAAACCCAAAGTTTTTCGGCTTGACTTCCGGAACGTACAATATGTGGAATTATTCCTAAAATACGGCAAGCCCAAGATCGCGCAAAGCCGCTATTTCCTGCGGCGGCGCTGCTGGCCGAGGCCCATTTTCTTGGCAAGTTGCGAACGGGCGACGGCATAGTTCGGGGCGACCATCGGATAGTCGGCCGGGAGGCCCCATTTCTCGCGGTATTGCTCGGGGCTCATGTTGTACTGCGCCCGCAGATGCCGCTTCAGCGACTTGAAGCGCTTTCCGTCCTCCAGGCACACGAGATAATCCGAAGTCATCGATTTCTTGATTGAAATGGCGGGCTTGGCCGGCTCAACCGGGGCGTCCGTCCCGCCGTGCGAAACCCGCACCAGCGCCGCATGGATCTGGCTAATCAGCGCGGGAAGTTCGGACGCAGGGGTCACGTTGTTACTGACATAGGCAGAGACGATCGACGCGGTCAGATCGACAAATCCCTTGGGAGTGGTCTCGCTCATCGTGATGTCTTTCAAAGCGGTCGCCGGATTTACAGTCGAAAAATCAGACAATCCAAGCAAATGCCCGCCAAACCAAAGTTTCGGCGGAATCTATACTTGGAAGTATGGGAGAAGTCGCACCGGCCTGACAAGCAGGACGGCACGGCGCCGCGCTTTATTTACGAGCGGATTTACGGGTCGCCGGCTAGGTGCGCTCATCCAGATGCGCGCGCAGTTCGTCGATGGATGCGAACCGCACCATGCCTTCCGGCATCTGCGCCTCGATCGAACCGTCGGAGTACAGCGAATAGGCCATCGAATCGACCACGCCGGACTTCACGATTGTTACGGACGAAGCATCGGCGCGGCGCGGCAGCTGAAACCGTTCGCGGGCAGGTTCCGGCGCTTCATCTTCGTCGGTGGATTGCGGAGATGGCGCAGCGCGGCCATTCCGCGCCGCTGAAGTGTCCGGCCGTGACCTGCTGCTTTGGGGCCACGCGCTGTCAAACGGATTGGCCGCTTCGGGTTCAGCCTCGCGAGACTGAGAGTCATCGGCAGGAGGCTGAGACGCATTGTTGTCGTCCGCCGGCGGCGGATCGCGCGGGGGAAACTCCCTGCTTTTGCCGTCGCGCCGGTGCGACGAGAACATGATATTGCGCCGCGGACGCTCGGCAGGTTCGGCCGGTGGCTCGAGCGATTCCATAGTTGGTTCAGGATCGCGCGCGCGGCTGATGGGATGATCCGGCCAGGAAGTCGGTGAAGACATCGGCAAGGGTGCTGGAGGCTCGGCCCATCCCGCCGGCAGCGGTGGTACGCGCGAGCGGTCGTCGTCATGCCGAGCATCGCGCAATGACCCCTCTGCGAACTCGTCCCGGTCGTCGGTCAAATCGGACGGCTGATCGCGTGCGAACAGCGTATCGTCGTGGGCAGGCTGTGCTTTCGGAGGAACTGCAGCCCTGTCACGGGGCAGCGCCACGGCAGCCGGAACCCCTGTGTCCAGCCGGTGGGTCAGGTTCCTGAGTTCGCGGCCAAGAAAATACAGGCCAATCAGAATCAGCCCGGTGCAGGACACGACGGCTCCAGCCAGGATCATCGTGTTGCCGAAGCTGAATTCCTTGATCGGGATACCGAAAACGACCGTCAGGAGGCCGATACATAGAACGACCGTGCCGCCGATCAACAGCGCAATCATTACAAGCTCCAAATCCGCGCCGCAGACTCGCGCGATGCCTCATAATACTTTCATCGCAGACGCATTACCAATTGGTAATTCACCCCCCGTACATCGGGCGTGCTGCATCGTTAACGCGTAACACGGGAAAAGAACCAACCCCGATCGACGGGATTGCCTGCTACGTCCCTCCGCCGAACTGGTTTTACCCTGATAGCAATGTTGCGTTGCAATTAGGGAATTTACGCCACAATTGAGAATTACTCGAATACCAAATTGGGGTACAAAGTTCCCGGGAAAAGCCTGACCGGACAAGCACGCAGGCGTGGAACGCTGGGTTAACTGACCGAGATGTCATCCATTACTACATCGGCCCTCGAAACGCCGGCCGGGCGTTCGATCGAGCAGACTTGCGACGACCTTGCGCTCGCCATCCTGGCGGTCGTCGCGGTGGTCGCGGGCCTGACGTTCCGCGACTACGGCCTGGGCTGGGACGATTACACCCACGCGGAATATGCCGATCTGCTGCTCAAGATGTTCGGCAGCGGATTTACCGATACCAGCGCGCTGTCGTTCGCCAACCTCTACATGTACGGCGGCGGCTTCGACATGGCCGCCGCGCTTCTGCACAAGATCGTACCACTCGAACTGTTCGAGACCCGGCGGCTGCTGGGCGCCATCGTCGGCGTGATCGGCCTTGGCGTAACGTGGCGGGTGGCGCGGCGCATCGGTGGACCGGTTGCCGGCCTCGCCGCGATCGTCCTGCTCGCGCTGTGCCCAACGTTCTACGGGCACATGTTCATGAATCCGAAGGATGCACCGTTCGCAGTCGCGATGGTGATCCTGATGCTCGGACTGGTGCGGCTGGCGCAGGAATATCCTTCACCGACGCCGCACACGATCCTGATCATAGGCCTCGGCGCGGGACTGTCCATCGGCTCTCGCATTCTGGGCGGGCTGGCGCTGATCTATGCCGTGATCGGTTTCCTGCCGATCTGGATCGAAGACATCCGCACGCACGGCCTGCGCGAAGCCGCGCACCGGCTCGGCCACGTCGTTTATGTGCTGCTGCCCGGCGTGCTGCTCGGCTATCTCATCATGGGCCTGATCTGGCCCTGGTCGATCATCGACCCGGCCAATCCGTTTCGCGCGCTGACGTACTTCTCCCACTTCTTCGAGAAGCCCTGGAAAGAACTGTTCGACGGCGCGATCGTTTCCGTGCCCGATATGCCGTGGTCGTATCTGCCGACGCTGTTCGCGTTGCAACTTCCCGAGGTGATGCTCGGCCTGCTCGGCGCGGGCATCGCAGGCACAATCGTCGCGCTGTTCCGCTCCAACGTCGACACCCGGCGCAAAAGCATTCTGCTGATGCTGACGCTCGCCGCGATGCTTCCCCTCATCATCGCGATGGTGAAACGTCCTGCGCTTTACAACGGCATTCGTCATTTCATTTTCGTCGTCCCGCCGATGGCGATCCTTGCAGGCGTCGCCTTTGCCGCGATTGTCGGCTGGCTGAAGCAGCACAGCCGCGCGGCGCAGGCCGTGTTCGCCGCGTTGTTCCTGTTTGGCCTGATGCTGCCGCTCAATGAAATGATCCGGCTGCATCCTTATCAATACACGCACTTCAACCACATCGCGGGAACCGTGCGCGGCGCCGACGATCGCTACATGCTCGATTACTGGGGGCTTGCGCTCAAGCAGGCGTCCGAGGGATTGCGGCAGGAGATCGAGGAACGGCAGGAACCCGCGCCGCGAAATCGCAAGTGGCGGGTTGCGGTGTGCGGTCCGCAGCGCCCCGCGCAGGTCGCGCTCGGCCCTGATTTCACCATCGGGTGGGATAGCCACGCAGCGGACTTCGCCATGACGCTTGGCGAGTTCTACTGCAAGGGCTTGAACGCGCCCGTGGTGGTCGAGATCAAGCGCGACGACGTGGTGTTCGCCCGGGTTTACGACATCCGCGGCAAGAGCATCGCCAGCCTCCTCGCCATTCCGGCTCCCTGAACCGACAAACGCTGTTTTGCAGCCCGGAGCATGGCGCCCCTGCGAAGGCGTCATGTTGCGATAGCTGGATCGCAAGGCTAGGCTCGCGGCACAGAAGACCAATAAATCGCAGAGGAAATCGTCATGTCGCCTGCCGAAGCACGCCTCAAGGAAGTTCAATCCACGATGTCGGAAGCCGAGTGGGAGCAGCGCGTCAATCTCGCCGCCGCCTATCGTCTTGTGGCGCTTTATGGTTGGGACGATCTCGTGGACACTCACATTTCAGCGCGGGTGCCCGGCCCTGAGCATCACTTCCTGATCAATCCGTATGGTTTGATGTTCGACGAAATCACGGCGTCCAGTCTCGTGAAGGTCGATCTCGACGGCAATCAGCTCAGCGAGAGCGACTACAGCATCAATCCCGCCGGCTTCACGATCCACTCCGCCGTTCATGAAGTGCGCGAAGACGCCGGCTGCGTGATGCATCTTCACACCGCGGACGGCACCGCGGTCGCAAGCTGCATGGAAGGCCTGCTGCCCCTGAACCAGACCGCGCAGCTCGTCACCGGCGACCTCGCCTATCACGACTATGAAGGCATCGCGCTCGACCATGACGAGCGCCCGCGCATCCAGAAGGACCTCGGCACCAAGAACCATCTGCTGCTGCGCAATCACGGCACGCTGACGGTCGGCCGCTCCGTGGCCTCGGCGTTCGAGCGCATGTACCACCTCGAGCGCGCCTGCACGATGCAGGTTCGCACCCGCATGCTGGGGGCGACCGCCTACCCGGTCGACAAGCTGGTGATCCAGAAAAACGAGAAACTGGTCACCGACCCGGAACGCTCAAACCTTCGTTCCACCAAACTTGTCTGGCCCCCACTGCTGCGCAAGCTTGACAGGATCGATCCCAGTTATAGAAATTGACCCGTCAGCCTCTACACTGACCGGACTGCAAACGCCGCCCAATTCCGGGCGGCGTTTTTGCGCGGGTGCCTGATACCTCAGCGCGGCGAGTCAGCGAACGCCGCAAGAATGCGCGCCCACGAGCGGATGCCCTTGTGGAAGCTCTTGAGGTCGTACTTCTCGTTCGGCGAATGGATGTTGTCATCCTCAAGCCCGAACCCGATCAGCACCGTATCGAGCCCCAGCGTCTTCTTGAAATCCGCGACAATGGGAATCGACGCACCGGACCCGATCAGCAATGCGTCCTTGCCCCACTCATCGGTCAGCGCGCGCTTCGCCGCCGCGAGCGGCTTCATGCCCCAGTCGAGCGCAATCGCCGGCGCGCCAGCATGATCGATGAATTCCGCCGTGCAATCGGCGGGCAGACGCGCCGTGACGAAATCGCGGAAGGCCTTGCGGATTTTCTCCGGGTCCTGTCCTTCCACAAGACGAAATGACACCTTTGCCGAGGCGTGCGACGGAATGACGGTCTTGGAGCCCTCGCCGGTATAGCCGCCGAAGATGCCGTTGATGTCGCAGGTCGGACGTGACGACACCTGCTCGATCAGCAGCCGGTCTTTTTCGCCGGCCGGAACCGACAGGCCGATCGGCTTGAGGAAAGACTCCGGCGTGAGATTGAGCTTCTCCCACTGCGCGCGAATGTCCAGCGGCAGATCCTTCACGCCATCGTAAAATCCCGGAAGGGTGATGCGTCCACTATCGTCATGGATGCCGCCGAGAATGCGCGTCAGAACCCGGATCGGATTCTGCGCGCCGCCGCCGAAGATGCCGGAATGCAGGTCGCGGTTCGCCGCCGTGATCTTCACTTCATCGTACACAAGGCCGCGTAGCGACGTGGTGATCGCTGGCGTGTTCTGGTCCCACATGCCGGTGTCACAGACCAGCACAAAGTCCGCCGCGAGATCTTTCTTGTGCTTGTCGAGGAATGGTCCGAAATTCTTCGAGCCGACTTCCTCCTCGCCCTCGATCAGGATCGTGACGTCGAGCGGAAGCGATCCGGTAACGCTCTTCCAGGCCCGGCAGGCTTCAACGAACGTCATCAACTGGCCCTTGTCGTCCTCGGCACCGCGCGCGACGATGATCTTGCGGCCGTCGGCATGATCCGTGACGACGGGTTCGAACGGCGGCCGATGCCACAGATCGAGCGGATCGACCGGCTGCACGTCGTAGTGACCGTAGAACAGCACACGCGCGCCGCCGTTTCCGTTGCTTTTGCCGACAATGGCCGGATGCCCGGCGGTCGGGCGCACCTCGGTCGCGAATCCGATGGATGCAATGTCGGCGGCGAGATGATCCGCGGCCTTTTTGCAATCGTCCGTGAAGGCCGGATCGGCCGAAATCGACTTGATCCGGAGCAGCGTGAACAAGCGCTCAAGGCTCTTGTCGAAGTCCTTGTCGATGTGGTCGAGAACGGCGGAGAGTTTTGGCGCGGCTGACATATTTCACTGATCCTTCCGGTCCGGCTGCACCGCCAGCGACGGCGCATAACTGGACTTGATGAGCGATTTCTGCTTGATCCTCTATCATCTTTTATCACGTCGCTCGCGGCTTTTTTACTGCCCGGAAGCATCGATCGCACATGCTATTCTACGAACCGCTCTTCCTGACGATCTTCCCCGCGCTCTACGCATTTTATCTGATATTGACCGGCGCTCCTGCGAAAAAATGGACGCTGCTGATTGCGAGCACGCTGTTCTATATCTGGGGCGAGCCGGTCTTTGTTCTGGTGCTGTTCGCTTCGACCGTCATCGACTACGCCTTGTCGTTTCATCTTGGCCCTGCAGGTCCGGCGCGCATCCGCAAGCTGGCGTTGACCACAGGCATCCTCGGCAATCTCGCCGTTCTTGTTTTCTACAAGTACGCCGATTTTCTCGCCGCCAATCTCAACGTCGCCGTCACGCCGCTCACCGGCGGCAGCATTCCGCTGTTGCATCTGGCTTTGCCGATCGGCGTATCCTTCGTCGTGTTCGAGAAAATCACCTATCTGGTGGACACCTATCGCGGCATCTCGAAGCCGGCGGACAGGTTCTCGGATTATTGCCTGTTCGTGCTGTTCTTCCCGAAGCTGCTCGCAGGCCCGATTCTGAAATACCACGAGATGCGCGACGCGATCGCCAGCCCGCCGCCCGTTGTCTGGACCGATTTTCAGGAAGGGTTTCTGCGCTTCGCGCGCGGACTCGGCAGAAAACTGTTCATCGCCGACCCGCTCGGCGCATTCGCCACCCAGATTTTTGCCGCCGATCCCGCAACGCTGGGCGCAGGCAGCGCGTGGCTTGGGCTCGGCTGCTTCACGCTCCAGATCTATTTCGATTTTGCAGGTTACTCCGATATGGCCATCGGCCTTGCGCGCATGTTCGGATTTCGTCTCAACGAAAATTTCAACGCGCCCTATGCGTCGCGCTCGATCACGGAATTCTGGCAGCGCTGGCACATCTCGCTGACCACATGGATTCGCGATTATCTGTATGTGCCGCTCGGCGGTAACCGCAGCGGGAACGCCCGAACCTATCTCAATCTCTGGATCTGCTTCCTTCTGTCCGGACTGTGGCATGGGGCCAGCTGGAATTTCGTTCTGTGGGGTGCTTACAACGGCCTGTTCCTGACACTGGATCGCCTGTTTCTCCGCGACCTGCTCAATCGCTGCGGCGCTTTCATCGCAACGGCCGTGACATTGTTCATCGTCATGATCGGCTGGGCGATCTTCCGCTCGGAGTCACCGGCACACCTCGGTCCATTCCTGACCGCACTGTTCGGACTGTCTCCTGCCCGCGCACCGATCAGCATTCCGGCGGATGTCCCGCTGACGCTGATCTTCGGCGCGGCCATTGCACTGTTCCCGGCAACGATGCTGTTCGCGCCGCTCAAGGCGGCATACCATCGCCATGGCTGGCTTCGGCTTGTCACCGCGCTCGCGCTCGTGGTGCTGTATGTTCTTGCGATCGCCCGTTCGGTGACGGTGCCGTTCCAGCCCTTCATCTATTTCAGGTTCTGAGACGATGAACAGGCTCTCCTCTTTTCACCCTGCCGTCCGCGCCGCTTGCTGCCTGTTTCTGCTCGTGCTGCCGGTGCTGACTGCGTGGAATCTTGCGAACCCGAAACAGGAGATCAAGATCGGGCCGAAACTCGCGGGCGTCACGCGGCCGCCGGTGCTCGACTGGTCGCTGCCGGCCATGATCGACGGCAGCTTGCAAAAAGCAATCACAAGCCGTGTCACAGAGGCGCTGCCGATCCGTCCGCTGCTGGTGCGTTTCAACAATGAACTGCGTTTTGAGCTGTTCGGCGACCTGACTTTGCCCGGCGTGGTTCATGGCGCAAACGGACACCTGATCGAGCAAGTCTATCTCGATGAATACTGCAGCCGCACCGAAGACATGGCGGAGACGCGCGCTCAGGCGATCATCCCGAAGCTCAAGGACATTCAGGAGTATTATCGCTCTCGCGGCGCGGTGTTTCTTTACGTGATCTCACCTTCCAAAGTCGCGCACTTGCCGGAGTACTTCGTAAAGCCCGGGCAGTGCCCGAGCACGCCCGCGGCACGGACGGGATTCGTGCCGAAATACGCGAGCCTGCTGAAGCAGGCCGGCATCGCGGTGGTGGACACCGCGACCTTCATTCATTCCCTGAAGGGGAAGTATGAAATCGAACTGTTTCCGCAGGGCGGATCGCACTGGAACGAAATCGGGGGCGCGCGGGTCGCAACGCTGATCGCCGAAGAGATCAACCGTCAGGCCGGCCAGGTGCTCGCTCCGCCATTTACATTTACTTACAAAATATCGGGGGTCACACAGGGCGTCGACCGCGAACTGGCCGATTTGCTGAACGTCTTTTTCCCGCCGCTCGGCTATCAAACGCCAAAGGTGACGTTTCAGCCATCGGCGTCATGCACGGATCATCCGTCGGCGAAGCTGAACGTCGCGGTGGTCGGCAGCAGTTTCACGCATCTGCCGGCGGAAATCCTCGCGCGCGACAACTGCCTGTCGGCGTTGAATACGTATTTCTATCTGACGCTGAGCCGCCACGGCGGATTTCCGTACCGGCGGCTCCAATCCGACCTGACGCCAAACGACCTCAGGCCTCTGCGCGATGCGAAGATCCTGCTCCTCGAGGAAAACGAATCCTTCGCGGGCGCCAGCGGCTATGTCGAGGCGTTGCGCGAACTGCTCGCGAAACCCTGATCGTTGGCGCTATCGTCAGCGCCGCAGCAGGCTGCCAAGCACATTGCGCACGATTGAGCGACCGATCGATCCACCGAGCGAGCCGCCGACCGACTTGCCAAGGCTCGCGGCAACATCGCCGGCAACCTTGTTGGTCACCGAGCGCGTCACGCTGCGCGCAATCACCTGTCCGGTCGACATCTTCCCGCGCGGCGTGTTGGTGCCGAACACCGTGCCGACGATCGAACCGAGCTGGCCGAGCATCCCTCCTCCGCCCGATTCACCGTCAGCGGGCGCGGCTGTTCCTGCGACGCGCTTTTGCAGAACCTCGTAGGCAGAAACTGAATCGATGGTGGTGTCGTATTTACCCTTCACCGGGCTCGCGGCCATGATCGCCTTGCGCTCCTCCGGAGTGATCGGTCCGATCCGCGCGGTGGGCGGCCGGATCATGACGCGCTCGACCATGGCCGGCGTGCCGTTGCCTTCGAGGAACGATACCAGCGCCTCGCCCTTGCCCAGTTCCGTGATGACCTGAGCCGTATCGAGCGCGGGATTGGGACGGAATGTCTGCGCGGCCGCCTGCACGGCCTTCTGATCGCGCGGCGTGAAGGCGCGCAAGGCGTGCTGAACGCGATTGCCCAGCTGGGCGAGAATCTTGTCCGGCACGTCGATCGGATTCTGGGTGACAAAATAAACGCCAACCCCCTTCGACCGGATGAGGCGAACGACCTGCTCGATCTTGTCCATCAATGGCTTCGGCGCGTCGTTGAACAGCAGATGCGCTTCGTCGAAAAAGAACACCAGTTTCGGCTGGAGCGGATCGCCGACCTCGGGAAGTTCCTCGAACAGTTCCGACAGCATCCAGAGCAGGAACGTCGCATAGAGTTTCGGACTCTGCATCAGCTTGTCGGCGACCAGAATGTTGACCATGCCCCGGCCGTTGGCGTCGGTGCGCATGAAATCCTTCAACTGAAGCGCCGGTTCGCCGAAAAATTTGCTCGCGCCCTGATTTTCCAGCACCAGAAGCTGGCGCTGGATGGTGCCGACCGTCTGCTTGGAGACGTTTCCATATTGCGTGGTCAGACTATCGGCGTTTTCGGCGATGAACGAGAGGATCGCGCGCAAGTCCTTCATGTCGAGCAGCAGCAGCCCCTGCTCGTCCGCCACGCGAAACGCGATATTGAGAACGCCTTCCTGCACATCGTTGAGGTCCATCATGCGGGACAGCAGCAGTGGGCCCATTTCAGAGACCGTGGCGCGCACCGGATGGCCCTGCTCGCCGAACACGTCCCAAAATACCGTCGAAAACTGGTCGGGTTTGAAGTCCAGTCCCATGTCCTTGGCGCGGCTGAGCAGAAAATCCTTCGCCTCACCCATCTCCGAGATGCCCGACAGATCGCCCTTGATGTCAGCGGCGAACACTGGAACCCCAGCGCGCGCGAAACCTTCGGCCATGATCTGGAGCGAGACGGTTTTGCCGGTGCCGGTCGCGCCGGTGACAAGACCGTGGCGGTTTGCAAGACCAAGCGTCAGGAACGCCGGCTGTTCGCCCTTGCCGATGAAGATCGACTTGTCGGTATCGGCGGATGCAACGCCGCCAGCACTGGCCTGTTTCGCCGCTGGCGCGGCTTTCGGACTGGATACGGCCTTGTCGGCAACGGTTTTGATTGTCTTTTTTGCCATCTCTCGCCTTTCGCAGGCTCTCGAACCCCTGCGCCTCGCCCAACGCGAAGCATATCTGATCTTGCAGGCTGAATCCGGCTGGTCAACCCGCCGAGAGCCCAGGCTGATACCGCGCCGCATTATATTTATTGTCTCCTGGAGCAACGGATGAGCAAATTCCTGCAGCAAGCTGCCTACCTTCTCCTTGCATCGGGCGGTCCATTGCCGGTGCGGATCGCACATCGTGCAAAATGGACGTTTCGTTTTGAAACGTCGTCGCGCTCACCGCGTCATTCGGGATCGTGCAGACACAAATTCTTCTTCTGCCGCGGCAATTGATTGCAAAATCAACTACGACTCTTGCATCTCGGCAACACTTCACGATCGATTGCGCTCAAATGCAGGATTCAAAAGCCTGCATCGCTTGTAATTCGCACCGCACGCGCTCAAGATAAAATCCATAACAAGGATCCGGCACGCAACCGGAAGGCACGGGGCATTTTATGGACGAGCTGATTGATCGGCTGGCTGCAAAAGCCGGCATCGAGAAAGCCGTAGCTGAAAAAACAGTTGGTGCAATCCTCGGGTTCCTCCGCAAGGAAGGCCCGGCCGATCACGTGCAGGCTTTGTTCGACAAAATTCCCGGCGCTGAAACTGCAATTGCCGATGCCGGTTCCAGTGGTGGTTTTTCAGGCATGTTGGGTGGCGGCGTCATGGCCCTTGGCGCGAAGCTGATGGGCTTCGGGCTTGGCATGGGCGACATTCAAACGATCGGGCGCGAACTGTTCAGCTTCGGCCGCGATAAAATCGGCGCGGACGATATGAATGCGATCATTGCCGGAACGCCCGGTCTTTCCCGGTTCGCGTGAACATTCATTACTAGTTTGATCCCATGTCTGATTCCGTTTCATCATATCCCATCTCGAAGATTGACGGACTTGGCCCGCATGCCCAAGCCAAACTCAAGGCGCAGGGCATTCGCACGACCGCCGGTCTGCTGGACAATGCAAGCACGGTGAAGGCGCGAAAAGCCCTGGCCGCCAAGACGGGCCTCAGCGAACAGCAGCTGTTGGCGTGGGCGAACATCGCCGACTGTATGCGCATCAAGGGCATGGGGAAGGCCAAGGCCGAACTGCTGCGGGCCGCGGGTGTCGTGACCGTGCGCGAGTTCGTGCAGCGCAATCCCGAGCGACTGGCGCAGGCCATGAAGGAAGCCAACGACAAGCGCAAGCTGGTCCGGGTTCTACCCTCGGACAAATCCGTCGCTGAGCTGATCCAGCGCGCCCGCAAGCTGCCTCTGAAGATTTCCTACTGAAAACGGCCCACTCCCCGGCCCGCGCAGGCGTCACCGCGCATCTTCAGCCGCGGTCTTGGGCCATCTCCCCCTCCGCCATCGCTTGACAGGCCAGCGGGGACCGCGCAAAGCGACGCCATGATGGCCGCTCCGTCCCGATCTTCGAATCCGGCTGCCGCGCAGCATCATCCGGTACTGCGGCCGTTGCTCGCACGGCCGTTTCCGGCGGTCATGGGCGTGCTCAACATCACACCGGACTCGTTCTCCGATGGCGGCCGCTTCGCCGCGCCCGAGCAGGCTCTCGCGCAGGCATCACGCATGATCGCCGAGGGCGCCGACATCATCGACATCGGTGCTGAATCCACCCGTCCCTACGGCTCGCAGCCCGTCTCCGCCGAACAGGAAATGCAGCGGCTGGAAAATATTCTGCCGGCGGTCGTTGCCTTCGGCCCACCCGTGTCCATCGACACAATGAAGGCCTCGGTTGCGGCATGGGCGCTCGGCAAGGGAGCGGCTATCGCCAACGACGTATGGGGCCTGCAACGCGATCCCGAGATGGCGCGCGTCATTGCGGACCATGGCGCGCCGGTCGTGGTCATGCACAACCGCGACAGCGCTGATCCCGCCATCGACATTGTGCAGGACATGCTGGCATTTTTCGCTCGCTCGCTCGACATCGCGGCCAAGGCAAACATCCCGGCGGGGCATATCGTGCTCGATCCCGGCATCGGGTTCGGCAAGACCCCCGAGCAAAGCATGATCGCGCTGGCGCGGCTTGGCGAATTCAGCCGGTTCGGCCTGCCGCTGCTGGTTGGCGCCTCGCGCAAGCGCTTTATCTCATCCGTGATGCCCTCCGAGCCGCACCAGCGGCTGGGCGGCTCCATCGCGGCGCATGTGCTGGCGGCGCTGCACGGCGCCAAAATCATTCGCGCCCATGACGTGGCTGAAACGGTGCAGGCCCTGCGCGTGGCATCGGCAATCGAGGACAAACGATGAGCGACACGATCTTTATCAAGGGGCTTCTGATCCACGCCCGCCACGGCGTCATGGAGCACGAAGCCGAGGTCGGCCAGCGCTTCGTGATCGATCTCGAACTGTCCATCGATCTCGCCGAATCCTCCCGCACCGACAAGCTGGCCGACACCGTCTCCTATTCCGACGTGGTCGCGACAGCGAGCGCGGCCTTCAAGGGCCATAACTACTATCTGCTGGAGCGCTCCGCAGGCGCTGTCGCGGAGGCCATCCTGAAAGCCTTTCCGCGCATCAGCACGGTCAAGGTGACTGTCCACAAGCCGCACGCGCCGATCGCCGCGATCTTCGACGACGTCGGCGTGGTCATCACACGCACACGGTCCTGAACAAATGGCGAATGTTCTCATTGCTCTCGGCGGCAATGTCGGCGATGTCCGCGCAACCTTCGGCAAGGCCATCGCCAACATCTGCGGCATGACACAGGCCGTGCTGGTCGCGCGATCCTCGGATTACGCGACACCGCCGTGGGGCGACGAACAGCAGGAGCCCTTCATCAACGCCTGCATCGAGATCGAAACGCCTCTCGATCCGCACGCGCTGCTGTTCACGCTGCACAAGATCGAGAAAAAATTCGGCCGCGACCGGGCGCAGGAACGGCGCTGGGGCCCGCGCACGCTGGATCTCGACCTGATCGCCTACGACGACATTCGTCTCGACAAGCCGGAACTGATCCTGCCGCACCCCCGCCTGTTTGAGCGCGCTTTCGTGCTTGTGCCGCTCGCGGAGATCGTGCCCGATCGTCTCATTGCGGGGCAAACCCCGCGCCAGGCCCTCGCGAGGGTTTCGGCTGATGGCATCGAACGCCTGCCCGACTTGCACTAGACGCGGCAAACAGCCATTGGCTTGCGCGCAGCCACGTGGCATTTTCCGGACAACAAAATCCAAAGCTCCGGGAGCTAACCGTCTGAATGTCAATCAAAACCGACAACCTGCCGCTCGCGGCCGATTTCGCCCCCGCCACGCATGACGACTGGCGAAAGCTGGCCGACGGCGTGCTGAAAGGCGCACCGTTCGAAAAGCTGGTGGGCAAGACCTATGACGGGCTGCGGATCGATCCGATCTACGAGCGCGCGCGAAACGCGACGGCGATTCCTGCCCGCGCAGCGGGGAGCCCGTGGCAGATCATGCAGCGCGTCGATCATCCCGACGCGGCCATCGCCAATGCGCAGGCGCTGCACGATCTCGAAAACGGCGCCAATGGACTGACGCTTGTTTTCGCGGGCGCCAACGGCGCGCGCGGTTACGGCCTCCCTCCGACCAAAGAGGCGTTGGCGCGCGCGCTCGACGGCGTGTACCTCGATGCCGGCATCGGCATCGAACTTGAGATCGGCCTGCAATCGCGCGACATGGGGCAGCATTTTGCCGAGCTGCTTGCCGCGCGCAAGATTTCACCGGCTGCGGTGAATGTCCGCTTCGGCCTCGATCCCATCGGCGGCAATGCCGTGCGCGGCGGCAGCCCCGGCAGTTGGGAATCGACAGCAAAGGTGTTCGGCGACAAGATCGCGAAACTTTCAAAGCTTGGCTTTCGCGGCCCGTTCGCACCAGCCGATGGCCGCGTGATCCATGACGCGGGCGGCTCGGAAGCACAGGAGCTCGCTTTCGTGCTCGCAGTCGGCGTCGCCTATCTGCGCGCGCTGGAAGCCGCCGGCATTCCGCTCGACGATGCACGCGGCATGATCTACGCGCGTCTTGCCGCCGATGCGGATCAATTTCTCACCATGGCGAAATTCCGCGCACTGCGGCTGCTGTGGGCGCGGATCGAACAAAGCTGCGGACTGACGCCGAGGCCGCTTTTCGTCGCCGCCGACAGCGCATGGCGGATGCTGACGCAGCGCGACCCTGACGTGAACATGCTGCGTGCGACCATCGCGGCGTTCTCGGCCGGCCTTGGCGGCGCGAACAGCATCAACGTGCTGCCGCACACGCTGGCGCTCGGCCTGCCGGATGCGTTTGCGCGGCGCATCGCGCGCAACACGCAACTGGTGCTGCTGGAAGAATCTAATCTCGACAAGGTCTCCGATCCCGCCGCCGGTTCCGGCGGCATCGAAACGCTGACGAAACAGCTTTGCGAAGCCGCGTGGACGCTGTTTCAGGACATCGAAAAGGCCGGCGGTGCGTTCGCCGCACTCGAGAAGAATATCATACAGACGAAAGTCGCCGCCGTGCGCGCCGCGCGCGACGTCAACATCGCCAAACGCAAGGATGTGCTGACCGGCGCCAGCGAATTCCCGAACCTGCACGAAAAGATTCCGGCCGTGCTGGATGCGAAGCCCGTGGCGTTGCCGCCCGGCGAAGCGCCAACGATCACGTTCGACCCGCTCGCACCCATCCGTCTGGCGTCTCCGTTCGAAGCGCTGCGCGACATGTCGGACCGGATTCTGAAGGACACCGCCGCGCGGCCAAAAGTGTTTCTCGCCAGCCTCGGAACGCCGGCTGACTTCACCGCTCGCGCGACATTCGCGAAAAGTTTTTTTGAGACCGGCGGCATCGAAGCCCTCGACACCGACGGCTTTTCCGATCCGGCAGCGCTGGCGGCCGCCTTCAAGAGTTCCGGCGCGGCGCTGGTGTGCCTCTGCTCGTCGGACAAAGTCTACGCCGCCAGCGCCGTTGCCGCCGCGCAGGCCCTTCAATCTGCAGGTGCAAAACATATCTATCTGGCAGGGCGCCCCGGCGATCTGGAATCCGGCCTCCGCTCGGCCGGCGTCGGTGAATTTATCTTTGCCGGCGGGAATGCCCTCGCGACACTGAAAGCTGCCTATCAACTCATGAGGTAGGTGTCATGAAGAACAGAGAGCCCGTTATGACCGGCGGCTGCCAGTGCGGCGCGGTTCGCTTTGCATCGTACAGCAACCCCGGACGGATCAGCGTCTGCCACTGCCGAATGTGTCAGAAGGCTGTGGCCGGGCCGTTCGCGGCGTTCGTGGAAATACCGCATGGCGATTTCGCGTGGACCCGCGGCACGCCGGGAACGTTTCGCTCGTCGTCGCTGGCGGAACGCGACTTCTGCACGGCCTGCGGAACGCCGCTCAGCTATCGCAAGCTTAACGGCTCGGCGATCGAGTTACTCACCGGCGCATTCGATCGGCCGGATCGCGTCATCCCGACCTATCAGATCGGTATTGAATCCAAGCTCGCCTGGGTCGGCCATCTGCACAACCTTCCCGGCAAAACCACCGCAGAAAGCGCTGGTTTCATCGAGGCTGGCAGCATTGTCAGCTATCAGCATCCGGACCATAATACGTAGCCGCGCGTTGCCGGCTTGATTGCACGCAAAGTCGAGACAGTAGAATGAGCCGTATTCCGAATTTCGCAGATGTCGCGTTCGCGCCAGCCACCGTCACCGGCGGCGAGAGCAACGCACAACCGTGGCTCACGCCCGAAGGCATTCTGGTCAAGCCGGGCTACACCGAAGCCGATCTGCAAGGCATCGATTTTCTCGACACATGGCCCGGCATCGCGCCCTATCTGCGCGGCCCCTATCCCACAATGTACGTCAACCAGCCGTGGACCGTGCGTCAGTACGCAGGCTTCTCGACGGCGGAAGATTCCAACGCCTTCTATCGCCGCAATCTAGCTGCGGGCCAGAAAGGTCTTTCGGTCGCGTTCGATCTCGCCACCCATCGCGGCTATGACTCGGATCATCCGCGCGTGTCCGGCGACGTCGGCATGGCGGGCGTCGCCATCGATTCCATCTACGACATGCGTACGCTGTTCGCCGGCATTCCGCTCGACCAGATGAGCGTGTCGATGACCATGAACGGCGCGGTGCTGCCGATCCTCGCGCTGTTCGTCGTCGCCGCCGAAGAACAGGGCGTGCCGCCGGAAAAGCTTTCAGGAACCATTCAGAACGACATTCTGAAAGAGTTCATGGTGCGCAACACCTACATTTATCCACCGACGCCATCGATGCGCATTATCTCGGACATCTTCGCCTACACGTCGCAACGGATGCCGAAGTACAACTCCATTTCCATTTCCGGCTATCACATGCAGGAAGCCGGCGCGACGCAGGATCTCGAACTGGCCTACACGCTCGCCGATGGCGTCGAATATCTCCGCGCGGGCCTTGCCGCCGGACTCGATGTCGACCGTTTCGCGCCGCGGCTGTCGTTTTTCTGGGCCATCGGCATGAACTTCTTCATGGAAGTCGCCAAGATGCGCGCGGCGCGGCTGCTGTGGGCAAAGCTGCTGAAGCCGTTCAATCCGAAGGACATGCGCTCGCTGTCGCTGCGCACCCATTGCCAGACCTCCGGCTGGTCGCTCACCGCGCAAGACGTGTTCAACAACGTGGTCCGCACCAACATCGAGGCGATGGCGGCCACGCAGGGACACACCCAGTCGCTGCACACCAACGCGCTCGACGAGGCGCTCGCGCTGCCGACGGATTTTTCGGCGCGGATCGCGCGCAACACGCAGCTCTTCCTGCAACAGGAAAGCGGCACCACCCGCATCGTCGATCCGTGGGGTGGCTCGTTCTATGTCGAACGGCTGACACACGATCTCGCCGCCAAGGCATGGGCGCACATTCAGGAAGTCGAGGAACTCGGCGGCATGGCCAAGGCCATCGAGGCCGGAGTGCCGAAGCTGCGGATCGAGGAAGCCTCGGCCAAGACGCAGGCGCGCATCGACGCGGGACGTCAGTCCGTCATCGGCGTCAACAAGTACAAGCCGGAGAACGAGGCAGCCATCGACGTGCTGAAGGTCGAGAACTCCACCGTGCGCCGTTTGCAAATCGACAAGCTGAAGCGCCTTCGCTCCGAGCGCAAACAGGCGGACGTCGATGCGGCGCTCAACGCCCTCACCCGCTCGGCTTCCGAAGGCACCGGCAACCTGCTGGCGCTGGCCATTGATGCTGCGCGCGCAAAGGCCACCGTCGGCGAGATTTCCGACGCCATGGAGAAAGTGTTCGGCCGTCACCGCGCCGAAATCAAATCCATCACCGGCGTCTATAAACGCGAGGCCGCCACCATGTCCGACAGGGTTGAGAAGGTACAGGCGCTGATCGATGCGTTCGAGGACGCGGAAGGCCGCCGCCCGCGCATTCTGGTCGCGAAAATCGGTCAGGACGGCCACGATCGCGGACAGAAGGTGATCGCTTCGGCTTTCGCGGACGTCGGCTTCGACGTCGATATCGGGCCGCTGTTTGCGACTGCCGACGAGGCTGCGCGTCAGGCGGTGGAAAACGACGTGCACATGCTCGGCCTGTCGTCGCTGGCGGCAGCTCATCTCACCGCCGTCCCGGAATTGAAGGAAGCGCTCAGGAAGCGCGGCCGTGACGACATCATGATCATTATCGGCGGCGTGATCCCGCCGCAGGATTACGACGCGCTGTACAAGGCCGGCGCGGAAGCGATCTTCCCGCCAGGCACCGTGATCGCGGACGCTGCGGAAGAATTGATCCGCAAGCTCAACCTGCGGCTGGGACACTCGAGCGCGGCTGCGGAGTAAATGGCGATTGGAATTCGCGTTGCCTTCACCGGTCATCAGCTCAGGTAACACGATGCCGCAACTCGCCGATGCCCTCCGTTCCGGCGACCGCGCCGCGCTGGCCCGCGCCATTACCCTGATCGAAAGCCGCCGCGCCGATCATCAGGCGCAGGCGCGCGATCTGGTGCAGGAACTGCTGCCGTTGACCGGCAAGGCGGTCCGCGTCGGCATTACCGGTTCGCCCGGTGTCGGAAAGTCCACCACCATCGATGCGCTCGGCATGGCGCTGATCGCCAAGGGCCACAAGGTCGCGGTGCTGGCGGTCGATCCATCGTCGGCGCGCACCGGCGGATCTATCCTGGGCGACAAGACGCGCATGGCGCGGCTCTCGGCGGAAGACAACGCTTTCATCCGCCCCTCTCCCGCCTCAGGCACGCTCGGAGGCGTCGCCGCGAAAACCCGCGAGGCGATGCTGTTGTGCGAGGCCGCGGGCTTCGATGTCGTGCTGGTGGAAACTGTCGGCATCGGCCAATCGGAGACGGCCGTCTGCGACATGACCGATTTTTTCCTGGCGCTGATGCTGCCTGGCGCCGGCGACGAATTGCAGGGCATCAAGAAGGGCCTCGTCGAACTGGCGGACATGATCGCCGTCAACAAGGCCGACGGCGACAACATCAAGCGCGCCAACCTCGCCGCCGCCGAATATCGCGGCGCGCTTCACATCCTTGCGCCACGCTCCGAACATTGGCATCCGCCAGTGGTCACCTATTCTGCGCTTGCCGGAACCGGCATCGATGCGCTGTGGGAGAAAATCCTCGCGCATCGCACGGCCATGAGTGCATCGGGCGACTTCGACGCGCGCCGCCGCCAGCAGCAGGTCAAATGGATGTGGACCATGCTGGAGGGCCGGCTGAAAGCGCGGCTGCGCTCCGACCCCGCCATCCGTGCGCAGGTCAAGGAGACCGAGGCCGCGGTTGCCGATGGCCGCATGACGCCCGCCATCGCGGCCGATGCCGTCGCGGCGCTGCTCCATCAATGACAAGCCGCAAGCCGCGAATTCTGGTCACGGGCTTCCGCCCATTTCCCGGCGCGCCCTACAATCCGACGGAAAAACTCGTTGAGCGGCTGCTGCGCTTGCGTCGGCCCGCGCTCGACGGCGTCGAACGGATCGGACATGTTTTTCCCGTGACATACAGCGCGGTCGATCGCCAATTGCCCGCGCTGATCACGACTCATCGTCCCGATGCGCTGCTGATGTTCGGGCTCGCGTCACGCACATCCTTCGTTCGCATCGAGACGCGTGCGCGCAATACCGTCACGCAAATCTGGCCCGACGCCGAACATGCATCGGTTCGCAGCCGGACCATTGTCCACGGGCCGGATTCGACGCTGCGCTTCGGGCCGCACACGCGCGGGCTGCTGCGCGCCGCGCAACAGACCGGCGTGGATGCCCGCGCCTCATTGAGCGCAGGGTATTATCTCTGCAACTACCTGAGCTGGCGCGCCATCGAGGCGACCCGCATCAGCGACGGCCCTCGCCTTGCCGCCTTCGTCCATGTGCCGCTGGTGCCCCGCGCGCCGGTGCACCGTCGCAGGGGACTTTCCGAGCCCGTCACGTTCGAACAACTGGTCGATGCCGGGGAAGCCGTGCTCATGGAAGTGGCACGTCTGGCGCGACCTTTGGCGAGGAACAGAGCCGAGGCCTGATCGGTCGCCGATTCCGGCTGGCAGCCATACGGGAACTGACGTTGTGCGCCGCAGCATCAATCCTTAGATAGAGGGCTCCTTGTTGCGAGCCCTTCATGACCGACACCAGCGCCAATTCATGGATTTCCTCGACCCATCGCCCGATGGGCTTCCGGGAATTCGTCGCCATCGTAGCGGCCATCATGGCCCTCAATCCGCTGGCCATGGACCTGATGCTCCCAGCCCTGCCGGACGTGGCCTCGGCCTTTCATATTAGCAACGCCAACCGCGTGCAGGCCGTGCTGTCGGTGTTCCTGACCGGCTTCGGAGCGGGCCAGTTCATCATCGGGCCGCTTGCGGACCGTTACGGCCGACGACCTATCCTTCTTGGCGGCTTGATCGTCTACGGTATCGCCAGTTTGCTTGCGATCATCGCACCGTCCTTCGAGACGCTGCTGCTTGCCCGCGGATTGCAGGGGCTCAGCACCGCCGCTGCGCGCGTGATCGCGACCTCCATTGTCCGGGATTGTTACAGCGGCCGCCGTATGGCGAGCGTGATGTCGCTCGCCATGATGATCTTCATTTCGGTGCCGGTGATCGCGCCGTCGTTCGGACAGGCAATCATGCTCGCCGCGGAATGGCACGGCATTTTCATCGTCCTGCTGGTGTACGGCATACTGACGTTGGGCTGGGTTGTCGTTCGCCTTCCCGAAACCTTGCCGCTCACCGAACGCAAATCCCTCGCTGTCCGTGAAGTGGCCAAAAATTTCCTCCAAACGATCAAGACGCGGCAGACCTTCGGCTATGCGCTCGCCGCCGGCAGCATCCAGGGAATTCTGTTCGGATACGTTTTGTCCTCGCAGCAGATATTCACGGGTGTCTACGGACTCGGCCACTACTTCCCGCTGGCTTTCGCCGCCATCGCCATCGGAATCGCCGTCGCTGGTTTCGTGAATTCGCGCATTGTCGGCCGCTACGGAATGCGCATGATTTCGCACATTGCCCTCGTGGCGCAACTGCTCCTCGCCACGGTCATGCTGACGACAGCCCTGGCGGGATGGCTTCCGCTGTCCTTGTTCATGGTGTTGGCCACAGCCAGCCTGTTTACGTTCGGATTGATGTTCTCCAATTTCTCCGCACTGGCGATGGAGCCTCAGGGACATATCGCGGGAACCGCCTCATCGCTGTTCGGATCTATCACGACCCTGATCGGAATCGCGGTCGGATCGGCGATCGGCCAGTACTATGACGGCACGGTGATCCCGCTTTCGATCGGCGCATTGCTGAGTTCGGTGGTCGCACTTGCCGTTGTGTTCGCCGTCGAAAAAGGCCGGCTGTTCAAGCCCCACAACGCGCCAATCTGACCGGCGCGCGGCTTCATTCCATTAACCCTACCACCGACAATCGCGCGCAAACGCGCGGGTAGAGGCATCGTTCGCTGCATTCCTGCATTAGGTCTTAGCGTGCATTTTCGCACAGGGCCGCATCATGGACATCAGCCGCCGCAGCCTCATCAACGCCACCGCCGCGGGTGCGGCAGCGGGCGTGCTGACGGCCGCGCCTGAGCGCGCACAGGCAGCGCCGCTCATGTCCACGCTCGGCCGCGATGCCGCGCAATACGGCGTGCGGCCGAACAGTCCCGACGACCAGACCAGGGCCTTGCAGCGCGCGATCAACGAGGCTGCCGGCGCGCAGATGCCGTTAGCGCTGCCGCCCGGCGTTTATCGCACCGGGGCGTTGCGGCTGCCGAGCGGCGCGCAGCTTGTCGGCGTGCGCGGCGCGAGCATCCTCAAATTCACCGGCGGCCCTTCCCTGCTCGGCAGCGACGGCGCCAGCGGCATCGGGCTTTCCGGTCTCACGCTCGACGGCGCAGGCATCAAGCTCGCCGACCGCCGCGGGCTGGTGCACTTCCAGAACGGCCTCGATGTCCGCGTGCAGGATTGCGACATTGTCGGCAGCGGCGGATATGGCATCTGGTTCGAGAGCATCGCGGGCGAAGTCAGCGGCAACACCATCCGCAAGACGGCGAATACCGCATTCACATCGTTCGATGCGCTGGGACTGCTGATCGCGCAGAACACGATTCAGGACGCCTCCGACAACGGCATCGAGATCCTGCGCACCACGATGGGCGACGACGGCTCCATCGTCGTCAACAACCGCATCGACGATATCAGAGCCGGTCCGGGCGGCTCCGGACAGCACGGCAACGCCATCAATGCGTTTCGCGCCGGCAATGTCATTGTCAGCGGGAACCGGATTCGCAATTGCGATTATTCCGGCGTGCGCGGCAACTCGGCATCGAACATCCACATCACCGGCAACAGCATCAGCAACGTGCGCGAGGTCGCGCTCTATTCGGAATTTGCATTCGAGGGCGCGGTGATCGCCAACAACACCGTCGACATCTGCGCGGTCGGCGTTTCGGTCGCAAATTTCAACGAGGGCGGCCGCATGGTGACGGTCCACGGCAACATCATACGCAATATTCTGCCGAAGCGTCCCATCGGCACGGCACCCGACGACGACGCCGGTATCGGCATCGTGGTCGAAGCCGACGCCGCCGTGACCGGCAATGTCGTCGAGAACGCGCCTTCATTCGGGATCATGGCAGGCTGGGGCAAATATCTGCGCGACGTGACCATCACCGGCAACGTGTTGCGCAACGCCTTCATCGGCATCGGCGTATCGGTGGTGCCGGGCGCCGGCACAGCGCTGGTCAGCAACAACCTGATTTCGGGATCGAGGGGCTCCGCGATCGTCGGGCTCGATCATGCCAAGACAGTAACGGCCGATCTTGGCGCCGACGGAGCTTCACGCTTTGCGCAGATCGTTCTCGGTCTTAACGCCGTGCGCTGACGAGATATCCGTGAACGGCTGTGTCGGGACCTCGGCATTCGCCGCCTGCGCCAGCGCGACCTCGACCGGCTTGTCCAGCACCGGATCGGGCGGTGCCAGCTTCTCCCACGTTTTCAGCGCCGCGCGGGCTTCCTGAATGACCTTCAGGAAGTCCGGCTCCTTGTAATAAAGCTTCCAGCGGCCGGTTTCGTAAAGTTCGACCAGATAGGTCAGGCGTCGCTCGGCCAGCATGCGCCAGCGTGTCACGACATTCCGTCCGTGTTCGGTATTGCCGGAATTGGCCATTTCGAATCCAGGAAATTGCTGCAGCAAATGTCACGCAACGCAACCGGAATCGCCCGCAGGCTAGCAACGCAAAGCAGATAGCTCACTCTTTACCGCGGATACATGCGACTTTCGTGACCCGCGTTCGCGGCAACCACGACTGCCTGAAATTAACGCACCTGTAGCCTGATCGCAGCGCGAAGCGACACCCGCGATCCCGCCGCCGGCGGCTCGCGGCCTGAAACCGCCACCCCGCCGGTATTTGTTGTGCCGGATACCGATGACGTTCCGGGCTTGATGGCCTCCACCGCGATCGATCGTGCAAGTGCGGAGGTGTAGTTCGGTACCGGCGTGAACTGGTTCTTCTTGAAGTCGTGCTGGATGCGGTCGCCGCCACCGGCCTGCGTCGCGCATACAGCCGTCACAGTCTCAATGCCCTTGTCCTTCATTCGGAACTGAAACGGCGCACCGGCTCCCGGGAAGCGAATCGGTACGCCAGCCCGAAGAAGGTTATCCTGCTGGAAGCTGTTTGGCAGCAGCACGGTGCCCTCGCCGCGCTCGTCGATGTCGGTCAGGGTCAGGAAGCAGTCGCGCGGCGCCACGATGGTAAAGACCGGCGTATCGCCGAGATTGTAGCTGTCCTTGTCCGATGTCAGGGAGAGATCGTCCCTGCTGACAATCGGCCTTGTCAGGGGTTCGGGCGGCCGCGCATTCCTGATCGCAACAACCGTCAGATCCGTGAGGTCGGGGGCGATCTGGCGGAACGCCGCTTCGAACTGATCGCGCGGAACGGCACCCTGGGCGAGCCGCCGGACCAGCGGGCGGAATTTCTGCTCGACATCCGCGACACCCTCGTTGAATTCGGACTTCGTGAGACCGAGTTCGGACGCCGCCAGCGTCAGGTCGAGATCGTCTTCATAGCGCTTGGCAAGCGCGTTGATCATCTCGATGCCGTTCAATTTCAGCGTCGCATCGAGACCGGCGCGCTTCATGGCATCCGCAAAGCGTTTCGCATCATCCTCGATCATCGCGTCCATCTTGTCATGCGGGGGATACAATCCCTCGACCGCATCGCGCACATCCTTCGGGAACGTCCGCCCCTTCAGAACCAGGTCGCGGACGTCGTCCTTGGCCTTGCGCATCCCCTGATCGTGGCAGCCCATGCAGGAAATGCCGTTGGTCACGGTGAAGTCCTTGCGCGACGGATCGCGCACGATGGCGGTGGGTCCCTTGTCGAGGCGGTCGCCCTTCGCAGTGTTCAGGTAATAGGCCTGAAATCCGTTCGGCAGGCTGAAGATGGTTTCGCCGCCATCATGATGAAACGCATTGGCTCCGGTCGGCCCGAGCGGATGATCGAACAGGCTCTGGCGGTCGCGGTTGCCGGCAAAATCATATGAGGTCCAGAAGAAGCCGCTGCGTGAAGGGTGCCGCTCAATCAGCCGGTTGTTCTGGCTGACGCCCGAGCGCTGGAACGCGGCGCGCTGCGCGACGAAGTTGCGGATATTGCCCTCGACGTCGATGCCCTGCTCCCGCGCAAGCTGCTGAAACGTATTCGGCAATTGCAGCAGCACGTCATAGAGCGGCGGCTGCGACGCGGTGAATGCGAACCAGTCCGCGCGAACATACGGCATCGGTGTCCGCGCGCCCGACGCCAGCGTGCGGCTGAACTCGGTGTCCGGCGCGATATTATAGGGATAGACCGCGATCACATTGTCCCAGTCAGATGCCTTCCAGCCGAGATCGGCGAGATTGAAGCGCAGGATGCTGCCCTCGGGATCGATGGTCTCCAGCCTGACGACATCGGACGAGCGCGAGAGCGAGTTGAGAAACTTGACCGCGGCCTGCTGGTAAACCTTCATCGCCGCAGGATCGGTGCAGATATTGGTGAGATGCGTCAGCGTCAGGTAACGGGTCGTGGCCCGGCGTTGCGGACGCTGCTTGTCGAGGTCGGACCCCATGAAGGACACCATGTCCTCCGGCGTGATGAACTTGTGGGTCTCGCAGCTTGCGACGGCCTTGGTTCCGAGCGCCGTGACCCAGCTTTCCAGTGCCTTGAGATCGGCCTCCGACGGCGGCGCGTGCGACGCGCCTTCGTAATAAATATCGTAGGGCATTTCCTTGTCGACGATCTGCCGGAACAGCTTCGAGCCAAGCGGATTGCCGGGAAGAACGTAATGCGGATTGGCGGCGATTTCGTCGAGCTTCAGCACGTTGCCGAAATTCTTCGCCGGGCGCTCGCGCTCGACCAGCTTGCCGGTCTGATGGCAGCGCGCGCAATGCTTGTCGAGGACGTCGAACGCGGCCTTCGCAACCGGATCGGACGGCGGGGCGATCGCCCCGGCGTCCTGCGCCAGCGCAGTTCCGGCCACACCGAAGGCCAGCCCTGCGGCAGCCGTCACACGGAGCGCGCGCAGACCAAACCCCGGAAATCTCATGAACGTCCCCTTCAAATCAGTCGCTTCGGCGAAATCCCGCCATGCATTGGTCACGCCGGCCTATCGTCAGGTTCAGACGTTCATCGCCCGGCCGTCGCCTGCACGGTGGTGTTGACGATCTGCACGCGGCGATTGACCTCGCCGAGCGGATTGGCGGGGGTTTTCAACTGCTCCTTGCCGAATCCGGCGGCAATCAGGGTATCGGGCGCGAGCTTGTATTGTTCGATCAGAACGCGGCGAACCGAATTGGCGCGGCGCTGCGACAACAACTGGTTGTAGTCGGCGCCACCCGCCGCGTCGGTATGGCCGTTGATGAAAAACACCGAGCCCTTCAAATCCTGCCGCGACAATGCGTTGCCGAGCGCAACCAGTGCCGGCGCTGCTTTGGGGCTGATATCGGCGGAATTGTATTCGAACAGAATTTCGAGATCGATCGCGGGCTTGTCGCGCGCGATTTCAGCGATCTGGGCGCGTTCGTCGGCCGTCGGCGCAGCCACGGCTTCGACGGCGATAGAGCGCGTCCGCAGCCGGTCGATGATCTGCTTCTCCGCCGCGGCTTTCGGATCGGGCGCTGCCGTGATGCTGCGCGTCAGCGGTTTCTTCGCCTGGAGCGCGGAGCCGATCTTGTCTTCAAGCGATTGAGCGTGCAGCGGCACCGGGCTCAACGCGAAAAAGATCACCAGCGCGATCAGACCGCGGGCCCGTTTCGGAAACTGGTTCGGCATTGCACGGTCCCTGATCAAATACTTTTCGCGGCAAATGGATGAATCTGCCTCATCCTTGTCCACATCGCCCAAAGCGGTCAAGAGTCGCAACGGGCTATCGCTTAACCGATGCAACGATTGCGACAAGACGGCCCGCCCGGGGGACACCGGGCGGGCCAAACCATGACGGCGCGAGGGTGGATGGGCGCCCGCACCAACCTGGCTGCGAGAGACGAGCGTGTCGTCGCCCCGCAGCCATTGGTCGGCGGCAACATTCATCAGGTTCAGGAAATTTACGAACTTGACGGCACCCTGTCAGCGACGGCGCTACTGCTTCGGGCTGCTGTCCGACGCTGCGGCCATCGGAGCCGCCGTGATCGCGGAAACCGCGCTGAACGCATCGGCCTGCCCTGCCCCGAACTGATCGTCGCGGCCCTTCGGCCCGAGATCGCGCGCGGTCGACAACAGTGTCCCGCGAACTTCGGCAGCAGAGACGCCGGGATTCCGGGCGATCATCAATGCTGCCACACCGCTGATGAAAGCAGCAGACATCGAGGTGCCCGACGACATCTGATATTTGCCGTCAGGAGCCGGCGACAGGATGTCCACGCCGGGCGCGGCAATCGCAACGTAGCTGCCCCGATTCGACTGCGCGAACAGCCGGTCGGACTGGTCGGTCGCCGTCACTGCGATGACATTGCGGTCCGCGGCCGGATACAGCGGCGGCGATTTCGCCCCGGCGTTGCCTGCGGCGGCCACCAGAACGATGCCCTTGGCGGCGGCGGCGGCCAATCCACGCTCCATGGCGGGATCGTGCGGCCCCGCGAAGCTCATGTTGATGATCTGTGCATTCTTGGCGAGTGCGTAATTGAGGCTCTTGAGAATGATGAAAGACGTACTCTCCGCGCCGCTCTTCTGCGCGCCGAACGCACGAATGGCCAGCAGGCGCGACGACGGCGCCGTTCCCATCAGCCGCGCATGGGAGGCGATGACGCCCGCGATGCCGGTGCCGTGAGGATGCGCCGCTTCGCCGTTGTTCAACGCATCGAACGTCCCGGCAATCACGCCGGCCAGTTCGGGATGGGTCACGTCGATGCCGGAATCGATCACCGCGACCGTCACGTCCGCGCCGACCGACAGAGCGTGCGCCTCGGGCAGCCGCATCTTGGCAAGCGCATATTGCGCGGGATCGCCTTCGGACTTCGGAGCCGTATCCTGCTGCAGCTTGAAGATGTTGTTGCGCTGTGCCGCCTTCACGTTACCGCCGGCAACAAGCTCGCGCACGACAGCGTCGACCGATCGTCCGTCGGAAATGCGCCAGCGAAAAAACGTGCTGTTGGTCAGCGGGAAATTCTGCGACTGAACGCGCGTCAACCGATGGCGGCGCGCGAGATCGTCAGCCTGCGCATCGGTGGGGCTGCCGTCGACCTCGATCAGCACTTCCTTGGCGACATAGGTTCTGTCGATAGCGACCGGCGTGTTCTTGCGGGCGGCGCGGCGCGGCGGTCCGCCTCGATCGTCTGGCGGCGGACCTTGATCGGCGTCACGCATGATGCGCGGGCGCGGCCTTGGGCCAGCATCGTCATATCCGTCGTAACGAATGTTCGGCGAAAAGCGGATCGACGGATTCACGTTGATCCGCGGCCCCGTATTGATGCTCGGCGCCGTGCGCATACTGAAATTGCCGTAGCCCTGCGCAAACACCGGCGGAGCCGCCAGATTGAAGATCACCGCAGCCACCGCCACCGGCCGCGCGGACCGAACGAGACCTGATCGCCGCTTGCCCTTGCCTGTCTCGGTCATCTGGCGTCCTCGGATGTTCTTGATCGGCCGTTAGTCGGCAGCCACCGCAAGGCTGACGATTTTTTCAGCCTGGAGCCGCGTCAGCAGTTGCGCCGCTTCCTCCTTCGACAACGCCTTGTCGCCGAACCGAACGCGGAACACCCCGGCCTTCGGACCCGAAACGATGGATGCATTGTAGGTGTTGAGCAATTGCGTGATGTCGTCGGCTTTTGCATCCGGCGAAAAGCGCAGCAACCCGAAAGTGCCCGCACTCGACTGGGTCGGGAACGCGGCTGTCTGGAAATTGCCGTCTGCGCGATCCTTGACCAGCGTGCCGATGACGCCGGCCTGCAACAACAGCGCCACTGCGCCAACGACCGCGGAATAAGCCAGCGTTCGCGGCGAAAGGCTAGAGAAGAACCCGACAACCCGCATCACGGGATTGAACGATGCATTCTTGCGCGCGGGCTCGGCATCGATGGCCGCGAACAGCTTCTGCATTGCCCGCGACGACGGCGCGCCGAGGCTCTCGTTCAGCAAAATCGTCTCGGCATACTCGTCCTGGATTGCCGCATACTGCCGCGCCAGATCGGGGTCGCTGGCCAGCGCCTCGTCGACGCGGCGGGCGTCACGCAGGTTGAGAGTCCCGGCAGCATGGAACGGCAACAGAGCCTCAAGCTCGGTGGGTTCGCGATCGGCGGTTTGCTTCGTGGTCTTGCTCGCAGAAGTCATGGCCAACCTCGCTCTATGCCGGCTGCCTTGAGCAACTCGGCTAATTTCTTTCGCGCGTAAAACAGGCGCGTCTTCACCGTGTTCTCCGGGATGCCCACGATTTCGGCCACTTCCTCCACGGATTTCTCGTGGTAGTAGACGAGATCGACGATCTCCCGATGGTCTGGCGAAAGTGCGGTCAGGCAATTCCGCAACGCGTTGCTCGTGTCTTTCTTCGCAACTGCGACTTCCGGATTGTCGGACGTATCCTCGATCGCGGCAGCCGCTTCGTCGTCCAGTTCCGCGTCCTTCCTCTTGCGGAGGGCAGACAGGGCCTTGAACCGGGTAATCGCCAGCAGCCACGTAGAGACGGCGGACCGGCCCTCAAACTTGCCGGCCTGACGCCACACATCGAGGAAAACCTCGCTGATGAGGTCTTCCGCGATGGACTCGTTCCGAACGAGCCGCAGCGAGAAGCGAAACACCCTGACGTGGTGCCTTCCGTAAAGCACCTGCATCGCGAGCCGGTCACCTTGGGCGATGCGACTGATCAGGACTTCGTCCGAAGTCGCGTGAGTTGCACTCAATGGCCGTCTCGCAAGGTTGGTCGCATGCGACTGGGAAGGGGTTCGATCAAATCTGTGAAAATCTTCGCGATTTCCCAGAACTGTCCGGATCGGCGAAACGCAAAATGCCCCTGAATCACGAACAAGGGCAAGTTATCAGGTTAGGGATACGATTTCGGTATTAATTTACCGGTTTCGGACTAATCGAGCATCACGAAAGGCTCGGGGCAGCCAAGGTAGCCTGTCCCTCCCAATGATACCAAACCTAAAGGCTTTCCCGCCTACAGTTCCGCATTGCTTACCTTCAGCGGCGAATTTCATGCGCAGCGCGGCGTCATCAGCACCTGAATCATTGCTAGGCGCTTCGGGCCCAGGGCCTTCGGTGCTTGAGATCGAATTAACGCCCGAGGTCCTCGCCCGCCGAACGAAACAGCGGCGGCAGATGCTCGACATGGTTGGCGTCAGCTACACAATCGACGCCGCGATCCTGCTGATTTACGCCTATGCGGGCACCACCACCTTCACGGTTGCGGCAGCCTATGGGGTCTGCGGCTTGCTGTCGGTGGCTGCGTTTATTGCGATATCCGAAGCCAGGGTGAACGACAGGTTCAAGGATCATTATTTCATCAGCCAGCAAAGCACCATCAGCCTGGCGATCATGCTGGTGTTCCTGTACGTCGCGCCCGAAGTCGGCTGCCTGTTCCTTTGCTCGATCTTCCTTGTCTACACATTCGCCGCCCTGCGTTCGTCTCCTCGCCAGACGATCCTCGGATGGACCATCGCCGCCATCGGGCTGACGGTTCTCTTTCTTCTCACAGACAAGCCCATCGCGCTGCCTCACGAAACGCCACTCGAGCGTTTCGCAACCATGCTGGTTTTCATTCTGGTGCTCGGCCGCGGCATGACCGTCGGACTGTTCAGCTCCTCGCTGCATGAATCTCTTTACAGGCGCGGCATCGAACTGAAAGCGGCCTACAAGCGCATCGAAGAACTCGCCGAACTCGACGAACTCACCGGCTCGCTCAACCGCCGCAGCATCATGCACACGCTCGACGAAGAGATCGCCCGCGCGCGCCGCAGCAAGATGCCCTGCGCTGTCGCGCTGATCGACCTCGACTGGTTCAAGCGGATCAACGATCAGTTCGGTCATCCCGTGGGAGACGAAGCGCTGCGGGCATTCGCGATTACCATATTCGCCAACATCCGCAGTATCGACAAGTTCGGCCGGTATGGCGGCGAGGAATTCCTGCTCATTCTCCCGGAGACGTCCGAGGGCGCAGCACTGCGCACGACCGACCGGCTGCGCATGATTGTGGGCGATCTCGACTGGAGCGCGATTTCGCAAGAGATGCGCGTCACGATGTCGGCCGGCCTTGCAATGCTGCGGCCGGATGACTCCGCGGACAGCATTCTCGCTCGCGCCGATCAACTGCTTTATCAGGCCAAGGCCCTCGGGCGTAACAAGGTCGTCGCTGCTTAGTTACTTCAGGCCGTCAAGAATTCGGCGGGCCGTGTTGTTTCAGTGTTTCAGGACAGAAAGTCATGAGTTTGAGATCCGCGGCGCGGCCGGTAAATCTTCTCGACGAGTTGCAGAACGCCCTTGCGAGCGGGAGCGTCGCCCGCCGCGTGGAAACGCTGCGCCGGGTCACCGACCTCTTCCTGCACGGCGTGGTGGACTATACCGACGAGCAGATCAACGTTTTCGACGACGTCTTCCATTGCCTGATCCAGCAAATCGAAATCTCCGCGAAGTCACGGCTGGCGAATCGCATGGCGCCCGTATCGAAAGCACCGCCGCGCCTGATCTATACGCTGGCTTTCGACGACGAGATCGAGGTCGCAGCACCCGTGCTGTCGCATTCCGAGCGGCTGGACGACAACATGCTGATCGAAAACGCGCGCAGCAAGAGCCAGGGCCATTTGCTCGCGATCTCGAAACGAAAAGTTCTGAGCGACGTCGTCACCGACGTTCTTGTCGAACGCGGCAATGCCGAGGTGGTGGAGAGCGCAGTCAACAATCCGGGCGCGGAGTTTTCCGACAAGGGCTTTACGCAACTGGTATCCCGCGCCGAAGGCAACGACGACCTCGCGACATGTCTCGGATCGAGAAAAGGGATTCCAAGGCCGCACTATCTCAAGCTGATCGCACGAGCGTCGGACTCCGTGCGTGCGCGCCTGCAGGCCGCCAATCCGCGCGCGTCGGACGACATCTCCGTCGCCGTCAAGGAAGCCGCTCGCGATGCCAGCCAGGACGCGTCCGTGGGCATGCAGGCCGCCAACGCGCAACGCCTCGTAAAATCCCTGTTTGACGACGGGCGTCTCGACGAAAAGGAAATCGCCGCGTTCGCAGCGGCCGGAAAATTCGAGGAAACCAGCGCAGCGATCGCGATCTGCGCGAACGTCTCCGTCCCGACCGTCGAAAGCATGATGATCGAATCACGCTCCGAAGGGCTGATGGTTCTCGCCAAGGTCACCGGGCTGTCGTGGGCGACGCTCAAGCTGATTTTCGCGATGCGAACCGCGGCGGGAGATGACATGGGCGACATCAACGAGCATCAGTCGAGCTACGACCTGCTGCGCCCATCCACCGCCCAGCAGGTCTTGCGCTTCTACCGGATGCGACAGGACACGGCGCAGACCGAAACGATATAGCCGACGACGGCGGCCTAGAATCTCAGGACGCGCGATCCCGCAAGCGCGCCGATCGCGGTGACGAGCGCAATTGCAATCGAATACCAGGTCGCCACGAACATCGGCGAGTCGTCGGTGCAGTGCGAGGCATAAAGCGTCGCGGCGAGGCCGGCGGACAACAGCCCGGCGAACGCGCCGGCCACCGCGGGGCGCGACGGCGCGCCGCGGCGCAGGGCGATCAGCGCCGCCGCCAGCAGCGGCAACGACAGCAGCGGGATCGCGGTGAGGCAAACCTTCGAGTTGGAGCCGATCAGCCGCGTCGACATTGATGTCCGGTGCGGCATCATCATCTCGCCCATCAGGCCGATGCCCAGAAGACCAAGCGGAATTGCCAGCAGCCAGCCCCAGCGTCCGAGCGAGGCTTCTGGCCGCGACAGATGCAGACTGATCGCGATGGCCGAACCGGCAAGAGCCAGAGTGATTGCAAACTTGAGATCGAAGAACGGATTGCCCATGGCGGTCATGACATCAGGCCGCATTCCCAGTCCGGCGAGAAAAAGCGCGAATGCCACCGGCATGGCGAGCAGCAGCGCGACCAGCAGCACGTTGCCGACCGGGCGCTGGTGCGTGTCGTTATCGGCGGCAAGGGTGCGGATCAGATCGTTGGTATCCATGGTCATTCTTTCCGCAGTTTGCTGGCGAGACCGGTCAGCCCGCGATGCAGCGCCACGCGCACCGCGCCTTCGGTCATCGACAGCCTCAAAGCCGTCTCCTTGATCGACGCACTATCGACCGCAATCGCTTGCAGCACATCCCGCTGCCGTTTCGGCAACCCTTCGAGATGGGTGGCGACTTCGCCCGGCGGCACGGTCTCCTCGACCGGCGCGCCCGGCAGCGTCTCCGCAAAATCGTCGATGTTGACGAAGATCCGGCGGCCACGGCGGCGCAGGGCATCGATCAGCTTGTTGCGGGCAATGGCGAACAGCCACGGCGCAAACGGGGCGTTCGTGTCCCAGGTGTGCCGCTTCAAATGCACCGCGAATAAAATATCCTGCACGATGTCCTCGGCTTGATCGACCGGCTGACCGGCGCGGGCCAGACCCCGCCGCGCCGCCGCTCTCAGGACCGGCGTGACGGCCTTGAGGAGGCGAAGATATGCGGCGTTGTCCCCGGCATTGGCCGCCCTCATCAGGTCGGTCCATTCGTCTTCACGTCCGCGCACGCGCGCTCCTATCAAGGCAATTCGCTTCTGTTCCTAAAGTGTTACGGGCGGAAGTTGCAATCACGCAATCGTGAATACGTGATCCGGGGACATGAATTGGCCTGCCCAACCGTCCCGGTCTGAGCCTTTTTTAGGGCGGCAAGTCACAAGATTCCCTTTTTTCGCCGTCCTGTGGCCATTCCGCACCGGTCTGGTCCGCTTGTGCTGGTGGCTCTGGCAAAAGGGGAAATTGCCATGCGGACAAGGACTGCTGGAATAGCGGCGCTGGTCGCAGCGGCCGGAATCTGGATGAGCTTTTCCGGCGCGCCGGCGATGGCTGCCAAATCGACCGCCAAGCCGGTTGCAAAAAGCAGCGTGGCTGCCGCGGACCGGCCGATGGTCCTTTCGAAATTCAAGAAGCAGCGGCGCGCGCAGGCCACGAAGAAAACCCGGACGGCTCATGTCCGGCACGTGAAAAAATCCGCGTCGAAAGCGTCCTCCAAATCCGTCGCGCAGAAGCCCACTCCGCAAAAACTTGCCGAGAAGGATGACGCGGCAAAGTCCATCAAGCCCAAGCTGTCGCCCGAAGTCGCGAACGCCCACGCGGAATCATTTGCCAATGACGAGGCGCGGAACATTGCCGCGCTCGACAGCACCAACGTGTCGTCCGTGAATGGCGTTTTGGTCGCCGCCGCCGACCCGCCGAACAATTCCGACAGCAATCAGCAGATTGCGCAAGATGCCGCGCCGGCCCCTCCGGTTGCCGTCGCGCCACCTCCCCCCGCCTCGAACGGCAAGATCGTCCGGGCAGTGTCGTCGTCGGAAAAGCCGGTGTTCAAGGGGGACGACAGCGACCCGTGGAGCAAGACCTCGCTGATCGGCAAGATCTTCATCGCCTTCGGAAGCCTGCTGACGCTGGCTTCGGCGGCGCGGCTGTTCATCGCCTGACGCAAACACCGTCTGCATTAAATGCAAACGCCGGTCCGCATCCCTGCGGATCGGCGTTTTTGCTTCGCGCGCCTTAACAGACCCGCCGTCACCGGTCTTGCGGATCGATGCCGCGAAAGGCAGATTGCGGCCAACGGCGCGCGACGCGCTCCATTTTCACAAGCACATCAGGGGCGAAACATGACGGCATTCGAACACATCATCGTGGAGAACAAGGGCGCGGTCGGCATTGTGCGAATCAACCGGCCTAAGATGCTCAACGCCCTCTCCTATGACGTGTTCAGCGAGATCGCCGCCGCCGTCGACGATCTCGAGGAAGACGAAGCCATCGGCTGCATCGTCATCACTGGCAACGAGAAAGCGTTCGCCGCCGGCGCCGACATCAAGGAGATGCAGCCGAAGCAGTTCATCGACATGTTCAGCCAGGATTTCATGGACATCGGCGGCGATCGTGTCACCACCTGCAAGAAGCCGACTATCGCCGCGGTCAGCGGCTATGCGCTCGGCGGCGGCTGCGAGCTCGCCATGATGTGCGACATCATCATCGCGTCCGACACCGCCAAATTCGGCCAGCCGGAAATCACGCTGGGCACCATTCCCGGCCTTGGCGGAACGCAGCGCCTCACGCGCGCCGTCGGCAAGTCCAAGGCGATGGACCTCTGCCTCACCGGCCGCATGATGGACGCCGCCGAAGCGGAACGCTCCGGACTCGTGAGCCGCATCTTCCCAGCCGACAAACTGATGGAAGAAGTGCTCGCCATTGCGGACAAGATCGCGGCTATGTCGCAGCCGGTGGCCGCGATGGCGAAAAGCGCCGTCAATCGCGCGCTGGAAACGACCCTCGCCGAAGGCATGAATGTCGAGGGCGACCTGTTCCACGCGACGTTTGCGCTGGAAGACCGCTCCGAGGGCATGGCTGCATTCATCGAGAAGCGGAAGCCGAACTTCAAGAACCGTTAAAGCACGATCCGGAAAAGTGGGTACCTGTTTCCCGACAAGATCATGCTCAACTAAATTTTGCTACGCGCCAACGCGGCGCTGACCAGCGCACGGTAAAGCCGGTCGGCAAACGACGCCGGCTGGTCGAGTTGCAGTCGCGCCAGACAGGCGGCTGTTTCCTCGTCCGGCGGTCCTGCGCGAAATCCTTGCCACGCAAGCTCAAGCAGATCGAGCTTGCTGGCCAGGGCTTCCTTCAAGATCTGCAAGGCCGGAATCAGCCGCCGCTCGACATCCGTGAAATCGCTGCCGAACGGAAACGCGGGCAACAGGCCGGCATCGCGCGACGGCTTGAGCGCGGCGGCAATGCGGTCCGGAAAGTTCTCGCGATGCGCGGTGGGGATTTCGTAAATCTTCGGCAGCTTGCCCGCGTCCTTAGCCTGTCGCATCAGCTCGCCCTGAAATCGTGAATCCGCGACGCTCAGCATTGCCGCGATGACGTCGGCATCCGATTTGCCCCACAGATCGGCAATCCCGTATTCTGTGACGATCACATCGCGCAGGTGGCGCGGAATCGTGGTGTGACCGTAGGACCAGCGGATATTGGATTGGGCATTCCGGCCGGAGCCGCGCACCGATTCCAGCGTCAACATCGATCGTGCGCCCTCCAGCGCGAATGCCTGCGCCACGAAATTGTACTGGCCGCCGACGCCGCTAACGACCTGACCGTTATCCAGACCGTCGGAGATCGCAGCCCCCATCAGTGTCGCCATCATCGCGTTGTTGACAAACCGCGCATCGATCCGCGCGCGGCGCTTGGCGTCCTCGCCTCCGTAAAGCTGGTTGGTGAACGACACTGGCACCATCTGGATGCGTGCAATGTGCTCCGGTTTCATGTCGCGCAAGGCGCGATAGAACGATTTCGGCCCAAGGAAGAAAGCTGCGTGCAGCAGCGCGCCATCGACTTCGCGCTTCAGCACACCGGCGTCGATCAGCGCGAGAAACGCCTCGAAGAACATTTCGCTGAGGCCGTAGAGGCCGGTCGCAAACGGGCCCGCTTCGCGCGGCGTGAGCCCCGGAGCCAGCCGCGACATCACCGCGCGATAGGCGGCATTGTCGCGATGACGAACGATCAATCCCTGCGCCAGCGCATCGCCGACCTGACCGATGCCGATCTGCAAGGTGCCGCCATCGCGCACCATCCCCGCCGAATGAAGTCCGATCGCGTATTTCGTATCGGAGATCGGCTCCGACGGCGGCGCGAATAACGGAAAGTCCGTCTCCGGGCTGTCGAGCACCGCATGAAACTCGTCCGCGGGCAGATCGCCCTGCCCCGGCATGAACGGCAGTTCGGAGTTCACCTGACCCACGATCTTGAACGCGATCTTGCCGTCCGCCCGCGCCCGCATCAAATCGAGCGTGGTGTCGGTGTTGCTGCTCAGGCTGTAGCGTGTCTCCCCATCGACGACCCGCTTGGCGACCAGTTGCGCGATGACGTTGACGCCCCGCGTCAACAGATAGGACGACGCGTGGGTGTAGTTCGCCGAGATGTAATGCTGCTGCGAATAGGGATTGCCGAGCCACTTGCCGGCGAGGAAGAAAAACTCGACGATTTCGATATTCGGCGGCAGCTTCTTTGCGTGGAGCGCCCGGGCGTAGTCGAGGTCGGGATAGCCGCCGAACAGCCGGTCGATCACCGGCGCGATGAACCGTCGCTCGAGGTCCGCCGCCGGCGTCGGCTTTTCCAGCGTCAGGGCGGTGAAGATGGTGAGATGGATCGAACTGTCGCTGGCCGCCCGCCGAAACAGCGCATTGACGATGTGGTTAGCCTTGCCGAGTCCTAACGGAAGCCCGACCACCAGTTTCTTTCCGACCTCGCGGATGATGTCGCCCGCGATCGCATCTGGATCGGAATAGATTTTCGGCATCGGATATCTGCTGGTCCACCACGCCGGGGGGCCCGGCAACGCACAAGGGAGGCGCGGCATCGTACTCCCGAATGGGGTCCGCTAGCCTGTAATTTCATCAGAAGGCCTTGAACGGTCAAGCGAATACCGCTCCGCGCGATAACAAATCAGTGCACATTGTCACAGTCGCCGATTTTCTTTGTCGGGACGTTTGCCCGCGCCAACAACGCGCTCTAAACAGTGTACGAATGAAGCGTGCTGGTTCCGGATTGATGCAATCCCCACCGCGACTTGTTACGGGAAACGATGGTTCGGCGGGCTTCAAGGTTTGGCGACGTAGGCTGGCGCTTTGGTGTGTCGGGCGCAGCTATCGGCGTCGTGCTGTTTGCCGGGTTCACGACCGCCGCGCAGGCGGAAACGCTGAACGAGGCCCTCGCCCGCGCCTATCAATCCAACCCGCAGCTCAACGCCACGCGCGCCCAGCAGCGCGCCACCGATGAAAATGTGCCGCAGGCGCTGGCGGGTTATCGCCCGCAGATCGTCGCGAGCCTGAGCGCAGGGTTGCAGCCGGTTCGCAACCTGCTTGTCGACAACACGATCCAGACCGCCACGTTGAAGCCGTGGACCATCGGCGTCACCGTCACCCAAAACCTGTTCAACGGTTTCAAGACCTCGAACAGCGTCCGGGTTGCTGAATTCCAGGTGCTGTCGGGCCGCGAGGCATTGCGCAATGTCGGACAGGGCGTGCTGCTCGATGCCGTCACTGCTTACATGAATGTGATCTCCAATCAGGCGCTGGTGGAAACCCAGCGCGGCAACGTGGCTTTCCTGCGCGAAACGCTCGGCATCACGAAAAAGCGCCTCGACGCGGGCGATGTCACGCCGACCGATACCGCGCAGGCGGAAGCGCGGCTGAGCCGCGGCCTCGCCGATCTCAACGCCGCCGAGGTCGCGCTGGAAACCAGCCGCGCCGTCTACGAGCAGGTGGTGGGCAACATGCCGGGCAACCTTGCCGCCGCGCAGACCGTCGACCGCTTCGTGCCGCGCAGCCGGCAGGAAAGCATCGATACCTCGATCCGTGAGAACCCGGCGGTGATCGCGGCGACCTACGACGTCGACGTCGCCACGACGACCATCAGCGTCGCCGAAAGCAGCCTGCTCCCCCAGGTCAACGTGCAGGGCAATGTCAGCCGCAGCGCCGACAGCGATCCCAATCTGGGCACCAAGCGCGCCGATCAGGCGTCCATCGTCGGCGCCCTTACCGTGCCGATCTACGACGGCGGCACCGCCGCCTCGCAGACCCGGCAGGCGAAGGAAACGGCGATGCAAAGCCGCCTCGTGCTTGAGCAGGTCAGGAATCAGGCGCGCACGGCGGCGATCAGCGCATGGATCAGCAGCGAGGGCACCAAGGTCGCGCTCGCTGCCGCCGAGGCCGAGGTGAAGTCCGCCAACATCGCCTTGCAGGGTGTACGCCGCGAGGCGCAGGCCGGTCAGCGCACCACCATCGATGTGCTTAATTCGCAGCAGGATCTCACCGCGGCGCGATCACGCCAGATCCTGGCGCAGCGCGATCGCGTGATCGCGTCCTACACGTTGCTGAGCGCCATCGGCCGCCTTGATGTCCGCACCCTCAGCCTCAACACGCCCGACTATCTACCCGAGGTGCATTATCATCAGGTGCGCGACGCCTGGCACGGCGTGCGCACGCCGTCAGGACGTTAGTTTCGGGAGCGCTAGTTCTGCGGAACCCGGCGCGAGAAGATCGAGATCAACACCGGTAGCGTGACGAGAATGACCAGCGGCGCAAGCATCATGCCGGTCACCACCACCACCGCGAGCGGCTTCTGCACCTGCGATCCGATGCCTGACGACATGGCCGCCGGCAGCAATCCGATGCCCGCCACCACGCAGGTCATCAGCACGGGACGCAATTGCAGTTCGCCAGTGCGGATCACAGCCTTGACGCGTTCGTACCCTTCATCGATCAGCTGATTGTATTGCGACAGAATGATGATGCCGTCCATCACGGCAATACCGAACAGCGCGATGAAGCCGATGGCCGCCGACACGCTGAACGGAATGCCGCTGAGCAAGAGCCCGAGCACGCCGCCGAGCACCGCCATGGGGATCACGCTCATCGCCAGCAGCGTGTCCACCATCGATCCGAAATTGAACCACAGCAGAACTCCGATCAGCGCGAGGCTGATCGGGACCACGATGGAGAGCCGCCGGATCGCGTCCTGAAGATTGCCGAACTCGCCAACCCATTCCATGCGTGAGCCGGGCGGCAGATGCACCTGCTCGGCCACCTTGTCCTGCGCTTCCTTGATCGCGCCGCCGAGATCGCGTTCGCGCACCGAGAACTTGATCGGCAGGTAGCGTTCCTGCCCTTCGCGGTAGATGTAGGCGGCGCCCGACACCAGCGTGATCGATGCGACTTCGGATAGCGGAATTTGCTGGATGCCGTTCGGACCCTGCGCGCCAATCCGCAGATTTTGGATGGCTTCCGCGCTCTTGCGGTATTCGGGTGCGAGGCGAACGATAATCGGGAAATGCCGGTCGCTGCCCGGCTCGTAAAGATCGCCCGCGCTGTCGCCGCCGATGGCGACGCGGATGGTCGCATTGATGTCGCCGGGGGACAGGCCGTAACGGGCCGCCCGCGCGCGATCGATGTCGATCTGGATCGTCGGCTGGCCCAATGAGGTGAACACCGACAGGTCCGTGACGCCCTTTACGGTCGACAGCACCGACTTGATCTTGTTGGCCGTATTGGTCAGTTCGACAAGGTCGTTGCCGTAGAGCTTGATGGAATTTTCGCCCTTCACGCCGGACACCGCCTCGGCGACGTTGTCCTGAAGGTACTGCGAGAAGTTGAATTCGACGCCCGGAAATTTCTTCTGCAACTGCCCGAGCAATTCGGATGTCAGTTCATCCTTGTCCTTCGATCCGGGCCATTCGCCGACCGGTTTCAGGGGTGCAAAGAATTCCGCGTTGAACAGGCCGGCAGCGTCGGTGCCGTCGTCGGGCCGTCCGTGCTGCGACACCACCGATTCGACTTCCGGCCGCTGACGAATGAGCTTCCGCATCTCGTTGACGTAGGAATTGCCCTCTTCGAGCGAGATCGTCGGCGGCAGCGTGGCGCGGATCCACAGATTGCCCTCCTCCAGCTTCGGCAGGAATTCGAGCCCGAGCATCCGCACCGCGATGAAGGTCACGACAACGAGGCCGGCCGCCACCGTCATCACGATCCGCCTGTTGCCGACAGCCCATCGCAGCAGCGGCATGTAGGCGGCGTGCAGCCAGCGCATGATCCGGGTTTCAGTCTCCTGCATGTGGACGGGCAGAATGATCGCGCTCAGCGCAGGCGTGACCGTGAAGGTCGCAAGCAGCCCGCCCGCCAGCGCGTAGGCATAGGTCTTCGCCATCGGCCCGAAGATGTGGCCTTCGACGCCGGTCAGCGTGAACAGCGGCAGGAACGCCGCGATGATGATCGCAGCGGCAAAGAAGATCGAGCGCGACACGTCGGCCGCCGCGCTGAGAATGGCGTGCGTCTTCATACCCATCAGGGTTTCGGGCGAGATCGCGCTCTGCTCGGACGGCGAGAGTTCGGTGGTGTGCGACAGGCGCCGGAAGATCGCCTCCACCATGATGACGGTGCCATCGACGATCAGGCCGAAATCGATGGCGCCCACCGACAGCAGGTTGGCGGATTCCCCGCGCAGCACGAGAATGATGACCGCGAAAAACAGCGCGAATGGAATCGTGGCCCCGACGATGACGGCGCTGCGCAGATCGCCGAGAAACAGCCATTGCAACAGCACGATCAGCAAAATGCCGATCACCATGTTGTGCAGCACCGTGTGGGTAGTGGTGTCGATCAGGTCCTTGCGGTCGTAAATGCGCTCGATCCGCACGCCGGGCGGCAGGACGCTGGATTTGTTGATCGACTGCACGAGTTGCTCGACCCGCGCGATGGTCGGCGAACTCTGCTCGCCGCGGCGCATCAGCACGATGCCCTGAACGATGTCGTCGTCCATGTTCATGCCGGCGATGCCGAGGCGCGGCTTCTCGCCGACGGTGACATTTGCAACATCACGCACCAAAACCGGATTGCCGCCGCTCTGCGAGATCATCGTGGTTGCGAGATCGTCGATGGAGCGGATCAGCCCGACGCCGCGAACCACCGCGGACTGCGCGCCAATGTTCACGGTGTTGCCGCCGACATTGATGTTGGCGTTACCGACCGCCTGCAACAGTTGCGGCAATGTCAGGCCGTAGGCGATCAGCTTGTTGAAATCGACCTGCAGCTCGTAGGTCTTGGTCTTGCCGCCCCAGCTTGTGACGTCGATCACGCCAGGCACGCTGCGGAAGCGCCGCTGCAGCACCCAGTCCTGCAACGTCTTGAGATCGAGCACGCTGTAGTTCGGCGGTCCGACCAGCCGGTACCGGAAGATTTCGCCGATCGGACTCAAGGGAGAAATCGTCGGCTGCACGCCTCCCGGCAGTGGGGTCAATTGCCCGAGGCGATTGAGCACCTGCTGCAATGCCTCTTCATAAGTATAGTCGAACGAGAATTGGAGTTTGACGTCCGACAGCCCGTAAAGCGAAATGGTGCGGATGGTCCGCAGGTTCTTGAGGCCCGCCACCTGCGTCTCGATGGGGATCGTGATGTAACGCTCGATCTCCTCCGCGGACAGACCGGGACTTTGCGTCACGATGTCGACCATCGGCGGCGTCGGGTCGGGATAGGCTTCGATGTTGAGCTGCTGAAACGCGATGACGCCGCCAACGAGAGTGATGGCGAACAGCACGACCATCAGGAAGCGGCGATTGACCGCGAGAGCGACGAGACGATCCATCAAGACCGGGTCTTTCGGAAGGAGCTGAATCTTGGGGAAAACACGGCCGGACTAGCTTCCGGATGCCGCGCGGTCGATGAACAGGCTGCCCTTGGTGACGATCTGCTCGCCCGGAAACAGATTGCCCTTCACCTCGACAAGATCGCCGTTGGCGAGGCCGACCTTGATCTGGCGCAGTTCGATGGACTTGTCGTCGCGCACGACCCAGACCCGCACCTGATCGCCTTCGTAGATCAGGGCCGTCTTGGGCACGCCGACAGCCGGACGATCCGCCGACGAATAGATCGTCACGTTGGCGAACATCTCCGGTTTCAGCAATCCATCGGGATTGTCGATGGTGGCGCGCACCATCAGCCGGCGGGAAGCAGGATCGATCGCCGCCGAGACGTAGTTGATGCGCGCGGTCATCGTGCGCCCCGGAAAGGCCAGAACACTGAATGCGATCTCCTGCCCCATCTCGATGGCGGGCGCTTCGGTTTCGCGCACGAATGCGGTCAGCCAGACCGTCGACATGTCGCCAATCACGAAGACCGGGTCGCTCGCGCCCGCGTTGACATATTGTCCTGGGCCGACCTTGCGCTGAACCACGGTGCCGGCGATCGGCGAGAAAATCGTGGTCTCGGGATTGATACGGCCCTTCTCCTGAAACGTCGCGATGGCCTCGTCGGTGAGACCGAGAATGCGCAGACGGTTGCGCGCGGCTTCCAGCGCCGTCTCGCTCGACCGCATGTCGTTCTTCGCGGAAATCAGCGCCGCCTGCGACTGCTGATAGTCCTTCAACGGGACGGCCTTGCCGTCATAAAGATCGTGGGCGCGCTTGTCCTGGATTTGCGCCAGTTCGAGCTGCGACTTCGCCTTGTTGTAGCCGGTCGCCGCGCTGATGAAATCGTTCTGCGCCTGAACATTGTCCGGCGCCTCGATCACGAACAGCGCCTGCCCCTGGGTGACGTGATTGCCCGGCCGCACCAGCAATCTCGTCACGCGGCCGGCATAGGGCGAGAACACCGGCGTCGACCGGTCCTCATCGATGGCGACCTTGCCTTCGGTGACATGCTCGGCGCGGAACGGACGCTGCACCACGGGCTGGACGGTCATGCTCGCCCACTCCGCCGCGGTCGGCGTATAGCGCAGCAGATTCTTCCGCGACTGGCTCGATACGTCGGAATGATTTTTCGGCGTGGTGGCGCCGCGCGTCAGGCTGAACACGGCGAGCCCCGCGATGACCGCAAGACCGGCGGCCACGGCCAGCCGCCGCCGGTGCATGGCCCGCACTCCGGCAATAAACGCACTTGGTTTGGTGGTCTTCTCGGTCACGTAACGGCTCCTGCGGCGCGCTGACGCGGCTTGCAGCTATTAGTGCCACTTCATGGATTTGGACAATCCAAAAACGTCGGGATGGAGATTATTTTCGGTTAACGTCAGGGCCGTGACGGCCACTCCGGGGCATCGGACCCCAGCGGCACGGCCGGACGCAGCCAGAATGCGGGTGTTGCCGACATCACGGCGGCGTGACGAACCGCTTGCAATGCACCAAAACCGGACTGACTTTGCTCGATCAACGGCAGAATCCTGTCCGCCGTCAGGTCCGCCGCGGCAGGACCATCCGCCAGCCGGCCAAGATTCCACAGCCAGCGTCCGGTCTGGGCCAGGGAAACCCGGACATGCCAGCTCCCGCCTTCGCGGGCCTGCCGCAGCCGCGCCATCATCGCGCCGAACGCCATCAGATAGCCGGTGGCATGATCGAGGATCTGCATCGGCAGTTCCTTCGGCCCGTCAATGCTGGCGGCCGCGCCCTCGGCATGGTTGAAACCTGTCGAGGTCTGCACCAGTGAATCGAAACCCCGGCGACCGGCCCACGGCCCGGCATGGCCATAGGCGCACAGCGACACGTAAACGATGCCGGGGCTGATCCGCGCCGCATCGTCCGGTGAAAAACCGAGCGCGGCGATGGAGTCCGGGCGATAGCCTTGCGAAAAAATATCGGCCCGTCCCAGCAGACCGCGCAACGTGTCCGTTCCCGCCTCCGTTTTGAGATCGGCAAAGCTCGACAGCTTGCCGCGCCCGGTGTCGATCACCAGCCAGGGGATCGACGGCAGATTGGGACTTGAGATCAGCATGACATCCGCGCCGTGAGCAGCCCATGTCCGCCCCGCGACCGGACCGGCGATGACACGCGACAGATCGAGCACGCGCAATCCCGCCAGCGGGCGATCGCCATTGGGCCATGGCCTCGGCGCGGCGTCGCCAATCTTCTCGATCTGGATCAGCGGCAATTGTTCGAGCGTTTGGGCCTGCGGCGTCGCCAGCCATTCGTCATGGGAGCGCATCATCGAGACGACGCAGCCGCCGGCATAGGCCGCGGTCTCGAATGCCTCGCCCTTCCACTGCATCAACGCGCGCTGCACATCGTCGCGCTCCGGCTTGCAGTTCAGCACCTTGCAGACGTTGTCGCGATGATGCGGGAAGTTGGTGTGGAGCCGCACGAAGCGTCCATCGCCTGTCTTGTAGACGCCCGCGATGGCGTCCCACGCCGACGGCGGCGGTTTATCATCGACGCGCAGATAGCGTTCGCTGCGGCACTCAACGGCGGCGTGCGTCATGTCGACGGATATACTTTGCGCCTCGCCGCTGCGCGCCTGCCAGACCTGCGCGGCAGCCAATCCGGCGGCGGCAACGGTAACTTGCGACGCTGCTCCGACACGAAACGACGACGGCAGCACCGGCTCGCTTCCGGTCAGCGTGACGGTGTCGAGCGCGGACGGCTCGCCGCCACCAAGGGCCCAGAGGTCGGCGAGAGCATCGCGGATGGATTGCATGAGCATCTCCGGCGGAATCGCAGCGGAGCATCGCGCTGAAAATACGGCGCATCAAGGACGCTTAATGAAAATCCCGCGACCGTGGAAGAATACGTACATTGCGCGGATGGCGTATCTTGTGAACCGGACTGCCGTCACGCGCGGGCAATTCATCCGCCAGCGGCTCGATCACATCCGCGCCCGCAGGAACAACATGTTTCCGGCTCAGCGCATCGTTGGCGAGCATCATCAGATCGTGCGAGCGATCGACCAATCGCTCGGCCACCAGATGCACGACCTTGTCGGGGCTGCTCTGGATTCGTCCTTCCACCTCGATCAGCCGCGCGCCCATCACTTCCTTGCGGAAGGTTTCCATGACCTTCGGCCACACCACGATGTTGGCGATGCCGGTCTCATCCTCCAGCGTCATGAAGACGACGCCCTTGGCGCTGCCGGGCCGCTGCCGCACCAGCACCACACCGGCGCAACGCACGCGGCGCCTATCGTTGACATGGGTCACGGTCTCGCACGGGATCACCCCCTCCTGCGCGAACATCGGCCGCAGGAATTCCATCGGATGCCCCTTCAGCGAGAGACGGATGGTCTGATAATCGGCCACCACCTGCTCCGGCAGCGGCATTTCCGGCAAGGGCTGCGCGGCCTCGTCAGGTTGCTCGCGCGCCGCAGCCATCTCGAACAGCGGCAGCAGAACATCGTCCGGCAACCGCCGCACCGTCCACAACGCTTCGCGGCGGTCGAGGCCGAGCGAGCGGAACGCATCGGCATCGGCCAGCAGGATCAGCGCGCGTTTCGGCAGTCGCGTCTCGCGCGCAAAATCTTCCAGTGACGTGAATGACTTTCGCGCGCGCGCGGCGACAATGCGCCGGTCCCAGTAATCCTCGCGCGGCTTTTTGCGGCTCTTTGAATCGGCGGGCTTGCTCTTCTCAAGTTCCTCCCCATCCGGATCATACACCTCAAAGCCGTCGATCTGACGGAAGCCGAGCCGCATGGCGCAATACTCGCCGCTTTGCTCTTCCAGAGTGTTCTGGCCGAAGCTGAACGACACATCGATCTCGCGCACCTCGACGCCATTTTTCTGAGCATCGCTGACGATCTGCGCCGGTGCGTAAAAGCCCATCGGCTGCGAGTTCAGCAGGCCGCAACAAAATGCGTCGGGATGATAATGCTTGAGCCATGACGACACATAGACAAGCTGCGCGAACGCGGCGGCGTGGCTTTCCGGAAAACCGTAACTGCCGAACCCCTTGATCTGGTCGAAGCAACTGTTTGCAAACACCGGATCGTAGCCGCGCGCGATCATGCGATCGACCATGCGCCTTTCGAATTTCGGCATGGTCCCGACATTGCGGAACGTCGCCATGGCGCGGCGCAGGCCATTCGCTTCTTCGGAGGTGAATTCTGCCGCGACCATGGCAATGCGCATCGCCTGTTCCTGAAACAGCGGCACGCCGAGCGTCTTGTGCAGGACGTTCCTGAGTTCGTCTTTGTCACCACTCTTCGGATAAGGATAGTCGATCTCTTCAGGCTTCATGGCACGCCGCTTCAGATACGGATGCACCATGTTGCCCTGGATCGGGCCCGGCCGGACGATGGCGACTTCGATGACGAGATCATAGAACGTGCGTGGCCTGAGGCGCGGCAGCATGTTCATCTGCGCGCGGCTCTCGACCTGGAACACGCCGAGGGATTCGCCCCGGCACAGCATGTCGAAGACTTCAGAACTGTCTTTATTCTCCGCCTTGATGTCCGCCAGCTCATAGCGCTGGTTTTTATGTTCTTCGATCAGATCGAAGCACTTGCGGATGCAGGTCAGCATTCCAAGCGCCAGCACATCGACCTTCATCATCTTCAGCGTGTCGATGTCGTCCTTGTCCCATTCGATGAAGGTGCGGTCGTTCATCGCGGCATTGCCGATGGGCACATAGGTGTCGAGCCGGTCCTGCGTCAGCACGAACCCGCCGACATGCTGCGACAGATGGCGCGGAAACTCGATCAGTTCGGTAGCAAGTTCGACCGCGCGGCGGATCATCCCGTTTTGCGGATCGAATCCGGCTTGCCGTATCTGCATGTCGCTGACGCCATCACCCCAGCTTCCCCACACCGTATCGGCAAGTGCTGCCGTGACGTCTTCCGTCAGCCCCAGCGCCTTGCCGACATCGCGGATGGCGCTGCGCGGGCGATAGTGAATGACGGTCGCGACAATGGCCGCGCGATGGCGCCCGTAACGCCTGAAAACATACTGCATCACCTCTTCGCGGCGCGAATGCTCGAAATCGACGTCGATGTCGGGAGGCTCCAGCCGCTCCTCGGAAATGAAGCGCTCGAACAGCACATCGGTCTCGGCCGGATTCACCGACGTGATGCCGAGCAGGTAACACACGGCGGAATTCGCCGCCGAACCGCGGCCCTGACACAAAATATGCTGTGAGCGCGCATAGCGCACGACATCATGCACGGTCAGGAAATAATGCGCGTAACCGAGCTTGTCGATCAGCCGCAATTCCTTCTCGATCGTCGCGGCGAGCTTCTCATCGATCCCGTTCGGAAAACAACGCCGGATGCCCTCCTCGGTGAGATCACGCAAATGCCGCTGCGCGGTCTTGCCGGGCGGCACCGGCTCGTCGGGATACTGATACTGCAATTGATCGAGAGAGAACGTGATGCGGTCCGCGAAGCGCATCGTCTCTTCGATGGCCTCCGGCAAATCGCGAAACATCCGGCTCATTTCCGCCGCAGGCTTCATATGCCGCTCGGCATTGGCCTGAAGTTTTTTCCCGACGGCATGGATGGTGGTCTTTTCGCGAATGCAGGTGAGCACATCCTGCAAGGGCCGGCGCGCGGGATGATGATAAAGCACCTCGTTGGTCGCCAGCAGCGGCACGCGCGCAGTCGCCGCCACACGATACAGCCGGGACAGACGCCGCTTGTCGTCGCCGCGATACAGCAAACTCGCCGCGAGCCAGATGTCCTTTGCGCCATCGGCGCGGCTGCGCTGCAAGCGATCCAGAACGTTAAGTGCTGCCGCAGTCTCGAAACGATGCGGCAGCATCAGAACAAGCAACTGCCCTTCGGCAAATTCCAGCAGATCGTCCAGCTTGAGATGGCACTCGCCTTTTTCGGCGGCGCGCTTGCCGCGGGTCAGCAACTGGCACAGCCGGCCGTAGGCGGCGCGGTCGCGCGGATAGACCAGAATATCCGGCGTGCCGTCGATAAAGACGAGACGCGCGCCGATCAGCAGCTTCGGCTTGTGGATGATCTCCGGATTGCGCAACTCGCTGTAAGCGCGCACCACTCCGGCCAGCGTGTTGCGATCGGCAATCCCGATCGCCGGAAGACGAAGTTCGCCCGCCTGATGCACGTATTCCTGCGGCTGCGATCCGCCGCGCAGGAACGAGAAGTTCGTCGTGATGCCGATTTCCGCATAGGCCGTCATGCGAACAGTCCGTGCACGAACCATTTGGGCGGAATGGGTTCGCCTTCCGCGTTGACAGGTTCTCCGTAAAGTCCGTCGCGATAAACCCAGAACCGCAAGCCCTCCGCATCTTCCATGCGGAAGTAATCGCGCGTCAGCGTTTGCTCCTCATGCTTCCACCATTCCATGGCGATGCGCTCGGGGCCTTCGACGCGCATCACCACATGGGTCGCCCGCCGCCATGTGAAATGACGCGGTGGTCCATCCGGCACCGTTGCAAAGGGAACGTCGATCATTTCCGGCCGCTCGAACAGCCGCAACGGACGCAGCGGCGGCTCCGCCTCGACGCGCGCTGGCCAGTCGGCAACAGCTGCTGCCGCAAGATATTGCTGTGCGGGCGCGGCCAGCGCCGCGCGTTCCGGGATATGCGTGTCCTGCGGCAGATGCACCACGACACGCTTGCCGCCGATACGCGCGGCGATGCGGTCGATCAGCGCCGCCACTTCGTCGTTGTCCTGCGTGCGGGTGTCGAAATCGCGCTGCTCCTGCACCACGATCTCGACATGGCTGGCGGACAGCCGGATGAGATCGAACCCGAATCCGGGATCGAGCGGATCGGCCAGCGCATCGAGCCGCTCGCGAAACAGCCTGTCCACGACATTGACCCTGGTCACTGGCTGTCCGGCATCCACCGCGATGGTGCGCACCGCGCCGTCGGTGCGGAAGAAACTCGCTTCCAGCCGCCGCGCGCCCTTGCCTTGTTTGTCCATCGCCGCGACCAGCATCTGCGCGAGGCCCGAGAGTATCGCGGCAATCACGGTATCGGTGGCGACAGGCTCTGGAAAACGCTTCTCCACCATGAAATCCGGCAGCGGCTTGCGCGGCGAGATCGGCGCATCACCCTGCCCCAGCGCCTGCTGCAACAGGCTCGTGAAGTCCGCGCCGAACCGTGCAGTGATCTCATGCGGCGCGCGGGACGCCACATCGCCGATAGTCTTGAGCCCCGCCCGGCGCAAGCCGCGCGTGATCGCATTGGCAGCACCCAGCGCGAATACCGGCAGTGAACTGACGGCGCGCGCTTCCTCGCCGTCCGGCACGATGCAGCTTCGCGCCGCGCGTGTCATGGTGCGCGCGCAGACCGGCGTACTCGCAATCGCCGCATTGACGATAAAGCCTTGCCGTTCGAGCGAGGCGCACACCGTGCGCAGCATCGCAGCCTCGCCGCCGAACAGATGCGCGCAGCCGCTGATGTCGAGCAGCAGACCATGAGGTGGATCGAGCGCCACCAGCGGCGTGAAGCGGTCGCACCAGTCGGCGATGGCCTCGAGCAGCCTTGCATCCGCCGCCTCGTCGGCGTCGCACACCTGCACGTCGGGACAGACCGCCCGCGCGTTCGCCAGCGGCAGGCCGGCCTCAAGACCGATATGCGCAGCAGCATCGTTCAGCGCCGCGATCTGCAACGCGTTGTTGAGCTTGGCGACGACGACGCAGGGACGTTCGTTATCCGGCGCGGCGTCGCCCGGCAGCCGCTTCAAGCGGTCGGTCGGCAGGCGCGGCAGCCACAGGCTGAGGATACGCCGAGTCCTTATGGAAGATGCCTTCACGGAAGAGGCCCTCATCACATTTCCACTCCATGATCCATTGCCCGGTCGAGCCGTGACGGTTGCGAACGAGTTGTGCGTCGAACATCGGCGCGCCCCACACCTCGTTTACGGATGACGATGGTGCTGCGCGCACGACCCATCGCGTCTCGGCGGTGCTGGCGGATGGTGTCGCCGCCGTTCGCAGCACCAGACACGCGACATTCGATGTACGTGCAGTAAGCGTCAGCCTGCGACTCGCGACCAGATCGAGCGCGCGCACCTCGCCCCACACATCCAGCACCACCGCGCCGAGCGCGTCGCAGGCAAGCGCATCGGCGGCCACGCGCAGCGCGGTCTCCGCATCCGCCGCCCACACCGTCACCAGCAGGCGCGGATCGAGCCCGAGTTCGTTGAGGCCGCTCATCGACAGCGCGCCGGATTCGATTTCGGTGAAATCCTGCCGCACCCAGACCAGCGGCCGCCGCCCCGCGAGACGATGCGCAAGACCGGCGACAAAGCCCGTCGCCACAGCACCGTGGCGGCCACTTTCCGCGAACACCTCATGCAGCGCGCCGCGCACCAGCCCGCCTTGAAGCATCGCGTCCGCCTCGGCATGACCGAGCGCCACGCGCGCAAGTCCACCGGCCTCGCCTTCAAGGCGGCCGATGGTCCCCCGCAGGGACGCAAGTGTTCTCGTGCGCGCGCTCATCATGCGCCGCTCCTGACAATCCGGTTCGTCACTCTCCTTATGGAACGGGTGACGGTCTCATTTGTTCATGATATGTTCTAATATAAAGCTAACAGTCGCCTGCGAGTCAACCGGCTTTATGGGTCATTTTTCTTGAGCAAAAACAATCATCTAGAAGGGCAACAAGGCGCAACATGAGTTTTCGCAGCCCCAGCACATCAACCTTATGGTGAGGAGCACGGCTCTCGCCGCGCGTCTCGAACCATGAGGCATGACGACATGCCCTCATCCTTCGAGACGCAGCCAAAAAGGCCGCTCCTCAGGATGAGGGGATGGATCGCCTTCAGATTATTCCGTCACGCCGCAAGCGCTTCGGGATTCACTTCCGCCAGCGCGAGGCTCGTCAATGCCTCGTCGGTGTTGTGTTCCTGCTGGAGCGTTTCATCCAGCAGCCGCACGGCTTCCGACATGCCGAGCTTGGTCGCCCACGCCTTCAAGGTTCCATAGCGCGAAATCTCGTAATGCTCGACCGCCTGAGCCGCTGCGAGCAAACCAGCATCGAGCGCTTCGGTGCCCTTGTACTCGTCCATGATCTCCTTGCCCTCGTCGAGAATTCCCATGATGGCGTGACATGTTTTTGCTTTCGCAGGCTTGTCGATCAGGCTGAACACCTGCTCGAGGCGATCCACCTGGCCCTCGGTTTCACCGTGATGTTTCTTGAACGCCGCGCTCAGGTCCGCCGACTGGGCCGCCTTCGCCATCTTCGGTAGTGCCTTCAAAATCTGTTTCTCGGCGAAGTAGATGTCCTTGAGCGTGTCATGGAACAGGTCGTTGAGATCCTTGTCCTTCGGCGCAGCCCTCTTGGCCGCCGGCCGTTTGGGTGCCTTCTTCGCTGACTTCCTGGCTGATTTTTTCGCGGATTTCTTCGCTGCCATCTGTCCGACTCCAAGTTGAATGCGGGATCGTTCCCGCCTCTCAACTCAACGTCCGGAGCAATGTTCCGTCAGCATGCTGAATCCAGCCGATCCGCGCTTCAGCTCGCGGCAAGCTGTGTTTCGACCAGCTTGATCCAGTAAGACGAGCCATAGACGATGGCGTCATCATTAAAATTGTAGGCGGGATGATGCAGCCCGGCGCTGTCGCCGTTGCCGATAAAGATGAAAGCACCTGGTCGGGCTTCCAGCATGTAGGCGAAATCCTCCGCGCCCATCACCGGCGGAATCTCGGAACTGACATTGCTGTCCCCTGCCACGGCGGCCGCGACCCGCGCGGCAACGCCGGTTTCGACAGGATGGTTGACCAGCACCGGGTAGCTGCGCTCGTAATCGAGGGTGATCTTCGCGCCCGACAGCCGGGCCACGCCTTCCACGACCTCGCGCACGCGCTGCTCGATCAGGTCGCGGACCTCGGGCGTGAGACTCCGCGCGGTGCCGAACAGTTCCGCCGTCTGCGGAATGACGTTGCGGGCATTGCCGGCATGGAACTCGCAGATCGAAATCACGGCAGCGTCGAGCGGATCGACGCTGCGCGAGACGATCGACTGCAAGGCGGTGATGAGTTGAGCGCCGACCAGCACCGAGTCGATGCTCTTGTGCGGCCGCGCGGCATGACCGCCCATCCCCTCGATGTGGATGTTGATGTGATCGGTCGCGGCCATCGCCGGGCCGACGCGCGTTGCAAAGGTGCCTATCGGCATACCGGGCGAGTTGTGCATCCCGTAAACCTGCTCGATCTTGAAGCGATCCATCAGGCCGTCTTCGATCATCGCGGCAGCACCCGCGCCGCCCTCCTCCGCCGGCTGGAAAATCACCACGGCGTCGCCGGCAAAATTCCGCGTCTCGGCGAGATAGCGCGCTGCACCCAGCAGCATCGCGGTGTGGCCGTCATGACCGCAGGCGTGCATCTTGCCGGGCACCGTCGAACGATAGGCTACGCCGGTTTCTTCCTCGATCGGCAGCGCATCCATGTCGGCGCGCAAACCGATTGCCTTCACGTCGCCGCCGTTGGCTAGCTTGCGTCCCTTAATGACGCCGACCACGCCGGTCCGCCCGAGGCCCGTCGCCACTTCATCGCAACCGAATTCGCGCAGGCGCTCGGCGACGAATGCCGCAGTGCGATGCACGTCATACATCAGCTCTGGATGCGCATGCAGGTCGCGGCGCCAGCCCATGATCTCGGGTTGCAGGTCGGCGATACGGTTGAGGATAGGCACGGCTGACACCTCACGGGACTGATCGAAACAGGAAAACTAGCATGATGCGGCGGCGGACCCAACATCCGTGCAAACGTCAATTGCACAGGATCGGACTGTACAGCCAACCCCGGCCGAGGCCATAAGATAAGAAACGTCTCGAATACGAAGAAACGCAGGCGAAGAATCAGGACAGGGAATGGCGAAACGTCTCGAAGGAGATTTCGACTACATCGTCGTCGGCGCCGGCACCGCAGGGTGCATCGTCGCCAACCGCCTGAGCGCCGATCCCCGCAAGCGCGTCCTGATCCTGGAAGCCGGCGGCAAGGACAACTGGATCTGGTTTCACATTCCCGTCGGCTATCTCTTCGCCATCGGCAATCCGCGCTCCGACTGGATGTTCAAGACCGAACCGGAGCCCGGTCTCAACGGCCGCGTGCTCGCTTATCCGCGCGGCAAGGTGATCGGCGGCTCGTCGGCGATCAACGCGATGATCTCCATGCGCGGTCAGGCGGCGGACTACGATCACTGGCGACAACTCGGATTGAGCGGCTGGGGCTGGGACGATGTGCTGCCCGCGTTCAAGAAACTGGAAGATCATTTTCTTGGGCCAAGCGAGCATCATGGCACAGGCGGCGGCTGGCGCATCGAAGCGCCACGCCTGTCATGGGCGGTGCTCGATGCCGTCGGCAATGCCGCACATGAGATGGGAATTCGCCGCACGTACGATTTCAACACCGGCGACAACGAAGGCATCGGATATTTTCACGTCAACCAGAAGCGCGGACGGCGATGGTCGGCGGCGCGCGGTTTTCTCAAGCCCGCGCTGTCGCGGCCGAACCTGCGGCTGGAAACCAATGTGCTGGTGGACAAGCTTATCGTCGAGAACGGCCGCGCCGTCGGCGTGCGCTTCACGCAGGGCGGCGAGACGATGGAGGCCCGCGCGAAGGGCGAAGTCATTCTCTGCTCCGGCTCTGTCGGATCAACGCAGGTTCTGCATCGTTCCGGCATCGGCCCGCAGGAATGGCTGTCGCCGCTCGGGATCGACACCGTGCTCGACCGGCAAGGCGTCGGCCGCAACCTTCAGGATCACTTGCAGCAGCGCGCCATCTATAAAGTGGACGGCATCCGCACCCTGAACGAGACCTACTACAACCTGTTCCGGCGCAGCTGGATGGGCGTCGATTACGCGCTGCGGCGGCGCGGGCCGCTCACCATGGCGCCGTCGCAACTCGGCATCTTCACGCGCTCCGATGCACGGCAGGAGCGCGCCAACATCCAGTTTCACGTGCAGCCGCTGTCGCTGGACAAATTCGGCGAGCCGCTGCATCGCTTCCCGGCCATTACGATCGCCGCCTGCAACCTGCGCCCAACCTCGCGCGGCACCATCCGCATTAAATCCGGCGCCCCCGATCAGGCGCCGGCGATTGCACCGAATTATCTCTCAACCCCCGAAGACCGTCAGGTCGCCGCCGACGCGATCCGGGTGACGCGCAAACTGATGAAGCAGCACGCGCTGGCCGCCTACCATCCGCAGGAATATCTCCCCGGCCCGGCTGTGGGCGATGACGATGCGTCGCTGGCGAAGGCAGCCGGCGACATCGGCACCACGATCTTCCATCCGGTCGGGACCGCGAAAATGGGCAGCACTAGCGATCCGTTAGCAGTGGTGGATGAGCGCCTGCGCTTTCACGGCCTCAAAGGGCTGCGCGTCATCGATGCATCGGTGATGCCGACGATTACATCGGGCAACACCAACACGCCCACCGCGATGATCGCGGAAAAAGGCGCATCGATGGTGATCGAGGACGCGAAATAATTACGGCCTGATTGTCATGTGCGCCACGCCCGGCGTGCGCAGCGGCTCGGCCAGCCGCGCGAACTCGCACAACAAGCCGCGCGTCTTGCGTGGATCGATGATTTCCTCGACCCAGAATTTCTCCGCCGTACGAAACGGCGAACGCAGCTTGTTGAGACGATCCTCGATCTCCGCGAGCTTTGCCTTCGGATCGTCGGCTTCCGCGATGTCGGCGCGATAGGCAGCCTCGATGCCGCCTTCCAGCGGCAGCGACCCCCAATAGGCCGACGGCCATGCATAGCGCATCGAGAACCGTCCCGCAGGCTGATGCACCACACCCGCGACGCCGAACGAGTTGCGCACGATGATCGTGCACCATGGCACGGTGCTCTGGTTGACGGCGGCCATCGCACGGACGCCGTGGCGGATCGTGGCCGCCTTCTCGGCATCGAGACCGATCATGAAGCCGGGGCAATCCATCAGATAAACCACCGGCAGATGGAACGTCTCGGCAAGATCCACGAACCGCACGACCTTCTGACAGGCGTCGGCCGTCCACGAACCACCATAGACAAAGGGATCGCTCGCCAGCACCAGCACGGCGCGGCCCTCAAGCCGTGCAAAGCCCGCGATGACCGAGCGCCCGAAATTCTGGGCCATCTCGAAGAACGAGCCCTTGTCCATCACCGACTCGATGATGGGGCGCATCTTGTAGACCTGCTTGCGGCTGCGCGGCACGATGTTGAGCAGCGCTTCGTCGGTGCGCTCCGGATCGTCGTCGCACGCAGTCGTCGGCGGAAGATCAAACACCGACGATGGCAGATACGACAAAAACCTGCGCGCGCATTCGAACGCTTCTTCCTCGGTGTCGACCGCATGATCGACACCGCCGGCCTTGGTCTGGATCTGCGCGCCGCCAAGCTCCTGCTTCTCCAGCGATTGCCCGAGACGCGCAACCACCGGCGGACCCGCGACGAACATCGCGGATGATTTTGTCATGACGGAATAATGACTGGCCGCGAGCCGCGCAGCACCCAGACCCGCGACCGATCCCAGACCGAGGCCGACAACCGGCACGCGCGCCATGTTCGCAGTCGTGTACCAGTACCATTCCGTGCCGCCGATGCCGCCCGGCAGATTGGCCGCGCCCTTGGTCTCGATGGTCTTCACCGATCCGCCGCCACCGGAGCCTTCGATCACGCGGATGATCGGCAGGCGGAAATCATGCGCCATCTGCTCGGCCATGGTCGGCTTCGCGGAGATCGATGCATCGGCCGATCCGCCGCGCACGGTGAAGTCGTCGCCGACCACGACAACAGGACGGTCGGCGATCTTGCCGCGGCCGAACACGCAATTGGCCGGCGTCACGGTTTTCAGTTCGTTGGTCTCGTCATATTCCGCGATGCCCGAGAGCGCGCCCATTTCATGGAAGCTTTTGGGATCGACCAGCTTGTCGATCCGCTCACGCACCGTCAGCCTGCCCTGATCGTGCTGCCGCTTGACCTTGTCCGCGCCGCCCATTTCGCGGGCGAAGGCTTCCCGCCGCGCGAGTTCATCGAGTTCAGGCTTCCAGTTCATCGTGACTCCTTGGAGTACGCGCTGCGAACGCGCGTTTTCATTTGCCCACCGGCTCAAGTTTCCTCTTGCGGATCACGCTACCCCGGGCAATCTTTCGTCACAACAAAGAAGCCGCACGGGCATAACTTGCTCAAAGCGGAGGGAGGGGAAACTTTCGTGGCCGACATCAAGATCACGACCGAGGTTGCCGGACGCATCTGCGTGATCGCGGCCAGCGTCGGCGGAAGCGTCGGCAACGGAGACGATGTTGTGCTGGTCGAAGCCATGAAGATGGAAATTCCAGTCCCCTCGCCCGCCGCAGGAAAGATCAAATCGATCCTCGTCAACATCGACGACGTTGTGGCGGAGGGACAGACGATCGCAATTCTCGAAACGTGATTCGTTTGCACTGCAGCTTTTCCGCGACAAACTGTCCGGTAAACCTAAGTAGGCTTGCGGGCGTTGCGCCGGGTGCGGCACGATGACATGATCCGACAAAATCAAAAACGCATTCCGCATAGCGGAAGCACTGGGAGGACTTATTTCATGACGCGACCAATCACTACGATTGCGGCAATGTTTCTCGCGGGTGCGGCGGCGATATCGTCCGCGCAGGCCCAGGACGTCAAACTGCCGCCGACGATGGCGTTCACCGCCTATGATACCGGCACCTCCGGTTTCAATATCGCCGTCGGCGTCGGCAAGATGATGAAGGACAAATACGGCTCCGACGTGCGCGTTCTTCCCGCAGGCAACGACGTGGCGCGTCTCGCCCCGCTGCGCGCAAACCGCGCGGTGCTGGCTTGGATGGGCACCGGAAGCTATTTCGCTCAGGAAGGCGTGTTCGAATTCGGCGTCAAGGAATGGGGTCCGCAGGCGTTGCAAATGACGCTTTCGACCGTCGACTGCAACGGATTGTCGGTCGGCGTCGCGAAGGATGCCGGCGTCAAGGAGTGGAAGGATTTCCGCGGCAAACGACTCGGATTCGTGGTCGGCTCGCCTGCTCTGAACCAGAACGCTCTTGCGATCATCGCCTATGGCGGGCTCACGCAGAAAGACGTGAAGATCGTCGAATTCGCGAGCTACGGGGCGATGTGGAAGGGACTCCTCAACAACGATGCCGATGGCGCATTCGGCTCGACGGTGACAGGGCCCGCCAAGGAACTGGAAAGCTCGCCGCGTGGCATTAACTGGCCGCCGCTTCCGCCGGAAGACAAGGCCGCATGGGAGCGCGTCAAGAAAGTCGGCGCGTTCTTCACCCCGCACAGCGTGACGTGCGGCGCCGCGATCGAAGCCTCGAAACCGCAGAAGCTCGCGACCTACCCCTACCCGATCGCGACGACCTACGCGACGCAGCCTGCCGATCAGGTTTACGGACTCACCAAGGCGATGATCGCCGGTTACGATTCATACAAAGACGCCGCGCCGGGCTCGTCCGGCCTCGACGTCAAGCGCCAGACCAAGCAATGGGTCATTCCGTTTCATCCCGGAGCGGTGAAGGCGCTGAAGGAAGCCGGCAACTGGACCGCCGAGGACGAGACGTTCAACAACAATCTCATCAAGCGGCAAGGCGTTCTGGCTGACGCATGGAAAGCCTACAACGCAGCGAACCCGCCGGCGGAAGCCGACAAGTTCCTGACCGGATGGATGGCTGCGCGAAAGGCCGCGCTGGCCAAGGCGAACATGCCGAACGGTTTCGAAGAATAACAGTTTCGATCCCGGCAAATACGGACGTCGTCAACATCCACTATCGGAATCGCCAATGTCAGCTTCGTCCGACGACACCAATCCGGCAGCCGCGCCCGTCGCGGCTGCCGCCATCGCCTCGGCACAGAAGAAAGTACAGTTCGACGATCCCCATGCCGGGGTCGGCGGCTTGCAGGAGGCCGAGGTCACGCGGGTGCGCACCTTGCGCGGCGGATGGCGCTGGGCACTGGTCGTCGCGACCGCCGCGACCATCCTGCTCTGCATCAACCAGCAATTCGCGCTGCGTTTTTTCGTCGATTTCACACAGCTCAACACCGAATACTTCTATCTGCTGATCGCGCTGATGCTGCCGTTCACGTTCCTGATTTTTCCGGGCACGGAGACCGCGCCGCTCGATCGCATTCCCTGGTACGACATTGTCCTGTTCGTCATGACATTCGCATCGGCGATCTGGCTGATGATGAACATCCGCAAGGCCGCCGCGCTCGGCTGGGAATTCGCCGGCGCGCCGATGCCGGTCATCGCCGGCGGTCTGGTGATGTGGGCGGTGCTGATGGAGGCGCTGCGCCGCACCGGCGGCTGGAGTCTGCTGCTGAGCGTCTTCCCCTTCACCGTCTACCCGCTGTTCGCGGAGTCGTCATGGCTGGGGCCGTTTCGCGGCAGCCAGTCGACCCTCGAACAGGCGACCGCCTATCATGTGCTGTCGGGTGAAAGCCTGCTTGGCATTCCGATCCAGGCTTTCGCCGACACGGTAATCGGCTTTCTGGTGTTCGGCACCGCGCTGATGATGACCGGCGCGGGCAAGTTCTTCATCAACATCGCATTCGCGTTGTGCGGAACATTCCGCGGCGGCGCCGCCAAGGTTTGCATCTTCGCGAGCGGACTTCTCGGCATGATGTCCGGATCGATCATTTCCAACGTGCTGACCGCAGGCACCATGACCATCCCCGTCATGAAGAAGAGCGGATTCCGCGCGTCCTATGCGGCCGCCATCGAAGCCTGCGCCTCCACCGGCGCGGTGCTGGCGCCGCCGGTGATGGGCGCGACCGCGTTCGTCATCGCGCAATTCCTGAACGTGAGCTACGCCGACGTCGCGCTCGCCGCGATCATTCCGGCTGCGCTTTATTATCTCGGATTGTTCATGCAGGTGGATTCCTACGCGGCGCGTCACGGCCTCGCCGGAATACCGCGCTCCGAACTGCCGAAGATCTGGGATACGATCAAGGAAGGCTGGTACTACATCTTCGTCATCGCGCTGCTGATCGTGATGCTGCTGTACTTCAAGCGCGAAAGTCATGCGCCGTTCTATGCAACCGCCCTGCTGCTGGTGCTGAACCAGTTGTTCTCGAAGGACACACGCTGGACCTTCGCGACGATCGGAAAATTCCTCGAGGTCAACGGCCGCACCTTTGTCGAGCTGGTGGGCATTCTCGCCGGATGCGGCCTGCTGATCGGCGCGTTCTCGATGACGGGCGTGGTGTCCAGCCTCGCCAACGATCTTCTGACGATTGCCGGCGATAACGCGTTCCTGCTGCTGGCGATGTGCGCGTTCACAAGCCTGGTGTTGGGACTCGGGCTGACGACAACGGCTTGCTACATCTTCCTCGCCATCCTTGTCGCGCCTGCGCTCGAGAAGGTCGGTCTCAACAAGATGGCCGTCCACATGTTCATCTTCTATTGGGGCATGTTGTCGTCGATCACGCCGCCGGTCGCCATCGCGTCGTTTGCCGCCGCAGGCATCGCCGGTTCACCCGCGATGAAGACTGGCTGGGAATCGATGTGGGTCGGCAGCATCATCTACTTCATCCCCTTCTTCTTCGTGCTGAACCCCGCACTCGTGTTGCAGGGAGACTTCCCCTATTTCGAGGCGCTCGGCCTGACGGCGCTGGTGGCATTCGGCACGCTGTTCATCTGCGGCGGAATTCAGGGCTATCAGGCTTTTGTGGGAGACCTCAGGCGAACCGGCGCATTCGAATGGCCGCTTCGTTTTCTGCTGATCATCGGAGGATTCACTGTCGCAACGCCGGGCGGCGGCATCGTGCCGATTTCGCAGCTGCAAATGACAACGCTGGGACTGTCGATCCTGGTTCCGACATTGATTGTCGCTCTCGTATTGATGCGCCGGAACCCGCTTGCGCCGACGCCGCTGTCGGCGCGCTAACGCTATCGGCAGCGCGCGTTCGAGCGGACCGTGCGCTCATCGAAATGTGGCAGCAAGTTGTACGGCGTGTTCCAACTCAGTGCGCGAACGCCACACCCGGCGAAATACGATTTCGCTGTCTCGATGCGTAAGACTTGTGTCTGGCCTTCTGATGTGTTGGACATATAGTCCAGTCATCAACGAACCTTCATAAGGGATAACGATGTTCAAAGCACTTCTCGCGACCACATTGCTTGTCTCGGCCACGGCCGGTGCATTTGCCCAAGGCCAGCAGCGCAGCGGCACACCCGAAGAACAGAAAGCCTGCGCACCGGACGTCTCGCGTTATTGCCGTACCGTGATGAATGATGGCGACTTCGTGATTCTGGGCTGCCTTCAGGCGAACCGCCCCAAGATCAGCAAGAAGTGCGACGCGGTTCTCAAGAGCCACGGTCAATAACAGACCGCCTGCCCTGGCGCCCATGCCGGGACGCATATGACTGGACCGGACCGATCAGCCTGACACCCGTCAGGCTGATTTCGTTGTCAGGCTGATTTTCTCGCGGCGTTGTCGACCAGGGTCTTGCCGAGCGACCAGATCGCGCCGGGCACGCGATGACTGCTTTCGATCACGTTGTCGAACGCGCCGGTGATCCAGTCGCAATCCTCGGTGGTCAGCGTCAACGGCGGGATCAGCTTGATCGTATGGCTGGCGTGGCCAGACACCTGGGTGAGGATCTTGTGGTCCTTGAACAGCGGAATGGTGATCAGCTGGCAGAACAGGCCTTTGCTCGCCGCCTCCAGCATGGTCCACGACGCCTTGAGCTTCAGCGATTTCGGCGGACCGAACTCGACGCCGATCATCATGCCCTTGCCGCGCACGTCCTTGAGCAATTCATAGCGCGGCACCATCGCCGACAGCGCCGAGAGCAACTGCTCGCCGCGCGCCGCCGCGTTCTCGATCAGCTTCTCGGATTTCAGCACCTCGAGCGTGGCAATGCCGGCCGCCATGGCAAGATCGTTCTTCGCAAAGGTCGATCCGTGCACCACGGCACGGTCCATGCGATCGAAAATCTTGTCGAAGATCGCCTTGCGCGTCAGCACCGCGCCGACCGGCACGTGGCCGCCGGAAAGCGATTTCGACAGCAGCACCATGTCGGGTTCGACATTCCAGTGCTCGACTGCGAGGAAGCGCCCGGTGCGGCCCATGCCCGTCTGAATCTCGTCCGCGACGAACAGCGTTCCGTAGCGTTTGCACAGCGCGGCGGCCGTTGGCAGAAAGTCATCGCCAGGAATGTTGACGCCCTTGCCCTGGATCGGCTCGACGATGAAGGCCGCGATCTGGCGGGAGGCCAGCGCCTTCTCAAGCGCAACGAGATCGTTGAACGGGATCGAGGTGCAGTCCGGCAGCAGCGGCCCGAAGCCGGTGCGGAAATTCGTATCGCCGGTCAGCGACAGCGAGCCATACGACAGGCCGTGATAGGCGTGGTCGCAATAAAGGATGCCGGTGCGGCCGGTCGCGCCGCGCGCAAACTTGATCGCAGCTTCGACACATTCTGTCCCTGAATTCGCGAAAAAGACCTTATCCAGATAAGGCACATTCGCGATCAGGCGCTCGGCCAGAATGCCGGCCAGCGTCGACAGATCGAGCTGAACGAGATTCGGAAGATCGCTGTCCAGAACGCTCTTGAGGGCGTCCTTGACGGTGGGATGGTTGCGGCCAAGCGCGAAAACGCCGAAGCCGCTCAACAGATCGAGGTAACGGTCGCCGTCGCGGTCGAACAGATACTGGCCCTGCGCGCGCTGAAAGCCGACGTCATAACCGATGGTCTTAAGCACCCGGACGAGTTGCTCGTTGAGGTACCGTGTATGCAAAGTGTTACGCTGGAACTGGCGATCCGCGAACATCTCTGAAATGTCTAGATTTGACTGCATGATGTCATACATACTTCGCTTGGCGGGCATCTAGTCAACCTAAAATAGTGTCTGCGTCGTTTTGTCAGTATCTAGAACAATGAGCGACTCTTGTGATTAAAGTTGGTTGCAATGCACGCGAGGATTCATGCGGAAATTAGCCTTTAGTGGAATGTTTTTTCTCGCCGCCGTCGGAACAGCCCATGCCGCCGACCCGCTGGGTGAATGGCGGGACGAGGACGGCAAGGCGACGATCCGAATCGTCGAGTGCAATTCACGCATATGGGGGATCATTGCGTCCGAAAAAACCCCCGGCACGATCGACAAGAACAATCCCGACAAGGCAAAGCGCACGCGCGCCACACTCGGCATTCCCATCCTCATCAACATGAAGAAGGATGAGGAAGAAAAAGACAGATGGGAAGGCGAAATCTACGACCCCATCCGCGGCAAGAACTTCTCCTCATCGATTCAGGTCAAATCCGCCAACGCATTGCGCGTCGAGGGATGCCTGGCGATGGTCCTGTGCGGCGGTCAAACCTGGACCCGCGTTGAACCTGGAACATCCGGTTTCACCTACTTGCCGAGCCTCGCCGCAAAGGCAGCACCGGGCGCGGCTCCTGCCCCTGCCGGCGCGCCCAAGACCACAGCCTCGCCCTTCCCTGCTCCGATCGGCACGCCCAAGGCTGCCGCCCCGAAAGCGGGCGCAGCCAAGGCGGGCGATTCGGTCTCGCACGAAATCTGCATGCTGCCCGAGATCATGTCCGCCCCGGTCAAGTAGGCTTCAGGCAGACGTCAAACAAACTTTAAAGGCAGGCTTCACGAAGCCTGCCTTTTTTACGGTCGTTACTTGTCCGTGGTCTCGCGCGGCTTGCCCATCAGCGCAGGCTGGAACAGCACAGCGGCCGCGAGAGTCGTGACCAGCGAGAGCGCCAGCAGCTTGCCCATGCTCGATGTGCCGGGATGGCTCGAAAGCCACAGGCTGCCGAACGCCGTCGCGGTGGTCATCGCGCTGTAGAAGATCGCGCGCGTCAGCGGAGACTGTAGCAGGTCGGTCTGACCGTTTCGCCACGCCGTCACGTAGTAGATCTTGAACGCGACGCCGATGCCGAGCAGCAGCGGTAGCGCGATGATGTTGGCGAAGTTCATCGGCAGCCCGATCAGGACGCAGATCTCCAGCGTGACCACACCTGCCAGAATCAGCGGCACAAGCGTCAGCAGCACGTCGCCGATTCGCTTCAGCACGATCCAGAGCAGGATCGCGATCGACAGCAGCGCCCAGCCGCCGGCCTGAATGAAGGCCGACACGATGGTGTCTCCCGATTTCAGGATCGAGATCGGACCGCCGATGGCGTCCGGCTGAACTTTCAGGATCGCGCCGGCAAACTTGCGCAGCGTGTCGTTGTCGTTGGGATCGCCCTTCGGCTGTGCCTCGACGCGGGTGCGCCCATCCGTGGACACCCAGTCGCTCAGGATGTCGGGCGGCAAGGTTTTCACGCTGACCGGCTGCGCCTTGAGCAGGCCACGGACCTGATCCAGCGCGACGTTCAACGGCGAGATGAACGTCGTCTCGGCCTTCTCGCGGGTGGCCTTGTCGGCCTGCGCGAGTTTCGCCAATGCGTCAGCCAGACGGCGCGCCGCCAGAGCGCCCGCCCCCTTGTCGTCGCCTGCGGTCTTGCGCAGGCTTTCCACGGAGCCTTTTAGCGCCGCGACGTTTTCCTCATCGGACGGCGCGGTGCCGCGCGATGTTTCGTTCAGGATCGGATTGAGCGACGCCGCAGCCTTGCGAATGATCCCGAGTTTCGCTTGCTGATCGTCCGGGATGAAGGTGTCGAGCGAAAGCGTTCGCGACACTTCGGGAAGTTTCGCAAGACGGGCCTGGATTTCCTTCGCCGCGGCCGGGGACGCAGCCATCACTTCGACGGCATTGGTGCCGGTGTTGGGATCACGCCGCAGATCGAGATAGGTCGCAACGGATTCGACCTTTGCGCTGCGCAGGTTCATCGGATTGAAGTCGAACTGCAGGAAGTAAAGTAACGGCAAGCCGAGGACAGCCACGCCGAGCGTCGCGACAACGACGCCGACGCGATGCCGCTCCAGAAAGCTGTCGACCGGAGCCAGAAACTTGAAGCCGAGCGCTTCGGCCTCGCCCGGAGGATTCAGGACCTTGAGCAGCGCGGGCAGCACGGTGATCGCCGCAATAAACGCGATGATCATGCCGGCGCCGGCGATCTTGCCCAGTTCCGACACACCCTTGTAGTCCGTCGGCAGGAACGAGAGGAAACCGGCCGCCGTGGCCACCGCCGCAAGCGTGAGCGGAACCGCGGAATACTCGGCGGCCTTCTCGATCGCGGGACTGAGTTCATCATTTTCGTGGCGTTCGGCGCGATAGCGCACGCTGTACTGGATGCCGAAATCGACTCCCAGACCGACGAACAACACGAAGAACGCAATCGAGATCAGGTTGAACGCCCCGACGATCATGAGTCCCATGGCGGTCGTGACCGACAGGCCGATCACCAGCGTGATGAAAACCGCGGCGATGATCTTGGATGACTTCAGCGCGCACCACAGGATGAACAGCACGATCAGGACGGTGCCGGTATGGGTGACAAGCGCCCCCTCCTGCACCGTCGCGAACTCATCGTTCGCGATCGGGACCGGCCCGGTCAGACGGACCCTGGCGCTGTAATCGCCCGCGAGTTTCACGTCCTCGGCCGCCTTGCGGATGGCATCGACAGCGGCGCCGCCCGGCTCCAGCGCCTTGAAGTCGAGAACCGGCCGGATCATGAGAAGCGTGCGCTTGTCGGACTCGGTCAGAGGCTCGGTGCTGGACAATTCCCTCCAGGAGAAGGTCGCAGGCTGGTTCGCCGTCACCTTTTCGACGGTCTCGGCCACCTGATTGAGCGGCTTCGCCATGGAATCGCGGGAATACTGGCCCCGCTGGGATCCGGCGAGGCCGAATTCCAGCACGCCGGTCAGGCCGCGCAGGCTGGGGTCATCGACCAGAATGTCGAAAATCGGGGCTGCGGAGGCCAACTGGCTGGTCTGCTTGGCCACCTCGGGGGTCGGCAAGAACAAAAGACCGTTATTATCGAAGAACGGTCCACCGCCCGGCCGGCGCACCCAAATGAACCTGTCGGTTTGTGGGAGCAACTTCTTCTCAAGGGCGTCGGCGGCCTGCCGGGAGAGTTCCGGGGTCGGCGCCTCTACAACGGCCAAAATGGTGTCATTTCGGCCCGGAAACGCCTTTTCGAACGTAATTTCGCGCTTACGCCAGTCCAGATTAGGAGAGATCAGCGTCGCAACGTCGGTATTGATGGCAAAGTTCCGGTGGGAATAGACGCCTGCCGCCGCTGCCAGAGCTACGCCGGCCAGGATGACCAGCCATGCATGGCGCGTGCAAAAACGAACAAGCGATACAATAGTCCTTGTCAGCACAGGTTTTCTTTCTATTTCTGGCGGCCAGCTTGAGGAAAAGAGGCAACTGCCGGGGGGGCAAGCCGTTAACTAACTGATGCCTCAAACGATGCCCTTAAGTCACACAATAGTGGCATTTAACCGGCAGTTCCTCAGAACTACTGATGGATAGCTGCAATAATGCTACACTGCAAAATGTTCCCGTCTTGTTCCACTGTCGCATTGGAAGCCTTGTTATGACCTCATCGACCCCATTGCTCGACGCAATCAAAACGCCCGCCGACCTTCGCAAGATGAAGGAAAGCGAACTGCCTCAAGTCGCAGCAGAGCTTCGCGCCGAGACCATCAACGCGGTTGCGGTAACCGGCGGTCACTTGGGCTCCGGCCTTGGCGTCGTGGAACTGACGGTGGCGATACATCATGTTTTTAATACGCCGAACGACCGTGTCATCTGGGACGTCGGCCATCAGGCCTATCCCCACAAGATTCTGACCGAACGCCGCGACCGGATTCGCACCCTGCGTCAGGGTGGCGGATTGTCCGGGTTCACCAAGCGCGCGGAGAGCGAGTACGATTGTTTCGGCGCGGCGCACTCCTCGACCTCCATTTCAGCAGGCCTCGGTATGGCTGTCGCGCGTGATCTCGCGGGCGAAGAGCGAAATATCGTCGCAGTAATCGGCGACGGCGCGATGTCCGCCGGCATGGCCTATGAAGCGATGAACAATGCAGGTGCAATGGATTCGCGCCTGATCGTCATTCTGAACGACAATGAAATGTCGATTGCGCCGCCGGTCGGCGCGATGTCGTCCTATCTGTCGCGCCTCACCTCCAGCAACACCTACCGCTCGCTCCGCGAAATCGGCAAGCAGGTGGCCAAGCGTCTTCCAAAATTCGTTGAGAAGGGCGCGCAGCGCGCCGAGGAATATGCCCGCGGAATGTTGTCCGGCGGCACGCTGTTCGAGGAACTCGGCTTCTACTATGTCGGCCCGATCGACGGCCATAACCTTGACCATCTTCTGCCCGTGCTGAAGAACGTGCGCGACTCCAAGGTCGGCCCGACGCTGATCCACGTCGTCACCGAAAAGGGCAAGGGCTACTCCCACGCCGAAACCGCCGCCGACAAGTATCACGGCGTCGTCAAATTCGATGTCGCCACCGGCAAGCAGGCGAAAGCACAGGCCAACGCCCCCGCCTACACCAAGGTGTTCGGCAACAGCCTCGTCAAGGAAGCCGAGAAGGACGACAAGATCGTCGCGATCACCGCCGCCATGCCGTCCGGCACCGGCGTCGATATTTTCAGCAAGGCTTTCCCGGAACGCACGTTCGACGTCGGCATTGCAGAGCAGCACGGCGTGACGTTCGCCGCCGGTCTCGCCTCCGAAGGCATGAAGCCGTTCGTCGCGATCTACTCCACCTTCCTGCAGCGCGCTTACGATCAGGTCGTACACGACGTCGCGATTCAGGGCCTGCCCGTCCGCTTCATCATCGACCGCGCCGGTCTGGTGGGCGCCGATGGTCCGACCCATGCCGGTTCGTTCGATCTGGCCTATCTCGGCTGCCTCCCCGGTATGGTGCTGATGGCCGCTGCCGATGAAGCCGAACTGGTTCACATGGTTGCCACCGCGGCCGCGATTAACGACGCGCCATCGGCGATCCGCTTCCCGCGCGGCGACGGTGTCGGCGTCGATCTGCCCGCCGTCGGCGTTCCGCTGGAAATCGGCAAGGGCCGCATCGTCCGCGAAGGCACTTCGGTGGCGCTGGTGTCGCTCGGCACGCGTCTCGCCGAATGTCTCAAGGCTGCAGATATTCTAAAAACGCACGGCTTGACCACGACGGTGGCCGATGCACGCTTTGCCAAGCCGATCGATACGGACATGATCCTGCGTCTGGCGCGCGAGCACGACGTGCTCATCACCATCGAGGAAGGCTCCATCGGCGGCTTCGGAGCGCAGGTCCTGCATGCCCTTGCAGAGAACGGTGCGCTGGACAGAGGACTGAAGGTTCGCGCGATGGTTCTGCCGGATACGTTCATCGACCAGGACAGCCCGGCCGCGATGTATGCGAAGGCCGGCCTCGATGCCAAGGGCATCGTGACGCGGGTGTTCGAGGCATTGGGCCGCGAAGGCAAAACCGGCGCGGTGCAGCTTGCTTGATCGCGCGCCAATGAACGCCCCGATGAAAATCCTGCTGGCTCAGCCGCGCGGGTTTTGCGCTGGCGTGGTGCGTGCGATCGAGATCGTCGAGCGCGCGCTGGAGAAGTACGGCCCGCCGGTCTATGTCCGTCACGAGATCGTGCACAACAAGTACGTCGTCGAAAGCCTCAAGGCCAAGGGCGCGGTTTTCGTCGAGGATCTGCACGAAGTGCCGGCCAACGCCATCACGGTATTCAGCGCGCACGGCGTGGCCAAGAGCGTCGAGGAAGAAGCCGCTTCGCGCGGGCTGCCCGTTCTGAACGCCACCTGCCCGCTGGTGACCAAGGTCCACAACCAGGGCAAGCGCTACGTGTCCAAGGGACGCAAGCTGGTGCTGATCGGCCATGAGGGCCATCCGGAAGTCGTCGGCACCATGGGACAGGTCCCCGGCCCCGTGATCCTCGTCCAGAGCGTCGAGGACGTCGCGGCGCTGGACCTGCCGAATGACGCCCCGATGGCCTACATCACCCAGACCACGCTCAGCGTGGACGACACGCGGGACATCATCGCAGCCCTCGAGGACCGCTTTACCGACCTCGAAGGCCCGGATACCCGCGACATCTGCTATGCGACACAAAACCGCCAGTCTTCGGTGCGAGACCTCTCGAAATTGGTCGATGTCATCCTCGTGGTGGGTGCGACCAACAGTTCCAACTCCAACCGTCTGCGGGAAATCGGGACCGAAGTCGGCGTCCCGAGCTACCTCCTCGCTGACGGCAGCCAGCTCAATCCTGAATGGTTGAAAGACGCGAAAACCGTCGGCATCACCGCGGGCGCCTCGGCGCCGGAGGTGCTGGTGGACGATGTGATTGACGCCCTGCGGAGAATCGGACCGGTAACAGTGTCCGTGCTGCCGGGTCGGGAGGAAAACATCGAATTCAGGCTTCCTGCGGAGCTGGTTCAACGCCAGCCGCGCCTCTCTCCTGCGATGCAAGAAAGATAGTTGTTCATGGCCATTCCATTTTTCAAAGAAATCAAGATCGGCTCCTACCTGGTGAAGCAGAAGCTGCTTGGCCGGAAACGCTATCCGCTCGTGCTGATGCTGGAGCCGTTGTTTCGCTGCAACCTCGCCTGCGTCGGTTGCGGCAAGATCGACTATCCCGATGCGATCCTGAATCGCCGCATGTCGGCGCAGGAATGCTGGGACGCCGCCGACGAATGCGGCGCGCCGATGGTTGCGATCCCTGGCGGCGAACCGCTGATCCACAAGGAGATCGGCGAGATCGTGCGCGGCCTCGTGGCGCGCAAGAAGTTCGTCTCGCTCTGCACCAACGCGCTGCTGCTCGAAAAGAAGCTCGATCTGTTCGAGCCCTCGCCTTACCTGTTCTTCTCCGTGCATCTCGACGGCCTGAAGGACCATCACGACAAGGCCGTGTCGCAGAAGGGCGTGTTCGACCGCGCCGTGTCCGCGATCAAGGCTGCGAAGGCACGCGGCTTCACCGTCAACGTCAACGCGACCATCTTCGACGGCCATGCCGCCGAGGACATTGCCAAGTTCCTCGACTACACGGTCGAACTCGGCGTCGGCGTTTCGATGTCGCCCGGCTACGCCTACGAGCGCGCGCCGGATCAGGAGCACTTCCTGAACCGCACCAAGACCAAGAAGCTGTTCCGCGACGTGTTCGCGCTCGGCAAGGGCAAGAAGTGGAATTTCATGCACTCGGGCCTGTTCCTGGACTTCCTCGCCGGAAATCAGGAATACGAGTGCAAGCCGTGGGGTATGCCCGCGCGCAACATCTTCGGCTGGCAGAAGCCCTGCTATCTGCTCGGCGAAGGCTATACCAAGACCTTCAAGGAGCTGATGGAAACCACCGACTGGGAAACCTACGGCACCGGCAAGTACGCGAAGTGCGCCGACTGCATGGCCCATTGCGGTTACGAGCCGACCGCGGCCGATGCGGCGCTGACCAATCCGCTCAAGGCGCTTTGGGTGTCGCTGCGCGGCGTGAAGACCGAAGGCCCGATGGCGCCGGAGATCGATCTCAGCAACCAGCGGCCGGCGCAGTACATCTTCTCGTCGGAAGTGCAGAAGCGCCTGTCGGAAATCCGTGCCGATGAAGCGAAAGCGGCGGAAGCCAAAGCCGCCAAACTCGCCGCCGCAACGGCAGACGCAAAGTCGGCTCAGGGCGCTTCGACCGCGGCATAACGATTTCAGCAACTGCTGATAAAAAAAGGCGCGAGCAATGCTCGCGCCTTTTTTAATTCGCTAAATGACGCGGGCCGTCAGCCCAGCGCGCCCCGGCAGCCGCGCAGCGAGCGCAGCGCGCGGCTGAAATCCCGGCCCGTCGAAATCAGATGAGGGATCGTCTTCGGATTACGCGCGATGCCGCGCATCACCTTCCACATATCGACATTGCCGTTCGGCTTGATGGCGCTCATCGTCAGTTCCGGCAGCGCCCGATGCGCCGGATCGCTGATCACGCGGACCGCCGCGAAAGGCAGGCCGTAGTGCTCGGCATAACGCGCAGCGATATGGCTTTCCATGTCGACGGCATCGGCGCCGGTGGTCGCGCGCAGCGCGGCCTTGCCGAGCTGGCCGGTCACGACTTCTTCCACGCCGACCAGAACACCCGGCACGACCGAACGGCCGCGCTTGGTTGGCCGCGCGATCAGGTTCTCGGTCAGTGAAGCTGAGGTCGCCCAGCGATGATCCGCGGCGACGATTTCAGAGGCGATGATAATGTCGCCCGACTTGAGCGCCGGATTGAGACCGCCTGCGACGCCGAAGCTCACGATGCCGCGAATGCTCGCCGGATCGAACGACGTCATCATCTCGCGCAGCTGAATCGGATTGCTCGAACTGCAAATGACAGTGAGGCCGGGGCCGGCGGCGATGCGGGCCTCCTGCTTCAAACCGGTGACGATAAGCACCGGCAATTCGACCGGCAGTCCATCCCGTCCAAGTGCGATGTGTGCGGCGTTGTCCCCGCCGGCGCCGTTGATCACATTCCAATCCCCACGAAGCGGCTGTTAGTATTGCGCAAATTTCGGTATCGCGCCAGCGCCCACAGCGGGAAGAACTTGGAATATCCGTGGTATCGCAAATAGAACACACGCGGGAACCCGCCGCCTGTGTATTGCGGCTCGGTCCAGAGCCCGTCCTTGGCCTGATTTTGAATCAAATAGTCGATGCCCCGTTTGGTCGCGGGATGATCGACCTTGCCCGCCGCCATCAGGGCCAGCGTGGCCCAGGAGGTCTGTGAGGCCGTCGTATCGGCCTTCACATAGCCCTTGTAGTCCAGCCGGTAGCTGTTGCCGTCTTCGCCCCAGCCACCGTCGGCGTTCTGGATGGCGATCAGCCAGTCCGCCGCCTTGGCGATCACAGGGTCGCTGTGATCGATGCCGGCGGCATTCAGCGCGCACAGCACGGACCAGGTTCCGTAGATGTAGTTGACGCCCCAGCGCCCGAACCAGGAACCGTCGGGCAATTGCGTGCGGCGAAGATAGTCGATGCCCCGCGCCATCGCCGGGCTCGTCTCGGCGGTCTCGCCAAGCTGCGCCAGCATCGAAACGCAGCGCGCGGTGACGTCCTCGGTCGGCGGATCGAGCAGCGCGCCGTGGTCCGAAAACGGAATGTTGTTGAGATAGTATTCGAGATTGTCGGCATCGAACGCCGCCCAGCCGCCGTCCTTGCTTTGCAGCCCGAGCAGCCATTCCGTTCCGCGCGCGATCGCCTCGTCGTATTTGGTGCCGGCGTTCAGCGTGCCGCGCGCGCGGTCCATCGCCATCACCACCACGGCGGTGTCGTCGAGGTCGGGATAGTGCGCGTTGTTGTACTGGAACGCCCAGCCGCCCGGACGCACGCCCGGCCGCTTTTCGATCCAGTCGCCCTCGACATCAAGCACCTGCCTCGGCTTCAGCCAATTCAGCGCAGCCTTGGCCGCCTCGACGTTCTCGTCGCCGCCGGCTTCGATCATGGCGTGCGCGGCGAGTGCAGAGTCCCATACCGGCGAGACGCACGGCTGGCAGTATGCCTCGTCATCCTTGATGACGAGCAGGTTCTCGATCGACTGGCGCGCCAGCACATAGTCCGGATGATCTTTCGGATAGCCGAGCACATCGTACATCATCACGGTGTTGGCCATCGCCGGGAAGATCGCGCCGAGACCATCGACGCCGTTCAGGCGCTCGGTCACGAAGTCGACCGCCTTATCGATCGCCCGCTGGCGGGTCTTCTTCGGAAAGAAAGGATCGAAGGCGCGCAGCGCGGCATCGATGATCGCAAAGCCCGTGAACCAGAGCTGGCTCTGGTGCGGCGCCTTCGCCGTCATTCCGATGGTCTTCGGATCTTCAAGAAACAACTCGTCAATGCCGATCTTGAGCTCGTTGCGCGCGCGCGGCTTCTTCGCCAGCAGCACAAGCAACGGCACGATCACGGTGCGCGCCCAATAGGACATCTTGGTGAGGTGGAACGGAAACCAGCGCGGCAGCAGCATGATTTCAACCGGCATCACCGGCACCGCGCGCCACGTCATGATGCCGAACAGCGCCAGCATGATGCGCGTGAAGACGTTGCTCTTGATCGCGCCGCCGCGGCGAAGCATTTCCTCGCGCGCCTTCTTCATGTGCGGCGCGTCCACGGAGTCGCCGATCATCTTGAGCGCGAAGTAGGCCTTCACGCTCGCGCTCATGTCGAACTCGTGGCCGTGGAACAGCGACCAGCCACCGTTCTCGTTCTGAATGCGCCGCAGGTAATTAGCGATCTTCGCTTCCAGCCCGGAATCGACAGGCTCGGCGAGATAATGCCGCAGCAGGATATACTCGGCCGGGATCGTGGCGTCCGCTTCAAGCTCGAACACCCAGTGTCCGTCCGGCTTGTGATGAGTCAGCAGCGCGCTGCTCGCGGTCGCGATGCTTGCCTCGAGAGCCGCAGCAGCGGGCGCGGCCTCCATATGCTGGTCTGTGATCGTCATGATGGTCGTTGAATTGAGCCCAATTACTGCATTTTGAGGGCGAAATCCGCGGCTTTATCGCCGGATCGGATCGAGCCCTCGATGGTCGCAGGCAGTCCCGTATCAGTCCAGTCACCCGCGAGGAACAGGTTTTTCCACTCGGTGCCAGTCCCGGGACGCATGGCGTTCTGTTCCGGGGTCGCCTCGAATGTGGCGCGGCGTTCGCGCACGATCTGCCACGGCGGCAGCGGGCCTTCCGCGACGTCGGTTCCGATTTTGGCGGCCTTGCAGATGTCGCGCCAGATGTCGCGCGCAAGCTCTTCGCGCGGCGCATTCACCAGCCGGTCGGCATTGCTGATGGTCACCGACAGCCGCTGCGGGAATGCGAACAGCCATTCGACCACGCCGCCGATCACGCCCATCATCGCCGGCGTGCCGGGCGGCGGATCGTAACGGAAATGCGCGTTGACGATGGCGCGGAACTTGGTCGGCGTCTTGAGCCCGAGCAGGATCGACGAGGCGGCGCGCGGCGGAACGGCCAGCACGATGACGTCGCTCGGCGCGACCGCAATCGTATCGTCGACAAACTCCAGCGACGAGACCGTTTCGCCGCCCATCAGCATCTGCCGCAGCTCATGTCCGAAATTGACGGTGCCGCCCTTCTCGCGGATCAGCTTGATCGCGGGATCGACCAGCACGGAGCTGAGACCTTCAGCCGCGATCAGCGGACGGCATGACTTGCCGCCGGCGAGCAGCGTCTCGCGCACGATCGCGCCCGCGAGACCCGCTGAGCCTTCCGGTGGATCGACATTGAGCGCCGCCAGCAGCAACGGCTGCACAAGGCGGTCGTAGAGCGGGCCTTCGCATTTGATCGTGTTGCCGATCAGCGCGTCGTTGTTCGCCCAGATCACCGGCGCAAGCGCGACATAATCGCCGACGGCCGTATCCGGCACACGGCGCGATTTATCGAACACCCAGGTCGGCAACCGCCCCTTGCCGAGATCGAGCTTCCAGCGCTTGTCTGATTTGAGATCGACGAAATCGAACTCGGCGCGCTCCGGACCGACGAGGCCTGCTTCGGAGCCGATCGACAGCGCATAGGACCGCGCGTGGAGATTGCCCGACAGCATCAGGTGGTTGCCGTTGTCGATGACGAGATCGGTTGCTGCGTCATAGTACGAACGGCAGCGGCCGCCGGCCTGCTGCGTCGCTTCGTGGACGTGAACCTCGAAACCTTCATTCGCGAGCCGGACCGCCGCGGACAGGCCGGATATGCCGGCGCCGATGATGTGAGCTTTTTTTGTCATCAGATAAATGCGTACCGAATGAGAATGAAAATCTTGGCAGCCTTGCTGAGCTTGACCGGCTTGCGGGGCAGCGCGAAACCGCGCTCCACCAGTTTCTCCAAAATCGCGTGGTAGTATTCCGACATGATCCTCGGCGCGCGCACGACGCGGCGCGAGTTGCGCGCCATGATATCGTTCGACTTGGCGAAATGATCGCGCGCCTGTTTCAGAATCCCCTCGCACGCGCGCGGCAATCGCGGATCGGAAGCCACCGTCAGCGGATCGTTCGACATGATGCCGGCGGCGTTGAGATTTTCACGCGGCAGATAGAGCCGGCCGAGGCCTGCGTCCTCGTCGATGTCGCGCAGGATATTGGTGAGCTGAAGCGCGCGGCCGAGATGGTGCGCGAGCAGAATGCCGTCTTCCTCGCCGAGGCCGAACACCCGCACCGACAGACGTCCAACGGCGCTGGCGACGCGGTCGCAATACAGATCGAGCGTCTTGGCATCCGGCGCGCGGATGTCGGCAGGCACATCCATCGCCATGCCATCGATGATCGCGATGTAATCCTCACGCCGCAGGCCGAACTGTTTCACCGATGGCGCGTAGTCCTTCACCCGCGCGGGCGGGTTGCCGGCATAGAGCGCGTCGATGTCGCGCCGCCACTGATCGAGCGCAGCAAGACGCTCCGGGCGCGGGCCGTCGGAATCCGCGATGTCGTCCACCTGACGGCAGAAGCTGTAAATCTGGAACATCGCATCGCGCTGCTCGCGCGGCAGAATACGCATCGCCGCATAGAACGAACTGCCCGAGGCGGTACCCTGCGCGTTGGTGTCCGGCGCTGTGGTGTCAATCGAGGTCATGTCAGATCACGCGCCCGGTACATGCCGCACGGCGGACGTCTGCCCGGTCGCGCGCCGATAAAGTCCCTGCGCCATCGCGGAGAGCGCAATGCCCGCCATCTGCCCCTTGGACAGATGCACGGTCTCGCTCAACGGATCGCGCATCTTCAGCAGATTGACGATCCTGTCGGCGAATGCATCGATCACGGCAATCTCGAGCCCGAACCGCGTATCCTTGATGTCGGTCGGAAGCGACGCGCCCTCATGCAGCAGCGTTTCTGTCCGGCGCGCCAGAGCGTGAAGGCATGTCAGCAATTCCGGCGACGACTTCGGCGCGCCGAGCATCTCCACCGTGGCGCCCGAGGCCGCCAGCGCATCGCGCGGAATATAGACGCGGTCGAGTTCGCGATAGTCCTTGCCGCAATCCTGCAAGTGATTGTTGATCTGCAACGCTGCGCAGATCGCGTCCGACGCCGCCCAGGTCGAGCGGTCCTCGCCGTGAACATCCAGCATGAAACGTCCGACAGGCATGGCGGAGAGCGAGCAGTAATGGATCAATTCGTCCCAGTTCTCGTAGCGCAGCTTGGTGACATCGAGACGAAACGCGTTGAGTAGGTCCTGTGCGTGCTTCGGCGGCATCCCGCGTTCCGCGAACGCCGCGCGCAGCGTCACTGCTTCCGGCTGGCTGTCGCCCTTGCCCAGCAACTCGGCTTCCAGCAGATCGAGCCGGTCGAGCTTTTCCTGCGCCGGCAACGAGGTGTGGTCGGCGATGTCGTCGCCGGTGCGGACGAAATTGTAGAACGCAAGGATCAGCGCGCGGTGGCGCGGATGGATGATCCACGACGCGACCGGGAAATTCTCGTCCTTGTGGCTTTTGCCTGAGCGCAACTCGCCTGCGGTCGTCATGGCGCGCACGCCGCGTTGGCTTGGACATGCGCCATCGCGCCGGATTTGATCCAACGATCGCAGGTCACAGGAAACAAGATGATTTCAGCCGACAAATCAGGCTCACAGATCATGGGGCGTCAGTTGCAAAGGAATCCGGCGAATTCCAGCCGTCGATTAGCAGTTTAGCGCGACCGAATACAAATTCCTATAGGTCAGGGAAATATAGTCCTGATTTCAGGGGGTTATGGCGCGTCAAAACGGCGCTCCGGGAGCATTTTTTACCGTTTTGGAACCCCTGCCCGCGCGGGCTTACACATTGCGGCCCGCGGCCACGCCGGACGACCAGGCCCACTGAAAATTGAAGCCACCGAGATGGCCGGTAACGTCGATCACCTCGCCGATGAAAAACAGGCCAGGCACGGATTTGGCCTCGAAAGTTTTCGACGACAATTCCGCCGTATCGACACCGCCAAGCGTGACTTCAGCAGTCCGGTAGCCTTCGGTGCCGCGCGGCGTTACGCGCCATTGGTTCACAAGAACTGCGACCGCCTGCAATTGCTTGTCCGGCAGATCGGCCATCCGCGAAACGCCGCCGGCTGTTTCCGCGATCATCTGCGCGAGCCGCGCGGGCAGCAGCCGCGCAAGCGCCGTCGCCAGTTCCTGACGCGGATGATCGCGCCGCATCTCCTTCAGCGCAGCCAGCACATCGACGCCGGGCGCCATGTCGATTTGAATGTCGTCGCCGTCGCGCCAGTAGGATGAAATCTGCAGGATCGCCGGGCCGCTCAGGCCGCGATGGGTGAACAGCATCGCCTCGTCGAACTGCGTCCCGTTGCAACTCACCACCGACTCGACCGCAACGCCCGCCAGATCGCGCAACCGCGCCAGCAGCGCCTCGTCGAAGGTCAGCGGCACCAGCGCCGCGCGCGGCGGCACGATCTTCAAATCGAATTGCTCCGCGACTTTGTAGCCAAAGCCGCTCGATCCCATTTTCGGAATCGACGGCCCGCCGGTGGCGATTACCAGCGATTGGGCGCGTATCTCGCCGCGATCGGTGACGACGGCAAATCCGCCCTCGCCCTTTGCGATCGACGAAATCTTCGTACCCGGATGCAGCGCCACGCGGGCGGCACCGCATTCATCCAGCAGCATGTCGATGATCTGCTGCGAGGAGCCGTCGCAGAACAGTTGCCCACGCGTCTTCTCGTGATAGGCGATGCGGTATTTTTCGACCAGCGCGATAAAATCGTGCTGGGTGTAGCCGCTCAGCGCGGACTTGCAGAAATGCGGATTGCGCGACAGGAAATTCGCAGGCGTGGTGTGCAGGTTGGTGAAGTTGCAGCGCCCACCGCCGGAAATGCGGACTTTCTCGGCCGGACGCTTCGCCTGCTCGATCACCGCCACGGAACGACCGCGCGCGCCGGCGACACTGGCGCACATCAGTCCGGCCGCGCCCCCGCCAAGGACCACGACGTCATAAACCAGCGGCTGTTTCATGGATGCTCAGGCCGCGAGACGATGCGCGCGGCCGTCATGCGCCGTTACTCGGCGGCGACAGGCATGTCCCGCAATCTGGTCGAATAATACGATGCATTCTGCTGCCCGCCCGATGCGTCCCGCGCGAACAATATCAGATGGTGCGCGACCAGACCAACAGTGATGATCCGCTCGATATCGCCGCGCCTGAGCAGCGGCAGCGAGAATTTCCAGAATTCGCGCCGGTAGTCGCTCTTGACGCCGACCTGCCAGACTATATTGGCGAACATCGTCAGTCCGCGCTTGATGTTTCGCAGCGACCATCGCTCCTTGCTTTTCGGAAGCTTGATCCGGTTCGGATAGGTGTGGATCACCTGATACTCGAAACGCGCAAACAGCTTCTCCGGCGTGTACGCCCGGCCCATGCACTCGCGCCACGTCGAGACGACGTGATCGTAGGGCAGCAGGAAATCGACGTTTGAATCGCGGTCGCTGTCCTCGATCAGGCGGCCTTCGCGCTTGAGGCGATCCCACAGCGGCGTCTTCGGCAACGCCTGCAGCAGGTTGATCGTCAGCAACGGGATCTCGGACTGGTCGACGAATTCGAGAATGCCCTCGCCCGCGTCGAGCGAGTCGGTATCCAGCCCGAGGATGATGCCGGACACCACTTCCAGGCCGTAACTGTTGAGCGTCTGCACGCCCTCCAGAATCGGCACCACCATATTGTGCTGCTTCGACATCGCCTTCAGCGCGGCCGGGTCCGGCGTCTCGATGCCGCAGAACACCGTGGCGAAATAGGCATCGCGCATCAGCGAGAGAATTTCAGGGCGCTTGGCGATGTTCAGCGTGGCTTCACATGCGAACTGCAGCGCGAAACCGTTGCGCTTCTGCCATTCGACGAGATGCGGCAGCAAATCCAGCGCCGCCTTGCGGTTGCCGATGAAATTGTCATCGACGAAATACACCGAGCCGGTGAGACCGCATTCCAGCAGCTTGTCGAGTTCGGCGGTGACCTGCTCGGGCGTCTTCAGGCGCGGGTTGCGTCCGTAGAGTCCGGGGATGTCGCAGAATTCGCACTGATAGGGACAGCCGCTGGAAAACTGGATGCTGCCGAGAAAATAACGCTCCAGCGGAATCAGTTCATAGGCCGGGATCGGAAACTCCGACATCTCGCGGCGTTCCTGCGTCGTGAGAACGACCTGCTTGTCGGGCCGCGAAGTATCGCGCGCCAGCCGCCGGAACAGCTCCTCCGTCGCGTCGCCAAGCTCGCCGACATGCAGATAGTCGAAATCGGGATAGTTCTCGGGACACGCGCTGACGGACGGCCCGCCCAGCGCCACGGCGAGATTGTGCTCGTGGGCGCGGCGGCAGATGTCGTTGATCTGCGGGCGCTGGATATGCATTCCGCTGACGAACACGGCATCGGCCCAGTCGAAATCCTCAGCCGTCGCAACCTTCATGTTCTCGTCGAGAAAGCGGACCTCCCAGCCCTTCGGCAGGGAGGCAGCAATCAGCAACAGCCCCTGAGGGGGCATGAAGGCCTGAACGCCGTCGGTCAGAGGATAAGCATATTCAAAAGTGCCAAAGGAAGGGGAATACTTCGGAAAAACGCAAAGGATGCGACGAATAGATGGACTTACGACGTCTCTCATCAGGCCCCCTGCTCTTGATCTGTGCAGTCTTGGTAAGAACGGGCCACAATTTCGGTGAGATTAGGGCGCTTCCGGGGAGGCAGCCCTGCCCCACGCAGCCCGCAACTGGAGAAGCAAGTGGCGCACCAGTTCTCGAATAACGCCTTTAACGCCATCGGGTTCCGTGGGGCAGGCCCGTAAAACCATTTCCTCGAATTTCCTTCCTCCATCGTCAGGCCGGGCCTGCGGTCCGGTGCCGCAAGCCTGTTGGAAAAGCGTCTGTTTGAAACGCATGCGCCGCGATCCTCACACCCGCAGACGACCGTATTGCGACAAGGCACCTCGCCGGTTCCATTCCCCCGGTGAACGCTGCTATCGTGCCGCACGAAACGCAAAAAACAACGCCGCCGGAGGGACAACACATGACCGCCAACCGCCAGATCCTGCTGGTCGAAAAGCCCACAGGCAAGCTCTCGCCGCAGAACTTCAAGATGACCGAAGCGGCAATGCCCGAAGCGCAGGACGGCGAGGTTCTGCTGCGCGTGCGTTACATCTCGCTCGATGCAGCGAACCGCGCGTGGATGCATGGCGCAACCTACCGCTCGGCAGTCGAGGCCAACTCGGTGATGGCCGGCGGCGCGGTCGCGGAAGTCGTCACATCGAAAGCACCGGGCTTCGCGCCGGGCGACCTCGTGTTCGGCGATACCGGCTGGCAGGATTATGCCGCGGTGAAAGCCAAGACGCTGGTCAAGGTGCCGCACATGGAGCCGATGACCCATTTGCTCAGCGTGTACGGCATTGCCGGCCTCACCGCCTATTTTGGCCTGCTTGAAGTCGGCAAGCCGAAAGCCGGTGAGACGGTTGCCGTTTCGGCGGCGGCGGGATCGGTCGGATCGATCGTCGGCCAGATCGCGAAGATCAAGGGCTGCCGCGTCGTCGGTATCGCTGGCGGCAAGGAGAAGTGCAACTGGCTGGTCTCCGAACTCGGCTTCGACGCCGCGGTCGATTACAAGTCGGAGCCGGTGTTCAAGGCGCTGAAGGCGGCGGCGCCGAGCGGCATCGACGTCTATTTCGACAATGTCGGCGGCGACATTCTCGAAGCGTGTCTCCCGCAGATGAACCAGAATGGCCGCATCGCATGCTGCGGCGCTGTCTCGCAGTATGACGGCGCACCCTCCGCCACAGGTCCGCGCGGCGTTCCCGGGCTGATCGTTGTGAAGCGCCTCATCATGCAGGGCTTCATCGTGATGGATTACTACGACCAGACCGCGCGGGCGATGGCCGACCTTCAGTCATGGGTGAAATCCGGCAAGCTCAAGGTGCAGGAAGACGTCATCGACGGCCTGGAGAACACACCGCAGGCGCTGATCGGCCTGCTCGCCGGTGAGAACCGCGGCAAGCGGATGGTGAAGGTGTAACGAACACATCGGCGGCGGATTCATTCCGTCCAAAAATGCATGTGCCGCCACTTGATAAACGCATAGCGCAAATGCGGTGAATGGCACGCACATTGCTGTGTTTTCTCCAGAACATGGAGAAAACGGGCATGAGCCTTACGACCGATTCAAAGACAAGCAACGCGCGCTGGATTCAACTGTTGCTGGGAGTCATCGCGATGATGGCGATCTCCAGCCCGCAATACGTCTGGACGCTGTTCGTCAAATCCTTCCAGACCACGACCGGCGCGACGCTGCCGGCCATCCAGATCACGTTTTCGCTGCTGATCGTCCTGCAAACCTTTTTCTCGCCGGCGCAAGGCTGGTTGATCGACAAGTTCGGCCCCAAATGGCTTATCGCGATCGGAGCCGTCTTGAGCGGCCTCGGTTGGGTTCTTTCGGCCCATATCACATCACTGACCGGACTTTATGCAACCTATGGCTTATTTTGCGGCATCGGCACCGGCCTCGTGTATGTCGGCATCGTCGGCCTGATGGTGCGCTGGTTTCCGGACAAGCGCGGTTTCGCGACCGGCATGGTCGCAGCCGGCTACGGTTTCGGCGCGATCCTCACCACCTTCCCGATTTCCGGCATGCTGGCGACATCGACCTATCAGCAAACTCTGACGACATTCGGCATCGTCCTCGGCGCGGTCGGATTTCTGGCGGCATTGGGTCTGCGCGATCCAAAGCCCGGCGAGGTCAGCGGCATCGCTCCCATGGTCTCGACGTCCACAACGGATTATGCGCCGAAGCAGATGCTGAAAACGCCGATCTTCTGGCTCATGTTCATCATGATGACCATGATGTCGACCGGCGGCCTGATGGTGATTTCGCAGTTCGCGAACTTCACCAAGGATTTCGGCGTCGCCAATGTGATGGTCTGGGGATTCGCCGCACTGCCCCTCGCCCTGACCATCGACCGCATCACCAACGGGCTGACGCGGCCGTTCTTCGGCTACGTGTCGGACAGGATCGGACGCGAGAATACGATGGCCCTTGCGTTTATCTTCGAGGGCATCGCCATCGCGCTGATGGTCGCCTTTCGCGACAACGCCCTTGCGTTTGTGCTGTTGTCGGGCGTCGTGTTCTTCGGATGGGGCGAGATCTTCTCGCTGTTTCCCTCCACCCTGACCGACACGTTCGGCACCAGGAACGCGACGACGAATTACGGCTTCCTTTATATGGCGCAAGGCATCGGCTCCGTGCTCGGCGGACCCGTCGCGGCGATGATCCGTGAATCCACCGGAAGCTGGATGCCGGTTTTCAGCCTCATCATCGTGATGGACGTGCTGACCGGCCTGCTCGCCCTGTTCGTTTTGAAGCCGTGGCGAATGGCATGGTTTGGGCATACTGCACCGGGCACACCTCCTCTCGCCGCCCCGGCGGAATAGGATTCACACCCCATCCACGTCCAGAATGCCCGGTAAAGCCGGGCATTTTGCGTTTTGTCAAAAGCGAAGTTTTCGCTTACATGAGGGACATCGCGTCCATTGTTGACGCTCGAACGTGGACACGATCAATGCTGAATACGCCTCGCTCCCGCCGCGGCATGGTGACTTCGCCGCATCATCTCGCCTCTGAAGCCGGACTGCGCGTGCTGCGCGAAGGCGGCAACGCCATCGAGGCGACGCTGGCCATGGCGGCGTCCCTGCCCGTGGTCTATCCGCACATGAATTCCATCGGCGGCGACGGGTTCTGGCTGATCTCGAAAGACGGCAAGCCGCCGATCGCGGTGGACGGCTGCGGCGCGGCCGCGACGGCGGCGACCGTCGATTTCTACAAGAGCAAGGGCCTTGCCGCGATCCCGTCGCGCGGGCCGCTGGCCGCGAACACAGTTGCGGGCACGCTGTCCGGCTGGGCCGAAGTGCTCGCGATCAACACGGAGATGGGCGGCAAGCTCCCGCTGTCGCGCCTCGTGGAAGATGCAGTTTGGTCCGCCGAGAACGGTTTCGCCGTCACCGCCACGCAGCAGGAATTGACCGAAACCAAGCTCGCGGAGCTGAAGGATTCTCCCGGCTTCGTCGAGACCTTCCTGCTCGGCGGCCAGTTGCCGAAGGAAGGCCAGTTGATGAAGCTGCCGGCGCTCGGCAACACGCTCAAGCGCCTCGGCGAGAAGGGCCCGATGGATTTCTACACCGGTACGCTTGCCAGGGAGATCGCGGCGGATCTGGCGCGCGTTGGCTCGCCGGTAACGCTGGAAGACCTCGCCGCGCACAAGGCGCAGCGCCGCGCGGCGCTGTCCGTCGCGGTCAAGGGCGCGACCCTCTACAACTTCCCGCCGCCGACGCAGGGCCTTGCCTCGCTGATGATCCTTGCGATCTTCGAGCGGCTCGGCGTCAAGGAAGCCGAGAGCTTCGATTACCTGCACAACATCGTGGAAGCCACCAAGCAGGCGTTCATCGTGCGCGACCGCATCGTTGGTGACCCGGCGCTGATGATGGAGAAAGCCGAACACTATCTGACGCCGGCCACGCTCGACGGACTGGCGGCCAACGTCAACCGCAAGCGCGCGCTGCCGTGGCCGGTGCCGGCCAATCCCGGCGATACGGTCTGGCTCGGCGCGGTCGACAAGGACGGCATCGCCGTCTCCTTCATCCAGAGCATCTATTTCGAATTCGGCTCCGGCTGCGTGCTGCCGAACTCCGGCATCGTCTGGCAGAACCGCGGTTCGAGCTTCCTGCTCGAAGGCGATGGCCCGCGCGCGCTGCGCCCCGGCCGCAAGCCGTTCCACACGCTCAATCCGGCGATGGCGCTGTTTAATGACGGCCGCCGCATGGTCTATGGCAACATGGGCGGCGAAGGCCAGCCGCAGAGCCAGTCCGCCGTGTTCTCGCGCTACGCGATGTACGGTCAGGGCTTGCAGGCCGCGATTACCGCGCCGCGCTGGCTGCTCGGCAAGACATGGGGCGACGCTACGGTGACGCTGAAGCTGGAAGACCGCTTCGATCCGGCGGTCGTTCAGGCCATGCGCGACGCGGGCCACGACATCGAAATCCTGCCGGCCTTCACCTCGACCATGGGCCATGCCGGCGCTGTGGTGCGCCATGCCGACGGCATGTTCGAGGGCGCGACCGACCCGCGCAGCGATGGTGCCGCGATGGGATTTTAAGAGTCAGGCCGAGTCGTTAGGCGGCTTTTCTCATGCTCATGCAGAACCTGATTCCGGGATTCAACCTCCGCCGGCGATCCGAATCGTAAGGCGTTCGCCGGACTCAACTTTTATTCGATCAGACTCATCTCTTGCTGGCCATGCTCCCTCGCCCCGCCCTTGCGGGGAGAGAGTTGGGGTGAGGGGCAACTTCGCAACCCGAGCGCCTCGCCCCTCACCCGAACCGCTACGCGGTCCGACCTCTCCCCTTAAACGGGGAGAGGTGAAAACAACTACCTCCGCCGCAGCGCCTTCATCGCGTCGATGCAGCGGCCGGTGATGACCTCCCAGTTCGCCGCCTTGACGTCCGACGCCGGGCACAGCCACGAGCCGCCGACCGCGATCACATTCGGCTCCGCGAGCCATGACACCACGTTGGCGGCATTGATGCCGCCTGTGGGGCAAAAGCGCGTGCCGGGGAACGGCCCCGCCAGCGCGCGCAGCATGGGGATTCCGCCCGCCTGCTCGGCGGGGAAAAACTTCAACAGATTGAATCCCTTCGCGTGCGCCTGCATCACTTCGGATGAAGTTGCGACGCCGGGCAACAATGGCAGATCGCTTGCAGCGGCAGCGTCGAGCAGGTCGGGCGTGGCGCCAGGGCTGACGGCGAACTGCGCGCCGAGATCCTGTGCACGGCGCAGATCGTCGCCATTGAGGACGGTGCCCATGCCGACGATGGCATCCGGCACCTCCGCGATAATCAACCTAGCGGCAGCGGCGGCGGCCTCGGTGCGGAATGTGACTTCGAGAACCTTCAGCCCACCGGCGACCAACGCGCGGGCCAGCGGCACGCCATCCTCGACGCGGTCGATGGTCAGCACCGGAACAATCCGCGCCGGGATCAGGATTTTTTCCAGCGCGGCCTGCCTCGCAGTCGCCGACAAGCCGGTCATGACGATCGCTCCATTGCAGCCGCTCCGGTCGCACCCACGGACGGCATAACTTCAGGCGGCATCGCTTCGCGCGGAATGATCGCGCCGGGATGGCCGATCACCGCGCCTGCCAGCCGGTGCCCCGCCCGCGCAGCATCCACCGGAGCCGCGCCGCGCAGCCGCGCGGCCAGATACGCCGCCGAGAAACTGTCGCCCGCCGCCGTGGTGTCCACCACCTTGCCGACCGGCTCCGCCGTCACGGCACGGTCCACGCCGTCAAGCCTGACAACGCTGGCGGGCGTGCCAAGTTTCAGCACGACTTCGCGCGCGGCCATCCGGTCGATCAGTTCGCCATGCATCCGCGCGCCGAACAGCGGGGTGAGATCGTCCACCGACGCCAGCACCACGTCGGCGACCGCAAACATGTCGCGATACACCTGACGCGCGGTGTCCAGCACCGGCCAGCCCTGAAGCCGGAAATTGGTATCGAAGGCGATGCGGGTTTTACCCCCGCGTGCTGCGCCAAGGGCCTCGATCAGCCGCCTGCGGCCGTCGGCGCTGTAGAGCGACAGCGTGATCCCCGAGAGATAGACCATGTCGTAGCTTGCAAGCGCCGCGAGAATGGCACCGGTTTCGGGCAGGTCGAGCAGCAGCCGCGCCGCCGCGTTCTCGCGCCAGTAGTAGAACGAGCGCTCGCCAACCTTGTCGGTGCGGATCGCATAGAGCCCCGGCAGCTTGCCGCCCACGCGCGCGACGCGCCCGGTCCCTATGCCCTCGGCCTTCCAGGTCTCGATCATCTCGTCGCTGAACGGATCGTCGCCGAGCGCCGTGACGTAATCCACGCCGACGCCGAGCCGCACCAGATAGACCGCCGTGTTCAGCGTGTCGCCGCCATAGCTGTACGTGAGCTGGTTGCCTGCGCCCCGCGACAGTTCGATCATGCACTCGCCAATGCAGGCGATTGTCGTCATCGCGGCACCGGTGGTTGTCAGGTTGCGAATTTCCCGCCGAGTTCGTCGTCGATGTGAATGCGGATGATGTCGTCGAACGTCTTCTCCGCCGTGGTGAAGCCGAGCTTCACCGCACGGTCGGTGACGAAGTCGCGCGGCCAGCCGGCCACGATGCCGACAATGGTCGGGTCCGGTTCGCGCTTGATGCGCGCGACGACGTTCTTGCCTGCAACGCGCTCCAGCGCCGCGATCTGTTCGCCCACCGTCACGGACAGGCCCGGCATGCTCAGCGCGCGGCGCGGGCCGATAGTGCTGGTGTCCATGGTCCCCGCATGGATCAGAAATCCTACCGCGGAACGCGGCGATGCGTGCCAATGCCGGACATCCTCGGACACCGGCAGCACGGCTTCCTTGCCGGCGAGCGGTTCGCGGATGATGTTGGAGAAGAAGCCGGAGGCGGCCTTGTTGGGAAGACCCGGCCGCACGCAGATGGTCGGCAGGCGGATGCTGACACCGTCGAGCAGACCCTTGCGGGTGTAATCCGAAATCAGCAACTCGCCGATGGTCTTCTGCGTGCCGTAACTCGTCAGCGGCGTGTTGAAAAACTCGTCGCCGATCTTCTCGGGGAACGGCGCGCCGAACACCGCGATCGACGACGTAAACACCACGCGCGGCTTGTAACCGCCGCCGATGGCCCGGATGGCGTCGATCAGATAGCGCGTGCCGTCGAGATTGATGCGGTAGCCCTTGTCGAAATCGGCCTCGGCTTCGCCCGACACGATGGCGGCGAGATGAAAGATCACATCTGGCTTCGAGGCGACGAGCTTCGTCACCGCCGCCTCGTCCGACACGTCCGCCGTCACGACATCGACAGGAATCGACGTGTTCGGCTTGGCCGGAGCCACGACGTCCTGCAACGTCAGACGCGTGATGTCGGTTTTGCCAAGCCTGCCTTCGCGGGTCAGCCGCTCGACGAGTTTGCGCCCGACCATGCCGGCCGCGCCGAGAACCATAATGTGCATCGAAAATCCTTTTTGCTTTTCTTCGATCATTCCGGGATGGGCCACCGTCGGCCCTTGCCGAGGTGTGGCACAGGCCCGGAATCCATCCTTCCGCCCGAGGTTATGGATTCCGGGTTCGCTCGCAAAAGCGAGCGCCCCGGAATGACGAAATTATTCCTTCACCGCGCCGGTCATGGCGGACACATAGTGCTCGACGAAGAACGCGTAGAGAATGACCAGCGGCAGCGAGCCGACCAGCGCGCCCGCCATCAGCGATCCCCATTTGTAGATGTCGCCGTCGACGAATTCGTTGACGATAGCCACCGGCACGGTCTTGTTCTGGGTCGAGGACAGGAACGTCAGCGCATAGATGAATTCGTTCCAGCACAGCGTGAACGAGAAGATGAACGCCGAAATCAATCCCGGGATTGCGAGCGGCAGCACGATCTTGGTCAGAATCTGCCAGCGGCTGGCGCCGTCGATCAGGGCGCACTCCTCCAGCTCATACGGGATGGTCTTGAAATATCCCATCAGCAGCCAGGTCGAGAACGGAATCAGCAGCGTCGGATAGACCAGGATCAGCGACAGCGGCGAGTCGAACAGTCCGTAGGAATGGATGACCGACGCCAGCGGAATGAACAGGATCGACGGCGGAATGAGATAGGCGAGGAAGATCGACGCACTGACGACTTCCGCGCCCTTGAAGCGCAGGCGGACGATGGCATAGGCCGCGAGCACGCTGGCGATGATCGACAACGTCGTCGCCGCCGCCGCCACATACATCGTGTTCCAGAGCCAGCGCGGGTACTGCGTCTCGAACAGCAGCTTCTGGATATGCTTGAGCGTCGGCTTCACCACCCAGAACGGGTTGAAGGTCTCCATGTCGATCAGCTGTTCGTCGGGTTTGATCGACGTCAGCGCCATCCAGTAAAACGGGAACAGCAGGATGACCACGATGATGAACAGCGGGATGTAGAGCGTGATGATCTTGCTGGGTAAGGTCTCCAGATAGCTCATGCCCTCGCTGTTGTCGCTCGCCGACTGGGTCGGCGCGACAGGCGGATGTGCTGCGTGGTCAGTCATTTTCAGATCCTTGCTGCCATTTACGCCGCTGCATTCCGAACCACGAAATGGTAATCGCGGCGAGCAGGAACGGAATCATCGCGGTCGCGACCGCCGCGCCCTCCCCGAGCCTGCCGCTCAGGATTCCGCGCTGATAACTCAGCGTCGCCATCAGATGGGTGGCGTTCACCGGCCCGCCACGTGTCAGCGCCCAGATCAGCTGGAAGTCCGTGAACGTGAACAGCACCGAGAATGTCATGACCACGGCGATGATCGGCGTCAGCAGCGGATAGGTGATGAAGCGGAAGCGCTGCCAGTTGGTCGCGCCGTCCAGCGTCGCGGCTTCGTAGAGCGACGGCGAGACGGTCTGCAGGCCGGCCAGCAGCGTGATGGCCACGAACGGCACGCCGCGCCAGATGTTGGCGATGATGACGCTGGCGCGCGCCCAAGACGAGTCACCGAGGAAATTGATGTTCTGCTCGATCAGACCCATTTTCCGCAGCGACCACGAGATGATCGAAAACTGGGAATCGTAGATCCACCAGAACGCGATGGCCGAGAGCACCGTCGGCACGATGAAGGGAACCAGCACCGCCGCGCGGATCATCGCCTTGCCGGGCATGTTGCGGTTGAGCAGCAGCGCGAGATAGAGCCCGAGCCCGAATTTAATGGCGCTGGCGATGGTCGTGTAGAGCAGCGTGTTGAAGACGGAGAGCCAGAACACGCCGTCGTCCCACAGCCATTCGTAATTCTCGAGCCCGATGAACTGCCCGGCCCGCCCGATGCGCACGTCGGTGAAACTCATCCAGACGCCGAGGCCGAGCGGATAGGCCAGAAACAGGATCAGGAACGCCGCCGCGGGCAGCATGAACCACAACGCGATCCAGTTGCGGTTCGTGGCAAGCCGCTGCCAGAACGACAGCGAACTGACGTAGGGCCGTGGCGTTGGCATCGATGCCGGTATCGTGCTCATGAAACCGAACCTCTGGGACCGAACCTGTGGGACCGAGCCTTCAGCGCGCATTCCGGAAAAGCAGACACCGGTTTTGCGGGCAGAATGCGCTCAAGTTGTGATCGAGAAGAAAGAGACGCCGGCGCGTAACGGTTCCGCGCCGGCGATCCTTGCGTCCTTAGCGATAAAGGCGCTTGGCCTGACGTTCGGCGAAGGCGATCGAGCCCTTCGCGTCTTCGCGGCCGGTGCAGTAGTTCGCGAACATGTCGACCACGATGAAGTCGGCGATCGCAGCCGCGGCGTTCTCTCCGAGCGTGCCGAGGCCGCCTGGCGTGAGCGTGCGCTTGGCGACGTCGCGATACACCGTGTTCTTCGGATCGGCAGTCCACACCGGGTTGTTGTCGTAGCCGTTGAGGAACGACGACAGATAACCCGACGCCGAGGACAGCCACGGATTGTACTGGTCCGCTTCCATCATGAATGCGGTCAGCGCCTTGCACGCCTGCGGATACTTCGTGAAGTTGAAGGTCAGCATGGTGAACGGCAGATGCAGTTCGGTCGGCTTGCCGGCCGGTCCGATCGGCATGTAGGCGTGGTTCATGTCGTCGGCGACCGCCTTGTTCTCGCGCTTGGCGGTGACATAGACCGAGATGCCGTTACAGGTGACGTGAAGCTGGCCCGACACGAACGCCTTGTTGTTCGAAGAGTCGTTCCAGGACGCGGTGCCCGGAATGAAGGTCTCGTACAGCGCCTTGACGTATTCCAGCGACTTCATCGTCTCCGGGGAGTTGATGATGACCTTGTCGTTCTTGTCGACAAGGTAACCGCCGTGGCTCCACAGCGCCCAGTGCAGCCAGGTGTTGGCGTCGCCCGAGGCATGGCCGAGCGCCATGCCGGCCGGCGTGCCGTTCTTGTTGAGGCCCTTGCACAGTTCGAGGAAGCCCGCGGTGTCCTTCGGGAATTCCTTGAAGCCCGCTTTCTCGCACGAGCTGATGCGATAGTTCATCAGCGCGCCGGTGGCCGCGACCGGAATGCCGATCCACTTGCCGGTCTTGTCCTTGCCGTAGGCATTGGCGGATTCGGCCCAGCCGCCGTACTTCTTGGCGAGATAGTCGGCCACGTCCGTCACGTCGACGCACTTGGTCGGCAAAAGATGCGGCAGCGAATACAGGCCCCAGACCATGTCGAGGCCCTGCCCCGTGTTGGCCGCAACCGACGCCTTCGGCTGAATGTCGTCATAGGATTCATTGGTGACGTTGACTTCGACGCCGGTCGCCTTGCTGAACGCCTGAACGATGTTCATGAAAGCCACGTCCTCGGCTTCCACGAAGCGTTTCCAGCGCAGCAAGTTGATCTTGGCGCCCTTTTCGGCTTTCCACTGCGTGGTCTGCGCCCAGGCGGTCGCGAAATTGAGCAACTGGTCGGCGGAGACGGTCGCGGCACCCGCGAGCACGGACGCGCCGCCCTTCAGAAGTGCGCGCCGGTTTGGTGTGAAATCACTCATTGTAACTCTCCCTGTTTTCGCCGGCTCTTGATTGTCTTGGCCGGGTGCTGGTTATGATTTTAGCGTAAACCCGTTTTGGTCCGGCGCGGTCCGGTTTCGAAAACCGGACCATGCCTTGTTGATAAAACCTAGTTGATGAGACGCTTGCCGGTCTCCTTGTCGAAGACATGTGCCGAGGTCGGAATCGGCCGCAGCTTGACCTTGTCGCCGGGCTTGACCGGCCGGCGGTCGCGAATGACCGCGATCAAGTCCTGATCGCCAATGCGCGCGACGATCTGGGTTTCGGACCCCGTGGGCTCGACAACGACGACGCTGGCCTCGATGCCGTCATCGGCGAATTCCAGATGCTCGGGACGGATGCCGTAGGTCACCGGCTTGCCGTCGAGGCCCGCGCGCGATGCGATCAGCGGCAGCTTGCTGCCGTTCGCTGTCTCGACATGGGGCGTGTTGCTGCCGACCAGCTTGCCTTCGAGAAAATTCATCGCCGGCGAGCCGATGAAACCCGCGACGAACTTGTTATCCGGATGATCGTACAACTCGAGCGGCGATCCCATCTGCTCGACGATGCCGTCGTGCATGACCACGATCTTGTCCGCCATGGTCATGGCTTCGATCTGGTCGTGGGTCACATAGACCGTCGTGGTCTTGAGCCGCTGATGCAGTTCCTTGATCTCGGTGCGCATGGCGACGCGCAGCTTCGCGTCCAGATTCGACAGCGGCTCGTCGAACAAAAAGACCTGGGGATCGCGCACGATGGCGCGGCCCATGGCGACGCGCTGGCGCTGGCCGCCCGACAATTGCCGCGGATAGCGGTCGAGCAGCGGCTTCAATGCGAGAATGTCCGCGGCGCGATGCACCAGCTTGTCTATCTCGTCCTGTGGCGCGTCGCGCAGCTTGAGCGAGAAGCCCATGTTCTTGGCAACCGTCATGTGCGGATAGAGCGCGTAGTTCTGGAACACCATGGCGATGTCCCGTTCCTTCGGCTGAACGTCGTTGACCACCCGGTCGCCGATCGAGATCGTGCCCGACGTGATCTTTTCCAGACCCGCCAGCATCCGCAACAGGGTTGATTTACCGCAGCCGGAAGGGCCGACCAGCACCACGAATTCCCCGTCCTCGATCGGAACGGTCACGCCGTGCAGGACTTCAAACCCGCCAAACGATTTGCGCACGTCGTGAATATGCACGGACGCCATACAGTCTTCCTCCCTCTCGTTTCGGCGTCGTCCGGCGAAAGCCGTCGCTGCTCTGTCTTTTTTTGAACGTCGATATCCGGAAGCGATCTTTGAAAGTTTGTGTCGAAGGGTATTCTCAACGGATTGATCCGTTCTTGCTATTGGACAGAGGTCTTAGCAGAGATTTTCGGTTCTGTCCCAAAGATCGGATGTTTGATTTGTAAGCGTTGCAGATGCCGCTTCGACATGCAAACATTACCAACGCCGACACATGGATTGTGTGCAGTGCGGGAGAAATCTTGTGAAAAAAAATGACGATCACGCCGCAATAAAAAATGGCGCAAATAACGGCGCGAAACGCAAACTCCGGTCCCAGCTCTGGTTCGATAATCCCGACAATCCCGGAATGACCGCTCTCTATCTGGAGCGGTATCTGAATTACGGGCTGACGCGGCATGAGTTGCAATCCGGCAAGCCGATCATCGGCATCGCCCAGACCGGCAACGACCTGTCGCCCTGCAACCGCCATCATATCGAACTCGCGCAACGTGTTCGTGAAGGCATCCGCGAGGCCGGCGGCATCGCCATGGAGTTTCCGACCCACCCTATTCAGGAAACCGGCAAACGGCCGACCGCAGCACTCGACCGCAACCTCGCCTATCTCGGGCTGGTCGAAATCCTGTTCGGCTATCCGCTGGACGGCGTGGTGCTGACCACGGGCTGCGACAAGACCACCCCGGCCTGCATGATGGCCGCCGCCACCGTGAACATTCCCGCCATTGTATTGTCGGGCGGCCCGATGCTGAACGGCTGGCACAACGGCGAACGGACCGGCTCCGGCACCGTGGTGTGGAAATCCCGCGAGGAAATGGCCGCCGGCAAGATCGACTATGACGAATTCATGGACATCGTGGCCTCAAGCGCGCCGTCCGTGGGCCATTGCAACACCATGGGCACCGCCTCCACCATGAACTCCCTGGCGGAAGCCCTGGGCTTCTCGCTGCCGGGTTGTGCCGCGATCCCCGCGCCCTATCGCGAACGCGGCCAGATCGCCTATGAGACCGGCAAGCGCGCGGTTGAAATGGTGTGGGAGGATCTGAAGCCGTCGGACTTCCTCACCCGCAAGGCCTTCGAGAACTGCATCGTGGTCAACTCCGCGATCGGCGGTTCGACCAACGCGCCGATTCACATCAATGCGCTGGCCCGTCATATCGGTGTCGATCTCTCCATCGAGGATTGGCAGAAATTCGGCCATGACGTGCCGCTGCTCGTGAACATGCAGCCGGCGGGCTATTATCTCGGCGAGGAATATCATCGCGCCGGCGGCGTGCCTTCCGTGGTGCGCGAACTGATGAAGCACAAGCGCATTCATGAAGACGCCCTCACCGTCAACGGCAAGACCATGGGCGAGAACTGCAGGACTGCGACTGCCCCCGACAGCGACGTGATCCGCACCTACGACAAGCCGCTGGTGAAGGACGCGGGCTTTATTGTCCTGCGCGGCAACCTGTTCGATTCGGCGATCATGAAGACCAGCGTGATTTCCAAGGAATTCCGCGACCGCTACCTCTCCAACCCGAAGGACCCCGAAGCGTTCGAGGGCCGCGCCATCGTGTTCGAGGGGCCGGAGGATTATCACCACCGCATCGACGATGACTCCCTGAAGATCGACGAGCACTGCATGCTGTTCGTGCGCGGCGTCGGCCCCATCGGTTATCCCGGCGGCGCGGAGGTCGTGAACATGCAGCCGCCCGCGGCCCTGATTAAACGAGGCATCACCTCGCTGCCCTGCATCGGCGACGGCCGCCAGTCCGGCACGTCGGGCTCGCCGTCGATCCTGAACGCCTCGCCGGAAGCCGCCGCCAACGGCGGACTTGCGATCCTCAAGACCGGCGACCGTGTCCGCATCGACCTCAACAAGGGCGAAGCCAACATCCTGATTTCCGACACCGAGGTGAAGCAGCGCCATGCGGACCTGATGGCCAAGGGCGGCTTTCCGTTTCCGAAAAACCAGACGCCGTGGCAGGAGCTTTATCGCGACACCGTCGGCCAGCACGCCACCGGCGCGTGCCTCGAACTGGCGACCCGCTATCGCAACATCGCGGGCACCATCGGCGTCGCGCGGGACAATCACTGATAGCGAGGACGTCACATGTCTGACCGACTGAAAGGCAAGCGCGCATTCGTGACCGCGGGTGCGGCGGGGATCGGACGCGCCTGCGCCCTCGCCTTCACGCGCGAAGGCGCCACCGTGATCGCCACCGACATCGACGAGGTCGGCCTCGCCGCGCTGAAAAAGGAAGGCGTCGCGCAGACCGTCAAGCTCGACGTCCGCGACACTGCAGCCGTCGAGGCGATGGCGAAGAAAGTCGGCAAGGTCGACATTCTGCTGAACGCCGCCGGCTTCGTGCACAACGGCACGGCGCTGGAATGTTCGGACGCCGACTGGGACTTTTCGTTCGATCTCAACGTCAAGTCGATGCACCGCACGATCCGTGCATTCCTGCCGTTGATGCTGGAAGGCGGCGGCGGATCGATCGTCAACATCGCCTCCGCCGCCGGCGTGTTCAAGGCCGCGCCCAACCGCTACGTCTACAGCGCCACCAAAGCCGCCGTCGCGGCCTTGTCGCGCGCGGTTGCGGTCGATTTCATCACCAAGGGCATCCGCTGCAACTCGATTTGTCCCGGCACCATCGAGACACCGTCGATGCTGGGGCGCGCGGCAGCGCTCGGCAGCGGCGGCCGCGAGATGTTCGTTAGCCGCCAGCCGATGGGACGGCTCGGCACAGCGGAGGAAATCGCCCTGCTCGCGCTCTATCTCGCCAGCGACGAGAGCGCCTTCACCACCGGCGTCGATCACATCATCGACGGCGGCTGGACGCTGTAATCAGCAAAAGAAACTCAGGAGAACGCCTTGAACAAGATCGATCTCAGTGGACGGTTCGCCGTCGTCACCGGCGGCGCGCAGGGCTTTGGCCGCGCCATCACCGAACGCTTCGCGGCGTCCGGCGCCAAGGTCATGATCTGGGATTTCGACGAGACGCTCAGCCAGAAGACCGCAAAGGAGATCGGCGGCGCCGTCACCGCGCTCAAGGTCGACGTCACCGATCCCGCCGCGGTCGAGGCAGCCAGGGACGCGACGCTGAAAGGTTTCGGACGCATCGACATCCTGGTCAACAATGCCGGCATCGCGGGCGTCAACAAGACCGTCGCGGACCTGTCCTACGACGAGTGGCGGCAGGTGATGAAGATCAATCTCGACGGGCCGTTCCTGTGCTGCAAGGCCGTGGTGCCCGCGATGATGAAGCAGAACTACGGGCGCATCGTGAACATCGCCTCCATCGCCGGCAAGGAAGGCAACCCGAATGCCTCGCACTATTCGGCATCGAAGGCCGGCGTGATCGCACTGACCAAATCGCTCGGCAAGGAACTGGCGGGCACCGAGATCGCGGTGAACGCCGTGACTCCCGCCGCCGCCAAGACCGCGATCTTCGACCAGATGACGCAGCAGCACATCGACTTCATGCTGTCGAAGATCCCGCGCGGACGCTTCCTCAAAGTGGAGGAGCTTGCCTCACTCGTGACATGGATGGCGTCGGAAGAATGCCTCTACACCACCGGCGCGGTGTTCGATATTTCCGGCGGCCGCGCGACGTATTGATCTTCCCCCTCTCCCCGCTCATGCGGGGAGAGGGTTGGGGTGAGGGGCAACCTTCGTCGATCATCGGGCCCTCGCCCCTCACCCGGATTGCTTTGCAATCCGACCTCTCCCCGTAAACGGGGAGAGGTAAAAAGACTCCTCGCAATGACGTGATTAAACGCGCCCCTAATCCGGATCAGACTCGTGCCCGTGCAGGTAGCCCTTGACCTTGGGGTCCGGCATCAGGATCGCCGCGAGCAGCGCAACGGCGCAGAGCGCTGTCACGTACCAGAAGAAACTCGACTCGAGGCCGTAATCCTTGAACCACAGCGCGACGTATTCCGCCGAGCCGCCGAACAAGGCGTTGGCGATGGCATAGGCGAAGCCGACACTGAGCGCCCTTACCTCGGGCGGGAACATCTCCGCCTTCACCACGCCGCTGATCGAGGTGTAGAGCGAGACAATCGCCAGCGCGAGAACGATGAGAAAGTAAGCCATATAAGGGCTGGTCACCCCGCCGATCGCATACATCAGCGGGACGACGCAGAGCGTCGCGAGCACACCGAACATCCGCATCTGCGTCCGGCGGCCGATCCTGTCTGACAGCGCACCGAACGGCGGCTGCATGATCATGTAGGTGAACAGCACCGCGCTCATGACACCGTTGACGGTGCGGTGATCCATATGCGCCGAGTTCACCAGATACTTCTGCATGTACGTGGTGAAGGTATAGAAGATCAGCGATCCGCCCGCCGTGTAGCCGAGCACAAGCAGGAACGGCTTCAGGTGATGGGTGAAGATCGTGCGCAGCGATCCCGCGCCCTCGTGCGAGCGGCTCTTCTCGGACGATGTCTCGTGCAGCGACATCCGCAGGTAGAGCGCCACGACCGCGCATAGCGCTCCGATCAGGAACGGAATGCGCCAGCCCCACGCGCGCATCTCCGCGTCCGTCAGCGTGAGTTGTATGACCAGCACGACAAGAGACGCCAGCAACTGGCCGCCGATCAGCGTGACATACTGGAACGATGCATAGAACCCGCGCTTGCCGGGAAGTGAGACCTCGCTCATGTAAGTCGCGGTCGTGCCGTACTCGCCGCCGACCGAAAGTCCCTGCACCATGCGCGCCAGCAACAGCAGGATCGGCGCCGCAACGCCAATGGTGTCATGGGTCGGAAGCAGGCCGATGGCGAGCGAGCCGCCGCACATCATCAGGATCGATGTGACCATCGATGTCTTGCGGCCGTATTTGTCGGCTATGGTGCCGAAAATATATCCGCCGATCGGCCGCATCAGGAACCCGATGGCGAACACCGCAGCGGTCTGGAGCAATTGCGTGGTCTGGTTGCCCGCCGGGAAAAACGCGTGGGCGAAATAGAGCGCCGTGAACGCGTAGGCGTAAAAATCATACCATTCGACGAGGTTTCCGGACGAACTTCCGACGATGGCCCATATCCGGCGGCGGCGATCGGCATGCTGATCGGCGGTCAACGTGACTGTGCTCATGGAGAGGCCCCTTCATCTGCGACGATAAGCAGCAGGCCCCGCCTTTCGCTCCCTGTCAAGAACCGGACCGCGGCAATCTACCGATGCACATCCTTCGAGGCTTACCGCAATCACGGCTCACACCTCAGGATGACACTGCGGTCAGGGGTATGGGTTCCCGCTTACGCGGGGATGACGTTGAGAGATATTGTCCGCCCCCTACTTCCCGTCCCGCCGCATGAAATCGAAATCGCAGCCGTCATCCGCCTGCGTGATCGTTTCATAAAATAAATGCGCGTAGCCGCGCGCGGCCCACTCCGGCGTCGCGGGCGCGGCGAGTGCCGCCCGACGCTTTTTCAGTTCGGCTTCATCGACCAAGAGATCGATCTTCCGGCCCGCAACATCGAGCTTGATCATGTCGCCGGTCTTCACCAGCGCCAGCGGCCCGCCCACCGCCGACTCCGGCGTGATATGCAGCACGATGGTGCCGAACGCCGTGCCGCTCATGCGCGCGTCTGAAATCCGCACCATGTCCTTGACGCCGGTGCGCAGTATTTTTTGCGGGATCGGCAGATAGCCCGCCTCAGGCATTCCCGGTGCGCCCTTCGGCCCGGCATTGCGCAGCACCAGCACGTCATCCGCCTTCACGTCGAGAGCCGGATCGTCGACCCGCAACGTCATGTCCTCCACGGACTCGAACACCACCGCACGGCCGGTGTGCTGCAACAGATTCTTGCTCGCCGCCGAATGCTTAATGATCGCGCCGCGCGGCGCGAGATTGCCGTGCAGCACCGCCATCGCGCCCTCGGGCGTGATCGGATTGTCGCGCGAGCGGATCGCATCCTGTCCCGGCACTTCCTCGGCATTGGCAACGACATCGCGCAGCGTCCCTCCCGCGATGGTTTTCGCATCGAGATCGATCAGGTCGCCGAGCTGCTTCATCAGCTTCGGCACGCCGCCCGCATGATGGAAGTGCTCCATGTAATGCGCGCCGGAGGGCTTCAGATCGATCAGTACCGGAACGTCCCGCCCCAACTGGTCGAATGCGGCGAGATCGATCCGGTGCGGCGTGCGGTTGGCAATCGCCGTCAGATGGATCAACCCGTTGGTCGAGCCGCCGATGGCCTGCAACACCACCTGCGCGTTCCTGAACGCGGCGGGCGTCAGCAATTCACTCGGACGCGGCCCGCCGGTGACGGCCATCTCCGCGGCGCGCCTGCCGCTGAGTTCAGCCGAGCGCACGCGCTCGGAATGCGGCGCAGGAATTGTCGCGCTCATCGGCAAGGACAACCCGAGCGTCTCGGTGATGCAGGCCATGGTGCTGGCGGTGCCCATCACCATGCACGTCCCCACCGACGGCGCGAGGCGGCCGTTGACCGCCTCGATTTCCACTTCGTCGATTTCGCCCGCGCGGAATTTCCCCCACATGCGGCGGCAATCGGTGCAGGCGCCCAGCACCTCGCCCTTGTGATGGCCGACCACCATCGGGCCGACCGGAATGACCACCGTCGGCAGATCGGCGCTCACCGCCGCCATGATCTGCGCCGGCAGCGTCTTGTCGCAGCCGCCGATCACCACCACCGCGTCCATCGGCTGCGCGCGGATCATTTCCTCGGTGTCCATCGCCATCAGGTTGCGCAGGTACATCGAGGTCGGAAACGAAAAGCTCTCGGCGATGGAGATGGTCGGAAACACCATCGGCATCGCGCCCGCCAGCATGACGCCGCGCTTCACCGCCTCGATGAGCTGCGGAACGTTGCCGTGGCAGGGATTGTAGTCGCTGTAGGTGTTGGTGATGCCAACGATCGGGCGCTCCAGCGCGTCGTCGGAATAGCCCATCGCCTTGATGAAGGCCTTGCGCAGGAACAGCGAAAATCCGGGATCGCCGTAGCTGGTCAGCCCCTTCTTGAGACCCTTGGTCATCTCGTTCTTTCCGTCGCATTGATTTGCGGCGGCACATTAGAAGCATTTCAGGGGCGTGGCAAAACCTGCAATCAGGCCGGTTGCTGCCGCGAGGTCGCGAGCCGCAGCACGTCGAGATAGCCAGGAGCGACATCGACCCGCTGGATCAGGCCCTTCTCGGTCAGCAGCCGGTGCGCCTCCGGCAGCCGGTAGCATGGCAGATACATGAACAGGTGATGCTCGGCGTGATAGTTCACCCAGTACGGCGCGATCAGCGCGCGCTCGATGATGTTGGCATGGGTGGTGCGCGCATGGCTGAACGGATCGGGGCCGGTCGAGGTGCAGGCATGTTCGGCGATGTTGCGCACGCGCGTCACCAAAGGAAACCATGTCGCCATCGCGACGATCCACACGCCGAAGAACCAGACGCCCGCGCCCGCCAGCCAGAACAGGCCGAACAGCAACGCATTGACGCCGAGAAAACGAAGCATCGCGATCCTGCCCGCGGTGAGAAAGTTCTCGGTCTCGTCATCGTCGGCGATGTCGTCGATGACTTTGTCGTTGCGCGTGAACAGCGTCCTGAAAAGCGGCAGGCGCTGCTTGAGGAAAGTCTGCCCGGTCAGGTCGCGGAACGCCTTGCGATAAAAGCTCTCCTTCGAGATCGGGAACGGCGCCGAGAGGCCGAGGTCCGGATCTTCCGGCTGCTGCGTGAACCTGTGGTGCTTGAGATGATAGGCGCGGTAGCCCGCCAGCGACGCGCCGACCGGCACCGCGCAGATCCAGTTGCCGATGAACTCATTAATCTTCTGGTTGGCGTGCAGCCCGCCATGCGCCGCCTCGTGCATCAGGATCGCAAGGCCGAGTTGCCGCGTCCCCACGATCATCACCGCCACAAGCCATGTGAACGGATTCGGCCAGATCGTCACCAGCGCGATGGCGGCGGCGATGGTGCCCCAGCAATGTGCCACCAGCCACATGCCGCGCAACGAACTGCGCGACGTCAGGTCCGCCCATTCCTCGGCGGAAAAGATCGTCTTCGGATCGACGCGCTCAACGGCTGGCATGGTTTATCCCTTCCCGTTGGTTATGGAGATCGTCCGGCCTCCGCGACTAGTTGACTCATCAGTAGCCAAGCACTTTGCCGACCTTCCGCAATAAACCAGCGGCCATCTCTCAGCTCCACTCGCGACTTTAGGAACGTACGGCGGGTGGCCATTACAGCACCCGCAGCAGCACCTAGAATTGCCCCAGCCGGTCCAGTCAAACCGCCAGCCAGCGCGCCAGCGGCAACACCTCCCAACACTCCGCCCGCTGCTAGACCTTTAACTGTATCACTTGCGGTCGTACGCTTCTCACTATCAACGTAGCGGACTGAAACTATATCCTCAAATCTAAGCTCTTCCTTCTGACCTTGCAGGTTCTTCAACTTCAATGCGCGTTCTTCAACAAAAACTATACCGGTCCGAAAATCGCCTCCCAACACTCTGATAAAATTCATATGAAAATCCGAAACTAAGTATCAGTGGAGATCGCTACATCGTAGCGCCTAATACCCACGGCGCAAACTCAGCCGCGCCGAAATCGAAGGCCTCGCTCTTGGTCTGCTCGCCGGAGGCGACCCGCAGCATCAAATCGAAAATGCGCTGGCCGCATTCCTGAACGGTTTCCTCACCGTCGAGGATGGTGCCGCAATTGACGTCCATGTCCTCTTCCATGCGGCGGAACATCGGCGTGTTGGTCGCGAGCTTGATCGAGGGCGATGGCTTGCAGCCGAACACGCTGCCGCGCCCGGTGGTGAAACAGACCAGATTGGCCCCGCCCGCCACCTGCCCCGTGGCCGCGACTGGATCGAAACCCGGCGTGTCCATGAAGGTGAAACCCTTCCGCGTCACCGGCTCGGCATATCCCACCACGTCCACGAGATTGGTGCTGCCGGCTTTCGCCATCGCGCCGAGCGACTTTTCCAGAATCGTCGTCAGGCCGCCCGCCTTGTTGCCGGGGCTGGGATTGGAGTCCATCTCCGCGCCGTTGCGCTTGGTGTAGTCTTCCCACCAGCGCATCAGCGCGACGAGCTTCTCGCCGACCTCGGTGCTGACCGCGCGCCGCGTCAGCAGATGCTCCGCGCCATAGGTCTCGGGCGTCTCGGACAGGATCACCGAGCCGCCATGGCGCACCAGAATGTCGCTGGCCGCGCCGAGCGCCGGATTGGCGGACACACCCGAATAGCCATCCGAGCCGCCGCACTGAAGCGCCACCATCAACTCGCTCGCGGAACACGGTTCGCGCGTGATGGCGTTGGATTCCGCCAGCACCTCGTGAACGAACGCGACCGCCTTCTCCACCGTCTTGCGCGAGCCGCCGACATCCTGAATGTCGAGCGAGCGCAACCGGCCCGCCAGCCGCTGCTCTTCGAGAAAGCCGCCGATCTGGTTCATCTCGCAGCCGAGGCCGAGAATGATGACATGCGAAAAATTCACATGCCGCGCGTAACCACCGAGCGTGCGCCGAAGCACCGTCAGCGGCTCAAGCTGTGTCATGCCGCAGCCGGTCTTGTGGGTCAGCGCCACCACGCCATCGACGTTCGGAAACGCCGCCAGCGGATCGTGGCCGGTGAACGGATTCTTCTTGAACACGTCGGCGACCATGCCTGCGACATGCGCGCTGCAATTCACCGAGGTCAGAATGCCGATGTAGTTGCGCGTCGCGACCCGCCCGTCGGGACGGCGGATGCCCTGAAACGTCGCGGGCAGATCGAAGTTCGGCGTCGGCTTGACGTCGACGCCATACGCATAGTCCTTCGAGAATTCGCCCATGCCGATGTTCTGCACATGGACATGCTGGCCGGGCGCGATGGCCGTCGTCGCAAAGCCGATGATCTGGCCGTAACGCATCACGGGCTCGCCGACGGCAATGGGCTTCACCGCCACTTTATGACCGGCGGGAATGCGCTCGCTCGCAGCAACTCCCTTCGCCACCTCCGCGCCGGGCAGCAGCGCCGCCCGCGCGATCACCACGCTGTCATCGGGATGCAAGCGGATCACGGGTGTGGGGGCCATGGCTATTGTCCTTGTTGGCTCTGGCTTCTTCCTTTTCGCCTCTCCCCGTTACGGGGAGAGGTTAAAAAAAGGCAGTTCCCGGCAGCGTCTACGCCTTGCCGCCGGAGTTCTTCCGTACCTCGCCGATGTGGCTCTTCGCGGACATCGCCAGCAACCCGCTGTCGTTCAGGATCGTCACCAGCTTGAAGCCGCGCTCGATGGCAAGCGTCGCGCCGGCATGACCGCTGCAATGGATGCCGGGGAAGATGCCGCGCTTGTCGCATTCCTTCACGATCCGCTCATAGATCTTGATGATCTCCGGCTCGGTGCGGTCGAGCGTCGGATGCAGGCCGTAGGAGAAGCCGAGATCGGACGGGCCGATATAGACACCGGCGATGCCCTTCACGTCGAGGATCGACTCGAGATTTTCGACCGCGGTCTTGGTCTCGATCATCGGAATGCAGAGCGTCTCTTCATTCGCGGTCTGCTGATACGTCCCGGCCGAGCCGTACATCATGGCGCGGATCGGTCCGTTGCTGCGGGTGCCGCGCGGCGGATACTTCGCATACTGCACGAAGCGCTCGGCTTCCTCCTTGGTGTTGATCATCGGGCAGATCACGCCGTAGGCGCCGCCATCCAGCACCTTGCCGATGATGCCCGGCTCGTTCCACGGCACGCGTACCATCGGCGTCACCGGATGCGCCTGCATCGCCTGGAAGCACTGGATCATCGACTGATAATCCTGCACGCCGTGCTGCATATCGACCGTGACGCTGTCGAAGCCGCATTGCGCCATCACCTCGGCGGAAAAGCCCGACGGGATCGCCAGCCAGCCGTTGACGACCACCTTGCCGGCTGCCCAGATTTCCTTGACCTTGTTTGCCATTCGCTCGTTTCCCGTTTCTGTTTTGATTATAACTGGCTGATTTGGGCGCGGGTCATGCATGAGCAGCCCTCTCGGTGAGACGCCCGATCCTTAACCTATCCGGTCGCCTTGGCAACGGCGGCTTCGTCGATCCCGACCGCCCGCGCCGTCGCCGCGATGGAATTCCAGGTTTCGTCGGTCAGCGGCACGCCGTTTTTGGTGCGGTCCGCGCGCGTCGCCGCTTCCGGCTCGCCGGGGATCAGAACCGCGTCGTGGCCCTGCGCCAGCTTGCTGTCCTTGAAGAAGGCGATATAGCGCGCGACCTCGCCGTCGAAGAAATGCACGGGGTCCACGACCTTCGGGTCGATGAAGATCGCCAGCATGCCGTTGGAAAAACGCCGGTCGGTCTTGGTGGCGCCGTTGCCGGTGAGCGCGCCGCCGAGCAGTTCGCACATCAGCGCGAGCCCCGAGCCCTTGTGATCGCCGAACGCGCGGATCGCGCCCTTGCCCTGCGCGTGGACGCGCGGACCTTCCGCCTCATAAGGCCCATAGAGCACATGCGGATCTTCGCTGAGACTGCCGTCCTCATCGACCAGTGCGCCCTTCGGCAGTTTCTTGCCGCCGCGGCTCGCTACCATCACCTTGCCTTCGGCCACGATGGAGGTCGCGAAATCAAGCACCACAGGCCCCTGCCCCGGACGCGGAATGCCGACGCAATAAGGTGCGGTGGAAAGCTTGCGCCCGACGCCGCCATAGGGCGCGACCAGCACGGAGCCCGCAGCGTTGACGAAGAAGATCGAGACGAGGCCTTCCGCCGCCGCCATTTCCGCCCAGTCGCCGACGCGGCCGAGATGGCCGGAGTTTTTCAGCGTCATCACGGCGATGCCGTTGGCTTTGCACTTGCCGATGCCGACCTTGACCGCCTGCGGCGTCACCGTCTGGCCATAACCGAAGCCGCCGTCCACCACCGCGAGCGATGGCGTATCGACCTCGAGCTTGATGGTCTGGTCGGGAACGATGATGCCTTCCTTGGCCCACTTCACGTATTGCGGCACGCGGATGACGCCGTGGCTGTCATGCCCGGTCAGGTTCGCCGTGGTGAGATAGGTGGCGATGCGCTCGGCCTCGGCTTTCGAGGAACCCGCGCGTGAGAAGATGTCGGCAACGAAGCCGATGAGTTTTTGGGAATTGATAGTGACCATGATTTTAGACAGTTGCCTTGGTATGGCCGCCTAGGTAAGCGGCTCTGATTGCTTCGTTACCCCATAATTCATCGGGTTTGCCGCCCAGCGCAAGACGCCCTGTTTCCAGCACGTAGCCATGATCGGCAACGGACAATCCCATGCGCGCGTTCTGCTCCACAAGCAAAACCGTCGTGTCCTTGCGGATTTCGGCGATAATCCGGAACACCGCCTGAACGATCACAGGCGCCAGGCCCAGCGACGGCTCATCCAGCAGCAGAAGGCGCGGTTTCGCCATCAGCCCGCGCGCCACCGCGACCATCTGCAATTGCCCCCCGGACAGGGTCCAGCCGAGCTTGTCGGCAAACTGGCGGATGTCGGGGAACAGATCGAACATCGCATCGGCTTCGCGCGACAATTGCGCTTTCGCGACCCGGCGGTTCGACGCGCCGAGCATGATGTTCTCTTTCACCGTGAGGCCGGGAAACACCCGCCGCCCTTCCGGCACATGGGAAATGCCGAGGCGCACGATGGCTTCCGGCCCCATGCCGACGGTGGACTTCCCGTCGTAGAGAATTTCCCCCGCGGCGGGTTTGGCGAGGCCTGAAATCGCGCGCAGCGTGGTGGATTTTCCAGCACCATTGGAGCCGAGCAGCGTCACCACCTGCCCTTCGTCCACTTTCAGCGAGATGCCGCGCAGCGCTTCGATCTCGCCGTACAGCACCATCAGGTCGTTGATCTCGAGCAGCGCCATGTTCACTCCGTCCCGAGATATGCGGAAATGACGTCGGGATGCTGCAACACCGCCAGCGATTCGCCGTCGGCGATGCGCTTGCCGAAATTCAGCACCGTGATGTGCTGCGCGGCTTCGCGCACCAGCGTCATGTCATGATCGATGATGAGAATGGTCAGCCCCTGCGCCGCGATCCGCTTGAGCAGATCGTGCAGTTCGACCTTCTCGCTGGAGTTCAATCCAGCGGCGGGTTCGTCCAGCAGCAGCAGCGTCGGATTTCCCGCCAGCGCGCGGGCGATCTCGATCAGGCGCTGATGGCCGTAGGAGAAACTGGACACCAGTTCGTTGGCGCGCAGGCCGAGGCCCACGAAGGTCAGCGCCGACAGCGCGCGCTGCGTCAGCGCATCCGAGCCCTTGTCGATCAGCGTATTGCCGGGCCGCTCCGCGCCGATCACGACGTTTTCCAACGCCGTCATCGACCGGAACAGCCGGATGTTCTGGAACGTGCGCCCGAGGCCCGCCGCCGTCCGCTCATGCGCCGGCATGTCGGTCACGTCGGTGCCGTCGAGCACGATCCTGCCGGCGGTTGTCTTGTAGAGTCCCGACAGCATGTTGAGCGTCGTGGTCTTGCCCGAGCCGTTCGGGCCGATCAGCGCATGAACGCCGCCGCGCCGCACCGACAGATCGACCTTGTCGACCGCCTTCAGGCCGCCGAAGTGCTTCGACAGGCCGGTGACTTCGAGCACGATGTCGCCGCCGGTCTTGGCGGGCGCAAGCTGAAGCGCAGGACTCGCGACATGCGGCACCGTCTTTGCGCGCCACTTGTTGATCAGTTCCTGCACAAAGCCCCAGATGCCGTCCGGCATGAAGCGCACGATCAGGATGACGAACAGGCCGTAGATGGCGAGATAAAGTCCGGGAATGGTTTTGAGAAAGCGCAGCCATTCCGGAATGAGAATCAGCAACCCGGTGCCGATCACAGCGCCAATCGGCGATCCGACGCCGCCGAGCAGCGCCATCGTGAGGAACACGATCGATTCCGCGAACGAGAACTGGTCCGGGCTGATGTAGGAGAATCCGCCCGCATAAAGCCCGCCGCCGATGCCGCCGAGCAATGCGGACAGCGCGAACGCCGCCACCTTGGTGCGGAAGATGTCGATACCCGCCACGCCCGCGGCGAGTTCGTTGTCGCGCACCGCGCGCATGGCGCGGCCGATCCGCGTATCGGGCAAATGCCAGACGAGATAGCCGATCACCGCAAGTGCGGCAACGCAGAACGCCAGAAACGCCTGCTGCGACTGCAACAGCGCCGGCCGGCCGATCCGCGAGATGCCGTCGGGGCCGCGCGTCAGCCAGATGGCGTTGATCATGACCAGCGTGATGATCTGCTGGAACGAGATCGTCACCATGGCGAGGTAGTGGCCGCCGAGTTTCAGCGTCGTCATGCCGAGCAGCGCGCCCGCAAGCAGCGCCAGCAGCGATCCGGCGATCAGACAGATCCAGAAATTGGTCTGATAGTCGGTGGTGCCGAGCGCGACGATGTAGGCGCCGATCCCGAAGAACGCCGCCTGCGCCAGATTGATCTGCCCGCACATGCCGAGCACGATGGTCAGCCCGAACACCGCAACCGCAAATGTCGTCGCCTGCATCAGGATGTTAAGGACATAGCCGTCGAAACTCATCGTCGCCGCGGCGAACACCGCAATCGCGGCGGCGATGAAATACGGCAGATGCCGCAGCAGCGACGGCGTGGAACGCACGGCGGTGTCCGCCGAAATCTTTTCGCCCTGCACGCTCATGCTTTTTCCGCCACGCGTTCGCCGAAGATGCCCTGCGGACGGAAGACCAGAAACAGGATCAGCACGAGGAACGCGAATGCGTCCTTGTAAGGCACCGACACATAAGCCGCGCCGAACGTCTCGATGATGCCGAGCGCAATGCCGCCGATGATCGCACCGGTAACGTCACCGAAACCGCCGATAATGGTCGCAGCGAAGGCTTTCAGCGCGATCGTCGCCCCCATCTGGATCGAGACGAACAGAATCGGCGCGACCAGAATGCCGGCAAGACCGCCCAGCACCGCCGAGTAGATGAACGTGATCATGATCATCGCCGACACCGAAATGCCGAGCAGCGACGCCATTTCCTTGTCCTGCGACGTCGCCTGCAATTTCTTGCCGAGCATGGTCTTCTCGAAGAACCAGTAATTGAAGATCACCAGCACGAGGGTGACGGCGATGATCAGCAGATACTGGCTGTCGAGATAGACCGGGCCGAGCTGGATGCCCGGCGTCTCGAACCAGCCCTCCAGCACCTGCGGCGCGGGGCCGTAGATCGCCAGTACCGAATTGGCCAGAAAGATCGACGCGCCGATAGTGGCGATGATCACCGGCAGGAAGGTGCGGTGACGCAGCGGATAATACACGCCGAGGTTGAAGATGACGCCGAACAGCGCCATCCCGCCGAGCGAGATCAGGAACGACAGCCAGTACGGCCATTGCAGATCGACGGCGAACACCACCATCAGGAAGGCCGCCACCATGGAGAACTCGCCCTGCGCGAAGTTCACCACGTTGGTTGCGCGGAAAATCAGCACGAACCCGAGCGCGACCAGCGCGTACACCGAGCCGATACCGATGCCCGTGAAGAGCAACTGAAGAATCTGATCCATGAAACGCTCGCTCAAGAGAAACAGGACATTTTGCTCACAGCGTCATTGCGAGGAGCGTTTGCGACGAGGCAATCCAGTCCTTCTTTATGCTCTGGATTGCTTCGCTTCGCTCGCAATGACGGCGGCTCTCTCCCGACGGGAGGAAGCCGCCGCTGCGCTTCAGGTCTTCGCTTCGATGTGCTTCTCGAAGACGATATTTCCCTTTTCGTTCTTCACGATGTTGTAGCCGTGAAGACCGTCTCCGTTCTTGTCGAAATTGTACTGGCCTTCCGCGCCTTCATACTTCTGGATCGCGAGGATGGCTTCGCGCACCTTTTCGGGGTCGGTGGTCTTCGCCGTGTTCATCGCCTTCGCCAGCACGTTGATGGCGTCATAGGTCCATGCGCTCTGGTTATCCGGCGCGAGCTTGTAGGCATCGCGATAAGCCTTGCCATAGGCCTTGGCCGCCGGGCTTGAATCCTCGGCATAGTCGGCGACGCCATAGGTTCCGTACAGCGACGCGCCCGCGAGCCGCGTCGACGACACGCCGACGATGGACGGCGAGCCCACCCACGGAATGTTGACGCCGAGCTGGCGCAACTGGCGCGCGAAGATGCCGAGATCGTTCTCGAACGTGAAGTACGAGCCCAGAACGTCGGCGCCGGACTGCTTGATCGCCAGCACCACCGGGGTGAAATCCTGGCTTTGGTTGGCATAGCCCTGGTCGAGGACCGGGGTGACGCCGAGCTTGCTCAATCCCTCGGTGAGCGCCTTGCCGCCCGCCGTGCCGAATGCGTCGGTGGAATGCAGAACCGCCCACTTCTTCTTGCCGAGGGTGTTGGTGCCGTAATCGGCGATCACGCTGCCCGAGTAGCTGTCGTTCGGCCGGAACCGGAACAGCCACTTGTTGCCCATGTGGGTCAGGTTGGGATCGGTGCCGCCGATGGCCATCGGCTTGCCGAGCTTCAGGACGTCCGGCGCCATCGCATGAACCTGCGTCGAGCGAATCGAGCCGAGGAAGGCGACAATGTCCGACTGCGCGGCGAGTTTGGAGAATGCGAGCACGACGCCCGGATTGGTGGTCTGGTCATCCTCGGTAATGAGTTCAAGCTGCTTGCCGAGAACGCCGCCCGCCTTGTTGACGGCTTCGAGTGCGAGCTTCGCGCCGTTCAGAGCGAACTTGCCCTGCTCGGCGGCCGATCCGGTGACCGGAAGCACCTGACCGATCTTGATGGTCGCGCCTTGCGCCCCGGCATTTTTGATGAAGGCCGGCGCGGCGAGCATTGCGGCGGCACCGACAGAAAAATCACGTCTCGTTAGTTTCATCGTCATCCTCCCAAATGGTCGTGCTTTTTCCGCCGACCTTGAAAGCGATTAGAAGTCCGAAAAACCGGATTGTCTACCGACTCTGGCGAAAATCATTCAAACATCCGATCATTGCGTTGCAACCTGCGAGATCGTGAAAACCGCCCGACAGTCCGGGGGACTCCGGTGTCACCGGAGTGACAAAAAGCTGGCGCGCAACAATTTTCCCGTTTTGGTGCAGTGCGCCACATATTCCCGTGAACCAAACCGTGTTATGAGCGACACATACATATCGACCGCAAAACGATGGTGTTTACAGATGTCTTTCCCCGCGACTTTTAATTACCGTAATTTCCGCAATGCCGCCGTGGCCGCTGCTCTCGTTCTGACACCGGGACTCGCACATGCCGATTCTCCGTTTGCCAATTATGCAGGCAATTGGTCCGGCAACGGCACCATCACGATCGCGGAGGGTGGCACGGAGCGCATCCGTTGCCGTGGCACTTATTCCGTCGACGGCAGCGGCAACACGCTCCATCAGGTGCTTCGCTGCGCCAGCGACAGCTACAAGTTCGAACTGACCAGCGACATCGCCGCCAAGGGTAGCAACATCACCGGCTCCTGGAGCGAAGCCAGCCGCGGCGTCAACGGCACCGTCGAAGGCAGCATCGCGAATGGGCAAGTCAGCGCGCTGGTCCAGACCAATGGCTATGCCGCCAGCTTCAATGTCACGACCCGTGGCAACAAGCAGTCGGTCAATATCAGCTCCAAGGGCGAGTTGCGCGGCGTGACGATCAGCCTGTCGCGGAGCAACTAAACCGTCCAATTCTGACAAAAACGGGCCCGCCGATGATCTATCGGCGGGCCCGTTTCGTTGGCTGGAGCTCGGCAGGATGAAGAGATCGGCAACCCGCGCGGCGACAACCATAAGGGCCGCCGCTACCAGACGACGCGCACGCCGCCCTTGCCGGTGAAGGACGTGACATTGTCGTTCATGCCGGCGACTTCACCGGCAGCGAACAGCGCCATGCGCCCGATCTGCCAGTCCAGACCCGCGCCGCCATAGAGGCCGAACACGTTCTGCTTGTCCGGCGTCGCGGCGATAAAGTTCTGCCCGACCAGCGCGATGTTGACGGTGGCGTCGCCCGTGCGCTGCTGCGCCAGCAGGCCGCCGGTCACGCGAACGCCGAGGCGGCTGCCGTTGCTGAATGTATGGGCGTTGGCCAACGTCACCTCCGCACGTTCCTCGAACGCCTGCATGTTGCGGTCGCCGACTGCGAGATTGGCGCTGGAGCCGGTCTCGGTGTAGCCGCCGAACTGCGCGGCGACGTAGCGCACTTTCAGCGCGGGCGTGACCATGACGCCGTGATCGAACGCGAAGCGATGGCCGAGCGCGAGCGAGGGATTGACGAACCAGCCGTCATAGGTGGCGCTGGCGGTCTCCAGCGCCAGCCCGCCGCCGATGTTGCGCTTCGACTCGTTGTTCAGCTTGCCGCCGATCAACGCGAGATCAAGGAAGCTCGCGCCGAACATGCTGCGGCTGTAGAGCCCGCCGAACAGCGTGTCGGTGTCGGTCCGGCCGGCATTGAGGTCGAGTCGGGTCTCGTTGGTGCTGCCGCCGATGAAACCGCCGAGCTTTGTATCGGGCGTGATCTGCCGGTCATAGCCGATGGCGCCGCCGTAACCGACCGTCACGCCGCCGATGAAACTGCCGTTCGTCGCCTGCTCGCGCCGTCCGCCAAAGCCCTTGGCCCAGACGCTGTTGCCGTCGCGGTCGGTGACAGCGCTGCCCCTGAACACCGGTGTTGTCGGCGCGAACGCCATTGCTCCGACGACCATGGCTTCGGACACGGTACCAAAGGCGTGGTCAAAACGGGGAGCCGCCGCCTCGATCGCAGCAAAGGCATTGGCCGCACCGCCCGATGCCGGTTCGAACACCGGCGTGTCGGGCAGCACCGACGCGATCCAGCCGGTGATGTCCATCACGGCGCGGTTCATGGCGCCGAAGCCGGAGAGATCGGCGACAATGATCTGGTTCGGTGTCACGACATACGGATTGCCCGACGTGGTAACGGTAGAGCGCGCGGCGTCGAAGTTCGCCGTGTTGAGAATCCAGCTTCCAGGTCCGAAATTCACCTTGTCGCCGCCGCCGCCAAAGTTCACCAGCCCGCCGAAGCGCGCACCGGGAAGGATGGTGAGGCTGTCGGAGGCGGCTGTGCCATTGGTGTTGAACCAGATCGCCGTGCCGCTCATACCGGCGATGGTGCCGGAATTGATGATGTTGCCGGTGGTGATGAGGCTGACGCCGTTGGCGCTCCCGGTGATGGAGCCGAAATTGGCCACATTGGCTGTGGTGGCCCGGATGCCGGAATTGTTGCCCCCGTTGATGGTGCCGGAATTGGTCACATTGGCTGTGCCGGCAAGGATGCCGTAGCTGCCGCCGGTAATGGTGCCGGAGTTGGTCACATCGGCTGTGCTGGTAGCGATGCCATAGAGGCTTGCTCCTGTGATGGTGCCGGAATTGGTCACAGTGAGGGTGGTGGCATAGATGCCGAAGAAGCCCCCGCTGACGGTGCCGGAATTGGCGACGGTGGCCGTGTCGGCATTGATGCCGCGGCCACCCCCGATGATTGTGCCGGAATTGGTTACATTGGCTGTGCTGGCCCGGATGCCGTAGTCGCTGCCGGTGATGGAGCCGGAGTTGGTCACGGTGGCTGTGTTGTCGGTATTGACGCCGGAGAAGTCTGCTCCCGTGATGGTGCCGGAGTTGGTCACATTGGCTGTATCGGCCCGGATGCCATAATCGCCGCCGGTGATGGTGCCGGAGTTGGTTACATTGGCTGTGTTGGCAACGATGCCGTAGTTGCCGCCGGTGATGCTGCCTGAGTTGATGACATTGGCTGTGACAAGGGCACTTATGCCGCGGGTGCCGCCGGTGACGGTGCCGGAATTGGCGACGGTGGCCGTGCTGGCCCAGATGCCGTAGTCGCCGCCGGCGATGAGGCCGGAGTTGGTCACGGTGGCTGTGTTGACGGCATAAATGCCGTAGAAGTCTGTCCCCGTGATGGTGCCGGAATTGGTCACATCAACCGTGCTGGCACGGATGCCGTTGTCGCCGCCGGTGATGAAGCCGGAATTGGTCACGGTGGCTGTGTCGTTGACATGGATGCCGGCGAAGTCTGCTCCCGTGATAGTGCCGGAATTGATCACATTGGCTGTGCTGGCCCGGATGCCGTAATCGCCGCCGGTGATCGCGCCGGAGTTGGTCACATTGGCTGTGCCGGCAAGGATGCCGTAGAGGTTTGCTCCTGCGATGGTGCCGGAATTGGTCACGATGACGGTGTTGGCGGCATAGATGCCGGAGGAGTCTCCGGTGACGGTGCCGGAATTGGCGACGGTGGCCGTGTTGGCGCCGATGCCGGCGTTGAATCCGGCGACCCTTGCCCCGGACATGATCGTGACATTGAGATTGTCGAGGAGGAAGTTGCCGTAGCCGTTGACGTCAAGGCTGGTGCCGGGAGCGCCAGTGCCCTGATTGATGGTGGTGCCGGTGCAGGTTGCGGTGACGTTGTCGGCGGCGGCGGGATCGCAGGCGGCGCGGGCCGCTTCGCTGACCATCAGCACGGCGGCAGCAGCAGTCGAGGCCAAAAGCCCCTTCCGCAGCGCAGGCGACGGCTTCGCCGCGTTCGCATTCTTGCTGGACATTCGCAGTGCCCCGAAAATCAACAAGTCAAAATCCGCCGCACGCTTTGCTGCGCGCTGGAAAATCATTCTGAATTTTTGGCCGAGATGTTCGCGATCACGACATTCACAATCACGGCATTCGTGATCACGACGTTCGCAATGACTTCCAAAATCAGCCCCACAATCATGCAAAGTCTAATCGGGTTCCGCTCAATCGGAAAGTGCGGATACCAGCGGGGGTGTCGCTCCCATGGGCAGTTTGTCACGTCTCACGGCACGGCATCGGCATGCCTGATTCTGACAGAATCAAAAGCTTCAGCGTGCAGGCTCTAATTTGCAGGCTCTAATTTGCAGGCTTGGGCTTGCCGGCCCACGCCGCCTTGATGCGGTGAGATGTGCTGATGAGCCACATCGCCGTCGGCCGCAGGATGAAGAGATCGGCGATCAGGGCGGCGATCATCGAGAAGGCGCTGAGCCATCCGAACAGCCGCAGCGACGGCAGGTCGGAGAACACCGTCACGACCAGCCCGCAGGCCAGCACCACCGTGGTCAGGATCAGCGCCGGTCCCACCAGCACGGTGGCGCGTTCGACCGCCTGCGCCTCATCCACGCCCGGTTTTTCTTCCAGCCGCAGACGGTTGAGGAAATGGATCGTCGCGCTCAATCCCAGTCCGAACGACACGGTGAGCGCGACCACGCTGGCGAATTGCAGCCCCTCCCCCATGAACCACAGCACCGTGCCCGACAACACCACCGGGAAAATACCCGGCAGGATGCTGGCGAACATGACCACCACCGAACGGAACGCCAGACCGATGAAAGCCGCGACCAGAATGAATTCGATGGTGAGGCCGTGGTTGAGCTTGCCGATCATGGCCGCGCTATTGCGGGCGGCGATGGCGGAGAGACCCGTGACCGCGATCTGGTAGCCCGGATGTGCGGTGCGAACCACGCCCATCGCGGCATCGAGCTTCTCGACCGTCGGCAGGATCTGGCTTGAGTCCAGATCGGGCACGCGGCCCGACACCACGACGGCGTCCTGATTTTCCGAGATGAACCGCCGCGACAGATATTTCGGCAGCACGTCGACATATTCCTTCAGGATCGCGACGTCGGAACGGCCCGCCTTTTCGGCAAGCCAGCGCCGCAAGGTCTCAAGCGACCAGACGTTGCCCACGCCAGCCTGCTTCTCGATGATCGTATGGACCGCTGCGATGGTATCCAGCGTGTCCTTGTCGTAGAGCGACTTGCCTTTGGGGAATTCGATCAGCACGTCGATCGGATTGGCGCCGGTGAGCTTGGCATCGAGACGGGATGAGGCTTCAACCGCCTGCTGCTTGTCCGGCACCTGGTCGGCCAGCCGGTAGCGAGGCTCGAGGCTGGCGTAAATGATGCCGAGGCCAATCACCACGAGCAGCGCGATCAGGCTGAACAGGCCGGGACGGCCAACCATCCGCACCGCGATCCAGCGGCAGAACGCGCGCAGCGCCTCGACGCCCCTGTCCGCGCCCTTCACCTTGGTGGCGAGCAGATTTTCCTTGCGCACCAGCAGCACGCCGAACACCGGCACCAGCGACAGCACCGCGATCAGCGCGATGATCGTCGCCATCAATCCGGCCTCGCCGAAGGTGCGGATCAGATCGGAGTCCGAAAGCTGCAATGCAAGGAACGACAGCGCCGCAGTGCCGTGGGTCAGCACGCAGGCCGGTCCGACGACCAGCACGGCGTTGCGGAAGGCGGTGTATTTGTCTTCACCCGCAATCAGCCTGTCGCGCGCGGCAAACGTCAGCTGCATCGAGTCCGCGAAACTGATGACCATGATGAGCGGCGTCATCACGTTCAGGAACATGTTGAGGCTGAAACCGAGCCACCCCAGCGTGCCGATCGACAGCAGGATCGCCAGCAGCGGCGGGAATGCCGCCACGATCATGAAGGAGACGCGGCGGAAGAAGATGATCGCAATGATGCAGCCGGCGAGAATGCCGGCGATGTTGTAGGTCAGCCCGTCACGTTCGACCGCGTTGCGGATTTCAAGCTGCATCACCGGCACGCCGGACAACTGGCTGTTGAGGCCCGTCCCCTCCAGATCGTCCGTCATGATCTTGCGGACTTCGCCGATGGTGGTTTTGAGGCCCTTATCGCCGACAATCGCGGGGTCCAGCGCCAGCACGATCAGCGCCAGCGTGCCGTCCTCGGACAACAGCTTGCCCTTGATGACCTCGTTTTCCTTCACCCGCTTGATGAAGGCGTCGTAGGCAGCGCCTTCGGGCAGCGTTTCGGGAAACAGCGCGGCGGGAAGCCGTCCGCCTTCCGGCGGCTGCCGGGCAGAAAACAGCGAGATGATGCCGCGGGTGCCGTCCACCAGTTGCAGATCGGTGACCAGGTCGCGCAGCTTCTCGAGCGAATTGCGCTCCAGCAGCGATTTGCCTTCCACAACCACCAACACGTCGTACTCGCTGGAGGGGAAGCGCTTGGTCACTTCTTCATATTGCCTGTATTCCGGCGTGTCGGACCGGAACAACTGGCTCAGCGAATCGTCGATCTTGATGCGCTGGATGCCGAACACCGCGACCACGCACAGCGCCAGCAGAACGGCGGCCGCCACCTTCGGCGCGCGCAGCGCGATCAGCCCGATCCGTTCGAGCCCGAACGCGATGCTGAAGGATTTCTTGCCGGCGGCGTCCGGGGCGGGATCGTGTGAACTTCCGTGGGACAATGGCAATCCGATTCGATAAGGGAACTGGCCGGTTTTTCTAGCAGATTTCCTGCGATAGCGAGGCGGCCCCGCCAAAATAAGGCGGGATGGCCCGGCCGGCGGTGGGCGATCACCGGCCGCCCGGGATTGCCTCAAAATGCCGCAATTTTTTCAGGAAATTCAGCCGCGGCGGTCGGAATGCCTTGTCCCGAACGCGCCTCGCACCGGCGGCGAGCCCCCTCGGAATACCGATTCCTCCTCCGGCCGTGCTCCTGATATAAGCCCCGCCATGTCGTACAAGGTCGCCGCTTTCTATCAGTTTGTCGCACTCCCGGACTTTGAAAACCTGAGGGAGCCGCTGCGCAACATGTGCGTGGCGCTGGACATCAGGGGCATCGTCCTGCTCGCCGCCGAGGGCATTAACGGCACCGTCGCCGGCCGCGACGGCGCGATCGACGCGCTGGTGAACCAGTTGCAGAACGGCGCGCTGTTCGGCGGCCGCCTCGACAACCTTGAGCTGAAATTCTCGAACGCCGCCGACATGCCGTTCAACCGGATGAAAGTCCGGCTGAAAAAAGAGATCGTGCGGCTCGGCGATCCTGACACCGATCCCAACGCCAAGGTCGGTGTCTATGTCGATGCCGCCGACTGGAACGAGCTGATTGCGCAGGACGACGTGCTGCTGCTCGACACCCGCAACGCCTTCGAGGTCGAGATGGGCACCTTCGAGGGCGCGGTCGATCCGAAGATCACCCGCTTCGGCGAGTTTCCCGATTATGCCGCGCGCGCGCTCGACCCGAACAGGCACAGGAAGGTCGCGATGTTCTGCACCGGCGGCATCCGCTGCGAAAAGGCCAGTTCCTACCTGCTGTCGCAGGGCTTCGAGGAGGTCTATCATCTCAAGGGCGGCATCCTGAAATATCTGGAAGAGATTCCCGAGGCGCAGAGCCTGTGGCGCGGCGAATGTTTCGTGTTCGACCAGCGCATTGCGCTCGGCCACGGACTGTCGGAGCGCGCCAAGCCGGGCGACGGCAAGGATCACACCGATGCGGCCGAGATCGACATGAGCGAGCAAGCCCAGACCGAGCAAGCCGATGACTGAGCAAGCAGATGACTGAGCCCAAATCGCCCTCACCGTCCCCGGAGCGGATCGATGCGCTGGAAATCCGCATCGCCTATCTCGACGAGATCATCGAGACCCTGAACTCCACCATCACCGCGCAATGGAAGCAGATCGATGCGCTCAGCCGCGAGATGCTCCACCTGCGCGAGCGGCTCGATGACGCCGAGATGAAATCCGGCACCGCACCGTCATCGGAGCCCCCGCCTCATTATTAATGGGAGGCTGCATGAATGGGAGGCTGCGGCCGTTCCGGCCCCGAAGGGGCCTGGTTCTCTGGATTGCTTCGCTCCGCCCGCAATGACGAAGGGTCCGGCCATTTCTCCACATTGCGAGGAGCGCAGCGACGAAGCAATCCAGCTTTCCCGAGCAAAAAAATTGGTAATTCCAATCCGGCTCTGTATGGTCCTGCCCAAGACCAATGGGAGGACATCGATGCGTAAGATTGCTATTTTTGCAGGCCTGACGGCTGCCGCGCTGGCATTGCCCGCGTCCGCGCAAGACCTGAAGATCGCGCTGATCCACGGCAAGACAGGCCCGCTGGAAGCCTACGCCAAGCAGACCGAAACCGGCCTGCGCATGGGTTTTGAATACGCCACCAAGAACACCATGACGGTCGATGGCCGCAAGATCGTCCTCATCACCAAGGACGATCAGGGCAAGCCCGATTTGGCCAAGGCGGCGCTCGCCGAAGCCTATCAGGACGACAAGGTCGATCTCGCCATCGGCACCACGGCGTCGGGCGCGGCGCTCGCCATGCTGCCGGTCGCCGAGGAAAACAAGAAGGTGCTGATCGTGGAGCCGGCGGTTGCCGACGTCATCACCGGCGAAAAGTGGAATCGCTACATCTTCCGCACCGGACGTAACTCGTCGCAGGACGCGATCTCCAACGCGGTCGCCATCGGCAAGGCGGGCGTCACCGTCGCCACGCTGGCGCAGGACAACGCCTTCGGCCGCGACGGCATCGCCGCGTTCAAGGAAGCGCTGTCGAAAACCGGCGCGACACTGGCGGCTGAAGAATATGTGCCCGCCGCCACCACCGACTTCACCGCGGGCGGCCAGCGCCTGCTCGACGCACTGAAGGACAAGCCCGGCCGCAAGATCATCTGGGTGGTCTGGGCCGGCGGCGGCGATCCGCTCACCAAGCTCCAGGACATGGACCCGAAGCGCTACAACATCGAAATCTCGACGGGCGGCAACATCCTGCCTGCGCTCGCCGCCTACAAGCGGCTGCCCGGCATGGAAGGCGCGACCTACTATTATTACGGCATCCCGAAAAACCCGATCAACGAGTGGTTCGTCGCCGAACACCAGAAGCGCTTCAACGCGCCGCCGGACTTCTTCACCGCGGGCGGTTTCGCGGCAGCCATGGCGGCGGTCACCGCCGTGCAGAAGGCGAAATCCACCGACACCGAGAAGCTGATCGCGGCGATGGAAGGCATGGAGTTCGATACGCCGAAGGGCAAGATGATGTTCCGCAAGGAAGACCATCAGGCGCTGCAAAGCATGTATCACTTCCGCGTCAAGGTGGACCCGAACCTCGCCTGGGCTGACAACGAACTGGTGCGCGAGCTGAAGATCGAGGACATGACCATCCCGATCAAGAACAAGCGGTAAAACTTCTCACCTCTCCCCGCCTGCGGGGAGAGGTCGGAGACTGAGCGCAGCGAAGTCTCCGGGTGAGGGGCTTCTGGCTGATTGCAAAAGAAAGCCCCTCACCCGCTCGCTTCGCTCGCGACCTCTCCCCGTAAACGGGGAGAGGTGAAAAAGAAGCCACTCGCATCAAATCTCTGACAGCGAACGCCATGCCCCTCACCCTCGAAACCCGCGACCTGACGATCCGTTTCGGCGGCCATGTCGCCGTCAATAAAGTGAGTTGCACGTTTCGCCCCGGTGAGCTCACCGCCATTGTCGGACCGAACGGCGCGGGCAAGACCACCTACTTCAACCTGATCTCCGGGCAGCTTCGCCCAAGCGCCGGCAATGTGCTGCTCGCGGGCGAGGACATCACGCACCTCACAGCCCCCTTACGCACGCGCAAGGGCCTTGGCCGCGCCTTTCAGCTCACCAATCTGTTTCCGAATCTCAGCGTCGAGGAAAACGTCCGCCTCGCGGTGCAGGCGGCATCCGGCGTGCATTACGACATGTTCCGCACCTGGACGCACCATCGCGACCTGATCGAACGCGCCGACGCCATTCTCGATTCCATCGCGCTTGGCAATCGCCGCACGGCGGCGGCGGCCGCGCTCTCCCACGGCGATCAGCGCAAGCTCGAAGTGGCGCTGATGATGGCGCTGGAGCCGAAGGTCTTCATGTTCGACGAGCCGACCGCGGGCATGAGCGTCGATGAAGTGCCGGTGGTGCTCGACCTGATCGCGCGGCTGAAGCAGGATCAGAGCAAGATCATCCTGCTGGTCGAACACAAGATGGACGTGGTGCGTTCGCTCGCCGATCGCATCATCGTTTTGCACAACGGCCAGCTCGTCGCCGACGGCAAGCCCGCCGAGGTGATCGCCTCGCCCATCGTGCAGGAAGCCTATCTCGGCATCGCGCCCGGAAAGACCGCCGCATGAGCGACATGCTGACCCTCACCGGCGTCCACACCCACATCGCGCAGTATCACATCCTGCATGGCGTCGATCTCAATGTGCCGGAAGGCCAGATCACCATGCTGCTCGGCCGCAATGGTGCCGGCAAGACCACCACCCTGCGCACCATCATGGGGTTGTCGCCGCCCTCCTTCGGCACGATCACGCTCGCGGGCGAACGCACCGAGAAAAAGACAACGCCGGACATCGCAAGCCTCGGCGTCGGCTACGTGCCGGAATCCATGTCGGTGTTTTCCGATCTGACCGTGAAGGAAAACCTGATCCTTGCCGCGCGCGAAGGTCCGCTCGACGATGCGCGGCTGCAATGGATCTTCGGATTTTTCCCCGCGCTGAAGCGGTTCTGGCTGTCGCGCGCCGGATCGCTCTCCGGCGGACAGAAGCAGATGCTGTCCATCGCCCGCGCCATCGTCGAGCCGCGCAAGCTGCTACTGATCGACGAGCCGACCAAGGGCCTCGCCCCCGCCATCATCGTCAACCTGATCGAGTGTTTCGCGGAACTGAAAAAACGTGGCGCGACCATTCTGCTGGTCGAGCAGAACTTCCGCGTCGCACAGGACATCGGCGACAGCGTGCTGGTGATGGACAACGGCAAGATCGTGCATCGCGGTACGATGGCCGAACTCGCGAAGGATACGTCCTTGCAGGAAAAGCTGCTCGGCCTCAGCCTCGAGGCGCATCAATGACCGATATTGCGGTAACCGATCCACTCCCGAAGGCCGCGCGCGACTGGCTTCCGCTGCTGCTGCCCGTCATTCTCGCTGTCGTGATGATCCCGCTGATCGGATCACCCTCCACATGGGTGACGCTCACGGTGGCGAGCCTCGCCATGGGCATGATGATCTTCATCATGGCGTCGGGCCTCACGCTGGTGTTCGGCCTGATGGACGTTCTGAATTTCGGCCACGGCGCGTTCATCGCGGTCGGCGCCTATGTCGCGACACTGGTGCTGGTGCCGATGGCGGGATACGTGCAGGCCGACTCGCTGTGGCTCAATCTGCTGGCGCTCGCGCCCGCAGCCCTGCTGTCGATGGCGGTGTCCGGCGCGCTCGGACTTGTGTTCGAGCGCGTGCTGATCCTCCCCGTCTACGGCAATCATCTCAAGCAGATCCTGATCACCATGGGCGGGCTGATCGTCGCCGAACAATTGCTCTATGCGCTGTGGGGACCGGAGCGCATTCCGCTGCCGCTGCCGTCGTCGCTGCGCGGCTCCTTCATTTTCGGCGACATCGCGATCGCCAAATACCGCGTGCTGGCGATGATCGTCGGCCTCGTCGTGTTCGGCTTCATCCTGCTGGTGCTGAACCGCACCAAGATCGGCTTGCTGATCCGCGCCGGCGTCGAGAACCGCGAGATGGTCGAAGCGCTCGGCTATCGCATCAAAAGGTTATTCCTCGGCGTATTCATGGCGGGCTCCGCACTGGCCGGCCTCGGCGGCATCATGTGGGGATTGTACCGCGAGGAAATTCACGCCGCGATGGGCGGCGACCTGATGGTGCTGGTGTTCATTGTCATCATCATCGGCGGCCTCGGCTCCATCGGCGGCTGTTTCATCGGCGCGATACTCGTCGCGATGATCGCCAACTACGGCGGCTTCCTGGTGCCGAAGCTGGCGCTGATCTCGAACATCCTGCTGATGGTCGCGATTTTGATGTGGCGGCCGCGCGGACTCTATCCGGTGACAAATCGATGAAGATTCTTTCCGGCGATCCACCGCGCAGCCGCGTTCTCAGCCTTCTCCTGATCGTCATCGTGACGCTGCTCGCGCTCGCGCCGTTCTTGTTCCCCGGCGCCAAGGCGATGAACGTCGCCACGAAAATCTGCATCTTCGCGGCGCTGGTCGCGTCCTACGATCTGCTGCTCGGCTACACCGGCACGGTGTCGTTCGCGCATACGATGTTCTACGGCATCGGCAGTTACGCCATCGCGATCGCGCTCTACGGCATGGGGCCGACATGGGCGGCGGTCGCCACGGGCATTGTGATCGGCCTGCCGCTGGCGGCGCTGCTCGCGCTCGGCATCGGGCTGTTCTCACTGCGGGTGCAGGCTATCTTCTTCGCGATGATCACGCTCGCGGTGGCATCGGCATTTCTGGTGCTGGCGTCACAACTCTCATGGCTGACCGGCGGCGACGACGGGCGCAGCTTCCAGTTGCCCGACCTGCTGCGGCCCGGCACGGTTCTGATCTCGAAAGACACGTTCGGCTTCGAGTTCAACGGCCGCACCCTGACCTATTACATCGTGTTCTTCGCGTCGGCGGCGATGATCCTTGCACTCTTGAGAATTGTGAATTCGCCGTTCGGCCGCGTGCTGCAAGCGGTGCGCGAAAACCGCTTCCGCGCCGAGGCGCTCGGCTATCGCACCGTGTTTCACCTGACATGGGCCAACGTGCTGGCCGCACTGGTCGCGGCATCCGCAGGCGTGCTGAATTCATTGTGGCTGCGCTACGCCGGGCCCGACACGTCGCTCTCCTTCGCCATCATGATCGACATTCTTCTGATGGTGGTGATCGGCGGTATGGGCACCATGTACGGCGCAATCGTCGGTGCTGCGATCTTCATAATTGCGCAGAACTATTTGCAGGCGCTGATGGGCGCCGCCTCGAAGGCGACCGCGGGCGCGGGCATTCCGGTGTTGCCGGATCTGCTGCATCCCGACCGCTGGCTGCTCTGGCTCGGACTGCTGTTCATCGCCAGCGTGTATTTCTTCCCGACCGGCGTGGTCGGAAAGCTGCGCGGGAAAAAGGCTTGAGAGCAGTTCCTCGCTCGTGATCGCGAGCGAGGCGTCGCAAGCCCCTGAGCTCCGTCATTGCGCAAACCATGACGCAGGCTCTCGTTTCCCCTCAGTTGCTAATTGTTCTTGCGCGGATCATCAGCCGGGTTGACGTAGATGATGTCTTGAGGCCCCATCCCGTGCAACTGGATGATGCTGTCCTCGGTAAACCACGCATAGTGCTGCATGCCTTTCGGAGCGCGCGCAAAACCTCCAGCCTTGAGAGCACTTCCATTTTTATCGTCGAACGTGCCACCCATTCCGATGTTGAACGTCCCGGAGAGGACTGTGACATTCTCATCGTTCGGGTGTGTATGCGGGGGCACCTTGTATCCGGCAGGCAGCTTCACCCGAACAACATAAAACCCTTCCTTCGACGGATCACCGCTCAGCACGGCTATCTGCGCACCTTTCGGGAAAGCCGGCGGTGCCGCCCCCCATTTCAGTCGGTCCGGGGATACAACCGTGTGGTTGTCGGCAGCCGCAGCCGGTAACGGAAGCAGAATGATCAGCGACAGTGCAGCGATCAGAGAGACGCGCTTCATGGCATTCCTCCCGATGTGTGCCGCGCATCAAGATGCGCAGACGCCCACCAGCCCACGCGCACATAATCAGCGCACGGCATGAATGCCAGCCCCCGATAGGATTATGCGAACCTACAAGCACGTCCCTCGGGAGACCGCGCAGAGGCAGTTCCCGGGACAGGCATCTCCAGCGAGGTCAACCGTTCAGCGGCTCGGATCGGGATACACCAGACCGCGCCAGCCGCCGCGATCGAACGGCGTCCACTCGCCTTCCTTCTGCGCGAGGCGATCCGCGACGGCGTAGACGATGGCGGGATGATGACCCATGCCGCAATGGCTCGCGCCCGACACTTCGATGTTCTCCACCAGCGCACCGGGCTTCTTCTCGATACAGCCCTGCCACGCGCAGATGCCGTCGGTGCGGCTGAAGATCGCCGTGGTCGGCACCGGTGGCGTGGTCGCCATCTCGCCGCCGAAGTCCGGCTTGGTGTCGTCGGCGCGCTGTCCGCTCACCGCTTCATAGACACGCCATGCGTTCGTTGCTTTCGGGCTGCCCGCGAACGGACTGCCGAGCGTAATCACAGAGCGCACGCGATCCGGCATCATCTTCGCAAGCTGCCGCGCGTAGAGTCCGCCGAGACTCCAGCCGACGAGACTGACCTTGCGGCCGCTGGTCTCGTTCATTTCAACGAGACGATCGACCAGTCCATCCTGCACGCCCGGACGCAAACCGAGATTGCGGCCCTGCCCCCAGCCGCGAACGGCATAGCCGCGCGTCTTGAGGAACGAGCGCAGCGGACGCGTCGATGTATCGCTTGTGACGAGGCCCGGCAGCACCAGCACCGAATGCCCGTCTCCCTTCGGCGCAAGACTCAGCAGCGGCAATGCGGCGAGGAACGCGCCAAACTCGTTGATCGCGCGCGCTTCCAGAAACATCAGCGTGCGCGACGGCGGGCGAAGCGCGTGGGCAGTAGCGGACATTCGAAAAATCCTTTTCGTTTATTCGCGCCGGTCACGAATTTCCGGCGTGTCTAGGAAAGCTGGTCACACGGGGACGATATTGCAACGCACCAAACGATCAATTTTTCATTCTAGACACGGATTCGCATTTTCGCCATTTCGCCATTTCGGACTCAGGTTCGTCACCACTTCGCCGCCAGATCGCCATCCGGATTCTTCAGCGATTTCAAAGGGCCTTTATCAGCACTTCGGCGCTATGAAGGGCCAATCCCGCAAGCCCTCCGATCATCGCGCCGTTGAAGCGGATGTACTGAAGATCCTTGCCGATATTGATCTCGATCAGGTTGATGAGCTGATCCATGTTCCAGGACTTCACCTGATCGGAAATGAAGCGCGAGACGCCGCTCTTCTGATCCGCGATGAAGCTGCGCAGCACGACCACGATGCCCTTGTTGATCTCGCCGCGCATGTCGGCGTCGCCCGCGAGCTGTTGTCCCGCCTTCACGAACATATCGGTCAGGTGCTGTGCAAGCACGTTGCTCTCGCCCCGCGCGTTCGCCTCGATAAATGTTTTCACATTCGACCAAATGTCGCGCGCGAGCGACGCCAGTTCGGGCCGCGCGAGCAGATCGCGCTTCAGGCCGTCGAGACGGTCGCCATAGGTTTTGTCGCTCGCAAGTTTTTCGGGAAGTGTCAGCAGGATGCGATCGACCTCATCGCGAAACGGATGCTTCGGATCGGCGCGCACCTCGTCGAAGAACGAGGTTGCAGAAGCGGCGATCTTGTTCAGCAAAAACCTGTCGGCACGATAGAGCTTGAGCAGCGTCGGCAACTCGTTGCGGATTTTCTCGCGCAGCAGCGCCAGCGTCTCCGGTTTGTTGAGCGTCTCATGCAGCGACTGCAAGAGATCGTCGAGCATTCCCTTGTGGCGGCCCTCGGCGATGAAACCGCGCAGCGTTCCCGCGGCCAGCGGCGCGAGATCGACGCTCTGCAATTGCGTGACGATGCGGCGCGTGACGAACGTCTTCAGGCCTGACGTCTCGGCGGCGGACAACGCCTCCGGCAGCAGACGAAGGACGAAGCGCGCGAGGTCCGCGCTTTTCTTCGGATCGGTCAGCCAATCGGAAATGAAGCGCGCGAAATCGACCTCGCGCAGTTTCGCTTCGACCGGAACAGGGCTTAAAAAATGGACTTCTATGAACTCGCCGAGCTTTTCGGCGATGCGGTGCTGGTTATGCTGGATGATGGCAGTGTGGGGAATCGGCAGGCCGAGCGGCCGCCGGAACAGCGCAACCACGGCGTACCAGTCCGCGAGGCCGCCGATGGTCGCGGCTTCCGCGAACGCGGCCAGAAAACCGAATCCCGGATGCACGTGCTCCATCATTTTTGCAATGATGAGCACGCCGACACATCCAAAGAGCACGAGCGTGGCGAGCGTCTTGACGCGGCGCAGTTCGGCGGCGCGCGCGATGTCGCCCGCATCCGCGATCAGCACGAATTTGTCAGTCATGATTGACCTCGATTCGCCGACATTGCACCGCGAACCCGATCCTCGTCAAAGGCAGGCGGTGGCAAACAAAGGCCCGCTCGAGGCGGGCCTTTGATCGTCGAATTGTAATCAGGTCTCAGGAAGCGGCGATCAGGCCGACTTAACGGACGCCGCGACCTTCGAGAAGTTGTCCTGCGCGGTCTTCGCACCGTCAGCGATCAGCTTGCCGAAGTATTCGGTGGTCGCCTTGGCGCGGGCCATGACGATTTCGCCCTGGGCGCGGAACAGGTCGCTCTGGATCGTCACGGCTTCGTTCAGCGTCTTCGCCGAAGCGAGCTTGTCGATGCCGGCGAACAGCGCCTGCGCGTCGTCGTAAACGGCCTGCTGGATGTTGCGGGAGATCTTCGCTGTCTCGCTGACCGAACCGGCAACGGCGGTCTCGATGGCCGAGGTCACCTTCTCCGAACCGGTGTGGAGGTCGGCGGCGCGATCCTTCGCGGTGCCGGCAGCCTTCTTCACGAACTCACGCGCAGCTTCAGGAACTTCCACGTTCGGGAAATTCTTGAGCGCGTCGGTGACAGGCGCGAAGGCGGTCTTGACGGTGTTCAGCACGGATTCGGTGTTGAAAGAATTGGTCATGGTGGTCTCCATCCTCAGGGTTTGACTAATGGCTCACCCCGTCCGGTGTGGCCCGGGGCACGGTTGTTATGCCAAAGTCTATGACGCGATGCAACATCAATGTTGCATTGCGTCATCACGAGATCGTGATGAAATAAATCGTAGTCTTTTAAAGAACTTAGCTGACGGCGCCGGTCACGCCATAAGCTTCAAGCTGAGCCCGGACCTTGGAGACGTTGTGCCCCAGCACCACGATGTCATGGGTTCTTCCCGACAAATCCCTCACCTGATCGTGGAGAAGGGCTTCGGCCTTGAAGCCAAGGCTCTCAAACAGGGCGATCGCGCCCGTCTGATCGACCGTCATCTGGGCGACGATCTTTTCCAGCCCAGCCCCCAGTGCTAGCGCAAAGGTTTCCTGAGACAGCGCCCGCCCCACCCCGAGGCCCCGGACCTCCTTGGACACCACCATGCGGATTTCACCGACATGGGGCGACCACGACAGCAGGTCACGAACGATGGTGCCGCAACCCACCACCGTGCTGCCCTTTACCGCCAGCAGGCTTGTCATGCCGCCGCGCTCGATCTCCTTGATCCAGGCCGACAGCACCTTGGGCTCGCTGATGTTGCGCGGAATGAACAGCAGATCATGGACCGGCAGTTTCTGCGCGAAGGCAAGAACAGCCGCTTCGTCCGCCGCCGTCATATGGCGAAATTCGATTTCACCGCCTTCGGTAGCGACACGGCGAGGATAGGTACGCTCTTCGGTCTTGCTCATGTGGATCGCTCACTTAACCAGGAATCGAGTTTGGGCCAGAGACGCTTGATGGCGTTCGCACCGGCGACGAGGCTGACGTGGCCGCCCTTGAGGATGACCTCGGTCTTGTCGGCCGATCCGATCTTCAAAATCAGATGCTTCGCGGCATCGTAGGGCACGATGTGATCGTGCTCGGCGACCGCGTGCAGCACCGGCACCTTGATTTTGGAAATGTCCGCAAGACGTCCGCCCACGGTCATCGTGCCGTTATAGAGTTTGTTGTCCCACATCAGATCCTTGGTGGTCTGCCGGAAATACTCGCCGGCCAGCGGCAGCGTGTCCTGGGCCCACCGGTCGAACATGCGGAATGATTTAACGTACTCGTCGTTCCAGATGTTTTCCCAAAGCTGAATCTGCCCGACGGCGCGCGACGCGGGCCGCAGCATCTCGAACGACGACAGGATCATTTCAGGCGGCACGTTGCCGACACCATCGACCAATCGATCCACGTCGAAATAGCGCCGGTCCGAGAAATTCTGGAACAGCTTCATTTCGCGGAAATCGATCGGCGTCGTGAAGCACACCAGATTTTTCACCGGGCCGTCGTGGAAGATCGATGCATACAGCAGCGACAACACGCCACCGAAGCAATAGCCGATCACATTCACATCGGTCTCGCCCGAATCTTCCTGCACGCGCTTGACGCAATCCGGAATGAAGCCGAGCACGTAGTCTTCCATGCGCAGCGATTTTTCTTCGGGGCGCGGCGCAGTCCAGTCGAGCATGTAGACATCGAAGCCCTTCTTCAGAAGAAATTCGATAAAGCTCTGGCCCGGCACCATGTCGAGGATATAGCCGCGGTTGGTCGTCGCCATGACGATCAAAATGGGGATGCGATAGATCTCATCCGCCAGCGGCCGGTAGTGATAAAGATTCATCGTGCCTTTGGAGAGGATAATGTCTTTCGGTGTCGATCCCAATGCGGGTCCGGAGGACGCGAAGTACTCCACGCCCTTGATGCTGCGCTGGATGGCGCGCTGTACTTCCGACTGTATGCGGTCTCCGACCTGCGCGATATCCGCGAGCGCGCCCGGATTTGCCGATGCATTCATGGCGTGCCTCCGCCTGAGGCGGATGGAGGCTGCTTGGTGCGCGGCGGTTTCGGCGCAGCCAGTCCATTGCCTTGTGATGCGACGTCGGCATGCACGCGGTTGAGCAGCGCCCTGATCTCGTTTAGCTGCCCTTCGATCGACTGCAACCGCTCGCCCATGCTGACCATCTGCGCGCGGCTCGGCAAATTCATGCTGACCAGATAGCGCTCCATGAGATCGCCGACGGTCTTCTGGGCGCCGACTGAAGCGCCGGTCAGCTGATGCGTGACCTTGCTGAACTGTTCCGACCCCATGACCTGGTTGGCCATGGCATTGAAGCCTTTTTCCATTTCGGCAAGCATGGTGTGCCACACCTGCACGGGGTCGTTCGGTTTGTCAGCCATAGGCGCCCTCCGGAAGCGTTAACGGGTGCCCGCCGGGCCCCGCTTTTTTCTTTGTATTCCATACCGTTGCGAGACCGGGGTCAACCGACCAGCGGTTTAAAACGGCCATGATGCCGCTCCGCCTTCTGCAAGCGGCAAAACCATGCCATAGGGGATTAACTTTATTCATTTCAAGGGATGCCGACGTGAACGCACTTCCACACCAGCCGCCGCAGATGGCGAAGGCCAACGGGATCGAGCTTTGCTACGAAATCTTCGGCGCGCCCGATGCGGAGCCGCTGGTTCTCATCATGGGCCTCGGCGCCCAGATGATCCTCTGGGACGACGACTTCTGCCGGGACCTGGCTGGGCGCGGCTTCCGCGTCATCCGCTTCGATAACCGCGACATCGGCCACTCGACCAGGATGTCCGGCGGCAAGCCGCTTCGCCCGATGGAACTGCTGAAACTGCGGATCTTCAAGATCGCGCCGGAAGCGCCCTACAAGTTATGGGACATGGCGAACGATGTCGTCGGCCTGCTCGATACGCTTGGCATCAGGAAGGCCCATATCGTCGGCGCGTCGATGGGCGGGATGATCGCGCAAGAGATCGCGATTCAGCATCCCGACCGGGTGCTGTCTCTGACATCGATCATGTCATCGACTGGTAATCCGAGACTGCCGCAGCCGACCCGCGAAGCATCCGCAATGCTGCTCGCGCCTCCGCCGACCACCAAGGAAGAATACCTCACGCGCTTCGGCCAGACTTGGAAGATCTTGCGCGGCGGCAGCTTTCCTCTCGACGAGGCGAAGGACCTCGAGCGCGCCGAGCGAACCTACGCGCGCGGGCTCAATCCCGCGGGCGTTGGACGGCAACTGCGCGCGATCCTTGCGTCGGGCAGCCGCAACGAACGGCTGAAATCAGTGAAAGCGCCGACACTCGTGATTCACGGCACGATCGATCCGCTCGTGAGAATGGAAGCCGGCAAGGACACCGCCGCATCGATTCCCGGCGCGAAACTGCTGCTGATCGAAGGCATGGGTCATGCGCTGCCGATACCGATGTGGCCGACGATCGTCGGCGCAATTGCCGAGCATGCGCAGGAGGCGCGCGCGAAGTAGCGCGCTTCAGCTCCCCGCCCACACATCGAGTACGTAGCGGTTCTGCGTACCCATCATGTCGATCCACTGTGCGGCAGCGGCCTCATCGGCTCCGGAGCGCTCGCGGTAGATCGTGGTCAGCACGCGCTTGACGTCAGGCTCCATCTTGCCGCCGTCGCCGCAGACATAGATGACGGCGCCTGCCTCGATCAGATTCCATACCTTGTCCTTCTGGGCCGCGATCAAATCCTGCACATAGCTTTTCGGCGTGCTGGCCCGCGAGAACGCGACGTGCAGTTCGGTAATGCCCTGATCCGCAAAGCCCTTCAGTTCATCGGCATAGAGGAAGTCCTGCTCGGGATGGCGACAGCCGAAGAACAGCATCGACGGACCAAGCGACTGGCCCCTGGCCTTCATCGCCGCCCGCTCCTGCAGAAAGCCGCGGAACGGGGCCAGGCCCGTACCGGGGCCAACCATGATGATAGGGGTCGATGGATCCTCCGGCAGGCGGAAGCCGGCCTTGGTTTCACGAATGACGGCATACACCACATCGCCCGGGCGACGGCTGGCGAGATAGTTCGAGCAGACGCCCTTGTAGATGCCCTGCCCTGAGATCGAGGGTGCCTCAACGACGCCGACGGTCACGCTGCATTTCGAAGCCCCTGCTACGGCTGGCGAGGACGAGATCGAGTAGTAGCGCGGCGACAGCAGCGAGAGCATTTCCAGATAGGTATGGAACGGCAGCTCGCACGCCGGAAATTCCTCCATGAGGTTGTAGACCGACTTGCGCTTGGCCAGAATTTCCGAACGGTAACGCTCGCTCGAGGCCGGATCGTCGCCGGTCAGCGCTTCCAGCTTCGGTTTGGTCATCGGGCAGCGGGTGTGCTCAGACATGATCTGGATTTGCTTGCGGGTTGCGATCTGCTGCAACTCCACGAATTCGCCGAGCAGGCGGCCGACCGACACTGCGTTGTCGACGGGAAGCTGCGCGCGGCGGCCGGTGGCCACCTGCAATCGCACCTGATCCGTCGGCAAGAAACCGAAGCGCCGCGATACCGCATCCACCAGCGCAGGCGCATTGCGCGGCACCACGCTGAGGTGGTCGCCGACACGGTAAGTGATGTTGTCCGGCAGTTCGACCTCGATATGACGTGTCGAGCGCGTCGAGGCATTTTCGCCCGACTTGTTCTGCAACTCGTCATTGACCACAAGCTTGACCGGGACCGCACCGCCGGACGCCGCCACGGTATTGACTGCGCTGTGCGCGACAGGCTCAACCTTGTAGAGCGGCTCATCGTTCGCTTCGCGGGTGAATCCCGTATCGATCGCGAATTCCTTCACCGCGATTTCGCGCACCGACGTGAACCATTTCTCGAACTGCCCGTCGAGATCGTCGCGGGCATCGCCCTCGCCGCGCACCACCGCGGCTGTTCCGCCATGCGCCGCAAGACGCTCGTCAATCATGCGCGGAATCGACTGATAGGTCGCCAGCCAGTCGCTGTTGCCGCAACCGAACACCGCGTAGCGGACGCCCTTGAAGGCATCCTTCGGCAAATCGCCGCTGATCCACTTGACGAACTGCGTGGCGTTGTCCGGTGGCGCACCGTTGTAGGACGCGCAGAAAATGATGACGCCACCCTGATCGCTCAGATTTCCGACGTAGTCATCGAGCGGCGCGAGCTTGGTGGCGAACCCATTGACCTCCGCAAGATCGGCGACTCGGTGAGCCAGATCTTCCGCCGTTCCCAGATTAGATCCGTAGAGAATAAGCAGCGGTGTGTTATGGCCGGGCCGGACCCGCGCCGGAGCCGCCGAGCCCGCGCTGTCGACAATCGCCGCAGACCCCGGACGGTTCGCCACGATGGTGCGATCCTTGTCCGAGCGCGCGCGAACCTTGATCTTGAAACCGTCGGGCTTGATGGTCAGCGTTTCCTTCAGCACCATCTGATAGCGCTCGTGATCGACCAGCTTGAAGCGCTGCAGGATCATGCCGAGCGCAAGCGCGGCTTCATGCATCGCAAAGCCACGACCGATGCAGGCGCGCTGGCCATTGCCGAACGGCTTCCATGCGTTGGGCGGCCGCTTCTTCTCCGCCTCACGGCTGAAATTTTCCGGATCGAACACGTCCGGGTGCGGTCCCCATACCGATGGGTCGCGATGCAGCGCCATCACCAGTACCGTGACGAAGGTGCCTTTCTTGAGCTTGTACTTGCCGCCGATGGTCTCGTCTTTCAGCGGCGTGACGCCGTAAGCCGGTGCTGGCGGCCACATTCGCAGCGATTCCTTCAATATCTGCGAGATATAGTGAAGTTGCGTGACCTGCTGAAAGGTCGGCTTGGCGTCAACATCGGCGCCGAGAACGCGGTCCACTTCCTCGTAAGCCTTGCGAAGCACCTCCGGATTCTTGAGCATGGCATAGATCGCGCACGACAGGAGGCCGCTGGTCGTTTCGTGACCCGCGATCAGGAAGGTATTGATCTGGTAGCGGATGTTGACGTCGTCGAGCTGCTCGCCCGTCACCTTGTCGACGCCGGTCATCATGGCGTTCAGCATGTCCTTGGTGCCTGCTGCGGCTTCCGCGTTCTTGCGGCGCTCGGCGACGATTTCGTCCACCATCTTGTTCATGAACGCGACGTCAGCCGCCATATCGGTGCGGCGCGCGCGCATGAATATCCCTTCAAGCGGGATACCGCGCGTCATCATGATCGTTTCGAGTGATCGCACCAGCGCGCCGACGAACGGATGGTAATCTTCCCGGTAGAACGAATTGAAGCGATAGTCGAAACCGCAGAGCCCGATGGTATCGAGCGTCAGCGCGGTCATGTCGTGAACGACATCGATTTCGTCGTCGGCGTTCAGCCGCTCCCATTTCTTGACGAGCTGTTCGGCGATGTCGACCATCATCGGGTGGTACGACTGCATCGCCCGGCCGCCGAACGGTGACAGCAGGATGTTGTGCGCCTTGGCCCAGTTCGGCTCGGTGGTGTCGGCAGTGAACAGCCCGTCGCCGCCAATCGAACGCACGCGGCGCAGCGCTCCGCGCACCGCCTTGTCAAAACGCTTCTCGTCGCTCAGTTCATCGACGAGATCGAATCCACCGACGATCACCAGCGGCTGACCCATCATGTCGAGCCAGAAAATCGGCCCAAGCTCCTTGGTCTTCCGCACCAGATCCTGCACCGGCGCCGTTGAATCCAGCGACAGCATGTTGCCGACGACCGGCTTCTTCGGCGGATGCGGAATCGGATTCAATTTATTCTGGGACGCCATCGCTCGGATATCTCCTGCCCACGTGACTTGCTCGACGTCCGGCTGGCCCGGAGCTTTTCTCCGAAGCTACTGTTCCGCCGCATCTTTTGCAAAGGCTTATGGCGCGAGGAGCTTGCCGGGGGTGGCATCCCACAAAAGTCACACCGTTTCAGCCGAACCGCCGCCTGCGCCAGTCCAGGATCTTGGCGCTGACCTCGTCGGGTTGCTCCTGTTGGGTCCAGTGGCCGCTGTCCTTGACGAGATATTTCTCGAGATCCGGAATGATCTTCTCCATTCCGTCGCAGGCTGACGGCGGCAGCACCTGATCGTTCTCCGCCATGATCATGAGCGACGGCACCCGCACCGTGTGGTCGATATGCGCTGAGCGCTCCCAGTTGCGGGTCATGTTGCGGTACCAGTTGATCCCGCCGGTGAAGCCGGACGCCTTGAACGTGTCGACAAACACCTTCATTTCCTCGGGCGACAGAATCTTCTCGCGCGGGTCTACCTTGGCGTCGTAGCCCGCCACCATCTGCGGAAACGCCATGTTCAGTTTTGGCGATGCGCCGAGGCCTCCGGCAGGCGGTCCGGCATCGGCCTCCACCACCGCCGGCTTCTTCTGCGGCATCGGCTTGCGCATGAAGAAATCGAATGTTTCCTCAACGCGGCTGCCGAAGATCTTGTCGGGCTTTCGCCCGGGATCCTGAAACTGCGCGATGTAGAGATGATCGCCGTAGCGCTGGCGCATCAACCCGACCGGATCGGTCGCCGTGCGCGGCGTGTGCGGCGTGTTGATTCCAATGACGCCGGCGACGCGCGAAGGGTGTCGCAGCGGCATCTGCCACACGATAAACCCGCCCCAGTCGTGGCCGACGAAAATCGCTTTATCGATTTTAAGATGATCGAGCAATCCGACCAGATCGGCCGTCAGGTTCTCGATGTCGTAGGCCTCGACGGGCTCAGGACGATCCGTCGCGCCGTAGCCGCGCTGATCGGGCGCGATGACCCGAACCCCTGCTTCGCTCAGCGTCTTGATCTGGTGCCGCCACGAAAATGCGATCTCCGGCCAGCCGTGGCACAGCACCAGCGGCGGCGCATCGGTCTTCGGGCCGGCGTCGTAGAAGCCCATACGTATGCCGTTGGTCTGGGCATACTGAAGCGGCGGCATTTCAATCATTGCAATGGCCGCGTTTCAGCTTGCGACGCTTGCAAGATTGCTGGGCGGCGCGTAGGCGGCGGCAAGGCGCGCGAACTCTCCGGGCAACATATCCGCCAGCACCTGCACGTTGGGAATAATATTCGCGCCCGCGATGAAGCCGAAGTCGAGCTGATCGCGATAGCTTTGCACGGTGATGTTCAGGGCAAGCCCGTGCGTCGCGATCGAGACCGGGAAGATGTGCAGCAGCTCGGCTCCCACCGCATAAAGCGTTTGTCGCGGACCCGGCACGTTCGAGATCGTGACGTTCGCGGCGGGCGGGAGCACATCGGACAGGTTGGAGCGGCTGTAAAGCAGCGCCAGCACCTGAATCAGCATCGGCGCGCCCAGCATCGCGACATTGGAGATCGAGGGCATCAGCGCCCGCAACGGATGTGACATTTCCTTGGATTTGGCCGATTGCGTGATGATCGCCTCGATACGTTCCTTCGGATCCTCGATATTGCTCGCCAGCGAGCACACCATGCCGAATACCTGGTTGTTCGCATCGTTGTTACCTTCCTCGCGCAGCGAGATCGGCACGGCCGCCGTCAGTGAGCGGCTCGGCAACCCGCCCTGCTCCAGCAGGTAACGGCGCAGCACGCCGCTCGACAGCGCCAACACCACGTCATTGAGTTTACCGCCGGCCCGCTTCGCCAGCGCCTTGGCTTCCGGCAGCGAGACGGATACACCCGCGAAGCTGCGCTCCGACGAAATCGACTTGTTCAGCATCGTGGACGGCGAAACAAGGCTCGCGATGCTGTCACGCGCCTTGGGATCGGAAACCTTCGCGATCATGTCCCGCATGCTTTTGGCGGCTTCGGGAATCCCGCCGATCATCTTGATGCCGCTCTCGATCTGGAACATCGCATTGTCGAACAGGATCGAGCCGAGATCGCTCTTGCCGCTACGCGGCAGGTCGAAGCTCTTGGCCGTGGACGGATCCAGCGGCTGACGCCAAAGCTGCGTGTAGGAATCGATCATATTGGTGGCGATATCGCGCGGCTCGTTGGCCGGCTTGTTCGGAACGATCTTCGGAAATTCACGCGGCACCGGCGTGATGTCGTAAATCATATTGGTGAGCGCGGCGCCCGCGCCGCCGTCGATACAGGCATGGTGCATCTTGGAATAAAGGCCAATCTCGTTGTTCGCCATGCCCTCGAAGACATAGAACTCCCACAGCGGCCGCGCCCGGTTGAGCAGTTTGGCGTGCATCCAGCCGACGGTGCGCTCCAGCATCGCGCGGTCGTGCGGCGCCGGGAGGCTCGCGCGGAAAATGTGGCGATCGATGTCGAACTGATCGTCCTCGACCCAGCTCGGGTTATCGATGTCGAGCGGCGCTTTCTCCAGCCGCGCCTTCAGGATCGGCGCAACATGAATCCGGCTCGCGATCATCTTCTTGAAGTCTTCGAAGAAGTCGCCTTGATATCCGTCCTTCAGCCTGAAGATCGCCATGCTTCCGACGTGCATCGGCATCTCGGGTGTTTCGAGATAAAGAAACGACGCGTCCATCGAGGACAGCTTCTTGGCGTGACTCATGTTACCCTCCCGTTTAACCGCCGCTGTCGCCTTTTGGCGTTCTCATCCGGCAATCGTATTTTAAGCGCTGGTTCTCTCCGGACGTGCGTAGGCCAATCCGAATGGCCCTGAGCGGTCGAACGGATGAAATTCTCCTTCAGGCTGCGCGAGACGATCGGCGACGGCCCATAGCGCCGCCGCGTTCACGCCGATGCCGATATGGCTCGCGAGCGAGATTTCAATATTTTCAGCGGTGTCGGATTCACGGACGAGACAAGTCCGCCAGTTCACGATTCCGTCGGTGCGGGTATAGAGCGATGACGTCGGCACCGGCAGATCGCCGGACAAGGCCTGAATGTCTTTGATGTCGGCATCCTGAATGGTCTCGCCGGACACCATTTCGTAAACGCGCTTGGCGTTGGTCGCCGTGATATCGCCTGCGAACGGGCTTCCCAAGGTCACGACATAACGCACCATGTCGGGCATCCGCAAAGCGAGATCGCGCGCGTAAACACCGCCCAGACTCCAGCCGACCAGACTGACCTTCCGGCCCGTCGTTGCGTGAACGCTGGTCAAGAGCTTGGCCAGCTTTTCCCTCATGCTGTAAACGCCACCGGTGTTTCGCCCGAAGCCCCAGGGATGCGTGGAGAACCCAAGCAGGTCGAGATAGCGCCGCAGGATCAGCGTCGACACATCGCTCGCAAGCAGGCCGGGCAGCACCAGAACGGGATGACCGTCGCCGCGCGGGGCCGTCAAAAGCGCGGGAGACAAAAGCAGTGTCGCATTCAGTTCGAACACGCCCCTGCCCTCGGCAAGAAACAGTCCGAGATTTGGCGGACGAAGGCGGCCTTTTTCGGCGAGGTGGCTCTCGTTGATTGTCATCGCGATCTACCTCGACAGAGCACACACGTCATCGCAACACGTTCCTGCGCTGTCTAGTACCGCCTATTGGAAGTTCCTGCATCGCAAGCTGCGAGTCCAATCAGGAACTTCCAATAGAAAGCGGTACTAGAATTATTAGCTTGCTAGTACCCATAACCTTCCGAAGTTCGTGAAAGTCGTTGCGGAGGCGGAGTACGAACTCCGGAAAGTGGGTACTAGGGCAACATCCGCCCAGTCTAGAAGCATGTCGCGCCTCGTGCCAATCGGCTTTCGCTGAAAAGCCCTCCTCGGGGGCAACGTGGTGAATTTTATTGCTCTGCACCATCATCCGGAAGATGTTAGCCGGAGTGCGCCACCGGATTCGCGCCATGCGACGTCATGCCTGCGCGCCCGCCCCATGGCGGGCACATTTCCCGCCGAATTGCGATAGCCTGTAACGATGATGGCCCGGGACCCTTTATGAGCACCTATCGCCTCGAGCACCTCTTTGTCCCGCGCTCAATCGCTCTTGTCGGCGGGAGTTCCAAGCCTGCCTCGGTCGGCGGCGCGACGCTGCGAAACCTGATCGCCGGCGGATTCAGCGGGCCGATTTATGTGGTCAATCCCAAGCATTCCGAAATCGAGGGCATCAAGACGCTCCGAGACATCAAGGATATTCCCGGAACACCCGATCTCACCATCATCTCGACGCCGCCGTCCATCATCCAAGGCATCGTGAAGACGGCGGGTTCTCGCGGATTTCCAGCCGCGATGGTGCTCTCGGCGGGCCTCGGCCTCGGCACCGGCTCATATACCGAAGCCATCGCGCAGACGGCGCGGAAGACCGGCCTGCGCCTGATCGGCCCATCGCTCGGCGTTCTGGTGCCGCGCATCAAATTGAACGCCAGCTTCGCGTCGCGTCTGCCGCAGACCGGTGACCTCGCACTTATTTCGCAATCCGGCGCGATTTCGACTGCCCTCGTCGAATGGGCTGCGAACCGCAACGTCGGATTTTCCGCCATCGTTTCGACCGGCGAAAATCTCGATATCGATTTCGGCGACCTGCTCGACTATTTCGCCCTCGATAGCGATACGCGCGCCATCCTGCTTTACATTGAGTCGATCAGCGATGTTCGCAAGTTCATGTCGGCTGCTCGGGCCGCCGCACGCGTCAAGCCCGTGGTCGTCATCAAGTCTGGCCGTCACACCCAGGGCGCGCGTGCCGCGGCGACACACACCGGCGCGCTCGCAGGATCGGACGCCGTCTATGACGCGGCGTTTCGCCGTGCCGGTCTGTTGCGCGTGCTCGACCTCGACGAATTATTTTCCGCCGCTGAAACGCTCGGGCATCTGCAATCGTCCCACGGACACCGGCTCGCGATTGTCACCAATGGCGGCGGCCTCGGTGTGCTCGCGGTGGACCGGTTGATCGATCTCGGCGGCGAACTCGCAGGAATTTCCGAAGACGTGAAGAAAAGCCTCGACAAGGTGCTGCCGGAGCGATGGTCGCACGCCAATCCGATCGACATTCTCGGCGATGCCGATGGCGAGCGCTATGCGCAAGCCTGCGAGCGGGTGCTGGGCGACACGGCGAATAACGCGGTTCTCATTATGAACTCGCCCAATACGCTGGCCTCGCCCGTCGATTGCGCAAAATCGGTTGTCGCCGCGGTGAAGAAGCATCGCGCCGAGACGTACTCGCGCAAGCCTGTGTTCACCACCTGGGTCGGCGACAGCGGGCCAGCCGCTGCGGTGTTCGGCGAAGCGGGCATTCCTCATTTCCCGAACGAAGCCGACGCCGTGCGCGGCTTCATGCACATCGTGCGTTATCGCGAAGGCCTCGACGTGGCGATGCAGACACCGCCGAGTCTCCCCGAGGATTTCGCGCCGGACGTGGCGGCCGGCCGCGCGATCGTCCAGAACGCCTTGAAGGACAAGCGCGGCTGGCTCAACCCGATCGAAATCGGCGAGCTGTTCGCGGCCTATTCGATCCCCATCGCGTCCGCCGTGCTGGCGCGCGATCCGGATCAGGCCGCGCGTGCGGCAACCTCCATTCTGGCGGAAGGCAGCACCGTCGTCGTCAAAATCAGTTCGCCGGATATTCTGAACAAGTCCGACGTCGGCGGCGTGCGGCTGAACCTGACCAGCGAACGCGCGGTCCACGCTGCCACCGACGAGATTTTGCAACGCGCGCGCACGATGCGCCCGAAGGCGCGTATCGACGGCGTGACCGTGCATCCGATGATCCTGCGGCCCCGCGCGCGCGAACTGATCGCCGGCCTCGCCGACGATCCGACGTTCGGCCCGGTCGTCGTGTTCGGCCGCGGCGGCACGGCGGTCGAGGTTATCAATGACAAGGCGCTGGCGCTTCCGCCGCTCGACCTCAATCTGGCGCGGGATCTGATCGCGCGCACGCGCGTATCGCGCATTCTCAAGAGCTACCGCGACGTTCCAGCAGCGAATGAAGCCGAAGTTGCGCTATTGCTCGTCAAGCTGGCGCAGATGGCGGCCGACCTGCCTGAAATCCGCGAACTCGATATCAATCCGCTGCTGGCGGACAAGGAAGGCGTTATCGCGGTGGATGCTCAGGTATCGATCGCGCCGCTCAGCGAGTCGATCCGCGGCTCAGGGCATTATCGCTTTGCGATCCGGCCCTATCCCAAGGAATGGGAGCGGCGTCTCACGCTCAAGGATGGCAGAGCCATCTTCGTGCGGCCAGTCCGGCCGGAAGACGAGCATCTTTATCCCGAATTCTTTGCGCATGTGAGTCAGGAGGATGTCCGGCTGCGGTTCTTCTCGGCGATGAAAGAACTGACGCATCCGTTCATCGCGCGACTGACACAGCTCGATTACGCGCGCGCGATGGCGTTCATCGCCATCGAGGAAACCACCGGCAGGATGCTCGGCGTGGTGCGCCTCCACACCGACGCGGATTTCGCCAGCGCCGAATATGCGGTTCTGATCCGGACCGATCTCAAAGGCATCGGTCTCGGCTCGATGCTCATGAAAATGATCATCGAATACGGCCGCGCCGAAGGCGTGCGCGCCATCCGCGGTCAGGTGTTGAGCCGGAACACGGTTATGCTCGACATGTGCAGACGGCTCGGATTCGAAATTCGACCCGATCCGCAGAATTCGGATATATCGCTGGTTGTCCTGCCGCTCGCGGCACACGAAAAATAGAAAACGCGCTTCGGAGGTTCATGATGGCCAGACTTGTCATTTCAGCAGCGATCGCGCTGGCCATCATTGTCTGGGCTTACGCCGGCATGATGGCGCAGTAAACGGCCGATCCCGTTAAGGCACCAGCACCGCGCGGCCGACGAGCTTGCCCTTCTTCAGGTCCTCGAGCGTCGCATCGACCTGCTTCAATTGCCGCGTCGTGACCGGAATCGGCGCGATCTTCTTTTCACGGACGAGATCGATCAATTCCTGCGTCTCGCGCAGGCTTCCGACATAGCTTCCCTGAATCGTGATCGCCTTCATCGGGATCAGGGGCAGCGCCCACGGCGCACCGCCGCCGAACAGTCCGACCATGACAAGCTTGCCGCCCTTGGCCAGACAGTCGAAGCCGAGCTGCGCGGTCGCCGAATTTCCGACGAGGTCGATGGCGCCACGGATCGGGCCGCCGGCCTTCGTCATGATCTGCTGCAAGGCATCGGGTGCCGCGCCATCAACGGTGCCGAGCGCGCCGGCCTTCTCCGCCGCCTCCCGCTTGCTCGCATCGATATCGACCATGATGGCGCCCTTGCCACCCATGGCTTTCAGCAGCGTCAGAGCCATCAGCCCGAGCCCGCCCGCGCCGAAGATGACGATGGGCCGATCGAACACCGCTTCCACTTTCTTGATCGCACTGTATGTCGTAACGCCGGAACAAGCGTAGGGCGCGGCCGTGACCGGATCGAGCCCCTTCAGGTCGATGAGATAGCGCGGATGCGGCACCGTGATGTGATCGGCGTAACCGCCGTCACAAAACACGCCGAGCGAGTTCGACTTGACGATGCACATGTTCTCATCGCCGGTCTGACACGTTTCGCATTTGCCGCAGCCGAGCCAGGGATACACCAGCCGCACGTCACCGACCGCCACGCCCTTGGCATCAGGACCGAGCGCCACGACTTCACCCACCGTTTCATGACCCATGGTGAGCGGCAGCGAAACGCCGCGGTCCTTCAGCGACAGCGGCTTTCGGCCGTGACCGAGGTCGTAACCGCCCTCCCAGATATGAAGATCGCTGTGGCAGACGCCGGCAGCCTTGACCTTGAGCAGCACTTGCGAGCCGGAAGGCTGGGGAGTCGCGATGTCCACTTCCGTCAGCGGAGCATTGAATTCCGTAACCTGGAAACTCTTCATCGCGCTTCTCCCTTTTCTTATGCCGGCAACTGATGCACGGAGGCTGTTATCGGGCGGGAGTAGAGGCGAGCGAAGGCGGCCCTGTCAATACGGCCATGGGCCGCCGCATTGTGCCCGCCGCCGCTTAGATGAACCTTGGCCCGGCGTGCGGGATGGATTACCCAACGTATGCAGACGGCGGCATTTCGGCGCTCGCCGGCGACTATCGAAAGCAACCGCGATGACCGACCAGTTTGACTGGAATCTTGTTCGATCGTTTCTGGCCATCACGCGCAGCGGCAGCATGACGGCGGCGGCGAAGCGCATGAAAATCGACTATTCAACGCTCAGCCGCCGGATTGCCGCCCTTGAATCATCGCTGGGCTCCCAGCTTTTCGATCGGCGCACCAGCGGCTCGTCTCTCACCGAGGCCGGCGAACGGCTGCTGGAAATGGCCGAGCAGATGGACCAGCTCGCGACTTCCGCGGCTCAATCCATCGGCGATGCGAAACTTGAGGCCACCGGCGCAGTCCGGATCGGCACACCGGACGGCTTCGGAACGAAATTTCTGGCGCCGCGCCTCGGTCAACTCAGTGACAGGCACCCGGAACTCACCGTCGAACTCGTCGCGATGCCGCGTGAATTCAGCCTGTCCCGTCGCGAAGCCGATATCGCTGTCAGCCTGACACAGCCCAGTGAAGGACGGCTGCACTCCCGCAAACTGACGGATTACGAACTCGGTCTCTATGCATCGCCGAATTATCTGGCCAACCACCCTGCGATCAAGACCGCGGCCGACGTGCCGTCTCACCGGTTCATTTCATATATCGACGATCTGATTTACTCGCCCGAGCTGGAGTACACGCATTTCGTGTCACCCGAGCTGCGGCCTGCGATCAAAAGCTCGAACCTCATCGCGCAACTGAACTCCACCATCGCGGGCGCCGGCCTGTGCGTGCTGCCGTGTTTCATCGCGCGGGACGAGCCGCAACTCGTGCGCGTGCTTCCGGATTTTCGTTTGGTCAGGACATTCTGGCTGTTGCTGCACAGCGACTTGCGTAACATCGCGCGTGTGCGGGTCACGGCCGATTTCATTGCCGAGGAGGTCAGCCGATCTCACGCGGTGTTCATGCCGGCGAATGGACAGTAGTTCTCAGTATCCGCAGCCCGAATAACAACCGCCGGAGCCACCGGTAACGGGCGGCGGAGATTGATTCGTCTGAACGGAGTTGGTCTGATTTGATTGCGACTTGTTCTTTGCAACGGCGTTGCCACCGTCAAAGATCGAGAAGTAACCCAGCGGATCGGTCCCCGGCGGCTTCGCCGGATCGGTGACGATGGTTTTACCAAAGCCAAGACGGGCGGCCATCTGGTCAGTCGGTAAATCCGAAACGCCGCCGGTTTGCCCCTGCCCGCTCGTCAGCGCGGCTATGATTTTCTGAAGCAGGAAATCCGGAATCGGGAACGGCTCCGGAATCGGATCGTTCGGGCCGGATACCCATGTCATGTAGCCGGGCCTGACGATTACCGATCCAGTGTTGTTCTTGATGACGACCGAACCGACATGCCCGATGACGATCTCGCCGCGAGCCTGCGCCAGCTTCGGATCGGAGCCGGTAAAGCCTGGCGGGATCGGATAGACCACCGTCGCCACGCCACCCCGAATGCCGAGCGTCGCAACCGGCGTATTCACCGTCACGCCCGCCGTGTGGCTGATCTGACCACCGACAAAACGCATCACGCCCTTGCTGACGGTCGCCACCATTTTGCCGGTGCCGGCATTTGGATCGTAGACGTATTCGTCAATAACGATGTTGCTATTGCGGCCGACGTTCAATGTCGAGGTGTCGGGAAACATGATCTGCGTCGAACCTTGCGCCGACGTCTGCACCCGCTCCTTGTAGATGACGTTGGTGCCAATCGTGAGCGTGCGTGACGACGCGCCGGGCGGCGTACCCGTCGCTTCGAGATTGACAGCCCCGACGCGTCCTGAATTTTGCGCATCGGCATTCTGAATGAGCGCCGTGGTCGAAAGCCACGCGGTCAACAACGACGTGAAGTATGCGGGTTTGCGGAAAAACATTTGCTGCTACCTCAGAAACGGGCTGTCGGGCCGAACATCACGGAGAAGTTCTCGAGGCGATAATTGGGCAGTGACGACGTGGTCCGGTCGTACTGCACGGCGGTCGAAAGACCGAAGGTCTTCGTGATCGGCGCGTTGAAAAGCGCACCGACCGACCATTGTCCGTCGCTCCGCACCGTGAACGGATCGATAAATGGATTGGCCGCATCGAACCGGGTCTCGATACGCCGCACGAATGGCGCAACGCTCCAGTTGCGCGACATCCAATCGGCCGGCGGCGCGAATTCAAACGTCAACGCGGCTTCGATGGCCCACTGGTCGAACGACTGGAATGCGAATGCCGACTCGCCGCGCCGATAAAGGCCGCGCGTGTCGAGCTTGATCTGCTGAGAGATGACCGCGCTCGCGGAGATACCGGTCGTGAACCAATCGCCGGTATTGAAGCCGGACACCGGAATGACATCTCCGGTTTTGAACTCGGCGCGTCGGTACTCGAAATCCGGACCGAAGGAGAACCGGTCGTTCACCGGAAACTTCAGCGACACGCCCGCACCGACGGTGGAGAGATAGTTGGCTCCGGCCAGCCAGGTATTACCGCCAACGACATAGGGCTTGATGGTTGCGCCGGGCAAAAGCTCCGGAGCCAAAGCCAGCCGCGGGCCGAAGCTTGCCTCCACGGTGCCAACGTTGAGATCGGGCAGACGATCCTGCTGCGTCAGATAACCGACGGCGCGCGTTTCGAGAATGTCGCCGCGCTGGTTCTGAAGATCGTAATCGTGACTCACGCCAGCGAGACCAAACCAATTGACATCGCTTTTCTGACGCGCTGTCGGAAGCAGAGCCAGATCCTGGCCACCGAGGCGCAGAATTCCGCCGCCAGGCGCGAAGCTCGCGTTGCTCTGCGAACGGATGCCGGTTTGCACGAAACCGGAGAACCGGCTCGGCTGAAGCTGCTTCTCGGTGTCCGGCAGATAGGTCTCGACGCGCTGTTTGGTAACCGCGTCGATATCCGGGCTGGCGAGGGCTTCATTGAAATATCGCTTGGCCATCTCATAGGAGCCGAGCCGGAAATACAGCGCACCGAGCTCGTACTTCACGCGCGTCAGTTTGGGATTGTAAAACAGCAAACGTTCGAGCGCACCGATGGCGGCTTCGTAGTCTCCGCGTGATGTCGCGACCCTGACGAATTCGAATGTCACTTCGTGATTTTTCGGATTGCGGACCATCTGCTGGAACAACTGGTCCTGCTGCGCAGCGTCTTGCGCAAACGCAGCACCAGATGGCATCGACAGCATGACGGCGCATGCAATCATCAAGCCTCGGCGCGAAAGCTCCGATCGCAGCCCTCCAAAGGCGCGGTGCACGCAAAACAACATAACCAAAAAACCCCGTAGACTTTCAATCTCCGACAAAAAACACGGAAAACCTGCACAATCAACGGTATAACCGGGGCAGCGCGTGGCGGATTTGCTACAGCTGCCGAAAAAGGATTCCCGTTTTAACCAAGTCAGATCGCCGCGATCGTCATCAAGCCTGACGCTGCCGTACGCATTGGTACATGTGAGCGAGCCATCGGTTCACTTCGTTGAAGGCCATTCGGGCCGGAAAACGGGCGTCCGTCTCATGTTTGGCCAACAGCAAGGCCAGAAACGATCCCTCCGGGGGTGCCAGATTATGAGGCACACCGGCTCTTCGCCAGACCTCATCGTGAATCTGGAAAAAGCAAAAATCATTGCACTTTCGATTCAATTCACCTGCATATGCCGGGTCGAACAAGCTCGGCACCTCGAACCAGGAGAGAGGTCCCAGCGGTGCCCGGTTCCGGAAATCTCTGAATCCGTGCTTGCCGATCAGGGTCGTCAACAAGTCCGCGCCAGATCTCTCCCAATCCTCAAGGGAATCGCCGAGCGATTCCGCTGCAGCGATTGCATCCGCCAGGAGCGGATGGCCCGGCGGAAGTTTGAGCGCGCCCATAGGCACGCGATCAAAGATATCGGGACCAGCAAAGAAAACGTCCCCTTCAGGAAGATCCGGAGTCAGCAGCAAAACGTCCGGGTCGATCCACCATCCTCCAAGCTGATGGAGCAACGCATAGCGAAACAAATTCGCGTGGATTGCGACCGGACCGTTCTCCGACAGCGGACGCAGTATGCGTTCGCGTCCCATGATGAGATCGGCGCTTTTGATTTCGATCCAGTCCGGAAGACGCAGATCGGGGTTATAAGAAAAAACCTGCACGCGATGACCGCGCTCGACGAAGCTGCGCAGACACATCAACTGATATGGTCCCATGGTATCGCCGTGCCAGAACGTCCGGACGGTCTGGGGCTCACGTACAGTGACGTGTTGCCGGACAGGCGAAGGATTTTCGTCCGCCTCATTGATCAGGCGCATCCCCGGCTGCCAGCCGTTCACGTGTATCGACCGCGCGAGGTGATCGAGCGAGTCATAGCGAACTCTGTCGAGTCCGAGTTTCGTCTTCAGCTCTTCGATAACACGGTACTCGCGGACCCAGGCCTCGATTGCGTCGTATGACAAACGAGCCCGCGCGGAAACGTGAATGCCAAAACGCTTGAACAGCAGATCGAGATAACTGCCCTCCGGCGGCCCGTAATTTTTAGGGATACGGTATAATCGCCACGCTTCATTCCAGAGATGCGTGAAGTCGCTTTCGGCGAGACGCTGCGCAACGCTATCGCAAGCGGCGGGATTGAAGAACGAGAGCACGTCCGTATGAGGAATTTCGTAGGCCTTGGATTTGGGAAGGACCAGATGATCCAGCGCGTATTCCGCGATCAGGCGCGTGAACAGCGCGGGGCCTATCACAACGCGCGCCGCATCGGTCGTGGCCATTCCGGCTTGCGGCAAAAGACGCCACGCCTCGTCGATTGCGCCAGCCATGACCGGTGATCGTTCGGGAAACTTCATCACCGCGGCATTGACGGAATCCCATCGCTCATAGGCGACGTACGTCTTCGCCGCAGGAAGCTGCTGGCCCAGAAAAACAATATCCAGGTCCATGTACCAGCCGCCGAACTTGTAGACGGCGAGATACCGGAACAAATCGGAGTGCAACGCAAAGGACTTGTCGCCATTGGCGTGGCGAAACTGATGAACCGGGCCCGACAATATCTCGTCCGCATCGGCAAGCTCTACGCCGTCCGGAACAATCAGATCCTTCTCATAGGTATAAAGAATCACCCGAGCGCCGGATGCGACGACGCTTTTCAGCGAGAGCTGCTCGTAATAGCTCAGGACGGGGCCCGTCCAGAAAACCCTGACTTCCTGGCGTTGCGATGTCGGCGCTTGTGACGTCATAAGGAATGTCCGGAGTTTCCCGTTTGATCTTCACTTGTTATAGGCAATATTCCCAAACCACTATCCTTCACGCAAACCCCCCGGGAGCGTCATCCGTCATGAAGACGGTCCTTTTTACCTGGGAGTTGGGCGGCGGAATCGGCCATGTCACGAGCCTGAGCCGCTTTGCGGCGGTCCTCAAACGTCATGACGTCTGCCTGCTCGCCGCCGCGAGAAATCTGGAATCGGCGCGGATTCTTCGCGATGCCGGCGTGGAGACTTTCCAGGCCCCGCCGTGGCCCATCGAATTCCAGACGCAAGAGGAACGCGCGGCTCATTCGTCAGCGACAATGAACGATCTGCTGTCTGCCTTCGGCCTCAGAAATGAAGACGCGCTGCGGCCCATGCTTCTGCAATGGGATGAGATCCTCCAGACCGTCCGGCCGGATCTTGTCGTGGCGGATTACGCGCCCGCCTCCAGCCTGATGTCGCGTGGCCGTATCCCGCTGATGATCGTCGGAAACGGATACACATTGCCACCGTCGGAGATGAAGCGGTTTCCATTGATCCACCGCTCATATGCTCCGCGATGCGATGAAGATAAGACCCTATCGACTGTTAATCGCGCTTTGCGATCGATGGGGCGTTCACCGTTGGAGAGGCTTCCCCAGGTCTTCGAAGCGGATGCGCGGCTCGTTGAAACTTTCCCGCTGCTCGATCCCTATGACGCGCAACGGCTTGAGAGCGCGAACGGTCCGGTGTTCGGCAGCGCTCCCATCGCGCGTCAACAGGATGCTGACCGCGTTCTGGTTTATCTCTCGCGAGGCTATGCACTTCGCCCCGATATCGTCGGCGCGCTCCAGCCGTTCGCGCATTGGCTTGATATCCATGCGCCGGATTTGACGGCCGAACAATCGGCAGCGCTCAGCAGCGGGGGCGCTCAAATTCATCACCGTCCGCTGCCTCTACGCGAGACGCTGCCATCGACGCGCCTCGTTGTTCATCTCGGCGGAAGCGGGCTTGCTGCGGAAGCCCTCGCGGCGGGGGTCCCTCAGCTTGCGCTGGTGACCCACATCGAACAGCAGTTGAACGGAACCGCACTTGAGAACGCGGGCGTAGGGATGATGATCAAGGATTTCGATCCGAACTCGAAGGTCGAGCCCGAGACGATCGAGGCCCTCCTCGCCGACGACGTTATGGCAGAGCGGGCGATGCAGGTCGGCGAGCGGCATCGCGAGATGCTGCAAATGCTGAATCCTCTGGCCGCGTTCGAGACCGCCGCCCTGAAACTCCTGAACGCATAACAGACCTCCCTCTCGCGCTGCGGGCTCTACTTGCCCGGAGTGCAGAATATCGGCATAGTTAATCGATCAATTAACAAGAAGCCGATCAGGGAGAGACTGCCAATGGTTGCACCTTCGCGCGCCTTACCGGTGCCAACGCCCGAAACCCAGCACTTCTGGGAAGGCACGCAGGCGAGCGAACTGCGCCTGCAACGCTGCGACGATTGCGCGAACATCTATTTCCCGCCGCGGCCGTTTTGCCCGTCATGCGCATCGCGCAAGGTCAGCGTGTTCAAGGCCAGCGGCAAGGGCAAGCTCTACAGCTACGTTATCAACCACCGGCCCGCCGCGCCCGGCTTCACGCCGCCCTACGCCATCGCCGTGGTCGAACTCGACGAAGGCCCGCGGATGATGAGCAATATCCTCGACTGTCCGCAGACGCCCGAAGCGCTCGTGCTCGACATGAAGCTCGAGGTCGCCTTCGAGAAAGTCAGCGACAAGATCACCCTTCCCCAGTTCCGCCCGGCGAAGGGATAAACACCATGCGCAGAAACCAGGTTGCCGTCGTCGGCGCGGCAGAAACCACCAAGCTCGGCGTCATTCCCGATGTGTCGCAAATCCAGTTGCATGCGGATGCCGCACTGAACGCACTGGCGGACGCGGGACTGAAGCTGTCGGATATCGACGGCATCGCCACCGCAGTCGAAACCCCGCAGCAACTGGCGCACTATCTCGGCATCACGCCGACCTGGGTGGACGGCACGTCGGTCGGCGGCTGCTCGTTCATGCTTCATGTGCGTCACGCCGCCGCCGCCATCGAGGCGGGGCTGTGCAAGACCGTGCTCATCACCCACGCCGAAAGCGGCAAGTCGATGATCGGCAAGCTGCCGCGTTCGATTCCCGCAGACAGCCTGCAAGGCCAGTTCGAGGCGCCCTTCGGGGTCTACGGACCGCCCAGCATGTTTCCGATTCCCGTGCTGCGCTACATGAAGACCTATGGCATCACCCACGAACAGATCGCCATGGTGTCGGTTGTGCAGCGCGAGTGGGCCGCGAAGAATCCGCGCGCCATGATGAAGGACCCGATCACGGTCGAGGACGTGCTCAACTCGCGGATGATCGCGTACCCTTTCCGCATCCTGCAGTGCTGCCTCGTTACCGACGGCGGCGGCGCGCTGATCCTGACCAGCGCCGACCGCGCCAAGGATTTCCCGCAGAAGCCGGTCTACATCCTCGGCACCGGCGAAAGTGTCGAGACGCCGATGGTCAGCCAGATGGAAACCTTCAACTCGTCGCGCGCCTTCAAGGTCGCGGGCCCGACGGCGTTCCGCGAGGCCGGCATCGCGCACAACGACGTCGACCATCTGATGATCTACGATGCCTTCGCGCACCTGCCGCTATTTGGCTTGGGTGATCTCGGTTTCATGCCGCATGAGGAGACCGGCAAATTCATCGCCGACCGCAATACCGCCATCGGCGGCAAGCTGCCGATGAACACCAATGGCGGCGGCCTCAGCTACATGCATTCCGGCATGTACGGAATGTACGCACTGCAAGAGAGCGTGCGGCAGATGCGCGGCATCGCGCCGGCGCAGGTGCCGGGCGCGAAGATCTCGGTGTGCCATGGTGTCGGCGGCATGTTCGCCGCGAGTGGCACGATCATTTTCACCAACGAGCGCTGACAGCGAGAAACAGGAGCTAAATCATGTCGAACAAAAAATCGCTGGACGGCAAGGTCGTCATCGTCACCGGCGCAGGCCGCGGCATCGGCCGCGAGATTGCGCTGCTGGCCGCCGCCGAAGGCGCCAAAGTCGTGGTCAACGATCCCGGCGTCGCCGCCGACGGCTCGGGAACCAACGCAGCGCCCGCCGAGGAGGTCGTCGAGGAAATCAAGAAGCGCGGCGGCACGGCCGTCGCGAATTTCGAGACGGTGGCGGAGGCGATCCCCGCCAGCAAGATCATCAAGCAGGCGATCGATACTTATGGCCGCCTCGACGGCGTCGTGAACAACGCCGGTATCCTGCGCGACGCGATCTTCCATCGCATGAGCGTCGAGGCTTTCGAGTCGGTCATCAAGGTTCACCTGATGGGCTCGTTCTACACCTCGCACGCCGCCGCCCGTATTTTCCGCGAACAGGAAAGCGGCGCGTTCGTCCACTTCACATCGACCTCGGGCCTGATCGGAAATTTCGGCCAGGCGAACTACGCAGCTGCCAAGCTCGGCATCGTCGGGCTCTCCAAGTCCATCGCGCTCGACATGGAGCGCTTCAACGTGCGCTCGAATTGCGTGTCGCCGTTCGCGTGGAGCCGCCTGATCGGCACCATCCCGACCGAGACCGAGGAAGAGAAGGCGCGCGTCGCCCGTATGCAGCAGATGGGACCGGAGAAAATTTCGCCGCTCTCGGTGTTCCTGCTGAGCGACGCCGCCAAGGACGTGACCGGACAGATCTTCGCCGTCCGCATGAACGAGATCTTCCTGATGGGCCAGTCACGTCCGTTGCGCTCGATCCACCGCGCGGAAGGCTGGACGCCGCAGACCATCGCCGAACACGGGATGCCGGCGCTGAAGTCGTCATTCTACAAGCTCGACCGCTCGGCGGATATTTTCTCGTGGGATGCGATCTGAGGCGCAACTACCGAAACGTGGAAGCTGCGCGCCCTCTGGAGAGGTGAAAGAAACACCTCGCTGCTACTTGAACGCCCCATGCCGGCCGGTTCCGCTGGCGAAGCGCTTGGCTCCTTCAAGCGTTTCGCCGGAGGCGATGACACCAAGGCCGCCCTGCATCTCGTCGTTGATCGCGTCCTCTTCTTCGAGATCCCATTGACGCAGCGCCGAGCGCTTGTCGTTGCGCAGGCAGCCTTGCGGGAAGCGCGCCAGCTCTTCCGCCAATGCAATGGCGTGCGCTCGCGCCTCGCCTTTCGGCACGAGCCTGTTGGCGAGACCGATATCAAAGGCTTCCTTCGCATCGACAGCACGACCCGTGAGGATCAGATCCATCGCTCGTGAATGTCCGATCAAGCGCGGCAACCGAATGGTGCCGAGATCGATCAGCGGCACGCCGAAGCGGCGGCAGTAGACGCCGAAGGTCGCGCCCTCACCGACCACGCGCATGTCGGCCCACAGCGCAAGCTCCATGCCGCCAGCAACTGCATGGCCCTCGACTGCCGCGATCACGGGCTTGCTCAGGCGCAAGCGGCTCGGTCCCATCGGCGCGATGGTGTCGTGGCCGCCAAGCTCGCGCTTTTTCTCACGGTCGCCCAATGCGACAGCCTTCAGGTCTGCGCCCGCGCAGAACGCCCCGCCGGTCCCCGTGAACACCGCGACGGATGACTCCGGATCGGCGTCGAAGGCGCGGAAAGCGTCGAACAGGCGGCGCGCGGTAGCGCCATCGACCGCGTTCTTACGCTCCGGACGATTGATGGAAACGACGGTGACGGGCCCCTCGCGCTCGACGAGGATCGTGTCGGTGTCGGTCATCGTTTCCTCCCGTTGTTTGATTGTCAGCCGCTGTTGCGCAGTCCTGCCGAGATACCGTTGATCGTGAGCTGGATGCCGCGCAGCACCTGCTCGTCGGGGCTTTGTGCGCGGTGCGCTTGAAGCAGTTCGACCTGAACGTGGTTGAGTGGGTCGAGATACGGAAACCTGTTACGGATCGAGCGTTCCAGTAACGGATTGCCTTCGAGCAGCCGGTCATGACCCATGATGGTCAGCAGCATCTCGATGGAGTTATGCCATTCCGCGCGAATGCGGCCGAAGATCGCGACGCGCAGTTTTTCATCCGGCACCAGATCCGCGTAACGCGAGGCGATGGCGATGCTGCTCTTGGACAGAACCATGTCCATGTTGGACAGCAGCGTCTGGAAGAAGGGCCACTCGCGATACAGCTCCTGCAGGAATGCGATACCCTTGTCCGGATGCTGTTTGACCCAGGTATCGACGGCGCTGCCGAAACCATACCAGCCGGGCAGCATCAGCCGGCACTGCGCCCAGCTGAACACCCAGGGAATCGCGCGCAGGTCCTCGATCTTCCGCGTCTTGGTACGCGAGGCGGGACGGCTGCCGATATTCAGCGTCGAGATTTCCGAGATCACGGTGGAAGCCCAGAAATAGTCCTCGAAACCGTCCGTCTCGTAGACAAGGTTGCGATAGGCCGCGTAGGCGAGATTGGATAGCTCCTCCATCGCCGCGATGTATTCATCGCGCGGCGCAGAATGCTTCGGCTGCAACAGGCTCGCCTCCAGCGTTGCCGCTGCAAGAATTTCCAGATTATGACGGCCGACATCCGCGTTGGAGTATTTGCTGGAAATGATTTCGCCCTGCTCGGTGATGCGGATTTGCCCGTCCACCGCGCCGCCGGGCTGCGCCAGAATGGCGTCGTAGCTTGGCCCGCCGCCGCGGCCGACCGAGCCGCCGCGCCCGTGAAACAAACGCAAGCGAATGCCATGACGCGCGAACACTTCAACGAGGCTGATTTCGGCCTTGTATAATTCCCACCCCGAAGTGACGAAACCACCGTCCTTGTTGCTGTCCGAATAGCCGAGCATGACCTCCTGAAGACCGCCGCGGCTATCGACAAGGCGGCGATATTCCGGCAGCGAGAACAGGCTGTCCATGATTTGCGCGCACTGGCGAAGATCGTCGATGGTCTCGAACAGCGGCACGATATTGAGGCGGCTCGTGCCGTCCGGCGCAACAAGCCCCGCCTCCTTCAGCAGCACCGCGATTTCAAGCAGATCCGACACGCCCTCCGTCATCGAGATGATGCACTGGGGAATCACCGCTTCGCCAAGGATGCCATGCGCTTCGGCCGCGGCCCGCAGCACGCCAAGTTCCTTGATCGTTTCTTCCCCGTAGGCGACGAACGGCGACGCCAGCGGCCGCGCGGTGTTCAATTCACGCGACAACAGCGCTATGCGCTTGTCTTCCGGCAAATTCTTGTAGTTCGTGCCGGGCGCCGCCGCCTCGAACAATTCCGAGATGGTCCGCTCATGGACGGCGGAATTCTGCCGCATGTCGAGGGCCGCGAGATGAAACCCGAAGCAGTCCACCGCACGGCGCAGATGCCGCAGCCGTCCCCGTGCGATCACCAGCGAGTTGTTGGCGACGAGCGATGCGTGCAACACATCGAGATCGCGCGCCAGTTCATCCGGCCCCGCATACGGGGCCGCATTCCCGACCGGCGGGCGACTGGTCTCGATGTTCAGCTTCAGCGCCGTGGCGGCAAGCCGCGCGTAAATGCCGGAGACCGCCAGCCGATACGGCTCGCCGCTCCGGTGCGGCGACGGATCCGGCGACTGCTGCGCCAGCGCACGCAATTCGGGCGAAACATCGGCGAGATGGGCCGCAAGCGACAGTTCCGCGCCGAGTTCATGCAGTTCGGCAAGATAGAAGCGCAGGATGCGTGTCGAGTGCATCCGAAGCGCGCCGCGCATTACCTCTGCGGTAACGAATGGATTGCCGTCGCGGTCGCCGCCAATCCAGCTTCCCATCTTCAAGAAGGTCGCAAGTTCCGGCGCGTCCTGCGCCTCAGCGGCCTTGCCGCCCTGCTCCGCGAGCCGGTCCTCCAGCGCGCAATGCAGCCGGGGCACTTCACGCAGGAACGTATAATCGTAGAACGAGAGGCCGTTGGCGACCTCGTCAAGCACCGTGAGTTTTGTCCGGCGCAGCAGATTGGTCTGCCAGAGCGTCACCACCGCGCGGCGCAATTGCTCGTCGCTAGCGGCAATTTCATCGGCGGTCATCTGCGTGCGCTCGCGGATATCGAGCACGGACGCGATTTCCATTTCGCGGTCGATCGTGCTCTTGCGGCGTACCTCGGTCGGGTGCGCGGTCAGCACCGGCGAGACCTGCGCCTTGGCGAAGAACGCGCGCAACGCGTCCGCATCGATACCCGCGTCATGTGCGCGGTTGAGCGCAGATTCCAGCGTTCCAGCGCGCGGCGACGTGCCTGCCATGTCCTGCGCGCGGCGCTGGCGGATGTTGTTATGGTCTTCGGCGATATTTGCCAGGTGCGAGAAGTAACTGAACGCGCGAACGATGCGGACGGTCTCCGCGATCGACATGCCGTCCAGAATGGCTTCGAGTTCGCGGCGCGCCGGCTTGTCGTCGTCGCGATGGAATCGGATCGAGGTTTGCCGGATGCGCTCGACCAAGTCGAAAACGTCCGCCCCTTCCTGATCGCGCACGGTATCGCCGAGGATGCGTCCGAGCTGCCGGATGTCCGCCCGGAGCTGCGCATCGGCGTCGGACGACGGGGCATCGCCCTCCCGAAGTCTGTTGTCAGGGTTTCTGGTTGAAGACGCCTCTGGCGACATGGGATATCCGCTTGCGCGAGAAATGACCGGCATTCTCAAGTCGCAATTTTTGCACGCGGACGCAAGCGTGGACGGGCCTAAATCTTGCGTCCCGCCCGCTCCCAATACGGATCGCGCAGCCGCCGCTTGAAGATCTTGCCGGAATCCTCGCGCGGCAGGCTGGCCTGAATTTCGATGTGTTTGGGCACCTTGTAGCTGGCCAGCATGCCTTTGAGTTGTTCGCGGATCGCCGTCACATCAAGCGCCGCGCCCGGCTGCGGCTCGACCACCGCCATCAACGCCTCGCCGAACTCTTCGTCGGGAATGCCAAACACCGCGCAGTCATGAATTCCGGAAATACCGTGCAGAACGGCTTCGATCTCCGCCGGATAGATATTGACGCCACCCGAGATCACCATGTCGCGCTTGCGGTCGCAGATGAAGACATAGCCATCGGCGTCGATGTAACCGACATCGCCACTGGTGATGAAGCCATCGCGGTCGATCTCGGCGCGCTTCTCGGGCCGGTTGTGATAGGTGAAATCGGGGTAGGCAGGGAGGCGCGAATAAATCTCGCCGATCTCGCCCTGCGGCAGAATGCGGCCGTCATCGCCAAGGAACCGCAGTTCAGCGGTGGGAGAAATCTTTCCCACCGTACCGGGTTTCTTCAAGGCATCCTCGGAAGTCGCGAACGTCACCGCGCCGGATTCGGTGCTGCCGTAGAATTCATAGATCACCGGACCGAACCATTCGATCATGGCACGCTTCACCTCCGCCGGACATGGCGCGGCGGCATGGATCACGTGGCGCAGTGAGGAGACGTCGTAGGACCTGCGAACCTGTTCGGGCAGTTTCAGCAGCCGCGTGAACATGGTCGGAACCATGAAGACGTTGTCGATCTTCTGCTCGTCGATGATCCGCAGAAATTCCTCGGCCTCGAAACGCGGCATCAGGATCGTCACATCGCCGAGCCGCCCGGCACGCAGGCCGAACGCATTCGGCGCGGAGTGATACAGTGGACCCGGCAGCAGCGCGCGAACGCCGGGCTTCAATCCGTAGATCAACGCACGCATGGCTTCGACGGATGCCGCTTGCTCCGGCGTCGGGGCAAATCGCTTGACGCCCTTGGGATGTCCCGTGGTGCCCGACGTGTAGATCATGTTCTGCGGCTGCGGCAGTGTCGGGCCGTCATAGGGCGTTTGCTTCGCAAGCCAGGCATCGAAATCGAGCGCTCCGCGCGGGGCCGCGCACAGCGCAGGGCCGATCCGATAGGTCGTGACGATTTCCGGCGGCGGCGGCACGCTGAGCAGTGTAATGGCTTCAGAAACGACTCCGTGAAGCCCGTGCAGCAGGTCGGCGTGGCCGATCAGTACACGCGCGCCGGAATCGCTCATGACATAAGCGATCTCATCGGCCTTGAAATGCCAATTGATCGGCACGGCGTAAGCCCCGAGCGTCATTACCGCGTAGGCGGCCTCGAGGAACGCGATATCGTTGCGCATCAGGATGCCTACGCTGTCGCCCTGCCTGACGCCGAGCGCCGCGAGACCTCCCGCGATCAGCCGCGATCGTTCGTTGATTTCATCCCGGCTTTTGCGGCGATCGCCACTGATGATGCCGGTTGCGAGCGCCGTTGCGGAGACTGTCATGACAACCGCCGCTCAGTTCGAACCGTCTACAAATCGGGGGGCGCGTTTTTCGATGTTCGCGCGCACCGCCTCAGTCTGGTTCGGTTTTCCCATCACCTTCATCTGCTCGACCGATTCCGCGAGCAGCGCCGGGCCGGGATCGCCGCCGAGATTGTTGAGCATCCGCTTGATGCCGCGGATCGCGTCCGGGTTCTTGCCCGCGATCTCGCGTGCGGCAGCCAAAGCCTCGGCGCGCGGGTCATCACATACCCGCGTCGCGAGGCCATAGCTCATCGCCTCCTGCGCCGAGAAAATCCGTCCGGTGAATGCAAGGTCGCGCAGAATGTCGTCGCGCACGAGACGTGCGAGGATTGGCGTGCCCGCCATATCCGGCACCAGACCCCATTTGATTTCCGTCACCGACATACGCGTGTCGGGCGCAAGGAAGCGCATGTCCGCGCCGAGCGCCAACTGGAAGCCGCCGCCGAACGCCACGCCGTGTACGGCTGCAATCACCGGCACCGGCAATTGCCGCCAGCCCCAGACCGCCTGCTGCGAGTGATTGGCGAGGCCGTGCGTGCGCTTCGCAAGATCGCGCAGGTCGCTGGTGCCTTCACCCATCGCGGCAAAGCGCCCCATGTCGAGGCCGGCGCAGAACGCGCGCCCCTCACCGGACAGGACGACCGCGCGCAGGCCCTTCTCGTCCTTGAGCCGCGCTGCCGTGTCCACCAGTGCATTGAACATGGGCGCATCCAGCGCGTTCATCTTGTCCACGCGGACCAGACGGACGTCGGCCACGCCCTCCGACATCGAAACCGTAATGCGATCGTTGGCGGCGGACATGGCGTTCTCCCGGTTGTTTCGTTTCTTGCTCTTTACACGATTAGATCATGCTGTTTTAATTAATCAACTAACTAATCGACAAAAGTCATTCAGAGGAGGATTGCACCATGTTCACAGATCGTCTTCTTGCGGGCCGCAAGATTCTGGTGACCGGCGGCGGCACCGGCCTCGGCAAGGCAATGGCCGCGAAGTTTCTCAGCCTCCGCGCGGAGATTCACATCTGCGGCCGCCGCAAGGGCGTCTGCGAAGAGACCGCCGCCGAACTCATGAAGACCCATGGCGGCAAGGTCACGGCGCATGGCGTGGACATCCGCGATGCAGCCGCCGTCGACGCGATGATCGAGAGCGCATTCAAGGACGGCCCCCTCACCGATCTCATCAACAACGCCGCCGGAAATTTCATTTCGCGCACGCAGGATTTGACGCCGCGCGGTTTCGACGCCGTCGCCAATATCGTGATGCACGGCACGTTCTATGTCACTCATGCGGTCGGCAAGCGCTGGATCGCCGGCGGCGATCGCGGCAACGTCGTGTCCATCGTGGTGACTTGGGTGCGCAACGGCAGCCCCTATGTGGTGCCGTCCGCGATGAGCAAGTCCGCGATCCACGCCATGACCATGTCGCTTGCGACCGAATGGGGCCGTTACGGCATCCGCCTCAACGCCATCGCGCCGGGAGAAATTCCGACCGAGGGCATGAGCAAGCGGATCAAGCCCGGCGACGAAGCCGGCGCGCGCACCATCGCCATGAATCCGATGGGCCGCGTCGGGCAGATGAGCGAACTGGAAAATCTCGCGACATTCCTGATTTCCGGTGGCTGCGACTGGATTAACGGCGAGACCATCGCGATGGACGGCGCGCAGGCGCTCGCGTCCGGCGGCAATTTCTACCAGTTGCGCGACTGGAAGGACGCCGACTGGACCGCGGCGCGCGATGCCATCATGGCGCAAAACGAAAAGGACAAGGCGAAACGGGGATAACCCTCACCGAATCCACTCAATCAAAAAACAAGCAGGGAGAACGAAATGCGTCTGAATAGTTCGCTATGCATGGCTGTTGCAGCAGGATTTCTGATGGCCGCGACCGGCAGCGCTGTCGCCCAGAAGAAGTACGACACCGGCGCAACCGACACCGAAATCAAGATCGGCAACATCATTCCCTACAGCGGACCCGCTTCGGCGTATGGCGTCGTCGGCAAGGCGATGGAAGGCTACTTCAGGAAAATCAACGATGAAGGCGGCATTAATGGCCGCAAGGTCAATTTCATTTCCTATGACGACGCCTACAGCCCGCCGAAATCCGTCGAGCAGACACGCAAGCTGGTCGAGAGCGATGAGGTGTTGCTGGTGTTCGGCGCGCTCGGCACACCGTCCAATTCGGCGATCCAGAAATACATGAACGCCAAGAAAGTGCCGCACCTGTTTCTCGCGACCGGCGCCACGAAGTGGAATGACCCGAAGGGCTTCCCGTGGACAATGGGCTGGCTGCCGAGCTACCAGAGCGAAGGCCGCATCTATGCGAAGTATCTCCTGAAGGAGAAACCCGATGCGAAAATCGCCGTGCTCTACCAGAATGACGATTTCGGCAAGGACTACCTCAAGGGCATTCAGGACGGTCTTGGCGCCAAGAAATCCATGATCGTGATCGAGGAGAGCTACGAGCTTTCCGAGCCGACCATCGACTCGCATATCGTCAAGATCAAATCCCTGAACCCCGACGTCCTCGTCATCTTCACCACACCGAAGTTCGGCGCCCAGACTGTCAAGAAGGTCGGCGAACTCGGCTGGAAGCCGACGCTGATCATCAGCAACGTCAGTGCATCGACGGCCACCGTCATGAAGCCCGCGGGATTTGATAACGCACAGGGCGTTATTTCGGCGGCCTACGCCAAGGACACTTCCGATCCGCAGTGGAACGACGATCCCGGCATGAAGGACTACAAGGCTTTCTTGGCCAAATACGTTCCCGAAGCCAACGTCGCGGATAGTTCGGCCGTCACCGGCTACAACATGGCGCAGACCATGGTCCAGGTGCTGAAACAGTGCGGCGACAACCTGACCCGCGAGAACGTCATGAAGCAGGCCGCCAGCATCAAGGACCTGCAACAAGGCGGGCTTTTGCCCGGCATCAAGATCAACACCAGCGCGACGGATTTCTCGCCCATCGAGCAGTTGCAGCTCATGCGGTTCAAGGGCGAGCGCTGGGAGCTGTTCGGAAGCGTGCTTGATGGTGAAGCCGGCGGCGAACGCTGACCCCTGACCCAGCGAGGCGGAAAGTTGTAATTTCGCCTCGCCATTACCTCGCCTCCCGCTATATTGGCCGCCAACGAAAACCAATAAACGGGAGGCGATTTCGTGACATCCAGTGTGGAGCTTGTGCGGGCAACGGCCTGCGAGAACGTCGAGCGGCTGCGACGCGGAGACATTACCCCGCATGACCTGCTCGATGCACTGGAATCGCGAATCAAGGAGGTCGACGGCCAGGTCAACGCGCTGCCGACTCTCTGCTTCGACCGCGCCCGGGCCCATGCCGACCGGCTGATGAAAAAGCCCGTAAACGAGCGCGGCCTGCTCGCCGGTATGCCGGTGCCGATCAAGGATCTGACCGATGTCTCCGGTGTGCTGACCACGCAAGGCTCGCCGATCTTCAAGGACGCGATTGCGACCAAATCGAATATCGTGGTCGAAAATCTCGAGACCAACGGCGCGGTGATCTACGCCAAATCCAACACGCCGGAGTTCGGCGCGGGCGCTCAAACTTTCAACGAGGTGTTCGGCGCGACGCTCAATCCGTGGAATCTGTCGCGCTCCGCATCCGGTTCATCCGGCGGCGCTGCGGCCGCGCTGGCGAGCGGCACGGCATGGCTCGCTCATGGCACGGATGTCGGAGGGTCGCTGCGCAATCCCGCGAGCTTCTGCGGCGTGGTTGGAATGCGCCCCAGCATCGGCAGGGTCGCGCATTCGCAGGCCGCGAAGGTCGACCGCACGCTCAGCGCCGACGGCCCGATGGCGCGCAACGTCGAAGACCTCGCGCTGATGCTGGATGCGATGTCCGGCGAGCATCCGGGCGATGCGCTGTCGCTGCCTCGTCTGCCGACATCGTTTCTCACGGCCGCCCGTTCCGGCGCAAAACCGAAGCGCATCGCCTATTCCGCCGACCTTGGAATCTCTCCGGTCGATCCGGAAGTCGCCGAGATCACCCGCAAGGCCGCGCAGCGATTTGCCGAGGCCGGCGTCATCGTCGAAGAAGCCCATCCGGATTTTCGCGAGTCGGTCGAATGCGCCCATGTGCTGCGGGCGTATGATTATGTGCTCACCAAGGGCAAGCTGCTGAAACAACATCGCGATCAGCTCAAGCCGGAAGTAATCTGGAACATCGAACAGGGCCTCAAACTGACGCTGGCCGACATCGAGCGCGCCGAAGCCCAGCGCGTCACGCTGATGAACCGCGCTCTCGCCTTCTTCGAGACCTACGATCTGCTGTTGTGCCCGACCACCATCGTGGCGCCCTTCCCGGTCGAGCAGCGCTATCTCGCCGAATGCAACGGCGTGAAGTTCGACAATTATGTCGGCTGGCTCGCCATCGTTTCCGCCATCACCGTCGCCTGCTGTCCGGGGTTGTCCATTCCCTGCGGCTTCACCCGCGAAGGCCTGCCTGTCGGGCTGCAGATCGTAGCCCCACCGCGTGGCGAAGGCCGGGCGCTTGCGGGCGGCAAATTGCTGGAAACCATTCTCGGGCTTGGGGCTATTACCCCGATCGATCCTCGCCTTGGGAAGTAAACTTGCAATCGGCAGTTTCGCGTGAAAGATACCTCACCCGACAACCAGGGACGATAAATGGCCGCGCCAAAACCTCCTGCGTTCGACACGCTCAGCCTTCATGCGGGCCAGCATCCAGACCCCGTGACAGGCTCGCGCGCGGTTCCGATTCACCAGACGACGTCCTACGTGTTTCAGGATGCCGATCACGCCGCGGCGCTGTTCAATCTGGAGCGCGCCGGTCACATCTACACGCGCATATCAAATCCGACGACGGCGGTGCTGGAAGAACGTCTGGCGGCGCTGGAAAACGGCGTCGGCGCGGTCTGCACCGCGAGCGGCATGGCCGCGCTGCATCTGGCGATCGCGACGCTGTGTGACGCCGGGGATCATATCGTCGCCTCGGCCTCGCTTTACGGCGGCAGCATCAACATCCTGACCCACACGCTGCCGCGGTTCGGGATCACCACCACCTTCGTCAAGCCGCGCGACCTCGATGGCATCCGCGCCGCGATCAAACCGAACACCAAGCTCGTGATCGGCGAAACCATCGGCAATCCCGGCCTCGAAGTGCTGGATATTCCAGTCGTTGCGAAGATCGCGCATGACGCCGGCATTCCGCTGCTGATCGACAATACGTTTGCGACGCCCTATCTCGCACGTCCGATCGAGATGGGTGCCGACATCGTCATGAACTCGATCACCAAATGGATCGGCGGCCACGGCATTGCTATTGGCGGCGTCATTGTCGATGGCGGACATTTCGACTGGGAGAAGTCCGGCAAGTTTCCGACGCTGACCACGCCCTATGCCGGCTATCACGGCATCGTCTTCGCCGAAGAGTTCGGGCCGCAGGCATTCATCATGCGCGCCCGCGCTGAGGGCCTGCGCGATTTCGGCGCGTGCATCTCGCCGACCAACGCATTCCAGATTTTGCAGGGCGTCGAGACCCTGCATGTGCGCATGCAGCGCCACGTCGAGAATGCATCCGCCGTTCTGGCCTTCCTCGCCGCGAACAAGGCCGTCGAGTGGGTGCTGCATCCTTCGCTCGACAATCACCCCGATCACGAACTGGCAAAAAAGCTGCTGCCGCGCGGCGCGGGCTCCATCATCACTTTTGGCATCAAGGGTGGACGCGACGCCGGGCGCAAGTTCATCGAAGCACTCAAGCTCGTGAGCCATGTCGCCAATGTCGGTGACGCCAAGACGCTGGTCATCCATCCTGCCTCGACCACGCATCAGCAGATGAACGCCGAACAATTGAAGATCGCAGGCATCGGCGAGGAACTGATCCGGTTGTCTATCGGCATCGAAGCCGCCGACGACATCATCGGCGACCTCGGCCAGGCGCTCCGCTTTTCTCAGAAGGCTTGAGACATGATCCTGACTGTGGACGGCGTTGAGACCTTTGCGACGACAGGCGGCAAGCCGCTCGATCCGAAATTGCCGCTGGTGGTGTTTCTGCACGGAGCAGGTTTCGATCACTCGATGTGGGCGCTGTTCAGCCGATGGTTCTCCCATCATGGCTACAGCGTGCTCGCGGTGGACCTGCCGGGACATGGAAAATCGAAGGGCAATCTGATTTCATCGATCCCCGGCATGGCGGACTGGACTGTCCGCCTTATCGAAGCAGCCGGCGCAAAGAAAGCGGGGCTTGTCGGACATTCGATGGGCTCGCTGATTGCGCTCGATGCCGCCGCGCGGCATCCGGACAAGGTCTCCGCATTGTCACTGATCGGCGTCGGCGGCGCGATGCCGGTGTCTCCCGATCTGCTCAATGCGGCGAAGGACAACAATCATGACGCCATCGACATGGTGTCGATCTGGGGCTTCGGTTTCGCCGCGGGCCTCGGCGGCTCGCAGGCGCCGGGCCTGTGGATGATGGGCGGTGGACAGCGCGTGCTGGAGCGCGACGCGCCGGGCGTGCTGTTCAACGATCTTGCGGCCTGCAACGACTACAAGGATGCGCTGACCGCTGCCGCGAAGGTGACCGCGCCGACGACGCTCATCCTCGGCGAGCGTGACATGATGACACCGCTGAAATCGGGCAAGCAACTCGCCGCTGCGATTGCTGGTTCAAGGCAAGTGGTGCTGCCCGGCGCGGGACACATGTTGACGGCCGAACGGCCCGATGATGTGCTCGCGGCGCTGGTCACATCGCACACACAAAAACAACCGGCCTAGAAGATCGGCCCGGCGCGCCGGTAGCTCAAGGAAACAGCCCGCGCACCGTCTTGGCCGCGCGGACCTTCTCGACGCCGATCGCCATCGCCGCCGTCCGGTGCGGCACCTTGTCCTGCCTGGCGCGCGCCACCATCTGGTCGAACGCGCGATCGAGAATCCGGTATTCGCGCTGCGTGACTTCTTCCTCTTCCCAGAACAACTGCTGCAAGTCCTGCACCCATTCGAAGTAGCTGACCACCACGCCGCCAGAATTGCACAAAATGTCGGGGATCACGAAAATCTCATCCTCCCGCTGCTCAAGCACGAGATCGGCGTCCGGCGTGGTCGGCCCGTTCGCCCCTTCCGCCAGCACGCGGCAACGGAGTTGCGCAGCCACCTCCGCATCGATCACCCGTTCGGTCGCAGCCGGCACCAGCACGTCGCACGGTAAAGTCAGCATCGCCTTGGGATCGCATTGCAGCTCACTGGAAAACCCGGCGATGCTGCCGTGCTTCCCGACATGCGCCGCCAGTGCTGCTACATCGAGTCCCTTCTTGTCGTGAATAGCACCGGTGTGATCGCTGACGGCGATTGTCTTGACTCCGAACTGCGCCAGTTCAAGTGCGGTGTATGAACCGACATTGCCGAAGCCCTGGATCACCGCGGTCGCCTCGCCGAAATTGATCGACTTCAGGCTGAGGACGCGCCGCGCGAGATAGGCAACGCCTCGTCCCGTCGCCTCGCGCCGGCCGAGCGTACCGCCGGTCGCGACAGGTTTCCCGGTGACGATTTCAGTCACCGTCTTGCCCTGGTACATGGAATACGTGTCCATGAACCATGCCATTACCTGCTCGTTGGTGCCCATATCCGGCGCCATCACATCCGTGTGCGGACCGACGAACGGAATCATCTCCTGCATGTAGCGCCGCGACAGACCCTCGAGCTCGGTGCGCGACAACGCCGACGGATCAACGTTGATGCCGCCCTTGGCGCCGCCATAAGGCAACCCGACCAGCGCGCATTTCCAGCTCATCCAGATCGCCAGCGCCGCCACCTCGCCGAGATCGACACTCGTTGCAAAGCGCGTGCCGCCCTTGGTCGGTCCCATTGTGAGATGATGCTGAACCCGATAGCCTTCAAATACCGCAATGGTGCCGTCGTCACGGTGGATCGGACAGGACACTGTCACTGACCGCTTCGGCATCAAAAGCCGCGCGCGCTCGTCGTGCGGGATCGACAGATGATCGGCGATCACGCCGAACTGCTTCGCCGCCATGTCAAAGACCGGACCGCTATACACTGTCACAGCATCTATCCTCGTTCGCACATTGATCGCATGTCATTGTGTTAATAAAACGGACGCTGCGCCGGAGACCGCCGCTTAGAAATTTTTCCGACTGCCGGTGCATTACATTCCGAGATAGATCCGCCGCACTTCGGGATTGGCCTTGATGTCAGAGGCTGGGCCGCTCATCACCACCTTGCCGGTTTGCAGCACATAGGCGCGGTCGGAAATCTCCAGACTTTCCGACAGCCGTTGCTCGACCAGCAGGATCGTCACGCCGTTGTCGCGGATCTGCTGAATGGCTGCAAAAATTTCATCCACAAGCTTGGGCATGATGCCCTGCGACGGCTCATCCAGCATCAGGAGGCGCGGCCGGGTCATCAGCGCGCGTGCAATCGCCAGCATCTGCTGTTCGCCGCCGGACAACGTCGCCGCGCGCTGGTTGAGACGCTCTTCCAGACGCGGAAACAGCTTGAACACGAATTCCAGCGGAGCGTCGCGATCCGGCGTGCCGCGGTGCAGATAACTGCCGAGCCGCAGATTGTCGGCGACGCTGAGACGAGGAAACAGGCGCTTGTTTTCCGGCACGAAGGCCAGTCCGCGCCCGGTGATCAGATGCGCCGGAATGGTGTCGATTCGTTCGCCGCCGAAGCTGACCGATCCGGATTTTGCCTTCTCCATGCCGGAGATGGATTTCAGCAGCGTCGATTTTCCCGCGCCGTTAGCGCCGGCGACAGTAACGATCTCGCCGGAATCGACCTGAATCGAAATATCGGAAATCGCGATCAATCCGCGATAGGCCGTGGTGAGGTTGGCGACATCAAGCAGCACGGTGACGATCCCCCAGATAGGCGGTGATCACCTTGTCGTCCCGCACGACCTCCTTCGGCAGTCCCTCCGCCAGCACCTTGCCAAGATGCAGCACCACGGCGCGGTCGACCAGCGGCATCACCACTTCCATGACGTGCTCGACCATCACCACGGTGACGCCGGTCTCCCTCACCTTGCGGATCAGATCGACGCCCGCCGCCGCTTCGCTCGGCGTAAGGCCCGTCAGCACCTCATCGAGCAGCAGCAGCTTCGGCTCGGTCGCCAGCGCTCGCGCCACTTCGAGGCGGCGCTTCTGCGGCGGCGTGAGATCCGCGGCCGACGAATCGGCATGAGACGCAAGCCCGACATATTCGAGAACATCGAGCGCCTTGGCGCGGGCCTGCAACACGCCGGGATAGCGCACGAACGCGCCGACGGTGACATTCTCGACCACCGACATGGAATCGAACGAACGCGGCACCTGATAGGTCCGCGCGATGCCGAGCTGACAGCGCTTCGCGGCCGGCAGCGGCGTAATGTCCTGGCCGTCGAATTCGATGACGCCGAACGACACCGGAAACGCGCCCGCGATCAGATTGAACAGCGTCGATTTGCCTGCGCCGTTCGGACCTATCAGCCCGAGAATTTCGCCGCGCTTGACATCGAGATCGATGGAATCGTTCGCCACCAGTCCGTCGAAACGACGGGTCACGCTGCGGCAACTGATGATCGGCTTGTCGGTCATGTCGTGGTCCCGCGCGCTGTCGGCGGCTTGATGATGCTGAGAATGCCTTCGGGGCGCGTCAATGAGACGATCATGATGAGACCGCCATAGATGACGAGATCAAGACCCGACCCGGCGCCGCCCAGATACGAGCGCGTCAATTCGGCCAGCGGAATCAGGATCAGCGCGCCGATCGCCGGTCCCCACAGCGAGCCGACACCGCCCAATACGGCAGGCAGCGCCATCAGCAGCGAAAAGCGGAAGTGCATCACGCTGTCAGGGTCGATGTAGGACACGAAGGCCGCGTAGAAGCCGCCGCCGACCGCGGTGAAGAAGGCGGAGATCGCCGCCGCCGCCATCTTGGAATGGAAGATCGTGACGCCGAGGCTTTCGGCGGCTTCGGAATTGTCCTTCACCGCGCGCCACCAATAGCCCCACTTCGATTCGACGATGGAGAACGTGACGAGCCAAGTGACGGCGAACAGACCGAGCGCGAAGTAAAAGTAAGGCGCCTTATCGCGGGCGAACTGCAAGGTCCACCATGAGTCCGGCGTGAACGGCCACTGAATGCCGAGCGCCGCCCCGGCGTAATCCCAGTTGTGAAACAGCAACAAGCCGATTTCTGCGATGACAATGGTCGCAATCGAAAAGTAATGTCCCTTGAGCCGGAAACACGGATAGCCAAGCGCCAGCGCGATGGCGGCTGCGATGATGCCGCCCGCGAGCAGACCGCCCCACGGGGTGATGCCGAACTTCACATAAAGAATGCTGGTGGCGTAAGCGCCAAGCCCGAAATACAGCGCGTGCCCCAGCGACACCTGCCCGCAATAGCCGCCGAGCAGATTCCAGCTCTGCGACAGCGCCGCGAACAGCAGCGTCAGGATCAGCACGTTCATCAGGTAGACGTCGGACACCATCCGCGGCACCAGCGCGATCGCCGCGAAGACCACGAACGCAATGACAAGCTGCCTCCTGCGGCCGGAAACGAACGACGTCATCGATGAGACCGCTGCGCTCTCCGCCATCACAACCTCCCGAACAGGCCGCTCGGCCTGACGAACAGCACCAGCAGATAGAGTGAATACACCCCGACGGATTTCAGCGACGCCGGCAGGATCAGCGTGGTCAGCGCCTCCACCAGTCCGACGATCACGCCGGCGACCAGCGCGCCGAAGATGCTGCCGAAGCCGCCGAGCGCCACGGTGACATAGGCTATCAGCGCGAAGGTGCCGCCGACCTGCGGATGGATGTAATAGAAGATCGCGAGCACTGCGCCCGCGATGCCGACCAGCGCCGCGCCAAGTCCCCAGCCGAGCGCGAACACGCGGTTGCGGTCGATGCCGACCAGGGCCACCGCGCCCTGGTCTTCGCGTGTCGCTTCAAGCGCCTTGCCGAAGTCCGTGCGCGTGATCAGCCAGTAGAGACCCGCGAACACCGCCAACGAGACCGCGCCGCCGAAAATCTGCGGCCACGGCAGGAACACCCCGCCCAGGTTGAGCGTCTTGCCGCCGAGCCATGTGTTGGCGATGTTGCGATAATCCGGCGTGAAGAAATACTGCGCGAGGCCCTGGATCAAGAGCGCAAGGCCGAAGGTCGCGAAGATCTGCACCATGCCGGGATTGGCCTTGGCGCGCATCGCGTAACGGATGATGCCCGCATAGACCGAAACGCCGAGCACGAACATCAGCGCCACAACGAGCGGCGCCAGCACGACGGGATCGAGCGCGGTCATGAACACCAACCCGAAGGTCGCGTACATCGCGAGCATCAGGAACTCGCCATGGGCGAAGTTCACCACGTCCATCAGACCGAAGATCAGCGACAGGCCGACCGCGATCAGCGCATAGATCAACCCCATCAAGAGGCCGCTTGCGATCACCTGAAGAAAGGCCTGTGTTGTCACCGGGAACAATCCATCCAGATAAACGGCCGCACGGCGGCGGTGCCGTCATACATTGCATTCGAACATTCGTAAAAAAGGCGCTGTCGCGAAGACAGCGCCTTGTCACGGATCAGCCGTTCATCGGCCATTTCGGTTCGGCGATCGCGGCCTGCTCCGGATACACCGTGACGAACTTGCCGCCGATATACTGCAACAGCACCGGATCGGCATCATCGTTCTGGCCTTCGGCGGTGAACTTGATGCGCTTCCACGGCATGATGGTTTTCTCGCCGGGCGTATCCGTGGCAGCGAGTGCCGCGCGGATTTTCTCGCCGTCGGTGGACTTGGCACGATCGATGGCGTCAGCCAGCACGAGAATCGAGGTCAACTGCCGCGAGGTGTTGTCGTTGAGGTCACGGTTGGCACGCGCCTTGAACATGTCGTTGACCTTGCCGACCGACGGACGCTTGGCGGCGAGATCGAGCGAGAAGCTGGCGCGTGAGATCATGCCATTGAGCTTGTCGGCCACCGCATCGAAGGTCGCCTTGTCGGCGAATCCCGCCGCCTGCGCCAGGATGTTGTTCGGCTTGTAGCCGAGCTCGTCCATGGTCTTCATCAGCAGGATGGAGTCTGTGGTGTAGCTAGATGGCAGCAGCACGTCGGGATTGGCGCTCTTGATCTGCTGCACTTCAGCCGTAAGCGATGGCGAAGAGGCGCGATACTTGATATCGACCGCAACCTTGTAACCGCGATCCTGCGCCAGCTTGCGCTGCACGTTGGAGGAGTCGGTCCCGAAGATCGTGTCCTCGAAGAACAATCCGACGCTGTCGATCTTCTTGCCCTTCTTTTTCAGTGCATCCATGAACTCGAACATCGCGAGCGAGAACATCTCGTCATGGGCTGCGGGACGGAAGAAGAATTTCAGACCGCGGCGATGCAGGCTCGGTGATGACGAATCGGCCGCAATATAGGGAATGCCGTAGCGCTCGCAGGACGCGCTGACCGTGGCCGACACCGACGAGTGGAATGCGCCGCAAATGGCGACGACCTTGTCCTGCGTGATCAGGCGCTCGGCTTCGGCACGGCCCTTCTGCGGATCGCCCTGATGGTCGGCGAACACCAGCTTGATCTTGGCATTGCCGAGGCCCGCCAGACCCGCATTCTTCGCGGTCGGGAGGTCGAGATCGTGCGAGCCGTTGACAATATCGGCCGCCGTTTCAAGAGCCGCTTTCGCGTCTGCTCCGACCTGCGCAGTTGGCCCGGTCATCGGCCAGATACAACCGATCAGGATTTCACCACCGGCCTGCGCGAAGGCGCGCGTCCCGACGGTTCCGGCCAATGACATTGCAACACCGGACAACAATACTTCGCGGCGATTCATCGACGATACTCCTGTGTTTGACGAAGCCTGTTGTCTGGCAAAGGCTTTGCGACTGGTTGACCAATTTACTGAATAGAAAATTCCGTATTGCGAGCGTCCGTCACCAGCATGTAGCCCGGCGCGTGGGTGATCGCGAAGGGCAGCCGCGATTGCAGGATGACCGATTGCGGTGTGACTCCGCACGCCCAAAATACCGGCACTTCATCGGGCCGAATGCTCACGGCATCGCCATAGTCGGGCTTGGAAATATCCTTGATCCCGATCAGTTCGGGCTTGTCGAAATGCACCGGCGCGCCGTGCACGGCCGGAAACCGCGTTGTGATCTGGATGGCCCGGATCGCTTCCGCCGGCTTGAACGGCCGCATCGAAACGACCAATGGACCGGCGAACGGTCCGGCCGACGCGCACGGCACATTGGTGCGATACATCGGGACGTTGCGCCCCTCTTCGATGTGGCGGATTTTCAAACCGTCGGCGACCAGCGCCTCTTCAAACGAGAACGAGCAGCCGATGACGAAGGCGACGAGATCGTCGCGCCAGTGCGCCATGATGTCGGTGGGTTCTTCCGAAAGCTCCCCGTCGCGCCAGACGCGGTAACGCGGCAGATCGGTGCGGATATCGAGATCGATGCCGAGCGCCGGAATGCGCGGATCGCCGACCTCGGACATGCCGATGATGGGACAAGGCTTGGGATTGAGCTGGCAAAAACGATGAAACGCCGACGCGAGCTTTTCGGGCACGATGGCGAGATTGCCCTGAACGAAGCCGGGGGCCACGCCCGCCGTGACGCCGACCTTGCCGGAACGATAAGCCAGCCGCGCATCCCGGCTCGGAAGCTGCGCACCACGGCTTTGAACGGTTGGAGACACCTGCTCGGCAGCAGACAGCATAAGACCACTCCGTTTCTCTTCAAAAAGAGTGGATCATTGCGCTACGATAAAGTCTAGTCGTGTTTTCTTATGAGAAACGATAAGCTGGACTAATGGGTGCGGGGTTACAGGCATGGTGGATTTCAAATCGCTCGAAACATTTCTCTGGGTGACAACGCTCGGCAGCTTCGGTGGCGCGGCGCGAAAGCTCAACACGACGCAGCCGGCGATCTCGCAACGCATCGCGCAGCTTGAAAGCGAGATCGGCGTCAAACTCCTGCAACGCGACAGCCGTGCCGTGACGCCGACGCCGAGCGGGCGGCAGATGATGCAATATGCCGAGAAGCTGATCGGCCTGCGGTCGGAAATGCTGGCCGCGGTGATGGATCGTTCGGCGATGCGCGGCGTGCTGCGCCTCGGAGTGTCCGAGACCATCGTTCATACGTGGCTGCCGCAACTGATCGAGCGGGTCGCGAGCGCCTATCCAAATCTGTCGCTGGAAATCGAAATCGATATCACGCCAAATCTGCGCGAGCGGCTTTTAGCGCAGGAGATAGATCTCGCTTTTTGTCTCGGGCCATGGTCGGCGTCGAACGTGCGTAACCGCGTGCTGTGCGATTATCCGAATTCGTTCGTCGCCAGCCCCTCTCTCGGGCTCGGAGCCGGTGTGCTGACGGTTCACGATCTCGCGCGGTTCGCGATCATCACCTTTTCGAGAAAGACTCAACCCTATGAGATCGTGCGTTCGCTGTTCAACCGGCCGGACCTGCCGCCGCCTCGCCTGCATGCGAGCGCTTCGCTCGCCACCGTCATCCGCATGGCGACGGACGGGATCGGCGTCGCTGTCATCCCCACGGCGATCGTGGAGCGCGAACTGGCGGAAGGCCAGCTCCGTCTCCTGACGACGGATTTGCAGGTACCGACCCTGACATTCGCCGCAAGCTGGCTGGCCTCGCCGGACACGCTGGCCGTCGAGCTTGTCGCCGATATTGCCGTCAGGCTCGCGCAGGGCGAGGACGCCCCGGCAATTCAAACCCGCACACCCGTCGTCAGTGCCGCGAAGGCGGGTCGTCAGGAATCTCGATCGCCTCGGTGAAGGGGAATTCGAGCACGATCTCGCCGGCCGCGTCCGTGACCTCCAGCGATGCCGCCAGAAGGCCCGGCTCCTTACCCTCTTCCTGCAAGATCTGCCGGATGGTCGCGCGCGCCACGCGCCAGGCGTGATCGGGATCGCGCAATTCGGCGCCCTCGGGGTCAGGAATCAGCGTCTCGCCGATGCGGGTATTGAAGAAGTAACGCGGCATGACCGCAAGCTAAGGTCGCTATCGCAAACCCACAAGGGCAGCCTGCATTTCTGTACCGCGATATCGGTTGATCTTGGTGTGCCTTCTAAGGCCTAAGTGGAACGTATCTGACGGAATCATGACGTGCACGCGATCATCACCGAACCGCTGTTCTATTTTGTCGCCATTCCCGCGGTAATCCTGCTGGGTTTGTCGAAAGGCGGCTTCTCGGGCCTCGGCATCGCGTCCACGCCATTGCTGGCGCTGTATCTTCCACCGCTGGAAGCCGCCGCGCTGATCCTGCCGATCCTGATCACGCAGGACATCATTTCGGTCTACGTCTACCGGCGCCACTGGGACGCTTGGAACCTGAAAGTCATGCTGCCCGGCGCTGTCGCCGGCATGGCGCTCGGCTGGCTGCTGGCCTCGTATCTGTCCGATGCTTTCGTCCGCATCGTCATCGGCTTCATCGGGCTGGCCTTCGTCGCCAATACATGGATTCACCGCGACCGGATCGAACCCCAAGCCGCGACGGCCGCCAGCGGCATGTTCTGGGGCAGCATCTCGGGATTCACGTCATTCATGACACAGGGCGGCGGGCCGCCGTTTCAGGTGCATGTGCTGCCGCAGCGGTTGCCGAAGCTGGTGCTGGTCGGCACCACCACGATCTTTTTCGCGATCGTCAACGTCCTGAAAATCGGCCCCTACTTCCTGCTGGCGCAGTTCAGCGCCAAGAACTTTGCGACGTCGCTGCTCCTGGTGCCGATTGCGGTGCTGGCGAATTTCGCAGGCATCTGGCTGGTCCGCATCACGCCGACCGGATTATTCTACAATATCGCTTACGTGCTTTTGTTCGCCATCTCCCTGCTGCTGCTCTGGCAGGGAGTAGCGGAAATCATCTAGATCATCGGCAGGCTGCGCGGCTCGCGGCCCAGCGCAAACGCCTTGTCGAGCGCGGCGATCTCGCTCTCGGTCAGGATCAATACGCCCGCACCCGCGTTGTCCGCGGCATGACCCGGCGACGAGGCCTTGGGAATCGCGAACACCGACGACCATCGCGTGAGAAAACCAAGCGCTACCTGACGCGGCGTCGCACCGTGCCGTGACGCAATCTCCTGCAAGACCTTGCCTCCTGCCGACTGCGCGTCGGGAAAGTCGTCATGGCCGAACGGCGAATAGGCGACGACTGCGACGCCGTGCGCCTCGCACCATGGAATGACGGAGTGCTCAATGGCCCGTTCGTTCAGATGATAAAGCACCTGATTGCAGGCGATGCGCCCTTCCCCCGCCACATCCACCATCTCGGCAAGATCGGACGCATCGAAATTGCTGACGCCCCACGACAGAATCTTTCCGGCGCTGACAAGTTCGTCGAACGCAGCAACGGTTTCCTCCAGCGGATATTGGCCGCGCCAATGCAGGAGATAGCAGTCGAGCCGGTCCGTCTTCAGCCGCTTCAGCGAACGGTCGCAGGCCTGCACGGTCCCTTTGCGCGAAGCATTGCTTGGCAGCACCTTCGAGACAAGAAACACCTCGTCGCGGCGGCCGTTCATCGCTTCAGCCACTACCAGCTCCGCGTCGTCGTACATCTCGGCGGTGTCGATATGCGTCATGCCGGCATCGAGACCGCTGCGAAGCGCGGCCACCGACGCCGCGCGGTCGCCGCGGTCGATGTACCAGGTACCCTGTCCGATCATCGCGACCCGCGGTCCGTTGTTGCCGAATGCTTTCTGCTTCATGCCGATTGCGCCTTTTCAATAACCTGTCATTTCAAGATAGCCCGCGCCACTCGTCCGGCTGTCGTTCAGCATGCCCCGAAAGCCGATCGGCCCTTCCCAATAAGCGAACCGCGTGCCCATCCAGCTTCTGGCATTCAGCGGCACGGTTTCGATCTTCAAATTGCGATCCGGGATTGCGATGGTCCACGACGTCGGAAGCTTGCGATCCTCGATGTCGGTGAAGCCGGTCGGCGTCATGATGATCCCGTTCCCCGCGAGAACCTCCGAGCGCCCCGTACGATCAATCCAGTTACCGGCGAAATAGTTCCTGCCATCCTTCTGGCGCAGACGGAACAGCATCACCTTCTCGCCGGATTCCAGATGCAGCGAGAACCAGTCCCATCCGGTCTGGTCGGAAGCCAAGGGCTGGCTGCTCCATTCGCGGTCCATCCATGCGCGGCCTGTGACCGCAACCTGCGCGTCGCCCAGCGTGATCGAGCCGGAAGCTTCATAGTAGGGCTGGCTGAAATAGTATGATGCCTGCCCGCGTTCGGATTTCTTGCTGTACCCGCCGTCGCCTTGCAGCACCAGCGGGCGATCCGCCTTGAGCGTGAGAGCGTAACTGAAGTCCCTGCCCGACGCCGAGACGGCAAGCGGCGCGGCATCCCGCGCCGAGAATGGATCGCGCCCGCGCATCTCCCACGAATCGATCCACGCGCGAAACGGCTCGGCGTCAGCGCCCGCCTGTCCCACGCCGCCGCGCGCGAATTTTTCGGCGTAACGATGGGTCTGCGCATTGGTGACGGCGGCGTGCCCCATCCAGATTTGCTGATTGGCCCAGCCATCCAGCTGCACACCCGGCGCTGACGCCGACCGGAACAGCGTCCATTGCGCACCCCACTCCGTGCCGGTGGCATCGCGCAGGTTCGCGGTGAGATACCACCACTCGATGCGGTAGTCCGGATGCGGGCCATGGTCGCGCGGAAACTCCAGCACCTTGCCCGGCACGACCGGCGCGAACCCCTCACTCTCGCCGCCCAATCCCGCAAAACCCTGCGCACGCGCAAGCCCACTGCCGAACATTGCGAGCAAACTGCCGCCGATAAATGCGCGGCGGCTGGTGCGGAGATCAGCGCTCATTGGCAAATATCTTCACAAGGGCGGCCGGTTGCAGCCGCATCAAGCGGAGGATCGGCAGACACGTCGCGAGCAGCGCGGCCAGCATCGCGATCACGAGCAATTCCAGAAGTTGCATCGGAAAGACATGGAACGGCAACCGCCAGCCGAACGCCTTCACGTTCACCACCGCAACCAGACACCACGCCACCAGCAATCCCAGCGGCAGCGCCAGCAGCGCGGTGATGAATGCAACCGACATGGTCTTCAGCAGTTCGATCCCGGCCAGCCGCCGCCGCGTCAGACCAAGCGCCCACAACGGCGCGAGCTGCGGCAACCGGCTGTTGCTCAGTGTGAGGAGACTTGTCAGCAACGCGACACCAGCGACGCCGAGTGTAAAAGCGTTCAACGCAGAGGTCACCGAAAAGGTGCGGTTGAAGATGCGGGTGGACTCAGACTTTAATGTCGCCTGATCCAGTAACCGGCTGGAATCGAGTCCGAATTTGTCTCGCAGCGCCGCGACAAGCGCCGAAACTTTATCCGGAGCGACACGCAGCCCGAACCGCGTGCGCGCGATCTCCGGCCAGTGTCCGGCCAGCGCGTCGATGTCGATGCCCATCTGCCCCTTGGGATTGCCGTAGTCCGGATAGATGCCGGCGACCTTGATGGGCCATAATCCGCGGGGGGTTGGAATCCGCACCTCATCTTCGAGCTGAACTTTAAGACGCCGCGCAAGTTGCTCGCTGAACAGCGCGCCCTCGCCCGCGCGCACCTTGTCCCAGACGCCTGGCACCGATTCCAGCAGCGGCCAGCGTTCGCGGTAGGTTGCATGATCCGCGAAGCCGAGCACTTCGACAGGCAGCGTGTCGAGCGTCACGTCGGTGCGCCACGCGGGCAGGATCGCATCGACTTCCGGCCGCTGACGCAGCCACGCCACAATCTCGGCCGCTTGCGCGTCGCTGGTCGCATTCAGGTAAATTTCCGCCGCAAGCCGGTCGTCGAGCCAGCTTGTGAACGTGCGCGAGAAGCTCTGCACCATGGTGCCGACGCCGACATTAACGGCGAGCGCCAGCAGCAGCGCCATCAAGGCCAGCGACAGGCCCGGCAATTGCTGGCGGCTGTCGGCCCAGAACCATTTGACGACAGGCCGCACCGTGCCGCGCTGCCCGAGCCACAGCACCGCGCCGAGCAGCACCGGCAGCGCCAGCGCCGCCGCGAGCAGCAGTCCCGCCAGCACAAGGAAACCCGATGTGAGAGAATCTCCCAGATAGAGACATGCCGCCGCGACGAGCGCGACGACGAGCGCGAACGCGCCTTGCCGCATCAGCCAGCGTTGCTGCGATTGTTGCCAGGCATACGGCTGCGCCGCCGCAAGGATGGGAAGACGATAGACGCGATAAAGCCCGGCCGCGGCGGCGAGCAATGCGCCGAGAACGCTCATGCCCAATCCCGAAAGCCACCAGCTTGGCTTCAACGATAATTGGCCGGGAATTTGCGCGCCATAGAGTCCGCGCAGGCTCGCGGCCACATCGGGCAGCAAGAACGCCGCCACCACATACCCGCAGATCAGCCCGACAATGCCGGACAATAGCGCCAGCGACACCAACTCCGTGACCAGAACGACCGTGAGCGCCCGCGCCGACACGCCGCAGGCGCGCATCGTGCGCAGCATCGGCAATCGCTGTTCGAACGCCAGCCCGATGGCCGAATGCACAATGAACAAGCCGACCACGAACGACAGCAATCCGAACGCCGTGAGGTTCAAATGAAAGCTGGACGTGAGCCGTTCGAGATCGCTCGGTGCGCCCGCCTCCACGATCCGCAATTGATCGCCGACCACCTGGGCCAGCGGCGGTCGCTTGCCGCCATTCTGATCGCCCACAAGAAGCCGCGACACCTGATCCGGCGTTCTGAGAACGCGTTGCGCGACACCGATGTCCACCACCAGCACGCCCGGCGCGAGCGTGTCCTGCACCGCAAGTGGCGGCAGCGCCATGGCGTTGACCTGCGGCGCGGCGCCTTCAGCCAGCTTCATATCCGACAATGTCTCCGGCGCGACCAGCGTCTGCCCCGGCGGCATCAGAAATTTCTGCAAATCCGCCTGCCCAGATTCCATCTGCATGAAGCCCGGCGCAGCCCCCGCGCCCGCAGGCAGTGTGATCGGCTCGATGCCGAGCAGCCGGAACGAACGCCCGCCAATGACAATGCGCCCTTCCACCACCGGCGACACCGGCCAGTTGGCGCGGCGCAGATCGACGAACAATTGCTGAGCGAATGACGGGCCGTCGCGGCCGACCAGCATCGCGGTGTTGCCGCCGCCGAAGGTCGCCGCCGCGCGGTCGTAGCTGTTGCGCGCCTGGCTGTTCAGCGCCTGCACGCCACTCCAGAGTGCGGTTGCGGAAATCAATCCGATCAACAGGGTCGCGAGCTGCATCCGGTGCCGGGTCCAGTGGCTCAAGAGAGCACGAAGAATCCAGACCGGGCGCGTCATGTGATCCGTCCCGCGCTGAGATGAACCTGGCGGTCCAGCGTCGCGGCGAGGCGTGCGCTGTGGGTCACCATCAGAAAACTACAGCCGGTGCGCGCGACCAGATCGCGTGCCAGCGCCAGCACATCGTCGGCCGTCGTCTCGTCGAGATTTCCGGTAGGCTCGTCGGCAAGCAGCACAAGCGGCTTGATCGCCAGCGCGCGCCCGATGGCGACGCGCTGCTGCTGTCCGCCCGACAATTGCTCGGGATAGCGATCGAGCAGCGCGCCGAGCCCAAGCCGCTCGATCAGTTCGTCCTGCCACGTCGCATCGTAACGGCCTGCAATCCGCGCCTGAAACGCGAGGTTGTCGCCGATCTGCAGACTCGGAATGAGATTGAACTGCTGGAACACAAGGCCCAGCCGGTCGCGCCGCATGACGGCCCGGTCGCTGTCAGACAGATCGGACACCAGCCCGCCGTCGAGCCAGACCTCCCCGCCGTCGGCTTTGTCGAGGCCGGCGATCAGATGAAGCAGCGTGCTCTTGCCGCTGCCGGATTCACCGGTCAGCGCGACGCTCTCTCCGGCCGCAAGGGTCAGGTCAACGCCTCGCAAAACCGCAAGCCGCTCGTCCGACGTCCGGTAGGATTTGGTGAGGTTGCGAACCGTCAGCATGATCGTCGCGATCATACACGGAGCGGGTGGAGGCGTAAAACAACCCGCAACCGCGATGCGCCCCTTCTCCCCGTATGCGGGGAGAAGGTTGGGATGAGGGGCGAACCGGAGGCTCACAACAAAAGTTGCCCCTCACCCGGATTGCTGCGCAATCCGACCTCTCCCCGTAAAACGGGGAGAGGTAAGAGCGACGTCACGTCAAACTGAGTTCGTACTTCTCGATGTCCTTCGCGCGCTCGGAATCCGCCGACGCCCTGTGGTCGGTTGCGATTGCGGTGTAAACCGCCGGCAACACGAACAGCGTGAACAGCGTGCCGATCGACATGCCGGCCACGACCACAATGCCGATGGAGAACCGGCTTGCCGCGCCGGCACCGCTTGCCGTGAGCAACGGCAGCAGACCGGCGACCATCGCCGCAGTGGTCATCAGGATCGGCCGCAACCGCACCCGTGCGGATTGCTCGATCGCAGCCCGGCGATCCAGCCCTTCCTTGATCTGGAGTTCGTTGGCGAACTCCACCATCAGGATGCCGTGCTTGCTGATCAGGCCGATCAGCGTCACCAGGCCTACCTGGGTGTAGATGTTGATCGTCGCCAGCCCGAAGAACAGCGGAATCAACGCGCCCGAGATCGCCATCGGCACCGAGATCAGGATGACCAGCGGGTCGCGCAGACTTTCAAACTGCGCGGCCAGCACCAGGAAGATGATGATCAGCGCGAACACGAAGGTGACGGCGAGCTGGTTGCCTTCCTGCACGAACTGTCGCGAGTCGGCGAGATAATCGCGCGAGAAGCCAGCAGGCAACTGCTTGGCCTGGGTCTCGAGGAATTCGACCGCCTTGCCGACCGTCACGCCCGGCATCGGCACCGCCTGGAACGTCGCCGAATTGAGCTGATTGAAATGCGTCAGCGCGTTCGGGTTGGTTTTCGTCTCGATGGTGACGATGGTCGACAGCGGCACCTGACGTCCGCCGGTTGTCGCGACATAGTACTTTTCGAGCGCTTCCGGCGACAGCCGGAGGCCGCGTGGCACCTGCGGGATCACCTGATAGGAGCGGCCCTCGAGATTGAAGCGGTTGACGTAGTTGCCGCCCAGCAGCGTCGCCAGCGTGTTGCCGACGGCCTGCATGCTGATGCCCAGATCGTTGGCTTTCGACCTGTCGATTTTAACGGCAACCACCGGCTGGTTGAACGCGAGATCGCTGTCGGCCACGATGAACAGACCGCTTTCGCGCGCCGCCTTCTTGAGCTTGTCCATCTGCTCGAACACGGCCTGGAATCCGCTGGTGGTGCTGATGACCATCTGGATCGGCAAGCCGCCCGGCCCGCCCGGCAGCGGCGGCAAGTTGAACGCGAAGGCATTGACGCCCTCGATCTTGCTCAGTTCGCCCTGAACCAGCGGCTTCAATGCCAGCGACGACCGCTTGCGCTCATCCCACGGCTTCAGGATCATGCCCGCAATGCCGTTGGCCGGTCCGGTAATGCCGTTGATGATGAAGCGCAGATCGGTTTCCGGGAAACTCGCAAACGCCTTGTCGAGCTTCTCGCCATAGAAGTTGGCATAGTCGATGTTGGCGTATTGCGGCGCCTTCGTCACCGAGAACAGAATGCCCTGATCTTCTTCCGGCGCCAGTTCCTTGTTGGTGTTCACGTACATGAAGCCGACGAGGAACAGGATCGTCACGGCGAAAATTCCCGTGAGCGGCCGATAGTCCAGCGAACGGTCGAGCTTGCGGCCGTACCAGTCGGTCACGCGGGAGAAGACCCGATCGACGGTCTTTGCGAAACGCCCCTGATTTTGGTGACCGCCCTTGAGCAGCACCGAACACATCATCGGCGATAGCGTGAGGGCGATGACGCCGGAGATGATCACCGCGCCCGCGAGCGTGAACGCGAATTCGCGGAACAGCGCGCCCGTCAATCCGCCGAGGAATCCGATCGGCGCATAGACCGCCGCGAGCGTGATGGTCATGGAAATGACCGGCCCCACGATCTCGCGCGCGCCGACCAGTGAGGCTTCGACGGGAGATTTGCCCTCCTCCAGATGCCGGTGAATGTTCTCCACCACCACGATGGCGTCGTCGACCACAAGTCCGATCGCGAGAACCATCGCCAACAGCGTCAGAAGATTGAGCGTGAAGCCCATCGACAGCATCAGGATGCACGCGCCCACCAGTGACAGCGGAATCGTGACCACGGGAATGATGACCGAACGGAACGAGGCCAGGAACAGGAAGATCACGACGACCACGATGACCACCGCTTCGACCAGCGTGTTGCGCACCTCATCGATCGACGACTGGATGAACTTGGTCGAATCGTAAGCCACGCGCATTTTCAGCGATGGCGGCAGATTGCGTTCCATTTCCGGGAACAGCCCGCGCACGCCCTGAACGATGTTGAGCGGGTTGCCTTGCGGGGTCGACTGCACGCCGATGAAGATCGCCTGCTGGCCGCTGAGCGACACGCTGGAATCGGTGCTCTGGGCGCCAAGCTCCACCACCGCGATGTCTTCAAGCCTGACGAAGCCGCCGTCCTTGGCCTTCACCGTCATGCGCTTGAACTGTTCGATGCTGGTCAGGTCGGTATTGGTCGTCACGTTGGAAACGATGAAATAGCCTTTGGACTGACCGGCAGCGGCCTGGAAGTTGTTGGCCCGGATCGCCGCTGCGACATCGTCGGGCGACACGTTGCGCCCGGCCATGCGGGCCGGATCGAGCCAAATGCGGGTGGCGAGAGTCTGCGCGCCGAGAATGTCGGCGGACGCGACGCCGTCCACCGTCGACAGGATCGGCTGCACCACGCGCGCGAGATAGTCGGAAATCTGCGGTCCGCTCAACTCGTCGCTGGCGAAGCCGAGATACATCACGGCCGTGGTCTGGCCGGTCGATTTGGTGATCACGGGGTCGTTGGATTCCCTCGGAATCAAATACCTGACCGAACTCACTTTCGAGCTGACTTCGGTCAGCGCCGAATTCGGATCGACGTTGAGCTTGATGTAAACCGAGATCGTGCTGGTGCCCTGCGTCGAGGACGACGTGATGTAATCGACGCCTTCCGCCGACGCCACCGCCTGCTCGATCGGCTGCGTGATGAAGCCCTGCATCAGGTCCGGCGACGCGCCCGGATAGGACGTCGTGATCGTAACCACGGTGTTCGACAGTTTCGGATACTGACGAATACCGAGGCTTGTCGCCGCCTTGAAGCCGATCAGCAGGATCAGCAGGCTGACGACAAGCGACAGCACCGGCCGCTTGATGAAGATATCGGTGAAGGCCATGAGCGGCGCTCCGTTATGAGATCAATTGCGCGGCGGCTGCGCGGGAACCGGCGGCGGCGGGTCCGACGAGATCGTGACGGCGGAGCCGGACTGGAGCTTGAGCTGTCCGACGGCAACGACACGATCGCCGGGCTTCAAACCGGTGGTGATGACGACCCGGCCGTGAATACGGGGGCCGGTCTTCACGAAAGTCCGGTCGGTCTTCAGCGAAGCCTTGCCGTCCGCGTCCTTAGTCTCCGTGATCAGCCAGACGGAATCGCCGTACAGCGTGTAGTCGACGGCCGTTTCGGGCACGGTGACCACCGCCGGCTTCGCCGGCAGTTCGACCGTCGTGGTCGCGAACATGCCCGGCTGGAGAACGCGGTCGGGGTTCGCCAGCGTTGCCTGAATACGGACGTTGCGCGTGTCGGCGCTGATCTGCGGTTCGATGGTGGTGATCTTGCCCTCGAACGTACGGCCCGGATAGGCGTCCACAACGATGCGAACCGTCTGGCCGACGTTCAGAACAGCACGGTCTTTTTCAGTCGCCGTGAAGTTCAGATAGAGCTGAGACAAATCGGTCAGCGAGACGATCTGCGTTCCGGCGCTCAGATATTGTCCGAGTTCGACCAGACGCACACCGAGGTCACCGTCAAACGGCGCCTTGATCCGCTTTTGCGAGATGACAGCTTCGGTCTTGGCGACCGCGGCGGCACCCTGGTCGTAGACAGCCTGCGCCTGATCGACCGTCGCCTGCGGACCGAACGATTTTGCGAGCAGCGCCTTGGCGCGATCGAGCGCCAGCTGAGCCGCAAGTGTCTGCGCCTTGAAGCTGGCCAGGTCGCTCTGGTCCGGCGCGTCGAAGATCTGAAGAAGCGGATCGCCCGCCTTCACTCGCGCGCCCGGCGTAAACAGGATTTCCGTCACGCGGCCGTTGACGTCGGTCGTGACGTTGACCTGATGGACCGCAGCGAGATCGCCGACGCCGGTCAGGAGATTCGGCAGCACTTCCGATTTGGCTTCAGCGACCGCGACATTGGTCGGAGGCGGCTTCATGTTCGCGAAGAACTGCGCGATCATGTGGCTGCGGAAGGCATTGAAGCCCCAGATGACACCGACCAGCAGCAGGCAACCGCCGCCGATGATGATCGTCCAGCGCCGCATCCGCACCGGCGCGCGCGGCTTCTCGCTTGGCGAAGGCGTTTGATGAGAGGGTGTGCTTTTGGCGTCCATGTTATGCACTTTCCGCAATTCGCGCACCCGCCTGGAATAGCGGTGGCGCGGTATCCAAATGTGAGACGATGGCCCGGCTTGTTACTCCGATTCCCCGCAGAATGAATTGGGTGATCTGGCGTTCGAAATCGGGGGCGTTGGGATAATTCAACGAGGGCGTCGCGGGGAGCCTTGTAAGGGCAATCATGTGAACAACCTGATGAGAAAACCAGAAAAGATTGAGCGGCTCTCCCTCGACCTGCGTGGCGTCTCCCGCAGCGATGGCGCGCTCAAGCGATGCACTGAAGATAGGTCCGATCAGATCGCCGATTTTTTCATACAGAAGGCGGGCGAACTCGCCGTCGTTCAACTGGCTTGAAATCACCAGCCTGATTCGCTGGGCTTCTTCCTGATCCGGCGTATCCGTGGCCCGCATGAAGTGCGTCACCATTTCGCGGATGAGAATCACCAGCGTCTCGGTCGACGGCGTCAACTCGCGCAGCCGCAGCAATTCCGGATCAGCCTCGCAGGCCTCCGCAAGAATTTCGGCATAGAGAGCGGCTTTAGTTGGGAAATGCTTGAACAGCAGCCCCTCGGAAATCGATGCCGCCTGCGCAACGCTCTTCGTCGTTGTCCCCGCATAGCCATACAGAGCGAAACAACGCTTGGCCGCTTCCAGGATTTGCTCCCGGCGGAGATCGCTTGTCAGTCTGAGGGTGCTCATCGGGCCGTGAGTAAACACTCACCTCGCGCCAAGTCAACCGATTTGCTGCATCGCAATGCTAAAATTGATGCACTTTTCGGGGATTGGCGAAGTTCGGCCCCGGGCCGGGTCCGGCGAATCCCACGCACTCTATAATGGCTCTCCGCGCAGGAACCGCTGAGACCACATGATGTTGATGGTGCCGTCTGCCACTAAGGAAGTCTTGCCTAAACCGCCCAAACCCGCCTCAATGCGCGACAACGAAACGGCCCCTGCTCCAACAGGAAGGCCGCAGTGACCCGCACCAATGGGTCAGGGGGAGAGCACAGCATGACGACCGTAAATCTGCCGCCGGCAGATGACCCTCAGGTCATTTCCGACGAGGCCTTGCGCAAGGCCGAAGAATTCATCGAAGCCGATGAGGGTGCAACCAACAGGCTCGGTGGCTGGGCGGGCCAGACGGTCACCTACATCGCTATCGCGATGAGTCTGTTTCATCTCTACGCGGCCTACGCGATCGTTCCGACACAGGAGCTTCGCTACACCCACGTCGCATTCACCCTGCTGCTCTCCTTCCTTTTGTTTCCGCTGGCGGCTCGCTTCCGCAACCGTGTGCGCTGGTGGGATATCATCCCAGGCCTGCTCGCGATCGCGACCATCGCCTACGCGCTGATGGGCGGCGACGACTTCACCGACCGCGCGACGACGCCCGACCGCTGGGATGTCATCGTCGGCATCATCTTCATCGTCCTCGTGCTGGAGGCGACGCGCCGCACCACCGGGCCGATCATGCCCGTGGTCGCCATCTTCTTCATCGCCTATGCGATGCTCGGCCCGCACCTCCCTGCCCCGTGGACCCATCGCGGCTACGACCTGTCGCGGCTGGTCGGCCATCTCTTCATTACGCTGGAGGGCATCTTCGGCGTCGCGGTCGATGTGTCGGCGACGCTCATCATCCTGTTTACGATCTTCGGCGCGTTTCTCCAGCAATCCGGCGCCGGCAAATTCTTCATCGACTTCTCTCTGGCGCTGATGGGCGGCAAGCCGAACAGCGCCGGACGCACCGTGGTGCTGTCGTCGTTCCTGCTCGGCGGCCCGTCCGGATCCGGCGTGGCGACGACAGTGATGATCGGCACCGTCGCCTATCCGATGATGAAGAAAGCCGGCTTCGAGAAGAACGCCGCCGGCGGACTTCTCGCCGCAGGTGGTCTCGGTGCGATCCTGTCCCCGCCGGTGCTCGGCGCGGCGGCCTTTCTGATCGCGGAGTTCCTCAAGATCAGCTACCTCGACGTGATCTGGATGGCGACCATCCCGACCTGTCTTTATTACCTGTCGCTGCTGTTCATGGTGGAGCTTGACGCCAAGAAATTCGACGCACGCGATGTCAGCTTCAAACCGGATCTTTCATTGGGCGAAATGACGAAGCGTTATGGCTTTCATTTCATCTCGCTCATCGCCGTCGTCATCTTCATGGTGATCGGCTATTCGCCGGCCTTGTCGGTGTTCTATGCGATCGTAACAACATTCCTGCTCAGTTTCCTGCGCAAGGATACGGCGCTGTTTCCGCCGAAGCTCAAACGCGCGCTGGCGGACGGCTCGATCGGTGCGCTGAATGCTGCGACCACCTGCGCCTCGGCCGGCATCGTCGTCGGTATCGTGACACTGACGGGCCTCGGTCTGAAATTCTCGTCGATCGTGATTTCGTATGCCGGCGGCAGCCTGCTGCTGACGGCGATCTACACCTCGCTGATCGTGTGGATCATCGGCCTCGCCGTTCCCGTCACGGCGTCCTACATCATCTGCGCGGTGATCGCCGCGCCTGCGCTGATCAAGCTCGGCGTGCCGGATTACGCCGCGCACATGTTCATCTTCTACTACGCGGTGCTTTCGGAAGTCTCGCCGCCGACGGCGCTCTCGCCATTCGCGGCGGCCGCCATCACCGGCGGCGACCCGTACAAAACGACGCTTCAATCGTGGAAATACACCCTGCCCGCGTTTCTTGTGCCGTTCGTGTTCGTGCTCGATCCGCAGGGCGTCGGACTGCTGCTCAACATTCCGAAGGGCGGCACGTGGATCGACATCGTCGAGATCAGCATCAAGACCACGTTCGGGCTGATGGCGCTGGCAGCTGCGGCGCAGGGCTGGGCGCTGCGGCGCACCACCACGATCGAACGCGGATTGCTCATCCTGTCGGGACTGTTGCTGGTGTTTCCAAGCCTGATCGAAGCGCTCATTGAAGCGGCGATTGGTCGCGACATCAGTTATACTTATGTACCCGGAATCCTTATCGGATTAGGGGTACTGTTGTGGCAGGCAAAAGGACCGGCACTTCAACGCCCGGCCTGACGATTAAAAACCAAGGGAGATAGTGACCATGAAGAGAATGACAAAAGCAACGGCGGTGCTTGCCTTTGCGGTTTCCGCCGGACTTGCGCTGAGTGCATATGCCCAGCAAAAGACCATGGCGATCGGAACCGGCGGCACCGGCGGCGTGTACTATCCGCTCGGCGGCGCGATCGCGAACGTGCTCTCGAAGAACCTGCCGAACGTGCAGGCCACCGCGGAAGTCACCGGCGGTTCGGTCGACAACCTCAAGCTGATCGGCACCGGACAGAGCGAACTCGGCTTCACCATGGCTGACGCCGCGCTCGACGCCTACAAGGGCGAAGACAAATTCAAGAGCGGCAAGATTCCGTTGCAGGCGCTGCTCGTGGTCTATCCAAACCGGATGCACGTCGTCACCGTCGAGAGCACCGGCATCAAGACGATGGCCGACCTCAAGGGCAAGCGCGTCTCCACCGGCTCGCCCGGCGGCGCAACCGAAGTCATGGCTTTCCGCGTCATCGAAGCCGCCGGCCTCGACAAGGACAAGGACATGAAGCGCGAACGGCTCGGCGTCGCCGAATCCGTCAACGCCATCAAGGACGGCAAGATCGACGCCTTCTTCTGGGTCGGCGGCATTCCGACCGCATCGGTCACCGACCTTGCGGCAACACCCGGCATGAAGATCAGACTGATCGACCACGCCGATACGGTCGAGAAGATGAACGCCAAGTACGGCAAGCTGTACAGCGCCGGCGTCATCAAGGCCGGGTCGTATCCAGGCTATGACGTCGACAACAAGATGGCCGAAGTCTGGAACATCATCGTCACCGGCGACAAGATGAGCAATGACGACGCCTACAACATCGTCAAGACGCTGGTGGAAAAGAAGGCCGACATCGTCGCCGTGCACAAGGAAGCGCTCAGCTTCTCGCTGGACAACCAGGTGCAGGACCGCTCGCCGGTGCCGTTCCATCCCGGCGCGATGAAGTATTTCAAGGAAAAGGGCAAGGGCGGCTAGGCCTGCGCAGATACAAGGCAAACGAAACCCCGGCCAGCGCGCCGGGGTTTTTCGTTGTGCCTATCAATCCGTCTTCGGCGCATCGCGATCGATGGCGAAATCATCGAACCACGGCTGATTGTTGCCGGCGATGGACGCCGCAATCATGCGCGAAGCGAGATAGCTGTACGTGATGCCGTTGCCGCCGTAGCCGAAAGCGGCATGAATGCGCGGATGACCGGGCACGCGCCCGATCAGCGGCAGGCCGTCGCTGGTGGTTCCGAACGCGCCGGACCAGACATAATCCGCGACGGGATTCGCCGATGACCAAAGGCCGTTCAGCTTTCGCAACAGAACCTCCGTCTTCTCGGGCATCAGGCGGTCACGGGCGTCCGGCTCGACAACCGCGTCGTCGTCTTCACCGCCCATGATGATGCGATTGTCCGTGGTGGTGCGCGCGTAATTGTAATTGTCCGACGCCTCCCAGATCAGGGCGCCGCCGCGCCACAGAGCGCCCGGTTCCTGCGGCGGCGTCGCCACGGCCCAGCTCGAAACGACCTTGTGCAAATTCGACGTCATAATATCAGGCATGACATAACCGGTCGCGAGCACGACGTGTTTCGCCTCGATGACATGGCCGTCCTCAAGCTCGACCGTCACGGCATCGCCGCTGCTGTCATAGGTCACGGCCTCCGCGTCGAACAGCTTCGCGCCCTCTCCCGTCGCCGTTGCAAGCAACGCCTGCGACAGCAGCAAGGGATCCGCGTCCGCCGATCCCAGCGCCACGATAGCCGCTTCGCGGTACAGTCCGAATTCCTGCAGCAGCGTCAGATGATCCAGAAAATCGCCGGGCAGTCCGGCCCGCTGCCTGAGTTCATGCTCCGCAAGCAACTTGCGGGCATCCACATCTCCGGCCGCAAGATAGAGCGAGCGCTTGTGGCGAATCCCGCATCTTAGCTGGCGTGAGTTGACCAGATTGAGAAGGCCAGTCATCGCACCAAAACTGCGGCGGTAGATATTCGCGGCACGGTCGAAGCCGTAAATCTCCGTGAGGTCGCTCAGCGAACGGTCAATCTCCCACAGCAGCATCGCTGTGCTCGCCGCCGTGCTACCAAAGCCGGGTCGCTGCCGGTCGATGATGCTGACCCCATGCCCGAGGGACGCCAGATGCTCAGCCGCGAACGAGCCTGTGATGCCCGCGCCCACGACAAGGACATCGCAGCGAAAATCCTCATCGACCGATGACCGCCGCGACTGCAGCAGCCTCGAAGCCCACGGCGGCGTGCCGCCGCGCAGATCGTTTTGTCGCGCACTCTCTGGATCGAACATCATTCCGCAATGTCATGGGTGATCCGGCAAGTTATTTTGCCGGAGCCATGATGACGCCGAATGCGCGGAAAAGTTCCCGTGAATGAACGAGAATCATGCCCCTTCGTCGAGCGCGACCAGCTCACGTTTTTTGCGCAGCGAGGGCAGCAGCGGCCCGATCAGGAGAACCACGGCAAGGGCCAGACATGCGGCCGAGATCGGACGCTCCACGAATGTCATCAGGTCGCCCTGCGACAGGATCAGCGACTTGCGCAGGTTGTTCTCGAGCAGCGGTCCGAGCACGAACGCCAGCACCAGCGGCGCGGGCTCATAGCCGAACTTGCGCATCAGATAGCCGATGATGCCGAAGCCAACCATGACGTAGACGTCGAACACATTGTTGCTGCTGCAATAGACGCCGACGATGGTGAACAGCAGGATCAGCGGAAACAGCACGTTGTAAGGCAGCTTGAGCAGTTGCACCCACATGCCGATCAGCGGCAGGTTGAGAATCAGCAGCATGATGTTGCCGATATACATGCTGGCGATGATGCCCCAGAACAATCCGGGATTTTGCGTGATCATCAGCGGCCCCGGCTGCAGGCCGTGAATGACGAAGGCGCCGAGCAGCAGCGCCATCACCACGTTCGGCGGGATGCCCAGCGTCATCAGCGGAATGAACGCGCCGCCCGCAGCCGCATTATTGGCGGCTTCCGGTCCCGCGACGCCTTCGATCGCGCCCTTGCCGAAACGCTCGGGCGTTTTCGACAGCCTTTTCTCCAGCGCGTAGGATGCGAAGGTCGCGACCACCGCGCCGCCGCCCGGCAGGATGCCGAGGAAAAATCCGAGGATCGTTCCACGTCCGATCGGGCCGCCGCTCGCCTTCCAGTCCGCCTTGTTGGGCAAAAGCTGCGTGATCTTGGCGTCGATCACATCACGCTTGAGGACCTGCTCGATATTGATGAGCACTTCGGCCACGCCAAAGAGACCCATCACCACCGGCACGAGGCCGATGCCGTCGATCAGTTCAAGGCGGCCAAAGGTCAGCCGGGGCTGCGCGTTGATGCTGTCGAGGCCGATCAGGCCGAGCACCAGCCCGATGCAGGCCATCAGCAGCGCCTTGGCCATCGAGCCTTGGGTGAGAAACGTCAGCACCACGAGGCCCAGCACCATCAGGCTGAAATATTCTGCGGGCCCGAACGCGACGGCGACGCTGGCGAGCGACGGCGCAATCAACATCAGCGCGACCAGTGAAAACGTGCCTGCGATAAACGAGCCGAGCGCCGAGATGCCGAGCGCCGGGCCCGCCCGGCCCTGCTTCGCCATCTGGTGACCATCGAGACAGGTCACTACGGACGCCGCCTCGCCCGGAATGTTGACAAGGATCGAGGTCGTCGAGCCGCCGTACATCGAGCCGTAGTAGATGCCCGCCATCATGATGATGCCGGACTCGGGCGTACCCGAGAGCGTCACCGGCAGCAGCAGTGACATCGCCGAAATCGGGCCGATGCCGGGCAGCACGCCGACCAGCGTGCCGATGAAAACTCCGATGAAGCAATAAAGCAGGTTCACCGGCTGAAGAGCGATGCCGAATCCATGCGCGACGTTGAGAAGAACATCCATGAGCGGTCAGCCGATGCCGAAAATGCCCGAAGGCAATTGAATGAGAAGCGCGCGCTTCAGAACCCACCAGACGCCGATCGGGACAAGGACGGCGAGCGGGATCGCCAGCGTCCAGCGGACCGGATCGATGACGCGCAACAGCAGCAGCAACAGTGGAATCGACGCCAGCAGGAAGCCGAGCGGCGCGAACAGGAACGCAAACGCCGTCAGACACGCGACGACGACCAGCGGCTTGGTCCATCGCGTTCCGGCCCACAATGACTCAACGGTCGGCCCGCCCTCGGTGATGGCCGAGACGATGATCGTCACCGCGAATACGCACATCAGCAGACCGGTGTAGAACACCGCGAAGCCGGAGCCTGGATCGTTGATCGTTCCGATATTGAGCTTGAGTCCCGACCAGACCACGAAAATGGCGAGCGCGAGCCCGACCAGACCGCCCCACAGTTCGGAGTTATTGAGCCTGAATTTCGTGTCGCTCGAACCAGCCATCGTGCACCGCCTCCCCCGTAAGTGTCAGGTGCAGAAATTCCGACGCGGGCCTGCGGGATCGCTCGCAGGCCCGTCATCGCGTGCAGCGATCGTCAGTTCGTCTTCTTCGCAAGTCCCAGGGAGTCGATCACCTTGCGCTCGGAGTCGGTGACGTCGGCGACGAACTTCACATAGTCCGGCGTGTTCTTGTAGTTCGCCACCATGTCGAACTTCGCAAGCGTCGCAATCACCGCCGGGTCCTCGATGGCTTTCTTGAACGCATCGTGGAGCTTGGCGACGATCTTCGGGTCCATGCCCTTCGGTCCCGCGATGCCGAACGGCGAATCGTAGACCATGTCGTAGCCGAGTTCGTTGAGCGTCGGCACATCCGGGAAGTTCGGCGAACGCTTGGACGTCCACACCATCAGCAGGCGAAGCTTGCCGGCATCGACCAGCGGCCGCCATCCGGTGGAATCCGCCTGAAGCATGGTGTGATTGCCAAGCACTGCCGCGTTGGTTTCCGCGCCGCCCTTGAACGGCACCTGCGTCAGCTTGATGCCGGCGCGCGTTGCAATCTGCTCCATGCCCACATGGAGCGACGTTCCCGCGCCAGGCGTTGCGTAAGTCACCTTGCCCGGATTGGCCTTGGCGAAATCCACCACGTCCTTCCAGGTCTTGAACTGGGACTCAGCGTTAGTGGTGACGCCAAAGGTGTAGCCGGTCAGATGCACGATGTAGGTGAAATCCTTGGCGGGATCCCACGACACCTGCTGCATGAGCGGCAGACGGAACACCGTGATCGGAATCTGCGAGATCGTATAGCCGTCCGGCTTGGCTGCCGCCGCCATGGTCGCCGGGCCGACGGTGCCGCCGCCGCCCGCCTTGTTGTCCACGACAATGGGCTGGCCGAGGATTTTCGACGCGCTGTCGGCGATCGCGCGCATCGAGATATCGGTCGAGCCGCCAGCGGGCCACGGCACGATCAGTGTAATCGGCTTGGTGGGATAGTCTTGCGCCGATGCAGCGCCGGACAGGACCGCGAGCGCAGCCGCGGCCAGCATGGTTTTCAGGCCAGTGCGATAGATCATGCAGGATTCCTCCCTCTGCGGTTCGTGAAATCCGAACCTGCGTTGTTTGTGGATCGATGATCCCCGAAATCGGCGGGAAAGAAAAGCAATGAGACTGGTCAGCGCGCACTTATTGCGGCGCATCAGGCCGATGCGTCATTACGCCTCAAGAAAATCAGCCTCGAAGCCGCTGCTGTTTTCGCTCAGCGAAATCAGGCGCACCGGAACCACGGATCGGCTATGCTCGCAGCGACCCACCATGATCCGGCGTCCGCCGGTACGGAGCCCATCAATGCAGCGCGTTACCATCACCCTCGACGACGATCTCATGGTCGAACTGGATCGCATGATCGAAGAGCGCGGCTATCAGAACCGCTCCGAGGCGATTCGAGATTTCGCCCGCGCCGGAATGCAGCAGGCGGCGCAGGACACAGGCAAGAACGGCGAGTGTGTCGCGGCGCTGGTTTATGTCTACGACCACGCGGCGCGCGATCTCTCCAGCCGTCTCGTCAACAATTTCCACGATCATCATGACCTGTCGCTGGCTACGCTGCATGTCCATCTCGACAACGACAACTGCATGGAGATCACCGCCCTGAAAGGCAGCGCCGCGGACGTGAAGCATCTCGCCGATCACGTCATCGCCGAGCGCGGCGTCCGTTACGGCCGCGTGGTGATGATCCCGACCGAGGCGAGCGCCAAGCCTGCGGGCGCGCGCAAAAAGCACGTCCATAAGCACACCTGACACGCCATTTTCGGGGATGCCCCTGACGACAACCTGCGGTAACGATCACTCATGACAAAAGCAAAATCCAATCTTCAGATCGATTCCACGCGTCTCTGGGGCGACATCCACGAAACCGCAAAATTCGGCGCCACGCCCAAAGGCGGCGTCAGACGCCTCACCCTCGGGCCTGAGGACAAGCAGGTGCGCGACTGGTTCCGCGCCGCCTGCGAGGCTGCCGGCTGTGAAGTCCGTGTCGATGCGCTGGGCACCATGTTCGCGATCCGGCCGGGCCGCGACATGTCCAAGCCGCCGATTGGCATCGGCTCGCATCTCGACACCCAGCCCACCGGCGGAAAATACGACGGCATTCTCGGCACGCTGGCCGCGCTCGAAGTTGTGCGCGTCCTGAACGATGCGGGCATCGAGACCGACGTTCCCATCTGTGTCTGTAACTGGACCAATGAAGAAGGTTCGCGCTACGCGCCGGCGATGATGGCCTCGGCCGCCTACTCCGGCGAATACACCACCGAGGACATTCTCGGGCGCAGGGACGCCGACGGCATCACCGTGGCCGAGGCGCTCGACACCATCGGCTATCGCGGCATGGACGCGGTGGGGAAACAGAAATTTTCAGCGTTCGTCGAATTGCACATCGAACAGGGCCCGCTGCTGGAGGCCGAAAACAAGACCATCGGCGTGGTGGATCGCGGCCAGGGCATCATCTGGTACGACGGCGCAATTTCAGGATTTGCAAGCCACGCGGGCACCACACCGATGCCGCTGCGCAAGGATGCGCTCGCCGCATTTTCGGAAGTCGTGCTGGCGGTGGAAAAGATCGCGCGCGACCTCGGCCCGAATGCGGTGGGCACCATCGGCGAGATGAAGATCGACAATCCGTCCCGCAACGTCATTCCCGGCGATCTCGCCTTCACCATCGACGTGCGCAGCGCGGACTCGAAAACCCTCGACAAGCTGCATGACGGGATCATGGCGGCGGCAGCGGAGATTGCGGCCCGCCGCAAGGTCAGGGTCGATGTGAAGAAAATCTGGCGCAAGGAGCCGACGGTTTTCAACACGGCGCTGGTCGATGCCGTCGAGGCCGCCACCAAGGAGCTTGGCTACGCCCACCGCCGCATCACGTCCGGCGCGGGACATGACGCCTGCAATCTCGCGGGCGTCATGCCGGCCGCAATGATCTTCGTGCCATGCAAGGACGGCATCAGCCACAACGAGCTGGAAGACGCCACCCAGGCCGACTGCACGGCAGGCGCGAATGTGCTGCTGCATACGGTTCTCGCGCTCGCAGGCATTGCATCGGCGGCGAGGACGGACGGCTAGCATCGCCTCGTCAAAATGCAAATTTATCGTCGCCCCCGCGAAAGCGGGGATCCATAACCCCTAGTCTGTCGGCACGGCACAACATACATCCTGCTAACATTCAAAGTCAGGGAGTATGGGTCCCCGCTTTCGCGGGGACGACACACGAAAATTCCTTGCCTCCCGCCACTTGAAAGCCCGCTCAGCATGACTTCGAAAACAACTCCTCCCGTCGCGCCGCGCCGTCCGCACAGCTTCACCCATCACGGCATCACGGTGACGGACGATTATGCCTGGCTGAAGGACGAGAACTGGCAGGAGGTGCTGCGCGAACCGTCGATCCTCAAGCCCGACATCCGCGCCTATCTCGAAGCCGAGAACACCTACGCCGACGCGGTGCTGGGTCACACCGCGCCGTTGCAGAAAGAGCTGATCGCGGAAATGCGCGGCCGCATCAAGGAAGACGATTCCAGCGTGCCCTCACCCGATGGCCCGTTCGCGTATTTCCAGAAATACCGCGAGGGCGGCCAGCACGAGCAAATCGGCCGCGTGCCCCGGAAAGACATCGACAATACAGCCAGCGCAGCCCGTTTCATTATCGACGGCGATGAACTCGCCAAGCAAAGCGAGTACTTCAAGTTCGGCGGCGCGCGCCATTCGCCCGATCACAAGCTGGAGGCATGGAGCGCGGACATTCGCGGCTCCGAATATTTCACCATCCGCGTCCGCAACTGGGACAGCGGTCAGGACAGCGCCGACATCATCGAGGAAACCGACGGCGGCGTGGTGTGGGCCGCGGATTCGAAATCGTTCTTTTATGTGAAGCTCGACGACAATCACCGCCCGATGCAGGTGTATCGTCATACGCTCGGCACGCCGCAGGCGAGCGATGCGCTGGTCTACGAAGAGAAAGACTCAGGCTGGTTCACGCATATTCACGAAAGCACCAGCGGGCGCTTTTGCGTCATCGCAGGCGGCGATCACGAGACCTCAGAGCAGCGGCTGATCGACCTGCAAACGCCAGACGCCAAACCGCGCCTTGTGGCGAAACGCGAGGAAGGCGTGCAATATTCGATCGGGGATCGCGGCGATCAGCTCTTTATTCTCACCAACGCCGACGACGCCATCGACTTCAAGATCGTCACAGCACCACTGGCCTCTCCCGCGCGCAAGAACTGGCGCGATCTCATTCCGCATCGCCCCGGCATCTACATCATCGACATCGAGCTTTATTCCGGCCATCTGGTCCGGCTCGAGCGCGCCAATGCGCTGCCCTCCATCGTGATCCGCGATCTTGCGACCTTACAGGAACACGCCATCGCCTTCGACGAGGCCGCCTATTCGCTTGGCACCATCGGCGGCTACGAGTTCGACACCACGCAGATCCGGTTTTCCTATTCGTCGATGACCACGCCGTCCGAGGTGTTCGACTACGACATGGTCAGCCGCGAGCGCACGCTGCGCAAGCGCCAGGAAATTCCCTCCGGCCACAACCCCGCCGACTACGTCACCACGCGCATCATGGCTACCTCGCACAACGGCGCGCAGGTTCCGGTGTCGATCCTGCATCGCAAGGACCTGAAGCGCGACGGCAGCGCGCCGCTGCTGCTGTATGGCTACGGCTCCTACGGCATGGCGATGCCCGCTTCCTTCTCCGCCAACCGGCTGTCGCTGGTGGATCGCGGCTTCGTCTATGCCATCGCGCATATCCGCGGCGGCGCAGACAAGGGATGGGGCTGGTATCTCGACGGCAAGCGCGAGAAGAAGACCAACTCGTTCGATGACTTCGCCGCCGCCGGCCGCGCGCTGATCGAGGCGAAATATACTTCGGCGAAAAAGATCGTCGGACACGGCGGCAGCGCGGGCGGCATGCTGATGGGCGCGGTGGCGAACCGCTCCGGCGACTTGTTCGCGGGCATCGTCGCGGAAGTGCCGTTCGTCGATGTGCTTAACACCATGCTCGACGAGTCCCTGCCGCTGACGCCGCCGGAATGGCCCGAATGGGGCAACCCCATCGAGAGCGCCAGCGACTTCAAAACCATCCTCTCGTACTCACCCTATGAGAATGTGGCGGCAAAGGAGTATCCCGCCATTCTTGCGATGGGCGGCCTCGCCGATCCGCGCGTCACCTATTGGGAGCCGGCGAAATGGATCGCGCGGCTACGCCCCGTGATGATGGGCGGTGGTCCGGTTCTGCTGCGCACCAACATGGGCGCTGGCCATGGCGGCGCGTCGGGCCGGTTCAACAGGCTGGATGAAATCGCCATCGCCTATGCGTTCGCGCTGTGGGCGGTCGGGCTGGCCGGCGGCGAAAGCTGATGCGAGATAACAATTCATCGTCGTCCCGGCGAACGCCGGGACCACGAGACATCTTGCGTCGGTTACCTCTCAGGTAATTTAATCACAGCCACCGGCCGCGCATCATGTGATTCGCTTCCGTTGCAGCGCGTCATGACGCGCTGCGTTTCTCCGCCCATACTCCCGTCCTGACCACGTCCTTGCCGGAACTTCCGAATGCGCCGCCTGCCCTTCTATTACGGCTGGATCATCGTCGGGGTCACCTTCATTACCATGGGCATCGGCGTGAACGCCCGCACGTCGTTCTCGCTGTTCTTCGCGCCGATCGTCGATGAATTCGGCTGGGATCGCGGCGTCACCGCAGGCGCGTTCTCGTTCGGGTTTATGGTCTCGGCGCTGCTCAGTCCGTTGATGGGACGGCTGATGGACCGCAGCGGGCCGCGCACGTTGATGGAGCTTGGCGTCGGGCTGATGGCAGTCGGCCTCCTGCTCGCGCCGCTGACAACGCAGCCGTGGCATCTTTACGCGACCATCGGCTGTCTGGTCGGCGCGGGTAGCATTTGTCTGGGCTATTCCGGCCAGTCGCTGTTCCTGCCGAACTGGTTCGTCAGACGCCGCGGGCTCGCGGTCGGTCTCGCCTTCGCCGGCGTCGGTATCGGCTCCATCATCATCCTGCCCTGGGTGCAATTGCTGATCGACAAAAGCGGCTGGCGCGCGGCGAGCTGGGCGATGGGCATTCTCGTGCTCGTCGTGCTGGTGCCGCTCAATCTTCTGCTGCGCAAACGCCCCGAAGATATCGGCCTGCTGCCGGACGGCGACGCCGCGCCGACAGCCGCGACCGTCGCGCCGCCGTCGAACATCGTCGATCCGGCCTGGGCGTCCGTGGACTGGACGCTTGAACGCGCGGTGCGCACCGCGCGGTTCTGGTGGATCTCGCTCGGCTATTTCTGCGGACTTTATGTCTGGTACGCGGTGCAGGTGCATCAGACCAAGTATCTCGTCGAGATCGGATTCAGCTCGACCTCGGCAGCATGGGCGCTCGGCTTTGTCAGCCTGATCGGCATTCCCGGGCAGATCGTGCTCGGCTATCTGTCCGACCGGATCGGCCGCGAATGGATCTGGACGATTTCATCATTGGGATTTGCGGTCTGCTTCGCGGCGCTGATCGCGCTCCAGTATGCCCCGTCGCTGGCGCTGGTCTATGTCATGGTCGTCGTACAGGGATTTCTCGGCTACGGCTTCACCTCGATCATGGGCGCGGTGGTGGCCGAGATCTTTCAAGGCAAGCATTTCGGCACGATCTTCGGCACGATCGGGTTTACGGCACTGGCCGGCGGCGCTGCCGGTCCGTGGGTGACGGGCATCCTGCATGACATCTGCGGCGACTACACCATCGCCTTCGTCATCGGCATCGCCGTCAGCGCGCTGTCAGCGGCAGGGATCTGGCTTGCGGCGCCCCGCAATGTCCGCGCCGTCGCCGGGCAGATGCACCGGATTCCGAAGCCAGCGTGAGCCCATACTTCCATCGTCAGTCGAGCCCGATCTGCACCGGATAACCTTCGCGCAGCGCGTTGACGATCGACGGCGGCGTCAGCAGCTTTGCATCGGCAAGACTGGCGGAGGCACGGGTGTAACCCGCGAACGACCACAGCCACGCCTCTCCCCTCGCAATCAGATAACTCTCGCCGCCGGACGTGATCATCGCGCCATCGGGCAATTTCAGCGGCGGCGTGTGTAACGCATGCAGCCTTTTCACCCGGCCATCGAGACGCTCACTGTGCAACACGGCGTCCATTTCTGTCGCATACGGCTTGTCGCGCCGGTTGCCTTTGGCCCACGCATCGCGGAACGCCGTTGCATCCTCGCGGCGGCAATAGAAGCAAGGCCGATGCCCCGCCGCGAAGGATGTCGCTTCGTCGAGAAAGAACAATTCGGTCCAGCTTCGCCGGCTCATCACCTTGCGCTTGCGCCCGCGAAACTCGCAGACGCAGGTGATCCAGGCCTTCGAGGACCATCGCCGGTTCAGCAGCGTCCGCGTCGCCGGATCGTGGATGATGCCGCGATTGCCGGTGAAGCGCCCGCGATGCGCGGTCGCGACAATCTCGCCGAACGGCGACACGCGGTTTTGCAGGGGCATGAGTTAGTTCAGCACATCCTGATTGATAACGTTCTCGCGGATCGGCTTGCCGTCGAGCGCGCTTAGCATGTTCTTCGCGGTCTGAAGGCTCATGCGGTCCAGCGCCTCGCGCGTCACGCCCGCCACATGCGGCGCCATGATGACGTTGTCCAGTGCGAACAGCGGATGATCCGGACGCGGCGGCTCCTGCGCGAACACGTCGATGCCCGCGCCCGCGATCTTGCCCGAGGTCAGCGCGGCATAAAGCGCGGCCTCATCGACGATGCCGCCGCGCGCGGTGTTGATGAGATACGCCGTCGGCTTCATCAGCTGCAATTGCGCCGTGCTGAACATGTTGACGGTTTCCGGCGCCTTGGGGCAATGGATCGAAACAAAATCCGCGCGCGGCAGCGCGGTTGCGAGATCGGTCACGCGTTCCGCGCCGACGGCCTCGATCTCGGCCGCGGTCTTGAACGGATCATAGACCAGCACGTTCATTTCCATCGCCACCAGCCGCTTCACCAGCCGCACCCCGATGCGGCCCATGCCGACCACCAGCGCGGTCTTACCCAGCAGGTCGAACGGGATCGCACCAAGACGCTTGGTCCAGTTGCCGCTCTTGACCAGCTTGTCGAGTTCGGCGGCGCGCTTCGCCAGCGCCAGCATCATGAACAGCGCGCATTCGGCGACCGAGGGCGAGTTCGCGATGCCCGTCGTCATCAGCGGAATCTTGTTGGCGCTCAGCGCCTTCACATCGACCGCGTCGTAACCGACGCCGATACGCGTGACGACCATCATTTCGCCCGACGAGACGATCTCGTTCGCGCCGAACGCGGTGCCGCCCAGCGCCACGCCGTTGACCGGCGCATGTTGACGCAACATCTCGTTGAAATCGGGGGCGGAAATCGTATTGGGGAATTCGATGGCCTCGATGTCGCTGCGCTCCCGAAGCAGCGCCCAGCCGCCGGGCGACAGGGTTTCCACGATCAGCAGTTTCTTCTTGTTGGTCGCCATATCATCCCCTGACGTTTTGTTGGTCTTGAAGCGCGCCCATCATCGCCTTGATTCAGCCCGCACCGCAAGCGGGGCCAAGCATACATGAGGCATACGTCCTGATACTTGCCGCCGTCGCAATGCGCAGGCAAACTCGCCAGACGCAGCCGGTCCGGCTCGAACGGCCAACAGAACAACTGGAGATCAACCCGTGACAAATCCCGTTTCCGCGCCCCATCCCGCATCGCTGCTCGAGGCGCTGGCCCGCTGGGACACGCCGACCATCTGCAACGCGCTGGAAGTCGTGGCGCCCGAGCGGCGCCTTACCGGCTTCACCACAAAACCGCTGGTCTGCCCGTTTCCGGACCTGCCTCCGATGGTGGGTTACGCCCGCACCGCAACAATCCGCGCCACGTCGGCCTCCAGCCTGTCGGCGGCGGATGCGCGCGCGCAACGCGTGGCGTATTACGAATATTGCGGCACCGGACACGGCCCGCGCATCAGCGTTATTCAGGATCTCGACGGCGCGAACATCGGCTTCGGCGCGTTCTGGGGCGAGGTCAACAGTTCGGTCCACAAGGCGCTCGGCTGCCTCGGTGTGGTCACTGACGGATCGATCCGCGACATCCCGGCGTGGGCGCCGGGCTTTCAGGCGCTGGCCGGAAGCGTCGGGCCTTCGCACGCCTACGTTCATCTCGACGGCTTTGGCGACGACGTGTGCGTGGCCGGCATGACGGTGCGTTCGGATGATCTCATCCATGCGGACCGCCACGGCGCGGTCGTGATTCCGGCCAATGTTGCCGCGAAACTGCCCGATGCAGCAAAGCTCTGCGAACGCCGCGAGGAGCCTATCCTCGGCATCGCGCGCAGCCCCTCGTTCACGCTGGACAAGCTGAAAGAGGCATTGGCCAAGTCCGCGGAGATTCACTAACGCGCGCAAAAGGCGTAAGCCGGTGCCGTCGATTCACAACGAAAGGTTCGCCGCATGAAAGTCGTTCTCGGTATCATCGTCGGCGTGGTAATCGGCTTCCTCGCCATGACATACTTCAAGACCGGCCATCTGCCGTTCTGATGGTTTTGCAAGGCGATTCGGACTCCTGATGCCTGTCTCTCCCCGCTATCGCGCCTCCACCAGCCATGCAGCGCTGGGTCCGGAGTTCTTCGACGTCGTCGCGGCAGCGGCGTTTCCCGATCACATCCTGCGCTACCGCAACCGGCGCGCGGCGAAGACGGTGGGACTCGACACGCTCACCGACGAGGAATGGATCGCGCATTTCGGACGCTTCGCGCCGCTGGCGGAGAGTTTCACTGAGCCGCTGGCGCTGCGTTATCACGGCCACCAGTTCCGCACCTACAATCCGGAGCTTGGCGACGGACGCGGTTTCCTGTTCGCGCAACTTTACGACGACAAAGGCCGCCTGCTCGACCTCGCCACCAAAGGCAGCGGCAAGACGCCTTGGTCGCGCACTGCCGATGGACGGCTCACGCTCAAGGGCGGCGTACGCGAGGTTCTCGCCACATCGATGCTGGAAGCGTTGGGCGTCGATACGTCCAAGACGTTCAGCCTGATCGAGACCGGCGAAGCGCTGGAGCGCGGCGACGAGCCGTCGCCGACGCGGTCGTCGGTGATGGTGCGGCTCAGCCATTCGCATATCCGCATCGGCTCCTTCCAGCGTCAGGCGTTTCACCGCAACATCGAAAATATCCAGAAGCTGCTCGACTACACCATCAAGACCTACATGCCTGACGTTTGGCGCGACGACGCCCCTGCTCGCGCTGTGGCGTTCCTTGAAGAGGTCTGCCGCCGCGTCGCGCGGGTCGGCGCGCAATGGATGGCCGCGGGATTCGTCCACGGCGTGCTGAACACCGACAACATCAACGTCACCGGCGAAAGTTTCGATTACGGCCCATGGCGCTTCCTGCCGGTGCTTGATCAGTCGTTCACCGCCGCCTACTTCGACGAGACCGGTCTCTACGCCTTCGGCCGGCAGCCCGACGCGCTGTTCTGGAATGTCACGCGGCTGGCGGAATGCCTGTTGCCGATTGCCGACCAGCCGTCACTCGAAAAGGCGCTCGGCGCATTCGAGCCGGCGCTGCGCGCGGAATTCACAAGCGCGATGCTGAGGCGTCTCGGCGTCGCATCGCAGGGCGTCGAGCGCGATGCCGAGTTGACGCGCGCGCTGTGGATCTTCCTGTCGGATAGCAAGGCGCCGTTCGAGCAAACCTTCTTCGACTGGTTCGGCGGGCTGGCCAGCGCGGAGCGCGCCGCCAGAAGCCCGTCAAAAGATCATTACGCAAGCGAGGCGTTCAATCCCGTGCGGCAGGCGCTGAAGGACTTCGCGGCTTTGCCCCACGTCGATCTCAATCGGCCGTTCTTTCAGAACACCGTGGCCTGCACCATGCTGATCGAAGAGGTCGAGGCGATCTGGAAACCGATCGCGGAAAATGACGACTGGTCGGTGTTTCAGGCCAAGCTCGACGCCATTGACGCGATGCGCGAGGCGTATGGGCTGGCGTGAGGACATCCCACACGTCATTCCGGACAGCCCGCGCAGCGGGCTGATCCGGAATCCAGACGAGTTCATCGAAAACAATTCCGGGATTCCGGGTTCGCTCGCGAGTGCTCGCGCCCCGGAATGACCGGCAGTCTTACGCCACCTTCTTGCGCGGCTCGGTCACCGTGTAGGTGCCGTCGAGGAATCCCGCCAGGCGCTTGCGGATAATGAACTCCGCATCCGCCATGATGCGGTCGATCAGTTCCTTGCAGGTCGGGATATCGTTGATCAGGCCGACCATCATGCCGCAGCTCCAGGCGCCCGCGTCCATGTCGCCTTCAAGCATCACCTTCGGGTAGACGCCTGCGACCTGATCCATGATGTCCTGAATCTTCAGGTCCTTGCCCTTTTCATTCTCGATCTCGATCAGCTTCTCGACGTTCTTGTTGTTGAGAACGCGCTCGGTGTTGCGCAGCGCGCGCATCACGAGGCGGGTATCGAGTTCGGTCGCCTTGAGCAGCGCCTGCTTTACGTTGTCATGCACCGGCGCTTCCTTGGTGGCGATGAAGCGCGTGCCCATGTTCATGCCCTGCGCGCCCATGGCGAGCGCTGCAACGAGACTGCGTGCGTCGGCCATGCCGCCCGACGCCACGAATGGAATTCTCAATTCCTCTTCCGCGCGCGGCAGCAGGATCATGTTCGGCATGTCGTCTTCGCCGGGATGACCGCCGCATTCGAAGCCGTCGACGCTGACCGCATCGCAACCGATCGCCTCGGCCTTCAGCGAATGGCGCACCGAGGTGCACTTGTGAATGACCTTGATGCCCGCTGCCTTGAGCGCAGGCATATATTGCTCGGGGCTGCGGCCAGCGGTTTCCACCGCCTTGATGCCAGCTTCCTTGATGGCCGCGATATATTCGGGATACGGAGGCGCCGCGAAGGTCGGCAGGAACGTGAGGTTCACGCCGAACGGCTTGTCGGTCATGTCCTGGCACTTCTTGATTTCCTTCGCCAGCAGTTCGGGCGTCTTCTGCGTGAGACCCGTGATGATACCGAGGCCGCCCGCGTTGGAAACGGCGGACGCAAGTTCCGCGAAGCCAACAAAGTGCATGCCGCCCTGGATGATCGGGTGCTGGATGCCGAACAGTTCCGTAATCGCCGTTTTCATGTGTTCCCTCTCCTGTGTTCTGTCACACCGTTACCGCAGGCTGGCGACGCCCGACAATGGCCGAGCAAGTCATCGCTGCCATGCTATAAGTTCTAAAATAGAACGTATCAGGTTGATTCAAGCCGTCAACCGGTGGCCAAATGCGGAGGCACCGTGTATCAGAGCGGCGATAACTCCATTGTCTCACAACGGAATTTCGCTTGAGCCAGCCGCAGCCAGTTAAACCGTTTCTTGAAGTTCTTGCGGGAAGCCGCCAGCCGGTGCCGCCGGTCTGGATGATGCGGCAGGCCGGGCGCTACTTGCCGGAATATCGCGACTTGCGCGCGAAGGCCGGCGGATTTCTCGATCTTTGCTTCAATCCGGAATGGGCCGCCGAGGTGACGTTGCAGCCGATACGGCGCTTCGGCTTCGATGCCGCGATCATCTTTTCGGACATTCTGGTGATCCCGCACGCCCTCGGGCGTTCCGTGCGTTTCGAGGTGGGCGAAGGTCCCCGCCTCGATCCGCTCGACACGCCTGAGAAGATCAAGACGCTGGCAACAGCCGCCGACTTTTCAAAGCTCGAGCCTGTCTATGAAGCGCTGCGCCGGGTCCGCAGCGCGCTCGATCCGAAGGTGACGCTGATCGGCTTCTGCGGCGCGCCGTGGACGGTGGCGACCTACATGGTCGCGGGCCAAGGGACGCCGGATCAAGCGCCTGCGCGGATGCTTGCCTATCGGGAGCCAGAAGCGTTCGCGAAAATCATCGACGTGCTGGTGGAGAACTCAATTGAATATCTGCTCGGCCAGCTGAAAGCCGGCGCGGATGTCCTGCAGATTTTCGACACCTGGGCGGGCGTATTGCCGCCGCGCGAATTCCAGCGCTGGTCCGTCGAGCCGACGCGACGCATTGTTGAGGGCGTGCGCGCGAAAGCGCCCGGTGCGAAGATCATCGGATTCCCGCGCGGTGCGGGCGCGCAACTTCCGCTGTATGTCGGACGCACCGGCGTGGATGGCGTCAGCATCGACTGGGCGGCTGAGCCGACGCTGATCCGCGAGCGCGTGCAAAGCCATGTCGCCGTGCAGGGTAATCTCGATCCACTGGCGCTAATCGCGGGCGGCGCGGCGCTCGACCGCGCGGTGGATGATGTGCTGGCGAATTACGCGAGCGGCCGGTTCATCTTCAATCTCGGCCATGGCATCCAGCCGGAAACGCCGGTCGCCCATGTCGAGCAGATGCTCAAACGCGTGCGGGCGTATAAAGGCTAGACCGGCCGCGACCGCTCAATAATCTCCGCAGCGCCCTTTGCCAGAAGATCGAACGCCACGGCGCGACCCAGCTCGCGCGGCTTGTCCGCCGGACCGCTGCGCGTGGCTTCCAGCAACTGACCGCCTTCGAGATCGAGCACCGACGCGGTCAGCGTCATGTCGCGGCCGTCGATCGTCGAGAAGCCCGCGATCGGCGAATTGCAATGGCCGTTGAGCACCCACAACACCTCGCGCTCCGCATCGGCGGACAGATGCGCGGCGGGATCATCGATCAGCGACAGATAACGCCGCGTCTGCCAGTCGTTCGCGGCGCATTCCACCGCCACGATGCCCTGTCCTGCCGCCGGCAACATCTCGCGCGTTGTGAACTCATGGGCGACGCGCGCGCCGAGCCCGACGCGCTCCAAACCCGTCCGCGCCATGATCAGCGCATCCGCCGGACCGGCCGCACCGCCATCCGGCAGCCGCTGCAACTCGCCATTGTCGAGTTTGCGCACCCGCGTGTCGGCTGCGCCGCGAAAATGAATCACCTCGATCTCGGGAAACAACCTGCGCACATAAGCCGCACGCCGCACCGCATTGGTGCCGATCTTGAAGCCTTTGCCCTTGGTCCGCTTCAGATCCTCGAACGTCACGCCCGCGCGCAACACCAGCGCATCGGTCGGCGGGTCGCGTTTCAGCGTCGCGCCGATCACAAGACCCGGCGTGTCCTCATTCCCCGGCATATCCTTCAGCGAATGCATCGCCGCTTGCAGATCGCCTGCGGTTATAGCGCTGCGAATCTGATCGACGAACGCCCCGCCCTTGCCGCCGTGCGTCAGCAAAAGACCGGTCTGGTCCGAGTCGCCGCGCGTCTCGAACTTGACGATCTCGACATCCAGATCGGAAACGGCGGCGGACAGCTGGCGCGCGATTTCCCCGGTCTGCACCAGCGCCATCGTGCTTTTGCGCGTGCCGATCCGCATTGAAGTTTTTGCCACGTCCGCTCCGTTGACCGTCATTCGGCGGCACCATACGGCGAGCGGTCCCCGGAATGCAAACGCATTGGAAACGGCGGGAATTAAGGAAAATCAGGTCAAATCTGCCAGAGCGCCCGTGACGTCGGCAGGCTGACCTCGGCCAGACGCGCCGCGTCCTCGTTCTGGTCGAGGGCAACATACTCCCCCTGCCAATAGGTCAGCGCGCCCTTGCCCGACGACACCCGCAAATCGAGCACCCGCCCGATCACGATGGCATGGGAATGGCGCTCGAGGACATGCTCGACCTCGCAGTCGAACGCCGCCAGCGCGCCGGCCAGCAGCGGCACGCCGGATGCGAGACTGATCCACTCGGCGCCGGCGAATCGCGCAGCGCCCTTCAGGCCGCCGATGCCGGAAAACCGTTCGGCGACGTCCACTTGGTCAGCGCCGAGAATGTTGACGCCGAATACGCCATGCTTCTGAAGCAGCGGCCACGACGACGACTGGCGGTTGACGCTGACGATCAGTGTCGCCGGCTCCACCGACAGCGACGACACCGACGTCACGGTCATGCCGGACAGATCGTTGCCCCGCCCGACCGTGATAACGCTCACACCACCCGCAAGCGAGCGCATGGCATTGCGAAAACTGTCGGCCGACGCCGAAGCGTCGATCTTGGTCTCGCGGATGTTCCGGACCAGCGAATTCATGTCAGCCTCACGCGCCAGCGGCTTCGCCGGTCTCTTTCAGCAGTTCGCGCAAAATGGTGCCTTCCAGCGCCGCGAGGTCCGCGGAGCCACGCTGGCGCGGGCGCGCCAGATCGACATTGATATCGTGGGCGATGCGGCCGTCTTCAATGACCAGCACGCGATCCGCCAGGGCCACCGCTTCGGCCACGTCGTGGGTCACCAGAATCGCGGTAAAGCCCTGGTCGTGCCAGACGCTTTCCAGCAGACGCTGCATCGAAATGCGCGTCAGCGCATCGAGCGCACCAAGCGGCTCGTCAAACGCCAGCACGCGCGGATGGCTGACCAGCGCGCGCGCCAGCGCGACGCGCTGCTTCTGTCCGCCCGACAATACCGCGGGCCACTGGTCCCGCTTTTCGTCAAGGCCGACCTCCTTCAACGCATCGTCGGCGCGAATTTTCGCATCCGGCGAATTGCGGTCGCGGCCGAGACCGACTTCGACATTCGACAGCACCCGCGCCCACGGCAGCAGCCGCGGCTCCTGAAACATGACGCGGACGTGGTCACTCGGGCGGCCCTCATGGTCGCCGAACTCGATGGTCCCCGCGCTCGGCTCGTCCAGCCCGCCGATCAGGCGCAGCAGCGTGCTCTTGCCGCAGCCCGATTTGCCGACGATGGCGACGGACTGCCCCGCCGGAATATGAAGATCGATGCCGCGCAGTACTTCATTGTCGCCGAACGATTTGCGAAGGCCGCGAATGGTCAGCGACAGCGCGCGCGAGGAATCGCGCGTTCCGTCCCGCGCCACCTGCGCCTCACGGATCAGATCGGTGGCAGCGTCCAGCACTTTTGCGTCGGCCGGAGCGAATCGAAATGCCTGCGTCATGTTCATTCCCGTTATTTCTGAAAGGCCGGATGCCAGGACAGCGTGAACCGCTCCAGCACGCGCGCGGTGCTATCGGCTAGCTTGCCGAGCAGCGCATAGATCAGGATGCTGAGCACGACGACGTCGATCAGCATGAATTCGCGCGCCTGCATCGCCATGTAGCCGAGGCCCGACGAGGCCGCGATGGTTTCCGCCACGATCAGCGTCAGCCACATGATGCCGAGTGCGAAGCGCAGCCCCACGAAAATCGACGGCAGCGCGCCGGGGAAGATCACGCGGCGAAACAACTCGCTGTTGGTCATGCCGTAGATGCGGCCCATTTCGATCAGCTGCGGGTCCACGGTTTTGATTCCGTGCAGCGTGTTGAGATAGATCGGGAAGAACACGCCGAGCGCCACCAGGAACAGCTTGGCCGACTCGTCGATGCCGAACCACAGGATCACCAGCGGGATCAGCGCCAGATGCGGCACGTTGCGCACCATCTGCAAGGTCGTGTCGGTGAGCTTATTGCTGATCTGCGACAACCCGTTGGCCAGACCGAACGCGGAACCGATCGCGCCGCCGATCAGAAAGCCGACGCTCGCGCGCCAGAAGCTGACCCAGATATTCTTCGCAAGCTCGCCGGACAACGCCAGCTTCCAGCCCGCCACCGCGACGTCGCTCGGCGCAGGCAACACCCGCGCCGACACGAAGCCGGTGACACAGGCGATCTGCCAAACCAGAAGGATGACCAGCGGCACGATCCACTGGGTCAGGCCGTCGGCGCGCGGAATGCGAAACCCGCGCGCGCGGGGCTGCGATACGGTGTCAGCGAGACTCATGACGACGATGCCTGCTTCTGGGGACGATAGTCGTTGCCGATGGTCTCCCCGAACGGGCCGGTGTTGACGCGCAACGGCGCCACATTGGACTGATTGAGGTTGAGCAGCGGGAACACCAGTTCGGCGAAGCGATAAGCTTCCTCGAGATGCGGATAACCCGACATGATGAAAGTATCGACGCCGACGTCCTGATATTCCTTGATGCGCGCCGCAACCGTCTGCGGATCACCGACCAGCGCCGTCCCCGCGCCGCCGCGCACCAGACCGACGCCGGCCCAGAGGTTCGGGCTGATCTCGAGCTTGTCGCGCCGGCCGCCGTGCAATTGCGCCATGCGCTGCTGGCCGACCGAATCCATGCGCGAGAAAATCTTCTGCGCCTGCGCGATGGTGTCGTCGGTGACGTATTGAATCAGTTCGTCCGCCGCGCGCCACGCCGCTTCATTGGTTTCGCGCACGATCACATGCAGACGGATGCCGAAGGAGAGCTTGCGGCCCTTCTTGGCGGCCGCGGCCTTCACGCGCGCGACCTTCTCTGCCACCTGCGCCGGGGGCTCGCCCCATGTCAGATACTTGTCGACCGTATCGACTGCGACATCGATGCCGGCATCCGACGAACCGCCGAAATACAGCGGCGGGCGCGGCGATTGCACTGGCGGAAACAGCAGGCGGCCGTCCTCGATCGAGATGTGCTTGCCCTGCACGTTCACGGTCTTGCCCGAGAGCAGATCGCTGTAGACGTTCAGAAACTCGCGCGTCACGGCATAGCGTTCGTCATGATCGAGGAAAATACCGTCGCCCTTGTTCTCGACGGGATCGCCGCCGGTCACGACGTTGATCAGCAGACGTCCGTTGGACACGCGATCCAGCGTCGCGGTCATGCGTGCGGCAACGCTTGGCGATTGCAACCCGGGACGCACCGCCACGAGATAACGCAGCCGTTCGGTCCATGGCGCCACGGCGGAGGCGACCACCCATGAATCCTCGCAGCTTCGCCCGGTCGGCAGCAGCACACCGAAATAGCCGAGTTGGTCCGCAGCCTGCGCGATCTGCCGCAGGTAGTTGAAGTTCACCTCGCGTCCGCCGGTGGTGGTGCCGAGATAGCGGCTGTCACCGTGTGTCGGCAAAAACCAGAGAACGTTGGCTGGAGTATTCGCGCTCATGATCCGGACTTTCTTGCAACGTCGGAAATCCTGATCGCCTTCGGGATCAGACCGAGCGAAAAGAACGTGTCCGCGACCTGCTGCTGTTCGGCGATCACCGTGTCGTTGATCGGCTTGATGCCGTAAGACTGACGCTTCAGAGCGAGTTCGAGTACCGGCACCGGCAATCCGACCGACGGGCTGAGCTGTTCGGCGACGGCCTTGATGTCTCCCTTCGCCCAGTCGTCAACCTCGCTCAGCTGCGCCAGCACCAGATCGACGATCTTCGGATCGGCGCCCAGAAACTTCTGCGACGAGAAATAGAACTGATAGTTCGACACGATGCCGGTGCCGTCCGCCAGCGTGCGCGCCTCTGTCGCCACTTCGGCCGCCGCCTGGAACGGATCCCAGATCACCCACGCATCGACCGCGCCTTTCTCGAACGCCGCGCGCGCATCGGCGGGCGCAAGGAACACCGGCGTGATCTCGGAATATTTGACACCCGCCTTCTCCAGCGCCTTCACCAAAAGATAGTGAACGTTGGAGCCTTTGTTCAGCGCGACCTTCTTGCCTTTCAGGTCGGCGACGGTCGCGAGCTTGCTGTCTTTCGGGACAAGGATCGCCTCACCTTTCGGCGCGGGCGGCTCGTAGGCGACATATTGAATCGGCGCACCGGCGGCCTGCGCGAAGATCGGCGGGGCTTCGCCCGTGTTGCCGAAGTCGATCGCGCCGACGTTGAGCGCTTCGAGCAGCGGCGGCCCCGACGGAAATTCGGTCCAGACCACGCTGTAACCCAGCGCTTTTAGTTTCGGCTCCAGCGAGCCCTTGCTCTTGAGCAGCACCAGCTTGCCGTATTTCTGGAAGCCGATGCGGACCACTTTCTCCTGCGCCTGCGCTGGAATGATCGATGAAAGCGTCAGCGCCGCTACGGCGGTGATCGCGAACGTGGTCAATGTGCGACGTGTGTGCATGAACGTACCTTTTGATGAAACGGAATAATGAGAATGATGAAGGCATCAGGACTGCGCGGACTTCCAGACGATGTCGCGGACCACGATCTGTCTCGGGATCAGCCCAAGCTTGTGGAAGCGGTCGGCGACGCCCTGCTGGGTCTCGATGATCCCGTCGGTCACGGGACCGATTGCGAACGAGGCGCGGCTCGCGGCCAGCGTCTGAATGTCGAGCGGCACGCCGGTGATCTCATGCAGCGACTTCGCAACCGCGTCGCGGTTGGCTTCCGCCCACGCCGCTGCGGTGGCGAGGCCCGCGATCACTTCGCGCAGCGGCCCCGGCTTCTGGGCGGCGAAATCGCGATTGGCGATGAAGAAGGCGTTGGTCTTCGCAACCTCATGGGCATTGATGAGAATGCGCGCGTTCTGCTTCTTCTCGCCGATGGCGAAATACGGGTCCCACACTGCCCAGGCGTCGATGCTGCCGTTGGCGAAAGCAGGGCCTGCGTCCGGCGGCGTCAGATAGACCGGCGTGATGTCATTATAAGTGAGCCCGGCTTTCTCCAGCGTCTGCACGACAATGTTGTGCGCGCTCGATCCCTTGGTGAAGCCGACGCGCTTGCCCTTCAAGTCTGCGATGCTCTTGATGGATGAACCGGGCGGCACGAGAATGCCCTGCCCGTTGCTGATCGGCGATGCCGCCGCATAAACGATATTGGCATTCGCGGCCTGCGCGAAGATCGGCGGCGAATCCCCAACCGCGCCGAAATCCGCGGCGCCAGTGCTGATGGCTTCCAGCAGCGGCGGGCCGGACGTGAACTCCAACCACTTCACCGACGTGCCGCTCGCCGCGAACCGCTTTTCGATGGTGCCCTGCTGGCGCGCGATCACAAGCACGCCGGTCTTCTGATAACCGATGCGGACTTCCTTCGCGACCGCCTGCGCGCGCGACGCGCCCGACGACGCCGCGACAGCGATGGCCGCCGTGGACAGTTTCAGAAATTCCCGGCGCTTCATGCCATTCTCCTGCAAATCGATCACGCAAACTGATTGCGTTGGTGATTGGAATGATGGCCACGCTCTTCCTGAGTGTCGAGTGCTCCGCAAAAATAGCGATGCCCGCACTGTCACGATGCATACGCTCAACAGGAATGTTTCAGAAAGCGCGCCGATTGCAGGTCGATTTTCTGCACACGTTTTGATCACACCGACGTCAACGATCAAGAATATCGATCTTGGATTCTCGTTCGCTCACGGGCGCGTGAAGCGCAAAGACTCACCATCACGCATTCATTTCGCGTTGTGTCCTGAAATGAGAACAAAGTACGCGCGGGCTATCGGAACTTTGGCAACTCATTATCCGGCTTGTTTCATAGAGTCCGCGCCGAACCGCCGCCAAAGGACAACGACACATGACTCGACACGCCAGACCCATCGCCGGACTGTTCGCCGCCGCATCACTGCTGCTTGCGGCGACGGCATCGTTCGCACAAAGTGACAAGCCGGCCGATCAGATCCGCATCGGATTGCAGAAATCATCGACACTGATCGCCGTGCTGCGCGCCAATGGCGAACTGGACAAGGCCCTCGCCCCGCTCGGCGTGAAGGTGTCGTGGCATGAATTCTCCAGCGGGCTTCCGCTGCTGGAATCGCTTGGCGTCGGCAATCTCGATTTCGGCGCGGACGTCGCCGACACCGTGCCGATCTTCGCGCAGGCCGCCGGTTCCAAACTCGCCTATGTCGCGGAAGAAAGCGCCTCGCCTGCGGCGCAAGCCATTCTCGTTCCGACAAACTCGCCGATCAAGACGCTGGCCGATCTCAAGGGCAAGAAGGTCGCGGTGACCAAGGGCGCGGGCAGTCATTACTTGTTGCTCGCAGCCCTCGGCAAGTCCGGGCTGAACTTCAAGGAGATTTCGCCGGCCTACCTCGCGCCCGCCGATGGCCGCGCCGCGTTCGTCAGCAACAATGTCGACGCCTGGGTGGCGTGGGACCCGTTCCTCACCAGCGCGCAGCGCCAGTCCGGCGCGAAGATTCTGAGCGACGGCAGCGGCGGGCTCGCAAGCTACAAGCGCTACTATCTCGCCTCGGAAACCTTTACCGAGCGCCGCAGCGACGTGCTGAACATCGTGTTCGCCAAATTGCGCGAGACCGGCAAGTGGGTTAAAGCCAATCCGAAGGATGCCGCCACGTTGCTCGCCGGCCTCTGGGGCATCGACGCCGCAACCGTCGAGGAAGCCAACAGCCACCGCAGCTATGGCGTCGGCGCGGTCACGCCCGCGGGTCTCACCGAACAGCAGAAGATCGCCGATGCGTTTCTCGGCGAAGGCCTGATCCCGAAAAAACTGGACACCGCCGCTGTCAAGATCTGGACGCCGAACGCGCCATAAGGTCTTGATGGGTTCATGATCCAGACGGACCGCTCCGCTGCCGGCGATCTTCCGACAATTGTCATTGTCGGCGGCGGGTTCTCGGGCGCGGTGCTGGCGTGGCATCTGCATCGCGCAGCGCCCGGCAGACACAACATCGTCATTGTCGAGCCGCGCGACGAGATCGGGCGCGGCCTCGCCTATGACAGTTTCGATCCGGCGCACCGCATCAACGTGCCCGCGCTGAAGATGAATCTCGATTACGACGAGGAAGGCCATTTCGAGCAATGGCTAGTCGCGTCGGGATACCCGGCGCGCGATCCGGCGGCGCAGTTGCCCGGCGCGCTGTTTCCGACCCGCGCGGCATTCGGCGATTATGTCAACGCGCACGTCAGGCAACTCGGCAGCGCTGTCACGCATCGGAAGACGACCGCGCGCGCCATTGTTCCGCAACCGGGCGGCTACCGCGTCATTACCGATGACGGCGGCGAGATCGACGCCGACGCCGTGGTGCTGGCGGTCTGCCACACGCCGCCGCAGGTGCCATCGTCTCTCGCGCCGCTTCAGGACGATCCGCGATTCATCGCCAATCCGTGGCAGCGCGATGTGTTGCGCGGCATCGCGCCGGACCATCGCGTGCTGATCGTCGGCACCGGCCTCACCATGGCGGACATCGTCGCCTCGCTCGACCGGCAGGGTCATCGCGGGCGCATCCTCGCGGTGTCGCGGCGCGGACGGCGCTCGCAGCCGCACGCCACCGAACAGATGGAGCCGTTCGGAGAGTTCGCGGAGAATCCCGAACGCACCACGCTGTCGCTGCTGCGCCGCGTCCGCCGCGCCATCGCGGAAGCCGCGCGCGAAGGGCTGTCGTGGCATCCGGTGCTGGATCAGTTGCGCCTGCAAGGCGTCGAGATCTGGCGCGCGCTGCCGCTGCACGAACGCGCGCGACTCATTCATCATCTGCGCCCGTTCTGGGACACCTATCGCTTTCGCATCGCGCCGCAGGTCGACGACGTGATCAAACGCCGGATCGCAGACGGCACGTTCGCAATCCAGGCCGGATCGATCCGCGCCAGCGCGGCGCAGGATCGTGACCTTGCTGTCGATCTGCGTCCGCGCCGCAGCCACGCGTGGGAGCACCATGCGTTCGATGCTGTCGTGATCGCGACCGGTCCCGCACACGGCACGGTGTTCGCAAGCAACGCGCTGCTCGGACAGATCGGCGGCGCGGGTCTCGCCCGCCCCGATCCGCTGGGTCTCGGCATCGACGTCGACCTGCAGGGCCGCGCCATCGACCGCGACGGCGCAGCCGCGCAGGCGTTGTTCGTGGCGGGTCCATTGGCGCGCGGCACCTTCGGCGAATTGATGGGCGCGCCCGATCTGGCCCGGCACGCGCGCAATATCGCGGAGACCATTGCGCGCGAACATATCCGCGCGTCACGGTTGCCTCCGCGTCCCGTCCCGGCCTAAAACACGTCAACATGCCGGCCATCGCGGCCGCCCATCAGACAGCCGGAGAAGCCGTCAATGACGCCCGCCCTCGCGCGCATCAGTTTCCTTGCGCCCCTGTTCGTTCCCGCCAACCGTCCCGAGCGCTATCACAAGGCCGCCAATTCCGGCGCGGATGGCGTCATCATCGATCTCGAGGACGCCGTTGCGCCGGGCGACAAGGATGCCGCGCGCGCAACGCTGCTCGGAGCCTCCATTCCGGTCAATTCCATCGTCCGCATCAACGCGGCGGGCACGCGCTGGTACGACGACGATGTGCAGGCTGCGAAGAAGCTCGCCGTCGGCGTCATGCTGCCGAAAGCGGAATCCGCGGACCAGGTGAAAAGCCTGCGCGAAACGCTCGGCGATCGTCCACTCATCGCCCTGATCGAGTCCGCGCAAGGCATTGCGAACGTGCGCGCAATCGCTCACCACGCCGACCGGCTCGCGTTCGGCTATATCGACTTCAGCGCGGATCTTGGTTGCAGCATGGAGCGCGACGCATTGTTGACGGCGCGCGCGGAAATCGTGCTCGCGTCACGGCTCGCGCAAATTCTCCCGGCCCTTGAAGGCGTGACACCATCGTTCGACGACGCGGCTTTGGTGGAAGACGATGCACGCTATGCCGCGTCGATGGGCTTCAGCGGCAAGCTCTGCATTCATCCGAAACAGATCGCCCCGACATTGAAGGGCTTCCGCCCCGCGCAGGCCGACATCGAATGGGCGACAAAGATCGCCAATTCAGGCGACGGCGCGGTTGCCCTTGATGGAATCATGGTCGATGCACCGGTGCGGCTGCGCGCGCAGCGCATTCTCGCGGCAGCTAAAGCCAGCGACGCGGCGGGCGGTTAACCCGCCGCGACCGGCGGCCAGGTCGTCAAAACCATCTCGACGATTTTCTTGAGATCCGCCCGCGTGGTGCCGCCCACGGCCTGCACCGCGATCCCCTGCATCATGGTGGCGAGATAGCGCGCCAGCACCGTGGCATCCGCGCCGGCGGGCAAGTCGCCTTCGGCCTTTGCCCGCTCCAGACGCTGGCGCAGGTTCTCTTCCCATGTCGCGCGGCGCGCCATCAGTTCCTGCTTGATGGATTCAGCGGTGACACCGCCCGTCAGCGCGCCGTTGATGGAGAGACATCCCGCCGGACATTCCGGGTCCGTCACCGCATCGACTTCGCCATAAAGAAGTTTTTCCACAACGCTGCGCGCTGTCGGCTGCTGGAGCGCGAGCTTGGCGTAGCCGGCGGGACCATCGACATAAGAGTCGAACGCCTTGCGGAAAAGTTCTTCCTTGTTGCCGAACGCGGCATAGAGCGACGGCTTGGTGATGCCCATCGCCTCCGTCAGGTCGGCCATCGACGCGCCCTCGTATCCCTTCTCCCAGAAAACGTGCAGCGCGTTTTCCAGAGCCTGATCAAGATCGAATTCCCGGGGTCGCCCGATAGCCACAGTGAGAACCTTTCTGAATTTGTACCTTTCGGTAGATATGGCCCTTGACGGTGAAAGTCCAAGTCCCATTTATACCGAACGTTACAGTTGCGGTGCAGCAATAAAACACTGCGACGCGGGGAAGTTTGGAACTTTTATTCTCTCGTCTCGAGACCATCCCCAGCAACGTATTGAAATAACTGCATTTAGTGCCTGAGCGCAAAATGCAAAAACGGGGCCTTGCGATGAGAAATCTTTCCAAAAGAACAAGCCTGATCGGAGCCGGTGTCGGCGTGGCGCTGCTGGCTGCCGCGGGCACCCTGGTCTTCACGACCTCGAACAACCGCGCCAAGGCCGATGCCGCAGCAGCGCCTCCCCCGGCCACGCCGGTCACGGTGGCCAGCGTCAATGAGCGGGAAACCGCGATCTGGGACGAATTTTCGGGCCGCCTTGAAGCCGTCGAGCAGGTGGAAGTCCGCTCGCGCGTCGCAGGCGCCATTCAGGACATCCGGTTTCGCGAAGGCGCGCTGGTTCAGAAAAACGACGTGCTTGTCGTGATCGACCCCGCGCTCTATGCCGCCGATGTCGCCCGCGCCGAAGCCCAGGTGTCCGCCGCGCAGGCAAAACTCGTCTTCACCAAAAGCGACTACGAGCGCGGCCAGCAACTGAGCGGATCGCAGACGATCTCGCAGCGCGATCAGGACAACCGCATCAACGCCTATCGTGAAGCGGAAGCCAATCTGAAGGCCGCTCAGGCCGCGCTGCAAACCGCGCAACTCAATCTCAGCTACACCGAAGTCCGCGCGCCGGTAACGGGCCGCGTCGGCAAGCGCGAGATCACGGTCGGAAACCTGATCGCTGCGGGTCCCGGCTCGCCGTTGCTGACGACCATCGTCTCGACGACGCCGATCTACGCCAGCTTCAACGCCGACGAGCAGGTGGTGCTGCGCGCGCTCAACTCCCTCGGAGACGACGCCGCGGCATCGAAGACCGGCCGCATTCCCGTGAAGATGGGCACCGCGACCAGCAACGGCCTGCCGTTCGAAGGCCACATGCAGTTGATCGACAATCAGGTTGATCCGCGCAGCGGCACGGTGCGGGTCCGCGCCATCTTCGACAACAAGGACGGCCGCCTGCTTCCCGGACAGTTCGTCCGCCTCGCGATGGGTCAGCCCAAGACCGAGCGCGCCATGATGATCAATGAGCGCGCCGTCGGCACCGACCAGAACAAGAAATACGTGATGGTCATCAACAAGGACAACAAGGCCGAGTACCGCGAGGTTTCGCTCGGCGTCTCTGTCGATGGCCTGCGCATCGTGACCGCCGGCCTGAAGGACGGCGAACAGGTCGTGGTCAAGGGACTGCAACGCATTCGGCCCGGTGCGTCCGTTGCGCCGGAAGTCGTGGCGATGGACGCGAACTGACGCCCCTCGCCTTCCTCAAGCAACGTCATTGCGAGCGAAGCGAAGCAATCCATCGCTGAAAAGAAAAGATGGATCGCTTCGTCGCTACCTCCTCGCAATGACGACATCGGACAGACGACTGCAACAAGACCAATAATGAGATGACGTCATGAATATCTCGAGATTTTTCATCGACCGGCCGATTTTCGCCGGCGTGCTGTCCGCCCTGATTTTCCTCGCGGGCCTGCTCTCGCTTCCAGCACTTCCGATCTCCGAATATCCGGAAGTCGCCCCGCCGGTGGTCACGGTGCGGGCGCTGTATCCCGGCGCCAATCCGAAGGTGATCGCCGAGTCGGTCGCGACCCCGATCGAAGAGCAGATCAACGGCGTCGAGAACATGCTCTACATGAGCAGCCAGGCGACCTCCGACGGCCAGTTGACGCTGAACGTCACATTCCGCCTCGGCACCAATCCCGACCTCGCACAGCAGATGGTGCAGAACCGCGTCTCGCAGGCCGAGCCGCGTCTGCCCGCGGTGACGCGCCAGCTCGGTATCACCACGGTGAAGAGCTCGCCTGACATCACGCTGGTCGTGCATCTGCTCTCGCCGAACGACCGGTATGACATGACGTACTTGCGCAACTACGCCCTGATCAACGTCAAGGATCGCCTCGCGCGCATCCAGGGTGTTGGTCAGGTGCAGATGTGGGGCGCAGGCGACTATTCGATGCGCATCTGGCTCGATCCGCAGAAGGTTGCCGAACGCGGCCTGTCGCCGGGCGACGTGGTGCGGGAAATCCAGGCGCAGAACGTCGAGGCCGCGACCGGCACCGTCGGCGCGTCGCCAAGCCTGCCCGACGTCGAATTGCAGATTCCGGTGAATGCACAGGGCCGCCTCAACACCGAGGAGCAATTCGGCGACATCGTCGTAAAAACGGGCCAGAACGGCGAAATCACCCGTCTGCGTGACATCGCCCGCATCGAACTCGGTTCGTCGGAATACGCGCTGCGCGCGTTGCTCGACAACAAATCCGCGGTCGGCATCGGCATCTTCCAGTCTCCCGGCTCCAACGCGCTGAACATCGCACGTGACGTGCATGCGGCGATGGCGGAGATCAAACAGAACATGCCGGACGGCGTGGACTACCGCATCGCCTATGATCCGACGCGGTTCGTCCGCGCCTCGATCGAGGCCGTGGTGCATACGCTTCTGGAAGCCATCGCGCTGGTGGTGCTCGTGGTCATCCTGTTCCTGCAGACATGGCGGGCGTCAATCATCCCGCTGGTGGCGGTGCCGGTCTCCGTGGTCGGCACCTTCGCGGTGATGTTCCTGCTCGGCTCCTCGATCAACGCGCTCAGCCTGTTCGGCCTCGTGCTGGCCATCGGTATCGTGGTGGACGACGCCATCGTCGTGGTCGAGAACGTCGAGCGCAACATCGAACAGGGACTGACGCCGCGCGAGGCGACCTATCGCGCCATGCGCGAGGTGTCCGGACCCATCGTTGCGATCGCGCTGGTGCTGCTGGCGGTGTTCGTGCCGCTGGCCTTCATCAGTGGCCTCACCGGCCAGTTCTACAAGCAGTTCGCGATGACCATCGCGATCTCGACCGTGATCTCCGCCATCAACTCGCTGACACTGTCGCCCGCGCTCGCCGCCCTGCTGCTGAAGGGCCACGATCAGCCGAAGGACGCGCTCAGCCGCTGGATGGACAAGGCGTTCGGCTGGTTCTTCCGGCGCTTCAACAAGGTGTTCAACCGCGGATCGGATGCCTATAGCGGTGGCGTCAAGCGCGTGATCTCGCGCAAGGCCATTGTCATGGGTGTCTATGTCGCGCTGCTGGCGACGACATTCGGTTTGTTCAAGACCGTGCCCGGCGGCTTCGTGCCCGGTCAGGACAAGCAATATCTGATCGGCTTCGCTCAGCTTCAGGACGGCGCAACGCTGGACCGCACCGAAGACGTGATCCGGCGCATGTCGGAGATCGCGAAGAAAACACCCGGCGTCGAAAACGCCGTGGCGTTCCCGGGCCTGTCGATCAACGGCTTCACCAACTCGTCGAGCGCGGGCATCGTGTTCTCGGTGCTCAAGCCGTTCGAGGAGCGCAAGGACCCTTCACTCAGCGCGGTCGCTATCGCGGCCGAGTTGAACAAGAAATATTCCGCCGAGATCCAGGATGCCTTCGTGGCCATGCTGCCGCCGCCGCCGGTCAACGGCCTCGGCACCACAGGCGGCTTCAAGCTCGAACTCGAAGATCGTGCGGGCCTCGGCTACGAGGCATTGGACGACGCCAAGAAGGCGTTCATGGCAAAGGCCGCCGAGGCGCCCGAGATCATGGGTCTGTTCTCGAGTTATCAGATCAACGTGCCGCAGCTTTACGCCGACATCGACCGCACGCGCGCGCGGCAACTCGACGTACCGATCACCAGCATCTTCGAGACGATGCAGGTCTATCTCGGCTCGCTCTATGTCAACGACTTCAACAAGTTCGGCCGCACCTATTCGGTGCGCGTGCAGGCGGACGCGAAATATCGCGCGCGCTCGGACGATATCGGCCAGTTGAAGGTGCGCTCCAACTCGGGCGAGATGATTCCGCTCTCGGTGCTGCTCAAGGTGAAAACCAGCGCGGGGCCGGAAAGCGCGATGCGCTACAACGGCTTCCTCGCCGCCGACATCAACGGCAATACCAAGCCGGGATTCTCGACCGGACAATCGCAGGCCGCAGTCGCGCGTATCGCCAAGGAGACGCTGCCGAAAGGCATCGACTACGAATGGACGGACCTCACCTATCAGGAGATCATCGCGGGCAACACCTCGCTCTACGTGTTCCCGATCGTGATCCTGCTGGTGTTCCTTGTGCTCGCGGCGCAATACGAAAGCCTGACGCTGCCGCTGGCCATCATCATGATCGTGCCGATGAGCTTGCTGGCCGCCATGTTCGGCGTCTGGATCACCGGCAGCGACAACAACGTGTTCACGCAGATAGGCCTGTTCGTGCTGGTGGGACTATCGGCGAAGAACGCCATTCTGATCGTGGAGTTCGCGCGCGAACTTGAGTTCGCGGGCCGCACGCCGATCGCGGCGGCCATCGAAGCCAGCCGGCTGCGGCTGCGGCCGATCCTGATGACGTCGCTTGCCTTCATCATGGGCGTGGTGCCGCTGGTGACATCCACCGGCGCGGGCGCGGAAATGCGTCATGCCATGGGCGTCGCGGTGTTCTCCGGCATGATCGGCGTCACGGCGTTCGGCATCTTCTTCACGCCGGTGTTCTACGTGCTGCTGCGCGCCCTCACCGGCAACCGGCCGCTGATCCAGCACGGCGAGAGTTCGATCGTCGAGGCTCATCCCGTCCCCGCCGAACAGCACTTCAAGGCGGCCGCGGAGTAACCCGACCGCAGGAATGGCGCAGCGCTGAATGCCCGTGACGCGACGCGCCCGCGACGAAGCAACCCGGTCATTGCCCCTCCAAGAGCCGGGTTGCTTCGCTCGCAACTTTCAAATGCAAAAGAAAATGGCCGGGATTTTCCCGGCCATTTTTGATTCAGATGACGCAGAATTCACCCCAGCGACTTCGCCAGCGCGCGGAATTTCTCAAGCTGGTCGGCCTTGAGCGCGCGGGCCTCGTCGCGCCCGACGAACACCTTGAACATCACGCCGCCATCGACATTGAGAAACGCCGCGAACGCCGACGACTTGCCCATGAACGGCCGCTCGACGAAGGCGATGCCGCCGCAGCGCTCATGGCGCAGATGGCCGTGCATGCCCTTCGGCTTCATGATGTTGTAATAGCCGCGGCCGATCTCGCCGCCGCCGACCGGCTCGGTGACCTCGAAGATACCATCCTCGGTATGGATGATCAGCGTCACCTCGCCCCATGTCGCGATGTCCTGCATCGCGGCCACGAACGCCGATCCTGGCGCGAAGGAACGCATCTCGTCCGGCAACGCCTCGATCACGGCGCGCGCCGTGACGTTCTTCTCGCGCGCGACGTCCTCGATGACGCCGCCCGGATTCTCCGCCATGTGCTTCTTGAGATCGGCGAGATCGGTGCTCAGCATAACTAATCCTTCTCAGGCGGCTGCGCTGGTCTTGCGCTCGGTCTGGATCACCTCGAAGCCCTCGAACTTCGGATGGCCGAGATAGAGGCTCTCGCCGGTCTGGTTGTCGGCACGCGCATGCGCCTTGCGGAACTGCTCCGACTTGGTCCATGCCTCGAACGCCGCCTTGTCGACCCACGTCGTGTGCGTCGAATACAGCGTGTGGTCGTCGGCCTTCGGGCCGCGCAGCAGGTGAAACTCCACGAAGCCCGCGAGTTCGCCGAGATACGACTCGCGCGTCGCCCACACCGTTTCGAACGCCTGTTCCGAGCCGGTCTTCACCTGAAATCTGTTCATTGCGATAAACATTGATCTTCTCCTGTTTGTTTCATTGTAGGCCCACATGGCCGCTTGTTAAAGGGCCGCTGTATCTGCGCTGCGTCAGCAAACGCATCGAGCCGCGCAGAAAAGCTCTGCGCGGCGATTGAAAGCGAAAACTGTTTGTCGTCGTGCCTGTCAGACTCCTCCAAATCGGACCTTGAGACTTGCCTTGTAAACCCGCCCCGGCGCAGATCCCGCCAGCGCGGTATCGGTGCCGTCCGTTCCGCGAAGCGTCGCGAACGGGATGTAGTACCGGTCCAGCAGGTTATCGATTCCGAAGCTTGCGACGATGTCAGGCGTCGGCTGATAGGCGAAGTAGAGATTGACCAGATCGTAGTTCGTCGCCGGATTGTAGAGTGTGCTCAGGCCGGACTGGGAGGTCACCGAGGCCCAGCGCACCGAGGCCGTCAGTTTCTGATCGAAGAAGCGCGCACCGAGCGTCGTGACGATCTTCTGGCCCGGAACGCTCTGCAAATGCTCGCCGGTCGACACGTTGATGCCCTCCATCCACGACCCGGCCACACCCGCGAACCAGAGGCCTGAATCGTAGGTCGATTCCAGTTCGACACCATCGATGCGCGCATTCGCGATGTTCTGGTACTGGACCAGCGAGGTTGTCGTGAACGCGACCGGAAGCCACGGGATCGGAAAGGGACAAAATCCGGGAGGTCCGGGGCAGATCGAAACCATCGCTTGCGGCGGACCGAACGAGACGAGGTCGATATAGTCATCAACGTCGTTGCGGAACACGTTGATCTTCGCACGGATCTTGTCGCCCGCCGAGAACACGTCGTTGAACCGCAGGTTCAAACCGGCTTCCTTGGTCTTTCCGACCTCTGGTTTCAGGGCAAGATTGGGCAGAAGCGTAAACAGCGATCCATACAGGGTTGAGCCCGTGCTGACTCCGACACCCGGGTGAATACCGGAGACGAGCGTTTCGGTCACCGATGGCGCACGGTAGCCTTCGGCATAAGTCGCATACCCGGTCACCCATGGCGCAGGCGTGATGCCGATGGTCGACTTCGGCGAAAAGCGATTACCGCTGGTCTCGAAGCTGCCGCTGTTCAGCGCGTATTCGTCGAACCGCACGGCATTGATGAATTCGAGCATCGCGTAGTTGCTCTTCACCTGGACGAATGCACCGTCCACCCGCCGGTCGCCGTTTGGCGTGGTGTAGGCGGACGCGCCGCCAGGATCGCTTACCTTGACCTTGTCCGAGAAATAATCGCCGCCGTAGGTGATGGCGTGCGCGACCGGACCCGTATCGATGCGCGACGTGTTGTAGATGTCGAAGCCGACGGTATCGACCGTGAACGAGCGCTTGTCGCCAATCTGGCCGGTAATCGGATTTCCCGCGCCGGCATTCTTGATCTGGTCGGTGTCGGTGCCGTTGAAATAGACGCTCGCCTTGTAGTCGAACAGGCGATCTTCCGGCCTCTGGTATTTCCAGCTCAGTGTCGCCGTCTGGTTGCTGGTATTGGTGGCGTAACCCGACGTATTCGGAATCGACGGCTGGCCGGTGTTGTAACGCGCATCGTAGCCGACAAAGCCGAGCTTGACCTCGTGACCGTCAGCGGGCCGGAACGTCAGCTTGGCGAGTCCGGACTGGGTGTCCGACGCGGTATTCGGGACCGTGACGCCGTTACCGTTCTTGTAGTCGGATTGTGCGCGATAGGATCCGCCGACAATAGCCTCGACGGTTCCGTTCTGGTTCTTGCCAGCCGCGAATGTCGAGAAATTCGTCCGCCAGTTGTTGGACCCGACGCCCATTTCGCTGAGAACGCCCCAGCGTTCGCCGATACGCACGATGTCCTCGACGTCCTTGGTGCGGAACGACACCACGCCGCCGATGGCGCCGGAGCCGTAGATATTGGCCACCGGACCACGCACGACATCCACGTCGCCGATCATCGCCGGATCGATGTAGAAGTAGCCGTTGGCGTTGTGGCCGGTGCGCTGGAAATTCTGGCGCGCACCGTCGATGACCACCGCGACACGTCCGAAATCCTGCAAGCCGCGCACAGCAATGGCGCTGCCCGGCTCGTCGCCGCGCTCCTGGAACGAGACGCCCGGCGTGTTGATGAAAATGTCGGACGTTCGTTTCGGCCCGACCTGATCGATCTCGGCCTGATTGATTCTGCTCACTCCGGCCAGCGCATCGATGGTCCGCCCTTCGGTCTTCGTCGCGGCGACGCTGATCTCGTCGAGAGTCGTACCCTGCGCAACCTGCGCGCGGGCATCAAGCGCCTGTGCGGAAGGCGCCTGAGGCGGCGCGGCCGCGTGCTTTTTCTTGGCCTGTTTGGGCTTTGCGATCGGAGCCGCCGCCGGATCGGCGGTTTGAGCATGCGACACGCCGGCAGCCCCCAGCGCAACAACAGACACAGATACGAGAAGCGCGCACGCGCGCGCGTTCAGCCCCAACATGACAGCCCCAACTCTTCATTATGCTTTGATGCGGCTGGCGGGCATCGCCTTGAGAAGGCGGCTGGCTGGCTAGTTGTGAATTACGCCGGTCTTTCACCAACGTGCTGACGCTTTTCGTAAAAACGCGCCGCCGGGTCAATCGTGGATCAGCGAGTTTACATCTATTGTAAATTTGAGCATTGGCGTTTGCGCAACAGCAAAATTAAAGAAGAGCAACACTTTCTCGAATTGAACGCGCAAGACGGATGAGCACTGACCAACGTGAACCTGCCAACAATCCGGAGAAGCAGTCTGGAACGACTCTAATTGAGCGCTCCGTTCCGTTGATGGATAACCGCATCAACAGCCGCGACCTGTTTGCCGCCACGCGGGAAATCCTGATCGCTCATGGCGACGAGACCTATCGCCTGCGGCTGACCGCGCAGAACAAGCTGATCCTGACGAAATGACAATACAGATGACCTTCCGCCGGACATTCGGCGTCACCCTTGGTGTCACGCTCGGCCTTGCCGCAAGCCTTTATATTAGTGCGATCCCGCTGGCGGCCGCCCGTGCCGAAGGTACCGTGATCCATGATGCGCGCGGCCGCGATGTCGAGATCGGCAATACCGACCGCATCGTCTCGATCGGCGGCGCTGTCACCGAGATCCTGTACGCGCTCGGTCTCGGCGACAGGATCGTCGGCGTCGACACCACGAGCCTCTACCCGCCGAAGGCGCTCGCTGAAAAACCAAACGTCGGCTACATGCGCCAACTGTCCGCCGAGGGCGTTCTCGGCCTCAATCCGCAATTGATCCTGGCCATCGAAGGGTCCGGCCCAAAGGAGACGCTCGACGTGCTCGACGCGGCGAAGATTCCGTTCGTGTCGTTTCCCGAAACATATTCCGAGCAGGGCCTGCGCGATAAGATCAAGCTCGTCGCCCACGCGATGGGCGCCGATTCGCGAGGCGCGTGCCTCACCACCGCTGTCGACAAGGATCTCGCCGAACTCAGGAAGCTACGCGACAGCGTCAAGCGGCCGGCGCGCGTGATGTTCGTGATGTCGTTCCTCAACGGCCGGGCGATGGTGGCCGGGCAGAAGACGGCGGCGAACGAAATCATCAAGCTGGCCGGCGGCGTCAACGCCATCGACGGATTCGAGGGCTACAAGCCCGTCAACGACGAGGCGATCGTCGCGGCCAAACCCGACGTTGTGCTGACCATGGCGCGCGGACACGAGCAACTGGACGCGGCGACCGTATTCGCCAATCCGTCCTTCGCGCTGACGCCCGCAGCTGCGAAAAAATTCTTCGTCGCAATGGACGGGCTGTACCTGCTGGGCTTCGGGCCGCGCACCGCCGCCGCCGCGCGCGATCTCGCCGTGTCGCTCTATCCCGATCTCAACGAGAAGGCCGCAGCCTGGAAACCGGCCACGCTGTCCGTCGACTGCCATCAATGACACCGGCCGATGCAGCAACTTCCCACGCGGCTCACCCCCGCGTGTCGTCCATGAGGCCGTCCGCGATTGTCGTTTACGCCGTCCTGATCGCGGGCGTGTTCGCCGTCGCGTTGCTCGCAACCACCGTCGGCGCCGCCGGCATTCCGCTGCCGCGTCTGGCCGCAGCACTGGGGTTGAACATCGCGAATGCCGATCCCGCCATGCTGGCACGGGACGAACTCGTGCTGTGGTCGATCCGGATTCCGCGCATCGCCATCGCGGGCATGATCGGCGGTCTGCTCGCATTGTCGGGCGCGATCATGCAGGGGCTGTTCCGCAATCCTCTCGCCGATCCCGCGCTGGTCGGCGTCTCCAGCGGCGGCGCGTTCGCAGCGGCCTCGGCCATCGTGATTTCCGACAGCGCATGGGGCGCGAGCTTTCGCTTTATGCAACTGGAGCTGCTACCGATTGCCGCCTTTGCCGGTTCGCTGCTGACCACAACGCTGCTTTACAAGATCGCGAGCCGCGAGGGCCGCACCTCAGTGGCGATCTTCCTGCTCGCGGGTCTTGCCATCGCCGCCATCGCCAATGCGGGCATCGGGCTTCTGGTGTTCGTCGCGGATGACCGGCAGTTGCGCGACATTACGTTCTGGCTGCTGGGCTCACTCAGCGGCGCGACCTGGCCGAAAGCCGGGATCGTTGCGCCGGTGGCACTACTGGCTCTGCTGGCGATACCGCTGATCGCGCGCGGGCTCGACGTGCTGGTGCTGGGAGAAGCAGAAGCCTTTCACACCGGCGTCGATGTCGAGCGCTTGAAGAAAATCTCGATCGTGCTGATTTCGGCGATGACCGGCGTCGCGGTGTCGATCTGCGGCGTAGTCGGTTTCGTCGGCATCGTGGTCCCTCACCTGCTGCGCATGGTGATCGGCCCCGGCCATCGCATGCTGCTGCCCGCCTCGGTGTGTCTCGGCGCGATCCTGCTCATTCTCGCCGATACCATTGCGCGGGTGCTGGCCGCGCCCGCCGAAGTGCCGATCGGAATTCTGACCGCGGCGCTCGGCGCGCCGTTTTTCCTGTTCATCCTGTTGCGGCAACGAAAGCTGATCGCGTCGTGACATCGCCTCGCCCCGCACTGATCGAAGCCGATGCGGTCTGCATGAAAGTGCGGCACGCGACGCTGCTCGACAATGTCAGCGTGCAGCTTCATGGCGGCGAGACCGTCGCCATTGTCGGACCGAACGGCGCGGGCAAATCCACGCTGCTGCGATTGCTGTCCGGCGATCTGCGTTGCAGCGGCGGCGGCGTCCGGCTGAAAGGCCGCGACCTCGGATCATACGCGTCGCGCGAACTTGCGAAACATCGCGTCATGTTATCGCAGCACGTCAGCGTCAGCTTTCAGTTCACGGTCGAGGAGATCGTCGCGATGGGCGCCGGAGATCGTCCGCGCATGGCCGCGAAACCGCTGGTCGACGCCGCCATCGCCGAACTCGAACTGGAGCCGTTCCGGCACCGCGAATTGCCGACATTGTCCGGCGGCGAACAGCAGCGCGCGCATTTCGCCCGTGTTCTCGTTCAACTGGCGTGCGGCGAAGCCGATCACGGCCCCGGCGTGCTGCTGCTCGACGAGCCGACATCCAGCCTTGACCTGCGCTACCAGATCAATCTCGTGGAAATCGCCAAGCGCCGCGCCCGCGCCGGCACGGCCGTGGTCGCGGTGCTGCACGATCTCAACCTCGCCGTCCGTTTCGCCGACCGCATCATCGTGCTGCGCAAGGGCTCGGTCGCCGCCGACGGCTCGCCCACCGAAACCATCACCGACCGCATGATCAGCGATGTGTTCGACGTCGCCACCAGCATCGGCTCCGAGGACGGGCAGCCTTATGTTCTGTTGCAGCGGATGCAGTAACGCGGACGATTGCTGGGCCGCTTGTATGCCAGACACCGATGCTGCGCCGCGCTGTTTTTCAGTTGCTTCCCCTGCTCGCGGATGCGAGATTGAGTTTCTTCCTGCAATGCACCAGAAGAACATCCGATGTTTAACATCGGATGTTTTGTGGCGGCCCGCACATGCGCGTGCTAGCTTGGCAGTCAGTCGCTCAAACTCAATCGAATTGAAATGAAATCTCCCGCCCGCTCCCGCCTCAAAACCAACGGCAAGCTCGTCAAGCCAGGACGCATTCAGTCCGTGCTCCGAACACTCGGCAGCGAGATCGCGCAGGACCTCATTCCGGTCGGCGCGACGCTGCCGCCCGAGCACGATCTTGAAAGCCGATTCGGCGTCGGCCGCGGCGTGGTGCGCGAGGCGATCAAGACGCTTGCGGCGAAAGGCCTCGTCACCGTGCGGCCCCGCCACGGCACCCATGTCCGCCCGCGCGGCGACTGGAGCCTGCTCGACCGCGACGTGCTGAGCTGGCTGGTGGAAACGGATGAGCCCAATCGCGCGCTGCTGCTCGCGCTTCAGGAAGTGCGCCTCATCATCGAGCCCGCCGCCGCAGCCCTTGCCGCAGAGCGCGCCACCGCGAAGGACCGCAAGCGCATCAACACCGCGCTCGCCGCGATGGAAGCCTCGCACGACGTGCCGACCGCCATCGTCGCCGACAAGGCGTTTCATCTGGCGATCATCGACGCCACTCACAATCCGGTGCTGCAAGGCTTTCGCGGCGCCATCGACACCATTCTAAGCGCGGTTTTCATGGTGGCCACCGGCAGCCCCGGCTGGTTCAACGAGAACCTGCCGAACCACGCGCTCGCCGCGCACGCCATCACCGAAGGCAACGCCGAGAAGGCTCGCGCCGCGATGCAGCAGGTGCTCGGCTATACCCAGTTCAAGCTGTCGAAAAAGAAATATGGGCGCGCCGCGAAGGCGTCGTCTGGCGAACAAAAGCCGAAGCGCAAACGCCGCGCCGCGTAAGGCTTTTCGGACCGGCAGCCAACTGGATACGTGCGGCTTTTCGTCTTCCGCTACCGTTTCGCAAGCGCGTCATGGACGAGGCCGAAAAGCGCCCGTAAGCTGCGAACAGTTTCACCGATGCCCGGCAAACGGGTGCGGACACAAGCCGGCTTCGACCGGATACTCGGGAGGGAATACATGAAGAGCTTCAAGCGCTTTACGCGATCGTTTGGGATGCTGACGGCCTGCTCCGCCGCTGTTCTGGCGCTGACCGGCCCGTCATCGGCCCAGGACTCGTTCAAGGTTGGAATCGTCACCTTCCTGTCAGGTCCGGCAGCGGAGAGCTTCGGCGTTCCCGCCGGCAAGGCCGCGGAATTCGTCATCGGCGAATTGAACAAGGGCGCCGGCCCCGCGCCCTATAATAAAGTCGGCTTCGGCGGCATGAAGATCGAGCCCGTCATCATCGACGAGAACGGCGGCGCGACCAAGCAGGTGCAGGAACTGCGCAACCTCTATCAGCGCGACAATGTCGACGCGGTCATCGGCTACATCGGCTCCGGGGACTGCCTCGCGGTCGCCCCCATCGCGGAAGAGTTGAAGAAGCCGCTGTTCCTGTTCGACTGCGGCACGCCGCGCATCTTCGAGGAAGCCAAATACAATTACGTCTTCCGCACCTCGGCCCACGCCACCCAGGATAACGTCGGGCTGATCCGCTACATGAAGCTAAAGAACATCAAGATGGATACGTTCTCGGCCATCAACCAGGATTACGCCTGGGGCCAGGACAGCCGGGCGGACTTCGTCGCAGCGGCCGGCCAGTTGTATCCGAACGCCAAGCTCGGCGCGGATCTGTTGCCGAAGTTCGGCGCGGGCCAGTACGGCACCGAAGTCTCGGCGCTGGTCTCGGCGGGTTCGGACGTCGTTTATTCGAGCCTCTGGGGCGGCGACCTGCAGGCCTTCATCCTGCAATCGGTGCCACGCGGGCTTGCCAAGCGCAGCCAGCTTGTGCTCAGCGCCGCCGACCACGTGCTGCCGCCGCTCGGCGACAAGATGCCCGACGGCGTCATCATCGGCGCGCGCGGCGCTTACGGCCTGATGTCGCCGAAGACCCCGCTCAACGAGTGGTTCTTCACCGGCTACGAGAAGGCCAACGGTGTTTATCCCGTGCAGGCCGCCTACCGCGTCACGCAGTCGATCCTCGGCGTGAAGAACGCAGTCGAAAAAGCCATGACCAAGAACGGCGGCAAGAAGCCGACCACCGACGAACTGGTCGCGGCCATGACCGGCTCCGAGTGGGAGAGCCCCGGCGGACTGATCCAGATGAAGAACGGCGACGGCCATCAGGCCATCCAGCCGATCGCGTTCAGCCGCACCAGGTACAACGCGGAAAAGAAGCGCGTCGATCTGGTCGACATCGTCAACTTCGAAGCCGAATGCGTGAACCCTCCTCCGGGAGTGAAGGCAATCGACTGGATCAAGGGCGGAATGAAGAACGACAAGTGCAAGTAATCTTCTGCGCTTGACGGCCACCGGGCGGCGCGACGATGTGAATCTTGCGCCGCCTATCTCTTCGCGACAACTCCGGCCTGAATCCGTTCATGAACACGCTTCTCACGGTCATACTCGACGGCCTGATTCAGGCGTCGTGGCTTTTCATTGTGGCGCTGGGCCTGACGCTCGTTTTCGGCGTGCTCAAGATTCTCAACATCGCCCACGGCGGCTTCTACGCGCTCGGCGCCTATCTCGCGGCGACGGCCGTCACGCTGGCGGCGGCGCATAAGGTCCCCCCCGCACTTGGCTTCATCCTGATGCTGCTGGCGGTCGCCTTGATCGCCGCGGTGATCGGCCTCCTGATGGAGCGCGGGCTGATCAAGCTGTTTTACGGCCGCGATGAAGTCGTGCTGCTGCTGGTGACCTACGCGGTGTTTCTCATCCTCGAAGACGCCACCAAGCTGATCTGGGGCGTCAATCCGATCTACGCCAACCAGCCCTACGAACTGTTCGGCAATGTCGAGTTCGCCGGGCTGTTCTATGTCGGCTACGACCTCATGCTGATCCCGCTCTCGGCGGCGATCGGGTTCGCGGTCTGGTTCGGACTCAACCGCACGACCTCCGGCAAGATCGTCTCCGCCGTGATCCACAACGCCGAAATAAGCGCGAGCATGGGCGTGAAGATCAATCGCGTCTACGCGCTGGCGTTTGCCTTCGGCGTCATGCTGGCCGCGATTGCCGGCGGCCTCACCGCGCCGAAAATATCGGTGCAGCCGGGATTGAGCTCCGAAATCATCATCCTGAGTTTCGCCATCGTGGTGATCGGGGGACTCGGCAGCGTCGAAGGCGCGGCCATCGGCGCGATCCTGGTCGGCATGGCGCGCGCGGCATCGGTGCACCTGCTGCCGCAGGCCGAACTGTTCATGATCTATCTCATCATGGCCGCCGTGCTGATGTTCAAGCCCGAAGGCCTGTTCCGCCGCGAAACCGCGAGGCGGATCTGATGAAGCACGCAACCAATCCCGTCGTTCTTCTCGGCCTCGTCGTGCTGGCCGTGCTGTTCGGCCGCATCATTCCGGCATGGACCTTGTCGCTGGCGACGGTCGCGGCATCCAAGGCGCTGGTCGCGCTCGGCATCGTCGTGCTGGCGCGCACCGGCAACGTCTCGTTCGGACAGGGCCTGTTCTATGCCGGTGGCGGCTATGGCGTGGCGCTGATCGCGCACAACTGGGGCCTGACCGACGCCGTCGCGCAGGTACTGATCGGCGCGGTGTTTGGCGGCCTGCTCGGCCTTGTCATCGGTCCACTGATCGCCCGCTACAGCGGCATCTTCTTCGGCATGCTGACGCTGGCGCTGTCGATGGTGCTCTACGGCGCGCTGGTCAAGACCACCATTCTCGGCGGCTCCGACGGTTTCAACGTAGGCCGCCCGACCCTGTTCGGCGCGGTGTTCAACGATCCGCGCGAGGCGGACTTCATGCTGTATGCGGTGTCTGTGGTCGCCACCGGCATCGCGGGCATCGTTGCGACCATCCTGTTCCGCTCCGAATTCGGCCTGACGAGTCTCGCCGTGCGCGAGAACAACCTGCGCGTCGAATATCTCGGCACCTCCGCGAACCGCGTCGTCACCATCAACTTCGTGATCGCCGCGATCTTCGCCGGGGCCAGCGGCGCGCTCGCGCTGATGGCGCAGCGGCACATCGATCCCGAATTCGCCTACTGGACGACCTCCGGTGAGTTCGTCTTCATCGCCGTGCTCGCGGGCACGCAAAGCGTCGGAGCCGTGTTCATTTCAGCGCTGGTGCTCGAACTCGTGCGCTCGTTCTCCAATCTCTACCTTCCGAACACATGGCAACTCGTGCTCGGACTGTTCCTGCTGGCGGTGATCCTGTTCCTGCCGCGCGGCATCGGCTCGCTCTGGAGCGGAAGAAGGCGGAAGACTTCCGAACCACCGCCGGAACCGGCTGTCGCCGAAAAAGGATCGGCATCATGACGCCCGTCCTTTCCGTGCGCGGACTGCAAAAGCGCTTCGGCGCCGTCGTCGCCGCCGACAACATCAGCATCGATATTCCGGCGGGCCAGAAGATCAGCCTGATCGGCGCCAACGGCGCGGGCAAGACCACCTTCGTCAACATGGTGACGGGCTACATGAAGCCCGACAGCGGCGAAATCGACCTCGACGGTTCACCGATCGGGCGGCGCTCTCCCCGCGATGTCGCAAAACTGGGAATCTCGCGCTCGTTCCAGATTCCACAGTTATTCATCGAACTCACCGCCGTCGAGAATCTCACCGTCGCCGTCTCCAGCGCGACAGGCGGGCCGTTGTCTCCGACGCAGCCTGCGGAAGCCGGCGACCGCCGCGATAAGGCCCTCGCGCTGCTCGACCGCTTCGGTCTCGCCCACCACGCGGAACGGCCCATTGCCGAACTCGCCGGCGGCGTGCGCAAGCTTGTTGACATCGCCATGGCGCTGGCACGGCGGCCCAAGCTGCTGCTGCTCGATGAGCCCACCTCCGGCGTCTCGGCGGAAGAAAAATTCGCCACCATGGACCGCGTCATTCACGCCGTCTCCGCCGAGGCCGCGACCATCGTCTTTGTGGAACACGACATGGACATCGTCAGCAAATACGCCGACCGCGTCGTCGCGTTCTACAATGGCCGGATTCTCGCCGACGGCGAGCCCGCGCATGTGCTGAAAGACGCCGAAGTCCGCCGTTACGTGACGGGAGGCGCACGATGACCGCCGCTCGTCCGCTGCTCGACATCGAAAATCTCGCGGTTGAAATCCAGTCGATGCCCGCGCTGCGCGGCTTCACCATGCAACTGACCGAGGGCGCCATGGTCAGCCTGGTGGGCCGCAACGGCGCCGGAAAAACCACGCTGATGCGCTCGATCATGGGGCATCTTGCACCCAAACGGGGCACCATGCGTTTTGCCGGCGACGATCTGGCGGCGTTGCCGCGCCACGCCCGCGCCGGTCTCGGCATCGGCTACATGCCGGAAGACCGCGGGCTGGTGCCGCAACTGACCGTTGAAGAAAATATCCTGCTACCGCTGTGGGTGGCAAGGAACGTCGACCAGAAGGCACGGCTCGCCTTTGTTTATGACGTGATCGGCGAACTCGCCACCATGCGCGACCGCAAGGCCTTATTATTGAGCGGTGGGCAGCAAAAGCTGGTGGCGCTGGGGCGCGCGCTCGGTATCGGCACCAGATGCCTGCTGCTCGATGAGCCATTCGAAGGGATCGCACCTGCCCTGTCGGAGCGGATTTCAGATGTTCTTGCATCGCTCAAGGGCAAGGGTTTAACTGTATTGATGTCGCAATCGGATTTGAATCATTCTCATACTTTGTTCGACGCCGAATTCGTGATCGAGCGCGGCGCCAATCTTTCAACCTGATACCAGATATCAGGACAGGGCTATTTATGGACTGGTCGCAATATCCGATTCCGCCGATGCGGATGGAAACCCGCTTCGGCGATCGCATCGTCCCGGCATTCGAGAACCGCCCCGCCAGCATCTGGGCCATGGTCGCCGATGCCGCCTCGACCAACCCTGACGGCGAGGCGCTGGTCTGCGGCGACGAACGAATGACATGGCGCGAGGTCGCGCAAAAATCCGCGCAGATCGCCGCCGGCTTCAAGGAAATCGGATTGCTGCCCGGCGACCGCATCGCGCTGCTGCTCGGCAATCGCATCGAGTTCGTGCTCGCGCTGTTTGGCGCGGCGCATCTCGGCGTTGTCAGCGTGATGTTCAGCACCCGGCAGCAGAAACCCGAGATCGCCTACATGCTGGCGGACTCCGGCGCGAAGCTCATCATTCACGAAGACGCGCTGGCCGAACGTATCCCCGACTCCGTCGAGATCCCCACTCTGCTTCAACGCGTCTCGATCGGTGCGGTCGATGGATCGCTGGCGTTCGCCGACTTGATTGCGACCGAGACCACGCAGACGCCCATGGCGGTCGCCGAGCAAGACATCGCCATGATCCTCTACACCTCGGGGACCACGGGCAAGCCCAAGGGCGCGATGCTGGCGCATTGCAACCTGATCCATTCGGCGATGATCTACGAAATCTGTCTCGAGATGACGCGCGACGACCGTTCGGTTGCCGCCGTGCCGCTCGCGCATGTCACGGGCATCGCCGCCAATATCATGACCATCGCGCGCTGCGCCGGCACGCTCATCATCGTCCCGGAATTCAAGGCGACGGATTACCTCAAGCTCGCCGCGCGCGAACGCATCACCCAGACCGTGATGGTGCCGGCGATGTACAACCTTTGCCTGCTGCAAGCCGATTTTGAGTCCTACGATCTTTCGGCCTGGCGCATCGGCGGATACGGCGGCGCGCCGATGCCGGTCGCGACTATCGAACGGCTCGCCGAGAAACTTCCCGGGCTGAAACTCGTCAACGCCTATGGATCGACGGAAACATCGTCGCCCTCGACGATCATGCCGCCGCAGTTCACCAAGACTCACAGCGACAGCGTCGGACTGCCATGTCCGGGCGCACATATCATTGTCGTGGACTCGAACGGACACGAACTGCCTCGCGGCGAGATCGGCGAACTCTGGATTCACGGCGGATCGGTCATCAAGGGTTACTGGAATAATCCCCTTGCGACCTCGGAAGGTTTCACCGGCGGCTACTGGCATTCCGGCGACCTCGGGTCGATCGATCAGGAGAATTTCGTCCGCGTGCTCGACCGCCAGAAGGACATGATCAATCGCGGCGGCCTCAAGATTTATTCCGCGGAGGTCGAGTCGGTTCTGGCCAGTCATCCCGCTGTCATCGAGAGCGCTGTCGTCGCACGGCCGTGTCCGGTGCTGGGCGAGCGCGTTCACGCCGTCGTCGTTGTCCGCAGCGAGATCGACTCACCCGCGCTGCGCTCATGGTGTGCCGAGCGGCTGTCGGATTATAAAGTGCCCGAGACGATGACCGTCGGCACCGATCCGCTGCCGCGCAACGCCAATGGCAAGGTCATGAAGAAAAACCTGCGCGAAACGCTGGTGGATTCCTGAGCGAGACGCCGTGATTCCTGCGTGATCCGCCTTCATTCTTGCGTGATGCGCCCGGACACCATTTCGCCCTTTGTATCCAGGTCCGCCGCCATTTCGCCTTTTGAAAAGCGCGAGTTTAGGACCGCGCGCGCACCCGCCGCGCCTTGAGCTGGTCCTTGATCTGATCCTTGGACTCGTCAGCCTCCGGCGGGTTCTCAGCTATGGTCTTGATCCGCGCCTTTATCTCAACGAGGGTCTCAAACGTTGATTCGATTGCGGTTTTAGGAATATCGCGCAGCACATCGGTCGCAATCGCATCCCGCAAGCTGTCGAGATCGTCGACCAGTTGCCGCCCCTTGCCGGTCAGGAACAGCCGGTTGGCCCGGCGGTCGGTCGGATCGGGCTTTCGTTCAAGCAATTTGGCCTCGACCAGCCGGTCAAGCAGCCGCACCAGAGAAATCGGCTGAAGTTCGAGCACATCTGCGAGATCGACCTGCGACAGCCCTTCCTGCTGCCGTAATCGAAACAGCACAATCCACTGCGCGCGCGTGGTCCCGCGACCCTTCGCCCGCTGATCGATGTGATTGCGCAGGAGACGAGACGTCTCAACGAGTTGCGCGATCACCTGGCGTTTCAGATCAAGCGACATGCGGATTAGGTCCGAACCTTTCCAAGAATTAATAATGCGCCTGCATACTAAGTGCTGGCTCATTAGTTATAAGCTATACGGGATCGCCACCCTGAAGCAATTGAGATCGGTATGACAAAGCGTCGCATTCCTGGCTGGGCTTGTTTCATCGCCGCACTGCTCCTGATCGGAGGCGGGTATTTCGGATGGCCACGGCATCAGTTGCCGAAGGTCTCGGACAGCAAATCCGCCGCAGCCGTTCCGGTCACCGTGGCTGCGGTCACGAAAGAGGATTTCCCGATCTATCTGACCGGGCTTGGAACGGTTCAGGGTTTCAACACCGTCACGGTGCGTACGCGCGTCGACGGCCAGATCAACCAGATCGCCTTCAAGGAAGGCCAGATGGTCAAGGAAGGCGACCTGATCGCGCAAATCGATCCGCGTCCTTTTCAGGCCGCGCTCGATCAGGCCAACGCAAAGAAAAGCCAGGATGAAGCGGGTCTGGCCAACGCCCAGCGGGATCTTCAGCGTTCCACCAAGCTCGGCGATTTCGCCACCAAGCAAACCGTCGATACGCAAACCGCGAATGTTCAGCAACTGACCGCGCAGATTGCCGCCGATCAGGCCGCGATTTTCAATGCACAGACGCAACTCGACTACGCCAGCATCCGCGCGCCCATTTCCGGTGTCGCCGGCATCCGGCAGGTCGATGTCGGCAATATCGTCAATTCAGCGACACAAACCGGCATCGTCACCATCGCGCAGATCGAGCCGATTTCGGTGATCTTCACCGCGCCCGAACAACAGCTTCCAGCGATCGCCAATGCTCTTCACCAGCATGAGACGACAGTTACCGCCCTCACATCCGACGGGCGCAAGGTGCTGTCCGAAGGCGTCCTTTCGCTGATGAACAATCAGGTCGATACCACGAGCGGAACCATCCGCCTCAAGGCGACGTTCGACAACAAGGATCATGCGCTGTGGCCGGGCTTGTCGGTGGCCACGCGCCTTCTTGTCGATACAACGAAGGATGCGACCGTGATGCCCGACGACGCCATCCAGCATGGCGCCGACGGACTTTATGCTTTCGCCGTGACCACTGGCGACAAAGCCGAACTGCGCAAGATCATGGTCGGCCCCTCCACCGACGGCAAGACGCTGATTGAAAGCGGTTTGGTCGCGGGCGAACGAGTCGTGACCCGCGGGCAATACCGCGTCCAGCCCGGCTCGCTGCTGACGGTCAATGTGGCAAGCTCAGGACAATCACCCTCGGCGAAGGCTGACTGACATGAGCGAGGGCATCTCCGGTCCGTTCATTCGCTATCCCATCGCGACGTCGTTGCTGATGGCCGGCATTCTTTTTGTGGGCCTCGTTGCCTATCCGCTATTGCCGGTCGCGCCGCTACCGCAGGTGGATTTCCCGACCATTCAGGTTTCCGCAAGTCTTCCCGGCGCAAGTCCCGAAACCATGGCGTCATCGGTCGCGCAGCCGCTCGAACGGCAGTTCGCGCAGGTTCCCGGCGTGGCGCAAATGACCTCGACGAGTTCGCTGGGGTCAACGTCGATCACGATCCAGTTCGACCTCAACCGCAGCATCGACGGCGCGGCTAACGATATCCAGGGCGCGATCAACGCAGCCGGCGGCCAGCTTCCGAAAACCCTCCCGAGTCCGCCGACCTATCGCAAGGTCAATCCGGCGGATTCGCCGATCCTGCTGCTCTCGGTCACATCCGACACGCTGCCGCTGATCGACGTCAACGACTACGCCGATACGCAGATGGCGCAGCAGATCAGCCAGATTTCCGGCGTCGCGCAAGTGACCATCGGCGGCCAGCAGAAACCGGCGATCCGCATTCAGATCGATCCGGCAAAACTCGTGGCCAAAGGCCTGCAACTCGAGGACGTGCGCAGCCAGATCGCCATCACCACCGTCGACAGCCCCAAAGGCAATATCGACGGCAAAACGCGCAGTTTCACGATCTACGCCAACGACCAGTTGCCGAAATCGAAAGACTGGAACGACGTGATCGTCGCCTACCGCAACGGCGGGCCGCTGCGGATTCGCGACATCGGTCAGGCGGTGTCCGGGCCGGAGGATGCCAAGCAGGCCGCATGGGCCAACGGCAAGCGCGGTGTATTCCTTGTCGTCTTCAAGCAACCCGGCGCCAACGTCATCGACACCGTCGACAAGATCAAGGCGCAGTTGCCGCGCCTGGTCGCGGCCATCCCGCCATCGATCAATGTGTCGGTGCTGAGCGATCGCACGCAAACCATCCGTGCGGCGGTGGAAGACGTCCAGTTCACGTTGCTGCTCACTATCGCCCTCGTGGTCATGGTGATTTTCATCTTCCTGCGAAGCCTTTGGGCCACGATCATTCCCAGCGTCACCGTCCCGCTCGCGTTGCTCGGCGCATGTGCGCTGATGTGGGCATTCGGCTACACACTGGACAACCTGTCGCTGATGGCGCTGACCATCTCGGTCGGGTTCGTGGTCGACGACGCCATCGTCATGCTGGAGAACATCAGCCGGTATATCGAGGAAGGCGAACAACCATTCGCAGCCGCGCTGAAGGGCGCCAGCGAAATCGGCTTTACCATTGTCTCGATCAGCATCTCGCTGGTCGCCGTTCTGATTCCCCTCCTGCTGATGGGCGGCATCATCGGCCGCCTGTTCCGCGAGTTCGCCATCACGCTTGCGATGACGATTTTCGTCTCGCTTGTGGTCTCTCTGACCCTGACACCGATGATGGCGTCGCGCTTCCTGAAGGCGCACAGCGCCGAAACCCAGCACGGCAAGCTCTATCAACTCAGTGAACGCTTCTTCGACGGGATGCTGCGCGGATATGAATGGGGGCTGAACCTCGTCCTTCGCTGGCGTTTGACCACACTGTGCGTCTTCTTCGTTACCGTTTTCCTGTCGGGTTACCTGTTTGTCGTCATCCCCAAGGGCTTCTTTCCGCAACAGGACATCGGCCTCATTACGGGAATCACCGAGGGCGGACAGGACATCTCATTTGCTGAAATGTCGCGCCTTCAGTCGCAGATCGGCGGAATCATTCAAAAAGATCCCGCGGTCGCAAATATCGCCATGTCGATCGGTGGCGGCGGCAGCGCGCTGAACAACGGGCGCATGTACATCACGCTGAAGCCGCGCGATGAGCGGGACGTCAGCGCGCAGCAGATCATTGCGCGGCTGCGACCGCAATTCGACAAGCTCGAAGGCGCGCGCGTGTACCTCCAGGCTTCGCAGGACGTCCGTCTCGGAGGACGCGCCACACGAACGCAGTTTGAATATACATTGCAGGATGCGAACCTCGACGAGTTGAACAGTTGGGCTCCGAAGATTCTCGAAAAACTGAAAACCCTGCCGGAATTGCGCGACGTCGCCACCGACCAGCAAACCGCCGGCACGACACTGACCCTGACCATCGACCGTGACACGGCCTCGCGCTTCGGCATCCAGCCGCAGCTGATCGACGACACGCTGTCGGATGCGTTCGGGCAACGGCAGGTCGCCCAGTATTTCACGCAGGTCAACAGCTACCACGTCATTCTGGAAATTCTGCCCGAGCTGCAGGGCTCGGTGGATACGCTGAGCAAGATTTACATCAAGTCGCCCACGACCGGAGATCAGGTGCCGCTGTCCGCGTTCGCGCGCTGGACGACCGTGCCGGTGCGTCCGCTGTCGATCAGCCATCAGGGCCAATTCCCCGCGACCACAATCAGCTTCAACCTCGCACAGGGAACGGCGCTGGGTCAGGCGACGGATGCCATCCAGAACGCGGTGGCGCAGCTCAATGTCCCGCCCACGGTCAACGGCAGCTTCCAGGGCACCGCGCAAGCGTTTCAGCAATCGCTCGGCACGGTTCCGCTGCTGATTCTGGCCGCGCTTATCGTTGTCTACCTGATCCTCGGTATCCTGTACGAGAGTTACATCCACCCGCTCACGATCATTTCCACCCTGCCCTCGGCCGGTGTCGGTGCGCTGGCGATCTTGATGATGTTCGGGTTCGATTTCAGCTTGATTGCACTGATCGGCATCGTGCTTCTGATCGGCATCGTGAAAAAGAACGGCATCATGCTGGTGGACTTCGCCATCGCTGCCGAGCGCGACGAAGGCCTCGCTCCTGAAGAGGCGATCCGCAAGGCTGCGCTGATCCGCTTCCGCCCGATCATGATGACGACCATGGCGGCGCTGCTTGGCGGCGTCCCGCTGATGCTGGGAACGGGAACCGGCTCCGAGATACGGCAGCCGCTGGGCTACGCGATGGTGGGCGGCCTTGTGGTCAGTCAGGCGCTGACGCTGTTCACGACGCCGGTGGTCTACCTGTACCTCGACAAGCTGTCGAACATGTTCTCGCGCGTCGGCCGATCGAACAGGAAGACTCCATCCGTGAGACCGACGAACAAGGTTTCGGAAGCCGCCGAATAGCGTGCTCTCCAGCTTTAATGGCTGATCATCCAGGGCCGAGCGGTCGGAAAGCTTTTCGCACCGCTGCGGGTTTTGGTGACCAGCCGGGACGGTTTCGTCGAACAGCATCCGCAGCCCGGCTTGTGTGACGCCTTGTACTCGCCAAGCGTCTTCGGGGCGTTGGCGCTGCGCTCATTGATCGCGTGCGACTTCCTCTTGTCCGCCGGCATGCAGGAAAAATGCGGCGCGGTGAGAATGACCCGCGGTGCTTCCACCGCACAATGCGGGCAGTCCTGCGGCTCATCGCACTCGGCCATCGGCTTCATGTCCGTGAATGGACCGCAGTCGTTGCAAAGATATTCGTAAACCGGCACAGCCCGTCTCCCTCGGTTGGTCCTGTTGTCCTGGGATCGCCGCGGGAAGGCAGAGGCGGCAGAGTACGCGCCGCCTCCGCGCTCCTTCGCGGGACTATTTGTCCTGAGACAGCGGCATATCGATGCCGCCCTTGATGTGTTTGATCGGTCCCGCCGACGACGGCATGATGTCGAAGTCGAAGATTTCCGTCGGCAGCCACAGCGTGGCGCAGGCGTTCGGAACGTCCACGACACCCGAGATATGCCCCTGCACCGGCGCCGTTCCGAGAATGGAATAGGCCTGTGCGCCGGAATATCCGAATTTCTTCAGATACTCGATAGCGTTGAGACAGGCCTGACGATAGGCAACCGTCACATCGAGGTAATGCTGCTTGCCGGCCTCGTCGACCGAGATACCTTCGAAGATCAGGTAGTCCTTGTAGTTCGGCGTCATCGGCGATGGCTTGAACACGGGATTCTTGATCCCGTACTTCGCCATGCCATCCTTGATGACATCGACCTTGATATGCAGCCAGCCAGCCATCTCGATGGCGCCGCAGAAGGTGATTTCGCCATCGCCCTGGCTGAAATGCAGATCGCCCATCGAGAGACCTGCGCCCGAAACGTAGACCGGGAAGTAAATCTTCGAGCCGCGCGACAGATCCTTGATGTCGCAGTTACCGCCATGTTCGCGCGGCGGAACGGTGCGCGCGCCTTCGGCGGCGGCTTTCGCCTTGGCGTCGCCCTTGAGGCGCCCCATATGCGCGGTCGGACCGAACGGCGGATTGGCGAGACCCGGGACGCGGGTTGGATCTGTCGCGATCAGCGCGGTCTCGCGTTCGTTCCACATCGACAGCATCTTCGGATCGGGCAGACAGCCGATCAGGCCGGGATGAATCAGCCCCGCGAAGTTGACGCCGGGAATATGCCGCGACGACGTGTACATGCCCTTGAAGTCCCAGATCGACTTCTGCGCCAGGGGGAAGTGGTCGGTCAGAAAGCCACCGCCGTTCTGCTTGGAGAAGAAGCCGTTGAAGCCCCACAGGCTCTCCTTCATCGGCCCGACATCGAGCAGATCGACCACCAGAAGATCGCCCGGCTCCGCACCCTTGACGCCGATCGGCCCCGACAGGAAGTGCACGATCGACAGATCGATATCGCGAACGTCGTCGGCCGAATCGTTGTTCTTGATGAAGCCGCCGGTCCAGTCGTAGGTCTCGATGATGAAATCGTCGCCCGGACTGACCCACTCCACCATCGGGATATCCGGATGCCAGCGGTTATGAACCTTGTCGTTGTCGTAGGCCGACTGGTTGAGATCGACCTTAATCAGTGTATCTGGCATTTGAGATGCTCCCCTGGTTACATCGGCTTCGTTAAACTGAAAGATATTTCGCGACCTGCGCAGCATCGATGCCGTCGCGCTTTTCATCGCGGACGATCTCGCCGTTTTCGATGACGAGAACACGGTCGGCGACATCCAGCGCGAAACTGAGAACCTGCTCGGACACGATGATTGAAAGCCCGCGCTCGTCGCGGATACGCTTCAGCGTGCGTGCCATTTCACGGATAATCGACGGCTGAATGCCTTCGGTGGGTTCATCGAGCAAAAGAACCTTCGGCTTGGTCGCAAGCGCGCGCGCGATGGCTAACTGCTGCTGCTGGCCGCCCGAAAGATTTCCTCCGCGCCGGCCCTTCATCTCAAGCAACACCGGGAACAATTCATAAATGTCGCCAGGGACGTCCCTTTCGCCCGACGCGACCAGCCCGGTTTCGATGTTTTCCTTCACCGTCATGGTCGAGAAGATCATCCGGCCCTGCGGGACATAAGCGAGGCCCTTTGCGACGCGTTCATAACTTTTGAGCGCGCTGAGTTCGCTGCCCTCCATGGTGACGGAGCCGCTCTTGGTCGGAACGATGCCCATCAGCGACTTCATCAGCGTGGTCTTGCCCATGCCGTTGCGGCCCATGATCGCGACGATCTCGTTGGGCGCGACGGAGACATTGAGGCCGTGCAGGACTTCGCTCTGTCCGTATGCAACGTGGAGATCCGAGATCGCGAGCATGGTATCTTCCTTAATGGCCCAGATAGACTTCGATAACTTTCGGGTCGTTCTGGACCGCCTCCATCGAACCTTCCGACAGGATTTTCCCCTGATGCAGCACGGTCACCTTGTGCGCGATGTCCTCGACGAATTTCATGTCGTGCTCGATCACCAGCACCGAACGATCCTTGATGATGCGGTTGAGCAATTCGGCGGTCTTGATCCGCTCGCTGACACTCATTCCTGCCACCGGCTCGTCGAGCATCAGCAGGTCCGGGTCCTGGATCAGCAACATGCCGATCTCTAGCCACTGTTTCTGGCCGTGGCTCAGCAATTCCGCACTCATGGCGAGACGATCCTTGAGAAAGATCATCTCAGCGACTTCCTCGACACGATCGCGCACCGTCGCATCGCGTTGGAACGTCAGCGCGCCGAACACCGTTCGCCCGCGCGGATAGGAGATTTCGAGATTTTCGAAAACGGTTAGATCGTCGTAGATCGACGGCGTCTGGAACTTGCGGCCGACGCCGGCCTGGACGATCTGGTTTTCCTTCATTTTGGTCAGTTCCTGATTGCGGAACTGAATCGAGCCGGATGTGGCCTTGGTTTTTCCGCAGATCAGATCGAGCACGGTGGTTTTGCCCGCGCCGTTCGGGCCGATGATGACGCGGATTTCGTTCTCGTCGACGTAGAACGACAGGTCGTTGACGGCCTTGAAGCCATCGAACGACACCGTCAAGGCCTCGACCGCGAGCAGGAATTCCTTGGGTTGATGACCGACAAGCATGATGTTCTCCCTACTCCGCAGGTGCGCCGTCAGCGACAGAACCGCTGGTCCAGCCGCTCTTCCCGCCCGCCTTCGGCTTGCGAGATGAAATCAGGCGATCGATGCGGCTCTGAATGTGATCGCGCCAGATCCCGGCAAGACCGTTCGGGAACGCCAGCACCACTGCGATGAACAACGCACCAAGGCCGAACAGCCACAGTTCAGGAAACGATTCCGACAGGCCGGTCTTGGCGAAATTGACCAGCAGCGTGCCGTAGATCGCGCCCAGGATGGACAGGCGGCCGCCCACCGCCGCATAGATCACCATTTCGATCGACGGAACGATGCCGACGAAGGACGGCGACATGAAACCGACCTGGAGAGCGAACATCGCACCCCCGATGGCTGCAAACACCGCCGCCGCGCAGAAAGCAAATATCTTGAAGTTGGCGACGCTGTAGCCTGAGAACCGGACGCGATCCTCCTTCTCGCGCATCGCAACCAGAATTCGCCCGAGCTTCGAATGACGGATGAATTGTGCGACGCCGATGCAGCCGAACAAGCAGGCAACTTCCACGAAATAGAGGATAAACTTGGCGTTGTCGGTGCGGATATCCCAGCCCTTCAGCGTGCGCAGATCGGTGATGCCGTTAACGCCCCCGGTGTAGCCCTGCTGGCCGATAATAAGGATGGTCAGGATCGCTGCGATGGCCTGAGTGATGATGGCGAAGTACGTGCCGCCGACGCGGCGCTTGAACATGGCAGCGCCGATGATGAAGGCGAAGATCGCCGGCACCACAACGATTGCAATAATTGTTAATGTCAGACTGTGAAACGGCTTCCAGAATAACGGCAGCTGCGTGATCTGATTCCAGTCCATGAAATCAGGAATGCCGGGCGTCGACTGGATCTTGGTGTTCGCGACACTGGATGCTTCCAGCTTGAGAAACATCGCCATGCAGTAGCCACCGAGGCCGAAGAATACACCCTGCCCGAGGCTGAGAATTCCGCCGTATCCCCAGCAAATCACCAGTCCGATCGCCACGAAGGCGTAGGTCAGATACTTCGCGACCAGGTTAAGCCGGAAGTTGTCGAGGGTCAGCGGCAGGATGACGACCAGCAGTACCGCCAACACCAGAATGCCGAAAAGTTCGGAGCGATTTGCGAAGCGTGGGTTGTCGTTGACGGCTTTGGCGACAGTTTGCTCGGCGACTTTCTTGGACATTTCCTGGCCTTTTCACTTCCGGACCTTGAGAGCGAACAGTCCCTGCGGCCGCAGCATGAGGATGCCGACAACCGCAAGCAGCGTGAGAACCTTGGCCATCGATCCGGACAGGAAAAACTCCATGGTGGACTGCGCCTGGGAGATGGTGAATGCCGATGCGATGGTGCCAAGCAGGCTGGCCGCGCCCCCGAACACGACCACAAGAAATGTATCGACGATGTAGAGCTGGCCGGAGGTCGGGCTGGTCGAGCCGATCATGGTGAAAGCCGAGCCTGCGATGCCCGCGATGCCGCAGCCGAGGCCGAAGGTGTAACGATCGACCTTCTCGGTATTGATGCCGACCGCGCCGGCCATCACGCGGTTCTGCACCACGGCGCGGACCTGACGACCCCAGCGGGATTTATACATGATGTAGGCCACAGCGATGGTGATCAGCACGGTCAGGCACATCACGAAGATGCCGTTGATGGGCACTTCGATGGTGTCGGTGATCTGCTTCGATCCCAGCATCCACTGCGGGAGCTCGACGCCGACTTCGCGCGCACCGAAGATCGAGCGATAGGCTTGCTGCAAGATCAGGCTCAAGCCCCATGTCGCAAGCAGCGTATCCAGCGGCCGCTTGTAGAGGTGCCGTATCAGCGCCCATTCCACCAGCATTCCGAGTGATCCGGACGCTATGAAAGCCAACGCCATCGCGAGAAAGAAGTAGCCGCTGAACAGTGAGGGAAGATAGGCCTGAAAGAAATTCGACGTCATCCACGTGACGTAGGCACCGAGGATCATGAATTCGCCGTGCGCCATGTTGATGACGCCCATCTGGCCGAAGATGATCGCAAGCCCGAGCGCCATCAGAACGTAAACGGAGAAGAGGATGAGACCCGCGAAGCCCTGCATCGCAAAGATCGCGCCGAGGTCGCCAATCGAATAGTCGCCGAACATTTCAATTCTCCGCGGAGAGTAAGTCTCGCGCCGCGAACGAATTCGCGGCGCGAGGGCTGCGGACGTGGACCGAAAAATCCACGCCAGGGAGCTCAGCTTTCGGAAGGACGCTTACCGGCGGCGCTTTTACTGGTAGCCCTTGGGGAACGGATCGGGCTCGATCAGATTCGGCGTCTCGTAAACCACCTTGAACTGACCATCGAGACCGGCGAGACCGACGCGGGTCTTGGACCAAAGATGGTGGTTCTTATGGATCTTGACGTAGCCTTCCGGCGCCTTGGTGAACTCGATGTCGGTAGAGGCTTCAGCGATCTTGTCGACGTCGAAGCTGCCCGCCTTTTCAACCGTCATCTTCCACAACCACGGGCCAAGATAGGCAGCCTGTGTGACGTCTCCGATCACGGTCTTCTCGCCCCACATCTTCTTGAAGGCGGCGACGAATTCCTTGTTGTTCGGATTGTCGAGCGACTGGAAGTACTTCATGCAGGCGAAGGCGCCCGCGATGTTTTCGCCGCCGATGCCGTCGATCTCGTCTTCGGTCACGGAGATGGTGAGCAGCGTCTGCTTGGAGAGATCGATACCCGCCGCCTTGAGCTGCTTGTAGAATGCGACATTCGAACCGCCGACGATGATGGCGTAGATCACGTCCGGCTTGGTCAGCTTGATCTTGTTGATGACCGAGTTGAACTGCGTGTGGCCGAGCGGGAAGTATTCCTCGCCGACAACCTTCGCGCCCTGCAGGTGGCCTTCGATGTGCTTGCGCGCGATCTTGTTTGAGGTACGCGGCCAGATGTAATCCGAACCGAGCAGATAGAAGGACTTCGCACCCTTGGTCTTGTTGACCCAGTCGAGACCGGCGATGATCTGCTGGGTCGCTTCCTGGCCGGTATAGATGACATTCTTCGATTGCTCGAGGCCTTCGTAGAAGGTCGGATAATAGAGCATGCCGTTGTATTGTTCGAACACCGGCAGCACTGCCTTGCGCGAGGCCGACGTCCAGCAGCCCATGACCGACGCGCACTTGTCGTTGACGAGCAGCTTCTTGGCTTTTTCAGCGAAGGTCGGCCAGTCAGATGCGCCGTCTTCCTGAATGAACTTGATCTTGCGGCCGAGCACGCCGCCCGAGGCGTTGATCTGCTCGATGGCCAGCTTTTCGGCCTGCACCGATCCCGTTTCGGAGATCGCCATGGTGCCGGTAACCGAGTGCAGGATTCCGACTGTGACTTCGGTATCGGTCACCGCCAGTCCCGTGGTGTTGACCACGGATGTGGCAGGCCCTGCACCGAATGACGGCCCCGGAAGCAGCGACATGGCAGGCAACGCCGCCATTCCCATCAACAATTTGCGCCGGAAAGCGGACTGCAAACCCTGTTTTTTCTCGTCTGACATGGCCTTCCCCTTTTTTGAATAACGCCCTGATGGGGGAAAACATGGCCCGGTTTGTGCAACGCACAGATACGCGAAATCGCGCATACTTCACCGCAAAAGCGCGACGTAGATTTTGCGGGACCGGGATCAGGACGCGTAACGCGTGACGATGGAGATCAAAGTGGCCGGACGTCAGCGGATAGACCGCGTCAGACGCCAGTACAATCAATGGGTTGCGAACCAAACGCTGGAAGACTACGCACTTCGCTTCACGGCCAAGAGCGCGCGCCGCTGGTCGGCCGCGCGGGTGGCCAATACCGCTTTGGGCGCGATTTCCTTCCTCGCGCTGGAGGCCATCGGCGGCACCATCACCCTGAACTACGGCGTGACCAACGCCACCGCCGCCATCCTGATCGTGAGCGTCATTATTTTCTGCTGCGGGCTGCCGATTGCCTATTACGCAGCGAGATATGGCGTCGATATCGACCTTCTCACCCGGGGCGCGGGCTTCGGCTACATCGGCTCGACGATCACGTCGCTGATCTACGCCTCCTTCACCTTTATCTTCTTCGCCATCGAAGCCGTGATTCTCGCGATGGCCCTGGAACTGTGCTTCGGCATACCCCGCCCGATCGGCTATCTCATCAGCGCGATCGTCATCATTCCACTCGTCACCCACGGCATCACGCTCATCAGCCGCTTCCAGTTATGGACGCAGCCGTTCTGGATCTTGCTTCACATCCTCCCGTTCGCGGCCATCGCGATCAAAAGCCCCGGCTCGTTTGCGGAGTGGCGGGCCTTTCCGGGAGATCACGGAAATCCCGACGGGCATCTCGATCTGCTGCTGTTTGGAACCGCAGCATCGGTTGTGTTTGCGCTGGTGGCCCAGATCGGCGAACAGGTCGACTTCCTGCGATTTCTTCCGCGCGACCGGCGCACCTCGAAGCGCGCGTGGTGGATCGCCATGGTCAGCGCCGGCCCCGGCTGGATCGTCCCCGGCGCCATCAAAATGCTGGCCGGCTCGTTCCTCGCATTCTTCGCGATCAAACATGGCGTGGTGGCTGAATACGCCGCCGAACCTTCGCACATGTATCTCGAAGCGTTTCGCTATGTGCTCTCGCAACCGGATCTCGCACTGGCGCTGACGGGCACCTTCGTCATCCTCTCGCAGCTCAAGATCAACGTCACCAACGCCTATGCCGGCTCGATCGCATGGTCGAATTTCTTCTCGCGATTGACGCACAGTCATCCGGGCCGGGTCGTGTGGCTCGTGTTCAACGTGCTGGTCGCGTTGCTGTTGATGGAGATCGGTGTCTACAAGGCGCTGGAGCAGACGCTCGCGCTCTATTCCAACGTGGCGATCGCCTGGGTCGGTGCGCTGGTCGCCGACCTCATCATCAACAAGCCGCTCGGCTTGCGGCCTCCGCATATGGAATTCAAGCGCGCGCATCTCTACGATATCAATCCGGTCGGCGTCGGCGCAATGACGATTGCCACGATTGTATCGATCACGGCGTTCTATGGCTTTTTCGGAACAACCGCAAAAGCGCTCGCGCCGTTTGTCGCGCTCGCGGTGGCCTTCGTTACGGCGCCCGTCATCGCGTGGGCCACCGGCGGAAAGTACTATATCGCGCGCAAGCCGAAGCGAAGCTGGCAGAATCTCGAAACCATCAAGTGCTGCATCTGTGAACATGCGTTCGAGCCGGAAGACATGGCCTCCTGCCCCGCCTATGCCGGCCCGATCTGTTCGCTATGCTGCTCGCTGGACGCGCGCTGTCACGATCTGTGCAAACCGCATGCACGGGTGCAGGCGCAGTTCTCGGACGTCCTCGGCAAGGTTCTCCCGCAATTCATCTATGCCCGCATCAATTCGCAACTGGGACACTATCTCGGCGTCTTCGCTTTGTCGGCCGGCCTGGTCGGACTGACGCTTGGCTTGATCTATCTGCAAACGGCGACCGCGATCCGTTTCGATCAGATTCAGCTGTCCGACGTGCTGTGGAAAGTCTTCTTCGCGCTCTCGATCATCATCGGCGTGGTGGCGTGGCTATTCGTGCTGGCGCGGCAAAGCCGTCAGGCCGCTGAAGCGGAGACGAAACGGCAGACCGCGCTGCTGATGCAGGAAATCGACGCCCACCGGCAAACCGACATGGAGCTTCAGCGTGCGAAGGAAGTGGCCGAATCGGCCAACCTCGCCAAGAGCCGGTATGTGGTGGGACTGAGCCACGAATTGCGCTCGCCGCTCAATGCCATCAGCGGCTACGCCCAATTGCTCGAACAGGACGCCACCATCCTGCCGAAGCCGCGCGATCAGGTCCGCGTCGTTCGCCGCAGCGCCGACCATCTGTCGGGGTTGATCGACGGCCTATTGGATATTTCCAAGATCGAGGCCGGACGGCTTCACCTGTCGCGCGACGAGGTTCGCCTTCACGCCTTCCTCGATCAGCTTGTCGGCATGTTCCGGCTGCAAGCCGCCGCGAAGAACGTCGAGTTCGTGTTTCAGCGCCCGGAAACGCTGCCTCCTGTCGTCTACGCCGACGAGAAGCGGCTGCGGCAGATCCTGATCAACCTGTTGTCGAACGCCATCAAGTTCACCCAACGCGGGAGCGTCCATTTCATCGTGCATTATCGCAGCCCCGTCGCTGAATTCGAAGTCCGCGATACCGGCCCCGGCATCCAGGCCGAGGATCTGGAGCGCATCTTCGCGCCGTTCGAGCGGGGCGCGCTCGGCATCTCGCAACCCCAGACCGGCACGGGTCTGGGTCTCACCATTTCCAAATTGCTCGCGGGCGTAATGGGCGGCGACATTCGGGTCACCAGCACCGTCGGCCATGGCAGCACGTTTCAGGTGAAGATGCTGCTGTCCGAGGTGACCAATCCCACGCGCATCAAGGCGATCAATGCGCCGATCTACGGCTATCACGGTCCGCGCCGGACGATCCTGATCACCGACGATGATCCCACCCACCGCGATCTGCTGCGCGAGGTCCTCGCCCCGCTCGGCTTTATCATCCTGAGCGCGCCTGACGGCGCGACATGCCTCAATCTGGCGCAGCACTGTCAGCCGGACATGTTCCTGCTCGACATCTCCATGGCAGGCATCGACGGCTGGTCGGTCGCGGAAACCCTTCGCGCCAACGGCCACCATCACGCCCGCATCCTGATGATTTCAGCGAGCGCGCTCGAAGCCCACGGCGCGCCGCTGGCGCAGCCGTTCCACGATGGCTATCTGATGAAGCCGATCGACGTGCCGCGTCTGGTGGAGTTGGTCGGCCAGTTGCTCAAGATCGAATGGTCGTATGAACCGGGCGCCATTCAACCCGACGAGCCCCCTGCCCCGGCATGGAATCTGAACGATGATCCGCGCCCGCCTGTTCAATATGTCGACGAATTGATCGATCTGGGACAGATCGGCTATGTCACCGCCATCCATCTGAAACTCGATCAGATCGACAAGGATCATCCGGAACACGCCGGGTTCGTGTCGCAGATGAGATCGCTGGTGGAACGGTTCGATCTCGGGCAATACATGGCAACTCTCAAGTCTGTGCAGCGCCATGATCACTGAAGCCAAATCACGCGATACGGTCCTCATCGTCGACGATTCGCCGGAAACGCTGCGTATGCTCACCGACGCACTGGATGGCGCCGGCATGACCGTGATGGTCGCGCTCGACGGGACATCGGCGCTGCGTATCGGCGAGCAGATCGTTCCGGATGTTATTCTGCTCGACGCCGTGATGCCGGGAATGGACGGCTTCGAGACCTGCCGCCGCCTGAAGCGCGAGACCACACTCGCCGGTGTGCCGGTGATCTTCATGACGGGACTGGCCGAAACCGAGCATATCGTGCAAGGTCTGGAAGCCGGCGGCGTCGATTACGTGGCCAAGCCAATTGTGATCAAGGAAATGCTGGCCCGCATCAAGGTTCACTTGGCAAATGCACGGCTCACACAGAGCGCACGGGCCGCGCTCGACGTGTCGGGGCGCTACCTGTTCGCCGTCGATCACCGCGGGCGCATCATCTGGGCCACGCCGCAGGCGGAGAAGCTCGCGCGCGATCGCGCGACAAGCGAAAAACTCGAACTCCCCGAGCCATGGCTCGACTGGCTCGGCCAGATGCACCAGGGGATGGCTGAATCCAAATCGCCGCCTGCGATGTCGTTTCGCGACGAGAAGCTGCGCCTGCAATACATGGGCAGACTGGGTGCGAACGAGTTTTTGCTGCGGCTGGCGCGGGACACCAGTTCGGATTCACCGGCGGAGTTCAGCAAGGAACTCGGACTCACCAGCCGGGAGGGAGAAGTGCTGTCATGGCTCAGCAAGGGCAAGACGAACCGCGACATCGCGCAGATTCTCGGCCTCAGCCCGCGCACCGTCGACAAGCATCTTGAGCAGATCTATGCGAAGCTCGGTGTGGAAAACCGGACCGCCGCGGCGGCCGTCGCGAGCAACGCGAGCCGCCAGCGCATGTGATCAGCGTTCCGCGAACGCCTTCTCGACGACGAAGTCCGCCGGTTCGCCGTGATTGCCTTCGACGAAGCCGCGATCGAGCAACAGCGTCTTGGTGTCCGCAAGCAGCGCCGGGCTGCCGCACATCATGACGCGGTCCTGGCTGGCGTCGAGTTGAGGCAATGCAATGTCATCGAACAGCTTGCCCGACGTAATGAGGTCGGTAATGCGGCCGCGGTTGCGGAACGGGTCGCGCGTCACGGTCGGATAGTAGATCAGCTGGGCGCGCACCATGTCGCCGATCAGATCGTCCTGCGGCAGCTTCTCGGTGATCAGTTCGCCGTAAGCCAGTTCCTTGACATGGCGGCAGCCGTGCAAAAGCACGACCTTCTCGAAACGCTCGTAAGTTTCGGGATCCTTGATGACACTGAGGAACGGCGCGAGGCCGGTACCCGTGCCGATCAGGTAAAGATTGCGGCCGTCGGTCAGATTGTCGATTACCAGCGTGCCGGTGGCCTTGCGGCTGACGATGATCTCGTCGCCTTCCTTCAGGTGCTGGAGGCGCGAGGTCAGCGGACCGTCAGCAACCTTGATCGAGAAGAATTCGAGGTTCTCTTCATAGTTCGCGCTCGCGACGCTGTAGGCGCGCAGCAGCGGCTTCTCGTTCACCTTGAGACCAATCATGGTGAACTCGCCATTCCGGAACCGGAACGATGAATCGCGTGTCGTCGTGAAGCTGAACAGATTGTCGGTCCAGTGATGGACACTCAGCACCGTTTCCTGATTGAAGTTGCTCATAACCAGACCCACGCTCTTGCAATTGGTGAGCGCACAATCGCCGGACTTGCGGGCGATCACGCCTCACGCAGAACTTCATTCGCCAATGAATTTTGCTGAATGGCCTGCATCGCAGGCGAAGACGGCGGCAGCATTCACGACGGGGGTGAAATAGCCGAATTCTCGTTTTCCGTCAATTACATACCGCGCCTGCGTCATGCCCTGAAGGCAGACCGGCGTTGCATTCTAAGATCCTGTTCCACAGGAGAAATTTCCTCCCGCACGGAGCCTGCCGGGAGGAAATTACACTCTATCCAGATCCGGGCCGTCGCGGGAACTGCCCCGACCCTGACAGCGATTCCTACTTCTTCACCATCGGGCAATTGCCCTCGCATCGCGCGCCGTAACATTCAACTCCTACTTCGCGAGAAATCCGATGGAAATCCACGGAAACGCAGCGACGATGATGAGCCCGATCAGCAGCGACAGCAGATAACCCCAGATCGGCCGGATGCCTTCCGCCGGATCGACCTTGCCGATCGCGCAGGCGGCATAATATCCGACGCCGAACGGCGGCGCGAACAGTCCGATGCCCATCGCGAGAATGACGATCATCGCATAGTGGACTTCGTGAACGCCGACAGCGTGGGCGATGGGAAACAGCAGCGGCCCGAACAGGACGATGGCGGGAATGCCTTCCAGCACGCTGCCCAGGATCATGAAAGCCACGATGGACACCGCGATGAAAATGGTCGGGCCACCGGGGAGCCCGGTCATGGCCGCCGCGAGCGAGCGGGAAAATCCGGACTGGGTCAGGCCCCACGCCATTCCGGTCGCGGTCCCAATGATCAGGAGAATGGCGCCTGACAATGACGCCGTTTCGATCAGCATCGGCATCAGGCGCGACCAGTCGAACTGACGATAGATCGCCAGACCCGCGAAGATCGTAAAGACGATGCCGATGGTCGAGACCTCTGTCGCGGTCGCAACGCCCTCGACCACCGCGGCGCGGATCACGAACGGCAATGCCAGTGCGGGGAGTGCAATGATGAATGTGCGCAAGATGTGCTTTCCGGTCGCACGCTCGACATGGCTCAAGTCTTCGCCGCGATAGCGCCACCACACCAGTCCCGACAGCGTGAGCGCCAGCACCAGGCCCGGCAGCAGACCGCCGGTGAAGAGTGCGGCGATGGACACGCCGGTCACGGAGCCGATGGTAATGAGGACGAGACTCGGCGGAATGGTTTCGGTCTGCGCGCCGGTCGCCGCAAGTAACGCGACCAGATCCCCCGGCTTCGCGCCCCGCGCTTTCATTTCCGGAAACAGCACAGGCGCGACGGCCGCCATGTCCGCTGCTTTCGCGCCGGAGATACCGGACACCAGATACATCGCGCCGATCAGCACGTAATGCAGACCACCGCGGACGTGACCGAGCAGGCTCGCAAGGAACGCGACCATGGCGCGCGCCATGCCTGTCATTTCGATCAGCAGTCCCAGAAACACGAACAGCGGCACGGCAAGCAGGATGAGATGGCTCATGCCCTCGTCCATCCGCCCGACCAGCACCATCGGCGGCGTATGCGTCGTCAGCACGAGATAGCCGAAGATCGAGAGGCCGAATGCAAAAGCGATCGGCACGCCAGCGAAGACGCAGAGCGCCACGACACCAATGAAGAAAATGACGAGGTTGAGATTGCCGAGCGGCCGCAGCACCGGCTGCGCGAACCAGAATGCGGCGACGATCGCGCTCACGGACAGCACCGCCACGAGGAGTTGCTTTTTGTCCGTGTGCCGCGCCAGCCGCAACAGCGCGAACACCACCATCAAACACACGCCGATGGGCAGCGCGGCAGCGCGCCACGAATTGGAAATCTGAAGCGCGGGTGTCGTGATGAAACTTTCCTCGTAGGCATATTCATAAGACGGCAGCGCAATCATCAGCAGAAAGGCCAGCGCCGCACAGGTGCCGCATATGTCGAGGAACACGCGCATCGACGGCTGGCATTTTGCCACCACCGCCGTCATGCGCATGTGTTCGGAGCGGCGGAAAGCCACCACCGCGCCGAACATGGCCAGCCACAGAAAGAGAATGGAGGCCAGCTCGTCGGACCATATCAACGGACTATGGAAAACGTAACGCGATACCACGCCCGCGAACAGGATGACGATTTCCGCGATGGCCAGCAGCGCGGCAGGAATTTCAACCAGCCGCCCGAGCATGACTTCGATCGACGAGAGCGCACTGCGCCCGGGCGCGGCAATGGCTGCCGCACCCGCAGTGCCAACCGGGGTCAAGGATACTGGCTCGTTCATGACCGTCGGTTACGTCAGCTTGCCGGCGTTCTTTTCCAGAATCGCCCAGGCCTCGTCGCCATACTTGGCCTTCCACTCCGCGTAGAATCCAGCCTGCTTGAGCTTCTCGCGGAACGGCGCGAGATCGGGCTGGTTGAACAGGAATCCCTTCCCCGCCAATTCCGCCTGCAGATTGGCGTTCAGCTTTTCGGTGTCCTCACGCGCCTTCAGTGCGGCGCCGTTGACGTTCTTGGCGACGATGGTGCGCACGTCGGGCGGCAACCGCTCCCACGCACGGCGGTTGGCGAGGAACCAGTAGCCGTCCCACATGTGGTTGGTCAGCGAGCAATACTTCTGCACTTCGTAAAGTTTCGCGGTCGAAATCAGCGCGAGCGGATTTTCCTGACCTTCGACGATCTTAGTCTGCAACGCTGAATAGACTTCGTTGAAATTGATCGACGCAGGCGATGCATCGAACGCCTTGAACATCGAGGTCCACAGCGGCGAGACCGGCACCCTGATCTTGAAGCCCTTGTAGTCCTCGGGAGTCTTGATCGGCTTGGTGGATGACGTGGTCTGCCGGAATCCGTTGTCCCAGATCTTGTCCAGCACCACGAGGTTGGCCTTGGTGATCTGCCCGCGAATGTATTCGCCGAGATCGCCGTCCATGGCTTTCCAGACCGCCGGGTAATCCGGGAAGGCAAAGCCGATGCCGTTGATGGACGCCGCCGGGACTAGCGTCGCCAGAATGAGACCAGACAGCGTGAAGAACTCCACGCCACCCGAACGAAGCTGGCTCAGCGTATCGGTGTCGGACCCAAGCTGGCTGCTCGGGAAAATCTGGATATCGACGCGGCCGTTGGTCTCCTGCTTGATGGCCGCGGACATTTCGCGGGATCGCACATTAATGGGGTGCGTATCCGGTAAGTTGTTGGCGAATTTATAGACAAATTCGGCCTGCTGCGCCCGGGCCACGAGCGGCGCGCCGACGCCGGCCATGACGGTGGCGGCTGCTGACGATTTGAGCAAAGCGCGGCGTGAGACGTTCATTGGTCTTCTCCCTAAGGGTGTTGTTTTTGTTGCTTCTTGATCGGAAGCCGACCGCGGCAGATCATCCATGTTGCGACAAAATGTCAAATCATCCGCGCCCACAAAACGCAGTGGCCGCGGGATTATTTTACATCCTCACGACGGAGCTGCCGTCATGCACGATCCGTTTCAAACACTTCAACGTGACGGTTCCCAGCTTTTGGCGCTGCAACATTACGTCAGGCGAGCGACGTTTCTGATCTCGCTGTTACCGGATCACCTCTTCCATGAACCGCTACATGAACTGTCGCTGCAATCATCCGATCTTTGCTTGACTTGATCTTGTCCCGGCGGGCAGTCTGTCGATGCAAATAAAAAGCACCGGACACGAATTCGGATGCATCAGGGAGAAACGTCATGAAGTCATTTCTCAACCTGCTCGCAACTGCGAGCATCTTAAGCGCCGGAGCGCTTCTCTCCACAACCCCGGCGTCAGCGCAGCAAGGCCCCATCAAGATCGGCGTTCCCACCTCGGTCCAGCTTCAGGTCGGACGCGATACGCAGAATGCCATTAAAATGGCGATCGAGGACATCAACAGCAAAGGCGGCCTCGTCGGTCGCAAACTTGAAATGGTGGCTGCGGATGAAACCGAAAACCCCGAACAGGGCATCGCGGCGATCAAGAAGCTCACAGCCGACGACAAGGTCGATGTGCTGATCGGCGGTTACACCAGCGGCGTGACGCTGGCCCAGTTGCCGCACATTTCCAATGCGAAGACGATCTACCTCGGCGTCGGCGCGGCCTCTCCAGCGATCACCGCGAAGGTGAAGGCCGACTACGAGAACTACAAGTATATCTTCCGGGTTTCCCCGATCCATGCCGGCCATCAGGCCCGCGCACTGGTCGACTTCATCAACGGCAAGCTCAAGGGCGAGATGGGCTTGAAGAAGATCGCCATTGTCGGCGAGAACGCCAAGTGGGTGCAGGATCTCGTTCCGATCCTGAAGAAGGGCGCGGTCGAGGGCGGCACCGAAGTGCCGCTGGCCGAATTCTTCGACACATCGACCTCGGACTTCTCGCCGCTGTTTGCCAAGGTGAAATCCAGCGGCGCGCAGTATCTGATCGTGATCCTGTCGCACGCCTCCTCGGACATCTTCGTCAAGCAGTGGCATGACGCGCAGGTGCCGATTCCGATCGGCGGCATCGATGTGAAAAGCCAGGACGCGGACTTCTTCACCCGCGTGAGCGGCAAGGCGCTGTCCGAGACCGTCGGCCTGTTCGCGACCCGCGCCGAACTGACGCCCAAGACGATCCCTTTCTGGGACGAGTTCGTCAAACGCTTCGGAACGGCGCCTGTCTACACCGGCGTCGGCGCCTACGACGCGATCTACGTCTACGCGGAGGCCGTGAAGCGCGCCAACTCGGTCGAGCCGAGTGCGGTCATCAAGGAACTCGAGAAGACGGATTATGTCGGCATCGCCGGCAAGATCCAGTTCGACGAAGTCCACGATGTGAAGACCGGACCCGGCCTGCAGAACCTGTTGTTCGCGCAATGGCAGAAGGACGGCGCACGCATCGTCGTGTGGCCGAAGGCTTCCGAAACGGGGAAGATGATCCCGCCGCCCTGGATGAACTGATCTGTACTTGTCGTGAGACGCGGCCGGTAATGAACTTACCGGCCGCATCCCTTCGCTCTGGAAGGGTGAAGCGAACGTCGGATACGGGACACTAGGAACAGCAGGGATCCATGCTCGAAATCCTGATTTACGGCGCGGTCTCCAGCGCAATTTACGCGATGCTCGCGGTGGGCTTCACGCTCATCTTCGGTGTCGCCCGCATCCTCAATCTCGCGCACGGCGCATTCTACGCTTTGGGCGCGTATGCCGCCTACGTCTTCACCTCCTTGCTGAATTTCCCACTGTTCATCGCGGCACCGCTGGCCGTCCTGCTGGTCGCGGGATTTGGCGTTCTTATGGAGCGCTATCTGGTGCGGCCGCTGCGCGCGTCGCAGCTCGCGGTGCTGATGATTACGCTGGCCGTTTCACTTGCCGTCGAGCAGGCGCTGTTCATCACCTTCGGCTCCGAATACCGCAACGTCCCCTCCTTCGTAGCGGACAAGGTTTCGATCGGCGGCGTCGACATCGGCGGCCAGAGATTGCTCGCGCTTGTCGCCGGCGTCCTGGTGCTGCTCATGCTGTGGCTGTTCATCCAGCGCACGCGGCTCGGCGCGGCCATTCTCGCTGTGTCGCAGGACCCGGAGGCCGCGCAATACATGGGCATTCCGACCAACCGCATTTTCTCCATTGTCATGGCGATTTCGGCCGGCACCGCGGCGCTAGCCGGCGTGCTGGTGTCGCCATTTCTTACCGTACAGCCGACCATGGGGCTGCTGCCGATGGTGAAAGCCTTCGCCATCGTCATTGTCGGCGGATTGGGATCGATCCCGGGCAGCATCATTGCCTCGCTGATCCTCGGCTATTCCGAAACCATCGTGGCCTATCTGGTTTCGACGTCATGGACCGAACTGGTGTCGCTGGTCGCGGTCGTCATCACACTCATGATCAGACCGTCCGGAATTCTCGGCCGGCGGGCGGCTTTCTGACATGCGGCAGGTCTCAACGATCGATATCGCCGGTGGAATCGCGGTCGTCGCCATCCTGGCGCTGGCTCCGGTGTTCGTGGCGAGCAACTACCTCACCGGCGTGCTGACGGTCTGCGCCATCTACGGCATCTGGGCGTCGAGCTGGGATTTCATGTCCGGCCTGACCGGCCGCGAAAATTTCGGCCACTCGCTGTTCATCGGCGCAGGTGCTTACACCGCGGGCTTTCTTGCGACGATCTGGTTTGCCAATCCGTGGTACAGCCTGCCCGCCGCCGTCGTTATTGCGGTGGCATTCAGTCTCATCGTCGGCTTTCCGACATTACGCCTGCGCGGGCCCTACTTCGCGCTGGCGATGCTGTCGGCGTCCGCAATCCTGCAACGCCTCTGCCTGATCTTCTGGGAGCAGACCGGTGGCGAAGAAGGCCTCTATGGCCTCGAACCGCTAATTCGTAATCCCATGCACTACTACTGGTTCGTGCTGGCGGTCCTCGTCGTCACCGTGATCGCGCTGACGCTTCTCGCGCAATCGCATTGGGGCCTGCTGCTGCGCGCCATTCGCGGCGACGAGGCAACCTGTCAGGCCGCCGGCATCAACGTCACCTTCTACAAGATCGCATCGCTGGCCATCAGCGCGGCGTTCGCGGGGCTCGGCGGCGCGCTTTATGCGCATTACCAGCTTCAGGTCAGCCCGCCGCTGTTCTCGGTCATCGTGTCGATCACCATCATCATCATGTGCTACGTCGGCGGCATCGGCTCGATCTATGGCGCGGCCATCGCAGCGATCCTTCTCACCCTGCTCACCGAGATGCTGCGCGGCTTCGGCGAGTACCGGCTCTGGATCTACACGCTCACCCTGATGCTGATCCTGTTCTTCCTGCCGAACGGCCTGGTCGCGCCGCTCTGGCGCCGGTTGACGGAGCGTTTCCGATGACGGCGTTGCTCGAAGTCCACGACGTCACCAAGCGCTTCGGCGGCCTCACAGCCGTGAAGAACGCGACCTTCACGCTGCAGAAAGGCGAATTCACCGGAATCCTCGGGCCGAACGGCGCCGGCAAGACGACGCTGTTCAATTTGCTCACCGGCTTCATGGCGCCGACGTCCGGCACCATCAAGTTCAACAACGAGGCGCTGCAGGGCCTCGCGCCGTACAAGATCGTCAATCGCGGCATGGCGCGTACCTTCCAGCTCACGCGGCCGTTCGTCGGCATGAACCTGCTTGAAAACGTGCTCGTCGCCTGCATGTCGCCCCGCGCACATCAGGACAAAGACAAGGAAGACCGCGCGCGCCACCTGCTCGAACAGGTCGGTCTCGGAGGACGCGGGCTGGAGCCGGTTGAAACGCTGCCCTACGGCGACCTGCGGCGGCTCGAAATCGCCCGCGCGCTGGCGACCCGGCCCGACCTGCTGCTGCTCGATGAACCCTTCGCTGGATTGGGCAGCAGCGAAATCGAACCGCTGGCGCAACTGATCAAACGCCTGCATCGCGAGGAAAACCTGACCATCCTTCTGATCGAACACAAGCTGCGCGAGTTCATGGCGCTGGTCTCTCGGGTGATCGTGATGAATTTCGGCGAGATCATCGCGGTCGGCCCCCCGGATGAGATCGTGAAAAATCCGAAGGTGGTCGAAGCGTACATCGGCAAGACGGAGGACACCCATGCCTCTGCTTGAAGTCTCCAACCTGCGCGTCAGCTACGGCAAGGCGCTCGCCATCGAATCCGTCTCAATCAAGGTCGAAAAAGGCGAACTGGTCGGCGTGCTCGGCCCCAATGGGGCCGGCAAGACCACGCTGCTCAAAGCCATCTCACGCTCGATTCCGTCGCAGGGCACACTGAAGTTCAAGGATCAATCGCTTGAGGGCGTCGCGCCTTACGATGTGGTTGCGCGCGGCATCTGTCACTGCCCCGAAGGCCGCAAGCTGTTCTCCGAACTGTCGGTGCTGAAGAACCTGCAACTCGGCGCGTATCTGCGCAAGAACACCGCCGAGATCAGCGCCGATCTGGAGCGCGTGTTCACGCTGTTTCCCGTGCTGCGCGAACGGCAGTGGCAGCAATCCAGCACGCTCTCCGGCGGCGAACAGCAGATGGTTGCCATCAGCCGCGCGCTGATGGGCCGCCCCGAACTGCTGTTGCTCGACGAGCCGTCGGTCGGCATCGCCCCGCGGCTGAAGGGTCTGATCTTCGACGCAATCCAGCAGATCCGGAAGGATGGCACCGCCATCCTGATCGTCGAGCAGGACGCAACCTCTACCCTGAAGATCACCGATCGCGTCTATGTGCTCGAACACGGTCACACCATCCGCGAAGGCACGGCAAAGGACCTCGCGGGTGACGAGTATATTCGTCAGGTGTATCTGGGAGTTTGACGACAGAGATCAGCATATTGTCATGGCCGGGCTCCTCCCGCCATCTACGCCTGTTTGTCGCTATGCTCTTAAGACGTAGATGGCCCGGCACAAGGCCGGGCATGACGCCGTAGAAAAATTGTAACCTCAGATATGCCGCGTTACTTCTTGTCGAGCGCACCTTCGGCTTTCAGCACCTCGTGCGCGGCCTTGAAGGCCTCGAGGCCTGCAGGAATGCCGCTGTAGACCGTGGCGTGCAGCAGGATTTCCTTGATCTCATCCACGGTGACGCCGTTGACCAGTGCGCCTTTGACATGGAGCTTGAGCTCATTGGGCGCTTTCAGCGCCGTCAGCATGGCGAGATTGAGCATGCTGCGCGTCTTGCGATCGAGGCCGGGCCGCGTCCATGCATAGCCCCAGCACCATTCGGTGGTGATGCCCTGGAACGCCATCATGAAATCGTCGGCCTTGGCGATGCTGTTGTCGACATAGTCCTTGCCCAGAACGTCACGACGGACGGCCAGACCTTTTTTGAATTGTTCGCTTTCGCCGCTCATGACGTCCTCCAGACACTTCAACCAATGATGATTTATCAGCCTTAGCGGCTCTTCGTTGATCCGACAATCGCCTGTTTGCGCGTTGCCGCCATGATCGTCCGGCGGCGTTGCGCCGCCGGACGATCATCGTATCAGGTTCGCCTAGTTCGCCTTCGCGCCCGAGGCCTTGATGACAGGCGACCATTTTGCGACTTCGGCCTTGAGATGGGCGGACAGTGCTTGCGGACCTGCCTGCGCAGGTTTCACAGGCTCCGTGCCCAGTGCGGCCAGACGCTCGATGACTTTCGGGTCCTTCAATGCGGTCTGCAAGGCGTCGCTCAGTTTCTTCTGGACATCGGCAGGCAGTCCCTTGGGCGCCCACATCGCGTGCCACGCAGCCACCTCGAAGCCCTTGAGGCCGACCTCATCGAGGGTCGGCAGATCGGGCAAAACCTTCAGCCGCTCCCTGGTCGTCGCGGCGTAGCCCTTGATCTTGTTTTCCTTGATCTGCATCGTGGTGGTCGTGGTCTGGTCGCACATCACGTCGAACTGGCCGCCGAGAAGATCGGTCATCGCCGGCCCGGTCCCGCGATACGACAAGGCGGTCATCTGCGTATCGATGGCGCTCATCAACATGATCGCGCACAGATGCGACGCCGAACCGATGCCTGCATGGGCATAGGTGACCGCGCTCTTCTTCTGCTTGATCCAGTCGATCAGTTCCTTGGCCGTCTTCGGCTCAAGGCCGGCCTTGCCGACGACCGTCATCGGAACGTCAGCGATGCGGCCGATGGAATCGAAATCGTCGATCACGTTGTAGCGCAGGTTGTCATAAAGAGTCGGCGCGGTCGCCTGCGCGATATGCCAGACCGTCACCATGTATCCGTCGGCGGGAGAGTTCGCGACACGCGTCATGCCAATGGTGCCGCCCGCGCCGCCGACATTCTCGACAATAATTCGCTGACCCAGCGTTTGCCCCATCGATTCCGCGACCAGGCGGGAGACCGCATCCGTTGGCCCGCCCGCAGCGGCCGGAACGATCAGGGTGACCGGACGAGACGGAAAGTCCTGTGCCGTGGCGCGTTCGATGCCGACCGGCAACAGCGCCGTTATCGAGAATACAAGTCCAACGAATAGCTTCCGCATGACGTCCTTCTCCCTGTGCTTTTGTTTCCTTGCCGTGTTCTTGTTTTTGTTCTTTTGACCTTTACCGCTGGCTGGATTTCAGTCCGCTTGATTGTCTCCGATGAGCGCGTCGCACACGGCCTTCGTGACGTCGGCCGTTCGGGCTTTTCCGCCCAGATCCGGCGTGTGCAGCGATTTGTCCGCCGTGACCTTCTCGATCGCCCGCATCAGGCGCGCCGCCGCGGATGGCTCGCCGAGATGTTCCAGCATCATGACACTGGACCAGAACGTGCCGACCGGATTGGCGATGCCCTTGCCGGTGATGTCGAAGGCCGAGCCATGAATTGGCTCGAACATCGACGGAAACTGGCGCTCGGGATTAAGGTTGGCGGTCGGTGCAATGCCGAGCGAGCCGGCCAGCGCCGCCGCCAGATCGGACAGAATATCGGCATGAAGATTGGTCGCGACGATGGTGTCCAGCGTCTCGGGCTTGAGCGTCATACGCATGGTCATGGCGTCGACCAGCATCTTGTCCCATGTGACATCGGGAAACTCGGCAGCCACTTCCGCTGCGATTTCATCCCACATCACCATCGCATGGCGCTGCGCGTTGGACTTCGTCACCACGGTCAGGAACTTGCGTGGACGCGAACGGGCCAGCGCAAAAGCGAAACGCATGATGCGCGCGACCCCTGCCCGCGTGAACATCGACACGTCGGTGGCAACTTCCTCCGGCAGGCCACGATGCACGCGGCCGCCCACTCCGGCATACTCTCCTTCGGAATTCTCCCGGACGATCACCCAGTCCAGTTCGGGACCGGAGACATTGCGCAACGGACTGACGATACCGGGCAGGATGCGCGTCGGCCGCACATTGGCGTATTGATCGAACGGCTGGCAGATCGCGAGCCGCAGGCCCCACAGCGTGACGTGATCGGGCACGTCGGGCGCGCCTGCGGACCCGAACAGGATCGCATCGTGGTTCTTGATCAGGTCGCGGCCATTGTCCGGCATGAACGCGCCGGTTTTCTTGTAGCGGTCCGACCCCCAGTCGAAATGATCGAACGCGAACGTGAACCCGCCATCGCGCTTCGCGCATGCGGTGAGCGCTTCCACACCGGCGGAAATAACCTCGGAGCCGATACCGTCTCCGGGGATGGCAGCAATTCGATAAGTTTTCACGATGACCGTCCGATAGCCGAGAAGAACGCGGGATGGGTAGCCGCCAGCGACCGGGCATTTTGCACCCCCGCCGCCCTCCGGCTGCCAATTTGAGGTGCCATCTTCCATGGAAGATGGTACGCATGTCAAGGTGACGATCCGCGATCCCGGCGAGATTGCGCTTTGCGGCTGTTTCGTTAGGAATCGGCAGATGAATCGCTTGAATGCTCCCGGCGCCCCGCCGCCCGCGAAAACCCAGTCGTTGGTGGCCGATGCCTATGGGATGATGAAGGCCGCCATTCGCGACAACGTTTTCCCGCCCGGCTATCAGGGTTCGGAACAGGAGATCGCGCTGCGGCTCGGCATGAGCCGGACGCCCGTTCATGAAGCCCTGATCCGCCTTCAGGAAGAAGGCCTCGTTCGCGTGCTGCCGAAGCGCGGCGTCACCGTGCTGGCGCTGTCGCCCGGCGACATGCGCGAAGTCTACGATGTTATCATCGCGCTTGAGGGAATGGCCGCGGAGCTGATCGCCGCCATGAGCCCCGCCGCCCGCCGCCCGATCGTTGTCGAACTCGACACCATCAATGCCGAGATGAAAGCCGCCCTGCAACACGACGATCTCGACGCTTGGGCGCGCGCGGATGACCGGTTTCACCGCACGCTGATCGATCGCAGCGGCAATGCCCGTCTCGCCCGGCTGTTCCGCAGCATCATGGATCAATCGCACCGGGCACGCATGATGACCCTGCGGCTGCGCGCCAAGCCGCTGAAATCCATCAAGGAGCATCAGGCCCTTGCCGCCGCCATCAAGAGCGGCGATCCGGCACTGGCGTGTGGCCACGCCCAAAGCCATCGGCGGCGCGCCCGCGACGAGCTTCTTCCGCTGCTGGATCAATTCGGAATGAAGCATCTCTGAGCCGGATGGCCGTTAACAGCTTCGCTGTCGCGAAACAGCCCCACGATTGCATGGGCGCATTCGAAAACTGCACCTGCTCCTGACCGCGGAATTGCGGTTCATATCCGGTATGGATCGCGACTCACGCTGCCGGCACGCCCGATGACGCCACCGTTGAAACCGATGAACACGGCGCTCGGTGTGCTTGCGCTGTGCTTTGCGTTATCAATCATCGGGCGCGGGCTGAGTGAGACTTTCACAGTCTTCCTGCTGCCGATCTCGCAGGGTTTCGGATGGGATCGCGCCGAAGTCATCTCGATTTACTCCGTGGCGGCATTGGCGACCGGCCTCGCCAATCCGGCCGTAGGGCGCCTGTTCGACCACTCAGGCCCCCGGACAGTTTACGCCGTTGGACTGTTGCTGCTGGGCGGCGCATTTTTCACCTCAGCCTTCGCCCAGCATCTCTGGCAATTTCAGCTCACCCTCGGTCTGTGTGTCGGGTTCGGCGCGTCCTGCATCGGCAATGTGCCGAATTCCATCCTGCTCGGGCGATGGTTCGGACCGAGGCTGCCGACCGCCATGTCCGTGGTCTATTCGGCGGCCGGCGCCGGTGTCCTGATCTTGCTGCCGCTGTCGCAGGTTCTCATCGACCATTTCGGCTGGCGCGGCGCGTATCAGATTCTGGGCGGCACGGTGCTCGTCCTGCTCGTGCCTTTGCTGTTGCTGCCCTGGAAGACTTTCGCAACGGGATCCACGACACTGGCAAAATCCACATCGGCCGACGCCAACTATGTCGACTGGACGCTCGTCAGCGCCATGCGTCACCATGCTTTCTGGTCGCTGTTCTTCACGTTCTTTTTTACCGCCGTGGGCATGTTTTCCATTGCGGTACAAATCGTCGCCTATCTTGTCGATGCCGGTTTCCCGCCTTTGCAGGCCGCGACCGCGTGGGGCTTCAGCGGGGTCGTGCTGCTGTTTGGCATGCTGGGGGTGACCTGGCTTGACGGAATCATCGGCCGCCGGCGCTCCGTGCTGTTCAGCTACGCGCTATCGATCATCGGCATCGGCCTGCTCTGGCTGCTGCGCTTCTACCCGAACGTCTGGATGCTGACCGCCTTCGTGGTTTGCTTCGGCAGCATGATCGGTTCGCGCGGGCCGCTCATTTCCGCAACCGCGCTGAAGATATTTCGCGGCGAGCGCGTCGGCACCATCTACGGCACAATCTCCATCGGCAGCGGACTGGGCGCGGCGCTGGGCTCATGGGCCGGCGGCCTGATTCACGATTTCACCGGAAACTACGATGTCCTGCTGGTGTTCTCGCTGGTGAGTGTCGTTCTCGGCATGATCCCGTTTCTTGTTGTCCCCGCGCTGCGGCAGTAATCTCTGCCATCATGCAGGTTGCGTTCGCGACATGCAGTTGCGATCATTGCCCGGACAACAAGACGCCCATCCGAGAGGTTTCGTCATGAGTACCCCGCGCGACGCACCGGATTGGCGCAAGCTGACACAAGAGCAGCTTGATCTCGGCCTGAACAACACGCTTCACGTGCCTGAAACAGCCACCATCGTCGGCGGATGGGAAAAGGCCTCCGCCGAGATGCGCGCCCGCTATCCGCAGTCGCTCGATCTTCGCTACGGCCCGCGCGAGCGCAACCGCATCGACCTCCTGAAAGCGAACACGGGCGGCCCGACGCTGGTTTTCATTCATGGCGGCTACTGGCAGACGCGCGCGAAGGAGAACTTCACGTTCTGTGCCGCGGGTCCCATGAAGCACGGCATCAACGTCGCCTTTATGGGCTACACGCTTGCGCCCGATGCCACGCTGGACCAGATCGTGGATGAGGTCCGCACCGGCATCGACTATCTTGCCGGAGAATTGCCTGCGCTGGGCGGCGATCCCGAGCAGATCGTGGTGTCGGGCTGGTCGGCCGGCGGTCATCTGTCGTCCATGGTGCTCGGGCATCCGCGCATCAAGGCCGGGCTTCTGATCAGCGGCATCTACGATCTCGAACCGATCCGCCACAGCTATCTCAACGCCAAGCTCGGGCTCGACGAAGCCATGAGCCGCCGCAACTCGCCGATGTTGCAACCGGGCGGCGTCAACAAGCCCCTCGTCGTCGTGGCCGGAAGCGGCGAACTGCCGCTGCTGCGCCAGCAGTCCGCCGAGTTTGCAGCTCACCGCGCAACCCACGGGCTGCCTGTCGTGTACGAGGAAATCCCCCGGGCGAACCACTTCACCATGATGGATGAACTGGCGTCGCCAACGGGCCGCCTGACGACGCTGGTCCGCCGGCTCTTTTGAAAGCCGGGCTATCCCGCCGCGAGCGGCATCCGCGTCTCGATGATCCGCGAAAACAGACTGGCTCCGACCGGCAGGATTCCATCGTCGAGAACAAACCCGGGATTGTGCAGCGGCACCGATCCTTCGTGCCCCAGCCAGAAGTACGCTCCCGGCACCTTGAGCAGCATGTCGGCAAAATCCTCGCTCCCCATCTTCGGCTTGGACACGGTCAACACATTGTCGCCGCCGACGACTTCGCGCGCGACATCCGCAACGAATCCCGCCTGCTGCTCGTGATTGATCAGCACGGAAAAGATGTCGCGAATGTCCACGTCAATCTCGACCTGATAGGCTGCGGCGATCCCGGCCGCAATGGTCCGCATGCGTTCGCTGATCTGTTTGCGAACCTTGTCCGAGAAGGTGCGCACCGTGCCGGACAGCTTCGCCTCGCCCGGAATGACGTTGTAGGCCGAGCCCGCATGAATCTGCGTGATCGAAAGAACCGCGGCTTCAGTCGGCTCGACGTTGCGGCTGACGATTGTCTGCAAGGCCTGCCCAAGTGTCATCGCGATCACCACAGGATCTCGCGACATTTCCGGCATCGCCCCGTGACTGCCATAGCCGGTGATGGTGATGTCGAAGAAGTCGGCGCTCGCCATGCAGGCACCCGGAGCGATGGCGACCTGCCCCGGTCCCAGTTGCGGCGCGTTATGCAACCCGTAGACCTCGTCGACCGGAAACTTCTCGAACAGGCCGTCCTTGATCATGGCCCGCGCGCCGCCGAGACCTTCCTCAGCCGGTTGAAAGATGAATGCAACCGTGCCGTCGAAGTTGCGCGTTTCGGCCAGATAGCGCGCGGTGCCCAGGAGGATGGTGGTGTGACCGTCATGACCGCAGCCGTGGAAGCGATCGGGAATCGTCGAGCGCCATGGCAGATTGGTCTTTTCCTCCATCGGCAATGCGTCCATGTCGGCGCGCAGACCGATGCGCTTCTTGCCGCCGCCCTTGCCTTTCAACAGGCCGATCACGCCGGTGCCGCCGAGGCCGCGATGCACCTCGATCCCCCACTGCGCGAGCTTCTCGGCGACGATGCCCGATGTGCGATGTTCCTCGAAGCCGATTTCCGGATGCGCGTGAAGGTCACGGCGGATGGCGATGAGTTCGTCGGCGTAACCTTCGATACGATCGATATTCGGCATGGGTTGCTATCCCGCTTTGATGATTTTTGATCCGGCCTTGCGTCTCACTCCCGGCCGCGTGGCGCGACCGGAGGCCCATCCTTGCATCTCATGCGAGACTGGCCAAGAGCCCTGCCATCAGACGGCCGCGCTCAACGAGGCTATCGACTTCGATATGCTCGTTCAGCGTGTGATAGTCGGCGCCGCGAAGACCCAGACCGTCCAGCGTCGGCAATCCCATCGCGCCCGTGAAGTTGCCATCGGAACCGCCACCCGAACTGCCGTGTATCAAATTGAGACCGAGCTTCTGCGCGACGGCGCGCGCCTGCTCATACAGCGCAATGGTTCCGGCATCCGGTTCCCAAACCGGCCGGGTCACACCGCGCGTGACCGTAAAGCTCACATCGTTGCTCGTGCCGGACAGCGCCAGCATCCGCTCGACGCCGTGGTCCAGATCGGATTGACGTTTCGCCATGCTGAGCGCTTCGCCGCGGCAACTCGACGCCACGCAATTCACCCACTGCCCGCCATGAACCACGCCGACGCTGAACGTGCAGTCCTCGCCCGTCATGCCGTCGATGGCGATGATCTGCCGCGCCATTTCACGGATCGCGGAACGCCCGGCCGCGAGCGTCGCGCCGGCATGGCTTGGTTTTCCCGCAGCTTCCAGATTGAACCGCGCGATCGCGTAGCGCCCGGTGATGACGCCTGAATTCTTGAACGCGGGTTCCGGCACCAGCACATATTTATTGCGGGAGGCTTCGGCTTCGATGATATCGCGCGTGCTGGGTGTGCCGACCTCCTCGTCGGGCGTGAAGAGAACAGTCACGGGAAGCGGCGTTGCGATGGCCGCCTTCTGCAATTGCCGGATCGCCTCGAGCGACGCGTAATTGCCGCCCTTCATGTCGAGAATACCGGGGCCATAGCATTTGCTGCCTTCACGCCGCCACGGCAGCTTCTCCAGCGTGCCGACGGGATGAACGGTGTCCATGTGCCCGGCGATCAGGATGCCCGGCTCTCCCTGCCGGGGATGGGGAAACCGCGCGCGGATGCATCCGCCAAAGCCTTGACGTCCCACAATGGTTTCGATCGACGCACCGGCAATCGCCATGTCGCGCGCCGCGAGCGCAAGCATCCTGTTGACGGCGGCGGCATCCCATGTCGGGCTCTCGCACTCCACCCATGGGCGCAGGCCCGTCAGCATCGTATCGACATCGAACGGCAGCGAGGCGGGATCGATCACGGCGTGTCCTCTTGTTTTGCTTTTAGCGGAGGAAGCAGACGCCCCGCGCTGGGATCGTTGCAGGTTCAGCCGCCAATTCAAATGCAAACTTGAGGGACCTGCTGCGAGTTTGGCGATGTTGCGCGCGCAAATGAGATTGCGTAAGCAGATCGCGCCAATATAGGGGTTTACGATGTTGATTTGCGCTGCAGCAAAGGTGCGTTTGTGAAGCAATCCATCGTCGCGATGCCACCCTCCAATGCGAAAGCCGCGAGTTGGATGGCCGGCTGGCTTACCCTGATGCTGATCATGCTGGTCGCGGGCCGCGAGGCTGCCCGCGAGGTCAACGTTTTCCAGATCCTGGAAATGCGTTCGGTCATCGGCCTCCTGATGCTTTATCCGCTGGTTCACATGAGCGGCGGCCTTGCCGGCATGAAGACGGCGCGCCCGATGCAGTACATCGGCCGCAACATCATTCATTACGGAGCGCAGTACGGCTGGTTTCTGGCGCTGACGCTGATTCCGCTGGCGCAGGTGGTGGCCATCGAATTCACGATGCCGATCTGGACCGCCCTGCTCGCGGTCAGCTTTCTCGGCGAGCGCCTGAATGTCTGGAAAATCCTGGCCATCGTGCTGGGACTCGTCGGCGTCGTCATCATCGTGCAGCCCGGAGCCGCCGAGATCAGCCCCGGTCAGCTCATCATGGTCATGGCCGCCATCGGCTTCGGCATTTCGGTCGTCATGATGAAATCGCTCACCCGCACCGATTCGGTTGTGGTGATTGTGTTCTGGATGATCGTCATCCAGTCCGTGATCGGATTGATTCCGGCCATCTACACCTGGAAATGGCCGTCCGCGCACGTCTGGCCGTGGATCATCGTGATCGCATTCTGCGGCACCTATTCGCACTACTGCATGACGCAGGCGATGCGTTATGCCGATGCCACGGTCGTCGTGCCTATGGATTTTCTCCGGGTGCCGCTGAGCGCCGCCGCCGGCTGGCTGGTCTATTCCGAGCGGCTTGACGCCGCGACCGTGATCGGCGCGGCGCTGATCCTGACCGGAAACCTGCTCAACCTGAAACGCTCGGCCTCGGCGCGCACGGCAACAACGTAAGGTCCGTCAGGCCGCGCTCTTGTTGTCGACCGATAGCACGCCGCGCCGGATCTGATCTTCCTCGATGGATTCGAACAGCGCCTTGAAGTTGCCTTCGCCGAATCCGTCGTCACCCTTGCGCTGGATGAACTCGAAGAAGATCGGCCCGATGGCGTTGGCAGAGAAGATCTGCAACAGCACCTTGGTGTGGCCGCCATCCACCACGCCCTCGCCATCGATCAGGATGCCGTTCTTCTGCAACCGCGCGACATCCTCGCCGTGCTTCGGCAGCCGCGCGTCGATTTTCTCGAAGTAGGTTTCCGGCGGCGGCGGCATGAACGGCAGCCCGTCTGCCCGCAGCTTTTCGATGGTGCGATAGATGTCCTTCACACCACAGGCGATGTGCTGAATGCCCTCGCCGCGGTAGATATTGAGATATTCCTCGATCTGCCCGGAATCGCCCGCATCCTCGTTGATCGGAATTCTGATCTTGCCGTCGGGACTGGTCAGCGCGCGCGAGAACAATCCAGAGGCCCGGCCCTCGATATCGAAGAAGCGGATCTGCTTGAAGTTGAACAGCCGCTCGTAGAAGCCGGTCCAGACGTCCATCCGTCCGCGATGCACGTTGTGAGTGAGGTGGTCGAGATAGAACAGTCCCGCGCCGTCCGGACGTGCATCCCTCGCACCGAGCCATTCAAACTCGGCGTCATAGGCAGACCCCTTCGCGCCATAGCGATCGACGAAGTACAAAAGACTGCCGCCAATGCCCTTGATCGCCGGAACATCGATCGTCTTGCGAGCGGACACCTCATCCGCCGGCTCCGCGCCGAGCGACAGCGCCCGCTCATAGGCCTGCTTCGCATCGACCACGCGGAACGCCATCGACGGCGCGCAGGGTCCATGCGCAGCGACAAACTCGAAACCGTGGGTGCCGGGCTGCTCGTTGACGAGATAATTCACCTCGCCCTGACGATAGACGGTGATCGCCTTGGTCTTGTGCTTGGCGACGGCGGTAAACCCCATCAGGCGAAACAGGGCATGAAGCTGCTCGGGCTCGGGATGGGCATATTCGACGAACTCGAAGCCATCGGTCCCCATGGGGTTCTGTGCGGAAATAACGGCGGCCGGTGCATCGTGCGGAAACGGACCCATGACGGTCTCCCTTGAAAAGCCTGGCTGACGGCTGTCTACTTCCAGCATCGTGCGCCGCTTTTGACGCAATGTACGTGCAAAATCAGGCTAGAAATGCCATAATGACGCATACTTTGTGCATGAAAGAGAGATTTTACGCATGATTTCGCTCGACGGTTTTGACCTCAAAATCCTTGCCGCGCTCCAGGACGATGGCCGCCTGACCAACCAGCAACTGGCCGATCTCGCCGGTCTCTCGGCCTCGCAATGCTCGCGCCGCCGCACGCGGCTGGAAGACGAGAAGATCATCGCAGGCTATCACGCCGACCTCGCCAGCGAGGCGCTTGGGTTCAACGTGCTGGCGTTCATCCAGATCACGCTGGCGACGCACTCCCCCAACAACGCCAAACGCTTTCGCGACCTGATGCGGCGGGTCGACGACATCCAGGAAGCATATTCGCTGACCGGCGATGCGGATTATCTGCTGAAGGTGGTGCTGAGCGATCTCAAGAGTCTGTCGGACATCGTCAACAATGTCCTGATGCCGCATGACAGCGTGGCGCACGTGCGCTCGTCCATCGTGCTCGACCGGTTGAAAACGACACGCAAGCTGCCGCTGCGGAGGCTCGCGAGTTAGACCGACGGCAGGATAGTGCCTTCGACCTCGCCGAAGCCGATGCGGTAGCCATCGCCCTGGCACCAGCCGCGCATGGTGAGCGAGTCGCCGTCCTCGAGAAATGCGCGCTGCTCGCCGCTCTCGAGCGTCATCGGCTCGGCGCCGCCCCAACTCAACTCCAGCATGCTGCCGCGCTCGCCCTTCTCGGGACCGCTGATGGTGCCGGAGCCAAGCAGATCGCCGACATTCATCGCGCAGCCGCTGGATGCATGATGCACAAGCTGCTGCACCGACGACCAGTACATGTACTTGAAATTCGTGCGGCTGATGCCGGCCGGCTTGTTCATTTTCTCCGTGCGCAGATCGACCGCGAGCTGAACATCGTAGTTCTGCGGCTTGGCCTGCTGCAGATAGGACAGCGGCTTCGGGTCCTGCGCCGGACCGCTGACCAGAAACGGCTCCAGCGCCTCGCGCGTCACGATCCACGGGCTGATTGAAGTGCCAAACGCTTTCGCCTGAAACGGCCCGAGTGGCACGTACTCCCACGCCTGAATGTCGCGCGCGCTCCAGTCGTTCAGGAGCGTGAAGCCGAAGATCATCTCCTCGGCCTGCTGCTCGGTCAGCATCTCGCCCATCGCGGACGCCTGCCCAATCACGACGCCCATCTCCAGTTCGAAATCCAGCCGCTTGCACGGACCGAATGTCGGCAGATCCGCAGTCGGCGGCTTGAGTTGTCCGCGCGGACGGCGGATCGGCGTGCCGCTGACCACGACGGTCGATGCACGGCCATTGTAGCCGATGGGAATCGACAGCCAGTTCGGCATCAAGGCGTTGTCCTTGCCGCGGAACATGATGCCGACATTGGTCGCGTGTTCCTTCGACGAATAGAAATCGGTGAAGCCTTGGACCTCAATCGGCATGTGCATATCCGCGAAGTTCCGCGGAATCAGGACACGCCTCCTTAGTTCAGCGTTGTCGCGTAGCTCAGGATGATCGTGCCGCAACAACTCACTGATGCGTGCGCGGGTCTTCGTCCACACCTTCGGTCCCAGAGCCATGAAGGTATTCAGCGAGGGCTTCGCGAAGACAGCTGTGGCATCCTCGAAACGGATTAATCCCGCCGCTTCCAGCGCCGCCAGATCGAGAACGAAATCGCCGATGGCCACACCCACGCGCAGGTCCGGCTGCTCGGGGGTGAAGAACACGCCATAAGGCAAATTCTGGATCGGAAAATCCGACGACGCATCGACGTCGATGAAAGAGCGCAGCCTCGGATCGTTCGGGTGCATCGTGTCCATCCGTTGGTTATTCGGCGTCGGGCTGGCGGCCGGGCTCGGCGGCGGCGAAAGCTTCGATTTTTGCTGCGGCAGCATCGAGGGCCACGATACGCTTGTACGGCGTGAGATCGACCCCGAAACGCCGCGCGTTGAACACCTGCGGGACAATGCAGATATCCGCCAGCGTCGGTTTGTCACCGAGTGCAAACGGGCCCGGCAGATGGGCCAGCCGCGCCTCGATTGCGTCAAAGCCGGCTTCGATCCAGTGCTTCGACCACGCCGCACGCGTCGGCTCATCGACGCCCATTTCGATCAGTTTATTCAGCACGCGCAGATTTCCAATCGGATGAATGTCGCTGACCGCGACCAGCGCGATCTCGCGCGCAATCGCCCGCCTCTTCGCGTCCGGCGGCAGCAACGGCGGCTCGGGATGCGTCTCGTCGAGATACTCGATGATCGCCAGCGATTGTGCGAGTTCGAGATCGTCGTCGATCCAGTACGGCACCAGCCCCGCCGGATTGATCTTGCGGTAAGCCGGCTGCGTCTGCTCGCCCTTGCGCAAATGCACGAAATGATGGTCCGCGCTCAGCCCCTTGAGATTGAGCGCGATGCGCACGCGATAGGCCGCGGTCGAGCGGAAGTAACCGTAAAGGACAGCATCACTCATGCAAAACCATTCAAGGCTTGGACGGATCGAAGCGGCGCTCCAACCCTTGCCAGCAGTCGGCATAATCATCCTGCAACGCGCTGGTGGTCGCCGCATACTCGGTCACGCGCTGCGGATAGCGCGTCTCGAACATGAAGGCCATGGTGCCGGTCAGCTTGACGGGCTTCAGTTCGCCGTTGCTGGCGTGGTCGAATGCTTCGCGATCCGGGCCATGCGGCAACATCATGTTGTGCAGGCTGATGCCGCCCGGCACGAAGCCCTGCGGCTTGGCGTCGTACACGCCGTAAATGAGGCCCATAAACTCCGACATGATGTTCATGTGATACCACGGCGGACGGAAGGTGTTTTCCGCCACCGCCCAGCGCTCGGGGAAAATCACGAAATCGATGTTCGCGGTGCCCGCAGTTTCCGATGGCGACGTCAGCACCGTGAAGATCGACGGGTCGGGATGATCGAAGCCGATGGCGCCGATGGGCGAGAATGTCCGCAGGTCATATTTATACGGCGCATAGTTGCCGTGCCACGCCACCACGTCGATGGGCGAATGCGGCAGTTTGGTCACGAACAGCGAGCCGCCCCACTTCACGTAAAGCTCTGTCGGCGTTTCCTTGTCCTCATAGGACGCAACCGGCGTCAGGAAATCGCGCGAGTTGGCGAGGCAGTTCGCGCCGATCGGTCCGCGCTCCGGCAGCGTGAACGCGCCGCCGTAATTCTCGCAAAGATAGCCCCGCGCCGGACCTCTCGGAATCTCCACACGGAATTTCACGCCGCGCGGGATCACGGCGATCTCGCCGGGCTCGATATCGATGAGGCCGAATTCGGTGACAAGGCGGAGATTGCCGTCCTGCGGAACGAACATCAGTTCGCCGTCGGCATTGTAGAAATGCTGATCCACCATCGACTTGGTGATGAGATAGATGTGTGCCGCCATCCCGGCCTGCGTGTTCGCGTCGCCTGCCGTTGTCATGGTGATGACGCCTTGCAGGAAGGTCTGGTCGCCCTTCGGCATCGGCAACGGGTCCCAGCGCAGTTGCGCGATGGGCATGTCGTGTTCGGCGCACGGCGCGGTGCGCCAGTATTTCGCATCGGCCTTCGCGAAACGGCCGGAATGTTTCACCGACGGACGGATGCGATACAGCCACGAACGCTCATTGCTGCCGCGCGGCGCGGTGAACGGCGAACCCGATAATTGCTCGGCATAAAGCCCGTAAGCGCAGCGCTGCGGCGAGTTGCGCCCGATGGGCAGCGCGCCGGGCAAGGCCTCGGTCTCGAAGCTGTTGCCGAAGCCGGACATGTAGCCCGGCGTCACGTTGACGCTGTTGCGGTTGACGGCGCCAGGAGCGGTGTTGACGTTCATGGTCCTATCCTCCTTGCAGAGCAGCCCACATGTCGCGATCGCGCTTGTCTGTCCAGATCACGGGATCGTCGATCCCCGACGCCTCGTCGAAGGCGCGCGAGACATTGAACGGCAGGCAATGCTCATAAATGGCGAAGCTGGAAAACTTCGGGTCCATCACCTCGCGGGTCGCCGTCATGGTTTCCTTCAGCGTGCGCCCCTTCGCCACCGACAGTTCCGCCGCGCCATACAGCGAACCGACGAAATCGCGCGTCATGGCAATCGCCTCGTTCACGGTCGTCGTACCCTTCAGCGCATCGCCACGGCCCGGTGCGACCGCCTTCGGATTGAATTCGCGGATTTCATTCAGCGTCATCGGCCATTCGCGCAACAGCGCGTCGCCGCAATAGCACGCCGAATGAAATTCGATCAGGTCGCCGGAACACATCACCTGCGCATCCGGCACCCATGCGACGATATCCCCGGAGGTATGCCCCGCGCCGAGATGCATCAGCTTCACCTCGCGCTTGCCGAGATAGATCGTCATGTCGGTCTCGAAGGTCAGCGTCGGCCAGGTCAGGCCGGGAATGCTCTCGGCGTCGCGGAACAACCGCGGAAAGCGTCCGAATTCGGAGTCCCAGTCCTGCTGCCCGCGCTCGGCGATCAGGCGGTGGGTTTCCGTTGAGGCGACGATGTCCTGCGCCTTGTAGGCCGAGGCCCCAAGCACACGCACAGCGTGATAGTGCGACAGAACCACATACTTGATCGGCTTGTCGGTCACGGTCCTGACCCGCTCGATCACACTGTTCGCCATCGCCGGGGTCGCCTGCGCGTCGAACACAATGCAGCCGTCATCGCCCACGATCACCGCTGTGTTGGGATCGCCTTCCGCGGTGAATGCATAAATGTCCGGTCCGATCTCGGAGAAGGTGATCTTCTTCTCGGCCATATCCCCGGTCGATGCGAAACCCTTGGCGGTCATGTGCTGTCCTTTGTCGTCGTCTTCTTGTCTGCGGGGTTACCGAGTTGCCGCTTCGCCAACGCGATGGCTTCGCGCAACACCTCGGCATCCCCGATATGATTGGCGAGAATCAGAACCAGCGCCGTATCCAGCGATACACTGTCCTCGTCGCTAAGACCGCGATGCGCCTCGACCATCAGACGATAGGCGGCATCCGGATCGGCAAAATTCGATTGCGTCGAAAGCGTCATGACGTCGCTCCCGGTATTGTTTCCATCCTGGCGCTGGCGCGAGTGATGGCGGCCTGTACGGCACCGCGCGTCGGACGCTTGAAGCGCGCCGCGACATATCCATCGGGGCGCAGCAAATAGGCCGCACCGTCCGATGCATCATAGCGTTTCGCGAACAATCCCGACGGGTCGCGCAGCGGTGCGCTATCGCCTATCCAGATGGATTGACAGACTGGAATCCCGACGTCGGCACCATCGCCCGATCGCAGCAGAACAAAGCCGTCGAACGATTTTCTCGCCTCGGTTAGATGGATCGGTTCTCCGGTCGCCCTTGCCAATGGCGCGTCGATCATCTGCGCGCCCGGACGCGGCCCCGCGGCCCAGACATCCGCATCGGGCGTCGACAGCGGCGAGTCATAAACCGACGGCGTCGAGAGCCGCCCGCCATTGACCATGCGCTTGGCAAATTCTGTGTCCTTCGCCAGCCTCAGCACCGCCTGACGCATCCGGCGTTCCTGTCTGGAATGCGGCGCGATGAAGTCGGTCGAGCGGGTCGAGGCGCGGATGTTCTCGTCGGCAGCAGCGCTGCGTTCGATCTCGTAGCTGTCGAGCAGCGCGACCGGCGCGTCGCCGCGCAGGATCATGGAGAGCTTCCAGGCGACGTTTTCCGCGTCCTCTAACCCCGAGTTCGCGCCGCGCGCGCCGAACGGCGAGACCTGATGCGCGGAGTCGCCCGCGAAAATCACGCGCTCATGCACAAAGCGATCCATGCGGCGGCACTGGAACTTGTAAACCGAAATCCATTCAAAATCGAACTTGGCATGACCCAGCATTCGTTCGATCCGCGGCCGCACGTTCTGCGGCAGCCGCTCGATGGCGGGATCGGCATCGGGTCCGAGTTGCAGATCAATGCGCCAGACATCGTCGGGCTGGCGATGCAGCAGCGCGGACTGGCCCGCGTGAAACGGTGGATCGAACCAGAACCAGCGCTCGGTGGGAAATTCGGCGGTCATCTTGACGTCCGCGATCAGGAACTGGTCCTCGAACATCTCGCCGGAGAATTCCGCGCCGACAAAGCCGCGCAGCGCCGAGCGCGCGCCATCGCACGCGACCACGAAATCGACTTTCAGGTGATAGCGCCCGTCCGGCGTATCGATGGCGAGAACGACGTGATCGTTGCGCTGTTCCAGCCCGACGACCTTGTTGCGCCAGCGCAGATCGACCTGCGGCAAGTCCCGGATGCGATCGACCAGAAAGGCTTCCGCGTAATACTGCTGGAGATTGATGAAGGCCGGCATCTTGTGGCCGTCCTCCGGCAGCAGATCGAACTGGTAGACCAGATCATCCTGGAGAAAGATCTTGCCGACCTTCCAGACGACGCCCTTCTCCACCATCCGCTCGCCGACTCCGAGCCGGTCCCACAATTCGAGCGAGCGCTTCGAGAAACAGATCGCGCGCGAGCCGTCGCCGATCCGGTCGGCATCGTCCAGCACGACAACCGGATGTCCGCGCTGCGCCAGATCAATCGCCAGCGTCAGCCCGACCGGGCCGGCGCCGACCACCACCACCGGATGGCGCGCGGCATTCCCGGCCGCCCGGTCCTGATCGGAATGGCGGCGATAGCCGAATTGTGTGACGGGAGGTTGCGGCACGTCTCAAACCCTGTTCTGACCGGCTTCTTGAAACGAAGCTCTGGCCAAGAGGATAGACCATCGCTATGATCGTTGCAACTGCAACCAATGAGCCATCCCGCCCCAATCGGACATCTGCCTTGACCAAGCTCGATCTCTTCAAATTCATGCCGTTCCGGCTGAACCGGCTGGCGGCGGAAGTCAGCGCGGAACTCGCCAGCGAGTACCGGGAGCGATATGGCCTTGATATTCCGGAATGGCGGGTTCTGGCCACGCTCGGCTTCCGTGACGACGCCTGCACCGCGCAATACATCGCCTACTGCACGCGAACGCACAAATCGACCATCAGCCGGGCGGTCGCGCATTTGCTGAAACAGCAGGTGATCGAACGGGTGGAGAACGAGGACGACAGGCGCGAGCTGGCGTTGCAGCTTACGCGCAGGGGCCGCGCGCTTTATGAAGAGCTGATCCCGCGCCTGCTCGACAAGGAACAGGACATCCTGTCATGCCTCACGGCCACGGAGCGCAAGGAATTCGCGCAGGTGCTCGGCAAGATCGAAAAGCGGCTCGATCTGATTCAGAGCACCACAGACGCGCGCGCGAAGAAGGATGCGTATTAGACTTTCTGTCGCCGACCTGAATGACGTGATTGACACGATCTGCTCCCTCGCCCCGTTCTTACGGGGAGAGGGTCGGGGTGAGGGGCGCACTTCACTAATAGCTGACCGGACAGGCCCCTCACCCGGATTGCAATGCAATCCGACCTCTCCCCGTAAGAACGGGGAGAGGTAAAGCAAAAAATCACGCCGCCCGGATGTTCTCCATGAAGCGGTCGAGTTCCTGACGAAGCCGGGTGCTTTCGACCGCAAGCGTCTGCGCCGAATTCAGAACCTCGCCGGACGCAATGCCGGATTCGCTGGCGCCCCGGTTAACCTCGGAAATGCTTTCCGCGATCTCATGGGTGCCGCTGGCCGCGCTTTGCACGTTGCGGGCGATCTCGGTCGTCGCCGTGCTCTGCTGCTCGATGGCGGCCGCGATGTTGCCGGCGATCCGCGAGATCTGGCCGATGGTCTGGCCGATTTCCTTGATCGCGAAAACCGATTCCTGCGTCGCTTCCTGCATTCCGGCAATGTGCGACGAAATCTCGTCGGTCGCCTTCGCCGTCTGGCTGGCCAGCGATTTCACCTCGGATGCGACCACGGCAAAGCCGCGCCCCGCTTCTCCGGCCCGCGCCGCTTCGATGGTGGCGTTCAGCGCCAGCAGGTTGGTCTGCTCGGCGATGGCGGTGATCAGCTTGACCACGTCGCCGATCTGCTGCGCGGCCATCGACAGCTTGTTGATGCGCGCATCGGTCGCCTCGGCCTGCGAGACTGCGGCGGCTGCGATGCGGCTCGACTCCTGAACCTGCCGGCCGATTTCGTTGACGGACGCCGAGAGTTCTTCGGTCGCGGCGGCAACGGACTGGACGTTGGACGATGCCTCTTCGGAGGCGCTGGCGACCTTGCCCGAAAGCTCCTGCGCCGCGCCGACCGTTCGGCTCAGCGTGGTGGCGGAGGATTCAAGCTGACTGGCCGAGGCCGACACGCTCGAGACGATGACCCCGACGGCGGTTTCAAAATTGTCGGCAAAACGATGCAGTTCCGCGCTGCGCGCTTCGCTCGCCGATTTGCTCTGCGTCTCGCGTTCGGCGGCATCTTCCTGCGCCTTGACAACGGCCCGCATCTTGAACTCCTCGACCGCGCTGGCCATCTCGCCGATCTCGTCCTTCTGACCGAGGCCAGGCAGAACGACATCGAAGTTGCCGCCGGCGAGTTCACGCATCGCCTTGCACATGCCGACCATCGGCCTGGAAATACCGCGCCCCAGCAGCCATGCCAGAATGACGCCGAACGCAATGCCGCCGGCGCCGAGAATCGTCACGAAGGTCCCTGTCTTGTGCGCCTCTGCGGCGGATTCCTTTGCCATGCGGTTCTGCCGAACCAGCAAGCCATCCTTGATGGTTTTCGCTTCGCCCGTCACTGCCCCGGCCGCATCGTTCATCTTGGCGGACAGCGCATCGATTTGCCCCGTGTTCTCGACGAACTTCGCAAATGAAGCCTGATAGTTCTCAAGTTCCTGAGTGAGTTCCTTGATCTTCAGCAGCAGTTTCGGGTCATCCGACTGGAGCGACGACATGCCGTTCTTGAGAAGCTGCATGCGGGCCTTCACGCTCCCGGCAACGGACTTCTCCGGCCTGACGACATAGTTGCTGATGTTCGCCGTGATGGCGGCGGCCTGCGGCGCGAGTTCTTTCGCGGCGTTCTGAAACGAAGCAAAACCGGCCAGAATCGCGGTGTCGGCAAGGTCCTCGAACTTGTAACGGATGACGTTGCCTATCCGGAGCAACTGGTTCGCGGCGATGCTCGCGTTTTCCGTCTTGAGCGCAACGGTTTCCGCGAAGACAGATGCAAACTCGTTATAGCTGACCGAAAGGCTGAGAACGCTCTTGCGGCTTCCGGAGGTGGCGACGCGCGTGGCGCGCTCGATGGCGCTGCCGAGGGCCGTCTCCGCGGCTTTTGCCGCCGCTTCATCGGCCTCATTACCGCTCATCACGTAATAGCGGGCGAGGAGCTGATAGGCCGCAAGCTCGCGATCGATGTCACGCGCGCTGTCGGTTTCGGCCACGATTCCCTGATACGACAGCACGCCGGCGGCAATGCGCTCGAACCCGAAATAGGCAACGCCCATGTTGATCGCCGAAACGCTCAGCACAGTCACGAAGCCAAGCATGATCTTGGTTCGGAATCGTAGATTTGAAAAGAAGCTGGACTTTGCCTTCTGCTTCGCCGCGCCCCTGAACCAAGCCATTCCCACCCCCAGCCATTGCACGCAAAACCAGCGGGCAGCCCGCCCGCAGAAGCTTCAAGGTAAAAGAAATTGGATAACGCGCCGTAAATTCATACCCTGCCGCCGCGAAAAGCGCCTGCAAAGCAGGCATTTGTCGCGAATGTCAGCAGTTCGGCGGTATTTGAGTCTGGCGCCGGCGTCCGCCCGCGGCAGAAGTTAACGAATTATTCCCAGCTCAGCGCGCCGCCGTTCTGGTACTCGATCACGCGGGTCTCGAAGAAGTTCTTCTCCTTCTTCAGGTCCATGGCTTCCGACATCCACGGGAACGGATTTTCCGTCTCATTGAACACGCGGGTGAGCCCGAGCTGCGCGCAGCGCCGGTTGGCGATGAAGTGCATGTACTGCTCGCAGAGCGCCGCGTTCAAACCCAGAAAGCCGCGCGGCATGGTGTCCCTGCTGTAAGCCGCCTCAAGCTCTGCGGCGTCCCGGATCATGCCACGCACCTCGTCCTGGAATTCGCGCGTCCACAGATGCGGATTTTCCATCTTGATCTGGTTGATGACATCGATGCCGAAATTCAGGTGAATGGATTCGTCGCGCAGGATGTACTGGTACTGCTCGGCGATGCCGACCATCTTGTTGCGGCGGCCGAGCGACAGGATCTGCGCGAAGCCCGTATAGAACCACATGCCTTCAAAGATCACATAGAACGCCACGAGATCGCGCAGGAACGACTGATCCGCCTCAGGCGTGCCGGTCTTGAAGTCCGGGTTCTCGAGATTTTGCGTATGCCTGAGCGCCCATGCCGCCTTGTCGGTGATCGACGGCACCTCGCGGTACATGTTGAACAGCTCGCCCTCGTCCAACCCGAGGCTTTCGACGATGTACTGGAAGGTGTGGGTATGCACCGCCTCCTCGAACGCCTGCCGCAGCAGATACTGGCGGCATTCGGGATTGGTCAGGTGGCGATAGATCGCGAGCACGATGTTGTTGGCGACGAGGCTTTCGGACGCCGCGAAGAAGCCGAGGTTGCGCTTGATGGCGCGGCGCTCGTCCTCGGTGAGGCCGTCGCGCGACTTCCACAGCGCGATGTCGGCCTGCATCGAGACTTCGGTCGGCATCCAGTGATTGTTGCAGCCGGCGAGATACTTCTCCCAAGCCCATTTGTATTTCAAAGGCAGAAGCTGATTGACGTCGGCGCGGCAGTTGATCATCGCCTTGTCGTCCACCGACACACGGCCGCCCTTGCGGTCGATGGTGCCGAGCCCGGTTTGGTCGGTCGCGGCAGGTTGGCCGGTCAGGATGGGCGGAAGCGTGTTGATGGCTTTGTTCGGTGTGGTTTCGGACCAGTCGAGCATGGATGTGTTCCTAGTCTTCATTGAAATGGGGCGGCTCCCTCTCCCCGTTTTTACGGGGAGAGGGTTGGGGTGAGGGGCAAATCGGCGATACGGGAACGCCCCTCACCCGCCGCGCTTCGCGCGTCGACCTCTCCCCGCAATCGCGGGGCGAGGTGAAAAACTCACTGGCACGCCTCGCAGTCCGGATTGTCGATCGAGCACGCCACTGCATCGGACAGATCCGGCGCGGTCGATGCTTGCGGCACCACGATGGGCTTGTTCACCGGCATGGCAGCAAGCGACGACGACGACGAAACCGAATTGAGCTTGCCGTCGGTCCCCTTCAGCGTGGATTTCTCCACATGGGTCGCGCTACGCGAACGCAGGTAATAGGTCGTCTTCAGGCCGCGCGCCCATGCCAGCCGATACAGCTGATCGAGCTTCTTGCCCGACGGATTGGCGATGTAGAGGTTGAGCGACTGCGCCTGATCGATCCACTTCTGCCGACGTGCCGCAGCTTCGATGAGCCATGCGCTGTCGATCTCGAACGCCGTTGCATAGAGCAACTTGAGATCGTCGGGCACGCGATCGATGGAGCCGACGCTGCCGTCGAAGTACTTCAGGTCGGACACCATTACCTCGTCCCACAACCCGCGCGTCTTCAGGTCGCGGACCAGAAATTCGTTCACCTCGGTGAAGTCGCCCGACATGTTCGATTTGACGTAGAGGTTCTGGTAGGCGGGCTCGATCGACTGCGCCACGCCGCAGATGTTGGAAATCGTCGCCGTCGGCGCGATCGCCATCACGTTTGAGTTGCGCATACCGGTGGATTGCACCCGCTCGCGCAATGCAGCCCAATCCATCGTTGAGCCGCGATCCATCTCCAGACCACCCCGCGCATCCGCCAGAATCTCAATCGAGTCGAGCGGCAGGATGCCTTTGCTCCACAACGAGCCGCTGAACGACGGATAGCTTCCGCGCTCCGCGGCCAGATCGACGGATGCCGAGATGGCATGAAAGGAGATCGCTTCCATACTGGTATCGGCGAAGGCCACCGCTTGATCCGAGGCAAAAGGAATTCGCAATGCGTGAAGCGCATCCTGAAAGCCCATCAGGCCGAGGCCGACCGGGCGATGCTTGAGGTTCGAGCGGCGCGCTTCCGGAATGGTGTAGAAATTGATGTCGATGACGTTATCGAGCATCCGCATCGCGGTCGAAATCGTCCGCTTCAGCCGCGCATGATCGATGCCGCCCTCACCCACATGGTTGAGCAGGTTCACCGAGCCGAGATTGCACACGGCGACTTCGTCGTCCGACGTATTGAGCGTGATCTCGGTGCAGAGGTTCGACGAATGGATGACGCCGACATGCTGCTGCGGCGAGCGCAGGTTGCATGGGTCCTTGAACGTAATCCACGGATGTCCGGTCTCGAACAGCATGGTCAGCATACGCCGCCACAGGTCGGTGGCGCGCAGCGTCTTGAACACGCGCATTTCGCCGCGCGCGGCCTTCGCTTCATAGAACGCATAACGCTCGGCAAAGGCCTTGCCATAAAGGTCGTGCAGATCCGGCGTCTCGTCCGGCGAGAACAGCGTCCATTCGCCGTCGGCTTCGACGCGCTGCATGAACAGGTCCGGCACCCAGTTCGCGGTGTTCATGTCATGGGTGCGGCGGCGGTCGTCGCCGGTATTCTTGCGCAGGTCGAGAAATTCCTCGATATCGACATGCCACGTTTCGAGATAAGCGCAGACCGCGCCCTTGCGTTTGCCACCCTGATTGACCGCAATCGCAGTGTCGTTGGCGACCTTGAGGAACGGCACCACGCCCTGGCTTTCGCCGTTGGTGCCCTTGATGTGCGCGCCGAGGCCGCGCACGCGGGTCCAGTCGTTGCCGAGACCGCCGGAATATTTCGCCAGCAGCGCATTGTCCTTCACCGACTTGAAGATGCCATCGAGATCGTCCGCCACCGTGGTGAGGAAGCAGGATGACAATTGCGGCCGCAGCGTGCCGGAATTGAACAACGTCGGCGTCGAGGCCATGAAATCGAACGACGACAGCAGGTTGTAGAACTCGATGGCGCGGGCCTCGCGATCGATCTCGCGAATGGCGAGACCCATCGCGACGCGCATGAAGAACGCCTGCGGCAGTTCTATGCGGTTGCCGTCGTTATGCAGGAAGTAGCGGTCATACAACGTCTGCAAGCCGAGGAACTGGAACGACAGGTCCCGCTCCGGCTTCAAAGCCGCCGCGATCCGCTTCAGGTCATAGCGCGCCAATTCCGGATCGAGCAATTCAGCTTCGATCCCTGCTTTGATGTAAGCCGGAAAATACTCCGGGTAGCGCGCGGTCATGTCGGCCTGTGTGGCGTTGATCTGCGCGGCGTGGACAAACGACAGCACCTCGGTGCGCAGCTTGTCGAGCAGCAGCCGCGCGCTGACATAGGCGTAATTCGGCTCCTGCTCCACCAGCGTGCGCGCGGCCATGATGCCCGCGAGCGCGAGTTCGTCCTGGCTGATGCCGTCGTAGAGATTGCGGCGGGTCTCGGTGAGAACGGGGCCGAAATCGACACCGTCGAGATCGGCGCAGGCCTCCTGAATGATCAGCGTCAGGCGGTCGACATCGAGCGGCACGCGCGTGCCGTTGCCCAGCGTGACATGCAACTGCGGCTCGGACGATGTCTTGACCGGCTTGGCGGCGGCCTCTTCGGCGCGCTGGCGCTGGCGTTCGTCGCGGTAGAGCACATAGGCCCGCGCGACCTTGTGGTGTTCGCTGCGCATCAGCGCGAGTTCGACCTGATCCTGCACGTCTTCGATGTGGAAGGTGCGCCCCTCGCCGATCCGGCGGGTCAGCGCGCTCACCACCTCGTTCGTCAGTTGCTCGATGACTTCATGGACGCGGCGCGAAGCAGCGGCCGTGTTCCCTTCCACCGCGAGGAACGCCTTGGTCATCGCAATGGAAATCTTGCCCGCGTCGAACGGCGACACGGTGCCGTTGCGGCGGATGACCTGCAACGGCGGCTCATTTGCAGGGATGGCCAGCGACTCGGAACGCAACTGAATGAGAGGAGCGGATTTAGCGGCTTCGCGTTCGATCGAGAGTGACATCGGCAGACCCCGTGCATGTTGCAATTTTCTGGGGGCTGGGGCCGAAAGGCGCGTCGTCGCGGCGCGCGAACGCACCGAAGCACGCGACCGCCGGACACCCCGCCCGTGGACGTTCTTTTGGTGTCGCGGCAGGTCTCCTGGCTCGCAGGTCGGCGCTGAGTCCGGTCTTCCCGATGCGGATCAGGCATCAGTGACTTAGGTCGGACTCAACTCACTGCTTACAGTTGCGGGGGCAGCGCCGGAATTGCTGCACTGGATGCAGCTCACCGGCTTCCCATTTTCACCGCTAGGCCTTGCGGCTTTGCGGAACCTCGACGTCTACATCTGGTATCCGCCAGGCTACACTGTCAAGCGGCAGTGATCGTGGAAAACGGGGACAGGACGAGAAACAACATCAAACAAACGGGAAAACTCTCGAAAAAAAATTTTGACCAGTCGTCGATACGCCGTGCGGCCGACTGCTCTCCGGCGAATTACTAGAGAACTCTCTCAGGATGATTCTGCCCACTCTAGTTGGGGCGACGTCCGGGAGCGGTCCAGTGGGAAGCTTTCCTTTTGACCTGACGCCGCCCGCTTCTCATAACGAGAGCATCGCGGTTCTGCGGATCGGTGATCCGGAGCCAAGAGGGAATGCGGTGCGCGGGGCCTGACGGTCCCGCAATTCCGAAGCTGCCCCCGCAACTGTAAACGGTGAGCTTTGTCCATCCATGCCACTGAGGCGAAAGCTTCGGGAAGGCAGGACTTAAAGCGGCGACCCGTGAGCCAGGAGACCTGCCACGATCACATTACGTCCACGGGCGGGGTGCCCCGGTGTGTCGCTTGCGAGAGGACGGCCCCGCCGTCTCTGTTGTTCGCGCATGTCCGGCCCTGCTCCAACATCACGGGGTTTCCGATGTCGAGTTTGTCTTACGTATCGTCTATTCCTGTCGCCACGCTGGGCGTTCCGCGCATCGGTCCACGGCGCGAACTGAAAATCGCGCTGGAAAAATTCTGGGCCGGCAAGATCGATGAAGCCGCGCTGCGGGAGATCGCCGCAAAAATTCGCGCCGACAACTGGACGCGCCAGCGCGATCTCGGCGTCACCGTCATCCCGTCCAACGATTTCTCGCTTTACGATCAGGTGCTCGACACCAGCGCGATGGTCGGCGCGATTCCAAAGATCTACGGCTGGACCGGCGGCCCGGTATCGCTGGCGACGTATTTCGCGATGGCGCGCGGCAGCCAGAACGATGTGGGAGACTACGACGGCTGCGCGCACGGTCACGATCACGGCCATGGTCACGGCGTTCCGGCGCAGGAAATGACGAAATGGTTCGACACCAACTATCATTACATGGTGCCGGAGTTCGCGAAGGATCAGACCTTCGCCCTCGCCTCGACCAAGGCGATCGACGAATACCGCGAAGCGAAAGCGCTCGGCATCCAGACCCGGCCGGTGCTGGTCGGCCCGGTTACGTTTCTCAAGCTCGGCAAGGGTGAGAACCGGCTGTCGCTGCTGCCAAAGCTGCTGCCGGTCTACATCGATGTGCTCAACAGGCTCGCGAATGAAGGCGCGGACTGGGTGCAGATCGACGAGCCGTGTCTCGTACTCGATCTCGATGCCGCAGAGAAAGCGGCGCTCAAGACCGCGTACAGCGAAATCGCGCTGAAGGTGCCGGGCCTCAAGATCATGCTGGCCGCCTACTTCGGTGAACTCGGCGACAACGAAGCGCTGGCATTAAGCTTGCCGGTGTCGGGATTGCATCTCGATCTCGTGCGTGGCGCAAAGCAGATCGATCAGGCCCTGAAGCAGGCTCCCGCCGACCTCGTGCTGTCGCTCGGCGTGATCGATGGCCGCAATATCTGGCGCAGCGATCTGTCGAAAATTTTCGGCCAACTGGAGAACATCGCCGCAAAGCGCGGCGCGGATCGCATCCAGATCGCACCGTCATGCTCGATGCTGCATGTGCCGATCGACCTCGATCAGGAAACGGACTTGGATTCCGACCTGAAGACATGGCTCGCCTTCTCGGTGCAGAAGATGGGCGAATTGGCGGCGCTCAGCCGCGCGCTGTCATCGGGACGCGATGCCGCCAAGGATGTGTTCGCGGCTTCGGATGACGCTGCGGAAAAGCGCGCCTCATCCCCGAAGATCCACGACCCGGCGGTGATTTTGCGGGCCGCGAACCCCGCACGCGATCTGTCCGAACGCAAGAGCCCGTTCGGCACACGGCAGAAACTCCAGAGCAAGGTGCTCGGCCTGCCCTCGTTCCCGACCACGACCATCGGCTCGTTTCCGCAGACCGAAGAGGTGCGCAAGGCCCGTGCCGCCCATGCCAAGGGCCAACTCAGCGACGCCGAGTACGATGCGTTCCTGCGCAAGGAAACCGAGAAAGCGGTGCGCTGGCAGGAGGACATCGGCATCGACGTGCTGGTGCACGGTGAATTCGAGCGCAACGACATGGTGCAGTATTTCGGCGAACAACTGTCCGGATACGCCTTCACCAGGCACGGCTGGGTGCAGAGCTACGGCTCGCGCTATGTCCGTCCGCCGATCATCTTCGGCGACGTCTCGCGCCCGAAGCCGATGACGGTCGGCTGGTCGTCCTACGCGCAATCGCTGACACCGCTGCCGATGAAGGGGATGCTGACCGGCCCCGTCACCATGCTGCAATGGTCGTTCGTGCGCGACGACCTCGGCCGAGATCAGGTTTGCCGCCAGATCGCGTTCGCGCTGCGCGACGAGGTGACCGATCTCGAGCGCGCCGGCATCGGCGTGATCCAGATCGACGAGCCTGCGCTGCGCGAGGGTCTCCCGTTGCGCAAGGGCGACTGGAAGGCCTATCTCGACTGGGCGGTGGAGTGCTTCCGGATTTCGCAAGCGGGCGTGAAGGATGAAACGCAGATCCACACCCACATGTGCTACGCCGAGTTCAACGACATTATCGACGCCATCGGCGCGATGGACGCGGATGTTATTTCGATCGAGACGTCGCGCTCGAAGATGGAACTGCTCGACGCCTTCGTGACCTACAAGTATCCGAACGAGATCGGACCTGGCGTCTACGATATCCACTCGCCGCGCGTGCCCGAGGTGCCGGAGATGATGGAGCTGATCGGCAAAGCCCGCCGCAATCTGTCGCCCGAGCAGATCTGGATCAATCCGGATTGCGGCCTCAAGACACGCGGCTGGCCCGAGGTGAGATCGGCGCTCACGAACTTGGTCGAAGCGGCGCGACAGGCGCGGAACGGTTAGCGGACGACATTATCGCAAATCGTCATGGCCGGGCTTGACCCGGCCATCCACGACTTCGCTTCGATGGCAAACAAGGCCTGGATCACCGGGTCAAGCCCGGTGATGACGGATTGACCGTGTTGAGAGGCAAGTCGGCTGAAAATCAGCTTACTTCTTCTTGCCGTCCGCACCGAACTGCTTGAGGAACGCGGTCAGATCCTTGATCTCATCGTCCTTCTTGATGCCGGCGAACGCCATCTTGGTGCCGGGAATCTTGGCCTTCGGGTCCTTGATGTACTCGGCGAACACCGCATCGTCCCACGTGATGCCTGAATTCTTGTTGGCGTCGGAGTAATTGTAGCCTTCGACCGTTCCGGACTTGCGCCCGAACAATCCATTCAGCACCGGGCCGACGGTGTTCTTAGCGGTTTCGCCGACCTGATGACACGCGCGGCATTTGTTGAAGGACTTTTCGCCGGCGGCGACGTCCTGCGCGTGGGCGGAAGGGATCGTGGCGCAGATCATGGCAGCGAAAGAAACGGCGGCGAACAATGGACGAGTTATCATCTGTCTGGACCTTTGAACGGATAGGAGGCTGGCAAGCAGGCGGGCATAACGCGGGACGATCTTACCCGCTGCCGAAGCAGCGGGTATCTCTATTTAAGTACTATTTCAGGTGTCTCAGGCAAATATGTCGGCGGTGATTCCGGCGTACCAGCCCATATTTTCCCGCTGCGTCTCCTTGCGGAGTTCCGCGGTCTCGCCTGTCTTGGAAACGAAAGTCGAGGATGCGCCGATCTTGCCGTCCTTGGGTTCATAAGCGCCGCCGACCTTCACGCAATCGTCGGTGTCGATCATGCTCCAGCAGGTGTTGGTGTAACGCGCCGGGAACGTCTTGGCGGATGCAAGCTCCCCACGGATCATCATGGCGGCGACCTTGGCCTGGCTGTTGGCCGAGAAGGCCGATTTCGGCATTTCGCCCGCGATAGAGGCATCACCGAGAATGTAGATGTTGGAATCGATCGCGGACTTCATGTTTGCCGGATCGATGGCGCAATAGCCGGTGGCATTGGCGAGGCCCGCATCCCGCGCGATGGCACCCGCCATCTGCGCCGGAATGACGTTGACCAGCGCCGCGTTCTTGTAGGTCTCGAAGCCGGTCACCACGGTGTTGGTTTTCGGATCGACAGACTTCAGGCCGTCATGCACCTTGGGACCGAGCCATTCCACCAAGCCCTTGTAGTGCTTCTCCCAGCCTTCCTGAAACAATGCCTGCTTGGAGAAATTCTCCTTCGGATCAATCACGAAAATCTTGCAGCGATCCTTCTTCGCTTTCTTCAAGGCGTGCGCCATCATCGACACGCGCTCATAAGGACCGGGCGGGCAGCGATAGGGATTCGGTGGCGCGATCATCACGATGACGCCGCCGTTCGGCACGGCATCGAGCCGCTTCTTCAGCAGCAGCGTCTGCGCGCCCGGCTTCCAGGCGTGCGGCATCTTTTCTTCCGCCGCCTGCGACCAGCCCGGAACCGAATCGTATTTCAGGTCGATGCCCGGCGAAACGACCAGACGATCGTAAGGAATTTTCTTGCCGCCGGCGAGAATGACTTCCTTCTTGTCGCGGTCGATCTTCGCGGCGCGGTCCGCCACCAGACTGACACCGTGCTTTTTAAGTCCGGCATAACCGTGCGTGATCGAGGCGTAGTCCCTGACGCCGCCGAGATAGAGATTGCTGTGGAAGCAGGTCTGATATTTGGCGTTCGGCTCGATCAGGGTCACGGCAATCGCGCCCGCGCTGTCCTTGGCGATGTACTTCGCGGCCGTCGCGCCGCCCGCTCCGCCGCCGATTACCACGACGCGCGGCTTGGCCTGTCCGAAGACCGCAGGCGCGCCGAACACCGTCGTGCCGGTCAGCACCGCAGTACCGGTGAGAAATTGTCGTCGATTGAAATTCATAGTCCCCTCCCGCTGTTGATGGTCGGCAACATACACGTCGTTGAATTATTTTGGCGGTGACAGCTTCCCAAAGAATGTTGCCAACGCAGCAATTTCATCTCCCGAAAGCCGTCCGGCGATGGTTTGCATCACCGGGTTGTCCCGCTGCTTCTCCTTGTAGGCATTCATCACGGCGATGAACTGGTCCTCGGGCCATCCGGTAATTTTTGGGATGCCCTGCGCAATGGGACCCGATGCGCGATGACAGGTCACGCATTCGGTCGACAGATACTGCCCGAGTTCGCGGTCGCCCGCGGCGGCATCGGAAACAAGACCCACCGTCAGGATCAGAAACGCCGCCGTCGCTGTCGGCGGCGATCTCATCAATCGACCTTCGGCCCGGACTTGCCGTCGGGCGTCACGTCCACCGAAATCGCCCGGCCGATGACTTTCGGGGCGCTGCGGCAATCCTTCATGCACGGGTCTTTTTTCCAGAACTGCCTCTCTGCGGTCTCGCGGTCGTCGTCGTAGAAAGCGCCCGCATTCGGCATCTTGATGGACGTGAAATTCTTCTCGTTCAGTTCGAAATTCTCGTCCTTGATGACATCGTTCATCGACAGAATATAGGCGATCAGCGCGTAAGTGTCGTCGTCGGACAGCGACCGCGCATTGCCGTAGGGCATCGCGCGCTTGATATAATCGAACGCCGTCGACAGATCCGGCCAGAATGAGCCGACGGTCTTGTCGGGCCGGTCGGCCTTCAGCGTTCCCGCGCCTCCGGACAACACCGGCCAGCGGCCGGCGCCCTCGCCGAATTCGCCGTGACAGGACGCGCATTGCGCCTGGAAGATCACATCTCCCTGCTTCACCGTCCCTTTTCCAGCCGGAAGACCTTTGCCGTCCGGCCGCACATCGGTGTCCCATGCGGTGATTTCCTCGGGCAGCGCGACGCGCCCAAGGCCGAGCTTAGGCGAGGTCTTCGCCATTCCCTGTGCGGCAATTTGTTGCGCCGGGGCTTGCAGGTTTGCAACTGCGAGCGCCGCGCCGCAAACCAGAACAACGCCAAGAATTTTAGCCGATCTCGACATTTTCAGTCTCCCCGCCTGAACGCACCAGCCAGGTCTGAATGCCGTTGTTGTGGTAGATCGAGTTGACGCCACGCACCTTGCGCAGTTCGTCCTTGGTCGGCTGAACGTAGCCGGTCGAATCCATCGCACGGGACTGGATCATCAACTCCTGACCGTTCCAGTCGAAATCGACATAAAAACGCACCATCGATTTATCCAGCACCGGCCCGTCGATACGCGCGGTTTGCCAGTTGCGCCCGCCGTCCATCGTCACATCGACGCGCTTGATGGTGCCGCGGCCGGACCATGCGACGCCGCTGAGCACGTTCCGGCCCTTGTGCTTGAGCGGGGCCTGCGGCGACGGATTGGTCACCACCGATTTCGCATCCATCACGAAAGTATGTTTGCGCGAACGGCCGTCGGCCAGAAGGTCGGTGTATTTCGAGGTCTCCTCGCGGGTCTGCCATGGCTGGTCGCCGGCCTCGATCCGACGAATCCACTTCACCCAGAGATTGCCTTCCCATCCCGGGATCACCGCGCGCAGCGGATAACCCTGCTCGGGCCGCAACGCTTCGCCGTTCATCGCGAACGCGAGCAGGCAATCGTCCAGCGCTTTCTGCACCGGCAGCGAGCGGTTCATGCCGGCGGCATCCGCGCCCTCCAGCATCAGCCATTTCGCGTTCGGCTTGAGGCCCGCCTCATCCAGCAGCGTCTTCAACGACACGCCGGTGTACATCACGTTGTGCACCATGCCGTGGGTGAACTGGCAGCCGTTGAGCTGCGCACCGCGCCACTCCATGCCGGAATTCGCCGCGCATTCGAGGAAGTAGACCTTGTTCACACGCGGCATCCGCTTGATGTCGTCCATCGTGAACACCAGCGGCTTGTCGACCAGGCCGTTGATCATCAGCCGATGGTCGGCGGGATTGATCTCGGCCACGCCGCTGTGGTGACGCTCGAAGCAAAGCCCGGACGGCGTGATGATGCCTTCCAGCTCGTGCAGCGGCGTGAAATTCACCGACGATTCCGGCGACGCCGTCAGCCACGACACGTCGCGGCGGATCACATTCTTCTCGAATTTCGACGGCACGCCGTAAGGCTTTTTGTCGACGCCGTCGCCGAGATAGCGCTGCCAGTCCTGAACTTCGGTAATCAGCGGATCGGGCTTGGCGCTTTCCGCAACGGCGGGCAGCGCTGACAGCGCGGCGCCCGCGCCTGCCAGACCTGCTGCGCCGAGAAACTTTCGGCGGTTGAGAAATTCCGCAGATGGCTTGTCACTCATGCGGCACCTTTTTTCTCTCTACTTATCCTGATACGTGAATATGTTGGTCATGACGGCGCGCATGAATATGCCTCGTCAGACGCCGGAGACTTTAACAGCGGTGTTCGGTTCGACCTTCACGGTGCCACGCTTGCCCACATGTGCTGCGACCACATCCCAGATCGGCGGACCTTGCGTGTTCTCGTTGATGCTGGCCCAGCCGGCGACGGTGTAGCTCTTCGCCGCCTCGATCGGCTTGCCGGACTTGAGATGCGTCAATTCAGAAATGCGCGATCCCATCGGTTTTGAAACGTCGATGCTGTAGCCCATGCCGCCGATGCGGACCATGTCGCCGCCGCCCTGGAAATAAGGATCGGGATGGAAAATGTTGTCGGCGACATCTTCCAGAACTTCCTTCATCTGCGCGCCGGTCATCTGGTTGCGGTAGCAGTTCGGATAGGTGATCGCGGTGGCGTTGGTCACGTCTTCCCAAGTGATCGAATCGCCCGGGATCAGCGTGCCGCCCCAGCGGAAGCCCGGCGACAGCGCGATCTCGACGTCGCGTTCCGACAGCATCGCGTCGCAGATCAGATCGTCGAAGGTGCCGTTGAAGTTGCCGCGGCGGTACAGCAGCGAGTCGGTCTTGCCGATGACGCGCGCCAGATCCTTGGCGAACGGCGCCCTCACCTTCTCAACCAGCGCGGTCATTGACGCGTCTGGCTTGATGGCATCGGAGAACACCGGCATCAGCTTGAAGCGAACGCCGGCGACCTTCTTGTCCTTCACCTCGATATCGAGGCGCGAGACGAACTTGCCGTGCGAGCCGGTCGCGACCAGCACCGTATCGCCGACACGCACCAGACCCGGCATCGCATCGTGGGTGTGCGCGGTCAGGATCACGTCGAGGCCCTTGACGCGGCCCGCGAGCTTGCGGTCGACGTCGAAGCCGTCATGCGAGAGCAGCACAACGATCTGCGCACCCTCGGCGCGCGCCTCGTCGACCTGCTTCTGCATGTCTTCTTCGCGAATGCCGAATTCCCACTTCGGGAACATCCAGCGCGGGTTGGCCACCGCCGTGCGCGGCAGGGCCTGCCCGATCACGGCGATCTTCGCGCCGCCGCGCTCGAACATCTTGCGCGCCTCGAACACCGGCTCCTGCCATTCGTTGTCGCGAATGTTCTGCGCGAGAAACGCGAACGGTGCCTTGTCCGCGATGTCCTTGACGCGCTCGGCGCCGTAGGTGAACTCCCAGTGCCCGACCATGGCGTCGACTTTCAGCGCCGACATGACATCGACCATGTCCTGCGCCTTGGTCTGCAACGAGGTCCAGCTACCCTGCCAGGTGTCGCCGCCGTCGAGCAGCAGCACCTTGTCCTCGCCGCGCTCCGCGCGCACCGCGCCGATCAGCGCCGCGACGCGGTCCATGCCGCCCATGCGGCCGTAGTTGCGCGCCAATGAGACGAAATCATCCGCCGTCAGCGCATAGGCATCGGCCGATCCGGTCGCGACGTTGAAATACTTGCGAAACTCCGCGTCGGTGAGATGCGGCGGAAGTCCGCGATCCGCGCCGACGCCGAGGTTGACCGACGGCTCCCGGAAATACAGCGGCATCAACTGCGCATGAATATCCGCGACGTAGAGAATCGTTACCGTGCCGAGCGGATCGAAGCGCGTGATGTCGGCTTGCGTGAGACGCTGCTGGGCCGCGACCTGGCCGAGCGGACCAAGCCCGCTCCCGATCGTCAGCGCCGACGCAGCCGCGGTCGCCTGCAGGAAATCCCGCCTCGATATCATCGAACCATCCTCGATCCCCTCACGCGAAGGGAAATGTTCAGAAGTTTTGCGCGCGCATCACGGCCCGCGCGAAGAATCAGCCGACGGTGATCTTGTTCTTCGCGGTGTATTCCGAACCGTCGTCATCCTTCCACGTGAAGGTGAATTCGCCGGTCTCGGCGGCCTTGTAGAAGAACGACTGATAGGGATTGGCGGAGATCGCCGGATTCCAGTCGGCCTCGAACACCGGCTTGCCGTTGAACGTCGCCGAGAACTTGTTGATGATCTTCCGCGGCACGACCTTGCCGGACGAGTCCTTGCGCTGACCGGATTCCATCTCGTGCGAGATCAGCGTCTTGATCTCGATCATTTCGCCGGGCTTGGCGGTCGCCGGAACGCGAACGCGTGGTGTGGGTGCTGTGGCCATGGGAGAAGTCCTCGCCTGAATTGTTTTTTCTTGCCGAAACCGTTCCGATCAGCCGCCGCAGCCGCCGATCGTGACCTTGATGTTCGCTTTCGCCATGTGCAGGTTGCCGTTCGACATCTCCGCGACGCAGACGATGTTCTGCGTCTGCGCGAGGCGCATGCGGGTCGATGCGGAAGCCTTGCCGCAAGCCGGCGTGAACTTGTAGGTGACGACGCCCGGAAGCGGATTGCCGTCGGCGAACACATGCACGGCCTTGACGTAATCGGCGTCGGTCATCGGGCTTTCGACTTCCACATTGATCGGAACGACAAGGCCGTTCTCCGCGATCTCGGGCACGTCGAGCTTGATCTTGCCGCTCTCGAGTTTCTTGTCGCCGTACAGTTTCTTGATCTCTGCTGCGACCGCGTTCTCGTCAGCGAACGACATTTTCGGTGCGAGCAACGCCGCAAGCCCTGCGATGGCTGCAAGCGTCAGCGTTTCGCGACGGGTTGTTTCAACCGGCTTCAAATTCATCGACAATTCCTCCTGCGGGAGTCTTTTGCATCCCTTGACGATAGTATCGCTTGACGACGCCAAGTTTGATCTATCATGATCCGCTCACATCATTATATTCTTTTTTGTGAATGTAAAGATAATCTAGGCTGGGAATCGAAAAGGCCGCAAAGACGGCCTGACGGAGGGAGGACAAGATGAGACAGACCGCAATCCGGTCGGCAATCGCTGCTGCCATTCTTCTGTGCGCCTCGAGCGCCGCCGTTCGCGCGCAAGACGCGAGCGAGAAGGAAATCGAGCGCTACCGCGCGATGATTTCCGATCCCATGTCCAATCCGGGTTTTCTCGCCGTTGATCGCGGCGAAGTTCTCTGGGCCCAAAAGCGCGGCGACAAGAACGCCTCCCTTGAGACCTGCGATCTCGGCCAGGGTCCGGGCAAGCTGGAAGGCGCGTTCGCCAAGCTGCCGCGCTATTTCAAGGATTCAGACAAGGTCATGGACCTGGAGCAGCGCCTGCTGTGGTGCATGACGAACATTCAGGGTCTCGACACCAAGGACGTGGTCACGCGCCGGTTCTCCGGCCCCGGCCGCGCGTCCGACATGGAAGACCTTGTCGCCTACATCGCCAACAAATCCAGCGGCATGAAAATCGATATTCCACTCGCCCATCCGAAAGAGCAGGAAATGGCCGCGGTCGGCGAAGCGCTGTTCTATCGGCGCGGCGGCGTGAACGATTTCTCCTGCGCGACGTGTCATGCCGAGGAAGGCAAGCGCATCAGGCTGCAGGGATTGCCGGACCTGTCAAAGCCCGGCAAGCAGGCTCAGGAAACCATGGGTGGCTGGCCGACCTACCGCGTGTCGCAGGGCGCGCTGCGAACCATGCAGCATCGTTTGTGGGATTGTTACCGCCAGCAGCGCTGGCCTGTTCCGGAATACGGCACCGATGCGCTGACCGCGCTGACCGTCTTCCTTCAGAAGCAGGCAGCGGGCGGCGAAATCAACGTCCCGTCGATCAAGCGTTGAGAGAGGAGCGCATCATGACATCATCATTGAAAATCGCCGCGCTGGCTCTCGCCACTGGCCTCGTTGCCCTTCCCTTTTCGGCGTCGGCGCAGACCGCGCCGAAGGCCGCCGACCCTGCCATCGTGGACGCCTATGTGAAGTCGACCTTCGGCAAGGCGCCGCCGGAATGGCAGGAACGTATCGTCCCGGACGAGACGCTGAAGACCTGCAACAAGTATCACAACAACGTGCCGCCGGCCGAAGCCGACGCGATCACGAAGCGTGAACTCGCCCGCGTCGTCTATCCCGCCGACGGAAAACTCCTCGGCGACTGGAAGTCCGGCGCGAAGATCGCCAACAACGGACGCGGCGGACAATTCTCCGATCCACCGGGCACCGTCGCGGGCGGCAACTGCTACGCCTGCCACCAGATGGAGCAGAAGGAAGTCTCCTTCGGCACGCTCGGTCCGAGCCTCACCAACTACGGCAAGGACCGCAAGTTCGCGCCCGACGAAGCCAAGGCCGCCTTCACCAAGATCTTCGATTCGCAGGCGGTGTTTGCGTGCTCCAACATGCCGCGCTTCGGCGCGAACAAGGTGCTCGACGAACAGCAGATCAAGGATCTCGTTGCGTTCCTGTTCGATCCGGAATCGCCGATCAACAAGTAAGCTCGGCCTTCGATCACGCGGAGCTAGATATGACTTTGAAAAGTTTGCTGACCGCATCGGCGATGTGCGCCCTCGCGTCATCGCCGGTGTTCGCGCAGGAAACGACCGTGACCTACAAGTCGCTGACACCGGACCTTGCGCTGGAAGCCGCGCGGGGTGCGCTCGCCGATTGCCAGAAGCGCGGGTTTCAGGTGGCGGTCGCGGTCGTCGATCGCTTCGGCGCACCGCAGGTGATGCTGCGGGATCGTTTTGCGGGCGCGCATACGCCGCCCACCGCAACGGGCAAGGCATGGACTGCCGTGAGTTTTCGCAGCAGCACCACCGAACTGAACGCCGCAACCCAGACACCTGCAATGCAGGGTCTGCGCAATCTGCCGAACGTCGTGGTCATCGGCGGCGGCTTGATGATTGAAGCGGGCGGCGCGCTGCTCGGCGGCATCGGCGTCTCCGGCGCGCCCGGCGGCGATGCGGACGAAGCCTGCGCCAAGGCAGGCATCGCCGCGATCAAGGACAAGCTGGATTTCTAGGGGCGCGATGCTCGCTAAACATTCGATGTCGTCCCGGCAGTCGGTTGGAGCGCAGCGATTTCCCACCCTGTCATTCCGGGATGTGCCTCTTGGCGCAGGCCCGGAATCCATCCTTCAAGAAACTTAGAAATAGTTCTGGATTCCGGGTTCGCGCGAAGATGCGCGCCACGGAATGACGACGAAAATATTGAGCGATCGCACCCTCGAAACATTTCGTGATGGGGACACAAATCCCCGCGCTCTGAACCCCGCTTATGTTCAGCACGTCCTGTTCGTGAGGGGCGCTTTCTAGAGGCGTCTTGAGAGCGGAGCAGGATGCGGCGCCTGCACGTGTGTTTCGCAAACACACGCTCGGGAGGCTGGGGTCACCGTCCGGGCTCACTATGGGGCTCTGCCGTTCGCGGCTGGACGCGGACAGGATGAAGGCGGAGAAATCCCGCCGGATAAAGACGCACCGCGTCCGTCCTGTCCCGGAAGTACGGTCCTCTCGCCCAAAATCGCCGCAATGGAGCGCCGTGAGGCGATGCGCTTCCGGAGACACGCCGCTTCGCACGCGGTGCCGGCAGCGAAACAAGACAAAGGTGCGCTTTACGGCGCTCCATGCCCCTCATTGGTTTTGAGAGGCAGAACCAAAAGCCTAACTCGCGCGTGGCGCGAGAACAAACTGACGTGGCTGTTTGAAAATTGAATCGAGAATTAAGCCTGCCGCTTCAGCCATTCCGGAAACGGTGCGGACTCGTAGCCCTTCTCGCGGACATAACGAAACATCGCGAGAAATTCTGTCGGCTCAAGCAGTCCCGGCATGCGCACAACTTCCCGCGCCTGACCTTGCTTCGCCGCAAGACCGGCCGTGGACTCCGGAAAAAACTGGATGGTCGGCGTGAAGCGAACGCCGTAAGCCTCGCCGAACGCCTTCTCACCGCGCTTGCGTCCGTCGAAATCCGTCACCTCGCGCGCGCCGATATGGTTGAGATGGAGAATCTCGAAGTTGTCGCGAATGTAGCTTTCGATCTTCGGGTCGATCATATGCACTTCGTGCATCCGCTTGCAGGCCGGGCAGCCCTTCAGGCCCCACATGATCGCGAAGCGCTTGCCCTTCGCGGTCGCCCCCGCGAGATCTTCGGAGAGATCGAGGAAGCTCTCCAGATACCAGTCCATATGGTAGATGCCGTCGTCACCGAGGATCGGCTTGCTCGCCGCCGCCGGCGCAACACGCATAGCGAGAACGCCCGCGCCAAGCGCTGCCATCGCCCGCCGTCTTGTCAGCAATTGCTTTTGCAAGAGAACCTCCCGTTCAACCGATCGATCCGAACACCGGAAACGTTTCCAGCAGCCAACCGGCGATGCGCGGCATTCCGCCAGTCAAAAACAGCACACCCGTCAGCACAAGAGCGCCGCCGATCACCTTTTCGATAGTCCCCATGTGGCCGCGCAGCCGCGCCATCAGCCTCACGAACGGGCCGGAAAAAAGCGAGGCCAGCATGAAGGGAATGCCGATCCCGAGCGCATAGGCTCCGAGCAGCAACGCGCCCCGCGCCGCCGATCCCTCGACACCCGCGACCACGAGAATGGCGGCCAGCACCGGCCCGACGCAGGGCGTCCAGCCGAATGCGAAAGCAAGGCCCACGACATAGGCGCCGAGAAATCCCGCCGGCTTCGATGCGGTCTGAAATCGCGCTTCGCGAAACAGCAGCCCGATCCTGAACAACCCGAGGAAATGCAGGCCGAGGATGATGATGACAACGCCGGCGACAATGGCGAGCGTCTCGAACCAGGCGGTGATGGTCTTGCCGATCGCCGACGCCGACGCGCCGAGCGCGATGAACACCGTGGCAAAGCCGAGCACGAATGCGAAAGACAGTGCGACCACGCGCCAGTTCGGCCGCCAGCCGCGCGCGGCATCATCCTTTGTCAGGTCGTCGAGGCTGATGCCGGCCAGAAAACAGAGATACGGCGGCACCAGCGGCAAGACGCAGGGCGACAGGAACGACAGCAGCCCCGCCCCCAGCGCACCTATGAAAGAAATGGAAGAAACCACGAGATTTCCGGCTCTAGCAGATATATGCGAATTCGTGTATATGTATCACATGTTCCCTGGATCGCGTACAAAAACCTTCGTTCTGGCAGCCATCGCGGTCGCGGCAAGCAACCTTTGGCCCGCACTGGCCTCCGCGTCCGAACTGCTGATGTTCGAGCAGGCCGGTTGCGTCTTTTGCCAGCGATGGGATCGCGATGTCGGCGCGCTCTATGGCAAGACCGACGAAGCCAAGGCGCTTCCGCTGCGGCGCGTCGACATACAAAACCAGAAAATGAGCGGCGTCACCCTCGCCTCGCCTGTGCGTTACACGCCGACGTTCGTGGTGGTGGACAACGGCCGCGAAATCGGACGCATCACCGGCTACAGCAGCGACGACGCATTCTGGGGTTTGCTGGATTCTCTTGCCGCCAAACTTGCACGGCCATCGGAGCCGAATCGAATCTGACCGATTGTGAGTTCACCGTTTGAAAGACAAGCCGCAGCCATGACATCGATCCTTCCATCCGAACTGGAAACCGAGCTTCGCGACGGCGCGGAGTACTCGCCCGAACTCGATCAGCTGATGCGCAAGGCGAGAAAGGCCAGCAATTTTCTCAAAGCGCTCTCGCATGAAAACCGGCTGCTGCTGCTGTGCCTGCTGGCCGAGCGCGAGCGTTCGGTCACGGAGCTTGAGAATATTCTTTCGCTGCGACAGTCAGCGGTGTCGCAGCAGCTCGCGCGGCTGCGTTACGACGGCATGGTGGATACGCGGCGCGACGGCAAGACGATCTACTACAGCATCGCCAATGACGATGTGCGCCGGGTGATCTCGGTGGTCTACGATATTTTCTGCTCGCCCGTGGAGACGACGGCAAAGAAATAATCCTGCCGCAGCGGCAGGCGGATGTGGAGCGGCCCGCACGGCCAAGCTCCATGCCGACTGGGAGAAACGCCATGCAGAATATGTCTGCCTGGATGCAAGCACTCGCCGGCTTCGCCATTGGAGCAGCCGCGGGCTTTGCCGTGCGCCACGCGCGGCTGTGCACATTCGGCGCGATCGAGGATGCGCTGATGGGCGGCGACAGCCGGCGGCTGCGCGTGTTCGGGCTTGCGCTCGGCATTGCCATTCTCGGAACGCAGGCGCTGATCGCCGGCGGCTTTCTCGATCCTGCGCTCGTCACCTACACGCCGTCCGCGCTGCCTCTGGTCGCGATCGCGGTCGGCAGCGTCATGTTCGGCATCGGCATGGCGATGGTCGGCACCTGCGGCTTCGGTTCGCTGGTGCGGCTCGGCGCCGGCGACCTGCGCGGCCTCGTCGTCGTTCTGGTTCTGGGCGCCGCGGCCTTCGCCACGCTGCGCGGCATACTTGCCGGTTTCCGGATCGACTTCATGGAATCGCTGTCGCTTCCGATGCCGGACGGCGCGCGTTCCGACATCGCGTCGCTGTCGTCGCTGATGCTGGGTATAGATACGCGGATTGTCATCGCGATCATCGCAGGAGCCGTCCTGTGCTGGCTGGCGCTCAGCGACATCCGGTTGAGGCGCGCGCCGCGAATGGTTTCGGCGGGCATCGTCCTCGGCCTCATGATCGTCGCGGGATGGATTGCCACCGTCGCATTAACCGACGACTTCGCCGGGCCGCAGCGTCCGCAAAGCCTGACGTTCGTCTCGACAGTGGGCAAGGCGCTTTATGCGGGCCTTTTGAATGTGACCAACTTCGCTGACTTCGGCGTCGGCAGCGTGTTTGGCGTCATCGCCGGATCGGGTTTGGCCGCATGGCGCGCCGCCGAATTGCGCTGGGAAGCGTTCGACGACGATCACGAGATGCGCCGTCATCTCTCCGGCGCGGCGTTGATGGGTGTCGGCGGCATTCTCACCGGCGGCTGCACCATCGGTCAGGGACTGACGGCGGGATCGATGCTGGCGCTGTCGGCGCCGCTCGCGGTCGGCGGCATGATTCTCGGCGCACGGCTCGGCATTGCCATCCTGGTCGATGGCTCGCCGCGCGACATCCTTCAGCGCCGCTGGGCGAACCTGCTCGGCAGAAGCGGACCTGCGGAGTGAATCAGGGCCGCAGGTAGCTCCAGCCCTGCTCCTGCAATTCGATCAGGCGCACCGCGCCCGACGGCGTAAGCTCCGCCTGAGAAATAAGGCTGACGGGCTTGCCCTCGCGCTTTTCCATGCCGTCCTTGGTATTGCCGCAGGCGATGAACTTGACGCTTGAAGGAAAGCTCGCGTCCACAGCTTGCTTGATACGGTCCTGCACCGGCGAGGTGTCCGAGCGCAGCATGTGCAAACCCGGGCCGTAAGTGACCAGTTCGATCTGGACCGTCTCGCCCTTCGACTTGTACTGCTCGATGATGTTGTTGACGTTGTTGAGAGCGAGGTTCATCACCGCCGGATCGTTCTGATCGACCTGAATGGAGACGCGGTGCTCCTTCTTGTCGGCGGCAAAGCCGGCAGAAGCGGTCAAGGCCAGCATCAGCGCGGCGGCAATCGCACCACAAAATAATCTCATCTCAAATCTCCATATCAAGGACGAACGACGGTATACCCGCTTTCACTCAAAGTCAGCAATTGGCCGACGCCAACCTGAACTTCGATGGCATGCGGATTGATTTTCGGCCGCTGTCCGGTTTCGCGCTCGATTGTATCCAGCGTGTTGCCGCAGACGTCGAAGCGCACGCCCTGCTTGACAAGGCTGTCGACCAGTTGCCGGTTTTCATTGGTGTCGCGCAACAAATCGATACCCGGCCCGAACGTCACCACTTCGATGGCGACCTTGTCCTGACCGTAGGCTTTCTGAAGGTTGCTGGCGACGCTGAGCACCAGCCGCTGCTTTTTCGGATCGGCGTCAGAGAGTTGCAGTGCAATGAAATGCTCGGCGAAGGGCTTGTCGCTGGTTGGCTTGCGTTCCGCGGCCTTGGTTTGCGCGCGCGCCGGACGGGCGGCAGCAGATGCGACCGCGACAAGCGCAATGGAGCGAAACAATTCGCGGCGATTCATATGGCGTGTTCTCCCGGCCGACAACGCGGCGGGAGGATGCCGCAGCGTCCTCAGAACGACAAGATGTTTACTGCAAACGTTCTAGTGAGCGCGCGTCGCGAGCGCCGGGATAACGACGGCGCCGCGAATGCCGAGCGCCGCGCCCGACAGAATTCCGGCGGCTGCGATAAACGAGGGCATTCCCAGCGTGGAAAGACCGGTCAAACCCTGGCCAATGGAGCAGCCATAGGCCATTGCGCCGCCGGCGCCCATCAGCAACGCGCCGGAAATCGAACGCACCATGTGGTTCGGCGACGTGTAGCCTTCGAGCTTGAAACGCCCCGTGAGAACGGCCGTCAGCAGACTGCCGGTGAGCACGCCGGCAACCAGCGCGATACCGAAGTTCAGCGTCAGCCCGGTCGAGAGCATCGTGTATTGCAGCGCATCGGCGATCGGCGAGACGAAGCTGAGCGACGTCACAGGAATCGGATTGAATTCGTCGGCGCCGATCCAGCCCGTCGTGAGCCAGCCGGCCACGACCAGACCACCGACTGCGAACCCGGCTGCGATCTGACCATACGAACGGCGGAACTGCCGATCGGAGAACGCAAAGATCAACAGCGCGCCGCTGGCAAGCAGCGTGACGGCGATACGGGCCACGAATTCATCGATGCCCATGGTGGCCAGCAGCGCGGGCGCAGAGACAGCGGCCGGCGTCGTTTGCGTCGCCTGAAGGAATGCCAAACGAGCCGGCGCGATCAGACCCTTCAGGGTCATCTGCGCGGCGATGCCGATGATCGCGATCACGACCAGCGAACGGAGATTGCCTTTTCCGAGAAGAACCAGCGCGCGCGAGGCGCAGCCGTTGGACAGCACCATGCCGAAGCCGAACAGCAAGCCGCCAGCAAAAATCAGCGGCGCGGAGAACGAAGGCTGCAAATAGAGCGACTTGGCGATGTCCACGATGCCGGCGCCCGCAATGAACTGCGTGCCGAGAATCGCGACAGCCAGTGCGACTGCGTAGCTGCGGACCTTGCGGCCGTCATTGGCCGTCCACCAGTCCCGCAGGCTGCTCATCAGGCAAAAGCCACTGAGCAGACCGACCACGCCAAAGGCGAGGCCGATCAGGAAGCCAGCGGAAACGGGGATGCCGGGCATGGCGAAGGTTCCTTGAGCTTTGTCGATAACGTCTTGAAATCCACCAACATCTATTCGCCCGTATGCCGGGGGTCTATATCGTTGAAAAACTAAGGATAATGTTGCCCGGCCGACCCGAAATGGAGAGAGTCCTCCTATTCTGGGAGGCCGCAGGCGGAAATCCTTCTCCACGGTTCCCACGAAAAATCGGGCTGCTGGAGGCACTCTCTATAATTACCTCCGGAGGCCGTTCCACAGCGCAGGTCGGGGCGCTTCATTCAGTCCGTTTTGAGCTGCCCGGCCTCAAAAGAACCTTTTGACAAGGTTTGGCTTTACGTCTGACAACGTCTCACCTTCCCGCCTCGCCAAAATCCACCAGAGAACTCATGAACCCAGTCAAAACTCTTACAAATCACGGTCAGGCGATCTGGCTCGATTTCCTCGCACGCGGGTTCATCGCCAATGGCGATTTGAGGGCGCTGGTCGATCAGGACGGCGTGCGCGGCGTCACCTCCAATCCCTCGATTTTCGAGAAGGCCATCGGCGGCAGCGACGAATACGACAGCGCTGTGTCGGTGCTGCTGAAAGAACGCGACCGGCCGGTGGGCGACCTTTATGAAGCCCTTGCCGTGGAAGACATCCAGCGCGCGGCGGATGCACTTCGATCGGTCTACGACGAACTTCAAGGCACGGACGGCTATGTCAGCCTCGAGGTATCCCCCTATCTGGCGCGCGACACGGCGGGCACCATCGCCGAGGCGCAGCGGCTATGGAAAGATGTCGGCCGCGACAACCTCATGGTGAAGGTTCCGGGCACGCGCGAGGGTGTGCCGGCGATCCGCGAACTCATTGCGCAGGGCATCAGCATCAACGTCACGCTGCTGTTCTCGCAGAAGATGTACGCGGAAGTGCTCGAAGCCTACATCGCCGGCCTCGAAGCTTTCGTCGCGGGCGGCGGTGACCCGAAGCGCATCGCCAGCGTCGCAAGCTTCTTCGTCAGCCGGATCGATGTTGCGGTCGACAATCAACTGGACGGCAAGATCGCGGCCGCAAGTGGCGACGAGAAAGTGCAGCTCGAAGCGTTGAAGGGCAAGGTGGCGATCGCCAACGCAAAGCTCGCCTACCAGCACTACAAGAAGGTCATCGCCAGCGAGCGCTGGAAAAAGCTGGCGGCCAAGGGCGCGCAGGTGCAGCGGCTGCTTTGGGCCAGCACAGGCACCAAGAACAAGGCTTACAGCGATGTTCTTTACGTCGAGGAACTGATCGGCCGCGACACGGTCAACACCGTGCCGCCCGCGACGCTCGATGCGTTTCGCGATCACGGCAAGCCGCGCGACAGCCTCGAGCAAAATGTTGCGGACGCCGAGCGTGTCCTCGCCGAACTTGCGAAAACCGGTATCTCGCTGGATGCAGTCACCGAAGCGCTGGTCGATGACGGCGTGCAATTGTTCGCCGAGGCTGCCGACAAGCTGCTCGGCGCTGTTGCGCACAAGCGCGCGACGATTCTCGGCACACGTATCGATGCGCAGGCCATCAAGCTCGGCGCGGAAATCGAAAAAGACGCCAAGGCGCTCGCGGAGAGCTGGCGGGCGAAGGGCACCATCCGTGCCTTGTGGTATCGCGATGCGTCGGTCTGGACCGGCAAAGACGAAAGCAAATGGCTCGGGTGGCTGGATGTGGTCGCCCGCGAGCAGAACGAGATTGCGCGTTATGTCGCGTTTTCCGGATGGGTGAAGAGCAAGAACTTCACCGATGTCGTCGTGCTCGGCATGGGCGGCTCAAGCCTCGGGCCGGAAGTGCTCGCGGAAACCTACGGTCAGACCGCAGGCTTTCCGAAGCTGCGCATCGTGGACTCAACCGATCCCGCACAGGTGCGCCGGACCGAAGCTGACATCAAGCTCGACAAGACGCTGTTCATCGTGTCGAGCAAATCCGGCGGCACCACCGAGCCCAACGCGCTGATGGAGTATTTCTTCGTTCGCGCCGGCGCAAAGGCAAACGAACGCTTCGTCGCTGTGACAGATCCCGGTTCATCGCTGGAAAAAGTCGCAATCGCGCGCGGCTTTGCGCAGATTTTCCATGGCGAGCCGACCATCGGCGGCCGGTATTCGGTCCTCTCTCCGTTCGGCCTCGTGCCTGCGGCAGCAGCCGGAATCGACATCGCGGAGTTTCTCGGCCACACGGCGGCGATGGTTCGCTCCTGCGGTCCCGATGTTCCGCCGGCGGAAAATCCCGGCGTGCAACTCGGGCTGGCGCTTGCCGCCGCCGCGAAGCATGGCCGCGACAAACTCACACTGACCGGATCGAAACGCATCGCGGACTTCGGCGCGTGGGCCGAGCAGCTCATCGCGGAATCCACCGGCAAGAACGGCAAGGCGCTCATTCCGCTCGAAGGGGAAGCCCTCGGCAAGCCCGACGTCTATGGCAAGGATCGCGTGTTCATCGACCTGCGTCTGACAGACGATACCGACAACGTACGCGAGACAGCGCTCGCAGCACTGGACGCTGCCGGCCATCCCGTCATCCGTATCGAAGTGACCAGCCCGGCGCATATCGGGCAGGAATTTTTCCGCTTCGAAATTGCAACGGCGGTGACGGGCGCCGTCATGGGGATCAATCCGTTCGACCAGCCCGACGTCGAAGCCGCGAAGATCAAGACCCGCGAGTTGACGTCCGCGTTCGAGAAATCCGGCACGTTGCCCGACGAGACCGCCGTTGCGACGGACGGAGCAATTGCGATCTTTACGGACAAGGCGAACGCCGATGCACTGCGCAAGGCAGGCGCTGGAAGCGACCTTCCGTCATGGCTGAAGGCGCATCTCGCCCGCATCGCGCCCGGCGATTATGTCGCTGCCCTCGCCTATCTCGACCGCGACGAGGCCAACATCGCGGCCATGCAGACCATCCGCATGGCGATCCGGGACGGCAGACGGGTCGCCACCTGTGTCGGGTTTGGCCCGCGTTTTCTGCATTCCACCGGCCAGGCTTACAAGGGCGGGCCGAACACCGGTGTATTTCTCCAGATCACGTCGGACAACGCCGCCGATCTCGACGTCCCCGGCCAGCCCATCAGCTTCGGTGTAATCGAGGCGGCGCAGGCCCGTGGCGATTTCGACGTTCTCGCGGAACGCGGACGGCGTATCCTGCGGCTCCACATCAAGGGGGATATCGCCAAGGGCCTCGCGGTGATCGCTGGTGCGGTCCAGGGCGCATTGGCTTAAACGCGTCAGCGCATCCACCTTGCAGATGCCCATAAAAATGCCGGCGTGAGCAAAGCCCACGCCGGCAAAATTAAAGCTGAATCGGCTCGTCTCAGGCGGCGTTGAAGCCCGCGATGGCCTTCACCTCGAGATATTCCTCAAGGCCGAACTTGCCCCATTCGCGGCCGTTGCCCGACTGCTTGTAGCCGCCGAAAGGCGCCGTGCGGTCATTGGGAACGCCATTGAGATTGACGTTGCCGGCGCGAATCTGGCGACCAACCTTGCGCGCACGCTCAACTGTGCCGGCCGAAACATAGCCCGCGAGACCGTAAGGCGTGTCGTTGGCGATCTTCACCGCATCCGCTTCGTCCTTCGCTCCCATGATGACCAGCACCGGTCCGAAGATTTCCTCGTTGGCGATGGTCATTTTGTCAGTCACGTCCGAGAACACCGTCGGGCGAACATAGAAGCCCTTGTTGACGCCCTCCGGAAGGCCAACGCCGCCGGCGACCAATGTCGCGCCTTCGTCGATGCCCTTCTGGATCAATCCTTGAATCTTGTCCCACTGCGTGCGGTTCACAACCGGACCGATGGTGGTGCCTTCAGCCCGCGGATCGCCCGCCTTGGTCTTGTCGGCGACGGCCTTGGCGATCGCCGCGATTTCCTTGATCTTCGCCTGCGGCACGATCATGCGCGAGGGCGCGTTGCAGGACTGACCGGAGTTGTTGAACATGTGCATCACGCCGCCAGTCACCGCCTTGGTAAAGTCGGCGTCGTCGAGAATGACGTTGGGCGACTTGCCGCCAAGTTCCTGACTGACGCGCTTCACGGTGTTCGCGGCGCGCTTGGCGACGTCGATGCCGGCGCGGGTCGAACCGGTGAACGAGATCATGTCGATCCCGGGATGCTCGCTCATCGCGACACCGACATCTGGGCCGAGGCCGTTGATCAGATTGAACACGCCCTTCGGCACTCCCGCTTCATGGAGAATTTCCGCGAAGATCAGGGCGGACGACGGTGTGTATTCCGACGGCTTCAGGATCATCGTGCAGCCTGCCGCAATCGCAGGCGCCACCTTGCAGGCGATCTGGTTGAGCGGCCAGTTCCACGGCGTGATCATGCCGACAACGCCGACGGGTTCGCGCACGACGACCGCCGAGCCGACGGTTTCCTCGAATTCGTAGTTCTTGAGAACATCGAGCGTCGATGCGAGATGGCCGAGACCGGCGCCGGCCTGCATCTTCTCTGCCATGGGCAGCGGCGCGCCCATCTCGTCGGAAACGGCAGCGCCGATGTCCTTCATGCGGGTCTTGTAGACGGCGATGATCTTTTCGAGCAGCGCAACGCGCTCTTCGCGGGTGGTCACCGAGAACGTCTCGAAGGCGCGGCGGGCGGCTGCAACGGCCTTGTCCACGTCGGCTTTCGATCCAACCGCAATTTCGTAAATCGCTTCTTCCGTCGCCGGATTGACAACCGGAATGGACTTCTTGACCGCGGGGTCAACCCAGGCGCCGTCGATGTAGAACTGCATACGATTGGTCATGGCGTTTCCCTTAACTGCCGCTTTCTTGCGTACATATGGATGAATCGATCATACGATCGGTAATTCGATGTATCGGCCATCGCCGATATGCCGTGATCGTATCGCTCTTGCAGCGAGAGCGAAAGACCCATCCTCGATGGTTTATCCGCACATCCGGGTGCAATGCATGAGAGATATGCGAGCACCTTTTCCGGCATTTTGCGAAGCACGACCGGCAGATCGTGACATGCCGCGCCGGAGGCATTTTGGCGCGCTCCAATCCTTTTGACAATCACGGAGTATGGGCGCTTAATATCGACTTTCCGAATATGAACGGACAGCCGATGGACACCGAACTGGCGAGAACTTTTCTCACCGTCGTCGAGGCGGGAAACTTCATCAGCGCCGCGGAGAGGCTTCACGTCAGCCAGTCCACCGTCAGCACGCGAATCCATACGCTCGAAGAGCTGCTCGGGTGCATTCTGTTCGTTCGCAACAAGGCCGGCACAACGCTCACCGCCCCCGGTTATCAGTTTCAGAAACACGCGACAGCGCTGGTCCGGACCGTGGCGCAGGCGCGTCACGACGTCGGCATTCCGGAAGGCTTCAGCGGTACGCTCGTGGTCGGCGGCCGTGTCGGATTGTGGGAAGAGTTTCTGCTGGATTGGTTGCCGCTGATGCAGAAGGCCACGCCCACGATTTCCATTCTGGCCGAGACCGGTCTTGAACCCGACATCATGCAAGGTCTCATTGAAGGCCGGATGGACATCGGCGTCATGTATACGCCGCAAAGCCGCCCGGGCCTGAAGGTCGAGCAATTGTTCGAGGAACGTCTCGTGATGGTGTCGACGAACGCGAAAAGCGCGCCAGCACCTCAGGCCGGATATATTTATGTCGACTGGGGCCCCGAGTTCTATGCGCGCCACAGCGCTTACTTCCCGAGTTTCGGCGGACCGGCGCTAACAGCAAACGTCGGATGGCTGGGGCTTCAGTACCTGCTAAAAGCCGGTGGATCGGGCTATTTCCCGATGCGGATCGTGCTTCCTCATCTGGCCACGAAACGATTGCATATCGTTGCCGGCGCGCCCGAATTCTCAATGCCGGCCTATGTCGTCTATCCTGTCGATAGCGGGCGCGATGTGATCCGGGACGCCGTGGTACTGATGCATCGTCTGGCGGCATCCGCCACGAAAAAAAGCGCCGCAGCAAAGCCGGTCAAGCGGACGGCCCGGGCAAGGCGTTAAGCGGCGCAATCCGACCCATTCGGTTTTTCGATATGACCGGCCGGTATTTATCGCTTGTCAGTCGAGCTGTCCGCGGGAGGATAGCTTTCACGCCGCCGCGAAAAACAGGGAATCGCCATGTATCGAACAGCGTCCGGACAAGAGACCGATCTCGCGGGGAAAATCCGGAAATACACTGCCTCTGCATGTTGGCCGCGCGACTCCGAGTCGTCCTGCACCGGACCGGCTGACAACGATACGGCGCGCCCTTCTGTTCCCGATAACGAACGGGACCAGAAGATATGACAAGTCCCGTCGGTCTTGCAGATGCGTTGCTGACATCGGCGTCGGACGCCATCATCGCAACTGACCGTGACAGCGTGGTCACCTTCTGGAATCCCGGAGCCGTCCGGATATTCGGTTTCTCCGCCGGCGAAGCCGTCGGCCAGTCTCTGGACTTCATCATTCCGGAAAATCTAAGGGCCCGCCACGGGGCGGGTTACAGGCACGCGATGGCGACCGGCCAAAGCCGCTACGGCGAAGGTGATCTGCTTTCGGTACCGGCCCTGACAAAAACCGGTCAGCGCATCTCCGTCGAATTCACGATCGTCATGCTGCGGGACGAGCGCGGCCTGCCCGCCGGCACCGCCGCCATCCTTCGCGACGTCACCAGGAGTTTTCAGGAGAAACTCGCGTTGAGGCGTCAGGTTGCGGAACTTCAGCGCACGCTCCCGGGCGTTTGAACTGAACGCGCCTCGCTGCGACATTTCCGGAAGCCTGATCTGATTTGACATGCTTCGGAACGAAGGGATAGCGTTCCGAACAACGTCATTCAAAGGTATTGCAGCTTGACCGATAACATCGTCGCGGAGACGGCCGAGCGTATCCTTACCGATCTGGCAGACGCGCAGCGCATCAACAGCGCCACCGACGACAGTTGGAAAACACCGCTCTGGACCGCACTTGCCGATGCGGGCTTGCCGTTGTCGTGGGTGCCGGAAGACTGCGACGGCTCCGGCGCGGGCCTTGCCGATGGGTTCAGTGTCGCGAGTTCAGCAGGACGGTTTGCGGTTTCAATTCCGCTGGTCGAAACAATGCTTGCGGGCTGGCTGCTGGCGCAAGCGGGACTTCCCTCACCTTCTGGCAAGATGACCGTTGTACCGGCGCGTCCGCAGGACCGCGTTAAGGTCAATGCCGACGGTACGCTCAGCGGACGGGTGCGCGGCGTTCCGTTTGCATCCGAGGCCGAACATATCGCGGTGATCGCATCCGGCGCACAGGGTTTCACGATTGCTCTGGTCGAAGCCTCCGCGTGCCGTATTGAGACTGGAGAAAGCCTCGGCAGCGATGCGTCCGACACTGTCACCTTCAACAACACCAGAGCTGTTTCCGCAAAGCCCGCGCCGTCCGGAACAACGCCGGTTTCGCTGATGCTGATGGGCGCGACCCTGCGCAGCCTGCAGATTGCAGGTGCGCTGGAAACCATGCTGGACGTGACCGTGCGTTACTCGAACGAGCGCGTTGCTTTCGAGAAGCAAATTTCAAAATTTCAGGCGGTTCAGCACAATCTCGCAAGATTGGCCGGCGAAGTCGCCGCCGCAGTCGCCGCCGCAGGATCGGCAGCCGACGCCGTTGCGACCAGCGCATCGTTCGACGATGCGGTGTTTCTGGAAGTCGCCTCCGCAAAGGTCCGTTGCGCGGAAGCAGCCGAGAAAGGCGCCGCTATCGCGCATCAGGTGCATGGCGCCATCGGCTTTTCCATGGAGCATATCCTGCATCGCTACACGCTGCGCGCGCTGGGATGGCGTGACGACTTCGGCCACGAAACCTATTGGGCAACGGAGCTTGGCAAGTTCGTCGCCGCCCGCGGCGCAGACGAGTTGTGGCCGCTGGTTGCCTCGAGATAGAACACGAGACGAGTTCAGGACAGCACGATGACCGCAGCGCTTCGTTTCGATCAGATCCGCTTGCCCGAAGAATGCGAGACCTTGCGGCACGAGGTGCGCGCATTTCTCGCTGAGGAAATCGCGGCTGGAACTTTCAACCCGCACGAACCTCAGCGCGAGGACGTCGACATTCCCGAATTCAGCCACCGCGTGGGTCAACGAGGCTGGATCGGAATGACGTGGCCCAAGAAATACGGCGGGCACGAGCGCACCTTTCTGGAGCGCTATGTGGTCACCGAGGAGATGCGCGTCGCCAATGCACCGACGCGCCGGTTCTTCGTGGCCGACCGCCAGAGCGGACCCGTGCTGCTGAAATACGCCAATGAGCGGATCAAGATGGATATCGTGCCGCGCATCTGCCGCGGCGAAGTCTGCTTCGCGATCGGCATGAGCGAACCGAACTCCGGCTCGGATCTGTTCGCGGCCAAGACGAAAGCCACCAAGACCGACGGCGGCTGGCTCATCAACGGCACCAAGATATGGACGACGTCAGCGCATATGGCCGACTACATGCTCGCGATTTTCCGCACCTCGCCGCCGACCAAGGAAAACCGCCGTCACGGTCTGACGCAGTTCCTTGTCGACATGAAGACGCCGGGCATCACCGTCAATCCGATCGCGCAGATCAGCGGGCTGAAAGAATTCAACGAAGTCGTGTTTCAAGACGCCTTCATGCCGGACGACCATGTGCTGGGTGAAATCGACGGCGCATGGAAGCAGGCGACCAGCGAACTGGCCTATGAGCGCAGCGGGCCGGAACGCTTTCTCGAAACCTATTATGTGCTGACCGAGCTGGTACGCGCGCTGGGACCGAACCCGGACACGCGCGGCGCGGAAGGCATCGGCCGGCTGGTCGCACAGCTCCATACCATGCGCCGCATGTCAGTGTCGGTCGCGGGCATGTTACAGGCGGGCAAGGAACCGGTCGTAGAAGCGTCCATCGTCAAGGACATCGGCACTCTCTGGGAGCAGCAGCTGCCGCATCGCGTGCGCGATCTCGCCGCTTTCGTCGACATGGATGCCTCCAACCACCACACGCTGGAAGAGCAGTTGGCATTCGCCATCAAGATCGCGCCGAAGCTAACGATCCAGGGTGGCACGACGGAAGTGCTGCGCGGCATCATCGCGCGCGGACTCGGACTGCGCTAAATCACCTGACTATAAAGGATTACTCATGAGCGGCTTCACCGACATCGGCGTCGAAAAACACGGGCATGTCACGCTGATCGAGATTCGCCGGCCGCCGCTGAATTTTTTCGATCTCGCCCTGATCCGGCAGATCGCCGATGCGCTGGACCAGATCGACAAGGACATCGACGCTCGCGCGGTCGTCCTTGCATCCCAGGGGAAGGCGTTCTGCGCTGGCGCGAACTTCAACCGACCCGCCGGGTTTGATGGCGACGCGGCATCCGGCGACGGAACCACAGGTGATCTTTATCTCGAGGCGGTACGCATCTTCAGCAACAAGAAGCCGATTGTCGCCGCCGTTCAGGGCGCGGCTATCGGCGGCGGGCTTGGGCTGGCGGTATCCGCCGATTTTCGCGTCGCCTGCCCCGAGACGCGGTTTGCCGCGAACTTCACCAAACTTGGTTTTCATCCCGGCTTCGGTCTGACCGTCACGCTCCCGGAACTGATCGGAAAAAACAACGCTGCGCTGATGTTCTACACCAGCCGCCGCGTGACCGGTGAAGAGGCTTTCAAAATGGGGCTGGCCAACGTGCTGGTGCCGCAGGATCAGGTGCGCGCCGAGGCGTTCAAGCTCGCGGGCGAAATCGCGGAGAATTCACCGCTGGGATTGATGTCGACGCGCGCGACCATCCGCGCTGGACTGGCGGAACGCGTGAAGGCACAGACCGACCATGAACTCGCGGAGCAGACCTGGCTGCGCGAAACTGAAGATTTCAAGGAAGGCGTCAAAGCCACCGCAGAGCGCCGCGCCGGAAACTTCAAAGGACGGTGACGGCCGCCGCGTCACCTATCAAGGCGCAGCCTTCCCTTTTCGCTCATTCATCAATTCGAGCAGCCAGGCAAGGCTGATAGCGAAGCCCAACCCGAGCAATAAGTTGAGGAACAGAATACGAGTCGGAGATGCGCCGCTCCGCTGCAATGGCGGGGTTGCGCGGGTTACTATTTTAGGGTTCTCGCTGTCCAATTGCCGCTGTTCGCCCGAATCACGAGACTGCGTCAGGACGGCCTGATAGTTCGCGCGGCTCGCTTCAACATCGCGCTCAAGCTCTTTCAGGCGCGCGGATGTTTCGTTGAAACCGGTCGGAGCTTTCTTCGCCGTTTCAAGCTGGTTCTTGAGCTGGGTCACTTCGGAACGCGCGCGCTCCAGTTCGGCGGCGGTGGACTGGACGCCATCCTCGATCGCCTGATCCAGCAGGCGCGTGACTTCGGCCATCTGCTGCCTGGCATATCTCAGTTCTGCATTTCGCCCAGCCGCCTCCGACAAATCGGATTCAAGACGCTGCGCGGCCAAATAGCGGCTCTTGAGAGCATTCAAGGTTTCGGTTCGCAGCGATTCAGGGATTGCCCGGAAATCCCTTTGATCTCTGGCGCGCTGCATCTGGGCAAGCGCCGAGCGCAAACCAGTCACCTTGGTTTCGGCATCGGCAATCTGGCCGGGTAATTCATTCGCCTGCTTTTCTATCGCCGCCTGACCAACCGCAACACCCGTTTCGCTTTCCCTGCGAAAGGCCTCGTAACGCTGTTCAGCCTCGCGCAGGCGTGCCTGAAGCATGCCCACCCTCGCGTCGGAAGGCGGCACAGCGCGCCCTGCCGTTGCAGCGCGTTCGCGCGTCTCTTGCTCGATGTAGAAATCCATCACGGCGTTCGCCACGCGCGCCGACGTTTCCGGATCTGACGTCGTAACGTCGACGTTGGCAACAGACGCGCCGGGGGTGTGCGTGACATTGATCGCACGATTCAACTGGCGCAGCGCGCTCTCATTCGGATCGGCGTCGGGTGCAAGACCGACACCGGTCAAAAGTGCTGCGAGAATTCCTCTCGATTTCGCGCCAAAGAGAGGATCGGTTTCAAGCTTTTCCCGCGCGATGACCTTCTCGAGAAGACTGCGCGACGTCATGACCTTGATCGGGCTTTCGGCTTCAACCGTACTGTCAACTGCCGTCCCGTGCGCGGCGGAGTCGGACCCGACGGGTTGGGGCAAAGACGGATCGAGCAGGACTTGGCCGGACGCAACAAACCTGGGAGGCGTGACCAGAATGTAGGCAAGGCTCATCGCAGCGCAGGCAAGCGTCACAATCACGATGAACGCGGCCCGGCGGCGCAACATCTCTACAAAGCCCTCCAGGTCCGGAACAGGCAGTTGAAGACGGCGCAGATATGCGTCGTGCCTGTCGTTATCGGAGATCGCCATCCCAACTGTTCCACGCCATACAATTCAGGTCAGTGTAGCCTCCTGTAACGGTCATTGGGGAGACATCTTTTGCCGGCCGTCGCACAAAATCGGCCGGCTGAATGGCTCAGCCGCAGGCTGGATGGCGACCGTCGGTGCCATTTTTGGCATAAAACAGCATCACAGACGTGGAAGCGGATTCAGTCCGCAAGCTCAACCACGATCGGCTGATGATCCGACGCATCCGTCGCGCCGTTCACCTCGATCCGCCGAAGCCGAGCGGTTAAATCCTCCGTCACGAAAATAAAGTCGCGGCAATCGGGACCGTCCGACCATTGCTCGTGATCGTAAAGACCGCAGGTCAGCGCGTGAGGTTGATCTGGATGATGGGCCGACCAGGCGTCGCGATAGTTCAGCCCCGGACGTAACGAAAGCTGAATCAAGGCATGCTGCGGGTCGGAGACGTCGAAGTTGAAATCACCACACAGCAGGCTCGACGCTGCCAGCGTCTGACTTGCGTAGGGTTCGCCATGGAGCCCGGCTGCCTTCGCACCCGTCGAAGCTTCTTCCTGCAGATCGAGCAACCTCACGATCTGTGCTTCGCGCTGAGCGGCGGAATGATACTCAAGATGCGTGTTGACGATGCGCAAGGGACCCGATGCCGCCTTGATCGTCACATCCAGCGCATGCCGCCGCATGCTGCGAACTGCACTGGCGTCCGGCCATGGCAGGAGGTGGTTGGCGATTTGCAGCACCGGAAGCCGTGACAGCGTCATGTTCCCGAACCGATGCGTCTGTCCATCGTCGCCGATGGTTTCTATCGCCGGACGAAACACTGGCCGGTATCCGGGCAGCAGCGACGCCAACAGCGCGCTCTGGTCCGTGCCACCATCGAGCTTCTTGAAATTATCAGACACTTCCTGAAAGCAGTAGACATCCGCGTCAGACATTTCCCGTGCGACGGACACGATACGCCCGAGGTCGGTCACACCGTCGCAGCCTTTGCCGCACTGAATGTTCCATGTCAGAAGCCGCATCAGCGAATGCCCGCGCGCATGAAGGATTGCACGAACTGTCTCTGGAACAGCAGGAACGCAATCAACAGTGGCGCCATCGTCATCACCGTCGCAGCCGTGATGATCGACCAGTCCACGCCGGTTTCGGGCGCGCCGAATACCGCGAGCCCCACGGTAAGCGGCCGGCTCTCCACCGAATTGGTCACGATCAGCGGCCAGAGGAAGTTGTTCCAGTGATAGCTCACCGAAACGAGACCGAAGGCCACGTAGGTCGGCCGTGCCAGCGGGACGTAAACTTTCCAGAGAATTTGCAGCGGCCCCGCCCCTTCGACGCGCGCGGCCTCGACCAGTTCCTGCGGAACGCTCTTGAAGGTCTGCCGCAACAGGAAAATGCCGAACGCGCTGGCCAGATACGGCAGAGCGATTGCCGGAATGGTATCGAGCAAGCCGAGCTTTCCGATCATGCGGTAATTTTCAACGATCAGAACGTCGGGCATGATCATCAATTGCAGCAGCACCAGCGCGAACGCGATTCCGCTGCCCTTGAATGTAAATCGCGCGAATGCGTAGGCTGCGAGCGTCGAAAGAATAAGCTGGCCGATCAGGATGATCACGACCAGCACCATTGTGTTGAAATAGTAACGGCCGAACGGTGCCTGATTCCACGCGCGCGCGAAGTTCTCCAGCGTCCACGGCGCGGACAGGCTGAACGAAGTCGCATAGGCAGCCGGATGCAGCGCACTCCAGAACGCATAGGCCAGCGGCGCGAGCCACAGTAGCGCCAGCAGCCACGCGGCAACCGCTTCAAGAGGGTGCGTGCGGCCGTTCATTGATAATGAATCCTGCGATCGAGATAGCCGAACTTGATCAGCGCCAGTGTGCTCAGCAGGACCAGGAGCACAACCGTCAGGGTGGCGGCATAGGCCGAGTCCTGAAATGTGAACGCCACTTCGTAAATGTAATAGAGCAAAAGCGTGCTGGCATTGTTGGGGCCGCCCTTGGTCATGATGACAAGGTGGTCCACCAGCTTGAACGAGTTGATGACAGCATTGATTGCCACGAACAATGTCGTCGGCATCAGCAGCGGAAACGTGATCCGCCGGAAAGTGTACCAGCGGCTCGCGCCCTCAACCGAGGCCGCTTCTTCGAGGTCGGGCGACAATTGCTGAAGCGCTGCGAGATAGAAGATCATGAAGAAGCCGGCTTCCTTCCAGATCACCATGACGATCAGACAGCTCATCACCGTGCTGGGATCGCCAAGCCAGTTCCAGCCCGCAAGGCCGAAGACCCCGCGCAACTGGTCGAGCAGTCCATAATCCGGCGTGTAGAAAAACAGCCAGATGTTCGCGACAGCGATCATCGGCAGCACGGTCGGCGTGAAAAAGGCCAGACGCAGGAAACCGCGGCCGCGCATGTTGCGGTTGACCCACATCGCCATCAACAACGCGAGCGCGATCGACGTCGGAATGGTGCCGAGCGCAAACCAGAAATTGTTGACCAGCGCCTTCCAGAAAATTGGATCGGCGTACATCGACCGGTAGCTGTCCAGACCGACAAACGCTTCCGTGCCGTTACGGCGGGTGATGAAAAACGAATGCCGGATGGTCGCCAGGATCGGATAGTGCGTGAATGCCAGCAACAGCACCGCGGCGGGCAGCAACAGCAGCCACGCATTCACAGCGTTCCACCACGCATGCGATTTCGGCTTGCGCGCGGTGGCTGATGCTGGAACGGCTTGATCGGTCATCGGATCATCCCTCCGGATGGCGGCGAACCGCCACCCGGATGTTTCACTTTATTTGTACGCGCGCAGCACGCGGTCGGCCTGCTGCTGCGCGCCCGCGAGGGCTTCCGAGGGCTTCTGCGTGCCGGTCACTGCGGCCTGCACGGCATCATTGACGAACTTGTAGATGCGGCCGTTCTCGTGAACGGACAGTTCGGGCACCGCATGTTCAAGCTGGTCACGGGCGACAAGTGCCGCGGGGAAGCCCTTCGCGTAGGCTTCCATCGCGGGAGTCTTGTACGCAGCCGGCGACACAGCGGCATAGCCGGTCTTAATGCTCCACTCGGCAGCGCGTTCGGGCGTCGTCATCCACTGGATGAACTTCACGGCCGCCTTCTGCTGCTCGGGCGAGGCGCTCTTGAAGATATAGAAGCTGCCGCCGCCGGTGGGCGAACCGCGACGCTCCTTGGCGGGCAACATCGCGACACCGAAGTTGAACTTCGCGCCGTCCTTCACCGCGGTCAGGTTGCCCGTGGTGTGCCACATCATCGCGGTCTTGCCTTCGAGGAAGTCGGTACGCAGGGTCGCCCAATCGATGCTGCCGGGAGGCATCACCGCGTGCTTGCGCGACAGATCGACCCAATAATCCAGAGCGCCGACGGTCTTCGGCGCGGTGAGATAAACCTCGTTGCCCGGCTCGTTCATCAGCTTCTGACCGTTCTCGATCGCCAGCGCCTGAAGCATCCAGTAGCCATAGCCCGTCGTTGGAATCTCGACACCCCAGCGCGTGGTATTGCCGGATGCATCCTTCTTGACGAGCTTCTTGCCCATCTCGGTCATTTCGTCCCAGCTTGCGGGCGCTTTTTCGGGATCGAGGCCGGCTTCCTTGAAAGCATCCTTGTTCCAGTAGAGCACGATGGTCGAACGCTGGAACGGAATGCTCCACGTCTTGCCGTCGATCTGGCCGTTCGCCATGAAGGCCGGATAGAACTCCTTGAACCACGCCTTGTCCGCAACGAGACCATCCATCGGCACGATGGCGTTCTCGTCCATCAGCGTGAAGACGTCGGTCGACAACAGCACCGAAAGCTGCGGTGGCTGGCCGCCCTTCATCGCCGTCATCGCCTTGGTCATCGTGTCGGTGTAATTGCCGGCATAAACCGCCGTCACCTTGATGTCCGCGTTCTCTTTTTCAAAGCGCGCCACCATGTCGTCGATGATCTTGGTCACCGGACCACCCACCGCGACCGGGTAATACATGGTCAGATCGACTGCAACCGCGGGCTGCGAGCCGAAAGCCAAGGCCGCAAGCGCTGCCGCCGCAACCGTCGTTCGTCTAAAGAGCTTCATGTCATCCTCCCCTTGCTATCGTTTCTCTGCGCCGGCCCCGCCGATGCGGGCCTCATACAACCACAGCCCGCTTCATCTCGCCGGCGGCTGATTGCAGCCGCCGTTCCGTTTCCTTCTCGAACCGATGTTCGAAACCTGCATCCCATGCGAGCCGGACATCGTCGCCCGGATGAGATTTGCTGAAACCGTCCTGTCGTACTGAGACAGGCTGCCCATCGATTTCGCACAGAACGATGCTGTCGGCGCCGAGATGCTCAATCGCCTTTACGCGCGCCGGATGACCGTCTTGCGACACGATACGAATATGCTCCGGACGGATACCGATCAGTTGGCTGCCCTCTGCAATCAAATTCATCGGCGGCGTTCCGATGAAACGCGCCGTGAAAGCCGTTGCAGGCCGATTGTAAAGTTCTTCCGGCGTGCCGTTCTGCTCGATGCGTCCGTCGCGCATCAGCACGACTCGATCCGCCATCGTCATGGCCTCGGTCTGATCGTGGGTCACGTAGACCATCGTCATCCCGAGACGCTGCTGTAACGAACGGATCTCCGTGCGCATTTCGTGGCGGAGCTTGGCATCGAGATTGGAGAGCGGTTCGTCCATCAGGCAAACTTTCGCCTCCGCGATGATGGCACGCCCAAGCGCCACGCGTTGACGCTGGCCGCCTGACAATTGAGATGGCTTGCGCTCAAGCAAGTGACCGAGACCAACGATGTCGGCCACGCGCTTCAGCCGGTCGTCTCGCTCGGCACGGGATACGCGGCGCACGCGCAGGCCGAAAACGATGTTCTCTGCCACGCTCAGATGCGGAAACAGCGCGTAGGACTGGAACACCATGGATATCTTGCGCTCTGCCGGCGAGAGATGCGTGACGTCCGTGCCTCCAATCGTGATTGTGCCGCCGTCGAGTTGCTCGAGGCCTGCGATCAACCGCAAAGTCGTGGACTTGCCGCAACCCGATGGGCCAAGCAGTACCAGCAGCGAGCCTGCGTCCGCCGTGAGACTGACGTCATCAACGGCGCGCATCGGGCCCCAGTTCTTTGAGACGTGATCGAGGGTAATGGCTGACATGAACTACCCGGTCCGGCTGAATTGGTACGTGGGGGACGCACCAGAACGCGGCGCGCAAAACGTTCCGAAATGCACAACGATGCGCGCCGGGCCGCTCCCTCGACCGGGATATGCCCCCCGCCGTGCCCGTTAAAAGAACGCCTCGTCTGCCTTTCCGGCAACATTAAAGTCCTCCCGAATGTTCATCCGAACATACTTTTTGATCAAACGAAATAAGAATTTGCGCGTTTTGTGTTCGAATGATAATATTTCACTCAGATACATGCTGAAGATGACAAACAAGCGACAGACACTGGTCCTCGAAATCGTGCGCGAAAAGGGTTTCGCCTCGATCGAGCATCTCGCTGCGCATTTCGATGTGACCCAGCAGACGGCACGCCGCATCGTGAACCAGCTTTGCGATCAGGGTCTGCTGCGCCGTATCCACGGCGGCGTCGGCCTTCCGGTGTCGAACCAGAATCTTGCTTATGAAAGCCGGCAAGGCCTGAACTTCGAGGCCAAGCGGCAGATCGCGCAAGCGGTCTTCAATTTCATTCCCGACGGCGCCTCCATCATGATCGGGCTCGGAACGACGCCTGAATATGTCGCGCTGGCGCTCGCCGGCCGCCAGAACCTGCGAGTCATCACCAACAATCTCAACGTAGCGTCGGCGTTCGCGCGTAACCCCGATGTGGAAATCACGATTGCGGGCGGAACGCTGCGTCCGCTCGATCGCGACATTATCGGTGACGCCGCAGTGCGCTTCTTCTCGCGTTTCAAAGTCGATATCGGGATTTTCGGCGTCGGCGGCATCGATGAGGAAGGAACGCTGCTCGATTTTTACTCCGGCGAAGTTCAGGCGCGCCAAGCCATCGTCGCAAATTGCCGGACCGCCCTCCTCGTCGCCGACGCCAGCAAATTCGGCCGCAGCGCCACGGTGCGCGGTGGACACATCAGCGATTGCCATCATCTTTTCACCGACAAGCCGCTTCCCGCGGATTTTCATCGGATCGCCGAGCAGTACACCGACAAAATTCGCGTCGTGGGTGACGGCCGCGTACAGGCCGCCTGAAACCACTCCGGCGCGCAAGAGCTTATAAGGGGATCAGATCATGACCCTGGCTATCAACCTGATCGATCTTGCCGGCTTCATCGCGTTGTTGCTGTGGGGCACTCATATGGTGCAAACCGGCATCCAGCGCGCCTTCGGTTCGAAGTTGCGCACGATCCTTGGCCGCGCCTTGCGCAACCGTTTCCGCGCATTCCTCGCAGGCATGGGCGTCACCGCGGTTCTCCAGAGCAGCACGGCGACCGGACTGATGACGGCTGGCTTCGCCGGAGGCGGGTTCATGGGCCTGGTGCCCGCGCTCGCTGTGATGCTCGGCGCCAACGTCGGTACAACACTAATTGTGCAAATTCTGTCATTCGACGTCACGCTGGTTGCGCCAGCACTCGTGCTGATCGGCATGCTGATGTTCCGGAGGGACTCGCGGACGCAGGCACACGATCTCGGCCGCGTCTTCATCGGTCTCGGGCTGATGCTGCTTGCGCTCCGCCACCTGCTCGACCTCATGACCGGTTACGAGAGTTCTCCGACCCTGACCGCCGTGCTCGGGCTCATCTCCTCGTCATGGCTGCTCGATGTCTGTATCGCAGCCGCATTGACGTGGGCCGCCCATTCAAGCGTCGCCATCGTTCTGCTCATCATGTCACTGGCGACAAAGGGAGTGGTCCCTCCTGATGCTGCGTTCGCGCTCGTCCTCGGCGCGAATATTGGCACGGCCATCAATCCGCTCATTGAGGGTCCGGCAGGAGACGATCCCGCAGCCAAACGGCCGGCGCTCGGAAACCTGATCGGTCGTCTTGTGGGCGTCGCCATAACGATCGGACTTCTGGGGCCGATCAGTCAGTTCATCATGGCGATAGAACCTACCACAGCACGCGCGGTTGCCGATTTCCACACGCTGTTCAATCTCGCCATCGCGTTGATTTCACTGCCGCTGCTGACACCCTTCGCATCGCTGCTGCGCCGCCTGCTTCCGGATCGCGCCGATCCGGCCGATCCCGCGCGGCCTCTCTATCTTGACCTCGCGGCAAAGGAGACGCCCATCGTCGCTCTCGGCGCCGCGTCGCGCGAGGCGTTGCGACTGGCAGATGTGCTGGAAGAAATGCTGCTGGGCGTCAACGCCGGACTCGCGTCCGGGGACCGGCGGCTGCTCGTGGAAACCCGCCGGCGCGAAGATGTCCTCGACAAGCTGAACATCGCGATCAAGTCATATCTGACGTCGCTCGACCCCGATGAACTCAACGAGATGGATCAGCGTCGTCTGAATGAAATCTTGACGTTCACAATGAACATCGAACAGGCCGGCGACGTCGTCGACCGGAATTTCCTGCCCCACGCCTCCAAGCGATTGAAGCGCGGACTGGTTTTTTCCGACGACGAGCAAAACGACATCAGCGCGATGATCGAACGGCTTGCCGCCAATCTCAAGACGGCGGCATCGCTTTTCGTCACCGAAGATCCGCGAACTGCGCGCCTGCTGGTTGACGAGAAAGCCGTGTTCAGGGACGCGGAATCAAAAGCGACCGCTTCGCACTTCGACAGGCTTAGAAACAGCGACCTTCAGACAGCGCAGGCCAGTTCGATTCATCTCGACCTGCTGCGCGATATGAAGCTCATCAATTCGCATATCGTTGCTGCAGCTGCATATCCGGTGCTGGAGCGCACCGGAGCCCTTCTGCCTAGCCGCATGGCATAAATACACTCTCGACATGTTGCTTCAGGGCTAGCGTTCGGCGAACGCCTTTTCGATCACGAACTGTCCCGGCTCACCGTGGTTGCCTTCGGTGAAACCCTTGCCCAGAAGCATCGCCTTCATCTCGTCCATCAGGGCCGGGCTGCCGCAGATCATGGCGCGGTCAAATTCAGCATCGAGCGGCGGAAGCCCGATATCGTCGTAGAGCTTACCCTGCGCAATGAGATCGGTGATCCGGCCGCGGTTATGAAACGGATCGCGGGTCACGGTCGGATAATAAATCAGTTTCGTTCGCACCAGTTCGCCGATCAGGTCGTCCTTTGGCAGCGTCTGGGTGATCATCTCGCCATAGGCGAGTTCGGCGACATGGCGGCAGCCGTGCAACAGCACGATCTTGTCGAAGCGGTCGTAGGTTTCAGGATCCTTGATGACGCTCAGGAACGGCGCAAGACCGGTGCCTGTGCCGATCAGATACAGATTACGGCCGCCCACCAGATTGTCGATTACCAGCGTGCCAGTGGCCTTGCGGCTGACGATGATTTCATCGCCTTCCTTTAAATGCTGGAGGCGCGATGTCAGCGGACCATCCGGCACCTTGATCGAGAAGAATTCCAGCCGATCCTCATAATTGGCGCTCGCCACGCTGTAGGCGCGCAGGAGCGGCTTTTCGCCGACCTTCAGGCCGATCATAGTGAACTCACCGTTCCGGAAGCGAAACGACGGATCCCGGGTCGTGGTGAAGCTGAATAGTGTGTCGGTCCAGTGATGGACGCTAAGGACGCTTTCCTGATTGAAATTGCTCATTCGCTCGATCCGGTGGTGGCCAACGACGGGTCAAAATCAGAATAGGCAGTGGCGGGGACTGCACCGCCAAATTCATTTGTGTACTAATGAATAATCCAACTTGATCCAACCGTCAAGCCGCGCTCAAGTTGGCGCCGAACCGCCGAGAAGACCTTGAACAAAAGGAATAAATCATGTCCCACGATGCGCCCCAGGGCACCACCGGCCCGACCAAGCTGGTGATCCGGAATATCGGCCTGATCCTGAGCGGGATGATGGAAAAGCCGATCCTGGATGCCGACACCATCGTTGCGGAGAATGGCAGGATCACCGCCATTGGGCGGGCCAAGGACATCGACGCCGCAGGCGCGACCACCGTCATCGACGCCAACGGCACGACCGTAACCCCCGGCCTGATCGACAGCCATGTTCACCCGGTCGCAGGCGACTGGACGCCGCGGCAGAACCAGATCGGCTGGATCGACAGCTTCCTGAACGGCGGCGTCACCACCATGATTTCAGCAGGCGAGGTTCATATGCCGGGCCGCCCGCGTGACGTGGTCGGCGTCAAGGCGATGGCAATCTTCGCCCAGCGCGCGTTCGACAATCTACGACCCGGCGGCGTCAAGGTTCATGCCGGTGCGCCGGTCATCGAGCCCGGCATGACCGAGGAAGATTTCAAGGAACTTGCAGCGGCTGGAGTCAAGCTCCTCGGCGAAGTCGGTCTCGGTGGCGTCAAGGACGGCCCCACCGCACGCAAGATGGTGGCGTGGGCGCGCAAGTACGGCATCCAAAGCACGATTCACACCGGCGGCCCCTCGATTCCGGGCTCCGGCCTGATCGACGCGGACGTGGTGCTGGAAGCCGACACCGACGTCATCGGCCATATCAACGGCGGCCACACCGCCCTGCCCGACGGGCAAATCCGCTGTATCTGCGAGGGCTGCAAACGCGGGCTCGAACTGGTTCACAACGGCAACGAACGCGCCGCGCTCTATACGCTGCGGATTGCACGCGAGATGAAGGAGTTGAACCGCGTCATTCTCGGCACCGACGCGCCCGCAGGGTCAGGCGTGCAGCCGCTCGGTATTTTGCGCATGGTGTCCTTGTTGTCGGCGCTTGGCGACGTGCCGGCGGAAATCGCATTTTGCTTCGCAACCGGCAACACCGCGCGAATGCGTGCACTCGATTGCGGCATTATCGAAATCGGCCGCGCGGCGGACTTTGTCATCATGGACAAGGCACAGCACTCGGCCGGCAAGAACATTCTCGACAGCGTTCAGCTCGGCGACCTGCCCGGCATCGGCATGACCATTATCGACGGCATCGTTCGCACACAGCGCAGCCGCAACACGCCGCCGGCGACGAAGGTGCCGGAGATCGTGGCGCACTAGCGCGCTGATTTTATCGCAGCTTGCTCAGGAGCGCGATAAAAACCTCGCGCTCCTTCGCATCGAGCGGCGCGAGTGTTTCCCTCGTGATGGTCAACGCGTTGGGCGCAGCCTTCTCTGCCAGAGCCTGCCCCGCCCGCGTGAGACTGACCAGAAGCCGACGCCCGTCCTGCGGATCGGAACTTGTTTCGGTCAGGCCACGCGCAGTGAGCCGGTCGATGACGCCCTTGATGGTCGCAACGTCCATCGCCGTCAATCGCCCGAGCTGATTTTGCGAGCACGGCCCTGTCTCGGTGAGCTTCGCCAACGCCGCCCATTGGGTCGGCGTGAGATTGATTCCGATTTCCTTCGCAAAAATCGTCGCGTGGCGCTGCCAGACCTGCCGAAGGATGAACCCGATCTGATCCTCAAGCACATAGGATTGCCTAGTCGGTTTCGCGCCCCGTTTAAGGGCCGAAGCCTTGATCTGAGAGGCCTTGATCTGAGCAGCTTTGGCCATTCCCGTTCCCCCAGAACCTGTTCTTTGTCTTACGGGCATTGCGCGAACAGCCGCCGTCTTTTCTTACACAGCCAGATGAGCGTCGCGAATGTCCGGGCGGGTGGCGAGTTCAGCCATAGTCCCGCTGTAGCAAATACGGCCGCGCTCGATGATGTAAGCGCGATCCGAAATCAAATTGGCGAAGTGAAGATTTTGCTCCGAAACGACGATACTGACGCCTTCCTTCTTCATGGCCAGGATCGCGCCAACCATCTGTTCGACGATCTTCGGCGACAAACCTTCGGAGGGCTCGTCAAGCAACACCAGTGACGGATTGCCCATAAGCGTCCGCGCGATGGTCAGCATCTGCTGTTCGCCGCCGCTCATACGCCCGCCCATGCGGCCACGCATTTCACCGAGGTTCGGAAACAGCGTGAATAGTTTTTCGCGAGTCCATTGCGGCGCATTCGGCCGCGGCGGCTGGCGGCCCACCTCGAGGTTCTCCTCGACCGTGAGATCCGTGAAGATGCGTCGCTCTTCCGGCACATAACCAAGCCCGTTGCGAACGATGGCATGGGTCGGCTGATCCGACACATCGTTGCCCTCGAACACAATCCGGCCCTCGCGCTGCTCCACCAGTCCGACAATCGAGCGAAATGTCGTGGACTTGCCCGCGCCATTGCGGCCGAGAAGCGCCACCACCTCGCCGTCGCCAACTTCCATTGCAACATCGAACAGGATGTGCGCCGGTCCGTAGTAGCTGTTGAGACCCTGAACCGAGAGCTTCATGCCGATGCACCCTCGCGATGACGCGCGTCATAAACCAGGCCCTCGCCGAGATAGATCGCGCGAACCTGCGGGTTGCGCCGGACCTCTTCGGGAGACCCCTCGGCGATCAACGTTCCGCGATTGAGCACGAGAATCCTGTCGGCGTGCTCGAACACCACATCCATGTCGTGCTCGGTGAACAGAACGCCGATGGACTTTTCACGTGCGATGCTCGCGGTCAGGCGCATCAGTTCGACACGTTCGCGCGGCGCCATGCCTGCCGTCGGCTCATCCATCAGGAGGAGTTTCGGCTGATTGGCGAGCGCGATGGCAAGCTCAAGCCGCTTGAGATCGCCATAGGCGAGTTCACCGCAAGGCCGTTCGGCATAGCCACTCATGCCGACGAGATCGAGGAGCCGGTCGGCCTCATCGCGGGCGAAGCCCGGCGTCGAGCGCCACATGTTAAAGAGCTGCGAGTTGTACGACACCAGAGGCACCTGCACGTTCTCGCGCACCGTCATAGTGGGGAACGTTGCGGTAATCTGGAACGTGCGACCGACGCCAAGCCGCCAGATCGCGCGCGGCTTTTTGCCGACAGTGTCCACGCCGAGCAGATTGACCCGGCCACTGTCGGGAATGTTCTGGCCGTTCAGCATGTCGAAACAGGTGCTCTTGCCTGCGCCATTGGGGCCGATCAGCGCGAGAATTTCGCCGGCGACCAGCGAGAACGACACACCGCGCACGGCGTGGACGCCGCCATAGGATTTGGTCAAGCCTTCGACTGCAAGAAGCGTGGGTGCGACACTCATTCGGCGGACTCGATCCGTGATGCCAGAACGGCCGGTTTGGACGACGGCGTCTGACGCCGTGTACGAAGAGTTTCCAGCATTCCGACAATGCCCTTCGGGAATGCGACCACGATCAGCACGATCACGGCGCCCAGTACAAGCTTGGAAAGATCGGTCTGGCTCACCAGCCAGATATTGAGTGCCTTGAAAATGATCGCGCCGACTACCGCGCCCGAGATCGTCTCGACGCCGCCCAGCAGCACCATCACCAGGGCGTCCACCGACAGCGAGATGCCGAGACTATCGGGGAATACGCTGCCCTTGAGATAAGCAAATAGCGCGCCGCCGATACCCGCCACCGTGCCCGCAATGACGAAGGCAGTCCATTGAATCCGCTTACCGTCGATGCCGATGGCTTCACTGCGCAAGACGGAGTCCCGTGTCGCACGCAAGGCATAGCCGAACGGGGAGAACACGATGATGCGAAGCGCCGCCACTGCGAGCGTCGCAACGCTGAGCGACAGCCAGTAGAAGCTCGCCGGCCCCGCCGCCCATGCCGCGGGCCAGACGCCGAGAATTCCGTTATCGCCACCTGTCACCGCAACCCACTGGAACGCGATCGACCATACGATCTGCGCGAAAGCCAGCGTCAGCATCGCAAAGTAAACACCGGACAGCTGAACCGCGAAGAATCCAAACACCGCCGCGCCCGACAACCCGAGCAGCGGACCGAGCAACAGGCACACGATCATCGGCAGGCCAGCTGCCTTAGCGAGAAACGCCACGCCATATGCGCCAAGGCCGAAATAAGCCGCGTGACCGAACGAGGCCAGCCCGCCGACCGACATCAGGAAATGCAGGCTCGCAGCGAAGATCACGAAGATCGCAATTTCCGCGCCGACGTTCAGCGCGTAGTCGCCGCTGAACAGCGGCAGCAATGCCGCGACGATCAGCACCGCCAGCATTGCAAAACGCTCACTCGTCGTCAGTGGCCGCCACGGACGCACCGTCAGCCCCGGCGTCTTGCGCGCAGGCGCTTCCGGCTTCCCGAACAGTCCCCACGGCCGCACGATCAGCACAGCGGCCATCACCAAAAACACAAGGATGATGGAAATCTTCGGAAAAATCAGAATGCCGAACGCGTTGAGTTCGGAAACAAGTACCGCCGCGACGAACGCGCCGGCGATGCTGCCAAGGCCACCGATCACCACCACCACGAAAACGTCAACAATGATGCGCAGGTCCATCGCATGATGCACGGCGTCGCGCGGAATCTGCAAAGCGCCGCCTAGCGCCGCCAGAAAGACGCCAAGGGCGAACACGCTGGTGAACAGCCACTTCTGATTGACGCCCAGCGCCGCCACCATGTCGCGGTCCTGCGTCGCCGCGCGAACCAGAATGCCCCAGCGCGTGCGGCGGAACAGCAACCACAATGCACCAAGCACCACCGGACTGAGTACGATCAGAAACAAGTCATAGGTCGGGACGTTCTGACCGAAGAAATCCACCGCGCCACGAAAGCCGGGCGCGCGACGGCCAACCAGATCATCCGGGCCCCAGATCAGAACCACAAGATCTTCCACCATCAGCGTCAGGCCGAAGGTGGCAAGCAGTTGAAACAATTCCGGCGACTTATAAATCCGCCGCAGCAATACCATCTCGACCAGCACGCCGAGAACCGCGACAGCGAGCGCTGCGACGACGATGCCGCCCCAGAAGCCGAGCGTGCCGGACAGCCGCTCCGTCAAGGTGAACGCGACATAGGCGCCCAGCATATAGAATGCGCCATGCGCGAAATTCACGATGCGCGTGACGCCGAAAATGATCGACAAACCAGAAGCCACGAGGAACAGCGATGCCGCGCTCGCAAGACCTGTCAGGAACTGAACAAAGTAGAAGCTCATAGGTCATCCACGGCTGGAAATGGCCGCGGGCGCATCGCGCGCCCGCGGTCGTTCGTCTCAATCCTTGGCGCGCAGCTTCTCGACTTCCGCGTCGCTCGGCAAGAAATCCTCCCCCTTGCGATAAACGGAGTCGACCATCACACCCTTGCCGTCCTTAAGCGCCGTCTTGCCCACATAGGCCCCAAGCGTCGACTGATGATCGATCTTGCGGAACGTGATCTGACCGAACGGCGATGGCATCGAGAGACCTTCCGCCGCCGCGATCATTTTTTCCGGATCGTCAGACTTCGCCTTGTTGAGGATCGCAGCCGCTGCCTTGATCGTCTGATAGCCGACAATCGAGCCCAGCCGCGGATAGTCGTTGTACTTACCCTGATAGGCCTTCAGGAAAGCGTCATGCTCCGGCGTCTTGATGCTGTACCAGGGATAACCGGTGACGATCCAGCCTTCGGGTGTCTCTTCCTTCAGCGGATCGAGATATTCCGGCTCTCCGGTGAGAAATGACACCACCGAGCGTCCCTTGAACAGACCGCGCGTGTTGCCTTCACGAACGAGTTTCACCAGGTCGGCGCCGAAGGTCACATTGAGAATGGCTTCAGGATTGGCGGCCGCGACGGCCTGTACCACCGGACCTGCATCGATCTTGCCCTGTGGTGGCCACTGTTCATCGACCCACTGGATGTCCGGCCGCTTCGCAGACAGAAGTTTCTTGAAGACGGCAACCGCAGACTGGCCGTACTCATAGTTCGGCGCGATGGTCGCCCAGCGCTTGGCGGGCAGTTTGGCCGCTTCTTCCACCAGCATCGCCGCTTGCATGTAGTTGGAAGGCCGCAGACGGAACGTGTAGCGGTTTCCGCTCGTCCAGGTGATCGCGTCAGTCAAAGGCTCTGCCGCCAGGAAGAATACTTTCTTCTGCTTGGCGAAATCGCTGACCGCGAGGCCGATGTTGGACAGGAACGTGCCTGTCAGCATCACCACGCCCTCTTTCGAGATCAGTTCGTTGGCCGCCGTCTGCGCGTCGGCAGGTTTGCCGCTGTCATCCTTGGAAATGACAACCAGCTTTTTGCCGTTGACTCCACCCGCGGCATTAACTTCCTCGACTGCGAGTTGCCAGCCCTTGCGATACGGCTCGGTAAACGCGGGCAATAACGAATAGCTGTTGATTTCACCGATCTTGATCTCGCCGCTCTGCGCCAGGGCGGGCGTCGCCATGCTGCCGAACATCACACCAAGACTTGCGCTCACAAGACCCGCGCGCAAAAGACCGTTCAAGAGACGTTTGCTTCGTTGCATCCCAGACCTCCAATGTTGGCGAGAGCGCCTGCTCCGCCGTGACGTCCGTCCATCCCTTCCCTCATTGGGGGACAGTCCGGTTATTCCTCACGCATCCTTGCCCCGTTCGTGGAACTGCCCGTTACCGGAGGCCGTCCTCACCCTTGATCTCTCCAATCGTCAGCCCGCCGACCCGAGGCAGCGGCCGCCCGCTGTCGGTCACCGCGACAGCGACCATAATTTCGTTTGCACGCGGCGCATCGTTGATCTGCACTTCCATTCCGTCGAAATGACTTCGCACGAACGCCGCATCCTTGTGACCGAGCGGAATATCGAGCACTGCGCCTAGCCCGCCGCGCTTCTTGGACGACGGGATCAGCGCCGCACCCTTGCCAAGCACCTTACGTACCGGCGCTCCCATTTTTGGATGCAAGATCGCTGCCGCGTGCTCGAGCTCGCCATTTTCACCCACGGCGGCTGCCTTGCCGTAGCTTTGCGCGCTGGCGCCTTCGATGCCGAGCGCAGCGACCGCTTTCGTGGCGAGCAGTTCGCCCAGTTCCTCGCCAATGGCTATCAGCGGGGCAAGATCATCGACGTATTTTCCGGCGAACGGATTTTCGATCACTGCGATCGCCGCCGCGCGGCGGGTTGGCGGCGTCACGTCACGTCCAGCCTCCATCAGCGTTTCTTCGACGACGGTGACGATCTTGCGAATAACTGCACTCATCGCAATCCATCCTCTCCCTTGATCTCGCTCGCTTTCAGGCCACCGACGCGCGCGTGAATGCGCGAGCCGGTTGTCATGACCAGCGCGAGCAGCAATTCGTCGGCGCGCGGCGCGTCGGTAATCCCGACTTCCATCGCGTCGAAGTGTGAACGGACATAAGACGCATTGATATGGGTGATCGGGACATCGAGCCGCGTACCCGGTCCTCCGACTTTCTTGGCCGACGGCACGATCGCTTTGGCTTCTCCGAGAATTTCACGCATCGCGTAACCACCCGGCACATGCCACAACGCGCCGTGTTCCAATTCGCCCGCGGAACCGATGATCGCGCCTTTGCCATAACCTTGGATCGCTTTCGCATCGCCGCCGAGCGCCTTCAGGAGAGACCCGGCCATCGCAACTCCCAACGGCGTCAGATCGTCCATGAATCCTGCAATATCTTCCACATAACGCCCGGCGAAGGGATTGCGAATGACACAAAGCACCGCACCCCGGCGCAGCGGCAGCGCCACGGGTTTCCCGCCTTCGTGGAAAATTTCCTCGATCAGCGTGTGGCGTTTGCGGATCACAATCTCAGGCATGCATCAAGCTTTCAATTCCGGCTCGAAACGCTCCGCGCGGCAACATCTGCGGCGCACCATCGTCGACAGCATTCAGCGCCACGACAATGGTTTCACCCTGCAAATGAAGGACCGCACCATCGATCAAGCCGGCGGTGAGAAGTTCGCGCGCCCGATGCGCGCCGGATTCGAGAGCAGCCGCAATCTCATAAGGCAAAAGCCGCCCAACGTCGCGCGTAACTTCGCGCGCGCCAAGATCACTATCAGGATGACTGTCGTTCGCAGGACTGCGTATAATCAAGGGATGTCCCGGCAGATCGACCGCATTTGCAATGATGGTGGCAGCCGCGTCCGCCTGTGCGGCAGTCCGCGCCAGAACGGTCACGGCATCGGCAATTCCCAACGAGAAGCTGCGGCCGCGCCATCCGCTGGTCGCGATACCGCGCGTCGGATCGCTTGCCGCGATCGCCGTCTTTCCGATCAGGTTCGGCATATCGGGATGACCGACCAGACCGACCGCAAAACGTTCATGGCCTGCCAGATGCAGCGCGATGTCACCGCCGTTATTGACGTAGGCGCGGGACAGGTCCGCCGATGAGGTCATCACGCCAAGAACTTCTTCTGCGACAGCCCCTGCTACGGCGGCCATCGGCGTAATAAAATGCTCAGCTGCAAACGGCGCGACCGCCGCGTGCATCCGGCGCGCAACACGGCCTTGCAGCACAGACGTGTGGGGAAGCGCGGCGCGGCGGAGTTCCGGAAGCTCGTCGCACAGCGTGTCGAGCAGGCCTGTAAACCGCCGCACAGCAGCCTCGTAGGCGGTGTGGACATTGGCGTTGGTTCCACTTGCTTCGACGATCAGATCGATCGGACCGTCCTGCAAATGCAGCCGCTTTCCGTCCGCGAGCCATCTCGTCTGCGGAAGGCGCGTCATGCGCGCCTCGAATCGGTGGCCTGCTGCGGCAATTGACGAACTTCGGTATTGTCCTTGAGCGACGATAGCGGCCGCACATGGTCCATATGACCGCCAAGCGCTGCGTAATCCGACAGCCTCAGCGTGAACTCAATCGGCGCGACCAGCGCAGGCGTCGGTACATAACCGAACGCGCCTTCCGGAACACGCGTCACATCGACCATGAAGGTAATGCCGCCGCCCGGCCATACATAGACCGGCGCGCCGCCGCAGGTCACAGACGTCAGCGCATCCTTGACCGAGCGCGTCAGCCGCACCGGGTTCTCGGTGACGCCCGAACGGAGCGAGCCGCCTGCCCCACCCATGAACAGCACGGTGCACAAGGCCGGCTCGCAATTTTCCTGAATGCGCTCAACTGACAGCTTGAGATCGAGGGGCATGTCCTTTTCGACCGGCTTCAACGCCTCATCCAGTTCGAAATAGGCCGCGTGCTCGCCGGTCGTGCTGACCATCATCATCCGCGTACCGGGCTTCGCGGTCTTGGGATCGAACGGTCCCAGCACCGACAACGGATCCGAGATGTTGGTGCCGCCCCATCCGGTGCCGGGCTCGGCTACCTGAAAATAGCGCCCGGGCGTCGAGCGGCGCCCCTTCATCTTGATGCCGGTGTCGGGAATATCGAGCAATTTTCCTGCCTGATGTTCGGACAGCACACCGGTAATGTGATCGTCCACGACGACGACCTCATCGACCTTGCCGTGCCATTGCTTGGCGAACATGCCGATGGTCGCCGAGCCGCAACCGACCCGCATCCTCTCCTCGAGCACGCCGTTGACGACCGGCGGATGTCCGGCCTGCACCACAACAGTCGCACCGCCATCGATTGTCATCTCGACGGGCTTGCCGTTGGACAAATCCATCAACGCATCGCAGGTGATCCGGCCCTCCTTTTTCGAGCCGCCGGTCAAATGATGGACGCCGCCAAGTGATAGCATCTGCGAGCCATACTCGCCGGTGGTGACATGACCCACCGCCTCGCCTTGTACGCGCACGGTTGCGGTTTCAGGGCCGAGATAGCGATCGGTATCGATCTTCACCTTGACGCCGCAGTAACTGAAAATACCTTCGGTCACCACTGTGACCATATCGACGCCATCGACTTCCGAGGAAACGATGAACGGCGCAGGCTTGTAGTCGGGATAGGTGGTGCCGGCGCCGATGGCCGTAACGAAAACGCCCGGCTCGTGAACGATTTTGCCGTCCCACTCGCCTCCTGCCTGGAACGGCACCAGCCGGCCGCCGTGGGATACGGTGCGTTCCAGTACGACGTGCGGGTCGACCCGCACCAGTTCGCCATTGTTATTCGCATAACGGTCGCACGCGCCCGCCGTGCCCGGCTTGATATAGCACATCACCGGACACGCATCGCAGCGGATCTTGTCTGCGTTGCCCGCAGCGGCAATGGATGTGGTTTCAGTCGACATAGACGAACTCACCTGCGAGCCAACGCGAACTGTCGAAAGGGTAATGGACGGCGGCGCACGATGCGCAAGTTGGGCTGCGAGGGTAAGGTTCGGTCTGTCCCGCAACCGGCATTTTGTTCGTATACGAACGATGTTGCGCGCAGACCGGAAAGCTGTCAAGCGCCGACGCGCGCGAAATCCGACGCTGCCGAATAAAAACTCAATTGCCTACCTTACGTGTTCACAAATCTTGCAATGCATCATCCCGTGTGAACATGCGACGCCACCGCACCATCATGCGCTTGCACGTTTGTATACAAACGGTATCGTTGAGGTCTGGCGTCGCAGGTGTTTTGCAGCGCAGCAGATCGGACTGTGACGATGAGCATGACGCAGACGACAATCCGCCTGACCGTCAACGGCAGGGTTCATGATGTCGACGCGGCTCCCGAAACCGCGTTACTGTATGTGCTGCGCAACGATCTTGAATTGAACGGTCCAAAATTCGGCTGCGGTCTCGGCGAATGCGGCGCGTGTACCGTAATCATCGACGGCGTGGCGGCGCGCTCATGCGTCATCCCCATCAGCGGTTGCGTGGAGCGAAACATCCTCACGCTCGAAGGTCTCGGCTCACGCGACCACACCGATCCCGTGCAGGCCGCCTTCATCGAGGAACAGGGAGCGCAATGCGGTTATTGCCTCAACGGCATGATCATGACGGCCAAAGCCCTGCTCATGCGCAACCCACAGCCGTCCGAGGCCGAAGTACTGGAAGAGTTGCGCTACAATCTGTGCCGGTGCGGTGCCCATATCGAAATCCTGCGCGCGGTAATGCGGGCCGCCGGTCATCCTCTTGAGGCCAGAGGTTGATGACGACGCCGGACTCCCCGATGGACGATGACGCAACGGCAGCAGGATCGCTGTCCGTCGTCCGCCCGGCTGCCTCCGACGCAGGCAGAGGGGTTTTTGAAACCTTCATCAAGATCACCGCGAACGGCACAGTCACGGCGTTCAACGGCCACGTCGATCTCGGAACGGGCATCCGCACTGCTCTCGGACAAATCGTCGCGGAAGAACTCGACGTCTCGTTTGCACGCGTGGTCGTGGTGTTGGGCGACACCTCCCGCGTACCCAACCAGGGCGCAACCATCGCCAGCGAGACGATCCAGATTACCGCCGTGCCGCTTCGCAAGGCCGCCGCCCAGGCACGTCACTTTCTGATGGCGCGCGCTTCGCAGAGACTCGAACTTCCGGTCAGCGAACTGTCGGTGGAAGACGGTTTGATCCGGGGGCATGACAATCGCAGCGTCAGTTACGGCGAGCTGATCGCAGGCGACAGCATCCGGCTCGACCTCGCCGACGATGTCGCGGTCAAGGCGGTGGAAAGTTACAAGATCGTTGGACAGTCGGTTCCGCGCATCGACCTGCCGGCCAAGGCGACCGGCGAGCTCGTCTATGTGCATGACGTGCGTGTACCCGGCATGTTGCATGGCCGCGTGGTTCGCCCGCCCTATGCAGGCGTCGATGCCGGAAGTTTCGTCGGCACCAGCCTGATCTCGGTCGATGAATCGTCGGTCCGCGACATTCCCGGCCTGGTATCCGTCGTTCAGATCGGCGATTTCGTCGGCGTCGTCGCCGAGCGCGAGGAAAATGCCGTCAAGGCGGCGGTGCAGCTCAAGGTGACATGGAAGCCGACACCAACGCTGCCGGATCTGAAAGACATCGAAACCGCATTGCGCGCCAATCCCGGCACGCCCCGCACCCTGATCGACAAGGGCGGGGTGGATAGCGCTATTGCGAATGCCGACAAGCAACTGAAGCGAACCTACATCTGGCCCTATCAGATGCATGGATCGATCGGACCGTCCTGCTCGGTTGCAGATGTTCAGGAGGGTTTCGCGCGGGTGTGGTCCGGCACGCAAAACCCTCACGTCCTGCGCACGGACCTCGCACTTCTTCTCGCCCTGCCGGAATCGCAGATCGACGTGGTCCGGATGGAAGCCGCAGGCTGTTATGGCCGCAACTGCGCCGATGACGTGTCCGCCGACGCCGTGCTGTTGTCGCGTGCCGTTGGCCGGCCCGTGCGCGTGCAACTGACGCGGGAACAGGAACATGCATGGGAGCCCAAGGGCACCGCGCAATTGATGGACGTGAACGGCGGCCTGCGTGCCGACGGCAGCGTCGCAGGTTACGACTTCGCGACGCGTTATCCATCGAACGGCGCGCCGACGCTGGCGTTGCTGCTTACCGGCACCATTCCTCCGGTACCATCGATTTTTGAGATGGGCGACCGCACCGCGATTCCGCCCTACGACTACGACGCGATGCGCGTCGTCGCGCATGACATGCCGCCGATCGTGCGGGCGTCATGGCTTCGCGGCGTATCGGCATTGCCGAATACCTTCGCGCACGAATCCTACATCGACGAACTCGCAACCGAAGCCGGCGTCGATCCGATCGAATATCGCCTGCGCTATCTGAAAGACCCTCGTGCGGTCGATCTGGTCAAAGCTGTGGCCCGGCGCGCCGACTGGACACCACGCGCGAACTGGAAAGAACCGGAGGCTGAGGGAGACGTCGTTCGCGGACGCGGCTTCGCTTACGCTCTGTATGTGCACGGCCCGTTTCCAGGCAAGCCGGCGGCATGGTCAGCCTGGATCGCGGATGTCGCGGTCAACAAGGCCACCGGCGATGTCAGTGTCACGCGGGTGGTCGCCGGACAGGATTCCGGCATGATGATCAATCCGGATGGCGTAAGGCATCAATTGACAGGCAACGTCATCCAATCCACCAGCCGCGCGCTGATGGAGGAAGTGACGTTCGATCGCACGGGCGTGACCAATCGCGAATGGGGGTCCTACCCCATCATCAAGTTTCCCGATCTGCCGAAGATCGACGTACTGCTGCTGCCGCGCCAGAACGAGGAACCGCGCGGCGCGGGCGAATCCGCGTCCGTCCCGAGCGCCGCCGCCATTGCCAACGCGATTTTCGACGCGACCGGCGTGCGTTTTCGGGAGTTGCCCTTCACGCCTGAGCGCATCCTTGCGGGATTGCGCGGCGGTGAGTCCGCGCCACCGTTGGCGCCGCCAGAAAAAACATTCAAGCCATTGGAACGGCTCCCGGAAACAAGAAGTCCTTTCTTCAAGCGCCGCAGCACGTTTGCAAGTATTGCCGCGGTGTGCACCGCAGCCGTCGGTATCGCCGCGGCAGTGCTGCCATGGCGGTCCATCGCACCCATCGCACGCCCCGATGCATCGGCTTATTCCGCCGCGACCATTGCCCGCGGCCAGCAACTCGCAGCCCTCGGCAACTGCGCCGAATGCCACACCGAGATCAACGGGATCGTCAATGCCGGTGGCCGCGCGCTCGAAACACCGTTCGGCGTTGTCTATAGCACCAACATCACGCCAGACCTGGAAACCGGAATCGGCGCGTGGTCGTATCCCGCGTTCGAGCGATCGATGCGTGAAGGCATTCACCGCGATGGGCGACAACTCTATCCGGCGTTCCCGTACAATCATTTCGCCAAGACAACCGATGCGGACTTGCAGGCGCTCTACGCCTATCTGATGGCGCAGACGGCGGTGAAAGCCGTCAACCGCGAAACCGCGCTCGCATTCCCCTTCAACCTCCGCCCATTGATGGCCGGCTGGAACGCGCTGTTTCACAAGCCCGCGGTTTTCGAGGCCGATCCGGCGCAGTCAGAGATCTGGAATCGCGGTGCATATCTGGTTGAAAGCCTCGGCCATTGCGGCGCGTGTCATACGCCGCGCAATGCGTTGGGCGCCGAGAAAGCCAAGGCCTATCTGGCGGGGGGAACGGCGGACGGCTGGGAAGCCCCGCCGCTCAGCTCGTTGTCACATGCACCGATCCCCTGGAGTGAGGATGAATTGTTCACTTATCTGCGGACCGGCATCTCGCGCTTCCACGGCGTCGCCGCCGGGCCGATGGCTCCGATCGTCAAGAACCTCGCGGCCGTTCCCGACAATGACATCCGCGCCATGGCAGTCTATCTCGCGTCATTCAACGACACGACCATCGACCCGGCAGCCCAGGAAGCCATGGCGGCAAAGCTCGAAACGTTAACAAGCATCAAAGCGGTTTCGGCCTCATCCATCGGCGCGCGAATCTACGATGGCGCCTGCGCCGTGTGCCACCAGGTTGGTGGCCCGGTGCTATTCGGCAGCAGACCGTCGCTGGCCCTCAACAGCAACCTCCACAGCGCCATGCCAGACAACCTCATTCAGGTCATCCTGCACGGCATCGAGGCTCCGGTCTCGAGCGATCTCGGCTACATGCCTGCCTTCAGGCACAGCTTGAACGATGGGCAGATCGCGGAATTGGTGTCATATCTCAGGCAACAATTTGCACCGGATAAGGCCCCTTGGACCGATGTGGCCAGCGCGATCGGCCGGATTCGCCGCGCAGGCCGGCCATGAGCGGCGAACAAAATCGCGCATGGTGACTGGTTGCCCGCGAAGGAGCCGGATATGCTCCCACCATGGCCATTACAGACATCGCTTCGCGAACATACAACCACGGCTGGCGGCTCGACCCGATCGTGCGCAGCCTGCTCGACACCGATTTTTACAAGCTACTGATGCTTCAGATGATCCGGGAGTTTTATCCGGACGAGCATGTGACGTTTTCGGTGATCAACCGGACGCATCATGTCCGCCTCGGCGAAGTGATCGATGAGGCAGAGCTTCGTGCCCAGCTCGACCACGCCCGCACGGTTCGCTTTTCAAAGAAGGAACTGATCTGGCTTGCGGGTAACACGTTCTACGGCAAGACCCAGATGTTTTCGCCGGACTTCATCAGCTGGCTCGCGACATTCCAGCTTCCGGAATATGAGTTGCGTACGGTCGACGGCCAGTACGAGTTGCATTTCCACGGGCCCTGGACGCACACCACCATGTGGGAAATCCCGGCGCTCGCCATCATCAACGAATTGCGCTCGCGGCAAGCCATGAAGGGACAGGGGCGATTCGTGCTCGACGTTCTCTATGCCCGCGCCAAGGCGAAGCTGTGGACCAAGGTCGAGCGTCTGCGCAAACTCGATGGTCTGCGGCTGTCGGATTTCGGGACGCGGCGCCGGCACGGCTTCCTCTGGCAGCGCTGGTGCGTCGAAGCCGTCAAGGAAGGATTGGGCCCGGCGTTCACTGGAACGTCCAACGTTCTGCTGGCGATGGACAACGACCTGGAAGCTATCGGCACCAACGCGCACGAGTTGCCGATGGTGGCGGCCGCGCTGGCGAACAGCGATCAGGAATTGCAGCGCGCGCCCTACCTGATCCTCGATCAGTGGCGTCACACCTACGACGGAAATCTTTTGATTGCGCTGCCCGACGCATTCGGCACCAAGGCATTTCTGCGCGATGCACCCGAATGGGTCGCCGACTGGACCGGTTTTCGTCCCGACAGCGCGCCGCCTATCGCCGCCGGCGAGGAAATTATCAAGTGGTGGAAGGAAAAGGGGCGCGACCCAAAAGAAAAACTTCTGGTTTTCTCGGACGGCATGGACGTGGGATCGATCGAGGAAGCACATCGGCATTTTTCCGGGCGCGTGAGGACTAGTTTCGGCTGGGGAACGAATCTCACGAACGACTTTGTGGGATGCGCGCCGGACGGCACCGCCGACCTCGATCCGATCTCGCTGGTCTGCAAGGTGACGGCGGTCAACGGGCGGCCCGCCGTGAAGCTTTCAGATAATCCCGAGAAGGCGACGGGCCAGCCCGACGAGATTGCGCGTTATCTGCGCGTCTTCGGAAACGCAGGCCGTGTGCGCGCGGCGGTTCATGTCTGACGCAGCCGAAGGCATGAACGACGGCGAACGTTTCGCTGGAGCTATCGCGAAGAAACCGAGCAGACCGGCCTGCCTGCAAGCAGCCGGTCGACCGGCGTCCAGTCGTCTGTCAGCAACGCCGCACAGGCCAGCGGCCAGCTTTCGCGATAATTCCGGACGTCGGTGCGTCGCCAGACCATCTGGCGCGAAACCGGCGGCTGGTTTGCTCCCAATGCCGTTGCGGCAACGGAAAGCTCGTCGGGACGGAATGCGAGAGCCGGATTCTTCCACGCCGCGACCACAACGTTGGTCGTCTCCTCGCGATCATCGACCATAGTCCAGATGTCCACCGCCGGAAAGCTCTGCGCCAACGTCCTTGCTACGCTAAGCGCGAGCAGAGGCGTCGCTGTCCGGTCGATGATGTTCGACAAGAATACGCCTTGCGCCGTCAGCCGGCCTGCAACCTCCGCATTGAATTCGGCAGTCACGAGATGCGGCGGCACGCTTTTGGTCCGGTAGGCATCCATCAGAATCACGTCGTAAAAATCCGCCTGCGGCAAGCTTCGCAGAATCGCTCGGCCGTCGCCGAGAACGGTTTGCAGGTTTGGCAGACCGCCAGCCCACATCGCATCGACGGCCAGGGCGGCGACTGTCGCATCGAGTTCGGCGACGGTGACCTGCGATGCCGGCGACGCCGCCGCCCACGCACGGGGCAAGGTCGCCCCGCCTCCGCCGATCACCAACGCGCGCGGTTGGCCAGATGCTGCGAAAGCTGCCCTGGCAAGGCGATCCGAAAGCGCGGCATAACCGAAGTGCAGCCGGGCGGGATTGTCCCGGTCCGATGCGCTGTGAATGCCCTCGTCCAATTCCATCAGTCGCACCAATCCGCCGTCGGGAAGTGCCTTGTCGATCAGCTGGATGCAGGTGTACCGCGACTCCACGAGACATGGACTGTAGGGACGCACGGCGGCCAGCGCGGCGATCGCTGCGACCACTGCAACAGCCGCAAGTCTTCGGTGGGTTACGGTCAGGCCGCACGACGGCATCACCATCAGCGCAATCAGCAGCCAGAGACAGCCGACCAGCCTCATGCCCCCGACCCCACCCACCGTCTCCAGAAGAAAGAAACCTGCGGCCGCGCTGCCAACGACGCTGCCGATCGCCGAAGCGGCGTAAATCGCACCGACCATCCGCGGAACGATAATATCGGGCATGACAAGCGCAATGCGCACCGCAAGCGGTGCGCAGAACCCCGCAGCGAAGCTCGCCGGCAAGACCAGCGCGGAAATCGCCAGAACGGTCATGGTGTCCGATCCGCCGTCCTTGAAAAGCGCCGATGCGATCGGGCCGGCGAACGCCGGCGCAATCAGTGCGCAAAGGCCAGCCGCCAGCCACGCGACGGCAAGCATGATACGCAGGCGGTGCATACTGGCCGCAGCACCCCCGACCAGGCCGCCACAAAAATGTCCTGCCGTCATTCCGAGCAACACGCTTGCAATCGCCGCCGACCACGGCAGCAACGATTGCCCGACATAAGGCGCGCCGATCCTGACAATGATAATCTCGACGGCGAGCGCCGCGGCAGCCGACAACAGAACGCCGACCGGCAAGGCATACTTCATCGAACTGTCGCCTCACGCTTGCGCATGACCACGCTCAGAATAGCGAGAAGCACGCCGGTCGCGACCGAGAGAACACCAACGGCCAACATCGTGCCGCGCACGCCGAACGTGTCGAGCAGCAGCCACAACACTGTAAGAACGCCCAGCACGCTTCCTGCCGCGCCCGCAGCATAGATCAATCCGACAACCAGACCGCGCCTGCTCGCAATGGCAATGGCACCCGTCATCAGCAGCGGCGTCACGATTCCGTACAGCAGACCGGCAGGAATACAGGGCAGTCCCGCTAACAGCACGATCCGCCATAACGCGGTGGGCGCAGGGGCCAACACGACCCCGTTGAAGTACGCGATAATCATCGGCGCAAACGCCACATAGACGCCGGCGCCGATCGCGGCTGACGACGCCAGTCCAAACATGCGCGACAGCGATGCACCGGTCGCGGTCCAACCGCCGATCTGGTGGCCGAGCGCCAAGGCGAGCAGAAAGGCTGAAATAATGGCGGTCCATGTGTCGATCGACATTCCAGCATACGGCGCGACCAGCCGCGTCACCGCGACCTCAAACGCCAGCGCGCAGAAGGCAGTCAGGCTTTCCGCGAGAAACAGCACGATCATCATGAAATGCGGTTAGGACCTCGATGGAGATCGACATTAAAGAGGGTTGAGCCCGATTATAACCCTTTCCGGAGAATACGGCGGTTCATGCGATGACCGGTCGCACCCAGCGCTATAGTCGCGCCGGGCGATTTCCATTTTGAGAGCGTCGCATGTAGATTGGTTCAACGCCGCAACGAGGCAACACGCCGTGCCACCAGGGGGACAAACCGTGAAGATCACTGTCAATATCGACTGCACGCCGCTTGAGGCACGCGAATTTCTCGGACTTCCGAACATTCAGCCGATGCAGGAGCGCGCCATGAAGCAGATGGAGGACACACTGCTTTCCGCCGTGTCCGGCATGGCGCCCGACGCGATCCTGCGGAACTGGATGTCGTTCAATCCCGAAAAATTCGCTGATATGTTCAAAATGTTCGGAATGCCCGGCGGAAGCGACACTTCCAAGAAATAAGACGAAATCTACAACGACACCGCGTAGACTTCGTATTCCTCACGAACTGTTTCAATGTGATCCCGCATCGCGCTTGCAGCGCCCATCTTGTCTCCGCGCATGATGGCGATCACAACCCTGTCGTGCTCCACGTAGGATTTCGCAAGACGGCCGAGATTCCGGAATTGCGCGCGCCGGAACGGCTGCACGCGCACCCGCGTCGCCAGGGTCATGTCGGCGACATAGCCGTTTTGCGATCCGGCATATATCGCGTTGTGAAAAGCTTCATTCGCCTCGTGAAAGAGCTGCGGATTGCCTTCATAACTCAGCAGCCGCAGCCGCTCGTGCAAACCTTCAAGCTCGTGTCGCTGGCCGACGGGCATGCGTTCCGCGGCAAGCCCGGCACACAGAGCCTCAAGTTCGGCCATGGCTTCGAACATGGCATTAAGCTGTTCGATGGTTGGGCGCGCAACAACCGCGCCCCGATGTGGGCGGGAATCGACAAGGCCGCTGGCGACAAGTTGCCGGAGCGCCTCACGCACTGGCGTGCGCGATACATTGAAGCGCCGCGCGATGTCGGATTCGTCAAGCGAAGAGCCTGGCTCAAGCGCGCCACGCACGATGTCGTCGGCAAGCTGCAATCGCAACTCCTCGGCAAGCGTGCGCCTTCCAGCTACGCCCCTCCCCAGCGTTGACGTCGCGCCTGATTCATTTGTGCCCGGATTCTCAGCCAATCCGCGCGATGATCCGGGCTCAAAGATCATGGCTTTTCGTTCGCAGGCGCGTCGATGAGGCTGACATGGGCGGCGACGATCCGCCAACCCTCTGCCACGCGAATCCACATCTGCATCTGCCGTCCGACCCTGCCGGGCGATAATGTCCGATGAAACAACGTCGAGGCAACAGCGGTATCGCGGCCATACGCCGTGATGACGGTCTTCGTCAATTCGCGCATCAATCCTGCAGGGCTGCGCGCGGCGCGAAACGCCGCGATGGCATCGTAACCGTAAAGATTTTCGCCGATACCATAGCGGATCGTTCTGGCATCCTTGTGAAACAGCGCATCGAGCGCTGCGACATCATTTGACGTCAGCGCTTTTTCGTAAGCCGCGAAGGCTGTTCTGACTTCGGCAACGACATCCGGCAGATCGATTTCGGTCGGCATCTTCAAAATCCTTTTGGCCGCGGCGCGTAAACCACGCCGGCCTGTTCAAGCGTATAAGCGACACGCAAGGCTATATCCTCACGCCACGGCGCTGCAATCACCTGCACACCAATCGGCATCGAGTTCAGCGGAACCGGCACGGCAACCACCGGAAGCCCGATGAAGGAAATCGGCTGGGTGTGTATTCCAATGTTCGCCCGAACCGGCAGTTCGACGCCGCCCAGCACGAACGTCGCCTGGCCGAGTTTCGGCGCAACACATGGCGTGGCGGGTGCCAGAACGACATCGACGGTTTTGAAAAGCTCCAGCACCTGCGCGCGATACCAGCGGCGGAACTTCTGCGCGCGATCCACGAACGGCGCCGGGATCATCGCTCCCGCCAAAAGCCTGTCGCGCACCGCCGGGTCGAAATCGTTCGGCCGCGTGCGCAGCCGGTCGAGATGCAGCGAAGCCCCTTCGCAGGTCGAAATGACATAGGCTGCCGCCCGCGCCCTCACCGCTTCCGGAATTTCGACCTCGCGCGTTACGGACAGCGCCTCGGCGACGCGCGCCATTGCCTCCTGGGCTTCGGGAAGGACATTCTCCCTGAAGTATCCGCCCGCGACGCCGATGCGCAGATTACCAATCCCAAGCTCAAGCGACGAGGTGGCCGGCTCGATGGGGCGATTGGTACATGCGGCATCGTCCGCATCCGGTCCCTGCATCACGTCGTAAGCCAGTGCGAGATCGCGCGTCGTTCGTGCGAAAGGGCCAACATGATCGAAGCTCGTGACGAACGGAAACGATCGTGCTCGCGACAGCCTGCCATAAGTGGGCTTCAGCCCGAAAATGCCGCAGAACGACGACGGCACGCGAATCGAACCGTTGGTGTCTGACCCCAGCGTCAACGGCACGAGACCGCCGCCGACCGCGGCACCCGAACCTCCGGACGAGCCGCCGGTTATGCGCGTCAAATCGTGTGGATTGCGCGATGGACCATCGTGGATATTCTCGCCAGTGAAATCATAGGCGTATTCGCCCATATTGAGCGCGCCGACCAGCACCGCCCCCGCGGCTTCCAATCGCTCGATCAACGTCGCGTCTCGCTCTGAGGGAACGCGCTGACGGTTGATTTTCGAGCCCGCCCGGGTCGGCAAGCCTGCAACGTCGAAAAGATTCTTAACCGCGAACGGCACACCGGCCAGTGGTCCCACCTTGCCGCCACCCGCAATCGCGGCATCGATTTTTGCGGCACGCGCACGCGCGCGATCCGCAACCACGTCGGTGAAAGCGTTCAACTTGCCGTCGTTTGCAGCAATGCGCACAAGCGCGCCGTTCGTGACATCGAGCGCCGATATCTTGCGCGCGGATACCGCATCGGCAATCGCCGACGCCGAGGACCAATCCATACCGGACGATATGATGCTATCAGGCTTCATAGATGCTCGCTGGTTCGATTTCGTCGGGCAGCGGGAATTCCTGCACCAGACGCGCCATCTTCAGGGTCGTGTCGAGATTGACACGCACCGCGGGTTTCCATTCCCCCTCGATGGATAACGCAAGAACCTCGGCAACAGTATCGATATAGATATCCAGCGGATCGTTCGGCATGCGCGTCTCTGTGTGCGTAGCGGCGATAACTCGGTCTCAATGCGCGGTAAGCGGTGGATGCGGGATCGCCGACAACAATTCGCGGGTGTAGGCATCCTGCGGCGCATCCAGCACCTTTTTCGTTTCGCCCTGTTCGACGATTCGTCCGCTTCGCATCACAATGACGCGATCGCACAAAAGCCGCACCACATTCAAATCGTGTGACACAAACAGATAGCTCATTCCCATCGACTGCTTGAGATCCTGCAGCAAATTCAGCACCACCGCCTGCACCGAGACATCGAGCGCCGCAGTCGGCTCGTCGAGAATGATGAGGTCGGGTTTCAGCGCAATCGCCCGCGCAATGCCCACACGTGCTTTCTGGCCGCCGGACATCTGATGCGGGAAACGATCCAACAGCGACAACGGCAAGCCGACCTGCTTCGCCAGTTCTTCGCATCGCGCGCGCAACGCAGCACTTCCCTTGATATCGCCAAGCTGCATGATCGGATCGGCGATAGCGCGCGCTGCCGTAAATCGGGGATTGAGGCTGTCGGTCGGGTCCTGAAACACCATCTGGATTCGCTTGCGCAGCGGCAGCCGCGCGAAAGCGTTCGGAGCGATCTCGCCAATGTCCTCGCCGTCGAACACGATGCGGCCCGAAGTCTGCCCCAGCAACCGCATCACCATCATCGATGTGGTGGATTTCCCGCACCCCGACTCGCCGACAAGCCCGACACTTTCCCCCCGCGCCACCGAGAAGCTGATGCCATCGACCGCGCGGAACTGCTCAGGCTCCACCGGAGGCTTGCGCCCGAACAGTGCCGCCAGCGTTTTTGATGCACCCTGGCGCGGATATTCCTTGATCAGTTTTTCGACGACAAGAAGCGGCGTCTCTGCCTGTACAGCCGGAGCGATGGAGAGGGACGCAGGCAAAGCTGCCCTGTCCTCGTCCGACAGCAGGTCTCGCAACGAGACTCCGAGTCTCGGCGTCGCGCGCATCAGCTTACGCGTATAGGGATGTTCGGGGTTGGCGAAGATATCTTTTGAAAGCGCCGTCTCGACAACATTTCCCTTCTCCATCACCACGACGCGGTCACAATAAGCCGCCGCGAGGCCGAGATCGTGGGTGATGAGAATGGTGGACATGCCGCGGCTTTTGGTCAGCTCCACGATCAGGTCCATCACCGCCTTCTGCGTGGTGACATCCAGACCCGTGGTCGGCTCGTCGGCAATCAAGAGTTGCGGATTACACGCAAGCGCCAGCGCAATGACGACGCGCTGGCACATGCCCCCGGACAGCTCAAAAGGATAAGCATGATAGCGCTCACGCGGGCGGGCGATCCTCACCTGCTCCAGCGCCTCGATTGCCTTTTCGCCGCGGTCGTTCGATGTCGATTGTACATGCTGGCGCAGCACATCCTCGATCTGGTCGCCAACCTTACGGATCGGGTTGAGCGCGGCGCGTGGATTCTGGAAGATCATCGAGATTTCACGACCTCGCAGGTCGCGCATCGCGTTCTCGGATGCGTTTTGGACATCGATACCGGAGAACATGATCGATCCGTCGGCGATCTTGCCGGCGCGATCGAGAATCCGCATCACCGCATAGGATGTTACGGACTTCCCGGAACCGGATTCGCCGACGATACCCAGCGTTTCGCCTTTCGCCACGCTGACATTGACATGCTGGATCGCGCGCACGATGCCGCGTCGGGTGGCGAATTCTACGGTAAGATTTCTGACGTCCAGCAGTGGAGTTGCGGTCATCGTTACGTCCTCCGCTGCGGATCGACAATGTCGCGCAGACCGTCGCCGAGCAGATTAAAGCAAAACACCGCGATCATCAGTGCCAGCCCCGGGAAGAACGCGATCCACCATTCACCCGACACCATAAAGGTCGCACCTTCCGCGACCATGATACCCCACTCTGCCGTCGGCGGCCGCACGCCGAGACCGATGAACGACAGTCCGGCGGCATTAAGGATGGCGTACCCCATGGTCAGCGACATCTGCACGATCATGATCGGCATGATGTTCGGCAGGATGTGCCCGAGCAGAATGCGATACTCCCCGTTGCCGGACAGGCGCGCGGCCTGCACGAAGCCCGCATCGCGGCGGACATTGGCCTCGGCGCGCGCGACACGCACGTAAAGCGGGAAATTCACGATGGCTGTGGCGATGATGATGTTCTGCACGGTATTGCCGAGCGCCGCAACGATGCCCATCGCCAGCACGAACAGCGGGAATGCCATGATGGTGTCGGCAATGCGTCCGACGATGCGGTCGGTCCAGCCGCCGAAATAACCTGCCGCGATGCCGGCAATGCCGCCCATGAAGAACACCAGCACCACCGACGCCGCGGCAATAAAGAAATCCAGCCGGGTCGCGACCACGACACGACTCAGAATATCGCGACCGAGCTGGTCCGTGCCGAACCAATGCGCCGCCGACGGCGGCTTCAGCGCCTGCGCGGTATTGCTGGCGAGCGGGTCATAAGGAACGACCCAGGGTCCAAAGATTGCCAGGAAAATGATGAGAACCAGCAATCCAAATGCAAACGCCGTGACGAGATTTTCGCCAAGAATGTAGCGCGCATGCAGAAGCGTCGCCTTAAATCCGGAGGCTTGAGGCACCGGCACAGCTTCGGCAACAGGTGCGATAGTGCTCATCCTTCCAGCCTCACGCGCGGGTCGATAACGCCATAAAGAATGTCGATGACCAGATTAAGCAGTACGTACATCACCGCCATGGTCAGCACGAAGCCTTGCACGGGTGCGAAATCTGAAGAGATCAGCGCCTCGACTGCGTAGGAGCCGATGCCCGGCCAGGCGAATACCTTTTCCACCAGCACGTTCGCGCCGAGCAGGAACGAGAATACCATGCTGAGCGTGGTGATGACGGGAAGCATTGCGTTCCGGAACGCATAGGTGACGATCACCTTCCCCGGCGATAATCCACTGGCGCGCGCGGTGCGGACGAAGTCGGATGCCAGCACCGCCAGCATCGAGGCTCGCGTCATGCGCGCGATCGGCGCCAGCGAGAAGATCGCCAGCGTCAGTGCGGGCAGAATGAGCTGGTTGAATGCCGAGCGGAAGGTCTCAAAATTCCGCGCGATCAGGCTGTCGATCAGATAGAAACCCGTGACACTCGGCGGCGCACTGGCGAACACGTCGAGCCGCCCGAGCGGGGCCGGTGACCAGCCGAGCTTGAAGTAGAACACATAAACGAGCACCAGCCCGGTAAAGAACACCGGCAGCGAGACGCCGGCGGTCGTCAGCACTCGACACAGATGATCGATCCACGAGCCCGGCCGGGTCGCGGCAAGGATGCCGAGCGGTATCGCGATCGCCACCGCGATCAGCAATCCGATCAGCGTCAGTTCCGCCGATGCGGGCAGACGATTGCGGATTTCAGTCGCCACCGGCTGCCCGGTGGTGAGCGAATTGCCGAAGTCGCCTTTCGACAGATCCACGGTGTAGCGCACGAATTGCTCGATCAGTGGCTTGTCTAACCCGAGCTTCTTGCGGATCTGCTCGACGGCATCCTTGGTCGCCGCAGGCCCGGCGAAATATGCAGCCGGATCGCCCGGCAGCGCGCGCGTCAGAAGAAACGTAACGATCACGACCCCGATCAAACTCGGGATCGCGAACGCCAGTCTTTTGCCGATCATGCCGAGCATGAAACGCTCCCGCCCCTGCCGTTACGCTTTCACAAGCGCGCGATAGTCGAGACGGCGGTGGAACCAGTACTGATAGCCCGAGACGTTTTTCTGCATCGCGACGTTGACGTAAGGCTGGAACAGCGGAATGCGCGGAATGTCGGCGTAGGCGAGATCGACGAAGCCCTTCACGTCCTTGTCGTAGGTCGGCTTGTCGCCTATCGCAGCGGCAGTCACTGACCCGTCGATGAAGCCATCCATCTCCGCAGACTGATAGCTCATCGTGTTGAAGACGGAATTCTTTCCGCTGTAACACCAGATGAAGAAATATTCGGGATAGTCGAGCCAGCCCGAAAACACGTTGGTGTAAAGCGGCAGAACCTTTTTGTTCAGTTCGGTGCGCCAGTTGGCCCCGGGGATTTTATTGATGGTTGTCTTGATGCCGATCTGTCCGAGGCTCTCCTGCACAAGAATGCAAAGAGGCTCGTTGACGCCGGCGAAGCCGAGATCGAACGACAGCGTCGTCTCGAACCCGTTGGGATAACCGGCCTCGGCGAGCAGCGCCTTGGCTTTCGCAATGTCGGTGTTGAACTTGTGCGGCTGCGGCCATGCTACTTCGGTCGCGCCGTTACCGCCGAACATCGGCTTGGCGAGGCCGAACAGCACCGCATCCATGATCTTCTGGTACGGCAGCGCGTAAGCCACTGCCTGACGCACCTTGGGGTTGTCGAACGGCGGATTCTTGACGTTCATTCCGATGTACTGGACTCCGTTGGAGTAAGGCGTCGAAACAATGTTAAGCTTGCCGGAGTCCTTCAGTTCAACGAAGTCCTTGTTCGGCAGATCATAGGAGATGTCGGCGTCGCCCCGCTCCAGCAGCGCGCGCCGATTGCCGGATTGCGGCACCATGCGCCAGATCACGCGCTTGATCTTCGGCATCGGGCCGCCGACCCAATTGTCGTTGCGCTCCATCACGACTTCAGTGCCAGCGGTCCAGCTCTTGACCTGATAGGCGCCAGAGCCCGCCGTGTTCTGCTTGGTATATTCGAGACCCCACGGATCCTTTTCGGTGGCACTTTTCTTGACCAGCTCGGAGTTGACGACGCAGGGTACGATCACCCCGAGATCGGGTATCGTCAGGCGATCCTTCTTGGCGAAATCCACACGCACGGTGTGGTCATCGACCACGACGAACTGTTCCGGCTTGGTCAGCGAGCCGGCGGCCATCTGGAAGGTGGGAAAGCCGCCGACACTGACGGCGCGATCCAGCGACCATTTCACGTCCTTCGCCGTCACCGGCGTACCGTCGTGGAAAGTCGCCTTCCTCTTCAGCTTGAATGTCGTCGACATGTCACCGACGCTCATGTCTTCGGCGAGTTCGGGTTTGAATTTGTCGCGGTCGTAATACGGCACGCCGTTGGCGCCGGTTTTCATCTCATGGGTAATGAGACGGTCGTAACAATTCCACGACACCTCGTAGCCCGGGACGTTGGTGCCGACGCCATGAATGTCGAGATTGTTCGGACCGCTTTCCGAAACGATCAGCAGCGTTTCGGAACGGGCGTCAGCCTTGGCGGCCGACCAGATCGCCGGCCCCGGTATCGCCGCACCTGCCGCGGCCCCGGTGACAGTTTTCAAAAAATCGCGACGCTTCATGATGCTCTCCAACGCGTTCAGACTTCGTTGGAGAAGGCATCGCAAGCATCGTGCCAAACCCTAAGGGATCATTAAAAATATGAATAACTACCTGAAGTCTCGAGCCTTTCCGATGCATTTCAGACGCATGCCGACATGCGTGGCTCGCGCGTCCATTGCATACAAAGACAGGCATTTGCATAATTTTTATGCTGTATTTTTCGATGCTTAAATCTCACCCACACGTCGCCGGCGCACAAACGCGATCAGCGAAAGCGGCGTGTTACCTTTCGCCGAAGATCGGGCGAAAACCTCACAGGTCGAAGAACACCGTTTCCCTGTCGCCCTGGAGATGGACGTCGAAGCGGTAAGTCACAGGCTCGCCCGGCTCGCGCGTCGCAACCAGTGTGGCGCGG
>NZ_JBXAMP010000003.1:0-181119 GCF_058800765.1 Afipia sp. GW822-FHT04G07
TTAATGCGGCGCGGGAACGGGCTATAGGCCGCCAAATTCTGACGCTCCCCCTTCTTGCCGCACAACTCGCCGGCGGCTTTATTGCACCGGCAACGCGAGAAATCTTGTATCCGGCCATAAGGGAGGCGCTCGAGGCCGGCGGATACGAGGACATCGACAAGGTTTCCCAACTGCCGGGGATGCCGGTGGCTGTGCTATCCGCGCTCCGAGACTGGTGGGACATGAAGCTCCCGGCTTCATTGCCCGAAAATGCTCGTCTCAGGGACTTCACGTTGCTCGAGGGCCGCGTGCGGGGTGCCCTGCCGCCCGGAATGCTGTCACCTCCCGATCTGGTCAAAACAGCCCTGGAGCGACTTCACTTTGCGCCGAAGTTGGTCGGCGCCATCACTGTTCAAGACATTCCGGATATCAAAGCGGTTTGGCGTCCGCTCATTCGGGCGCTCTGCGATGTCGTGCCCGTGCGATGGATTGGGTCACAGCACAGCCGGCGCGACGGGTTCATCGGAGAGATTGAAACGCGCTCCTCCGGTGCAGCATTGCTCGATTCCGCCGATCTCTGTGCCGATCCGCGAAGTGAAGTGAGGGAGGCATTGCGCTGGGCGCGCGCGCTTGTGACGGGTGGAAAAGCCACTCCCGATGAGATCGCTATTTCGGCCGCCTCGCCGGCGGCGTGGGACGATGCGTTTCTGGTTCTCTCGCGCGAGGCAGGGCTTCCCGTGCACTTCACACACGGTATTCCGGCGCTGGCGACCCGCGAAGGGCAGGCCTGTGCTGCCGTCGCGGACATCCTGTTACGTGGATTGTCGCAAGAGCGCGTAAGGTTCCTGTTTGCCCGGCTCCCGCGTAGCCCAGCCAAAGAGAGCCTGCCCGGCGACTGGGCCAAAGGCTTGCGGCGGAGCGCTGCGCTGACAAGCCCGGGGCTTTGGCGGCACGCTCTCGAGCAGGCGCGAGGCGAGCGGGCAAACGGCGATCTCGCGGAACGCGCATTGTTGCCTGTTCTGGATGACTTGGCCCGCGGCATTGCGGCTGCGGAGGTGGTCGGACGCCGTCTCTTGAAGGGACCGGCACTCACCTTGTGGCGCGATGCTTTGCGTATGGCGCCCCCACAGGCCATCGAGCTCTCCTTGCAGGCGCTGCGCGTGGCCGACGGACGCGAACCCGGAAACGCCATCGCGTGGGGACCTGCCCGTCACCTAGCAGCGGCCCCTCGCGCGCATGTCCGCCTCATCGGGCTGGATGCGAACGCGTGGCCAAGACGGTCGAGCGAAAACCCACTGATACCGCAACACCTGCTGGGACACCTCCGGCTGCCGTCTGCGGAAGCCGCCGAAAGTGACCAGGTGATGCATGACGTCATCGTCGGCCAATCGCAGAACTATACACTTTCACGCGCTTACAGGAGTGCGACGGGCTCCCTGCAGGCAGCCAGTACATTGTGGCCGAAGGACCGAGAGCAAGTCGTGGGACGTAGCGCGATACCCGCGCATGCCTTCAGCGAGAGTGATCGTCTCTATGCCCGCGCGACCGACGCCGGCAAGGACCCGCAAGTACGCGCAAGTCGTGCCTGCTGGCGCGCGTGGTGGGACAGCGAGCAGCACACCGCACACGACGGGCGGGTCCGTCCCGACCACCCGCTCATTGTCGAGGCTCTCGCCGAAGTTCAATCCACGACGTCGCTCCATCGGCTTCTCTGCGATCCGCAGGGGTTCGTCTGGGAATACGCGCTTCACTGGCGCGAGCCAAACCTCGACTCTCAGCCGCTCGCGCTCGACCATCGCGCGTTCGGCGAACTCGTTCACTCCCTCATCGGTGGCGTGCTGCGCGACGGCGTCCCCCGAAACGCCGACGAGATCGGGAGCGCTCTGGATCGAGAGGCGGCGGGCCTTGCCGAAACCTGGCCGATCACCAGGGCTGTTCCACCCGGCCTTCTCTGGGGTCATACAATGGCGATGGCCCGCGAGCGCGCGTTGCGAGGGCTCACAGAAGCTCTGGGCGAACAGCGCGGCGTGACCTGGACAGAGCTTTCCTTCGGCGAGCCACGCGACGGGCCTCACCCGTGGGCCACACTCGCGCCCGTCCCAATCGGGCAGACCGGCATTTCCTTCCGGGGACGGATTGATCGACTTGACGAAGATGGAGCGCGCGGCTCGGCGGTCATCACTGACTACAAAGTTGGGACCGCACCCGAGCGTAAGAAGCCGGTCGTGTTCGATCGCGGTACTGAACTCCAGCGCGTCTTCTACGGCCTCGCAGTGCGGTCTCTTCTTCCTGAGCTTCGAAGCGTAAGCTCGCAGCTGACGTACCTCAAGCACGACCCAGCGCGCACGCTGAGCCTGACTAACGAGGAGCTTGAGAAGGCCATAGACCAGGCCGTCGCTTTCACCGCGGCGGGCGCTCGCCTGCAACGTAGTGGCGAGATTGCGCCCGGGCCCGCGCCGGTATTCTTCGATCCGCTCTCTATTGCCCTGCCGGCGGACCTGGACTCCTACCGTCGTGTGAAGCGTCGTTTGTTTGCCCAGGCGAACGGCGCACTCGACAAGCTTTGGAGCAGCCCGTGAGTGTGCCCGACCTCGACGCCCGCAGGCGCGCACTCACCGATTTCGAATCCAACATACTGGTCGAGGCCGCGGCTGGCACCGGCAAGACGTCGTTGATGGCCGCCCGGGTCGCGATGATGATCGCGACCGGAATTGATCCCACAAAGATTGCTGCGATCACCTTCACCGAGCCCGCGGCGAGCGAGCTCGAGGCGCGGATACGCTGGACGATCGACGAGCTCCGCCATGGAAGGCTGCCGCCTGCACTCTCCGGGATTCTCTCGATGCCCTTAGGCAAGGCGGAGCGCGCGCAGCTCGATGCGGCAGCGCCACGCATCGGAGAAATCACGGCAACGACGATCCACGGCTTTTGCCAAGGCATCCTTCGTTCGCACGGGATCGACGCCGCGCTTGACCCTGGTTCGCGCGTGGTCGACGAGACCATTGCCGATGCCCTCTTTGATGAAGTGCTTGCGGCTTGGCTGAAGGAGATGCTGGCGCGCGGCGACGAACTGGACGGTCCGGTTGCTGTTCTTGCGAAGGACGATCCACTGGGCGTCGTAGAGCGGGTCCGGGAGCTTGCCGACCTCCGGCGAAAGCATCGCAGCGCGACCGTGCCAGCCCCGGATTTCTCAACTCGGCCGGACCGCACTTTCGCCGACGCCGTCACCGCATTTTCCCGCTGGCATGCCGCGGGACCTGGAGAGACGTGGACAGCCGATCTCATCGCCGATCTCGAGCGCCTTGCTGCGTTCTTCGAAGGTGACCACGCGAACGCGGGATTTTCCGCGTTGTGGCGCCTGACTCGGCCGCCGCGCATCAGCATGATGCGGCAGAAAAGTATCGACCTGCTGCCCTACGACAGGATGCGCGTCTGGAGACAGGCGCTCGGCGAAGCGGACGGGCGCCGTCGCGGACAGGAAGCAGCGGAACACTTCGAAAGGGTTCGAGCGGCTTATCGGACGCTGATTGGCTCCATTGCGCAAAGCTTGGTGCATGAGCTGGCTACCCACCTAACCGGAGTGATCGAGGCTTATGACCGGCGCAAGCGCGAGGCGGCCGTTCTCGACTTCGATGACTTGCTGCGGCAGGCGCGAGCGCTGATCTGCGAGAATCCCGACATTCGCGCTTGGCTCGCCGCCCGCTACGCGTACCTGCTGGTCGATGAATTTCAGGACACCGACCCCGTACAGGCGGAAATCGTATTCCGCATAGCCGCGCGCTCGCAGCCCGAGACTTGGAGCAGTGCGGTCTTGCGCCCCGGCGCGCTGTTCCTGGTTGGTGACCCCAAACAGGCGATCTATCGCTTTCGCGGCGCTGACGTGGAGTCCTACGCGCTCGCGAAGTCCGTCATTGCAAAGGCCAAGAATGGCTGCCTGCTTGCTGTCACTGCGAATTTCAGATCCCGCCCGGAAGTTATTGCGCACGTCAATCGCGTGTTCCAAGGCGTTCTCGAGAAAGCGGGCCAGCCGGGTTTCGTACCACTCGCGCCGACCCTTGAGTTGCCGCCACTGCCTTTCGCGGCGGCCGCGAAACTGACAATCGACGTTCAGCGGGATGCGAACGCCGAGGAACAGCGCGAAGCGGAGGCGGCCGCCGTCGCCGGGCTGTGCGCACGCCTGATCGGCGCGCTGAAGATCTGCCGACCGGACGGGACCGAGCGGTACTTGCGCGCAGGCGATATCGCGTTGCTCGCGCCGACACACACGGATCTTTGGCGCTACGAGCGCGCCCTTGAAGCCCGCCGGATCGCGGTGGCCTCTCAAGCGGGCCATGCGCTATTCCGCCGGCAAGAGCTTCAGGACGTCCTCGTTCTTATTCGCGCGATTGCGGACCCGCTGGACACGCTGGCCTTCGGTGCGCTCATGCGAGGCCCGGTTGTCGGTCTGAGCGACGAAGATCTTCTTGATATCACGGCGGCGCTCTCTCCCGACCAAGACGGTCGTCGGCGCTTCCAGCTGCGGACGTCGTCAGACGAGGTGAGCCATCCCCTTGCACGGGACGTCTTGGCAAAGCTTCAGGCGCTTCATCGTCTTGCCGCAGAACTCACGCCGATGCAGCTCGTCGCCTTTGCGATCGAGCGCCTGAACTTGAGAGTGGTCATGGCGGCACGGCACGGCCAGCGGAACGCGCGTGCGCTCGCAAACCTCGACGCTATTGTCGAACTCGCAAGGCCTTACAACGTCGCTGGTCTCCGCGCCTTCGCGCTCGATCTCCAACGCGGATGGCAGAGCAAGCGCCGACATCCGGAAGGAAGGGTCGACGCATCCGAGGACTCGGTAGAGATCGTCACTATGCACAGCGCCAAGGGTCTCGAATGGCCCGTCGTCATAACGGTGAATTCATCGACCCGCTTCAAACCCCAGGACCAGTTTGTCTATCGGCAATCCGACGACACGATCCACTGGATCGTCGGAGGCATCGAACCGCCTGCGCTTGCGGCAGCCCGCGAAGAGGAGGAATTTCGCGAGGCACGGCAGCGCGAACGGCTTTGGTATGTCGCGACGACGCGCGCACGCGATCTGCTGGTGATCCCGGAGCTGCCGGGCGCGCCTTCACGCTCGTGGTCAAGGGTGATGAATCTCGGGCAAAAGGAGCTTCCCGAAATCCAAGCTGACATGTTGCCTGAGCCCGTCCCCGGCGTTGTGCACCCCGCCGCCAATGATCAGACCGAGATCGTCTTCGCGGCCGAACGGAAGACGTTGGCAGATGCTTCACCGCCGATCATATGGGACCGCCCAAGCGAGCGCGACGCGGATCGCAGCGCCGAGATCGTGGACGCGTTCGTTCTCGACGACGCGTCCCATGCGTGGCCGGAGATAGATGGAGCGGGCGCGCTGCGCGGTTCGATCCTGCACAAGCTTATGGAAGAACTCCTCACGGGCGAGCTCGGATCGACCCGGGGCCAGGCGGCGGCGCGCGCGGCTGAGCTGCTCGTCCAACTGGAATCGAGCGTCCGCGACGAGCGGGATGAAGGAGGACCCGACGCGCTCGAAATGGCGGAGACGGCCCTGCGCACATTGGCTCTTCCTGAACTCGCACCCTTCCTCGGGCTACTTGTTCCTGAAATCCCGCTCTGGGCGGCAAATCCGCCGCACTACCTCGCCGGGCGCGCGGACGCGGCCGCTATCGAGGGGGAACGCATTGCACTCGTCATCGACTGGAAGTCGGACGTGAATCCGACCACGGCGGCGCACGGCGCGCACGCAGCGCAGCTGCGCGACTACCTCAGCGTCACGAATGCGCAACGGGGCGCTGTCGTTTACATGACCACGGGCCAAGTGTCCTGGATCGAACCCACGTAGCGTCACCAAGGCGGATTCAGTATCGGTGTCGGAGTGCAGACAAGCACCCGGCGCGAGCCGCGCGTCATCGCGACGTAGAGATTGCGCGCGTTGAGCACGCCGGCATTGAGGACCACAGAGATGTCAGCTTCGAGACCTTTCAGCAACAGCGTGCTTCCGACGGAGCGTCTGGCAAGTGGCCGGCCAATGAGCCTGGACTGTTCCCGTATCGCGACCGTCGCGTCTCGGAACGACGGCCCGCCTGCCGCAAGTTGCAGAGCCCGCTGCGCGGCCGCCAGCACCGCGGGGCGGTAGCATCGGACGCCGCCCGCTCGATTGATGGCGGCGAGGAGATCGGCGACCTGCGCGAGCGACCGCGACGCTTCGAATCGAACGGCGGTCTGCTCGATGTCGGAAAGAGCCCGGCCGAGTTTTCCGGCGCTCGCCGCGGCGACCGATCGCATGAGGTCGTCTGCGGAAAAGGCGCTCATCAAGTTCTCCGCGAAATCGGCCACGACGGAGAGCGCGTCCGCTCTAGCGAGGTCGAGCGCGCCTCCGAAATCGGTGAGATCGCGCAGGTCAACAGCCTCGACCGTCACCGCTCCCTCGACCTGCCGAGCGAAGCGACGCTGTCCACGAGGATCCGTACTGTCGCCGATAATTAGGACCTTTGTCTCGCCCGGCGCCTCTACCGCAGCGGCAGCGTGCCGCAGCGTATCGTCCTGCCGACCATCGAGCTGAATCCACTCGACACCGCCAGGTGCCATCCGGAGATCGATTGGTCTGCCTGTCGCTAAATCGGGCCTTATCGCCAGCAGCCAATTTCCCAGGTCGCGTGCCCCCGCGTTGATCCACCGCCAAGGGGTCGCGAGTTCTCCCACAATCGGAAAAAACGACACGACGTCCGCCTGCCAGTCCGCCAACGGATCGCCGCCGAATCCAAATATCGACTGAAAGGGATCTCCGACGACGGCGGCAGGTAGGCTCTGCGCCAGCCAGGTTACGAGGGAGTGCTGGCGGATCGAACAATCTTGGTACTCGTCGACGAACAGGTGCGCGAAACTGGCGGCGAGGACATCGTTCAGATGTCCGGCCGCAACGAGCCGCGCTGCCGAGCCGCGGATCGCTTCGTAATTCGGCCGGGCACCGTTGACGATATGGGGATCGTGTCCCGCGCGTTGCGGAAACGTCGAGATCAATCTGATTGCGAAGCCGTCCAGTGTCGTGGCGCGGTAGGAGCTCGGCTTCACGCCAGCCCTCTCGAGGCGGCCGCGGAGCGCCGCTACCCCGGCGTTGGTGTGCGTCAGCACCAAGATCGGCTTCGACCTGTTATGTCGCGCGAGAGCCTCGATGATGAGTTGGGTCTTACCACAGCCCGCCGGTGCTATCACCAGCCCGCGGCTTATCGAGCGCAAGTCGATCTCAACGGCTGCCATCTTCGACCCAGTCAAGAACGCCATCCATTACACTGGTGAGGCTGGCGTCGGAATTTCCATATGCGGGGCCGACAATGGCCCGCCCCGCCGTCTCCATCGTGCTGATGGTCTTCAGCCATCCAAAGCGCGCTGCTGCATTCCCCAGAAGAGCGCGACTATCGGGAGAGAGGCCGTCTATCAGCGCTTCCGTTTCCAGATCGCCGAGCGCCTTCGTGCCTCCTGAGATTGTCTTGACATGCGCTTCGATCAACGCGCGATCCTTCGTCTCGATAGCGAGCTCGAGCAGTTCGCCGACAGGACCGTCCGGCAGCGCGGCAAACAGCTCCTGTTCGAGCGCCCGGCCGCCCCCCCATGCAAAGACCCTGCCGCCGCCCGCCATAAAAGTTGCCTCAGCCGCTGCTGGAGCGGGCTTGTCGCTATCTCTCAGAATGGCGGTCCGGTATCCGAGCGACTGCAAAGCGAGCGCGCGGCTGAAGGTTTCGTCGCCATTGCCGTTGACCAAGGTCGCACCGCAGGCGGACAGCGACGTCTCGCCGCTCGCGGTGAAATGCTGGTCCAGGCCACGCATCAGACCGATTTCGCTTCCGCCCTCGCACACCACTATCGACGAGGCGAGCAAGGCATGGGCGTGGGCGCGGATTGTGCCCTGTACATTTCCCGCATCGCTCGCCCGAGTGGCCATATGCCGCCCGCCTTTCTCGCGAACGATATGGAGCTGGTAGGCACTCAGTTCGGCGACGGCAATCGGCGAATGGCTCGTTGCAAAGACCTGCAGCAGCGGCAGCTCTTCCTTCGCGCCCAGCGCACCGAGCAGGCGGATGATCCGGTGCGGCTCGAGCCCATATTCCAGCTCGTCGATCAGAAACGTAGTTGCCTTCTCGGCCGCCTTCCGCTGCAGGGCGGCGATCAGCAGTCGCGACGAACCAAGACCGAGAGCACGTAGCGGCACCCCCTCTTCATCATGGAGCGAGATAGTGCCACCGGTGAACGTGACCGAACCGGCATCAATCAATGCCTGTACGGCTGCTCCAACGGGTACGCCCATATCCCCGGCGGCGGCCGTGACGATCTTGAGCGGTTCCTTGAGTTCTTCGAGTTCTTTTTGGTCGAAGGCCTCGCGCATTTCGCGAGCCGCGCGCGTCAGCTCCTTTGATGCGTCTGCGTTGCCATCGGTGAGTTTGGTCAGCACTGAGCCGCGTCGCCAAGTCAGATGCACATCTCCGGTAACGCCAAGCCTCGCGGGAGCGATGCGGGTACGATCAGCCCAGTTGAGATTGCGTGTCCGACCTGCAGCCTGAGCGCGTGGGGAGACGAGCGTCCATTCGGGTTCAAGATCGTCCTGCACTGTGAGCTGCAGCGTCAACGCGGTTTCGAGCCCTGCGCCGGGTTCCGGTTCCACCAACCCGGTGGCCACATCGAAGCCCACCAGGAAGTCGCCATAGGTGTCGATGTTCTTCAGGGGGTCATCGAGGGCGCCCAGAGTCAGTGCAATGCGGACGGCTTGGCCGAAATCGAGAGCATGGAAGTCGGCGTCGGTGAAGGAAATCGATCGGCGAGCGCCAAGGCAAAGATCGATGGCATCAAGGATCGTGGACTTCCCGCTGTCGCCGGGGCCGATCAGGCAATTTATCCCTGGTCCAGGCAGCCAGCGAAGGCCTTTGATGGCCCGAAAATTGTCGATCTCAACCACACGGACCAGCGCCATACCGCTTCCCCCAAGATCGTTCGCCGCCGGGAGCGTCCATCGAATCGGTGGATCCAGCCGCCGCGGTCCAACCCTCCGTGTCACTGCGGACGACTCGGCTGAGCTTGACATACAATGCAAATGCATTACATGGGTTGGCATGACGACGCAAGGAGCCGGTTATGGCTAAGACGGCTGAAATCCTCGAAATCCCCGCGACCATCACGGACCGCGGGCAGACGACCGTGCCCGCCGCCATCCGCAAGATGCTTGCGCTCGGCAAGCGCGACCAAGTCGTGTTTCGCGGGCTGGCAAACGGCACCGTCGTGATCGCGAAGAAGTCGGCGGACGACGGCGATCCGGTGATCGGCACGTTCCTCGCATTCCTGGCGCGTGACATGGCAAACGAGCCATCGCGGATTCGGCCGGTGCCGAAGTCGCTGGTCGCGCGCGGCAAGTCCCTCGTCAAGGGCGTCAAGATCGATCTCGACGCGGCTCTGCCGGAAGATGAGGCGTGAGCAGCGGCGACACCGTCGAGATCAACGGTTGGACGATCTTTGCGCATCCGCTGTTTCTCGACCAGCTCGAGGCGATGATCGCGGCGGTCGAGAAGGGGCGCAAGAAAGACCCAAAGGGATATAAGAAGAGACGCACCGCAAAACTCCTCGCGGCCGTCTTGAAGGTCGCGTTCGAAGATATTCCAGGTGACCCGACCCGCGACGTCTATCGACAGGGCGGCACGCTCGGCGACGACTACAAACACTGGTTTCGCGCGAAGTTCTTGCAGCAGTTCCGGCTCTTCTTTCGCTATCAGCAATCGGCGGCTTCCAAGATCATCGTCCTTGCCTGGGTGAATGATGACTCGACGCTGCGCGCCTATGAAAGCGCCAACGACGCCTACGCCGTGTTTCGCAAGATGCTAGACCGCGGAAATCCGCCAGACACCTGGAAAGAACTCGTGGCGACAGCATCGAGCGATGACGCCAAACGGCGTTTGTCTCGCTCAACACGCGGCAGATAAGATTGGGTCTCACGCAAAGGCTGATAAGCGGTGACGATCACAGCGGAGGCGGCATTCGAGCAAGAGCTGGAAATCTTCCGCAAAGAGGAAGAGACCGCCCAACAACAGTTTTTTGCCTATCTGTCCGTGCGCGAGCTGGCGGCCTCCGACACCGAGGTTCTCAGGGCAATGAACACGACGCCACTCTTCTGGCTGACGACTCATCATGCCATGCTCGTGTCGGCCTTCATCGCGCTCGGTCGCATCTTTGACCAGAATTCCGCTCACAATATCGACAGCCTGATGGCGCTCGCTTCAAAAGACCTTTCGGTCTTTTCGAGACCGGCTCTTGCGAAGAGGAAAGAGAAAGCCGGACTGAAGACGGACGAGGCCGCAGCGTATGTTAGCGACGCGTTCGAGCCGACAGCGAGCGACTTGAGAGCGTTTCGCAAAAAGATCAAAGCGCAACGCGTGATTTACGAAGCGCGATATCGGGACATCCGCGACAAGGTGTTCGCTCACAACGAAATCTTCGATCTCGACTTGGCCAATCAACTTCTTGCAAACACCAGCGTTGCCGAAATGAAAGCGGCGTTCGGTTTTCTCCACGCACTCTATGAGACCCTGTGGCAACTGTTCCACAATGGCCGAAAGCTCGGATTGAATGCGAGAGCGTTCGTGCTGCCGCCGGGGTCGATGGCGGGTGCACAGATGCTCCCCGGGGAGAAAGTCTTTCGAGAAGGTCAACGTGTCCTCGCGCACGTCGTGCGGGGCATCGAAGCTGAAGCAAAAGGCAGCTGACGTATGAGGCCAAGGAGGAAGCGCAGCATGGCGAGTATCCAACTCTCCGCAACCCCAAAGGGAAATGGCTATCAAGCTACCGTGACGTTCGCCGACGGAGCATCGATGAGTTCAGAGGAGACCTACCCGACAATCGCCGAGGCCATAACCGCCGCGGCGATCAAGCTGCTCGACATGCCCGAACGGCTGGCGGCACTCGACCGGCCACGCGGTTAATCAGCGCCTGTTCGCGAGGTCCACCAGCACGTCGCCATGGCACGCGAGCGGTGCGCACCAGCACACGAGATCGCGGCCGCGAAGCTCGTCGAGCGCTTTGACCAGCGCGGGCTGCGCGACGATCCACGCGCGATATTTCGCGATGACCTCGGCGCGAGAACCGTCGCGCCCGATAACGAACGGGTTGCCCCATGTACTCGGGTGCCCGATGTAAACCTGCGTCGCACTCGTGCGCTTGCCGACAGCGCCCGCATTCAAGACCTTGCACATGATCGTTCTCCTTTCCGCTCACGCGGGAAGGCCCCGCCTTGCGGCGAGACCTTCTACGCGGGCGTCTCAGTCGCGGTTCGGACGAGACCAGATGAGCGAGTGGCCTTCTTCGCCTTCCACCTCGACCAGCGTGGCGTAGATCGGAGCCGGAAAGCTCGGGTCGTCCAGCTTAACCGAGAGATAATCGCGGTTCTGCTCCTGGGACTTTTTCTTCCAAGCTGCCCCGAATTCGATAGTGCCCGCGAAGATCCGGTAATCGGGGGCCTTGTCCGAGGTCCGCTCGGCCGGGACGATCTTGGCCTTCACGGTGCCGAGGGCGAGGGTCTTGACGCTGCCCACGAAGCCGTTGCCGTTGACGGTGAAGTTGCCGATGGTAGCCATGTTCGTGTCCTCTTTCGTTTCTCGGGCCGCGACCACCGCGACCTCGATGGCGGTCGTTGACCGGAGGCGATCGGACCGCACCCGAAGGGCCGCCACGCAGTAGAGGGCGGCCAAGGCAAGGCTTTCTTGTCTCGCGAGGAATGGGCGCGCAGCGAACAGGGGAAGAAAGCCGAGCACGGCCGTTGCGGTCTTGGGATCGAGGCGGAGCGCAGCGACGACGGCCTTCGGTTAGACATGCCAAATCGAGGACGCATTGGCCGCGTCAGGCCGAACGATGGGGATATGACTGAGCGACAGACACGCCACACCGCACGACAACGGCAAGGGCACGTTTCGTGAAAGAGACTCGCACGCGTTGTGCAGGCTTTTCTCCGGCCAGCGGCTTCAGCCGCGACCCCGGGCGCTCGCATTGCGATGACACCAGGCATTCGTCCAGCGGGAAGACGTCCACCCAAGAACAGACGGGCGTTTCGGACACCCCGCGGTCCCGCCCGACGCATCTCGCCGATGCGGCTCGATCAGGCGAAGGGCAAACACCGCCATCCCCCGGATGCCAGCCGCGACGCCGCACGCAAGAAAGGTCCCGCCGCAAGGCGAGGCCTTTGTGGTTTCGAGAAATGCGAAACGATGACGTGCAGGCGTCCGAGCCGCGGATGATTGCGCCTCATGCCGCTTGATCGATCTCGGCCGGCTTGGGCTGAAGATCATGAAGATAGGTTACCGCGCGTTGCGCATGCGCGGCTGCCGAGAAGATAAAGCGCTTGTCGTTGGCGAGGACTTCGAGCCACGATGCGAGGTAGCTGGCATGGTCCGGCCTCGGCTCAAGTTCGGGCACGATACCGAGATCCGCACTGAGGAAACACGCGCCAAGCTCGGCGATCAGTTCTTCACGTGCGCGTTCGCTGCGATCCTTCGCGTAACGGCTGAGATCGCGATTGACGCGATGCGCCGGAGCCGTCCAATGCACACATTCATGCGCGAGCGTGGCGGCGTAACTTTCCGCGTCACGGAAGCTCTCAAACGGCGGCATTTGAATAACGTCGAGCGCCGGTGCGAAGAACGCCTTGTCACCGCCGTGCCGGATGGTTGCGCCGGTGTTGGCGAAGAACGCGTCGACATGCGCGATGCGCTGCGCCGGCGCGATGGTCGGCTGCGGGCGTCCGTAATAGTGATCCGGCAAGTCGTCGATCTGCTCGACGCAAAACACCGTGTAGGCGCGCAGGAACGGGACGGCGCGTTCGACTTCGTCGCCATGCTCGTCCGTCTCGGTCTTGGTGACCTTGTTGGCGTAGACCACCACCGTTCCGCTCTCGCCTTTGCGGATGTGACCGCCGAGTTCGAGCGACTGCTTGAACGTCATCCAGATCGGCGACGTGAAGCCGCGCGCGACGGCTTCCGACCAGAGCAGCACGACGTTGATGCCCTGATAGGGCATGCCGTTGTGGCGCAACGGGCGCGTGATGTGTACAGCCGCGTTGGTCGCATCCCACGGCTTGACCCATGGACGCACGCCGCGCTCGAGATCCGCGACGATGCGATCGGTGATCCGCGCATAGATGTCGGCGCGGGGTTTGGTTTCCTTACCTGTCATGATCCTAACCTCCGTTGGGAGGCCGCGCTCATCGCGGCCCGTCACGGCGGTCCGCTGCGAAGGCCGGCGGGGCCGCGCATCCGGTGGCGATGGTGGCCGGGGTGTCGGCAGAGACGCGGGACCGGAACGCAGTGGAGGACGGCAAAGCCGTTGCGCTGCCACGCCGGCCGGAGCATCGACCGCAAGCCGGCACGGGCCGCGAATGGCGCTCCATTCCGATTCATTTCTGTTTGCTCTTTTCTGCCGTGACGCCGTGCGACATGAAAATGGCCGGTCCCGAAGGACCGGCCGACATCGGATCGCGAGCGGGAGGCGGGGCCGAAGCCCCGCCGGCGGCGTCAACCGAATGCTGCCATCTGAACCTCGGCGGCCTTGCGGCTGACGGTCTCGCCGGGTTGTTCGGGCTGGCGCTCGAACGGCTTCCAGCTCTCGCCGACGACGTGCTCATAGGCTGCGGCGGCGCCTTCCGCCGCCATGCGCAGTGCATGCGCCTGAACGGCGACCTCTGCGGCGAATTCGCGCTTGCGCTGGGCCGCGGATTCGAACCCGACGGGTCCGTCGAGGTCCTCGTCGCGCGTGTCGTTGGCGAGCTTCGCTGTTGCCTGTCGCGCCTCGGTGACGGCGCGGCTGTAGAACTGGCCGGCGCCGTGCGCTGAGCCGACATAGGAGCCGACGATGCGTTGCAGGTGGATCTGCATGGCGCGTTCGTTGAGGCCTTCGCGGAGCGCATCGGCGGTCTCGGTGATGAGCCGTTGGTGGAGATCGCGTATGCCGTCGCTGTCGAGGACGGGGAGGCCGAAGCTCTCGGCGATGCGGGTGGCTTGGGCGGCGTCCGGGCAAACGAGCCGGACCATTTCGACTGTTGTGCCGCGGCGCAGCGGGACGATGCGAGCGCTGGTGCGGGGTGCGCGAGCGGTTTTGGTCATGGTGAAGTCCTTTCCAAGGTTTCGCCGTCGGGTTCGATCCGGCCCCTGCCGGCTCTCCCTTCGGGTGCGGTCGCCCAGCGCCGCCGGGATGAGGGCCGCTTCAAGGTCCGGGGGCCGCCAGGCGAGCGAGATCCGGTTGCGGACAAGCGGGGTTCCAGCCTGCTGGAGCCCTGCGCCGGACGCGGCCGGACCTTGGCGAGATCGGCGGCAACCGGTCGCTTGCGACTTGGCCTTGAAGCGGACCGCCGGGGGCGCAGACCGCAGCAAACCCGAAGGAAGAGCCGACAGGGGCCGGGCCGGGTTGGCGATGCCGGAAAGATTCGCCCCTGCCAACCGCCGTCGCCGCGCCATGCTCGAGACGTTCGCTCAAAGCGCGCCGCGAATTCAGGCTCGGTCCTGCTATGCCGCCGCGCCATGCCGCTTCCCCGGGCGACACTCGGCCGGGCTGCGACAGTCGTGCGTGCGATCCGCATCCTGCGGGTTGTCATGAGCGTGACCGGATATCGGCGCATATCGGGCCCGCAATGCGTCGATCGCGGCATCCTGCCGGGCGAGCTTGCGCGAGAGCGCGTCGATCTCCGGCTGGCGCTCGGCCGTGATCGCCGCAAGGTTCGAACGGTAGCGCTCGAGGAACGCGCTCGGGTCGGGCGGCTTGCCGCGATGGTATCCGGACCGTTTGCGACCGAGCTGTGGAATCAGCGTCGTCATGCGACGGATGATCTGCCGCTCGATCATGTCGAGCTGGCGCTGCGTCTGGCGGCGCGCTTCCTCCATGCGTGAAAGCTTAGCAAGGCATTGGGGAGAGGCCGTCATGGCGACGTCCTTCCCTGCCAGGCGATGAAGCTCGAGGGCCCGGAATACACCGCATGGCGGGTCTCATCGACGACGAAACCGAAGCGACCGATCCGGTATTCGTGGAAGGGGACGAGAAAGCGCCGCTCCTCGGTGCCGGCGCCACGTCGGCCACCCGGCGTGGCGACCACCTCGACGAAGCCGGGGTGTTGGTCCGAGGTGATCGCCGACGCGACGATCCAATCATCGGCGTGCTCCTGCTCGAAGGCGCGCCGATCCTTCTCGCGGGATTCGCCGGGGTGAAGCACAGTGCCGAAGATTGCCTCCCAGGCATCGGGCCAGCTATCCTTGATTGTGCGCTCCGCGCAGCGTCGCTCGTAGCTGGTGAACAGATGCGGGAAAGTGATCGCCACGATCGCCCAGCCCTCGTCTTCTTCGTACCAGCCGCGCCGCTCACGCAGCATCGAATGGACGCTGCGGTTGCGCGCGGCCGCGAGATGAAAGCCGCCGTGGCCCGCCGTCGAGTGGCAGACGACGCCTTCTGCGTAGACGGTCGCGCCCTGCGACGGGCCCCAGGGCGAGTGCGCCGTCGAGCCGATCTCGCGGCGGGCAAGCGCACGCTTTTCGCGCTGATGCTCGGAATTCTCCGCGACCTTCGCGCGGAAGGCCGCCTCATCGGCAAGTTCGCCGGGATGGCCATAGAAGTCCGAGCGCGTCCATTCCGCGATCGGCCGGCCGATGCGCCAGCCGGTTGCGAGATAATGGCCGCCGTCGCGCGCCGGCAGCATGGCGAAGGCCGTGTCGGCAACGCGCGCGGCGAGGAAGCCGTCGCCGCTGCGCCCGAACGCGACCTCCGGGAATCCGGAGACCGAGTCGTCGGTCTTGGTGGTGGGGAGGGCGGGGGCGCTCATGCGACTATCCTCCCTTCCACGACGTCGGCGGCGACCGCGTCGGCCGTCACCTCGTCGAGAACGGCGTGCGGGTAGCCGTGGCTCTGTAGCCAGCATTCGGCGTCAGCACGGTGGCTTGCGAGATAGACCAGCTCGGCATCGTCGCCGGGCCGATCGAACACGCGCACCGCGCCGACCTTCGGACATTCGGTGACGACGAAGGTCAGGTCGCTGTCGACCGAGAAGGTGCGGTGGACGCGAAGCACCACGACGCCGCCACCACCATAGTCGCCGGCATGCAGCGTGATGCTTGCGCTGATGACAGTGTTGCCGACACGGCGTTCTGCCTGCTTGCGGATCAGGCGGCCGCTGCTGTTGCGGTGTTCCCAGGCTGCGAGCTTCTTGCGATGCCGCTCCGGCGGCCGCCGCGTGCCATCGGAAAACCGGATGATGGCGCCCAGCGCGGCGAGGTCGTAGATCGACTGTGCGGACATGACGTCCTCCTGTTCGTGGGAGTGGAAACGAAACCGCCGCCGACAGAGCCGGCGGCGGGATGTCATGCAGATTGTCGTAGGCGGGCGGACTATTCCGCTGCCTCCGAGAACGCCTCGGCGTCCGAGGCGTCGTCGCCATCGCCGTCGGTGACCTCCGGGTCCTCGAGCTGGTCGTCGGCCTCGTCGTCTGCTGCGACGGCGTTCTTTGCGAGCCACGACGACACGGCGGCCTTGTCCGGAGCGAACAGCGCGGCCGCAGGCATGAAACGGCCTTCCTTGAAGTGATCGACCAGGGCGGCGCGGGTGTCCTTCACCTTCTGTCGCGGAAGAACCGGCGTGTCCTTGCACGAGCCTTCGAGCGCTGCGCGCGATAGGCACGACAGGAAGTCATCGGTGCCCATGTTCGGCAGGAAGTTGTCCGCGCCGACCACATCACCGGCGATGCGGGCGACGATGCCGCTGTCGGTGCGGTTCTCCCGGCACGACAGCACGTCGGCGAGGGTCGAGCGCGCCGCGACGCGGAGCATATCCATGTCGAGGACGAGCTTGCCGTCCTGATCGAACAGTGCGGTCGCATGCCGCGCGATGCGCCGGTTGCCGTAACGGGTCCCGCCACTGCCGGAATCGACCGAGACGTTCTGTCCGGCAAAGGCAAGGATCAACAGTGCCATCAGCGTGTCGTCCTCGATCGGCGCGCGGGCCAACGCCTCATGCAGGGCATCGGTGCGGTAGTCGCCGATCATCTCGACGCCCTTGCGCGTCACGTCGGGACGCGTCTTGGAGACGGTAGACGCATCCGCAGAGTCATCGCCGGTGACCGCGTCCTTGCCCTTCGGCTTCTTCGCCACGGGCATGCGGTAATGCACGCTCTGCACTCGGCCGTCGCGGTCGAGATACATCGCCGTGCAATCCGACTTCGACGGCTTGCCGTAGACCCGTTCCGCCTTTGGCGGCAGCTTGACCTCGCCCCAGTTCGTCGTCTCGGCGATGATGCCCTTCTTCGGCAGGTTGTTGGCCATCCACTCCTGCTGCGCGCCGAGGAACGCTTCCACATCCGTCGTGTAGCGGCCGTCCTCGTCCGCCGGCGCGAACAGGTCCTCGACCCACTGGATGCCGTAGGCCTGGGCGAGATCGTCACCGAAGTTGGCGTGCCGCGCGTACATACGGGCCTTGGTCAAAGCCTGCGCGACGCTCCACCACGACACCTGCGGATCGGCCTTGGAGGGCTTGTGCTTCTTCCAAACCTCCTTCTGCTCTTCGAGCGAGGCGGACGCGATGGTGCGGAGCTGCCGCTCGTCGGGCATGTCGCCCTTGGCCATGTGATCGAGCATGACAGGCAGCACATTGGCGAGCAGACGGAGCTTCCTGATCTGCCGGACCGGCAGGGTCAGCGCAACGCCGATCGCTTCCTCGGTCCAGCCGAGCGCGACGAGGCGTTCGATCGCACGCCACTGGTCGACGGGATTGAGCGCTTCGCGGGCGATGTTCTCGATCATCGAGCGCATGGCGCCGTTGTCGTTCGCCACCTCGTCGACAATCACGTCGATCTCCTCGAGGCCGGCAGCGATCGCCTGCTTCACACGACGATGACCGGCATTGATCACATAGCCATTGCCGCCGCCGGTATCGGGCGTGATGACGGGCGGCTGCACGATGCCGACGGCCTTGATCGTCGCCAGCAGCAGGGCGTCGGCCTGCGGCATCGACTTCGTCTGGCGCATGCGGTCGGGATTTTCCTTCAGCGCACGCGGATCGACCTTGATGAGATGCATCGGATTTCTCCTGTTCGGGTTTGCGGACCGCGCCTCGCGCGTCCTTCCTCGTCTTCTTTCCGAAGACACCCCCCGGCCCGCGGAGCGGTCGGGCCGGCACAACTGCGGCCGAGCATCCCTGCCTGGCCGGACCAGCAGGGCTTCCAGCCCTGCGCAGGACGACGGGCCGGGATCGCGCAGGCGGCGGTTGAGCGTTAGCGCTGCCGGGCTGGCCGATCTGCGAGCGGGCTTTCAATTCCCTTTTCTTCCTCACGCGGCGATCGCGCTCGCGCCGCTTCCCTCCACATCGCTTGCAAGGGCTTTCTCAACCTCCGCCAACTGGCGGCGCTTCTCGGCGAGATCGCCGGCGAAAGCGAAATCGCCGTCCTCACGCGACTGGAAGGAGGCAAGCCTGCGATGCGCGTCGGCGAGACGCTGACAATAGCGCTCCCGCTCGCCCTCGAAATCGTCGAGCGCATGCTCGAGGCGGGAGATCGCGCCGAGCGGCGTCACGGTGACGGGCAACTCGATCTCAACCTCGGCGTCGGTGCGGATCAGGGCGGTGCTGTACCGGTAGCCGTCGCGGCCGAAGCGCTCGCCGGTATAGTCGAGGTCGAAGCCGCCGATCGCGGCGATGGTGCTCTCGCCCTCCTGCTGAAGCTGCACCAGGGTCAGGATTTCCTTCATCAGCGCGCGGCCGGCCTCCTTGCGCTCGACATAGCCCTTGCCGACGATGCTCGCGGCGAAGGCCTCGCCCGTTGTGGGAACGCGGCGTTCGATATCCTTGCCAACCTCCGCGATCCGCCGCGTCGAGAATTCGATGTCGCGCTCGGCGTCGCGAATCTGCCGGCGGACGGCGTGCTGATCGTCGATATGCGCGGCGCGCAGGCGTTCGAGCCGGGCGATGTCGGCTTCGAGCCCGGCCTTCTGCATCAGCCGCTGGTCGCCGCTCGCGATCGCCTTGGCCATGGCGAACTGGTTGGCCTGGCCTTCGCCGAGATCCTCGAGTCGGCGGATCGACGTGTCGCCCGAGAGCGCGGCGGCGATGAAGCGGGCCTTGCGCTCATTGTTCTGCCACATGCTCGCGTCAAGTGAACCCTCAGTGGCATAGGCGAAGATGTCGATGACATCATGCTGATTGCCCTGTCGCTCGATCCGGCCCTCGCGCTGCGCGATCTGCGACGGCAGCCACGGCACGTCGAGGTGATGGAGCGCCTTCAGCCGAAGCTGTGCGTTCACGCCAGTGCCCATTGTGTCGGAGGAGCCGATGAGGAAGCGGACCTTGCCGGCGCGCACGTCGCCGAACAGGCGCTGCTTGGCCTCGGACTTCTTGAAGTCCTGCATGAAGGCGATCTCGGACGCCGGTACGCCGAGACGGACGAGTTCGTCTCTGATCCAGCGATAGGCCGAGAAGCCGCGTGTCTTCTCGACGTTGATGGTGCCGAGATCGGAAAAGATCATCTGCGCGGCGCCAGGCAGCTCGTAGGGCTTGCCGTCGGCGCGCACGTAGCTGTTCGCCGACGTCTCCTGCCAGATGCGCAGGGCGTTGGCGACGAGCAGGTTCAGCTTGTTGTCCGGCTCGTTGTCGTTGTCCGGATCGACCAGACGCAGATCGATCGCGGCATGCCGGCCATCGGTGATGACAGAGAGCAGGATGTCGTCGCCGGGCTCCGGCGGCCCATCCCGCATCTCGATCGCCTTGATCCGCGCATCGAGCAGGAGCTGGTAGCGCTTGAACGCCAATGTCGGCTTCGCGGTGAAAATCTGCCGCTTTCCGGTCGAGATCGCCGGAATTTTGACATACGCGCGCAAATCCTCCGGCATCACCACGTCGGCGAAAGAGCGGAACATGGCGATCAATTCGGGGACGTTGACGAACGTCGCGAACCGCGTGACCGGCTTGTACTTGCCGTTGGGCTGGAGCTCGAGCTCAGTCGAGACGTCGCCGAAGGTCGAGGCCCAGGCGTCGAACTCGTGCAGGCCGCGATCCAGAAGCGCCGCGTAGCCGAGGTAGCGTTGGACCGAGAACATCTCTCCGAGCGTGTTGGTGATCGGCGTGCCGGAGGCGAGGACGAGTGCGCGGCCCGGGTTCTTCGTCTCGATGAAACGGGCCTTTACATAAAGGTCCCAGGCGCGCTGCGAACCGTTGGGATCGACGCCCTTCAACGTCGACATGTTGGTGGCGAAGGAGAGTTTTCTGAACTCCTGCGCCTCGTCGACGATGATCTGGTCAACGCCGATTTCCGAGATCGTCAGCAGATCGTCCTTGCGGGTGGTGAGCGCTTCGAGCCGCTCCTTCAATCCCTCCTTCAGCCGTTCGAGCCGCTTGCGCGAGACGCGGTCGTCGCCTTCCACCTTGGTCAGCAACGTCTCATAAAGCTCCAGCTCGTCCTGGATCATCTGCTGTTCGAACGCCGATGGCACGCCGATGAACCGGAACGCCGAGTGCGTGATGATGATCGCATCCCAGCTGGCGGTCGCCGCGCGCGACAGGAAGCGATACCGCTTGTCCTTGGTAAAGTTGGTCTCGTCGGCGACGAGGATGCGGGCGCCCGGATAGAGCGCCAGGAATTCGCGCGCGGCCTGCGCCAGACAATGACCGGGCACGACGAGCATCGCCTTGGCGATCAGGCCGAGCCGGCGTTGCTCCATGATGGCGGCGGCAAAAGTCATCGTCTTGCCGGCGCCGACGGCGTGGGCGAGATAGGTCGCGCCCGAGGCGATGATGCGCCAGATGCCGCGCTTCTGATGCCCGTAGAGGACAAAGGCGCCTGAGGCGCCGGGCAGCTTTAGATGCGAGCCCTCGAAGGCGCGGGGCACGATGTTGTTGAAGCGGTCGTTATAGACCCGCGCCAGGCGATCGGTCCGGTCAGGATCGGACCAGATCCAGCTCTGGAAGGCGGTCTTGATCTTTTGCAGCTTCTCCTTCGCCGCCTCGGTGTCGACGACGTTGAGAACACGGCGCTCGCTATCGCCGCCCTTGAGGGTGTCGAAGATCTGCGGCACCGCGGAATTGAGCGCATCCGACAGAAGTTGACCGGCGTGCCGTCGCTCGGTGCCCCATTCCGACGTGCCAGCGGCCATCCAGCCGAGCTGGCGGGCCTCGACAGTCCATGACGCCAACTCCGGCAGGTGACGGATCTTGATCTCCGCGCCCATCGTCTCGTGAACGAAGGCGACGATGTCGGCGGCGGGAATCCACGGTGCGCCGAGGCGCGCGGTGATGTCGGATGGCCGCAGGTCGGCGGGCTGCACGCCCTGCAACGCCGTGACGTTGCGCGCATAGGCGGGGTCGAGCGCGGCGGCAGCTTCAGCCGCCATGAGCTTCGATCGGACCGCGCCGGAGAGATAGGCATCGGCCGTCTGCCACGCGCCGTCGGTCGGATCACGGAAGATGGCGCTGCCGAGTTCGGCGATCACGTCGTCCGCATCGCGATGCAGGAGTTCGGCGATATGGTCGGGATCGACACGGCCCCGCTCGTTGAGCACGACGGCGAGCGCATCGGCAGCGCTGGTGATGAGGGGCGACGCGGGCGGAGCGATCACCCGTTCGGTGAAGATCGGGCCCGGCTTCGCCGTGTCGGTTTCGAGATCGTAGTCTTCGATAGAAGCGACGAGCCAGCAATCGGGATCGTCGAGGAATGGCTGCAGGTTGGGCCGGCGATGCGTTTCGCGCACTTCGCCGGTTTCTGCGTCTTCGCTCGTCGAGACGACGGTGCTGTTGATTGGCCCGAAGGCGCGGACGAAGTTCGACCAGGCGATGCGTAAGCGGACCTGCGCGTCCTTCCACGGCCGGTCGAACTCCTGGCACTTCAGCACCTCGCGAACCGCGTCGCGGATCGGGATCAGCTTCTGAATGATCCGGACGTGTCTTTCCGGAACGCCGTCGGCGCTGCGGCCCTTGCGCACCGTGATGGCGGCGGGCCCGCCATCACGGATCTGCATCAGGCCGCGGGCCTTGTCGAAGAAAAAGCTGCCCTCCCGCACATGGCGATCGGCAGTCACATGGACGGATGCCTCGTAGTCTGCTTCCTCCACGTCGAAATCGATCGGCTCGGGCTCACCGTTATAGATGGCGTCCGGAAGGCGGGTAATCGCCTCGTCCAGCGCGAGGCGGAGATCCTCGCCGGGTTTGGGAAGACAGGTGTAGGTCTCGCCGAACGGGCCGGCGGTCAGCGCATGCATCCCGAGCACAAGCCCGGGATGGCGCGTGAACCAGCGGTTGACGCGAATGGCGCCCTCGTCCTCGGTTGCCGGACGCACCTCCTCGAGGTCGAGCCAGGACAGATCGCCTTCCGGCTCGCCGGGCTTGCGCCGGCGGAAGAACAGGATGTCGATGACGACGTCGGTGCCGGCATCGGCGCGAAAGCTGCCTTCCGGCAGACGGATCGCACTGACGAGATCGGCGTGCTGCGCGATGAGCTCGCGCGCCGCCCCGTCGGCCTTGTCCATGGTGCCGTGCGACGTGACGAAGGCGGCCAGCGCCCCCGGCTTCAGCAGGTTGATCGCCTTGACGATGAAATAATCATGGAGGCGAAGCCTGAGCGAACGCAGCGCGCGGTCCGATCGCACGGTGCGATCGGAGAAGGGCGGATTGCCGATCGCCAGGTCGAAGCGTGGCGGCAGCTCGGTGCGCGCGAAATCGCCGGCGACGATGCGCGCGCGCGGCTGCAGCAGCCGTGCGATGCGGGCTGTGACGGGATCGAGTTCGACGCCGGTGACGTGCGAGACCTCGCGTAAATCCTCGGGCATCAGCGCCAGAAACAGGCCAGTGCCGATACCAGGCTCGAGCACGCGGCCACCGCGCCAGCCCAGACGCAGCACCGCAGCCCAGATCGCCCGGACGATAAACTCCGGGGTGAAATGGGCATACTGGGTGCAGCGTGCGAGCGAGGCGTAATCCGCATCGTCGACCGCATCCTGCAGATCGGCGCCGATCTCGTCCCAGCCCTTCGCGAATTCGATTTCGCCCGGCCGGGGGAAGACGCCATTGGCGAGCTCCGAGGCCCCGAAGCCGGTGAAGCGGATGAGTTGTCGCTGCTCCTCGACGGTCGCGGGCCGTTGCTCCGCATCGATCTGCGTGGCGAGGCGGAGCGCCGCGATGTTGTCGCGGGCGCGCTGCTTCCAACCCTTGGCGAGGCCGCGTTCGCCGGACAGATAGAAATTGTCGCCGCGCTTGCCGGGACGGGCCGCGGGCACCCGCGCTGATATGACCGGCGGTGTCGCTAGAGCCGGCGTTGACGGTGGTAGATCGTCGTCATGGTCGTCATCGCTGCGGAAATCGGCGAACGCGGTGACGCCGAGGCCGAGGCCTGACGAGAGCGCGGTGTTGCCGAACAGATCGAGGGTGAAGGGATCGTCATGCGCCATGGGGAATGTCCTTCTGTTGGGCGCGCGCAGCTGCCCGCCGGCGCGGGCTGCGACGACGGCACGGCGTTGCGGAAGTGAGGGAGGTCCCGGCGCGACGCCGGGTGCGGAAATGCGAAGCCCGGCGCGTGGCCGGGCTGTTCGCAAGTCGGAGAGGGAGAGGACGGGCTAGGCCGCGATCGTCTCCGGCAAATGGCGGAGCTGGACTGGCAGCTTGGCCGCAATCTCCGCGTCGGTGAGCTCGTCGAGCAATTTCAGCATGGTGCCGAACCGCCCGGCATAGACGAGCACGGTGCGGCGGCCACGCATGGACGCGGGCCAGCGCTCGCCGGCATAGCCGCGATAGTCTTCATGCGTGCTCGACCAGATGTGCTCGAGCCGCTCATCGCGAGTCATGGCGCGAACCGGCCGCGACTCGCGCTCGATGATCGCTGCCTTCATCCGCTCCGGCGAAGTCCGATCCGAGAGATCGCAATAGCCGTGAAACCAGCGTCGCCGTCCGTCGATGGCGAGCGCGAAGAAGACACTGGTGACGCTGCCGGTCATGAACTCACGCATCGCGAATAGATCGCCGCGCAGGAACAGCGGCGGCAGGATGTCGAGCATGTGATCGTGCTCGGCCTCGGCGATCTCAAACCACTCGCCGGCGAAGAGATGCGCGGCGTCGCCGGCAGCCCAGGTCGGATCGCCACGATGGCGGTTGAACATGCGATACATCTCATGGCGCGTGGCGACGCCCTGGAAAATCTTGCGGAGTGTCGGGAGGGTGTGCATGGCGGCTCCTTTCGGCTTGGCGGGCTGAGGCGCGAGCGATCCGCGTGATCCCTCATCACTTCAGCCCTTCATCACCTCTCCGGCGGGCCGCCTCTCCGGTCCGGCGGGTCAAGGGCCGCGGCACGCGGGCGAAGCGCACCCTTGACGCGACGGCCGGGCATGCGGCATCGCGCCTTCAATTCTTTTCCGCTCTTCCATTCCCTTTCCGCTCTTCAGCGAGGCGCCGCGGCATTCGCGATCGCCGCAAGCGCCGCCTTGAACACGGCCGAGCCGCGTTCCTCCGCAAAATCCGTCGATGCCGCGACGGCAAGGCAGGCGGCGTGGATATCGTCGTCGCTGATGCTGGCGAACGGGACTATGGTCGTGGCGCCGTCATAGGCGATGACCTCGCCGACCGTTGTTCGCACTTCGGATTCGTCGAAGCGGAGCAGGACGTGAACGCTGGGCGCGGCCGCGGCGTCCGCCACTTCGCGGAATCCCGCGAGCATCTCATCGGTCGAGCCCGACAGAATCGCGGTCACCGTGATCAGTGTCGCCATGCCACCGAAGCCATCCGAACGCATGCGCGAGCAGGTGAAGGCGGAGGAGACGGCGACCTCATCGAGTGTCGGCGAACGCCGCACGACATCCTGAAAGATCGTCGCCCAGGAGATGACACTCAGATCGAGCTCGACATGGGTGTCGCCGGCTTCTACTTCGGCCAGCCGATCGGCGACGATGGCATTGAGCACGCTGTCGGCGTCGGCCGAGGCGCGATGCGCGTCGCGCAGCACCGCGACATCGAGTTCGAGGCACTCCGCCGGACTGTCCTCGGCGAAGAAATAAAGGCCGTCGCCGTCGGGTTCGGCGCTGAAGATATGAGAGAGGATGAGCCGCTCGAGCGGCGTCATATCGGTGTCGGGAATCGTCGTCTGCACGACGGTCGGAACGTAATAGCTGGCCATATCCGGCTCCTGAAAATGACAAAGCCCGGCAGGGCCGGGCGGGATGTGCGGAAGAAAGGATGTGCGCTGGCGGATCAGTCGGGATCGCGGGCGCCGGCGAGGATGGCTTCGGCCTTGGCGATGGCCGGCATGGCGCGTTCGCGCCAATAAGCGCGATCGAGCGCCTGGTCGTCGCCGCACAGCACCTTCACCAGGCCGAGCAGCACCTCGAAGTGATCGGCCTTGCGCTGCACGGTCTCGCGATAGTGCGACGGCACCAGCGCGGTCGCGCCTTTGTAAGCCGTGTCCGGGCCTTCCCAGATGCCGGTGACATAGGTCTCGCCGGCGGATTCATAATCCTGCTTCTCGTTGTCCCAGTCGTCGTCCGCGACGGCGAGGCGGCAGGCCTCAGCGAGGCTCGCCGCGTCATAGCTGCGCTGGCGATACACAGGCAGACGGTGGGTGGTCTCGATCGTAAAGATGGGCATGAGGGTCGTCCTTCCCTTCGGGTGTTGAAGACACCCTCGGGGCGACCGCATCGAAGGTCCGGCGGGTCAAGGGCCGCGGCACGCGGGCGCAGCTTCCCTTGACGCGCCGGCCGGGCATGCGGCAGCGGGGTTCATCCGGCTGCTGCTACGGGTTCCTCCGCCAATCGGCCGACGAGGATCTTCAAGTCATCGTTCCAATCGCCGGCGCGCGGCCGCGACCGCGCATACGACGCGCCCGTCTCCACAGCGATCACGCGCAGGCGGTCGGCATAGACATCGCCCTGCCGATTGTTGTCGGTGGCGGCAACAAGTCGGCTGTCTGCGCGCATGGCCAGATCGCGGATGGCATCCTCGCTCGCCGGGGACCAGCCTCCGCCGGTGCTGACAAACAGCGTATCCGGTCGCAGAACTTGGATCGCGGCGAGGCTCATGGCGTCGATCGCCGCCTCCGTCACGCAGACCCGGGACGCGGCCGCGGGACCGAAGCGGAACAGCTCTTTCGCCCCGCCGGTGGCGAAGCCGCGCCATTGCGGTCCGCGCTCTTCCCAGCCGATCAAGACTCCGTCGCCGCGACGGTGCGCCGCCCACATACTGCCGTGCGGACCCTCGCGCAGGACGCCTTGCTCGACCACCATCGCGACGACCGTGTCGGGAATGCTGCGTTCCACCGTCAGGTAGCGCCAGACCGGCGAGCCGGGGCGCGGAACGCCACGGCGCATCCAGCGATCGCCGATGGGGTGCAGCGTTGTGGGGCGGGCCTCGCGCTGCCACGCCGGCGGGCTCGGAACGAAGCCGACGAGCGAAGCGACATGGGCGCAGGCCTGGGCGAAGCCCTGCGCCCCGAGATGCTCGGCCAAATCGAACACGTCGCCTTTCGCGGTCGACAATGGATCGAACCAACCGCGATCATTGTGAATGACGATGATGATCTCTGCGTTGCGGCGATATTTCACCGCGCGGCGTGTGCTTTCCTTCAGATCGACTTTCCAGCCGTCCTGCTGGAGCAGGGCGGCGCAGCTAACCTTGGCTCGCAATTCTTCGATTTCTCTTTTCTCCATGGCCTTCACCAGGCGCGTTCTGCGCCACCCGGTCCTTTCATCGGTTGATGTTCCTCTCGCGTCATCGTGACGGAACGCTACCCGCCCGCCGCGAAGCGTGCCGGATGCAAGGGCGCGTTGACAAGCCGTCGCGAGGTCGGATTTCGACAGCGGCGCAGCCTCCCTTGCATCGGGCGCAGCGCCAGCGGCATCTGTCGCCCGGCTCAATGAGCCGGGGACCACGGATCGTACTCGTGAATGATCGTGATATCCTCGTCGTCGAGATCGGCCGTCGGCATCACGCCGAGCGAGCCATCGACTTCGAACAAGGTCACAGGCACCATCAGCGTGCGTGCGAGATCGTGAGCGTGGTTCTGCGCGAGGGTGAGGTTGGTCGACATGGTTGGCTCCCGTCTTGCGGCGGGGACTATCCCCGCTCGACAGGCGCCGACAGGTTCGGGGGCGGCCGCGGTCACCTCGCAGGCACAGCCGCAGAGGTCGCACGCTGGCGTAGCGAACCCCTTGGGGGTTGATCGTCGGAGGCCGTGCCGGAACCAAGAAAGCCCATTCGAGAGCGGGGTGTCGTCGACGCTGATGGGCCCGGGCCCCAGATCACCTCCCGACCGCGGCACCGGTCCAGATCTCCCGGCCGCAAGTCACCGAAGACGCACCGCGCTGATCGGTCGATGGTACAAGTCGAACGTTCAGATTTGAGCGCATCGTTGCGAAAGGGAGATCCCAGTGCGTCAGTCAGTCGGCGGCGGCGCGTACATCCCGGCGCCGATCTTCGGCCGTAATAGCGCGCGATAGGCGTGCGTTATGCTTCAAATGTCATCGTTTGCGTCAGGGATGGCAGCCCGAATGGGGGAAGACCCGCGCGCGGGGCTTCAGCGCAGCCGCCAGCCCGGCCCCGCAGGGGAGACGCCCACCCCCTCTCCGCAATTTCGCCAATGACGCATAATCGCTGGATGTGTAATGACTACGAGCAACATGTTCGCTGGGCCGAATACTGCAAGATGATGCAGGAGCTGGAGCTGGGCATTCCGACGCAGCAGACCGAGCTCGATCTGCCACAAGCCGACGACGTCAGGATCAACGATCGCGGCCCGGTGATGCGCGCTGCCGGAAATGATATCGGGCTCGTCTCGATGAATTTCAGCTTTCCGCCGGCGCGGCCCGGAGGCAAGCCGGTGTTCAACTTCCGCTCGGAGAGGCGGAGTTTCGCGAAAAGCAATCGTTGCCTGATACCCGTCTCTGCCTTCTTCGAATTCACCGGGAAGCGTTACCCCGAGAGCAAGCACCGTTTCGTGCTGCGCGACGCGCCTTTCACGGCGATCGCCGGGGTCTGGCGGGAAGGCAAGGCAGACGGGTGTCCTGCCTTTGCAATGCTGACGACCGAGCCCGGCCCCGACGTCGCCCCCTACCAAGACCGCCAGGTCGTGGTGTTGCGGCCGTCCGATTGGGCGCATTGGATCTACCTCACGCGCCCGGAGTCGGAGCTTTTGCGCCCGCTGCCTCCCGCATCGTTCACCGTCGAGACTGTGCGGACAGGTCGCGACAGCGCGGGCGGCTGACGCCGCTGCCTGCCTTGGCGTCCCGCGCGCCCGTGGCCGCTACGTGCAGGCGGTCTGCGCCTTTAGCGCAACCCCTTGCACCTTCTGCGCAATCGACAGTTTTCGGAAACCATCTGGAATGCGGCCGCACAAGCGGTTATGAGTCGTGCGGGGCAGTACGCGCTGCCTTGGGGCGTCGAAACCCCTACGAGCGGTTGGTGCCGGCCGATTCGGCACCGCACTCCTTGACCTTATGGTCGGGGAGCCTGTGGCGTATGCAACAGGTTCACCCGAACTAAAGGCCATAGGGCCGTCTCGTACGGTTTCGAACTCCCCGATCACCAAGAGTCAGCGAGGGTTCGTTTGCGGGGGCGCACCGCAGACACTGCCCGCCGGGAGAGTTCGAGTGGTTAGGGAGCGACCTGAAACCTCGCTCGAGTCGCGGGCGGTCGCGGCCCACCGCGCCTATGTTGAGGCGCTGGCGGCATTGGAACGCGCGGTTCACATCGCGAATTGCCCGACCTGTCAGCCCGACGGCACCACAGACCGCGAGCACGCTCTTCGCTGCGCCTCCGCGGAGGCCGAGAAGGAGCGCCGGCGCGTTCTCTTTCGCGACCTGTGCGACAAGCTCGGCTACGTACCCGTCGGTCACGGGATCGCCCTGCCGTCCGCCCATTGCCCCTCGCGATCCCGCGCCGGCTAACGTGACACCCGGGTCGCCAGCTTGCGGCATCATCTCCCTGTCGCCGCCTGCGGCTGCAAGGACAAACCTAAAGGCTGGCACTCCGAGTCTTCTGCGCCGACACGAGCAACGCGCAACAGCAACTGACGTCGCAACTTCCGGCGGCAATGGTCTTTTCTGACCATACCGGCGCGCCGCCATACGTGGCCAACTCGGCTCATTCAACAAGCCGAGGAGACGCCCATGCTCATGGTCATTCCCGGCTCGGACATCAGCCGCCATGCCGCGCTGATGGATCGGGCCTTCCGCTTCCGCCACGCCGTGTTCGTCGACGAGAAGGGCTGGGAGGACTTGCGCCAGCCCGACGGTCTTGAGCGCGATCGGTTCGACGACGTACATGCAACTCACCATATCTGCCTGCGCGGCGACGAGATCGTAGGCTACCAGCGCCTGCTTCCGACGACGCGTCCGCACTTGCTCACCGATGTGCTGTCTGACCTGTGCCGTCAGCGCCCGCCGCGCGGACCGCGTGTATTCGAGTGGACACGCTTTTGCGTCGCGCACGGCCATCGCGAAATGCGTCCGCGCGGCGACAGCCCCTTTCTCGAGCTCGCGCAGGGCGTTGTCGAATGGGGCATGGCGAGCAAGGTCGACACCGTCACGGTCGCGATCGACTGGCGATTGATGGTAATCGCGATGCAGCTCCGTTTCTTTGTCCGTCCTCTCGGATTTCCGAAACGCATCGGCCGCGACGAGGTGGTCGCGCTTCGCATGTCTTTCAACCGCGAGACGCTCGCTGCGATCCGGCAGGCGCGCGGCTGCGAGGACCGCGTGCTTCCCGACGCCACGCTGCCTTCGGCTGCGTGAACGAGACATCAACAAGAGAGGAGGTCGCCTGGTGATCCGCACTGCAGACACGAAGATCGTCGCCCAGGAACTTCACATGCGCTACGACCACGTCCGCGCTGTAACCATCATTGGCCGCACGCTGCAGAAGGCGCTCTTCGCCGGGCGTTCCGACGAAGTCGTCTTCTGGGCCCTAGTGCACGCGCACTATCGCGGCGGCGATTTATGTTCCGTCGCCGAGGAGCAGTTGCACGCCTTCGCCGACTTCATCATCCGGGATCCGTCAGAGGTGAACTGAGGCAGTGATCGCTAGACGTCGGTCGGCGCCACGATAATCGAAGCACTCCCGGCGGTCGGCGGGTTTGCAGCGATGCCGGTCGAGGTCGGGAAGTCGCCTGGCCCTGACGGCCCGCACACGGCTTGGCCGTCTTTGCAGTTCGGGTCCGCGAGGGCGCCCGCATTGTTGGCCATCTTGCAGATGGTCGTCCCGTTGATGTCGGCGAAACCGGAGCATGTGCCTGAATTGAGCATCTTCTGGCAGTTGCCGGTGCCGAGCTGGATGCAGGCCGCGATAAGGCTGGCATCGACCTTCTGACCGTCGAACGTCGACATCGAGGCCAGTTGCCTGACTGCGGATGAATTATAGCCGTCGTTGGTCAGCTTGGCCCATGCGTCGACTTGGTCCTGCAGCGACATGCAGCCGTAGACCGAGCGGTCGGTCCCCGCGTATTTCTGGACGTTGGCGTTGTTGAGCTGGAAAATGCCGGTGCAGCAGCTGCCATTATAGTTGCCTTTGTTGCCGCCCGACTCGAAGCGTCCCAGGCCGCCGAGTGAGCAGGACGTTCCCTTGAGATCATCCCGCAGCGGAGAATTCCTCACCGCATCCGTTATCTGCTGAGCGGAGTAATTGGTGCGTTCGCAATATTGTCCCGCAACTGCCCGCCCGGCGCCGAACCACGAAATGCTCGCGCAAAGAACAACGACGAACATTAGACCGCTAAGTCGCGTGCACATGAAGTTCCCTCCGCATCCTAGAACGTCATTTGAGCGAATAGACACGTGCGCAGCTCGGCACGTCATGGCCACCGATCGTGGTGCGGAAGCTGATCGTGCCGGCGGCCGGATCGTAGCGCGTGTAGGAATTATCGTTGCGGTTCTTCGCCGGCAGGTCGGGATCGGCGTGATCCGTGTAGCAGCCGGTATCTGACTTGATGGATATCACTTTGCCGTTCTCGATCGTGACGATGCGCAGAGGGCAGACAGACGGCTCGATCTCGGCCCCTTTGTCGTTCGCCCCGCTATCACATGCGCGCGACAGCGCCGTGCTCACGATGATGGTGCGGCTGCCGTCGCGATAGGTCGAGGCGAGCGCGGTCACCAGCGCGTTTTTACCGCCGAGGCTCCGCTTGAGCTCGGTGGTCACGTAGGCATTGGCCTCCCGGATGACGTCGGGCCAAATCAGCGTCTGTAGCGGGTCGGTGGTCGACGGGATCTGGAAACTGTAATAGCTCATCGCCTGCCAGCGGCTGGCAGCTTGATCCTGCGCGGCTGCGAGGCAAGGAGTCGCGAGTAGCGCGACGATCGGAAGGATGAACCTAAATCGCATCGAAGCCTCCTGATGCTGAGATTGCCGACCAGCATGGCACGGCCGCGAGCGCGGTCCAGGCCGCGCGCCAGCGCGCCCCGCTGGGGTCGCCTTGACGGCGCCGTCAGCGGGCGTGGCACCATGATGGACCGGCGGGCGGCGTTTCATTGGGGGTGCAGCGCGATGTTTTGAGAGCAGCCATCCACGGCCTGGTGATCGATGATGACACCGGTCTTCACGGTCTTGGTGGCGACATCGTAGGAAGCGTAAGAAGCAGTCTGCGGGTCACCGCTGGTGCCGACGGCGGGCGAAGCGAGTTCGAGAAAGCAGGCGCGGCCGCCGTCGAGGGTCCGCACCTGAATCCCTTCGTAGATGGCTATCCGCAGCGGGCAGAGTTTTACCGTCGCGCCGGCGACCGCCCGCAGCTCCTTGAGCGTGCAGCCGGTGACCGTGTTGAGGATTGAGAGGACGACGGACTTCGTGGGACTCCAGATCACGAAATGCGCTTCCGTGGCGGGCGCGTTACCATCGGCAAATCTCTGGTCGCCACGCGCTTTGTAGGCGCGATTGTTGGCGTCGATGGCGTCCTTCCAGATATCGGCATAGGTCGCCGTTTCCGCCGAGCGCTGTTGCAGATTGGCATAGCTCATCGCACGCCATGCACCGGGGTCGGGTGTCAGCGGCCGCGCCGTGACGGCACTGGTGATTTCGGTCATCGCAATCAAGCTCGCGGCCAGGATGCGCGCCGAACGTCTGGCAATGCGTGCGGCCGGCACCGTCTCGGTATGACAATATCTAATATAATATCTTTGTGTTGTCGATGCTAGCACGCCCACGACCGGCTCTCCTATTCATAACGGGATCGGCCTGGCACCCACCACCAGAAATCCTTGGGCGAGTGCTCGCGATTGCGCCACGGGGCGGCCGTCACAGGCGGATGGATAGACTGCATATTCCAGACGGCGCCGTAGTAGTAGAAGTTCGCGGTCTCGCGCCGCAACCGCCTTCCGGAAGCATCAAGGAAATCCGTGGCGCAATGCACGACCGGACCGCGGTAACGGGTCACGCGCGCGGTCTGCTCATCAAGAGCACCGGGCTTGCATCCGAACAGCCAGATCGACGATGGGTAGAGGCGGTCCGCCGGCGCGGCCGCGATCAGGCGAAGATAGGCGGCGTTTGCCTCCGGCTGCGTGGGATAGGGGAAGCGCTCGGTGAGCAGCGGCGCGAAGGTCGAGCGATCCGGCGCGTATTCGAGTCGGCCCGGCCTGACCTGAGCAGGGCTGTAAAGCGGCTCCGGCGCAAACGGTCCGAGGTCGACCACCGGCGCGGCCGGTGTGGCGCAGCCGGCCAGGGTAATCAGCAGCGGCACCATCAGACCATGGGTTCGGTGGATCATGGTGTTGCCTCGCCGCTCGCCGTCGCCCGGCGTTTGCCGTCGGAACCAGCCCGCCAATCCCACGGCATCTGAAAGGTGCTGGACCATAGACCGCGGTAGGCCTTGCGGGCGTCCTGTTCAGCGAGCGCGTAGACGCGGATGCCGGGATCGTCCGGGGAGGGCGGCCGCGCGACAGCGATGCCCTCGCGCACCATGTCCGCGGCGATATCCGGATGACCCGCCGAAGCGCAACGCACGAGACGTTCACCGTCGTCATCGCGCAGCGTCCTGCAAGCGAGCCAGACGTTAAGCGTCGCAGTCACGAGCCAGGCGGTCGCCATTGTACCGCAAGGCCAAGGCTGGCGGCCGAGGTGCGCGGTTTGATCGGGCGCGCAGGTGTCGATTCCGTACAGCCGATAGACCGCGTGAGTCTCGATGTCGCGGAAGCGCGTGCCGTCAATCACCTCAACGCGCAATGGTGGCGACTGTACCGCGGCCTTCGGCGAATAGATTCCGGAAGCCGCATTAGGCGTCTGAGCAAAGCTCGCTCGACCGCTGAGAACAGCCAGCCCCGTCAGCGCGGCAACAACGAGTTTAGGCGGCGACATCATCGCGCGATCCGAGATCGAGCTTGTGAAAGACGTTGGCGATAATGTCGGTCGTGTAGACCGTCTCGCCATCTTTCTTGTAGGAGCCGTCCGCGATGCGACATTCGGCATAGACCGCATCGCCCTTCGCGATATTTGCGATCGCCCATTCGGCGGCCTTTTCATTGAGGATCGTGACCGTCACCCAATCGGTCTCTTCCCGGCGCTCGCCCTTGGCGTCGGTCCAGGCGCGATCAGTCGCCACGTTGATCTTGGCAGCCTTGTTGAAAGCCTTCGGCGTTTGGCCGACGCGTCCGCGCAAGATGAACAGATTTGTCGTTCTCATGGATCTTCCTCCTTGGGTTGCTGGATGGTTATCAGGGCGTTGGCGCCTGCGAGCGCAACGTTGCAGGCGCAGGCGAAGTGGCAGGCACACTCCGATGCAGCGCGCGCAGGATGATGGCGTTTGGATCGGGCAGGTCGGCAAAATCCCAAAGCCCCGCTTTAGCGCGCTGCGCCACGAGCTCCGCGATGAAATAAGGTGGATGTACCGGCTGGCCGTCAGGCTTCAGGGCCGCGAAGGCAAAGCCCGTCGCGATCAAAGCGGTGCCGAGGTCGATTCGCGACCCGGCGCCGGCACCACTGATGCGCGTTGCCACGCAGAACACGAAGACGGTGCGCGTCTCAGGTTGCTCGGCCGCATCATAGCATACAGGACGCAGATCGCGCGTCAGCGCCACCAGCATCGTGAGCGACGCCTCACCGCAGTCGCGCTTGAGACCATGGCCATTGGTGAAGCTCGTTCCGCGAAGGCAGGCCTGCACACCGTAAAGCCGGTAGGTGACGCCGGCGTCGGACCAACTGTCTCCGGTGAGGTAAAGGGCCGTGGTGGGAACTGCAAACCAGTGGGACTCAGCGGTCCACGTCGGTGCGGCGCCGAAGCCGATGAGCAGCGCAAAGAAGGCGACGACGGCGCGCGTACACCGCATGCTAGTAGCCCCGTAAAGAGAAGTAGAAGCGTTGGCTGCCGTTCGCCGTGCTGATATCAACGTAGTAGGGCTCGCTGCGTGGATCGCGCGGTGTCGTTGGATAACTCGTGGTACAGCCACCATCCCCGCCCGAGCAGATCTGCTGTGGCTTGGAGAGATCGGCGCAGAGACTGCCGTTCGGCGCAGGCATGAAGTCGGCCCCACCATCCGTCGGTGACTGCACTGACGTCAGGCCGGCAGGACAGGCCTGATAAGGCTCATAGCCGAGACCGCTGGCGTTGCCCTCCGGGCAGGATGGCCAGCCGCCGCCTTTCGCCAGGTGCCGAAACAGCGCCTGCATAACCGGTACGCAGTAAGGGATGCCCTGCCAGCTCGGGGCAGCCGCTGCGCATAACAGCACCTTGCACCCAAACGACGCGTCTTGGGCGCGGGCTCCGATCCCGACGCCGGGCGCGAATCCAAGTCCGAAAGCCACGAGCAAAGCTGCACTGCGCTTCATCTGGTACCCGGGGTTAGAGTTGCAGCAGGCGTGCTGCACGCTATTGCCAAGGTACCAACATCTAATATATTGTCTATCAGATAATGGGGTTGGGTGGTATGTCAGTCCGCTTCGCGGCAATCGGGTTTAGCGTCCTGGCGGGTATGGCAATGGCCAACGCGCAGGACACCAAGCCAGCGCGCGTGGCCGCCGTGGACGCTGACGGCCGTATCCTGCCGCTCGCGGACGCGCCAGTCGCGATTGAACGGATCGACGGCACATCGGTTGGCACATCGCCCTGCCCGAACGCCAGAGCGATGGCGGCGGATGAAGCCCGCGCGCTGGTCGTTCGCATCGCTACGGCGGAGAACTTCTATCCTGACTTCGTCCAATCGGTCGCCAAGATCGAAAGCCATTTCAATTCTACCGCACTGTCGGACAAGGGTGCGGTCGGCTTGATGCAGTTGGAGCCGGAAACGGCGCAACGCTTCAAGGTCGATCGATGCGATCCCGCCGACAATGTCCGTGGCGGCGTGCGCTTTCTCCGCGCCCTCCAAAACAAGTACCGGAATCCGCTTTTTATCCTCGCGGCCTACAACGCCGGCGAGGGCGCCGTGGACAGCAATCGCGGCGTGCCCCCGTTTCCCGAAACCGTCCGTTTCGTCGCGCGGGTGATCAACGACTTCTACACCTGGCCGGCGCCGGGCCACGCGGATTCCCGGCGCGCACTCCACCGCAAAGTCGCCGATCGGCCTGACCTGATCGAACCGGGGTCAACGCGCGCTCCGCCGCAGACCTCCGCGCCGACGCCGCCGGGCCAGGCACGCTGGGATGACGGCTTTGTCATGCATGTCGATTGAAAAGAGAGGACTGGATGAAGAGATTGCTTTCACGCGCGCCATTGGCCGGAGCGCTTCTGTTACAGACCATCACGAAGGCCGCGGCGCAGTCGAGTGGCGGGACGCTGCAACCCGTTCAATCGACGCTGACGCAATTGGTCTCAGCGCTCACGGGGCCCATTGCGACAGCATTGGCGACGCTCGCCGTGATCGCCTGCGGATTCTTCGCCTGGTCCGGCCGGCTGACCTGGGGCATCGCCGGCAGCGTCATTTTCGGAATCGTGCTGGTGTTCGGCTCGGCGCAGATCGTCCAGTTCTTCCAGTCAGCGGTCGGGCAATGACCGAAGACGAACTCGAGGATCCGCTGATCACACCGCTCGTCAAAGCGTTGACGCGCGCGCCCACGCTGATGGGGGTGCCATACATGTATTTCATGTTCAGCGGCGTGGTCTCCAGCGTCTGCTTCCTGGTCACGCATAACCTCTTCATGCTGCTGGTGGCCATCCCGCTGCACCTGTTCGGCTACGTGATGACGCTGCGCGACGACCGCATCTTCGAAATCCTGTTCGTCAAATCCACTAAATGCCCGCCCCGCTCGCGCGCCTTCTGGGCGGCCGACAGCTATTCGGCGTGAGGAGGAAGCGATGGTTGCGCGTGCCCTGCTTGACGAGTTGACCTTCGGCGCCGTTTCACGGCGCGAGCGTCCTGTCGCCTCCCATGTTCCCTATACGCGCCATGTCGACGACCACATCATCAAGACCCGCGATGGCCTTGTCATGACGGTCCTCAAGCTCGATGGTTATTCGTTCGAGACGTCCGACATGAGCGAAGTCAACTCGCGCCTGCTGGGACGCAACGACGTCATTCGGACTCTTGCCAATTCGAGATTCGCGCTCGTATCCCACATCATCCGACGGGAGGTCCAGCCAAGGATCGACTCGACCTTCGACAATCCGTTGTGCCGCGAGCTTGACGAGCGCTACGACGCAGCGCTGTCGCAGCGGCGCATGTTCGTCAACGATATCTACCTGACCATCGTGCGGCGGCCCTTGCAGGGTCAGGCCGGCACCTTCGATCTCATGCTGACGAAGTTGCTCGGCCGCAAGGACGAGGCCGGCGAGTCGGTCGCGATGCAGACCGCACTGACCGAGCTGCGTGATGCGGCGACCGCGGTGCGCGAAACTCTCGCCGGCTATGGCGCCCGCCAGCTCGGTGTGGTGCGGCGCGATGGCGTCTGGTTCTCCGAGCCGCTCGAGTTCCTGGTGCAGATTCTTGATGGCGGCATCCCGCGCCCGATGCATCTGCCACGCCTGGACATCGCCGATGCGCTGTCAATGAAACGCATCTTCTTCGGTCGTAACGCCATCGAAATTCGCGGCGCGGGCCCCGAGGATACCCGCTTCGGCGCCATGGTCTCGATCCGGGAATACCCGGCGCAGACCGGTCCCGGCTCGTTCGACAACCTGCTGCGCGTGCCGCACGAATTCATTGCCACACAGAGCTTCGCCATCGTCGACCGGCCCGAGGCTGCCAAGCAGATCGATCGGGTGTCGCGCCAAGTCGACATGTCGGATGAGGCCGGATCGATTGTCGCGGAGCATCTCGATGATGCCCGCGATGAACTGCTGGCCTCGGAAGCGATCTATGGCGAGCACCACATGACGGTGATGTGCCTCGGCCGCAACTTGTCGGAGGTCGGCGCCGCCGTCACGGTGGTCGGCGCAGCGCTCACGGACCGCTCGGTGATCTGGACGCGCGAGGACCTCAATTGCGAGCCGGCGTTCTGGGCGCAGCTTCCCGGCAATTTTGCCTATATCGCCCGCAAGGGCGTGATCTCATCGAAGAACTTTGCCGGCTTTGCCTCACTGCACAATTATCCGAGCGGTCGGCCGACCGGCAATCACTGGGGGCCGGCGATCTCCGTGTTCGAGACGACGTCGCAGACCGCCTATTATTACAACCATCATGTCCGCGACATCGGCAACTTCACCGTCGTCGGCCCGACCGGGTCGGGCAAGACGGTGTTTCTGTCCTTCATCGCGGCGCAGACGCAGCGCATCCAGCCACGGCCGAAGCTGCTGTTCGTCGACAAGGATCGCGGCGCCGAGATCTTCATCCGGGCGCTCGGCGGGCAATATGAGACGCTCGTCCCCGGCGAGCCGACCGGCTTCAATCCACTGTCGCTCCCGGACACGGCGCCCAACCGGGAATTTCTCTATCAGCTGTTCGCCTTCATGTTGCGGCCTGCGAATGGCGCGGATCTGACCGCGTCCGAAGAGCAGGTCATCCGCAACGCCATCGCGGCGGCGCTCACCGGCGGTCCAGCGGGTCGGACGCTGAAAGCCTTCTCCACCTTGCTGCGCGGCCGCATCCGGGCGGGGGAGGGGGACCTGCTGGCGCGACTCGAAAGCTGGATGCGGCCCGATCAGCGTGGCTGGCTGTTCAACAACGACGAGGATCAGTTCTCGTTGTCGAGCGTGTTCGGATTCGACATGACGCGTGTGCTCGACGATCCGGTGATCCGCACTGCGGCGCTGATGTACATTTTCCACAGGACAGAAGAGCTCCTGACCGGTGACCCGGTGATGATTTTCCTCGATGAAGGCTGGCGTCTGCTCGACGATGACGTATTCGCCTTCTTCATCCGCGACAAGCTCAAGACCATTCGCAAGCAGAACGGCATCGTCGGCTTCGGCACGCAATCGGCCGCCGACATCGTGCGCTCGAAAGCCTCGAACACGCTAATCGAACAGACCAGCACCAACATCTTCTTTCCGAATCCGAAAGCCGATGACGAAAGCTACAAGCAGGCTTTTCGTTTGTCGGGACGGGAAGTCGCCTGGATTCGCGGCACCGTGCCGGAGAGCCGTTCCTTCCTGATCAAGCATGGCCGAGACAGCGTGGTGGCGAAGCTCAATCTCGCCAGCATGCCGGACCTGATCAAGGTGCTGTCCGGGCGCACCGAGACGGTCGCCGAGCTCGATGCGCTGCGGGCGCGGGTCGGCAACGACCCCGCCGTGTGGTTGCCGCTCTTCATGGGCAGGAGCGAGGCATGAGATCTGCAATCATTGTTAGCGTTCTCGCGCTCGGCGCTACGCCGGCGCTGGCCGATATCCCGGTCAACGACGCCGCGCAACTGACGCTGCGTTCCCAGACGGCCAGCACGACGGTGAAGCTCTTACCGGTCACAACACGGCGACAGGATGCCAATAACGGCGTCAAATGCGCGGTGACCACGGGCAAGAAAGTCAGCGTCATCGACCCGACCGTGCAGCCGCAAAGCGGGGCCGGTAGCCAGGCGATCCGGTCCTACGCTCCTGATCTTCCGGTGACCTCCAATCCGAACGCGCAAGGCGCGACCCTCAACAGCCAGACGCTCTTCAAGTCGAGCGGCGATGTCGTCGCCGGCCTTGATGCCAGCCGCCAGACCATGAGTGCGGCGCAGTCGGCGTTCCAGGCTGCCGGGCAGCAGGTCGGGACCGCGCAGACGGTGATGGCGGCGATCGACATGAACAGCGCCGCGCGATTGCAAAACAATCTTGTCTGGAACGGCGCGATCGGCTCCGCCAACCTCTGGGTCACGGCGCTGAACGCGCTGAACTTGGCGGTCAACAGCGACATGAGCCGGGCCGCGACGGGGATGCGGGCGACCGTGACCAGCACCCAGCCGGGGCCGGCCTGTCCCGTCGGCATGGTCGGCGCGGGGACAGCCGCGCAACCTTGCCGGACGCCGACGGCCTGTTCGACCACGGCGCCCGGCGCGCGGGTCGATCCGTCCTGTGTCAGCGCCCGCACCGTCGATAGCGACGGCAACGTCATCTTCTACCTCGTTCAGGCGCAGAACACCGCGAACGCAGGACGTAATTCCATCGCCGCGCTCACTGCCGCCGACGTCACTGCGGCTCTTGCCGCGATTGCCGCCAACAGCCGCTAGGGAGGCTTCGATGCGCTTGATTGTCCTGCTCACGTTGTACGCGCTGGCCGTAGTGGGGGCCTCGCCTGTGATGGCGCAGGTTCCTGTGCTCGACAACGCCAACCTCGCCAAGGCGCAGCAGATCGCGACCAGCACGCAGCAGATTCTTGCCGCGGATCAGCAGATTTTGCAGTTTACGCAAAAGACCTTGCAGGCCGTTACCGGCGATCGGTCGTCGCAGGCCCAAGGCACGCTCGCCCAGATGGCGCTCGGCGGCGGCTTCTCGATGGCGCAGGCACCCTCCCTCGGCTCGGTGATTTCCGGGGGCGCCTTATCATTTGCCGGTATGGGCTCGGCGTCTCAGAATATTGTCTCGACGCTGATCAACGGCTTGCAGCTCGTCCAGACCATCACCGGCCTCGTCAATGGCCAGAGCCATCCTGCCGACACCGCATACAAGAATTCCGTCAACGTCGCCGCGACCCTGTCGGGCCTCATCAACTCGACGCAGGGCGCCGTGCAGCAAAGGTCCTCGGCGTTCACGCAGGGCGGCCAGCAGATCGGCAAGGCGCAAGACCTCAAGGGCAGCGTCGACCAGAACACGCAGGTGCAGATTCAGACGGGGCAGACGATCAACGAGCTCAACGGCGTCGTCAACAACGCGGCAGCCGCGGCCAACCAGGCCAACCTCGACCGGATCGCGGCAGAGTCGTCGGCGGCGCGCGCCATGAAATTCACACAGCAGTAAGCCGAGCGGGAGAGCGAAGCTTGTCCAAACGTATTGCCATCCTTGTCGCCATCGTCGCGATCGCTGCCGTCTTCATCAGTCGCTATGGCTTCAACCGCGCGCCGGCACCGGCAGTGGGCGTCAGCGCAACCAGCGCGCAGGGCGAGGCAGCAAAGGCCGCCTCACGCGCCATGACGTTCACGCAGCCGAAGGCGTCGGCGCAATGAAGCTGATCACTTCGTTTGCGTTCATGACGCTGATGGCGACGCTGCTCGCAGGCTGCGCCTACAAACCCCTCAAAGCGCCTTGCTCGCCGGATGAGGGCGGAGCGCCGCTCGCCTATTCAGACGCGACGCCGCCTACCGAGCCTGATGATCTGAAAAGGTTCGCCCGCTGCGGCCCGATGCGGCCGATCTGAGAGGGGCGATGGGAAACAGCTTCAGCATTACCTCGCTTCTGCAATCGGTCGACCAACTCGGTCAGAACTATGTATCGACCGCCTACCAGGCCTTGGCAAACGCGGCGACCTCGGGCGGCGCCACCAGCGTCGCCGGCTTGCTGCTCACGCTCTACGTGATCTTCTGGGGCGTCGGCATCTGGCAAGGCACCGCGACGGGCGGTCCCGCTGACCATGCGTTTCGCCTGTTCCGTGCCGTGCTGATTTACGCCATGGCCACGAAGTGGGGCGACTTCCAAACGCTGGCGTACAATTTCCTCAATGATGGCCCTTCAGCGATCGGCAACGCGTTGCTCAGCGCGGTGACGTCGGCGAACAACACCGGAATGTCCGTAAATCTGAACTCCGTGAACGGTGTCCAGTCGGCGTTGCAGAACATGTGGGACACAACCAACAGCGCGACCGAGGCGTTCCTGCAGAATGCCGGCATCACCAACTGGGGGCCCTACATCTTTGCCGCTGTCTTCTATGTGGTGATGGCCCTCCTGATCGGCTTCGCGATCTTTCTCATCGTGCTGTCGAAGATGTTCATGTGGTTGCTGCTGGCGTTGGCGCCGCTGTTTATCATTCTGCTGCTGTTTGGCGTCACGACACGGTTCTTCAGCGGCTGGATGAGCGCGCTGGTCCAGTATTTCCTGGTGCAGGTCCTCGTCTATGCGTTCCTCGCCTTCTATGTCTCGCTGATCCAGCAGACGATCGACACACTCAACGGCGTCGCCAACTCCAAATCCGCAACCTGGGCCACCATCGGCCCGGTCGTGCTGCTCGCGATCATCGGCATTTTGCTGCTCAGCCAGATCAACAACATGGCAGCGGCGATCGCCGGCGGCGTCCCAATATTTGCGCCGCGCATCGGTGCGGTGCTCGCGACCGCCACCGGCTATCGGCTCGGCGCCGCCGCCAACCGGGCGCGCCTTGCCTTCCGTAACCCGCTCAATCCTGTCTCGATGTCCCGGCGGGAGGAGCTGGCTTCCCGTCAGCGCGCGCGCGTCGGATTGCGCGCCGCGTCCTGGGCTCAGTCCGCGGAATTTCGTCGTCTGGCTGACCAGCTGCGCAATCCCGGCGTCCCGCCGGCGTCGAGTGGGGGAGGACGGCCATGACCGAGACGACAGCCCCGGAGCCGGCACAGGTCGATTCACGCTATTACACGGATGGCGTGACGTGGGAGCGGGATATCGCGCGCCGCAACCGCAACTCGCGGGCGCTCGCCTGGATCGTCGCCGCGGTGATGGCGGTCGTGGCCGTCGGCGCGCTCGGAACCCTAGCTTTGCTGGTCCCGCTCAAGACCTACGAGCCGTACATGGTCGTGGTCGACAAGACCACCGGCTTCGTCGAGGTAAAGCGGCCCATGGCCGAGGGTTCACTGAGCCAGGACGAAGCCATCACGACGTTTAACGTCGTGCGCTACATCAAGGCGCGCGAGACCTATGATCCCAAGGCCCTGAAGGATAATTTCGATCTGGCGCAGTTGCTCGCGACCGGCGACGCGGCGCGCGAGCTCACGGAAATCTACTCGCCCGCCAATCCTAACAATCCGGTGAAGGCCTTTGGCTCGAACACCGTGGTCGCCGTCAACATCAAGTCCGTGACCTTCCCGAACAACCGAACCGCACTCGCTCGATTTTCGACGGAGGAAAAGTCGTCGACCAACATCATCACCCGCAACTGGGTGTCGCTGGTGCGCTTCCGCTACACCTCCGCTCCGATGCGCAACGAATGGCGCTTCGACAACCCCCTCGGCTTCCAGGTCCTCGAGTATCGTCGCGATCAGGAGACCGCACCCTCGCCGGGAACGGTAGGTGTGCAGCAATGATCAAATGTTGCGTCGCCTCCATTCTCATTCTGTGCATCACGAGTGGCGCCGCCTTCGCCGAGGCTTTACCGCGGCCGGGCCACATCGACTCGCGGGTGCGCGACGTCGTCTACAACAAGGACAACGTCACCGCGATCGACGCCAGCTACGGCACCTCGACGATGATCGAGCTGCAGCCGGACGAGAAGATCGAAACGCTGGCGCTCGGTGATTCGATTGCCTGGAAGGTCGAGCCGAACCGCAAGGGCGACATCATCTTCGTCAAGCCGGTCGAAAAGAACGCCCAGTCCAATCTCAACGTCGTCACCGACAAGCGCATCTATTCGTTCCTGCTGCGGTCGAACACGCGGTCGCCAGGCGGGCAAATCTATGCGGTGCGGTTCCGGTTTCCGGATGATGAGGCGAGCGCCAAGCTGTTAGCCGAAGCCAAGCAGCGCGCCGCCAATCCGAATCTCAAAGACCTCAATATCGCCAACGCCAACAGCGATTATGGCTACAAGGGATCGTCGGTGAACAAGCCGGTTGCGGTGTTCGATGACGGCACCAAGACCTGGTTCCGCTTCGAGGGCGAGACGCCGACGATCTACATCGTCGATGGCGAACGCAACGAGAGCCTCGTCAATTTCCGGACCGAGGGACCCTACATCATCGTCGACAAGGTGTCGCCGCAGTGGACGTTGCGCAACGGCCAGGAATCGACCTGCATCTTCAACCGCCGTCTGACCAACGTGCATGAACCGAGCGGACTCGAACCCTATGCGCCGCAGCGTGTGGGCTCGGCCACAACTCTGGGAGGTTGACGCGCAATGCCGAGCGCCGACGACTATCGCTCATTCGAACTCGAAGCGGCGGCGACCTCCGTCGCGCGTGGCCGCACAGCGCTTGGCAGCTTTTTGAAATTAGGGGTCCCGATCGGCGTTCTCGTCGTGGCCGCCTGGATAATCTACGGCTCGGTGGTGCGGCGTTCGCCCACCCTGACGACGCCCGACAAGGAGGAATTCACCACCACGCAGTTTCCGCCGCCATCCCTGTCTGCGCCGCGGACGCGAACCAATCAGGGCACCATCGTCATCCCACAGGCGCCGGTCGAACCTGTACTACCGCCCCCTCCGGTGGCCCCTCCCTTGGCGCTTCCGGCACCACCGCCGCCTGAACCACCGCTGGCCGCAGCAGTACCGAACGACGACGAAGCGCGGCGTCTCGCGGAGCTTGAACGTCAACGCCAGGAGGAAGAGCGGCGAAAATGGGCGCGCCTGCGGGCGCCTCAGGTGATCGCCGACAACGCATCGGCGACGGCGAACGCTGCAAATCCGGACGGTGGAAGCAACGCCGCCGCAGGCCCAGAGGACGATCCCAATCGTCGCTTTTTGGCGTCGGTGTCGGCTGCCGGCGTCGAGGTCTCACGCGCCACCAAGAACAACCGGATCGACGCGCTGGTGGCGCAGGGTACCATGATTCGCGGCGTACTCGAGACGGCCGTTCAAAGCGACCTGCCGGGCATGGTGCGCGCGGTCGTGACCGAGAACGTCTGGTCGTTCGACGGGCGCCGCGTGCTGATCCCGGCGGGAAGCCGCCTTGTCGGGGAATACAAATCGGGCATCGCCCAAGGGCAGACGCGTGTGTTTGTGGTCTGGACGCGAATGCTGCGGTCGGACGGCGTCTCGGTCCAGATCGGATCGAACGGCACGGACGATTTAGGCCGCGCCGGCAATGCCGGCTTCGTCGACAACCACTACGTTGAGCGGTTCGGCTCCGCGATCATGCTCTCCATCGTGGGTGGCGCGGCGCAGTTCCTGAGCGCTTACGGACAGAACGCCAACAACACGGGCAACGGCACGATCATCACCACGACTGATCCGATGACGGGCGCGGTGACGCAGACGCAGACGGGCGTGAACCAGAACCAGCTGTCGCTGCAGGCGCGTCAGATCGCGGCGCAAAACGTGTCGCAAACGCTCACCAACATCGCCCAGCAGGCGCTGCGGAACTCGATCAACATTCCGCCGACGATCTATCTCGACCAAGGGACGCGGATCATCGTCTTCGTGCGGCGCGATCTCGACTTCTCGGCGCTCTATCCCGATCCGGTGAAAGAGGCCCTAAGGGAGCTCAAGCGTGAACGCGCTAGCACGAAGTCTGACAGTCTTCATTGATCGGGCGCTCGATCCCGTTCGGCCCTGGCTCGAGGACGACCGGGTCGTCGAGATCTGCGCCAACGGCCCCGGCGAAGTCTGGGTCGAGCGCTTCGGTCAGTCGGCGATGGAACGTCATGAAGTGCCAAGTCTGACCGAACATGCGATCCGCCATCTGGCGGAACGCGTCGCCGGTCATTCCGGCCAGAGCGTCAATGAGGAGCATCCGCTGCTTTCCGCCGCGCTGCCGACAGGGGAGCGGTTTCAGGGCGTGATGCCGCCCGCGACGACGGCCGGCGGCGCCTTCGCGATCCGCAAGCAGGTCATCAAGGAAATGCGGCTCGACGACTATCGCAAGCTCGGATCGTTCGACAAGGTGACGACAGCAAGCGAAGGAGCGCTGTCGGAAACCGACCGGCATCTGTGCGAACATCTCGACGCCGGCCGGATCGAGGAGTTCATCCGTCTCGCGGTCGTTAACCGCTATTCGATCCTGCTGTCGGGCGGCACAAGCTCGGGCAAGACCACTTTCCTGAACGCGATCCTCAAGGAAGTGCCGGTCGACGAGCGCATCATCACCATCGAGGATACGCGCGAAGTCAACCCGATCCAGAAAAACTACCTGCCGCTCGTTGCCTCCAAGGGCGACCAGGGAGAGGCCCGCGTGACCGTTGAAACGCTGCTGCAGGCCTCCATGCGTTTGCGACCGGACCGCATCTTTCTCGGCGAGATCCGCGGCGCCGAGGCCTATTCGTTCTTGCGCGCTATCAACACGGGCCATCCGGGCAGCATTACCACCGTACATGCCGACAGTCCGGCGGGCGCGTTCGAGCAGCTCGCGCTCATGGTGATGCAGGCGGGCCTCGGGCTGCGGCGCGACGAGATCGTCGGCTACATCAAATCGGTGCTGCCGATCGTCATCCAGCAGACCAAGGTTGGCGGCTGGCGCGGCACCTCGGCCATCTATTTTTCCCGCGTGGCGGAGTGGCGGCAGGAACGGGCAGGGGGGAAAGGCCGCCATGGCGCGCGTCGTCGCCTATAGGATCGGCATCGCGATCCTTCTTCTTCTCGGCTTCTGGCTATTGTGGAGCATGGCCTACGAGGTCGTCGTGGCGCTCCGCTGGGCGCCGACCCGATTTCCCAGCGAAGGTACCAGCCGCTGGGCTCTCTTCCGGATGCAGAACGCCGATCGCTCGGCGGACTTTTTCCTTGTCGCCTGGCGTCATTTCTATGACCGCCTCATCTTCACGCCAACCCGGGTTGAGGCGCTCATTCGCGCGGGCTACGCCGCGGCGGCTGTTGTCGCGCTCGGCCTGGGCGGCCTACTGTTCGCCTTCGTCAACCGGCGCCAGATGCCGTACGGTGCCGCGCGCTTCGGCACGGTGATGGAGGCGGCGAAGCAAGGCCTGACGGCCAGGCAGGGCATCGTGCTCGGAACGCTGGGCGGGGCGACGATCCGCTCCGATGAACCCGCGCATATTCTGGTCGTCGGGCCATCACGCTCCGGAAAAGGCACCGGCTTTGTCCTCCCGAACGGTTACTTCTGGCAGGGTTCGGCGGTGTTCTTCGATCCCAAGCGGGAGAACTTCGGCGCGTTAGCAAATCATCGGGCAACGATGGGCAACAAGGTCTTCATGTTTTCGCCGGGCTCGAATGACACCCATCGCTACAACCCGCTGGATTTCGTGCGACGTGACGAGCGCATGGCGACCGACTGCCTGGTCGTCGCTTCCTTCGTGATCCCTGAAAAGGCGGACGATACCTGGGCCGGGGCAGGGCGGCTCCTGCTGTCTGCCCTGATCGGCTACGTGCTGTCGTCGCCTCTGATTGCTGGTGCTCAGCACATGCGCAGCGTCGCGCGGATGACCACGACCGGCAAAGACATTTCATCGGTGCTGCGCGCCATCGTGAGGACCGAACGGCCGCATTTGCCGACATGGGTGGTCGACAGCTTTAACCAGTATATCGCCTTGGAACCTGAGACGCGCAACAGCGCCGTCTTCAATGTCAACATGGCGATGTCGCTGTGGAATAACGGGCTGATCTCCGCAGCGACCGAGACGTCCGACTTCGATATTCGCGAGTTACGCCGCCAGCCGATGACGATCTTCATCGGCTGCACCATCGCAGAACTCTCGATCTTCCGGCCGCTGATACGAATTCTGTTCCAGCAGATCCACGATCTTCTGATGGTGAAGATTCCTGGCGACGATGAGCCCCATCAGGTGCTGCTGATGCTCGACGAATTCTACCACGTCGGGCGGATGGACTCGTTGATCTCGAAGATCACGATCAGCGCCGGCTACGGCTTCCGCATGGCGATCGTCATGCAAGACATCGCGCAGCTCGACGAGCTCTACGGCCGCAACACGCGCATCACCACGGTGTCGGGCTCGCAGATCAAGTTGTTCATCCAGATCAACGATCTCGAAACGTCGGAGTTTGTCTCCGAGATGCTGGGCGAGACGACGCAGATTTACAAAACACCGATCAAGCGGCCGGGGCAGGGCATCTTCGCGCCGCGGGTCTGGGCGCCGCATTACACGCCGCGGCCGCTGCGCAACCCGCTTGAGCTTCGAGAAATGTCCGCGCGGCTGTCGATCCTGATGGTCAAGAACTCACGATCGTTCGAATTGACGAAGATTCGGCATTACGTCGACAAGCCGTATCGCCGGTATTATCAAGCAACGAAGGGGCACCCTCCACAGCTTCCCGCCTTGCGGGCGTGGCAGGACGAAGTGCTGGGCGGCGCCATCAATCCGGCGCCAGAGGCGGTCGAGGGCGCAGACACCAGTGTCGGGATCACCGCGGCCGCGCCGGCGAAAGTCCGGCAGCTGCGCCGGCCTTCGGCAAAACGCACGCCGAAGAAGTCACCCGATACCGCCAGGCCATCAGCTCCATTGAACCCCGGGCCGCTTACCATTACAGCGCGGCGCGGGACTCCAAAATCCGAACGCAAGCCGCTTTCGCTGGGCGAATCCCCGCCATCCACTCCGGGTGATAGCTGCGACGTCCGCGACATTCTTGCGTCCGCCAGCGGGCAACAGGATGAGAACTTCGGAGCTATGATGAAGACGTTGCATCTCGGGACCCGATCTGGGAGCAATCTGGTGCAAGAGGCCGCCAACACGCTGCTGTCCCTTCACCGGTCGTTTGGGGATGAGCCGGAGACGGAGGAAGAATGACGTTTCGATTGAGCGCTGATCCAGCAACTGCCGCAGTGACTCTGGAAAAGATGACCTCTGCCCTCAGCGTGAACCGACCGCTTTTCTTCAGATAAATCAGCTTTCCTCGATCAGTTTGAACCCGCCGTTGCAAAAGTCGTCGCTCGCCGCAAGGCCCCAATAGAGCGCCGCGCGCCACGCATTCAGATTTCCGCGCTGGCGGCTGCGAGCGGTGTGGTTGAGTTCCGACCGAAGGATGTCTGCACCGGCAGCAAAGTTGCGCCGAAAGGTGTCCTTGGATTCGACCAGCTCGACTGCGGCACTTCCCGCGTACAACGACCCGAGTTCGAGCAATTCAAAGTGTTGCTGAGCTCTGGCTATGCGTGCTGCCGGCACACCGGCGACCTGTTCGATGGAAAAGCTCACCTGCACCGTGTTGGTAATATCGATTGCTGCACGGAGAATGCGGTGCGAACTCCAATCGTCAAAATACGGATGAAATGTCTGCTCGGCGTGCGTGCGAGGCGCATGTGCTAGCTTGACCTTGTTACAATCCGAACAGCTCGGCACAAGATTGGCCGGAAACACGGCAAACTCGGGATACTCCGATTGCGACAGATAGTGATCGAGCGTTTTGACATCTCGCGCGCCACAGAGCGGGCAACGTCGATATTTCGCGCCTGCCCGCAGGCGGTCGTAGACCGGGCGGCCTTTGCCACGGACGAGAACGCGATCGTAGACGTTCGAAAGATCCTCTTTGCTGACGCCGTCCGGGTCCTCAGCCATCAGTCGGAATAGCTCTGCGCGGACCGCCAAGTCCAGATATTCGGTCGCACGCTCGCTGATCCGCTCGGACAGGGCGAGAAGAGCGCTTCGAAGCTCCGGGTTACGGGTGCGCGCCGCCGACTCGCGAAACACCGCCTCTGCATCATCAGTTGGACATGAAATCGCAATCACGGCTCAGCGCTCCTCCCAGAGCGCCCGCACTAGCGCGCGGCCCTCAGCACCCAAATGGCCCTCAAACGCCGCCAGTGCCTGGTCGAAAGTGTTTGATCTTGAAACGACATCCGAGATCAGCGCGTGATATCCGCTCTCAGTGAATTCGACCCGAAAAATTTCGCGTGTCAGCAACCCGACATTCTCAGCAAAGGTTTCGACCTCAGGGCGCTCGATCTCAACACTTGCTCCATCGCGGAAAAACAGCGACACGCAATTGCTGGGGACTTCCTGAACAATGACGGGTGAGTGAGTGGCCAGAATGGCAACGCCGTTGCGTTGCGCCAGCAAACCCGAGAGCGCGCGGACGAACGATGCGGCGAGAGGAGGATGAAGATGGGCTTCAGGCTCGTCGATCAGAACCAGCGTTCCCTCGCTGACCAGTTCGACCAACCGCGTCATCGTGAGCAAGACAATCTTGTGGCCGGAACTTGCCTCGTCAAACAATTGAACTGCAGTGTCCTCGAAGTCGTCTTGCGGCAAGTCGGCAAGTCGTTCCAATCGCAGCGCGGCAAAAAGCGGATCGCCTTCCAGGACGCGCATGGCAGAGCGCCATCGCGGCTTTCGCGAGCTGCGCAGGCATTTGAGAGTACTCGCGACAAAGTCGGCGCGCAGATCGGCTGTCGTCTTATTTCGCGCCTCGCGCCTGCCGCTCTTCAAACGCACGTTCTTCTTCAGGCCGATATAGGCGTATTGCAGACCTGTGGCCGTCCCGTCGTTCGGAATCGCGGGGTCAAATTCATCGAAAGCGCTGAAAGCAACGGTGACAAGATTTGCGAAGCCTTCCTCGCCGCTGAGCTCATCGTCATCAGTGATGAAGGTCAGGCGTCCGAGTGATCGCTTCCGGCCGACACGCAGCAGGGTACTGATCGAACGAAGGAGTGTCGTCTTTCCAACGCCGTTGCGGCCGATGATGGCATGAATATTTGTCGGCGGAACCGCGTTGGGGGTCACCTGAACCTCGATGACGGCATCATCCGATTCCGGGAACTTGTAGCGAAAATGGAACGGCGTCAGCATCGCTTGCTCGTGCGCAATGGTTCTGAGCTTGGTCAATTCTCGCGCAGAAACAGAGCGCAGAAGCGACGTCTCGAACGCGGCTTCGTTCTGGAAGGCGGCAAAAATGTCATCATTCCAGACCACGTCCTGCAGTGCTTCCAAGATCGCGATGCGATCCTCTTCATCGACCGCAATCAGATTTTCGTAATATTCTTGGCTTTGTCCAAGCGACGCATATTCCTGTCCGAGGGCGACGAAGCCGTCTTCGATCTGGGTGTACCCGTGGCTCATGCTACGCCGCATGATTTTGACGGCCCCGATGTCGTGACGGGTGCCGTCGCCGTCAAGGTAGACGAGCGAGAACGCCGTTTTATACGAATAGTCGTCCCAATTATCGGCGACGAGAAAGCATTGCCGACCGCCAGCAATGTCGCGCTCCGCGCGAGAACTGCGCGAATACGGTATGACCGTGAACTGCAAAGGGGATCTCCGAGGGGCGGTGCAGGTTGTCGAATAAAATTGATACGTGCTTTGTGGCGCTCACGCTAGCGTCAGACCTCTCGTGTGGCGGACAACCGCTCCCGGCCTTGCGGGATTTATGGGGAGGATGAGGACGGGATGATTCCAGAGAAATGGTGCGCCGCAAGGCAAGACCCAAGGAGCCATTTAACTGGACCTAACGTTCGACATTGCCAGCCATCTGGTTGCACGGCGGCTTGTGGCAACTCCGACATAGCGAATTAGAAAGAAAGGGTGACGCCCCCAATTAAGCGATGCAGGCATGGCGACCATGATATTCGTCGTGAAGCGCAGGATCGCTCTCGCGGCTTTTGGGAAAACATGGAAACCCATCATTATGGAAAATAGGTATGCCACATAGCTGAGATACATAATGAAAATGGATTCGCATAAGACATCTTATGGAACATTTGGCTCGTTCGGTAGTTCGAATTTTTTGTGCCGTTTGAGTGATTTTGAGGCCGGTCCCATCAATAATGAGTCCGGTGTTTTCGAAATTGAGTCTGCAGGGTCGTGAACGACGCCGGCAGCATTTCATCCTGGCTGAAAGCGACGACCTGCTTTGACGTGCGATGGTGCTGGCGTCCACGTACGGTGTTCGAGCCGATCGCATCGCGCAGTTTCGTTTCGAGTTCGACCAGCAGCACGAAGAAGCTCGATCCGACTCACGAAGCCTTCGCCCGTCGCGACGACGTCCTGCCCGCCCGAATGAGGATGTCCGATGATCGGCAATGGCAGTTGCCGCGATCCCTTCCCGATGGCCGCAACGAAACGATGTCCGTCCCATCGAAAGAAACGGTCCGACTTCCCTCCGGTCACCATCAGACCGACGGCCCCGCCGTCCTCGAACATCCTCAGATCGCGCGCGCGCACGCTGAAGACGAGCCGGTGTCGGCCACGTGATTCCAGGTACACTTCGTGCAGACACCCGCCGCCATTGCAAACGGCGGCGCGGTTCGCGCAGGCAAAGTCTTCAAAGTGCAGCGATACGAAGCGTAGGCCTCCCGCCTCGATCGAGACCGAGAAGTAATGCCCCGCAGCCGCCGCGCTGCCGCACGCGCTTTCGCGCGCGAAAATCCCCCGTCGTATATCGGCCGGAAGTCCCTCAATATGCTCGGATGCCCACGGGTTCTCAGTGGCGAAGCTGCCGCGAGCGGTCGACTGCCCGCATGTCAGCAGCGAGCCGAGCAGCAGCAGCGCACCCGCCAGCGAAATTCGTCGAGGCGCTTTCACGGAACGATCCTCCTTTTTTGCTTCGGTGCGCCGTCGTCGGTTCGATCGAAGCGGCCCCCGATGCGGCGTTCGGAGGCCCAGATGAGTCGACAGGATCGCGAGATATCTTCCGAAGGGATTACCAGGATGAAATGGTGCGGAATGCCGAGCGGACTCTCCACTTCGAGCAGTGCGCCGGAGGCCGTCAGGTTTCGGACGGTGCAATCGATGGCCGCGCCGCCGAACGAGATCATTCCGGCCTTCAAAACGCGCGTTCGCCGCAGTTTTCGCTTGTCTTCCATGAGGGCCTCCCACCGGGACATGCCTAATCGACTTTCTTTTCGGCCGCCTCTCCCTGTTTCACGATGTCCCCCGTCGTGAAGAGGATGCTCTGAAGTTCGGTCCGCCAGTCCTTGTTGCGGCGCAGGAGGAATTCGAGGTTCATCCCGAAGTGCTTGAATTCTTCCTTTTGTGCATTCGCCATGATGGCTTTCGCCTCCTTGTCCTTTTCGAGCGACATCCGCTGTTCGTACCAGCCAATAGCTTCGGCCTCCTCTATGAGCGACGTGATCATCCGAGCGAATGTGCGCATTTCCTGCGAAAGTTCTTCCGGCGGTTCGTGATATTGATCGAACCCCATTTTGATCTCCTTTTTTTGATCGAGTGAAGAGATTGATGTCCGTGAAACCCAGTTGTCGCGCAGCGCCGACTCCAGACTATCTGCACCGAAGCTAGTTATAGGATCCACCTGACGGTCCACGCCGATAGGATTCCTCCATCGGTCATTGTCCGTCTTGCCGCACGATTTTTTAGAACGTTTAGAGCAAATGCTTGCCTCGAGCTTTCTGACGCCTGGTTCCAAGGGATCAGCGTTCACCCCGAGCCGGATTCGATGTCTTGGGATTTGCAGCCGCGGTTGACGACCCAAGAGTGAAGCGAATTATTTCTAGTAATCGACGGCCGTTCCATATGAAGAGCACCGAAGCAAGCGCCAGATAGACCCAGGCTAAGCCCGACAGAGTGGCTATCGTGCGTATTTCCTCGTTCCTGAAGTAGTAGGCCAAGCTCACCTGAATCAAAAACAGCAGCGCAAGTGCGGTCGCCGACAGAAGACTGAAACGCAGCCGCATGAGCAGTGCGACCCCGAACAGGGATTGAGAGGCAGTCAGAAAAAACTCCTCAATTTGTCGCGCGTCCAACGGCAGTGCTGTCGCACCGCGGGCGCCGACGGTCATCGCCAGCGGTAGCATGCCGACCAAGAGCGTCCACTGATTGATCTTGTCGCTGATCATGGTGATGAGTCCGCCCGCGGCCCGCCCCTTTAGAACAAACAGGACGGCGATAGATACGGCGGGTGCTTCGCTGGCGAGCGGCGCCAACCACTGGATGAGAAGGAATTCGTTGATGCCGAAGGCGCGGCCCGCTTCGATCAAGGCTTCCGCGAAAGGCTCGGCGCTCCAGAGAATAATTCCGCAGGCGGCCAGCCCGAGGCCTGCCATAACTATCCACTGCGTCCGGAGCGGCAATTCATTGAGCGCCGCGGCAGGTCCGGGTTCGTCCTCTCCGTCCGGGTTCTCGCTTTTGCGAACGTTGCGGACGCGCCAGACATATCCTCCATAGATTGCCACCAACATCGTGAAATCGAAAAGGGTAATGCTGCCTTTGAACAAAATGACAAACGCGTAGAGGCTGGCGAGCAAAAGGAACGAGACTTCGATTGCGTTGTCGTTTGTCAGTTCGATGGCGCGATGCCGATCCTTGAGCCAGTGCAGCAGTGCCAGAAGCGGCCATGCGACGCCGACAAGCAGCCTATTCGCGCCGGTCATGTTGGCCGCAGCATAGTGGACGTACGGCGACTCCGGGCCGGCCTGGCCCGCCTGAAAAGCGTAGTACATATCCACCGCATATTCTGGAAGGACCGTTATCAAGGCGACGGCCGCAAGGATCAGGCCCTGCGCGATGTGCCGCTCGGCCGCTTCCGCACCCCACGACAGAAGAAATCCGGCAGCGAGGATCGCAACGCCGAAGATTGCAGTGTCAACGACCGGTCCGAGACGCCAATTCGCTGCTCGCAAAGCCAAGGCGGGTAGAGCGGCACATGCCGCGATCGCGATGAGGACCAAAAAGCGCTTCATTGCTATCCCGTTCGGATTCAGTGACTTCTGTCAAAACTCATGCCCATTCCCTTCCCGCTTAGCTTCCTTCGGTCGCCAGCGCCGCGCATCGAGCCGACCGATCAAAGGAAGGAATTGCAGTTCCAGGATTAGGATGACCAAGACGGTCACTAGTCCGGCAATGAGGAGTTCGCCAATCCCTGCGAGCATGCCAACCGCCGACGTTGCCCAAATGGCCGCTGCCGTGGTCAAGCCGCGAACGTTGCCGCCGTCCTTGAGGATCATCCCTCCGCCGAGGAAACCCACACCGGTGACGACGCCCGCCATTATCTTCTCCGCGGTCGCCGGAAAGTTCTCGACGCCAACGGCCGTGAACGCGGCCGCTCCCAGGCTGACGAGCATGAAGGTACGGTCGCCGGCCTCCGAACCGCGAAACTCGCGTTCCCATCCGATGGGGAAAGCCAGCGCGACAGCAACGGCGATCCGGACAAGCAGCGCGAGATCGAACCTGGTAGTACCACCGGCATCGCCTGCCGCTGCGAAGGCGCCACCTGTTGTCAGTCCGAGCGTGAGAGCGATGACCGCAAGTTGAGTCACCGCATGACGCGCCGCCTCCGTGATGGACAGTCGGCTCAATGCTTGAAACATCGCGTCACTCTCAGGGTTGGGGCACTCAGGAAAGCATTCAATTCTTCTTCCTCAAGACTGGAACGGCTCGGTCGTGGGCAAGCGGAGCAAACGCAAGGCGTTCATCGTCACCAGAACCGTCGCTCCGGTGTCTGCGAGGATGGCCGGCCATAACCCCGTCAATCCGACGACGGTGGTGACAAGAAAGACGGCCTTGAGCCCGAGAGCGACCGCGATGTTCTGCCGGATGTTGATCATCGTCCGCTTCGACAAGTCGACCATTGCGGCAACGTCGGCGACCCGCCCGTGCAGTACGGCGGCGTCGGCCGTTTCGAGCGCGACGTCCGTCCCTCCGCCCATAGCGATACCCACATCGGCTGCTGCGAGTGCCGGCGCATCGTTGATGCCGTCGCCGATCTTTGCGACCGACCAGCCCGCCTTTTGAAACTGGCCGACGATCCGCTGCTTGTCCTCAGGCAGCAGTTCCGCTTCGATATCGATGCTCAATTGCTTGCCGATCGCGTTCGCGGTGCGCCGATTGTCGCCGGTCAGCATCACAGTCCGGATCCCCGCGTCCGTCAAAAGCTTGAGCCCGCTTTTCGCGTCTGGACGGGGTTCGTCGCGCATCGCGATCGCACCCGCAATTTTCCCGTCGAGCGCGACGAGCGAAACGGTTTTGCCTTCGTCGTTCAGGGCTGCGATCTGCGTCTCCTGCTCGGTTGTTAGAGGACAGAATTCCGCGACGGCCTTGGGCGATCCCAGGAATACTTCCGCTCCTTCCACGGTCGCACGTATCCCTTTTCCGCCGATCGCCTTCGAGTCGGAGGTCGGCGGAAGCGAGATCTGCTTTACTGCCGCCCGGGTCAGGATTGCGGTAGCAAGGGGGTGACTCGACCCCGACTCGAGCGCCGCAGCGAAGCGCAGTACATCAGCCTCGCTGCGCGCGAAGCCGATGATGTCCGTGACCTGGGGCTTGCCGGAGGTGAGCGTGCCAGTCTTGTCGAAACAGGCCACGGTGATCTTGCCGATCTGTTCGAGAACTGCGCCACCCTTCAGCAGCAATCCCCGGCGGGCGCCGGCAGACAGGGCGGCGGCGATTGCAGCGGGGGTGGAGATGACCAGGGCGCAAGGACACCCGATCAGCAGAATGGCCAGACCCTTGTAGATCCACCCGCTCCATTCCCCTCCAAACACTAAAGGAGGAACGACCGCGACCAACGCGGCGGCCGCAACCACCCCCGGCGTATAGAAGCGGGAAAACCGGTCGATGAAACGCTCCGTCGGCGCCTTCGACTCCTGCGCCTCCTCGACGAGGCGCACCACGCGCGCGATCGTGTTGTCCGCGGCTGCGGCAGTCACCCGCACGCGCAGCAGGCCGTCGCCGTTGACGGTGCCGGCAAACACGGTCGCATCCGGTCGCTTCCGGACCGGCGTGCTTTCTCCCGTGACCGGCGCTTCGTCGATCGCGCTTTCTCCGGACAGGATGACACCGTCGCCGGGAACCCGGTCGCCGGGCCTTATCTGGATCGTCGCACCCACTTCCAGGGTGTCGGCCTGGACCTCACGGATTTGGCCGTTTTCTTCGAGGCGGGCCGTCTTCGGAACGAGCTTGGTGAGGTCCTGGATACTGGCACGGGCACGGCTCGCGGCAACGCCCTCGAGCAGTTCCCCGATCAGAAACAGGAAAACGACGGTTGCTGCCTCTTCGGTCGCTCCGATGATGACCGCGCCCACCGCGGCGATCGACATCAGCATCTCGATCGAGAACGGCGTCCCGGCGCCCGCGGCGGCGACTGCACGACGTCCGATGGGAACGAGACCTACCAGCATCGCCAGCAGAAACGCCCAGTGCTCGGTCGCCGGAGCGGTTTTGCCGATTATGAAGGCCGTCGCCAGCGCCAACCCCGACCCGATGGTGAGCTTCCCTTTCCTTGTTTGCCACCAAGCTTGGCCGTCGCCAGCGGGCTCACGACTTTCCGGACGGGGTTCCAGCGACGTTCCGCCACCCGTTGCTCGGGCGGATGTATTCTCGACAAATTCACTGCCTGTAACCCTGTATCCGAGTTTCACGATCTGATTTCGGATTAGGTCTTCGTCGTCGTCGGTGACGACCGTCACCGTCCCCGCCGACACGGACACGATCACATCGCTGACACCGCGCATGCGGTGCAGGGCATTTTCAATCTTTGTTGCGCAAGAGGTGCAGTCCATGCCCTCCACGCGTAGACGGACTTTGGCGAGCATAGCGGTTTCAGTCATGGTTGGGGCTTCCGGAGCGCGAGGTCGAGGGTGCAGCGTAGCGTGCGTTCACGTCTTGCCCTCCCGTCTGAGCCGCTTGTAGAGCGCCTCGACAGCCTCGGAAAAATCGAGCGCCTCGTTTCGCGCGCAGAGATCTTCGAGGAACCGCAATTGAGTGATCAGGTCGAAGGTCGCCGGATTGAGATCGAGGCCTTCATCCACGCCCGGCGGCCTGCTCAATATGATTCCGCTCATGAAGCCTTGGGCCCAAGCTAGATATTCCCTCCGCACCATGGGATTGGATACGACGTCGCCGTTGAACTGCTTGCAGGTCGAGGCGCCCAGGCCGACGATCTTGGCAGTTCGCCCTTCTGCCCTCAGGTCCGCCGTGGAGGATGTCATCAATGCAAACGCCGTCAATATGAAGCACAGGATCGGACGTCGAACCTTCCGATCGACACCATGGGCTGCGACGGTCGCGTGGCGGCCGTCGCAGCCTGAAGTTTCCTGTGCGCTCCACATCGGAACCGTACTCACCGTCCGCTCTACTTCTTAAATTTTGCCTGTCCGGATTTTCCTTCCGCGGTCTTGATGGTCAAAGTGATCGTGGCACCCGCCGGTATCGCTGCCTTCGCGTCACCCTTGAGGGAATTCTCGCCCTGAGGAGAGAGCGTGACCGTCTCCCGTCCGCTGCCGCCCGCGATGAGCACTGCTGCAGTAAAGCCCTTTGTAGATACCGGCTTTGGGGTGTTTGGGACGAAGACGTTGATGGTGACGGTAGTCCCGGCGGTAAGAAGCTCAGCGTCGATGCCGGCGACGTCGAGCATGAGGCCGCCGTTTGGTCCTTTTTCGTATTCTTCGGCCGAAGCCGGGGCGGCGAACGTCAAAGCGGCGATAAGCAGGAGAACGTATTTCATGATTTCACTCCGTTCGGTTCCGACGTTTTCAATTCACCGTTCTCAAGGTCCTCGCGCCGGAACAGGACATAGAGAGCGGGCAGCACAAGCAGCGTAAGAATGGTTGACGAGATGATTCCTCCGATGACGACCGTAGCCAGCGGCCGCTGCACCTCCGCTCCGGCGCCTGTCGCGATCGCCATCGGCACGAACCCGAGGGAAGCGACAAGCGCAGTCATCAGGACGGGCCGCAGCCGGGTCAGCGCGCCCTCACGCACCGCATCCACAAGGGCGTGTCCTTCCCTGCGGAGGCGCTCTATGAACGTGATGATGACGAGGCCGTTGAGCACCGCGACGCCGGACAGTGCGATGAAACCGATTCCGGCGCTGATCGACAGTGGAATGCCGCGCAACAGCAACGCAATGATGCCACCGGTGAGGGCCAGCGGGACCCCGCTAAACACCAGCAGAGCGTCTGCCATCGAGCCCAAGCTCATGAACAGCAGGAGGAAGATCAGTAGCAGCGCGATCGGCACCACGATAGTCAGCCGCTGCGTCGCCGAAACCAGTTGTTCGAACTGGCCACCCCATCCGATCCAGTAGCCGGCCGGCAGCTTGACCTTGGCCTCGATTTGCTGCTCCGCGTCGGCGACGAACGAACCGAGATCGCGCCCGCGCACGTTGGCAGTGACGACGATGCGACGTTTACCCTGCTCGCGGCTGATCTGGTTCGGCCCGGGTGCCACATCGATTTGCGCGAGTTCAGAAAGCGGCACGTACCGGATCTGGGCGAGCGCAGAGTTGTTCCATACCGCAGGCGTGGCCTTGGTTTGATTGTCGAGCGGTGGCAGCGGCACCGGGAGCGCCTTGATCGCCTCGATGTCCAGGCGCAGATGTTCCGGGAGCCGGACCACGATGTCGAACCGGCGGTCGCCCTCGAAGACCTGGCCTGACTTCTTGCCGCCGACCGCAATCTCGACGAGGTTCTGGACGTCGCCGACGCTGATGCCGTAGCGCGACAACGCCTGGCGGTTAAGCTTGACCGTCAGCACCGGCAACCCGGACGCCTGCTCGGTCTTGACGTCAGCAGCGCCCTGAACGTTCTGCAACACGGCCTGCACCTTGGCGGCGGATTGGACGAGCAGGTCGAGATCGTCTCCGAAAATCTTGACGCCGACGTCGCTGCGGACACCCGAGATCAACTCGTTGAAACGCTGCTCGATGGGCTGCGATATTTCGTAAACGTTGCCGGGAATTTCCTCGGCCGCCTCCTGGATTTCCGAAACCACGACCGCCTTCGATTTTTCCGGGTCGGGCCATTCCTTCCGTGGCTTCAGCATGACATACCCGTCCGAGGTCGAAGGCGGCATGAGGTCGGTCGCGACTTCCGCCGTTCCGGTTCGCGCGAACACCTCCTTGACCTCCGGGATCTTGAGCAAGCGCTTTTCGAGCATTGCTTCCATTTCAAGCGATTGCGTCAGGCTCGTTCCCGGAATCCGGATGGCCTGGAGCGCCACGTCGCCCTCGTCGAGACTCGGAATGAATTCAAAGCCCATGCGCGTGGCTCCGATGCCGCAGACCATCACGAACAATGCCGCGATCGCCGCGACGCCGAAGCGGTTGCGGATCGACGCGTTGAGCAGCGGCGTATAGAGGTGGCGCGCGCCGCGCATGAACCAGTTCTCGTGCTCCGATATCTTGCCCGTCACCAACAGCGCCACGGCAGCGGGCACGAACGTCATCGACAGGATGGCAGCGCCGGTCAGCGCCATCAGCACGGTCAGCGCCATCGGCGTGAACATCTTTCCTTCCACGCCGGTGAGGGTCAGGATCGGCAGATAGACCACGGCAATGATCAGCGTTCCGAACAGGCTGGGGCCGATGACTTCGCGCGAGCCCGCGAGAATGGTTTCGAAACGCTCTTCGCGACTGAGCAGACGACCCAAGCGGTGTTGCTCCGCTGCGAGCAGCCTCAAGCAGTTCTCGACGATGATGACGGCGCCATCAATGATGATGCCGAAATCGATCGCGCCAAGACTCATCAGATTGGCGCTGACCTTGTTCTCCACCATGCCCGTAATGGTGAACAGCATGGCGAGCGGTATGACGCAGGCCGTGGCAATTGCCGCTTTGAAGTTCCCGAGGATCAGGAACAGGATCACGATCACCAGCAGGGCGCCTTCCACGAGGTTCTTTTCGACGGTCGCGACCGTCGCCTCGACCAGGTGCGTGCGGTCGTAGACCGTGTGCGCAATCACGCCGTCCGGCAATGACTTGCCGATCTCCTTGAGCTTGGCGGCCACGCTTTGCGCCACGGCGCGGCTGTTCTCGCCGATCAGCAGCATGGCGGTGCCGAGCACGGTTTCCTTGCCGTTGATGGTTGCCGCGCCCGTCCGCAGATCCTTGCCTTCGGTAACTTCCGCGACGTCGGAGATTCGGATGGGCACACCGTTATGCGACCCGATGACGATCTCCTTGATTTCCTCGACGTTAGCCACTTGACCGGGCGTCCGGACCAGGTACTGCTCGCCGTTGCGTTCGATGTAGCCGGCGCCGACGTTGGCGTTGTTCGCGGCCAGCGCCGTCATTACGTCACGAAAGTTGAGCTTGTAGGCCATCAACTGCGCCGGATCCGGCAGCACCTGGAACTGCCGTTCGAAACCACCGATGGTGTTGACTTCGATGACGCCCGGCACGTTGCGCAATTGCGGTTTGATGATCCAGTCCTGGATGGTCCTCAGGTCGCTCGGGGTATACTCTCCGCCCCCGGCCTTGCGCGCGCCGGGCTTGGCTTCCACCGTGAACAGATAGATCTCTCCAAGACCGGTCGAGATCGGCCCCATCCCGGTTTCGACGCCTGTGGGAAGCTGGTCCTTGACCTGTTGAATTCGTTCGTTGACCAGTTGGCGTGCGAAATAGATATCCGTGCCGTCCTTGAAGATGACGGTCACCTGGCTCAGGCCGTAGCGGGACTGCGAGCGCGTACTCTCGAGATGCGGTAGGCCCCCCATGGCGGTCTCGATCGGAAACGTGATTCGCTGTTCGACTTCGAGCGGCGAATAGCCGGGCGCGCTACTGTTGATCTGGACCTGAACGTTAGTGATATCCGGAACGGCATCTATCGGCAGGCGAGTGAAATTCCATGCGCCGAACGCGGCCATCAGCAACACGCCGATCATCACCAGCCACCGCTGCCGAATGGAAAATGAAAGGATCGCATCAATCATTGCGGTGCTCCTTTGCTCCCGCTTCCCTGATCCGGGCGAAGGTGTTGACCGGCATCGTGTAGACCACGCCGTCGCCCTTTCGTCCTGTCCAAGCCGCCGCTTCGATCCGGCGGCAAATCCCGTCGGCCTGATCCGTCCGGCACACCAATCTCAATTCGAGGCACTGGTGATAGGTGATGTCCTCGTCGCTCGCGACGTAGGTCCCGCCTTGTCCCCGCCCGCGGCCCTGGCCGCGAACCTCATCGAAGGTGAAGCCTGGAAAATCCGCCAGATCGTGAAGCGCGCGGACGACGTGACCTTCCATATGAGGCCTGATCAACGCGGTGATCAAAATCATTCCATTGTCAGTGCTCATCGCCGCCCGCTCCCTTGGTCATTTCCGCCTTCACGATGAAACTGTTCTGTGCCGCGTAGACGTCGCCCTCAAGGACGCCGAAGGTGATCTCGACGAGTTGCGGATCGCGTTGGCCGACTTCGACGTCGCGCGCCTCGAACTTGTCGCCGTTGCGCACGAACACCACCGTGCGGTTCTCGACAGTCTGAAGCGCCGACGATTTCACCGCGACGCCGACCTTCTTTGCCGACAGCGTCAACCGCCCGGTGACGAACAGGCCCGGACGCAACCGCTGTCCGGTGTTCGGGACCACGGCCCGGGCGATGGCGCTCTGGGTGTCGCTGCTACCGACCGGCGACAGATAGGAAATCTTGGCGCCGATTGGCGTCCCGCCATCGGCGGGGTCGATCAGCACTTCGTCGCCGACGCTGACCCGGTTCAGGTCACGCCGATACACCGAAAAATCGACCCACACCGTCGACAGGTCCGCAACGACGAACGCTGGCTTCTGCTCGGAGGCGTATTCACCCAGCGTGATCTGGCGATCGATCACAGTTCCAGCCAGCGACGCCTTCAATTCGTAAGGCGTCAAGCTCTGATTGCTCTCGATGATCGCGAGAATGTCGCCCTTCTGGACCTTGTCGCCGATGCGCTTGCGAACATCGCGGACGATCCCGGCAAACCGCGGCGTCACCTGCACCAGCAATTCCTGGTTGGGTTGCACGATTCCGTTCAAGAACATGCTGTTGCGCAACACGCCAGACGACGCCTTGGCAAGCTCAATGCCCGACGCCTCAACTTTGGCGTCGCTGAGAGCCACGCTGTCGGAGTGCTCGCTTTCCGAGGCTTCGGTTGGCGTCGGCGTCGACGTGGCGGGCTTCAACAGCCGGTAGCCGCCATAGACCAGTCCGGCGGCGACCAGGAGAAATACGAAATAGCGGGCGAATGCCTTGATCATCTTGAACTCTGATGGGTAAGCGAAAACGGATTGCCGACGAGACCTTCGATGGTCGCGACAGCGATATGGAAGTTTTGCAGGGCTTCCTGCTCGCGCACCAGGGCCTGAAGGACCGAGCCCTTGACGTCGAGTAATTCAAGCAGGGTGAAGCGGCCCTGGGCATAGCCGCTCTGGATGGTTGCGGCGGCGCTACGGGCTTTCGGAATGACCGAGGAGCGCAACAGTTTAATTTCCGCCAGTGCCCCGTTGATCGAATCGTAGGCTCGTCCGGCGATGCTGATGAGAACCAGTTTGTTGATCGAACGTTCGGCTGCGGTCTTGGCGAGGGTTTCCTGAGCCGCGATGACGTTGCCCCTGTTCTGGTCGAACACGGGTAACGGAATCGATATTCCCAGCCGTACCGCGTTGTCGTTGGTGTCCTGGAAGTGACGCCATCCCGCAGACAGGCGGACGTCCGGAATGATTTTCAAACGCGCGATCAGCAACTCGGCATTGCGCTGCGCGGTCACGGCGGTCCAGCGCATCAACTGCGGATTGGCTTCGATCGCCTTGAGGACCGACTGGAACGATGGGGGCTGCCCGACAAGGGCCAGCCGACCAATCGCTTTGCCGAAATGGGGAATACTTTCGCCCATTAGAATAGCGAGATCCCGCCGGGCGGTCGCCAATTGCGTCTTGGCGCGCTCCCGCTCGACCCGGAACAGGTCGGCGGCCACCTGGGCGCGCTCGGTTTCCGCGGGCGACGACGCGCCTTCCTCCACGCGCTTCTGCAATTGCGGTATCAATTGATCGAAGCTCGCAATCTGTTCGTCGAAGATTTCGATCCGGCGTTGCGCGCTGATGACGGTAATGAAGGCGATCGCGGTCTCGGACAGCACCTCCAGCCGTGTCGCCCGCCGCTGCCAGACCGCGGAACCGACACCGGCCTGGCCTGCGGCAATGCGGGCTTCGCGCTTGCCGCCGAGTTCGACTAGCTGACTGAGTTGCAGATTAGTTTCCGCGGAACGCGTTCCCCTGTAGGGCCCAGATCCCAGCGCGTTGTCCAATTCGAACGAGGCTTCAGGATTTGGCAACGCGCCTGACTGAATCCGCAACCCGCCGGCGATGCCGACGTCCCGCTCGGCGGCGGTGAGGCGCGGGTTTGCAGCCAACGCGCGCTGTAAGGCTTGCGGCAATGAGATCGGTCGCGACCGTTCCGCAGCAATCGCTGGAATTGTGAGGATAAGCCATGCGCACGCAACGCGCACTGCCCCATTGAATCGATGCATGAAATCAACCTGAAACGCGTAAAGACGACGCGCGGCCTGGCGCGCGTGATGGCGGTCTTCAGGTCAGGTGCTTGGGGGGCGGCGTGTCGAGCTTGGGAGGGTCCTCAAGCAAGCGTTGAGGCGCGACGAAGGCGATCTTGACCGGATGCTCCATTGGCGAGGCCAGGGGCATGGACGTCGGCATCACGACCGGTGTACAAACAGGGCAATGCTCTGCAAGAATGGGCGCTTTCGTGGAATCGCCCTCATCCGACGCAGTGCCGGTTACGGTGCCAACTTGCGAGAAAACAGTCGCGGCGACCGTTTCCTCGGTGCAAAAAGCGACATTGCCCAAGCCGACGAATAGATACATCAGGGCAAGCAAAAGCAGCGTCGCCCTACGAAGGTAGGGCGCTTTCAGCTTCGACAAACCCTGGAGCGGTCGGCGTTCCATGATTCAGAAATAGCAGATCGAATTTGAGAATACTATTACGTTACGCAAATCAGTTGGTAAACTTGACGCCGACCAACCACGGAAACTGATTTTAAAGAGATTTTATCATTTGTCCCTGCACTCCTGCGGAGGCAATACGCTGCCTTTCAAAATCGAAACCCGCCTCGGACGCGATCGGCTTGGTCAGCATCGGGATGCCGCATCCCGGACTGGCGTCAATCCGGAAGAGGCCCTTCGATCTCGTTTTCGAGCACCTGCCCGTCGCGGCGTCGACCCCGACTCCTGAACATCGTACCAACCTTGTCCTCCAGCTTCAGCGCCTCGTCTGCCAGCTTCGGATTGCACGCCCCAAGGGTTTTGTAGCGGCGGAAATCGACGTCGAGCTTGCGCTTGAGCGCTTTCACGTCGATCATCGGTGATGATGCCGAAGCCCTCCTCCAGTGCAGTAGTGGTGTTGGCGACTGCGTCATCGAAGGATGACTGGAGTGTTTGCGCGAAGTAGTAGCTCATTGTCCCATTCTCCTATGTGAGAGGCTAAGCGGGCCTGAAGCGTCATCGCCGGATGTATTTGGTGAGAGCCACAATCCCGAGGACCACGAGGACCAGGATAAGGAGCCACACGAACCCCATGCCCCACATCCCAACGCCCATCATGTCGTTCATCATCTGCTTTTCTCCTTTGCCAGACCGGACTCACGCGAGTGCGATGATGCTGCGTGCCACCACGTAAACGCCGACACTCAGAACAACGCTTGCGAAGAGAAAGGCGAACACGCGTTTTCGCCACGCCAGCACGCGGCAAAGCGCAACACCAATTGCTCCTCCCACAACGCCGCCGAGGATGAAAAGTGCCGCGATCCTCCAGTCGATCAGTCCGGAAGCCGCGTAGCTTGCCGCCGTGGCTGCGCCGAAGGCGGTGACGGCGACGAGCGAAGTGCCGATTGCATACATAAGCGGCATGCTGGTCGCGAACATCAAGCCCGGCACGATGAGGGAAACCACCGCCGATACCCGCGATTTCTCTGAAACGGATTGACAAATCTCTGTATTTCCATACATCTGGATATATGGAAAACGAACAAGCCATCCTCGCGCTGGGCGCCCTCGCGCAGCAAACCCGCCTCCAGGCCTTCCGGGTCCTGATACAACATGAACCCGATGGATTGGCCGCCGGCGATCTCGCGCGATTGCTGGAGGTGCCGCAGAATACGCTCTCGGCCCACCTTTCCGTGCTGACGCGAGCCGATCTGGTGACATCCGAGCGGCACAGCCGTTCGATCGTGTATCGGGCAAACCTAACCACCTTTCAGGCAATCACCGTCTTCCTGCTGCAGGACTGTTGCGGCGGCCGTCAGGAAATTTGCGCTCCTATTTTCGAAAGCCTCGTCCCTTGCTGTCCGCCTCCGAGGAAGAAGGAGAAATCCCGTGCCTGACCGCATCTACAACGTCCTGTTCCTATGTACGGGGAATTCCGCACGCTCAATTCTGGCCGAATCCATCCTGCGCAAGGACGGCGATAGCCGTTTCCACGCCTTCTCGGCGGGCAGTCAGCCCAAAGGAGAGGTCAATCCGATTGCATTGCGTGTGCTGTCGAGCCTCGACTATCCTACCGGCGGTTTGCGTTCGAAGAGTTGGCAAGAATTCGCCACTCCAGATGCACCCGTCATGGACTTCGTCTTTACGGTTTGCGACAGCGCAGCGGGGGAGAGTTGCCCTGTCTGGCCGGAACAGCCAATGACCGCGCACTGGGGCATCGAAGATCCCGCGGCCGTCGAAGGCACCGACCTCCAGAAGGAGGCCGCCTTCGTTTCCGCCTTTCGCTACATGCAAAACCGCATTGCGCCATTCCTCGCCCTGCCGCTCGGCTCGATCGATGCGATGGCGCTAGGCACCAAGCTTCGCGACATCGGAAATTCAGAGGGCTCGACGTTGGGCCGACCGCGCGTGGCATGACATGAGCGCATTCGAACGATATCTGTCTCTATGGGTTGTGCTCTGCATCGTGGTCGGGATCAGTCTCGGCCATCTGATGCCAGGTTTCTTTGTCGCGGTTTCAGGCGCGGAAATCGCGAAGGTCAACCTGCCGATCGCAGTTCTGATCTGGCTGATGATCATCCCGATGCTCTTGAAGATCGACTTCACCGCCATGCGGAAAGTCACAGAGCATGCCCGCGGGGTTGGCGTGACACTCTTCATCAACTGGGCGGTCAAACCCTTCTCGATGGCGCTGCTCGGGACGCTGTTGATCGGCCATGTATTCGCGCCGATGCTCCCGGCCGACCAAATTCAGTCCTATATCGCCGGACTCATCTTGCTGGCGGCGGCACCCTGCACCGCGATGGTTTTCGTCTGGTCCAACCTCGTTGGCGGCGAACCTCACTACACCCTTGGCCAGGTCGCCCTCAATGACGTCCTGATGGTGTTCCTGTTCGCGCCGCTGGTCGGGTTGCTCCTCGGTGTGGCGTCGATTACGGTGCCATGGGAAACGCTGTTGCTGTCCGTCGCGCTTTACATCGTCGCACCGGTCATCATTGCGCAGGTGTGGCGGCGGGCCCTGCTCAACATCGGCTCGGCCGCATTCACCCGGGCCCTGAGCCGACTTCAGCCGCTGTCCCTGATCGCCCTCCTCGCCACCTTGATCCTCCTGTTTGCCTTCCAGGGCGAGCAGATCGTCGCACAGCCCGCCGTCATCGCCATTCTCGCGGTCCCGATCCTGATCCAGGTCTACTTCAATGCAGGCCTCGCCTATTGGCTCAGTCGCCGTTTCGGAGTGGCCTGGTGCGTGGCCGCGCCCGCTGCGCTGATCGGCGCCAGCAACTTCTTCGAACTCGCCGTGGCGGCGGCCATCAGCCTATTCGGCGTCAATTCCGGAGCGGCACTGGCGACGGTCGTCGGCGTCCTCGTCGAAGTGCCCGTGATGCTCTCGGTCGTGAAGATCGTGCAGATGTCTCGCGGCTGGTATGAATCCCGCGATCCGGACAAAGCCAAAAGCGTTGAGATTCACTCATGAGCGTCACTATCTATCACAATCCAGATTGCGGAACGTCCCGCAATACTTTGGCGATGATCCGTCAAAGCGGCGTCGAGCCGGAAATCATTGAATACCTGAAGCAACCGCCGTCGCGCGAAAATCTGATCGAGTTGATGACCCGAATGGGTATCTCCCCTCGTGACCTGCTTCGCCAAAAGGGTACGCCCTACGACGCTCTCGAACTGGCCGATCCCAAGTGGACCGACGACGAACTGATCGACTTCATGATTGCGCATCCCATTCTGATTAACCGCCCTGTCGTCGTGACGCACAAGGGCGTCAAGCTCTGTCGCCCGTCCGAAGAAGTGCTGTCCATTCTTTCGAATCCTCATATCGGACGGTTCGTGAAGGAAGACGGTGAGATCATAAATGCGGACTGAGATGCAAGATTTGCCAAACGTCAATGACGAAGCTTTCGCCCTTCCCGATCCTGAATTGCTGCATCGTCCAATGCCAACGCACCGTCCGCGCATTCTTCTGCTGTACGGATCACTGCGCGAACGGTCGTTCAGCCGTTTCGCTACGGTGGAAGCGGCCCGTCTCCTTCAAGCGTTCGGTGCGGAAACCAGGATTTTCGATCCCTCCGGCCTCCCTCTTCCGGACGACGCACCTGCGACCCACGAGAAGGTCCAGGAGCTTCGCGAATTGTCGGCGTGGTCGGAAGGTCAAGTCTGGTGCAGTCCGGAACGCCACGGCGCGATGACTGGGATCATGAAAGCGCAGATCGACTGGATTCCGTTGTCAATCGGCGCGGTGCGGCCGACGCAAGGCAAAACGCTGGCCGTGATGCAGGTGTGCGGCGGTTCTCAATCGTTCAATGCCGTCAACCAACTCCGCGTTCTCGGTCGATGGATGCGAATGATTACGATTCCCAATCAGTCGTCGGTCGCCAAGGCATACGAACAGTTCGAAGAAACCGGGCGCATGAAGCCGTCGCCTTACCACGACCGGATCGTCGACGTCATGGAAGAGCTTATGAAGTTCACGCTGTTGACGCGCGGCGTATCCGGATATCTCACGGATCGTTACAGCGAGCGCAAAGAAGCGGCCAAAAAACTCGCGAAGCGATTGAATCTCGATCAGGCAGTGTAAGGACTGGGGACCGACGTGAAGATGGCACAATCCCCGCCATTACCCAGCGCAGCAGGAGAGTTTCTTCACATCCCGGTCGAACGTCTGCGCCGCAAGCTTCAAGCCCTCGACGGTTGTCAGGTAGGGAAAGATCATTTCTGCCAAATCGTCGATCGACAGCCCACAGCGGATTGCAAGCGCCGCCGTCTGGATGCTGTCGGCTCCTTCCGGAGAAAGAATGTGCGCCCCAAGAAGCTTGCGGGTCGCCCCATCCGCGACAAGCTTGATCAGACCCCGAGTGTCGCGGGCCGCGAGCGCGCGTGGCACGTTGTCGAGCGAGAGCACTGAGGTACGCACGGCGTGCCCGGCAGCACGAGCTTGCGCTTCGGTGACCCCGACGCTGGCGACCTGAGGGTCGGTGAAGACAACTGCGGGCATGACAGTGTTGTCGTAGCGCAGGCTGTTGCCATTCAGTGCGTTCCTGGCCGCGAGCTTTGCGCCATAGGCCGCCATGTAGACGAACTGGTCCTTGCCCGTCACGTCACCAGCCGCATAGACGCCTGCCTTCGAAGTGCCCATACGGTCGTCGATGACGACCGCGCCGGACGATGTCTGCGCGACGCCTGCTTCGGAAAGTCCCAGGCCTTGGGTGTTCGGGGTGCGCCCCGTAGCGACAAGAATCTGCTCGGCGGTCAATACCTCGAGGCCGCCATTCCGAGTGATCGCGAGCGCGACGCCGCCGTCATCGGTCTTGCGGACGAAATCGTAGGTCACGCCTCTCACGATCGTGACCCCCTCATCGGTCAGATAGTCCGCGAGCGCTTGCCCAATCTCCGGCTCGGCCTCTGGCAGAAGGCGACTGCGGAAGACCAGTGTCACCGCGACCCCGGCGCGAGCGAAGGTCTGCGCAAGTTCGGCCCCTACGTAGCCCCCGCCCATCACGATCAAGGAGCGCGGCAGCTCTGTCAGGGCAAGCGCCATCGTGCTGTCGAGCGGCGACACTTCGCCGATCCCTGGAATTGAAGGCAGCGCGGGACGTGCACCAGTTGCAATGATGATGCGCTCCGACGCGAGAAGCCGCGCCCCCACATCGACGCCTCCCTCGACGAGCCGTGCCCGACCTTCATGGTAGGCAACGTTGTTATATTCCGAGAGCAAGTCGGCATACTTCGCCTGACGCAGGCTCGCGACCAGCGCGTCCTTCTGCGCGACCTGCGCAGCCCAGTCGGTGACGCGCGCGCCGCTTTCGATGCCGTCGAACCTGGTCGATGCAATATTGGCGTGATGCACTGCCTCGGTTGCCCGGATCAACGTTTTCGAGGGTACGCAACCGAAATTGACGCAGGTGCCACCGATCGTGCCGTGCCCGACGAGCGCGACCTGCGCGCCCTGCTCGGCAGCGGTGATCGCGGCCGAGAAGCCGGCCGAGCCGGCGCCGACGACAATAAGGTCGTACCGGCCATTGCCGTTGTTGGCACTCGGGTTGCGGGAGTCGGTCATCGCTTCGACTTTCGTATGTTTAGATCGCCTGCAGGAATCTGCGGTGGCAGACGGAATGAAATTGTTACTTCGATAGAATCCATCCCGATGATCGTTCTGATGCGGCCTTACTGCAAGATGTGCGAGGGATAGCCGGCATTGGTGGTCGCGGTGATCAGCGCGGGAACATCCGTGCGACTATCCTCGAAGCGCACCTTTGCAATGACAGCCCCCTCAGCCTCCGATATCTGTACATCAAGCACGCCAGATACGCTGCTGAGCGAGCGCTTCACGATCGGACCGCAAAGCTCACAGGTAGCGTTGGCGACGTTGAGCGTCACGGTTTGCTCGGTGGCGACTGCTGCTCCGGATGACACAAGGACAGCAATCAGTACGACGAGCGGTAGAATCTTCACGGATGATCTCCCTATTTTCAGGTGTCGAGGAAAAGACGAGCGATGTAAGGAAAGCCCACGGCGATGACGATCAAGAGCGTCGCCACCCACAACCCGATCTTCGCGTTTCTGCTGGACGATGGACGGGCGCAGTAGGAGCCTTCGACGCAATCATTCGCTTTCGAATTGCGGTAAACGATATAATAGCCCCATCCAAGACAAGCGACCGCGAGTCCGACGAACAGGGGCTGATATGGCTTGAGCGCGGTCAGATTGCCGATCCACGCCCCGCTAACGCCAGCGAGAAACAAACCGAACGGCACCACGCAGCACGTAGCGGCACCGAGTGCCGCCACGATGCCGCCAACCGACAGCAACGCAACGCCGTCCAAGCGCTTTGGCGCTGGTGGTAGGGCCGAGGTCTCGTCGCGTACCACCATTGAGCATTCTCTCGCAATCGGTCTATGGTGACCCTAGAGTCTGTAGCGACTACAGGGTCAAGCGAAATCTCTCACGAATGCGTGACGTCGATGATCAAACAGATTGATGGGTTTTCGATTGGAGTTCTCTCAGAACGCAGCGGCGTGAACGTCGAAACGATCCGCTACTATGAGAAGATCGGAATCATGCCGTCGCCGGTACGTAGCGCAAGCGGCTACCGCGTCTATCGGCTGGAGCACGCGAGACGATTGCATTTCGTGCGTCGCGGCCGGGAATTGGGCTTTAGTCTCGACGAACTGCGGGGGCTGCTGCTTGTTGTCGACGGCCATACCTGCAGTTGCCGAGAGGTGCACGAACTCACAGTCCAGCATCTCGCCGATATTCGTCAGAAAATTAAAGATCTTCGGCGCCTGGAACGAGTGATGTCGGATATGGCAGCGCAGTGCACGCGGGATCTGGTACCGGAGTGTCCGATCATCGATGCACTCTTCGAGATGCGGCCCGGCGCCTACGAAACGGGCTATGCAAGAGTTCGCGCTGAGAGAAGCTCGAAGAGCAAATGATCCGAAGCCCGCTTGGCGCGAGAGCGCCTCGCTTGCGCGTCATCGGCCAGCCAACTGCAGCGCCGGCCGCCTTGCGACGCCTGCAGCGGCAAACCTAGATCGACGCGGCCAAGCGCTTTGATCCGTTTGAAGACTATGGAGCTGCAGCGTAGCCCGATCCAAGCGGCTGATGCCTGCCGTTGCAAGAGCTCACAAATGGAGAAGTCGACCGACGAGTTGCCAGATGTGGCCGCCGTTTAATTTTTAAGGTCGTCATTTGGTCAAGCGCAGCGACCCAAAGGACGGAGGGCGGGCCTAGCGAAAAGATTCGAGACTCAGCGACTTGACCTAGGAGGTAACTCCAGGGGTTAGCATCGCTCCAATACCGCGATATCTCAAATTGGAGCATCGGATGAAAACGACAACATTCAAAATCGAAGGCATGAACTGCGACGCCTGCGCCAACACGATCAAGAAGCTCGTGGAAAAGGAACCTGGGGTACGAGTGGCCGAGGTGTCGTTCGACGAGGGGTCGGCACGCATCCTCTACGATCCCAAATCCGTCAAGGAGGATCGCCTCGTCGATACGATTCAAAAGCCCGGCTTTCGGGTCGTAGCACGCGATTAGGCATGGTCGTCACGGCCCCGTCTCGCTTTCCCATTCAGCGCGTGCTCGCGCACTCACGGAGACTCCGATGGCTCTTTCAACGGCAACCGCCTCCCCATTTGCGCTTTGGACAGAGGAACCGTCGACGCGACCAAATCGCAGAAAGATTCGCGCCCGGATCGGAGGTCTGCATTGCTCGCTTTGCACCGGCACCATCGAGAAAGCGCTTGGCCGAATGCCGGGCGTCGACAAGGTGGCCGTGAGCCTGACGCATGAACAGGCGCTGGTTGAGTATGATCCAACAATCGCGCGCCCCGAACATCTGCTCCAAACGTTGCGCGACATCGGCTACACGATTTCCGACCCCCGCAAGCTCAGGGCCTTTGAAGAGGAAGAGCACGATCTGGTGCGCGAAGCCCGGCGTTTTGTTCTCGCGGTTGTTCTCAGCGTCGCAGCTATTCCCATCATTGCCGATCCAGCCGTGGGCTGGATCGGATTTCTACCGGCCATGGTGTGCCTCAGTCTCGGAGGGTTTGTATTCCTGGTGTTGCGATCAAGCGGATTGTGGACCGCCATCGGCGCCGCGTTGGGCCTAACGGTCATGGCACTCAGCCTGCTTTACCTCAATCTGCAGGGATATCTGACGGACGCGGCACCTTGGCTTGCGGGTGCCTTGGCTCTGATGCTTGTCTTCGGAGTGGGACGGCACATTCTCTACATGGCCATTCAGGCGCTACGCCGTGGCATCCTTAATCAGCACGTGCTTCTCGAGATCGGCGCGTTCGCAGGTATAGCTGGTGGTGTCATCGGGCTGGTCCTCGATCGGCCCGGCTATCCCACCGCGGCCTTCTTCGCCGTTTCGGTGATGGTCGGCACCTATCATATTTTCTCAGAGTGGCTTTCACTCATCGTGAAGACGCGAAGTTCCCAGGCGGTGAAGCGCCTGCTGGACCTGCAACCTGAGACCGCGCGCGTCGTGCGCGGCACCGAGGAACTGGAACTGCCGATTGATGAGGTGAGGATCGGCGATCTTGTGCGGATTCGCCCCGGCGAGCGCATCCCCGCAGATGGTACGGTGGTCGACGGTCATTCCGGCGTTGACCAATCATTGGTGACCGGCGAGGCCGTCCCGATCGAGAAGACCGCAGGCGATTCCGTCATCGGCGGCTCGATCAACAGCACGGGCACCCTCCTGCTGCGGATCACGGCGATCGGAGAAGGCAGCTTCCTGCATCAAGTGATCCGTCACGTTGAGGACGCACGCGCACTGAAGCCCGGTCTTCTTCATCTCGTTGATCGCGTGCTGCGGGTCTACACGCCGACCGTTCTTTTGATCGCCGCCCTTGCCTTCATTGGCTGGCTCATCGGCTCCTGGCTCGGCACGGGTTCTGTGGACGTAGAACGTGCGGTGTTTGCTGGTCTGAGTGTCCTGGTGATGGGTTACCCCTGCGCCATCGGCATCTCAGCGCCGCTCTCCATCGTACGCGGTGCTGGTCAGGCTGCCGAGCGCGGCATTCTGATGCGGACTGGCGAGGCCTTCCAGGGCTTCCGAACGGTGACGCAAATCATCCTCGACAAAACGGGTACGCTCACCGAAGGCCGTCCAACGGTGCGCGAGATCAGAGCGGTGGATGTAAGTGAGCAGGAACTTCTCGCCATTGCCGCCGCCGCCGAGGCATCCTCGGAGCATCCGCTGGCACGGGCGGTGATCAAGGCGGCTTTCGATTACGGCGCAACGCCTCGCGACGTTGAATCATTCGAGGCGTTCCCCGGAAGGGGTATCATTGCATGCATCGACGCCCGCGAGGTCTTCGTCGGCAGTCCGCGCTTCCTCGCCGACCTCGATATTGACCTCACGCCTCTTCGTGAGGCCATCGAAAACCTGGAGGCCGCGGGACGCACCGTGATCGCCGTCGCTCGGGATGGACGCGCGCTGGGCATTGTCGCCTTGGGCGATGCACTCCGACCGGACGCCGTCTCGGCCGTCGCCGCGCTGCGCAAAGCAGGTCTCAGGACGATCCTCGTCACCGGTGACAACGAGCGCGCGGCACAGCGGGTCGGCCGGGACGTTGGCATCGACGAGATTCACGCGGGAGTCTTGCCACAGGACAAGGCCAGAATCGTTCGAGAGCTTCAGATCAACGCCCGGGTCGCGATGGTAGGCGATGGCATCAACGACGCCCCCGCTCTCATGCAAGCTGATATCGGCATCGCCATGGGTAGCGGCACCGATATAGCGATCGAGTCAGCGGACATCATCATCCTGTCCAATCGTCTCGATGCGCTTCCGGTCGCCCGCGATATCAGCCGCCGGAGCTACAGCAAGATGGTTCAGAACGTCGCCCTCGCCTTTCTCTTCAACGGCCTCGGCATTCCGCTCGCCGCCACCGGCCTGATCCATCCGGTGTGGGCGATGGTGGCGATGGCCGTCAGCGTCACTGCGATTTTCATCAACTCGCTATGGGGAACGCCGCGGCTCTTTTTTGATGCGATCCGGAGTGTCGGGCGTCCGATTGCTCGCACAACATCGCAGGCGGCGTGACATGGCACAGGATGATCTTGTGAGAGTGCAGCGAATGGCGCTGGGCGCGATCGACGGTCGGCGGCGCGAGCGCCTCCTGCGGATGCTCGCCGCGGCGACCTTCATCATCTTCTTTCAGGCCTACATGGTGGCGCCGATCATACCCGTCCTGTCGAACGCCTTCGGAACCTCGGTCCAAACCGTCGGTCTCATCGTGCCAGCCTACCTGATCCCCTATGGGATCGCGACCCTCGCGTACGGCATTCTGGCGGATCGGCTCGGTATCCATCGCGTGATGTTCGTGTCCTTGATGGCTTTCTCGGCGCTCACCATGCTGACGGCAACCGCGCAGTCCATTGAGCAGCTCACACTGTGGCGGACCGTGACTGGAATCGGCGCGAGCGGCGTCGTTCCGCTTGCGTTAGCACTGGTAGGACGGCTGTATCCCTACGAACAGCGGGGCCGACCGCTCGGTTGGCTGTTCGGCGCGATGGCTGGCGGCATGGCCTTCGGTTCGCCACTGGGCGCGATGATTGTGCCGTTCGTCGGCTGGCAAGGCTTGTTCGTCGTGGTCGGGGCTGTCGGCGCGGTGCTTCTGCTTGTCCTTCTGCCCTATCGATCCGTCATTGCCGCCACGGCTCAATCGGTGACCGGTACGCTCCGGGATCTGGTCCGCGGCTACAAGGATCTACTCGGCACGCCGCGTGGGCAGCGCACCTATGGTTTTGTCCTCGTCAACTCGATATTCCATTCCGGCGTCTTCACCTGGCTTGGCGTGTACTTCGAGCAACGATACGGCGTCGGGCCCATCGGAATTGGCCTCGCGCTCCTCGGTTATGGCGTGCCCGGCCTCCTGTTCGGGCCGCTGATCGGTCGGGCGGCGGATCGCTTCGGCCGGGCCAGACTGATACCCATTGGTCTGTCGCTGAGCGCTCTTGCGGCGGCGGCACTGATGCTCGGCTTCCCGATGGTTCTCGCCCCCATCGTCGCGATGGTCCTGTCTTTGGGCTACGACATGACCCAACCGCTTTTCGCGGGAATTGTTACCTCGCTCGGCGGCAAACGTGCCGGGCAGGCGATGGGCTTGAACGTCTTCATGCTCTTCATCGGCTTCGGACTAGGAAGCCTCATCTTCGGCGAACTGCTTCGTTACAGCTTCGCGGCCGCGTTGGGCGTGTTCGCAGTCGTCGAGATGACCCTCGCCTTGTTGTCCTTGGCGTTGTTCCGTTCCGAGGTCCCGTCCGCGCGCCCAACGATATCCATCCAAGGGTGATGCAGGCTGGCCTGGATACCATATCCAGACCGATGCGCGGCAGGCGGCTGACACCCCAATGATGCGCTTGACCCTGGAGTATACTCCGGGGTCTAGAACACACGCTGGAGAGACTGCATGTTCACCATCGGCAAATTGGCTTCCCTCACAAGCGTCAGCAACGACACGTTGCGCTATTACGAACAGGAAGGCCTGGTCGAACCTGCAGGGAAAAGTCCTGCTGGTTATCGGCTGTACGACAAGGACTCGGCACGGCGCATCCGCTTCATCAAGCATGCCCAGAACTGCGGCTTCACGCTTGCCGAGATACGCGATCTCCTTGTCTTGCGGGGACGCGACAAGGCTTGTTGCGGCGACGTCCGCACCCGAGCCGTCGAAAAGAAATTGCAGATCGAAAGCAAGATTCGCGCGATGAAGGCGATGTCCAAGGCGCTCGATCAACTGATAGCCGACTGCGCGAACGAAACCCAGCCAGTAAACGAGTGCACGATTATCGCCGCTCTGGAACGAGCCAACGTCAAGACACCGGTGCATTGATCCATGAAAGTCGAGATGTTCTATACCCCCGGCTGCTCCGAATGCGTCGTTGCGCACGCCAGGCTCCGGACAACCGCTCAGGAAGCGGTGAAGAATCTGGTGTGGCGAGAATTGAATGTTCTCGATGAACTCGATTATGCGGTCGAACTCGGCGTGCTGACGCTCCCATCCATCGCGGTCGACGGAAAACTCATTTTCACGTCAATGCCGACTGTAGCGCAACTGCGCACGGCGCTGATCGAGCGAAGTAAAGGGCGCGAATGATGGATGCAGAATCGCTACGGCTGGCAGTGGAGCATGCGGGCGGCGCCGCCGCGGGCGTCGCGTTTCTGACCGGGCTTGTGTTCAGCTTCAATCCTGTTGCTTTGGCTTCGATCCCGGTTTCGCTCGCCTACGTCACCAAGGGTCGGGACAAGGACCAGGCATTCCTGTTCGGCGCCATGTTCATCCTGGGCATGGTTCTCACCCATGTGGTTCTCGGCCTGATCGCAGGATTGGGCGGGAAATGGGTCGCGGATATCGCTGGACGAGGCTGGGGGCTTTTTCTCGGGCCGTTGTTGATCATCCTGGGCCTCATGTGGGCTGGTTGGCTTCGGATACCGCTGCCGTCGTTCGGCTTTCGGGCAAGCCGCCCAGCCGCCGCGTGGGGAGCTTTCCTTCTCGGAATCCCGTTCGCCATCGCGGTGTGCCCGATCTGCACGCCAACCTTGGTGGTGTTGCTCGGTGTCACGGCGGGAATCGGGTCGGTCTGGCTTGGAGTGGTGTTGCTTCTTGCGTTCGCTCTCGGCCGCGCCGTGCCCATCGCCATCGGCGCCTTCGCCGTCAGTTGGCTTGAAAACCTCAGCCACTTTGCCCGATACCGGCGAGGTTTCGAGATTGCTGGTGGCGTGCTCCTGATCGCGATGGGCTTCTACATGTTGAACGCGGTGTACATCTGGATTCCCGAACTGGCGGTCTGACAGGCTGGCGTTATGACGAGCAGAGGTGCCGATAGTTCTCGCGACGTAACGCGCCTACAAAATGCCGCCGCGGCGGGTGGTGCCTTGGGCGCTGTCGCGGCGGCGTCGTGCAGCATGTTGCCGCTGCTTCTTTTTACCTTGGGAGCCAGCGCTCCATGGATAGGCACGCTGGTTCGGCTCGCCCCTTATCAGCCCTATTTCATTGCCGTAGCGGTTGCCTGTCTTGGGTGTGGATACTGGCTGTGGCATCGCTCATCGAACCAAAAAAGAGATGCGGCATGCTCAACTCGATCGGCGAGTAAATTCGTAAATCCCACGCTCGTCGTCGCGACGATATTGGTTGTCGCTGCGATCGCGTTCAACGTCCTTTGGCCCGTGCTGACATCATGATGGAGAGATCAATGACGAAGTTCCCCACTTCGCTTGCGCTCGGGTTGCTTATCATTTCCTCCGGCGGGGCAATGGCGGAGCAACAAACCGTCACCCTGGCGGTGGACAACATGTACTGCGAAGCCTGTCCTTACATGGTCAAGAAGACCATCGAGAAGGTTTCCGGCGTCTCAAAAGTCACCGTTTCGTTTAAGGAAAAAACGGCGATCGTTGTGTTCGATGACGCGCGGGCAGAGGTCAAAGATCTGACGAATGCGACGACCAGCGCCGGCTTTCCTTCGGCGCCGAAACGCTGAACGTCCGGGGCGGCATAATCCAACTTTCGCCAATGTGTGCCTCTCGAGGGCGCTTACGATCGTCTCGCGACGAAGCCCTACCTCTTGACTGATGTCGGAATCGGTCTTGTGACGCGGCGTCATGCGCAACGTCTCTTCTATCATTTCGCGGAACAATCCGGCGCGATTGCAAAACGGCGGTGCCTTCCTGACAAAAAGCTGGGCATCGACGGGAGCCCGACCTCACCATCTGGTCTAGCAATGCTGCTCGATAAGCCTGTCGGTCTTTCCCGGCTCGGCGAAGATCACCGCGACACGATCACCCATCCTCCTTGCTGCCGTCGAACGGCTTTTCATTACCCCGGCACCAGATGCTGCGGATCGGTCGCCCGCTGATCGAGTGTCCCGTCATTCGAGACAATTCCAGGACATCAATTTATCACCACCACTTTCCGCTGAGAGAGTCGCCCTGCCGCTCACATCAGCGTGAACTTGTAACCAACACGGTGATCTCTTCGAACTTCCTTGTGGGGATTGTCAAATCACCGCGCTGACAGACTACATCGCGAGATCGCCGTGAGGGTTAGCCTTCACAGCGGGTGCATAAGGTTATCACTCTGGACAACGGGGCTATCGTCATCGAGCCAAACACAATTTTCGGGCTACACCGACCTACTTACAAAACGATCCCTCCACAATGCGCCCGGATCCCCGACATCGGTTCTCCAAATGCATTCCGCTTCTTCGAATAGTCGTTCGAGCGCAAACAGGGCCACCGCACGCAAGCAGTCGGAAGTTAAAATGGTACACACGCCGGCAAACAACACTCTTCCAATCAGCGGACGCGATCATCGTCTTGATCTGTTTCGCGGCATCGCTAACTGGGCGATCTTTCTTGATCATATTCCAAACAACGTTGTCGCGTGGATCACGATCAGAAACTACGGCTTCAGTGACGCGGCTGAGCTTTTCATCTTTATGTCAGGATATATGACATCGCTGGTTTGCACGAATATTATGCGGCGGCGCGGCTTTGTTGCGGGAATGTCCTGGTTGATGAAGCGCGTCTGGCAGCTTTACGTCGCTCACATTTTCTTGTTTGTGTTGTATGCGGCCATGATCGGCCATATCGCACAAAGTTACGATAATCCTACGCTCATAAATGAATTCAATATTGCCGGTTTGGTGAGCAACCCTTTCGACGTCCTTACCCAGGGCTTGCTCCTCCGTTTCAAGCCCCTTAACATGGACGTTCTCCCCCTCTACATTGTCCTTTTGGCAGGTATCTTGCCAATTTTATGGCTCATGTTGCGGTTGCCCGATGCTACGATGTTGGGATCATTGTATCTCTACCTCGCTGCGCGACATTTCGGCTGGAATTTGTCCGCCTACCCCGAAGGAGCATGGTATTTCAATCCCTTTACGTGGCAGCTGCTGTTCGTTCTTGGCGCATGGTTTGCTGTGGGCGGCGCAAAGCGATCACGCCGTCTCATTCGTTCACGAAGTCTTCTTTATGTTGGAGTCGTCTATTTGCTATTTTCATTCGCAATGACGATGGCCGGTCATATCCCGAATCTGGCGAATGAATTTCCAAAATGGCTCTTTGACGCATTCAATCCAAATGACAAGACCGACCTCGCTCCTTACCGCGTGATCCATTTTGCGTTCATTGCACTGTTGGCGACACGGCTTCTGCCCGTGAACTGGAGCGGCTTGCAATGCAGTATTCTTCAACCTCTGATCAAATGCGGAGAACAGTCTCTCCATGTCTTTTGTTCAGGAATTATCCTGTCATTCTTGGCCCATTTCGTATTGGAGTCAGGCTCGCAGACCGTGTTGGCACAAATCCTCGTCAGTGTAGCTGGACTTTCGATAATGACGGCAATTGCGTACTTCGCGTCTTGGTCCAAGACGTTCGATAAGCCACGATCGCTCGCATTTTTAGGGCACTCCGGGAGCGATGTGATCGAGACCGCTGACAGCGATGATGCTGAAGTGCGCTCCAAAACCGTACTTGCCTGGAGCGACCCGACTTTTCTTACGAAAGGTAAGAACGGCGGGTACGTGGGGATCGGCAGTCGCAAAAACGTTCACTTGAAGTGTCAATAGCTGGCCGTGATATCCTACTGATCGCCGGCAACGGCGGCTTCAATGCTCTGCGCTGATAAAATCGCGAACAATTTCTCGCAGGTTGGTTACGCAATGATTGATACTCGGTCGGGTGGAAAGGTAATGTCGCAAACGACACTAGGATCGCGCGTTCACGAGACACGACGCCTTCTCTCCGGACCGACAGCCACAATTTACCCGGCAACGTTTTTCCTGAGCCTCAGGGTCAATGTCTGTCGTCAGAATCGGTTTTGTGAACACCAGTTTTGACATTTGAACTGCCCGTGTCGTTCTGATTGCCACCCATATTTTTCATGCACAACATCATGATTGCACACGGCAGCAAGAACAGCAGTGGCAGCAGTTTTCCAGCGCTCTGCGTGCCGAACGCGCCACTGAACACAAGGATCGCACCGACGAAAACGACCGCGCAGACCGCAAGCCCGCTCCATCCACTGAGCCAACCTCGCTTTCTGCCGGCCGCCGGAGAGCCAGAAGATCGGGTCGTCAGATTTCTATTCAGTTCCATTGTTTCATCTCCTTTCAAGAGGACAATGTAATCTCTCCAACAATTGGAAGGTCAGGGTGCTGGTTCTCGGCCTCGACGCTCCATTGGACGACAACTGGAGTGGGCCCCTGGTGCCGGACAGAAATCAGACTACTGATTTGACCATGGCCGGGTATGTTGCTCCTCGAACTGCACGGGGCTGATGTAGCCGAGCGCGGAATGCAGGCGGCGTTGATTGTAAACGTCGTCGATGAACCTGGGAAGCTGCTCGGCGATGTCGTCGAAGGTCTCGAATGCCATCGGATAGACCGCCTCGACTTTGAGTGTCTTCATGAAGCTCTCCGCCTTGGCGTTATCGTACGGGTTTCCGCGCCGGCTCATCGAGCCGACTAAGTTATGGGCCGCCAGCAATGCTTGATAGATACCAGATGCGTATTGCGATCCGCGGTCCGAATGATGAATGCATCCTGGTCGCGGACGCCGTCGCTCGATCGCCACCTTCAGCGCCGCGAGCGCGAGCCGCGCGTCGATCGACCTGCCGATCGCATAGCCGACGACGCGGCGTGACCAGGCGTCGAGGATGATCGCCACATAGGCAAAGCCGCCGATGATGGCGACGTAGGTCAGGTCCGCTACCCAGAGCTGGTCCGGGCCATCAAGGATGATATCCTTCGAACGATCCGGGAAGATGGGCTGATCATGGTCGCTGTCGGTGGTGGCGATATAACGCCTGCGGCGGCGCGGCTGAAGATCGTGCTCGCGCATCAGGCGCTTGATCCGCTTGTGGTTGGCGATCACGCCTCGATGGCGAAGCGCCGCCTGCACGCGGCGCCAGCCATAGGCTTCGAACTCGTCGCAGATCGCGGTAATCGCGTTCAACAGCTCGACATCGCCAGTGCGCGCCGCAGGCGCATCATAATAGGTTGATCGCGCGATGCCCATCAGCCGGCATCCTTCAGCGATGGACAGGCCGCGGGGCCGGTGATCACGGATGTAGTCGCGCTTCTCTGCCGGGGTACGTTTTTCAGAGCCCCTTTTAAAAACTCCAGTTCGAGCGCCTGACGGCCGACCAACCGCTCGAGCGCGGCGATGCGCGCTTCATATTCCTGGACCAGATCCGCAGCGCGCGCGTCGTCGCCCAGCGCGCCGGCCTCGTACTTTTCGACCCAGATACGGATCAGGTTACGCGAAAGGTCGTGGCGCTTGGCCAGGCCGTGAAGCGTCTCGCCACTCAGAAATTCCTGGGCGACCTGGCGCTTAAACTCAACGCTGTGGGATCGGTGTCTCGGCATGGGCTTTTCTCCAAAAGCCCGGCCACCCAGTCAATTCAACTCTGCTTACCTGTCCGGCACCAGGGGCCCACTCCAAACACTGGTCAGATTGAGCGGTCCTTTGCCGCCTTCAAAGCATCCGTCGAAACGAGTAGTTTCTAAAGGCTACGCGCCAACCGCGGTGATCCGGCCAGAACATCGGCACCCGTCTTTGGTAGCTCCGATATTTATCACCGTACTGTTGGATCATCTGCTTCTCCTCCATTCTGGCCAGGAGCCAGTACGCGCCGACGATGATAGGGAAGGCCGTCAGTGAGAATAGCGTTGGCCAATGCACAACACTTTCGCCAAACAGCGCCAGAAAGATGCCAGCGTATTGTGGATGGCGCATCAAGCTGTAAGGGCCACCCCTGGCGAGCCGCCCTCTCGCTCTCGCTCGATACACTTCACGCCAGCCGGCGATGATCAGAGCGGCTCCAAAAAAGACAACAGTGTAACCGAGAGCCATGGAAGCTGGCATTACCCACCAACTGCCCGTCAGATAAACCCAGAGATTGCCATCCCAAAGATTTCCCGCGACGTCCAGATTGAAGACTCGGGCTAATAGGTAAATCGTGAGGGGAAATCCATACATCTCGGCATAAAATGCGATGACGAATGCCTGCACGATTCCAGCGCGAGTCCACTCCCGCCAGCCCTTCGGCACGACAAGGCGGTAGAAACACCACGATACGACAACGATTGAAATCGTGGCTCCTCCCCAGAGTATATTTTCGTTCATTTATCTGCCTCGTACCGATTCTTGATCGGCCAAAACGCCCCGTCTCCTGACGCGCGCGTTTGTCTCTGCAATCGCCGCGTTTATGGACGGCCATCCGATGGCCTCAACGCGATGCCCGACCCCGCGTTTTAATCAATGAGTCGGAACAATAGAAGCAGTGCATATCGTTTCTTTTCTCGGCTCCCGCCCGAAACGACAAAGCTATGCGTCCTCACCGCTCGCGGCCCGTCTTTTCGCGAACCTCGATCGCTCCTCGCGCGCCTGTTATTAAGTTAGTTCGAACAGAGCGAACGCATGGTTACAGGCCGTCGTCGGATTCTTTGAACATCGGCTTCAAACCCGTCATCGCAGGAACGCCCCGCGCCGGCTTGGCTCATGCCGGCCTCTCCAGCCCCGCGAACGATTAGGCCATGGAGCATGCTATGGCGTTGTCCTCTGGGCTCCCAAGCGGAAACCGCTGGCACATTTCCGTCGAACGAGACTATACTGTCGTTACAATAGTGTGGTGTGGCCTTCACGAAGCGAGGTCGCCATGTTCCAGCGAAACCGGAAAACCGAAGCTTTCGTCGATTTCATCAATCTCGCATTGGGCGGCTTTCTGATCTTGTCGCCGTGGTTACTCGGATTCAAATCGCAACTCGGATGGCACACATCATGGATGGCCGGCGCCGCCATTGGCGTCGTCGCAATCTTTTCGATTGCCGACCTTTTTGACACCGTTTCAATTCCGGCGTTTTTCGAATCGGAAGAATGGATCAATCTGACGATCGGATCGTGGTTGGCAATATGCCCGTGGGTCCTCAACTTCAACGACGATACCATGGCGATGCAGGTGCATCTCGTGGTGGGGATCGTCGTCGCAGCCATTGGCGCGGTCGAGCTCTGGGTGATCCATCACCGCCCCGCGGAAAAGGAGCGTGATAAGCTTTGTTGAATTCCAAGACAGGACGAAATTGCAAGTAGTCGCGCGGGGGAGCCTACAATGCGGAAGGGTGTACTGCTCGGACTGGTCGTTTTGGTGTTTTCGGTCGGCGGCGCGGCGGGTGCAGATTTGACGACGAAGGCGCGCACTTCCGTACCCGCGTTGCCGTCCTGGTGGGATACCGTCACCATAACCGGCCATGTGCAAGCGGGGATCACCTTCAATGAGGGGCCTTCCGGCGGCATTAATTTTGGCCACCTCTTCACCGATAAGGCCAATTCCCTGTTGATGAACCAGGCGCTGCTGACGGTTCAGCGTCCGCTCGATCCCAAAGCGAGCGGATACGATTTCGGATTCAAGTTCCAGGCGATGTACGGCTCGGATGCCCGGTACACGCATTTTCTGGGTGAGTTCGATCAATCGATCAGCGGCCGCAATCAGTTTGACATCGTCGAGGCCCACGCTCTGTTTCATTTGCCGTGGCTCACGTCGGGTGGCGTGGATGTGAAGGTCGGACAATACGTAACCCTGGAAGGCGCCGAAGTTATTTACGCGCCGGACAATGCGCTCTACTCGCACTCCTACATCTTCAATTTCGGCATTCCGTTCAAGCACACCGGGATCATGACGACCACCCATCTAACGCACCTCCTCGATGTTTATGCTGGCATCGACACCGGTGTGAATACAACCTTCGGCAACAGGTTCGACCGCTTCAATGGCGGCGACAACAACACGGCTGCGGCGTTCCACGGTGGGATCGGACTCAATTTGATGGACGGCGCGCTGACCGTGCTGGCGACGACCCACATCGGCCCGGAAAATCCCAATGTCTCGTCGGCCGTGCTTGCGGGTGTCAATCCGAATAGGGCTCTGCGTTATCTCAACGATGTGACGATCGTCTGGAAGGCAACCGACAAGCTCACGCTCACCACCGACCTGAACTATATTCGTGAGGACGGCTTCAACGCGGTCGGAAGCGGCGTCGCGCAATACGTCACCTATGCCCTCAACGATTGGCTCAAGATCACCGGACGCGGAGAAGTCTGGCGCGACAACAGTGGTTTCTTCGTTGCCGCATTCCCCGGCAACCTAGACTTTGTCAGGGTCGAGCATGGCAATCCGTTGGGTACGGCGATCGGCGGCGGCGCGACCACCTACGGCGCCCTGACGGTCGGACTTGCGATCAGGCCCCCGGTACCCAAAGAATTCGACGGCCTGGTTGTCAGGCCCGAAGTTCGTTACGATACTTCGTTGAACGGAACGACGCCATTCGGCGCCGGAACGAAGCGTTCGCAATTTACGTTCGGCGGCGACATCATCATCCCGATCAAAATCAGATGATTACGCCACGAGTGGTTGCGCGAAACAGTGGGTGTTGAATCGGGTACTCGATCGTTAAGACCCGATGCGATGATCCCATCGCATTGGTTTGATCCCCTGCGCGGCGCTGCCGCACGTTCTCAAAAAAGACGTAGGTCTCTTTATCGGGATCGGACCGATCGATTGCACTTCGCGGAGCAGTCAGGCAGCCCGCCCCGTGCTGCGGGTGGCCTTGCCCTTGTGAGGCCGGGAAAATTATTCGCACGACCAGATACCCGTTTTGGGTCCTCCGCGATAGTTGCAAGTTTTCGGGCGCGGACGTGGAGCAGCGGCCCGATCGGTGCGGGGCATCACAGGTGCCATCTGCTCCGCGGTCGAGGTCCTCTGAGGACCCAAGCGTGCCTCGGTCCCGGTCGCGCGCGCAAAGCTTGGCGATGCTGAAGCGACCAATAACAACGACAACAATGCAACCAGGCTTGATCTGCACATTTTTACCTCCCACGATTCCTCAGCCGTCCGATCCTGAATGGACCGCACATGAATGAATTCGGAAACGAAGCTGCGCCGGTTACAGGTCACGACTATGTGAGCGCGGTTGAATTCCTCGCCGCGCAGACGGAAGTTGCGGGAAAGGAAAGAGGTTGGGAGATCGGACGGAACGGTATCATTTCCGGCCGACTTCGCATCCACACCTGCATTCAACCCGCCGTCCCGACTGACGCCGGATCAGCAGCTTTCGCTCGGTGCCGAAGTCGGTCGGGCGCCACGTAGTCGCCTGACTTGGCCTGTGAGATGGAAGATGGTGTTAACGTAGGTCGCTAACGGTTCATCTGACGGCCCGAGACATTGCGAATCCGCAACCCGCGCGCAGTCAGATGCAAGCTATACTCCCAGCAGAGTTTTTGAAGTCCGAACGGTTTGATCAATGGACGCATTTCCATCCGACCCCCACTTCGCGATTGAGCATGGCTTTCGCGCCGCGCGGGCCTCACGATCTCGTGAGAGTGTAACCGTGGGCATTCTTCATTCGAATTCAAAGAGGGAGAAATGACGAAGGAGTCCGACCTCAAAGCGCTCATGACGGCGAGCCTCCAAGGCGACTCCATCGCGCATCGATCGCTGCTGACGGCTTTGAGCGGACATCTGCGGAGCTACTACAAGAGCAGACTTTTGCGATCCGGACGCCCGGCCGAGGAAACTGAAGACCTCGTGCAGGAAGCCTTGATCGTCATCCACACGCAACGTCACACCTACGATCCGGAGCAGCCGCTGACGCCGTGGGTGTACGCCATTGCCCGCTACAAGCTGATCGACCATTTGCGGCGCACCAGGACCACGACGGCGGACGTGCCATTGGAAAACGCCGAATACATCCTGGCATCCGACGACAACGCCGCCGCTGAAAGCCAACTCGATCTCGCCAAGCTCTTTGAGAGGTTACCGGAACGAATGAGACTTTCGCTCCAATACGTGAAGCTCGACGGCCTGAGCGTGGCCGAGGCCGCCGATCGTAGCGGGATGTCGCCATCCGCCGTCAAGGTCAACATTCACCGAGGGCTGAAGATCCTCACCGCATTGATTGCACGGGAGACCAAAGCGTGAAAACCAATGAATTGATTTCCATGCTCAGTTCGCAGGTCGACCCGGTCGATACGCGGGAAGTTGTCCGGAACGTCCGGATTGCAATCTTGGTTGGCGCCGCGGCATCCCTGCTGGCGGTGGTTTTTGTCCTCGGCGTTCGCACCGACCTCAACGAGATGCACGCCCAAGTCTTCCTGGTCGCAAAACTGGCCTTCAGTTTGTCGGTCGTGATTTTGGCCTCGCATTACCTGGTCAAGTACATCCGTCCCGGCGGCGAATTCCGGGTCCGGTTCGCCCTCACCGTCCTGCCGTTTCTCGCGGCCATGATCATCGCGGCGATCAGTCTGGCCACGGCACCGCGGTCGCACTGGGAGACCATGGTATTCGGCAGCTATTGGCTTGAGTGTCTGATCGCCATCCCGACGGTCGCGGTCGTGCCGTTCGCCGCCATCATGTCGGCGGTTCGCCGCGCCGCGCCTACGGACCTGGTCCGCACCGGCGCGCTTGCAGGACTCGTCGCGGGCGGCGTCAGCGCAACCGCCTACGCTTTGCATTGCATGGATGACCTGCTTCCCTTCATTGCGCTCTGGTATGGTGGCACAATCGTTTTATGTACGGTCACCGGCGCCGTGCTCGGGCCCAAATTGCTGCGTTGGTAAATCGACGGACCATCCGTCAGGTCGCGGAACTCCCGAAGGCGGCGCGAATCCGACCCGCGGAACCCTCGACAAGATCGGCTGCGTGTTTGGATTCCAGATCGGCTTCATCTCGAGACGGGAAGCCGTGCCATCGGCGGACGTAAGTGCGAAGACGATACCTGACCTCGGGTTCGTTGATGCCGATGGACTCCTGTCGGCTGCCTGATCTCACGAGATCGTGAGCTTGTAACCGGACGCACCCTTTTCCCGAACTAACAGATGACGCTCGCTTTCCAGGGTGAGCGCCAAGACGTGGGTGCATAGTGCATGAACGATCGGGAAGACGCGACGGTGACCATGTTAATGCCAACGTTGGACGTCCAACGCCGAATGCTTGGCACGTTTGATTCTCGCAGCCGTACGCTGTGGCTGGTCTTGGCTGCATCGGCGTTGCTTGCCGGAATCGCGTTCAACTGGCGGTGGCTCGTGGTATCAGGTGCCCTGCCATTCCTCCTGCCAGTCCTCCCCTGTCTGGCCATGTGCGCCCTGCACCTATGTTCTCGTGGCAACAATGCCTCGGGATGCGAGCGACGCGAAGCGTCGCAATCTACTCCAAACCGCACCGCAGCCCGCGTTCACCACCGACGCGCGCCATTCTTTAGAAAGGCAACAAAATGAAGATCACCACTCTCATCCCGCTCGCATTGATTGCGTCGTTAGCGGCTTCCGCCGCCGTCCAGGCGGACGAAACGTCCACGCCACCGAAGACGCCGACGGAAACCAATCAACCCATGATGGGCAACGGCTCACAAGGCATGCAGGGAATGATGGGCATGATGAGCCAAATGCAGCAGATGATGGAAAGCTGCAATCAAATGATGAAGGCCAGCAACGAGCGTCACGACAAGCAAGATGCACCGAAGCAAAAAGACCGTCACGGCTGAAACAGCCGCCGTCCGATCATCATGCCAATCGATGAACTTTGCATTCGGAAAGGCGTCCATGAATCGTTCGGCCTCGGCATCAATCGGCTTTCGGGGCATCGAATGACCATTCAAGTGGGTCTTTCACATCGCCGTGAGCCTGTAACCGGTCCGGTGTCCGGTGCGATCTAATCGGTGGTTCGTTTGTACGATCTTCGACCGGTGGACTGATGTGCCCGGCCGAGCACGGCTCGGTCGGGTACGGAGGGATCGCCAGAAACGGGCGACCCGCTTGCGGTCGGGTACGGAGGGATCGCCAGAAACGGGCGACCCGCTTGCGATCGCTTCCCGGGCTGACATCGTTTCTGCCGGAAAGACGCAATCAGGTTCAGTTGCGGCATTCCGCAGCAGTGCAAGGGGTACACTACTGATGGATAAGTTGACCGAACACCGTCCATTCGAGGATGGATACGTGAGGCCCCGCGCCCAAACCGGAAGATCGACCGCGAAACGGATCGTGCTCGTTGCGTTTGCTACAAGCGCACTCGTCGCAATGCTGGGAGTTGGCTATCGACTCGGCCACTCTAACCAAACGTTGCCTGGCTGGGTCCCGCTTCGTGTCGCAGCCCTCCTCGGATCCCAGCCCGCCAAGCCCGTCGAAGCTGCAACGCCGACCCAGGACGCAAACTCCGGGGCCAAGCGTATTCTCTTCTATCGCAATCCGATGGGTCTCCCTGACACCTCTCCCGTTCCGAAGAAGGACTCGATGGGGATGGACTACATCCCCGTCTATGAAGGCCAGAACGACGCCTCCACAATCCAGATTTCACCAGGCAAATTGCAGCGCACCGGCGTGCGCTCCGAGCCCGCCGCTCTGCGCACCGTGACGCGGCCCATCCGCGCGCCCGGAACGATCAAGCTCGATGAGCGGCGCGTGGCGGTAATCTCGCTGCGAGCCCAGTCATTCATCGAAAGCGTCGAGAACGTCACGACAGGCGATCATGTCACCAAGGGACAGCCCCTTCTGAAGCTTTATTCCCCGGATGTGGCATCCGCCGGCGCCCAATATCTCTCCATCGTCGGGGACAGCGCTGGAACTGCCAATCTCGCGGGACGCAAGCAACTGATCGAGGGCGCGCGGCGGCGACTCGAAAACCTGGCCGTGCCCGCCGACGTAATCGCCGAGATCGATCGCACCAAAACGGTCCCGCTGACCATTACCTGGACGGCTCCGCGCGACGGCGTGATTCTGGAGCGAACGGCCGTCGAGGGCATGCGGGCGATGCCCGGCGACGTGTTGTTTCGGTTGGCTGACACGTCTGTAATCTGGATCATCGCCGACGTCGCCGAACAGGATATCGATGCCGTAAAGATCGGCGCGGCTGCGACGATCAGGGTCCGGAGCCTGCCGGGTCGGGAGTTCAAGGGATCAGTCGCCTTGATCTATCCCCAGGTCAACACCGAGACGCGCACCACCAAGGTACGTATCGAACTACCCAATCCGGACGACGTGCTTCTTCCCGACATGTTCGCCGACGTTGAAATCGCGTCGGGTGCGGAAAAGCCCGTCGTCGCGGTACCCAACGGCGCGGTGATCGATACCGGAGCCCGGCAGATCGTTTTCATCGACAAAGGCGAAGGCCGTTTCGAGCCGCGTGAAGTCAAGGTCGGCACGCACGGCGAGGACTACACTGAGATCCGCGAAGGCGTCGGCGAAGGCGATCGCGTTGTCGTTGCCGCCAACTTCCTGATCGATGCCGAAAGCAACCTGAAATCGGCCTTGCAGGCATTTACAGACGGAGAGAAATCGAAATGATCGCCCGCCTGATCGCCTGGTCGGCGCGAAATCTGATGCTCGTCCTGATCGGGACAGTGTTCGCGATCGCGGCGGGCATCTATGCGCTGCGCACCCTGCCGCTCGATGCCATCCCCGACCTCTCCGACGTGCAGGTGATCGTCTACACCGAATATCCCGGGCAAGCGCCGCAGGTCGTCGAAGATCAAGTGACCTATCCGTTGACCACGGCGATGCTGACGGTGCCGAAATCGAAGGTGGTGCGGGGCTTCTCGTTTTTCGGCGTGTCCTTCGTCTACGTTATCTTCGAGGACGGCACCGACCCCTATTGGGCCCGAAGTCGCGTGCTGGAATATCTCAACACCGTAGCGCGCCGGCTTCCTAACGGCGTGACACCCACTCTTGGGCCCGACGCAACCGGCGTGGGCTGGGTCTATCAATACGCCGTCGTGGCCAAGAACATGACCCTCGCCGAACTGCGGTCGGTCCAGGACTGGATCATCCGGTACGGCATTTCCAAAGCCGAAGGCGTCGCGGAAGTGGCCAGCGTCGGCGGCTTCGTCAAGCAGTACAACATCGTCGTCGATCCGCAAAAACTGCGCGCCCAGGGCATTTCCCTGGACAAGCTCCGCAGTGCCGTTCGGGCCAGCAATATGGATGTCGGCGGGCGCACCGTAGAACTGTCCGAGTTTGAATTCGTCGTCCGCGGCCGCGGGTATCTGAGAGGCATCGAAGACATCGAAAATATCGTGCTGAAGACCGACGCGGGGGCTCCGCTTCGATTGCGGGACGTTGCTCGCGTCGAACTCGGTCCCGACGAGCGGCGAGGAATTACCGAACTCAACGGCGACGGCGAGGTCGTCAGCGGCATCGCACTGCAGCGCTTTGGCGCCAACGCCCTCACCGTCATCGACAACGTCAAGGCGCGTCTTACGGAGATTGCCTCAAGCCTGCCCAAGGGCGTCGACATCGTCACGGTTTATGATCGCTCCGAACTGATCAAAGCGGCCATCGAAACACTCAAGGGTACCCTGCTCGAAGAGAGCATCATCGTTGCCTTGGTTTGCTTTGTCTTCCTGCTTCACCTGCGCAGTGCCCTCGTCGCCATCCTGATGCTTCCCGTCGGCATCCTGATGGCCTTCGCCGCCATGAAATTCATGGGACTCGGCGCCAACATCATGAGCCTTGGCGGCATCGCCATCGCGGTCGGCGCCATGATCGACGCGGCGATCGTCATGATCGAAAATGCGCACAAGCACCTGGAGCGCGCGGAGCCCGGCACGCCGCGGGCACAAATCCTCATCGATGCGGCGAGCGAGGTCGGACCGGCGCTGTTCTTCAGTTTGCTGGTGATCACCGTCGCGTTCCTGCCGATCTTTACCCTGGAGGACCAGGAAGGACGCATGTTCGGGCCGCTCGCCTACACCAAGACATTTTCGATGGCCGCGGCCGCCCTACTCTCGATCACGTTGGTGCCTGCCCTGATGGTCGTCTTCGTCCGCGGGCGGATCATCTCGGAACATAAGAATCCCGTGAACCGGTTCCTGATCTGGGTCTATCGACCGGTGATCCGGTGGGTTCTCAACGCCAAGACATTGACGATCATGCTTGCGCTGGTTGCGCTTGCGGTGACGATCTGGCCCGCCCGCCAACTCGGTAGCGAGTTCATGCCGAGCCTCAATGAAGGCACCTTGATGTACATGCCGACGACGCTGCCGGGGCTGTCCATCACCAAAGCTGCTGAGCTTTTGCAAACCCAGGATCGCATCATCAAGTCGTTTCCCGAAGTTGCATCGGTCTACGGCAAAGCGGGCCGCGCCTCGACCGCGACCGATCCGGCGCCGACCGAAATGTTCGAGACCATCATCAATTTGAAGCCGAAGTCGGAATGGCGGCCTGGCGTAACGATCGACAGCCTCAAGGCCGAGATGGACAAGGCGCTCCAGTTTCCGGGCGTGTCGAATGCGTGGACGATGCCGATCCGCGCCCGCATCGACATGCTGTCGACCGGAATCCGCACGCCCGTCGGGATCAAGATTTTCGGCAAGGATCTTGCGGAAATGGAGAAGATCGCCCGCGAAGTCGAAGGGGTGGTCAGATCGGTGCCGGGTACCTCAAGCGCTTACGCCGAGCGCGTGATCGGCGGATACTATTTGGAGATCATCCCCGATCGTTTGGCGTTGGGCCGCTACGGGCTGACGATCAGTGATATCCAGGACGTGATCTCGACGGCACTCGGCGGTGAAACGGTCACCACGACGGTCGAAGGCCGGGAACGTTATTCCGTCAATATTCGGTATCCGCGTGCGTTGCGCTCCAGCCCGCAAACGATCAGCACCGATGTCCAGGTGCCGTTGGCGTCCGGCGGGAGCGTCCCGCTCGGCCAGGTCGCCAGCGTGAAATTGACCCGCGGCGCCACGTCGATTCGCACCGAGAACGGTCAACTCGCGGTTTACATCTACGTCGATATTACCGGTCGTGATCTGGGCGGCTACGTCTCCGAGGCACAGCAGGCGGTCGCGCAGAAGGTAAAGTTTCCACCGGGATATTACGTGTCCTGGAGCGGACAGTTCGAGTATCTGCAGCGCGCCGAGGCGCGGCTCAAGATCGTCGTACCGGTCACCTTGCTGATCATCTTTCTGCTGCTCTACCTGAATTTCCGGAAACTGGCAGACACCCTCATCGTGATGCTGTCGCTGCCGTTCTCGCTGGTCGGCGGCATCTGGTTGATGTGGTCGCTGGGATTCAACATGTCGGTCGCGGTCGCCGTCGGCTTCATCGCGTTGGCCGGCGTCGCCGCCGAGACTGGCGTCGTCATGCTGATCTACCTCGAACAGGCCATGGCCGAATTGAAGGCGGAACGCGCGGCCACGGGCGAGCCTTTCACGCGCGCCGATCTGTACGACGCGATCATGGTCGGCGCGGTGGACCGGGTGCGGCCCAAGATGATGACGGTCGTCGCGATCATGGCGGGCCTGGTGCCGATTCTCTGGAGCACGGGGACCGGCTCGGAGGTCATGCAGCGCATTGCCGTGCCGATGATCGGCGGCATGGTTTCGTCGACGGTGCTGACCCTCGTGGTCATTCCCGCGATCTTTGCGGTCGTCAAGGGATTCGGGTTGCCCGCAGCGCCGCAGGACGGCGAAGAGAAAGGCGGCCGGCGGCGGGATTCGACGCCGAAGCTCGACCTGCATCGTGCGGAGAACGTGCAGTGACGCCGAGCGGCCACACAAGAATTGCGCGCCGGAAACGGCGGCAATGGGCGCGAGGACCATCCTCGTGGGATCGGTTCATTCGTTCCGAGCCCTGCGCTCAACAACCGTCACACCAGAACAGGAGAGTATCCATGCATTTCATCGACAGCCATCACCGGGCCAGCCGTGCCGGAGTTATGACCGCCGCGCTGCTCGGCGCGGCACTGACGCTGCCGGCGGCAGCCGCGTTCGCTCAGGGAAGCGCGGGCATGTCCGACATGAAGAAGATGCCGCCGATGAGCGACGCGAAGGCGGCGACGACCGCGACCGCCACCGGCACGATCACGGCGCTCAACGCCGCCGACCACAAGATCACCTTCGATCACGGTCCGATTCCCGCCATCAACTGGCCCGCCATGAAGATGGAGTTCGCCGTTGCTCCGTCGGTCGATCTCGCGAAGGTGAAGACCGGCGACAAGGTCAATTTCACCCTGAGCGGCTCCGGCGGCACCTATACCGTCCAATCGATCATGCCGATGCCCTGACGAACGTGGCGGACGGAACGAATTGGATCCGGTCCGCCACAACGAGGGAGGTGTTGACGAAGCACCTCCCTTCCCGATCACGGTACGGGACGCCGCGTTTATGGAAAGCCGATTTGCAATGTCTTCACTCGGTAGTCCAATTGTTGATCGGCGCGCGTTTTTGCTGGCGGGTGCTGGCGCCGCCGCCGCCGGACTCTTGCCGCGCTCCGGACGCGCTGAAGCACCCTGCGCCGAGTACAACCTGACCGCAGCGAGCGCGCAGTCACCGATCCTGGGCGCATCGCGTCCCTGGACGGAGGTCTGGAGCTACAATGGCAGCATTCCGGGTCCGGAGATCCGAGTCCGTCAGGGCGAGCCTGTTCGTATCAACGTGCGCAACGGTCTGTCGGAAGAGACGACGGTCCATTGGCACGGCATACGGCTTCCCAACAACATGGACGGCGTCCCGGGCTTGACGCAGCGTCCGATCGCTCCTGGCGAAACCTTCACGTACAAATTCACGCCGCCGGACGCCGGAACATTTTGGTACCACTCACACAGCAACAGCTTGCAGCAACTCGGCCGGGGCCTCACTGGTCCATTGATTGTCGAGGAGGCGGAACGTTATCCGGTCGATCGCGATCTGGTCTGGATGTTCGCGGATTGGCGGCTCACCACGGATGCGCAGATTGCATCCGGATTTGGCAACGCCATGGAAGCCGCGATGTCCGGTCGTGTCGGCAACACCGTTACGGTCAACGGCGCTATTTCGAGCGGCGAACAAGTCCACGCCGGGGAGCGGATCCGCCTGCGGCTGATCAATGGCGCGCTTGCGCGCATCATGGCGCTTCGTTTCGAAGGCCACCGTCCGGTGATCATCGCCGTTGACGGCCAGCCCTGCCAACCGCACCAGCCCCCCAACGGCCGGCTCTTACTGGGGCCAGCGATGCGCATCGACATTGTGCTCAATTTGCGAGGAAAGCCCGGCCATCATTATGCCGTCCGCGACGATTTCTACGAGAATCTCGCCTATACGGTCACCCATCTCAACTATAGTGCAAACGCAGCGTTGCGCACCGCGCGCGACGACAACGACGTCCCGCTTCCGGGCAATCCCCTGCCCGAACCGGATCTTCAGGGCGCCGAACCGCATCAGATCGTCTTGCAAGGCGGGATGATGGGCGGCGGGATGATGCATGGCATGGGCGGCATGTCCGGAATGGCGCACGACGCGAGTTGGAGCATCAATGGCCACTCCATGATCGGAGACGGCCAAGCGAGCATGCCCTCACTCCTGACGCTGCCTCGGGGACGGAGCATCATATTGAAGATGCAGAACAAGACCGCGTGGTGGCATCCGATGCACCTGCATGGCTACAGCTTCAAATTGTTGCGCCGGAACGGGACCCCTGTTCCGCACCGTCAGTGGGGCGACACCGTGCTCATGGCGCCGAAAGACAACGTCGATGTCGCTTTTGTCGCCGACAATCCCGGCAAGTGGATGCTGCATTGTCATATCACGGACCATCAGGTGTCGGGAATGATGTCCGTCCTGGACGTGAGATGAAATCCCGAAAGAGGAGAGCGACCATGAACAGACGAATCTTTTGCTTAACGACGGCCGCCGCGCTGGTCGGATTGCCGCTGACATCTCGTGCGGAGACGCTCCATGCCACCTTGTACAAAAATCCCGATTGCAGCTGCTGCGACGGCTACGCTGCCTATCTGCGCGAGAACGGATTTGCGGTGGACGTCAAGCCCACCAATGACCTCGCCCAGATCAGTCTCAACGCCGGGATCCCGGAGAACTTGCAGGGGTGTCATACCATGTTTATCGATGGCTACGTCGTTGACGGACATGTGCCGGTCAAGACGATCCGGAAACTGCTGACCGAAAGGCCCGCGATCGCTGGCATCACCCTGCCGGGGATGCCGACCGGGTCTCCGGGCATGGTGGGCCAGAAGAGAGGACCGTTTACGATTTATGCCGTCGCCAAGGATGGGACGGCGCCAACCGTTTTTGCAACCGAATGAACAACGGAGTCGACGCTCCACACGTCCGGGATTTCTTGGATTCGGACGTTCAGATCAATGAACCCATTCAGAGACATCCGATCATACTCGGGGCGTCAAACGATCGGTGCCGATATCGTCGACGCTCCCTTGAACCCGCGCAAAATTGACGTCGTTGCCTGAACGGATTTTATGTGAGCAATCCCAGGGCGATTAAATCAACCGACGGGGCGCAGGCCTTCGAACTCCATGAAGGTACGCCGACCATCCGGCCCGAAGAGAACGACGGCGTATCGTTCAAGTGTGCCGCCCTCCATGCCGGGCGACCCCACCGGCATTCCCGGAACCGCCACGCCCGTAGCAGCGGGGCGTTCTTTCAACAGACGCTGGATGGCCGCCGCCGGAACATGTCCCTCGATGACATATCCGCCCGCTTCGGCCGTGTGGCATGCGGCCAGGTCGGCCGGGACGCCAAGACGCTTCTGGATGTCCTGAAGGTTTCTCTCTTCCTGAACCGTGACGTGAAATCCCGCGGATTCGAGATGGCGCACCCAACCGGTGCAGCAGCCGCAATTCGGGTCCTTGTGGACACGAATGACAGGGCTTTGTGCGGCCACGGAAACCGTCGGAGACATCAATGCCGCCGCGCCAATTCCGAGTGCGCTCCGCCGCGATACGTCAGATGTGTTCATCTTGATCCTCCTTCCAAGCCTATCGCCTTCATCGCCGATCCCTTTGCGTGAATCCATTGTCACGGCCCGACCACGGCCGGCTGCATCGTGCCAAGGATACTTACCGCCAGGAGAACCATCCACCCCAAGACCTGTTCTCCGAGCACATGGTTGCGCAGCCTTGCAGACCACATTGCCAATTCCTCGGCCGCGTCTGTCCGGACGTTGCGCATCGACGGCACGAGCCAGAACCGGTTTGCGACCGCCAGCGCGAGCATTCCACCGAACAGGGCAAGCTTCCCGAGAAGGATTTGGCCGTACGGCGTGTTCAATCCGGACAACGATCCGACCAGGAACCAGCTGTTGACGAGGCCCGACCCAATCAAGGTGGCAACCGCGATATATCCCGTGCCGGAGAACCGCATCAGAATTCGATCCATGTCCTTCGGTCCGACGTTCAGGTCCGTCCCAAGGTAACGATGCAGGATCAGGGCCAGCGGAATGAGACCGCCGAGCCAAGCCCCAGCGGCGAGAAGGTGCGCGGCGTCGGCAACAACGTGAATGACGCCTGCCCACCCTTCCTCGATCTGGGCGTGACCCGTTCCGGCCAGAGATGTCAAAAGAAGCGCGGCCAGGAGCGGCATCATCCAATTGAGGCGATGCGCCGCCGCCTTCGAACGGATACCCCATGCCGCCACGCCAACCGTGAGGACGGCAAGGAGCATGCGCAGCGTCCAGACGTGACCGAAACCCGTGTCGTGGACGACCGCCCAAACCGTCTCCACATCGGCGAGATCGTTCATGCTGCCGCTCATGTTTGCGGCCGTAAACGCGAACCAGCAGAGGCCGCTCAACAACGCTGCAACGGCGGTCCACAACAGCCACCTTTGCCGCCAGTGACTCAAGACTTCAGGTTCGGCTCCCGCAAACGCATAAAGCGGAAACAACGACAGCCCCGCGAGGGTGATCGTCGTTGCATAATGCAGGAGCCGCGCGATGATGAGTCCGACCTCGATCATCAGCGGGTCACGCTGAACGAATAGGTCCCCTTGACGCGATGGGTATCGTCCGAGACTGCGTGCCAATCGACCTTGTACTCGCCGGAAGACAATTCCTCTTTGACCGGCACCACCAATCGCTTCTTGTCGGCCGGATCGACCGTAGACTTCCCGGTCGTGATCGTCCGACCCGCCTTGTCCTTGATTTCGATGCCGGAGAATTTGGGTATCACCACTTCATTGAAAGTGATCCTGATCTGCTTGGGCGACGACGTCGTTGCGCCAGCAGCAGGTTCGGACGCCTCGAGTTGCGGATGAGCAAGAGCTATTCCGCTTGAAAAGATTACTGCGATCAATCCCATGGCCGTTGAAGTCTTCGACATTTGTTTTCCTGTTGCGGTGAAGCGGAAGCTCATTTCACGTCGAGGACGAGCATCAGGCCTCCGCCGCCCTGCTGCTCGACATTGTTGTTCGCCGTGTGATGCGGGATATGGCAATGCACCAGCCATTTGCCGGGTTTGCGGGCCGTCCAGACGACATCGTAACGCTGGCCCGGCCCGACGTTGACGGTGTCCGCCTGATACCGGGCGCTTTCGTTAAGAGTCACACCATCGACGGCAACGACCTCGAACGGCCCACCGTGGACATGCATCGGGTGCACGAAATTGTTGTTGGTGCCTATGAATCGCAGCTTGATGGTCTGACCGACCTTCATCGGTACCGTGTCGGTGGATGGATAGGCCTTGCCGTTGATGGTGAAATAGTTCGGCAACGCCCCCTCCATTAGCATGGCCGGATAGGTCAGCCACTCGCGTTTGAGCCATTCCTGTAGCTGTATCGTGTAATCGAGGTCGGCCTTGACTTCGGCACTGGGGTCCTTGGGCGCGATCAGCAGCGCGCCGTAGAGTCCGAGCGCCTGCTGCCGATCCGGATGATCGTGGCTGTGATAGAAGTACGTGCCGCTTTGTCCAACCGTGAATTCGTAAGTGTAGGACCCGCCCGGGGGCACCGGATCCTGGGTGATCTTCGCCGGACCATCCATTTCGTTGGGTACGATCAGGCCATGCCAGTGCACGGTGGTGGATTCCGGAAGATTGTTGTGGAAGTTGATGCGGACGTGATCTCCCTCGGTCATCTGTAGTCGGGGGCCCGGCACCTGATGATTGTAGGCGTAGGCATCGACCGCGACGTCGGGCAGGATGTTCCAGCGGATGATAGAGGCTTCGATGTCGAAGATTTTGACGCCGTTCTCAATCCGCGGTTGCAGCACCTGGTCGCCCTTTGCATCGCGCGGAGCAATGTAGGTAACCTGTCGTGGCTTCACCGCGGCCATGTCCTTCATGGCCTCGCCCGGAAGGTCGAACGTGTTGATCATGCCCGGCGGCATGATGGAGGCATCGACGTCGCGGGCGCTCAGGCCCAAGTTCACCGAAAATCCCGGCACCACCATTCCGGAGATCAGAAGAAACGAGGTTACCCCGGCCAATGCCACCAACTGCGGGACGGTGGCCTCGCCGTCCATCCGGTGACCGCCGCCATGCTGCATTCCGCCGCCGTGATGTCCGGCATCATGCTGCTCCTCATGCCCTTCGTGATGCGTCCGCGATGCCGCGTCCCCGACCCGCTCGGTCATCAGACCGTGCTTGATCTTCTTCTTCACCATCCAGACGTTGAATGGATACGCCGTCGCAAACCCGACCATCACTCCCAACGACATCACGCCCCAGAACACCAGTTCAAGTGGGTCCATGGCGCGCATGTCGCGGCCCATCATCAGAAAGCTCATCGTCGGCGCCATTCCCGCCATCATGGCATTCATGCTGATGAACTCGGGCATGAAGCTCTTGCGCACGTTCTCCCAGTACGTTCCGCCCATCATCTTCTTCATGAACAGGGACTGGAAAATGAAGAGGCCGAACGAGAACCCGGCAACGTACTCGACGATCAGGTCGATCCACATCGGAAGGCCCATGAGCGCCGTTATTGTGGCCGCGAGGATGATCCCCGTGGCATCGCCGGCGACGCAATGGATGGTGCTTCCGATCCCCTGCTTCCAGAGCGGCGACGTGAACTGCTCGTGCTCACCAGGATGCGGCTCTTTGTCCGCCAGCACGTAGATCAGTAGGCCGAACGGCCCCATGTAGAGCGTGACGAGGATGAAGCCCCACTTCATGACCGTCGGTTCGGGATTGCCGTTGAACTGGTCGAATGCAACGTACGCTGTGGAGGCGGCCGCGATGACGAACCAGGCGATCAGGAAATAATCATAAGGAAGTGCAATCATGGAGACCTCACTCGCGTACAATCGCTGCCGCGTTCAGCGATCGCAGCATCGCCTGCGGCTTGTTGCGGCGTTGCCGTCTCAACGCCTGAGCCGACTTATCGTTCTTCGCGAGAACGAAGCCGCAATCGCGCGGCGTGTGAATTTGTCCCTCGTCATTGAACGTTCTCCTTTCAGTCGATGGCGGCGCGCGTAACCGGCGCCTTGGGGGCGCGAGCATCAAGCGTTCGGGACCATGTCCGATAGAACGCCACGGCCGTCATCAGCAGAAGTCCGCCAACACTCACCCCGATTTGGGTAAGCAGACGGTCCGAATACATCTCCAGAATGAAATGCCCGACGAACGACAGGAAAATTCCTATGCAGAACACCTCCAGCGACCTCTGACCGCATACGATGATCGGACGCGCCAGCCTCGAACGAAGGCCGTTCCAGTCTCGCGGAACGACACGAACCACGATCACAGCAAGCGCCAGAAAATGAAGGATTCTGTAGGGGGCAAGATTGGTTTTTTCGCTGAGCACATCGAAAACAGGCGACAACGACGTCGATAGACCGAGGCGAGCGCCGACCGTTACAACGAATGCGAAAACCACGAAAGCCACGCTCGCGATCAGGACTGTTCGGGTCCGAGCCAACGCTTGCGCCCGGGCGGCGCCGCCCAACGCCGCCCATGCTCCCATCGTGAACAGAAGCTGCCATGTGAATGGATTGAAGTACCAGCCGCCCGCGGGATAGGCAGGAAAATTCCAACCGAAATGGCGGGCCAGCAAATAGACCGCGATTGCGGCAGCCAGCGCCGTATTCGGAGTCCGCATCATCAGCATCAGCAACGGGGCAAAGCCCGCCATCAACACGATATATAAAGGCAGGACGTCCAGATTAAGCGGCTTGAACTGGAGAAGGAGGCCGTGTGTGAGCGTCGCCACCGGCCGCTCTATAAGCCCGGCCACGTTGAACTCATCCAGCAAGTGGGAATGTCCGTAGTCCTGCGCCACGTACCCGATGGCCGCGGCGTAGAACACGAACAATAGGACATGCGCCACATACAGCTGCCACACCCGGCGGATCAGCAAGGCCGTCCCCGCGAGATATCCCTGCGCGGCCATCCTGCGTGCGTAGATGAACGCTGCGGTGTAACCGGAAATGAACACGAAAACGTCCGCGGCATCGCTGAAGCCGTAGTTTCGCGTGGTCACCCATGCCACCGTATTGTTCGGAATGTGGTCAAGGAAGATCGCCCAGTTCGCCAGTCCGCGGAACAGATCCAGCCGCAAGTCGCGCCCCAAGGATGATGATCTGCGTACTCCATGGCCTTCGACCGTGCCTCCGCCAGGCGAACCTGCATTCGGTGCGCACCGCATGTCGCCCTCGGTCATCGGCGAATCCATTGCGCAGACTGCAATCGGTCTTCCCAAACCGGGCTTCGCGTGGCGAATACGTTGTAGCCGACCCAACGATATCGCTTCACGCGATCCAGCACCGCCGGACCTTCGACGCGAACGAAACGACAATCGGCGGGGTCGAATATGTAGAGCCTCAACGCGGCCTCATTCATCAAATGATACGAAACACCGTGCGCCCGATCCGAGCCGTGATCCTCGCAGATCAAAAGCGAATCTCCGGACAACAAGTTCTTTGCGCCTTCGATTGCTTCGATCTCAACCCCTTCGACATCCAGCTTGATGACCGTCGGCGCCTGTGCATCGAGGACGCTGCCAAGTAGGCCGTCGAGCGAGACTCGTCTCACCGCTCCGTGATCGTCATCCGCAACCGCATAAGTCGAAAATGCCTCATGTCGTCGTCCCGCGACACGCACGAATCCGCCTGTGCTGCCGCCGATGGCCGCGTTCACGCAGCGATACCGGTTACCATTCAATCCGGCGTTCAATGTGAGCCGCGCGGCGTTATCGGGTGAGGCTTCGATCGCCAGGACGGTCTGGCGGCCGAACGGTTCGCTCGATGCGAGAACCGACCAATAGCCGAAATTGGCCCCGCAATCGACGAAGCTGTACCTGATGTCGGCGACGCTCTTCAGAAACGCCTCGATCTCTTCTTCGTAGTCGTATCGACCGTTGAGGATTCGGCTCCAGTATCGATCACAAAACGGAATCGCAAATCTTGCATCTGCATTCAATCCAACGACGATGTCGCGTTGCGCGACGGCGCAGGAAACCACGTCGCACCCCCATCCGTAACCGCGGTGACCGAAGGGCCGCGTAACAACGGAGCCGATCTGCAGTGCGTAGACCGCCATTTGGTCGACCAGGCTTGCCCCACTTAGGTTGCCGCTCTGGCGGTCGTAGAAAAACTCTGCATTGGCCCCATTGTTACGACGCAACGATCCCTCCATCATAAAACTCCTGCTCCGCCGCATTCGACGCCGCCGAACCTGAGGCCGACGGCGTCGAAAAGCCGGGTGCTATTTCTGCTTCTCGATCTTGGTGACGGTGATGCCAGCCGTTGCCCGTTCGGCCTGGAATTGCACCTTGTCGCCGACCTTGACCTGTTTGAGCATCGCCGGATCCTGAACGCGGAACACCATCGTCATGCCGTCTTCGTCCATGTCGAGGTTCTTGATCGGCCCGTGCTTCAAGGTGATCTTGCCAGCGGACTCGTCGATCTTCTTGACTTCGCCCTTGGCCATGTCGGCCTGCGCCATTACAGCGGCAGACGACAAAGCGAAAGAGATCGCGAGAATTCCCGCTATGAAGTTGCGTTTTTTCATTTTCACTCCTCTTCAGTTACTTCGCCTTCCCTCGGAAGGCCTTCTTTCACGCTGCCAGCGCTGGATCCTGTTGCGCGCGTCGCGGAGGGCGAACAGTCCTCCCACGACCACGCGCGCGGTCACGTCGGGGCAGTAGTGAAATTCCCGGACGGCAAGCAGAACGCCACGTTTGCCCGCGAGTCCCTTTTTGAATTGCCGGATTCCCGGATCGCCGGGCCCGCCGAGTTCGTACCAGCGCACCTTCGTGTTCTCCCGCAGCCAGCGCATGACGTGCCATTGCAGGACGTAGCCGGCGTTCAGTGTGGTCGCCTCGTCGCTCGTCGCACCGAAGACGTAATAGGCGAGATCGCCCACGACGCTGAATGCGATGCCGCCGATCGGCTTTCCGCCGTGATACGCCAAGGCAATGCGCATCTTCATTCGCTCCGGAAGCCGCATCAGGTCCGGAATGGATGCGGGCAGATCGACGCCCGGATAGTTCAGGTTCTTGCGCCGAACCATCTCGGCATAGACGTCCTGGAAGGTCTTGATGTCGGCCGGAGCGTCACCGATACGAACGTCAAGGCCGTGCGCAAGACCCTTGCGGAGATTGTAGCGCCATCGCTGATCCAGGCTTTTCTGCTGCTCCGCCTCGTCGAGCGACGCATCGACGAAATAGCGGTCAAGCATCGATGACTTGGAGTCCGTAAGACCCATTTCGGTCAGAATTTGCGCTTCGATCGGATAGAAGTCCGGATGGGGACGCGGACGGAGGACGAGGTAAAGCTTTCGCCGCCGACAATATTCGTCCACCAACGCTCCCACCACCGTCCGGTAGCGCCCCGGGTCGGGAGCAACGTCAAAGGGGCGCCAGAAAGGCGCGAAGCGCACGAGCGCCATGCCGCGGCCGAGATAAGGCACGAGATACAATCCGATCCGGGCACCTGCGACGGGAGTGCTCTCGCGTCGCAGCAGAATATGGCTCGATCGTTCGCCCCGTTGTCCGGAGCCGTAGATTGCCGTCTGTTCGTAGTGGACGTCGGCAAACGCACCCATCGCTGCGTGCCAACCGTCGTCCGGCACGCAGTCGATTTGGCATTCGTCCAAGGTTTCTCCTTGCGCGGCAAACATCATGCGAGTCACTTGACGACGACCGTGCCGATCATCCCCGCTTCCCGATGTCCCGGGATCAGGCATGAATATTCGAATTCTCCTGCTTTGGTGAATCTCCAGACGATTTCGCCCGTCTTCTTCGGCGCGAGGCGCTTGCCGTTCGGATCATCGTGTTCCATGTCGGGATTCTTCTTCATCGACTCGGCATGCTTGAGATTTTCGGCAGTGGTCGCGAGAATGAATTCGTGGTCGAGTTCGCCGTTGTTGCGCAGCATGAACTTGATCTGCTCGCCTTTTTTGACCTCGATCTTGTTCGGCGTGAACGTCATCTTGCCGTCGGCTTCGCCCATCGTCACTTGAACGATCCGTGCTGGTTTGCTCGCTTCGCCCGGCTCACCAGCCGAAAACGTGTCGTCCTGATGTCCGGCAGGCCCTGCCCCGGCCCATGCCGGCGCCGCCAAGAGCAGCGTTGCAAATAATGCGATGCCAGTTCGATGCAGTTCTTTCATGTCGCGTCTCCTTCGTTCGGTTGAAACATTCGGTCTGAACCTCGCGCTCACATCCCCTTCATCTTCATGCCTTTCATTCCCTTCATGCTTTTCATCTCCGTCGCCCCGCCCTTGTCTTTGCCGCCGTCCTGCCGGGCAGGCTCCGCAGATGGAGCATCGACCTCATAGGCGACGGTGCCCTGCGGATTTTTGTAGGGACCGGGGTCGCTGTAATCGTCGCGCGCCATGCCTTCGCGGATCTTCATCACCGTGAACATGCCACCCATCTCGATCGGCCCGAATTGTCCGGAGCCCGTCATCATCGGCAGCGTGTTGTCCGGCGCGGGCATTTCCATCTCGCCCATCGCCATGCCCGTCGAACCCATCACCATGGCGTCAGGTGCGAGCTTGCCGACCGCTTTGGCCAAATCCTTCTTCGAGACGCCAATCATGTTGCGCATATCGTGTCCCATGGCGTTCATGGTGTGATGCGACTTGTGGCAGTGAAACGCCCAGTCGCCGGGATTGTCGGCGACGACGTCGAACGCACGAACCGCGCCGACAGGTACGTCGGTCGTCGTCTCCGGCCATTGCGCGCTTTCAGGAACCCAGCCGCCGTCGGTGCAGCTGACGGCAAAGTGGTGGCCGTGCAGATGGATGGGATGGTTGGTCATAGTGAGATTGCCGATGCGGACACGAACCTTGTCGCCAAGACGGACCGGCAACGGATCGATCCCCGGAAACACCCGGCTGTTCCAGGTCCACATGTTGAAGTTGGTCATCTCGTTGACCTTCGGCAGATAGGTGCCGGGATCGATGTCGTAGGTGCTCATGATGAAGACGAAGTCGCGATCCACAGGACGGAACGCCGGGTCGCGCGGGTGCACGATGACCATGCCCATCATGCCCATCGCCATCTGCACCATCTCGTCGGAGTGCGGGTGATACATGAACGTGCCGCTGTTCTTCATCTCGAACTCGTAGACGAAGGTCTTGCCGGTCTTGATATGCGGCTGATTGAGACCGCCGACGCCGTCCATGCCGTTCGGCACGATCATGCCGTGCCAGTGCACAGTCGTATGCTCGGGCAGCTTGTTGGTGACGAAGATGCGGACCTTGTCGCCTTCGACGGCCTCGATCGTCGGGCCCGGCGCCTGGCCGTTGTAACCCCACAGATATGCCTTCATGCCGTCGGCGAACTCCCGCACCACGGGCTCCGCGACGAGATGGTATTCCTTCCAGTCGCCGTTCATCCGCCAGGGCAGCGACCAGCCGTTCAGCGTCACGACCGGTCGATAATCCGGACCGCTGGTCGGATGCAGCGGCGGCTGCATCGTCACCTTGTCCATGATCGGCGCTTCCGGAATGTTGGCCGCCTGGACACGACCGCTCACGGCGCTGGCGCTCATCAGCGCTGCGGTACCGAGAAATCCTCTTCGCGATAGCATGCTCGTCTCCATCAATGGCCGCCGCCACCGCCCGCTTGGGCGGTGGTCGTGGGGCGGGATTCCTTCTGAGTGTCTCCAGAGCCGCCACCGTTGATGGCGGTCTGCAGGTCGGATTGCGCCAACCAAAAGTCGCGTTTGGCTTGGATTCCGGCGCGCAGCGAGGCGATGCGTTGCCGTGCCTCGGTCAACAGGGCGAAGACGTCGACCTGCATGCTGCTGAACCGTAGTTGCATCTCCTCGGTGATAATTTTTCGGAGTGGCAGAACCTCGCGCTGGTACTGTCCGGCGATCTCGTAGGTCGAGCGGTAGACGCGGTAGGCATCCCTTGCCTCCGAACGCACGTTGACGGCCTTCTCCGTCAGCCGATTAAAGGCCTGGTTGTAGGTCTCGCTGGCCTGCCGGACCCGGACCTCACCGCCATCGAAGATCGGAATCTGGAATTGGATATCGAAGCCGCGCTCGCGAAACCGGGAGCCATCGGGATCCCTGGTGGTCTTCGCAATTCCCGCAACATCGAGCAGTGTGACGAAACGGCTGGCTTCCGTCAGATTGAGCGCCTTCGCGAGCGCAACGAGTTCGATCCGGGCAATCTGCAGGTCGATCCGATGCGTCACTGCATCGACCTCGATCAGAGGCAGCGCAGATGGGCGGCGCGGCGGCACCGGGAGTGCCTTCGGAAGCCGGAAGGCAAGGCCTCCGTCCCAAAGGCCCAGGAGTCGGGCGAGCCGCTCGCGCGAGCTGGTCGCCTCCTGACGCGTGGAAGCGAGATCCGCGGTCGTCTCTGCGTAGAACACCTGCTCGCGGGCTTGATCGAGTTTGTTGAGCGAACCGGTTTCGCCAAGCTTCGAAGCCAGCTTGGCGGTGGACTCCGCCGTCGATTTCGCGTCGGTCAACAAACCGACCAATTCATTGGCGGCAACCGCACGGTAATAGAATCGCCGAACATCGGACGCGAGCCGCAGCGTCTCCAGTGCGGCCCGTAGTTGCGCCTGCCGGAACCGTTGTCTTGCGATCTCCGAGCGGAACGGCAGCGTTGCCAGCGCGAGAATGTCGCCGACGACTTGACGCTCAATCTCGACCGTGCCGCCGCCCGCGATCCGCGAGATCGAGAAGGTCGGGTTCGGCGGCAGACTCTCCTGAACAAGGTCTGCTTCCGCCAGCGCCAATTCGTTGTAGGCCGCCTGCAGCCCACGATTGTTGAGCAGCGCGATCTGAACCGCGGTTTCGACGTTGAGCGTCCGGTGCAGCAGGCGCTTGACGCTGTCGTCCGCCCGTTGCGCGTCGTCCACCGAGCGGATCGCGATCACGTCCTTCTTGATCGTGTTGCTGGCGATGTCGGCCACGGCCGTCATGCCGCCATCAGGCGAAAACGTGGCGCAGCCGGAAAGCAAAAGCGAGATCGAGACTGCCAATATTGCACGATGTCTGCGAGCGACTGGGAGCGAACGGCGATGCCCGACGTAGTCGATGTTTGTCATGGGACGCTCCTATTGCCCGGACTTCGGCGTCGGAGTGACGCGTTGGTTCTGTTCCTTCCAACCGGACGGCACCGTCGGACGCAGGCTGCTGTAAGGCGCTATGCTCGACCGGTAGCCGACGCCTGCGACCTTCGCGCCGGGATCCGCGGGATCTTTGCCGACCAGCGGCGCAGTAGGCAGCACGCAGCCGCCGAGCATCATGGCCGCAAAGGCCAGTCCCGCGAATGCTCCAAACCTGATTTCGAATAGTCTGCCCACCACCGAACCAACGGCGGCGGAAGTCGCCCCAATCTGCGCTGACATAATACTTTCCTGAACTGACGATGAACTACAGGTGCGCGTACCCTGAACGGGCGCAGCACCGCGTCACACTTGGTCAGATCAGGAAATGGGGGGGCGATAGCGCTGTGGGGGCGCGTTGTCGGTCAGCTTCCGGTAGCTTTCGGCCTCGCGCACGGCCTTCGGCACCAATGGCTTTGCCACGTCGACGAGCGTCGCAGGAAGCGCGGTGACGCACATCAGGCCGCAGCATTTTCCGTCCGACGAATGCGGTGCCTTCGCGGGGCTAGAGCCGTCATTCAACGCGATCGGATTCGCGTGATGCTCCCCTGCGGCATGCGCATGGCTTTGGATGCCGGAGTGATCATGGAGATGTCCGTCCTTGTGGACATGCGGCACGATGCCTTCGTTGTGCACATGGACCACGCCGGGCCCTTGATCGTCGTCGGTCAGACAATAGGGTGTGGCATGACCGCCGGGCAACGCGAAGGAGATCGTCGGGGCCAGCACGCAAAACAGATAGGCTAGGGCAACCAGCCATCCTGCCCTCAACCGCTGCGTCCTGGTAAGGCCGACGAACATTCCGCGTCAATACTTTCGATTTACCCAGTTAGGATTCGGAAACATAGCCGCGAAAGCTCCGGCCGCCAAGACGGAACCGGACCGGATGATCATCGTTCCGCACGTCCTATGACGGCCATCAGTACCGCAATCTTCTAGCGCTGATTCGCCTTGTCGCCACTCGCGGTCGCATGTTCGACGCGGTGCGAGACGTGATCCTTGACCTCCTCCTCGACGCGCCGCAGTGCGGCCCGGACGGCGGATATCTGCGTCACGATGTCGATGCAGTACCGTTCCTCGTCGACCATCTTGGACAAGCCTCGCACTCGTCCCTCGATTGGGCTCAGGCGTTTTTGACAGGACGTCTTGATGTCTTTGCACATTTCCATATGCCCCTACAGGTATGGGTTGCGGCGAGACGTCATTTCTGTTCGGCTGGTTGCCGCACCAAGTTCGCGGCCACGCCGCAACAGTGTCTCGACAAGTCCGTGACCCTACGGTCGGCGGACGTTCCCGAGGGCACCATCTGCACCTGCCCGATGCATCCGAAGATCCGGCAGATAGGCCCGGGTAGCTGTCCCATCTGTGGAATGGCGCTGCAGCCGACATGACCCGTCTCCGCTGTGCGATTATCCCAGGCACTGACTGAGGCTAGATAGGTTCGCTACAAAATTGGAAGTGAGCCGGTCGGGCCATTTGCGCCTGGCCGAGTTGGGGCGTATCGGCGCGGCGTTGGGTCGCGCGCGTCGGTCGGGCTCCTCTTCAAAAGCTTCCGATCTTGCCCGTCGCCATCCATAGCGATGAGACTGGAGAAAACTACCTATGCGAGAAGCATCAGCTGCGCAGCGCGATTCTTGAAATGCCGGTAATTCATCGGTTTCGAGGTAGACCTGCGGCGGAAGTACGCGCTCGCGTAAATTCAAGATCGAAAGGTCCGGGCGAGAGGAAGCATCCGTTGCATGACCCGGTCTCTAATCAGAAACAGATGTATCAATACCGCCGCGACGTGAATTACGATAGTGATGAGCAAGCCCCATTCCGCGATTTGATGCCAACCGCCGATCACACGACCAACCGTAGCGTCGGAATTGGTCAGCATCGGTAGCGGCACCGCAAATAAAAACGAAATGTGCCAACCACGAAACGATGCGAAGAACCAACCCGTCAATGTGGTGATAAAAACCAGCGCATAGAGCAGCCAATGCGAACCTTCCGAGCCAAGGGGCACGAAGACATTGCAGCGAAGCTCAGCGACACACTTCTAACCCCGGACGTCCGCGCGGAGGAAGACAAAACCAGCAAGCGCATGTTCGTTCTGCAATACGTGCAGCCCGGTCTCGCAGGCCTTATGGATGGCTCGGTGTCGACACTTGCGCCGCTTTTTGCGGCGGCTTTCGCCACCCATCACAACTGGCAAACGTTTCTAGTAGGTCTGGCGGCGTCGATCGGAGCGGGTATCAGCATGGGCTTCGCCGAGGCGCTATCCGACGATGGCTCCTGCGGGCGCGGTCGTGTTCGTCGAACTTTGGGCTATAGCGTACGTGCGTGCGAAATACATGGATACGCCGTTCCTCCAGGCCGCTTTCCAGATCGTACTCGGAGGGACCATTGTCTTGGGTGTGGGTATCCTCATTGGTGGCGCCTGACCGGGAAGTCTCCGCGAGCAATTTGTTGCCTGCAGCATTGGCGAACGCGACGCCGATTAGCCAGGAATTCTTGGACTCGCACGCAGATCGCATCTCTCAACAACTCCGCATGCCTTGGGACTACGCGGGAGCCGGAATGGCCCGGTGGTCACCCGCTGGGTGGCGCCTTGATGAGGGGGGAATATTGGTTTGAGCCCGTTTCGTGGTCATGATGGTCCATGAGATCAAGGGCGATGCCGATGGACGCAACGACGTACGCCGTAACCCATACCCAGAGATTGCCCAGGACGAGCAAAGGCCTGAACATGCCAAGTCCCAGGCTTGCCGCCACGGCCATGGTCAGAATGAGCGGCGGCCACGGCACTGAATTTGGACTTTGATTTTCATCCACATTCATCCGGATTTCCTAGTTTGCTAACGGACTTGCGCCAGCATTCATGCGCATCACCGAACCACGACCTTCGAACCATCAGGCACGCGGCTATAAAGGTCTATGATGTCCTGGTTGACCATTCGAATGCAGCCCGACGAGACGGCTTTGCCGATGCTCGACGGCTCGGTCGTGCCGTGAATACGAAACAACGTGTCCTTGCCATTCTTGAAAAGATACAAGGCACGCGCGCCTAATGGATTTCGGGCACCCCCATCCATGCCCTTTTGCCAGGGTTTGTAGCGGGCGGGTTCGCGTTTGATCATGTCGCTGGTCGGTGTCCAGTGCGGCCATTTCTTTTTGTATTCGACCGTCGCGGTCCCGGTGAATTCCAGACCCGCTTTCCCGACGCCGACACCGTAGCGCAACGCTTTCCCATGTTCTTGCACCAGGTAAACGAAACGCTCATGCGGATCGACGACGATCGTTCCGACCGGCTCGCGGGTCGGAAAATCGACCACCTGCCGAAGATATTTGGGGTCGATGTCAGCGACATCGACGGCATCGACCTTATATGGCTCGTTGGTCGGCGCGGCGTAAGCCCGGGCAGCCATCGGATTCGCCTGAGTTGAGAATGCAACGGGAGCCGGCGTGGACGACGTTGTGGTACATCCAGCCAAAATCGCCATCCCGGCAAAAACCACAGCTGCGCTGCCGGCTCGTCGAAAGCGGGCAACGGAGTTCGTCTCAAACGGTGTCATTTATTTCATTGCCTGGCTACGCGCGTCGGCAACCGCACGCTTGAAACCGTCATAGGTCAGAGCTGACGTCACTTTGTAATGACCGATGAGATAAGCCGGCGTTCCCTGCAATCCCAGTGAGTCGGCCTGGGCAAGGTTGCGCCGGAGCAAGGCCGTGATCTCGTCACCGTGAGCCTTGAGATCCGCGTCGAGCTTGTCCATGTCGACACCCGATTTGCGAATCGCCGCGAGCATCTGGTCTTCAGGAATCTTGGTGCCGGAAATCGACATCAGCGCGGCATGAACCGCATCGTATTTGCCTTGATACTTTGCGGCCAGCGCCAACTGCGCGCCGTAGACGGACGCTTTGGTGAGGATTGGCCAGTCTTTGTAGACAAGGCGAATATGACCATCCTCTTTTACAACCTTCTCAAGGGCTGGCTCTGCCTTCTTGCAGAAGGGGCAATTGTAATCGAAGAATGTCACGACCGTCAGATCGCCTTTCGGATTTCCCGCAACGGGCGTCGCCGGATCATTTAGGATCGCCTCCGCAGACGTATCGGGATCCTGCGCGAACGCATTGGAAACGGCCATCGGCGTCAGCAGCGCCAACGACAGGATCGAGCGAATAGCAAAATTGTTTAGACGTGCGACGAGCATGATATCTCTCCTCAGTGAATTGACGTTTCAGGATGGTTGAAGCTGATTGAGCCGCTTCAGGAACGTGTCTGAATCGACGGGTCCGACGATTCTTGCAGCGGATATTTCCCTGCTGTCTCGCGCGTTCAGAAAAATAATTGTTGGGGGTCCGACAACGCCGAATCTCTTCATCAATGACCGGGTGTTTTCGTTGTAGTTGGTGGCGTCCGCACGGATCAGCGTGAAATCGCGCAAACGAGTTAAAACTGCCGCGTCTGAAAAGACGGTGCGATCCATGACCTTGCATTCGATGCACCAATCGGCCGAGAAATCGAGCACCACGGGCTTGCTGTCCTGGCGTGCTCTTGCAATCGCCTCATCGAGCGCCTGCGATGTGGTGACGGTTTCGAATTTGGCCGCATGAGCAGCGGTGAAAGGCGCGAATGCGGTAATTCCAGCGAGTTGTCCCAGCAAGCCGAACGAACCAGCGACGGCGGAAATCATCAGAAGCGCCCCGAAACCCAGCGATGTTATCCCTGTCACGACAGGCCACCTGCGCCATGCTTGCCCCCGGCTTCGCGCGCGAAGCTGCGGCACCGCCAGATAGACGCCGGCACCAGCGAGGCCCACGCCCCACAAAACCAAACCCATCCAGGTCGGAATAACGCGCGATATCACCCAGATCGCAACTCCGAGAAAAACGAAGCCGAATACGTGCTTCACCTGTGCCAGCCACGGACCGGACCGGGGCAGGATACTCGCGCCGAACGTGCCAAACGCCAGCAACGGCAAACCCATCCCGATGCCTAATGCGAACAGCGCCGACGCGCCACGCCAGGCGTTTCCGGTCTGAGCAACATAGACCAGCGCCGCCGCCAGTGGCGGCGTCACGCAAGGGCCTACGATCAATGCGGAGCCGAATCCCATCATCGCGGCCCCGCCAAGCGATCCGGCACGGCGGCTACCGGCGCCGACGATACGGCTCTGCCACGCTTGCGGAAGTTGCAGGTCGTAGAGACCGAACATGGAGAGCGCGAGCGCCACGAAAATTGCGCTCATCAGGCCGAGCGCGAGCGGCGTCTGTAGCGCAGCCTGCAGGTTCTGTCCGGACCAGGCGACGACCACTCCCAGAGATGCATAAGCAAGCGCCATCGCTACGACGTAGGCGCCTGACAGCACAAAGCCGCGTTGGGCCGTCAGCTTCTCGCCCGACTGCGCCAGCATCCCGGACAGGATCGGTATCATCGGAAATACGCAAGGCGTGAAGGCCAACAGCAAGCCAAACCCGACAAAGGCGGCAAGCATTGAAGTAAAACTTCCGCTAAGATCGGGCTTGTCCGGCTGTGTCCCTATTCCTTCGCCACGCGATTCGCTCGGCCGTCCCAAGGCCGGATCGGAAATCCAGTTGCTGCTCGACTGTGCCGCTGGCGCGGTCCGACCAGCCGGCTCGGCAACCGACAGCGTTTTCAAATCGATCGTTTTGGTCACCGGCGGATAGCAAATCCCCTGCTCGGCACACCCCTGAAAGGACACCACGACCTCGCTCCGGCCGGCCAGCGATTCCGCAGACACTGTGGCCTGCACCTGCCGGTGATAGATTTCCGTCTCTCCGAATGACGGGTCGTCTTTCATGGCTCCGGCAGGTGTACTTACTTCGACCGGGGCACCTTGCTGGCTCGTGACCTTGATCTTGTCGCGATAGAGGTAATTGCCTGGCGCTATCGCCCAGTTCAGGATCAAAGCACCGTGCGCGCCGTGCGCGACGTTTAGTTGAAAAACCTTGTCAGCCCCCGGCGGGCTCTGTGCTTGCGCGGATGCAGCCACGGAGGTGAACAGAAGAAAGCCGAAGAGTATCCGTAGACAGGCGTTTCGCATGACAATCCAAAAAAATAGGGTGGAGGCTGATTTCGCTGCCCTACCTTAAGGCAGCCTTAAGGCTCGCCTGCGACGTGCCGGTTTGGTGAAACGAGGACGTGATGCGAATTCTGGTTGTTGAGGATGATCCGATTCTGCTTGACGGTTTAAAAGCTGGCTTGAGCCTGGTGGGCGCCACCGTCGACGCGGTCACCTCGTGCGCGGACGGTCTGACCGCGCTGGCAACGGCATCATTTGATGCCGTTGTGCTGGACCTGATGCTGCCGGACGGTTCCGGACTCGATTTGCTGTCAAACATTCGCGCCGCGGGAAATACCACGCCCGTTCTTCTCCTGACCGCGCTTGACGAGGTCGCCGATCGGATCAAAGGGCTCGACGCTGGCGCCGACGATTACTTGGGAAAACCGTTCGATCTGGATGAACTGGCCGCGCGCGTGCGCGCCATCGTTCGGAGAAAAGCAGGCCGTGCCGCGCCGCATCTTGCGTACAACGGGATCACGCTTGATCCGGCGACACTCACCGCATCCGCGGCCGGAAAAACGATAAGCCTGTCTCGGCGCGAGTTTGCGCTTCTTTCCGCGTTAATGGAGCGGCCAGGAACGATCCGCTCGAAGAGCGATCTTGAAGAGCGACTGTACGGCTGGCAGGACGAGGTCGAAAGCAATGCCGTCGAAGTGCATATTCATAATCTTCGCAATAAAATTGGGCGCGATCTCATCGAGACCGTGCGTGGCATAGGATATCGAATGCGGGACGCCAGATCATGATTACCCGTTCCATGAGAGGTCGCCTCTTCATCGTACTAGCGGCCGCAACTGGGCTGATCTGGCTATGCGCAAGCGCATGGGTGTTTTTCCAGACCCGCAGCGAGGTCGAGCATGTGCTGGATACCCGGCTCCAGGAAGCGGCCCGCATGGTTAGCTCGCTGGCCATCAACGGCGCCGGGGTGGCATCAAGTACATCGCGACCCGGCGTGCAGCCGTTGCCCGAGGCTGCAAGCTACGAGCGACAGTTGTCGTGCCAGATCTGGTCGCTGGATGGTCGACTGGTTGCACGATCAAGCGGTGCACCCAACGACCGCCTCGGCAATGAGACGGATGGCTTCTCCGATCAGAACGTGGGCGGCGAGACATGGCGCGTCTATGCCATTTCCGATTCGGCCAAGGGTATCCGCGTGCTCGTCGGAGATCGGCTCGGACTGCGAGAGCGGCTTGTGAGCGACCTGATCAAAGGTCTGCTCTGGCCTGCGATGCTGATCGTTCCGTTGCTCGGATTTCTGATCTGGAACATTCTGGGACGGGGGCTGCGACCGCTTCAACTCATGGCGGCTGATTTGACGAATCGAAACGTCGACGACATGAGTCCCGTCGATGCAAGTCACGCACCTCCCGAGCTGGCTCCTCTCGCAAACTCCCTGAACAGCCTGTTTTCAAAGGTTGAAACTGCACGCCGCCATGAACGCGAGATAACAGCCTTTGCCGCTCATGAATTGCGCACGCCGCTTGCCGGATTAAAGACACAGGCGCAAGTCGCCATCGCAACGCTGGATCCTGAGGCGCGAGCAAGAGCACTTCGTCTCATTGTGATCTCGGTGGATCAAACCTCCAGACTGGTGCGTCAATTGCTGGCAGTCGCACGGATCGACGCACAGGATGACGTCCAACGGACCGATGACGTCAACCTCGGCCAAATTCTCGAGGAAATCATATCGACCGACCCCCTCGCCAACTCAGCCAAGGTCGTTTTGGATCCCGCACTTTACGAGATTGGTATCGCGACAAATCGCGATCTTCTGACGTTGGCACTGCGAAATCTTCATGAAAATGCAGTTCAGCATATCAATAACAACGGCAGCGTAGACTGGAGTGTTTCTTGCAGCAAAACTTGCGTCACAATTGTTGTCGATGACGACGGGCCCGGTATTCCTGACTCCGAACTGGGGCTTGTGACAACGCGGTTTTTTCGCGGCCGTCACAAAAGTCCTTACGGCAGCGGCTTGGGACTTTCGATCGTCCAGCTTGCGGCTGAAAAGCTTGACGCTTCGTTGGTCTTGAAGAACCAGAGCGATGGAAATGGTCTTCGCGTCACGCTGTCTCTGCCCAACGGATAGCAATCGCAGCATTTCTACCAGCCGGGATTGGTCACTCTGCGAAACGAGCGACCGCTCACTGATGCGACCGGCAAGATCCTGCTGACTGAATTTGCGTATGGCGGCAAGGTCATGCCGAGTGGCTTTATTAGGACCACAAGCACAGCGGCGGCGTATTCGGAATCTCTCACAAGGCGCGGAATTTTGTGAAGGCAAAACAGCCAAAAGCCTACGGACCGTTCCTGCTCCGTCTTTGAAACAAGAATTTGACGCCGACTACAACTCCCATCAAAGCCGCCATAACAAGTGCGTCCCTCCTAATGATAGCCCGAGAGAAGTGCCACTCGAAATGCGCGACGTAAGCAACGGCGTAGGCCAGTGCAGGCGCACTCGCCAGAGCTACAAACAAACTTATCAATTTGTGTGAATTGTCTGCCATATGCTACCTTAAATGTCGATGCCTGCTACGAACAAGCCGTCATAAGGTTTAATTTCAACTGTTATCCCGGAACGCTTATGGGTAGACTAACGGCGCAGCAATAACGCTGCGCCTACTTTCGCCCCGCCCACACGGCGGGGCTTTTTTTGGCTGCATCAAAAGGGCAATGATGCTGACCATTGCTGGGCCAAGCATTCTGGCCAGTGATTTCTGGTCAGGCATCTCGCACACCGGGCAAGTCGGCGACGGATGTTCACTGCATCGAGTGATTGTCATGCTGAATTGTTCTAACTTGGCGAGGTCGGCGCGTTGGTTTTGACACTGGCGAAGTGTGCGCAGGCATCGCTTTCACTTCCGTTCGCGCGAACCTCGACGAGGCGCCGCAACTATCCGCCGCGCACGATAGTGAAGCCTGATTCGTAGATCCTCATTGATCCCGTCGCACTAGCCTGCTGCGGCTTGATTGCTGACCTCGATTGTGAGGTGGGACAAATCGCCGAACTTGCTGAGGTTGCGGCGATAATATTCGGCACCGCGATGTTTCTCGGTCGCGACGGCGACGATTGCTCCGAGGTGCCCCGGTCCCAGCCGCCAGAGATGCAGGTCGGTCACCCGATCTCCATCGCTCTCGATCGTCTGCCTGACCTTTTCCGCCATGCGCGGATCCGGATTGCGGTCCAGCAGGATGCCGCCTGTGTCCCGCAACAGGCCGAACGACCAGTTTGCGATAACGAACGCGCCAATCAGACCGGCGAGCGGATCCATCCAGAGCCACCCAAAGGTGCGCGCGAGGAGAAGTCCGACAATCACCAGCACCGAAACCGCTGCATCGGCCGCGACGTGAACGATCGCGGCCCGCATATTGTTGTCACGATGATGGGCGCTCGCAGGCGCATCATGATCGTGTTCTTCGAAACTCTCTTCAAATTCCTTGAACTGATCGCCCTGCTTCAGGCGAACCTTGGCCACGAACTCATGAGGTTCCGGAATTTCGTCGATCGATTCCAGATATCCTCCACGATCCGCGAATGTGAATGTCTGTCTGCTGCCAGCAGGTCTTATAGTTTCAACGGTGACATGCGAGGCATGCAACTGCAAACCATCCGGAAGCTGCAATCGGAAACGCGGCGGCACGCCGTTTTCAAAAACCTCAAGTTCGATGACGCCGGCTCCTAGGTCGATCCGGCGGACATCCTCACCATGACCGTGTGGATGCTCGTGGCCATGTGAATGACCATGGCCATGACTGTGTCCGTGGTGACCGCCGGACAGCAGCCACGCACTTGCCAGGTTGACGCCAAGACCGAGCACGGCAATCGGAATAGCCTCGTTGAAACTGATGGCGACCGGGGACAGGAAACGCGATATCGCCTCATAACCGATCAGCAACGCGATCATCGCCAATATGATTGCGCTACTGTATCCGGCGAGATCCCCGAACTTTCCGGTGCCGAAGGTGAAATTCCTGTCGCCGGCATGTCGGCGCGCATATGTATAGGCCAACGCCGCCAACAGAAGCGCGCCGGCGTGCGTCGACATGTGCAGACCGTCGGCGATAAGAGCCAATGATCCGAACAGTGCGCCGCCGACGATCTCTGCGATCATCATGACGCCGCACAGCGCGATGACCGCCCAGGTCCGCCGCGCGGCCTTGTCGTGATCTTCTCCTAAAAATACGTGATTATGCGCGGCGAGAGGATCGAACGTTCGGTCGGCGTCCATGGCGTGTCCTTACTTCAGGTAGGTGTGAACGACTTCGATCAGTTGATCCGCCGCGTCCGAATTGAGCGCACCGGGGTTCTTCTGGGGGTCGACCAAATGGGTGCGGATATGATCCTAGACCACCTCGGCCATCAGCCCCGCGACACTCCCCCGGATGCCGGCGATCATGTGCATGATGCGTTCACACTCGGCTTCTTCGCTCAAGGCACGCTCGATGGCTTCGACTTGCCCGCGGATACGGCGGACGCGCGCAAGCAGCCTCTTCTTCTCTCGGATGGTATGGCTCATGCGACAATATAGCCGACCCCCCTATCCTTTTCAAGGATTGGCTTATCCCCCCGGGGAGGATATGTTCCGTGGATGGCAAAAATTCACGTTCACGAAACTCATTCCAATATCGTCAAGCGGCTCCGTCGCGCCGAGGGACATCTTCGCCGGGTCATCGGCATGTTCGACGAAGGTCGGTCATGCCTGGATCTGGCTCAGCAGCTTCACGCGGTCGAGAAGGCCGTCGGCGAGGCGAAGCGAACGCTGATCCATGACCACGTCGACCACTGCCTCGATCTCGCCGTGAGCGGACCCGGCAAATCGACAAGAACCGTCGTCGACGAGTTCAAAGCCATTTCCAAATATCTGTGACGGTGTCCGCGCTGGTCCACGTCGGAAGAGTATCATGATGAGTCGCTCGACGATCGTTGTGCTTGCGTTCGCGGCAGGAGCCGCGATTTTCGCGCTCGCGCCGGGGCTGTCGACGACCGTCCAACGGGCAGTCGGGATGGGACCGCAGACGAAGATAGCACTCTCGCCGAAGCCGTCGGCGCCTGAGCCGATCTCCGGCCTTCTTCCTATGAGTGATGAGCAGATCAAGCTCGCGCAGATCGATCTGGTCGATGTAGGACCGGCAGCAATCGCCAAGCGTCTCGTCGTTCCGGGTTCGGTTGTTCCCGACGCGGACCGGATCGCGCATGTCTCGGTCAAGCTGTCCGGGACGGTCGCGGAGCTGCGCAAGAATATCGGTGAAGATGTCGCAAAGGGCGAAGTAATCGCCGTCCTCGAGAGCCGCGAGGTCGCGGATGCCAAGAGTGAATATCTGGCAGCCGGACTTACAAACGATCTGCAACAGGATTTGTCCACGCGCGACAAGACACTCTGGGACAGCCGTGTAGGCACCGAACAGCAATACCTGCGGTCGCGCAACGCCGCGGCGCAAACCGAAATGCGGTTGAAAATCGCGCGGCAGAAACTACTCGCGCTGGGACTCGGCGAAGGGGAAATCACCGCGGTGCCCGGGGCTCCGGAAGCTTCGCTTCGACGCCAGGATGTACGCTCACCAATCTCCGGGCGTGTGGCCGAACGCAAGGTCGAGTTGGGAACGGCGGTCGGCCGGGACAGTCTGGAGACCGAATTGTTCGTCGTGGTCGACCTCAGCCGTGTCTGGGTGGAATTGTCTGTCGCCTCCTCCGACCTTCCTTCGATCAAGGAAGGCCAGCCGGTTCAAATTTCCGCGCGCGGTCTCACCGAGACAGCCATCGGCAAGGTCGTCTTCGTAAGCCCGCTGGTCGACAAGGATACGCGCACGGCGCGCGTCGTCGCCGAAATACAGAATCCCGACCGGATGTGGCGTCCGGGCTCGTTCGTCACGGCGGCGATCGCTCTCAACGAGCGGACCGTGCCCGTCGTGGTGCCGGCGACCGCAATTCAGAAGTTGGACGGCCAGCCGATCGTATTTGTCCGGACCAAAGGCGGTTTCGAGAAGCGCGACGTCGTGCTGGGCGAGAGGGAGGATCAATCCCTCGAGATCGTGTCCGGCCTGACGCCCGGCGAGTCCATCGCCGCGACGAATACGTTCCCGCTCAAGGCCGAGCTGTCGAAGCCGCGGGACGAGGACTGAGCGATGATCGAACGCATCATCGATTTTTCTGTTCGGCGCCGATGGCTCGTCTTGCTGATCACGCTGGCGGCAGTCGTGTCGGGCTTCTGGTCGCTGACCAAACTTCCGATCGATGCGGTTCCGGACGTCACCAACGTTCAGGTCCAGGTCAATGCAGTGGCCCCGGCGCTGACGCCGGTCGAAATCGAGAAGCAGGTCACCGTGGCACTGGAAACAGTGCTGGCCGGCACGCCCGGTTTGGAATCGACGCGGTCCTTTTCGCGAAACGGTTTTGCCCAGATCACGGCCGTGTTCGCCGACCGCACGAACATCTACTTCGCGCGCCAGCAGGTCTCGGAGCGTATCAACGAGGCCAAGGCCAATCTTCCGCCTGGCGTTGACATCAAGCTTGGGCCGATCTCGACGGGTTTGGGCGAGATCTACTGGTGGGCGGTCGAGTACGCCAAGCCTGGCGCAATTGTTCCGGTTCTCGACGGGCAGCCCGGATGGCAATCGGACGGAACCTACCTGACGCCCGAAGGTGAGCGCCTGACCGACGATTTTCAGCGGACGGTCTATCTGCGCACCGTGCAGGACTGGATCATCCGCCCGCAGATGAAGACCGTTCCGGGGGTGGCTGGCGCCGACGCCATCGGGGGATTCGTCAAGCAATTCCAGGTGCAGCCCGACCCGTCGCGGCTGATCAGCTTCGGACTGTCGCTTAACCAGCTAATCGCGGCCATCGAAGCAAATAACGTAAGCCGCGGCGCCAACTACATCGAGCAAAACGGCGAAGGGTACGTGGTCCGCGCCAGCGGGCGCGTCGAAAACATCGAGGACATCTCGCAAATCGTCGTGGCCACGCGGACCGGCGTCCCGGTCCGCGTCAAGGATGTCGCCGAGGTCGTGATTGGAAAGGAATTGCGGACCGGCAGTGCCAGCGTCAACGGCCGCGAGGTCGTCCTCGGAACGGCGCTCATGCTGATCGGCGGCAATAGCCGCACGGTTGCGGCTGCGGCCGATGCGAAGATCAAGCAGATCAGTCGCACCCTACCGCCCGGCATCTATGCCCACACCGTGCTCAACCGCACGCAATTGGTCGATGCCACGATCGAGACCGTCGCCACCAATCTGGCGGAAGGCGCTCTGCTCGTTATAGTCGTGCTGTTCCTCTTGTTGGGCAACCTGCGGGCCGCGGTAGTGACCGCGTGCGTCATTCCGGTCACCATGATGCTGACCGCAACTGGCATGCTGCAGGGCAGGATCAGCGCCAACCTTATGAGCCTGGGCGCGCTGGATTTCGGACTGATCGTGGACGGCGCGGTGATCATCGCAGAAAACAGTCTGCGCCACCTCGCCGAGCGTCAGCGCGAGTTCGGGCGAGCGCTGGCGTTGGACGAGCGGCTCCAGACCGTCAAGGAATCCGCCATCGAAATGATCCGGCCGACGGTCTACGGCCAACTCATCATCATTCTCGTCTACCTGCCGCTGCTGACGTTTACGGGCGTCGAGGGCAAGACGTTCGAGCCGATGGCGCTGACGGTCATCATCGCGCTCGTCGCGGCCTTCGTCGTCTCGCTGACGTTCGTCCCGGCCATGATTGCACTGGTCGTCACCACACCCGTGAACGAGCAAGAAAACGCCATCATCCGCACGCTGAAGGCCGGCTATGCGCCGCTGTTGACGCGGGTGATCGCGTCACCGCTCCCGGCGATCGGCGTTGCTTCGGTTTTGTTCATCGCGGCGGGTTTGCTGTTCACCAGGCTGGGACAGGAGTTTACGCCGACGCTGGATGAGAAGAACATCGTGATGGAGGTCAAGCGGATCCCGAGTACGTCGATAATCCAATCGCAGGCGATGCAACTCCAGATCGAGAGCGTCGTCAGCAAGTTTCCCGAGGTGGCGTTCGTATTCTCCCGCACCGGAACGCCGGACCTCGCCGCCGACCCGATGCCGCCGAACGCGTCCGACACCTACATCATCGTCAAGCCGCAGGCCGAGTGGCCGGATCCGTCGCTGACCAAGGACGATCTCATCAAGCAGATCGAAGCGGAAGCCTCGAAACTGCCGGGGAACAAACTCGGCTTCTCCCAGCCCATCGAAATGCGGTTCAATGAGCTGATCGCCGGCGTGCGCGAGGATCTGGCGGTCAAGGTGTTCGGCGATGATTTCGAGCAGATGCAGCGAACCGCGAGCAGCATCGCCAGTGTGCTGCGACACATCGACGGCGCCCAGAACGTCAAGGTGGAAGAGACCACCGGTCTTCCGTTCCTGGAGATCAAGATCGACAAAGCCGAAATCGCCCGCCGAGGACTGAGCCTGCTCGCGGTCCAGGATGTGATCGAGGCAGCGATCGGCGGCCGGGTCGCTGGACTGGTCTTCGAGGGGGATCGGCGTTTCCAGATCATCGTCCGGCTGAATGACGCGCTGCGCAACGACATCGCGGCGCTGGAAAACCTGCCGGTCCAACTGCCGCGACTGACTGCAAATGCCGCGGTGGCATCCGTCCCCCTTCGCGCTCTGGCGACATTCGAGCAAACCGAGGGCGCAAACCAGATCAGTCGTGAGAACGGCAAGCGGCGTGTCGTCGCGACGGCCGAAGTCCGTGGGCGGGATATCGGATCGTTGGTTGCCGAGGCGCAGGCGGTCGTCGGAGAGAAGGTCAAGCTGGCGCCCGGGACCTGGCTCTCCTGGGGTGGTCAATTCGAGAATTTCTCCATCGCCCGGCAGCGTCTGATGTTCGTGGTCCCCGGCTGTTTCCTCTTGATCTTCCTGCTGCTGTTCGGCGCCCTTGGCTCCGCACGCGACGCACTTCTGGTCTTCAGCGCGGTGCCCCTGGCGCTTACCGGCGGTATCGCTGCGCTGTGGCTGCGCGGCATGCCGTTTTCGATCTCGGCCGCCGTCGGCTTTATCGCACTTTCAGGCGTCGCCGTTTTGAACGGATTGGTGATGCTCAGCCAGATTCGAAGATTGGTTTCGGAAGGTGTCAGTACCGGCGCCGCCATCAGCCAAGGCGCTCTGACGCGCTTTCGTCCGGTCGTCATGACGGCATTGGTCGCATCGCTGGGTTTCGTGCCGATGGCTCTCGCGACGGGAACAGGGGCGGAAGTGCAGAAGCCGCTGGCGACCGTGGTGATCGGCGGCCTGCTGAGCGCGACGCTGCTGACCTTGTTGGTGTTGCCGGCGCTCTATTCCTACTTCGCATCTGCCGAAAGATCGGCAAAACCCACTAACGCGTTCATTCCGCGCCGTGCGGCCGAATAGAGATTGGGAGCCACGACATGTTGAAGGAAATTCAGGACTGGTTCGGTCTGTCGCCGCAGGAACAATCACTTGGTCTTGGTCACGGGCATGCCGGCGGCAAGGGTCACGGCCACACCCACGGCACGATAGATCCGACCATCGCGACGACGACGCGGGGCATCTGGGCCATCAAATGGTCGTTCGTCGTGTTGGCGATCACGTCCATCCTCCAGCTTGGAGTCGTCGCAATTTCTGGTAGCGTCGCGCTGCTCGCCGACACGATCCACAACGTCGGAGACGCGGTGACCGCAATTCCTCTCTGGATTGCCTTCATGTTGGCGCGCCGCAAGCCGAGCAAGACTTTTACCTATGGTCTGGGGCGCGTCGAGGATCTGGCGGGTGTGATCATTGTTGCGATCATCCTTTTCAGTGCCGTGTTCGCCGGCTATGAGGCGATCGACCGCCTGCTTCACCCGCAGCGTATCAATTTACTTGGCTGGGTGATGGCCGCCGGCATCATCGGATTCCTCGGAAATGAAGCGGTCGCAGTGTTCCGCATTCGGGTCGGCCGCGAGATCAACAGCGCCGCCCTTATCGCCGATGGCTACCATGCTCGCACCGATGGTTTCACAAGCCTTGCGGTTGTCCTGGGTGCGATCGGCGTATGGCTCGGATACCCATTGGCCGATCCAATTGTCGGTCTCCTCATCACCGTCGCCATCTTCGGCATCGTCTGGCAGTCGTCCAAGGCGGTGTTTGTCCGGATGCTCGACGGCGTCGATCCCGCAATCATCGACGAAATCAGGCACGCTGCCGTGCATGTCAAAGATGTCCGCCAGATTCTCGACGTCAAGGCACGCTGGATTGGGCATCGCTTGCTTGCCGACATCGGTGTTCAGGTCGCCCCTGACATGGCCGTGGCTGACGCCGACCGTTTGGCCGAAAGCCTCCGGCATGAGATGCTCGAACACATACCCGCGCTCAGCGTCGCTAACGTGCGTGTTTCCTCTCGAACCGGTGAAGACGCCGGGATTTCCGCCGGCCATCACGCTCCGGAGCCGTTCCAGGTTCGCAGCGAGTTGGCGGAGGGAAAGCTTGCAATCGCGGATACACCGGCGGGCGAGCGGATGCGACTCACGCTGAATCGTTTCGTCGACGAGCTGAGTGCGACCGTGATCATTGACCGCGCCGGACAGGCCGAGACGCTTGTGCTCTTCACCTCTTCGTCAAATCCTTCGATGCTCGAAAGCGCGTCGGCGCCCGCCGAGCCACATGAGTTTGACGCGCGGCTTATTTTGTCGGCGGACGGCAAAGAGGACATTCAGGAATTTCGTATGGAGGAGCCGGCGGGCCACGGTCATTGAAACTCCGAGCAGCCGCCCGCTATGCAACTTGGGTATCCGCCTAGCTAAGACGTCGGCTCAGGCCTCGCCATTCCGGTTGCTGAACCGAACGCCGAGTGTCGGGAATTCCGGACGGCGACGCCACCCAAGCGACGCGCCGGTTGCCGAGTGGTTGCGCACCGTGCAGCTAATCGCCCCTCCCCCGAAGGAAATCGTCGCGGCCTTCGGGATCCGGTGGCGCGGCGCCGATCTATTGTCGTCTTCCATCCACATCCTCCGCTTCCTCCGGCCGACCAACGCTCGCCTTCGGCTCAGTGCTTGTGTTCGCCCCTCTGCGCAGTCTGCATCCCGGCCCCGGCCTTCCCGCCTTTATCCGGTTTCTTATCGCCGCCCTTGTTCATCGACTCCATCTCTTCGTCCGGCGGTGCCCTCGCCACCATGTCCTTGTAGTGCTCTGCGGACAGGCCGGGCAGCTTGGTGACGAAAGCGACGATACTCCAGATGGCCGCATCATCGTGCCCGAGCCCCCAGGCCGGCATGCCACTCATCTTCAAGACATGCTTCGTGACCCAGAACGCCGTCTTTGGATCGATGCGCTGCTCCGTGAGATTCGGGGGCTTCAGGTAGAGGCCGGGCCGGATTTCAGAATCCGATTGCTCCGGCGCAAGATGGCAATTCATCCGCCTCGCCGTGATCAACCGCTATTCGATCCTGCTGTCGAGCGGGACGAGCTCGGGCAAGACCACGTTCGTGAATGCGATCCTCAAGGAAGTGCCGGTCGACGAGCGCATCATCACCATCGAGGATACGCGGGAGATCAACCCGGTCCAGAAGAACTACCTGCCGCTCATTGCCTTCAAGAGCGACCAAGGAGAGCGACAACATTTGCCGACATGGGTCGTCGACAGTTTCAATCAATATATCGCGCTCGAGCCGGAGACGCGCAACAGCGCCGTCTTCAATGTCAACATGGCGATGTCGCTCTGGAACAACGGGCTGATTTCAGCGGCAACGGAGACCTCAGACTTCGACATTCGCGAGCTACGCCGCCGGCCGATGACGATCTTCATCGGTTGCACCATCGCACAGTTATCGATCTTCCGACCGCTGATCCGCATCCTGTTTCAGCAGGTCCATGATCTGATGATGGTGAAGATCCCCCGCGAGGACGAGCCACACCAAGTGCTGCTGATGCTCGACGAGTTCTATCATGTCGGAAGGATGGACTCGCTGATCTCGAAGATCACGATCAGCGCCGGCTATGGCTTCCGCATGGCCATCATCATGCAGGACATTGCGCAGCTCGATGAGCTCTACGAACACGCGCATCACGACGGTGTCCGGTTCCCAGATCAAGCTGTTCATCCAGATCAACGACCTCGTGACGTCGGAGTTCGTGTCGGAGGTGCTGGGCGAGACAACGCAGGTCTACCAGACACCAATCCAGCGGCCCGGGCAGGGGATATTCGCGCCGCGCGTCTGGTCTCCCCACTACACGCCGCGGCCGCTGCGCAGCCCGCTCGAGCTGCGCGAGATGTCGGCACGGCGTTCAATCCTGCTGGTGAAAAACTCGCGATCGTTCGAACTGACCAAAATCCGACACTAGACGCCCACGCTGGCCGCAAAGAAGGACGACCGTCGCGCCGCCGTTGTCTCAACGGTGCGTCAAAACTCCTGTTATATTCATGGGAACGTCACGGCGCTTGGCACCGCGGGTCGCCATCCACGCCTGCGTGGAGCCGTGCGGCCACCGGGCGTTTCGAGAGGTCGTCAAGCTCAAGCGGTGCGTTGACTCACTCATTCTTTGCAGGTGCCCCGAGTGAGGAGCTCTGGCCAAGCACGACGCCATTCACCGATTGGCCATACATCGACATGGGTGAGTCGTGATACTTCTTGCGGGTTTCGGCAACCGAGCCCGAGAATCGCGGATCCTGAGGACGCTCCTGGCTATCGATAAAGGTCGCCACGTCCCAGGCTTCCTGATCGCTGAGCGTGTTGCCCTGGCTCAGCGGCATGTTCGCTTTGATAAAGCCGGCGGCATTCGTAATGGAGCTCATGCCGGCTCCCCAGTTGTACGAGCGCGCTCCCCATAGGGGCGGAAACACCACCGTGCCGTCGGACGAGTTTTGTCCCTGCCCCGTAACTCCATGGCAGACAGCGCATTTTTGCACATAGACCTGCTCCCCGTGACCATAGTCGAGCTTGGCAGGCTTCGGTAGTTTCGGATAACCGCGACCGGGCAAATCGACGCCGGTCGGCGCACCCTTCGCCAGGAAATAGGCATAGGTTTCGATGGCGACGAGAACGTTGTCGCCCAAGGGGGGCGCCTTCCCGTTCATGCTATAACGAAAGCAGCCCTGTACTCGCTGCTGAAATGTGTTCACATGACCGTTCTTGTCGCGGTACGCCGGATAGGCGACGTATGCGGCCCAGAGAGGCGCGGAGTTCGCGAGCCGGCCTCTGTCGATATGGCAGTTCGCGCACTGAAGCGCGTTACCGACGAATTCCTTGGCATTGTTCTGAGTATCATGGAAAATATCCGAGCCGAGCCTGACCATTTTGCCGAAATCGTCGTCGGGTATTTCGTCGTCGCGCGGAGGCGTGAAGACCTGCTTCGCCTGCGCGCCCTTGTCAGTCGCATTTGTGTCCTTCGTTGATGTCCCCGCGGTCTTCGGGTTTTCTGGCCGCGGAAGCGAATAGCCGACAAATCCGGCCAGCCCGAGAAAGAGCAAGCCCGCTGCCCAGGTTTGCGGGTTGGGTCGGCTTTCGCTCATGGCTTCGTTCCTTTCTGCCCTGCAGATGCCGAAGCGACTACTGGCAGGCTGGCATAGTATGCGCCGACCGCGGCCATCTGCGCTTCATCGAGCTTGCTCGCGATCCCCGTCATCAAATTCAACGGATCGTTGCCGCGCTTTCCTTCCTTCCACGCTTTCAGCTCTTTTACGATATATTCGGCGGATTGGGCGGCCAGCTTCGGAAACGAATCACCAACACCTTGTCCGGCCCGGCCGTGACATTGCCCACAGCCCGGCAAGCCCTTGGACCAATCTCCTCGCAGCGCGAGAGCAGCACCTATGGCGAGGGTCTTGTCATCCGGCTTTTTCGGCTCCTGCACTTTGGGGGCCGACAATGCGCCGTAAAAGGACGCCACCGCTCCGCGCTCGTCCGCGCCAAGCGCCTTGGCGATGGGGTGCATGGTTTCACTTTCGCGTTTTCTGTCGGCAAAATCGTTGAGCTGGCGCAGAAGATATCCGCTATCAAGTCCGGCAAGCCTCGGATAAGCGGCATCGAGCCGCCCCTCGCCTTGATTGCCATGGCAGGCGGAACAGGCAGGCGCCCCCTTATCGTTGCCATTCGCTGCTATGCCGCTGCCGTCCGCCGCAATCGCGGTCGCGATGAACAGTCTTGCCAGCAAGATCATGAAACAGCCAGCCGAGACTAGCGCGAGAAGGTTGACAGACGTCGTCGACCGAGCAGGCAAGTTCTCGGGAGCTTCCGCGCGTTCCGCTGCCCTTTGATCCCCGGATGGTGGTAGCGACTGGAATGCCAAAATGTATGTCCCGTAAGTCCTGCGATTTCATCACACAGGAATAAACCGCCCCAGACCCTCGTTCGGATGAGTTGATTGCCTCCGAAAATAGTCTTGTAGTGCATTGATCGCCTTGACCGGCAAGTCTTGCCGATTCCGACCAAATTTCTGAGGCACACCTTGGGCGGTCACGAAGGCTGCTTTGTAGCTGTGGTCCGCCGCTAGGGCCGCGTCTACCGTAAAGATGTGCTCGATTCGATGGCCCGGAGGATTTTCAAGCTTGCCGTAGATGGTCAATCCCCTGAAGCGCTTGAGGTAGCCGCCCATCTGCCCGAAAGGATCGGCTGAAAATGTCCGCTCTAGGCTCTCCTCCATCATCTCTTGGATTTCCACGCCGGTAAGGTCTACGGTCGAGATCGGCGGATTGCTCGGAATGATATTCCAGAGATCGTTCATGGTAACCGGGCCTGGTGGGACCGGTGCACCATATCGCCAACCATTTGAAAATGCGATATCCGTTCCCCCGGCTTTCGCAGCGGCCGCAAGGAGCACATCGTCCATCGACGCGGAAAGGATCGTGTCGCGGTGCAATCCGATAGGTGTATTGCCGACAATCTCTGCCAACATGGCGCGATGGGGACTCATTACTTCGTCAACAAGGCGCTGCATCACCGGGTCCGGCTCTATAGCATCGCTGACGGAAATAAGCTGATGCTGTACATCAGAAATCCTTCCGTCGGTTACGTTCAGGTCCAGCCGTCCAACAAAGGATCCATGGCAACCGGACTGAATGATGAGTGTGTTCCCGATCCGGGCGGGGCGTTCGAGCCGGTTGTGCGTGTGACCGCTGACGAGGATGTCGATGCCCTTAACGGAGGCCGCGAGTTTGACATCTTGAGGAAAACCCAAATGCGACAATACGACAATCAGGTCGACTCTCTCGGCGCACTTTAGCCGATTGATCTCTGCAGGTAGCTCATCTAGACCCAAGGTGAAGCGGAGGCCCTCGCTGAAATGTGGCGGCATGCTTTTGTCAAGGATTGTGGCTGCGATTCCGATCACGCCGACGCGCAGTCCGGCGCACTCGAGAGCCACGGATGCGGGAAAAGCTCGATCACCGGTCGCCTTGTCGTAGCAGTTGATGGCGAGCATCGGGTGGTCAAGCCGATCGACCACCTTGCGGAAGTGCGCGGGGCCCCAGGCAAACTCCCAATGCGCCGTCATAGCGTCGAGTTTCAGCGCGTTGACGAGCGGGATCAAAGCTTCACCGCGACTTACGGCGGCGGGGTATGTCCCATGAAACGTATCACCATTGTCGAGAACCAAGACATTGCCAGGATTTTCACGACGCGCGGAATTTAACAGCGAAGCGATTCGCGCGTATCCTCCGAGCGTGGGGTAAGACGCTTTGCTTCCGCTCCAGACAAGCTCTGGATGGGGTTCCAGGTAGCCATGTGTGTCGTTGATCTGAATAACTGTCAGATTGCAGGATTGTGTCATTCGACCTCCGCTACGCTGGCGGAGCTTGCTTGGCTCCAATGTCTGCAATTACTTCCTGCAGCGCAGCGCGGACGCTTGCTGCAATTCCAGCGAGCTTGGGGTTCTCGATTGCTTGCATAGACGCTACCGGATCCACAGCTGAAATTTCAGTACGACCCGAATCACGCTCTTGCAGGACAACATTGCAAGGAAGCATGGTGCCTATTTTATCCTCAGCCTGGAGCGCTTGGTACGCCATTTTTGGGTTGCAAGCGCCTAGGATACGGTAAGGATGAAAGTCCACATCCAGCTTCTTCTTTAATGTTTGCTGCACATCAATCTCGGTGAGCACACCAAAACCATGTTTCTTCAAGGCTTCGGTAGTCGCAGAAACGGCGGCTTCCATCGGCAAATCGACAGTCTTAGAAAAATGGTAGCTCATGAGCGTTTCTCCAGGCGCGGTAAAATATGCGGGGTTAGCTTCGCTGTTAACGCCGTTCGACAGCTAAGGTTCACTGACATCGCGAATGGCTCGGGTCGAACGACAGCACGCCTACCACTAGCCGCGTTCAGTCGGCGGCAGCAGCACCGGCCGTCGCGGTGACTCCAGCCGCGACCGAGAGCTATTTCCTAGCTCGCCTTCGCACGATTCGTAGCACTCCCGTCCACAGTAGGTTCAACGGCTAAAGCTAACGCGCGGTCGATTGCAATCGCACCCGATCCGTTAAAGGCGAAATGAATCAACGCGCCAAGGATAGCTATATTCGTGAACAACGGCCCGGCGTGGCCGGGAGCCACGTGCAGCGTAATCGTAATCGGCACCAGAGTCATGAAAAGCGCGACGGACGACAGCCGGGTCATAAAACCGATAGCAAGCGCGACCCCGGCCGGAACGAAAATAGCTCCGGAAACCCAGAGCAAAACAGATGGATTGCCGATCGTGTTGATTGTATTTGCCCACGGCGATTCAGCTATCCGCTCAAGCATCTGACGATGCTCCACGAAATGTCCGAGCCCGCCAACGATGAAAATGAGGCTGAGGCAACCGCGAAAAATGAGGTCCGAGAAGCTTGAGTTTGTTTTCGAGAACCGCTGTAATTGCGCAATAAATGTCACTCTTCAATCTTTGAGATGAACGGCCCAGGCGCACGCCAATTAACGCTCTCGTTTATCGGCCAGAGGACAGGTACTTGGCGAGCGCTGCACCTGCCAACACCAGCACCACGATGACGACAATCCATGTGAGGCCCATGCCAAACATCATTCCTCCGCCTGCACCGTCCATCATTGTCTTGGGTCCTTCTGTTTAGATTGCACTAGTACGTCACGATCCGACTCACGCCGCGCTTTCGGTTTCGCCGCCCGCCTTTTGCATCGCCGGGAATCCACCGGCTACATGCGAGACGTTGGCGATACCGATGCTCTTGAGCGTCTTCGCAGCCAGCGCTGATCGGTTGCCGGAAGCACAATAGAGCACCAGCCGCTTGCCGCTGCTCAACGGCTTGACATGGGTTGGGCTGTTGGGGTCGGCATGGAATTCTAGGAATCCGCGTGAGGCATGCACCGATCCCTTGAGAACGCCAGTCTTGCGTCGCTCGTTGGTTTCCCGGACATCGACGAATACCACATTCGGGTCGTCCATCAGTTTCACGGCGGCGTCCGCCGAAAGCGTCTCGACCTCCGCCGTGGCCTCGGCGACGAGTTCTTTTGCGCTCTTAATGTTCATGGAGGTCTCCTTCATTCCAGGGCGCGCTTTCGAGCGCCCCAAGGGGGATTTTGAGATAACGCCGGCCGTTCGACTCTGGATCGGGCAGCCGACCGCCTCGAATGTTCACTTGCAGGGATTGCAATATCAGTTTCGGCATAGGCAGTTTCTTGTCACGAGTCTGCCGAAGCGCCACGAACTCAGCTTCGGTCTTCGCCTCTCTAAGATGAATGTTTTCGGATTTCTGCTGTCCCACCGTACTTTCCCAGGCGGGCTGGCGCCCGCCTGGCATGTAGTCGTGTCCGGTGAAAACCTTGGTGTCCTCTGGCAACGCAAGAATCCTATGGATACTTCTCCAAAGTGCGTGCGCATCCCCACCCGGAAAATCGGCGCGTGCCGTTCCGAAGTCTGGTTGGAACAGGGTGTCATGAACGAAGATTGCATCTCCGACACCGTAGGCGATCGAGGCAAGCGTATGCCCCGGCGTAAACATCACCTCGACATCACAACTGCCGATTTTGAACCGCTCGCCGTCGACGAACAGCTTGTCCCATTGCGAGCCGTCGGTCGGGAAGGTGTCGGAGTAATTGTAGATTTCTTTCCAGAGCTTCTGCACTTCGACGACCTTTTCGCCGATCGCGGTCTGGACGCCCGTTTTGCCCCTGAGATAGGCCGCTGCCGAGAAATGGTCGGCATGCGGATGCGTGTCGAGAATCCATTCGAGCGTGTAGCCCTCGTTCCGCACATGATCGAGTAGCTCATCGGTCGACCACGTAGCTGTTGAACCGGACTTTTCATCAAAATCGAGAACAGGGTCGATGATGGCGCAGTGCCGGGTCTCGGGATCCGCGACAACATACTGCACACTGAAGGTGCGTTTGTCGAAGAACCCCTTGACGATTGGACGCCCCTGCAACGCTGACTTCACCATGCAACCGTCCTTTCCTGGAGATAAGAGATGTTCAAGCCGCGAACAGCGTCACCGTTCCGCGCGCGACGACGTAGAGGCCGACCAGAATAACCAGGCCAGCGAACGTCAGATTGAGTGACCGCTTCCTTGCTGCGAGCGCTTTTCCGAACGCCACACCGGCGACGCCGCCAACCAGGCCGCCGAGAACGAACAGGCTGGCAATCGGCCAGTCGATCATTCCGGAGATTGCATAGCTCGCTGCAGTTGCTGCCCCGAATGCTGCGACGGCAACGAGAGAGGTGCCGATCGCCATCGTCAGGGGCATCCCGGTCGCAAGCATGAGGCCGGGCACGATCAGGAAACCGCCTCCAATTCCGAAGAAACCCGACAACAGTCCGACCGCAAAACCGATGCCCAGCAGCAGCGGTAAAAGCTCGCGTGCCGTTGTCATCGACAATCGCACCTCCCGATTCCCCGCCGTACTGCGGCTGCGCAGCATGGTGATTCCCACGATGATCATCAGCGCGCCGAACAGGACCAGGAGTTTCTGCCCATCGAGCGCTTTGGCCACCGTAGAGCCCGCAACCGCCCCGAACACGCCGGCTGACGCAAAGACGGCCGCACAGCGCCACTTCACATTTCCGGCGCGGGCATGGCTCACCACGTTGCCGAGTGCGCTCAGTGAGACCGCAATAGCACTTGTGCCGATAGCGACATGTGGCGACGTGACCCCGACAGCGTAAACCAGAAGAGGAACTGCGAGGATAGAACCGCCGCCTCCGACAAGGCCGAGCACCAGACCAACAATTCCGCCCGAAATCGTTGTCGAAATGCCGACGGGAAAGTCCATCATGGCTCAGCAACGCTCCCTGTTACGCCTGAGCCATTCGATTCCACGGAGCAAACGCGAGAATTCGGGCCATAACGCAGGTGCCGGTGCTCCCTGCGAAGATCAGACCGGCGCCGACGAATCCCGATAGGGCGTAGAACCCCGGATGCAGCAGCGCGCCCAAACCAACGCCAAGAACCACGAGACTGCCTGCCGCGATCTGCACCTGCCGCATTATTTCGATCGGCCGGCGGGTATCCTTGAGAACCGGCAGCCCGGCCGCTTTCCAGGCGTTCAGTCCGCCACGTAGAATGTGTGCGTCGCCGCCGGCAGCGACCGCGAGCTTTTCCGCCGCTGCACCGGTTCGGCTTCCTGACCGGCAGTGAAAGATCAGCAGCTGCGCCTCGTGCCGATCCAGCGGAGCGGTAAGGCGGGACAATGGAACAGGCTTGGCATTTGGGATACGCTCGCGCGCATGTTCGTCCGGTTCGCGCACGTCGATGAGCAAGGCCCCCTCTTCATTGATCAAGCGCAATGCTTCCTGTGGATCATGATGTGTGGTCATTTGCGTTTTCCTGATTTTCTGACCGGCTTACAAAACAGCCGATGAAGCGTTGCAAAAAGCTCTTCAATCCGCCCGTCCGCGATTCGGTACCAAACCGTGTGGGAATCTCGTCGAAACGTGACGATTCCCTCGTCGCGCATTTTCGCAAGATGTTGAGACAGCGCGGATTGGCTAATGCCGACTGCATCGACGAGGGAACCCACGGTCGCTTCGCCGTATTCGACCAGCTGGCAAAGAATCATCAACCGACGCTCATTCGCGAGCGCGCGGAGAATGCCCGCCACTTCCATGGCGCTTTTCTCAAAGTCCGCGAGATTCAGCATAGTCGTCACTTTGTCACTTGCATTGCATTAGTAATTGCTAATTTAGTGTGTTATGATATTAATTCAAGAGGCCTCGTGCAGATGCCAGTCCGGATACTCTATTCGCGTCACGGAAGGTGGCCGAAACAGGCCTTAAATGCGCGTTAGCCGCAAAGGGACGCCTGGTCGATATCTCGGATGACCGTTGGGTTCTTCTCCCGCGATTGAGCCCAGGGTTCTGATATAATATTAGATATTGCTAATTTTTTCGGCCGCCATATCTGTTTCTCATCAGCACGTGGGCGTTCGAATGACATCCATTGAACCGCAGGCGTACCGATGAAATTCAACCGCCGATCCTTTCTTGCCGGTGCTGGGGTTATCGGCGCAGGCGCCTTCACGTCCTATTATGCCGATTGGACCGCGGCGGATGCGGCAGCGGAACGGCAGCCCCTGCGGATGCCTCCACTTATTGACGCGCGGAAAGAAGGCAACGCGGTTGCGCTACGCGTGCAAGCGGGCACGACTGAATTCTTTCCGGGACGAGCGAGCGCTAGTCTCGGGTACAGTGGGAGCTACCTTGGTCCTTCAATCCGTGTCTATCAGGGGGACGACGTTGAGATTGCCGTGACCAACACGCTGAACGAAGACACCACGGTTCATTGGCACGGCCTTCTCATTCCAGCCGAACTCGATGGCGGACCCCACCGGATCATCACCGCTGGTAACGTCTGGCGTCCGGTGCTGCCTATTCGCCAGCCAGCCGCCACGCTGTTCTATCATTCCCACGTTCACGGGCGGACTGGAGTGCAGGTGTATTCCGGGCTGGCAGGCTTGCTGCTTGTTACCGATGAGGCCGAGCGGGCTCTTGCTTTACCCTCTGAGTACGGTGTCGATGACCTTCCCGTGGTCATTCAAGACAGGCAGTTCGAGGACGGGCTAATGGTGGTCCCGCAAGGAATGATGACGATGATGCAGGGACGTCGTGGCAATACCATCTTGTCCAATGGCACCCCGAACGCCACGGCGCGTGTTCCAAATCGATTGGTGCGTCTGCGGCTCGTAAATGGGTCTAATGCCAGAATCTATGACCTTTCGTTCAGCGACAATCGAACGTTTCACTGGATCGCAAGCGAGGGCGGTCTTCTCGATCGCCCCATCAGCGTCAGCTCGCTCACACTTGCGCCGGGCGAGCGCGCCGAGGTGTTGGTGGACTTTTCGAATGGCCAAGCCGTGTCCCTCAAGACGGCTCCGGACACCAACATGCCGATGATGATGGGACCGCTGGCAAAAGCACGCAATTTCGCGAAGGAAATTCTTGGCGGTCAGGGCGAGACAGTATTGCAGTTTGACCCCGTTGGAGGCCATGGCGCGCCTAGCAAGATTCCAGAGCGCGTTGTGGAACGGCCGCGTGCGGATCCGTCGAAAGCCAACACACGACGCCGATTTGTTCTGAATATGGGGATGGGTGGAATGGGCATGGGGGGTATGATGGGCGGAGGGACGGACTCGGGTGGCGGCATGGTCATCAACGGCCGTCCGTTCGATATGAACCGCATCGACGAAAAAGTCCGGCTGGGTGATACTGAAATCTGGGAAGTATCGGGAGAGATGATGTTCCACCCCTTCCATATTCACGGAGTGCAGTTCGAGGTCCTTAGTCGCAACGGCGGCAAGCCGATTCTTCGCGACGCCGGTACTCGTGACACCGTAGTCATTAGAGAGCCGGTGGAATTGCTCGTGCATTTCAATCAGCCTGCCGAAATAGCGCCATTTATGTATCACTGTCATATCCTGGAGCACGAGGACAACGGCATGATGGGACAGTTTCGCACAATCTGACATCGATCGAATAGCTGCACCGCCGTTCCATTCGATCCCTCTTTCCAGCCATGCGACCCCGTGCCTGCATGCTCATTGGCGGGGAGTGCATAGAAGCCCTTACCCGCCAAGATGGAACTTGCATCGCCGCTCATCGTTCCGTCCGGCCAATGACGGCCATCAATTCGGCGACCTTCTTTCGCTGGTCTACTTTGTCGCCACTCGCGATGGCGTGTTCGACCCAGTGGGAGACATGGTCTTTCAGGACTTCTTCCTCGACCCGCCGCAGCGCGGCACGGACCGCTGAAATCTGCGTGACGATGTCGATGCAGTAACGCTCCTCCTCCACCATCCTGGAAAGGCCGCGCACCTAGCCTTCGATCCGGCTGAGGTGTTTTTGACAGGGCTGGTCCGACAGGGCAAGCTGCTCGATTACGTTTATGTTCCCACCTCTATTCGGCTCTCGCCTGGATGCCTGCCAGCCCTCTACGGCAGCAGCAGTATGCAGGCGACGATAAACGCCGCGAGAATTGCCGAGATAGAAGCGGCTAAAGGCCATGCCGCCGTCAGCAAGCGGCTTATCGAGCAGGTCGCCCACGGTGGCTCCCAGTGGCCGCGTAAGGATGAACGCACTCCAGAACAGCAGGGTGCGTGATACATTTGTATAGAAATAAGCTCCAGCAATCACGACAAGACCGGCACCGAATACGAGCGCACCCCTTTCATAACCGAGCCCGGTCGTGTCAGCCATCCAATCACCGAGCGCCGTACCCAGGTTTGAGAAAACAGAATAGCGCCCCAGTAGAACATCTCGATCTTCGGCGAAATTCACGGTGTCGACGGATACCGAGCCGGCCGACCAATACCAAACGCCTAGGGCTGCCATGAGGAACAGGAAAAGGATCGATGCGCCGCCGGCATAACCGATGCCGAGCGATCGGTCCGCAAAATCGGCCATGGTGGACCCCGCGGTCGTGGTTGCAACGATTACGCCAATAAAGGAACGGGTGGAATTTCTTCGCGGATACCTGTGCGGCGATGGCTGCAACGAAGATGCTGATAAAAATCGCGCTGCCGATTGCGTAGCCAAGATGCATCGACATTAAGACGGCATCACCGGCAGTTTCGCCGAGCGTCGTGGCGGCGACCTTGATGATCCAAAAACCCAAAGTGACTACCGGAACTTTGCTTGCATGAAGATCGATAACACTGACTGTTTTGCGAGGAGCTTCCATTATTTGATCAACCTTGTCGTTAATCCGGGAACCGTAGGCCAAATTTTGTCGCACCTATTCCGCTGCGCAACGAGACTAACCGAAGCGCGAACGTCTGGCTGCAAGTGCCTGAGAACAGTTAGCCCGACAGAGTTAGGAGCGAATTAGCCCGCCGCCTTGACAGGAGCCCGAAGTGATCATGACCCGGGAAGCATTCGCTGCATGATCCGGTCGCGCAAGACGAAGACATGTATGAGGGCTGCAATAACGTGAATGCCGATGGCGATGAGCAGTCCCCATTCGGCTGTTTGATGCCAGCCACCGATCAGGCGGCCAGCGACGGATTCGGGAGCGGTCAGCATCGGCAGCGGCACAGCGAAAAAGAATGATATCTGCCAGCCCCTAAACGATGCAAAGAACCAGCCTGTCACGGTGGTTGTAAAGACCAATCCATAGAGAAGCCAATGAACGTTCTCTGACATGAGACGCTGCCAGCGCGGCAGCGTATCCGCCGGTGCGACAGGGTGGAACAGACGCCATACAAAGCGCAAGACGATCAGCATCAGGATGATAAGCCCGATCGAGATGTGCAAAGTCATGGCTTTTCCGGGCGTCGCGCCCCGCCGAATGTCGGGCATCAGCCAACCGATCGGGAACTGGACCAGGAGGAGCGCCACGATCATCCAATGGAAGACCTTGGCGGTATTTCCGTAGCTGAGTTGTTTTGTCATTCGGCAATCTAAGTCTCAATGAGAAGGAATGGATCGCAGTCTCAGTCTGCCTTCTTCTCGGCCTTCTCCGCCGCTTCGACGATATCCCCGTCGGTGAACAGAATGCCCTTGAGAATCTCTCGCCACTCCTTCTTGCGTCGAAGTAGAAATTCCAGGTCCATGCCGAAATGCTTGAACTCCTCCTTTTGGGCATTTTCCATGATCGCGCGAGCTTCCTTGTCCTTCTCCAGTGAAATTCGCTGCTCATACCAGCCGATTGCCTCGGCTTCTTCGACAAGCCCGGTGATCATCCGCGCAAAGGTGCGTGTCTCCGAAGAGAGTTCTGCAGCAGGCTCATGATACTGTTCGGTGGCCATACTCGGTTCCTATGATCGTTGGTTGAGAGAGTCCATTTTTGGCCGCACTACGGGTTACATCGGTTTATGCAGCTCCGCGAAGACGGGGTGCCGTAACGACAAAAAGAAGGATTGATCGCGGCGCCGCTCCCCCCTATACACGATTTAGAATCATTCTAAACAAAATAATGGGTGCGTCGTGAAAAAATTTGCCGATCTGTCTGAGCGCGAAGTTTTGGCTGTTGCCATTTCCGGCGAAGAAGAAGACAGCCGCATTTATATGAGCTTCGCCGAAGATCTCAGCGAGCGCTATCCGGAGTCTGCCAAACTGTTCGAGGGGATGGCAGAGGAGGAAAAGGGCCATCGTCATCTCCTGCTCGAAATGTACGAAAAGAGCTTTGGTCCGAATCTGCCCCCTATTCGGCGCACCGACGTGAAAGGCTTCCTGAGACGCCGTCCGGTTTGGTTGACGAAGAACTTGTCGCTCGACGTCGTCCGCAAGGAGGCGGAGATCATGGAGTTCGAAGCGCAGCGCTTCTATTCCAAGGCAGCGGAGCAGGCTACCAACGTGGGAGTCCGAAAGCTCTTGGGGGACCTGGCGGAAATCGAGAAAAGCCACGAAAGCCTGGCGGCAAAGCTTACCGACAAGATTCTCACGCCGAATGTCCGCGAGGAGGAGGACAGGACACGCAAACGCATGTTCGTCCTTCAATATGTGCAGCCCGGCCTCGCCGGTCTGATGGATGGTTCGGTCTCAACTTTGGCGCCGCTTTTCGCTGCAGCCTTCGCCACCCATCACAACTGGCAGACGTTCCTGGTAGGTTTGGCGGCATCAATCGGAGCCGGTATCAGCATGGGCTTTGCGGAAGCGCTGTCGGACGACGGCTCATTGACCGGGCGCGGCTCGCCATGGTTGCGCGGGGGGATCTGCGGGCTAATGACGACGCTGGGAGGACTGGGTCACACGATCCCCTATCTCGTTCCCGACTCCTGGCAGAACGCGTTTTGGATCGCAACCGCCATCGCCGGTGTCGTCGTATTCTTCGAGCTTTGGGCGATCGCATACATCCGGGCCCGATACATGGACACGCCGTTCCTCCAAGCCGTTTTCCAGATTGTGCTCGGAGGCGCGATTGTGCTTGCGGTCGGCATTCTTATCGGAGCCGCCTAGTGTCGGCGTGAAGTGAGCATACCCGACCACCCTCGTCAGCACGGGTGAAGACGCTCGGGCGATAGCCGCCGCGGCATTTAAGCGGCGATCAAGGACGGAAATCGTCCAAGGCCTGGTTGCGGGTGCCGTGTGACACAGGGTTTGTTCGCGAGATTGGTCGCGGACGCATCTCCAGCTGAACTGCGCGTCACAGCGTTCGGCTACTTCTATCGGCCGGGCTCTCGATGGCCGTCGCCGGTGTTGTCGCGGGACCGTTGTGGGATATTCATGGTCAGCCGCCAGTTTTCTGGCCGGGGCATTCTTCATTCTCTTTAGTAGGTCTGTTTATGATGCGTGGCGCGCTTAATAATGCGCCGGCGGAGTGACCCATCCCGACGGAACGAGGCCCAACCGTCGCTCATGCGGCTCGACTGCGCCGATTGCAAGATATTTGATTGACAGCAATCAGACGCCTCTAATCGCTATCGACGGTTTGTCGTTTGACGGAAGCAGCATATGCGAATTCTGCTAATTGAGGACGACCCGATGATCGGCAAAAGCCTGGTCCGTGCGTTGCGCGATCAAGGCATGTCCGTTGATTGGACAACGAGCGGCATTGAGGGCGAAGAAGTATTGGCCGTCGGAGGCCACGCGCTGGTGCTGCTGGATCTGGGGCTGCCTGGCAAATCAGGACTGGATGTTCTCAGGACCGCGCGAGCGGCCGGAAACAAAATTCCTGTCGTCGTGCTGACGGCTCGCGACGACCTGGACAACAGGATCGCTGGTCTGGACCTGGGAGCCGACGACTATATCACCAAACCATTTGAAGTACGCGAACTCGTCGCACGCATGCGCGCCGTCATGGGAAGGCAAAGCGGTTCCGCCAGATCGGTGCTCGAAGCAGGTGGGATTACATTAGATATGGAGACTCATGAAGTGGCCTTCCGAGGCAACCACGTCCTGCTTCCCGCTCGCGAGTTCGCGCTGATGCGAGCTCTGATGGACAGACCCGGCGCTATCCTGTCTCGCGAACAGATCGAGAAGCGGCTCTACGGCTGGGGCGAGGAAGCGGAAAGCAATGCGGTCGATGTCTTGATCCACTCGGTCCGCAAAAAGTTTGACAAAGACATCATCCAGAATGTCCGGGGGCCGGGTGGATGATCATCAAGACCTCGCCATGAAATCCTTACGAAACACTGCGCTTGTGTGGATGACCTCGCTCCTGACAGTCGTGGGGATATTAGCAGTCGTGATTTCGTATCAACTGGCGTGAAACGAGGCCGCAGGCTTCCTCGACAGCCAGGTACGTCAGATCGCACTCAACGCCGGCCAGGGATTGGTCGCCGACGCGGCACCCCCGGCAGACTACGATCCGGAGGACGACTTCGCTATTCAGATATGGGACGCTGCGGCAAAGAAGATCAGAAATTCTACCGGCGAAATAGAGGTGCCTCTTCAGGCAAGTCCGGGCTTTGCGACAATTTCGGCAAGCGGCGAAGAGTGGCGAGTCTACACATTGGGCGATGCCCGACGTACCGTGCAGGTCGCACAGCGCATGGTCGTTCGACAGGAGCTTGCCGAGAGCGCTGCGATCGCCGCGGCCGCGCCGATCCTGACCGTCATTCCGTTGACCTGGCTCGTTATTGGCTGGTCGCTTGGCGGCGTAATGGGAAGTTGGCGCAGCTTGCGCAGGCGATCGCCGATCGCGGCGGCGATAGCAAGGAACCTCTCTCCGTCGAGGGAGTGCCGAGGGAGGTGAGGCCCCTGTTGACGCGATGAATATTTTGATTGGACGTTTGCAAATCGCGCTCGATCAACAGCGGCGCTTCGTTTCCGATGCCGCGCATGAATTGCGAACGCCCCTGACGGCACTGCAGCTTCAGATCGAGAACTTGTGGAACGATGCCCCCGTTGGGAAAATCGGGCAGGCAGCTTTGGAATTGGGCAACGGGATCCGCCGCGCCTCGGTCCTGCTGGAACAACTTCTCCGGATGGCGAGGTTCGAAGCACCTGTCGGGCTGGAGCATTGGGCACGGATCAGCTTGTCGGGCCACATAACCGAATGCGTGGCCGACCAGATGGCGATCGCGACCGGCAAGGAGATCGATCTAGGCATCGTTGCGCGGGATCCCGTTGAAATCTCGGGCGCGCCGAGCGAACTGAAGATTCTTTTTGGAAACCTTCTGAACAACGCAGTCCGCTACACTCCGCGCGGCGGGATGATCGACGTCTCGGTGCGATTTGCGCATGGCAACGCCGTTGTGGAGTTTGTGGATTCCGGCTACGGGGTGGCGGAGAGCGATTTGCCTCGCCTTTTCGATCAATTTTTTCGGGCGGCTCCGGCTGAAATCGATGGCAGCGGATTGGGGCTTACGATCGTGCACGCGATCGCCAGGCGTCACGGATGGGTCGTGACGGTCGAAAACCGGACCGATCGCTCGGGCATGATCGCGCGGGTCACCGGGCCAAGCTTCCTCATTCCCTCCTAAGTCTTCGCGACTACTTTGGGCCAGTAAGTCCATCCTTGCTGATGGATCGCTATTGGAATTCTCCGTGATGTTCGAAGCGTTGACCGATCGCCTTTTCGACGCAATCGCGGCAGCGCCAATGCTTGCAGGAGGGAGCCTCACCTTCGCAATGTTGTGGGCTCAATCTGCTGTGTATCTCGGTCCTTGGCCTGCTCGTCCTCCTCTGGATTTTTGGGGCGCACGCCGAGCGGCGGGCTGCCGTCGATGCCGGCTTTTCGTCGCTTCTGGCGTTGATGACGGCGGTCATCGTCTCGTCCGTATGGATGCATCCTCGTCCCTTCACGGTTCTGCCAATCCGCAACTATCTCAATCACGCTCCGGACAGTTCCTTTCCAAGCGATCACAGCACCCTGTTATTCGCGCTGGGCTTCGCACTCTTGATATCCACATCCAGGCCAGGTCGTCAGTTTGGAGCTCTGGCTGTGGTTCTGGGCGTCTCGGTGGGCTGGGCTCGAATCTTTCTCGGCGCTCACTATCCATTGGATATTGTCGGCGCTGCCGTGGTAGCCGCGATAGCCGTATTGGTCGTTGCATCGCCGGGGGGCCGCACAATTGGCGCGCGCCTGACCGTTTGGGGGAGCATCTTTTTGGCTGGTCGATCGCTAAGAATCTACGGCAACGCTTTTAAAAATCGAAGTCCCGTCTTCGATCTGAAACTGTTTGGCATGTCAAATGAACGATAAGCGGACTGCATCGCGACATCGCGTTTTCAAAGCGGGGAAAATAGCATTTGATGGTGGTGTGATCGATTGCACCGTTCGCAACCTTTCAAAAACCGGCGCGGCGTTGGAAGTCGAGAGCCCCGTCGGCATTCCTCACAAATTCACCTTGGTGATCGAATCGGATCGCATCCGGCGGGGTTGCCATGTCGTTTGGCGGAAGGAGCGGCGCATTGGTGTCGTGTTCGACAACGACCCGGAAAACTGAAATATGGTTCGCGCGGAAACCTTGCCGTGTGGAACAAAGTTGAATTTTAAGCAATCTCTAAATGCCTTTTCGATGAGTCCCTCATTCGCCCCTAACAATTGATGGCTACAGACCCCTGACGGTGGCGACTTACGGCATCCAGGAAATCAACATGCCACAGCTTGCGAACAATCTATCCCGCGCGACCTTGATCGGACTTACTCTTCTGACCGCGACCGCTTCGTACGCCATGGGCGGCAGCAGCCTCGCAAAGGAAGCTGCGATCACCCTCGATCAGGCCCGCGCCGCCGCAACGAAGGCGCAGCCGGGCACAATCGGGGGTCACATTAACGAGTGTTCCTTCGGGGCCGGCCATCGTCATCTCATACGCTTCGAATTCGGATGCAAATCCGGTGACCAATAAGGCGATCCGTCTGGAGAACGAACGTTACTTCTTCTGGAAGGGCGGTAAGCTTGCCACCTTGACTCTGTCGGCGCCATACGGCGCGGACAACGCCGATCAGTGGCTCCTGATGGCGAAGAGCTTTAGGTGGCTCTGATGATAACGACCACGACGACGCAAAGCTGCGAATATCGTTGCAACATCGTCTGCGTCATTTGGCGACCGCAAGGCTTCGCGACGAAGCTGGCCGTTCGCTGCGCGATGAGAGAGCTGCAAACTGAACAATCAATGGGGCGCATCCTATGATCGCGATGGAAAATCAGCGTGTTTCGACCATGCTCAACAAGGTTCCGGAAATCACTATCTCGTTCTGGATCATCAAGGCCATGGCCGTGACCGTCGGCGAGACGGCCGCCGATTTCCTGAACACAAATCTGGGTTTTGGACTCACGGTCACCTCGTGGATTATGAGTGCGTTTCTTGCCGTCGCACTGATCGTACAGTTCGCGCGCAAAAAATATGTCCCGTCGATCTACTGGATCTCCGTCGTGCTCATCAGCGTCGTCGGCACCTTGACTACAGATAATCTCGTCGACAACCTCGGCATCAGTCTCAAGGCGACCACGCTCTTTTTCGGCATGGCGCTGCTCGTCACATTCGCCGTGTGGTATGCGGTTGAGCGAACACTGTCGATCCATACAATCTATACGACGCGCCGCGAAGCGTTCTACTGGCTCGCTATTTTGCTCACCTTCGCTCTCGGCACGGCGGGCGGGGATCTCACAGCAGAAGGGCTGGGGCTGGGTTACGCACAGGCGGGACTCATATTCGGCGCGCTAATCGCGGTCGCCGCATTCGCCTACTATTTCCTGAAGATGGATGCGGTTCTGTCATTCTGGCTCGCCTATATTCTGACCCGCCCGTTGGGAGCTTCGTTCGGTGATCTGCTTTCGCAGCCGCTCGACAAGGGCGGATTGGGGCTCGGCGCGACGCTCACCAGCGTGATCTTCTTCGTATGCATTTTCGGCCTCATTGTTTTTATGACTATCAGACATGGCAATCGCGGATTGTCCTATAAAGCATCCGGTCAAAGCTGAAGTTTGCATTCAGATCCGGCGACCTTCAAACGAGCACAAGTTCGTTTGAAGGTCGCCGGGTTCGTGCAGGGCCTGGTGTTCGTGTCCTCCGGCGATAGCCATTGGCTTGAATATGGGTCGGATTCCGCGATCCATCCGCGATCAGAGGCAGACGGGAGTCTGCGAGCAGCCGAACCCCTCATTCGCCACTAAGTCCCGACTATTATGTTTTCGAACAGGCACCTCGCACGAGAAACCGACATATCTCAAAAACAATGTGAATCCGGATCGCGCCAATGGTGCGTCCAAAAAGTCAGAACGACCGCCGGAGGAGGGCTTTGATGGCGGCCGTCGCTCTGGCCACCTCCCCGCGCGTTCTTCTTGCCGATGAGCCCACAGGGCAAGTCGACGCCGCGACAGAGGAGCGCGTGCTGGATCTTCTTGGCAGACAACGCGCGGCCGGGACTGCAATTTTGATTGCGACACATAGCTAGGCGCTCGCCGGACGGGCGGACCGGGTCATTCGCCTCGAAGACGGACGTATTGTCGATGCCTAAACCATTCATCCAAGCGATCGACGTCGCCAGGACTAGCGGAGCGCAAGCGCAGTTTCACGCTCCTGACCGCGCTCGGCGCAACACGCTCGCAACTCGGAGGATTCTTATGGGTCGAAGGACTGCTCGTTGTCGCCGGCGGCACGACCCTTGGACTGATCACAGGATTCACGATCGCGGCGGCTATGGTGGCGATCCTCGCAGGTGTGTTCGATCCCCCTCCGGAAGCCTTGTCGGTTCCCTGGCTGTATTTGATGGTCGCGATCGTCTCAAGCTTTGCTTGCGGCGCCATCGCAATCGCCTTGATGCAAACGCGTTCCAGCAAGCCTGATCTCGAAGCGCTTCGCGCCGGATAGTGTTTGCATCAAAAGGGGCAATTCTTGCTGTCACGATTGGATCGTTTCCAGTCAAATTTGCGAACAATGCGATGAGCGACGAGTGCGCCAAGCACGATAAGTTCGCGAACCAGCCACTATCTGTCCCCCGGCTAAAGGCATGCGCGGCGTTGTCAGCAGGCTCACCACATAGGCCAGCGCAAACATAGAGGCGAACGTGACCGGCATCCACCGCCAGCCTGCCGTTTCACGCCAGATGGCGAGCGTCGACGCGCATTGCGGCGAAGATATACCGCGTCAGCAGTGAAAACGCGGTCGCTAGACATTTGAAGAGCCATAAGATGAATGCAACAGGTGTTGCATTCATCTAGCCTTCCGGATATGCAACAGGTGTTTTAACAGGGGAATATTCTGATTCCAAATCAGTGGCTTCTGTTCTTGGGGCAACTTCCTGCCGCTCCCTCCAGCGGGCGCGTGGCACTGTGGCGCCGTCTTCGTGCCGCCGGAGCCGCCAGCGTGCTGAACGGGGCCTGGATTCTAACGGTCACGGACGAGCACAAACTGCTCTATGCGCAACTCGTCGAGATGGTTCGCGCGCAAGGCGGCAGCGCCACCGTTTTTGCGACCGCTGCAACCAGCGACGAAGAAGAGCGCGCCATCGTTGCCCGGTTTCAGGCTGACCGAGCACGCGAATACGACGAGTTTGCCGAGCGGTCCGGCGAATTTCTTGCCGAGATCGAAAAGGAGACCCGGCGCCGGAAGTTCACGTTTGCAGAGCTTGAGGAGATTGAGGATGACCTCGACAAGCTTTCTACCTGGCTCTCCAAGATCAAGGCGCGCGACTTTTTCCCCGACGCCCGAATGCAGCAGGCGAATGAAACGCTCGAGACCTGTGGCACCGCTTTGCGAACCTTCGCCGACGCGGTCTATGCGCAAGAGGGCATTGTAGACGCGGCTGATGACCGCACTGGTTCGTCGGATACCGCGACTCCGAATCCCCCTCTCAAGAAGCGAGGGAGACCGCGGGATGGCTGACCGGGTTCTTGCCGCCTCCACGTTAGTTCGAGACCTGCCGCGCGGAATCTGGGCGCTTGGGTTCGTCTCGATGTTCATGGACCTCTCATCCGAGATGATCCACGCTCTCCTGCCGGTCTATCTCGTCACCGTGCTTGGAGCCTCGACGCTCATGGTCGGGCTCATCGAGGGTGTTGCCGAAGCGACGGCGATGATCACTAAAATTTTCTCCGGCGCGCTGTCAGATTGGCTGGGTCGCCGCAAGCTGCTGGCCGTTATCGGCTACGGTCTTGCCGCCCTCACCAAGCCGATCTTCCCGCTCGCAACGACGATTGAATGGGTCGTGACCGCTCGCTTCCTTGACCGGGTGGGCAAGGGAATTCGCGGGGCGCCGCGCGACGCGCTGGTGGCCGATCTCGCGCCCGCTCCGTTGAGAGGAGCAAGCTTCGGTTTAAGACAGTCCCTCGACACGATCGGGGCCTTCCTCGGCCCGCTGGCCGCAATCGGGCTTATGCTTTTCACCGGCGACAATTACGCCGCGGTGTTCTGGATCGCGGTCATCCCGGCGTTCATCGCGTTTGGCCTGATGGCGTTCGCCGTGAAGGAGCCGGAACGTGTTGGTGGCGTTGCTGCAAGACCCAAGCCGCACTTCGCCGATGCCAGACGGCTCTCGCGGCCATTCTGGGCCGTGGTGGCGGTTGCGGTAGTGCTGACACTGGCTCGGTTCAGCGAAGCCTTTCTGGTTCTCAGAGCGCTGAACGTAGGCCTCGCCATTGCGATCGTGCCGGTCGTCATGGTCGTTATGAACATCGCTTACGCGTTCGCGGCTTATCCGGCGGGCGTACTGTCGGATCGGTTCGGGCGTCAGGGCGTCCTGATCGTCGGCGTCGCCGCACTCGTGATCGCTGATCTGCTTCTGGCACTCACGACATCGGTGTCCATCCTTCTGCTCGGCGTGATGTTTTGGGGCCTGCACATGGGCCTAACGCAAGGGCTGCTTGCAACGCTGGTGGCCGACACCGCGCCTGCCGATCTGCGCGGAACCGCGTTTGGAGTTTTCAACCTCGCAAGCGGAATTGCCCTGCTCATCGCCAGCGTGGTCGCCGGAGCGCTGTGGGATGTCTACGGACCGGTCGCGACCTTCCTGGCCGGCGCAGCGTTTACCGCCATCGCTTTGGCCGGTCTGCTCGGCTTACGAAAGCAATTCCGGAAGGATTTCAGCGAGCACCTCATCAACGTAGAGCAATCGGAAAATGTCGATGGATATGAGCATGACCGGTGATGAGCACAAGAACCCCGGTGGACCTGGACGTCGTGTCGTTCGGCTTTTGGTTATCCTGGCGGCGGTCGGAGCGCTTGGCGCGCTTGTCGTTTGGGGGTTCCTCGCCGGACGAGGCGAAGCGGTGTTGGAAGCCGAGCGAGAACGTCCGGTCAAAGCTCCCTTGCGCGTGTCGGATAACGGCCGCGATCAACCCGTCGTGACGCTCGACGCCGCAACGCGCCAGCAGAACGGGATTGAAGTCACCAAACCAAAGTCGACCCAGTACCAGGATCAGGTCCGCGCCTACGGGACCGTGCTTGACCTCGACAAGCTGGTCACGCTGGACAACAGTTATGTGAGTGCCGTCGCTCAGCTTCAGAGCGCCCAAGCCAGGATCGTTGCATCGAAGGCGGCCTTCGAGCGTGCGCAGGCGCTTTCCAGGGACAAGGTCACGACCCTGGCACAACTCCAGACGGCCGAGGCCACGTTCCGCGCCGATCAAGCTGGCGTCGCTACAACAGAGGTTCAGGTCAGGACGCTAAGGGCGACGGCACTGGAAGAGTGGGGAACGGTGATTGGCAAGGCGCTCGTCGAGGGCGACCCATTGGTGACCGCGCTAATCGAGCGCCAGACTTTCCTGCTTCAGATCACGCTACCTCCAGACAAATTCATAACCCGGGCACCGAACGCGATGGTCCAATTCGGTGCAAGCGCCACGCGCCATCAAGTCCAATTCATCTCGCCCGCCACGCAAACGGACCCGAAGATCCAAGGTCTGAGTTTTTATTATTCCGCGGATGCCGCGAGTAATCTGTTGCCGGGCATGAACGTCCTTGCATTCTTGCCCGCCGGTGCTCCCATCGACGGAATCGAAATTCCGGCCTCCGCCGTCGTGTGGTGGACGGGGCGCGCCTGGGTCTATTTGCGCACCGGCGCGGACACGTTCACCCGCCACGAAATTCCAACCGATGTGCCCGCGCCCGGAGGCGGCTTCATCGTTTCCGTCAAGAGCCTCCCACAACCCACTCCGGAGATTGTGGCACAGGGGGCGCAGATCTTGTTGTCCGAAGAATTCCGCGCGCAGATCCAGGTCGGCGAGGACAACAAATGACGCAGGCAACCCCCGGTCCCTCAACGCCGTCGGGCTTGCAAGCGAATGTCATCGGCTTCGCGATCCGCTTCCGCGGCATCGTCGTGGCTATGGCCTTGGTGCTGCTCGGCTACGGCGTCCTCTCGGTTGTTCGCGCTAAATACGACGTCTTCCCGGAGTTCGCACCGCCCCAGGTCGGCATCCAGACCGAGGCGCCCGGCCTTACGCCAGAACAGATCGAGGTTCTCGTCACCCAGCCGATCGAGAATGCCATCAATGGTGTCCCCGGCGTGCAATCGTTGCGGTCCACCTCGATCCAGGGGCTCTCCGTCATCACGGTTATCTTCGCGCCCGGAAGTGACATCTATCGGGATCGGCAAGTGGTGGCCGAGCGTCTGGCGGTCGCCGCACAACAGCTCCCGGCGGGGACGGGGCCGCCGGGAATGACGCCGCTGACCTCTTCGACGAGTACCATCCTTGTCGCCGGGCTCACCTCCGACACGCACTCGCTGATGGATTTACGCACTATCGCCGATTGGACGCTGCGCCTGCGGCTTCTCGCCGTGCCGGGCGTCGCCAAGGTCGCGGTGTTCGGCGGCGATCTTCGTTCGCTTCAGGTTCAGGTACATCCGGACCAGCTCATTCGCTATAATCTCACCCTCACCGACGTTCTGACCGCGGCGAAGAAGGCGACCGGCGTGCGCGGTGCGGGCTTTATCGACACAACCAATCAACGCATCGTCTTCCAGACCGAGGGCCAGTCACTCCAGGCGGAGGATGTTGCTCACACTGTTCTGCTGAACCAGGGCGCTTCGAGCGTGCTTCTCGGCGACGTCGCCGAGGTGGTCTATGCGCCGGAGCCGCCGATCGGCGGCGCGACGATTATGGGCCAACCCGGCGTAATGCTGAATGTCTCGGGGCAATACGGGGCCAATACGGTCGAGGTGACCCAGCGCGTCGAAGAGGCGCTGGCGAGCTTGCGGCCGAGGCTGGAGAAGGCCGGTATTAAATTTCACGGCGATCTTTTTCGTCCGGCCAACTTCATCGATACGGCCACCAACAATGTCCGGGACTCGCTGGTTCTTGGTGGCATCCTCGTCATTGTGGTGCTGTTTCTGTTCCTGTTCGATCTACGCAGCGCAGCGATCGCCTGCACAGCGATCCCGCTGTCACTGCTTGCCGCCGTCATTGTCCTCGACGCTTTGGGGCAGAGCCTGAACACAATGACCTTGGGCGGGCTCGCGATCGCCATCGGCGAAGTCGTTGATGATGCGGTGATCGGCGTTGAGAACATCGTCCGACGTTTACGCGAGAACAGGCGTTTGCCGGAACCTCGGCCGGTGGGCCGGGTCGTACTCGACGCCTCGCTCGAAGTGCGCGGCGCTGTCCTTTATGCGACCTTCGCGGTTATCCTTGTCTTCTTGCCCGTGCTGACATTGCCGGGTCTCTCCGGCCGGTTCTTTGCGCCGCTCGGCATGGCCTATATCTTCGCCATTCTCGCATCGCTTGTCGTGGCGCTGACGGTGACGCCGGCGCTCTCGATGCTGCTGCTCGCCGGCCGCGGACGAGGGGGCGAAGGCGCGGGTGCGGTCGCCCATGATAGAGAGCCGCCCGTCGTTCGCTGGACGCGCGGGCGTTATGAGCGAATTTTAGGCGGCATCGCCATCCATCCGCGGATGGCGATCGCCGCCGCTCTGGTTTTTACCGTGGCCGGTTGTGCCGCCCTTCCGTTCTTCGGTAGCGCCTTCCTGCCCGAACTCCAGGAAGGGCATTTCATTCTTCACATGTCGGCTGTGCCCGGCACTTCGATCGCCGAATCCGAGCGCCTCGGTGCGCTTGTGACCAAGGCTTTGACCGCGCTACCGATGGTGCGCTCGGTCGCCCAGCACATCGGCCGCGCCGAGAAAGCCGACGACACCGCGGGCACGCATGAAAGCGAGTTCGAAGTCGACCTCAAATCCGGATTATCGGGCGACCAGACGGAAGGAGCGCAGGCCGACGTACGCAAGGCGCTCCGAGGGTTCGCGGGAGTCAATTTCGCGGTCACGCCATTCCTGACCGAGCGCGTAGAGGAAACCTTGTCAGGCTACACGGCTGCCGTCGTCGTCAACATCTTCGGCGACGATCTCGACACGCTCGATCGCGCGGCACGGGACGTCGCGCGTACCGTTGGGGGTATCCAGGGTGCGACGGACGTGCAATTGCAATCGCCGCCTGGCATGCCGCAGTTGACCATTCGACTCCGGAAAAAGGACGTGGAGCGCTGGGGCTTCGATGCGGTGGACGTCCTCGATTTGGTCCGCACCGCCTATCAGGGCGATGTTGTGGGCCAGAGCTATGATGGCAACCGGGTTTTCAACGTCATCACGGTGCTTGACGCCGAGAGCCGCAATAGTATCACCAAGGTCGGTGACCTCGCGCTACGCGCCCCGAGCGGCAGCTATGTGCTTCTCAAGCAAATCGCGGACATATACGAAACCGCCGGGCGCTATCAGGTATCTCATCTCGGTGGCCGACGTCTCCAAACGGTGACGGCGAACGTTGCCGGCCGTGACGTCGCCTCGTTCGTGCGGGATGCTCAGGCCGCGGTCTCTGCCAACGTAGAACTCCCGAGCGGGGTCTACGTGGAATTCGCCGGTTCGGCGCAGGCGCAGGCGCAATCCCGGCGCGACCTGCTGATTCATTCGTCGATCGCCGCAATCGGCGTGGTGCTGCTGCTGTCGATCGTAACGCGCAACTGGCGAAACCTGCTGCTCGTTCTCGTCAATCTGCCCTTCGCGCTCGTTGGTGGCGTGCTGGCGGTATTTGCGACCGGAGGCGTACTCTCACTCGGTTCGATGGTTGGTTTCGTGACACTGTTCGGAATCACGCTGCGCAACTCGATCATGATGATCTCCCACTATGAGCATCTGGTCGAAACTGACGGCATGCTTTGGGGTCTCGAAGCTGCAATCAAAGGCGCCGGCGACCGGCTGACGCCGATCCTGATGACCTCGCTCGTTACTGCGCTCGGTCTCCTGCCTCTCGTGATCGGAATGGGAGATCCAGGCCGTGAGATAGAAGGCCCCATGGCGCTCGTGATCCTGGGAGGCCTGCTGACCTCGATGACCCTGAATTTGCTTGTCTTACCCACCCTAGCCCTGCGCTTCGGGCGGTTCGAGTCGGCCGTCGATGAACTCGGCGGCGGTTCGCCTGAATTGGCGAAACAAAACTCGAGCTAATATCTTACCAGTACCCGCAGCCGAATGTTTCCGGAACGAGCGAACTCATCGGCCATCTGGTGCTCTCGACCCCCGCAATGAGCGCGATCGATGCATTGTCGAGCCACGTCGAGCCGGATGAAAAGGCCAAACATTCCGGCGGCTACCCGTCCTCTGAATATAACGACAATATCGACGCGATCCGAACGAGGTCACGTTTCGGTCATCACACCCATCCTCCGACCCTTCGCAAACCCGTGCGACGGCGGCGTGGAGCGTCGACCGCTCTTCTAGGAACTTTATGCTTTCACTGGGACGATGGCCGGACGGCGCGTCGAGCATCGAACTCGGATCGATCGTTGACCGATTTGGTCGGAGCGACTAGTGTTGGAGTACAGATGGGGATGGAGTCCCCCGATACCCGCCCGTCGTGGGCTGATGACTCCTGCTGGGATGGGGCTGCAAAGCTCCGTCATGGCGGGAGCTTTGTTTAACCCGCCATAGGCGGGTTTTTTGTTGCCCTTCGATGATTGCAAGGGCAGCCGCATGGACATTCTTACCAGGCAATTGCGCGAATGGCTTAAATTGATCGCGGGCGATGGCTTTGCCGCGTCAATTCTTGCTGCCGTCGCCGCGGTCTGTTTTCTCGCGTTCGGATTGGGCGTGGCCTACGACCTCGTCGGCGGCCTGCTTGTCCTCGGACTAGTCACCGCTATCTTCGAAGCGCGGTCGCGCGCGAAGAATCGAAGATAGCGCGATGCAAGCGTATCTGATCGTGTTCCTTGGCGCTGGCATCGGCGGTGCTTTCCGACATGGAGTCAACGTCTGGTCCGCTCGCGTCTTCGATCTGAATTTTCCCTACGGCACATTGATCGTCAACATCGTGGGGTCGCTGGCGATGGGTTTGATCGCCGGCTATTTCATGGCGAGCGGAAGCGCCTCCCAGCACTGGCGGTTGTTTCTCGCGACCGGCATTCTTGGCGGCTTCACTACCTTTTCGTCGTTCTCGCTCGACGTCGCCCTGCTTTATGAGCGCGGCGAGTTGGTGGTCCTCGCCTTTTACGTTCTGGCTTCGGTGTTGGCGTCTGCTACGGCGTTGTTCATCGGACTCTGGGCGACGCGGAGTTTAATTTCTTGAAAGGGTTACATCGGCAAAGGCATGTCGCGAGGGACGCCGTTTGGCCGACGCAAAGGAGCGCGCATGTCCTTTGACAATCCTGCTACGCAGCCATCGATCGACCGGCGTCTCGTCCTCGTCCGGCACGGCCAAAGCGAGGGAAATCTGAAGAGCATCTTCACTGGCTCGCGCGATCTCGGTCTGACGGAACGGGGAATTGCCGAAGCCAGCGGTGTTGCGCAACGGTTGCAAGCGTTGGATGTTCGGTTCGATATCGCCTTCACTTCAAGGCTTCGACGGGCATGGCAATCGTGTTCGATCATCCTGGAGAACATGGGGCAAGCCAATGTACGGCAGTGTCGCAATGCCGCACTCAACGAGCGAGACTACGGCGATCTCACCGGTCTGAACAAGGATGAGGCTCGAACGCGTTGGGGCGACGATCAAGTTCATCTGTGGCGCCGCTCCTATGATGTAGCGCCGCCGGGCGGAGAGAGCCTGAAGGATACGTCCGCACGAATATTGCCATTCTTCATCCAAACGATCTTGCCCGCAGTCATGCGTGGCGACAGGACGTTAGTTGTCGCCCATGGAAACAGCCTGCGCTCGCTGGTCATGGTTCTCGACAGGCTATCGCCCGAATCTGTCACCTCGGTCGAGTTCGCGACGGGCGATATTCATCTTTATCGCCTCGCTGCCGATACGACCGTCGCGCAAAGGCAAGTCTCACTGGCATCAGGTGAAACATGACATTTCCCACATTCGTATCGGCAATGCCGATCCAATGCTTCGCCCTCGATGCAATCGAGAAGAACGCGACCGCCATCGGTCGGCGACTCGACGCCGTCGCATGGGTTCGTAATCAGGAGGCCGAGTTCGATCGCGCGGCGCCTCCGATGGCGTATATCGGAAACTCCCAATGATCGAGGGAAAGTCGCACAAGTGGGCGCGCCAAACGAATATCGGGACGTCCTGTCTCGCTTGCATTGCGGCATCGAACCAGTTTTTGAAATTTCATCCGGTTGGCCGCGGCCTGACCTATACGACGAATGCGCTTCTCGTTTGCGCCGGGCTTGCCGGCGGTTGGGCCATCGGCCTTCAACTGGTCGGCAATGTTCACGTCGTCGAACCCGGGGTGCTTTACCGCTCCGCACAGTTGAACGGGCAGAAGTTGGCCGATGTGATGGACGCTTACGGCATCAAATCGGTGATCAATCTGCGCGGCGCAAATAGCGGGTCCTGGTGGTACGACAACGAAGTGGCGGTTACGACCGCACATGGAGCGTCTCACGCGGATGTTCGAATGTCGGCCCTACAGGATCCGGCGGATGCGACGATCGCTAAACTGATGGAGACGATGCGTACCGCGCCACGACCGATATTGATCCACTGTCAAAGCGGCTCCGATCGGACTGGACTGGCGGCAGCCTTGTTTGAGCGGTTTGTCGAAAGGCGCCCTGCCGATATTGCAGCTCATCAAATCTCGTTCCGCTACGGGCATTTTCCCTGGCTCGGAAGCCGATCGATCGCCATGGACCGAACATACGGGCGGCTTTCGGCCGGTGGCTTGCCGAAACCTGAGTGATGTAATCGAGGCCGAGGCAGAAAACATGAAGCGAAGCAAGATGATGCTGAGATCGAGATTACGAACGGCTGGTACGCATTGACGGGCATCACCTCGAGCCGCTTCATCGATCCGAGAGGCCGCGGGGGAAAATCGCCCGGGGCAAACGCAACGCCTGAAGCAGGTATTCGTAAGGCCTCTCGATCAGCGGCAAGAGATGGGCTGTAACGTGCAGGTGAACGACCCTTGCCACGACAGCACCTGTGGCCGCGACAATGGCGGATCCGGCCATATCGAGGGGAAAGTGAACGCCCACGTAGATTCGAGCCCAGGCCGTCGCAAGACCAGCGAGGACCAGTGCCCATCCCCACCCGCGCTGTACTCGCGTGACGAGGAGACCGAAGCCGAAGATCCAAAGGAATGTAGTGTGATCGCTCGGAAACGAGCTGTCGGGCGAGTGGGCCAGAAGGGTATGGCCCAAGCCTATCGCGAAGGGGCGTGGATGATACCAGAGAAGGCTAATGGTCCAGCTCAGTGCAAACGCGGTCAGGAGTCCGGTCCCGATCGAAATCAACGCATCGCGTTGGTCGCGCGATCCCCGCACCCACAAGCAGACCGCCAAAACGGCAGCCACATAAACGAGATATTCCGCGGCTACCTTGGCGAACGCTATCGTTACGACATTCGCTGAAGCCGGGGCATTGAGGGCCAGAAAAAGTGCGGTATTCCAGGTTTCCATTGCGCCTCTCAGGAATGCGCCGGCATGGGCGCGGGAGGAAGGTTCAAGTCATCTTGTCCGAGATGGAGTGCCGGCTGAGACCAGAGCGAAATCGATGCCAATCTTGGCACTTTCGACGCCGACCGGCCATTCTTCGGAAAGACAAGTCATCACAATTTCCGAAGTTGCCAAGCATCGGCATCGTTCTCGAAGCACCTACCGACCGAAATAGATAAGATACAACTCAGCGTCCTTGCGTTCGTTTTTCATCGGATCGCGTTCGGGCGCTGTCCGCGAATTCTCACTGGAAGAATCAACGTGATCGTGGATTGGGCGCATGTTTGGCCATCGGTAATAGCGGCATTCCTGGCCTCGCTCGTTGAGTGCGTCGAGGCTCTGACCGTCGTGCTGGCGGTTGGCGCCGTTCGCGGCTGGAGCGCTGCATTGATTGGGAGCGGGACCGCGCTTGGCGTGCTGCTGGCTATCGTGATAGCTATCGGTCCAGCGCTCACGCGTATTCCGCTGGATGTGCTCCAACTCGCGGTCGGAGTGCTTCTGCTCCTCTTCGGAATGCGATGGCTCCGCAAGGCGATTCTGCGTTCCGCCGGCGTTATTCCTTTGCATGATGAGGACGCGATCTATTCCAGGCAAACGGAATCGCTGCGCAAGTTTGGGAAGCGTGGGCGGGGATGGGACAAGGTGGCTATCGCAACGGCCTTTAAGATCACGATGCTCGAGGGCATTGAGGTGGTTTTCATCGTTATCGCTGTCGGTTCCGGCGGCGTGGGCTTGCTTGTTCCAGCGAGCATGGGGGCGCTCGCCGCGCTGCTTGTCGTCGTGCTGCTTGGCTTTGTCGTTCACAAGCCCTTGGCGTCCATTCCCGAGAATACGCTGAAGTTTATGGTCGGGGTGTTGCTCTCCGCGTTTGGCACTTTCTGGGTCGGCGAAGGCATGGGACTTCGATGGCCCGGTCAGGATTGGTCGATCCTCGGTCTCGTCGCTGGCTTCCTGATCGTCGCATCGATCGCAACCCCGCTTTGCCGGATGCGCTCGGGCGCGCGCGGCACCGCGAAACGATAGGAGTTCCGCATGCGCTGGTTCAGGACGATCATTCGAGAGCTTTTCGGTTTGTTCGTGGATGACGGCAGCTTCGCTATCACAATCGTTGCTTGGCTTGGCATCGCGTGGCTTGTGCTGCCACGGCTGACGGCCGGTTCGGCCTGGGGTGGCGCAATCCTGTTCGCCGGTCTTGCTGCAATTCTCGCCGAGAGTGTCCGGCGGCATAGGGCCTAGGGATTTCGTCACGGCATGATCGATTATATCGACCGTCTGATGAGCGCCTTTCGGGCACGTCGCGAAGCGATCGAGCGTACATGGTCTTTCCTATTTTTCGCTATTCGCCCCAGTGAAGCGAACGCCGATACGCTTCTCCTTGCGCCAGATCACCCGGCAATGCTGCGGGCCGCTGTCCATTACCAGCGAAAAGACGTCGGGAATTCCGATCGGTGACGTCACGTCGAGCAAGGCGCCGTACTCGGAAAGATTCCGAACCGTGCAACTGATCGCGCCTCCATGGAACGAGATTGTCGCAGCCTTCAAGACCCGGCGGCGCGGTGTGGAACGATGCTCCTCCATTCCAGAACTCCTTCGGTGACGTCGGGCTTCTATTCCGCTATCAATCGAGTGCGCGAATTTCGGGGACTCGCGAATATGCGCCGGGATGCCGCCCCGGCCGCTGCGGAATGACGAGAATACAAACGGCGATGACGACGATGAGGGCTGCCGAGGCGGAAAAGTCGCCGACAGCAAGCCCCCCGGCGGCGACCGGCTTGTCAAGCGAGTTGGCGATTGTGGCGCCCAGCGGACGCGTCAGGATGAAAGCCGCCCAGAACAACGTGGTGCGGGACATTTTCGTGAAGAAATAAAGAACGGCGACGATTGCCAAGACGAGGGCAATCACAAGCGCGCTGCCGTTGTAACCGAGCCCGGTGTCATCGGCCATCCAGTCGCCGAGCGCCGTGCCGAGGGTCTGCGAGAACATGATGGTCGCCCAGTAGAACGCTTCGACTTTGGGCGACGTAACGGTTTCGACGGAGACGGAGCCGAGCGACCAATACCACAAGCCCAATGTCGCCATGACCATCGTGAAGAGCGACAGGGAGCCGCCAAGATAGCCAATGCCGAGCGAACGATCGACCAAATCGGCAAGCGTCGTTCCGGCGAGCGTGGTCGCCGTGATGGCTGCCCAGTACAGGAAGGGCTGAAATCGCATCGCCCTTATCTGAGCACCCACGGCCACAATCAATACGGTGGCAAAGATTGCGGTGCCGATCAGATAACCGAGACCCAACGTCAACGTCACCGCGTTGCCGCCCACCTCGCCCAGAGTGGTCGCGAATATCTTGACGACCCAGAATCCAAGCGTGATTGCCGGCACCTTGCTGGCTTCTGTGCTGAAGATTCTGTCCATGCGGCTTTCTCCGAAACGACGATGCAGATTGAACGACAAATTGACAAATTGAACGTGGGAGCCGTTCTCAGACGGCTACGGATCCTGCATCGCTCGACGCGCCAGGCTTGAAAATTTGCGAACGCTCATGAGGATCGCCATCGCTTGAGAGCCGACGCAGTAGCGTCACGCCGGATGCTTGCCCGCGCGCTGCGGCAACAGGATCAGGCACGCAAGGATGAAGGCTGCGATCACGGCCGATGCGAGCGGTCTGCTGAGACTGAGACCCCCGGCAGCGACCGGTTTATCGAGAAAGTCGCCAACCGTCGCGCCGAGCGGACGGGTCAGAATGAAGGCCGCCCAGAACAGCAGCACCCGCGACACGTTTGTGCGATAATAGAGTGCGACAACGACGGCCAGCCCGGCCGCGAAGACGAGAGCGCCCCCTTCATAGCCAAGGCCGCCGGTGTCGGCCAGCCAGTCGCCGAGCGCAGTCCCGAGGGTTTGCGAGAACGTGATCGCTCCCCAGTAAAACGCCTCGACCTTCGGCGTGGAGACGGTATTGACGGAGACGGTTCCTTCCGACCAGTACCAAAGCCCGAGGACGCTCACGAGACAGAGAAACAGCAGCGATGAGCCGCCGGTATAACCGATCCCGAGCGACCGGTCGGCGAAGTCGGCCATCGTGGTGCCGAAGGTGGTCGAGGCCACGATGGTCGCCCAGTAAAGAAAGGGGTGAAAGCGTTTCGCTACGATCTGTGCTATCACGAAGGCGATGAGCAGCACCGCGAACAAGGCTGTCCCCGCCAAATAACCCCAGTTCAGCGTCATGGTGACGGTGTCACCGCCGGTTTCGCCGAGCGTTGTGGCAAGAATTTTGATGATCCAGAAGCCGAGCGTGACTTCAGGGACTTTGCTCAATGCGAATTTCTGGGCTGGGGTCATGATTGCATTTCCGTTATGTAGCCGGCCACCCGGCGCGTGCGAGGACGCACCGGGTTTGTTCGTGGGACCATGCTGCGGGTCAGTCCGGATGGGGACCTTCTGTCTTGTTTTCGAGCACCTTGCCGCTCGCGGCATCGACGCCGACTTCCTGCGTCCGCGAGCCGTTCTTGATGTCGAACGAATAACGCAGGCCGCTGCCTCCGGATTCGCGCTCAAGCTCTTCGTCGGTGACTTTCCCGGGATGGGCCTTGAGGGCGGTTTCCCGGGCCTGCGTGATGGTGACCTTCGCTTGACCGGCAAGCTTTTGACCGGTGTAGGCCAGCGCTGGCACCATGAGCGCCAGCAAGATACCTGCGGCGCCCAAGGCGCCCAGGCGGTACGGGGTAGTCCTGATCATGTGTCTCTCCGATTCGCCCCCGCTTGCGGACGGATGCGCGACGCGTCGGCGACGGCCCGCTCCGATGAGGTGACCATGGCCCCGGAGACTGAGGACAGAATGAGCCTGGGTGCGGCGAGAAGAGAAAAGGGCGCTATGCCGGTAATGTGACACGCGCGAGAACGCCGGCTGCCCCGTCGGGGCGGTTCTCGACGGTCAGGACAAGACCATTGCGCTCGGCAATTCGCCGCGCGATCGCCAGCCCCAGACCGGTTCCCTCGACGTCCGGCGGCGACGCGCGATAGAACCGATCGAAGATGCGGGAAATGGCGCCGGGCGGCAAACCGGTACCCGTATCCAGAACCTCGACAACGCTTCGCCCGTCGCGCAGAGTCAGGGAAATGTCCACCTGCCCGCCAGATGGCGTGTACCGCACGGCGTTATCGATCAGATTTGCGAACAGAACGCGCAATTCCTCGACCGAACCATGCAGCGTCGCGGACGTCTCCATCTGGGCCCCGAGATCGATGCCCTTGTGTTCGGCCAGCACCACATGATCGCCGACGCAGTCAAGCAGCAGCGGACCCACCTCAACCGTTTCGCTGAGGGGTGCTACGGGCTCATCAAGGCGAGCCAGCCGCAGCAGTTGACCGACGAGGGCGCTCGCGCGCCTTACGCCCTGCGCAAGTGCCGCCTTGCCAGCTTCGAATTCCGCTCCGACCGAGCCGGAACTGTTGATCTTGAGGTTATCAACCTGGATTTGCATCGCGGCGAGCGGGGTGCGGAGTTCATGCGCCGCGTCGGAGAGAAATCGCTTCTGCGCTTCCACGGCGGCGCGCAGGCGCACGATCAGGCCGTTCATGCTTTCGACCAAGGGCGCCACTTCGATCGGAATTCCGGTGAGGGGAATGGCTGCGGCCGCCACCGCGCTTCGATTCGCAATATCCCGCGCCAGAGTGTCCAGCCGTCCAAGCATCCGGTTCAGCGCCCAACCGACGACGAGCCAGGACAGCGGTATGACGATCAGAATGGGCGCCGCGGCCCCCACGGCGGCACTTCGGGCAAATTCCTGACGAACCGTGTCGCGCTGCGCGACCTGCACGGTCCAGGTGTCGTTGTCCGTCGAATAGACCCGCCAGGGCTCGCCTGCGATGACGACATTTTCAAAGCCGGGCTTCCTCGGCCGCGCGATTTCGACGCCGCGAAGCGTGGTGTGGGCAACGACGCCGCGCTTCCAGATCGTTACCGCAATCTGATCTTCCGGATCCTGATCGCTGGCCGGCGGCGCGTCAGCATCGGGAAGACCCAAGCCGGCGTTGAGTGCGACCTGGCGTAACTGTCCGTCAAGAAAATCAGCAGCTTCGTCACGTGCAAGCTTGTAGGCGAGCAACATCGCGGCGGCGCCGACCAAGGCCAGAAGGACGGTCATCGAGACAAGGGTTGCTCGCCGGAGCGATACCGTCGTCATGATTTTTGTACCATCCAGCCCGCCCCCCTCACATTGAAGATGATGTTCTTCCCGAATTTGCGTCGAATGGAGTAGATCAGGGCATCGACCGCGTTGCTTTCCACCTCTTCTCCCCAGCCGTAAATACGCTCTTCCACCTGTGCGCGGGAAAGAATACGACCCGGGCGCTCCATCAAGGCGTGCATCAAAGCGTACTCGCGGGCAGGCAGAACTTGCCCGATGCCAGCATGCGACAACTCATGAGTCTCGGTGTTGAGCTCAATCGCGCCGGCCACCAAATAGGATGTCGCTCTGCCCGCCCGGCGGCGGAGGACTGCCCGCATTCTGGCGAGCAACTCCCGTGTCTCGAACGGTTTGACGAGATAGTCGTCCGCGCCGAGATCGAGCCCGGCCACCCGAGAATCAAGCCCGTCGCGCGCCGTGATGATCAGCACAGGTGTATCGAACCCCCGGCTCCGCGCCGCCTTCAAAAGATCGAAACCTTCAGCGCCCGGCAGCCCGAGGTCGAGCAGCACAATCGCATGTCCGCCATCGGCGAGCGCGGCTTCCGCCTCTCCGCCGGCGCGCACCCAATCCACCGACATGCCTTCCTCCGCAAGCGTCCGGGAAAGGCCCTCGCCGATCATCGCATCATCTTCCAAAAGCAGAACGCGCATCGCTAAACCCCGAACCTACAGGCACCGTACACACGAGAACCAGGTTCTATAGCTGGCGATAAACACAAAATATCACACTCCTCTTTCGCCGAATTCCAGTAACATTTTTCTTGGTTTGATAATGGCGCCGCCTGACCGCTATACCGAACCACTTCTGCACTTAGAATCTCGCGCGTCGCGGGAGACCCTCTCATCCGCCTTTTGCGAGACGGATCTACTCGGAACATGATCAGTCGCGGGGGGCCTGAGAATGACAGACTTATTTTGGAGCACCTGGGAAGTTATCTCGCTGATAGAGCAAGCGGTCGACCAAAGCGCCCTTCAAGATTGTCTTATAAGTATCGCCAATAGTTACGGGTTTGCTTCAGTATTTGGTGGAATCGTACCACCAGCTGATATGCAAAATTCAAGGACCGAGATTCGAACCCGCTCTATGGTGCAACATTTTCCCAAAGCCTGGGCGACCAGATACGTCGCTCAAAATTATCTTCCGCGCGACCCGATCGTTGGTCGCCTTCAAAAGGATCGAAATGCCTTTTCCTGGGCTGAAAGTTACAAGTCGTGTTCGGAGCCAGACAACGCGCGGATAATCGGAGGGGAAGCTGCCGACTTCGGGTTAGTCGAAGGCTTCGTGATCCCGGTCACGACGCTTGATCAGCGGTCAGCCGCATTGTCCTTCGGCGGAGCAAAGGACGATCTCAGCAGTAACGACCGATCAGCCCTTACGTTTCTTGCAAATTTTGCCATCGGGCATTGGTTGTGTTTGCGTCGTCCGAGATCAACGCGCAGCAATAAGCTTTCACCTCGTGAATTTGACTGTCTTCTCTGGGCTGGGGAGGGAAAAACCGATTGGGAAATCTCGGTCATTCTCGGCATTTCTCGACCGACGGTAGCGAAACACATCGCTTCCGCTCGCGAGAAACTTGATGCTGTTAACAAGACACATGCGATCGCAATCGCCATGCGTCTAAAGATTTTGGGCTAGGATCTCCGTCGCAAACTCCAGGAACATTTCAGTCACCCTCAGCGAGCGCGTTCAAACGCGTAGCAATCATATTTGCGATTCCTTTTAGAGATCGCTGGTAATATTCGCCCCTCAACTTCGCCTTTGGCCCTTGATTGATTGCAAGCTTGGCTTTTCGGCTTCGAGCTCACGCACGATTTTTTCCTGCTCCGCGCGAAGCTTCGCCAAGGCATCGGTCTGGATCAGGGATATTGGCAGCGGCTGCGCCGGATGTTCCGCGATCGCCTGCGCTGCCTCGACCGCCGCGGCCGCCTCTCGAGCTTCACGCGCCGCGGATTGTTGCGAGCCAACAACGATGGCCCTTTCCGCTTTCAATTCCTCTTGCGAAGTAGGATCAATACTCCCTCGCGCCTCCTGCCCCCGCTCGACGTCGATTGCACGATTCGCGAGACGCTCCGCAGATGTCGCTTCCCGTTCTTCCTTGACGCGGATTTCCTGGGCGTGCTCGATGAGCCGATCGGCGTTCGCGCCAACTACAGCCTCGACGTCCGCCGGGCTGAGTTGCTGTACGCCACGCTCCTGCAGGCGTTGCAGATCAATACGATTGGCGAGCGTTTCCAGGTAGCGCCCCGACGTTTCGCGAAATTGCGGCTTCGTCTCTCCATCTAAGAGATCGCTAGTCCGGGAGACCGCATCATTCATGATGCGTAAATCCTGGACCATCTGCTCCGATGTAATTGGCATCTCGCTCTCCCTGGTCAAAAACTCCACACGCTTGCCGATTGTGTGAAGGATGGCCCCAACGGTCTGCGCCATCAACAGCCGTTCGAGCATATCCTTTGCCATCCTGTTTGATGGCTGCTCCACCGCAACAGCCTTCCAGGCGACGATACTCTCGTTCACGACTTTGCGGTCGGGCGCTGACATCGGCAGGCGGATAGGGTTGGTTTTCGCCGTCCGGATCCGCTGCCGGGCATTGTCGATGAGACGCTGATTGGCGGGATCCGCGGCGTAGGCGCGATCGCGGGCTGCGCGTGCCGGGCGTGGCCGATCGGCGGCGTCGACGATCGCTTTGTCCTTCGGGCCATAACTTTGCGACGAGGCTCGCTCTTTCGCCGAGGTGGCGACAATCTTCAGGCCCTGCGCCTGCGCATGCTTTGCGTAGACCTCGCGCCACTCCGCAAAAGTGTCCCGATTGGGATGGATCTTCTGGCCGGATTCGTTCTTCACGGTGATGACGGCGTGAGCGTGGATGTGCCCGGAAGATTCCTTATCCGTGTGAACGCCAAACATGAATTTGTGATCGGCAAAGCGGTCGTGCAGGAAGGCGCGCGCTGCGTCGATCAAGGCCGCCACATCAGTTCCGGCCTTCGCCGAAATGATCATGTGCATGGTATCGCGCGCGGATTGCGATCGAAGCGACAGCCCCCATTCGCGGGCGGAAATCCGCGCATCCGCCACGTTGGACAGGCTCTTCCCGCGATCGTCGGTCGCCGGACCCCGCTCAATCAGCTTGTTGAGCCTGTAGGTGACGCCATCGCGGCCATGGCTCGTCGCCCCGGGCCGAATGACCACAGTCTCCGCATCAATGCCTGTGGCCGCTGCGATCCTGGCACGAACCGCGGCATCTGAAACGGAATCGAGACGGCGTGGTCTGGCGTCGTATTCCTGATCGGCGGCCTGAGCCTCTCGAATGCGGAACCGCTCCTTGCCGCTCCCGGCCATGGCCGCGACAACGTGCGCCTCGAGCTGTCCCTTATCGTCGACATCGATGCGGGTCGCGTGGCGATGTCCGGAGAACGCGGACGCGATCGCCTTCTCGTAAATCGCTCGGCCTTCGGTGTTATCTGCAACACCTGCAACCTTGAGACGGAATGCGCCGACGTCTTGGCTTTCCGCGCGCTTCGAAAAGTCGGTCGACCAGGCCTTCATCTCCTCGGCCACGGCCTCCCGGTCCGTCAACAGCCGCCCGTCATGGGTCTCAAGCGTAACATCCTCGCGCTGCACATACTGGCCGGTCGCCGTGGCGCGCGCGGCACCGCGCGCATAAGAAACCACCTTGATGACGGCAGGCTGGTAGCCGGCAGCGAGCTGCCGGGCTCGACCAAGGGGACCGCCCTGCCCTCCCCCGGTCGAGTTCACTCCGGCTCCAGCACCGGCGCTGCTTCCTCCGGAGATCGGGCCCCGCGCCCCACGCGAAGGTGAGGCCCCAGGGCCTGCGCCGGCACCTCCGCTCGCGGCCGGGATCGAGCGAGCCCGCTCCTCATCCCGCTCGCCCGTGATTGTCGCGCCGCGAATGATATCTTGTGCCGGCGGCATCTTGGGAAGCGGCGCGACGTGTACTTGCCGTGCGCCGACGTTATCGTCCAACCCGCCCGGCTGACGCGGCCGCCGACGTTCCGCGCGCGCCTCCGCGACTGCCCGACGCGCCGCCTCGACCTGTTCAAGCCACCAGACGATCTGTGCGGCACGGCTCAAGTCAATTCCTCGCCTGAGATCTCCGCCGGCAGCGCGAGCTTGGCCTCGCGACGTAGTTTCGACCCGTAGGCGACCGTCATCTCGGTCAGCTCGTCGTTGATCGCCGCGATGACCTCGTGCAGCCCTCGCCACACCGGCTCGGTGTCTTCGATGCGAACGGCTTGGCCGCGGTGAATCGCCTTGACGACTTGCGCGAGATTGCGGCCGACCATGCGCACCTGGCTCGCCAACTCCACAACAGCGCGCGTGTTTTCGGTCGACAAAGCGGGGCCTGCTTGGACGGAGGCGCGGATCAGCCGACGCACCACCTCGGCTTTCGGCAAGCCGAACAACGCGACGGCCTCCTGTAGACGCTGCTCATCCGTTTCGGACAGCTCGGTCCGAAGCCTCGGCTTGCGTCTCAGTCCTGCGGAGCCAGCCATCGGCGTCCCCACCCTCTTCCCGGTTGAGCGGCTCGTCGGTCGTCAGACCGGAGCCGAATACGCCGAGCGTTCTCTCAGGACGCCGGCGTCGCGCCAAAGCGCCTTCGGCTGCGCTCAGCAGCCGTTTCCCGGTTTGGCCCACAAACCGGTATCTTGTCAACCAATATCTAATACACTGAATGTTAGATGCTCAGGGCACGAAGGGCGCACGCGTCTGAAAGAGCTGTCCGAAGGAACTCTCCAACCTTATGGCGCGCAGTGCCTTCCATAAGCTCCCGATTGCGGCAATACCGCAATATGGCACTGCCGCGTTGTCTCATGTCGCGATTGCCGAACCACCCAAACACGGAAACACCGCGACTGGACAAGATCGCAATCCCGCAGAATGCGAACCCATCAATACCGTAACAACCGCTTCCGATATCGCGACAATGACGCAGCACCGCATTTGCGAAATGCCCGATTGGCCCATCAGCGCCTTGCGGCAAGGCGGCAATCGCGATCTACCGAAAAGAGATAATGCGTGATTGCCGAACGTTCATTATTTTGTATGTTGTCGTTCCACACACTAATTAGCGAAGCGCCGAACGGAGGTCCAAGTGCCAAGCATTTTCGCCGTGGCAAACCCGAAGGGTGGGAGCGGCAAGACGACCGTCGCGATCATCCTCGCCGGCGAGTTCGCCAAGCACGGCTATTCGGCCGCCATCGTCGATGCCGATCCGCAGGGGTCGTCTTACCAATGGCATGCGTCATCGATCGCGCGGGGCTTGAGCCCGCAGGGCGTGGACCTCGTGCGCGCGCCTGATGAAAAGGCCCTCGCCCCGGCGATCGATCGTCTGGACGGCTACGACGTCGTCGTGATCGACACCCCCGGCTATTATGGCGACGTCCTGATTCAGGCGACACTGCGAGCTGATCTCGTCGTCTTGCCTTGCAAGGTGCACACCTTCGATGCCTCGCAGGTCGTGCGCACCATCCGCAATCTCGAACAGCATGCGGCCAGTTCAACGCTGCCGATGAGCCAGCATCGCGTTCTGTTCAACGAATATGACAGCCTCGACAGAAACACCCGCCCCCTCAAGGAGGTCGTCGCCTATTTCGATGCAGAAAAAGTTCCCGTCTGCGCCAATGCCCTGTACCGGCGCGTCACCTATCGCACCATGACAAGTGGACACGGCACGTTGTACCAGATGAGCAACAAGGACGAATCGGTCCGCAAGGCCCGTTACAACGCCGATCAGGTCGTCCGCGAATTGCTCGCGGCAAGCCAGGGTGCCGGCGAGGGCGACAGCGCCGCATGACGGATCCCGCCTCTGCAGAGAAACCCGATCGTCCTCCCCTGCCCCGCGACGCGTTCCGCGCTCATCGCGTAAACACGGCGCCGACCGATACCCCCGCGGCAAAGCCGGTCGTCGTGACGCCTGCGTATGAAGATCAGGTCGCCGCGCCAGTAGCGCATTCGACGTCGACGGATAGCGCGTCCGCACGCACGCCGTCGCGCCCTCAGAAAGCCCGCGATCGAAATCCATTCGATGCCTATGGCGAGCGATCCTCATCGCGACCTTACGCGTTGCGCTTCCCCGATGCGATCGACCTTGTGGTCCGTCAAATGGCCGCCGAGGAGCGAACACATCCGCTTCGAATCATCGACCGCATTGTCTACGACCACCTCAAACGGATCGGCCGCTTGCCGCCGTCGCGCGAAACCTGACAGAGATGTCCGCGCTGAGGCCGCATGTTCGCGGCCACGCGACGCACCAAATGAGGGAAGCGACACAAGCAGGATCACCTTTACGAAAAGTCGTCCGGGAAGGAAGATGAGGGTGGGTCTCTGTCACGGGCAGCTTGCCCTTGCCGCCGAAGCGCCATGAGCATCGGCCAGACCGAGAATTTGCCCGCTGCGGCGCGCCGGGCCAGGATTCGGAGATAGCCTCCTGGATTCTTGATGGCGTTGCCCCGTTGCAGAATGGCCGAGAGCACTACACTGGCTTGTCCATCGCCCATTGCGATGCGGGCTTCCTCCCAGGCGCTTGGACTAATGCCGAGCATGGAACGAACGGTGGATGCGGTCGCAATGAGATCCTGCGGGGTGCGGATGCCACCGCGCGCATAGTCGACGATGTCGGGACAGAGTTCGACCACCATGCGAATAGGGATTGCGCTGGCGGTTCGAGCGTTGCTGGGGTCAGCCATCTCATGGGCGCCCGGTGCCGGGTCAGGTTCGGATGAACTAGGCTCCTCCGGGCTTGAGTTCTGAGTCCGATCGGCCGGTGAAGTTGGCGGGACGGGCTCGATCGGATCAAGATGTTGTTCGAGAGCTTTGACGATCGCTTTTGCCAAGCTCACCAGTTCGACAACGATGGGCTCAAGAATCTCACATTTCGGGACGCGAGGAAGCCGGGTCAGGATCTCTCGGAACGTCCGATGATAGGAGGCCCAATCGGCGGCGACGCCCTGCTCCACACCAGTTGCAATCATCTTGGCGATGTCACGCCGCGCCAAGGTCATCTGTTCGCGAAGAATGCCAAGCGCCTGGCGTTTGGCGATCGCGGCCTCGGCCAGAGCGGCGAATTCATCGGACCGGGCCACGATCGGCCCAAGATCGAAGCCAAAGGCCTGCTCGATATCGCCGGAGCTCGCCTTGCGTGCGTAGCGTTTGCCGTTCGGACTATCGCGTCGGAGAACGAGCCCGTGATCGACCAGCGCTGCAAGGTGGCGGCGCAACGTCGAGGCGGCCATTCCGTGGGCGCGTAACGCGAGAAGACGATTTGACGGGAATACGACGAGATCGGCGGCGCCGGCGGTCAACACCGTGTCAGGATGAAATGAGAGCAGCGCATTGAGAACCGCGAGTGTGCGGTCAGAAACCGGCAGCGATGTCCGTGCCTCGCAGATGTTTCGGAACACCTGCCATTTGTGTACGGGCTTGCCGTGGGGACAATCTCTGACGTCGCGCTGCACCTTTACGGTGCTGAGCGATAGCGGTCGCCGTCCAAACGGCGTGATCGGATTTTGGTCAAGCATCTCCATTCGCGTCCTCTCGTTGGGAGAGCGCGGGGCAAACAAAGACCGTGGCGTAAAAACGCGAGTCCTCTTGAACTGTCGGATGGCGCGGGCTAAAATGCCTTCATGCGTTAGGGGCATTGTTGGCGATTGGCATCGCCAGCCCGCTCATCCTCACGAGAGACCCGGCTCTGCCGGGTTTTTCTTTGTCCGAACGCACCTCTCTTGGTTGAATCGAATCTTGGTTGAATCGAATCCGTCTATTATATTGAATGTTGGTCTGCCGTCCAACGTGTAGGCTTGGCGGATCGACGGAACGGTTTGCGTTGGAAATGCGCGAGGAATCAGCGATGAGCGACAAGCGTTGCCGCCGAAAGGCAGCTCACGCAGCGCAAGGCAGCACCTTGCGGAGTGCGTTCCAGGCAGGATTGGAAGCGCTCAGGCTGGAATCGGGGCTGAGCCGGCGGGAATTCGCGGAGCAGCTCGGCATTCCGCGATCAAGCTACTTTCACTTGATGACGTCGGCGGCGAATCCTAGCCTCGATTACATCGAGCTCATCGCTGAGCGGGCGGGGGTCGATCCCTTGCGACTGCTGCGCCAATTGACCAATTCGGCCGGAGCCCGGCGCCCGGACATCAGGGATAGACACGCGGCAACGTGAGTCGTTTCAAAGACTTGCCTGTACAGTTTCCAACGTCCAATATACTGGACCTCGGGATTCGTGTATGTTCCCCGTCGTTTCCTCGCGTGGACCCGAAAGCCAGTCAAACGATGCCGCCTGTTCGCAAGCCGCTGCCCGTCGATCATTCGATCCTGAATGAGATGCTGGCGATCCGCCTGCAACAGCTCGAGATCGAAAACGGCGGCATGGAAGCCTTCCTGCCAAAGACGGGGTTGGCGCGCGGCACCTACTACACAATCGTGCGCGGCATCGGGAATCCAACGCTGAGGACGATGGAGCGGATTGCCTCGAGCCTGAACATGAGCGTGCTCGAGCTCTTAGGTTTCGAGGCCGCGGATGCGCGCCGCGCTCTTAAGAAAAGCGGCGTCAACTACGACGAGCTGGTCTCCGCAATCGGCAAGAAAAATCGGGCCGACCGCGGTCTCGCGCGGCAGACACGATCGCGAAAACTTCCTTCGTAGCGGACCGGATTCGCGTCGGGCGCCGGCCTTCAGGTAGGAGCGGCGGGGAGGCCGAAGCCTCCCCGGTATTCGCTATGCCGCGGCGCGTTCGCTGGCTTGCGCCAATCGGCCGAGCTCGTGAGCGATGAGATCGACCGTGTAGACCCGTTGGCCATCGCGTTCGAAGCTGCTCTGCCGAAGCCGTCCGCGCACATGGACCAGATCGCCCTTGCTGACGTGCTCGCTCACGTAGGACTGGATCGCCTTCGTGAAGATTGTGACCTCGTTCCAGTGCGCGTCGTCCCTCCACTGGCCTTTGTCGCCCTTGAATGGGTAGTTGGCGCAGATGCTGACGCGAAGGGTCTTGCCGACTTGCTTGATGGTTCCGACCCGACCGATGAGGGTGAATTCGGCGATATTGCGCATTGTCTTTCTCTCTTCTGTGGGGCTGTGCCCCGTTGCGATGGCGATCCGTTCATGGCCGGGAAGACGAAACAGAGCCGGAGCCGCCAGAGGCGAGCGGAGGGCAAGCGCAGCGCTGCGCCCCGGCCGGAGCCACGAATTTTGGCGCCGCAGGCGCATGCGCGAGGAATGCCGGTCGGGGTCCCCGCTTGCGGGGGAAACCGGCAGGGGAAAATTCTTGGCTCCAGGGGCCGACGTGCCGTCGACGGCCATAGGAATCCAGCCATGCAACCGGAGCAACAGCCCGAACGGGAGAACGACCTGCCATCGCCGCCAGTGCCCGGATCTTCGGTCGGCGCAACCAAAAGGACGGCCATGTGGGCATCGCGGCGTTTCGCACATTTGCCGACGGACGACATTTCGGAAGCGCCGACCTGTCCTGACGAGTACGATCGTCTTGGCGATTCCCAGGACGCGCACGGCCCGCGGCAGAGAGATCGAGCAGTGTGGAACGGCCGCGCAGTTTCAGTTTTCTGCGACACGCGGGTCGCTCGATCAACCGTTCGCAGTCAGGTGCGCCCATGGTCCAAGCTCGAGAACGCAGGGCAAAACGAGGATGTGGAGATGAGGCCGTCATCGCGTCACGCCCGGCGCTTTTCGTTGAGACGCGAATTGATCTGCGACATCAAAATCGGGCCGAGCGAAAATTCTCCGGCCTCCGCTTTCCGGGTCAGTCCGCGGAGATAGCCGCCGGCGGATCTGATCGCAGCGCCGCGCTGCAGGATGCACGCGACGACAATCGCAGCCGGCGTCTCGCCCAGCACAGTTTGCGCCTCTTCCCAGGCGCTCGGACTGATCCCCAGCATCGATCGAACCACTGCGGCGGTCGCGAGCAAATCCCGCCAGTTCGAAATCCCGCCCTTGGCGTAATCCACGATGTCTGGGCAAGCGTTCAGCACCATTCCCAACGGATACGTCCCTTCCGCCACCCTCGGTGGTTGAGGTTTGGGCTCCGCCCTCGCCGCCCTGCCTTCTCGAAGGCTAGGTTCAAGATCAATTAGGGGATCTGTATTTGAATTCTGTATGTGGCGCTCAGTATGGGACTCATTGGCGCTTGAATCAGTGGATTTGATGTGTGTTTCCAGAAGATTGAGGACGTCATCTGCAAGCTGTGACAGCTCTTCGGCGATCGGCTCGAGTTCTTGCCTCGTTGCGGTGCGTGGAATCTGATCGACGATCGAGCGGAAGGCGGCATGGACTTCCTGCCAATCGGCCGGCCCCTGCCCGTCTCGACGTGTCGGAACATCTTCCTCGATGCCGGTGGCGATCATCTTGGCAATGTCCCGCCGGCACAGCGTGATCCGCTCCCGGACAAGCTTGAGCGCCCGCGCTTCTGCCTCGATGTCGGCCGCCAGACTCTCGAACTCCTCCGATCGAACAACCAGTGGCGATATGTCGAAACCAAACGCCAGTTCGATCTCGCCGGCGCTGCCCTTACGCGCATAGCGCTTGCCGTTGGGGCTATCGCGCCGGACGACCAGGCCGGCATCGACGAGAACCGCGAGGTGACGCCGCAGTGTCGATGCCGGCATCCCATGCGCCCGCAGCGACAACTGATGGTTCGACGGGAAGACGATCAGGTCGTCTTCACCGGTAAGCGCGGTCTCGGGGTGGAAGGTCAGCAGCGCGTTCAAGACCGATAACGAGCGCTCGGAGACGCCCAGGCGCGGCCGCGCTGTGCAGATGGCATGAAAGATCTTCCATTTGTGTACGACCTTCTCGGGTGGCCGCGCGGTGGCCACCATTTGGCTTGCCACGTGGGCAAGCGTCAGCGATCGCCGCCCAAAGGGCGTCGTTGGAGAGTGTGACTGCATGTCTTTGCCTCAGTTAGGGCAAAGAAAATCTGCTCGTCAAAACGACGCCGTCTCTCACGAGACACTTGACTGCGATTCGCGGAAGTGATTCTCTGTCAGTCGCCAAACACGACAGAGGGGCTTCCGGGACGGTGACGTTTCGGGAGCCTTTTCTTTTGCCTATGGTTCTCCGACTTGGTTGCGGTGCCTTGATCCGGTCGGCTCATTCCGACCAGGCAAGCTGGGTTATGCTGGCGGATCGCCAGCTTTGAATTCGTCGTAGAGCGTCTGAAGCCGCTTTCTGACAAAGTCGCCGAACTTAGGAGCGACGCGATCGTCAAATGTCAGCGTGAGCTTCTTGCCGGCACGCGAGACCTTGGCAGCATGCGTTCCATCCTTTGCCGCCCACGTTTCAGCGCGAGCGCGCGACGTCTTCTCGCGTAGCCCCGCCGCCAGTGTCTCGAAGCGTTTATCCGTTTCCAGGGCACGAAAGCTCGGGGCCTTGACCATGTCGATCGCACGAGTGCGATTGTCTTCGTGCTCCAGCAGATCCGTTAGTTCCTGCCAGCGCACCCGGCCGAAGGCTGGTGCCGGCCCAATCGCGTCTATAACGGCTGCTGGAACTCGGGTCGCGATCGAGATGAGCCGTGAGAGAGCGGCTTTGTCGACGTTGAGCGACGCCATAATGATCTCGCGCGAAAACTTCCGATCTTCGAGTCTCGCTGCAAAGCGGGCACGCTCGATAAAAGTAAGATCGGTGCGCCCGCTGTTCTCCTGGCCCTGCGCAATGACCAATTGCTCATCGGTCAGCGAGCGCACCACCGCCCGTACTTTGATGCCAAGATCTCGGGCGGCTCGCAGGCGTCGGTGGCCAAACGCTACCTCGTAGCGCTCCGTGTCGCTGGGCTTTGGGCGAACGAGAATCGGGACGTTTTGTCCGTGGTCGCGAATCAACTCGCGGAAGGCCGCGTTCTGCTCCTCGGTGGCTTCCATTCGGTCAGGGATGAAAGAATTGTCGATGAGCGCCGGGTCGAGTTCAACAATCACCTGGCCTTCGATGAGCTTTTGCTCGATTTCTTCCGCCCGTTTGACTTTCTCCGAGATGCCGCCAAGCGATTGCGATATTGCGCCAAGCGCACTCGATTGTTTGATCGGGCGATCAAGTCCCAGCAACGGCCGAACCCGATTGGCGGGCGAAATGGCTGCCGCTTCTTGTGGTGTCTGATCCGCCGTCGTCGGAAGATCAAAGCTGATCTTGCGCGCCATGGCTAATTCCTCTTCCAGACTTGCTTGATGAGGCTTTCGATTTCTCCGTTCACGAGATCGAGAGCTTCGATGGCGCGGTCGTAAGTGCCGCGCGTAAACTGCTGTCGTTCGACCTCGTACAAGGTCTGCTTGGTGAGCCCGGCATCTGCTATTGCGGTGCTCTTCACCATCGGATGAGTCAGAACGCGTGAGCCGAAGATGGAGCGCATCAGACCGACCATCGTCGTTTGTGGGCCGTCACTAGGCTCATAACGGGTGACGAGATAGCGCATCCAATCGTATTGGGTCGCTCCGCCGGCCTCGGCGACGACATCAAGCAGACTTCCGGTCATGTTCAGGAATTGCGACATCGACATCACGTCGAGCATCTGAGGATGGACGGTAATCAAAACTGCTGTCGCAGCGCACAGTGCAGACAGGGTGAGGAAGCCGAGTTGCGGAGGGCAATCGATCACCACGACATCGTAGGCGTCGCTAACCTGTGCCAGAGCTTCCCCGATTCTGGCGAAGAACATCGAGTCGTTGCTCTGTCGCGTCATCAAAGCCTTGGGTGTCTCGTGCTCGAATTCCATGAGTTCGAGCTGACCCGGAACAATGTGGAGATTCGGAATGTAGGTGGCGCGCACGATCTCCGGCATTGGACGGCGCTCGCTGTCGTAACGGATGGCGCCGAAGATTGTCTCGTTGTCGCCCACATCGAGCTCGGGCTGGTGTCCGAACAACGTTGACATGCTTGCTTGCGGATCGAGGTCGATGGCCAGGACGCGGTAGCCTCGAAACGCGAGATACTGCGCGAGGTGGGCGGCGGTGGTCGTCTTGCCGCTGCCGCCCTTGAAGTTCATGACCGAAATGACCTGGAGAGCCTCGGTATCGCGCCGATGTGGGACGTAGCGACGCGCACCTTTTCCCGCGCTGTCGAGGTCGCGGCGCAACCCATCGACGTCTTCGATCGAATAACTCCGACGGCTGTTCGCTGGTGCTGGAGGGCCCTTTCCTTCGGATACCAATTGGCGGAGGTAGCCTTCAGCTATGCCGATGAAGCGCGCGGCTTCCGCCGACGAAAACCGACGAATCGTCTTCTCAGCCGCTGGCGGGAAGTCGCGAAGCTGCTGGGCGCGTAGTCGTGCCGAAAGCTCCGCTGCGTCCGCATTGATCAGAGAGCGGAGATCACGCACATTCTCGTCGAGAGGTTTCGCTGACGTTGGCATCCTAATCTCTGCATCTGCGGAATATTGAGCAGTTTGCCTCAAAATGCGCTGATGGAGAGTAATGCCCGATTCTCTCGGTGCCGCAAGGATTATTGAGTTAACGAGAGGTTAACGGCGCCACCCTAGCGTCGCGGGTAGGTCCGAAGCCTCGCGCGCGAATCAGTCTTCACGTGACGCAGTTGTACGCTGACAACTTAGCACCGAACACCCGATTCGCCGCTCCCGACCGCCCGCGGAACACTCATGCCTTTCGAGGGCAGTTGTACGCGGACAACTTAATGAAGGGCCCCTCCTAGACACCAAGGCGGACGGCCCGCCCACGAACACGCTCGGCGTCGTTGTAGTAGCTTGCCGCCTGCTGCACCGACCGGTGCTGCGACTGCTGCATCGCCTCTGGAAGGGCAACGCCTTGGCGCGACGCCTCCGTCAAATAGCCGGACCTCAGCCCATGTGCGGAGAACTCCCTCGGCTCCAGGCCCGCCATCGCGCAGCGCCGCTTGACGATGAGATTGATCGACTGGGGGGTCAGCGCCCTCTCCTCGACCGCCTCCCAGCGATCGATGGCCCGGAAGATCGGTCCCTTGCCGATGTCGGCACGCTCGAGCCATTCGCGCAGCGCCTCGACCGGAGGCCCGACCAGAAGCACCCTCCCCGCCTCGTCCGCGACTCCAGTTTTGGTTCGGCCGAGATGGATCGCCACGCACGGCAAAGTCGGTGAATGAGGATCCTTAGGATCGAGCGGCACCGCGGGCTCCTCGCTGATCTGTTCGACCCGGAGCCGCGCCACCTCGCTGCGCCGTCGTCCACCGGAGGCAAAAGCCAGCAGCAGAATTGCGAGATCGCGGGTATCGGCGAGACGGTCGGAGCGACACGATTCAAGCAGCCGGTCCAGCACGTCCCGCGTGACGGCCCGCTTGCTCTTGCGCTGTCGGGGCCGGGTACTGGCCCGCACCGCCAGCCTGACTGCCGTGCGAAGACTGGGCGAATGGAATGGACCCTCCTGCCCTTTCCAGCGATGCAGCGTGCCCCAATTCGCGAGCCGGCGCTTCACCGTCGATGGCGCATGCGGCCCATCGGTGCGAAGCAGCAACGCCTCTCGCAACTCCGTCGCTACCTCGGCCGGCATCCCGTGTTGCGGGTCGGTTTCGCGCTCGGCCGGATCCCACAGGTGATGGGCCACGTATTTCAAGGCCAGGCTTTCCGGCGCCGGCCATGGCAGCGGCGCGCCGGTCGCGGCTTTCGCCCAACCCTCAAGATAGGCCAGATCGGAGGCGAGCGCCCGCAAGGTGTTCTCGCCCATGCCCTCGCGCGCGAGATGCTTCAGCGTCGCGACGTCATCGTCGGTCAGGAGCTCGGCCAGCCGATCACGCCGCTCCATCGGCAGGATCGCCGAGAGCGCGTCGAGCTGTAACGCCCGCCGGGTTTCGGGGTCGGAGACCAGCGCGCGCGAAGTGATGTCGTCCATAAGCGGCGCTCTCTCAAAAACCGTAGCTTCGATCCGCCCAGCGCAGCAGCACGCGGGCGTCGGGGTCGGGAAGCCGTACGCGCTGGGCCTTCACGCCTTCAGCGATCGCAAGTCCGATTTCGGGGTCGACCCAATGGCCGTGGGTCATCAGAAAGAACCAGCCAAAGGGTAGGCCAATCTCACGATCGACGCCTTCTCCGGCGTCATCAGCGGTCGCTCTTTCGGCGGCCGCAGCGGTCGGGGAATAAAGCCGACGTCGCGGTCGCCTTTGAGGGTGTAGTCGCGGGCATCCAGCGCCCAGTGCGCGAAAACGCGCTGCGGTCTGGCGTTCGATTCCTCCCAGTCCTGAAAGAACCGCAGCTCACGCGGCACAGTCGAAATAGTCCGGGATCGCGTCGAGGAACGGCGTTTCGCGCGTTCCGCCCGGCCCGACCTCCCGAATGACGCGCCGTTCCAGCTCGGGCCGCTTGGCCTCTCGCTTCTCGCGCTCGATGCGGCCGCAGCGATCGAGGAAGCTCCGGACGTGAATCATCGCGCCGCCGGCGCCGTCGAGCAGGCGGTAAACCGGGCCGGCAAGGCGATCCGAGTCCGGAAGCTGATGGGTGCGAGGCCAGCTCGGATCGAGCAGCTCCTGTTCGCCCCACGGACGGTAGTCCGGGTTGACGATCGGTCCGGCCCGCCATTCGATCTCCCGTCCAAGCGCAATCTGTAGATAGTCGGCCGCGCCCGGTCCGGTCGGCGCCGACACGAAGGCGCTGGAGCCGCGCCATTCTGTGATCTGCAGATCGGTCTCTTTCAGACGCGACCAGACCGCCTTGATGTCGCCGCCGTCCTTGGCAATCTCGGCCGTCATCCATGGCCGCAATTCGCCGAGCCGCGTGCCGTCCGGCTGGAGGATCGACCTTGTGTCGCGCCAGTAATCGTCATCGATCGGCGCGAGGTCGAACGCAAAACCAGGAAACGCCGCATTGAGGGCTGGGACCATGTCCGTATCGGCCGAGGCCGGATCGAGCCCGGCCATGACGGTTTCGAGCGAGGCGGCATCCGGGAGGCGGGCAGGGGTGCTCATTCCGGCGCCCCTTTATCAGTCCAGGGGTTCAACAGCGGCACGCCCAGCGTCGCGAAATCCTTGGTGTTGCGGGTCGCGAGCACCAGCTCACGGTCGAGTGCCGTGGCCGCAAAGAATCCGTCCATGACCGAGAGCGCGAAGCCGCTCTGGCGGGCCTGCGCCATCAGGCCGCCCCAGCATTCGGCGATCGCGGGATCGATCGGCAGGATCCGCCCGGCGAAGCGCGCCGGCAGATCCTCCGCGAGCCAGGCGGTCAGCGCCTCGCGACGGCGGCCATCGTCCATCAGAGCGATGCCGCGCCGGAGCTCGGCGATCGACGCGACGCTGATGAACGTCCGGTCCTCGTCGACCGTATCGAGCCAGGCGAGAACCGTCGGATCGGGCGCCGGTCGGCGAACTTCGGAGAGCACGTTGGTGTCGAGCAGGAGGTTCATAGATCAAGGTCGCGCGGCTGATCGCGGACCCGATCGAGAACGAGATTGGCGTCGCGCAGGGGCGAGGCCATCAGGAACTCGGCCAGCGTGCCCTTGCGGACGGTCTTGCGCGCCCATTCCTCAGCCGAGACGATGACGACGCTCGGCTTGCCGTGGCGGGTAATGATCTGCGGGTCGCTCTGGGCGCGCTCGATCACCTCGGAGAGGCGGGCCTTTGCACCGGCGACCGTCCAGTGATCCGATTCCTGAGCGGGGGTTTTTCGGGGGATTGTCACGACCTGCTCCTGTGACCATAATGACCATAATGACCATTGTGACTATAAGGAAGATCGCCGCGACTTTCAACGGGCGCCGTGCGGAGAAGCCGCCCCTGCGGTAATATCGGGGCGAACGGAGGGAAGTCGCCATGAGCCGTCACCCCGGCCAAACCAACACGCCGCCGGCGGCGGCAGCCGAACGCCAAGCGACCGGGCGCGATCGTCGGGCCGTTCGGACCGTCGATCTGACCGAGGAGGACATTGCCGCGATCGAGGCCTCGGAGATGACGCCCGGCTTTGAGCACCTTGATGCCGAGCTTGAGCCAGAGCCGGCCTCGCTGGTCGAGAAGGGCGTGCGGTTCGCGCGAGAACTCCGCGCGCGAGGCGACAGGACCGATGCGCGGCCGGCCGACAAGGCCTTTCGCGACGGCCTCTACGACGACCGTTGAACTCGGCCGACACAGGTGTCGGCCAAAGCCGCGCCGTCGTTGCCGCCAAGCGAGCGCATCCGGAGGAGGGGAGAGGGCTGTCAGGGCTGCGTCCTCTCGTCGATCGGAGGCCCGGCGGGGTGATTTGCCGGGCTGAGGGCGCTCAGAATCGCTGATTTGCGCGGTGCCGTCCATGACTATCGATAAGAGGTAGTTATCGATAGTGAGAAGGTGCGGAAAAAGGCACCGCTATGACGGAAGCTATGTTCATGATAGCTTCCGTTGCACCGATTCCCGTTAAGGTTATCAAGCCCTTGCCTTCCGGCTACCAGATCCCGGATCCGCTGCCCTGGCCCCAGATCGCCGGGCCGCTCGCGGCCGCCGAGGACGCGCTCGCCCGCCTCGACGAGCGCCTGGCCAAAAGCCCGATCCGTGACGGCTGGATCGCCCGGACCCACTTCACCGACGCCTGTGCCAGTCTTTGGTTCGAAGGTGAGCTTGTCCATCTTGAGGACCTCGTTCTCCACGACGCCGAGATGGACGTCCGCGCCCCTACCCATGAGCTGACCCGGGCGCACGCAGTGCTGCGCGCCCGGCGGCGAATCGCAAATGCCAAGCCGGGCTGGGCGCTGTCGATCGCCGGGCTCGCCGGGCTGCGCGGCCGGGGAGGGCAGGGCGAGTTAGAAGACGGAAGCGGCGGCCGGAACGAGGAAACGGACGAGGAACTGGATGCGAATGAGGCTGGCGATGAGGCCGACTCGGCGGAGCCGCTTCGCCTCACTGTCACCGACGCGCGGCTGGCCGACGCCTTCGCAGCCGTCGACGCGGCGATCGCCAAAGCCGACCGCACCCTCGCCGGCGAGATTGCCACCAGCCGCTCGTCGGAACGGGACCCGCTTGTGTATGACCTCGACTGGGACGAGGACGAACGCCTCGACGCATGGCGCGCCGTCGTCGACCAGACCCACACTCTGCCACCGGCTTTGGCTGCCGCAATTGCCGCCGACGCTTGGAGCGCGCTCGAACCGCTGCAGCACACGCCTTGGCTCGGCCGCCTGCTCGCAGCTAGCGTGTTGCGCGAGCGCGGCAAGACCCGCTGGCACCTGTCCTGTTTCCATGACGGCCTCAAAGCCATTCCGCGGGAGCGGCGGCGGCCGCCGCGCGATAGCGCCGGGCGCCTTGCCATCCAGCTCGAGGCAATCACGGCCGCAGGCGCAGCCGGCCTGAAGGATCACGATCGCTGGCTGACCGCCCGCACCCTGCTGGCCCGCAAGCTCGACGGCCGCCGCTCCACCTCCCGGCTGCCGGCGCTCCTCGACTACGTGCTGACCCGGCCGATCGTCTCGGCCGGCATGATCGCCAAGGAGTTGCGGATCACGCCGCGGGCCGCCCAGGATCTGGTCGCGGAGCTCGGGCTCCGCGAGGCGACGGGGCGAGGGCGCTATCGCGCGTGGGGAATACTTTGAACATCTGCGCACTACAAAGACGATGGCGTTAGAGTGCGATTCGACATGTCATTGCTTGCCGCCACACAAATCCCCAAGCCCGCCGACGAACAGGCATTCGAGCGTGCCTCCATCGTGCTTTGGCGCGGTCTTCTCGGTGACCCGAACGTCCAACGCAACGGTCGTCGCGGTCAGCGCCAGAACGGCGTCGACCTCTTCGGCGTTCGCAACGGCGACCCAGCCCATCACGTCGGTATCCAGTGCAAGTTGAAGAGCGATGGGCATGGGCTGACTGCGGACGAGATTCGTGAGGAAGTCCGCAAAGCACTGACATTCCGGCCCGACCTGCGGGAATATTTCATCATCACGACCGCGCCCGACGACGTGGCATTTCAGGAACTGGTGCGCGAGCTCTCACTTGAGCAGAAGTCCAAGGGCCGCGCGATCCTGATCTACGTCTGGGGCTGGAACACGCTCGAGGAGCGGATCAGCGAGAGCGCTGAGGCGCGCAAGCAATTCGATCCGGACTACGGCGCTTTCAGCGAGCGGATTCTCGAGGAGGTCGAAAAGGTCGCAGTCGTCCAGGAAGAAACGAAGGCTAGCTTCGAAACCGGATTGTCCCGTCTCGACGCCCGCTTTGCCAGACTGGAAAGCATCCACCTCGCGCCGGGCGACTCGACAAGCGGTACGACTGCGCTCGAAGCGCAACTCGACGCAGAGATCAACGAATACCGTGACCTTGCTAACTCCGGCAAACCACGCACAGCGTTGCCACTGCTGGAACGTCTGCTCGCGCGCGTGGAACGCACGGCATCCGGCCGTATCCTGTTCCGGATCAAGGCTAATATTGGCTCCTGTTTGCTGGCCCTCGGCGATGACGAGAAAGCAGCGCGGCTCCTCTCCGACGCATACGATCACGCGCCGACGGAGCCGAAAGCAATTGCCAACAAGGCGTTTTCGCTTCTGCTGCAAGGGCGATGGCAGGACGTGCTGGCGTTCGGCCAAGACGCACTGAATACCGATCCCACGAACGAAGGCGTCGCCGGCTACCTCGTCCAAGCTGCGCGGTTCGACCCATCTATCGGGGATCCGCTCGACCTCATACCGGCCGACTTGAGGCGAACCGCTGCGGTTGCGGTTGGTCGCGTCGATGTGCTCCGCCACAAGGGCTTGATGCCGGCGTGGTGGGAGGCCGCGCAGCAGGCGCTCGCCGCGCATCCGGACGATCGCCATGCGCGGCAGTTCGCGGCTGACGCGGACCTCGATGAGATTCTGCGCAATGAGGGCGTGCAGCGCGGTCACCTGCTGACGCCCGATCAGCGAGCACGGATCACTGCGGCCACCAGCGTTTTACGCGAGCAATGGGACGCGGCTCGCTCCTCTGAAGGCGTTGTGCGTCCAGAGGACGCCGCACTCTGCAGCAACCTGGTGGTGGCATACCTCGCCCTCGACGATTTGCCCGCTGCTCTTGAACTTGCGCGGCAGGGCCTTGCTGCAGCGCCGGAGGATGTCGAGCTCGCCAAACGGGCTGCATTGGCAGCCGTCGAGGGCAATGATGATGAGCTCGCGTGCGATCTCCTCAAACGTCTTCCGGTTGGACCCGACGCGACCATTCTCGGTTTTCGTTACCACGCCGCACGCGGCGACTGGAGCGAGGTGGCACGGATCGGTCGTGAACAGAACGACACCATTCCCGATGTTGAGCGCACGCTTGTTGTGACGGCGTGCCGATTGGCCGAGCTGAAGCTTCAGCGGCCGAACGATCTTGACGTAAAGATCGCGGCGATCGCCGAAGAGGTTGCCGACGATGCGCGTTCCAGCATCGTTGTCGCCGACTTTGCGCGGATGGAGGGCCTGGAGGCGGTCGCCGAGGCTGCTTTTCACTCGGCTCTGCAATTGATTACCGCGGAAAGCCACATATCCGCACGGCTGATGGTTGCAATGCATGCAGTTCGACGCGGCGACGCCAATATTGTCGCGGACCTGCTCCACGGGCATGTTGCAGAAGATCACGATAATGACGCGCTCCGCTCGCTCGCCAGGGCTCTCGTGAATGACAGTCCGATCCGGCAGCGGGCGGTCCGCTTTTTCGAAAGACTGCCACCCACAATCAAGAGCCTCGAGTTCTATCTGCATGCAGAGGGCCTGCTGCACTACAACCGGGGTGCGCTGAAGGATGCCGAGACGTGCCTTCGTCGAGCGATTGCGCTCAGCGCAGATCTGACGAACTACCTGACACTCTTCTCTACGCTCCGGCGGCTGGATCGCCGCGGCGAAATCGGGCCCATTATCGAAAGCCTCGATCTCACCGCTGTCAAAGGGACCGCCGGTCAAAAAATGTATCTCGCCCAGGCGATGTTCGCCGAGGGTCTCCGTAAGCAGGCGCTGGCATTCGCTTACGACGTGTTGCAATCGGCGAAAAACGATGCCGAGGCGGCGCTGCGTTATTTTGGCCTGATGATGCTCGATCTCAATGGCCACGAAACGCTGCGACCCACGATCGTTGGGCTCGACGCCTGGGTGCGGCTAGAGGGTGCGCGCGGTGAGTCGGCAAGTTTCGTTATTGCGAACGGGCTGGACCGGCCGGCCGATGGGCTGGTGAGCCCCAAACACCAGCTGGCAGCTGCCGCCATGGGTCTAAAGGTTGGCGAGGACTTCACCGTCAAGGCCGCGTTCGGCACGGACGCGACCTGGCGTGTGGCAGAGGTAAAGCACAAATATCTGCATGCCCTCCACGACGTCATGGGGAATTTTCAAACGCGATTCCCCGACGCGCAGGGCTTTTACACCCTGAAAATGAAAGAGGGCGACGTTCAACCCGCCCTCAATGAGATCAAGAGGGTCTCCGAGAGCAACCGTAAACTCGCAGATCTCTATCTGTTGCAACACTTGCCAATGGGTATGGTGGCGAGCCGACTGGGGGGCGACGCCATCAGCTTCGCCGACTATGTCCGATCGCTTGATCATGACATCAGCACCTGCGCCGGCACGGCACAGGAGCGGGACGCTGCTCACGACGTGGTCGAGCAGCACCGTGCAGCGGGTGCAGTTTTCGACACCTACACGGCGTGGACGGTAGCAACGATGGACGCATTCGACGTCCTCCTCGCGGTCTTCGGAAAGCTCGTGGTTCCGCGATCCTGTATCGATGAACTTCGGGGGCTGCGCGACCGGGATGAGTTCGGCGGTGAGGGGAGGTCGATGACGATCGCCTGGCACGACGGCCAGTATATTCGGCAAGAGCATACCCGCGCGGACATAGAGGCGCGACGGAACTTCATCTCAGCTCAGATCGCAAAGGTCGAGGAGCATTGCGAGATCATCCCTGGCGTCGCTCCCGATACACCGTCTGAACTCGCCTCAATGCTAACAGAGACGTTTGGGACGGATGTACTCGACGAGGCGTACGTCGCGCGCGAGGGATACGTCCTCGTGTCGGAGGATATGTATTATCGACAGGCGGCCACAGCCGCCGTCGGCATTCAAGTCAAGAGTGTTTGGCTCCAGCCGATCTTTGCCTTTGCGCGGAAAGCATCATTGATTGACGCGAAGCGCCAAGCCGAAATTACGGTCAAGCTGGCGTGGCGGCGGCACGGTCACCTCTCTCTGGATGCCGAAACATTGTTGAGCGTGATGCAAGCGGACACAAGCGCAGAGCTTGCTGACTACCGGGCGACGAGCGCATTCATCGGCACTCGCAACGCCGACCTCATGTCGCATCTCTCGGTTTCTCTCGCGTTCCTGCTGCGCATTTGGCAGAACGGTGGCGTCGCACAGTTAAAGACTATGCGGGTAACCGGCATACTGCTCGAGCAGCTGACACGTTTTCGCAATAACGACTGGGCCTTGGTGCTTGCACTCGTTGAAGATGGAGCGTTATGGGATCTGCGCGAATATATCGACCGATGGGTGATCGGGCATTTCCTGGGGCTGGAGAAGTTGCGACAGGCCGAACGGGAGCTTGCGGCTATTCGGGCGACCAATCGGCCTAAAGCACGGCCGAGCGGTAGGCCGAAGCGGGCCGCCCGGTAGCCAAGAAAAGCTCATGTCCCTCTCAGCGCCAGATTTCCGAAATGAACGGCCGCCATCTACGCCATGTCGGCTTGATGAAATCTACGATTACGCGATGCCGGCATGAGGGAACCTACGATACAGTGCCTGCGAATACGAACCCGGCTCCAGGCCCGGAAGACAAATAAGCCGCAAAGTTGCGCGGCAACTGCGGGGGTGCCAGATGCGGATACATACCGAGGTTGTCGATGGCCCCTTGGCGTTGCGAATGCGGCGCCTTAATGCGGCGCGGGAACGGGCTATAGGCCGCCAAATTCTGACGCTCCCCCTTCTTGCCGCACAACTCGCCGGCGGC
>NZ_JBXAMP010000004.1:0-1259 GCF_058800765.1 Afipia sp. GW822-FHT04G07
TGTCGCCCTGGAGATGGACGTCGAAGCGGTAAGTCACAGGCTCGCCCGGCTCGCGCGTCGCAACCAGTGTGGCGCGGCGATCCGCCGGCACCAGCGCCAGGATCGGATCCGCCGCATTGGCAGCATCCTGATCCCCGAAATAGATCCGCGTGAGCGCCTGCTGGGTCATGCCGCGCGCAAACACCGCCAGAAGAACATGGGGCGCCTGCGGCTTCCCGCCGGGTCCAGGCACCGAGCCGGGCCGGATGGTCTGAAACGTAAAGCCGCCGTCGGTGTCCGTGCCGCAACGGCCGAAACCTCTGAACGCCGTATTCGGCACGGCCCGCGCATCCTGCGGATCGGCAAAGCGTCCCTGCGCATCGGCCTGCCAGATCTCGAGCATGGCATCCGGCATCGCCTTGCCGTCGCCATCCAGCACCCGACCGTCAATCCGGATACGCTCGCCAGATACATCCGAGGTCACCAGATCGCTACTGAACGCGTCATTCCATTGGTAGTCGTCGCCCGGTGTCAGACCATACTTGAAATACGGGCCGACGGTCTGCGACGGAGTAATCTTGCTCATCAGTCGTTATCCAGCGGTGTGGCGTTGCGTCCGCGCAAGACGATGTCGAAGCGATAGCACAGCGCCCAGTCGGGCTTGGTGTTTTCGAGGTCGAAGCTCGACACCATCCGCATGCGTGCGTTCTCGTCGGTCACCGAATTGAAAATCGGATCGTAGGCGAACAGCGGATCGCCGGGAAAATACATCTGCGTCACGATGCGCGAGATGAACGAATGGCCAAACACCGAGAAATGGATATGGGCCGGTCGCCATGCGTTATGATGATTGCCCCACGGATACGCGCCCGGCTTGATGGTGACGAACCTGTAGTAACCTTCTGCATCGGTCTGCGCGCGGCCAGCGCCTGTGAAGTTCGGATCGATCGGCGCCGGATGCTGGTCCACAGCGTGGATGTAACGCCCACAGGCATTGGCCTGCCAGACTTCCAGCAGCGTGTTGGGGACGCCGCGGCCATCTTCATCGCGCACATGACCATGAACGATGATGCGCTCGCCGAGCGGCTCTCCGGCGTGCTGGATCGTGAGATCGTTGTCGTTCTCGCGCACGGTCTCATGGCCGTACACCGGCCCGGTCAACTCCGACAGCGTATGCGGGACGATCACCAGCGGCTTGGTCGGCGAACGCTTGACCGTGCTCTTGTAGTCAGGCGACAGCCGCGGCGCGTGCGCGAGATTGCTCTCGCGCGGATAGATCA